>NZ_JBSRYV010000001.1:0-3284462 GCF_054057015.1 Bradyrhizobium sp. JR3.5
TTCGCTGAAAAAGACGCTGGTGAACAGCGGCGAACGCTTGCGGAATTTGCTGCCGACATTAGCAGCTGGCCTCGGCGCGATGCCTCACTGTGGCTGGCGCATTCGCGAAAATTTCCTCGTCGCCCTTGGTGTCCGGAAATATTCAAACCGCCGCTGACGTGCGCTGTCGCACGCGAGCGCCCTCGGATGTTGGCATTGACAGGGTCAAAAAACCGACCTCGCTGGAATTCTCGCTCTCACGCAAAGCGGTCGTTCACGCGCTGGAGGCGTTTGCTTTGAAGGCACACGGGCGCGTTTTCGGAACAAACACGGCAGGAACGTTCTAGCCGCGATAACAGCCTTCAAGACGGTAGCTTGTTTGAACGTCACATTGGCCCATGCGAAAATTGGTTGCGCAGCTCGGCAATTCTCTCTGAATAATCATAAATGCCCGGATCAGCTCCGGCATGACGACGCCGTGTGTTGAGAGATCATGGACGATAAATCCGGCAAGCACGCTGTCGAATATGGCATCGTACCCATCGACGTGATGGCATCGATGTCGGGGCTCGATTTTGTCCGCGCGATCTTCGCGAGACGATTACCGGAGCCGCCGATCATGCAGACGGTCGAGCCGTTCGACTGCACGGTTGAACCCGGCGCCGTCGTGATTCACAGCGTGCCGGGCCTGCGCCATTACAATCCGATCGGCTCGGTGCATGGCGGCTATGCCGCGATCCTCCTGGATTCCGCGATGGGGCTCGCGGTGCAGAGCACGCTGCCCGCGGGCAGTGGTTATGCCACGCTGGAGTTCAAGATCTCATTCGTGCGCGGCATGAGCAAGACGAGCGGCGTGATCCGCACCGAGGGCCGCGTACTCAACGCCGGCCGCCGCGTTGCTACCGCTGAGGCGCGCATCACGGATGCAAAGGATCGGCTGCTTGCGCATGCGACGACGACGTGCCTTGTGTTCGAATTTCCGAAGCGGAGCGCGAACGGCTGACGTTGAATTGGAGGTACCTTTGGGCTAGGCTTTCGCTACAGGTCACGAGAGGGCTCCCCTGTGCCTTCCGAGCGGATCGAACGCAAGCTCGCCGCCATCCTTGCCGCCGATGTGGCTGGCTATAGCCGACTCATGGGAGCTGACGAGGAAGGCACTCTCGCACGCCTGAAGGCCTGCCGTCGCGAATTGATGGACCCGGAGGTTGCGGCGCACCGTGGGCGCGTCGTCAAGACCACCGGAGACGGCATTCTCATCGAGTTTCCGAGCGTGGTGGACGCCGTGCGCTGCGCAATGGACGTCCAGCGCGGCATGGCCGAGCGCAACGCGAATGTTACAGATGCGCACCGGATCGAGTTTCGCGTCGGGATCAACCTTGGCGATATCATGATCGAAGCCGAGGATATTCATGGCGACGGCGTGAATATCGCGGCGCGGTTGGAAAGCATAGCGGAGCCCGGCGGCATTTGTATCTCGGACTCGTCCTATCAGCAAGTGCGCGACAAGTTCACCATCCCATTCGAAGATATGGGCCTGCAGCAGCTCAAGAACATCGCGCGTCCGGTCCGCGTCTATCGCGTACTGATTGGCCGGAGCGCGCCGAGGGAAAGGCCGGCGCTCGCCCTGCCGGACAAGCCCTCGATCGCGGTACTGCCATTTCAGAATATGAGTGGTGATCCCGAGCAGGAATATTTCGCCGATGGCATGGTTGAGGATATTATCACGGAATTGAGCCGCATTCGGTGGCTGTTTGTGATCGCTCGCAACTCGACCTTCACCTACAAGGGCCAGGCGGTTGCTGTGAAGCAGGTGGCGCGCGAACTGGGTGTGCGCTATGTGCTCGAAGGATCGGTGCGCAAGGGCGGAAATCGGGTGCGCGTCACCGCGCAAATGATCGACGCGATCTCCGGCGCCCATATTTGGGCCGAGCGATACGACCGCGATCTCAGCGATATCTTTGCCGTGCAGGACGAGATCACGGCGAGTGTTGCGGGAGTCATCGAGCCGGCGCTGGCTGAGGCCGAGCAGCAGCGAGTGTTGCGCAAGCCGCCGGAGCGGCTCGATGCCTGGGAAGCCTACCAGCGAGGACTTTGGCACTTCAACAAATACCGACCGGAGGAAAACCAGACCGCACAGACCTTTTTTCGCCAAGCTATCGCGCTCGATCCGAATTTCGCTCCCGGCCACTACGGAAATGCGCTGGCTCTCCAGTGGGACATCTGGCACTTCTCGAGTCGTCCTTTCCTGGAGGTTCAAGAAACCGCGCGTGAAGAAGCGCAAATCGCGGTATCGCTCGACGACAAGGATGCGATGGCGCATGCTGTGCTGGCACACATGATGATGTGGGGCGGCGAGTGGGAGGCGGCGATCGCCGAAGCGCGCACCGCGGTTGCCCTCAATCCAAACAGCGCCTTTGTCATCAGCATGCTTGGTTGCGTACTCGGGTTCGGCGGCTATCGAGAGGAAGCGCTCGAGCGGTTGCAGCAGGCAATGCGTGCCAGCCCACACGATCCCCTGATTTGGCTTTGGTCGATCTGGCGTGCGCTCTTGCAGTTTTTTTCACGCGATTTCGTCGCTGCGCTGCAGACATTGCGCCAAGTTGTTCGCCTGCGCCCGAGCTATGCTCCCCCTTACGAGTACGTCGCCGCGTCGCACGCTTATCTCGGGCAATTGGACGAGGCGCGCGAAGCGCTGGAACGTGTTCCTCCGCAATCGGCGGAGCAACTTCGGCGTTGGCAGCAAAGGCCGCCCTGGATGCGGCCGGAGGATTATGCGCTACGGGTCGAAGGTGTCCACCTCGCAGCCAGAGTGCGAGGTTGAGTAGGGCAGCGCGATGAGCCGTTCCTTGGAGGACTCCTATGGATCAAGACGTTGTTGCAATCCTACGGACTTTGATCTGCACATCTCCCAAACGACATAGCCGCGGCGATAAAGCGCGAATATTCATAGTCACAGGTGCTGCTTGTATGCTGGCGCAGCAACTCTCCGCTACACCGACCCGCGCTGAAACCCCCGATTCGATTCGCTCATTAAGCGCGCCCGCGGCAAACACCAAATCGAAGTCATCCGAAAAAAAGATCGTGGCAAAGAAAACGCAAGCAAAACCCGTCGCAAAGAAAACAGAAGATGACAACCGTCCGGTTCTTCCGATCAATGACACCAACGGCCGCTCCACCCTGGATAACCTTCGCGCCCTGGATAAGGTACTTGGTTACAAGGGATGGAATATTCCGTTTCCGTCGTTTGCCGATACGCTTCTTCTCGACGATGGGGGCTTCCGCACAGCGTTGGCCTCTCAGGGAATCGGATTTCTGTCCTTCGGGATAACGCTAAGCCAGGCAAATATGTTGGATACGCCTCGCAGCGTGCCAAATTCCTATCCACCGTGCACGTATCAGAACCATCTGGGAGGGATTTGTGCAGGCAACCAGGCCTATTTTGGCGAGTCGTTCGGCCTTGGTTATAACCATAATACATATCTAACTTATGATCTCGGACGAGTCGGCCTCGAGGGAGGGCAAACTCCAGGCCCATATCGTGTCCCAGACATCAAATAATGAAGCCTTTTTGGTCAACGATGCCGGAGTTGTCGGTGTCTCTTGGTATCAACCGCTCTTTGACAACAAGGTTGAGTTCAAGGTCGGTTGGCTTGCTCCTATCGCAGAATTAATTGGGCTAGGCATTGGAGGGAATTACGCGCAACCCTTCGGCTCCGCGGCCTCGATTCCGGTCGAACTCGGCATGGCGATTGTACCCGCATTTGCACCGGGCCTGCGCGCGAAACTGAATATCACTGATACCGTATACGACCAGATTTATGTTCAACGGAGTCTCCCGGTAAGAGGCGTTACCGGCAACCCGATTTACGACGAGATCAGCCGCAGCAAGAATAATTGTTGGCCAAATTTCGGCTCTGACGTTGCGGGGACCGGAGTTTTTCTGCTGGATGAGCTTGGTTATCGGCAGCACGAAAAATCAGGCGTTCTGTCGACGTGGGTACGAGGCGGACTGATACTTAATACAACCGAGTTCACCGATTTTTCATCGGTGAGAAGTGCCGGCACAAAGTCCAACGTGCCTGGAGTTTACCTTTTGGCAGATCAACAGCTGTGGCAGCAGGCTCCGTCTTCGGATGCGTCGTCCTACCGCGGAATATATGCTGGGTTTACATACATGTATACGCCGCCGGAAACCGCGGCATTTTACCAGTATTACGAGACACGCGTATATTGGATCGGGCCATTTGATAGCCGTCCGCAAGACATGCTAACCTTTAGCTATACGCACAATGATATTAGCAAATATATTACCGCTCTAACAAATCTGAATTCCGCACTTACCAACGTATTTGCGAACAAGTACACCAACACATATAGCCTCACCTACTTTGCACGTTTGATGCCGGGCGTTTATGGAACGGTCGGCATCGCATATACCGATCATCCGAGTATTTCGTACTTTCCAACAGAGGGATCCTCATTGAATTTTCTAGGAGCTCTAGTCTTCAATTTGTAGACCCTTGGGTGAGACACAATTGCCGTCGCTGGATATGTTTAGCGCTCTTCCGTCACCCTTATGGGACTGGGAAAAAATGGACCGTCACCGCGGCATCAATTCAACCTGACTTTATCGGACCCTACACCACCGGCTTGCCCGAGAGGCCGCGTTCGCCGAACGCAACGAGAAGGGCCGCGCTGCCGCACATGGCTAAAGCGATCGCCGCCGTCATAGCGAGCGGGCCGGCAGATTTGAGCAGCGGCAGCAGGACGAGCGGCGCCAGCGCGGAGGTTACGCGATTCACCGCCCAGGCGGTCGAAGTGACGGTTGCGCGCAGCGCGGTCGGAAACAGCTCCGCACCATAGACCGACAGCGCGCCTCCATAGATCGCAACCATCATATTGAATGCCGTGCCCGTCGCCATTAGCAGGATCGGCGCATTGCTGGTCGCAAACCCGATACCCGTGGCCGCCATTGCGGCCGCGCATAGCGCCAGCGTCGTACGCCGTTCGATCCGATCGATGAAGGTTGCCGCCAGCAGCGCGCCGATCGAGGGGCCGAACAGCGAGACGGCGAGATAGAGCAGCGAATCCGCAACGCGGAATCCCTTTTCGACCAGCACAGCGCCGCTGAGCAGCGGAAAGCTGTTCATCCCCCAAGAGGCGAGGAAATATAGCGCGCAGAGCAGAGCTGTTCGCGGCCGATACGCACCCGCTGCACCGAACCAGAAGTTCGCACGCTCGACACCGGCAACGGGCGCATGCAGCCGCGCGTCAGCCCGAACGGCCTCGTATCCGGCATGGCGGAAAAAGCGGTTGTACGCATCGATGGCGGCTTCGAAGCGCGCGGCGGCGGCCAGCCAGCGTGGCGACTCCGGCAGCGTACAAAACGCCGCGCCGGTCGCGGCGGCGCCGACGGCCCCGATGATCAGCGCGCAGCGCCAGCCGTCGAGGCCGAATGGCTGCAGTGGCGTGAGGGTGCGGATCAAGAACACGACGGCAGGCGCGCCGAGAGAGCCTAAAGCGCCGACCAGGAGGATCAGCATGCCGCGGCGCGCCGCCGGCAGCACGTCGGAAAGATAGGTGGCCATCAGCGGCGGATAGGCGCCGAGCGCCATCCCGGACAGCACACGGAAGAATGTCAACCAAGCGACATCCGGGCTCGCCGCAGCCAGCAGCGAGGTCACCGCCGACACGAGCAGGCTCAAGCTGAGCGCAAGGCGGCGCCCGCTGCGGTCCGCAAGCCACCCGAGCAGCGGGGCGCCGACCGCGCCGCCAGCGGCAATCGATCCGAGCAGGAGCGCGAGCTGATACGGCGCGACCTGGTGCGGTGGACTCAAGAATGCCACCGAGAGCGCAAAGCTGAGCGCCGACTCCATCACGTCGAAGGCGAGGCCAAGGGCGCACAGGACTACGATCGCCCAATGCAGCGAGGTGACCCGCAGGCGATCGAGTTGGTTCGCCGGGAGTTCTGTCGCTCCGGCCGTCGGGTGCGAAAGATCCATGCGCTGATCCTACCCCACGCACCGTGACCGAACCAGCGCGCTTTTGGCTGCGCGTTCTAACGCCAAGACGTCTTCTGCGGCGGTCGTCGCTGTGTACGATTGGAGCGGTTTCTAAATCGGCATCAACGGCGGCGGTGGGTCGAGCGACAGGTGCAGGGATTTCGTTCAGAGCGTCTGCCGGCGCTTTGGTTGGCGAGGACTGCCACAACGCGACGGGCGGCACACTCGGTGGTCAGCTCGCTACCGCTGGCAGTCGGCCAACTGGGTGTTCGACGCTGCGAGGCGAGTGCTGCAGCGCATTGCGAGCTAGACTAGCCGGCAGCCTTGGTGCCGAATTGAAACCGGTCGAGGATTTGTAGGGCGCGCTCGTGAGCGGGTGATACAATTCCCTCCGGCATTCGACCAATAGCCGCGTTGAGATGTTTGTAGCCGTCCGACATGCGATCCTGCTTTAACAACAGCTCAGCAAGGTCCGTCGCAGCCATCAATTCAAACAGGGTGGCGGACTGGCGTTTCGCCCAGTCGATTCCCGAAAGAAAGCTGCTTTCCGCTTTGACATGGTCTGCCTCCGATCGAGACGCGAGGATACAGCCCTTAACCCTGAACAAGGCGGGCATGTACACTAACTTCCCACCGCGCTGTTGCACCTCGATTGCGTTCAAGGTCAGCTCCAAGGCTTCCTCGTGCTCTCCTATGTCGGCCAGGCCCGCAGCCAGATCGCAAAGGATGTCTATGGTCTGGTTTTCGTTCCGTTGTGCCTGAAGCTCTCTAAAAGCTCGCCTCAGCAATGGAATTCCCTCATGAAAATTATTTTGACGGAGGTACCACTGGCCTCGTAGGCCGGTCACCACAGGGCGAAAATCGATCAGGGAGTCGAGTGCACAGAGTTCGGTCAACTGCGCGAGGTGCAGCTCCGATCGCCTAAAGTCCGCCAGAGCCAAATAGACTGAAAATGTGACGCACAGAGCTCGACACAGCGTGTATGGATGTCCGGATTTTTCTCCCTCGTCTATCGCGCGATTTGCGCACTTAAGTGACTGGTCAAGCGAACCTCTGTACAGCAGAGAACGAGCCATCCCGCCAAGCAAAAGACAGCTCTGCCCATGGTCTTGCCCGGCACGAAAGTGCGAACCGGATGCTATGTAGCTGAGGCTGGCTTCCAAATGCTTGAGTGCGACGACGTGATTGCCAACCAAATGGTTGGCGACACCCAACATCCATTCAGCGAGCGCCACGTCGTCGGGATCATTGGTTTTGATGGCAACTTCTTTGCTTCGGGAGGCGGCATCGAGCGCACTCCGAATGTCACTGTTCGAACAGTAATATGCGAAGAGCCCATTCAGGAGCCGCACCTCGCAGGCAAGGTCTCCTTGTATGGCCGCAATGGATAGCGCGCGAGAAAAAATCTCGCGAACGCGCTCGTTGTTGCTGCCAGCTGTATGCATCAGCGCGAATGACAATGACACACATATCTGCATCTCCCGTCGGGAGTTCTTGTCTTGAGCTCCGAGGCGGTCCCAACGCGCGCTCTGCCCAGCTTCGGCATTCAGTCAACAGGGAGAGTTCGAGAAAGACCTGCATTGAAGCAGCTGCAAGTCTCGTCGCAACCTCGTCGCTGCCAAGCGATCCAAAGCTCCATTCCAGCGCCGCCCGAACATCGCTGAGTTGCCGGGAATAGGCCGTAACTCTATCGGCTCTTGGCTGAGCCGAAAGCGGCTCTTTTTGCGGTTCCAGCTGCCGGGTGACGTATTCAGCATGCCGCAAAGAAGTTGAGTCGAACTCAGCATGCTCCTCCAGTTTCCCAAGGGCATAGGCGCCGGTCATATCCAGCAGTCGGAACCATGGCTCGATGCCGCTGATATCAGCGACGACCAACGATTTGGCTACCAGATCGGCCAGGCGGTCTATCGCACTGACGCCCGTTGCATCCATCGCAACCGCTGCAGCTGCCTCCACGGTAAAACCGCCCGTGAAGATGCCCAGTGCACGAAAGAAGCCTTGCTCGGACTCGCCGAGCAGGCTGTAGCTCCAGTCCACAACAGCTTGCATCGTCTGGTGCCGGGGCGTGGCGCCACGGCGCCGTCCTCCTATCAGCCGCAAGCCGTCATCGAGGCGGGAGGCAAGGCCTTCAAGTCCGAGGACCTCGACGCGCGGCGCGGCAAATTCAATCGCCAGTGGCAAGCCGTCCAGCTTCCTGCAAATCGCAACGACCAGAGAGGCGTTAGCATCGGTCAGAACGAAGTCTTGGACGATCGCTGTTACCCGCTCGACGAAAAGCTGCGGGGCAGGAAAAGCTGCAGCCTCCGTTGCTGTCAGCTCAGACGAAAACTCGGGGCTGCTGAGGGGTTCCAGTCGGAGCACCCGTTCACCGGATACTCCCAGCGGTTCCCTACTGGTCGCCAGAATGGTAAGGCCCGCCACGCCGCTGAGTATCGTCACCGCCAGGTCAGTCGCCGCGCCAATGACATGCTCGCAGGTGTCGAGCAACAACAGCATACGGCGGTCTCTTAGGGCAGCGACGAGACCGGGAAGAGGATCCTCGGTGTGTATTTCCAGGCCGAGCACGCTGGCAATCGTGCTCGGTATCAGCCGAGCGTCGTGGAGCGCCGCCAGATCAACCAGCCAGACACCGTGCTCATAAGCACCGATCATCTGCTCGGCGACGGCCAGGGCGACCGTGGTCTTGCCGATTCCACCAGGCCCGACGATCGTGACGAGGCGTTGCTGCGACAGTTGCGAAATCGCGGCCGCCTCGCTCTCTTCGCGGCCGATCACGCGGGTTGCAGCAAAGGGCAAATTGTGCGCCGGCATAGATGCTACTGTCGGCGGCAGCAGGGTTCGTGATGGCTCCTCGCGACGCATGGGGGCGACGAAACTGTAGCCTCGCCCTGGAACGGTGACGATGTAGCGCTGGCCGCCATGGCCATCGCCGAGGGCGCGGCGCAGAGCGCTCATCTGAATCTTCAGGTTCGATTCTTCGACGTATGTTTGCGGCCAGGCCCGGGCGATCAGTTGCTCCTTGCCGACTACCTCTCCGGCACGCTCGACCAAAGAGGCAAGAATATCGAAGGCGCGGCCGCCGAGCCGCACCTGCCTGTCGCCCTCAAGCAGAAGCCGTTGCTCCGGGAGAAGCGAGAACGGGCCAAACAAGATCGCGCGTTCGTCCATGAAGACGCCTTGGCTGGGTTCCCTTCAGGTCTTTTTACCAAATTTTACTTGCCGGAACACGCCGGTGGTACCGAAATATCAATGCTGGGCGGATGCTGAAGTGATGAACGAATGCGGCCCGCTCGCCGGGATTCTCACCTCGAACGGGCAGGGGGCAGTCCTTCTATTTGAGCGGGGCCAACGATGCCACCCGATCAACTTCGTACACCCACAGCAACCAAAAACCTGTTGCGGCTCTTAGAGATGACCGTCACCGAGCGCTCGCTCAGACGGGCGGGCGGGGTCGTTCCGCTCGGCCGAGGGGCCCGACATATCTTTGGCTCTCATTCAAGCGGCCTTGAAGCTGGCTTTATCGCCAAATTTTCCATGAACGGGGGCGGATGAATGTCCTTGCCCTTTTCTCAGCCTGCAACCGCCGTCCCGGCTGAGGGCGGAGTACGGCAGTTAACTTCCGCCAAGCTGTTCAGCGCGAATGAGACTATTGAGGTCGATGAAGCCAAGAAGGCCGAGGACCGGCTACGCCGCAGCGAAACCTGGCTCGCACAAGCACAGAGGCCAAGCCATACCGGTACCTGGGTTCTGGATGGGACAACGAGGCGTTTTCTGTATTGGTCGGACGAGAGTTACCGCATCTGGGGTTTTGATCCGCTGCAGGGGCTCCCAAGCCGAGACGACATGTGGGAACGCATTCACCCGGACGATCGAGAAAGGGTGTGGGGAGAAGTCCAGGAAGCATTGCGCGAGAAAAGAGATTTCCTTGCCGAGTTCAGAATCCTGCTGCCTGATGAAACAGTCAAATACCTGGAAACAAACAGCCATCATGAATTTTCCCCACTCGGCGCGCTACCCGAGGTCATTTGCACAAATGTCGACGTAACGGAGCGCAAGCACGCGGAGCAAGCCCTTCGCGAAAGTGAACGCAAGCACCGCCAATTGATCGAGAGCGTTCCATGTCACGTCTGGTCAGCGAACGCTAACGGCGAGCCGACCTATGCCAATCAGCGCCTTCTCGACTATTTTGGGATTCGATTTGAAGATCGAAAAGGGGACATGGAGGTCCTGCATCCGGACGACGTTGCAGAAACCGAAAGGGCTCTTAATCACGCATTTCAAACTGGAGAGTCCTTTGAGCGCGTGCACCGTTTACGCCGGGCGGACGGCGAGTATCGCTGGCATCGGGTACGCGCTGAGCCTCAGCGCGACCCAGAAGGGCAAATCGTCCAGTGGTGCGGCCTGTCGGTTGACATCGATGAACGCAAGCGCTCAGAGGAACGCCTCCGCGTGCAGCACGCGGTCGCGCGGATTTTGGCGGAAACGACCACGATCGAAGAGGCGACTCCGAGAATACTGCGGGCTATAGGCGAGTATCTGGGATGGGACGTGGGCGCGCTCTGGCGCGTGGACCGGGAGGCCGGGGTTTTGCGCTGTGTCGAGCTTTGGCACAAGGCGTCGATAGAAGTCCCCGAATTTGAAAGGGTTAGCCGGGAGTTCACTTTCGTTCCGGGCTTGGGACTGCCGGGCCGGGTTTGGTCCAGCCGTGAGCCCGAATACGTTCCCGATGTCGTTTCTGATGAGAATTTTCCGCGGGCCTCGATCGCCGAACGCGAAGGACTACACACGGCCTTCGGCTTTCCCATCCTGCTTGGCAGCGAAGTCCTGGGCGTGATCGAGTGTTTCAGCCGCGAGATCAGGCAGCCCGATCAGGAACTTCTCAACATGCTGGCTACCATCGGAAGCCAGATCGGTCAGTTCATCGAGCGCAAGCGCGCCGAACAGGCATTGCGGGAGAGCGAGGCGAAGTTCCGCGACTTCGCTGAGACAGCCTCGGACTGGCTCTGCGAAATCGGCCCGGATTACAAATACACGCTGCTGAGCGATAATGCCTTTGGTTCAGGCGCGGCCGATCGAATCGGCACGGCGTGCTGGGATCACGCCCTCGATCTTCAAACCGAACCCGAGAAATGGCAGCGTCTCCGGGAAACCATCGATTCACGTAAACCGTTCCGGGACTTTGTGTATTGCGGGCTGAGCAGCGACGGCTCTCCGATGTATGTGAGGGCGAGTGGCAAGCCCTTGTTTGACGCCAACGGAGAATTTCAAGGCTATCGTGGCACATGTACAGATGTGACAGAGATCATGCACGCGCAGGAGGCGCTGCGTGAAAGCGAACGAAGTTTGCGTTCGACAATTGACGGGATAGCCGGTCTCATTGCGATCATGACCCCGAACGGTGAGCTTGAGACCGTCAATCGTCAGGTCTTCGAGTATTTTGGCCGATCGCTGGAATGGCTGAAGAACTGGGGAACAAACGATGCCGTACATCCTGAAGACCTGCCCCATGTTGTTGAAAAATTTTTACGAGAGCGGTGGCCACGGGAACTCCCTACCATTACGACCAACGCCTACGGCGCTTCGACGGTGAATATCGATGGTTTGACGTCCGCGGCCGCCCAATTCGCGATGACTCCGGGCGCATCGCGCGATGGTACGTTCTACTGACGGACATTGATGATCGCACACGAGCGCTGGCGCAATTGGAGCAAATGCAATCGGATTTCGCCCACATGAACCGCGTGAGCATGATGGGGGAGTTAGCTGCCTCGCTGTCTCACGAAATCCTGCATCCTATCGCGACCGCGCGCAACAACGCCCGTACAGGGATGCGCTTTTTGGAAATGAATCCGCCGAATCTGGATGAGGCCAGGGAAGCGCTCGGCTGTGTTG
Source organism: Bradyrhizobium sp. JR3.5 (assembly GCF_054057015.1). Lineage (NCBI taxonomy): Bacteria > Pseudomonadati > Pseudomonadota > Alphaproteobacteria > Hyphomicrobiales > Nitrobacteraceae > Bradyrhizobium > Bradyrhizobium sp. JR3.5. The sequence goes on from NZ_JBSRYV010000001.1 coordinate 11,874, forward strand.
TCAGGGATGCGGACCGAGCCAAGGATATCGTCGGACGGATTCGTACTCAGATCAATAAGGCGCCGCCTCATTTGCTGCAACGCTGGTCGTTGGGCATTACGTGCTCTTCGGTCGACAGATGCAGAACCGTGAGGTTAGAGATTTCGAACCGCGTCGTCCCTAAGCCATCGCTTAGCACAAGCAACCACCAGCGAACTTCACACGACCACCGCGCAATCGACGTCGGCGCAGTAAGCCGTCAAAACGCAACTCAATAGTTCTGCCGCACGGACGCGAGGTTACAATGGGCGCATTGGCAACGAACGCAGTTTTCGAACGGGTGAAACCACTTGAACAGGCCAGCTTCGCGCCGCAACTGGAAGTCTCTCAAAGCACCGCAAGAGATTCTCCTCCAGCTTGCCCCGGGTTAGGCTATCTGGCAAATTGCCTCGTCCAACTTCTTGAGACAGCGACACGTGAGCTCGAGCGTGATCCTGACGTGGCGAAAGCATCGCTGGTCACCGCATCAACTCTTCTGCAAGCGGAGGTCGAGCGCTACTCGAGCGCTGGCGACACCGCAAGGGGCGGGCTGGCGCGGTGGCAGATGTTGCGCGTGCGCGCCTTTATCGATAGCAATTTACACCGCTCCATTCACATTCGGGATCTCAGCGCGGTTGCGCAGCGTAGCCCGGCTCACTTCTGTCGAAAATTCAAACTCGTCGTTGGCGAGCCGCCGCATGCCTACGTGGTAAGAAGGCGTTTGGAGAGAGCTTGCCACCTCATGGTGACCAGCGCGTCATCCCTGAGTGAGATAGCATTGAATGTGGGTTTTTCGGATCAAGCGCATCTGTGCAGGCATTTCCGAGTGGCCTTTGGTCAAAGCCCGGCCAGTTGGCGTCGCCAGCACGGAGCTCTCGGGCGCGATAACCCGACACGAATGTAAATATCATATGAGCAATATGCGATCGAGATGCTGCGCGCACATTGGTTCGCATAGGTCGATTGCACGCCTGTCGTAGAATTGGACAGTGCAGCGAAGAAATCGGATAGTCCTAGTATCACGGTATGTCGCGGAGCCGGCACAAGCCATTTCGGAAATTCGCGCGCGGTGATGGAGTTCTGGACGGGTGAGGCAGGGGCGATTTCTTCGCTTGTGTCTTCGTTAGCGCTCGATCCAAACAGTCATGCCCGGCTCAAGGGCCGCCGGCTCCCCCGGGTCGAGGCGCAGTCGGAGCGTGTTGCGGTCATGATCGCCAATGACCCGCTCGGCCTGCCAGGTGGCGAAGATCCCGAGCGGCCGCAGTTCGGTGACACCGGCCTTGATCGCGCCGGCGCCGTTTCGCATCACACTTGCGGTTTCTCCCATCGCGAGACGGTTGAGATGATCTTCGCGCACGTTGAACGAGAGCCATTGCCTGCCCGCCGCTTCGACCATCAGGATCGGCTGGCCCGCGCGAACATTTTCGCCCACCTCTGCGGCAATGACAGTCACGACGCCGTCGGCCGGAGCACGCAGGACCATCTTGTCCAGCCGGCGCTCGAGCACGGTGACGGCGGCGGCGGCCGCCTGCACCTGCGCGTCGGCGATCGCGCGCTCTTCCCGGGTCGGGCCCGCTACTGCCGCATCGTAAGTCGCCTGAGCCCCCGCGACGTCGGCGCGGGCGATGGCGACGTCGTTCTCGGCCTGGTCCAGCGACTGCTGGGACTCAAAACTCTGGCGTGCCAGCGTGCTGGTTCTCGTGAGCTGGGCCTGGACGTCGTCGAGGCGGGAGCTTGCCTTGGCGATCGCAGACTTCAGGGAGTCGACCTGTTCGCGGCGGATGCCAGCATAGACGTTGTTGCGGTTCGCGGTTGCGGAGGCGAGGGCGGCACGCGCCTGGTCTGCCTGTGCCGTCAACTCGATCGCGGAGAGCCGCGCCAGGATATCGCCGGCATGGACGAGCGCGCCTTTCCCGACGGCGATCGACACAAGTTGGCCATTCACCTCCGGCTCGACCCTGACTTCGGTCGCCCGCACCACACCCACGATCGTGGTCGACGAATCCGGGCGACGTGCGGAATAGATCAGGACGCCCGCGACGAGCACGAGCACGGTCGCAACAATGGCGTACCTAGCTTTGCGCATGTTGCGCTCCTCTCTTGACGGCAAGTGCGGAGATCACCGCGAGCGCGAAATAGCCCAGCGCCAGACACCATAGCCAGAGCCAGTCATGCCCGACCTCCCAGATGCTGGCGCCAAGCTGGTTGATGCGCACGAGGCCGTCGATCGCGGAATCAGCGGGGAACATCTTGCCCAGCGCGATGGCCGCTTCGGGGATGGCTTCGCGCGGCCATGCGAAGCCGGCGGTGAAGAACTGCGGCAGGCTGGTCGCCAGCAGCAGCAGGGTGGCGTTTTCCGGCCGTGTGAACCAGGCCCCGATGGCCTGTCCCAGAAAACTGGTCGCCAGCAAAAAGACAGTCGCGAGCGCGAAGATCTGTGGAACGTGCCCGAGCGTCGAAAAGCCGTAGATCCGCGGCAGCACGATCAGATAGAGCGCGAGCGCTGGAAGGTAGATGGTCAGGTGGGCGACGCCGCGGCCGAGCACGCCGGCGAACGCGCCGCCGGCGCCTGCCAGCGCGGTGCCGGTCAGCATCGCCGCCCCGATCAGGAGCGTCTGCTGCAGGATCAGCATGAACGCCGCCGGAACGACGTAACTCGCATAGCCGCCCACCGGGTTGAAGATCGGTTGCAGCAGAACGTCGGCCGGGTTCTGGCTCGCCAGTTTTGCTTTGACCAGGCTGCCGTCCGAGCGCGCGCCGCGCGAGGCGATCTCGGACGTCAAGGCTCCGATCGCCGTGGCTACGCCACTGGCTGTCGACCTGAATATGAAGAGATAGGTCGCATTCGCGTAGACCGGGATGTGAGCGGTGATGCCCTTAAGGACGTCGCGTTCGGTTCCTTCCGGGATATCGACCGCCGCAAAAGCCTTCCCGAGATCGATGGCGGTGTGTGCCTCGGCAAGCGTGCGGGCACGAACCGTAACGTTCAAAGCGCCGCTCGCATCCAGCGTCTCGACGATCCGGCGGCTGAGATCGCTGAGATCGTTATCGACGACCGCGATGGGAAGCTTGCGAAGGATCTGGTTCAGATAGGGTTGCGGGATAATAGATGCCGTAAACCAGCGGCGCGAGGAACAGGACGCTGAAGGCGCTCCGCGTCCCGAGCACGCGCCGCCACTCCGCCGTGAAGGCGGTGCCGATGCCCCGTGGCGTGGGGGTGACCTCGGGCGGCTCGGCTGGCGGCGTCGTTGCAAACCGGCCTTTGCGCGTGAGGCTCACCATGCGCAGCAACGGGAGAGCGACAAAGAGCAGGGCCAGGCCGGCGAGTGCCGCAAAGGGAATGGCGGCTTCCGAGACCGGCAATCCGCGCGCGGCTTGTCCCAGCAAGACTGACATGTACCAGCGCAGCGGCAGGATCGTGCTCCAGACTTGCGCAAAGGCATTCATGCCCACGGTGGGAAAGCCGACGCCGGCGTAGCCGAATGCCGGCGAGGCAAACAGGCCCGTAAGCCCGAGCCCGGTCGCGAGGTCGCCGGCCAAAAGCTGCAGCAGGGCGCCGACCGACAAATAGGCAATGATCAGCAGGGAGCCGGCGGCGAGCATCAACGGCAGGTCTCCCCGGAAGGGGATTTCCAGCACGCCTTCCAGGAACAGCGGCTCGGCCAGCATGATGAGGAGGAAGATGCAAAATAGCGGCGCCAGTTTGCCGACCAGCGCTGCGACCGGATCGCCGCCGGCACTTTCCAGCCACTCCCTTGCGTTGCGACGGCGGAATTCGGAGCCGACGGAATAGCCGGCGGCGAGGGTGATCACCACATGGATGATCGTCGGCAGCAACGCGCGGAGCAGGAACTGTGCATAGTTCTTTTGCGGATTGACCAGCGCGATGGTCTCCGCGGTGAGCGTTCCCATCGAAGCCGGAGCCAGTGCGGCGCGCCTGGCGGGAGCGGCCACCGCCGCCGCGGCAGATAGCGCATCGCTCAGGCCCGAGGACGCAATGCCGGCCGCTGTCAGGAACTGCTGATTATAGAAGCCGACGACCTGCGGGCGCCGTTCGGCGTTCAGGTCGCGCTCGAAATCCGGCGGGATATGGACGGCCGAGATCGCTCTGCCCGAGCGGATGTCCTGCACCGCCGTCGACAGCGTCCCGGAGCGGTCGACGATATTCAGGCTCGGCGAGGCCGCGACGTATTCGACCAGGGCATGCGACGCGTCCGAGTTGTCTTCGTCGACGACGGTTACCCCGAGCCCCCGTATGACCGGATGGCTGAAGACGGTGGTGAGAACCACGAACGCAAACAGCGGCACGCCGAAGATCAAGAGCAGTGCGACACGATCGTGAAACAGCCAGTGGCACTCGCGTCGCGCGACCCGCCAGAAGCCGGGCTTCGACGCCGGCCTCATTGCCGTGTCCGCCAGTCGAGATAGGCGCTCATTCCGGGTCGCAACTCCGGCACCGGCTGGACCGGGTAGGCGCGGATCGAAAACGTCCGCAGGTCGAAATCGCCGGTGGCGCGCGTGGCCCGCCAGCTCGCATATTCGCCCTTGGTCGCAACGAGCTTGACCTCGACCGTGACGCGGCGGTCGGCGAGAGCCGGGATGCGGACATCGAACCGATCGCCGACCTTCAATCCCTTGACGAGATCCTCGCGAAGATCGAAATGAATCCAGACGTCGGCCAGATCGATCAAGGTAACGAGCGGTACGCCCGGCGAGACATACTCGCCCGGCTCGACGTTGCGCTGATAGACCTGCGAGGCGATGGGAGCATAGACCTGGAGCTGATCGATGATCGATTGAACGCTCTGGATATCGGCATTGGCCTTTTCGACGCTGGTCCGGGCAATCGCCCGCTCTTCCTTGGTGTAGCCGTTGACGGCCTGGTCGTAGGCCGATTGGGCCTGATCGACCGCGCGCTCGGTTTCATGCAGTGAATCGGTCACCTGGTCGAGGCGGGCTTGCGGTGCGTTGCCTTGCCCGGTCAACGTATTGGTTCGATCATAGGTCTTCTGGGCCAGCACCAACGCCGCCTGCGCACGCTCCAGCTCCGCCTTCCGCGCGGCAACGGTTTCCACCCGTGTTCCGATGAGTACATTGGCAAGCTGGGCCTCGGCCACAGCCTTAGCCGCCCTCATCTGTTCGAACTTGGCGACAGTTTCTGGATTGTCGATGCTTACGAGCACAGCCTTCGCAGGGACATTCTGGCCGCGATTGACAGGGATCTCCTTGACGCGTCCGTCGACACGCGCGGCAATGTCGAGCCGTGTTGCATCGACCTCGCCCTGTACCAGAAGCGGTACCGGCCGCAACAGATAGAAGACAGATAGCGCTACAACGGCGGCGGCAACGATGCCGACGATAATGGAGGGAACACGTGTCGCGGTGCGCGCGTTCGTGTCCCCTCCGTCATGCGTTGCATCGGACGCAATTTGAACATCTTCGCCAGAGGTCGGCGTGTCCATGCCTGTCTCCACTTGGTTCATGACCGTCTTGGTTGCCAGGCCTCGCCGGACTTCCATGCACCGTGTCTGACTTGGCGGTACCGTGACTTAGCCAGCACGTGCATTTTGCTGCTTGTCCGGATGCGCTCTGATTTGCCATGTTCGTGCGCTCACTTCCGCGCCAGCGTTAGCGACGGAGCGAGCGCTATGCGTCAGCGAAGAAGCAGCACAACCATTCCAGCTGTGATCGTCTTATTCAATATCGCGGCGAGTAATCGCGGCACTGTTGCGGTCAAGCGCTGACCGATTTCGCGTCAACCTTCATACGGGTGCCACATGTCCGAAGCCGCCAAGAGCAATCGAACCGCCAGCGCCAGCGCCGTCGCCGCTCGCCTGTTTGTCCTTGAGCTGAACGCCGGCCGCATTCACTCCATGAATACGGACGGTTCCGACCGCAAGACCATCGTGTCGGATTGCCATCTGCCCGATGGCATCGTCGTCGATGTCGAAGCGGGTCATATCTACTGGACCAACATGGGCATCCCAAATCTGGATGACGGATATATCGAGCGCGCCGATATCGACGGCAAGAACCGCAAGACCATCGTCCCGCGGGGAAAAACCCACACGCCGAAGCAGATCATTCTCGATAAGAAGGGCGGCAAGCTCTATTGGTGCGACCGCGAGGGTATGCGCGTCATGCGCTGCAATCTCGACGGCTCGCAGCTGGAGACGCTCATCATCGCAGGCCGCGGTGAAGCCGACAGCCGGGATCAGACTAGGTGGTGCGTCGGACTGACGATCGACCCGAAACTCGGACATCTCTATTGGACGCAAAAAGGTCCTGATAATGCCGGGCTCGGTCGCCTCTTCCGTGCCAATCTCGAAATTCCCGCCGGCCAGACGGCGGCGACCAGGTCCGACATCGAGATCTTCTACGATCGCCTGCCGGAGCCGATCGATCTCGAGCTCGACCTCAAGAACCGTATTCTCTACTGGACCGATCGCGGCGACCCGCCGCGCGGCAACACGGTGAACCGGGCCTCCGTCGACAACAAACCGGCCGAGCCGGAGATCGTCGTCACCCATCTCATGGAGGGGATCGGCATCGCGCTCGACGTTGCAAACGATCGCATGTTCGTGACCGATTTCGCCGGCTCGGTCTATGTCGCACGGCTCGACGGATCCGGTGAACGGAATTTCCTGTTCGCCCAGGGCAATCTCACCGGCATCGCCTACGCCGAAATCTGACCAACGCTTCGGAGACATGACATGACCGACATCAAGCCCATTCGCCGCATCGCCATCATCGGCACAGGCGTGATCGGCGCGAGCTGGAGCTCACTGTATCTCGCCAAGGGATTGCAGGTCGTCGCCACCGACCCCGCTCCGAACGCGGAGGCCGCGCTGAGGAAGTTCGTCGAGACTGCCTGGCCCGCGCTCAAACGATTGGGTCTTTCGCCGGGAGCGTCGCAGTCGAACCTGACGTTCACGCCCGATCTCGCGAAGGCGCTCAACGGTGTCGACCTCGTCCAGGAGAACGGGCCCGAGCGGATCGATTTCAAGCAGAAGCTCTATGGGCAGCTCGACGAGCTGCTGCCGCCGGAGGTGATCATCGCGTCGAGTTCGTCGGGGCTCACCATGAGCGAAATCCAGAAGGGCGCTGCAACCCATCCTGAGCGCTGCGTCATCGGTCATCCGTTCAATCCGCCCCACTTGATCCCGCTGGTCGAGATCGTCGGCGGGGCCAAGACCTCGGAAACGACGATCCGGCGCGCCGACGAATTTTACACCTCGATCGGGCAACGGACGGTGCGCGTCAACAAGGAGATGCCGGGGCATGTCGCCAATCGGCTGCAGGCAGCGCTCAGCCGCGAGATCTACTACCTCGTCGCCGAGGGCGTGGTGAGCGCCGCCGACGTCGACACCGCGCTCTCCTGGGGCCCGGGCCTGCGCTGGGGCGTCATGGGCGGCTTGATGCTCAACCACCTCGGCGGCGGTCCAGGCGGCATCGAGCACTTCTTCCAGCAGTTCACCGGCCCGATGACGGCCTGGTGGAAGACGCTCGGTTCGCCGGTGCTGACGCCGGAAGTGCAAAAGATACTCATCGACAGCGTTCATGCCGAGGCCGGATCGCGCAGCATCGCGGAGCTGGAGGCGCGGAGCGCGACGAAGTTTTGCTCGGTCTGATCGAACTACGCAACAAGGTTGCCAGCTCGAGCCATGCGAAATCGAAGAAGTCGGTCGCCTGAGATCAGTCGCTACCGACCACACCCGACACATCCTGCCAAAAAAGCCCGGCGCTGAAGCCGCAGCCAAAGGAGTTCTAAATGCCCACCGCAGCCACAGCCAGCAAGACCGCCGCGCCGAAGCCGGTGCCCGTCCCGAATGGCGACTTCTATCAGTTGGTGGACCTGCTCAACCCTGAGGAGAGAGCGCTCGTCAAAAAGGTGCGGACTTACATGGAGACCAAGGTCCAGCCGGTCATCAACAAGTATTGGTCCGATGACGCGTTTCCGTTCGAGCTGCTGCCGTCGTTTAAGGAGCTCGGCCTCGGCGGGCTCGGCTTTGAGGGCTATGGCTGCGCCGGCGGTAGCCAGAAGCTGTTCGGATTCGTCGCGATGGAGCTGGCGCGCACCGACGCGTCGTTCTGCACGTTCTTCGGCGTGCACAGCGGCCTCGCCATGGGATCGATCTATCTCGACGGATCGGAGGAGCAGAAGCAGAAGTGGCTGCCGGCGATGGCGCGTTGGGAAAAGATCGGCTGCTTCGGTCTGACCGAGCCGCTAGTCGGTTCGGGAACCAGCGGCGGTCTGACCACGACGGCCAAGCGGGAAGGCGATACCTGGATTCTCAATGGCCAGAAGCGGTGGATCGGCAACGCGCCGTGGTGCGACATCTCCATCATCTGGGCGCGCGATCTCGCCGACAACCAGGTGAAGGGATTCATCGTCGAGAACAAGTCGACGCCCGGTTTCAGCGTCGAGAAGATTGAGCACAAGATCGCGCTCAAGGTGGTCCAGAACGGCCAGATCACCCTGAAGGATGTGCGGGTGCCCGAAGCCAATCGCCTGCAGGGCGGCAGTTCGTTCCGCGATACCGCACGCGTACTGCGGATGACGCGATACATGGTGGGTTGGGCCTCGACCGGCATCCAGATGGGCGCGTTCGAAGCAACCGTCAAATACGCCCAGGAGCGGTTGCAGTTCGGCAAGCCGATCGCTTCGTTCCAGCTGATCCAGGATCTGCTCGCCAAGATGCTGGCCAATCTGACTGCGTGCCAGTGCCTGATGCTCCGCCTGGCGACGCTCGACGACGAAGGCAAGCTCGGCGACCACCACGCGGCGCTGGCGAAGGCGTTCTGCACGGCGAAATCGCGCGAGACCGTCTCATGGGGACGCGAGGTCCTCGGCGGTAACGGTATCGTCGCCGACTACAATGTCGCGCGCTTCTTCGCCGACGCCGAGGCCCTGTACTCCTACGAAGGCACCTATCAGATGCAGAATCTGATCGTCGGCAAGGCCATCACCGGTCACGGCGCCTTCATCTGACATCCCGGCGGCGCCGGCGCTCTGGCGCCGGCTGCCCTCTCAATCCAGGAGATATGATTATGGCTTCGCAAGCTGCACCGCTCACCCCTTCGCTCGCGAATGTCTTGTACGAGAAGAACGGTTCGATCGCCTACGTGACGATCAATCGGCCCAAAGTGCTCAACGCGCTCAATACGCCGACCTGGAGCGATTTGAAGGTCGCGTTCGAGGATGCCAAGGCCGACGCGTCCGTGCACGGCGTCATCCTTACCGGGGCGGGCGACAAGGCTTTCGTCGCCGGCGCAGATATCAGCGAACTCGCGCATGTCGATGCCTACGATGCCGAGGAGTCGAGCCGGTTCGGGCAGGGCGTGCTGGAACTCATCGAAAATCTCGGCAAGCCGGTGATCGCGGCGATCAACGGCTTTGCGCTCGGCGGCGGTTGCGAGACGGCGATGGCCTGCACGATCAGGATCGCCGTCGAGCATGCCAAGTTCGGGCAACCCGAGGTGAAGCTCGGCTTGTTGCCGGGCGGTGGCGGTACGCAGCGGCTGCCGCGCCTGGTCGGCAAGGGCCGCGCCTTGCAGCTCATCCTTACCGGTGAAACGATCTCGGCGCAGGAAGCCTACCGCATCGGCCTCATCAACGAAGTCGTCCCGGCAGCCAGTCTGATTGATCGCGCCGAGGCCATCCTGAAGCAGATCATGGCCAATGCGCCGATCGCCGTAAAATTCTCGCTGGAGGCGGCCAACCGGGGAATGGATACCAGCCAGGCCGAGGGGTTCGCGCTCGAAGCGTCCTATTTCGGCATCTGCGCGGCAACGGAAGACAAGAAGGAAGGCACCGCTGCCTTCCTCGAGAAACGTGCACCGAAGTTCCGCGGTCGCTGAAACAGTCCGCACAGTTGGAAAGAGACAGCCATGGCTAGCGACAATATTTTCTCTGGATTGAAAGTGGTGGATCTGGCGAGCTTTATCGCAGGCCCCAGCGCCGCGGTGATCCTGTCGGACTTCGGCGCAGATGTCATCAAGGTCGAGCCGCCGAGCGGCGAGCTGTGGCGACACGCGCACAACATGCCGCCACAGCCGGTCGCCGAGGATCCCTATCCCTGGCATCTCGCCAACCGCAACAAGCGGGGCATCGCGCTCGATCTGAAATCGCCAAGCGCCCATGCGGTTCTCGAAAAGCTGGTCAAATGGGCCGACGTGCTCATCGTCAATACGCCGCATCCGGCGCGCGCACGGCTAAAGCTCAATTACGAGGACGTGCTGCCGTGGAACAAGCGGCTGATCTATGCCGACATCACCGGCTTCGGCGACAAGGGACCCGATGCGGATCTGCCGGGTTTCGATATCACGTCCTACTGGGCACGCAGCGGCCTGCTGTCGATGACGCGCGATGCCGGCGCACCGCCGACCTGGCCGGTGGCCGGCAGCGGCGACAATGCCACGGCGGTCGGCCTTTATTCGGCGATCGTCACCGCGCTCTATCGGCGCGAGCGCACCGGGGAGGGAGCGCATGTTACGACCTCGCTTCTTGCGGAAGGCGTATGGTCCGCCAGCGTCTCGATCCAGGCGGCGCTGTGTGAGGCGAAATTCTTCGGGTTGCACGACCGCATGCATCCCGCCAACGCGGCCATGAACGTCTATCGCGCCAAGGATGACACCTGGTTCGTTCTCATCATAACGCCGGACAAGGTTGCAGCCGTGGCAAAAGCCATCGGCCGCCCCGATCTCCTGACCGATCCGCGCTTTTCCGATCCGGCGAAGCTGATGGCGAATATGCCGGCGCTCACGGCGATCCTCGACCAGACTTTCTGTGGCGAGCCGATGGCGCATTGGTATGAGGTCTTCAACGGCGTCCACGTGACGTTCGGAGCCGTGCGCGGGCCGCAGGAAGTGATCAAGGATCCTCAGCTCCAGGCCAACGACATCATCGTTCCGCTCAATGGCGCCGGCGGCAAGCTGACGTCCACCATCTCCAGCCCGCTTCAGGTACATGGCGTCACCAAGGTGCCGGCGAAACGCGCCCCGAAAATCGGCGAACACAACGACGAGGTGCTGCGGCAGCTCGGTTTCAGCGCGACCGAAATCGACGGTTTGCGTGCGAACGGTGCGATTCCGAAACCAAAGGAACATGCGGCCTGACGCATGATCCGGAAAAGTGTGTAGCGGCAAACAGGAAGTGACGACACTTTCGGGGCGTTGTGAGCCGCACCGAACCAGGACCTGTCGCGCAATTCACCAAACGGACCGGGAGTTCGACCATGGATGATATCGTTACCGAACAAGCGGGAAACATCCTGCGCGTCCAGTTCAACCGCCCGACCAAGCGGAATGCGATGACGTCGGCCATGTACGTGGCTCTCGCCGGCATTTTCAACAAGGCTGCCAATGACGAGAACACGCGGGTCGTGCTTTGGCACGCCGCGGGAGATTCGTTCTGCGCGGGCAACGATATCGAGGACTTTTTGAAGAACCCGCCGGGGGCGGGCGAATCGCCACAGTCCGCGCTCATGCACGCCTTCGTCAATTTCAACAAACCGATCGTCGTGGCGGTCCAGGGCGCGGCGATCGGCGGCGGCACTACCATGCTGACCCACTGCGACTTCGTCTACGCCGGCGAGGGCGCAAAATTCCAGATGCCCTTCATCAATCTCGGTCTCGTACCGGAATTCGGATCGAGCTGCTCGATGCCGGCGCGGATCGGTCATCTCCGCGCCGCGGAGCTGATCTTGCTGGGAGGTCCATTTGATGCCAGGCGGGCCGCAGAGTTGGGTCTCGTCACCGAGGTCGTATCCGACAAGGACGTTGTCGCGAAAGCGACCGAAACGGCCCGGAAGCTAGCAGCGAGGCCGGCTGCGGCGCTGCAGGCCAGCAAGAGGCTCATGAAGCAGCCATTCCGCGAGCAGCTCAAGGCGGCGATGAAGGCCGAGAATGAGGAGTTCAGTGTGCAAGTCCGTTCCGAAGACGCCAAGGAGGCGCTCTCGGCCTTTCTGGAAAAACGGAAGCCTGACTTCACGAAGACCGCCAAATCCAAAGCGACGGCATGACCATGGAGAGACCGATGAATGTGTCCGTGCTGGTTGGAAGCTTGCGCAAGGCGTCGCTCAGCGGGATGCTGGCGAATGCGCTGATCTCGCTCGCGCCATCTTCGGTGAAGCTCGAAATCGTCGAGATCGGGCAATTACCGTTGTTCAATCAGGATCTGGAGGCCGGTGCGTCGCCGGCGTCATGGACCGCGTTCCGCCAACGTATCAAGGCCGCCGACGCGGTGCTGTTCGTCACGCCCGAATATAACCGGTCGGTGCCGGCCGCTCTCAAGAATGCGCTCGATGTCGGCTCCAGGCCGTATGGAAGCAGCGTCTGGGACCGCAAGCCCGGTGCGATCGTCAGTTGTTCGCCGAGCGCGATCGGGGCCTTCGGTGCCAATCATCATCTCAGGCAGTCGCTGGTATTTCTGAATGTGCCGATCCTGCAGCAACCCGAAGCCTATATCGGGCATGCCGACAAGCTGTTCGATGAACAGGGCAAGCTCGTCAACGAAGGTACCAGCAAGTTCCTCCAGCAGTTCATTCAGGCGTTCGCGAATTGGGCGGAGAAGACTGGCTCCCGGCGCGCCAGTGCCAGCAGCGCCGCCTTCTAACCGCGGATTGCGGCCAAATCTCAAAATTGTATCGGCCGCATCCGTTCGAATTCTTCGCGGCACACCTCGCTGAATCCCCGCAACAGATCGATCGTGCCGTCGATGGCCATTTCGCGCAGTTCGACGAAGCTCTTGTCCGGTTCGAGATAGGCGTCCAGAATTTTCCGGACGACGTCGTCGGCGTACTGGACCACCCTCTTCGAAGACACCGCCCGCATCGAGCTCAGCTTCGCGTACAGGCTGACCAGGCCGGGAATGTCGGCCTTATCGTGCTGTAGCGCATCGATGTAGCATTTGGCGGCGTCTTCGATGAAATCCCTGTAGAGGGTTTGCCGGCGGCTCTTCTCGTGCAGGGCCCACTCGACGCGGACCTGGCTTCGGTGGTTCAGCCAGGCTGCCATTCCGCTGGTCAAGCCGCCGACGGCCGCGCCGGTGAGGGCGGCGAGGGCGGAGATGATGGAGACGTCCACGGGTGCGGTCCGCAATCTGCTGCTGGGAGTGATAATTATCGAGGCTAACTATTGCGCTATGACGCGGACGACTGCGGCCCTTCGGAAATCAGCCGTGAGCTCCGTTGCCCGGACAGATACGACCAGAACCATTGCGTTTGAACGCGGAAGCGGTTCTGAAGCTGCGGCAGCGCGAGCACATGCAGCGCGGCCCATATCAACCAGGTCATAAAGCCGCTGGTTCGCACATGGCCGGCCTCGAGGATGGCAAAATTCTTGCCGACCACCGCCATATTGCCCTTGTTGCGGTATCGAAACGGCCGACCGTCCTTGCGCCCCCTGACACGGTTGGCGATCACGCGTCCGACGAAGCGTCCCTGTTGAATGGCGGCCTGCGCCACGCCGGGGACGGGGTGACCATCCTGGGTGATCGTGGCTGCATCCCCAGCCACGAACACGTTGGGCGCGTCGGGAATGTCCATGAAGGCACCAACGAAAGCGCGCCCGGCGCGATCTGTCTGCGTGCCCAGCATTTTCACCACCGGCGAGGCGCTGACACCTGCCGTCCAGAGCACGGTGGCGCTGGGAATCCGGACGCCGGCCGCGATCACGCCCTGGTCGTCGACCTTCTCGACCTTTACGCCCGTCGAAACCTCTACGCCGAGCTTCGTCAGCCGTTTTGCGGCCCTTTTTGACAGCGACTCTGCAAAGGTCGGAAGAATGCGAGCACCGCCGTCGAGCAGCAGAATTCGGCTCTTGGCAGCGTCGATCCTGCGAAAGTTGTTGCGCAGGGTCACGGCGACCAGTTGAGCGATCGAGGCAGCGAGCTCGACGCCGGTCGGGCCGCCGCCCACCAGCACGAATGTCATCTGGCGCGCACGCTCTTTCGGGTCGTCGGTCGATTCGGCCAGTTCGAACGCACTCAAGATCCTGGTTCGGATCGTCTCGGCGTCGTTGAGGCTCTTGAGGCCCGGCGCGAACCGCGCGAACTCGTCATGGCCGAAATAACTCGGACGCATTCCGGGGGCGATGACCAGGAAGTCGTAATCGAGTTTTTGGCTGCCAACGCCTGGGCTCGTGATCTCGACGGTACGTGCGCCGAGATTGATGCCCTTGACCTCCGCCAGCAGCACGCTGAGGTTCTTCTGTTTCGCCTCGAGCTGGCGGATCGGGGCCGCGATCTCGGCGGGCGACAAAACAGCCGTGGCGACCTGGTACAACAGAGGCTGAAAGATATGGTGATTGCGCCGGTCGATCAGCGTGATCTCGACGTCGGCGCGTTTTAGCGCGCGGGCCGCGGCGATGCCGGCGAAACCGCCGCCGACGATCAAGACGCGTTTCTTGCCCGGAACCGCCTTTGCTACCGGAGGCGCTTCTTGCGAAAACGATTTGGTCAGAACTGTCGTCATGGATGTACCGACGGTGTCCAGGGCGCCAGCCGCCCGGTCAGCATCGGATACAGCGGGGGCCGCGGCTTATCTTGGACGGCGTTGCGCTGGCTAGAACGTCCATGCCGCTTTCATGCTGTCGCGGATATTGCGCGCTCGAACAACATGCGCGGGAGAATCAGGCCGATTGTCATGGCCAAGATGATCAGAAATGCCGTGACACCACTCGTGACGATGCTGTTCAGGAGAGTTGGCGGGGCGTTCGGACCGACCGCGACCAGCTCGACGAGCCCCGTCGCAGCGTTGAACAGGAAAAAGCCGGGCATCAGCGAGACGACGGCGGAGAAGGCCACAGCCGCGAACGGCAGGTGCAGGCGGTCGACGACCGGCGTCGCGATGACGCTCACGAGCATGCAGGCGAGAAGCGCTCCGGTTGGAGCGGTTCCGGCGCCGAGGGACAGCAGCGCCCAACGTGCGGCATGCGCGAGCATGCCGATCGCAATCGGGAACGCCAGCAGGCGCCACGGCATCGAGAAGAAGGTACCGAAGGCGGCGACCGCGCATCCTGCCGCCATCACGTCGAGGAGCAGCGGCACGGGCGGAGAGGATTCGGCGATCGCGAGGTGTCCGCCGACCGCCGTGAACCCCGATCAGGCCGCCGGCGCAGATCAGGAGCACGATGACGCCGGCATAGGCGAGGCGCGCGATTCCGAGCGCGATGCGCGTCCGGGCAAGGTCGATGGCGCCGTTGAGGATATGCGGACCGGGGACCAGCACCATGCAGGGACAGAAAGCGACCAGCGCCGTGGCCACCGAAAGCTGGAAGCGGCTGGCAGCGGCAGCCACGACACCTGCGATCAATGCGGCGCAGAGCGGCTGAATCAGCGGGTTGCCGCTGAAGCGGGACAGCCCGCGGCGGACGAGTGCGCCGATGGCGGCAGAGGCTGCGATCAGCACCAGGCTCGCCGGATCGAGGTTGCCGAAAATCACGCCGAGCGAAGCCGCGCCAGTGGCGGCGAATAACGTGAAGCGTGGCGTGGAAGCCGGCGGCAGCCGGCCGGCCTGTTCAAGTGCGGACTGTGCGGCCTCGGTCGGCAATTTTCCGTCGCATATCTGATCGATCACCGTCGTGACAGCCAGCACCCGGCCCATGTCGACACCGAGCGGCTTGGCGGGGACGATTTGCGAGAGAGGCGCTCCATCGAGATCGACGGTGATCGCGTCCCAGCAAGGTAGCACCCTGACCGTCACGCCGAGCGCGCGCCCAAGCCGCTCGGCAGCGGTAACGGTGCGCTCCGTGGTCTGGCCGTGCCCAAACAGGAGTGTCGCCGCCAGCGCGGTCGTCTTCAATGCTGGCTCGTACGTCAGCGGCCCGAAGCCCGGTGTTTCCCATTTGAAATTGGTCAATTGCGTTGCGCGGTCCAGTAGCCAGAGCATCGGGCACCTGCCGCGCTGCCGCTCCATCTTCCGCGACCCGAGGTTCCGAAAAGCTTGCCGGTGCCGGATGCAAATTTGTCGTGAACCGTCACCGACGCACGAACGGAACCGGATCTGGCGACATATCCCTTGAATCTTACCAGATTGGGATGGGTCACAACGCCGTCGGAAATATTGACGGTGAAGTTATAGGCGGGATCGCAGGTGCCGGTTTGCGTCACGAAGTTGAGATCCCAGGATCCATCATAGGCGGAGCGCGCGTGTGCGATAGATACCGGAGCGATCAGGCAGGCGACTGCGATCATCCAGAGCGAAGATGTCTTCATTGATAGTTCTCCGTTAGGTGCAGCGGCCGCTTCCAAAGCAACAGACCTGGTCGATCGGCGTTGGGAAGTGGCGCGTTGCGGCTATCCAAACCAGCATCTGCTTTAGAAAGGGGCGGCGCAGCGCGCTTGTTGAAACGTGCTCGAACTAACCCAAATCGTGCGATCGCGACTCGTGTCTCCTGGCCGCAGCCCATCAGCTGACGGTTTTGAGCATGTTTGGCCCCAATCGAGCATCGGCGTTCAATCGTGGCCGAGAGTGGGGATGCATATTGAATAGCCACACTGCGGCTGTTCGAACGGAACACGACAGCTCTCATTTTGAATGAACCCGGAGCGCCGAGATGAACGTCAAATCCATTGCTGGGGAAAGACGGGCGCGCTTCGCGTTAACGCCCAATCCGGCGCCTGCGCTGGCGGACCATCGAAGCTTGTCCGACTTCATCGCCCTCACAAAGCCGCGTGTGATGATGCTTGCCGTCTTCACCGCGCTCGTGGGATTGAGCCGCGCGCCGGTTCGACTGGATTCGCTGTCAGCCTTCGCCGCGGTCCTTGCCATCGCCGCGGGGGCTGGCGCCGCCGGCGTGCTCAACATGTGGTACGACGCCGATATTGATGCGGTCATGAACCGTACTGCGATGCGGCCAATTCCCCGGGGCAGGATTTCCCGGTTCGAGGCGCTGCTTCTTGGCCTGTTGCTTGGCGGCTTGGCGGTGGTGGTTCTGGCTATTGCGGCTAATCTCACGGCAGCCGCGTTGTTGGCCGGCACCATCCTGTTTTACGTTGTCGTGTACACGGCATGGCTGAAGCGGTCGACACCACAAAACATCGTCATCGGCGGCGCCGCGGGAGCGGTGCCGCCCGTGATCGGGTGGGCTGCGGCGACCGGAGAGGTCGGGCTCGAGCCGCTCGCGCTGTTCCTCATTATTTTCCTTTGGACGCCGCCGCATTTCTGGTCTCTGGCGCTTAATCGTGCCGACGACTATGCGCGTGCGGGCGTGCCGATGTTGCCGATCGTCGCGGGACGCGCCGCAACGACGCGCCAGATCCTGATCTATAGCGGCCTGATGGCTCTGGCCTCGGGGCTGCCCTGGGCGCTCGGATTTGCAGGCGCGGTCTATGGCGCGATCGCCGCGATCTGTAGCGCGCTTTTCCTTCTGCTTGCATGGCAACTGAAAGGAAGCATCGAGACCGATCGCCGCGCGGCTCACAGGCTGTTCGTGTTCTCGATCGTCTATTTGTTCGCGCTGTTTGCCGGCCTCCTGATCGACCGAGGAAATGGCTCATTCTCGCCGATGCGATCATCGGATGGTGGCTGCGGCGTCCCGGTGCATGCCGTATTTCTTTCAGGCGCCGACCGCAGCGTATGCCGCATCGTCAACTTCAGTGAGGTCTAACATGCGATATGGTCTACTTGCCACCGTCGTGATCGGCGCCGCGACACTCGGTGGCTGCACCGACGGCGTGCTCGACCCGAAAGGCCCGATTGCCTTCGCTGAGCGGCAAATTCTGCTCAACGCGCTTGGCATCATGCTGGTCATCGTGATCCCGGTGATCCTTGCCACGCTTGGTGTTGCCTTCTGGTTTCGTGCATCGAACGAGCGTGCGCGCTATCGGCCAAATTTCACATACTCCGGACGTCTTGAATTGCTGGTCTGGTCCGTCCCCGCGATGACAGTGCTCCTGGTCGGCGGCGTCGCATGGGTCGGCTCACACGACCTCGATCCGGGCAGGCCGATTAGCTCAACGGTCAAGCCTGTCAATGTTCAGGTCGTCTCACTCGACTGGAAATGGCTGTTCATCTATCCCGAGCAGGGGATCGCGAGCGTCAACAAGCTGGTCGTGCCGGTTGGCACGCCGATCAGCTTCGAACTGACCTCATCGAGCGTCATGAACAGCTTCTTCGTGCCTCAGCTCGGAAGCCAGATCTACACCATGTCCGGAATGGCGACGCGCCTCCACCTCCAGGCGGACCATCTCGGAACCTATGCAGGGGTATCCGCTATGTTCAGCGGTGAAGGCTTTCCCGACATGCGCTTTACGGTCGATGCAGTGACCGATGACGGATTTGCGCAATGGGTTCGCCAGGCCCGCGAAACTGGTTCGGCACTCGATAAGCAGGCTTATGCCGACCTGGTCAAGCCGAGCAAGGCGGTCGTGCCGATCACCTATCGCGTCGTCGCCCCCGATCTGTTCAGCAGCATCGTAAACGCTGGCCTGTGCACGCAAGACTCCTCTCTATCAACTTGTTCAACGTCGCAGAGGGCAGAGCGATGAATCTCCTTGGTAAGCTTGATTGGAACGCGATCCCCCTCCATGAGCCGATCATCATGGGCGCCACGGGCTTCATGGTGCTGGTCATTCTGGCTGTTCTCGGATTCGTCACGGCGAAGGGAGCCTGGCTCTATCTGTGGCGCGAATGGCTCACCTCGGTCGACCACAAGCGGATAGGCGCCATGTATTGCATACTGGCGCTCGTCATGATGCTGCGCGGCTTCAGTGACGCGATCATGATCCGCGCGCAGCAGGCGCTCGCAGCCGGCGGTGCGCAAGGATATCTGCCGCCCGAGCATTTCAATCAGATTTTCTCGGCGCACGGCACGATCATGATTTTGTTCATGGCAATGCCGTTCGTGGTAGGGCTCATGAACTTCGCAGTACCGTTGCAGCTTGGCGTTCGCGATGTCGCATTCCCCACGCTCAACTCCGTCAGCTTCTGGCTCACTGCCTCGGGTGCGTTGCTGGTCAACATTTCGCTGGCGGTCGGCGAGTTCTCAAAAGCCACCTGGTGGGGTTATCCCCCACTGAGCGAAATGCAATACTCGCCCGGCGTTGGCGTCGACTACTATCTTTGGTCGCTGCAAATCTCCGGTATCGGCACCTTGGCTGGCGGGTATCAACTTCGTCACAACAATCCTCAAAATGCGGGCACCAGGGATGAGCTATATGCGCATGCCGGTCTTCTGCTGGACCGCGCTTGCCGCCAACCTGCTCATTATCGCGGCTTTTCCGGTCCTGACCGCGACGCTCGCGATGCTGGCGCTCGATCGCTATCTCGGCTTTCACTTCTTCACGCTCGAAGGCCAGGGCAATCAGATGTTGTACTCCAACCTGTTCTGGGTATGGGGGCATCCCGAAGTCTACATCCTGATCCTGCCGGCGTTCGGCGTATTCTCGGAAGTCATGGCGACCTTCTCCGGCAAGCCGTTGTTCGGCTATCGCTCGATGGTCGCCGCGACGATGGCCATCTGTATCCTCTCCTTCCTGGTCTGGCTGCACCACTTTTTCACAATGGGTGCCAGCGCGAACGTCAACGGCTTCTTCGGTGTCATGAGCATGATCATCGCTTTGCCGACGGGGGCGAAAGTCTTCAACTGGCTGTTCACGATGTACGGCGGCCGGGTTCGGTTCTCGGTGCCGGTGCTGTGGTCGATTGGCTTCATGGTGACTTTCGTCATCGGCGGCATGACCGGCGTGTTGATGGCGGTGCCCCCGGCCGACTTCCAGCTGCACAACAGCGTGTTCCTGGTCGCCCACTTCCACAACGTCGCCATCGGCGGCGTCGTGTTCGGCGTGATGGCGGGGTACAATTATTGGTTCCCCAAGGTATTCGGGTTCAAGCTCGACGAACGCTGGGGCAAAGCCTCGTTCTGGTGCTGGCTCGTCGGCTTCTATGTCGCCTTCATGCCGCTCTACGTGCTGGGCCTGATGGGCATGACCCGGCGCATGCAACATTACGACAATTTGTCCTGGCAGCCGTGGTTGATAGCGGCGGCATTCGGCACCGCTATCATCCTTGTCGGCGTCGTTTGCCAGGTCGTGCAACTCGTCGTGTCGATCCGCAATCGCGAGGAGCTGCGCGACGTGACCGGTGATCCGTGGAACGGTCGCACGCTCGAATGGGCGACGGCGTCGCCGCCGCCGGCATGGAACTTTGCATTCCAGCCCAGGGTCGCCGGACTGGACGCGTTCTGGAGCAGCAAGAGCCGTACGCAAGCGACAAAGGACGAGCCGACGCCGGCGCGCAAGTACGAGCCCGTCGAAATGCCGAGTAACAGCGCCACCGGCTTCGTTACTGCTTTCTTCGCAGTCGTCATCGGCTTTGCACTGATCTGGCACATTTGGTGGCTGGCCGGCGTCGGAGTGTTCGGCGCATTCATGACGTTGCTTGCCTTCTCATTCCGCCGTCAGAGCGAATTTGAGGTGACAGCCGAGCAGATCGCCGGGTTCGAACGGGCTCACCAGGCAGGAGTTGCAGCATGAACGTAGCCGTCGCAATCGATCAGATCCCGCAAGACGCACTGCCAAGTGCGAGTGAAGCAGGGCCTGCTCCAAAGAGGATCGTGGTCGCCTATGGCTTCTGGATCTTCCTGCTGAGTGACATCGTCATGTTTGCCGCGCTGTTCGCGAGCTACTCGGTCCTCGTGCGCTCCACGGCCGGCGGTCCAACCGGCGCCCAGCTGTTCAATCAGGTTACGGTCGCGATCGAAACCGCTTGCCTTCTCGTTTCGAGCTACACCTGCGGATTGATGTCACTGGCCGTCAACTCGCGACGCCGTCTCGGGGCTTATCTGGGGGCCCTGATCACATTCGCGCTCGGAGCCACATTTCTTGGTCTCGAGATCCGCGAATTCTCAAACATGATCGCCATCGGCGCGACGCCGCAGCGGAGCGCCTTTCTGTCCGCATTCTTCACGCTTGTCGGATGCCACGGGCTGCACGTCACGCTCGGACTCATCTGGCTGATCGTGATGATGGTGCAGGTGGCGGTATTCGGATTCGCTGCGAGGGTGCAGCGCCGCCTGCTCTGCTTCTCTTTGTTCTGGCACGCGCTCGACATCGTTTGGGTCGGGGTATTCACGGTGGTTTATCTGATGGGAGTGAGCCCATGACCGACACTCAATACGAACGCGCACCCGGAGACAGGCCGAGCCGCGAGATGGAAGCGTCGGCTCCATCCGAGTTTCTTATCTACACGATTGGCCTATTTGTGGCGGTTGTTCTCACGGCCACGTCGTTCTGGGTTGCAAACACGACACTGATCTGGCCAGGCGGCGTATTTCTGGGGCTCGCTGTCCTCGCCATTGCCCAGATGGGCATTCACCTGGTGTTTTTCCTGCACATCTCCAGCGGGCCGGAAAGCACCAACAACGTGCTCGCGCTTGCCTTTGGCGTTCTCATCGTATTCGTCGTGGTCGCCGGCACAATGTGGATCGTGGCAGATATGAACGCGAACATGATGATGCCGTCGGGCGCGCCGATGAGCATGAGGATGCAACATTGAAGGGTAGCCGATTTCGCATCAATGTCGGCTGCGCACGAACCACCAAACGGTCACACGTTCGTCCAAGCGTTGGCAACAACGCCAACGATAGCATTTCATGTTGAGGTAATGCGCGGCGGATACGCCACTGGCGGTGGGGACGAGAAATGCTGAAAGGATTCACGGCGCCTCGGTCCCCTCTGAGCGCGGCCGCCTTGGTCCCGTCGCCGCCCTGGCATTTCGCAGGTGATGTCCTGGCGGTGGAATTCTGGAACGATCCTGATGTGTCGCTCCATATTCTTCCAGCCGGTGTCGAGCCTGACAGGGAACGTCCAGGTCACTCCGTCGCGCTGTTCACGGACTACCAGTTCACGGCGCAGAACGATGAGCACCTGGATCCTGCCAGGTACCAGTGTCGCGGCTTCAGTGTCCTGCTCGACGCGATATGGAAGGGGACACCAATAGCGTGGTGTCCCTATTGCTACGTCGACAACGATGCTGCGTTGATGAGGGGCTGGATTCAGGGCTATCCGAGAAAGCTCGGGACGATACACCAGACCCGTACTTTCGCCACCATGAGCGCTGCTTCGGCGCCACTCGTGCATGATGGCAGGTTCTCGGCCTGCATGTCGGCTCACGGCCGCTTGCTGGTGCAAGCCCGCGTTACCCTGCACGAAAAGGCCGAGCGGCTGGTTGGCCTGCTTGATCGCCGGATTGTCGGACGGCGATATTTTCCGCGGCTCTCTGCCGGCATGCACGACAAGCCGGCCGTCGATGAACTCGTTCGATGTGTCTCGAACCAGCTCCGGATCACGAACATCTGGAGCGGCGCGGGCGAACTCAATTTTCCGGAGGCCTATGGCGAAGAGCTGGAAATGCTGGGGCCGCTGAAGGTGGGGCGCGGATATCGCTTCTCGTTTTCCTATTCTGTCACCGATATCGAGAGTCTGGCCGACCTTACCGCCTAGCCGTCGCGGCGGCTCCCGACGTTCTGGTTTTGCGGCAGGAATAAACAAGTCGACGCACTTCGAGCAAATCAACTGCGGCTGGTTTCGGTAGCATCTTCACCGAAAGTGATGCATCGGAAAAACGGGAATGCTCAGGGGTTTTACAGTTCCGAAATCGCCGTTCGGCCAGGCCGCTCTAACTCCACCGCCACCCTGGCACTATGCCGGCGACGTCGTCGGGATAGAGTTCTGGACCGACCCCGTCGCGACGGCGGCGACATTGCCGAATGGTCTTTCTCCGGATTCGACCTCAAACGGTCATGCCGTCATAATGTTCCTGGATTGGCAATTCACGGCACAGGACGACGAATATCTCGATCCGGCGCGTTATCAATATCGCGAGGCGTTTATTCTGGTCGATGCCATGTATCGCGACGAGCCGGTCATGTGGTGCCCCTACATTTACGTCGACAACGACGCTGCTCTGGCGCGCGGCTGGACGCAGGGGTTTCCTAAGAAAATAGGGAGCATTTTTCAGACCCGCTCCTTTGCGGCTTCAGGTCCTGCCGCGGCGCCGGTGGCGTCCGGCAGCCGGTTTGGCGCCAGTCTTTCGGCGCATGGCCAACGTCTTGCGGAAGCCTGCGTCACCTTGCACAGACCGGTCGAGAACGGACTGTCCCTCCTCAGCCGACCCACGGTTCTGTTGCGATACTTTCCGAGACTGGCGGCCGGATACCAGGACAAGCCAGCGGTCAACGAACTGGCGATGTCGATCACCGACAATCTCACGGTTACCGGCGCATGGATCGGGAAGGGCGAACTTAACTTTCCGGAAGCGAATGGCGAAGAACTCAACGCGCTCGCGCCGAAAAGAATCGAGTCCGGGTTTCGCTACTCGCTTTCCTACTCGGTCAGCGATCTGAAGATCCTCGAGGATCACGGCTCGCGGTAACTGTGCACTCTCTCCGAAACGGCGAAGCATATAGTCCCTTGCTTCGCCGGAGGGTCTTCGCGGCACCCCCCGTCCCGCGGAGGCCCTCGGCCGGAGGACGTTGTTGTGGACCCCGCATCTCTCATGGCATTTTCGACGTGAGCGCTTGTCGAGGTGTTCGAAATTGGTGCAAGGCTGCATTATAAAACGTGTAATATATTGATATTTAATATGAAAAGCGTTCAGCGCATCGCGCCAGCATTAACCTTCCATAACGCTGATTAACGAGCCAAACGGCGTCCTCTGCGGCACTCTCCCGCCGATCCGAAGCCTCGGATAGCTTGTCGAGAGAGTGATCATGGAAGGACTTCAAACCACCGCACCAGAGTCTTCGTTTGCAGACGATCAACAGTTCCACCTGGTTGCGAACAGCGTGGCCCAGCTACTTGAAACGGCAAGGCGGGAGCTGGGGCATGATCAGGAAGCGGCCAAGGCGTCGCTGGCCACAGCATCGCACATTCTGCAAGCGGAGATCGAACGCTGTTCGGGCGCTAACGGTGCCACAAGGGGCGGTCTGGCAGCCTGGCAAATCCTTCGGGTGCGCGCTTACATTGACGGCAACCTGCACCGCACCATTCACATCCGGGATCTCAGTGCGGTCGCACGTCGAAGCCCGGCGCACTTCTCCCGGAAATTCAAGCTGGCTGTTGGCGAATCGCCACATGCCTATGTGGTGAGAAGGCGTCTGGAGAAAGCCTGCCACCTGATGATAACAGGTGCGGCATCACTGAGTGAAATCGCCTTGAGCGTAGGCCTTTCGGATCAGGCACATCTATGTAGGTTGTTCAGGCAGGCCTTTGGCCAAAGCCCGGCCAACTGGCGACGCGAGCGCGGAACGCCCAGCGAGGTCAGCTCAAGAACCGGCATGGACGAGAACATCCCATGAGCGATCAGCGCGGCAAAGTGCTGAGCTTCGGCCCTTTCGAACTGTCGATCGGAAACAGGCTTCTGACAAATGGCGCCAAGGTCGTGCCGCTCGGCGCGCGGGCCATGGATCTCCTCATCGCTCTGGTGGAGCAGGCAAACAAGGTCGTCGGCAGGAGAACCCTGATAGAGCGCGTTTGGCCAATGAGAGGAGCCGAACAAGTCAGCTTGCGCGTCCACATCTCGGCGCTACGGAAGGCCCTCGATCAAAGTGACCCTGGCAGGCGATACATCGCGAACGTGCCCGGACGGGGGTACAGCTTTGTCGTACCCGTAACGTCACTTTCCTCACCAACGTCGGGGGATCCCGCGAGGTCCCGATTGCCTGCGCGCTTGATGCGGATGCTCGGACGAAGGGACGCCTTGACCGCGATCCAGATGAAGCTGACCGAGCAGAGGTTTGTGACGATCGTCGGGCCCGGCGGCATCGGCAAGACCACCCTGGCGGTCGCTGCCGCCCACGAGATGAGTGCCGCTTTCAACGGCCATATTCATTTCGTCGACTTGGGTGCTCTCGGCACCGCTTCGCTGGTCGCCCCCGCCGTGGCCACCGCACTCGGCGTATCGGTGCAAACCAGCAATGTCGTACCAGCCCTGATCGATCGCTTGCGGGAAAGGCCAGCGCTCATCGTGCTCGACTGTTGCGAGCACCTTGTTGATGGCGCGTCGGCTGTCGCGGAGGAACTGTTTCGGCATGTTCCGACACTGCATTTGCTCGCGACCAGCCGGGAGGCGATGCGGGTTGAAGGTGAACATGTCCATGAACTCTGCGCGCTTGCATGTCCCCCTGAAGATGGCAACCTGTCGGCGCAGGATGTCCTGCAATATCCCGCGGTTCAATTGCTGGTCGACCGCGTGCGGGCCGTGCGAAGTCATTTTGAGCTGGTCGATGCGGATGCGTCGATTGCCGCGGGAATCTGCCGGCGGCTGGATGGAATTCCGTTGGCAATCGAACTCGCCGCCGGCCGGGTTGACATATTTGGCCTCAGCAAGACGGCAACCTTGCTCGAGGAGCGGCTGAACCTGTCGTGGGTGGGGCGTAGAACGGCCCTGCCGAGACATCAGACCTTGAACGCGGCACTTGAGTGGAGCTATGACCTGCTAGGTAAGGCAGAGAAGCGTGTATTGAGCCGCCTCAGCGTTTTTGCCGGTGGGTTCACGTTCGAAGCGGCTGTCGCGGTTGCCGCCGACGACACGATAGATGAAGCGAATGTCTCCGATTGCGTTTGGGAGCTTCGTTCGAAATCGATGATTGCCGTTCGGGGGCAGGAGGGGCGGCTGCGTTTGCTCGACACCACTCTTGCCTTTGCTTCACAACGACTTGCCGAGAGCGATGAGGAGAACCGCTGTCGCCGGCGTCACGCGCTCTACTACTGCGACTTGTTCAAGCAAGGCGCTTCAACGGATGTGCATGAAAGGCTCAAGGAGCTTGAAGATGAGGTCGACAATCTCAGAGCTGCCCTGAATTGGAGTTTCTCAGTCGAAGGCGAGGCGAAAATTAGCGTTGAACTTGCGGCCGCCTCGGCAAGCATCTGGATGGCAATGGCTCTCCTTGCCGAATGCCGGGAGTGGATGACGAAAGCTGTCGGTCGTCTCAAAGGCGTGAATTCAGGCACGAGACAGGAAATGGTCATTCAATCGGCCCTTGCGAGTTCCATGATGTTCACAGGCGGGATGACCGAAGAGTCATACGCGACCTGGGCCAAGACACGTCTTCTCGCCGAGGGACTTGGCGATATCGAATATCAGCTGGCTTCCCTGCTTGTTCTCTGGGCTCACAGGATTCGGCTTCCACGATACGCTGAAGCAATCGAACTGGCGGAACGCTGCGGTGAGGTCGCGCAAAAGATCGGCGATCGCGGGGCGATCGCAACGGCCAACTACATGCGTGGTATCAGCTACCACCACACCGGTCGACTATTGGAGGCCGAAAACTGCCTTGAGATGTCGCTCCATCGTGATGATGAGGCTTCGCGACAGGCGCTGATCAAGCGCTTCGGCTACGACCGCAAGGTGGATGCGCTGATGATCCTGTCAAGTGTGGCGTGGCTGCGCGGCTCTCCCGATCATGCGCGGCGACTGAATCAGATGTCTCTGGCCGAGGCGCGCCAACTCGATCACGCCGTCCCCCTGTGCGTGGCGCTCGCCGGGACAAGCTTCAATGCATATCTGGCAGATACGGATGACCGGACCGAAGCGCTTGCCAACGAACTCGTCGACCATGCCGGCAAGTACGGTGTGGAGAGTTATCACGGCTTCGGCCTTGCCATGCAGGCGCTCGGCAGGGTCAGGCAAGGAGATACCGAGGCGGCCACCGAGTTGCTTTATTCGGGACTGGAGAAGCTGTCAGCGGCGCGCTACGGTGTTTTCCATCCGATCCTGCAGGCGGAGTTTGCACGATGTGTAGCCGTTGCTGGTCACGCCCGGCAGGCCATGGCCGTTTTCGAACGGGCGAAAATCAACCTCGATGACGAAAATCAACTTCATGCCCCCGAATTGCTCCGCATCAGGGGCGAAATGGCCTTGAGCGGCAAGGAAGGGCTGGCTGTTTGCAGAGCGTATTTTCTTCGTGCAATCGAGATGTCGGACAGGCAAGGAAGCTTGTCGTGGAGGTTGAGAGCCGCGACCAGCCTTGCCATTGCTGAGAAGTCGCTCGGGCGAAAGGAGGCCGCGTGGCGGACCCTTCAGGCCACCTACATGAAATTTCGAGAAGGCTTTGAGACCTCCGATCTTCGGTTGGCCAAGCGGGTGTTGAACGGCTCATACCGGCCCGACAGCGCCGTCAACTCGTACCACTGACCGCTTGTTGCTGCAGGTGGTTTCGGCTAACACTTGATCGGCTGGGAGTGTATTTCCACAGGTCCGACGACGAACGGCGCAACGACCGAATCGTCGGGGATCTTGGCGGACTAACTTATGTCGATTCAACAAATTAGCTTGCCGCAAATTGGCTCACCCGGTGCAATCCGGCTTCGGTTTGGCCCATTCGAGCTCAATGTCGCCGAGCGCTCCCTGAAGAAGGCGAACCAGGCCCTTCCACTTGGTGGCAGGGCTTACGACATTTTGATCGCGCTTCTCGAAAACGCCGGTGAGGTTGTCGGGAAAGCCGAGCTGATCGCGCGGGCATGGCCCGACGTAACGGTTGAAGAGGGCAGTCTTCGCGTCCACCTGTCGGCGCTGCGCAAGGCACTGGGCGACGGGCAGTTCGGTAACAAGTACATCGCGAACGTACAGGGCCAGGGCTACAGCTTCATCGCGCCGGTCGCTCGCCTTTCCGCGGACCACGACAGCGGTAGTGCGTCCGCGGGCATGCCCAACCTGCCGCCCGCGCTGGGCCGCATGCTCGGTCGCAACAATGTTGTCCTTGAAATTCAAGGTTTGCTCCAGACCGGACAGCGCCTGATTACAATTCTGGGGGCTGGCGGTATAGGCAAGACAACGGTCGCCCTGTCGGTCGGACACCGGGCGCTGGCCGACTTCTCCGGCGCGGCATTCTTTGTCGATCTTTCAACCGTAAACGACCAGGTATATCTGATCGGCGCGATCGCTTCCGCGGTCGGGCTCGGCCCGCAGTTGGTAGATCCAAAGGCGGCGCTGCTTAATTTTCTGCGCCCTCGCAAGGCACTTATCATTCTCGATAGTTGCGAGCATCTCATCGAGAAAGCTGCTGACATCGCCGGCCAAATTTTTCGAAATGCCCCCGACATCTACCTGCTTGCGACCAGCAGGGAGGCATTTCACGTCGCTGGTGAACACGTGGTTGGTCTTTGTCCACTGGATTGCCCGCCGGAGCAGCCGGGGCTGACAGCGTCGGAGGCGATTGCCTATCCGGCGGTACGGTTGTTTGCCGAGCGCGTCAGTGCTCGCCGCGGCGAGTTTTCGCTTCGTGACGACGAAGCCCCCATGGTTGCCGAGATCTGCCGCAAGCTTGACGGCATTCCCCTCGCCATCGAACTCGCCGCCGGAAGGGCCGCTGTTCTTGGCGTTGGGAATACGGTGGCAAGACTGGGTTCGCGCCTCGATCTCCTGAAATTCGGCCGACGGACCGCAAATCCACGGCATCAAACGCTGATCGCAACGCTGGACTGGAGCCACGACCATCTTTCGGAGATCGAACGGGTCGTCTTGCGACGTGTCGCTATTTTTGTGGGGCGCTTCACGCTGGAGGCCGTGCTCGCAGTCGCGGAGGAAGTGGGGATAGACGAGTCCGAGATATCGGGTGCGTTGGGAAATCTCGTCAATAAATCCCTGATCGGGGTTTTGGACCGAATCGCGGGGACGGTTCTACCGGTTGCTCGATACGACGCGTGCCTACGCTTTGGAGAAGTTGGCCACCAGCGGCGAGCGAGACTCTATTGCCGGGCGGCACGCGAGCTTCTCGATTCAAATGCTGGAAAGCAACCCGGTCAATCTCTTCGACTTGGAGTTCACGGAAGCTGCAGTCGACGCCGTTCGAGACTATCTTGGAAATGTCCGTGCCGCGCTTGAATGGAGCTTTGGTCCCAATGGAAACGACGCCGCAGCCATAAGATTGGCGGCCACAGCTTCGCAGCCGCTTCTAGCCATGTCGCTCCTTTTGGAATGCCGAACATGGATGGAGAAGGCGATCGATCGGATGCCGTCGGACTGCGATCCTCGGCATCAGATGAAGAGTCACGCTGCGCTTGCTATGTCGCTCATGTACACCGAAGGCAATAGTGACAGGGTTCGCGAGGCTTTCCACACAGCGCTGAACTTTGCGCAACAGCACGAAGATACCCACCTGCACCTGTCTCTACTTAGCGGATTGTCGATGTATCTTCATGGGCTTGTCGACGCGGCAGGAACGTATGAACTCGCGCTTCGTAGCGTGGCCGCCGCAAGAAAAACCGGAAATCCAGACGATGCGGCCATCGCTGATGCCATGCTAGGGGCAGCATATTGTCTTCGTTCCGATCAACGGCGGGCGCAACAACATCTGAAACGCTCATTGCATGGCTCGCTTCGACGGTTCAATGCAAGCCAATACCTGTTCGATCTGCGGAGCTCTTCGCTTAGTGTTCTTACCCATTCATTTTTCTTCTCTGGTAATCTCGACCAAGCCGCCGACTGCACCAAAATGAACATTGAGGAGGCCGCAAGATCAGGGCATCCAGTCGGACTGTGTCGCGCGCTCACCAACTCGATGCGGCTCTATTTTTGGATCGACGATTTGGAGCAGATCGAGCGTAGTCTTGCAGAACTCGAGCAGACCGCCGAGAGGCATTCGTTGGCACCAGCTCGTGCAGTCGCTTTAGGGTTTAGGGGGCGGTACTTGGTCCGCATCGGGCGAATGGCGGATGGCATACAATATCTGCAAGAGAGTTTGGAGAAACTGGCCATTCACCGGTACGACGTAGTGACGAGCGATCTTGTCTCTGAATTAACTGTTAGCTTGGCGAAGCAAAACGCGCGCTCGGAAGCGTTGGCGCTCATCGATCGATCGATTTCCGCCGTTATCGAGGCCAATAGGCTTCTTCGTCTGCCCGCATTTTTCCTGGCGAAAGGCTCGGCGTTCGCGTCCGGGGATGTGCCCGAGGGGCTCTTGGCAGAGGAGTTTTTCGCGAAGGCGATGAAGCAGGCCCGCCAAGAATCAGCGCTTCCGTTCGAACTGCGTGCTGGATTGGAGCTCGCGCGGATCTGGATCGGGCGCGGCGAGGTGCAGAGAGCCCGTGATCTGATCAGTCCGGTCTACAGTCGGTTCTCCGAAGGTCTCACGACACCCGATCTCATTTTGGCCAGGCGAATCCTCGAACAGGCAAGCGTTAGGGCCCTGCAAACCGGGCTAGGGATGGCGAAATCATCGGGCAGAGCGAAAGCTTGAATAGACCCATATGCGTCCAGGCTCAGCGTCACTGCGTTGTGACAAGACCCAGGGTCTGCGCGCGTGATACCGCTTGCGCGCGCCTCTCCACACCCAGCTTGGTGAAGACGCTCTTGAGGTGCGACTTCACGGTCTCAGGACCGATGTAAAGGCTCCGGGCGATTTCCTTGTTGGACAATCCTCCCGCAATCAGCGTGAGGATGTCGGTCTCGCGGGGACTCAATGCCTGCAGGGCCTGGACTCTGAAGGGCGGCGCAAGGCTATCTTGCCGGGCCCTTTGGAAATCGGCCACGAGTCGATCAACATAAGACGTCAAGTGCGCGCCAATGCTGCCGCTCTGCTGGGCCATCTGGACGAGCTCGGAAGTGAGCGAACCCTCGTCCAAAATGATCTGATAGAGACCCCCGCTGGCGCATGCGGCAAGGATACGGCGAAATCGACTTGTTGCTTCCGCGGCCTTGCCAAGGCGTAGCTGAAGGGCCGAGATTCGAATCTCGACCCGGATCAGGAAGTAGCGATGGTCGGCCGCTTCGGTTTCACGCTGAAGTTCCCGCAGGATAGACATCGCCTCCTCGGGGCGCTCCTGTTGTCCCAGCAAATGAGCTTGGGCCAGTTTGTGGTCCCATTGAATTTCCGACCATGCACAAAGTCGCGGCGCAGGGTACTTTCTCGCAAGCCGCTCCAGCCGATCGACGCACGCGGCGCCTTCATCGATGCGGCGTTCGTTGAGGTAAAGCCGCGCTTGTTCTGCTGTTGAAGCTGCCGTCAGCCTTCCCCAATCACGTGAGATGCCGTGGCATTCAGCTCGTTCCAGCAGCGTTTGGGCACGATCGAGGTTCATCCGGGCAGCGGCTACCCTGGCCATCACGAAATAGGCGCTGCGAACGCAGTCGAGCATTGTCCCGGAGTTGATCAGCGATGCGCGATCGATCACCAGGGCTTCTGCTTCGTCCAGCTGGCCCTGCTCGTACAGGATTCGTGCAATCAGACTGGTAGGCAAAGCCGCTGCCACCGAGTGCGGGCCGACGTACTGCTCCGCAATGCGCAGCCCCTCACGGTAATGACCCTCCGCCGCGGCGAGTCGCAGCTGCCGGAGCTCTGCGATACCTTGAAGGCAGCGCCGATATACCGACGCGAATACGTTTCTCCGGTCTTCCTCCGGCGAATAGGGCATCCAGGGCGTCGCATAGAACTGCTTGAGGTCACCAGCTTGCAGGTGGCCGAAGCGAACGACGTTTGAGGCAACATTCGCGGTCCAGGGATCGGACGAGCGATTCACACAATCCTGTGCCAGAGGCAGCGCCCGCTCGCTGTCATCCTTCAGCGCGATAGCAACAGAGCGGATCGCCTGGCATGCGCACAGCAAGTCGCTCTCCGGCAGCTGAGTGGCAGCGATATCGGTCTCTATTTCAGTTGCAAGCTGTAGGGCCTCATCAAAACGAAGCGCGAGCGCCAATCCCCAGGCGATTGCCAACCTGACCTCGGGCTGACCTCGCATCAGTTCGTCGGGAAATTGGCGCTGCCATTCGAGCAAGGTGAAGAGATCGCCTTTCTTTATCAGGGCCATGGCGCAATTTTTGATCCAGCCGATCGCACGGTCAGAAGCGCCGGCTGCAATCGCGTGCTGTACCGCCTCGGTCCATAATTCGTGGGAGGCATACCAAAGCGCGGCACGTCCGTGCAGCTCTGGAATTTCAATGCCGCGGTCGGCCTCCAGCCTCTGTCTCAAATATTCGGCGAGCAGCGCGTGATAGCGAAACCACACCCCGTCATTATCAAGCGGCGTGAGCAGCATTTGGCGCCCGGCAAGCGATGCCAGGATTGCTCGGCTCGCGCTCGAACCGGTTACGGCCTCGCATAGTGGACCGGAGAGCCGATCGAGAATGGCGGTTCGCAGCATGAAGTCGACCATTTCGACCGGAAGCGTGTTCAGCATCTCCGACAAGTAGGCCGCAATTGGACGCTGCGAACCTGAGAGGCTCTGTACGTACTCCTTGAATGACAATCCGAACTGTGAGGGCATCGACGCAACAATTCGCAGGGCGGCGGGCCACCCTTCGGTCTTGCGTTGCAGGAGTTGGACGTCGGAGAGTTCCAGAACGCCAGGCTTGGCGTGGTCGAGAAACGCTTGGGTCTCCTGCATATCGAATCGCAGGGCTATGGAATCAATTTCGATCAGCTGATTCTGGGCTCGCAGGGTCGCGAGCGGCAGGGGAGGTTCGGTGCGTGTCGTAAGCACCACATGACAATGAGACGGCGCGTGCTTCAGAAAATACGCGACCGTCTGATGGATGCGCGAAGCGCTGAGCCAGTGATAATCTTCGAGGAACAGATATACATCATCCTCGATCTCGGCCAGATCGTTGATCAGGCTCGACAGGATCGCTGTCGGGTCGATCAGGTTGTTCTCGAGGACCAGCCCTAATGCGCCGGCGCCAACGTCCGGACAGGCCTGGTGCAGGGCCTGCGATACGTAACACAGAAACCGCGTGGCCTCGTCATCGTCTGAATCGATGGTCAGCCACGCAACGCAGTTGCCACCTTGCTCGAGCTGCTCGGCGCAAGCGGCCGCCAGCGAGCTCTTGCCGAAGCCCGCCGGCGCCTTGATGACGGCAAGTCGCTTGGCGGGGAGTTCGGACAAGATCGCGACGAGCCGGGGACGCGCTACCAGCCCGCCGAATCGTGCCGGCAAAACCTTGGTTGCGAGGAATGGCAGCTGTCCCCTGGCAGGCAAGCCAGCCCTCCCGGTAGCAAGATTGCTCGATCGCGGCTGGATCAAGGGCTCCCCCTTATCGCCGTGGGGGCTCCCCCCATTCGGGGGATACCCCCGATGACTAAAGTGTACGATTTCTGTTAGCGAGAGGGAAGCGCCGGGCATCATGGGGACAAAGCTTACCGGAGAGGCGAAGCAAGCTCATGTCTAGCAGGACCGCACGCTTGGGTTTTGCACGTATAGTTGAACACCCGGACAAGCAAACCAAGTCCAGGTCAAGAACCATGGTTGACGATGAAGCTCAGGGAAATCTGCAGTTTGGCCCCTTTGAGCTTTCGAGCAGGGAAAGGGTGCTTCGGCGCGAGGGTGAGGTGCTGCCCCTTGGCAGCAGGGCCCTTGACATTCTGATCTACCTGGCCGGGCGTCCGGGGGAAGTGATCGCAAAGCAGGAACTGATCGATCACGTCTGGCCGGACGTGAACGTCGAGGAGGGAAGCATCCGGGTCCACGTCGCCGCGATCCGCAAGGCGCTCGGTGACGGCCAATTTGGCACCCGATACATCGCAAACGTCAAGGGACGGGGCTACTCGTTCGTCGGTAACGTTGCCTCTCACGCCGATGGGGCGGAAAGCGGGAACGCCAGGTTCCGGCAACAACGCAGGCTCCCCTTGCGGCCGATCACGATGATCGGGCGCGCAATAGCCGTCAGTGAGGTCAGCGACAAGCTGCGGGAAGCAAGGTTCGTAACACTGCTCGGCCCAGGCGGCATCGGCAAAACGACCATTGCGCTGGCTGTCGGCCGCGCGGTTGCCGAGGAGTTTGACGGCAAGGTGCATTTTATCGACCTGGAAAGCCTGACCGATCCGCGGCATGTAGCGGGGGCCGTCGCGACATCGCTGGGACTTACACTCAAATCGAAAGATCCCGGTCTGGAGCTGGTCGACCTCGTTGGTTCGCAGAAGCTTCTGATCATTCTCGACAGCTGTGAGCACGTGATCGAGGCGGTCGCACTGGTTGCCGAGCAACTGTACCAGGGAACAGAGCATATCCATCTCCTGACCACGAGCCGCGAATTGCTCAAGGTCGAAGGCGAGCACTGCTGCCGGGTTCTTCCCCTCGATGTTCCACCTGATGGCTCCGAGCAGACCGCACATAGCGTGCTTCGGTATCCGGCCGTGCAATTGTTCGTACGGCGGGTGTCGGCGGGGGAGGGCGGGAGGCGTCGTTCTCTCCGACGAGGAAGCGCCGTTCGTCGCCGAAATTTGCCGAAAGCTGGATGGCATGCCGCTGGCGATCGAGTTGGCGGCGGGCCAGGTCGCCGTACTCGGCATCAAGAACACGGTAGCCCGCCTGGTGTCCCGGCTGGAATTGTTGAAGCTCAGTCATCGAACGGCAGTTCCCAGGCACCGGACGCTCAAGGCGGCACTGGATTGGAGCTACGATCTGCTGTCCGACGCCGAGAGGATTGTTCTTCGACGCATCGCTCCCTTCGTCGGTCAATTCACCCTCGAAGGCGCGAGATACGTCGCCGGTGAATTCGACATCGGCGCCGGAGAAATTTTCGACGCCCTTGCCGGCCTGGTCGAGAAGTCATTGATTGCAACCCGGATCGACGAAACGCAGGCGCAATATCGGTTGCTGGACACGACGCGGGCATACGCGCTTGGAAAGCTGGAGGAACATGGCGAGTTCGACCCGATCTTCCTGCGGCACGTGGAATACGTCACCCAACAGCTCGAATCGCAAAAAGAGGTGCTGTCGGCCTTGCCACGGGCTGAAAGGGTTGCAGCCTATTCCCAGCAACTCAGCAATATCAGGTCGGCACTGGAATGGAGCTTTGGATCGCACGGCAACGACGAGATCGCGACCGAACTTGCGGTCGCTTCAACGCAGCCATTTATGGAGCTGTCGCTATTGAGCGAATGGCAGGGCTGGGCAGAACAGGCGATAGCCCGGCTGGAAGGTCAGCATGGAAACTCCAGCCACGAGAGGGAGGATTCCGCTTCGCTGCCCCTAGTGATGCAGCAGGACCTCGCGCGCGAGTTAAGGCTTCTGAGCGGACTGTTCCTGCATTCGAGCTGGACCACCGACATTCACCGCGCGCTCGATATCGCCGCGCGAAGCCAAAAGGTGGCTTTGAAAATCCGAGATCCCGACGACATGGCGTTCGCTGAAACGATGTTGGGCGCCGCAAATCATCTGGCGGGAAATCATCTTGCTGCACAGAGGCATTTCGAAGCGAGCCTGCGCCACTCGGCATCGGGCTCGGGCTCGCGCGCTGGACACTACTTGTTTCATCACACCACCCTCTCGCTTGCCGGCATGGCGCGCTCGCTGTTGTACAGGGGGGTGCTCGACCAATCGTTGGACTACGCAAAGCTCGCGATAGAGGAGGGAGAAAAATCCGGCTATCCGGCGACATTGTGCCGAGCCCTCATCCTCGTTCTCCCTCTCTATCTGGCGGCGGAGGATTGGCCGAAGGCAGAGCAGTACATCGCGCAACTGAGCGACCTCTCCGCAGCTCACGCCCTCAAGCCGCTCCAAGCCATCGCAACCGGGATGCGAGGTCGCTGGCTTCTGCTTCAAGGTAACGTTCGCGACGGCGTTCCGTTGCTGAAGAAGGCGTCGGAAGAGCTCGAGGCCCAACGTCATGAAATGCTCAATATGGATTTTGTCAGCGATCTCGGTGCGGGTCTTGCTGCTTCTGGCCTTCACGAAGAGGCATTGACGCTGGTGGCGAATGCTCTTGACCTCCAGCAACGTGGAGGAAAATTTCTGTTCGTGCCGGCGTTGATGAGAGTGAAAGGCGTCGTCCTAGCATCCAGGTCGCAGGAGGACTATCCCGAAGCAGAAGCAAGCTTTCTTTCGGCCATCGACTGGGCGAAACGGCAGTCCGCCGCCTTGTTCGAATTGAAGGCGGCGACGGACCTTGCGGAGCTGTTGCTGAAGCAGCATCGCGTGCCGGAAGCCCGCAAGCACCTAGGCGCTGCCGTTGATCGAATGCCAGGCGAGATATTGTCTCCCGATCACACGCGCGCTGTGCAGGTTCTCAACCAACTCCGAACCGGCTTCTCTGGCTGAAGCAGACACCGCGCTGCCAGCGCAGGTGGGTCCAAGTCCTCGCATTCCGATACAAGCCTCGGGCGCGCGATTGGGTGCACGTTGTGACCAAGGATCACAACAGGGCTTGATGTAATGGGCAGGCTGGTCGCGGATATCATTGTCGAAACCCTGCGGAGTGCAGGCGTCAAGCACTGTTACGGCGTGGTGGGCGATACGCTCAACCTGATCGCCCGCTCGCTCGAAAAAGCGAAATCGAGTGGGTGTCGATGCGACACGAAGAGGCCGGCGCGTTTGCTGCGCAGGCGGAGGCGCAGGTCGCGGATCGCCTGACGGCAGTTGCCGGGAGTTGCGGCCCCGGTAGCCTGCATTTCATCAACGGCATATTCGAGGCCAATCGCAACCGGGCGCCCGTCATCCTGATCGCAAGCCGGATCATTCGCGATGAATTGGGTTTCGATTTCATCCAGGAGGTCGACTTCAAGCAGGTTTAGCGGGACTGCAGCGTCTTCTGCGACATGATCCACACGCCGGAACAGGCGCGACGCAAGACCGTGATTGCCTGCCAGACGGCGCTTGCGAAACGCGGTGTTGCCGTTCTGATCGTGCCAGCGGATGTCTCCGCTTCCGTCGTGGACGACCGCATCCCTTACGCGGTGCATGTCGCCACGCCGGTCACTCGGCCAAACGACGCCGATCTCGCCGAGATCGCGGAAATTCTCAACAAGAGCGAAAACGTCGTGCTGTACGGCGGATCGGGCTGCCAGGGCGCGCATCAGGAGATTCTTGCCGTTGCCGACAAACTGAAGGCGCCGATCGCGCACACGTCGCGGGCGAAGGATTTCCTCGAGCATGACAATCCCTACAACATCGGAATGACGGGGATGCTCGGCAACGAGGCTGGCTACCATGCCCTGCTGGACTGCGACGCGTTGTTGATGCTGGGCGCGGATTTTGCCTGGCGGCAATTCTACCCCGACAAAGCCAAGATCGTGCAGGTCGATATTGATCCGACTCATCTCGGACGCCGCCACCCGGTCACGAAGGGCGTCGTCGGCGACGTGAAGGCGACCATCGCGGCGTTGCTGCCGTTGCTGGTCGAGCGTGCCGACGCCTCGTTCCGAACGGCATACGTCAAGCGCTACGCGCACTATCGGGAGCAGCAATTGGCCAAAGTCGCTGCCGGCCACGATGGCAGCATTCCCGGGAGCTATCTGTCACAGGTGATCAACCGCCACGCGGCCAAGGATGCGTTATTCACGGCCGACGATGGTACCCCGGCCGCCTGGGCCTATCGCCATATCGACGCGAACGGTCAGCGCCGCACGTTCGCGAGCCTGCTTCACGGCACGATGGCCAATGGCATGCCGTCAGCCATTGGACTCCAGAAGGCGGAACCCGGTCGACAAGTCGTGTGCATGGCGGGCGACGGTGGAATTTCCATGCTGTTCGGAGACCTGATGACGGTCGTCGCACAGGAGTTGCCGATCAAGATTGCCGTCTACGACAACGGCAAGCTTGGCTTTGTGGAGATCGAGCAGAAGGCCGAGGGCATGCTCGATACCTTCACGAAGTTGAAGAACCCGAATTTTGCAGGGGTTGCACGCGCGCTGGGTCTCTGGGGCGAAACAGTCTCGAACGCGGACCAAGCTCGAGACCACGGTCAAGGACTGGCTGGCGCAACCGGGGCCTGCGCTTCTGCACGTGCACGTCAACCCGATGCAGCTCGTGATGCCGCCGTTCATGCAGGTAGAGCCGGCGATCGGAATGGCGCTCTATTCGACGCGTGCGATTCTGCATGGCCGGGGAGGCGACGTCTGGGAGATGGTGAAGGAGAATGTTCTCTAGTCGAGGCGTCGTCGTCCCGCTGAAGGCGTGACGCGGCGGTGCGGCACCCCCCATTCGATTGCCGCGCGGCATGAGTGTGGTCAAGCGTCGCTGCCCTGGGGCTGACCGCGATTGCTCAACTCGCGGGAGCTATCGTCTGTGCCCATAGCCAGATATTTTATGGTTGTCGGAAGCGCGCTTCTGGTTCTGCTGCTGGTAGCCGGCTGGTCCTTGCCGGAGCCTCCTGCGAGCTTCTCTGATCGGCTGGAGATCATCGAAAGGGCGGTTATCCGGATCAGATCCGAGCGCAAATGGCCGGAAAAGGTCGTCCTGGATACCAACCAGCCGATATTCTCGTCATCGTCCATTGAGGCGGCGAAGCCCCAGGAATCGGTCGAGCATCTGCCTGGTGAAATAATGGATCAGGCCAGCGTCGAGTCCTTGGCTAAATCGACGGCCAAGTCAAAGCCTGATGTTCAGCCGATCGTCGCATATCATCCGCCGGTGCGGGCCAGACATAAGAAGGCGAGGGCGGTTCTATCGTTTCATGTGGCAAGAGTCCGTAGTCCCAATGAGCTAGCGGGATTGGGCGAGGCGTGCTGTTGGTTTGAGGCGCTGGATGGGCGAACAACGTCGCGAGCTGAATCACGCAAGCGCGGCGCGCCGTGACCGATGGATAGGTCGCCCGATTCCGCGGCCAAAGTAGCGATCATACGAGCTGAATGAAAAGCCCGGTCCGGCTTGCGCATAATTGTACAATACGTGCGGTCGTCGGCCAGCCAAGCTCGGAGCGACCACGTCGGGGTGCCGCGCAGGCAAGCAGTCGGCGGAAGAGATCGCGCGTTACAGCTTCGGTGCAAGGACGATGAAGATTCTCGCTACGCTCCCGGTGAAAGGCCGAGATCTCCGACTTGATCTTTTCCGCGGTGTGGCAAATTGGGGAATCTTCCTGGACCATATCCCCAACAACATCGTGAACTGGGTGACGACGCGGAACTACGGGTTCAGCGACGCGGCGGATCTCTTCATATTCATTTCCGGCTACACGGTCGCCTTTGTCTTTGCGCGGATGATGTTGGAACGGGGGTTCATCATCGGCGCGTCGAGGCTGCTGAAGCGTGTCTGGCAGATCTATGTCGCCCACGTCTTCCTCTTCGTGCTCTACCTCGCCGAAATCGGATATCTCGCGCAGAAGTATGGCAACGCCGCTTTCACCGATGAATTCAACATCCGCGGTTTTCTGGCAAATCCGGCGCAGTTCCTGTTCGAAGGGCTGATCCTTCGCTTCAAGCCGGTGAACATGGACGTGCTGCCACTCTATATCGTGCTGATGGGTGTTTTCCCGCCGATCCTGTGGCTGATGCTGCGCCGGCCCAACATGACCCTGGCCGCTTCGGCGCTGCTCTATGTAATGGCCAGGCACTTCGGTTGGAACGTTCCGGCCTATCCAACGGGCGTCTGGTATTTCAATCCGTTCGCATGGCAATTTCTGTTCACGTTCGGGGCCTGGTTTGCGCTTGGTGGATCGGCGCAGGCGATGCCATTCATTCGATCGCGAACCGAGTTGGTGCTCGGCATTGCTTATCTTCTGTTCGCACTGGTGATGACGATGGCGGCCCGGTTTGACGAACTGCGGGCACTGATCCCGCCGGAGATCTACGGCACCTTCAATCCGAACGATAAGACCAACCTCGCGCCCTATCGCCTGCTGCACTTTGTCGTGTTCGCATTCTTCGTCGTTCGCCTGCTGCCACGCGATTGGCCGGGGCTGGAATGGCGGATCTTTCGGCCCGCCATCAAATGCGGCCAGCAGTCGCTCGAAGTGTTTTGCGCCGGGATATTCCTGTCGTTTGCCGCACATTTCGTGCTGGTCGAGGTTTCCGGCGCCATCTGGATGCAGATCGCAGTCAGTATTACCGGCATCTTGATGATGACCGCACTGGCGTACTACCGGTCCTGGTCGAAGAACGCCGACAAGGCACCGGCGAAGATCAAGCCGGTCGTCACAGCGACAGGCTGAGAGACGCCCGGCGCTATCAAAGCCATTTCGCCCTGATCTCGCTGGGTGACTCAAGAATCGATGGAGCTTGGGCCGAGCGACGAGCAATGTGCGCATCCGATGGTCGCCGTCTTGCGTGACACGTCTCCAGTGCAGGACGGCCTATCTGAAGGATAAGTCCACCCTTTATTGCCTATGTGCAGCGCCGACGACCTGATCGTGCGTGAAGTCTGAAGTGCGGACGGGTGAAAGGAGAACCGCCGACCACGGTCGTCGCGCCGGCGATCGGAAACGCGATCTTCGCCGCCACTGGCATCCGTCTGCGACGCCTCCCGATCAGACCGGGTGATCTGCTTGCCGCAGCCCGCATCTAGCTCACACAAAGGAGATACCCATGCCGACGTATGTGTGCGCCGTTCCGCCGAAACTCCTGAACGACGACCAGAAGGACCGGATCGCGATCGCGATCGGTCGCCGCCACAGCGAAGCGACGGGCGCTCCGTCCTATTTCGCTCAGGTCGTCATTGAGGAAAACACGTCGACCAGGCGCTACCTCGGCGGCAAGCCGTCCGACGGCCACATCTGGATCCGCGGCGACGTCCGGGCTGGCCGGTCCGAGGACGTGCGTCGAGCGCTCATCGTCAGCATCGCCCAGGACGTCGGCGCCATCGCGAAGATTCCGCAGGAGTCGATCTGGGTCTACCTCTGCAACCTCGAGCCTTCGGACATGGTCGAGTACGGATACGTCCTGCCGCTGCCCGGCAAGGAGCAGGAATGGTTCGAAGGCCTTCCTGCGCCGCTGCAGTCCTACCTGAAGAGACTTGGCGCGAAGACCTAGACCTCTGCCACCTCCCAACCTCAAGCCTGCAGGATTTCGAAATGCCTTATCTGCAGTTGGACACCCCATTCACCCATTCGGCCGATCAGAAGCGGCGCCTCGCCAAGCGGATGGGCGAGATCTACGCCGACGTGATGAGCGCGAACATCAATCGGATCAGCATCGCCATCCGCGGGCTGGGAGAAGGCGGCCTGTGGCGATGCGGGCCCGGCGAGCCCCGGCCGGCGGCGCTGCTGATGTGCGACATCCGGCAGGGTCGCGAGAAGGAGGTCCGCGCGGAGCTCGCCCGCCAGTTGGTGGCGGCATGCATCGAGATCTGCGGGCTCGATGAGACGACAATCAACGTCGAGTTTACTCAGCACGCGGGCGATG
Organism: Bradyrhizobium sp. JR3.5; assembly: GCF_054057015.1. NCBI lineage: Bacteria > Pseudomonadati > Pseudomonadota > Alphaproteobacteria > Hyphomicrobiales > Nitrobacteraceae > Bradyrhizobium > Bradyrhizobium sp. JR3.5. Next base: position 52,881 of record NZ_JBSRYV010000001.1, read on the forward strand.
AGATGTACCACACGATGTACGGAGGCCTGAGCGACGACTGGCAGGCGGGAAAGACGGACACGCTGAACGGTCACGCTTCGTAGCGGGCGCTCTCGAAGGTCATCATTCTCGCCGACAGCGACGCTGCACTGGAAATCTTTCAACCGCCGAACAAGGAGTTTGAAAATGCCTCTCGCAAGAATAGACGTGGACGCTTCGACTTCCCAGGAAGTGCGCCGGAAGCTCAGCGACATAGTCTACGACGCGATGACGAGCATCGCGAAGGTCCCCGTCCACGACAAGTTTATGATCGTCTCGACGCATACGCCGGGCAACTTGGTTTACCCGAAGGAAGGCTACCTCGGCATCGACTACACTCCCGGGATCGTATTTATCCAGATCACGTGGAATGCTGGTCGGACCACCGACGTGAAGAAGGCCTTCTATCGCAAGATCGCTGACGACATCCACGAGAAGACGGGCATCCGCAAGCAGGACGTCTTCATCAGCCTGGTGGATGTGTCTCCGGAAAACTGGTCGTTCGGCAACGGCGAGATGCAGTACGCCCCTAAATGACGGAGTGACAAAGGCTCCTTCCGACTGTCGCGCGGCCGCCGAAAACTTCGAACCCCGCACGCCTGCCGACTTGGCCGCCTCGACGAGAGGATACGAGATGTCATCGACTACAGCAAAATCCGATAGCGTAGCCCTCATCACCGGCGCGTCTTCGGGAATGGGCAAAGATATCGCCTTGAGACTTATTTCCAAGGGCTACGCAGTATACGGCGCGGCACGTCGCGTCGAACGGATGAAAGACATCGGAAGCCGTCGGCGGCACGGCGCTGTCGGTGGATGTAGCCGACGCCGCTTCGGTGGTCGCCGCCATCGATCGCATCATCGCCGAGCGAGGAAGGATCGATGTCCTGATCAACAACGCTGGCTATGGTCAGTTTGGGGCGTTGGAGGACGTCCCGATCGAAGTTGGCCGTCGCCAAATGGAAGTCAATCTGATCGGGGCGGCCCACGTGACTCAACTTGTCCTGCCCCACATGCGCGCGCGGAAGTTCGGGAGGATTATCAATATCTCCTCGACCGGCGGAAAAGTCGCTTCTCCGCTCGGCGGTTGGTATCACGCCTCCAAGTTCGCGCTCGAAGGATATTCCGACTCGCTGCGGAACGAGGTGCGCCCATTCGGGGTCGACGTCATAGTCATCGAGCCGGGCGGCATAGAGACCGAATGGGGCGGTATCGCCGAAGACGAAGCAGAACGCTATTCAGGTAAAGGACCGTACGCTGACCTGGTGGTCAAGATGCGAAGGGCGATGAGTGGACTAGGCAAGATGCCGTCCCCGCGCGTTATCAGCGACCTGATCGTGCGAGCCCTCGAGACTGAGCGCCCGCGGACACGCTACCAGGCCGGCAGACCCGCCGGTCCGATTCTCTTTATGCGGCGCTGGTTGTCGGATCGGGCTATGGATCGGCTCATCATGTTGGCGCTGCGCTAATTGCCGAGTGCTTCTAGGGGATCGAATCGCGCCGCGGCCCTCCGCCGTGTTGTCAGAGCCGACGAGGCGTCATGTGCTGACCAGTTAAGTGCACCGTCGATTTCCGTCATATCTGCTGTTGGACCCCTCCAGTGACCTCAGGAGACGTCCGCTTTCCCGCCGCTGTTGGGGGGTGAGCGGACATCAGGCGGTCAGCCGCTCAATGGAGTACACAGCCTAACTCGCTTGTCGCGCTTCGAGCGGCAAAACTGCTTTTGTGTCCGTCGCAAACCGCCCTAGAGCTGTTCCGAAGCGACATAGTGTGGGTTGCGACAATCACCGCCGTTTGCCTAGTTTTGGTCGCTCGTCTCGTGCCTCATCATCTGGCACGACTAGATCGACGTGACTAACGCCCAATGTGCTGGCGAGTTCAAATAGAGTGACGACAGTTGGATTGCGACGGCCACGCTCTAGGTCACTGATATACTGTTGGGTGAATCCGGACACTTCGGCGAATTTCTCCTGCGTGAACCGCTTCTGCTTCCGCAGTCTTGCGAAATTCCGACCGACCAACTTGCGCATGTCCATCGGCGCAAATTGCGGCTTTACATACTATGAGGTTTATCTCCTATAGTATGTATTTCGACCCAGCCCTTCTGGTCGGCTCGTCTGCAATGAGGCTAAAATGAGACCTGCGCACGATCTCGGCCAACCCTGGGAGGTTAGAATCATTCGCTGCTTGTTGGGATGCTTATGACGAAACCGCCGCTAGATCCTGACGTCGCGGACGTTGCGCCGAACGAGCCGGCGCTGACAGCCTATGACGAACAGCACGTCGTCACGTACATTCGCCTTCTGCAGGCAGAGGGCGAGGGGGCGGACTGGCGCGAAGTGGCTCGAGTGGTCTTGCATATGGACCCAGAGCGAGAACCGGACCGTGCGCGGAGCGCATATCAGAGTCATCTTGCGCGCGCTAAATGGGTGACCGAGCAGGGGCGTCTCTTACGCGGTGCCGGCTCTACATAGAAGAAAATCACCGACTTGCGCCTTACAATCAGAATTCTTTTCTTCCGCAAGCCGGTGGTCATTCCGCAGCACCACGTGGTGCCAAACTAGGGGCTTCCTGCAACCGTCTCGTTCATAGTTATTGTGCGCCGCAATCCTTGTTAGCTACGTGCAATGGGGCGGAAGCAATGCCTGAATTCGACTGGCGGTCGCCGGATTCCTATAAGAGCCTACAAGACGCCGAAATCACCGACATCGCCTGGGAATGTCTTCGCCGCAACGCGGACTATCGACGCGAGTACGAAGCGATGATCGCTAGCAGCCCAGATGGCGAAGCGACCGCCGAGTTCAGGAGGAAGTGGGGCATCTGCTTTCGCCCATGACCCGCAGCGGTCCTTCGACGAGCAGATAATCTTTTGGGCGCCTGAGGTTCTAACGACTGTCGTTCCAGTCACGGTCGCGTCGACCGCCGGTCGCAGTTCGGCCTCTCGGCCACTGCTCGACCTTACAGCGGGGCAGGTGCGCCGCGCCGCCGACGGCTGGCATATCGTACTGCGCATCGGGGCGACGGATCACCGTGTCTGGTCCAAAGAGCCTCCCGTCGTCGGCGCGTCCTATGCAGCCGAATTGCTGTTTGACGGCGATTTGGAAGCGCGCGCCTATGCAGCCCGGCGGCTGTGGCGCGCGATGAATGGACGCGCGCCAGGTCCTGCCTTTCACAAGCTATCTAAGCAGCGGTGCGAGCGCCTGAGCGCCGCTATCCGCGCGCTCGATGCGCATACTGCGGGTGGCAGCTATCGCGTCACCGCCGAAGCGCTGTTCGGCAAAAAGCGCATCCCTGATCGCGCCTGGAAGACGCATGATTTGCGCAATCGAACGGTCCGCCTGGTGCAGGGCGGCCTCGCGTTGGTACGCGGAGGCTACCGCAAACTTCTGCGACCTGGCCGCAGGGACAAGTAGCCCCTCGGCCGAGGGGTATCGAAAATCGTACCCCCAATATTCGGCATCCCCCTCCGAGAACTTGCTTCTCCATGATGACCGCACACGCGCCGGCTCCGCCGTGCGCGGTGCGCTGTCACCTTGGAGTGCTCAAATGCCCGATGCAATGTCCGGACTGCCCCCGCGCTTCCTGCGTACACCGGAGGCCGCGCGATATCTTGGTCTTTCCGGACGCACTCTTGAGAAGCACCGCACGTACGGCACCGGGCCGACGTATCGGAAGATCGGCGGGCGCGTCGTCTACGCTCTGGATGACCTGAAAGCATGGGCTGACCTCGGCGCCAAGACGTCAACCTCGGATCCCGGCAAAGGCACTGTGCTGCCGGCCAAGAAGCACCCGGTGCTGCGCCCGTATGCGGGCCAGGAACGCCGCTGATCGTCGCGTGAAAGCATTGACCATGCGGGCAAACAGCATTCCGAGCGCGATCAGCTCGAGCTTGCGCTGGTCGCCGATCAGCCGCTGACCGGTGGTCTCGAGCCGATGCTGGGCGCCGTACATCTGCGCGTTCTGACCGTCGTGGGATTCCCGACCGCAACCACGCCCGGCATTCTCGATGATCTCAACCGCCTGGCATTCCCGTATCGGTGGTCCACTCGCGCCATCATGCTCGACAAGCTCGAGGCCACAAAACTGCTGATGAAGATCCGACGCCAGTGGTTTGCCAAGCGTAAGTCGATCGCAGCGGTTCTCAAGGAGGTAATGACCAACGAAGCATCGTCGCTTCTCGACACCGATGCCCACAACAAGGCGATGGATGCCGATGCGGCGCTTCAGGAACTTGGGTCCGACCAGATCGGCCAGGCGTTTGTCACGGCAACGGTCACGGTCTGGGATACCGATCCACGAGCAGCCGACGAAAAACTCCGTCTCGTCGAAAAGGTCATCCAGGGCGCGACTTCACCTGCATGGTCGAGACGGTCAATGTCGTCGAGGCTTGGCTCGGCAGCCTGCCCGGGCATGTCTATGCCAACGTCCGGCAGCCGCCGGTCTCGACGCTCAACCTGGCCCATCTGATTCCGTTGTCGGCAGTGTGGGCCGGAGAGCCACGGGATCGCCACTTCAACGCGCCGGCCCTTTTCTATGGCAAGACGGAAGGCGCGACCCCGTTCCGCTTCTCTCTTGCGATGAGTGGAGCCTCAGTCGCCCCCGCCGCCGCGATTGCAAGACCGTCCCGATGATACTGGTTGTCAACGGACAACGTTGCGAACGGAGTAGCGCTGGTGAACCACGGCAGCTCTTGCCGATATCTCTGTTACGCATTGCACGCGCCGCATACTGCCGATGCGACGTACTATAATGTCCGAGTCCGGCTCTCGTGCGATCGGCCCTACGTCGCATGCAGCGGACACAATGCGAGGAGCGAGCGAGTGAGATTTGGCGACCTGTTGGATTGGCAAGCCCTTTCGGAGACCACTCACGATGCGGTAAGGAGTGACACTATGAGCAAACCGGGTTCTGATTTCCATCGCCACTTTATTGGCGTCGACGAGCGCGAGCTCCTACCCGAAACGCGACCGCTACGTCCCAACGGTCCCGTCCCACGAAGAAGCCTGCGCCGATCCGGTTGCTGGTTTGCTAACGGGTCTTGGAAACGGTTTCGTCGAGGAGGGCCTATGCTGCTGGTTCCGGCTTGCGATGTCCAGGGCTAACGCTAGGCTAGGCGCCTTACTTCAATTGGAGAGACGACGTGGCTACAGGTACTGTTAAATGGTTTAATCCCACCAAGGGGTACGGGTTCATTCAGCCCGACAATGGTGGCAGAGACGTATTCGTGCACATCTCTGCGGTCGAAAAGGCCGGTCTGAGCAGCCTCAATGAGGGTGCAAAGGTTAGTTACGAAGAGCGGGAAAATCGGGGCAAGACTTCGGCCGAAAACCTGCGGGTAGGCTGACGCGGGCTAAGGAACAAGTGACAACGCCAGGAGTCATGGAAAATACTCCCGGCTCTCACACACCCCATACCCCCAGGTCGGGAGTTTGGAATGGCGACCTCGGCGCGCGCGGCGTGCCGGGGTCGTTCGAAGTCGAGGGCAAGGTCAAGGAGCCGTGGGGCAAGCTGGGACCGATGACGCCTTGATGTCATTGCGGGCAAGCACGACCAACTCGAAGGTCGATTGCAGGAGCGTTACGGATACGCGAAAGACGAAGCGCAAAAGGAAGTGAACGACTGGTACGGTCGTCAGAAGTGGTAATCCTCGAAGGGCTCTGTGTAAGGCAGGGTCCTTCTAGCTTCCAAAGCCAAGATTATTGCGGAGTTACTGATGTCCGGCCCAAGCGAAGAAGAGATCCGTGCCAGGGCTTATCAACTCTGGCAGGAGGCGGGCGAGCCGGAAGGTCAAGCCGACACGTTCTGGCATCAAGCTGAGAACGAGTTGCTTAGGCGAGATTCCGAGCTTGGCGAACCACCACCGGGTATGACGGACAATCTGCCAATCTAAGCTGATCAACAATCGAGCCCAGGTCGTTAAAAGTGTCCGAAGAGTAGCAGTGTGGCCGGCAGGGGAACCTCCTGCCTCTCGGCCGCTGCGAAACCGGTTCAAGCTACTGCGACCCCAGCGACAACCAACAGTGCGCCGCTTCTGGAGCGTGTACTCGTAATTCGTCCCGTCCGCTTTAGCTTAGCGTATCCGATCCATAAAGGTAGGAGATGGCGAGCATCGAGCTGTATCCTGATCACCCTCTATACCTTCCGTTTCCAATGATTGCCTTCACCTATGGTAAACATCTAAACAAGTCAGAGCGCCAAGTGGAGTAGCTGGACGGATAGGATATGGTCGCAGGTGGAGTCGGTCCGGCAACTGATAAGGTTTTGAGAGAAAGCTTATCAGCTGAGCGAGCCGTGAGGAGGCAGACAGATAGAGTCAGTCCGCTAGCTCATAAGCTTCGGTCAGCAACGGACGAGGTTTTCTCAGCGGCGACCGCTGCGGGATCCGTATCGTTTGCGCCTGGCACGATCACGTTTCTGACGGTCGAGCGGTCCGGAAACTCCACTTGCCGCGGTTCGTAAACAGGCGTTGGATGTTTCGGGGACATCGCGGGTCGGGCGGGTGCCGATTTCGTACCTCGGTCGACTGTAGATGGCACGGTGAAACCACTTCTAAGGGCCGGCTGCCCGAAGAATAAGTCCACGGCGTCGGAGGACTGAACCATGACTTCCGAGAAGAGCAAGGCTCGAGTCACCGTTTCCGAAAACGGCCCCTACATGGTCACCGGCGACATCCCTCTCGCCAAACAAACCATCATGACGAACGCTGAGGACGGGTCGGAGGCGTGGCAGGAAGGTCCGGCCGTCGCGCATCGAGAAACCTATGCGCTGTGCCGCTGCGGTGCATCGCAAACCAAGCCGTTCTGCGACGGCTCACATCTCAAAATCGGCTTCGTCGGTACCGAGACTGCAAGTCGAGACGCTTATCTCGATCAAGCGAAGCTGCTGAACGGCCCGATCCTTCAACTCACCGACGCAGAAAGCCTCTGTGCGTTCGGGCGTTCCTGCGACCCGAACGGCAATGTTTGGAGTCAGGTCTCGCAGACCGCCGATCGCGGAGTCCGGACGATGTTCGTCCGCCAGGTGAACGAATGTCCCTCTGGACTTTTGGTGGCTTGGGACAAAAGCTCCGGGAAGCCGGTCGAACAAGCGTTGCCGGTATCGATCGGTTTGATCGAGGATCCCGAGCAGCAATGCAGCGGACCCCTGTGGTTGCGAGGTGGGATACCGGTCGTCGCCGCTGACAGATTCGAATATTAGGTGCGCAATCGCGTCACACTCTGCCGTTGCGGAGAATCGAAGAACAAGCCGTTCTGCGACGGGACGCACGCAGCAATCAAGTTCTCGGATTCTTAACAGTGGAGTAGGCCATGGTTTTGAATCAGGAAAGTTCTCCCGATCTAGCACTGCGCGATCTCGAAAAACTCCTCCCAGTCTTGGAAGACCTTTACAAGGACGTGCATTCGCACCCCGAGTTGTCGATGCAGGAGACGCGCACGGCGGGACTGGCGGCGGATTATCTTCGTGCGGCCGGCTACGAAGTCGCGACAGGCGTCGGAAAGACCGGCGTCGTCGGCTTGCTTCGCAACGGTGATGGGCCGACCGTCATGCTGCGCGCCGACATGGACGCGCTGCCCGTCGAGGAAGCAACCGGTCTTCCCTATGCCAGCAGGATCACGGCGAAGGATCATGAGGGAAACGCCGTCCCGGTCGGTCATATGTGCGGGCACGACATGCACGTCACCTGGCTCGTCGGTGCCACCAAATTGCTCGCCGAGGCCAAAACGACGTGGCGAGGAACCGTAATGGCGGTCTTCCAGCCCGGCGAGGAGACGGCGGAAGGCGCTCAGGCCATGCTCGACGACGGCTTGTTCAAGCGCTTCCCGAAGCCGGACGTGGTCCTTGGCCAGCACGTCATGGTGGGGCCGTCGGGAACGGTTGCCGGACGGGCAGGCGCGATCACCTCGGCGGCGGACAGCTTGCAGATTCGTCTCTTCGGCCGTGGCGCGCACGGATCGATGCCGCAGGCCAGTATCGATCCGGTGGTGATGGCGGCCGCGACCGTGCTGCGGCTGCAAACCATCGTCTCCCGCGAGGTTGCCGCTGCGGAGGCAGCGGTCGTGACCATTGGCGTGCTGCAGGCGGGGACGAAAGAAAACGTCATTTCCGGACGAGGCCATCATCAAACTGAATGTGCGGACTTTCGATGCCGGCGTCCGGACGCGCGTACTGGCAGCGATCGAGCGGATCGTCAATGCCGAGGCGGCGGCGTCTGGCGCCCCTCGCAAACCGGAGATCACGTCGCTGGATCACTACCCTCTCAACGTGAACGACCGGGAGGCCAGCAAGCGGGTGGTCGACGCGTTCCGGGGACATTTCGGCGCCGAGCGCGTCAGGGAAACGGGGCCGGCCCCTGCGAGCGAAGACTTCGGATCGTTCGGAACCGAATGGCACGTACCGTCGGTTTTCTGGTTCGTCGGCGGCACTGATCCGGAAACTTACGCCAAGGCGAAAGGGGCAAACAAGCTCACCGAGCTTCCGGTGAACCACAGCCAGAAATTCGCGCCGGTTCTTCACCCCACCTTGCGAACCGGCGTGGAAACGCTAGTCGTTGCGACCCGCGCCTGGTTGCCGGCATGAGTATGATCATCTCACTCGTGGCGATCGTCTAGTGCCGGAAAGTGGCATCATGGAGAAGCTTCCGCTTGTGCTTGACCTGACGGGCACCTTCGTCTTCGCGCTCAGCGGGGCGTTGGCCGGGGTCAAGCGAGAGCTGGACCTGTTCGGCGTACTCGTGCTGTCGTTCGCGGCGGCGAATTCGGGCGGCATCACCCGGGACCTGCTGATCGGCGTCGTCCCGCCCGGGGCGGTCGCCGACTGGCGCTATCTCGGTGTGTCGCTCTTCGCCGGCATCGTCACTTTCTACTTCTCGTCCTTGATCGTGCGGATGTCGAACTCGGTACTTCTTTTCGATGCGGCGGGTCTCGCGCTCTTCGCCGTCACCGGTGCTTCTAAAGCGCTGGCCCACGGCTTGAATCCGCTCATGGCGATAGTGCTCGGCATGGTCACCGGGATCGGCGGCGGGATGGTGCGCGATGTACTGCTCGCGGAAATTCCGACGGTACTCCGGGCTGAACTCTATGCCGTCGCGGCATTGGCGGCTGCGGCCATCGTGGTAGTCGGGCACATGCTGCAGTTGCCAGTCGCGCCGGTCACGGCGGTGGCGCTCATTTCATGTTTCTCGCTGCGCGTCATGGCGATGAAGCGCGGCTGGCGGCTTCCGGTTGCGAAGTTCGGGGATCGATACGATCCTAGTGCCGAAAAAATCAATTCGAAAGGCCCGAAGAAATCCTAGCGCCGGATGCATTCTGTGGAAGGATGGCGGACGCCCAGTGCCGTCAGTAGGTTCAGTTCCAGCAGAGGAAAATTCACATGGCGAAAGCCGTCGTTATCTGCGGAAAACTGTTCGACGGCCTAAAGTGTGAGGTGGGCTTTTTGTATTTAATTCCACGATTTTGCGCGTGAACCAGGGAAGCCGGTCGGCCGAGATCAAATTCTGGAGTTCTGACCACCCCCACTCCGACCGTGTGGGAAGCCTAGCTAGAGATCCGGCGGATGGTGCGTCGGACTGCGGAACCAACGCTGCCGAACAACTCAAGCCGGCCGCTTGGCCACCTCCGCGCCATAGCGCGCTCGGGCATCTTCGACGGCCTGCGCCTGGGCCGCCGCGAGGCTTTCGCGGACCTCCTTGGCGCGGCGCGCGGCATCAAGCGTCGCCTGCGCGTGGCCCTGGAACTGCGGCATGACCTCGCGTGCGATCAGTTCGTAGCTGCGCATTGTTGCTGAAGGATTGGCCCAGTTGTGCGCCAGCAGGAGATAGGCGCCAAAGCCACCGTTTGATTGTTGCCACAACCGCTCGATCTGGGCGGCGCACGCGTCCGGCGTCCCGATAGCACCGAGACCTGAGCCGTTGATGAACTCGATCATTTCGGCAACCGAGTTGCCGACCACCGCCATTTGGGGGAATGCAGCGACCTGCTGGAAGTAGCGGAACCAATGCTCGATGCCGTATTCCACGTCGCGATATGCCTGCTCTTTGGTTTCCGCGATGTGGCACAAGCCAACAAGTCGCCACTTGCTCCGGTCAGCGGTCTTGCCATCGGCCTTCGCCTCGGCGGTCAGCACATCCCAGTGCAGCGCCAGCGCATCAAAGCCGGCGGCGGTGGTGGCGCCCACCGATAGCATGCCTAGGCCATATCGGCCGGCAAGCTTGGCGCCGGTAGGGGACGCTACGGCAGCGACGGCAACGTCGAAGAGTGGGTTGGAGTAAGGTCGCAGGTGCAGCCGCGCCTCGCGCAGGTCCCAGCGATCGTTTTTGAATGTGACCGGTTCGTCGCTGGTCAAAAGCTTCGTGATGATGGCAACGCCATCTTCGAGCAGCCCACGTGTCTGACTCTGCTGCAGCCCGATCATAACGCCGTCGGTGGGAAGCGAGCCAGGGCCGAGGCCGAGCATCGCACGCCCGCGCGTCAAATGGTCAAGGAGGACTATGCGCTCAGCGACCCACAGCGGGTTGTGATACGAAACGCTGGTCACCCCGGTGCCGAGTTTGATGTGACGCGTGCGCTCGGCCGCCGTCGCTATCATGATTTCCGGAGAGGCGGAGAGCTCAGTGCCAGCGGAGTGATGCTCGCCGAGCCAGGCCTCATCATAGCCGCAGCGATCCAGCCATTGAATGAGATCGAGATCGCTCTGCAATGCGAGCGTTGGGTTGATGCCGGGCTTATGGAAGGGCGCGAGAAAAATGCCGAAGCGCAGGCGCTGGCTCATTGAGACGTTCCTCCGCCTTTATGATGGGGCCTTCGTTGGCCTCCTGATCCGAATCAAGCTGCCGCTTGATCCGCCGTTCCCTGACAGGGGATTGGATCGACACAATAACCGCTCCCCGCAGTGTTGTCATCCGGGTCAAAAGCGGCGGTCGCAGGCCGTCCGCCAGACTACAGACCAATCTGCCGCGCAAAGCCTCTGGGGCGCCCGGTGCTAGATTGTCCGCCCGACTGACAGCGACACTACATGCTGAGCGTGTGTGTCTCGAACACAGTTTCCTGCGGCGGCCCGGCCAATCCCCCTGCGATGCCTTGCTTCAAGCGCGGCATGAGGATCTCTTCGCGGAACCGTTCCCAACTCGCCTTCGTGTCGTGCACCGCAATAACGGTCCAACCACCCGGCGCGGGCCCGGCGGTGTGGAAGATCTGACCAGCCGGGAGCCCGCCCGAGCTCGGATGTACTGCGGCAATCGACTTCTCGTACTGATCTTCGTGCCGCCGGGAAAGTAGTGAATGATCGCGTAGGCCACGTTGCTCTCCAACGGATCAAGCGAGCCCCCTACTGCAGCGTAATTCAGGAGTGTTGATGCGTCACGTGGAACGTTCATACCGCTGCTAGCCCGCCGCCCCTGGGATCAACGACCGTAACGATCACGAGCCGACGCGAACCTGCTGGGTAGCTCCGCCTGCCGCCCCTATGGCGCTTTGGGTCAAAAGTCGTCGATGACAGCCGAGTCAAGCGACTTCTGCTTCGCCTCAGACCGGACCTTTATGAGCACACGCCTATTCTTACTATAGACCCGCCGGAGATGTCCGGCCAAGCCGAGGCATTGTGCCATCGGAGTCGTACGAACCGCGGTGGCAGTCCGACACGCAGGGCAAATGCACACGAGCAGCGCATGCTGAGCCATCGAGAGATTTCCTCTCGTTCCGAAAGGCTGAGCGCACGTTTGGCACGGTGCCGATCCGGAGGACGGATTCCACCGGTCGGCGAGATTACCGAGAAGACCGACGAGAACTCTCGGTCAAACCGGCGTCCGATCGAACTCATTGGTTCGCCGGCCTGCCAGCGATCCCAGATCTCGGACCGCTGGGCGGCCGAGTAATAAATGCGACGCCGCTGTTTCATGTCCACACCCCATCTTTGCTAGAAGATTAGAGTGTTGCGCTGACCAATTGAGCCCGCCGACCATGAGACGTTATGAAGCACAGGCCCATCTTTCGGCGGCCCAAATCCGCGCCGCGCGAGCGTGGCTTAACTGGACTCAGGATGAACTTGCCCGAAGATCGGGAGTCTCTCAAAAATCAATTGCCAGATACGAGTCGGAGCTCTCCGTTCCATACGAGATCAGCCCTTGCGAAGATACGAGACGCCTTCGAAGCCGCGGGAATCTCCTTCCAATTCGAAGGAACGGTGTCCAAAGGAATTCGAGTGCTCTAGGTCGCACTATAAGATCAATGACTCAGTTGAACGGCTCCTAGTGAGTTAGACCGGTCTGACGACGAGTTGGATACTTGTGCTCGTGATTTTCTTCCCAGTGGGTAGACTTTCGCGACCACCGAGATGCGCCGTCGAATCGTCGGGACGCATTCGCGCACTGAGAGAGGGCGTTTGATGCCGTCGCCCGCCTCAGTCGGCCGACTCCTGGCACGCCATTACGCCGCGGAGCGAAACTTCAACACAGGTTGATTTCCTCCGTGTCGGTGGCGAAGCCGTTTTACGGCGGATCGGAAGGACTATATGGCGTTCGAGAGATGACCTCGTAAAGTCAGGACGGGCCATCGCTCGATCGCGGTGACCGAAGACTAATTGTTCGCGGAAGTCAGCGGCCAACTCGATGCCAGCTCGCGTGTCGAGGACGTCATGACGTGGTAGCGGACTTCCCGCCCTCCGCCGACGTCCTTCCCGATCGGTTCGCGGGAGCCTTTAGCCTGCTTTCGTCGAAACGCGAAGCCAGAAACTCCGCTTGGCGACCCGTTTTCGTGCAATTATAGTTCCTATGGTTGCGGGAGATGGACACGGGGGGACCGGTCATGTCCGGGCCGACGCGGGCACAGCTGCCGCACAGCCTCGACGCGCACATACCACGATGGCTGTTGCAGGTGGCGTCCGGCGAAGCCGAGCCGTTGCGGCCATGGATGAGATCGCTGCGCGCCACGGCGCTATTCGCCGATATCTCCGGCTTCAGCCGGCTGATGCGAAGCTACCAGGACAAAGGCGATGAGGGGGTCGAAGAGCTCTCGCTCATCATTAGCGAGTATCTCGGCCGTCTCATCGATTGCGTGTTCGCCTGGGGCGGCGATATCGAGAACATCTATGGCGACGCGATCCTGGCATTCTGGCCGGAGACCGCGACTGACCCGATAGCGGCCATGCGCCTGGCGCTCGGCTGCTCCGCCGACATCGTCGGCCGGCACGACAATCACATCGCGCCGGGTGGCGTCGCGTTACGCATTCGCGCCGCGGTCGTAGCGGGCGATCTCTGCGCTGTGCAGGCGGGCGGAGGTGACGGGCAGTGGATTTTTATGTTGGGCGGCGATTGTCTCGGCGAGATTCCGCCGTTGCTTCGGCTCGCCCAGCCAGGGCAAGTGGGCATTGCCGGGGCGATCCGCGCCGCGCTGCCGCTCGTCCCGGAGATCGCCACACCGCGGCTACTGAGCGGCCTGATCGACGCATCGCCAATGCAGACCGAAGGTGTGGCCGCGCCGCTTGCAGCTGAGGCAGCACTGCTGCACGCTTTCCTCCCTCGAGCGTTGCGCCGTCGCGAGTTGCTGCGTTCGGATTGGCTCGCGGAATTCCGCTGGTTAGCAATGCTTTGCGTCGGGATGCCCGGGCTGCGCTACACCGCCGCCGAGGATCTCGCGGCCACTCAGCAGGCAGTGCAGTCGATCCAGGATCAGGTCGCTCGGTTCGAGGGCGCGCTGATCCGCGTCTCGGCCAGCGACAAAGGACCGATGGCGATGATCGCCTTTGGCCTGCCTGACCAGGCCCACGATGACGACGCCGTGCGCGCGGTGCGGGCCGCACAAGAAATTCAGCTGGCGCTTGCTCGGCAAGGGTCGGATGCGCGGTGCACAGTGACGTTCGGCCTTGCCTACTGCGGCGTGGTCGGGAACCGCGACCGGCACGTCTATACGACGATGGGCGATGCTGTGAACCGTGCCGCGAAGCTGCTTGAACGGTACGATATGCCGGCACTGCTCTGCGACGCGGCGATCGTGCGGATGACAAGCCAGCGCGTCGTTTTTGAGAAGGTCGAGGGGAGCCTCCCGGACGGCGCGGCACTGTTCCGCCCGATTGAGTATCGGCACGTGGCAGCGCCGATGGCCGGAGCGTTGATTGATCGGGTGGGCGAACGGGCCTGGCTGCGACAACGGCTTAGCCAGCTGGGTACTCCGATTCAGCGCCCGGTGCTGCATATCGAAGGCCCGCCGGGGATCGGCAAGTCGGCTTTGGTCGGGGCGCTCGCAGCGATGACGGAGGGCCAGTTCCCCTGTCTGCGTGGTGCCGCCGACCCGCTGGCCGGCATTGCTGAACCTTTCGCGGCCTGGAGCCCGGTGTTCGCCGCCGCCTTTGCCGCCGAGGTCATCGGCCCGGAGCTGTGCGAAGCGCAACTGCGCACCGCCCTGGGGCGGCAGGGGCTGCCCCAGGACCATGCGGCGCTCGCCGGCGCCGTAATGCCGGCGATGCGCGCTCCGGCTCGGGCCGCGCCCTACCTGCCGCCCGAGGATATGGCGCGGGTCACTTGCGAGACGCTCGCGGCCCTGCTGCGCGACCGGATCGGCAGTGACGTGCTGATCATCATCGAGGACGTGCACCGGATGGACTCCGCCTCCTGGTTGCTGGCGGGCCATGTCGCGCGGCTGATGCCGGGCGTACTACTGGTACTGGTATCGCGATCGGACGCGGCTGGCCCGTTGTCGGGCATGCGGGCGTTGGCGGCGAGTATCGCGGTCGAGCGGCTGGCGTTAGCGCCGCTCGACCGCGGTTCGGTGGCCGACGTCATTGCCGATGTGCTCGGCTGCCGGGAGATCGCACCGGAGTTGCTTGGGCTCATTCAGGACCGGGCTGCCGGCAATCCGCTGTTCGCGCGCCAGCTCGCGCTCGCGCTGCGCGACCAGGGTGCACTGAGCCTGCGCGATGGGGTTTGTCGACTCACCGCGCAGTCGGCCGACGCGGCCTCGCTGCAAATACCGGAATCGATCCAGCGGACCATGGTCGCGCGCTTCGATCGTCTGCCGGCCGAGCTGCAATTAACCCTCAAGGCGGCGAGCGTCATCGGCACCAACTTCTCGTACCGCGCGCTGACCGCTGCGATCGGTACCGCGGATCTGGACGCCGACGAGTGCCTGACGCGACTCGTCGAGATCGGCATAATCGGCGTGCTGCGTCCTGGCGCCGATCCGCTCTACGGCTTCGACCACGCGCTGACGCAGGAGGCCGTGTATCAGCTATTGCCCTTCGAGCAGCGGCGCCGGCTGCATACGGCCGTCGCCGACTTCTTCGAAGCCGAGCCCGAGGGCAATCGTCCGGCGCCGACGCTGCTCGGCCTGCACTGGAGCCGGGCGAACCGGCCCGACCGCGCGCTGCCCTATTGGGAGATCGCCGGCACCACCGCGCTTGCGCGCGGCGCCTATCGCGAAGCCATCATGGCGCTTGGCGAGGCGCTGGCTGCGATCGCGGCCATCGAGGCGGCATCGGGTGCGGAGGCAATCGATACCAATCGTGCCGGGGAGTTGCACCGCCTGCGCGGGGAGGCGCTGATGTTTGCCGGCGAGGTTCCGCAGAGCATCCATCACTTGACCATCGCTCTTGCGAAGTTCGGCTTCCGGTGGTCCGACAGCGTCATCGGCAGCTTAGGCACGTTTGCGCGCCACGCGCTGATGCAGATCATGGTGGAATGGCGCCGGCCGGCGGATGCAAGGGATGTCTTGCCGGGGCTTGTGGTGCAGGACGTCGCCGCTGACCGTGCGCGCCAATCGGCGCTCGCATTGGAAACGCTGGGGCAGGGGTTCGGCCACCAATCGAAGCTGGCAGCGATGGCGACAGCAACGCTGGCGGCGGTCAACCTGTCGCAGCGCGCGGGCGACGGCGCGATCTACTCGCGCTCAGCCGGGCTGCTCTCCCTCGTGTTCTTGCTGTCCGGCATGCCGGGCCTCGCCGAACGCTATCTCGCCCGGGCACGGCGAACGAGTCCGGGCCTCGAAAAGCCACACGACCGGCTGATGACGATCGAATACATCGCGCTGTATTTGCTCACCGCCGGACGGCTCGTGGAGGCCGAGGCCGAATTGCGCGACATGCTGACGCTGGCTGCGGCGTCCCACAACCGCCGTCGCAAACTCGACGCCACGTCGCTGCTGATCTTGACGCTTACGGAAACTGGCGCCTACGCCGACGGCGCGGAGCTCGCCGCCGGGTTCGAGACTGAGGCGGATCAGGCGGGTGATCCGCAATTGCGCTGCTGGGCGCGACTTGAGGCGGCCGGGCTTGCGCTCTGCGGCGACGACATCGCCACGGCGGAGCGCCGCTTGTTCGACGCCAGCGATCTGCTCAGCAATGTCGGACGGAACGAGCGGATCTGGACGCTGGGGCTGCTCGCGCTGGTGCATCTGCGTCGTGGCCGGACTGACGAGGCTTTGGCGCTCGCTCGCCAGGTGATGGGCGCGCTAGCCGATTGGCGGTCGCTCGGTTTTTACGTGCAAGCCGGCGTATATGGCGCCGCCGAGGTGTTCCTCGAGCGGCTCGCCACGGGCGGCCGGCTGGGCTTTGCGCAGCGCCTGGAAATTCGGCGGATGATGCGCAGGGTCAAGTGTTTCGGCATGCGCCAGCCGTTGACGCGCCCTCGAACGCTGCTCCTGCTTGCGCGCTACGCCGAGCTGCGCGACCGCGATGCCCAGGCGATGGCACTGACGGAGCAGGCCGCGGCTGAGGCGACGCGCTTGCAACTGCCTGCCGCGGGCTTGGCGGCGCGAACCGCGCTGGAACGTCTGAAAGCATGATCGGACGGGAGGGTACTTCTGGCCACGCCGAAATCAGAGATCCTTCTCGCCGACGATGCGCTGAGGCTGGCCCGTCAGCGCACGAGAGACGCGCATACCGGTGATCACCGTTGCCTCGATGCTCGATATATTGACGCCGGAATCGGCCCATTCGCCGGCGATCGAAAGGTTGTCAAAACCCGTTTGACCGGGCTGCAGGCGAACCGATGCGGTGTTCGCCTTGGCGATCACGTAGCGCTCCGTCGGGTCGGTATTGGCGCGCCAGTACTGCGCTTTAAGCCGATCCTCACCGCTCACCGCGGGGTCGGCATAGAGGAGATCATATTTGAAACCCGCGGCGTCGACGGCGTTCGGCCAGAGCGGCGCAGCCTCGGCGTTGAGGAAATCGCGCAGCCTGACATAGACCGCGTCGTCACCGGGTGTGGCCTGTTTGGCCAGCGGACCGCAGGTATAGTTCAGGTAGCGCGGCGCGTTACCTGCGGGCCATGTTTCGCGCGGCAACAGATGGGAGAAGTCGACGAGGCTCGACCATGGCTCAAAATAGCCGCCGAAAATCTCCGGCGTTGCATCCATGCCGAGCTGGGCACGGTCGGCGGCAAACCACAGCTGCGCAGCCTGGGTATCGGCACTATCGAGCCCGCTGATCATGGCCTTCCAGCGAGGATCGGTGCTGAGTTCGTGCGTTACGTCCGGCAGGACGTCATACGAGATGCCAAGCACGACATGGTCGAAATCGACGCCACGCGCAAGAGAAAACTCTCCGCCGGTGTCAGTCCAGCTGCTGTTCCAATGCTCGATATTGGCGCCGGATGCGCTCAGCGCGGCTCCGTCGGTGATTTGCCCGAACAGCGGCGCGGAGGGCCAGCAGAGAAGATCGTTGACGGTGATCAGCGGTTTGTACGCGGTGGCGTCGGGGATCTGGACCTGGCGGCTGAACGTCATGCCCGCGATCGATTTGCGGCCGGCATCGAGTTGCAGATTGGTGAGGCGGTGGAAAAAGGCGAAACGCACGTTACGCTGCTTGAGTACGAGATAGAGCGGGGTGAAGACCGTGTCACCCATTCCGGCCTGCATCTCCAGGATGATCGGCCCGACATAGTCGAACGCGATGCGTAGAATGCAGCGCAATGCCACGCTGGCAGCAGCGTTCGGCTTCGTCGCATCGCCTTCGACATAGGAGAACGACGCGTCGTAGAAAGCTTGCAAGCAAGCCGAGAAGAAAGCGAGCTTGTCGGCGAGAGGTGAATCGCCGGGTTGGTCGAACGAGGTGTGCTTGGCAAGCCAGTCGCGCATCTCGACGTTTTCGACCGCGTCGAAGCCTTTTTCGTACAGCTGATCGTCGAGCATGCCGCGGGCGAAGGTGATGCCGAGATAGGCGAGAATCCAGAGCCGCCGCGCTACGTCATCCTTCGGCAGATCGAGCTCCAGCAAAGGAAACAACATGCGGGCGACAACCCGCATTGCGCCCGAGAGCACCCCTGCCTGACGGCTGGCGTCTTCCGTCCCCGGCTCGAGGAATTGGATCTGGCCTCTCGTAAAATCCATCAAGTGCTGCGCCGTTTGATTTGTCACCCCGGCGGGCCCGGCCATCGCTGCGATCGCGGCAGCTTCCTTGGGGTGCGCGGTCTTGGCGAAATCGGCGACGCGCAGTTGCTCGAACCCGGGGATGCCGGCGACGTGCCCGCTCAACCACCCGATCAGTTTGCGCAACAAGCCGAGCACGGTGAGGCCGTCGATCGAAGCCAGGTCGGGACAATCGATCGTCCAGGGGTGGCACACTCCTTCAATCTCCTCCAGCAGCACGAGGCGTCGTTGCGGCCTGAAGGCGTCATCGAACGTCGCCAGCGGCGCATCCGGCGGACGCCCGAGCTCAGCGTAGCAGCTCCGCATCAGCGCGATCGCGTTGTGATAGGTGCCGAACCAGATATGCAGTCCGTGCTCTTCGATGCGGCCGTTGCGATTCTGGTTGCGGCCGCTGGCGCCCTTGCCACCGAGCCGCCAGCCCATCGTGTAGACCGTAACCTCGTACCGTCCGCCGAGACTCGGATCAGTAAGCCAATATGCGGCGGTGAGCGCGCCCATGCCGCCGCCAACGATAGCGATTTTTTGCGGCGTCGCCGGGTTGCCTATGCCTGCCATAGCACCCTGCCGTTTTCTAGTTGCATGTCCATCTCGACCCGCATTCCAAGACCAGTCTGGGTCGCCGGCGCGAGACCGAGCGCCGCGGCAACGGGGGTGCTGTCGAGCGCCTTGAGGTCGATCGAATACTGATCTTCGACACTGACGTTGATCAGCTTGGTGACGTTGTAGCGGGCCAGCGTGACGGCCTGGTAGCAGGCGCGCGTGCCATCCGCGATGTCACGAAACTGCTTGAGGAAAATCTGCGGAAGGCTGCCGGTGAGAAAATCGGCGAACTCGGCTGGGGCCGGCGTTGCACCGCCAGCCGCCGCCTGCATCGCCGCGGCGAGGCTGCGCGCGGCCGCCATCGGATCATGCCAAGGCAGGCCAAGGGCCGGGTGGGGTGCCGGCCCGGCCACGCGCCGCAACGTGACGAGGCACTGCTGGCCCCACGTTGCGGCCGGGCTGAAGCTGGGGCAGCCATAGACATCGGCGGAAAATCCCGCGCTACCGGGGTCGTCGGGCAGGCGGATCTGTCCAGTCTGTTTGAAGAAACCGTAGTTCTCCCGCCCCGTCATCAGCGCCACTGGATTGTCAAGGAACAGGAAGGGCATGAACAGGGCAAAACCGATCTCGACCGGAATTTGCCCATCGAACCGCGTGAAGACGCCGGGGATGCCGAACGAAAGCTCGCGCTCGGTCGCGATGCCGCGATCGGCGTAGTTGACGAAGACCGAATGTGGAAATTCGGTGAAGCTCATGATGACGCTGGGCATCGGCGCGAACTGCACCCGCCCACCGCTGGGCGCGGCGATCAAGCGGCCGCACAGCGCCTGCAACGCGCTGCCGTCGGCAGCGAGGTAGAACGCGGACATTCGTACGTTGGCAAACGCGATCGGCCCTGGCAGCGTCTGGACGCTCGGATAATCGACATAGGCAGGCAGCGAGCCTGTCGGCTGCGGGTCGGGCATGGTCAGCTCTCGTCGAATGGGTTGCGCAGAATCGGACGCGGATTACCGGTGATAGCGTTTGCCGCCAACAACCCGGAAGTGACCGCGCCCTCGAAGCAGCCGAGATTTAGCCCGTAGTCTGTCCAGTCGCCGGCAAGGAAGAGGTTGGCGTAACCGCTAGCATCTGGCTGCAGCCGCGTCTTGCTTGAGCCAACGAGCGTCAGCACATAGCGATCACCGGGGTTGATCGCCGGCACCCAGAATTGTGCTTGAAAGCGCAGTGGGCCGGAGCCGGTAGCGGGTGCCCTGAGCGCCGACCAGTCGAAGCCGTTAGCATTGGTGAGCGCGGGCCAGAGCGGGGCCGCGGCGTCGAGAAATTGCTGACCGGCATTGGCCACCACCGCGGCCTCGGCTCCGGGATAAGCGTGATCGGTGGGTGGCGGCGCGGCGCCCAGTTGCACGAGCGGGCCGCAGAGAATTGCCATGTGAAGCGGCGCAGGCGGGGGCCAGTCCTCGAACGGGATCACCTCGCTTGCATCAAGCCAGGTGTCGATCGCGGCGCGGTCGTAACCGGTGACGACGGGCGCGACGCCCGAACTCCAGCCGGTGTCGCGGTCCAGCCATACCTGCACGCTCTGCGTCCGCACGGTGCTTGAGCCGGCTAGCATCGCAAGCCAGTTGGGCTGCGTGAGTTTCGTCGTGAGTTGGCCAAGTGCTCCGACCGGAATTGCGAGCACGACTGCATCGAAATCCCCGGCAGAGCGCGACAGAACGATCGGCTGCACGGGGTCCACCCAGGGCGTCCAGAACGATTCAAGGTCGATGTGGCCGTCCCGTAGCGCGTCGCCCTGGACGAGCTGGTCGTAAAGCGGACGGTCCGGCCAAGCGGGCACGCCTTTTACGTTAATCAATGGCTGATATCCGCCCGGCTTCGGGGTCGCTTGAACACCGATGCGAATGCTCTCGATCGTGCCGTCGGTGGCCGGTACGAGTTCATCGACGCGATGAAAAAAGTTCACGGTGACGCCGCGCTTGACAAGCACCTGATAAAGCGGCGCGGCAGTAACATCGCCGGTGCCCGTGCGCATCTTGTAGCTGGGCGCGCCGCGATAGGAGATCAGCCCCTTTTGAGTGAGAACCGCCGAACCAGCCTCGACATTGCCGGGCGCAGCGACGTCTCCGGCAGGATAGGCGAACACGGTGTCGTACATCGCCCGGACGATCGCAGAGTTGGCAGTCTCAGATGCTGCGCCGTGCCGCAGGAGCCAGGCGCGATACTCGATCTCGTTGGCCGCGGCGACCGACTGGCGCGTAGGCCAGATCAGGTTGTCTATGGCCATGCCCAGGGCAGTGGCAACGGCGAGGTCCGCCAGTATTTTCAGCCGGCGCCATGAGACCGATTGGCCAGCGAGCCTCGGCCTTGGCCTTGCCGCCTGAATGGCAGTCTGCAGTCGTTTAAGACTGTGAACAAAGGGCGCGGTGACGGCGTCGCGTCCTTCCGGGCTGGCCTTGATCAGTGCGTCCGCCGTCTGCTTCACCTCGGCCAGCGTCGAGACGATCAAGGCGTTGGCATGAAGCGCGTCGGGGCTTGGCACTTGTTGCGCCGCCAGCCGGGTCGAGTCTCGCTCGATGATGCCCATCAGCGCGTCGAGCGCCTGCGCCTGGGGCTGGGGCAAGCTATCGCCAGGTCGGCCGGGCAAGGTCGGGAGGTCGATCACCCAAGGTAGCCAGGAGCCGTCGTCCTGCTGTTCCATCGTGGCCAGGCTGTTGTGGGCGACCAACGCAGCCTCGATGGTCCGAAATACCCGCGCGGGGTCAGCCGCGAGCGCCTCGTAGGCTTCGCGCAGCACGGCGAATGCGTTGTCGTAGAAGCCGAAGAAAATGTGTGGCCCATGCTCTTTGGTGCGCCGCGCGGTATCAAGATCGCGCCCGCTCGCGCATTTGCCACCGAGCCGCCAGCCGAGTTGGTGCAGCGTGACTTGGAAACGACCCTCATGCCTAGGGTCGGACAGTTCGAAAGCAGCTGCCAGTCCGGCCACACCTCCACCCAGCACGGCAACTTTGACCGGTCGCAATTCTGTATCGGTCCCCATTGGACTGGCTCCCGCCCTGGCGATCCGTTTCGGAACTTACACTATTTCAAGTGGTATCACCATGGGTCCGGAATTTCTGAGGACGCACCCGCCTTGTACCGTGCCCGGATTATCTTCTCACATCGACGATCAGATCGATACTTCGCAATGTCTGGAGTGCCCGCAAAAGCGGCCATCAGCACCGTCTGTCGCTAAGAAGCGCGATACGGAAAGCAATATGCGCGTTGTGAGCGATAACCCGGATGGACTGAACGCGACTTTGCAAAGGTACTGAATCTCGACGTGGTGATCGGAGAGATCGGGCTCGAACACTCGACCGCAAAGCCATATTTCGAGGCTGCCACGAACGAAATAAAAGCGCTGAACTGGCAAAAAAGCTACAGATTCGAATACGAGTGCTCTCACATGGGTAGCGAGCGCTCCGCGCTAGACCAGTGAAACCGCCCAGACGAGCGACGCCACCAGAATGATCAGGCATGCGATGATGATGCCCAGCCAAATGTTGTCAATGCTGGCCCCAACCGATCGCGGTTAACCTCGTTCCTCGCTGGCCACGCCGCAGCGAGACCTCGGGGCTGGGGGCCATCGGGGGTGAGGTCTCGCCGTCTTGCGGTAGTTGGGGTTCTCAGCCTTGGAGGAAGCTGAGGCAGATATCGAACCCTCTTTTCGGCCGCCCGTCAAAAAGGGAAACCAATGAAAATCCTTGAAGCGCTACATCATACGAAGTTAGCTCCAGTGGAAGAGATCTGCGCTTCATTTTCGGCTATTTCGGATTAGCTATGTGTATGTTGGGTGCGATCTATTCTGCCGCGTTGTCTCCTGGAAACACGGTTGGCGATTTGGCATTGATGTCCGTGTTTCCCTGACAATCTAGCTCTGCCGGCGAGGGCGTCGTCCGCTATCAGTGGTGAGCCGACTTCCGCTGTTGTGACGGTTTCGGATGCCGGCCGCTTGAGGGACAGCGCGGCGTATTCGGCGGCCGGCGTCCGAAAGCCTCCAAGGGAGATGCTATGCGGCAGACGGCGGCGGTGAGGAAGGTAAGAATATGGCATTCATCGGCGCTGATGTGAACCGATGGAGCCCCCCATGCAGAAGTTGAACGACCTGAGCCGATCCCTCACGCCCCTCAAACCGGACGGCACGCTGATCGCCGTGATCGAGATGAGCCTGTCGAGCTGGCTCGTTGCAGGGATTGTGCCTGGCGTCGAGCGCCAGCCTTCGAAGAAGCTTGACGTGGACGAGAACGCCTTGCTGAAGCTGCTCAATCGCTGGCGCGCGATGGCGCGGCACGGATTGACCGGGTCATACGTGAAGCCGCGGGATACACGCGCGAAGGCGGCTCGCTGGCGGCGATGCATCTCGTCGGCGAGCTGCATCAGGTGACTGCGATCGTTGCCGCGAACGACCTGCTGGCGATCGGCGCCCTGACGCCCTGCAGGAGCGGCACCTGCGGTGCCCAGAGTATCTCTCGCTCGTCGGTCACACGACATGTCACTCATGGATGTCGTCTCGCCGCCGCTCACCATGGTGCGTATCGAGCACCGCGAGATGGAGCGGATCGCTGCCAGGATGCTGATCGAAATGCTCCAGAGCGGGTCAGCCGGGATCCGGCACGTCGTGCTTCCTCCTGAGCTGGTCGTCAGGAAATCCACGCAACCGGCAGCCTAGAGATCTGCCGGCTGCTTCGCCGGGCGGGTCATCAAACCGGCGCCGGCGTGGCCTTCCTTCTGTCAGGGAGCCGTCGGCGATCTCGCCGTCGGCCGCGGGCTTATTTCGCGGGAGGCCGCTTCAGCTCGTCCTTGATGACCGCGATTCCCTGAACCTCGACGACGATTCCAGGACGCGCAAAATTAGAGATAGTGAGGAGCGCCGAGCCCGGATACGGGCCATCCTTGAACACTTCCTTGATCACCTCTGCCTCCGCTTGATTCATTCGTGGGTCGTTGACGTAGACGGTGATCGACACCAGATCCGACACGCTTCCGCCTACGCGGTGTTCATGTCGCTACGGTCGTCGGTAAGCCCGCCGCCTCCAAGGAATCTATTTATATGGGGCCTTTTTCTACGCGGTGGGGGCGATGGTCGCGGTGTGCGCGCGGCCGGGTCGAATCGAGACCCTCTCAGCGGGGGAATTGGCCACCTGATGGTCTCGCGCCAGGAGACGGCGAGGCCGCTTTTGACCCCTGGCGAGGTCATGCAGCTTCCGCCGATGGACGAGATTGTCATGGTGGCAGGTACGCCGCCATTCAATGCCACCGCCGTCCTTGACGACACCAGTCACGTGTTGACCGAGCCTCTTTTCGAGTTCGCGCGACCAGGGCACGAGCTGGAAGCCAAGACCGTTGTCGATCATCGCAAAACGCCCCGAGGTGAGCGTCAGCAGCCGGCGATACGTGCCCGCCACCTTTTCGTGAGAAAGTGCGTTGCTCCCATCCAACACTTCATCGTACCGAACGGATGCTCCGCTGTCTGACGGCGGAGCCCCATTGCATTGGGGTTGTGGTCGAGCCGATCTTGAACTTTCTCCAGAACGGCCTCGTGCTCCCAGCGTGAGATGCGGCGCTCGGGGCCTGTCGTGCACTGAGCCTTTAGCGCGCAGGTTTTGCAGGCGCTTGTCCAATAGCGGCGCAGTGTCTTTCCGTCCTCTACGTTCGTATAGTGATAAGTTAGGCGCTCGCCGGCGGGACAGCGATAAACATCGTCGGCGGCGAGGCTCGAGCCCAAATGGACGGCCATTTGCATCGGCCGTCTCCTTCCACCAGGCGCGAAACAAGGCTTCCCTGTGCCATGTTTCTTGCAACGAATGGGCTTTGTGCTGTTCGAAGGGTTTCATGTCATTATATCTCAAGCGAGTTTGATCATGAGCGCAGTCGAAGACGTCGTCGAGGGCCACGAGGCGGTCGAGGCCGTGCCGAAGCGGGCCATGACGCTGGGCACCGGCACCTCGCTGGTGGTGCTGCTGCTTCTCCTCGCCGTTCTAGACGAAGTCCTGTTTGCCGAAGCGGCCAGCAGCTTTGGCGCCCGAAGTCATCGGCTTCGGCAACGTCACCGTGATGTCGGCTTCCTCGCAGGCCCTGATCTCCCCTCCATCGTAATAGCCGCGGTCTGCCACGACTTCGAGCGTCTCGACAGCCATCTCGTCGCGCGCCTGGCCGGCCATATTGGTGAGTTGGGTGGCGATCGGTGCCCACGTTGGTCACCTCGTGAGCCACGATGAGATGATGCTGCGTATCGACCGCAATCTGCACGTTATAGCCAACGATCCCGGTGTCCTTGCCACTTGTCGCCATCGAGCGCGCGTCAGGATCGGTCAGCGAGATCTGCTTGTCTTCGCTCTTCATCATCTCCGCATTGATCGCATCAAGCCGGACGGTCTCCTCCCTGAGCTTCTCGATCTTGCCCTTCA
The DNA here is from genome assembly GCF_054057015.1 of Bradyrhizobium sp. JR3.5. Lineage (NCBI taxonomy): Bacteria > Pseudomonadati > Pseudomonadota > Alphaproteobacteria > Hyphomicrobiales > Nitrobacteraceae > Bradyrhizobium > Bradyrhizobium sp. JR3.5. The sequence goes on from NZ_JBSRYV010000001.1 coordinate 78,229, forward strand.
ACTTCGCAACTTTCGCCGCCGGCACTGCGTCGCCGTGCCGATCGGCGGTCGCGAGCTGCGAGAGATAGCAGGCGATGCTCTCGTCGATCCGCTCCAGGCACCGCTTCATCTTCGCCTCGGTGAAGTTCTTGTCCCGCGCATTGACGGCCTTGAACTTCGATCCATCAATGGCGACGCTCGCCGCAACAAGCAGATCAAGCTTGCGGCACAGCGCGACGAACGCGCGGCAGACCTCACGAATGGCCTTGCCATTGTCCTTGCGGAAATCCGCGATGGTCTTGAAGTCCGGCGCCAACTGCCCGGTCAGCCAGATCATCTCGATATTGCGCTGGCATTCCCGCTCCAGGCGTCGGCTCGACGGCACGCGATTGAGGTAGCCGTAGATATAGAGCTTCAGCATCATGCCGGGGTGATAGCTGGGTCGGCCGGTGGCGAGTGGCTAGACACCGACAAACCCGAGCCTGTCGAGATCGAGACCGTCGACGAACACGTCGACCGCTCGCACCGGGTTATCTTCGGTCACATAGTCGTCGAGCAGCGCGGGGAACAACGTGCTCTGTCCGCGATCGACCCCTTCCACGAATTCCGCCATCGCTCGTCCCCGCCGATTCATTGGAGAATAATAGCAGAGGCGGAGTTTTCACACGGCCTGGGCCCTTTTCGGCCTCATCGGGCGGTCCGCGGATGTCTAATCACTGGGACCTAGCGGACGTCAACGGAAGGCGCTCAACTTCCGAGCGTGATCTTAGCGGACGCTGGAAGCGTATATTCATTGGTATAAGAGCAATATTTTCTTCGTCCTTCTGATCTGGGCCGGAGTAGTTACCTCTCGTCAATCGTCGAAAGTTCATCCATAGTCCTATTTTTGCGCAATCGATTGTCGATAAAAACGGGAAATTATGATGACCAGTGCATCGCCGGATATTGTGATAGTGGGTGGAGGCATTGGCGGTGGTGCGCTGGCGAGCGTGCTCACCCGCGAGGGCATCGAGATCGTCGTGCTCGAACGCGAGACCGTCTTTCCTGATCGGGTTCGCGGCGAATGGATCGCTCCCTGGGGCGTCGCGGAGGCAAACCGGCTCGATCTTCTCAATCTGCTGCAGGAGCACGGCGGCCTCTGCATCTCGCGCAACGTTCTGTACGACGAAATCTGGTCGTCGGATGCCGCCGAGCGGCACGCGATGGATATGACCGTGATGCATCCCGAAGCGCCAGGAGCGTTGTGCATTGGTCATCCGCTGATGTGCAATATCCTTCACGACGGGGCCGTTAAGTGCGGCGTTAGGTTCATCAGGGGCGTCGAGCACATCGAGGTGACCCCAGGCGCTCGGCCTGTGGTGTCCTTTGTCCACGACGGAGTGACAACAACACTGTCGCCCCGTCTCGTCATCGGGGCCGACGGGCGCAATTCGCAAGTCAGGAAGCGGCTCGAGTTTCGCGTCGAAGCCGATCCGCCGCACAGTATTATCTGCGGCATGCTGGTGGCCAATGTACCGGATTGGCCCCGCGATGTGCAGGCGATCGGAACCGAGGACAGGCTCCATTATTTGGTCTTCCCGCAGGGCAAGGATCTAGTTCGCCTCTATGCCTGTTACCATTTTTCTGACCGCGCGCGATTTGCTGACCCCGACAAGCAAGCCCAGATGCTCCGTGCCTTTCGGTTGAACTGTCTGCCGCTCGGCGAGGCGATTGCAGCCGGCACTCCGATTGGACCACTGAACGGAGTTTCAAATGAGGATCACTGGATCGACGATCCGACGGCACCTGGCGTCGTGCTGATCGGCGATGCTGCCGGCCACAACGATCCCATCACCGGACAGGGTGTCTCGATTACGTTACGGGACGTGCGATTGACGAGGGACATTCTCCTCTCCGGCGGCGGAGACTGGAGCCAGAGCGACTTCGCACCCTATGTCGAGGAACGGCGTGAACGCATGCGCCGGTTGAGGATCGCGGCCCGTCTTGCAAGGCAACTCCGGGTGGAATTCGGTCCGGACGCGAAAGCGCGCAGGGCTCTCGTGACTATGCGTGCAGCCGAGCGTCGCCTGTCCCCTTACCCGGCTGTGCTGATCGGTCCCGAGCGTCTGCCGCCGGAAGCCTTCTTGCCAGAGACAATTGAAAAGCTGTTCGCGGCTTGAAGTCAGCATTCCGAAAATGTCAGCTTCTGGCACGTTGAAAACCTACCGATGGACGCTGACTAAGTCTGTTTATGGCGGGAGACCGACCGAAGTGGCCCACCGACTGCTAAAGCGACGTGAATGAGATTCTCCGGCTTCATCCCAAGTGGAGTTTCTCCAGGATGAAGGGCTATCGAGGACCCACACGTTCGCCAGAAGTTAGAGAGAGAAACAGTGGGCCTCCTTCCGAAAGGCGGGACAGCCAGAATGAACAGGATGCGCCGGAACAAATTAAGTTGTCGCGCGACGAAACCGTTCCACCTTTGCACTTTGCTACAATTCATTCGGCGATCGCGCTTGATGGCTTTGGTTCGGCGCAGTGTGGAACACCTTACTCGCTTGGTAGTATGGACGCGGTATCTGAGGTGGGCTTTTCACCCGGCTGCTTCAGTCGCTCAAATTCATCGTCGCTGATGTCCGTTTGACCGACCAGGACGCTGCAGCGGAGACGCTTGACCAAATAACTGCCGACAGACCCGAACCACCATCGGGCCAGTGGCCCTTGCGGGCGGTGACCAACGACGACGAGCTGCGCTCCTATTTCCTCAGCGACATCTGCAATTTCATGCCCGGGGTCTCCCGTTTCCAATCTGGCGGTCGGTGAAAAACCCAGCGCTTTGAGACGCTCCACGCCCTCCGCAAGGATCGCTCTGTAATTTGTCGTTTGTTCGTCTATCGGAATGGTAAGCCCAGCATCAGGGGTCACGATGGGAGGTAGCTCTACAACAGCTAACAGGAAAACCTCGGCTCGGCAGAGCTGCGCGAGCTTGGCTCCCTCTCGCAACGCCCGCCGTCCTTCGATTGAACCGTCATAAGCGAGAAGAACCTTCCTATACATGAGGCGCTCCCATCGGTTGCCGCGAAGACCAGCCGGTGGATACTATCACTAATCGATTAAGACGGATCACAATATTGACCGGGCTGCGTGGCGACAATCCCCGGTAAGAAGCGCCGATACAGGTGGAGAGGTGACACCAGTAGGGTCACACGTTGGTCGCCGTGCTTGGCCAACTTAGGAAACGGCGCGACCATCCCGGACGTAGCCACGAACCTGTTCCAAATAGCACCACCACGGGTTCGATCGCTGCCCAGCCCAACTCAGCCATCACCTTGGCAAGGTGCCGGTACGTGCCGGCGGTGCGATCACGCTGCGGGACCTCCAGGGTGTCGAGCAACGTCTGGGTGCTGATCCGCACCAGGCCGTCAAAACCGACCTTCCGGCGCACAAGCTCCAGTCGGAGGCGCAACGGGCTTTACCGTGAGCGCCTTATACGGGGGGTGGCAGCCCGAGAGCTTGGGGAGGGCCAGCTAGAAATCCTTTCACCTTGCGCGACAGTATTTGCTGGTCCCGCGGGCGGTGACCAGATCAAGCCCGGGCCCAATCCCTTGAGCGGGCGAGGGCAAAATCTCATTTTGAGATTTGCATCATCCAAGATGTGACAAGGCGCGAAAGGCGAGGCCATGACCCCGCTTGCGAACCTCTCGAAGTCCGGGTGGTCAAACACCCTGTATTCAAGAACTGCAGCGATCGCGTGTACCAAGCAGTAATCTGCTTTACTCCGCCGCTCCACGTGAGACTCTTCGACGATCAGCAGCTTTGGCTTCGACAGCGCGAGCAGTTTCTCATCCAGACGCCGTTCGCCATGCGCCTTGGCAAGGCCTGCGACCGGTGTCGTCGCCGTGGTGAACTGCACCGTGTACCCGGCCAGGATCGCCTCTCGCCCCAGCGCGATCGACAAGTGCGTCTTGCCGACTCCGGGCGTGACGGCCGCAGTTACGTCGGCGGGATCGCCTTCGATCGGGATTTCCCGGGGGAACGTCAGCGTCGGTCGCCGGCCCTCGCCGGGCTCGGTGAGCCGCTGCCGCCGGCTCTGCCAGGTCAGTACGTCGTCTTGCGTCTTCGGCGAGCCGCCGCTGGGCCGCCACTGTTTCGCAGCTATTCGCTCTCGGGTCCGCTCTCGACGGAACGTTATCGGATCAGCGTGAAGATCGAGCCGAACGGGGTGGCCGGAAGCTGGCTGCGGGAACACGTCCGCCCTGGCGATGTTCTGGACGTGAGCTCGCCGCGCGGAAGCTTTATTCTGGAGTCTGGGGAGGGGCCGGTGGTGTTGCTCAGCGCTGGAATTGGAGCGACGCCCGTTCTGGCGATGCTGCACGCGCTTGCGGCGGTCCGCTCCGCGCGGCCGGTGTTGTGGCTGTATGCGGCTCGCGACGGGCAGCATCATCCATTTGCCGCCGAAGTCCGAAGCCTCATCCCCGCGCTCGCCCACGGCCGCCACTTTGTCTGCTACAGCAGGCCGGCCTCGCGCGACAGGATGGGTGAGGATTTCGATGCTGCCGGTCACCCGTCGCGCTCGGTGTTCGACGAGGTCGGCGTCCCGCGAGAGGCCAATGTCTACATCTGCGGGCCCAGTCGCTTCATGGTGGACATGAAGGAGACGCTTGCAGCGCTAGGCGTGACGTCGGAGCGGATACATGCCGAAATCTTCGATGGCGGCGAGTCGCTGACTCCCGGCGTCGTCGGCGCAGCAGTGCCAACTCCGCATCTGCCCGATGACGACGCCGACACCGGGCCGCTGGTGTCCTTCGCGCGTAGTGGCATCGCCGCGCACTGGAAGGCGTCGGCCTACCAGAGCATTCTGGAACTGGCCGAAGCTTGCAACGTCCCGGTCCGTTGGTCCTGCCGGGCCGGTGTTTGTCACAACTGTGAGAGCGGTCTGGTTTCGGGCGCGGTCGCTTATGGACCGAAGCCGCTCGATCGGCCCGCCGACGGGAGCCTCCTCATTTGCTGCTCGCAGCCGACGAGTGACGTCGTCATCGATTTGTGAATCCTAAGGGGTGAAGCGATGAATACAACCAACACAGCGGTCGTAAACTTCTCAGTCGAAGTGGTCACGTTGCCGGTCAGCGATATCGAGCGGACGCTGCGGTTCTATGTCGATCGGGTCGGCTTTTCGCTCGATGTCGACTATTCGCCGAACGACGCGTGTCGTGTCGTGCAACTCACGCCACCGGGCTCCGGCTGCTCGATACAATTCGGCATAGGATTGACCGACGCCGCCGCGGGGTCGGTGCGCAACGTCTACCTCGTCGTCCCCAACCTTGAGGCTGCGCGGAGCCGCCTGCTCGAACATGGCGTCGACGTCGACGAAATTCGGCACAAAGTGCCGATCGATGCCTGGGACGGAAATTTCGCGCCGGGCCTCGACGCCACTCGCAGGGACTATGCCAGCTTCGCCGGCTTCTCGGACCCCGACGGCAATAGTTGGGTGCTGCAGGAACGTGGTTATAGACGTTGATGATCTTGCACTGGTGGTGTGCGGTCCCCCACCTGCCCATTGGATTCGTCTGTCACGCCGCCGTTCCGGCCGGGTCTTCCTTGACGCCGCGGGCGACGATTTGGAGCGCCCCGTCCGGCATCGGCCGCTGCAGCTTCAGAGCGTCCTCCGGAGATGCCGTCATCCAGGTTTCGACTTCTTCGGGCGTCGTCAGGATCACGGGCATCGCCTTCGGGTGGATGGCGCCGACCTCGGCGTTCGGCTCCGTCGTCAGGAATGCGTAAAGGTCGTTGGTGGTTTCGCCCTCTTTGACCTTCCGGACGGAGGTCCAGTTGGTCCAGATGCCGGCGAAGCAGGCGAGGGGCCGGGACTCGTCGAACGCAAACCAGATGTCGCCGCCCTCGGCCTTGTTGAACTCGCTGAAGGAGTTGAATGGCACCACGCAGCGGTTTTCGGCGCCGAGCCAGCGGATCCAGTGCTTGCTCTTCACGTTACGGATGTTGGTCGTGCCGCCGTCCGGCTCCATCCGGAGCAGTTCCTTGAAGTCCACGGTCTTGCCCTTCGCCTGCAGCTTTTCCGCGCGCTTCTTGGTCGCATCCATGAGCGCCTTCGAGGACGACGGCATGCCCCACCGCGCGGTCGCGAGCTCCCGGCCGCCGGCTCCGTTGCGAACGATCGGCGCCGAATAGTCCGGAAACACGCCCGGCATCGGAGCCAGGTTGCCCACGTACCGGTTGACCACGCGGAATAGCGCGCTGATGGCCGCCTGGTTGGTGGTGATCGAGTACAGATTGCACATTGCTCAGGTTTCGGTTTTGGGATGCCGCGGCTGCCAAGCCAGTTGTAGCAGGGTCGCCGCGGGCCGTCGGCCTGCTTTGGCGCATTTCCGGCAGCGCAGCCGGCTGGCGAGGTCGTGCACGAAAGTGGTCGGCGGGTGCTTCATGCCGGCCAAGTCGACGTCGCTCGGCGTCTTGCATCGCGAGCATCGGATTTCCAGCCACGGAAAACCGCCATTGATAGCCTGGTCGATCGTCGGCGACGGATCGATCGGCTCGCCGTCCGACCACATCCGTTCGTTCCAGCTTTCGCACAGCAGCCGGTCGGCCTGCTGCAGCATGGTCTCGGCCTTGGTCCGCATCTCGGCCGACTGGGCGGCCAGGATGCCGGTCATCGCACGCGCCTTGCCGAGCTCCTTGTTCAGGGCCTTGCGGTCGCCTCCGGAGAGGGGCGTGGGATGATGTTTTGGCGCCATCCGGGCATCCTGGAAACGGGCGGCTGACGGCGCGCCGGCGACTACTCGAACGATGGCCACCGGCTTGGTGTTTTTGCTTCGGCGTAACAATATCAACCATGCGCGGTGACCGCCTCCAGACGGTCGGGCCGCGACCGCAACCCTGATTGAAGTTCACCATACGACTCCAGTTCATGTCTTGGGCCCGGGATATATGATCAACCCTGAGTCCGATCTTGTCCCGCTTTGTCCCAATTGCCACTCGGTGGCGCATACAAGGAATCCACCGCTAAGCATCGACGAGATTAAAGCCGCGCGGAACGATCGTTGGGCGCGTAAGAATATCTGAACCCACGCCAAAGACAGTTATCGTAGCTGGTCCGAATCGTCTGATTTGCGAGTTCGATGATATGCCTGCGTCAAAGCGCCTGTGTTTCTGGTCATAGTTGGCCTGCTACCTTTTTGACGCCGAAACGCGTCACGCCGGCGACGCCGGCCGGCACGGCGCCGGCGGGCGCAGATCCACAGGATTTCGCGGCCGGAAGGCCGCCGGGGGAGGCCAGCTTGGCCGAAGGGGCCGGCAGCACCGGCGATGGGGCCACGCGGGCGCCAACTGCCGCCGGGGCGTTCCGGGGAGGGGGCGGTCCTCAGGCCAGGGCGTCCAGAGCCGGCAGGTCGTCCTCGTCCAGCTTCATCTCGAGCCGGAGTCCAGTGAGCCTGGCGCTGCGGTGGCGGAATTTCGATCCGGTCATCAGAATGAACTTGAGCTCCTTGGCGATCAGCATCTGCAGGATCGGCGACAGAACGTCCGCCGGGATCCCGATAGAGCCCCGGATGATTCCGGGCAGGGCGTCCAGCGACCCCAGCGCGATCGGCTCGTAGCCCGACTACATCTTTGTAGAGAACGTGCCGGGCTTGCAGCATGTCGAAAGGAGCGAAGGGCCGCTAGGTCAGTTCATCGCGCTGCTCGACAAGATGAAATACTCCTACGTCGTCGAGGTACTTCCCGCGCTGTCTTTCGGCGTCCCGCAGAAACGTGAGCGGCTCATCCTGATGGCAAGCAGGCGGCCAGGGCTCAAGTTTCCACGTCCGACGCACGGCACGGCGAGGCGGCGCGCCGCTACCGTCAGGGATTGGATCGGAAGCCTTCCGGCGATAGAAGCTGGCGAAGCTTACCCGGTCGATCCCGATCACCGCGCTGCGGGGCTTTCCAAGCTCAACCTCAGGCGAATTGCGGCTACTCCGGAGGGAGGCGGCCGGGACGCATGGCCGAAGTCGCTTTGGCTAGACTGCCACAAGAAGTTTGACGGTCATACGGACGTCTATGGTCGGCTGGCTTGGGATCGACCCGCAGCGGGACTCACCACGCGCTGCATAAGCTACTCCAACGGCCGGTTTGGTCATCCGCAACAGCATCGGGCAATCAGCATCCGCGAAGCAGCCTGTCTCCAGACCTTTCCACTGCGCTACAGATTTTTTGGCACGCACGAGTCGAAGGCGCGACAGGTTGGCAACGCCGTCCCGCCGCTGATGGCCAAGGCGATCGGAAAGGCCTTCCTCGTCCACGCTAGGAAGCGCGGCGCAGACCCGCTTCGATCAGGCGTCAGATAACCGGCCCTGTATCTCGCAAGCGGAGGGGGGAAGGACGAGGCGGTGATCTCGAGCCAAATCAGAAAATGGTAAGGCTCCAGACCGGCCGTAGGACGATCCCGACGGCGTGGAAGGGGCGACGCCCTCTAGACCAGAGTGAGCATCTGCAGCACAACAGTTGCATTTTGACTATTATTACAATTGCACTACGTTCAACCAAAAGCTGCACCAGTCCCATTTTTCGGTTTATATTATATGCCAAAGATATCGATCTACCGCCCGACCAGTTTGCCCCGCTACATGGAAATAGTGCAAAAACTCCAGCGGCAGGCTCGTCATTCCCTATGGTTTCGAGGAAACGGGCACCTTAAGCATAAGCTCGTGCCCTCACTCTATCGGCATAAGCAGAAGCCTTCCAACGATGGATTCCGGACGCTTGAGCGGCAACTAATGGCGCGATTCCGCCAGCGTAGTATGCCTTACCATTCCCGTGATCTGCGCGATGATTGGGAAGCGCTCTTCTTCATGCAACACTATGGTGTGCCCACGCGATTGCTTGATTGGACAGAAAATCCGCTTGTAGCCCTGCACTTTGCGCTCATGTCTTCGCAGCGTTCAGCGACTGGTACCACGCCGGCGCCCTGCATTATTTGGGTATTAGATCCATTCGCTTGGAATAAGTCTGCGCTTGCGCACGTATCCTATGACAGTGGACCTTTGACGACCGGCGACGAAGACCTGAATGGATATGCGCCGAAGGCCTCGGCGCTGGGAAATTTTCCAGTCGCTCTGTACGGCGCTCATAACAGCCCACGAATTGTTGCCCAGCAAGGCGTTTTCACGATTTTTGGTGTCAACAAAAATCCGATGGAAGAACTTGTAACGAAAGGATTGTTTCCCAAGCAATCACTTGCCGCAATCGTCGTTAGCGCTATTCGCGTAAGAACTATGCGTCTATCCTTGCTCCAGCAAGGTGTAACAGAAACACGTCGTATTTCCCGATCTTGAAGGACTAGCGAAAGAAACAAAGCGATTTTTTGGTTTTGAGGGATAAATGAGTCACGTTCTTCCAGCGCTCAATGTAAAGATCCACGAACCTAAGACGCTTGTGTGGTGGCGCGCGCGAAAAAATAAGATTGATATGGAGCCAACGTACCAACGCAGGGGCCGCTTATGGTCGCCAACGGACAAAGCCTATCTGATCGATTCAATTTTGAACGGCTTCGACGTACCGAAATTTTACTTGGCGGATTTTACGTATGCGGATTCGACGTTGAACAAGAAAAAACTTCCGTATGCGATAATTGATGGCAAACAACGGTTTGAAGCTATCTTCGATTTTTTTGAGGGAAGGATCACGCTGAACGAAGATTTTGTGTTTCTTGAGAATCAAGCTCTCAAGCTGGGCGGACTGGGTTATCGTGATTTAACTCAGAACTACGGCGATATTTCGGAGATTTTTGATAACTATCATCTCGCTGTGATGAGCGTCATCACCAACAGTGAGGCAATGATCAATGAGCTGTTCGTTCGGCTAAACCGCAGCAAGCCTCTTACAGGAGCCGAGATCCGAAATGCTATGGCCGGGCCGGCACCCGAAATAATTCGGCAGATGGCGAAGCATGATTTTTTCGCAGAGTTCATTGGCTTTCAGGTGAAGCGTGGGCAGGACCTGAATGCGGCCGTAAAGCTCTTACTGTTCGAGTTTTATGGCAAGCCTCAAGAAACCAAGAAGAGCACTCTAGACTCGTTTGTGAAGCTGGCTGGAAGGGAACATGCAAAGCTAGAATTAGCGGCCAGGCGTTCGTTTGAAGCGCTTCAAGACTTGACCACTATCTTTCTTCCGAAAGACCGACTGCTCGGGTCTGCGGGAGTGCTGCCAGTTTACTACTGGTTCATACGGCAGCTTAGGCCGCCTCAATATGCACTGGTAAGGGAGTTTCTTAATCGCTTCGAAGAGGAAAGAAAGGCAAACCGCAGGAAGATGGATGCTGGCAGCGGAGGGAGTGGTGTGGATAAGCAACTCGTTGAGTACGACCAATTTAATCGCAGCACGAACGATCTTACAAGTCACATAGGCCGTATCGAAATTCTGAAGAAGCGGTTTTCTCGGTTTTCGCCGGGATAGTTTTTTGAATGACTGTGGTCAGTTTGCCTTGGTTATTCGTGACGGAGGAGGGCGAGATCCACCCTGCCAGCCGGCCCCTGCCGGATAGGGCAACAAAGGCCGAAGCCGGCTAACGTGAAATTGCACTGCCCATTCTATCCTGGCGGCCATCAACCTGTTTGCTATACTCCGGCGCGAAAAATCCCACTAAGATTGCTGACAACACCAAAACGCCTAGCCCGTCTTATTCATCAGCGGCTTGTTGAGAGGCTGGCGAGCGTGGCGTAAGCCGCTGAGATGGCGTAGGATTCGGTTGCTGACACCCACCCTCCGCGCATCCGGGCCGCCACACTCGCCATGACCGACGATACGAGTCTGCCGTTCTCATTTCCAGCCGTTTCCCGCAAGAAGATCACAGCCTCGTTCGACGGCGGCAAGCTGACGTCGGATGGCGGCGTCATGCTTCTGGCCATGGCGGACCGGCGCCTCGGCTTGGCCGCGAAGTTGTCCTGCGTATTCCCCGAGCGGCGCGATCCGGGACGCATCGTGCACAGCCTTGCGGATATGATCCGCGCCCGCATCTTCGCCATCGCGTGTGGCTACGAGGATGGCAATGATCTCGATCGTTTACGCGGCGATCCGGCGTTCAAGCTGGCTTGCGGCCGACTGCCGGACACTGGCCGGGATCTGTGTTCGCAGCCGACCCTATCGCGCCTGGAGAATGCACCACACCTGCGCGAGGTGATCCGGCTGAGCTCTGTGCTGGTTGACCTATGGATGGACAGCTACGCGCGAGCGCCGAGCGCAATCACGCTCGACATCGACGACACGGTCGACGTGGTGCATGGCCGTCAGCAACTCTCGCTGTTCAACGCCCAATTATGATGAACACTGCTTCCTGCCGATCCACGTCTACGACACCGAGCACAGCCGGCCTGTTGCGGTCATCCTGCGCCCCGGCAAGACGCCGAGCGGCCGCGAGGTGCGGGCACACCTGCGCCGCCTGGTTCGGCGCATTCGCCGGCGCTGGCCCGATACGCGTATCACCTTCCGCGGCGACAGCCATTACGCCGGCCCCGAGGCGATGACTTTTTGCGAGCAAAACGGCGTCGATTACATCTTCGCGCTAGCCGGCACGAAGCCGCTCGCCAGAAAGGTCGACGAGGTCTGTGATGCATTTCGAACCGAACGTGCGATCGAGAACAAGATCGTGGTTCGCGGCTACACCGAGACCCGCCACGCGGCCGGCTCCTGGCATCGTGAGCGCCGCGTCGTCGCCCGCATCGAGGCAACCCAACAAGGGCTCGACGTCCGCTACGTCGTCACCAGCCTGGATATCGGCTCGGCTGAGTGGATCTATGACAGCCTCTATTGCGCTCGCGGACAGGCCGAGAACCTGATCAAGCTGCACAAGACCCAGCTCGCCTCCGATCGCACCAGTTGCCGCTCGGCGCTCGCCAACCAGGTCCGCCTCGTCTTCCACACCGCCGCCTATTGGCTCATCCTCGCCGTGCGCGATGCCATCCCAAAGCCGCGCGATCTGGCAACGGCCGAGTTCAACACGATCAGGCTCAGGCTTCTCAAGATCGCAGCCCGCGTCATCGAGACCGCCACCCGCGTCCGTCTCGCCTTCGCTGCGGCGTGCCCCGACGCCGACCTGTTCCGCCGCTTGGCAAACGCTCTGGTCCCGCAAGCACCCTGACGCGCGGGGCATGAGCCCCCGGTCACCCCGCTGCCGTCCTCCAACGCGTTCACGAAGTCGGGTCGAAAAGCGGCGAAAAAGCCGAAGCGTTCGCGCGCGCCTTCACCCCGACCGGAAATGTTCCAGCTGCCCCGCCCGGCAATCATGAATAAGACGGGCTAGGGGGCGATTGTCGAAATCAACGGAAGGCCGGCAGCAGGTCGTCTACGACGTCGGAGAAGAAATTCTGACGGCTCTTCAGGCGGTGTTTCTGACCGCGGAACGAGCCCTTGCCTATGCTCCCTCCGGACCGACCGTCGCTTTAGGAGGGCCATACCGTTTTCCTTGATTTCGAAGTGAAGAGGCGGACGGAGGCGGATTGGTGGCCTGAAAGATCGTTCTCGCCAACAAAAAGGGCCGGCATCTCTGCCGGCCCAACTCACGGGAGAAAACGTAACTAGACGAGGTCAATATCTCGCCGCGACTGGGGCGCCGTAGCCACCGAAGCGATAGTTAAACCGCACAGTGACCATGTCCACGTCTTGACTGATGCGGTCGTTGAGTACGGCCGCAAGACGCGGATCGGCCACGGAGAAGGAATTGTTCGCATGCCCCATAAACAGATGGTCGTATTCAACCCCGACCGACCAATTTGGAGTGAAGCCATACTCGAAGCCGACACCCACTGTGCCGCCCCAACGCGTGTTACTCGCCGAGACCAGACCGAGCCCGGTGAAAGTGTCGAATATGTCAAGGCGATTGCTGGTCACGGCCGCGCCGCCCTTCACGTAGAGTAGCGCCGCGTTCCACGCCCAACCGAGTTGGCCGGTGAAGAGGCCGATGCCGTCAGTTTTCACTCGGGTTGAGATCGTCGGATCGAACAGGCTGACGCGCGTATTGTTGAGGTCGGCCCAGTCGCCTTGTGCTTCTAATCCGAACACAAACTGATTGGCTTGCCAACGATATCCGATTTGGCCGCCTACAACGCCTCCGGAACGATCACGGCAACCGCTTGCGACTGTCCCCGCAACAGTGATGAAATCCACGCAGTTGTGGCTTTGGCCCCATCCGCCGTTGGCGCCGATGTAGAAACCGGTCCAATCATAGATCGGCGCCACCATCGGGGGAGGCGCCTTGGTGTAAGGACGGGCCGCTAAATCCGCAGCGCTTGCCGGAGCCGATAGGCTCAGCGCCATTGCACTAATCGCACCAATCAAGATGATTTTGTTCATGTGAATTCCTCCAAGTCCGCTTCCGTAGTCCCCGAAGCGTTTCTGCCAAGGCAAGAGCGCCCACTTCACAATTCCAGTTGTAATTGTAGGCGAGATGCTGCCAACGGCATGTAACGGAAAAGCCACACCCGCCAGCCAACTCCCGGGGTAAGCTCTTAATCTAGCTTTAAGAATTGAATTGCGTTGACCCGGCTTGCGAGAGGAACAGGACCAGCCTTGCGTTACAGGCTCGGTGGCGGCGCCCCGGCCCCGAAGAGCCGGGTTTTGCGCCGGCACTAGTAGCAGGCTGGATAGGGATAGTAACCACAGCGATAAGCGCGGGATGCTCCATAGGCAGCGGCTCCGACGCCGACGGCAACCACATGGCGTACTGCGGCACCGCGGTAAGCACCCCCGTGGTAGACGCCACCGTGGTAGACGCCACCGTGGTGGACGCCAACGCGACCGACACCGCCGCGAAATGTGGAGGCCTCATCAACGACGGGACCAACTCGCTGAACATGACGAAGCCGGTCATCTTTTTTGGCTGCCCGTGCAGCTTCAGCGACCTACGTCAGTGGCATGTGTTCGGTTGATGTCTACCAGATATTGAATGGCTGAACGGCTTGGCAGGAAGAAATATCTGCCGGCGCGAACGGTCACAAAGCTCTCGATGTCCCGCACCCGGATCGGCCCTGACGCCGTCGGAATGGTGAACGTCCGGCGATCGCCAGCTGACCGCCCCACTGGACCTGCCTAGGTACTTTGACGGCGCCTCATCCTCAAGTTGACGGGCTGTCCAGTTTGGCCTGCTGAATCACCGGAGTTAATCCGTGACCGCCGGACCGAGCGGGGCCGAGAAACTTCGTCCGTCGACGTCCGTGAGCCGGAGCGATCTCGCCTGGAGAGCGGCGGCAGAGGCCGGCGGGGGCAGTGTCACCGACGCTGCTGCTCCCATCGATGCCCGGATCCCGAAGGGTCCAGGCGCGAACTTGTTGTAGGCAAAATCGTTGACGAAAGCAGTCTTTGGCAAGGTCGAGAGGGCGGCGGCGTCGTAGCGCGCGACGGGCTCGTTACCCGTGTCGATCAGATCGGCTGCGACGACATGCTCCGGCGCTTCTGGCGTGCCGGCATCGAGATAGACGTGAAACCGAATGGAGCCATCGGCCAGCAATCTGGCGTCGCTAACGGTGAGATGATGCTTCGTCGGGCTGACCGGTCCGCCATGAAACGGCGTCACCACCGAGCCGCGGTAGTAGCTGTAGGTGCCGATGTCGAACACCAGGACAAAGCCAAGCACGGCGAGCGCGAGATTGCGGAACGCGAGATCCTTGAGCGGCAACGGCAGGCTTCCGGCCATCCAGCGAAACCATCGGCTCTTGGCGAGCGCGGGATTGTGCCGGATCAGGACGTTGTCGATCGAGTAGGCGCCGCTGCCGCCCAGCAGGAGTGTTGCGCCCATCGCGAGATTGCACGCCGCCATGGGTCCATTCGTCGATGCAGGTCGCGCCCTGCCAGCCGAACATCGCCATCAGCAGCACCGAAAATCCCATCGACATCAAAGCGGCCGCTCGGGTCAGGGCGCCTGCCATCAGCATCGCTCCGACGATCAGTTCGGCGGCGCTGAACAGGATCACGCCGGCATAGAGCAGCCAGAAGTGGTGCAGCATGAAACTGATCAGGTGATCGGTTCCGAACAGCGCGCCAGGCATTGCGGTCTGAAACTTGTTGGCCATCCAGGTGGGCGCGTCCGGGTTGAGCTTCGAGGGCGCATAGATGAAGCGCCGGGATCCGCCGCCCCAATAGATGAATCCCTGAATGATGCGGACCGACATTATGGCGAGCGAGGCCGTTCGCCATAAGTCCTGCGCTTCCGTCACGCCCGCGGCGTTGTCAACCGAACGCACGATATTGGAAGCAGGTGTGAGGGACAGAGTGGCCATGAGTGCATCTCCTTGATCGTCAGCCCGCCGATGTAGTGCCCGTGAACGGCTTGAATCCGTACCGCTTGAAGATCGCGAGCGCCGCGGGCGAGCGGACGAAGGAAAGCCAGAGTTGTGCCGCCTCCGGATGCGGCGCGCTCCGCACTTCGGCACCGGCATAGATCGCCGTTGTATTCTGCGCTCGTGGGATGTCGACCTGGGCGATGGGATTGCCGGCTTGCTCCTGAAAGGCTGCTTCCGATTTCCAGGTCACGCCCGCCTGCGCGCGCCCCCGCATCAGGAAGAGCGGCGTCTGCCGGTGATGGATCTGGGTCAGAACCGTACCGCCGTCGGCGACCTTGGTTTTGTATACGGTGGTCGCCAGCGCCTCGCCGCCCGCCTTCCTCAATGAGGCCTCGATCTGGAGGGCGATACCTTCGAATTCCGGATTGGGCATCACGACATGGAGGTCGGGCCGCGCCAGATCGGAGAGAGTCTTGACACCGCCGGGATTGCCGGACGGCACCATGATCGTGAGGGAATTGGTCACGTAGGGAACGGCTGGGCCTGTCAACAGGCCCCGATCGATGAGATTCTGGACCTTCTTGAGCCCCGCAAGATAGGCATCCGGCTTCGCCGTCCAGGTCATGTTGCCGGAGGTAACGGTCCCGCCGGCCTCGATCTGCTTTTCGAGGACGCCGGGCGGAAGCGTCTCCCAATAGATCCTGCCGCCGAACTCGGGATGCAGCTGCTCAAACGCCGCGACCAGTGGCGCCATAGCGAAAAAGTAATTGCCGCCGACGTACAGCACGAGTTTCGGGTTGGATACGTCGCCATGGAAATCGGCGAGATCATCTACGTCCGGAACCGTAAACGAGAGCCCGCGTTGTGCAGCATCGCTGTTTTCGCCGTGTTGCCAGGGAGGAAAGATGGAATCGTTTTGGACCCGCTCCGCGGCCCGCGCGACGAACGGAAGGAGCAGGGCGGCGGCAAGTGCGGTGGCGATGGCTGCTTTGCGCATTTGATTTGATCACGTGGCGTAGTGAAAGCCGGCCTGCTGCAGCTCCGGAATCGTCGCAACTATTCCGGGGGTCAGCACGACGTCATCGATGAGATGATTGGTCAGCTCGGCAGCCACCGCCTCGTGCGAGGCATGATCCGGGTTCTTGCCGGAGGTGATCAGCTTTGCCGTCACTTCCCAGATCGCGTTGTGGCAAGCCAGGAAGACAGCGCCGCGCTCCTGCAGCGCCGGGATGGTATCGCCGATCGGTCCGAATACGCTATCGGGATTCTCGCTCTGCGCGAAAGCACTCGGGGCCGGCTTCGGCATTGCCAGTGTGTTGGTCTTGAAGCCGTTGCCGGTCAGCGTCGCGAGTTCATACTTCTCCCACATCGCTTGGTCGAACAACGCGAGGTGCGCCGTACCATGCGTGGCGGAGACCGCCAGAAAGTCCTTGTGTGCGAAGGAAAAGATCTGCGCATTGATCGAGTTACGCATCAAGTTGAGCCAGGGACCCGCGAGATTGGTGTTGTCCCACACCTGCTTGCGGGCGCCGCGATAGGTGATGATCTCCTTGAGCGCGTCGCTGTCCCAGAATGCGGATTGCTGGAGAATCATCGGCACCATCTTGAAATCGCGTCGGCGCGGCGCGCGGCGCAGCCGGCCCATCAAATCGGCGAGCTCCTGGGCGCCGGTCGGGATGATCTGCGCGGTCGTGGCGGCACGCGAGGGACCGGCTGCAAGCGCAGCGGTCCCGGCTGCAAATGCGCCCAAGCTGACAAGGGCGGAGCGGCGTGAGCTATCGAGCGACATTCAGGATCTCCTCAAATTGCTTGCTGGTGAACCGATCGAGCATTGCTCGAAAGGCCCGCCTTGCTGCCTATGAGGTAGGAGCGCTACGATGGCACACCAACGCATTTTTCAGATCGATCCGATCACGAGATCTGATGAACACAATGCGATTGGCTTGGCTCTCGTTCATTCCGCAGGCGCCGGATGGACGTCGCGGGATGCCGTTTGACGCCGTCGTGTGCCGAACAGCCAATTCTGTAGCCGATCGAGGTAAAGGTAGACGACTGGCGTGGTGTAGAGCGTGAGCACCTGCGACAATGCGAGACCTCCAACGATCGCGTAGCCCAGAGGCTGACGGATCTCCGATCCGACGCCGGTACCGATCATCATCGGCACGGCACCAAGAAGCGCTGCCATCGTCGTCATGAGGATGGGACGAAAGCGCTTGATGCAGGCCTGGTAGATCGATTGCTCCGGTGTAAGGCCGTCGGCTTGCTCGGCCTGGATCGCGAAATCGACAAGCATGATGCCGTTTTTCTTGACGATGCCGATGAGCAGAATGATCCCGACCACCGCGATCACACTCAGGTCGAAATGAGCGGCCATCAGGAGTAAAAGTGCGCCGACGCCCGCCGAGGGTAGCGTGGAGATAATCGTGACAGGATGGATCGTGCTTTCATAGAGCACGCCGAGGATGAGATAGATCACGAACAGCGACGCGGCGATCAGGATCGGCGTGCTCTTCAGCGAGGCGCCGAACGCCTGGGCGTTGCCCTGGAAGCTTGTCTGCAACGACAGCGGCGGATGCAACTCCTTTTCGATGGATTGTATGCCGCTCACCGCCTCACCAATTGCGGCTCCGGGCGCCAGATTGAACGAGATCGTCACGGAGGGAAATTGTCCCTGGTGGTTCACGACGAGCGGCGAGACCTTCACCACCGAGTCGACCAGCGTTGAAAGCGGCACCTGCTGCCCGCTCGACGACTTGACGTAGATGCCGTTGAGCGCTTCGGGCCCATACTGGAACTTCGGGTTGACCTCCAGGACGACGTGATACTGTTGCAGGGCCGTGTACATCGTCGAGACGATCCGCTGACCGAATGCGTCGTCGAGCGTGTTGTCGATCGTGTACGGCAGGATGCCGTAGGACGAGGCCACCTCGCGCTTGATCGTGATGTCGAGCAGCGGTCCGGCATTGAGCTGGTCGGTCGTGACGTCCGCAACCGTGGGCAGCGTCTTGATCTTGTCGAGAAACAGGCCCGCCCAATGGCTGAGCTCGCCCTGATCGGCATCGTTCATGGTGTACTGGAACTGGGTCTTGTTCAGCCGCGCGCCGACGGTGATGTCTTGCGCAGGCTGCATGTAGAGAGTGATGCCCTGGATATTGGCAAGATTGGTCTGGAGTCGTGCGATTACCTTGGCGATCGGGTCGCGCTGATCGGCCGGCTTGAGCTGGATAAATACGCGGCCGTCGTTAACGGTGTAGGTGCCGCCGCCGGCGCCGACCGCCGAGCCCACCGATGCAACGGCAGGGTCTCGCATGACCGCATTGAGCATGGCTTGCTGGCGCTCTGCCATCGCCTGGAACGAGATGTCCTGAGCGGCTTCGGACTGACCCAGGATCAGGCCGGTATCTTGCTGAGGGAAGAAGCCCTTGGGAATGATGACATAGAGATATCCGGTCACCACGATGGTGGCGATCATCACCATCAAGGTGATGAAGCGATGCCGCAGCACGACTTTCAGACCTGCTTCGTAGGCATTGAGCAGGGGGGCAGATCGAACCCGCGCTCGGACCAGCGGTAGAGGCGGCCGTGCTCATGGCTCTCGGGTTTGAGCAGGTAAGCGCACATCATCGGCGTCAGGGTCCTGGAGATCATCAGGGAGAGCACCAGTGCGACGCTCACGGTGATTGCGAATTCGCGGAACAGGAGGCCGACATAGCCGCTCATCAGGAAGAGCGGAATGAAAACGGCGATAAGCGAGAAAGTGATCGCCATGACCGTGAAGCCGATCTCGCCGGATCCCTTCATCGCGGCATCGTACGGGGACAAACCCTCCTCGATGTGCCGCGTGATATTCTCGATCTCGACGACGGCGTCATCGACCACGAACCCGACGGCGATGGACAGCGCCATCAGCGACAGATTGTCGAGGCTATAGCCCATCTCGTAGAGGATCGCGAAAGTGCCGATCAGCGAGAGCGGTACCGTGACGGCTGGAATAATGGTTGCCCAGAAGCTGCGAAGAAATATGAAGATCACCATGACGACGAGTGCGATCGTCAGGAGTAGCGTGAACTGCACGTCCGCAACCGAAGCGCGGATCGTCTGAGTGCGGTCTGAAACGACGTTTATCTTGATGGCGGCTGGGATCGACGCCTGGAGGGTCGGCATCGTTGCCTTGATCCGCTGGACCGTCTCGATGACGTTGGCCCCGGGTTGACGCTGCACGGCGAGAATGATGGCGCGCTTGTTGTTGTACCAGCCCGCGATCAGATCGTTTTCACCAGCGCTAACGGCGCGTCCGATATCGCGAATGCGAACCGGCGACCCGTTGCGATAGGCAATGACCAGATCGGCATATTGATCCGGATGGAACAACTGATCGTTGGTACTGAGCGTATAAGTCTGGCGTGGGCTGTTGAGCGTTCCCTTGGCCAAATCGACATTGGCCTGGCCAAGGACAGTACGAACGTCCTCCAGGTTGATGCCGCGTGCGGCCAGCGCCTGCGGATCGACCTGGACACGCACCGCGGCCTTCTGCTGGCCGCCGGAGATGCCGACAAGGCCCACGCCCTGAATCTGTGAAATCTTCTGCAGCAGGATGTTCTCGGCATACGCGTCGACTGTGGTAAGCGGCAGGCTGTCCGAGGTGAGACCCAACACGAGGATCGGTGTGTCGGCCGGATTGACCTTCCGGATCGTCGGCGGATAGGGCATGCCGGTGGGCAGATACGGGCTTGCCGCGTTGATGGCCGAAAGCGTATCGCTTACGGCGCCGTCGATCTGGCGGTTCAAGTCGAACTGCAACGTGACCTGGGTGTAGCCGAGTGCGCTCGCCGACGTCATCTGCGTGAGACCGGGTATTTCCCCGAATTGGAGCTCGAGCGGCGAGGCGACCGAAGAGGCCATCGTTTGCGGGTCGGCGCCGGGCATCTGTGCGGTGACGGTTAGCGTCGGATAGTTGACGTTCGGCAGTGCAGCCACTGGCAACAACGGATAGGCCACAAGTCCGGCAGCCAACAATCCGATCATCAGCAACGCGGTCGCGATCGGTCGCCGGATAAAGGGCGCGGAGATGTTCATGGGATGGGTGCCTGCAATGCGTCCTGAGCGGCGGCTTCCTGGGCGGCCTTGCCATGGAGCAGGACCACGTGCGTTCCCGGACGCAGCTTGTACTGTCCGTCAACCACGACTTGCTCGTTGGCTTCGAGACCGGAATCAATCAGCGCCTGTCCGTCGCTGACCTGCGCTACCTTGATTTGACGGATGGAGACCGTGTCGTCCGGATTGACGGCGTAGGCATATGGCCCGGTCGGTCCTTGCTGGACGACGGCGGCCGGGACCGTCAGGCCGTTGTGCCGCGTATCGAGCAGCAGTCTTGCATTGACGAGCTCGCCGGGCCAGAGGCTGCTCTCCTTGTTGGGAAAGTTCGCCTTGAGCTGGATCGAGCCGGTGGTCTGCAGGATCTCGTTATTGACGAGTCCGAGCTGCCCCTCGCCAAGCCGAATCGTGTTGTCCTGGTTGTAGGCCAGAACGGAAAGAGGCGTCTTCGATTTCCGCTGCTGCTGCTGGATCTGCGGAAGAACGGTCTCTGGCAGGGTAAAGATCAACGAGATCGGGTCCAACTGGGTCACGACACAGAGGCCGTTCGTGCTCGACGGACTGATAATGTTGCCCACGTCGATCTGGCGAATGCCAACCACCCCGTTGATTGGAGACGTAAGCCGCGTGAAGCTAAGCCGCACCTTTGCAGCATCGATCAGGGCCTGGTCAGCCTTGATCGCCGCCTGCAGCTGGCTGACTTGCGCATTTTGCGTTTCAATCAACTGAGGCGTGGCCCAGCCTTTGTCGCCGAGCTGGTTGTAACGGACTTGATTGGCCCGCGCATTTGCGAGCTGCGCCTGATCGCGTTCCAGATTGGCGGCATATTGATCGATCAAGGCCTGATAGGGCCGCGGGTCGATCTGTGCGAGCAGATCGCCCGCATGGACCTGCTGACCCTCGGTAAAGTTGATGCTGGTGATCTGCCCTTGAATCTGGGCCCGGACAATGTCCGTATTGTAAGCAATCACTGTGCCGACGCCCGTCAGATAGATCGGAACATCATGCTGGGTTACAGTGCCGGCAACGATCGGAACGGGTGGCACTGGAGCAGACGCAGCGGCTGCCTTCTGGATCGGGTAGAGATGGGTAAAGTGCAGCAGGCCGGCACCCGCGGCGAGTGCGGCCAATACGGCGGCAGAGACGGCGATCTTCATTTTCATGGACGTTGCTCCGGAAGACAGCGGCTCAGCAGCTGCCTGGTAAAGCCGTGGATGCGGACATGCCGAGGGACGAGCATCCAGATGAGGCGATCGAAGCGGGCGCCATGGAGGGCGCGGTTACAGTCGGCGCTGTCGGTACGATTGGCGCGATGCTGCCTGTCACGAGCGGTGCTGCCGGCGTCGGAAGCAGGGCCGCGGAGCTGACACCGAGATTGCTAATCTCCGTCGAGCCGAGAGGAATGCCGGTCCTGGCACTGCCGCCGGGCGTTGTCGGCGCCGTCGAACTCGGGGGCTCGAAGATGCGGCAATGCTGCTCGAGCCGGAGCCGCACATGCTCGACATACCTGCGGTATCGAGCGTGCCCGATGTGGTCGACATCCCGGAGCTTTGCGTCATTTCCGACGTCGTCGACAGTGACGATGTTGCTGTGTTCCCAGCTGCGCCGCCGGTGACTGGTGTCGATCCAGCCATCGCCATGCCGCCGCCGTCATAGGTCGACGTCGAGCCGTACATCCCGTTCGGCGAGAGACCGAGGGTTGAGCATGCGGTGCCGGTGGACGGAGCGGCGATGCTGCCGGTGACCATAGGGGCCGGGCTGATGCCGGGCGAGGGAACTTCAGTCGCCCCAAGGCCGATCCCAAGGGGTGAAATCGGGGACGCTGTACTGCTGCCGAGTGGAGAAGTTGCCCCCACCACGGGAGTCGGAAGCGCCATTCCTGTCACCTGTGCGAGCGCTCCGCCATCCGCGAGGAAGGCAAGGCAGGCGGCGATCAAGCGATATCTCACGGGTGTGCTCCATTGCAGGGAAGCGATGCACTGAACCTGACGATCGCCAGACCGATGCCCTTGCGGCTTTGCACGGAAATCGCAGGAGCTCCGTCAGCGACAATCCCAAAGGGAACAAGCGGAAGGACCAGCCGAGGCGGACCCGCTCGTCCTTCAGCAGCGGCCAGCTCAATGGGCGCGCAGCAATGCTCAGGCTTGCTTCGGCAAATTGGTGAGGATCTTGTCGAGTGTGATCGGATAGTTCCTGATCCTCGCGCCGCAGGCGTTGTAGATCGCGTTGGCGATCGCAGCCCCGGCACCGCAAATTCCGAGCTCGCCGATTCCCTTGCTCTTCAGCGGATTCGACCGTTCGTCCAGCTCCGGAAGGAAGATGGCGTCTATGTCGAGCGGTATATCCGCATGCACCGGCACGTGGTACTCGGCCAGGTCGTGGTTGACGAAGTAGCCAAAGCGAGGATCGAGCACCAGGTCCTCGTGCAGGGCCGCGCCTACGCCGAATACCATTTCCGCCAATGGCCTGTGAGCGCGCCGTCTTTGCGTTCAGCACGCGACCGGCCGCAAATACGCCGAGCATTCGCCGTACGCGCACTTCTCCGGTATCCCGGTCAACGCCAACCTCCGCAAAATGTGCGCCATAGGATTGCTGAGAGAAGTCCTGATTGTTGCGGCCTGGGCTGATTTCGCCCTCGGCTTCAATTCCGGAGCCGACAATCTCCGTGAGGTCGACAGAGCGCCCCGCCGTTGCGATGTGGCCGTCGCCAAAACGCGCGGTATCGGGATTCATGCCGGCCCGTACTGCCAGTTTCTCGCGCAAGGCCTGGCACGCCTCGAACAGCGCCGATCCGGAGCTCGCCGCGCCGAACGAGCCGCCTGAGCCAGCCGCTTCCGGAAAGTTCGTATCGCCGAGATCGACCCGTATTCTTTCGATCGGCAATCCCAGCATCTCGGCGGCGATCTGTGCCAGGATCGTGTAGGTCCCCGTGCCGATATCGGTCATTGCCATCTTCACGGTAGCCACTCCATCGGAATCGAGCCGTACATTGGCTCTCGAGAACCGGAGAGGATTGCCTCGGGTTCCGGCGGACATGCCCATTCCGACCAACCACCGTCCGTCCCTCACCTGACCGGGGATCGAATTGCGGTCGTCCCAGCCAAACTGGCGTGCGCCCTCCCGCATGCAGGCAACCAAATTGCGACTGGAGTAGGGGATGTGCTCTTCGGGGTCCTCGGCAGGCTCGTTCCGGACTCGCAACTCGATCGGATCGAGCTCCAGCTTTTCCGCAAGCTCGTCCATGGCGCACTCCAGCGCGAGCAGGCCGACTGCCTCGCCAGGGGCGCGCATGGAAGATGCAACAGGAATGTCGAGCGGCACCAAACGATGCCGCGTCAGCCGATTGGGGCCGGCATAGAGCGAACGGGTTTGAAGCGCGGCAGCCTCGTAGACCTGTTCGGACGGAAAGTTGCCGGAGAACACGTCGTGGCCGATTGCGATGATCCGGCCCTCGCGGTCGGTACCGAGGCGGATACGCTGGATGGTGTCCGAGCGATGCGTCGTCACATGGAAGATCTGCTGTCTGGTGAGCGCGACCTTGACGGGTTGCTTGAGGTATCGTGCTGCGATTGCGGCAAGAATGGCATCGGCGTTCAACCATAGTTTGCCGCCGAAGCCGCCGCCGATGAAGGGGCTGACCAGCCGGACGTTTCCGACCGAGATGTTCAACGTCCGGGCGATGGCCTTCCGGCCCTGATTCAGCATCTGGTTCGCGGTATGCAGGATCAGCTTGTCGCCATCCCAACTCGCGAGTGTCGCATGCGGCTCCATCATCGCGTGGCTCTGCAGCGGTGTGCTGTAGGACAGATCGAGCTGCACGGGAGCGTTGGCGTATGCGTCCGAGAAGTCCCCGACTTCGCTGTCGGCCGGCGCGCCGTCCGGCTGGTGCGGGACGCGGGCCAGCGTGAGATGATGAGGCAGGGCGTATTGTCCCGCCTCCCGATCGTACGTCGCCTTGACCAGAAAGGCGGCAGCCCTGGCCTGCTCGAACGTTTCGGCAACGACGAACGCGACCGGTTCGCCGTAGCGGGACACGACAGGGCCTGTGAGCACAGGATGCGCTTCTCGATGATTGCCGGTGCCCTGCTTGGGAGCGTTGCGATAGGTGAGCACGAGTTTGACGCCAGGTGCCCGCTCGGCCGCGACCGTTTCGATCGAGGCGATCCGCCCCTTTGCGATCGAAGCTTCAACGACAAACCCGTAGAGTGCGTCCTGTTGCATCTCGTAAGCGTAGCGTGCGCCGCCGGTGACCTTCAGTCGCCCGTCGACACGATCGAGTGGCTTGCCGACAATCTTCTCGGCATCCAGCGCATTCGCCCCGACTGGTGCATCCATGTCCATTTCGATGTTCCTTCAGATGCGGGTGACGTCGCCGAGCACCGCATGCAGGGTGCGGCGGGTCAGCGGAATCTTGAAATCGTTGGAGCCGGCTCCATGCGCGCCCTCGAGAATCGCGTCCGCGGCTGCATCGAACGATTTGGCTCCGGCAACTGCATTCGTGAGACCTTGTTCGGCGGCGGCGATGCACCACGGCTTGGGGGCGAGACCGCCGAAGGCGAGCCGCGCCGAGCGGATTCGACCGCGCACGCTGTCGACGATGGCGGCCACTGAAACCAGCGCAAAGGCGTAGGAGGCGCGGTCGCGCACCTTTCGGTAGACCTGGGCGCCGGGCGGCGGCGGAGGCAGCGTCACAGCGGTGACGATTTCGCCCGATCCCAGGGCCGACTCGATTTCCGGCGTGCGGCCTGGGAGCCGGTGGAAGTCGGCGATCGGGATCGTGCGGGATCTGCCTTCGCGATCGATCGTCTCGATCCTTGCATCGAGTGCGCGCATGGCAACGGCCATATCCGATGGATGGGTCGCGATGCACGACTCGCTGCCGCCCATGATCGCATGGATGCGGTTGAAGCCCGCGAGCGCCGAACAACCCGAGCCGGGTACACGCTTATTGCAGGGCTTCGTGACGTCGTAGAAGTAGTAGCAGCGCGTCCGTTGGAGCAGATTGCCTGCCGTCGTGGCTTTGTTGCGCAATTGGGCGCTCGCACCGGCGAGCAGGGCGCGGCTTAGCACGCCGTATTGCTGCCGCACCCGCACATCTGCTGCGAGATCGCTGTTGCGGACCAACGCGCCGATGCGCAAGCCGCCTTCCGAGGTCTCTTCGATCTTGTCGAGCGGCAGACGGTTGATGTCGACCAGGGTCGTTGGTGTCTCCACCTGCAACTTCATGAGATCGAGCAGGTTAGTGCCGCCGGCGATGATCTTGACACCGGGCTTGCTCGCCGCGGCAGCTGCATCTGCGACGGATCGCACGCGCCCGTAGGAGAATGCCTTCACGTCTGTTCTCCCATTGCCTGCTTGATCGCCGCGACGATATTCGGGTAGGCCGCGCACCGGCAGATGTTGCCGCTCATCCGCTCACGAATTTCTTCATCGCTCAGCTCCACGGCCGGCCGGATGTGAGATCCTCGGTCACATAGCTCGGCACTCCGTCGCGGCTTTCCGCCAGCATGCCCACCGCCGAGCAGATCTGGCCCGACGTGCAGTAGCCGCACTGAAACCCGTCGTGTTCGACGAACGCGGCCTGCATAGGATGCAGGTCCTCGCCGAACGCAAGTCCCTCAACGGTGGTTATCGATTGGCCGTGGTGCATGACCGCAAGCGCAAGGCACGAATTGATGCGGCGTCCCTCCACCAGAACGGTGCAGGCGCCGCACTGGCCGTGATCGCATCCCTTCTTCGAGCCGGTCAACGCCAAATGCTCGCGCAAGGCGTCCAGCAAGGTTGTGCGGGGGTCGAGCGTAAGATTGTGCAGGTGGCCGTTGACCTTAAGCTCGATCGTCATGG
Organism: Bradyrhizobium sp. JR3.5; assembly: GCF_054057015.1. Taxonomy (NCBI): domain Bacteria; kingdom Pseudomonadati; phylum Pseudomonadota; class Alphaproteobacteria; order Hyphomicrobiales; family Nitrobacteraceae; genus Bradyrhizobium; species Bradyrhizobium sp. JR3.5. Next base: position 104,388 of record NZ_JBSRYV010000001.1, read on the forward strand.
GGGAGGCGTCAGCCTGATCGATCCCGGCGGCAAGCACGCCCCGCGGAAGGCTGCTCAGCAGAAGCGCGGTGGTGCCGGTTTCGATGACGGTACGCCGCGTGATCTCCATGGTCGGAAAAATGCCTTGTGTATCTTCCATGTGTGTCCCGTATTTGCAGGGTAGATCAAAGGTGTCGGGCAAGGTGGCCCGGCTCATGGCCAGATCGCGTCCGGCAGATTGACAACGATAGGCAGAGGTGTGCTGCGTACCACGACCCATCGAAAAGGCTGGAGACGCGACGGATTGATCTCCATGTGCGGAAGAAACGCAGGAATGTGAATGAAGTCGCCAACCTTCGCGCGTGCGGAGAACTCACCCTTGTCGCCCCAGCGAACTTCGCACTGGCCTGACAGCACGAATGCGATCGTGTCTTGTTCGCCATGATGGTGGATTCCGGTTCGTGCGCCCGGTTCAACCTCGAAGAGGCCGCCCCAGATCGTCGAACTGATGCCGAGCGACGGTCCGATCGCAGCAAAGCGCCGGGAGCCCGATGTTTGGGCCGTCGTCGCGTCGAACCGGTCGTGGCTTACGATTTGGATTGTGGCTCGTGTGTCCATCATGCCGCCCCCCGATCCGGAGGCGCCATGAATTCGGGACCGATGGGATCCTTGATTGTCTCCTTGAGAATGCGATCAATTTCGGCCATTGCTTCCGCATCGATCCGCCACCCGAGCACGTCGGTGATCGGCGAAAGCTGATCGGCGCGCCGGGCACCCCACAATGCTATGTTCAATTCACCACGATCGAGCACCCAGCGCACTGCCAGATGGATGACTCGCTTGCCAAAGCGTTCCCGCGCGAGCTGATCGAGCCGCCTGACGGCGTCAAGATATTGCTGAAAGCGTGGTGATCGAAACTTCGGATCGCCCTTTCGCAGGTCGTCGCCGGTGAATTGGCTCGAATTGGTCATGCTGCCGGACAAGAGGCCGCGGCACAGCGAGCCATAAGCAAGGAGAGCGATATTCTTCTCTTGGCAGTAGGGAAGAACGTCCTGCTCGATGGCGCGTTCGAACAAATTGTAGGGCGGCTGGGCTGCATGAAGCGGCGCAACCTTGCGGAATTCATCCATCTGTGCCGGGCTGAAATTGCTGACGCCGACTGCCCGAATCTTCCCATCGCGATGCAATGTGCTGATGGCTTCGGCGGTTTCCGCCATCGGAATGCGCGGATCCGGCCAGTGCACTTGGTAGAGATCGATGACATCCGTCCGGAGCCGCTTCAGCGAATTCTCGACCTCTTCGACAATGCGGGCCTTGCGCGCGTTGCGGAACGGCTTGCCGTTCTTCCAGTCAAGTCCCGCCTTTGTGGCGATTACCGCCATCCTGCGGCGACCGCCGGAAAGGGCCTCTCCGACGATCTCCTCGGAGCGACCGAATCCATAGACGGGCGCGGTGTCGATGAGATTGATTCCGCGATCGAGCGCTTCCCGGATTGTCTTGACGGCATCGCTTTCATCGGTCCCACCCCACATCCAGCCGCCGATCGCCCACGTCCCGAGTGCAATGCGAGATGCGCGGATGGATGCGCCGGGAATATCGATGAATTCCATGTTGTTGTTCGGGACGGTGTTCATTGGTTGTTCCTTTGCTCTGCGTCCAATTGATTGCTCGAGGCGACATTCGGGATCGCCGCGCGAACGGATACCGATGCCTCGTTGTGTTGCGTGCCGGTCTCTGGAGATCGAGAGCGGAGCGGCACATTGGCGGCGCGGTATGGATTGACCTGCCAATCCCGAGGCATGACCGCTGGCGACGCGACACCGGCAGATTGGACTACAGAGCGTCGCTTTGAATTGAGTTTCGGAAGGCCTCGATCCGGACGGCAAGCCAGCCGGACCGAAGACAAGGCTGCAGACTAGCCGCAACTCAGCGGCAGCGGCTGATCGGGATGCAGGGAGTACCAGTCGTAGCAGTCGGGATCGCTGTAATAGTAGCCGTAGCCCCGCGAGTATCTGCCGTAGTGGTGCATGCCGTGGTCGTGGATGCCCGCGCCATCCGGATGGCCGCCATCGCCGAGGCCGAGATGATCGCCGCCGCTTCGGCCGACGTCGCCGCGCATTGCGATGCCGCCGGGATGAACGCCTCCACCGAAGCCGCCCACATGCGCCCCGCCGTCAAGGCCACCGAGATGAGCGCCGCCCATTCCACCGCCGATGCCGCCGATGTGCGCGCCTCCTCCGAAGCCGCCCATGTGCCCGCCACCGCCCATGCCGCCGCCGAAACCTCCGCCGTGACCGCCACCACCACCTCCGCCGCCGCGTGCATCGGCCGCGCCGACAGCCAGTGCGGAGGCAAGCGCGGCAGTCGCCAAAATCAATATCATTCGTTTCATTGGGATACTCCTTGTGTTTGGATTTTCGCCGGTCGCGCAGCGTTGGTACGCGGCTGCAAGGCCTGGCTTTCGCGATGCTTGAAGAGTAGGGACTCGCGGCAGCCGCACCCACTAAAATTGGCTTCACAAGGACCGGAGCGACGTCCACTCGCGGCAAGTTGAGAAATGTCGAGCTCAAACAAACGGTCGGTTGATGCGAGAGTGATCAATAAAAAGCGGGCTGGAACGGTGTCCATCCCGCTTTTGTCGGTGGGCCGATCGACGAGGATCTACAAGCGCCAAGGCGCAAGCGGAACGGTCGAACAAGCCGAAACCGCGGTATGCGATCAGAACGCGCCGGTGCCCGGTTCGCAGGGAACGTTGTTGCCGGTCCACGGCGCCGTCGCGAACGCGCCGACGCGCGGCGCCGGAACGCAGGCGTGGTCAGCCGAGTAGAACGGCGCGTCTGCTGCGGCAACATTGGCTTCCACAGCGGTCCGCCGGGCAAGGTGGGCGTTTTCGCGCGCCATGGCAGGCGTTGCCAGCATTGCCACAGCAATCAGTCCAGTCGACAGCAGCTTGAGATTCGTCATTGAGCTTCTCCGTTGAAGACAGCAGGCCGGTGAACGAGTGGCCTGTCCGAGCAGGTGGGACGGATCACGGATCAGCCAAACACACGAAACGCTCACATGCGTTCAATGGAGCGTGACTCAGGAATTGGAGAAGCGGAAACAATTCGCGGCGCGCACGAGGAATCGCGCGTCGGCGCAAACTAGGCAAAATGCAGGATAGCGGAGCTCGTCGTCCGCTCGGCGCGGCGCGAAGCTGGAGCGAGGCAGTTCTTTGACGGAGATGCCTTCACGCCGTGCGGACCGGCGAGCCTATAGTCCCGCTTCTTCCGAGGCGACCATTCCGAGCGCCGTCCAGTCAAGTCCGCCATGGCCGCGAGCAATGCCCGTGATCAGCCGATCGCGAACGACACCGACTGATGGCATCGGAGCTCCGGCCAGTTCTGCCTCGGCGAGCGCCAGGCGCACGTCTTTGAGCGCCAACGGCATTGTCAACCCGGGCTTGTAACTGCCGGCAATGAGCCGGCTGCCATAGTTCTTGTGGACGCGGCTGTTGAACATCGTCCCAGTCATGATGTCCACGAACTGCTGAGGGTCCTGTCCACGCTTCCGCAGCACGGTCACGACTTCTCCGAGCACCTCGAGAGTCGTTGCCGTCATCATGTTGCCAAGCAGCTTGATCAGATTGGCCTGCGCGGGATCGGTCCCAATGACGAACGTCTGTCCGAGCGAAGCCATCACCGGTCGGCAACGATCACAGGACGCCGGGTTGCCTGCCACGATGACGGCTAGCTGGCGCGCTCTGGCTGCGTCGGGGTTACCGAACACGGGGGCTGCAACGTAGCTCTGACCGCGACGCTCGTGCTCGAGCAGCAGCGCGGTCGAGGCCTCGGTGCTGATGGTGCTCATCGACAGATGGATCACGCCGGGCCGCAACGACTCCGAGATCCCAAATGGTCCGAAGAAGACATTCCGCACGGCAGCATCGTCGGGTAGCATGGTGATGATGATGTCACTGTCGAACAAGTCCGATCGACGCGTCGTGGCCGCGACGCCGAGCGCCTGGAGGTCGCCGGTGCGCTCTGGCCGGCGTACATAGGCGCATACGTTGCGCCCGTCGGCCGCGAGATTGGCTGCCATGGCTGTGCCCATCAGGCCGAGCCCGATAAATCCAATTTTGGCGGACATCCGCGGGTCCACCCCCGGATGTCCATTCGCGTTTCGTTCGTCGTCGACGTCGTCCAGCATGGTGGCTCGTTCTCTTGATCGTGTACCCGGGAACGTAGGCAGCCGGCCGGAGGATATCGTCTAAAATCGATTTCAGTGTTGCCGGAAGCGCGGCGGCGGAGCCGCGTTGGTCGGTGGTCCCGATCCGCTCGGCTCGTTAAATTGCTATTTAATGGCGTGGCCTCGGCCGAGGGTTTATGTCTTTTTCCGAGCCTCTGCCGTGCTTTGCCAGGGCGGCATGCTAGACGGAGGCGGGCGGCGCTAAGCCAGGTCGTTGGATAGCGCGGCCCGGCCTATTCTAATCCGGCAATTTGGACGGTGGCTTATGACTTTGCCAACGAGCGAGCATATGATTTCGCGCCAGCTGGCCGGGTACTTTGGCACATCTGAGATCGAGCTGATGATGAAGGTTCTTCTGATCGAGGACGACGGCGGAACGGCCGAGGAGATCGTGGCCGAGCTGAGCGAGCTTGGGTTTGAGGTCGAGTGGGCGTCAAATGGAATTGACGGCCTCGACAAGGCCCGAGCGCTCCATCCCGACGTCTTGATCGTCGATCGCATGCTGCCCGGCATGGACGGGCTTACGATTATCGAGGCATTGCGCAGGGAGCAGGTTGGCACCCCGGTCCTGGTGCTGAGCGCGCTCGGCGCCGTCGACGATCGGGTGCGGGGCTTGCGAAGCGGTGGAGATGACTACCTCACGAAGCCCTTTGCAGTAGTGGAGCTCATAGCAAGAATAGAAGCGCTTCTCCGTCGTCCCACGGATAGCCGAGGGACAACCTTGCGGGTCGGCCCTCTTGAGCTCGATCTGATTGAGCGTACCGCCCGGCGCGGCGAACGGGTGATCGATCTTTTGCCGCGCGAATTTCGCCTGCTCGAATATATGATGCGGCGTAGTGATCAGTTGCTGACTCGCGCGATGTTGCTGGAAGAGGTCTGGAATTACAAGTTCGTTCCGGCGACGACCCAATCTGGTCGATGTGCATATGGGCCGATTGCGGCATAAGGTCGATGGTCCCGGGGAAGCACAGATGATCCACAATGTCCGCGGCTCAGGGTTTATCCTGCGGGCGCAATAATAGGCGCCGCCGGTGCAGGTATGGCGATCGAAATGAGGCCCGAACAACAACCAGCGAGATCGGTGCGCCAGCTCCAACTCATGCGCACGAACACCTTCCGGTGGGCCTCGGCGGTGGCTGCCGTGTTCGCCGTGTTCATGATCGCGCTGTTCGGTTTCATCTATTGGAAGATCGACGACTACCTGATTGCGCGATCCGATCGCATGATCGCTCAACAACTCAATTTCATGGCGGCCCTGCCGCGGGATCGCCGCGCCGATGCAATCGCGGACCATCTTGGCCAGGATTCCCGAGGCGTTCAGTATGCGGGAATGTTCGATGCTGCCGGCAATAGGCTTGCCGGCAACCTCAAAGCGCTGCCGCATGACTTCAGTGTCGATGGAACTGCGCAGGCTGCGCGGGTAGCTCCATTCGGCCGATCGCCGGGTGGTGATCCGCTGATTCGGGCGGTAGGCAGACGTCTCGAAAGCGGTGAAGTCCTCGTCATGGGGCGGAACGTCGACGAGACCCGTGAGATATCCAGCGTCGTGGGGCAGGCCCTCGCGCTTGGGCTCTTGCCGGCGCTCTGCCTTTGCTTGCTGGCCGGAGCTTGGCTGAGCGTGCGCGCGCAGCGACGCGTAGAGGAGGTCAATGAGCGCGTCCAGCGCATCGTCGCCGGTGATCTCCGCGAGCGCCTCCCGCATCATAACGTCAACGACCCCTTCTCGAGACTGGCCGTGATCGTGAACGGCATGCTCGATGAAATGGAAACGATGATCAACGCGCTCGCTGGCGTTGGCAACGATATCGCGCATGATCTGCGAACTCCGCTGACCCGCGCCCGATTGTCTCTGGAGCGCGGGCGGACACATGCAACCACCTTGGAGCAGCTTCAGACAGTCACGGACAAGGCGATCGGAGGGATCGATCAGTCACTCGCGATCATCACCGCTCTCCTGCGACTGACGGAGATTGAGAACAGCCGGCGCTCGGCCGGCTTCGGCAATGTTGCGTTTCATGAAATCTTGCGAGAGGTATGTGACGTCTACGAGCCAATCGCCGAGGACAAGAGCATCGAGCTTGGCGTGGATATCGACCGCAAGCTGTACGTTTGGGGTGACCGGGATCTCCTCTTCGAGGCTGTGGCGAATCTCGTCGACAATGCGATCAAGTTTACGCCGGCTGGCGGGAGGGTCGGCTTGCAGCTTTTGCGGGGTGAGAAGGAAGCCATCGTGCGTGTGACCGACACGGGACCGGGTATCAGCGAACAGGAGCGTGAAGCTGTGCTACGGCGATTCTATCGCTCCGACAAGATGCGCAACACGCCGGGTGTCGGGCTCGGGCTCAGCTTGGTGGCGGCCATCATCAAACTGCATGGCTTCCGGCTGGTCATCAATCCCGGTCCCGGAGGGCGAATCGAGATCGTTTGTCCTGACAAGGCAAATGGATCGAACTTGCCGCAAAAATGATCGGTGCTCCGGACAGATCTGGTGCTACCGTCCAGCTTTCCCGAAAATCAGGTCTGATTGGGGCGCGCCGGCGGGTCGGCCGATCTGGATCGTACCGTGATTCAGCGCCTGGTGACAGGAGTTGCAGGCTTCGCTGAGGCCGTCATAGGACTTGCCAAAATCAGCGTCGTCTCTCCGATCGATCGCGTTCTTCAGACCCTCGAGCGGTTTCTTCGTAACGGACTCGATCATGTCGGCAAACGGGGTGTCCTCTTCCATTGGATGCGCGCGTCCGAGCCGGCCGAACGCACCGCGGAGATTGCCTAACTCGTAGGCGGCGAAATCCCAGTCGCCGGCCTGTTCGGCTCGCCACATCCGCTCGTGCCTGGGTTGAATCGTGCCAATCATCAGATCGCTGATGCTCGGCAGATACGCCGCCGGCTGCGTGGAGGAGATACCATGCCGCGCCGGCATGCGCTCCGGGCAGGCGCACAAAGGCGGTTGTCAGAACGACAATGCAGGCCGACAGCAGGCCAAGCACCACCGTGCCCTTCGATATGGCAGAAGACGGACCGAGTTCCATGGCGATCGTTCCGAACGGGGCAGGCCAATTGAAAGCGAGTTGGGTCATCGACGGATGGGAGGACCGGTCCGACCGGACCTAGTTGCGCGCTAGGCTTCTGACGTTGTAGTCGCCGCTCGCACAATAATCTTTCGAGTTCGCACGGTGTCCATTCTATCCACTCCACCTCGTTCAGGGATTGAAAGCTCGCGCAGTTCTGTCCAAAAGTGCAGAGCGCGTTCGACGAAAATCCCGCCGGTAAGCGCGAGAAGTCCGTCGTTTATTGCCATCGTGATGCTTGCCAGAAGCGGTTGGCTCCAGCGTCCATCTGAACGCCTCGCCCACGACGGTTCTGCTTGGTGCACGGCAGCGAATGGCACAAACGGCCGGTCAGCTGACCAGAGTCTGCCAATGAACTGTCCGTGAGCCGTGCGCATGGCATGATTGCAAAGCTGGCGCGGGCAGCGCTGACGCCGTCAAGATCTGGAACCACACCCAGACGGTCATAAGAGGCAGGAGAATCATTTGCTCATCTCGCGGATTGCCATTGCTGGAGAACTGGAATTGAACTTTCAAGAAGCTGCAGCCTTTCGCGATGGCACGATGCCGTCGCCGATTTGGAGGCTCTTCGAACTCGCAAGCTTGGTGGCTGCGGGCGCTGTGCCGCACGCCCGGCGTAGACGTTCACAATTGCACCGCCGTTGCTCCATTCGCGAAGCCTCGTCCAACGAGATCGTCGCATCCTCGAAAATCGTCGCTGTTAAGTGTTCTCGAAAGGGCGTTGCACTCAGTACAAAGCCGGCGCCGCGCACGTTCCGAATGAGAGCGGCCTCATTCGTGCCGTCAACCTTGCGGCGCAACTTGCTCATGTAGACGTCGACGAGATTGGTCTCCGGCACGAACCTGTAGCTCCAAACCTCCGTCAAGAGGGTCGCCCGCGTAAGCACCATGTCGCTGCGTTGCATCATGTACTTGAGCAACTGAAATTCCCGCGGTCTCAGTTCGATCCGGCGGTCGCCGCGTTTCGCAGTGCGGTCAAGGAGGTCGAGCTCAAGCGGTCCAACTCGCAGCACGGTGTCATTGGGTGGCGGACGCCGAGCCGAAGACTCCGTGCTCGATGCCGATCCGGCAGTTGCGAGCGCCTGTTCCGAGGGGGCGTAGCGTTGCTGCGGCAGCGCACCTATCGCATCAATCAGTTTCACCACCGCAGTCGACAGGAGCGAACGAATGCCTGCTTCATTGGAGACAACACGGGATTGCAATTCTCCGGCTATCTCCGCGATGAGAAGGCGTGCCGGCACAGACAGGCCGTCGAAATCAGTCGGAATCTGCGCGCCTTCATTCCGCAGCTTTGGCGCGGTCTGGGCGCTCGAGGCAAAGCTCCGATGCCGCCGGCGTGAAGTTGGAAAATGTCCTGACTTCAACTGCAGGATACCTGGCTTGATAGCAGCAAGTGCCGAGTCCTCGTAGCCGGGCTTGTTGCGGGTCATGGTGCAAGCTCTCATGCGATGTCCTCTTCCGCCGCCGGTTGGCGAGTAAATTTCACGATACCACTGCTCGGCTTTCGAGCAGCCGAATGGCGGTATTGCAATGCTCTGCGTAGCATTCATGATTGCAGTAGGTGAGGCGTGTTCCGATTTCTCGCAGATAGCCTGGGGAGATCGGATTCTCGCACATCACGCAGATGGGCTGAGTGCAGGGCACTCGACCATTGACCAGGATGAACCTCACGCGCCTCTCCCTGAGTTGAAGTGAATGATGGGAGCTCTTGAGCCGCCCGAAGGGCAGGATAGCCATTTGCGATCGTCACTCTGGCGCGCCTTGAAGCGGCCAACACACCGTTCGGAACAAAACGCTGTCTTCCAGCAATAGTGCCGCAAAAGGCCAAATCTGCCATCGCAGATCGGGCAGCGCACGGTGGCGGTCTCACGGCGATGTTGAGAATTGTTGTGCATCTGTGCCTCTTCGTGTCGCGTGGATCTCGGTTGCCTTGGCTCGTTCGCCGTCGGTGTTCGGTGCGGGCGATCGATGGATGGCGAGGCTATGCGGGAAGGATTGTGGCCTCAATCGTGCGCGGGTAAGCGCTCGATATTCAAAAAGGGTCGGAGGAATTATACGCAGGTTTAAAATCTCCAACTCTTTGCGCCCGCCGATGAGTTGGCTTGCCGAAGGCTCGCGTATGGCGTTGCGGAGCCGATGGTGCTGCCGAACGCCGGAGAGAGCTCGATGTAGCGCGCGGAGAAGCCCCGTGATCGTTTGGTTGTCGCGCGTGATTTGCCCGGCCGCGACGGGTGAGCAGGATGCAGGAAGAGAATCCGAAGGCTCGCAATAATGGCTCCGCCAACTGGCGAAGGGGCGGACGGTTTCCCGCCGAGGCGGGGAGGGGGCGTGAAACCGTCCGTTTGGCAGACAGGCGTACGCACCAGGGAGGAAAGCGCGGCCATGCTGCTTGAGATAAGACTGGGCGCGGTCAACCTGCATTTCAATTAAACAGAGGTTTAGCTGTGCCAACCCGCGGGTCGGCTTGATCTCCACCGCTTGGTTACGCTGCCGGTACCTAGCGTCCACTGCGCATGGTTGCGATCGATGTACAAGCTTTCAGGAGAGGCGGCTTGCGGGTGAACCGCGGTGTTTGGTTCGACGTCGTTCCATATGGGCTATGGACGACTTCCGCGCTTCGGGATCGAGCCTGGATCGTGGCCGAATTTGGCCGGACTCCTTCCATAAAATGGACTAATGTTGGCTTGCTGGGACACCTGAACGTGTTGGAACTCCACGAAGCCAGTTTACGGAGTTCTTGAAATTTGCCGCGGCGTTCGTGCCTCTGCGGGATGTTGTCTAGATCAACCGAAGTTGATGGGCAGCCGGAATGACGAGATCTGATATTCCCCGACCGTGGTCAACATCGCTCGCGACTTCGTTTGCGCTGTCGGTTTTGTCTGTTGCCATTGCGGCCATCGCGGCTGAACTCCTGACACGTTTGTTGAACGCCGAGGCAATCGTATCCCCGCTGCTTTGCGCGGTCATATTTGCTGCATGGTTCGGCGGTCTCGGCCCGGCGCTGTTGGCGGTCTTTCTCGGCGTATTGGCCTTTCACTGTTACCTTGTGCCGACGAGCGGTTCGTCGCTATGGAAACACGATCTGTTCGCCACAGCCGTTCCCGGGGAGGTGCCTCGCCAAATTCTGTTCCTCCTCACGGCGACTGTCGTGGCATTCGTGATCTCGGCGCAGAGGAAGGCCGCAAATGATCTTCAACGTTCCGGTAGAGATCTGCATATAGCAATTGACGATCAAAGACGGACCGAGACCGCGCTACGGCGCAGCGAGATGTATTCTACTGTGGCGCAGAAGCTGAGTGGCACCGGAAGTTTTGGGTGGAATGTTGAAACCGGAAACATCGTCTGGTCAGATCAGACATTTCGAATCTTTGGATGTGATCGCACGACTAAGCCTGGCGTCGAGCTTATTGTTCAGCGCACCCATCCTGAGGATCGCGCTTCCGTCCAAAGGATTATCGATCGCGCGTCTCGTGACGGTGAAGAGTTCGATTCTGAGCATCGCTTGCTGATGCCGGATGGTACGGTGAAGCATGTCCGTGCCGTCGCTCAGGCCGAGAGGAGCACGTCGGGAGGAGTCGAATTCGTTGGCGCCCTGATGGATGTCACGGCTGTAAGACTAGCGGAACGGAAGCTTCGGCGCAGTGAGGCCTACCTGGCCGAGGCTCAGCGTTTGAGCCGAACGAGCAGCTGGGCCTGGGATGTTCGCCTTGGAGAGTTCGTGTATCGGTCCCGTGAGGTTTACAACCTGTTCGGACTTGATCCGAACGACGACGCCGTATCACCGCAGCCCTTCTATGATCGAATCCTGCAGGGAGACAGGGAACGGGTCATCGAAATGGTGCAGCGGGCGGTTCGGGAGAAAGCGGACCTCGAAGTCGACTTTCGGATCGGAGTTCCAGACGGATCGATCAGATACGTACACTCCGTGGGGCATCCGTTCCTTGGAGAAGACGGCGAAGTGGAGCAGCTGGTTGGTACACACGTCGACGTCACCGAGCAGCACCTCGCCAAAGAAGAGCTGCAGAAGGCATTTGACGAAATCAAGAGGTCGGAAGATCGCCTTCGACTGGTTGTCGATTCGATTCCGGCGCTGGTCTGGCGCTCCACCCCGGAAGGCATTCCCGACTTTCTCAATCAACCGGCCCTCGACTACACCGGGCTCGCCCTGGACCAGGCCGAGACCGGCTGGCCTCGTGCCTTTCATCCTGAAGACAAGAAGGCCATGCTGCAGAAATGGAGCGCGATAAGAGCCTCAGGCATGCCGGGCGAGCTCGAAGCGCGGCTCAGGCGGTTCGATGGTGAGTATCGCTGGTTCCTGTTCCGCGCCGTGCCGCTGTGCGACGAGACGGGCAACATCGTCAAATGGTACGGCTCGTCAACCGATATCGAGGACCGCAAGCGGGCAGAGGAAGAATTGCGGCGAAGCGAGTCCAAATTGGTCGAAGCACAGCGGGTGAGTCAAACTGGCAGCTTTTTCTGGAATGTCACCACCGGCGAGCGCGTGGGGTCGGAGGAATTATTCAGAATTCTTGGATATGACCCGTCACATTCTCTCACGTTCGAAATGATCCTTGAGCGTGTTCATCCGGAAGATCGGGCGCTCGTGGAGCAGGCGCGCGAGCGCGCGTTGCTCAAGGGACAGGATCTTGATTACGAACATCGATTCCTGATGCCCGACGGATCCGTCAAGTTTGCCCATGTCGTCGCTCACGTCGGCAGAAATCAGGCCGGCCAGTTGGAGTACGTTGGGGCCGTGGTTGACGTCACCGCGACCAAGCAAGCCGAGGAGAGGCTGCAGAGGGCCCAGACGGAGCTGGCGCATGTGACGCGCGTGACGATGCTGGGAGAAATGACGGCGTCGATCTCGCACGAGGTGAACCAGCCGCTTGCCGCTGTCGTCAATGCCGCCAGCGCCTGCCTGCGTTGGCTCGACGGAGCCACTCCAAATCTGGACGAAGCGCGCCGAGCTGCCGAATGGATCATCAAGGAAGGGAACAGGGCCGCTGAAGTGATCCGGCGGATTCGCAATCTCGCAAAGAATGCCGAATCGCAGAAGGAGCTGCTCGACATCAACGGTATCATTGACGAGGTGATAGCGTTGGTGCAGCGCGAACTGACCACGCGCCATGTGCGTTGGAGGCTGGAACTGGCGCCGGCCCTTCCTATTGTTATGGCCGATCGGGTTCAACTGCAGCAGGTGATCATCAATCTGGTCATGAACGGTGTGGAAGCAATGCAGCCGATCGTGGGCCGCGCGCGTGAGCTGGTCATCCGGTCCTATCAGGACGAAGCACGGCGGGTCGTGGTGGATGTCGTCGACTCAGGCGTTGGAATATCCGCTGACAGTGCCGACAAGTTGTTCAAGGCATTTTTCACGACGAAATCGGGTGGAATGGGCATGGGACTTTCGATCTGCCGCTCGATCATCGAGGCTCACGGCGGACGGCTGGCGGCCGTTAACAACGCCGGCCCGGGCGCGCGATTCCAATTCACATTGCCAACGTATCAGGAGGAGGCTGCGTGACCGGTACCTCCAGATCACAGCGCGACCCCGCAACGGCGTCTGAGAATGTCGTGTTTATCATCGATGACGACGTGGCGATGCGAGAAACCCTCGGCAGTCTGTTCCGGTCTGTGGGACTACGGGTGGAATCATTTGGTTCTGCCCGCGAGTTCGCGCAGATCAAGATGCCTGATGCAGCAAGTTGCCTGGTGCTCGATATCAGGTTGCCGGGAGTCAGTGGCCTCGACTTCCAGGCCGAATTGGCGGTGGCTGGTATTCGCGTCCCGATCATCTTCATGACGGGGCACGGCGACATCCCGATGTCGGTCCAGGCGATGAAGGCCGGTGCGATCGACTTCCTGACCAAGCCTTTTCGCGACCAGGACATGTTGGATGCCGTCGGCAAAGCGCTCGAGCGAGACCAAAAGCGACGCGACAGCGAGACGGCTGTCGCAGATATCCGAGTTCGGCTTGCCTCCCTGACAGCACGCGAGCGGGAGGTGATGGGGTTCGTCGTCGAAGGCTTTATGAACAAGCAGGTCGCGGCAAAGCTGGGAGTGAGCGAGATTACGGTCAAGGTCCATCGTGTAAACATGATGCGAAAAATGAAGGCGCGATCCGTAGTTGATCTTGTGGGAATGGCAGACTCGCTCGGAATCCGGCGCCCAAGAGGTTGAAGGCGGAAATCTATACTCAGGTATCGTTTTGCGATCTCGATCTATGGTGCAATCTGAAGCCGCCGGGACGGTGACGCGTTGGATTCTGTCTCCGCACCAAGGAAAGATCGTTGTGTCGAAACTTCCACTTGTTGCTATCATTGACGATGACGAATCCGTGCGCGTCACGACCGACAGCCTCGTGAGGTCGCTCGGATGCGTCGTGCGTACGTTCGCATCGGCCGAAGAGTTCTTGCGGTCGGGACGTATTGACGACTTCGCGTGCGTCATCACCGATGTCCAGATGCCTGGCATGAGCGGCGTTCAATTGCAGGATCACCTGCGTGCCCAGGGGAGCCGCGTTCCCTTTGTCTTTTTCACCGCGTTTCCCGATGAGAGGACCCGGGCGCAGGCGCTTGCGGCGGGAGCGATTTGCTACTTGACGAAGCCATTCGATGGCGACGGCCTTATCGAGTGTTTCGAGGCGGCGTTGAAGATGCGTGATGGCGGATCCGAAAACTGAGAGCTCTCGGTCGGACGCGACGTGGTGACGCATCTCGGAGACGTGAGGTCGCGGCGCCAATGGACCGACCCCGACGCCCTCTCGCGGGAGCCCTCCCGACAGAATGCCGCGCACCACGAAAGTCGCTGGCGCCGAACGACAGCGGGAAGGAGATGGCCCAGCCGGTTTGGATCAGAATTGCATCATACTTGATGATGAATACATGGCGTCTAGGCCGATCGCTTCGGAGCATATGGCCCGATTACGCACTTGTAGCCCTGCAGCCTCCACTGGCTGTAAGGGCCATGCGAGAGCCAATCGGCGATCTCAGTCTGGGCATTGGTCTCGCATGCACTCATGGTGATGCCGGATTGCTCGCTATTGGTAACGACCTTTTCCAGGCAAAGAGTTCCGTTGCAGAGAATTGCAACCAGGGTAATCAGCATCCTCACCTCCAGGGTAATTCCAAAGCCGCTCGCTGCAGCACGTCGGCCGGGAAGGTCGCATCGGCGGGTTGGCCGCGATCCTCGGTCCAAACGCAGTGGACCTGGTCGCCCTTGATCGAGGACACGGTCATCAAGGGTCCTCCAGAACGCAACCTGACGAGCTCGCCGCGCTCTAGCTGGACCAGCACGTTGCTTAGGCCGGAGTTCTGCGGGAGTGCGGCCGCCGTGGAGGCGAGTGCTGGAGTCGACGCGCCGATCGCAAGAAGCAGCGTCGCAACAGCGATGCATCGTTTGATTTGCAGATACATGTCAACCTCCATCCTGATTCCGAGATAGGCGATGGCTGCGCCGATCCGACTAAATTCGATGACAGGAGCAGACCTATTTCACGCACCAATCAAGGGCCTGAGTGCGCGAGAGGAGGCAGGCCGGTTTCCACGCCCGCCTGGACCGCACGTTGGTTTGATCGCTACGAAGCCGGTTTCGGCGTAGCCGATTCGTCAGCCGATGAGACGCGCCACACCGCGTTGCCGACGTCGTCGGCAATCAGCAGTGCACCACTGCGATCCATGGCGAGGCCGACAGGTCTGCCATGGGTGTGGTTGTTCGCATCAAGGAAGCCGGTGACGACATCCTGCGCCGGGCCGGAAGGCTTGCCGTCCTTGAAGGGTACGAAAACGACCTTATAGCCGTTAAGCGGCGTTCGATCCCAGCTGCCATGTTCTCCGACGAAGGCGCCGGCCTGATAGTCAGCAGACAGATTGTGGCCGGAGGACATGGCAAACCCCAAGGGAGCCACGTGGGAGCTGAGCGCATAGTCCGGCACGGTCGCTTTGGCAACGAGATCGGGCCGTTGCGGTTGAACGCGCGGATCGAGATGCCGGCCATAGTAGCTATACGGCCAGCCGTAAAAGCCTCCGTCCTTCACCGAAGTGAGATAGTCCGGCACCAGGTCGGGTCCGATCTCGTCGCGTTCGTTGGCAATCGCCCAAAGCTTGCCGGTCGTCGGTTCCCACTGCAGGCCTGTCGGGTTGCGCACACCGCTTGCGAATATGCGATGGGCACCGGTAGCGCGGTCAACCTCCCAGATAGCGGCGCGCTCATACTCCGCCTGCAGGCCGTTCTCTCCGACATTGCTGTTCGACCCGACGCCGACGTAGAGCTTGGATCCGTCCGGGCTGGCCACGAGGCTCTTGGTCCAATGATGATCGATCGGGCCACCCGGCAGATCGGTCAGCTTGGTGCCCTTGGCGGTGATGCTGGTCTGTCCCTCCTGATACGGATAGCGCATGATCGCGTCCGTGTTCGCGACATAGAGATCGTTGCCGACCAGCGCGACACCGAACGGCGAATTGAGGTGATCGAGAAACACCGTCCGCATGTCGGGAATGCCGTCGCCATTGGTGTCGCGGAGCAGCGTGATGCGATTGGCGTCCTTCGCCTTGGCGCCGGCGAACCACTGCACCACGCCGGTGATCAGATCCTTGGGACGGAAAACCGGCGCCTTTGGACCGTTGCTCTCGACGACCAGCACGTCGCCGTTCGGCAGGACGTAAACTGATCGCGGGTGCTGCAGCCCTGCGGCAAGCGCGTGGACCTGAAGCCCCCGCGGGACCTTGGGGGTCTCGGACCCCCATGCCACCGGTGTCGCAATCCGGATCGGTGGCAGCAGATACTGTTGCAGCGGCGGCAGCGCCGGATTTGCGCCGATCTGGAGCCTTGGGTCACCTCTCCGGTATTGTTGCAGCCGGCCAGACCCAACCCGGCCACAGCGACCATGATGGCAGCAACCCGCGGCAAACTCGTCGTGACTTCGGTCATGCCTTTGCTCCGATGCGATAGCGATGGGTCAACGTCCAGCCGGAGGACATCGCGAAAACCATAACGACGAGGACGGCGCCAGAGAGGGTTAGCCCCGTGGGAACCACGGCGGTATAGCCGTCCCGGCTATGGACAAGGACATTGAGAATGGACAGCGCGACCGCGGCCGCGTAGGCCAGCGCGCGGATCCATGCCGGTCTTTGGTTACGAAAGAGATCGACCACCGCGGCCAGCGCGACGAGGGCGGCCATGACCAGTCCACCCGCGATCAGCCAGACGGAAAACCGGTACCACATCACCTCGGCGGTCCCCCAATAGGCTAGGTCGGTCGCGAATGCCGCCGCGAAGTAGGCGACCGGGAATGGCACCAGCATCTGGTGAACGGGTCGTCTGGGTGCACCGGCACCCGTACGTTCCGGCTTGGTCATGCTCGCATGCTCCATGCATTGAGTTGGCTATCATTAAGCCCGGAATGGCGATCGGCGCGGCCCGGTCCGCCTGATTGGGCTTGGCTCCGATATCGTCGTCGACCACCGAATGATCTTTCGAATTCGCACGCAGCAGCGCGGATCGATTGCCCGAAAGCGCTGCCGTGCGATCAAGAAAATGCGATCGCGGTACGAAAACGTCTTTCGGGAGGCGCGGCTATCTGAACTGGTACGGTACCTGGAAGGAGCGGTCATGATCGCCGATAGTTCGCTACAGCAGCGCGCGAAACTTCTCTGGCGCGGTGGAAACCCCACGCTGTCATCGAGATGTGTAGCCGAGGAGAGAGCGATTGCGCTCACCTTCGGCGGATCTACCAACGCGGTGATGATGGCTACGCCGGCCGATCTCGAGGATTTCGGGGTTGGCTTTGCCCTGACCGAGGGCGTCATCGAGCAGAGGGACGAGATTGCCAGCATCGAGATCGTGGAGAACAACCTCGGAATGGAGGTTCGGATGTGGCTGGACCGACACCGGGCGGACGAACTCTCGGCGCGTCGCCGGGCCATGATCGGTCCGGTCGGCTGCGGATTGTGCGGAATCGAAAGCCTGGAGCAGGCCTGTCCCACGCCACGGCAGGTATCGAGCACGGCGACCTTTCGTGCACGCGACCTGTTGAACGCCATGAGCGCTCTCGCTCCGCTACAAGAGCTCAATCAGAAGACGCGGAGCGTGCATGCCGCGGCCTTCTGGCAACCGCACAAGGGCATAGGTCTGGTGCGGGAGGATGTCGGCCGTCACAACGCCCTCGACAAGCTCGCCGGAGCGCTGATGCGGGAGGACATGGCTCGGGCGGGCGGCGCGATCCTCCTCACGAGCCGCGTGTCGGTTGAGATGGTGCAAAAGACCGCGCGGATCGGGGCCCCTGTCCTCGTCGCGGTCTCGGCACCGACCTCGCTCGCAGTAGAAACGGCCGACCAGGCGGGCATCACGCTGATCGCGGTCGCCCGTGCGGATGGCTATGAGATCTTTACCCATCCCGATCGCCTCATCTTTTCCGACTGCCCGATCGCAGAGTGAAGGCCACTCGCCATACGGGATCTTCGGCCGGATCCCGCGTGCAAATGCGCAAAAATCCATTCGCGCCGGAAAAGGCCGTGGTGAAGCGCCCCCTACCTGCACCAGGACGGGATCAATGCGAGGCCCGTGAGGGGAAAGGATAGCTCACATGGATGCAACGGCGCTTCTGCTGTCGCGAATACAGTTCGGCTTCACCATTTCATTTCACATCATCTTCCCGGCCTTCACCATCGGTCTTGCGGCCTGGTTGACCGTCCTCGAAGCGATGCACATGCGAACGGGCCGTCCCGTCTATCAGGCGCTGTTCGAGTTCTGGCTCAAGATCTTCGGCGTCGCCTTCGGTATGGGCGTTGTCTCGGGAGTCGTCATGGGATTCCAGTTCGGGACGAACTGGAGCGTTCTCGCGAAGATGTCGGGACCTATCCAGGGTCCACTTCTCTCCTACGAGACCTTCACGGCGTTCATGCTGGAGGCCAGCTTCTTCGGAGTCCTCGTGTTCGGACGCAAGCGAGTGCCGCCAAGGTTCTATCTGTTCTCCACTGCGATGGTGTCGCTCGGGACCACCTTGTCCGCCTTCTGGATCATGACCAACAACAGCTGGATGCAGGTACCGGTCGGTTATGTGCTGCAGAACGGTTACTTCGTACCGGACGATTGGACGAAGATCATTTTCAATTCGGTCGTATGGTCGCGCTTTCCGCACATGCTGCTGGCGGCGTATCTCACGGGCGCATTCTGCGTTGCTGCGACCGGCGCATGGTACGCGTTGCGCGGCGACCACTACGCCGAGACCAGGGTGATGCTGCGGATGGGACTGTTCCTCGCAGCGCTTCTAATCCCGGCCCAGCTCGCGTTCGGTCACCTGGTCGGCGACTACGTTCACGACTACCAGCCGGCAAAGTTCGCGGCCATCGAGGGGCGCTGGCATGACGAGCAGCCCGCGAGCGAAGTGCTGATCGGGCTTCCCGATCCGGCGACAGAAAGCAACAAATACGAGATCAAGGTGCCGATCCTCGGCAGCATCATCGCCAGCTCGAACCTGACCTCGAAGGAGGTGGGATTGGCCGATTTCGAGCCGCAGGATCGCCCGCCGGTGCTGATACCGTTCGTAACCTTCCGCATTATGGTCGGCTGCGGGCTGATCATGCTCGCGATCGCGTGGTTCGGGTCCTATCTGAGCATCAAACGACGTCTGCGCCGAAACCGAATCATGCTTTGGGCAATCTTTCTCAGCTTCCCGCTTCCGTTCATCGCCATTCTGACCGGCTGGTATGTTGCCGAGGTGGGACGACAGCCCTGGACGATCTACGGATTGCTGCGAACGGCGGACGCCGTAACGCCGTTCCTGACTGCGCCGGCGGCGCTGACCTCGCTCGTGCTATTCGGAGCGATTTATCTCTTCATCTTCTCCTTCGGCACATTCTACATCTATCGACTCTTGCGCACCGGTCCGACGCGCCTCGTCGTCGAGCCGCCGCACGGCGCCTCTCCAAACCGCCCGATGTCGCTCGCCGACCCGGAGCTCATTCAACCAGGTTGCCGCAGCGCGGGAGAATAGAGATGGTCTTGTTCTGGGTTGCTCTTCTGGCCATCAGCATGTTGATCTATTTGCTGCTCGACGGGTTCGATCTCGGGGTCGGCATGTTGTTTGGTTTCGCCGGCAGCGAGGCGGATCGCGATACGATGCTCGACACTGTCGCGCCGGTCTGGGATGGCAATGAGACCTGGCTTGTCGTCGCCGGCGTGATCCTTTGGGGCGCGTTTCCACTTGTCTATGCCACGCTGCTGTCGGCCTTTTATCTGCCGGTCATTATCATGCTGCTTGGGTTGATCCTGCGCGGCGTTGCCTTCGAGTTTCGCCACAGGGCGGCGCGGCAGTTTCGCTGGATCTGGGACGTAAGCTTCGTGGGCGGGTCGTTCGCTGCGAGCTTCATGCAAGGCGTGACGGTCGGAGCCCTGGTGCAGGGCCTGGAGTTCACCGACGGGGTCTATGTCGGTGGCATTCTGGGCTGGCTCAGCCCATTCTCGCTGTTGTGCGGCGTCGGGCTGTGTTCGGGCTATGCTCTTCTGGGCGCCAGCTGGCTGGTGCAAAAGTGCCGGTCGAGCGTTCGTGACACGGCTCGTCGCCAAATTCCCGGGCTCGCGCTTGCCGTCCTGGCGTTTCTGATCGTCGTCTTCGCGCATGCCCTGATCGAAAACCTTCCTATCATGCATCGATGGCTCGACCGGCCCTATCTGTTTGTATTTCCGGTGGTCGGAGCCGCCGCCGCGGTCATGCTGGCGAGCAGCATCCTGCATCGCGACGATCGCTGGCCGTTCGCCGCCGTCGCCATCATCTTCGTCGCGGCGTTTGGAACGCTGGCATTGTCCTTCTGGCCTTACATGATCCCGTTTTCGATCACGATCGACGAAGCGGCAGCGCCTCACGCCAGTCTCGCCTTCATGTTCTGGGGCGAGGGCCTCTTCGTCTTCCCCTTGATGGTGCTGTATGTCGCGATCGGATATCGGGTGTTCAGAGGCAAGGTCGGGGGCGCGGAGGGACATCATTGATCAGGGCGAACTCTTCTTTAGCGATCCGCTCTCGCAATTGTGCGCGGTCGAGCAGCATGCGGCTGCCTACCTGCATTTGAGACCGCGCGACCCGGACCCATGGAAGGTGAGGTCTGAAGCCGCCTTCGTTGGAGCGGATGAACCGAAAGCGCTTGAATATGCCCAGAGACCTGATCATCACCTGGATTGTAATGTTTGGAGTTATCACCAGCCTGGCTGTGCTATCCCGGTGATCGTCGCGCTCTGCGCATCGTGGCTACATCAGCCGGGTGTCGAGCGCCATGCCATGAAACGACGCGACGATATCGTCGGGCTCGAGGGCGGCGCTAAGCAGGCCCTCGGTCATTGAATCCGCGATTGCATCGATATACGCCGCTTCTTCGAAATGAGTCGCGGCTATGCGCAACGCCGGTTGGTCGCATGGCTGCAAGGACCTCGAAGAGCTTGTCGCATGCGGTTGCGCTCGAGGCGGCTGAATACTGCGGATAGAGCGGGACGAAGGGGGATTTGATCGCATCCTTTCGCCCCCAGGCGCTCGATGGCGGCTTTCAGGGACGGATTTCCGTATCGCATCCCCCACTCGACGACGACTTCGCAAGGTGTGTTTCCGAGCAGGCCCTCCACTGCTCAAGCTTCTCTGCCTGCGACCTCGTTATGGTTTTGAGCGGGCTCTCATTCCGGGCGTAGTTCAAGATCGCCGTAGTCCTTGTCCTTTCGTCGTGGTGGCTTGGCGAGGATCAATAGATTCAGGACAAGGAGCCAGAGTAGCCTTGGCGCTCCGACCATCCGTCGATCGGACAGGAACTCGGAGAGACATCGTCTGACCGACCAATAGTCCGTCCCGTCCGGAGTACCGAGATTGCGCAACAGCACCCCGATCTTCCGGGAACTCGTCTGCCCGCCGGCGTTGGAGTGCAGAATGGTCATGTGCACGTCCTCATAGACTGATTCCGCGCCGGGCAAGACGGCAGGGCGGCTCCGAGTTTAAAGAGGCCGCATTTGCGATGATGTCGCTCAGTAGCCGGCCGCGGCTAATGTCAATCCGGGGCGCTCCGAAGGCTGGTGCCGCTTTGCCAGGGGGAGACCGAGTTCCCGCCAGACCCAGACCATGGAGTCGACCAACTGTTCGACCAGCCGAGCATCATGTGCCGGCGTCGGTGTAATTCGCAGTCGTTCGGTGCGCCTGGGGACGGTCGGATAGTTGATTGGCTGGATATAGATGGCGCATTGGTGGAGCAAAAGCTCGCTCGCCCGCCTGCACAGCTCGGGATCCCCTACCATGACCGGCACGATGTGCGTTTCGGTTGGCATCACGGGCAAGCCGGCCTTGCGCAGAGCGTATTTGGTGGCTGCTACGGACATGCGCTGCGCATCGCGCTCGCGGTGCGATGCCTTGAGGTGGGCTATCGACGCTCTCGCTGCGGCAGCAACGGCCGGCGGCAGCGCGGTCGTGAAGATGAATCCCGGCGCATGGGATCGCACCGCATCGATGACGGCGCTTCGCCCGGCAAGATAGCCGCCGAGCGTACCGAAGGCCTTGGCGAGCGTCCCTTCGACAACATCAACCCGATCCATGATGCCCTCGCGTTCGGCAATGCCGGCACCGCGCCGCCCGTACATTCCGACCGCGTGCACCTCGTCGAGATACGTCATTGCTCCGTAACGATCTGCGAGATCGCAGATCTGCTTGATCGGCGCGACGTCTCCATCCATCGAGTAGACGCTTTCGAAGACGATCAACTTGGGGCGGTTTGGCGCTGCGCGCGAGAGCAACTGCTCCAGGTGCTCGATATCGTTGTGCCGCCAGATCTCCTTCGCACAACCGGCCGCACGCACCCCCTCGATCATGGAGTTGTGATTGAGCGCATCGGACAGGATGACGCAGTCCGGGAGAAGCTTCGCAAGCGTCGCGATGCCGGTCTGGTTCGAGACATAACCCGATGTAAAGACGAGGGCGGCCTGCTTGCCGTGCAAGTCGGCGATTTCGTCCTCCAGTTCGACGAGTGCACGATTTGTCCCCGAGATGTTGCGGGTGCCTCCTGCGCCCGCTCCCATGCTGCGCGCAGCGCGGCACATCTCTTCGACGACTTTCGGATGCTGACCCATGCCCAGGTAGTCGTTCGAGCACCAGACGACGACGTCCTGCTTGCCGTCCGGTCCATTCCAAACGGCATGGGGAAATTGTCCCACTCGGCGTTCCAGATCGACGAACACGCGATATCGTTGCTCTTGCTTGAGAGCATTGATGGCGCATTCGAAGCTGCCAATGTAGTCGAACATGCTCGGGCTCCTCCTGAGATCATCCCAACCGGACGCGATGCGCGAAGGGAGCGGTGCCTCGCTGTGCCCGCGCCGATCGGCGCGGGCATGCGTCCAAGCGAGGTCTCGCCGTCTTCTGACGATGGCTAGAGCTTGCCCTCGGCGAACCTGGCGAGAGCGTCGGCGACCCCCTTGCCGTAGGCGGGGTCCGCCTTTGCGCAGTTGGCGACGTGGCGTTCCTGGATGTGCCTTGCGGCCTGGCCCACCTGGCGTGCGGTGTTGTCGAACAGCGTCTGCTTCTGCGCCGAGGTCATCTTGCGGAATAGATTTCCTGGCTGCTGCCAGTGATCGTCATCCAGCCGGTGGTCCCAGTGGGCGGCAGCGCCGGTGATCTCGAGAGGCGGCTCGTTCAGCTGCGGCCGGTCGGTCCATTCGCCGCGGCTGTTTGGCCAGTACGTCGGCGTACGACCAAGATTGCCGTCAGTCCGCATGGCGCCGTCGCGGTGATAGCTATGGAACGGGCATTTCGGTGCGTTGACCGGAATGTGGTGATGGTTGACACCGAGCCGGTACCGCTGCGCGTCTCCGTAGGAGAACAAGCGCGCCTGCAGCATCTTGTCCGGCGAGTAACCGATACCCGGCACGATATTGGCAGGTGAGAACGCTGCCTGCTCGACTTCGGCAAAGACGTTTTCGGGGTTCCGATTGAGCTCGAAATAGCCCACCTCGATGAGCGGATAGTCGGCCTTCGGCCAGACCTTGGTGAGATCGAACGGGTTGTAGGCAAATTTCGTCGCCTGCTCATCCGTCATCACCTGAATGAACAGGGTCCAGCGCGGAAACTCGCCTCGCTCGATACTGCCGAAGAGGTCTCGCTGGTGGCTTTCGCGATCCTGGCCGACAAGAGACTGTGCCTCTGCGTCAGTCAGGTTCTGAATGCCCTGCTGGGTGCGGAAGTGAAACTTCACCCAGACGCGCTCATTGCTTGCGTTGAGCAGGCTGTAGGTGTGACTACCGAAGCCGTGCATGTGACGGTAGCTCCTGGGGATGCCGCGCTCGCTCATGACCACGGTGACCTGGTGCAGCGCCTCGGGAAGCAGCGTCCAGAAGTCCCAGTTGTTGTCAGCGCTCCGCATGCCCGTATAGGGGTCGCGCTTGATGGCGTGGTTCAAATCGGGAAAGCGTAGCGGATCGCGAAAGAAGAAGACCGGCGTGTTGTTGCCCACCATGTCCCAGTTGCCTTCTTCCGTATAGAATTTGAGCGAGAACCCTCGGATGTCGCGCTCGGCGTCCGCCGCGCCGCGCTCGCCCGCGACCGTCGAGAACCGCGCAAACATCGACGTCTGCTTGCCAATTTCCGAGAAGATCCCGGCTTTGGTGTAGCGGGTGATGTCGTGGGTGACCGTGAATGTGCCGTGAGCGCCCGAACCCTTGGCGTGCATTCGCCGCTCGGGAATGACTTCCCGGTCGAAATGCGCGAGCTTCTCGATCAGCCAGACGTCTTGCAGCAACGCCGGTCCGCGCGGTCCGGCTGTTTGGATGTTGACGTTATCCGTGACCGGTGCGCCGGATGCGTGCGTCAAATACGGTCTCTGAGCCTTGTCGTTCACTGGGGTGCTCCTGCATTGGTGGTGAAAGGAAAGTTGTCATCCTTTGATCGATAGGAGAATGACAAGAATGCTATCGGATTGAGAGGTGGTGCCTCACAATCCGGAGTTCGTTAGGGGATGGCACGCGAGCCTTGACGCTGGACCGAACATCGCCAGAGCAGCTTTGCTCGTTGTTCAATCGGACCATCGACAATCCTGCTTTCGCTCAAGGCGGCCGCACTCAAGTAACCAGATTGATCCGGCCTGCATTGCGCATTTGCACGGCGATGCGGCCAGATCGCTTCGGTCGCGTCGGTTTTGGCTTGAGGCGTGGACTCGAAAGGCCATCGGTTTGGCGGCGGCAGAAGCGGAAGCCGTACATCTCCGTATCCGCGCTCGTGTCTGTCCACATGTGAAAGGCGAAAAAGCGGTTCCGTCGGCCACAACGCGAGGGGTCCGCGGATCCTGGCTCAAGGGCCCATCGATCCCGGCCATCGCCTCGGGCTCGGGGCGGCGGACGCTTCAGCTGATGATGTGCGCATGGATTGATAGATGCGGGCCCTGTCATTATCTAGTTCGATAGTCGTGACCTATAAGTGGAGGTCTGTGCGATGAACCTGAGCGGCCTTTCGTTGCGCGATCTCGAATATGTCGTTGCCATCGCGGACCACGGCAGCTTTGTCCGGGCCGCGGAGCACTGTCGGGTCGCGCAACCATCGCTATCCGCGCAGGTTCGCAAGCTCGAGGTCTGGCTCGGCATGGTGATCTTCGAGCGCACCACACGGCGCGTCATTGTCACGGCCGAAGGCAAGTCCTTTGTCGAACAAGCCCGTCGCGTGCTGGCGGAAGCGCGGCTTCTCTTCACGATCGTCCAGCGGTCGGACAAGCCGTTCGGTGGTGTGCTGCGGCTCGCCGCGATTTCGACGCTCGGGCCGTATCTCTTCCCAAGGATATTACCGGCGCTTCGCACGAAATACTCAGAACTCACTCTTGTTCTGAGCGAGGGTCTCACCGGCGAGCTCGTGCCCAAGCTGATCGGCGGCGAAGTTGACGCCGTGCTTCTCTCGTTGCCGCAGACCGACGGGGCATTAACAAGTGCCGGGATATTTTCCGAGTCGTTCCTGCTGGCGTGCCCGAAGGGGCATCCCGCGTCCCGCAAGGGCGGTCCGACCTGGGACGCGCTTGATGCCGAGGAACGGCTGCTCCTGGAGGAAGGCCATTGCCTGCGCGAGCAGGCGCTCGCCGGGTGCTCCGCTCCTGGCCGGACCAATCGTCTCGCCACCAGCCTGGAGACGCTGAAATATATGGTCGCTGCAGGCGAGGGCTGCACGCTCGTGCCCGCCCTGGCCGTATCCGAGCGGGATGCCGTTGCTTATTCGCGGCTGCCGGGCACGACGTTTTCGCGAAAGGTAGGACTGGCCTGGCGCAAAAGCGATCGGCGCGCAGCGGAGTTTTTGGCGCTCTCGGAAAAGTTGAGGCAGATCGCCAAATCGTTCGACGACGTGAAGGCGATGTGACGACGTTGCGTCATCGGAATGCAAGCCATACTCCCGACGCTTACGTGCCTGGAGCAAAATGCCGACCAATGAGAAAACCATCGATCAGTTCTGCTGATCGATGGCTTCTAACCGGGTTCGAACCGCCTCGTTTATCGCTTCGCCATGACGCCCGGCGCATTGTCGGGCCAATTCGCGATCGTGGCTTCGTCGACATTCAGATGCTGCGCCACGAGTTTCGGTGGCGTATGCGCGAGCCAGTTGGAGAGAGAGATTTCCTCGTAGTGCGGGGATCGGAACACGCCGATGAATTGTAGATCGGTGTCGCCGACGTTCTCGACATAGTGCCCGAGGTTGCGCCGGACATAACCGATGTCGCCGGCATTGAAGTCCATCGTCAGCGCGTTCGGACCGGTGTCAAACACGGTCATGCGCGCCTTGCCCTTGATATAATACTGCCATTCGTCCGCATTGGGGTGCCAGTGCATCTCCCTGATGCCGCCCGGACGAACTGTGACCAGTGCGGCCGACACTGCCGTTGAAACCTTGAAATTACTGCTATCGGCGATCTGGATGCTTCCAGTATCGGACGATTTGAACGGACGGGAGGATCCGAGCGGGAAGACGAAAGGATGAGTGGCGACGGGGGCATCCTTCTGGATGGCGGCGCGGTCGCCGGCAAGGTCGCCGGGCACGGTGCCCTGGAAAATCCAGAGGTTGTGCAGCGGGATCCTGGCGAATGCGTCCGCCGGAACGCCGAAGTTCTTGGCCAGGATCTCGGGCGGTGTGTGAGCGAACCAGTCCGAGACGAGCAAGGTGTTGAATTCGTCGGCATGCCCATCATCGAAGCAGATCACGA
Organism: Bradyrhizobium sp. JR3.5; assembly: GCF_054057015.1. Classification (NCBI taxonomy): domain Bacteria; kingdom Pseudomonadati; phylum Pseudomonadota; class Alphaproteobacteria; order Hyphomicrobiales; family Nitrobacteraceae; genus Bradyrhizobium; species Bradyrhizobium sp. JR3.5. Next base: position 130,849 of record NZ_JBSRYV010000001.1, read on the forward strand.
ATTCGCATCCATCCAGGCCCAAGCCCTGCAGTGAATGCGGCGCTCCCGGCGGGAAATACCAGAGATCGCCTTCCTTGACGTCCGCGACATAGGGACGACCGTGCGCATCGAGCACCGTCACACGGCAGGTGCCATAGGTCATGATGGCCCACTCGGCGGCCTGGTGCCAATGCAGCTCGCGGATGCCGCCGGCGGTCAGGCGCATATTGACGCCGGAGATCTCCTTGGAAATGGCAAAATCGGCAACAGTGACCTGGCGCGCCCATCCGCCATTCTGGATGCGTTTCGGCGCGGTGTTGAAGGACGCCCACGGTGTCGGCATGTCGCCGACATCGGTGGCCGGGGGAGATTGCGCGGAAGGAAATTGATTGCCCAGAGCCTCACTCTGCGGGCCCGGATCGCGGAGGTTTCCCGAGCCCTTCGCGTTGATGGCGCCCTGGGGCGGCTCATCCGGATTGCCGAAGGAGCCGGCCTTCGCTGCGGACACTGTCATTGCCGCGCCCATTGCCGAGGCCGCCAGTAGGTTTCGTCTCGAAATCATGATCGCATCTCCAGGAAGATTGCATCGCCGAGCCGTCAACAGCGGTCTCTCTCCATGGAGTTAGGAAAGCGCCGACAAGTACCAATCCAGAGAGGACGTCAGCTTTTCGAGAATGCACTACGATGTCTCCGGTCTGGCGCGTCGCCACGAGCCGGCATTCTTGAAAGAAAGTCGGCAACCGGATTTGCAAATGTTCTGCATCGGTCCCCGCAGAGGTTCTTGCGATGTCGGAACGGAAGACAATTCGCCCCTATCATCATCCGGCTGGTGGGTGGGGTGCACTCAAGGCGCTTAGCGAACATCTGATTGAGCAGCGGATTCCGATCAAGGGAGCGACTACGCTCCGATGCATGAATCAGCCCGAAGGGTTCGACTGTCCCGGGTGCGCCTGGCCCGATCCGAAGCACACCTCGTCATTCGAGTTCTGCGAGAATGGTGCGAAGGCTGTAGCGTGGGAGGCGACCGCCAAGCGTTGCACGCCGGAGTTCTTCGCCGAGCACTCGGTGACCGAACTTGCCACCTGGAGTGACTATGATCTCGAGATGGCAGGCCGCCTCACGCATCCGATGGCCTATGATGGAGCGACGGACAGCTACCTCCCGGTGAGCTGGAACGAGGCGTTCTCGATCATCGGTCGCCATCTGAAGGCGCTGCCAGACCCGAACATGGCGGAGTTCTACACGTCCGGCCGCACTTCGAACGAGGCCGCCTTTCTGTATCAGCTCTTCGTGCGCGAGTACGGCACCAACAATTTCCCCGACTGCTCGAACATGTGTCACGAGGCAACGAGCGTCGGCTTGCCGCAGTCCATCGGCGTGGGCAAGGGGACGGTCTTGCTGGAGGATTTCGACGAGGCCGATTGCATTTTCATCTTTGGCCAGAACCCCGGCACCAACAGCCCGCGCATGATGACCAATTTGCGCGATGCCGCCCGCCGTGGTGCTTCGATCATCTCGTTCAATCCGTTCCGTGAACGCGCACTGGAACGGTTTCAGGCCCCGCAGAGCCCGGTCGAGATGGCGACGTTAGGCTCGACGCAGATCAGCTCGCAGCTCTACCAGGTGCGTGTCGGCGGCGATGTCGCCGTGATCAAGGGCCTCATGAAGGTTTTGGTTGATGAAGACGCTGCGGCGCGAGCGAGCGGCGAGCAGGCCGTTCTGGACTGGGATTTCATCCGTGACCACACCCACGGCCTTGATGAACTGGCAAGTGACCTGAGGGCCACGCAATGGATCGACATCGAGCGTTGCTCGGGGCTCAGCCGCGAAGAGATCGAATATGCCGCGCATGTCTACATGAAAGCCGAGCGTGCGATCATCGTCTACGGTATGGGCATCACCCAGCATCGGCGCGGCGCACAAAACGTCCAGCAATTGGCGAATCTCGCGCTTCTTCGCGGTCACGTCGGCCGTGAAGGCGCGGGCATCTGCCCGGTTCGCGGCCATTCGAACGTGCAGGGAGATCGTACGGTCGGCATCACCGAGACACCGTCCGGAGATTTCCTCGATCGGCTGGAATCCCGCTTTGGCTTCAAGGCACCTCGTGCGCACGGTCACAATGTCGTCACGGCGCTCGAAGCGATGATTCGCGGTGAAGCGAAAGTGTTCATCGCGATGGGCGGCAACTTTGCGGCCGCAATTCCCGATTGGCAGCTGACGCAAGATGCGCTCAGGCGGCTCGATCTCACGGTCCACATCTCGACCAAGCTCAACCGCAGTCACCTGATTCACGGGCGCGATGCCCTGATCCTGCCCTGCCTTGGCCGCACGGAGATTGACGTCCAGGCGACCGGGCCGCAGTCCATCACCGTGGAGGACTCCATGTCGATGGTGCACGCATCGGCCGGTCGCAACCAGCCTGCCTCCGAGCATCTTTTGAGTGAACCCGCGATCGTTGCCGGCATGGCCCGGGCGACGTTAGGGCAGTCCTCCGTCGTCGAGTGGGACGGCTTCGTCGCCGACTACGATCTTATTCGCGAGGCGATCGAGAGCGTGTTGCCGATATTCCAGGCCTACAACGCACGAATTCGCATGCCCGGCGGATTCCATCTGGTCTCGACCGCGCGCGAGCGCATCTGGGTGACACCCGGCGGCAAAGCCAATTTTCTGGTCTTCGAGGGCCTCGGCGAAGATCCGATCGACGATCATCCGGAGACGCTCTGGCTGAGCACAATCCGCAGCCATGATCAGTACAATACCACGCTGTATTCGCTGTCCGATCGCTACCGGGGCGTCTACGGCCAACGCGACATTGTGTTCCTCAATCAGTTCGAGCTGGACAAGCGCGGGCTCGCAGACGGCGATCGCGTCGATCTGGTGACCGTGTCGACGGACGGTCGAGAGCGGCGGGTGCGCAACTTCCGCGTGGTCGGATACTCGTTCCCGAACGGTTGCTGCGCGGCCTACTACCCGGAGACCAATCCGCTTGTGCCGCTCTATGCGCACGATCGCCTTAGCTTCACGCCGTCTTCCAAGGGTGTCCCGATCCGGATCGAGCGCGCGGGCGCCAACGTCACGGACGGGTCTGCGCCACAGGACTGAAGCGATCAGAGGAATTGAGACAGATGAAGCCGAGCACGAATATCGCCATCGGCATGGCTGCCAGCCGTGTCGATTGTGGTCACCACCGATATGACGGTCGGGCATTTCGTTCCGGGCATGCCGCAAGTCTATGCGACCCCGATGATGATCCTGCACATGGAAATGGCCGCCGGCCTCGCGGTCGCAGCCGCCCTCCCGCCGGGCTACGTCAGCGTCGGCATGTCGGTCGATATCCGGCATCTGGCGGCCACGCCGATCGGCGGTCGGGTACGCGCGCTTGCGCGCGTCAAAAGCGTTGGCGCAAAGAGCGTTCTCTTCGAGATCGAGGCGTGGAATGATCTTGGAAAGATTGGTGCCGGAACCCACCGCCGGGGGATCGTGAATGTCCCCGAGTTCGAGAGACGGTTCGGCGTTCACCAGGCCGTGGTCTGATGCCGCCGCCCCGCTTCTGGCAGCGGCGCGGTCATTCCACAGGCAAGCCTCGAAATCGACGGGGCTGGTTCCAGCTGCCGTCGCCTGGCTCACATCGGCAGACCGGGCGCTGTCACAGGAGTTCTGTGGCGGTCAGCCCGAGTTCGGACCGCGGCGACATGTGGTTGCCGACCCGCCAGCACCGGGGCGTGCATCCCGTAAACCGTTTGAAGACGGTCGTAAAATGGGCTTGGGTCTGGAAGCCGACCGTAAGCGCGATCTCCATGATCGGCATCGTGGTGTCCCTCATCAATTCCGCAGCGCGTCGAATACGCCGCCGCAGCAGGAATTCGTGCGGGCGAAGGCCCGTCGCCACGCGAAATTGAGAGGCGAAGTGCATGCGGCTGAGTCCTGCGATGGCAGCCAGATCGCGCGAGGTCATTTTCGACGATATGCTGGCATCGATGTAGTCGACGACACGTTTGAGCCGCCATTTCTGCAGCCCCTGGACATGGCGGCCGCGAACCGTGGCCTGATCGGCCCTGGTCGATTGCTCCTCGGCAGACCCCAGACCAAACTGTCTGACCGCGATCGCAAGCCGAAGCGCCTCCATGCATTGACGATCATTGTTGTGCGTAGCGACCTTCAGGGCCTCAAGCAGCGACCGAACGACTTGATCTCTGGACTCTGTCTCGGCGGCCGTCGGCGGAAGGGGCGACAGGCGGCCACCTGCAACGGACGCCGAACGTCCCGTCTCGTTGCCGCCTGGGGCGGGATGCGCCAGCAATTGCCGAAGGGGATCATGGATCTGGACGGACATCTTGAATCGCTCCGGATGAACAGTGCTGTCAAGTCTTCACGATGTGGCGAGATGCCATCAATTCGATAAGCGCGCGGCAGCCTCCGCGCCGGTCGATGGCATCAAATTGACGCCGGCCGGCAGCGCGTGACGCAGGGATGAGATTTCCAGCTTCTGCTGGCTCACCATTCTCCTGGCGAGCTGCCGAAGTTCGTCGTTGTGGCCGTACTTGATCTCCGCGCTCGCCATATCGATCGTGCCCTGATGGTGAGGGACCATCACATTGACGAAATCACGATCGATGTCGTCCGCCGGCATCATGATGCGGCTGATGTTGCTCACCGCAAGGTCGATATCGAACAGAAACTGCTGCTCGTCCGCATCCTTCGTGCGGGCTTCGGAACCGGGCTTCGGATTTTGCGCGAGAGCAAATGATGTCGCCATGACCGATAGGCTGGTTGCTAGCGAGATAGCGCGTCTGCGCACGAATCCACGGGAAAAGAACGGCACATCGAACTCCATGGCAAGCTAATGTGGTCGGTGTCACGCAGACGAGTGCGTGTTGCTGCCTTGAAGATGCCAAGGGGGGGCGATCAGCTCAATTAAAATTGGTTTTAGGGTTCGGCGAGCGAGACGCGTCAACGCTGGTTAAACCCGAATTCAGATTTCTTAAGCTCAATTTAGTGGCCGCCCAGTCTGCGGTCTTCCTACAGTTGAGGTGCCGGACCAACGTAGGAGCAGCAAATGCAGGTTCAAAAGGCCACCGCCAATGTCACCGGAGTGCCAGCACTGCAGTCGGCTGGCATTCTCGCCTATTCCGCAGCCATCAGGCGCTACGACCTGCTCGAGCGCGGCCGGGAGCAACAGCTCGCGCGGCGCTGGCAGGAGCGGCGCGACAGAAGCGCGACCGATGAACTGGTTACGAGCCATCTTCGCCTCGCCGCCAAGGTGGCGCGCGGCTACAAGGGGTACGGTCTTCCCATCGCCGACCTGATCGCGGAAGCCAATCTTGGGCTCGTGATTGCAGCCTCCCGCTTTGAACCTGGACACGGCGCGCGGTTTTCGAGCTATGCCGTGTGGTGGATCAAGGCGACCGTCCACGAATTCATCTTGCGCTCGTGGTCTCTGGTCAAGATCGGCACGACGGCAGCGCAGAAGAAGCTCTTCTTCCGGCTGCGCGGCGAAATGAGGAAGCTCGCAGGCGAGACTGTGGCGCTGACCCCGGAGGTTGCCCAGGCCATTGCGGACAAGCTCGATGTGACCGTCCGCGACGTGATCGAAATGGATAGCCGGCTCGGTGGCGATCTGTCCCTGAATACCCGTATCGGCGATGGCGATAGGTCGACAGAATGGGAAGCGATGCTTCTCGATGATGCTCCGGATGCGGAGGAGATCGTCGCGGAGCATGACGAGACGACCCGCAGGTCGGCGGCGCTGCGTGCCGCGCTGGAGGTCTTGACCGAGCGCGAGCGGCGCGTCTTCGAGGCCAGACGGCTCGCGGAGCCTCCATTGACCCTTGACCAACTCGGTTGCGAACTATCGATCTCGAGCGAGCGGGTGCGACAGATCGAGACGTCTGCATTCGCCAAGGTCAAGCGCGCGACGATACAAGCAACCCGGGCAGCCGGCGACGGAATGGCTGCGTGAGGCGCACGAGCATCGAGCCTGTGCGCTGGTTTGTGCAGGCTTGTCTCGATGTGAGCGGGAGCGGCGGCCGATCACGGTTGCGCGATGCCTGACCAAAAGGTGAAATTGCGCGATGGCTTCGTCATTTCATCTTTGCGCGACCGAATTCCAACTTGATTGAGGCGGCTGGCCGATCGACGGGGTGTCCTGCCGAGCGTTTTGCGCCGCCTGGCGCGCAGGGGTTTTGAATGGGAATCGTCCGATTTGCGTTGAGGTTTCCGCACACCTTCTACGTGGTGGCGGCTTTGATCCTGTTCCTGGGTGGTGCGGCGCTGTGGTCGATGCCGACGGACATCTTTCCGGAGATACGTATCCCTGTGGTGACTGTCATATGGCAGTATACGGGGCTGTCTACGCCGGAGATGGAGCAGCGCGTCAGTACATACAGCCAGTATTCCATCAGCGCCAATGTCAATGGCATCAAGAACATGGAGTCGCAGACCCTCAACGGTCTGTCGGTGCAGAAGATCTATTTCCAGCCCGACGTCAATCTCGACCTTGCTATCGCGCAGATCGTCTCCGCGACCAACTCGATTCGCGCGCTGATGCCGCCGGGCATCCAGCCGCCGATCGTCGTGCAGTTCAATGCGTCGAGCGTTCCCGTACTGCAGCTCGCCTTGAATTCGGACAAGCTCAACGAGCAGCAACTCTATGATTTCGGCATTGTTATCGTGTCCGGCAGCAGCTTGCGCCGGTTCCCGGCGTCACTCTGCCCACACCGGCCGGCGGCAAATACCGGCAGATCATGGTGGACATCGATCCCGACAAGCTCTTGTCCCGAGGCCTGACGCCGCTCGATATCGTCAACGCGGTCAACACTCAAAATCTTACGCTGCCTTCCGGCACCGCGAAAATGGGAGACATTCAGTACACGGTGCGTACCAATGCGACGCCAGCGACCATCGACGACCTCAACAAGATCCCGGTCAAGTTCTCGAATGGCGCCACCATTTTGCTGAAGGACGTTGCCCAGGTGCGCGATGGCTCGATGGTGCAGCAGAACATCGTCCGCGAGGACGGTCGTCGCTCGGTCCTTCTCAGCATCATCAAGAATGGCAATGCCTCGACGCTGGCAGTCGTCAACGGCGTGAAGAAGGCGTTGACTGCGGTTCGCGCTGCCGCACCTCCCGGGCTCAAGATCACGGAGTTATTCGACCAGTCGGTCTTCGTGACGAATTCGGTGAATGGCGTGCTCCGGGAAGGAGCGATCGCGGCCGGGTTGACCGCCATGATGATCCTCCTGTTTCTGGGTTCGTGGCGCTCGACCCTAGTGGTGATGATTTCAATCCCGCTGGCGATCCTGTCGTCGCTTGTCGTGCTCTACTTCCTCGGAGAAACGCTGAACACAATGACGCTGGGCGGCCTCGCCCTGGCCGTCGGAATCTTGGTCGACGACTCGACCGTCACGATCGAGAACACCCACCGGCTGTGGACGGAGGAGGGCATGTCGCTCGCGGACGCAACCCTGCATGGCGCGGCCGAGATCGCGGTACCCACGCTGGTGTCCACCCTCGCCATCAGTTGCGTGTTCACGTCGGTGGTGTTCCTCGAGGGGCCCGCCAAATACCTGTTTACGCCGCTGGGCCTCGCCGTCGTGTTCGCGATGCTTGCGTCCTACGGGCTGTCGCGGACACTGACGCCGATCACGATTGGTTTGCTGCTGAAGGGGGGAGCGCCGGCACGTCCACGGCGAAGTCTCCGACGGGCTGTTCTCACACCTGTCCAACGGTTTCGAGCGCAGCTTCGAGCGGCTGCGTGACGGCTACTCCCGGCTTCTCGGATTGCTGCTTCGACGCCGCGCCGTCGTGCCGATTGCCGCGATCCTGATGCTTGGCCTGGGCGCGGTGATGCTAAGCCTGGTGGGAAGGGATTTCTTCCCATTGATCGACGGTGGCCAGATCCAGCTCCATGTCCGCGCGCCGGCGGGAACTCGGATCGAGAGTACGGAGGCCATATTCCAGAAGGTCGAAGACAAGATCCGCGAAGTCATTCCCGAGAAGGATCGTTCGCTCATCGTCGACAATATCGGGCTGCCGGCGCGGGCGTATAACCTGGCCTTCGCCGACGGCTCGACCATCGGCATCAATGACGGCGTCATTCTGATCTCGCTCCGCGATGGTCACAAGCCGACTGCGGAGTACGTCAAGAAGCTGCGTCAGCTCCTACCGGCATCGTTCCCGGAGGACACTTTCTATTTCCAGGCCGCCGACATCGTCACCCAGATACTGAACTTCGGACTGCCGGCGCAGATCGACGTTCGGACTGTCGGCTATGGAGCCAACAATCTGGCGGTCGCCAAGGAGCTTCAGAAGCGGCTGGCCGCCATTGCGGGTATCGTCGATGCCCATCTCCAGCAGGAAATCGATGGTCCGGCGTTCTATGCGGATATCGACAGGACCCGTGCCGCTCAGCTCGGCCTAAACGCCAGCACGGTCGCGACCAACATCAATGTCAGCCTCAGCTCGTCGGTCCAGGTGTCGCCGAATTTCTGGACGGATCTGAGCTCCGGCATTCCTTACTACCTCGCCGTGCAGACACCGGAATACAAGGTCAATTCGCTCAATGCGCTCGCCAACACGCCGGTGTCGACGTCGCTCGCCGCCAGTGGCCAGACGGTGCCGGGCATGCTCAGCAACATCGCGACCTTCAAGCGCGATACGGTGCCGACCAACGCCAATCAGAGCAACGTCCAGCCGGTTTACGAGGTCTATGCCAGCGTGCAGGGCCGCGACCTCGGCGGCGTCGCGGCTGACATCGGCAGGGTCACTGCCGAACTGCAAAAGCAATTAAAGCCCGGCAATTCGATCCAGGTCCTCGGCCAGATCCAGAGCATGAACGACTCGTTCCGGGATCTCGGCATCGGGCTCGTGTTCGCGGCGGTGTTCGTCTATCTGCTGATGGTCGTGAATTACCAGAGCTTTGGTGAGCCCTTCGTGGTCATCCTGGCTTTGCCCGCGACGCTCTGCGGCATCGTGACCATGCTGTTCATCACCGGGACCACGCTCAATGTCCCCTCATTGATGGGTGCAATCATGTCTGTCGGTGTTGCGTCGGCGAACTCCATCCTGCTGGTGACCTTTGCGCGCGAGCAGCAGCTGAAGGGGTATTCCGCCTTCGAGGCGGCACTGAGCGCCGGTCGCACCCGGATTCGGCCGGTGCTGATGACGGCGCCGCAGCGATGATCGTTGGCATGATCCCGATGGCGATCGGCGGTGCCGGCGAGGAGCAGAACGCGGCACTCGCGCGCGCCGTGATCGGCGGACTGCTGTTTGCAACGCCGACAACCCTGCTCATCGTCCCTTATCTCTTTGCCATGCTGCGTAAGGGGAATGATGGAAAGCCGCGGCATGGCTTGTTCGAGGAATCTGAGGCATGACAGAGATAGATGTGCGGCCCGACCGGACGCTCCACGACCTCGATCGGCCGAGTGAGGCGAACGGACGTTTCCTGAGGACCGAGGACAGGCCCGGTCGGCGATCCGGAGCAGCCGTGTTCGGCTCGGCGGCGCTGGTCTTGCTCGTCGGAGGGCTCGCCTTGGGTGGGTGGCGTCATTATCAGGCCGGGCGTGACGTGGCCGCGACGTCCGAACAAGCGCGGAGGTTTGTGCCCGAAGTCCGGGTCGCAAGTGTCCGCGCCAGCGACAGCAAGATAAACGTTACCTTGCCGGCGACAACGGCCGCCTTCGAAGCTGCCAACATATTTGCCAGGACCAGCGGTTACGTCGAAAAGCGCTACGTCGATATCGGCGATCGGGTGAAAGCAGGAGCGCTGCTGGCCGAGATCGTCGCGCCTGAACTCGACCACCAGGTCGCGCAGGCCCAGGCCACGCTGGCGCAGACCGAGGGAACCCTGCAGCAAACGCAGGCGAGCCGCGAACTCGCCGAAGTCACCAACGCGCGCGACAGCGGTCTCGTCAAACAGGGATGGCTGACCGCCCAGCAGGGCGACAATGACCGCCTGACGCTGCGCGCACAGCAGGCGGCCGAGGCAGTGGCAAAGTCGAACATCGCGGCTCAGCAAGCCCAGATCAAGGTTTTGCAGCAGGACAAGGCCTATCAGCGCGTGGTGGCTCCGTTCGACGGCGTAATCACCCAGCGCAACATCGACAATGGCAGCCTCGTGCAAGCCGGTTCGACATTCATGTTCACGCTGATGCATGCGAACGTCATCCGCACCCAGGTTTTCGTTCCCCAGGACGAGGCGTTCGGCGTCCAGCCGGGTGTCGATGCCGTCATCCGGGTTCCAGAGATTCCAGGGCGGGTGTTTCCGGGAAAGGTCACGCGGATCGCCACCGCGTTGCAGCCCGGGAGTCGCACGTTGCTAACCGAGATCGACGTGCCCAATCCGGACGGTGCGCTTCAGCCGGGCATCTATTGCACCGTCGAGCTGTTCATTCCACGCAAGACGCAGTCGATGATCATCCCTGCGGACGCGGTTGTCTTCGATGAAAATGGCCTGCATGTTGCAGTCGTCGATGACGGTGTGGTTCATATGCGCAAGGTTGCGATCGCCCGCGATTTCGGCACGGAGGTCGAGGTGCACCAGGGCGTCAAGCCGGGTGATCAGGTGATTCTCAACCCGATGCTGAACCTGACGGAGGGAAGCCGGGTCTCCGTTCGCGGACCGCAGACTAGCTAGCTCGGCGCGGTCGGCGATGGATGCTCGATCCGTGATGTCAGGCAGCCTAGTGAATCAAGTTTGAAGATATCCGGATTCAAGTGGGGCGTGGTTTCGCGATTCGCTGATGCTTTCGAAACCGCCACTCACCGACCGTCAAGAAGCCATCGATTGCCTTCGCTGACCTGCCTTGACTGAGCAAAGAGGATCGTGAACGGCTCACGGCTGATTGAGGAGCTGTGAGCAAGTCTTGCATTCGGATTTCCGCATCAATCCGCACCTCACTCACAGAGCAAACATGCTTTGTGTTTGAATGGAGAAGGTTGATGACAATGTTGAAGATCTTGTCGGCGGCACTGATTGCCACCGCGATGTTTGCGTCGGCTGCAAGCGCACGTGAGAGCCACATGCTCGAGCGGCACGCCGCTCATCATGCGAGCGACTTTCCGTTTGCTGATGGAATCGACGGCCATCCCTGGATGTCCGTACCATCCGTTGGCGCCGATAGTGCGGCGCCCTCGGACCAGCCAGGCGGAATCTGCGACCACGGAGACGACCCGCAGATTTGCTGAGGCGTCCGGCCCGGTGAGCCTGAGGCCGGGCTCGCCTTCGCCGGAAGGGTTGAGGGGGGCGGGAAGAGCTGCTCGGCGGCTTGTCTTGGAACGATTCATCCTTGGCGATAAGTTCTGCTTAGCAGCCTGCGGGGAGCGATCTGCCCTGCATGGCTGCACCGCCACTTGTGTCGGCGGGATTCGTCGGGGCCGGACTGGCGAGGTCCATCGAAATGCTTTCGCTGCATGCGGCCGTGTTCGGGGCTGGCACGACGTCCGGTGCGGGGCTGATGCTGGTCTCGGCCGTGTCGGCATCCGCCGTTGGCGACTGAATGGTTCCCGGTGGAGGTCCTTGCGGGACGGCGGGTGTGGAGGCGGGCAAGGCCGCAGCATTGGTCAGCGTGCTCCCGGGCGCCGACGTGCACGAGCTTCCTGGTGTGGAGCCAGCGAGTATCGACGCTGGTGCGACCGTGCCTGTCGTGCTGCCGGTGACCGTGGCTACGATGGTCACGGGCATGGCCGCCGGCAAGGTCGGCGACAAGCTTGTACCCGTTGTCGGTGCGCTCGGCCCCAACATGCCGGTGATGGTACCCATTGGGATTTCTGCGCTCATCGCCACCGTGGGACTCGCGGAAGCGCTGCTGCTCGTGGAAGTGACGCTGTCCACGGACGGCGAAAGCTCCACTTCGGTCGGCGCGCAATTCACGCTCGTTCCCGGAAGTGTCGGATCCTGCGCCAGCGGGGGCGCCGCCAGAGTGGTTGCCGGCGCACCGGGAATGGTCGCGGCCGAGAACAGACTCGTGAACGGACTTGGCCCTGCCAGCGGAGACGACACAATCGCACCCGGTGTTGTCGGAATGGCCATGGCGGTCGTGCCCATGGTCGAGACTTGCGCCAGACAGCTGCCACCGCTCAACAGAAGGGCGGCCGTCGCACAGATATGTTTACGCATTCGAAATCCCAGACGCTCGATTGTCGAAGTAAACGTAGGCACCGGGGCCGACCAATCCAACTCACTTTCGAGAGCGGAGCGCGATAGCTCCGGGCAGTCGGGTGCCGGCCGCGCGCCCGCGACCCTGATCAGAGATTTCAATTCGCTGTCATGATCCTTGCCGGAGCGCATCTACCGCCTAGTCTTAAGTCTGGATGATCTAATCATCGGAGATGCCCTCCTGAGGAACTGCGGTCTGCGAAGGTGCTACATGCAACGAATTCCATTCATACTGATCTGCATGGCAGTCTCGGCTTGGGCGTCGCCTGGTTATGCGGTGCCGGTCGTCCCCTCTGATCCTCCAATGAGTGCCGGAAGGATCGCTCGCCTTCCATCCGGAATCAGGAGGGTTGTTTGGGCCAGGTGCGGCGCCAATGCTGAAGCAGGTCACTACTTCGCGACATACGACGATAACTCAAACGTCGTTCGGCTCGACTATTCGCTCCTCCAGTGCCCGGATGCACCCGAACCTTGCCAAGGCTCCAACTGCATACAGACATTCGTCCGCCACGCTGGCCAATATGTGCTGTCCAGGTCCGGCGGCAATCGTGCGTCGCGGCCGCATCCGTGGCGGAATCGGCCGTTGTGACACCCTCGCAGGTCTACGTGACAGGAACTGCGCATTGTCGCGGATCATCCGTCTGAGACGACGAAATCCAACTGAGGTCGTCCACGTCCGCCGTACCGAGTCTGTATTCCTTGTCAGGATCGCTCTCGCGATCGTGCTCGGCGCGGACCGCGCGTGACGCCTACTTCAAGTTCAGGTCATCTCAACGCCTGGAACACGAGTCATGAAACTGTTGTCCCTGTTTTGCTTCGCACTTTGTCTCACCCTCTCCGTCACCACGGCATTTGCCCGCGGCGGTATGGGGGGATCCATGGGATCGCACATGTCGATGGGGCGCGCGCTCGGTACGAGTGCCGCCACGCCGGGAACGAATTCCCTGGGTACTGCGCTGCCGTCGTCCGGTGGGATCGGCCACGCCATGAAAGCGCCGCTGCTCGGCACGAACCCAGCCATCGACAAGGAGGATGCGCGGCTTGAAAAAATGCTGGAGGGGTCGATCTGTCGCGGATGTTGAACTCGCGCACGCCGCCGTAGCAAATGATCGTCCCCGCGTTTCTTGTTCTGCTGGCGTGCGAACTCGCCGGCGATCTGCTTCACCAGGTTCTTGCGCTTCCCGTACCGGGACCGGTGATCGGCATGTCGATTCTGGCCGCCGCGCTGGTCTTGAGAATGGAAGGGCCGGCCGCGAAGTCGCCGGTGATTGCCGGCGTGGAGCACACTGCTGAAACCTTGATCCGTCACCTGGGGCTACTGTTCGTGCCGGCCGGCGTGGGTCTCATTGCGGAGACTGGGGTACTGCGGGCGGAATGGCTGCCGATTGCCGCGGGCCTGATTGGATCGACATTGCTGAGCCTCGCCGTCACCGGGTTGGTGATGCATTGGAGCATTCGCCGCCGCGCCGCGAGGCGGTCGCCGGACACCGTGCGAGGCGTGAAGACGCGTTGAACGACGTCAGGCTGTTGTCAATGCTTGCAATCGATCGACTCTGGATTTCGCTTGGTGCGACGCCCGTGCTCTGGCTCGTGGTAACGCTGTCGGCTTACGCCCTCGGTAACGCGCTGCAGCGGGCCTGCGGTGGTTCGAGCTTCGCAAGCCCGGTGCTCACGGCCATCATTCTCGTAGCTTGCACCGTCGTGATGACCGGGACCGATTACAGGGTCTATTTTGCGGCAACCCAGCCCATCAATTTTCTGCTCGGCCCGGCAACTGTCGCCTTGGCCGTTCCGCTGGCGCGAAGTGCCCGGCTCATCAAGGAGAATCTTCTGAGTGTTGGACTTGCATTGCTGGCGGGCTCCGTTACATCGATCCTCAGCGGGATTGGTCTGGTGTGGCTCCTTGGAGGCTCACGCGCGGTTGCGTTCTCGATGGCGCCGAAAGCGGCGACCACGCCGATTGCGGTCGCGGTCTCCAGCCAGGTCGGTGGCATTTCGGCACTGACGGCCGCGCTCGCGATCCTTGGCGGTATTGTAGCGGCAGTCGCGGGTCGGAAAATGTTGACCGCGCTGAACATCCACGATTGGCGAGCCCACGGTCTTGCGGCCGGAATTGCCGGGAGCGGCGTCGCGGCGGCCCAGGTCGCGGCACGCAACGAGCTTGGTGCCGCATTCGCCGCGGTTGGCATCGGGTTAAACGGCGTCCTGATCGGACTCGTTGTTCCGCTTGTCGCCCAGTACTGGAAATAGCTGGCGCAGATTGTTGTCCTGAGCTCTTGTGCGTGCGCCGGTTCGAGTCGTTCCGGCCTCGAAGGCGATCGCTGGTGCCGCGACGGACGATGCCGGTAATGTGATATTTCGTGCAGCCCGTGCAGATTGGGATCACGAACGACGCGCATCACTTCCAGAAGGTGAACAACTGGAGAAAGTTCGATGCGTACTCTTTTAGCCGCAGGCTTCTTGATCTCACTGACCGCATGTGCGAGCGCGGCTCCCTTGCATGGTACCCACACCCGACATCGGGCCATCACGCATCATGGGCAAACCTTCACCGTCCCGAGGGAGTCCTATGCAGCCGTTCGACCGCAGACCTACTATGACGACACGCCCAGCTACGACGATCCATCCAAGCTCGGTGGCCAGCCTCCCGCGATGTGATCCGCAGGATCCGGTCGCACGTCCCGCACGCCGCATCGATCGTGCAAAACGATCTCGGGTGATCTCAATGCGTTGTCTTCTGGTGTTTGGTCTTCTGCTGATTTCGTTCGCCGCTTCCGCGGCAACGCACGGTCCGGTCGCCCCCGCGGCACGTGCGCACGGCCATCGACAACAATTGGCAGCTCCGGGTGCGGCGATGTCCGCCCGTCCTCGCTTCGCCATTCCCGGTTGGACGGATGAAGACACCGAGCGCTGGCTGGACAACGCCAGCTCGGGCTGGTCGCAGGCCTGACGCTAGTTCGTCCCCTTAGTGCTGACGAGATAGTCGACGATCGCGGGTACGTCGCTTTACGTTGATGGGCGCTCTGTAGGCCTTGATCATCTTGCGGACCTCGGAGTCCCAGACGGACCTGGAGAGGGCAGGCTGGTTCAACACCATGTCCGCGGAGTGACAGGCCAGGCAGTTATTGTTGATAGCATCCGCGCTGGATTCACCCGGAAACAGCGCATCGCCCGCAGGAAGCTCCACGGTTGTCGATGTGATTTCCGGAGCGGGCTGGACTCGGGCGGAGGTCGGCGTTAGCAGGGCAGCCAACGAGGCGCCAAGGGCAATGATGGCGTGGCGCATGAAATTGCTCCTAAATGGCGGTGATATGGGCCGTCTCGACGGCATTGAGCATGAAACCGCTGTTGTTCCAGTTGGGCATTGCGGGCTGAACGTCGCCGCTCAGATTCGTGCAGCGGACCATGAGTGAATGATGGCCCTTCTCCAACAGGGGGACGCTCATCTGCCAGCGGCGGAAGCTGTACTTTCCGAAGTCATCGCCAAGTGTCGCGAGTTGCCAGGTCCGGCCCTCATCCATCAAAAGCTCGACCTTGGAGACGCCAGTGTCGCCTCCGAAGGCAATCCCGCGGATTGTTGCGCTGGCGGCGGCTGGAAGTGACGCATTTTCCGCAACATTCGTGAAGAAGGACCGCGGCACCATGCGGCTGATCGGAACCATCTTTACCCCGGTCTGGCCCGGCGCGATGTTGGCGTGCGGCGTATCCGGAACGGTATAGGCAGTCGCCATCCAGTAATTGTCGTCCGCGCGATCAAGGACTTCGATGTCGCTGAGCATCTTGACCCAATAGGTCGAGTACCATCCGGGCACGATCAGACGTAGCGGAAAGCCGTTCAGCAACGGCAGCTGCTCGCCGTTCATCGCGAAGGCGATCATGACTTCGCCGTCGCGCGCGTGATCGATGTCGAGCGACTTTCGGAAATCGGGCGCTTCGGGTACCACAGGCTCGTCCAGTCCGTTGAAGCGGACCTGAATCGCGCCTGGCTTGACGCCCGCGCGGTCGAGCACATCCTTGAGCAGCACTCCCGTCCATCGCGCATTGCCCATCGCGCCATGCGCCCACTGCGCACCGGGGACACGAGGTGAAAAGAAGCCTCGGGAATTGCCCGAGCACTGATTGACGGCGGCAAGCTCCACGCGAGGCAGCTTGAGCAGATCGCCGATCGACAACGACAGCACTTGATTGACGTGACCGCTTACGGAAAGCCTGAAGGCCGCTGCATCCACCGATGTCGGGATCACGGCCCAGTGCCAGCGCACGTAAAACTGGTCGTTCGGCGTGAATACACCGCGATCGAACACTTCCATTGGAGTTTCCAGCAGCGGTGGCCGGGTGCGCTGCAGGATCATCGATCCCTTTTGCGGGAAGTCGTGCGTCACCGGCCGCTGTCGCGGACCGCCGGCGATCGGCAGCTCCACCGATTGATCTGCCCAGGCCGACGAGGATGCAAGCGCCATGCCCGCCACTCCGATGGTGCGAAGCATGGCGCGGCGAGTCAGAGCTTGAGAGCGTGCTTGGTTGCGATGTTGCTGCATCGAGAGCTCCTGTCGAGGTGACGCATACACTTTCATGCATCGCTCATCCGAGGATCATGTCCGCAAACGGATCTGCGACCTGCTGCTGCGGCGCCTGATGGCTGCACGGCAGATGCCGGTTGCTAAAGCGCAACCGCTCATGCGAGTGAATGATACTCCCTTTGCTCGAAAAATGCATCTCGTTGTGGGCCTGCGCGAGCGGCGCACCGAGTACCGAAGCCGTGGTGGCCAGCGCGACAATCGCGAGGAATGCGCGGTACGAACCGATCATTGTGAATCTCCATCTCGATGTTTCCGGCAGGCGGTGTTCGATGTGCCTGTCGCTTCTCTAGGACGTAGGCCGCGGTGCGGTAGCAATCCAACGAGATGATGAGATCGTTCCGATCACCGGACACGATCGAATGCGCACGGACGGTAGTGCGCGGCGACAACGCTCGCGGCGTTGCCGGCGAGGCATCAGTTCAATTGTCGCAGAAGTGTCGCCCGCGGTCGCAGGTCTTTCTACGCGGCAGCGCCCGCAGCGATGCTGGACATCAGCGCGGCCTCGGCCTTGCTCACATGCCGCTCCTTGTGACGCAAAGCGTAGAACGAGCGCTTCGCCAGTTCGCCGTCCAGCTGGAACAGCCGCTTCGCCGCAATCGCCTTTTCGACCACCAGATCGGAAATGGCCGCGGCACAGCGGCCGGTCTCGACCGCCGTTCGAATTGCCTCGTTGGAAGCCAACTCGAGCTGCACCGTCAAGTCGGAGAGGCGTACCCCGCGTTTCTTCAAGGCCCGTTCGAACATGGCGCGCGTTCCGGAGCCCGGCTCGCGAAGGATCCATGGTGTTCTGATCATCCAGTCAGGAGGAAGCGACTGCTGGGTCGCCAACGGGTGTTGTGCGCCCACTACAGCGACCAGCGTATCGGTGTCGACGCGGCGGGCGGACAATGCAGGATCGTCGACGTCGCCCTCGATGAAGCCGACATCCGCCCATGCCTTCGCGAACGTCGGTCGCGACTTGTTCGGTGTTGGCGATCCTGACTTCGATTTCGATGCCGGGATAGGTCGCCTGAAATGCCAGCAGTCTCGCGGGCAGCCAGTAGCTGCCGACCGTCTGGCTGGCGGAAATCACAAGCTTTCCGGCCGTGAGCCCGGCAAAATCCCGCAGCACCTGCTCGGCTGCATGTGCGCGCGCCAGCACCGCCCGCGCTTCGTTGAGAAAGCAGCGGCCCATATGCGTGAGAACGATGCCGCGGCCCACCCGATCGAACAGCTTGACGCCATAACGCCCTTCGAGCGCGGCGATTGCCGCGCTCGTGGCCGATTGTGTCAGATTCAGTTCGTGCGCGGCTTGTGTGACGTGCTGCTTGTCGGCGACCGCGGCAAAGATCCGGAGTTGTTCGAGCGTCATGGTCACCCCATGAGTTTGATGATCGTCAGGCTGAAAGCTGCGATGAACAGGAAGGCGAACCCGCCCAATATAGCTGGCCGCAAGCCCTTCGCGTAGAGTCTTGAGACGTCGGTCTCGAGGCCCATGGCGGCGAGTGCGATCGTGAGCAGGAACGTCGACAGAGTGACGGTTGCGCTTCTAGCGTCTGCCGGGATCGTCACGAAACTGTTGATGGCGGCCACCGCGACAAAGCCGATAGCAAACCAGGGGAGGGGCGGCCTTTTGGACCCGCGCCTGGCTCCCGCCCGGGGCGCGACGCCCAGGGCCAGGACCACGGGTGCAAGCAACATGACACGGGCAAGCTTGGCGACCGTCGCGATTTCGCCGGCGCGCTGGCCGTTCTGAAAGGAAGCGGCGGCCACCTGCGCGATCTCATGGATGGATGCCCCGCTCCAGAGCCCATAGGCGGCGCCGTCGAGATGCAGAAGATGCGGCAGCACGGGATAGACGAACATTGCGATCGAACCAAAGATCGTGACGCAGGCAATCGCATAGGCGACGTCCTCGTCGGATGCCTCGGTGACGCTGTTGGTCGGCCACAACTGCCGAAGCACCGCAGATCGAGGTGCCCGCAGCGATCAGTTGGGTGAGCTTCCGATCGACGCCGAGCAGGCGACCGGCTGCGAGAGTGAATACGAAGGTGGCAACGAGCGTCGCCGTCACGACGAACAGACCGATTGCGCCGACGGCCGCAAGCCGGGCCAGCGTGATCTGAAAGCCGAGCAGAACGATCGCGGACCGGAGCAGACGGCGCATGCTGAAAGCAATTCCCGGGCCGGCGAAGGATGGCGTGCCGACAAGATTGCGTACCGCGATCCCGATCGTGATCGCGAGAATCATCGGACTGAACGTGGCGGCCCCCGGAACCCTGTGAAGCAGGTCTGCGGCGAGCGCGACGGCTCCGGCCAGCGCGACGCCAGGAATGACCGAGCGCGCCTGTTCCATATGCGACACGATGGCATCGCGGATGACGGGTTTAATTGAAGAACGGCGGAAATCGATCGCATCGGTCATTGGCGTCTCTCCAGGGGCTACGCCAATTGTGGTTCTCGGCATCGAATTTATCTAATAGATTGATGTGGCCGTTCTGATCGATGAAATCGATCATTTGCGCGGCGAGCGATGGACTGGTCACGCTGCTGAAATCCGGAAACCGACGTCGCCGCCGGCGGCGCCGGTGAATGAACGCGTATTTAATCGATATCCGGGCGCGACCCACTACCTCCTCATGGCCGGTTACGTTTCACGCGATCTGCGCGGCCGTTCGCGGTCGATCGTTGTCGCGTGCTCGCGTAGCAGTCCCACATCTTGCCGCGAGCAGCCCAGGAGTTCGACAATGTGCGCTTTTCATCAATTCAGCGCTCTCGCGGCGTCGCGCGGCGAAGGGCTTCATCCGAAGCTGCATGCACTGCTCGAACGGGCGGCGACGTCACCGGTTTCGGAGCTCTCGATGCGCCATGATGGCCTGGTTCAGGCCGGACCGGATCCGGAGCCGGAAATCGGATTGTCGCGCAGCAGCGTGGTGCTGCCCTCGCGATGACCAGCCAATCGACAGGCGCGCCTGAACAGAATTTTAGTGGTGACGCGGTGGCCGCTTCCTACTTCCAGATCGTTCGTACAATGTAAGGAGACGATCATGACCTCTACCACATCGGCAACTGCATTCGCGACCGACCACGGCGAGTGGATCAGTTGTTCTCACTGGGGCATGTTTCCGGTGCGCCGCAAGGTGCGCTGACCTGGTGATCAGACCGGTTCGAGTTCGGTTCTGGCGTGCAGATCATCAGCATGTCTCGACCCAGGTTCAGTAGGTGCAGCGCGATGCAACGAGCTCCTGGTTGTTGTTCGAGGCGGATCTATCCCTTCGGCGATCTCCGGCCGATTGCGTAAACAAAAGCGCGTCGTCCGGTCCGTCAACCGCAGCATTTGCGACGACGTGCGGGGCATGGTTACCACCACCGTAACCTTGCAAAGCGATCGGTCGCGTCAGCGCGGGCGCAGCTGCGGTAGAGTCGTTCGATTGCGTCCCTGGCGCCGCAATCCGCAGTCGGCGGTGAGCATTTCGTACTAGCGCCGAGCCTCTTGCACCGACTTCACCGAATTGCAGCCATGGCAACGAAATACATGGACGGCTTCGTGCTTGCCAACGGACGGTAGCTCGGCCAACAAGGCCATGTAGCGACCGCAAGCGTCACACTTGCATATGAGCGTTTCTATCTCTTGCCTGGATATCGTTAGCATAGCGAA
The DNA here is from genome assembly GCF_054057015.1 of Bradyrhizobium sp. JR3.5. Taxonomy (NCBI): domain Bacteria; kingdom Pseudomonadati; phylum Pseudomonadota; class Alphaproteobacteria; order Hyphomicrobiales; family Nitrobacteraceae; genus Bradyrhizobium; species Bradyrhizobium sp. JR3.5. The sequence goes on from NZ_JBSRYV010000001.1 coordinate 151,202, forward strand.
GTTCCCCGTACGCTATCCGCTGAGTTGCCCATGATGGGCCTCAGAGCGTGTTCGTTGTATCCGCGCGAGTACGGAGCGAGCCTGATCTATTGCAAGTCGAACAACGACAGCCTTGCGATTCTGATAGTTCGTCTGGGCCATACATTTTGTGCCAGAAGAGCATGCTCCAAATGGGCTATGCTTTCGTGCTGTCGCAGCGCTCTGGAATGTTGAGGGCCAACATCGCATTTTCAGCGGCATGACGATCAAGACACCTCACTTTCAGCCTGAAAAGACAAGGAATGGTCGCTGGTTTGTGGCGGTCAAGACTGGCAATGGGCCGGATTCTCACATCGGAGACTTCGATACGGAAGCCGATCCGGAGCGTTGGATCGCCACCAAGGCGAAATATTGGCCGGGTAAAGAGAGCTGAAGCGCTGGCTCCCGGAATTTTGAAGACCATCACCTTCTCGGCCGCGGACGAACAGATGCGGCCTCTAGGGGGCAATCCGCGTGATGAGCCCTGGTGATGTCGTCCGGCAGCGTCGTCGCCGGGGCTCTCACGACTCTTCAATGGCTGTGGATCGCGTCGTAAGCGTGAGCGCCAAAGATGATGGTGCTTACAAACAGCAGACCGATGATCGCGATTTCCATCATGACACTTCCCCTTATCATTTTGGGGGATGTGGTATCAGCCGAGTGTTTCCGGCCGGTTTCGCCAGCTGGTGAAAACGGTTTCGCGGGCCGCGGGCCTGACGCGTCGCTAAGCGCAGGCGATTGGCTGTACCGGGCCTTGAAAAGCGAGCATGCTGTCGGAAACTCATCCGCGCTGGGCATCCAGCGCAGCCTCAAAAACCGTGAGGGAAGGCCGTGGAGCGGGCTGGCGATGCCAGCCTAGTCCGGTGGCGACTTATCGGCAGCGGTCGAGCACCCAGGTGAGCGGCGAGATGTTCTTGAGATTAGGCATCTTCGAACTCACGCGACGGGTCAGGCACGCGCGAACTCCTTTGTTTTTATTTATCTTTCCATTCCCTATTTGCGTTGGCGCAGAAGCTGAGGGCAGGGACTATGATTTACAATCCGGCTGTAACCTATTGATGTATATGACCGCCCCGAGAGGGGATTTTATAGCTAAGTATTTGCAACAACCCATAAAGGAGCTGCCTCTTAATCAGCGGGTCCCAGGTTCGAGCCCTGGTGCGCCCACCATGAATCCCTCAGCAAGATCAAGCAAATAGCGTCTCACTCTATCAGCGCAGAGTGCGAACGTTTAGACGCCTTTCGGAGCCATTTAGACGCTCGCGTGCGACAAACGTGCTTTTCAGCACGATTCCGAAGCCGCTCGTTGACGCTGGCGAGCTTGTGCGGCCTACCACGATGCGACCGTGCGCAACGTGCCCTCAAAGACTGTCCTGTGCGACGAGACTTAGTCCCTCAAGCTCGAGGAGCATAAGAACGGCGCCGGCCCGAGGACGAGAAGCTCGAGATCGTCCTGGAGAGCTTACAGGCCGCGCCAGGTCGCGGCGACGGCGCGGCGATATGGCGTTTCGCGCTCGTTGCTGCTGCGATGGCGGCGAGCGTCTCGTCCCGAGCCGCCGGATGCCGCCGATCAGCGCACGAGCGTCATACCGGCGATACAGGTACCGGAACCGGGGGCGACGCCTGGTCCGGTAGAGCCGGCCGGCGGGGCGATCGAGATCGAGTTTGCTGTCGGAGCTCGGATGCGGATTACTGGTGCGGTCGACGCGGCGACGCTGAAGGCGGTTGTGAATAGGCGCCGAACTTTGACCCCATCGGCTTCCAATCATTGACCCCACACGTGAAGAACATTCCGGTGATGGTTCAAGGGATTTGGCGAGGTTGGCGGGGTCAACGTTCGGCGGCGATCCGGGGTCAAACCGTGCGCCGAATAACATGAATGCATCCGCCGATGCGGCAACAGTGCATCATTCTCGCGCGCGTCATCGCGTCGTCCTGTCGGCGTGGCCTCGAGCTTCGCCGCCTTTGCGGGCCCGGCCTACGCGCTGCGTCAGCCGCCGGTTCGGTACCACGACGTTCCCAGCTACAACGATCCATCCAAGTTTGGCGGCCAGTCGCTCGGGGCGGATCCATAGCAGCATAGTCGAGTCAGTGCGCAACGTGATCAGGCGAAGTGCGATGCGTGCCGCCTTGCCTTTGTCCCTGACGGTGGTTCTTTCTATTGCTATCTGCGGGTCCGCCAACGCGGCGTCCGTTCATCGAGCCAAGCCCGGACGCTTCCATGCGCCGCATGTGTTCGTTCCTGCCGCCCAAGACGCGGCTCCGCACGGGCAGTTCGCGGTCCCCGGCTAGTCCGACGACGCAACCCGGCGCTGGCTCAACGATGCCAGTTCGGGCTGGACTCACGCTTGATAGCGGTGCGCGCTTGCCCATCGCACCTAGGGTTTCCGGCGCTTCTTGAGCCCCTCTTGTATTTAACTCCGCCGTGACGGGTGGACTGGCTTCTGTCGTTACGCGACGGCTCTGACGCGCACATAACCGCCCGGGGCGTCCTCGATTACGGGCAGGTTGCCCCCGCCGGGCCGGCGCGCCGGAACCCGCACATCATCCAGGCGGGTCATCCAGGCGTCCCAGACAGGCCACCAGGAGCCCTGATGGCTGGCTGCGTCGGAGAACCATTGGTCGGGATCGGCCGGCAACTCGTCATTGGTCCAGTGGCCATACTTGCTTCCCGGCGCGCTGATGACACCCGCCATGTGGCCTGATGCCGACAATACGAATTTGACTGGACCCGAGTACAGCCGCGTGGCCGCGTAGGTTGATTTCCAAGGTGCGATATGGTCCTCGCGCGTCGACAGGATGAAGGTCGGGATCTTGATCCTGGACAGGTCGATCGGCGTGCCAGCGAGCACAATGCCACCAGGCTTGGCCAGAAGATTTTCGAGATACATCTTCCTTAAGTAGAACGAGTGCATGGCCGCCGGCATCCGCGTCGAGTCCGAATTCCAGAACAGCAGGTCGAACGGAAGGTGCTCCTTGCCGAGCAGATAGTTGTTGACGACGAACGACCAGATCAGGTCGTTCGCACGCAACATGTTGAACGACGTTGCCATGTCATGGGCTTCGAGATATCCGCGCTCGCGCATGCGCCATTCCAGGGAGGCGAGTTGCTCCTTGTCGATAAAGACGGCCATGTCGCCGACCTCGGAGAAATCCACCAGCGTCACGAAATAGGTCGCGCTTGCGATGCGGTCGTCATCATTCGCCGCAAGGTAGGCAGCCGTCGAGGCGAGCAGGGTGCCACCTAGGCAGTAGCCGACCGCGTTGACCTGCCGCTCGCCAGTGGCTCTCTGGATCGCATCCAAAGCCGCCACGGGACCTTCGAGCATGTAGTCTTCGAATCCCTTTCCGGCGAGCTTCTCGTCCGGATTGATCCATGAGATCACGAATACGGTATGGCCCTGGTCGACCGCCCACTTGATCAGCGAGTTCTTCGGCTGGAGGTCGAGAACGTAGAACTTGTTGATCCACGGCGGAATGATGAGGAGCGGCCGCTTCCGAACGTCGGCCGTCGAGGGAGTGTACTGGATCAGCTGCATCAGGTTGTTCTGGAAGATGACCTTTCCCGGCGTCGTCGCGATGTTTTCGCCGAGCCGGAAAGCCTTCATATCGGTCATCGTGATCGACAGGCGGCCGTCGCCGCGATCGAGATCGGAAAGCAGGTTCTCCAGCCCGCGGAGCAGGTTCTGTCCCCCGGTATCCAGCGTGGCCTTGAGGACCTCAGGATTGGTTGCGACGAAGTTCGAGGGAGAAATGGCGTCGACGAACTGACGGGTGTAGAAATCGACCTTGCGAGCCGAGCTTTCATCCATGCCCTTGACGTCCCTGACGGTCGAAAGGATCGACTTGGCGACGACGAGATAGCTCTCCTTGACGTAGTTGAAGACCGCATTCTCGGTCCAATCCGGGTGTTTGAATCGCTTGTCCGACGGCTTTTCGGCTTCGGAAGGACGCGTTGTCCACATGCGCTCTGCGGTCTTCTGCCAAAGCGCTACGCTCTCGTTGAAGAGGTCGATCTGGGCCTTCGCGGCCGGGGTAGGGTGGGACATCACGTTCGTCATGAGGTCGATGAAGTCGAATCCGAGCGTCGAGGTGTCTCCCATGCCGATCCTGGTGGCGTCGGTCTGGCTCGCGGCAAAGCGCTGCATGAGCGATTGGCTCTGCTTCGCTATCGCGTGCAATTGGCCTGCGATGACGAGGGGGTCCCAAGTCGGTGGTTGTGTCGATCGATCTGCCATGGCTCCCTCCCTTGGGCGTTTTCGAAAGACTAACACCGTGGAAATCTAAGACAACGAGGCAATCAGGATCCATGGATCGCAATATGCTCTCCTGGGCGGCGCGCCATTGTCTGCGCGGTTCGAGGTTTGCGTCGCACGAAGGAGACGAACGAGTGGAGCACTTACGCCGCCGCTCTCCAGGGAAATGCCTGGGGCGCGAGGCGGCTGGGCATTCTGTCTCCCTGCCGTGGTCGAGGCGCGTCTCCAAGCCATGTGGTCTGAACAAAGGTATGAAAATCCGGCGACCGCGCCTGACATCTTTCTCCAACCAGCCAAACCTCGCCCCGCAAGCGGGGCGAGGTGGTGAGGCTCAGGTGCCCTCAAATTTGAACGATACGTTGAGCTTGGCGCGATAGGCTTCTACTTTTCCTTTTTCATCCAGTTGCATATCGAGTTTGACGACCTCGGCAACGCGGAGATCTCGCAGAGATTTTGCAGCTTGCTCGACCGCATTGGTGGCGGCCTTTTCCCAGGAGTCGTTGCTGGTACCCGATCAGCTCAATGACCTTGTAGACGCTCTCAGGCATGTCGTCCTCCCGTCCAGTGTGAAGCAGGGAGCAGGTGCACCCTGCCGTTGTCGAGCCTAGCATCAAGATATCGGCGACGATACGACCCACATGATCTCAGGGACGTCGTCTTGGAGCCGAGAAGGGGCGGACACCGGCCTGCCGAGAACGTCCGATCAACTTCCGTGCGAGGCGTCGATCGTGCTTGACGCCAGAGGCACACCGGATGTTCTCGGCGATCTCGGAGGCGCAATATGATGAAGTCTCTGAGTGCCTCGATATCGCACGGCTTGCGCAGTATTTTCAGGTTTGGGAGAGCTGCCTTTGCAGCATCACTATAGTCGTCGTAAGCGCTACCGGCAATTTGGGAAACCGCGAGCGAATTTCTCTCGCCAGCCCGGCGCCGTCGATGGTCCCCGGCATCACGATATCGCTGAAGACGAGATCGATCCTTGCCGGCCTCAAGCAGTTTCAATGCGGCTTTGGCTGAATCTCGATATATGGTCTCGTAGCGAAGATGTTCGGACGCGTAGCTGGCTTCATTACGCCATCGCGTGCCGAAACCGGTCAAGTCGGCGTGATCTTCACCAAAGGCGGATTCATCGTTGGGGTCGGCGGCGGTGAGGGCGTGCTCGTCCTTCGCGGCAAGCGTTTACGGTGTCAGGCATAAGCGTCGGTTCACGATCGGCGCCTCGACTACCAAGATTGTCGGTCGGGCCATCAATCTCAGAGGACCCGGCCTCGATCGAGGGCTCCTGCCCTGTGCGGGCGGCGCCTTGCGGTATCCAATTTGCAGAACGCCAATGACGTGATCCTGAGCTCAGCGGCCCGGAGGTGGGCGCCAAGATATCGGCTGCCGTGGGCGGAGTCACGATACGTCTGAAGTAGGCCGATGCGAGCGGCTTCCGACGAATGGTCACAGGGCTACGGCCCTTCTGCGCAACCAATTTCCATCGATATGTAGCTCTAATGTCTCACAGGCGTCGACCAGGTTGGCTTACCAGACGCCATTTCCGAACCACCCAAATCTCCACTGCCGCGCGACCTGCAATGCGGGTGGCCTCGCACGTTTCTTTGTAATTTTGCGAAAGCGCTGTTGCTTTGACTCTTGCATTCTTGATGCGGACGGTCGTAGCTGGATGGCATCGGGCGGCCGCAGCTGCGCCATTGCATCCCGCTCCTTGGTTCTGGCGGGAACGTCGATGAGCGAAGGCGTGGCGACGATGCTGCCCTCTGTACTCGCGAGTTGCGGAGGAATGATTTTCGGGGCGCTGGTATCATAAATAATGCGCTCCGGCCATTTCCGATCGGAATGAATGCGGATGATGAAAGGTTTGCTATCTGCGCCTGCCGTGACTTGCGACCTTGCAAGATATGCATTGGAAATGAACAGCAGCACGAGCAGCACTGCGCCAACAACGAGAAAATATCTCGCCAAGGGCATTCGTGGCTCCTTCACCCCGCCCAGGTCTGATAAGCATTGATCTAGGAGATGATGCCAAACTCTCAATCGCGACTAATACCGCGCACCAACAGCAGCCCGGTCCCCTTTAACGGGGATCGGGTTCTGCCATAGCGTTAGTAGCACGGTGGGTAGGGCGCGTATCCGCAGCGAACGGCAGCAGCTCCGACGGCAGCAGCTCCGACGCCTACGGCCACTCCAGGCCGTACGCCAACGCCACGGGCGCCGACGCCAACACCATGGTGACCAACGCCAGCGCCATGGTGAACGCCGCCCGCGCCACGACCACCGCGCGCCAACGCGTCAGTTGAAACCATCGCGAGACAGCCCGTTCCAATGATGGCAGATGCGGCAATAGCGATAAAGGTTTTACGTGACATAATTGATCTCCTTTCCAAGGTTGATCAATGTTATGTTATCCTTCCAGCGTAGGTTTGGATTGATCTGGAGCAAGAACGTAGCAGCTTCTCTACTGGGCCATACCGTGGTCGCGGTCTACAATTCGGCTCTCAAGGGCATTCGCGATCAGCCTGCCTATCTCCTCGCCTTGTAGAGGCGGGTCGTATCCTTCCACAACGAGGAAGTGCTCGGCTCGGAGCGAGGCATCGTATCTTCTTACAATTTTCGATCTTGCGTCGCTCGGGAAACACGAGGCCTTTCAGGCGAGGGCCAGACAACTGTGCCCGCCTCCAACACGATGATCCAGTTCTTATCTTGTGACGTTCTGCGGATGGATCCGGATCAGATGACTTGGTACTTTTTATCGAATGAGGCCCATCGCGATCTCCGCCCATCCTGTGGTCAGGAGGATGCGGCCGGACCATTTCGTGGATCGACGCTGGTGCATGGCCGGATGATGGCGCCGATCGCATGCGGAGAGAAGCCGCTAGGAATCGGTCGCCTATGGGTGGCGATCACCAATGGTGGGTCAATTGTCTAGCGCGGTTGGTCCGGATTTTCTTGCCACGTCGTCGAGTGCTCAGAAATCCACTTGGTCGCGTCGTGCTCCGTAACAAAGCCCTTGATAACTTCCGTTTCGCCATCGGGCCATAGAATATCGATCCTCCAGCCAGTGCCGGGATTTTTGCAAGCCATGAAAGCTGGTAGCTGCTCGGTCATCGAGGGAGTATGCGCCGACGGTGGCCAGCTACAAGCCAGTGATCCTGCCACACTCCGCTTTTTGGCCCCGGTCCGCAAACCGACACCGCCGCGAATATTCGGCGCGGTGGCCTGTTTTGATAGAGGTTGGGTAGCTACATATTGAATATCACCGCTCGGCCGCTTGGCAATTTACCGGTGACTGAGAGCATCATGCTCCCGCCTTCCACGAAGCAAGGAAGTGCGTCATGCAGCAACGGCATCCTGTCAAACATTCCACGTCGCTTTATCAACGCTTCAGCGCCGGCGCAAAGAGGCAAGAGGAACTCCACCGGGCATCGAGCGCGAACGACTCCTGCGCAAGGCGCGGCAGGCGGACAACGCCTCCCAGATGACCGAGTGGCTTTCATCTCGCGGTTTGCGAGCACCGATGTGATGGTCGATTACCGCTTTCACGACCGAGGCTTAGCCGTAGACGTCGGTGGCTGAGAGACCGAACGCGCTCCCGCCTGCATAATGAGGGAATTCGTGAGCGCCTGCTTGATGTGTTCGGCCTGTTCCATCGTCAGTTTCTCGGCGAAACGGCCACCTTTTTCCAACTGCGCCGGTCCCTTAAGTACTCGATCGTAAACCATCCAGTCGGTGCTTCCTCTTCGAACAATGAATCTGGCGTGTAGAGGTAGGGTGTTGTTCAATGATACCTCCCCAATTTGTCGGGCCGCTGGTCTCAGAATCACACACCAGGCGACAGTTTATTCCTGAACCGGGACACTGAAATTCCCGGCAGCAAGTCTCGTGCACGGTTCATGCCATCGGCCAGGCATAGGATCGAGAATGTTGCGCAGTCGCATTCAAACCTGCCGGACTTCGTCGGGTTTGTTCGGTTTGGCGACTAGGTCAGTTCTTCATCGGCTCTACCGCTCCGCAGGCCACCAGGTCGACGGCGGGTTCATGACGGAGATCTTTGTGGTCCGGAGTGCCACGAGATGACTGCGCTTATACGACTGGCCCTGCTGGCGGGAGCAGCCCTTGCACCGCAGTAGCGCTCGAGTTCGTGGATCGGCGTCCACTTCGGCCGCCGGACGACATCCAGCGCGACCGTCTGGTGGGTCTCGCAGCCGAGGCACTTCACCTCGAGGTATCGGTAGGCGGCGTTGAGCGCGTCGCCGAGCGCCGGGGACGGCTGGGCCGGCCCCGGAAGGCGAGCATGCGGGCGTTCCACGCCTGGCAGGCCAATATGTCGGCATCCCGTCGAGCATCGGCAGCACGCTCGGCCAGATGGCTGACCGTCGACCCGAACATGTACTCGCGAGACTTGGATCCCATTCCCAATGATCGCGCCGATCCGCGAGGGTGGGAAGCCGCTAGAACTATCGGGCAGCCCGCACCCGCCTACAACGACTTGGTCAATGGGCGCCGGCTATGGCGGGAGAACCGCGCCGAGCCGAGGATTTTCTCCTCGCCGGTAGCGCTCGCCTTCGTGCGGACCCCCTCTGGCCAGCGGGACGAGCGGCTAACCGGTGTCATCCATGGGGAGGATGTCGGCCCATGACGACCGGCGCCTCACCAATCAGTCCGCAGGACGTATCGTTGCTTGAGCCTGTTCGTCGTTGTTTTGATTGCCTCCTGTATGCGGTCGAGATCGGCGCCGTCCCGCGCGGTCACGTTGAGACGCCACTCGTCACTTATGGGATCAACTTCCACATGGGCGATGTATTCGCCCCCGAGAACGCTTCGAAGCTCTCGAAGGGCAATCAGCTCTAGATCCTTTGCAGAGATCATCGTGGTGACCACCGCAGAACTCCTTACAACAACGCGGATAACTCTGACTTAGAGGCCTGTGTTCCTATAGCCCCGAGCGGAGGACGAGCGACGAAATGACACCGAAGCAGGAGCGACCGTCGTGGTTTGCCGCGGCGTGACCGAGGCCCAGGCTCGCAAGATCTATCTCATTAGGTCGAAGATTTGGGTCCGTTCCATCAGATGGTCCTCCGGAGGTTGTCGTAGCGGGCACAATCGGCGATCGGCGCATGGCGAAGCGTCAGGGCAGCCGGTGTCATGATGTTGGCCGGTGGAGCGCGCTCGCGTTGACGGGCCAGGATGTTGAGAACGACATCGGCGGAATGGACGCCGTGACCGAGCGCTTCGGCACAGGCGGCTTCCACCGCGGGCAGACCGTCAGTCAGCACCGCGTTGAGGATGTCGACCATCTGCCGATTGCCATCGTCGGTGCTGGCAAGCCTGCGCCGGATCCGCTCGATAGCGGCTGGCAGCACCCAGTCTTTGAAGGGAGCTCCATTGCGCAAGGCGCCAGGTTTGCGAGCCAGTACCGGCACATAGTGCCAGGGATCGTAGGTCGTCTCGCCGCGCCCGAAGGACCGCTGATGCTCAGCGACGATCCGGCCGTCCTGGCGGATCACGATGCGATCGGCATAAGCCTGGACCTCGACCGGGCGTCCGACTGCGCTCGCCGCCACCGAGTATTTGTTGTTGTCAAAGCGCACCAGACAGGTCTTGGAGATCGAGGCGGGCACGGCATGGAAGCCGTCGAAGCGGCCGGCATACGGAACGAGCTTTGGTCGCTCGGCTTCGAAGACTTCCCAGATGGTTTGGTCCGCAAACTCCGGATGCCGATGCGCTTTGGCGTAAGCGATGCATTTTTCGAGTAGTCAGGCGTTCAGTTCATCCAGCGTCTTGAAGCGCAGCCGTGGCGTGAAGAAGCGTTCGCGGACCAGCCCGACCTGGTTCTCGACTTGGCCCTTCTCCCAGCCCGACGCCGGCGTGCAGGCCACCGGGTCGACCAGGTAGTGGCTGCACATCTGCAGGAAGCGGCGATTGTAGAGGCGTCCCTTGCCGACAAAGATCGTCTCCACCGCGGTCTTCATGTTGTCGTAGATGCTGCGCCTGCGGGCTCCCTTGAACAGCGCAAACGCCCGGTCATGGGCGTCGAACACCATCTCCTGTGTCTCGCGCGGATAGGCCCGCGCGAACAGCATCCGGCTGTGGCAAAGCCGGACGTGAGCCACCTTCACGATCACCGTGACCCCGCTCAGCAGGACCACTTCGTGGCTCCAGTCAAACTGATAGGCCTCGCCGGGGGCAAAACTCAGAGGCACATAGACTGTCGCCAATCTGGCAATTCCGCGATGCTCGACGAAGCATGATTTCGACGCAGCGAGCGCAAATCAGCTCACCGTGGCCGGACGGTGGCTCAAGAATGACCAACTCCTCCGGCGCAAACTCTTCCTCGCAGTGATCACAGTGGATGCTTTCAACCATCCTGCATTTGCTCATGTACTTGTGGCGGAATTCGATGGGCCTCAACCGGCGAGTTTGATTTATTCGCCGTGTTACTGTGGCGCGGACTTTCGCTGGCACCCCCCGCATACGAAAGCCGGAAGCGATTAACCATCAATGACGGAACATCGTCGCGGTAGCTCTGATGATCGAAAGATCGCCACGTTCGACATGAAAATTCGTACTTGCGAGCTCTCTTCACGGGCGCTTGTGAAGCGGCCTCGGTTCGTCCCTCAGACAGGTGCCGAGGCCGCTTCTCGATGCATTTATCGGCTTGCTTATCTGAATTGCGAGCCTCTCGGGCAAGTTTGATTTTGTCGATAGGCTTGATACGCGACACTGACACATGCGATGACTTCGGTAGAAAGTGTTCCCAACTTACCATTCAAAGCGCGTGCCGACTCCGACTGACGTTGCTCCGGTTGCGTCGACATCGGATTCCACGCGGATATGGCGCGTTACGTCTACATTGGCCGACACGCCCGACTGGTTGGCGCTAGCGCCTGTCCGCACCCCCACGCTCAACCTGTCGCCGATCGCGCGCGACGCGCCGACCATTGGGCCGCCTGCGCCGGCGCTCACATCCAGGCTGTCGACGCCGAGCGAGCGGCGCATGCGGTCCATTGTCCCTTCACCACCCCTTGCGAACTGCGCCGCCACCTCCGCGAGCTGCAGGGCCTGCGACGTCGACAGGCTGCCGGACGTCTTCTGGAACAGGATGCGCGACAGAATCTCGTCCTGCGGCAATTCGGGCTGCGACGTGAAAGCGAACACCGGCGCGGCGGCGGGCCCGGAGATGCCGACCTGCGCGGTGATGTCGGAGGCCGAGATCTCCGCAGCAAAGTCGAGCTCGGGGGCAAGATCGCCGTTGAAGGAGAGGTTGCCTTTGGTGAAGGTCAAAGTCTTTCCAAGCACCGCCAGCTTGCCCTGATAGAGCGAGAAGGCACCCTTTGGTACCGGAGCGTTGGTCGTACCGCCCACATGCACGGAGCCGCCGAGCTCCGCAGTCACCCCGCGGCCGTGAATGAAGACGTGGTTCGGTGCCGACACCGAAACGTCAAGCGCGGCATCGAACAGCGCCGCGCGCCCCTTGCTGCCCTTCAAGGCTTCGGCCTTGCGCGCCGGTCGCGAGGCGTGCAGCCGCCTGACCCGAGGCGTTCACATGATTGATGCCGTCGATCGGTTTCAGCGTCGACGGCAGGCGATCAGGAATATCGACGGCGACGTGGGTCAGGTCGACCCGTCCACTGATCCGGGGATCGCGCGCCAGAGCACCGCTGACGTCGATCGCGAGATTGGCCTGCGCGGTCGCAAGCGCACTGGCGGCAAGGGTCGCTTGTTGTCCGCGAATCGAAACCGTGCCGGGGAAACCGGCGTCCGGCGCAACCCGCACCTGGCCAGAGCCCGACAATGTGCCGCCGTTGGGCGTCGTCGCGGTGAGGCGCTCCACGACGATACGGTCGCCCTCGGCGCTGACTTTCGCCTCGATGCCGTCGAAGCGTGTGCCGAGCAGACTGTCGCGGAAGGTGCCTCCGCTCAAGGTGGCGGCACCGCCGATCTGAGGCTTGGCGCGCGTGCCGCCTAGCCGCGCATCGAGCACGACGGTGCCGGACACGATACGGCCGGACGGACGCCGATAGCGCGGCATTCGCGACAGCGGCGTCGAGACGGCCCTTCGCGGTCAGCGCGATCGACCCGGCCGCATCGAGCGGCACCGTGCCCGAGGCGGTGATCGTGCCGGCTTTTCCAGCGGCAATCGTGGAGGCGATGCTTGCGTGGCTTCCCTCGATGCGGCCATCCGCCGCGACGTCGATCGGCGGCAGGCCCGCGCTGCGGCTCTGCGGCGTGGTCAGTTGCTTGACGGTCACCTTGTACTGGCCTGTCGCAGCGCTCGTTGAGCCCGCGATCGTCGCCGAGGCGTCGAGCGTCCCGGCAAGGCCCAGGCCCGGCATCACGACATCGGCCTCGCCGAGCGGGATTGCGCTGGCGATGGCTTTGACGTTGAGCGTCTTGCCGACGCTGCCGTCAACCGTAAAGCGACCGTTGCCGACGCCGAGAGCCAAATGCTCGATCCGCATGCTCCCATCGTCGAGCGTGAAGCTCGCCGGCCCCTGCAACGCGATCGCCCTGGCGCCGCGTCGCGCGGTGAAGCGATTGAGATCGAACCGCGTGAGATCCTTAGCCGTCAGTACCCCTGCGGCATCGAGATCGAAGCCGGCCGCATTGGCCGACAGACCAAGGTTGCTGGTGCCGGCGTTCCCACGCGCGGTTAGCGCGATACTCGAGACGGTCTGACCGGCGATCTCGGCGCCGGTGACCTTGGCGTCGGCGTTGAGCAGCGGATGACGGTAGAGATCGGCCGCATCGGCGCGCAGATCGAAACTGCGGATCGCGGCACCGGCGGCGCGGATTGCCGCGCCCTTGCCGGCAAGACGGACGGATTGCTGGCCGCCATCGACGGATGCGGCGAAATCGAGCGACGCCGAGCCGGCGAGGTCCATCAGGGCAACCGGCGAGAAGTCGGCGAGCGAGCCAGCAGCGAAGCGGAACTGTCCGCGCGCGAGACTCTGCGCATCGATCGTCCCTGCCCCCTTCAAGGACACCGAGCCGATCGCGATGTCGACGGTTTTGGCATCCCATCCGGCGAAGGCCGAAGCAGCTGCGTCGCCGGCTTGACGGCTCACTTGCATGATCCCGCGCGCCGGCTTGCCGTCGATCGAACCGTCGAGCCTGGCATCGACGGTGCAAGGTCCCTTGAAGTCGCTGGCGGTCGCGGCGAGCTCCAGGTGCGGAATCGGGCGCCGCATCGCGGTGGCGTGATCCACCGAGGCCGAGAACGACACGCCGGGACGAGCGAGCCCTCCGGTCAGGCCGACGTCGACAGCTGCCGTGCCCGTGAGGCGCGCATCGGCCGCGGCAAGATCAGGCAAGCTGACATGCGCCGACAGATCACTCGTCTCGCGGGTTACCGTTCCCTTGGCGCGAACCGCGACACGGGCACCGTCGACCGAAACGTCGCGGACTGTGTAGGTATCGTTGCTGCTATCCGCGCCGACATCTGCCGCAAGCGTGACGCGCGGTCCCGTGAGCCCGTCCAGCGCCGCGAGCCCGGTCGCGATCTCCTCGCCGGTGCCGGACAATTTCGCGTCGAAGCGGCCGTGCGCGCGGTCGGCGTCGAGATCGAGTCCGATCGCCACCGAGCCCTTGAGCTTGAACCCGGCGAGATCGCTGAAGCGGCCGAGGTCAGGCATGGTTCCGTTCGCGCGGCCGTGGAGCCGATCGGGGCTGACGTCACCGGCATAGGTGGCCTGGACCGTGGGCGTGCCGATCTCCAGCCGCTCGATGGTGGCGTGGCCGCCCAGATCGGTGCTGCCGTGAAGCACCAGCGAAGCGCTGTTGCCGATGGCGGTTGCGAGACCAGGATCGCGCGGCGCGATACCCAAGGCCCGCAAATTCACATCCAGCACGATATGCGTAGCGAGGTCGCTGGCCTCGGCGCGAGGGATCGCCGTGAGCGAGGCATCGAGCGAGTCGAGATTTCCGTCCGGCAAGCGGGCCCCCGCCATTGCGAGCTTGGCCGTGAGCGTCGGAGCCTTGATCGGTCCATTGACCCTGCTGTCGAAAGCCAGGCTGCGGATCGAACCTTGATCTGTTTCCGTGACGGCGCCATTGCTTGGTAGGGCGCGGATGGAGGCCGAGAAATCCATCATCTTGTCGGCGCCGAGCAACCCCTTCACGTCGAGCCGCGCAAGACGGCTTGTGAGCGTCAGTCCGTCGAGCGCGACGCTGCCGTCGTCGCCGAAATGCGTCGTGCTGTCGAGAGTGGTCTCGCCGGCAAAGACGGGCGCGGCAACTGACGGCAGCAGCGGCCCGAGATGGCTCGAGAGGCGGGTTGCAAGGACACGGCCCGCTCCGTTGCGATCGAGCGTGATCGCGCCGGCCGCGTCGATCGTCGGGCCGGCCTGAAACTTCAGGGCGCCACGGAAGCTGTCGAGCGTGCCCTTGCCGCCAAGCGCGAACGTAACGGGCGGCTCGCCGGGCAAATGACCGATCTTGGACACAAGGCCGTGGGCGGGCTCATCAAGCGTGACGTCGAGGGTCAATGCGTTTCCCTGCGGCACAAAGGCTCCGAGCGCGGCCTTGAAGCGGCCCGGGAAATCGGTGCGGATCGCGTCGAGATTGAAAACGAGGCCCTCAGAGGGCGAGCCCAGTTCGGTATTGCCGGTCGCCTTGACGCTCAGGGCCTCGCCGAGAATGGGCTGACCCAGCACCAGTGCACGCAGGTCGAAGGCCTTCACCTGTACTTTCACGGGAAGCTCCGGCAGGATCGGCTGGTCGGACGCCGCGGCCGGTTGCTCGGACGGCAGCGGCTTTCGCTTGATATCGAGCGTGCCGATCTCAAGCCGATCGATCTCCAGCCGCCCCATCAGCAGGGCAGCGCGCCGCCAGACGAGACGGGCCTTGTCGAGGGTCAGCCAAACTCCGTCTTTGTCGGTGATGCTGACGTCGCGCACCGTCGCGTCCGACGACAGGACGCCATCGACGGCGCCGATGTGGACCTGGGTCGCGGGCGTCGAGAGCGTTCGCGAGACGAGGCTGGCGAGCACGTCCTGCTGGTTTGCACCGGTTCTGCTCGCCATTCCGTAGAAAACAATGCCAAGCACCGCGACGCAAACAAGCCCAAGCGCCGCTACGGCGAAACCGACGACAAGGGACCGTCGCACGCGCATCAGAAGGCCTGCCCAATGCTGACATAGATCGCGTAGCGGCTGTCTCCTGGCCGTGGGTTCAGCGGTGTCGCGACATCGAGCCGGATCGGGCCCACCGGCGTCAGATAACGCAGGCCAAGCCCGGCCCCGTAGCCGACATAATCGCTGAAGCCCGGCAGCGACGAACGGGACACCGAGCCGAAGTCGAAGAACGGCACCAGGCCGATGGTTGGCGTGATCCTGACGCGCACTTCAGCGGAGCCTTCGATCAGGCTGCTGCCGCCTGTGATCTGACCGAACATCATCGGCGAGATGGTGTTGAAGCCATAGCCGCGCACGGATCCGCCGCCGCCCGCAAAGAAGCGGTGCGAATCCGGAATGTCAGCCAGCGGCGCTCCCGCGAGCGAGCCCGCTGCCAGCCGGCCAGCCAGCACGTAATCGGCCTGCTCATCGAGCGCGTAATAGGCCGAACCCGAGACGCGGCCCTCAAACAGATCGATCGTTGAGCCCATCAGCTTCGAATAGGCATTGACGGTCGCAGCAAGGCGCACACCGCGCGTGGGATCAAGCGGGCTGTCTGTCGTGTCGTAGCGGCCAGTCGCGGTGAAGCCGACAAGCGTCGCATCGACCCGGCCCAGCACGTCCTGCGATCTCGACTGCTCGACCTGAAGGCCGCCCTGCAACGAGGCGGTCTCCGAAAAGCGATGCACCACGCCGATCGTGCCGCGCACCGTATCGTCGGTATAGCCGCCGAGTTCGTTGTTGCCGACGCGTTCGCGGAACGCCGTGGCTTCGATCAAGAGATCATTGGAGGTGCCGAACAGGCCCGGCTTGATGAAGGTTCCCGTGAATCGCGCACCGAAATCCGACGCGTGAAGATTGTTGAAGCCGTTGAACGATGTCCCGTCGATCCGCTGCAACAGGGAGGCGGACGCCTCAAGCCGCAGGCGCTCGCCGCCGCCGAAGATGTTCCGGTCCTCGTAGTAGCCCGAAATGCCGGGACCATCGACCGTCGAATATTTCGCCGAGAGACCCACCGCGTGCCTCGGTCGTTCCGTCACATCGATGAAGACCGGTAGGTTGCCGTTCACGTCGAGCTTATCGGCCTCCCGGATACGAATGCCGCCGATGGCGGGGATCTTGGCGATCGAGGTCTTGGTCAGCGCCAGCCGCTCCGGAGAATAAGGCTCGCCTTCCTTCAGATAAACATGGGTCGCCACCACCCGTGGGTCGACAGCCCCGTCGCCCGAGACGGTGACGGCGCCGATGCCGGCCTTGGGGCCCGGCTCGACCCGCAGGCGAAAATCCATCGCGCCCGCTGCGTGATCCACGGTTGCCTTCACGTCGGCGATCCTCGCCAGCGGATGTCCGTTGCCACGGAACCAGTCGACGAGTTTCAACTGTGCGGCGCGCAGGTCGGCCGAAACAGCCGGGTCGCCCGGCTTCAGCGCAAAGGCGCGGCGTGGCAACCCTTGCGGCGCCAGGTCGCGCGGATAGTCGACGTCGACAGTGCGCAGCTTGAACAGCCGGCCGAGCCGCGCGGTGACCTTGATCGGAACAACGGTCTTGTTGCGAAGGGCATCGGCCCGGCGGGCTGCGGCGGTGAACCCTGCCTCATCGAGCGGGGAGACGGGAACTCCGTCGATGGCGACGTCGACTTCTGCGTTGTAGCGGCCAATCCCCCAAAGCGTATCGAGCATCGGGTTGATATCGGCCTGAACGCGCCGCACGAGACCGTCTCCGTCCGGCGGCGGCTCCTGTCGAAGGCGATAGGTGGCGGAGGCGTCGCGCAAGGCCTGTTCCGCATCGCTATCCTCCTTGCCATCTTCCGTCTTGGCCTCAATCACCAGGCGGTAGGATAATGTCGTGGCGCTGACGGGTGGCGGATCGTCTGAACCGAGCAGGCCGAAGAAGTCGAAGGCGTGAGCGGACTCGCACAACGACCAGGCAGCAACCGCAAGCGCGGCACAACCCATGCGCAGGATGCGTCGGGATACAGCGAAAAAATATCCTCGACTTGCCTGCCCCGGTGAAGGGAGCAGACATCGTGGCACCACGATCCGCTTGATTGTCCCGCTCCCAAACTCGCCTGTCGACTCAACCCGAGATCTGTGTCGCTCAGGTTTGACGCTTCTCCTGCTTCATTATTTCAACAGGCGCCACACGCAGAAGTGATAGACATCATGATGGATAATGTAGGGCAGCAGTCAGGACTCTGTTGAGAGCGGCCTTTAATCGAACAAAGACCACGACGTTCGAGAAAGCCTCGTGATTACAGATAGCTCTCCACAGTAATTCGTCGTGCTCGAAACGCAGCGCTCTTAACCACTGTGGTGACTGGGCGACGCTTCAAGACCAAATTCTACTGGAACTGACTTTTTGCGATGGCTCATTGATGGGCGCCGTGATGAAGCGCGAAGACATGGAATGATGGACTTGCGGTTGAGCCCCTCAGAAAACGGAGTGTCGTAAGGCACCTAGCCGCAATCTGAGCTCGTTGCGCCTCGCTTAGCTCATAGCCCTTCACATCCATCAGCCCGCTCCGAATCAAAACGTCCGGAACGCACTGATTCAGCAACGTTCAGCTATGGGAATCCTGAATGTGGATTGGCCTGGTTCGCCGATTGGCGCTGGACTCGACGCTGAAGCACGGTGCGCCCGGCCAGCGGAACATCCGCCCTGTTGACGACGCGGACATTCGCGTTCTTCCGGATTCCGACCTTGATCGCCTGGAGGTCGTCGCCGAGCCCTGGAGCGTTCGCGACGATCGGACATCGGCAACCGCGATGATCTCGATCGGGGCCGAATGACGGTCGCTTTGCGCAGTTCAATATAGAGGAAGTGCCCTGGGTGTCGTCTATGGCGACATCGGCACCAGCCCCCTCTACACCTTGAAGGAAGCCGCCGCAAAGGCCGCCGCGCCCATGGCGTGCCACTCAGCCAAACTGCCGCGCTGGATACGGTCTCGCTGATCCTGTGGGCACTGATCCTCATCATTTCAGTCAAATACGCCATGCTGATCCTGCGCGCGGACAACCGCGGCGAAGGCGGCATCGTCGCGCTGTGGCGCTGCTCTCGGCGCGCAACGCGGCGCCCGGCACCTGGCGCGCCCATTTGCTGGTCGTCGGCCTGGTCGGCGCCGCCCTGCTCTATGGCGACGGCGCGATCACGCCGGCCATTTCCGCGCTGTCGGCGATCGAAGGCCTGAAGGTCGACGCGCCCTCGCTGTCGTCGGCGGTGGTGCCGCTTACCCTCGACCTCCTTGATCTCGAGTGCGATTTCGGTCGGCGTGAGGATCTCTTTTCTGAGCAAGATACAGGCGAACGCCACGATCCAGCGCTCGTAGTAGGTCAGCTTCGCCACCATCCATTTCGGCCCGCTCCACCGTATTGACGACGCTGCTCCTATTTGTCGTGCCGATATGCCCGGAGACAGGCGACCCGCATCCAGTCGTACCGTTCAGCCAACATCAGTACGAACGCACGCTGGCCATGGTGTATGATCTCGACGGGCTCGCAACGAGCGTAACGCGACGCCTATTGCGGATTCCATTTGTCGCGAAACTCTCTCGGCGTAACTCCGGAAAAGCGTCGGAAGGCGCGAGTGAAGTGCGCAGGGTCGGAGTAGCCCGAAGAAAATGCGACATCGATAATCTTGGCATCCGTATCGCGCAGAAGTTTAGCGGCATTTTCAAAGCGCACTCCGTCAAGGAGGTCAGAATATGAAACGCCGGCGCTTGAGAGCTTACGTTGAAAGCTTCTGATGCTGATGCCGGCCATCTCTGCCATTTCTGCGATCGTTGGAATTCGATCGTCCAGGTAGGATGGCAGCATCAATTTGACTGCGGAGACGATTTCGTGGCCGGACGGCCCAACGCCGTCGTTATGTGAAGGTGCCAACGTCTCGCTTGCGAGATTGGGGAAATCCAGGAATGAAATGGGAATATCGATCCATGAGGAATTCGGATCCGATATGAAGCGGGTATTTTGCCAGGACGACCGGGTCTCGAGGCTCGGCTCATAGCGGGCTTCGAAGGCCATCGTCGCCGGAATCCAGTGGGGGCCGGAAAATTGTCGTACGATATGCATCGACATGACATTCTGAAGCCACTGCGAATGCTCAAGATGCGGCACCCCGGCCGTGTCCGCAAGCTTGCTGCAAATTCTCACGTGACTGTCGTCGCGCTCCAGCCACATACTCAAGTTCGTGTCTTCAAGCGCTGCCCATTTGCACAATTGCTGCAAGGCAATGAACAGCGTCGGCGAGAAGCGGATGATGGCGCGCATCTTTTCGCTCAGGTGGCAGAATTGCAGCCGGCGCGCAGCCTGGAATCCAATGTCTGCGATGCCTTGCGACCGCTGTGCTGCTTCCGCGAAACGTACGGCTAGCAGGATTGGGATGTAGTGCTCGGGCTTTTCTTCTAAAGAAGCTGGAAGGCGAAACTTGGTCAGCAACGCCTCCGTTGGGGCACCGATCTCATTGCAAATGTGAGCGAAAGGGATAATGAATTGGCAACGAGTTAAAGGAAGTACGGTCATTTTTGGGCTCTCGCGCAGAAATTGAGTTCGGCGACTTTCCAGCTTCGGTGTGCAGTGCGGCTGAGTTGCCGAAAGCTTAGAGCTTACTGGCTCCCGGTTGGCGTGTATTGCAAAATATGTACCCGCTGCATTGGGCGAAGAGACTGGGCTGGCTCAGTGGGAGCCGGCGCGCCCTTCGGTCCTAACTTGGCGGCTTATGGCAAGACCTCCGACGTTTCTCCCATCATGCTCCAGCAAAAGCGAAGGCTAGACGAGGCGGTCTCGGCTCTTCACCACATGTCTTCGGTCCCATGAAGCCTGTTCACATCCCATCCCGATACTCGGTGCGGGCGGCGATTGCTGCCTCACTGCGTCACGGTGACGCAGCGCTTCAACGCACCGCATTCCAACTCGGGATGAGTCCGCGCTCGTTGCAGCGGCATCTCGCCCGAATGGGCACCAGCTACAGCGACATGGTTGCGGAAGTGCGCCTCGATACGGCCTGCTACCTTCTTCTAGAATCCAACCAGCGCATATTTGAGATCGCCCAGCGCCTCGGCTATGCGGGAACGAGCAGCTTCAGCCGTGTCTTCATGCGTTTGACAGAAATACAGCCCGTCATCTATCGGCGTCAGCGAGCTGTTCAAGGAAACGAGTCCCGACCCGGGAAGGAGCCGCATACGGGCAATCAGCAGAAACCATCGCGATTGGCGCGAAATGGCAAGACATCTTCGCCGCCAGCCGGGACTAACGTCGCATCCCCTCGACAAGGGAAAAGACAGCGTTCTGACGGCACTGACTGAAGAACGTTGGCGTCAGCCTGGCACCTGCTACGACAGGACAAACGATGTTTATCATTCTCGTTAGCTACCTTGTCCTGATTTGGCTGGCATTTTCAAAGTTCAAGCTGATACGTCTGACCTGGCCGTCCGGAATCGTCGCTGCCCTCGCAGGCATTGGAATTCTCGCCGTCTTCATGGCGATGCTCAATTATCTCACCCCCAACGGGCGGATCGTGGTTGTATCACGCGTCGTAGAAGTGACGCCGAACGTCAGTGGCGAGGTGATCGCAATCCCCGTCAAACCAAACGTGCCGGTGAAGGCCGACGCGGTCCTGTTCGAAATCGACCCGACGCCGTTTCGATACAAGGTTCGGCAGCTTGAAGCCGCACTAATCGCCGCTCAGCATCAGGCCGAGGTGCTCAAGGCGAATTACGATCAGGCCAACGCCAATGTGGCGGGTCTTGAAAGACAGGTCTCTTTTCATGAAAAGAGGCTGAACGATATCGCTTCCTTGACAAACAGCGGAGCCGCCACGTCGTTTCGTGAGCAGGACACGCGCGAACAGCTCGATATTGCGATTGCCCAGTTGCAGTCCGCAAAGGCGCAACAGCAGGGCGCGAGGGCCTCGTTCGAATCGTCGATCGGCGGCGTCAACACGACCGTGTTGCAAACCCGCGCGCAACTCGATGATGCAAAATGGGAGCTTGAGCAGACGACGGTCAAGGCGCCGTCGGACGGCTACGCCAGCGTCGTAGCGCTGGCGGTTGGTGCTCGCGCCTTGCAGGCACGCGCGGCGATGTCCTTCATCATAGAGTCGGACGTTTCCATCGTCGGTGTGTTTTCGCAGAATGGCTTTCGCACTATCAGACCCGGTGCACGGGTCAAACTCGTTTTCGACAATGACCCGGGACGCATCTACGAGGCCAGGATCACGGAGATTCCGGAAGGGGTCGGGCAGGGGCAAATTGTGGTTTCAGGGACGCTCGCTCGTGTCGGATCAATTGGCGGTACGAGCGCGTACCCCGCGGTGATTTCGCTGCCAGCGAATGCCGACCGCTCCGTCTTGCGGCTCGGGGCGTCGGGCACGGCGACGGTGTTCGCCGAGAATGCGGGACCACATCGGGCTCATCGCCCGCATCGTGCTGTGGGTCCAGTCCTACACGGCTTATCTGTAAGGACTCGATCCGATCGCCGCATACGAGGGCGGTGGGTGTGTCCGTCAACCGCATATGCAGCGTCGGGCATGACTGCCGCTCGTCAAACCCGATCAGCAGGCAACAGTACACCTGCGATTCGGAAGCCTGCAGCCTGCGTGCCCCTTATCGAGGGCCTGTTTTGTCGACTTCGACGATTTCATGGGCTGCGACCCGGCAGCAAGAATTAGCGAACGCCGCGGCCGTTGGCGTGAAATGGCAAGACATCCTTCCCGGTTGCCGCGAAATAGCGGGATGAAAACCATTTCCCGATGCTCATTGGATGCCAGCAACGATGGTCCGAGTTGGGGGCGGAGAGCATGACACGGGACACGGTGATCTGGCAGTCGAGGTGTCCCGTTCGAGGACACGACGTCGGTTTGCCGCCGTGCGGACAGGATACAGAAAGGTAAACCAATGACAATACTGCGTGCCGCTCTTCTCGCCATTGCCGCCGCTGGCATGGCGTGTATGCCGACGATCCTTTCCGCTCAATCGGCAGCCGAGCCGAAGCCGCACGTGCCGCTGGAGAAATCCATCGGACAGTCGAAGCCCGAGGTCGTTCCGTCGTTGTTCGTTCTTAACTCTAGGGGCGCCAGCCTGAAGGACGGAAAGCTCGTTCTGGCCGGAGTCTCGCCGAATGCCATCGTGTTTGCGGATCGACCGGTGCGGGCCGCCGGACATGATCTGACGGCGCGGATCGTCGAGGATTGGGGCAACGGCAGCGACAATTTCGCAAAGGATCCGCCGAACGCTACGGTGTCCGGATTCAAGAAGGACGGATCGGCTGTCTTCGACGCGGTGGTTGTACTGAAGTCGCCGAAGCTCGAAGGCGACAAGCTGACTTTTGACGTCGATCTGCTCGAAGGTGACCTGGCGGGAGTCGATGGGCCAGCGTCGGTCTTCATCGACATCATTGGCCGGCCGCTGACGCCGCTGTCGTTTGCTGGTGTCGCCCGCAGAACGGCCTGGCGCGGCGCCTACTATCGCGGCGCTGCTGTTGCCGGGGCCGCGGCTGTTGGAGCGGCTGCTGTGGCCGCCTATCCCTATTACTACCCGCCGCGCTGTGGCTATTACCCCTATCCGCCTTGCTACTAAGCGTCCGCGCGAAAGTTCGAACGACCTCATGAGCATATGGCAATCTTGCGCGTTCCTTGCCGTCGGGTCGACCGCGAGCGCGGATCGGCCGTCTGGTCATGAGCACGCGCGCCGACCCCACGCAGGATCGGGCGCGGAGGCCGCGGTCAATGTGTCGGTGGCACATCCCAATAAACTGCAATGGATTCCCTGACTTCCAAATGCGGATCGATTCGAAAACTCAATCGAACAACAAGGAGTACGGCAAATGTTGACGAAGCGAGATCTACTTCGCTCCACCGCGGCGATCGCCGCCGGCGCCGCGATTGCGAGGCCGAGCCTCCTGATGGCGCAGAGCTACCCTGGCATTATCGAGGCCAAGGACATCGCTGAGGCCGGCTTCATCTACGGCCTGCCGATCGTGATGAACTACGGCATCATGTACGAATACGCCATCGATCGCAACTCGGGGCAGTTCAAGGCGCCGTTCAATCAGATCAAGAACGAATCCCACGTCTTTACTTATAAAGATACCGCCGTCATTTCGCCGAACAGCGACACGCCCTATTCAGTTGTGTGGATGGACCTGAGGACGGAGCCGATGGTGCTTTCGGTCCCGCCGGTGGACCCAAAGCGCTACTACTCTGTACAGCTTATCGACGGGAACACATTCAATTACGGCTATATCGGCAGCCGCGCCACTGGAAAGGATGCTGGCGACTACATGGTCGTCGGACCGGAGTGGAAGGGGGCAACTCCCGCCGGGGTCAAGAAGGTGTTCCAGTCGGGCACGCAGTTCTCGCTCGCCCTCTACCGTACCCAGCTTCTTGATCCGGGCGACATTGACAACGTGACGAAGGTGCAAGCCGGTTACAAGGCGCAGCCGCTTTCGGCCTATCTGAAGCAGTCGGCGCCGCCAGCTTCGCCGGCCGTGAATTTTCCGAGGATCGACAAGGAGCTCGTGAAGACGAACTTCTTCGAGTATCTCGATTTCTGTTTGCAGTTCGCGCCGGTGCTCGAGAGCGAGAAGGATATCCGGGCAAAGCTTGCGCGCATTGGTGTCGGGGCAGGGAAGACCTTCAGCTTCAAGGATCTCTCGCTTGAGCACAAGGCCGAGATTCTCATCGGAATGAAGCAAGGAGAACGAAAGATCGATGAAGCCATCGACAAGGCCGGCGTGTCGGTCAACGAATGGCGGCTCAGTTCCCTCTTTGGCGACGCCGCCTTCTTCAATGGCGACTGGCTGAAACGCGCCGCGGGCGCCAAGGCGGGCATCTATGGGAACGATGCGGTGGAAGCGACCTACCCGCTCGGCAAGTTCGATTCGGAAGGCAAGCCGCTCGACGGCAGCACGCACAACTACACGCTGACTTTCCCGGCAGGTCAATTGCCGCCGGTCAACGCCTTCTGGTCGGTGACAATGTACGATGGCAAGACCCAGCTACTGATCGAAAATCCGATCGACCGCTATCTGATCAATTCGCCGATGCTGCCCACCATGAAGAAGAACGCGGACGGGTCGCTGACGCTCTATATTCAGCACAAGTCGCCGGGGGCGGACAAGGAATCGAACTGGCTGCCGGCGCCGAACGGCCCAATCTATATGGCCATGCGGCTCTACTGGCCGAAAGCGGAGACGCCCTCGATTCTCCCGGTCGGCAAGGGGACGTGGCAACCGCCTGGCATCATGCGGGCTTGATGGGCACCTGGACCAACCATGCTGCCCGGAAAGTTACACGAGCGCTCGAACTCGTGCCGGTCTCTTTTGGCCGGCGCGAATTCGGACCTGACTCGCGGGTTCAGATGGTGAGCAGTTGCACAGCGCGCTGATGCTCGCAGCAGGGATATATCTACGTTCAGGCGCTGACCTGCGCTCAACTTGCGGGCGCCTGGCAGGAAGACCCGGGACGCTCATCAAGTGGTTGGTACAACGGTCTCGCACGTAACCATCGTCTCAACGTCGAGGGAGCGGAAGAAGCGGGCACGAAGTCGTCCAGTACCGCTTGGCCGATCCCAGCAAGCTGGTCGTCGAAGCGATTGCTATCGTGTTCAAGGATATGCGCGCGAAGCTTTGTATCAAGATGAAGCCGTAGGCGAGCCTGTAGGAAACAGGGTGGGAGGACTTTTCCGTTGGCGGCCGCTAGCGACGTAGCATCATACAGCTTTAGCTTTGACGAATATTCCGACATGGTTATTGGAGCGACGGGGAGTTTCCTGCTGACTGGTCCCAGTCAAGCTCCTTGGTCGGTCAATCACTGTAATTTGGGTTCGATCGTCTTGCAGTTTGGCCTGGAGGGAGGCTCCAAGATATTGCACGGCATTTCGTGTCCAGATGCTTTGAGCATCTTTTTTCTTTCAGGATGATCAAATTGCTGATCGCCTGATTTTTGACGGTCAAGTCCTTCAGCCTCACGACTTCGTGGTGCTTCCGCCTGGTAGCGATTTTACGTTCGCGTCGCGCGGCATCCATCGTTGGATGTCGATTTCGATGCCTGCTGGGCTCTTTGAAACATTTGTTATCAGGACCGGCAGAAACCATCTTGCATGGCTCAAGAGGGAAAAATGCGTCATTTCATCCCCGAAACAACTTCTCAATTGTTTGACTGCGGCAATCGCGAGCACGGCCGCGCTCGCTCGCAGGGAACAAACGTCGACGCTCCACGGACTTGGTGTTGCCCGGCTCCTCAACGCATTGATCGGCGTAATTGCGGGTTTGGACAACGAAACGTGCCTTCCGCCGGAAAGGTCGCGATTGTCCAGTGACGTCGTGACAAAAGCGCTGGAGCACGCCGATGGTCAGAAATGGGGAGGGCTTCAGGTTACTGACCTGGCCGTTGCGGCTGACGTAACAAGTCGGACGCTCCTGAGGACGTTTCGGCAACAGCTCGGCGTTGGACCGGCAAGCTATCTTAAGCTACGTCAGCTCAACATGGTTCGACGTGCACTCCGCGGAAAATGCGGGTCGTCAGGCAAAGTCACCGACATCATGAGTGAACACGGGGTTACTGAATTCGGTCGTTTTGCCTCGGAATACAAATCCCTTTTTGGAGAGCGCCCGTCGGAGACGGTGGCGAGGTCGCGGGTGCAAAGAGCGCGATGAAACGACTTATTTTCAGCCGTCGTCAGCCCGCAATGCGCAAAGTTGCAGAGTGCAAGTCACGTCTCCGGGCGCGCCGGGAAGAGTGGGTGCGATCGCCTGAGCAATGGCATTCGACAGTTAACTGTTGGCGTGTCGAATAGCTTTGGTTTGGTCGGAAACAGAAGCGTCACGCTGCAGTGTACCGAATTTGCAACGGGCCAACTTCTTTCAATCGGTTGTCCGATTTTACATAGCGACCGGGAGTTAGACCGAAATACTTTTCGGTACAGGCCTTCAACTTGCGGCCGATGTGTTTCCAGAGGATTTTGAAATGAGAAAGATCGTACTCACAGCTGCTGCATTCACTGCATTCGCTGCCCCCGCGTTCGCTGCCGACCTGCCGCAGCGGCCTTACGCCCCGGTCAAGGCCCAGTTGATGGCTGCCCTTTACGACTGGACCGGATTCTACATCGGCGGTAACGGCGGTTATGGCTCGAGCCGCAATTGCTGGGGTGTCGTACCGGCAGGTGGCTTGGTCATTCCGGATGGTTGCCACAGTCAGTCTGGCGGCGTCATCGGTGGACAGCTGGGCTACCGTTGGCAGGCCGGTCAGTTTGTGTTCGGTTTGGAAGGCCAGGGCGACTGGGCAAATATGCGCAGTTCGCACGTGAGCATTGTCAATCCGCTTCTTACCGATTCTTCCAAGGTTACCAGCCTGGGCCTTTTCACCGGCCAGATCGGCTACGCCTGGAATGCAGCGCTGCTGTATTTGAAAGGCGGCGCGGCGGTGACGGACAACAATCTTCTTCAAGCGACCACGTTTGGAGGCGTTGGCCTGAACTATGCGACCTCGACCCGTTGGGGCGGTGCCGTCGGCGTCGGGTTTGAGTACGGCTTCACCCCGAACTGGTCGGCCGCCATTGAATACGATCGTTTGATCATGGGTAACGCCAACAATTCATTCTCGGTACCCGCAGGCGCCGCTGCTGTCGTCAATCAGATCAGCCAAGACGTGGATCTGATCACCGTGCGCGTGAACTACAAATTCGGTGGACCCGTCGCTACGGCTTACTGATCTTTGCCGGCGAAGGCCGGCTTGGCAGCCGGCCCTTGTTGGCCTCTTGAGCAATTTGGGGCGAAATTTTCGTGATGGACGACATGAAGAAACTTATCATTGGAGCAGTATTTGCTGCCGTCAGTTCTACCTGCGCCTTTGCGGCAGACCTTCCCGTGCAGAGCTACAAGAGCGCGCCGGTGGCGGCCCAAGTCTATAATTGGACCGGCCTTTATGTCGGTGTGAACGGCGGGTACGGTTGGGGCACGCAAGACCCGCTGACGCTCGTCTCTGGCAGGTTTGACCGCGCAAGCTTCGATACCAGTGGCGGAATGTTCGGCGGCACCATGGGTGCCCAAATCCAGGAGGGATATGTGGTCATCGGCCTTGAGGGCGATCTTGATTGGGCGAACGTGAAGGGCAGCGGCATCATAAGTCCGGCTATCGCTGGCATCGGGCAGGGTATCACACTCAATATCGCGTCGAACATCAGCGCCGTTGGAACGGCTCGGGCGCGAGTCGGCGTCGCCGTCAGCAATCTGCTTTTGTATGTCACCGGTGGTGCTGCTTTCGTGAAATCGAGCGCGAATGGCACCTCAATTGCCGGCGTCCCATGTGGTACGCTCGGCGTATTTCCAAATTGCGCAGCCTCGGCCTGGCGTCCTGGCATCGTTGCCGGCTTGGGTATCGAATATGGCTTCACGCCGAACTGGTCGCTGAAGGGTGAATATCTCTACACCCAGGTGGTCGGCACCGGTGTAAGCACTGACAAGCTCAATACCTTCCGCGGCGGCATCAACTATCGATTTTGAAACAGAAGATGCGGGTTAGGACGTTATCATGAATCCTAAAGCGTTGGCTCTTTGTGCAACGTTGGTTGCACTTGCCGTTCCTGCTTCGGCCCAGACGCCGACATGGACCCAGACGGGTATGCTCAGTTGCAAGCTTAACCCGAGCATTGGATTCATTATCGCCGGCCACCAGTCGATGGAGTGCCGCTTCGTGCCGTCGATGCCCGGTCCCCCGCAGTTCTACGAAGGCGCGCTCAACACGGTGGGAATTGATATTGGGATAATCGGTGGCGGCGCCTTGGCGTGGGGCGTTCTGGCGCCCACCGCCGGCGTTCCCGCCGGCGCTCTGGCCGGCACCTATGTTGGTGCAAGCGGTGACGTGGCGTTGGGACTTGGCGTTGGAGCAAATGTTCTGGTCGGCGGATCCAACAGAAGCTTCGCGTTGCAACCAGTATCAGTCGAGGGCTCGGTCGCGCTGGATGTCACGCTTGGTCTGTCCGCACTTCAATTGAGATCGGTCCCCTGAGCCAGTGCACCTGGCCACGCGGTACAGAGTTCGAGTTATGCAAGGGACAAGAAACCAGAGGGTTTAGAATGCGGCTTTACTTCGTTCTCGCTACGGTCGCGACAATTGCCTGCTCCAGCGCCTCGGCCCAGACGCCGCTTTCGGCCTATGTCGACAGCAACGGCTTCATCGATGTGCAAAAACTGACATGCGCCCAACTCGCAGGTACCTACCAGGAAGACGCGGACGCCCTGACGTCCTGGTACAGCGGTTGGTACAACGGCCTGGCCAAGAAGCACTACCTGGATCTCAGGAAGGGAAAGGTCGTGGAGCACGAGGTGATCGAGTACTGCAAGGCAAATCAAGACAAGCTCATTATCGAAGCCATCGCTGTGGTATTCAAGGATGAGCGGGCGAAACTGGGAATCCAGATGAAGGCTGATTGAGACAACAGCGCCATTCGCTAGGCCCGGTGCTCGATGATGGGAGACCCAAGGATGTTGTCCTTTGTGCGCTGGGGACGCCGACGGGTGTGCTTGCGAGTGAATATGTCGGTGCCAGTGGCGGCGTCTCCCTCGGTGTGGGCGTTGGCGCCAACGTGCTGTTTGGTGTTTCAAACCGCACCGTCGCACTGCAGCCGCTCTCGGTGGAGGGGCAGGCGGGCATCAATGTTTCCCCTAGGGGTATCCGAGCTGATGCCTCCGCTCGTACCGTGATGCCATGAGCACCCTCGCAATCAATCTATGGCCGCGATGGCTTAGGATATTGATTGTCGGAGCGGCCACGGCCGCGGCGATCGGCAGCGGATGGTTCGGGTATTGCTACTTCGCAAAGCCTGTTGTGCTCACCGTGGCCGCCGGGTCGGCCGATGGCGAGTCGCTGGCGCTGGTCTCGGCGATAGCTGCGCGCCTGTCGGCGTCGAACTCGCATGTTCGGTTGAAGGTCAGCGATGCCGGAAGTTCAGCGAAGGCCGCCGAACTGCTGGCAGCGGGGAAGGCTGATCTTGCTATCGTTCGAGGCGATACCAAAGGTCTGGCTGATGCGCGGAGCGTTCTGCTCCTGACCCATGGGGTGGTCCTGATCGTGACGCCCGCAACCGTCGGTGCCGACAGCCTCGGTGATCTGCACGACATGACCATTGGCGTCGTCGGCGGCGCCATCAACGCTCCGACAGTTGAGGCCCTCAAGCAGGTGTATCAATTCGACCGCGCCAAGGTCACCTTTCAGAATGTTGCCATCAACGACGCCGCGGCGTCGCTCGCGTCAGGAAAAGTTCACGCCTTGCTGGTCATGATTCCCTTGACCGAAAAATATCTCGCCAAAGTCAGGCAATTCCTGCACCAGGAACGCAGCAAAGGGGCAGCGCCAAAACTGATCGAAATCGAGTCGGCCGGCGCAGTCGCTAACGTCGCGCAGCAATACGAGAGCTATGATATCCCGAAGGGCACCTTGCGGGGCGCTCCGCCGGTTCCCTCCGATGACTTGACATCGCTGCGCTTGTCGTACTTTCTCGTCGCCAACAAGTCAGTCGATGCCGATGCCATTACCGATCTGGCGCAGTCGCTGGTCGATGCAAAACGGGATCTGCTGTCTCAGTTTCCGATATTGGCCCAGGCCGCCGCGCCGAGCACGGATGCGGACGCGTTGATCCCGATCCATCCGGGAGCTGCGACCTACTACAATGGCAACCAGCAGAGCTTCTTCGACAAATACGACGACAAGCTTTACTACGGGTCGCTGTTGCTGGGCTCGCTGATCTCCATCCTCGTGGCAGCCTGGCGTTTCGCCCGCTCAGGCAGTGGACCGCAAAGTATGCTGGAGCCGCTTTACGAGCTTGGCAACGAGATCAGGACGGCGAAGAGCGAGACCGAACTGGACCAGATCGAACGGAGAATTGACGGCATCCTCAAGGCTGAACTCGCCAGGAATGCAGGCGGTGAGGGCGCCGACGGCGCCGAGATGGCCGCCCTAGGCCTTGCCGCCCACCGGCTCCAATACTTGATGAGCCATTGCCGGACCCGGCTTGGCCACACATCGGTTCGCCCGGCAAGCAATTAGCGCGTGCACGAACACTCACTTCCGCTGGGCACTCCGCATCCTTGATCTGGATCAGTACGGGCGGCGACACTCCGGCCGCCTTGTCGCTCTACTCGCCTCGTCGCACGAGCCGTGCCAGCCATACTTCCCCGATGGTGCAATAGGGATCGCCTTCGCCGGCCATTAAGCGTGGGACCGGTCCCCTCCACACGACGGCAATAGCCAGCGTCGCCGTCCCAGCGAATAGCGCTACACCGAGCGTGTGGTGTCCGAAGCCATAATTGTGAGCCCAGGCGAGCCATTCGGGCGGCCTGTGATTTCCAAGCGCATCGTCGAGGACAAGCTTGATGGCCATGGAGCTGCCAGGCTCGTGGCGATCTCGATCAGCATCGCGACAAGCACAATAACAAGTCAGCCGCGGTAGGGACGAGGGAGGCCAAGCACCAATCGCGTCATTAACGTACCACATTATGGTCGGTGCGTTACTCCAAAAGCGAAAAGCCGCCATCGCCGCAAGCGGTCGCACGCCGGTTACATGCCTGATGTTACTTTCACAATTTTGCGGGTGGCGTCGCATCGCGCTGTGCAAAAACAGACCGCGCCGTAATTTGAAGGCTTGACGTAGCTGCTACCGCAGGACTGGCGGCGAACTCGGCAGGTACCATCGGAGCGCGCTGGGCCGCGGATTCCCGCCGTTGATCCCGTCGGCATCGGGCTCCCGCGCCTTGGCGACGTACGGTTTGTTGCCATCCCGCACGATTGATAGCCGACGCGCGAGAACGTCTGTCAATTGCAGTAGACAACCCACCAATTCCTCTTGGGAACTCACATTAGGTGCTCCTGCTTCTGGACGGGTACGGCGACCGCGCGCCGTAGAGAACGGCGCCCAAGGGTTTGATCACATGGACCAGCGCCGCCTCTAGCACTTCGCGAGGGGAGCTTGGAGGCGTAACACGCGGCCGTGTCTCGCTTGATAGATAACCTCGAGCGTGCGCCCGTCAGTAGCGACGCACTCCAACGGCTCCTCTGCGGTATCCGTACCGGCCAACTCCAACCGCCGCACATCCCCGTGGCCCGCAGCGAGCTGCAGCGCAACCTCTTGGTCCACATCCCGCAGCGCCTGCTCTGTAGTACGCTTCACTCCGACCGCCACCAAAGGTGGCGAGACCGAGAATTACGGTGAGACTTAAAGTCATGACACGAATAATCGGTGACATTTTCTTCTCCGGCGCTATCCATGTTGTCGCCCTACATTGTACTGATCAGGCTTGACGTGATTATCAGAAGCCTCGCGGCATGGACTATGCAAAAGCGGACAGTGAGCTAAAAAGTCTCGGCGCGCCATTGCCGTAGCAAAAGCGGCTCATTGCGCCAAGCTGGCGCTGGATGGACCGTGCACGGACGGTGGCTTTTGGCAGACTATCAAGACGCAACGTTCGAGTTGGGCTGCTCTCCGGCAGGAAGACAGTGCCTCCGAAATAGTGGGTCTCGCGATGAAGCGGACCACGGGCTCGAACCCGCGAAAAGCGAATGGATCAGCGCTGACTACTGCATGGCTACATGACGTCGGCCATGTAGTTGAATTTGATTCCGCTCGCATATGGGTTCGAGTCCGGCCGCATTCGCGCGATCCGCGCTAGGTCGGCGGATTCCCATGCGACCGATACTTGCGCGGCGATCTCATGCGTGCCGCCATCGAGACCGGCGGCGTTGTGAGGCAGCACCAGGTCGAGATCGGTCGATCAGCGCGCCCCGATCTGCGGTCATGCGGATGTTGCGCGGGTTGGGGGCGCCATAGACGACGCAGGTCTGGCGGCCGTTCTTTTGCTGCCGGCGATATTCACTTAGGGAGCAAGGAGCCGCGGCGCCCAACTGCGTGGAAGTGCCCTCCGCCCGTCAGGCCTTTTCCGTTGGCGGGAAAGCCGACGATCGTGGATGTACTGTCGGATTCACTCACCAGCACGCAAGTTTGCGCGACGCCTTCGCGAATTTGCGCACGAACGAAAAGAGCACGTATCTGGTGCGGTTTCTGATGCGGTCGTCGCGCTGGGGGCAACCAGGATCCAATAAGGTAATATTGATCTTCTTGGTGGGGCCGGCAGCCACCATATGCATTGGAGTTTTGCACGTAGAATCAATCGTCTGGCAAGATATTGATCTGTCGGAGACCAACAAAAATACCAACAAGTGGTGGTTGCTGAAAAATTGATCTGCGCGGCAACGGCCCTCTCAAGGCTGAAACGGGGGTTCGATTCCCCTAGGGAGCGCCAACGATTTCAAGTGCTTACAGAGCAATTTTCCGCGCTCGCTGCCCACTTCTTCAACTTTTCTTCAACCCGATTTCTGATAACCGCGTTTTTCGCTGGCCGAAGACGGGCAAAATCTTCGAAGCATAGATTTACTAGTTCGGGCGGGTTGGAGCAGGCTCATCAACGTTCGTAACGGGTGACGAGGACATGCAAGATGAAGATGAAGATGAGGATCCCCAAACTTCGGACGATGCGATACCGCAATACGGCATTCTCCTAACTGATGCCTACGATCTTGTCGTAGGCCTTGTGGAGGAACATCCCGATCGTTTCGCCAGTTTCGATGAATGTTGGTCGGAGGCTTTGCAGAAAAGCAGAGAATTCGAGAGGACGCTTGGACACGATCCGACTGTTTTCGATGCGGATATTGAAGAACATTGGCATGTCCGGAAAGTAGCCAACCTCTTTCTGCGCTTGCAGATCGAAGAGGCGCGTCTCGTTGCTTATGTTCGAGATCCCAGTACTGGAGATGTTTTGCGATTGCGTGCGGATGGTTGGACAGACGAAAGTTGGGAAGATTACATTCCGGCTGGGATTTGGACCGATTTCGTTCACGGAGATCCCGATTCTCCAGGACCAAGTGGAAGGTTGATTCACGGAGCGCTCAGAAGGGACGCTGATCCCGGTCTTTCGATCATGAGACGACCGGTAAGAGCGAGGCGTGGCAATGCGTGGTCTAGTGTTTTGAGCTGGCATCAGGTCCGGCGAACCGCGTGTTATCCACGACCGCCCGTCGAACCGCCGCTAAACCCGTCCCAGGCCAATTCGTTGGTAATTGTCCTCCGCGGCATGATTAAGGTCCAGACGTGCCAAAGCGACGTCCAGTCTGGCTTCGCCATGCGGCTTCTTCAGTCATTTCGATCGACTGCTCGTATTTTGCGGGGTCGCCACGCCGATATCTTGGCGCGACGAATTCGCAGGATCGTCCGGATCGACGGAAATGTCCGGCGCAGTGAATGTTTGAGACCTTCTGAAACATCTCGCCCGACTGATAAGGTTTTGAGAGTTTGCTTATCAGTGCGATCGGAACGCCCGTGAAGACAGCAATTCGATTCGGAGACGCGGAGTCGGTTGCTAGCGTACCTTTCCGTGAAATCGCGGCGCCTGCCCAATCACGGCCGGTCGCCGTAATCAGGCCTTGGCTCTGGAATTTGATCGAGGGTCGTGCTCAACTCTGGGTCGAATATGAAGAGCGCAGCCTGTGGAAGAGGAAGGAGAGCGAAAATTCAGGAAGATAGCGAAAAGGAAAGCGATCGTGCGGATGTTGCTGGGACAAATCGTCCTACAGAGTACCCGTTTTTGGGCGTCGATGCGCCCAGTGGAAACTATAACGTCTTCCCAGAGGCGTTGGAGAACGATCCCGACATCTACTTTCACGGGACTGCCGCTTCCGTGCTTAAGCCGATCATTGCCAATGGTTTTAAGCCCGCGAAGACATTGTCTTCCGTGTCGTTTTCCGCAACCAGCAGCCTGGCACTAGGCTACGCCTGTGAGACGCGCGCGGCTGGCGAAGATGGTGTTGTGATTGCTGTCAGAATTGAAACCGATAACCGTGCGGGAATTCGCAAAGAGGCGTTCGGTGTCCATGTCGATAAAATTGAGCCGCAGCCGGAGATCGTGGGATATTGCATCATCCCGGCTAGCTATCACCACATTTGAAGCTGGCGCATTCACGCAGCAGCGAGCTCAGAGTTTCTTTAACACGAGCGATCAATAGTCATCCCATTTGTCGAGGCTCGTCTATGCACGTCTTCATTGATGAAAGCGGCACTTTCATCGGTCACCAGCCACGATCTATCAGTGTCGTAGGAGCGCTGGCGATACCTGACGGCAATTTGCCTCGACTGAAAAAGAAGTATGCCCTTCTGACGGGAGACGACGAAGTGAAGGGCCGCGATCTCGACGCGGGCCAAATCGACCGTGTTGTCCGGCTGATAAAAGATCGTGACGCGATCTTCGAGGTGACGGCGCTCGATCTTGCGCTTCATACGGCAACCGGCGTTGCCGCCTATCAACAGCGGCTAGTGGCGGACATGGAGCAACTGTTTCCTACGATGCCGAAGGCGCTCCGCGAGCGCGTCGCCGAGGCCTCGCGCTACATTAGTCAAATTCCTGCGCAGCTCTTCTTGCAGGCTCTTGTGACTTTCGACCTCATGCACCGCATGATCGGTCACTCCGCGCTTTTTTTTCTCAGCGAAAGCCATACGCCTTGGGTAGTTTCAATTGGATCATTGACGGAAAAGACCCCCAAAAGGTTACCAATTGGGAGAACTGGCTTAGATCCTACGCGAGAGGCGCGCTGGCGAGCCTGTCCGCGCGTGATCCTGCACCGCGACCTGAGCCACAGGAAGGCGCTTTGTTGAACTTCACATGCTTCGACAAAGCACACACGGGTAAGATTGGAGATCAGTACGGCATCGACCCCGCGCTATTGCTGAAGCACGTGCGTTTCTCGTCAGAGATCGAGATGGGATTGGAGATTGTTGACATACTTTCCAATGCGACGCGCCGGATGCTTCGGCTGGAACTTGATCGCGCCGGATGGATCAACATGCATAAACTTATGATTCGATTGCAACTGGACATACATCTAGTTTCCAATCCTTCAAGCAGGCCCCGATGTAATACAAAACGCTGAATACGGCGCCGTCGTAAACGAAGGTTTCCGTAACGGCGGCCGTCCGATGTTCACACGTCGCAACGGGTTTCTCCTCGATTGAACGGTAGGTCTCGGCTGCGACGGATCGTGACCGGATTGCCCGGACGAACGTTTCGCTTCGACGGCAACAGGCTGACCCGGTGAGCTGCTCTAGGACGCACCTGGTAGACCGAAGGTTTCGTTGACGAAGTAGGAGATTTGGGTACAATTTCCCCGGCCTTGCGCACAGGCCAGTGTGCCCACCGCTCGCGAAGCTTAGCAGTGCTTTTGATTCGATCATGACCGTTCCCGATTGGGCGGACTGATTGGCAGTGGGCACCTAGTCAGATCCTTGCATCAAAGGAATGGATCATGACTATTCAGAATGAACTCGACCTCTTACGCAGCTTTGCAAAGCGCCTCGGGCGCAAGCATGAAATCCCGCATCACTATGCGTTGGACATCATAGCGATGCAGTACGGGCATCCGCACTGGAATGCCTTGATGAAAGCCTGGGACAAAGGATGGTGTCCCGCGCCTCATGAACTCATCGACATAAACGAATTCAGCGCTATTGAATCCGATGTCCGAGGCGTCGGTAATGTGAAGACGACCAAAGGCGATATTACAGGCGAGCCATACACACTTGAGGTCGGCTTCACCGATGTTGTCATCTGCGGCAACGGCTGGGGAATTCATCTGGGTCACGCGCCATCCGAGCCTGCCGAGATCGAGAAATACACCTCGCCGAGTCCTCTCGACGACAAAACGTTCCTCTCGGATGTGATGAAAAATCGCCAACAAGGCTACCGATGGCGTGCGCGCGGGCATCGCGCAGGACTGGCCTTCCAGATCCACGAACCCGGATCCGGATGGCACTGTCGTGCATCCACTGTTTGGCGGCGTGTCGGCAGAATGGTTCTGCATGCACTGCGACGCCCGCTCGACCGGGCCAGCGATGGCAGCCAACATGTGGCACTGCCCGAAGTGCAGCGCGACACCGCTGGATATTCACCCCACGCATGGTGGAAAGGTGAACCAGCTGACCTCAGCGAAAACTCCGCGCCATTGCGCTAGGTAGGTCCATGCGCGTCCGGGATAGGGATGTCCCGGACTCGTTGGCGTCGCTTTAGCTGCCGAAGCCACCTTTGGCCTCCGTCACGGAACGGATAAAGAACGGGGTGTGCCCAAACCCCGTTTATCCACTCTGCCATTTCCGTAATCCCCAAAAGCCCCCGAAATTGCTGGCGGAACTGGCCTTATACCGCTTACGGTTCCCTCAACGACCGGTTGTAGAAGTTGACCAGCCGCAAGCGCCGTCGATTAGGATCCGAAAATGCTCATTCCAGATAACGAGACCGAAGTTGATTTTCTAAACTGCGAAGCGATTGCCGACACGGTCATTGAACTCCTCAAAACTAACCGCAGTCGGGCCCTTACCATCGGAATACACGGCGACTGGGGCGCAGGTAAGTCCAGCATCCTGAAGATGGTTCAGACCGGCCTGTCGAGCGATGGCAAGGTCGCGTGTCTGTGGTTCAACGGTTGGGCGTTTCAGGGCTTTGACGACGCCAAGACCGTCCTGATCGAAGCGACGATCACCGAATTGGTGCGTCAGCGTTCAAACATGGGCAAGGTCAAGGAGCTCGGCAAGAAACTGCTGAAGCGGGTCGACTGGCTGAAGATTGCCAAGAAAGGCGGGGGACTCGCCTTCAATTTCGCTACGGGATTGCCGTCACCCGATCAGATTGGTTCCGTCCTTTCCACCATTCAGTCGACGATCACTGGTCTCGGCTCGGTCTCGCCCGATCAGTTGAAAAGCGGCCTTGAGGAGGCTGCGACTTATCTGAAGCCGGGCGAAGGCAGTGAAGACAAGAATGTCCCGGAAGCGATTCACCAGTTCCGCGAAGAGTTCAGTGAATTGCTGGAGGAGGCGAAGATCGAGCAGCTTGTCGTCATGATCGACGACCTCGATCGCTGTTTGCCATCAACCGCGATCGAAACGCTGGAAGCCATTCGGCTCTTCCTGTTCGTCCCCAAGACGGCGTTCATCATCGGCGCGGACGAAGCCATGATCGAATACGCCGTTCGTCAGCACTTTCCTGACTTGCCGGTGTCATCGGGACCGCTGCCTTACGCGCGGAATTACCTGGAGAAGCTGATCCAGGTCCCGTTCCGGATCCCGGCGCTCGGAACACAGGAAACGCGGACCTATGTCACATTGCTTCTCGTTGAAAGCATTGTTGGCGACGACCATGCAGGTTTCAAAGAACTTCTCACTAAGGCAAAGGCTGCACTGAACAGGCCGTGGATCAGTGCTGGATTGTTGCAAGGCGATATTCAAAGAGTCGACGCCAGTAAGCGACAGCAACTCGATTCAGCGTTCCTTCTCGCAACACAGATCGGTCCGATCCTCGCTGAAGGCACGAAAGGCAATCCGCGCCAGATCAAACGCTTTCTCAACGCTTTGCTGGTCAGGCAAGCGATC
Organism: Bradyrhizobium sp. JR3.5; assembly: GCF_054057015.1. Classification (NCBI taxonomy): domain Bacteria; kingdom Pseudomonadati; phylum Pseudomonadota; class Alphaproteobacteria; order Hyphomicrobiales; family Nitrobacteraceae; genus Bradyrhizobium; species Bradyrhizobium sp. JR3.5. The sequence goes on from NZ_JBSRYV010000001.1 coordinate 189,040, forward strand.
GCAAAAGCCCGCAATTTTGAGGACGCCATCAATCAGTCCAAGCTGGCGAAGCTTATGCTGGCTGAACGATTTCAACCCGACTTCTATGACCATATCGCCTCACAGGCGATGACGTCAGACGATGGCAAGTCGCACGACCTCCTAGCCTTGGAAGCCATTGAACAGGAGCAAGCTCCGGCGAAACCGGCAAAGCGTGCCAAGACAGACGAAGAGACCTCAGCGCCGCCTGACGTAAGTAAGTGGGCTGAACGGGAGTGGTTACGGCGCTGGGTGAAAATGGATCCCAAGCTCGGCGCGGACGATCTTCGACCATATGCCTTCGTCTCGCGCGATAAGCGGATGCTGGCATCTGCCGCCGACGTCGGCGGGATCGACGCACTGGTGACAAAACTGATGGCTGCCGGGATGACGTTGCGTGCGGTCGAGCCAGAGGTGAGGTCGCTGGAGACTTCATCCGATGCGGACAGCGCGTTCAATGCGCTCCGCGAGCGCGTGCTCGCAGGAGGACGTTTCGTCAATCAGCCGCCGGGTTTCGAAGGGATGCAGATTATCGCCAAACATCATCCCCGCTTTCAAACCGAACTCCTGTCCTTGGTTCAGAATATCGAGCCGAAATCGCTGGGCATCTGGATTGTCAAAGGCTGGAATGAAGTCGTCACCGATCCGACGGCCGTCACGCAATGGCGGACAATCCGGACGGGATGGGCGCAACAGGACAGCAACGGCATGCTGAAGAAGCTTGCCGACGAGTCGCTGTCGACAACGCGTTCCTCTGGCGGTGCTCGCTGATGGGAACGTCCGGATCATCGCGCGGCCCCGGCAGCGGCACGTCGCTCGTTCCCACGTGGTTGAATGAACCGGCGCCGGGTCCATTGCCCGGAAACGTCCCGCCATCGGCTGACGATGATGGCGGCGATAACCCTGGTGCGGATGAAAACAATACCCCCTCACCAAAGCCGGACGACGGTTCACGTCCAACAATACCGGCACCGCCAATGACGGGCCGTTTTGCATCAGCGAGAGGGAATTTCACTTCCTTCGCAGGGTCCGGGGGCAACGACCGCCAGGCGTTGCGCCGCGCGGTTCGGGACTATGTTCGGACCGGATCTGGGGGCAGCGCCAATGCTGTCCGGAAGATGGGGTCTTCGCGGCAAGCTGCAAGCAACGCACTGGGCGTGTTCAGGGGCTTTCAGCGCGACGGGGTCGGCGAAACACTGGCACGGCTCAATCTATCCGAGTTGGCAGGCCGTCCGGCACGCGAGGTCTTTCTGGGCCTCACAGAAGTCGTCTGCAAGGACGGCGGCTCAATCGACGAAGCGATAGCACGCGAGGCCTGGCTTGAGACGGTTGCAGAAGTCGATGGGCTCGGTGTTACGAACCTGAACAACCTGTCCACGGACCAGATTAAGGAGTTCTTCATTTCATTCATCGCGAACGCGGTAGAAACGAAGCTGATGCAAGAGATCGGTGTTAATGGCCTGAAGGTAGCGGACCTCAGTACGATCCAGGCGTTCGAGGCCCAGCTGGAAGCCTACATCAGAGGCTCGGTCCGGGATTCGTTCTCGAGCGATCTGAATGACCTGTCTTCAATGACAGATGGACAAATTCGCGCTGTCGTCGACAAGACATTCAAGGACTCCTGGGACCTTCTGGAACTTTTGGGGGATCGGGAAGGATGAGGCGGCACAGCGTCATCGCGCGGCTTGGTGCCGCTGACAAAACAAAGATTGGCGTCATCGACGGCCAATCCGTTCAGACGCAAATCCAGTTTATCGACGGTGAAAAGAAGCTTTCCTTCGGCTTGGGCCAACTAATTGACGCGTTGACAAGGCGAGGCGTAATTCCAAGTGAACAGGCAGTTGATCTCGCAATATTAAGCGCGGTTGTAACAGCAGCAGACACGCGAATTTCACGTAAGACAGAGTCGCAGGACTCGTGGACCCGGGGAAATTGATCTTTATATTCCTGTCAGCAACGTGAAGCTGTTTGAGGCTGATTCCGATTTTATAGCGCGTATCCTTGCGTTCTTGACCGGGGACAGGTGGCGCATCTTTTTCCGGCCACGCCTAAAGGAACACTCTACGCTCGTCGACAAGAAGCAGTTGAAGGTTGCCTCGTTTGACTCAGTCTGTCTGTTCTCAGGGGGGCTGGACAGCTTTATAGGAGCTATTGATCTGCTCGCCGAGAAGCGGAATCCCCTTCTCGTGAGCCACTATTGGGAAAACAGCACCAGTTCACAGGAAATCTGCGCGAAGCGGATTGGTGCCGTCTATGGGGATACCGATCCGCGTCATGTGCGTGCCCGGATCGGCTTCGGCAACAGTCTCGTGAAAGGGTCGGACTCAGAGACTACCACGCGCGGCAGATCGTTTCTGTTTTTCGCTATGGCGGTCCTGGCGGCAAGCGGTCTCAATAATGCTGACATCGTCATTCCCGAGAATGGTCTGATATCGCTCAACGTACCATTAGACCCGTTGCGTCTTGGTGCCTGGAGTACGAGAACAACGCACCCGTTCTACCTTGCTCGCTGGCAAGAACTCCTTGGCAAGCTCGGCATCCCCGGGACCATGCACAATCCATATCGATTCATGACGAAAGGAGAGATGGTCAAGGCATGTGCGAATCAGTCCCTACTGAAGACCTGCGCAGCTGAAACGATTTCGTGTTCTTCCATCTCAAAGGGTAGATGGAAGAAGCTTGCGAAAGGCCATTGCGGGCATTGTACTCCATGCCTGATCCGCAGAGCATCCCTTATCAGTGGCGTAGGAAAGGATGCAACGCCTTATGCGCTCGCTAACCTAAATGGCGCGAAGCTCGAAGGGCGTCTGGCGGAAAGTGAACACATCCGGTCTTTCCAGCTCATGGCTAGACGGTTGGCCGAGCGGGCGGGCATAGAGGACATTCTGGTCCACAAACCTGGACCTCTGACGGACTACTCGCGGGACGAGGTTAGCAATTACAGTGCCGTATTCAAACGTGGCATTGAGGAAGTGGCCGCTGTGATTTCAACGGTGACTGTGAAGCCATGAAAGTGCTGCCGCAATCTATCGAGGGGTATGACTTCCACTGTCACGTTGACCTCGATAAAGACCCTCGGGCCACCATCGCACGCTGTGACGCGGAACGTGTTTTCACGCTGGCGGTGACCACGACACCCAAGGCATTTTCAACAAATGTCGAATGGACGCGTACTTCTAGCTATGTATTCCCGGCTGTCGGTCTTCATCCCGAACTTGTGGGAGAGCGCTTTAACGAGCTTCCGTTGGTATTATCACTGCTGTCAGAAACCGCGTTCATTGGTGAAGTCGGCCTGGACGGCAGTCCAAAATACAAGCGTTCTTACGAAAATCAAAAGACCGCGTTTTGCAAAATTTTGGATGGTGCCCAACAACTCGGCGGTAAAGTTGTTACGGTTCACAGCCGTCGAGCAGCAAATGACGTTGTCGAATTAATCGAAAAGCATACGACGCCGGACCGTGTGCTCTGCATTCTTCATTGGTATGCGGGGTCAGCTACTGCCATGAGGCGCGCCGCAGCTGCGGGCTGCTACTTCTCCGTGAACGCAAACATGCTGGATTCTGATCGGTCGGCGTCCCTGATCGGAGCAATGCCATCCGAACGTATTCTGACCGAAACTGATGCGCCGTTCGGACTGACAGATACCCGCCCGAGCATGCCGTGGGATGTACTGCAGACGGCCGGACGTCTGACGTCATACGGACCTGGCGGTGACATTCCACTCCACGAGAACGCAAAACACGTTCTTAGATTTGCTGGAGTGGTTTAATCGTGCTTCATGAGATCAAGCGGGAGTGCCTGGCGAAAGTAAGTGTATGAGGGGCTCGAACTCGCGTTCAGCTTCACCATCAGGCTCTAGGAAAAGGAAAGTCGCGAATGACGGTCGCAAGGACAGCGTGGTAACCAGGCAGATTCAACCCCGAGCCGCTCGTCGCGTGCTAGTCAACAAGGGCCCATGCTGTCCTCTTCATTCGCTAAGCTTGTTTCACAAGGCTTCGGTAAGATAGGCGATAGCGCTTTAAGCGGATGGTCGTCGACACGAACAGCCTCAAGTCGGATGAGCTGAGCTCGGTACCAGCCGTGCCAACCGGTCGATTGCTCGGGTAAGCGGTCCGCTCCGGATCACTGGCCTTCCCGCATTGAAAATCGGGGGATTCTCAGCCGAAAACTCCCAAGACCGCGGCTTCCGGCTTGACCCACTGAAATTACATGTTCTAATTTTGTTCTCAATGGGCCGAGGCCGATTCTGCGAGCCGCGGCGTCGCCCATGAATGACCACAGCAGCCGCCCTGATCCGGACAGGAACCATGCACGAGATCATCTGTCCCCATTGTGACAAGGCCTTCAAGGTCGATGAGTCTGGTTACACGGATATCCTGAAGCAGGTCCGCGACGCCGATTTCGCAGAACAACTGCACGAACGTTTGAAACTGGCCGAGCGCGACAAGCAGAGCGCTGTGGAATTGGCAAAGGCCCGGGTGAGCAATGATCTGCAGCAGATTGCAGCCGCCAAGGACGCCGAGATCCTGGAATTAAAATCCAAGCTTGAAGGGAGTGAGGTTTCGCAGAAGCTTGCCGTGACCGAAGCGCTCAGTGCTGTCGAGAAGGAGCGTGACCGGCTCGCAAACGCGCTAGCTGAGTCCGAGCGTGAAAAGAAGGCGGCCTCGGAGCTCGCTGAAGCGCTTTTGGCGAGCGAGCAGCACAAGATCACCGCCGCCAAGGAAAAGGAAATCCAGGAGCTGAAGGCCAAGGTCCAGGCTGTTGAGCTTGAGAAGAAGCTTGCAGTGACTGAGGCGGTCGGCGTCATCGAGAAGGAGCGCGATGAGCTGAGGAACGGCATCAAGCAGGTCCAGCTTGAAAAACAGCTCTCGGAGAAGTCACTGAAGGACAAGTACGAGACGCAGATCAAGGATCGCGACGACGCGATCGCGCGCCTAAAAGATATGAAGGCCCGCTTGTCCACCAAAATGGTGGGCGAGACCCTCGAGCAGCACTGCGAGACCGAGTTCAACCGCGTGCGGTCGATGGCCTTTCCGCGGGCGTACTTCGAGAAGGACAACGATGCGCGGACCGGCAGCAAGGGCGATTACATCTTCCGGGACTCGGATCATGCCGGGACCGAGATCATCTCGATCATGTTCGAGATGAAAAACGAAAGCGACAGAACCGCAACGAAGAGCAAGAATGAGGACTTCCTCAAGGAGCTCGATCGGGACCGGAACGAGAAGGGCTGCGAGTATGCCATCCTGGTCTCATTGCTTGAGCCGGACAACGAACTCTACAACGCCGGCATCGTCGACGTCTTCCACCGCTATCCGAAAATGTATGTCATCCGGCCGCAGTTCTTCCTGCCGATGATTACGCTTCTTCGGAATGCGGCGATCAACTCGCTCAAGTACAAGACCGAGCTGGCACTCGTGAAGGCGCAGAATATCGACATCACCCAGTTTGAAAACCAGCTTGAGACGTTCAAGACCGCGTTCTCGAAGAACTACGATCTGGCCTCCAGGCACTACCAGACGGCGATTGCCGAGATCGACAAGTCTATCGATCACCTGCAGAAGACCAAGGATGCGTTGATCGGCGCGGACCGCAACCTGCGCCTCGCGAACGATAAGGCGCAGGACGTGACGATTAAGAAGTTGACCAGGGGCAATCCAACGATGGCAGCGAAGTTTGCGGAGCTCGAAAGCCATGCCGCTGAAGCAGCGGAGTAAATCCTAGGTCAGGTCGGTGCTTTTGCACCGCATCGCGATTGTTGTAACCGGTGAGGTCGCAGGCGCTGCCGACGCGCCTCGGCTCGGCTAAGTCAGTCTCGAACCTTTCGAACAGGGACAAGTGTACGTCGCAGTCCCGCGCGATGAAAGTACGCGACGAGAATCAAGGCACGCTCTACGCGTTCGATTTGGCGCTCTCTATAGGGCTCTTGATGCACTATTTACATGCGAAGGCGAGGCCCTGACGCGGGGCTCACCGAACACGCTACGCCTTTATCGGCGAAGCAGCATTCTACAGATGATGAGGGCTACAAAGCATTTCGCTGTCGAATCCGGGATAGTGGCGCCAGGCCAAGGGAAACTGTTCAGGCAGGCGATTCCGCCAACCTTAGCTGCTCTTGGTCGTGGCTGGGCCCAGCGCGGCGACTATTGCCCGGACTGTTCCGGCCACTTCTGCCTGGTCAGTTCAATCATCGCGTCGATCGAGGCCGTGTCGTTCGAGGTCACCTTCGCTCGGTCTGCCGACTGACGAAATGCAACGCCGCGAAGCCGCTTGTTGACGGGCATGACCGGCTTGAGACCGGTATCCAGTTCGACGTGCAGCTACACCAGCGCGCCGCCGCTGACGCCGCCGTGGCTCTTCGGAATCCTCGGCCCGAGAGAGATCTTCGCCTCCACCAGGTCCGTATTCTGCAATGATTCTGATGACTGTGTTGCTATCCGCTATTTGGCTCATGATCATGCCGCGTGCTGATCAGCCGATGTTTGATCTGCTACAGTCCGCTACCGGCATCGGTCCAGCGACATTCCTGGCGGTACAGGAGCGAGCGGTCTACGTTGAAGCGCTAAAAGACGCTGGCTACCGGCGCTCGCAGGAAAGTCAGCTGGCGACCTTGGAGCGGCAGTCCCGATGGCGCGGGGACGGCCTTTCCGAGACGGAGGTGCGCCGCATCGGATCCTTCCAGCAGACCTTCAACGAGATGGCGCGTGGCGATGATTTTGTGGTCAAGTCGCTGTCCGGCCGTGCTCGCGAGCGCGAGCGCTGGTACGTCGGGCTACCTCTGCTGATAACTAGCATTCTCGGACTCCTGACCCTGCTGCCCGACAAATGGCGTGCCGATCCTGCTCGTTCGCGGACCGCGTGCCTGAGGTTCCTGCGAGCTTTCCTGCACGTTGCTGATTTTGTTCGGCGTCTACGAGGAGAGAAGACGGAGTCGGCAGGAGACGCCATGGTCCGTCGCAGCATCAACTGCGGCACTGTGTCTGCCGGCCCTAAGGCTCTGACGGGTCGTTGTCAGAAAACGACGTACGGCTGTCCTGATTCGTAGGATCCTGCTCGTTGTCCCGGGCACGGCTCCTTGCGAGATACGGATGAGCCCGTCCCATCAATCGCCCCGAACGGTCGACGGCAAGCATGACGAACTGAGCGCAAGGAGCATGAGATGACCACCAGCAGCATCGTTCCTCAAGTTGGTGAACAGCGAACTCATTCAACAATGATGGCCTGGCGCGTGCACGAGTTTGGGTCACCGGAGACCATGAAGTTCGAGCGCGTGCCACGACCCGAGCCAGGTCCTGGCGAGGTCCTGGTCAAGGTTGCGGCCGCTGGAGTTGGCCCATGGGATGGGTGGATCAGGGCCGGCAAGAGCGCTTTGCCGCAACCGCTCCCCCTCACTCTGGGCTCGGATCTGTCCGGCGAAATCGTCGCGATGGGGTCCGGAGTCACCGAACTACGTGTGGGAGATCAGGTTTATGGTGTTACGAATCCGCAGTTTGTCGGGGCCTACGCCGAGTACGCTTTAGCCTCCGCGGGCATGGTCTCGAACAAGCCAACCTCGCTAACCCACGTTGAAGCCGCGTCCGTTCCTGTTGTTGCCGTGACGGCATGGCAGGCGTTGTTTGATCATGCCCAACTCAAGGCAGGTCAAACGGTGGTCATTCACGGTGCGGCTGGCAACGTTGGATCCTATGCGGTTCAACTGGCCCATCACGCGGGTCTGCAAACCGTCGTGACCGCATCGACGGGCGATATTTCGGTGGTGCGCGATCTCGGCGCAAACCGTGTCGTCGATTACCGGACGAAGCGCTTTGAGGAAGAAGTACGCGACGCGGATGCTGTCATCGATCTGGTCGGCGGCGAAACCCAAACCCGCTCGTTCCAGGTCCTTCGTCGCGGCGGCAAGTTGATCTCAGCAGTGTCCCGCCCGGATCAGGATCTTGCAAAGCGCTACGGTGTTGAAGCCAGCTTCTTTTTGGTCGACGTCACGAGCCAATATCTGACGAAGATCGCTCGCTTCATCGATGGTGGAAAGCTGCGAACAAACGTCGGAGCAGTCTTACTTCTCGCGGATGCGCGCGAGGCTCATCTCATGCTGGAGCACGTGCGGCCTCAGCCGAAAGGAAAGATCGTGCTCGACGTCGGAGCGAGTTGATCGGCTAATCCTCCCGGAGCTGCCCCAAATCCGCAGCCAAACACCACAGCAACTCGAAAGGATGCAATCATGACCACGCCGAATTTCTCCAACGCTCTCATCATTCCCGACTCTCTGCTCGCGAAAGAGGCTACCGAGATCCTACGCGAACATTCCACTGATCTGCTCTTCAATCACTCTATCCGGGTCTACCTGTTCGCAGCTGAGCAGGGTCGGCAGAGGAAGCTGCGGTTCGATTCCGAACTCCTCTACGTAGCTGCCGCTTTTCACGATCTCGGGCCTCATCAAGAAGTTCTCGAGCCCAGACGAGCGCTTCGAAGTCGATGGCGCAAATGCCGCACGGCAGTTTCTCAGCACCCACAACATCGCTGAAGACCAGGTGCAGACCGTCTGGGAAGCAATCGCGCTGCACACCACTCCCGGCATCCCGAAGTACATGGGTCCCGAAGTCGCGCTCCTCAATTCCGGTGTTCTTCTCGATGTCATCGGGGTGGGGTTCGATCAGTTCCCGGCGGAGCTGCGCGAGGAAATCGTCGCCAAGTACCCGCGCACAAATTTTAAAGAAGGGTTCATTCAGGAGTATTTCGCCGGTTTTGCGCACAAGCCAGCGACGACGTATGGCACCGTCAACGCCGCTGTCTGCGAACGTTTCATCCCGGGGTTCAAGAGCCCCAACGCCTGCGACCTGATCGCTGCGTCGCCCTTCCCGGATTCCCAGCACAAGGCTCACCATCATGACTAGGACCTATCCTGTGCTCCAGGAGCTCAATCCCGGTCGCGCACAAGCTACCAGCGCCGATTCGCTAGCCTCTCTCATCTGGCTAACCCTCGGTGCTTTTGCCATCGGCACGGAGGGGTTCATGATCGCCGGGCTGCTCCCGGCCTTGGCGCGAGACCTGAACGTGGGATTGCCAGCCGCCGGTCATCTGGTGACCGCCTTCTCCCTCGCTTATGCCATCGGCGCGCCGGTCATGGCCGTTTTGACGGCCGGGCTGGAGCGGCGTTGGCTGCTGGTCGTCGCCATGGGCGGCTTCGCCCTGGGCAACCTGCTCGCTGCGCTGGCGCCGGGCTATGCCGGGCTGTTGGCCAGCGCGGCTGCTGTTGGCCCTGTCCGCAGCAAGCTTCATGCCGGCGGCCAGCGGATATGCCGCCGAGCTGGGCGGTCCGGAGCGGCGTGGCCGCGCGCTGTCCACGATCACCACCGGATTGACCTTGGCCATCATCGCTGGCGTGCCGCTGGGCGTACTGGTCGGGCAGGGCTTCGGTTGGCGCGCCACCTTCTTCGGCGTGGCGGGGCTGGCGGTGTTCTCGCTGTTAGGGATTCTCATCCGGCTGCCGCGCCAACGGCCTGGCGTCACGGCTGGCCTTGGTGAGCGTCTGGCGCTGGCCAAGCGCCGCGATATCCTCGGGGTGCTGATGACGAGCGTGCTGACCGTGGCCGGCACTTTTACCGTCTACACTTATCTCAGTGTGTTCATAGCCGGCATCGGCGGCCTTGGTCCGCAAGCACTGGCGCCGGTCCTGTTGGGCTTTGGCCTGGCCAGTGCAGTCGGCACCCAGCTCAGCGGCAGCGCGGCGGATCGTTGGGGCGCGCGCAGTATCGTGATCGTTGGTGGGGGGCTTGCCCTGCTGGCCTATCTTGCCTTCTCGCTCAGTGCGGCTCTCAAGCCGGCGCGGGCAATGCTCGTCTTGCTGCCGGCCATCCTGATTTGGGGGTTCGCCAGTTGGGGGCTGATAACGGCGCAACAAGCGCGGCTGGTGACGTTGGCTCCGGCACTGGCGCCGATCAGTCTATCGATGAATTCCTCGGCCATCTACCTCGGCAGCGCGATGGGTGCCGCGGCGGGCGCTGTGGTCATTGCCAATGGCGCGGTGGAGCGGCTCGGCTGGGTAGCTGCGGGATTCGCTGTGGCAGCTCTGTTGTCGGTGCTGCTCAGCGGCAGCGGCACATCAGGCCGAAGTGATGGCGGCGGCGATGGCTTCTCATCGGAAGCTTCACCATGACCATCGGTTTGTCTCTGCGTTCTGGTTTCAAGCAGTTGCGTGAACTCGTTAGAAGAGGAGGTGCGATGATGTCGATCAGTGGATTTGCCTATCGGATTGGAGCCATATCAAACCCTCGAGGTATGTCTGCAAAAGCAGCGAGAGGAGCATTGCGGACGGCCGCCCCCCTGATAGCAGCAGCGATCGCCCTGGGAGCTTCGCCAGCGATCGCGCAGGACCGGGAGCAGGTGAAAGTCGCCTTCGCGCACGCACTGCCGAATGTCGAAGGAAAGAGGCTGGTTGCCGTGACGGTGACCTATCCTCCCGGGGCTAAATCGCTCGCTCATCACCACGCAGCGTCGGCTTTTATCTACGCCTATGTGCTGTCCGGGACCATCCGCAGTCAAGTCGGCGACGAACCCGCGAAGATCTATCACGCAGGCGAAAGTTTTTACGAAATGCCCGGTTCACATCACAGGGTCAGTGAGAACGCGAGTGACAACGAGGCCGCCAGCTTACTGGCGGTCTTCGTTGTGGATTCCAAGGACGAGCCCTTGACCACGCCAGACAAGGCGCCGGGATCACAATAATGGCGCGACAAATTCGCCTGTTGCCGTGACGATCTTTTTTGGACTTGCATAGGCCGCTCGGTTGGCCGCTGGGAGAGCAAAATCGACCAATAGAAGTCCATAGCCCCTGGTTGATCCCGGATGCGCGGATGTTCGTTCTGTTGCCTCTCGGATCGCGCCAGGCCTTTTACAGGGTCCGGACTACCTGCATAATAAGGCTCCAGGTGTGGAGAGGCAGTAGCAGGTGCCGGTACAAGCTGTCGCGATCGTCGTCTGTGAAGGGGTCCAGGCCCTGGACGTGGCGGGGCCGATGGATGTGTTCAGCGAGGCGAACACGTTTCTCGGCAGCGCGGATCGCTACGAAACCGTATTGGTTGCTGCTCATCGCAATCCGCTGCGCGCGTCGAACGGCATACGCATGGTCGCCGACCTGACCTTCGAGGAAGCGGCGGGCGGCTTCGACATCGTTCTGGTGGCCGGCACTCCGACGCCACCGGAAGCAGAGCCCGAACGGCACCTGCTTGAGTGGGTCAAAGAGCTGCCGTGGCGCTCGAGCGTTTATGGCTCGATCTGCACAGGGGCTTTTGTACTCGGCTATGCCGGCCTTCTCGACGATCGGCGAGTGACGACCCATTGGCAGGATGCACAGGCGCTGGCGGCGAGATTCCCGAAGGCAAAAGTCGAACCGGATTTGATCTATGTGCGCGATGGACGGCTGATCACTGCGGCGGGTGTGACGGCGGGGATAGATTTGGGCTTGGCGCTCGTCGGGCAGCGGCACGGCGCGGAAACGGCGCTCAAGGTCGCCAAGCGGCTGGTCGTGGTTGCCCAGCGCCAGGGCGGACAGTCGCAGTTCAGTCCCTATCTCACGGCACCTGCCGATCCGGAATCGCCGATCGCACGCATCCAGGACCATGTCATGGCCAACATTGGGGATCGCCATACGCTGGAGTCGCTTGCCGCCGTCGTCGGCATGAGCCCCCGGAACCTGGCCCGGCATTTCGGGCAGGTGACCGGGACCACACCGCACGAATTCATCGAGCGCGCCCGTATTGATGCCGCGCGCATGATGCTGGAAGCAAGCGACCGACCGCTGAAGGCCATTGCCTTCGATTGCGGCTTCGGATCGGCGGATCGGATGAGGATTGTCTTCAGCACCCATCTCGGCGTGACCCCTGTCCAATATCGCGCCAGCTTCCGGCGAGCAGGACCGGAATAATTCGCAAGCTACCCGAGCGCGAAACTGCGGGTTCCTACTGCCCTGAAGGCTCCGAGCGGCCTTTTGTCAGGAAACGACGTACGGCTGTCCTGATCCGTGGCATCCCGCCTGTTGTCCGGAGCAGGGCTCTGTTGCCTAATCCCGACAAGCAACCAGCGCGTTATCCAACCAGGAGATTGCTCCATGTCTGAGATCATCGCCGGCATCCGCTTGCCTGACAGCGCCATCGCGCGCGCAGCCACACAGCTCGTGCGCGAGACCGAAGACGACCTGCTCTACAACCATAGTCGCCGTGTCTTCCTGTGGGGCGCGCTCACGGGCGAGCGCCGCGGGCTGAAATACGACCCGGAACTGCTTTACCTCGGCGCCATGTTCCACGACATGGGCCTCACCGAGGAATACTCGAGCCCTGATCTGCGTTTCGAGGTCGACGGCGCCAATGCCGCCCGCAAATTCATGAAAAGCTACGGCGTGCCCGAGCGTGACATCGAGGACGTCTGGACTGCCATCGCGCTCCACACCACGCCAGGAATCCCCGAGCATATGCGCCCGACCATCGCGCTGGTGACCGCCGGTGTGGAGATGGACGTGCTCGGCATCGCCTATCACGACTTCACGCATGAACAGCGTGACCATGTCTGCGTCCATCATCCGCGCGAGACAAATTTCAAGGAGAACATCATCGATCACTTCGCCAACGGCATCATCAAGAAGCCGCTGACGACATTCGGAAATGTGAAGGCCGACGTCCTGGCGCTGAAGGACATGAACTATGTCCGTCAGAACTTCTGCTCGATCATCCTTGGCTCAGCCTGGCCGCACTGAGCGCTCGTTGCTCCGAACCGAGGAGGCCGAGATGGATACCAGCCGTACGAGCATGTCCGGTCCTGAAGGAGCCGCCACCGGCACGGGTGAGGGAGATTTCGTTGCGCAGAGCCCGATCGATCAGATCTTGGCCGGGCGGTTTGCGTGCCGCGAGTTTTGCAACGCTCCAGTCCCGCGACGCACAATTGAGCAGATTCTCCGTATCGCGCGGTTCGCCCCCAGCGGGGCGAACATCCAGCCTTGGCACGTCTACGTGCTGGCTGGCGCGGCCAAGGACAGAGTCTCGACGGCGCTGTTGGACGCGCACGAAAATTCGCGCGACGAGCACGTCTCGGAATACAAATACTACGGCAGCGATTTACCGGACCCGTACCTCAAACGGCGGCAAGAATTTGGTCGGTTGTTCTACGGATCGCTCGGAATTGCTCAAATCGATCTCGAGGCGAGGAGCAGACAAACCGCGAAGAACTACACATTCTTCGGCGCGCCGGTGGGATTGATCGTGACCATCGACCGTCGCCTGGAAGTCGGAAGCTGGCTCGACCTCGGAATGTTCGTGCAGAACGTGATGCTCGCGGCGGCGGGACGCGGGCTTCAATCGTGTCCGCAGGAAACGTTCGCAAAATACCATCGAATTTTGCGCCCGCTGCTGTCAATTCCGGCAGAGCAGATGGTGGTGTGCGGTATCTCGGTCGGGAAAGCCAAGGTTGAGCGGCCGGATAGATTGATGCCGCGGGCGGACATTGATGAGTTCGCCACGTTCGTAGGATTCGAAACGTAATAGTCGAAGAGGAGAGATCACTATGGGAAGCCGAGAAGAACTGATTCAGCGCAGCATTCCGTTTCTCCGGGAAGTCAAGGACATGACGCCTGGCGCCAAGATGGAACCCTGGCTTAACGAGACTACGGCGAAAACAGCGCGCTCTACCAGGATCTGGCTCGCCTGATCAAAATCGGCGTCGAGGAGGGATGGGCGGCAAACCAAGAGGTGGACGGCCCGAATTACCGGCGCAGCCGCATCCTGGAGCCCACTCCCGAAACGTACCAGTTCAGCATCACCGCCGTGTACATGAACAGCGCCGATCCGCGCCGCTTCAAGGACGAAGACGATCACGACGTATTGCGCGGACAGTATCATGGCCACCCCTATGGCGAACTCAACCTCGTGGTGCCCTTGAACAAGGGCGCGGAGTTGAAGGGATTGCAGGGCTGGCAAGGACCGGGCTGGACGGCGCCGGATCCGGGCAGCAGGCACTATCCCGAGGTCAGGGGCGGGGCGGTGATCGCGCTGTTCTACCTGCCGGCTGGACGCATTTCATACGATTTCAAAGCTCCGTCTGATCGGTAACGGAGCTCCGAAGTGGCTCGACACGATGGCTCCTCCGCGAGCAAAGGACATGGCGCCAGTATCCGTAGGCGGTCAAAGCCGATGACCCGGTGCCGACCCAGCTGTCCGTCGGAAGGCGGCGCAACTCTCGTCACCGCACGGAGCTGGGGTCCGGTATTGTCGTCCACAGTCCCGACCTCGATCCGCAGGGCGACTGCGAGACCGTGTTCTTCGGCGCCTTTGGCCGGCAGAAGCCGGCGGGTCCGTTGAACTATGGCTCGAGAAGCGTGGTCAATTCAGCTCCCTCATCAGCGACAAAGACGGCTATCAGTTCGGCCGGTTCGGTGTTGCTCGCGTTGGCAGAGACGAGGTGCGTCGCGCCAGGCGGTTCGAAGAACGATTGCCCTATCTCGAACGTCTCCAGCGGGCCACTGCTCAGCTGTGAGCGGACCTGACCTTTGGTGATGTAGGCGGTCACCGAGCCGCCGTGGCGGTGCGGCGGCGTGAAGGCGCCTGGCCCGTAGCTGACGCGCACCACCGTGACGCGCTTGCCCGGTACATTCGGCAGCGCGTGCGAGGAAATCACCTCGACCTTGTTGAGCGACGTGCCCGACGAAGACATCTCGGCGCACAGCGGTGCCGGGAATGCTGTTGTCGCGCTCATCGCCAGCGCAATGGTCTTAGCGATCCCGACCGCGCAGGCGAAGCCGCTGATAAGGGCCAGTGACAGCGGGTGCCAGTCGCGCTCCGCGAACGGCGCCAGGGCTGCGATTGCGATCCGCATGGGTTTCTCCTCCCTCAGGTCTTGACGTTTGGCGTGAACACGGACAGCGGCGCGGGATCGCGGCTCGGCGGCGGCGGGACCTTGCCGTCGACATCGGTGAAGCCGTATTCGGCCGCCAACTCCGAGGCGAGCAGGATCTGGCCGCTTTTGGCCATCACGCCGGGATCGGCGGCGAGCGCGGCGACCGCGCGCCCGGCGAACACCGGCGTTTCGCCGCGCTCCGCAATCAGTTTGGCGAGCGCCGGCGGCACGCGGTCGGGCTGCGCCGCAAGCTTCTCGCTCTTGATGTAGCCGGGCCAGATCGAGACCGCGGCAATGCCGAACGGCTTCAGCTCATGCGCCATGTCGCGCGCCATCCGGTCGACGCCCGATTTCTGCACGCCGAACGGAACGTTGAATGTGTAGCGGACGCCGCCGCCCGAGGACGTATTGACGATGAGGCCGCGCTGCTGCGGCAGCATCAGCGGCACGGCGAACTGGCTGGCGACGAAATGCGAGCGCAGGCCGACGCGATGCATGGTGTCCCATAGCGAGGCCGGCACCTGCCAGAACGGGACGTTGACCGGCATCGCGTTCGGCGCCGCAAACACGTTGTTGACGAGAACGTCGAGCCGGCCGTGGTCGCGCCGGACGAGGTCGAACACCTCGCGCACCGCTGCATCGTCCGAGTGATCGCACAGGACGCCGATGCCGCGGCCGCCGGCTGTGTCGATCGCGGCGATGGTCTCGTCGAGCGAGCCCGGCCATTCCGATCCGCCGCTATTCCGCGTGCGCGCCGTGACGATCACGGTCGCGCCGGCTTCGGCGAGGCCGATGGCCACACCCTTGCCGACCCCGCGGCTTCCTCCTGTCACCAGCGCGATGCAGTCTCCAAGCCGTCCCTTGGTCATGCGATTCCCCGATATGGCTTTCCTGGAAGACAACTTGACAACAATCTTCCGAGGAAGATAGTAGGCCAAGAACGCCGGAGGCGTCAACCAGGGAGGTCTGCGATGGTCACGAGGGAAGAGAACGAATTGCTGTGCCGCGTCACGGGCGACGCGCCAATGGGACGGATGCTGCGCCAGCATTACTGGCTGCCGGCAGTGCTCTCGGTGCGCGTGCGCAAGGGCGAGGCGCCGGTGCGGGTCAAGCTGTTCGGCCGCAATTTTGTGGCGTTCCGGGGCAAGGACGGCACGGTCGGATTTCTCGACGAGGCCTGTCCGCATCGTGGCGCCTCGCTTGCGCTCGCGCGCATCGATGACTGCTCGCTCACCTGCCTGTTTCACGGCTGGAAGATCCGCGCCGATGGCGCGGTGCTGGACGTTCCCAACGAGCCAAACAATCCGAAGGAGTTCGCCAAGACCGTGAAAGCAAAAGCCTATCCGACGCGCGAGGGCGCCGGGTTGATCTGGGTCTGGCTGGGCGAAGGTGACGCGCCGCCCGCGCCGGACTTTGAATGGATGGATCTGCCGCCGGACCAGGTCTACGCCGCCGGAATCGAGCTGAAGGCGAACTGGCTGCAGGGCGTCGAGGCCACCATCGATTCCTCGCACGTCGCACTGCTGCACCAGAGCTGGACCGCGACCTCGTCAACCGACTTCGGCGCAACGCGGGTCAACACCGAAGTCGGCTACGAGTTCGAGAAGAAGCCCTATGGCTTCCGTGCTGCGGCATTGCGCACTGTGCCCGACGGATCGTGCCTCGCCCGCGTCACCGAGTTCGTGATGCCGTACTACGGCTTGATCGCGCCGATCTTCTCCGGACCCCAGCAGGATCGCACTGCGATCATCGCGGTGCCGATCGACGATGAGAACCTGATCCAGTGGTACATCTACTACAATCCGGAGAAACCGGTGGATTCCTGGCGCAAGGTGCAGCGTGCCAACCAGTGGCCGATGGCCGGCGGCCTGCCGGGCGATCAATCAAACAATTGGGGCCAGAACCGCCAGATCATGGATGCCGGCAACAGCACCGGCTTCCATGAGATCGTCATCGAGGATTTCGTGGTTATGGTCAGCATGGGCCCGATAGTCGACCGTTCGCAGGAATATCTGTGCTCGGCGGACCAGGCGATCGTCAGGGTGCGTCGCCAGCTGCTCGACGAGGTGCGGGGCTTCATGGCGGGAAAGCCGCCGAAGAGCGGCCAAAGCGAGACGATGTCCTACAAGGACATCCGCGCGGTCGGCGGTCGGCTTGCCTCCGCCTCCGAGGATTGGCGGCAGATTCCCCGTTGACGGGATCGAAAGCAAAGGGCGCGGACTGCATGTCCGCGTCGAATTCCCAGCTCTGATCGAGGAGACGTCCCATGATCTGGCACCGCCTATGCGCCGTCGCGAAACTGTCTGAGGGAGAGCCGTTGGGCTTCAGGGTGAGCGACCGGCGCATCGCACTCTTCAAGGTCGGCGACGAGGTCTTCGCAACGGATGACGTCTGCTCACACGCATTTGCGCTGCTATCGACGGGGTTTCTCGAAGGCCATGTGATCGAATGCCCGTTACATGGGGCGATGTTCGATGTCCGTGACGGAAAATGCCAGTCCAGCGCCTACAAGGACATCAAGGCGTTCAAGGCCGAGATCCGTGACGGCGAGGTCTATGTCGAACTCGACGGCGACGCCGCCCTGCAAGCCGCTGATGGCGGCGGCGTGGACTTCAAGCCATGAGCGGACTTGTCGTCATCGGCGCATCCTATGCCGGCATCGAGGCCGCGCTCACGGCGCGGGATGCCGGCTATGCCGAGCCGGTGACGGTTGTCGCCGACGAGACGTCGCTGCCCTATCAACGGCCGCCGCTTTCAAAGGAGTTCTTGCTTGATCAGTTCAGTGCCGAGAGGCTCATTCTGCGCGATGAGGCTGTTTTCGCGAGCAAGCGGATTGAACTGCTGCTGGGCCACCGCGCCGTCGCGATCGACCGCCATGCAGGAAGAGTAGCGCTGGCCGACGGCACCGTACTGGACTTCGACAGGCTGGTCATCGCGACCGGTTCGCGCGCGCGGCGGATAGCGGTCCGTGGAGCCGAACTCGACGGCGTCTGCTATCTCCGATCAGTCGGCGATGCCGCCGATCTCAAGGCGCGGCTCGACCGAGCAAGCGAGATCGTGATCGTCGGCGGCGGGTTCATCGGGCTCGAGGTGGCTTCGTCGGCGACCAAGCTCGGCAAACGGGTCACCGTGATCGAGGCTGCCTCCCGGCTGCTCGAGCGGCCGGTGTCTCCAGTGGTGTCGCGCTTCCTTCTAGACATCCATACCCGGGCCGGCGTCGCGGTGAAGCTCGGCACGTCTGTTTCGGCAATGGTCGGCGATGGGGGACGAGTGGTGGCGGTCGAACTGGACGGCGGCGTCCGCCTCGGCACGGACTTGGTCGTCGTCGGCATCGGCGGCATCCCGAACCACGAGCTCGCCGCCGCTGCCGGGCTCGGATGCGCCAATGGCATTGTGGTGGATCAGAACGGGCGAACCGCAAGCGAGAGCATCTACGCCGCGGGCGACTGCACCACGCACTTCAACCGGTTTGCTGAGGACTGGATTAGGCTGGAGTCGGTTCAGCACGCGCAGGACCAGGGACGCACCGTCGGGCTTGCGATCGCCCAAAGCCATGAGCCATACAACAGCGTGCCGCGGTTCTGGTCGGATCAGCACGATCTCAAGCTTCAGATCGTCGGTCATGGCGCGCGCAGGGACCGCATTGTGATCCGCGGCTCGATCGAAGCTGGCCGGTTCTCCGTGTTCAATTACCGGCAGGGCAGGCTGGTCGGCGTCGACAGCATCAACAATCCCGGGGATCAGATGGTGGCGCGGCGCCTGATAGCGGCGGGCATTTCGCCGACGCCGAGCCAGGCCGAGGACAGTTCATGCGATCTCAGATCGCTGCTGAAGGCGGGTGTCGGGGCCGTCGTGTAGCAGGTGCCGCAGCTAGTCCACCGCCGTAAGCCGGCCGGACTTCTTCAGCGTTTTCACCGTCCGCACCGCCAGCAGCTTGCGCAGGCAGCGGTCGAGCATCGCGATCTCCGCCTTGGTCAGCCCGCTTGCCTCGATCGTGCGCGCGACGACCCTTGCCACCTCGGCGATGCCTCGGTCGGCGGTCGCGAGACCCTTGGCGGTGAGGCGGACCAGCTCGGAGCGGCCGTCGTCGTTGGCGGAGACGCGCAGCACGAAGCCGCCTTCCTGCAGCCGCGCTACGCGCTTGGTCATCGCGCCCGATGTGACGAGCAGGGCCCGGAACAGGTCGGTGGGACGCAGCTCGTATGGTTTGCCCGAGCGCCGCAGCGCCAGCAGCACATACAGCTCGCCGGTCTGCAGCCCGACCGCCTTCGCTATGTCCTGCAGGCGCATTTCGTGGAGCTGGTTGACGCGCTCCAGCCGCAGCAAGGTGCAGGCGGCGGCGAGGTCGAGGTCGGGCCGTTGCTCAAGCCACGCGGCCTCGATATCGTCGTAAAGGGTGCTATCAGGTGATGGCGACTGCTTGATCGCGGGTTCGCCGCGGTGTAACACGCTGCTCTTCTTCATTCCCTTCCAGTCCCCTTCACCGCGGGCCAATTGCGCCGGCATCATGCGTCGCAGCAATCTAGCACCGCCAAATTCAGGTGTCGCCATCGCAAGTTCCTGGTCTCGCTCCAGCCCCCGTGCATGGCCGCGGCGCAGCGGCCAATTGCGGCCGCGTAGCGCGGGTTGACAAAATACCTTCCTAGGAAGAATATTCCAGGTGAGAAAAATCGAGGGAGGAGCGCAATGCACGGACTTTGCGCGACATTGGTGTTGGCGGCTGCACTGGCTGCTTGCGGTTCGGCCAGGGCGGCGGACACTGAACTGGTTCTCGGGCAGACCATGCCGTATAGCGGGCCGGCATCGGCCCTGAGCGCCGTTGGCAAGGTGCAGACCCGCTATTTCCAGATGATCAACGATCGCGGCGGCATCAATGGCCACAAGGTCAAGCTGATCTCGCTTGACGATGGCTACAGTCCGCCGAAGGCGGTAGAGCAGACGCGCCGACTGATAGAAAATGACGAGGCGGTCGCGATCTTCGGCAGCATGGGAACCGCACAGAACGCCGCGGTCCAGAAATATCTCAATGCCAAGAAGATCCCTCAGCTGTTCGTGTTCGCGGCCAGCGAGCGCTTTGCCGATCCGAAGACCAGTCCCTATACGATCTCGGGGATGACGCTGTTCAGCACCGAGGCTGCGATCTACGCGCGGTTGGTGGCCGAACACACGTCCGGCGCGCGCGTGGCCGTGTTGTACCAGAACGACGACTACGGACGCGAATATCTTCGTAGCTTCAAGGCCGAACTGGCCCGGCTCGATCCCAAGGCCGAGATTGTCGCGACATCGCGTTACGAAGTCACATCGCCCACGGTCGATTCGCAAGTCGTGGCGCTGGCGAGTACCAACGCCAACGTCTTCCTCAATGCGTCGACCGGCAAATTTACCTCGCAGGCGATCCGCAAAGCGGGCGAGCTCGGCTGGCGCGCGCAGCAGTTCCTGCCGATCGGCAGCAACTTCGTGCCGACGATCCTCAAGCCGGCCGGGCTCGACAATGCCAAGGGAGCGATCTCTGCGACGCCGACCAAGTCGGTCGGCGATCCCGAATGGGTCAACGATCCCGCCTATCTGGAGTGGCTGGCTTTCATGAGGAAGTACTATCCCGAGGGCGATATCGAGGATCAGCTCAACTTCACCGGATGGAACGTCGCTGTTCTCATGACCAAGGTCATCGAGGCCTGCGGTAACGATCTGTCCCGGCAGAACATCATGAAGGAGGCCACTGCACTGAAGAACGTGGCGCTGCCGGGCCTGATCCCGGGCATCACCGTCAACACCAGCCAGGATGATTATCGCCTGATCACGTCGCTGCGCCCGCAGCGTTTCGACGGCGAGCGCTGGGTTCCGATGTCCGGTACCATGGCCGCGCAATGAGGGCCGCCGATAGTGTGGCGAGGCGGGAACGGCCCGCAAGTCATTGGACATCGCGAACGCAGTCCTCTTTCTCGCCTGCAATCCATTCTCGACCGGTTCGATCATCGTCGTTGATGGAGGCGCAACGATCGCGTCGTGAACGACCCTGAATCGGTGGACCGCTTCGACAGGCGTGGTATCATCGAGAAAAGGGAAGATGTTCGTCTATTGAACACAAACGATCGGGAGGCTGGAATGGTCTGCAGGTCGGCGGCGCTCGTGACTCTCGGTGCAGGAATTCTATTCGCGGGCACAGCCCCCGCTGCTGCCCAGCAAGGAGATGTCAACTCGCCCGATCTCGTCCTCGTCAACGGAAAAGTTCTGACACTCGACGAACGATCCAGCGTGATCGAGGCGATCGCCGTTCGGGACGGAAAAATTCTCGCGACCGGTAGCAGCGCATCCATCCGGGCGCTCGCTGGAGCGCGCACGCAAGTGCTCGACGTGTCCGGCAAGACCGTGATTCCCGGCCTGATCGATACTCACGCTCACTTCAAGGCGGCGGGTCTCGCCGACTATGTCGTCAACATGAGCCGCGCGAAGACGGTCGCCGAAGCGCTCGAGGCGATCAGGACGTTCGTGGCCAAGAAGAAACCGGGCGACTGGATTGTGGGCGGCGCGTGGCACCCGCCGTCGCAACTCGCCGAGAAACGGTATCTAACGAGGCAGGAGATCGACCGCGTCGCCCCCGACAATCCGGTCTATCTGCGGACCGTCGGTCATTTCTCCATGGCGAACACGATGGCCCTGCAGAAGGCGGGGGTCGACAAGACCACCGCGAACCCGAGCGGCGGTTCCTTCGAGCGCGACGCCGCCGGTGAACTGACCGGCGTGCTCGTCGAGACGGCGATCGACCGGGTGGAGAAGGCCGTTCCGCCGTGGACCGAAGACGACGAAATCAGGCAGTTCACGCTCGCGGAGGGGGCACTGAACAGTTTCGGGATCACGAGCGCGGTCGAAGGCGCCACGGAAGCGCGCGACGTCCGCACACTGCAGAAGATCGCCGCGTCCGGACAAGCGACGTTGCGGACCGGATTGATGTTCAGACCCGAGCCGCCCGCCGAGCTGACCGCTTGGGAGGCAATCATGTCGGGCAACGGAGCTTCGTCAGGCTTCGGCGACGACTGGGTCAAGTTCGCCGGCATCAAGATCTTTTACGATGGCGGCATGACCCTGAAGACGGCGCTAATGCGCGATGTCTATCCGGACTCGCACGATAACTACCATGGCATCGCCCAGCAAACGCCCGAACGGCTCATGCAACTCGTCTCGATCTGCAATCGCTACGGTTGGCGTGTAGGTGTGCACGTCGTCGGCGATCTCGGTATCGACCAGGTGCTCGATGCTTTCGAAGCGGCCGACGAGGAAAGGTCCATCCGGGACCGTCGCTTCGTTCTCATTCACGCGAGTCTGATCAGGCCCGAGCAGATGGAGCGCGCTCACAAGCTGGGGGTCAGGGTCGATTTCCAGAACGTCTTCATGTGGGATAAGGCCGCGACCGTCGAGCGCTTCCTGGGACGGCCGACCGCCGATCGCGCCGTGCCGACCAAGACCTTGATCGAAAAAATGGGGCTGGACGGTCTCGGTGCCGGAACCGACTTCCCCGTCAACCCGATCAACCCGTTCCTCAACATGTACATCATGGTGACGCGGAAAGATCCCAATGGAAGCGTGTACGGCGCCGCGGAAGCTATCAGTCGCGAACAGGCGCTCCGTCTCTACACGTCGGCAGCTTCGCGCTACACGTTCGACGAAGCACGCAAGGGTACGATCCAGCCGGGCAAGCTTGCAGACCTCACGGTCCTTTCCGCGGACTACATGGCCATTCCGGAAGAGCAGATCAAAGACATCAAGGCGGACATCACGCTGGTCGGAGGCAAGGTCGTCTTTCAACGCTGACCCAGATGCAGTCGGTTCGCCCACTGATAAGGAATGGTCGCAAAGCTTATCAGTTGCCTTCTGATAAGGTTCTCATCCGAGCAAATCCGCCTCCAGTATCCGCTCCGAGGAGCTCCAGTACAGGGAACAAACGCTTCCGATAAGGACAATTATCGGAAGTATACCCACGTGTGCCTGTATTCGCCACAGCAAATGCCGAAAATACGAAATCGTCCAAGTGCCGCAATGACGGAGTTTCCGAGCGGATGGAATTGCCGCAGGCAATCAGAATCGAAAGGCGAGATGAATTCCGAGAAGAAGTGTTATCGGAAGCAATCGACCTTCCGGCGAATTGCGCCGACCTATCGGAGGGGCAACTCATCAAACTGATAAGGTTTCATGCATTTCCTTATCAGTCCGACGTGGAAGTACGTTGGTCAGCCAGCGGCCCGACCGAGCTTGTAAGTGAGCTATACTGCGGCAGTCGTGGCAAGTCTGTCAGTCTTGGGGTGAATCGGCGCGGAGTCCCGACGCCGATCGGCGCGATAAGCTATTGATCCAATTTGCGATGGAGGGGGCACTCTCGGGCGCTTATTCACAGCCTGCGCGCCCGAGGGGGCGCCGGACCCAATATTTGGCCTGATCGAAGCTCATCGCTCTGCGTCCCGCGTCCTTGCTGCGGCGCAGGCGGACAAACCCCGGCGGGAGCAGATCCTTGTGGATGAGGGGGTCGGCCTCCGACCATTTGTCACCACCATTGACGACGCGGGCTCACCGATCCTTGTCTCACAAGTGATGCTGCGTATTCATAAAAATTGCGCTCCTCCGACCCTACTCAAACGAACCATCGAAAGGCGACAATTACCATTTGATTGGAGATCAGTGCGACTTCGACGCAAGAAACAAGCTTGCACTCGACCAGATCTTGGGCAAAAGAGTCAAGTTTGGGTAATCTATTCGAGAGCGATTTAAGTGTCGATCCGCCCCTTTTGGAAGAGCGCATCATGCAAGTCCGTGTCACCAGGAGCCACTTCTCGACCGGGGTCATCCCTCCTGATGACCAGCGCAATTCTTGGGCGGATTGGGTGAGCGGGCTCCACGGCAAGTTTTCCGTTCATCGCTCGATGCCGAAAAACTACGTGGGACGAATCGTGGCGATCAGATGCGACGCTCTGCAGATCGTGAAATTCGACGGACAGCGGGAGTCGCTTGAGCGCAAGCGTTCCCACGCGGCAGCGGATGGATTGTCTCACTTCGAGATCATCGTTCCGCTTTCCGATTCCGTCTCGATATCACACTGCGGAAAGCAGGCGAACTTGTCTCCTGGCCAGTTTATGGCGGTCGACATGTCCGAGCCCACGAACTTTGAACACGCCCGAAGCTTGACGGCAATCGCATTTGCGTTCCCGCGGGCCGATATAGCAGGTCGCCTAGGAAGTCCCGAGAAAATCTGCGGGCAGCCGCTGGCCCGTCATCCGCTTCTCGCTGCGTCCCTTGCGTTTATTTCCACGTTTGCGGAATCCGCCGATCTCATGGATGACCACTCATTTGCGGTCGGCGCACGGCATATCCGTGATCTTCTCGCGCTGGTCATGCTTGACAACGTTGATGCTTACTCATGCGAGTCCGCCACTAGGGCAGCGATGCTGGCCCGGATCAGGAAATTGATCAACGCACAATTGGAGGATCCGGAACTCGACCTGACCGGCATCGCTTCCGCGGCAGGAATCTCCGTGCGCTATGTTCAGTCGCTGTTTCAGTCGGGCGGGGACGACCGCACAGCAATTTATCCGCGAGCAACGGTTGAGACATGCGGCTGATCTTCTTGCCAATCCATACAAGAAGATCACCGTTACCGAAATCGCGCTCGCGGCCGGCTTCTCGAACTCGAGTCATTTTGCATCCGCTTTCAAAGAACTCTTCGACTGCACCCCGTCAGAGTTCAGGAAAAGGCAGCCAAATCCGTAAGACTTCCGGACCTTCCAAGAATGCGTTCTGACGACGGAGATCGTTCGTTCCCGTGATAGAGCGCTTCCGGGCTCAAGCCTATTCTTCCAAAAAACAAACGCCTTTGGGAGGATGCCAATGAGCGCCGCGCCGCATATCAAGCCTATCGATCTCGCAATCACCGTCGACGATCTGTTGATCTGGGATGGAACGCCTCTCCCGGCGGGCTATTCGCGGGAGACAATCGTTGCTTCCATGATCAAGACGTTCCTAAGCCACGGCCTTTCCGGCATCTATGGGTTCCCGCATACCTCGCCACTCGATCAGGATCGCGGCCTGATCTCGATCATCGATCATTGGTGCGACAGCGGACACCATATTGCCAATCACACCCATTGCCACGCCTGTCTGAACTGGGTTTCGGCAAAATTCTACTGCGACGATATCAAGCGGGCCGAAGATCATATTGGACAGCTGATTCAAAAAGCGCCGAAACGCTTCTTTCGCTACGCGATGGACATGTCTGGTGAGGCAGAGAGAAAGCGAGGCGAAGTCGAGGATTTTCTTCAAGCCAATGGCTACGAAAATGCCCCAATCACCTTATGGTTCGGCGATTTCGCCTGGCTCGCGCCTTATTATCGCGCGGTCGAGAGCAACGACGAAGCGGCCCTCGCGATGCTTCGGAAGAGCTTTCTCGAGGCAGCTCTTTTTCAACTGCGAAGCCATGCCAAGGCCGCCAGATTGATGTTTGGCCGCGACCTGCCGTACATCTGGCTGATACATGCCACCCCGATCGCGGCCGACATGTTGGACGACCGTCATCGTGGCCTTCAAAAATGAAGGGGTGCGCTTCGTTTCTCTCGAAGACGCCATGCAAGACCCGATCCATCGAGCAATGCCTCGGGTTTCGCCCAAGTTCAGGAACCACCTTCAGCGCTACGCCTTGATGCAAGCCGTTGAGATGGAAGAGGTGCCCCGAGCGATGTTCGCGTCGATCCTCAACGCAGCGCCCATGCCTGGCGTCGAAAGCATGGAAATCTATGACACCATGCTCCGCAAGATGTGTCAGCGTGCTTCAGGAACCTACAAATGGGACTGGTCCTAATCGCGCCTGTTGGGCATCGGCGCGTCTCTTTTAATGGCGATGTCTCCCTTCACCGGCATCGCATGCGCAGAGGCCGCGGGTAAAATCACTGGCTCGCGCCATGGTCTCGAAAGCAACGAAACGGCCCAGATTGAAAGTCTCAGAGAGGAAGTGTCCCGCATGCGGCGGCTAAGGCCTTGAGCCGATTGAGCCGCAGCCACATGACGGCCGGAGAAGCCCGCCAAAGTGCAAGGTGTGCGGAGGCAAGGGCCGGGTGACAGAGACCGCCGCCCCGCTCAACAATGAACGTCGCGCTGCGGGTTCAGATCCAGATACGGTCGTTGATGGCACGCTAGATGACTGCATACCAGAATTCACGGCGAAGCCCTTATCGGCGCGCCGTCCATATGAAATCCAGTGCACGCCACGACCGCCTAGTAATCGGAGTGTTATCTCACGAGCATGTCGTCGATTTCGTCCGGCTGCGCGAGTTCCTGTGATCGTTTCGCTTACTTGACCGTCGCCGTTGCAGAAAAGCCATGTTAAAAGCCGCTTCTCTCGAAGGAGCAATGATTGTGAAGAAAGCAACCAAGAAAGCGGTGACGCGGCGCGAGTGGACGAAGACAGATATTAAGGACCTCAAAGCCCACTCGAAAGCACGCACGCCGGTTACGAAGATATCCAAATTGACGAAGCGCAGTATTGGTGCTCTCCGCCAAAAGGCACTGGTCCTTGGAATTGGACTCGGGCACCAGCGTTAGCCCATTTCGATTGATTGGGAGAGTAGGACGGCCTGATGGCCCACCTCCTGAACAGCTAGACCATCCTAGCTGACTTCGCTTTTCTGACTACCGAAAGGACAGCTGCGGGCAAGTCAGCCCGCAGCGTCGTGACGGCCTCCGACGACATAGGTTCCGTTTTTAGGTGAGGTTAACCGCGCCACGTTGTTGAGGTTGCGCGGTCGCGCGTGATTCCTTGCGCCGGAAACTACAGACCATCCACGTCGGAGACCTGGAAGTGTCCTTCCAGCTGACTGTCCTGAAAAGTGCTGGCCGGCCAGCCTGCCGGGCGTGCCTCCGTTGCCGAAGTTCGGCAAGCGGTCGAAATCCTGATGACCAGCGGCAAAGACTGGACAGGTCGCATGAAGCGGTTGGCCGAATATGTGACCCGAATAGTTCTCGGCCAAGTTTGTGGTTCGCGATCCTCGCGGCGGGGAGATCACGGAGCAGGGGCGGCAAATCTTGTCCGCACTCGAAACGTCCGTCGCCGTTCGAAGAAAGCCGCCTCAATCAGCCGCCGACCTGCCGGCCAGCGAGCCCGCGGCCCAGCCGGTAACAGGTTCGGCAAGATCACTTCAGCCTCCCCGAGGCCGTCGTCAGAGGCGGCGCCATCGCCGCGGAAAAACTCGATCCAATCGGCGTTCGGCCTGAACCAAGCGGACGGTCCCTGGGCTTGTAGAGAGGAGAGCGATACCTCGAGAAGCCGCACCGTCTTGAACCACAGATCAGGCTCGGGCGTGACGCGCGATTAGCCGACTTATGTTGCGTTTACCTCCAGGCGCTCGGGCGGAACTGAGGCAAAGTCCACTCGGCCTCTCGCGAGCGGTTAGGAGTTGCCGTAAGAACCTTGACAGCGGCCTTCGCGGATCGCCTTCAGCGTCTCTTCTTCACGTAGAATCTGAGATTGCACCGCTTCCAGCAGGCTTGTGGCCGTTGCCGCTGGAAACGACACCACGGCCGTCCTCATCGCCGACGACGAAGTCGCCGGGCGAAATCACGCAGCCTCCGACCGAGACCGGCACGTTGATTTCACCGGGGCCATTTTTGTATGGTCCGCGATGAATCACCGCGCGCGCGAAGCAAGGAAAGTCAGACGTAGCAAAGGCCGCGACATCGCGGATCGCGCCGTCGATCACGTAGCCTTCCGCCTTACGCCATTGTGCGATGTTCTTCATGATCTCACCGACCAGCGCGCGAGTCTCGTCGCCACCGCCATCGACCACGATGACATCGCCCGGCCCGACCATCTCAAGCGCCCGGTGGATTGCGAGATTGTCGCCCGGCCGTGTGCGCACGGTGAAGGCCGTTCCGACCAGCTTGCCGCCGCGATGAAATGGACGCAAACCGACCGATCCCGGCAGCCGGCCGAGGTTGTCAGAGATTACGGATGTCGGCGCGCTACGGAAGCCTTCGATCAAACTTACCGGAGGCTTCTGCACGAGCGCCGCAGCGATGGTGACGGTCATATGATCTGATCCTCTTAGTTTCCAGGCTCCTGCACTTCATGGCACGGCGCACGACGGGAGCATTCGACGTCTTCGCAAGAGCGTGCAATCGGCTCCGAGAAGCACCGGGGCAGGCGGTTTCGACTAAGCCATCCAACAACATTGGACGGCTTACTCGGACCTGTTGCGCAGGACACCTCCGTTGCGGGCTCGAGTACCGGCGCGATTCCAACCGCGGAATTGGTCTCCAAACCCTTCGCAGCCAGATGCCGTCACCGCTACAGTATCTTCGAGTTTGATGTACCCTCTGGCGGGATGCTTTATTGCTGTCTCGATTGAAATCACCATTCCGGACTGTAGAGGGCGATCCTCATCGTATCCGTGATAAGGCACAGGGCCGGTACTGGTCAGGCGCGGACCTTCATGACTGACGAGTCCCATGCCGTGAGCCAGAAACTCCAGATGAGGCTTGTGGGGTGACTTATGGACGATCTCATTTGCGACAGCGAATATTTCGCCGCCTCGCGCTCCTGGCCTGATCGGCTTGCGCGCCTCGGATTGAATGTGATCGATCAAACCAAGTAGATCGACCAATTCGGCGTCAGGCTCGCCGAGAATTCCCATCCGACAGAGGTCACCAATATAGCCGTGATAATTGCCGGCCGAATCCAGCGACATGACGTCACCAGCGTGCAACTTTTGTTCAGACGGCGCTCGGTTGAGGTCACGCCCAGCCGTGATCAGGCAATATTCGAACTTCAGACCACGATTGACTTCCTCGCGCCGAAGCTCTTCGACCAAGTCGTTTTTGGTCATTCCCGGAGCAGAATGCTCAAAAACGGCTGCCATCGACTGCACGACTCGCTCAGAGGCCTCTCGCAGAAGATTGAGCTCCGCAGGACTCTTGATGAGGCGTAGTCGCTCAAGCACAAAGTTTGCTTCCGCGAGGCGGCAACTCGCAAGGTTGTCGTGCAACAGTTGTCCACCATCCATGGGCAAAAATGACTTTTCGACTCCGACGGTTGAAGACGACCCACCAATCTTTTTGATGTGCTCAGCTGCGAGTCCGACTGCGTCTGTGCTGCTCCATGTTGTAGTTTGCACCGTCGGCGGCCAGAACTTTCCAAGGTCCATCTCAAAAGTCTCAAGAGCTGCGCCGAAGTACGCCGAGTTCTCGGGCCTGCCCTTTTGATAGATGAGCACCGGCAAATAGCGGCTCTCCGCGACCGCATCCATGTAGTCGAAGAAAAAGAAGCGATACCCGCCAAGCAGGTATTGTACATTGTGCTTGGAAGTCACCATCAAGATATCGATTCCAGCCTCATCTAGAAGCCGGTCTAGGCGCGCCTCATCAAACGGCAAAATTCGGCGGCTAAGGGTTTGCGGAGCGCTCACTGATCAATTCCCCTGTTGTTATGGCTCGGTTTAGACACGTTGGCGAAGGCTGCCGCGACCGCCGTTCGGCCGTCGCAAACTCTAATAAGCCGCGTCGCTTCGGTCTCCCGAAGTTTCGGTATTGCTCTGCGGCGCGCTCACGAGTGCCAAAGCGCTTGCGGCCGCCCGCGTGGCGGAATGCAGTCATGAGTCCCGGCCAGCCGACGGGGAACCGCGCGCAATGTCGTCGCCAGCGCAAGGCTATCAACGACCGGGCGAGGCTCAGAAGACCGACCGCCTGCACGTTCTCATACGACGCTTCCGAGAGGCGACGGCATCCCGTAAGAGCGCGACCAATATACGAGGGGTCGCTCGGCGCCCGATACGATCTCGTCCACACGTCCGATTAACAGCACGTGCGTGGCAATGGGCCGTGCGTCCACGAGTTCGCAGTCGAACGCTGCCACCACGCCTTCCAGATAACGTGGCGGTTCACTAGGTGCGCCCGCCCAGCGGGCTGCAGTAAGATCGTAGGGTCGTCCTGTCTGCGGCCGCCCCGAAAAGCGTTCGGAATGTTCCACCTGCTCGGCCGAGAGCACATTGATCACAAAGCGGCGATGCGCGTACACCGCCTCGGAAAGGGGGCTGGTTCCCTTGACAGAAACCAGCACCATCGGGGGATCCGCCGAGACCGAGATGAACGTACCCACCGTAAGGGCCAACCGGTCGTCGGGGGGGCCCGCCACGACCACAGCCACGCTCAGTGGCACACGGCTCATCGCCGACACGAATTGTTCGCGCAGGATGTCGGAGCGGTTAGGGATGTGCGACGTTGCAGAGGATGTCATAGCGGATGCGACCTTCGGAAAGTTTATGAACGGTGCGGTCAAAGCGGCACCCTCCGGTGGGGTCACTAAAGCGTCGGATTGTCGATCGGCAGGCCGAGCACCACGCGGCCATGAGTTGCCGCGCTTACGTCCCAATTCTGGGTGATGTGCCGGTTTGCAGCGCTCATGTCGCAGTAGTAGCGGGAGAGTGGATTACGGTCATAGATCGCTCCTCCGCCCGCGGCATCCCAAACAACGCTCACCGCGCGGGTCGCGAGCTGGCCGGCAAAGGTTGCTTCCGCCCGGCAACGCGCGCGTTCTTCATCAGTGGGTAGACGGCCGGACTCGAGAATCTCCGTCATCTGGTCGCACGCGCCGTAGATCAGAAGACGAGCCGCCCTTATGCAGGCGAGCGCCTCGGCGACCTTTACGTGTTGCGTGCTGAAATCGGAGACCGGCCGCGACGAGGCGCGGGAGATCCTACCTCGTGTCTGGTCGAGAAAGGTCTCCACCGCGCCCTCTGCGATGCCGAGGGCGGAGCTCCCGATGAAAACCCCAAACATACAATAGAGGGGAGCGCGTAAATTGATTGGCTCACCTGCGTAACGCGCCTCGCGGGCTCGCATGGATTCGATGGTTGTCGTGCGGTGCTCCGGCACGAACACCTCATTCAGCGCCACGTCGTGGCTGGCTGAGCCCTTTAGGCCCATGGCATACCAAGTGTCGTGAATCTGATAATCGCTCCGCGGCACGAGGAAGTGCCTGTCCTCCTCTTGGCCGTCCGGTCCGGGCGTGAAGGCGGTGAACAGCGGACCAGTCGGCAAGACTCACGCCGCTGACGAAGGGCCAGCGGCCCGACAGCACATAGCCTCCGTCTACCCGGCGCGCCCGTCCGATGTTTGGAATGAGGATACCCGACAGCAACGCGGCCGGGTTGTTCCGCCAGACATCTTCCTGCGCCTCCAACGGCCACCGGCACATCATGGAATTGTGAGAAATGTTCTGCACCACCGCCCAGGCGGTCGATCCGCAGGCCTTCCCCAGAGCGATCATGACGTCAACTGCCGCGCGAAACGGCGCATCGGCTCCGCCAAAGCGGGCGGGCTGGAACAGTCGATGGACTCCGGTTCGCTGGATGTCCAGCCGGGTTGCTTCCGGGGGCTGGCGCAGCGACTCGGTTTCGGCCGCACGCTCGCGCAACACAGGCGCAAGGTCGCGAGCTCGCTTCACGAGTTCTTCTGGCGTTCCGACGGGTTGAATGGCGGGCAAAATATCGTGGCTAAGGGCGGTTCGGGTTTTCAAGGCGGTTTCTCCGGTTGAGTATGATTTTTATAGAACATACGTTATATAAAAATAACTTGCAAGCCCTCTACGCATGCGCCGACTTGGCCCCTGTGCCTCTGGTTGAGCGTCATTTCGAAGCCATTTAACGGAATAGACGTTGAAGTGAGAGCCAGATAATATAGATTATACGTTTGAAATGAGGGTGAGATGCCAAAGCTCGGAATGGAAGCGATCCGCCGGCGGCAGGTGATGGATGCGGTCATCCACATCTTGTCGACCCAAGGCTGGCGCGATCTCACCATCAGAGAGGTGAGCGACGTCGCCGGCATTTCTTCGGGTGTCGTCACCCACTATTTTAGCAACAAGCGCACCTTGACACTGGATGCGATCAACGACGCTATTCTCCAGTACGTCAAAGCCCTCGGAAAGATCGAGCACCGACGCGGCGCTGTCGTGGACCGGCTGACAGCACTCGTCGATTTCGTCAGCCAGCCCTCGCCCCCCGGAATTCCAGACTGGCGGTTCTGGCTCGGTTTGCTGGGCCGAATGCCGTTCGATCGGGTACTGCAGGCCGAGGTGCAGAAGGTTCACCGGCTTTATGCGGAGATCGTCGCGCGGCTGATCGAAGCCGGCATCGAAGAGCGCGAGTTCCATCCCGATCGCACGTCCGAGGACATCGCGGTGAAATTCGTCGGCGCCGCTGTCGGGATGTACGCGCTTATGGTCGCAGATCCGCAGGATATGTCACCCGAGCGGTGTCGTCGGCTGCTGCTGGACCTGCTGGGCCAGGACCTCGGCGTGACCCTCGCGGAGATGCCGGCAGCGCAGGCGCAGCTGACCTCGAAGTTAGCCTAATCCTGGCTTTGATGTGTTCAATCGCGCCAAGGCGACGGACCCACATATCAAAACGGAGCGCGACCCTTGACCGTTATCCACCCTCAAGACTTCAAGGTCAAGCGCGTGCAGAGCCAAGATCTGATCAGCGGCGCGCAGAGCCTCATCGTGGCGCTGAAGGAGCGGGCAGACGAAGCCGAGCGAAATCGCTGCCTGCCCAATGAGACCTGTCTGGACCTGCGCCGTTTGGGGTTATCGCGACTCATTCAGCCGGAGCATTTTGGCGGTGCGGAGGGATCGCTCGAGCACTTCGTGGATGTCATGATCCCGATCGCCAGCGGCTGCCCCTCGACCGCCTGGTGCCTCGCCCAGTACATCTTCCACAACTATATGATCGCCCGGTGGCCGTTGCAGGCACAGGAGGAAGTCTGGAGCGATCCGAACAACCTCGTGAGTGGTATTCTCGTCCCGCGCCTCGGCAAGGCTCGGCGCGTCGTGGGCGGCTATGAGCTGACCGGCGAATGGCCTTTCGTGAGCGGCGTACAGCCGTCCGACTGGTGCCTGCTCTCTGGAATGGTGGAGCAGGATGCGGCTCCGGACGAGGAGCGATATTTCCTCGTTCCGACTCGCTCGATCACGATACTCGATACGTGGTACCCCATCGGCCTGCATGGCTCAGGGAGCCAAGACGTGCGGGTCGACAAACTTTTCGTACCCGAACATCTCAGCTTGTCGATCAAACACCTGAAGGGCGGCGATTTTCCCGGGAAGGCGATCAATCGCGGTGCGGTCTACCGACCGCCTATCTACATGGTCAGTGGCGTTTTGCTCGCCGCCGCGCTGATTGGTATGTCAGAAGCGATGTTCGAGAGCTTCCTTGTTCAGTCGCGCAGCCGCAGGGCGCTGATGAGCAGCGAGGAGACGGCGAGCTACGCCACCCATCAGGTGCGGGTCGGGGAGGTATCGGCTTCGCTGCAGGCCGCCCAGACCCTCATTAGGGCCGATTGCCGGGAGATCATGGAGTTGGCCTCTGCCGACTATGCGCCGACGGCCGTTGAGCGATCGAACTACCGCTGCAACTCGGCGTATGCGGGGCAGCTCGCGAAGCGCGCGGCGGAGACTGTATGGGATCTCATCGGAGCGCGCGGAGCTTACGCGACCAACCTGATCGCCCGACTCTACCGCGACATCGCGGGTCGCCTCGCGCCATGCCGCGATGAATTGGGAGATCAATGCGACCGAACATGGTCGCGCCCGTCTCAGACTGCCGCTCACAAACCCATCGCTATAGGCGCAAAAAACTGCACCATCTGCAGATTCCCCCGCTTGACAACTTTTTTTAGATGGTATGTTCTATATAAATTGATCGTGATTACTGGCAGTCCCGGTCCGTGGTCTCGGACGTCACGATTTTCCCCCAGCCATCGCTTTCGGAGGGTCTCATGCGTGACTTGGTTGTCCTCGCCAAACAGTTTGTTGAAGGCCGCGTCTCTCGTCGTGAATTCATGAAGTCCGCGGCTGCCTTTGGTGCTGCCACTGCAACCCTGGGCGCGGGCGGCTACCCGGCGGGCGCTGCGACTGGTCCGTTGGTTGGGTTTAGCTTCCCCAGCTTTGACGCCTTCCGCTGGCCCCATGACCGCCACTATTTCCAGGCTCGCGCCGACGAGCTGGGACTTCGATACATAATTCAGGGCGCGAATGAAGACGTGGCGACCCAAGACACTCAAATCGACGCCATGTTGTCCCAAGGCATCAAAGTGCTGGTGATCATTCCCGTGAACGTCGAGGCTGGGAAGAAGATTGTCGAACGCGTCAAGCGCGAGGCGAACATTCCGATTATTTCCTACAACTACGTCATTCCTTCCCCGGCTATCGACTACTGGGCGGCGCGCGACAATTACCTTGTTGGCGAGCTGCAGGCTAAGCAGGCCCTAAAGGAGGCAAAAAAAGGCAATTGGGCCCTCGTCAGCGGCCCCGAGGGAATAGACGTGGCGCGTCAAAAGACTGAGGGAGCGCTGAGGGTTCTCAAGCCGTACATAGATTCTGGAGAGATCAAAATCGTGTCGCACCAATGGCATGACAATTGGCGCCAAGAGTCGGCTCTCAAGCAAATCGAGGATGCGCTGACGAAAAACAACAATAATATCCAAGCCGTGGTCGCGAACGAGGAAGGTCTCGCGCTGGGCGCGCTCCAGGGCCCTGACTGAGCAGGGATTGAACGGCAAAATCTGGCTTTGCGGAGAGGATGTATGGCCAGAAGGCGCTCGTGCGATCGTTAAGGGTGACATGGCGATGAGCGCTTGGACTGACCTCATCCAAATGGGACGCGTAACCGCAGAGGCGGCGCTTGCCCTCACTCGAGGTGAGGCGCCGAAAACCACTGAGACTCTTGATGTGGGCGGCAAGAAAATTCCGGGAATGCGGATTCAGTCACGCGTTGTGAACAAAGAGACTTTGCCTGACTTCCTCAAACTGACGGATTGGTTGAAGCCGGAAGATATCGGCCTCAAGGCAGGATAAATGCGAGTGGACGCGTTCGTGGCATCAACCACTTTAAGCGGGCGCAACGCCGGAGAATTGTTGCAACTCGATGGTATTACCGTCGAGTTCGGCGCCAATCGCGCTCTCGACAACGTAAGCTTCAACGTCTCGGCCGGAGAGGTTGTCGGCTTAATGGGAGCAAATGGCGCCGGAAAAAGTACGCTTGCAAAAGTTATCGTCGGCGAGATCCCGCATGGGGCTTATCGCGGGACCGTGAACTGTAACGGCAAGTTAGCGGCGTTCACCGACTCTAGGGATGCGCATCGTGCCGGCGTTGCTCTCGTTCATCAGGAAGGTTCGGTTGTCTCTCAGCTGACCATCGGTGAAAATGTGATGCTCGCGATCGAGCCCTCTCGTCTCGGCATCATCGATTGGAAGGGGTTGCACGCTCAAGCGGACGCCGCATTGCGCAGGCTTGGGTTGGCGATCGATACGCGAACGCCGCTTGCCGGGCAGGGCGGAGTCGCGCTGATGGAGCAGGTGGAGATTGCTCGTGCGATTGCGAGTGGCAGTCGAGTGTTCGTTTTCGACGAATCGACATCCGCGCTCGGAGCGGGTGAGATTACAGTGCTTCTCCAGCGTATGCGCGAGCTTGCCGCTCAGGGCGCGGGCATTATCTTTATCTCTCATCGCACCGATGAAATCTTGCGGGTCTGTGACCGTGTTGTCGTGCTTCGTGACGGCCGTGTCGCGTTGGATACGCCAAAGTCGAGTCTCGACCATGGAGTGATCGTACGGGCCATGCTCGGCAGCGGTCGAGACAATGTCGTTTCGAGCGGTCAAACCACGTCTTCAGAGCGGCGCGAAACGACCGTAAGGCTCAACGGATGGGGTCTCGCGCGGTCGTCAGAGTTCCCGCGCGACGTTGGCCCGATCGACCTCGAGGTCGCGGCGAACGAGATCGTTGCAGTTTACGGGCCCCTAGGGGCGGGAAAGTCTGAGCTCCTGCAATCGCTCTACGGCTTCATGCGGGAATTGACAAGCGGTGCGATGGAACTGGCCGGCAGCCGGTTCCGGCCGCGAAGTCCGCGTGAATCGATCTTGGCGGGGGTCGCCTATGTTTCGGCTGAGCGGCAGCGCGATGGCGTCGTCCCACATCTTTCCGTGTTGGAAAACATGATGTTGGGTTGGCATCGCGGGCCTCCACGTCGGAAGGGGGCCCATTGTCGATCCCGCACGAAGCGCAGATCTCTGCAGATCGATGATCCGCGATCTAGCCATCCGCACGCAGGGACCGGATCAGCCGATAGCAGCCCTTAGTGGTGGTAACCAGCAAAAGGTTCTGTTGGCGCGAGCCCTCATCAACGAGCCGCGTCTGATCCTGCTCGATGAGCCCACGCGCGGAATCGACTTGGGCGCCAAGCAAGACGTGTATCGGCTGGTGCGTAGGCTCGCATCCGCCGGAACCGCCGTGCTGTACGCCACAATGGAAGAATCTGAGGCGCTACAACTTTCCGACCGGGTCTTGGTGCTACGCGATGGAAGGCAAGTCGCGCTGATCAAGTCGAAAGACACCAACCCTCACGAACTGCTCGCATTGGCTGGGGGGCTGCAATGAAATCAACGATGGGACCGCGATGACAACGATAGCTGACTCGAAGAGCGACGCGATTGCGGTGCTTTCTTCAGAAACGCGGCCCGCGCCGCCGACCCGAGCAAACTCCGTCATTTCTATCTTGCGCTCGGCCGCGGGATTGCTTTTGGCTATCGCGATTGTCTGGATCGTCTTCTCGATCCTGACAGATGGCGTATTTGTCAGCGACCGAAATCTAAGCAATCTCATGCGGCAGACCTCCATGACCGCCATGGTCGCTATCGGAATGCTCGTTGTTGTCGTCCAGGGCGAAATCGACCTGTCCGTAGGATCGTTCCTGAGCCTTGCCGTTACCATAATCGCCATGATCGAAGTGAGCGGCATTGTGGGCGTCTGGGGATCGATCGGGGCAGCGCTCGCTATGGGCGTCCTCGTCGGCCTATGGAACGGCATCTGGGTTGCTCGCTTCGGTCTTCCGTCCTTCGTGGCAACACTCGGAGGCTTGATGCTGTTTCGCGGCTTGGCGCTTGCGCTATCGGGCGGCCGCACGATCACTGGCGTCTCTGAGCAAATTCGTTTCTTCGGCGAGGCGTTTGTTACGGGGCCTGCGCTCTGGGTCTTCATCACGGTGGCCGCCATCATATCACTCTGGCCGTTGCGCAACCTGGGAGAGGATAGCCAACGTCGGCGTGCATTGGTTCGAGCTGGCGTGGGTTTTGCTGGCGTCGTCCTGCTTGGCTGGGCAACGCTCTCTTATCGCGGCTTACCCATGCCGGTGGCAATCACGTTGGCCACCGCGGCGCTGGTTTCGTGGATGTTGACCAACACTGTGTGGGGACGTCATGTGTATGCGGTTGGCGGCAATCGTGACGCTGCCAGATCGGCGGGCATACCCATCACGATGCATCTGATGATCTCATTCGTCCTCATCGGAGTATTGACCGCCGTCGCGGCACTGATCCTGGTTGGACGGCTCGGCTCGGCGCCGCCAGAATCGGGTCTGTTTCTCGAACTGAACGCGATCGCGGCCGTTGTGATCGGCGGAGCAAGTCTCTATGGCGGCACTGGCACCGTGTCGGGCGTCCTATTGGGCGCGTTGCTAATGCAAAGCCTCGCAAACGGTCTTTCGTTGCTGAATGTGCCGACCGCCTACCAGAACATCACAAGCGGGATTGTTCTCATGCTCGCCGTTTACATCGATGTACTGTCCAAGCGTGGGGGGAAGCTATTCTCGCGCCCCTGAAAAAAATCGCAGCAATTCTGCTGCTGCTCCCTGCGGCCGCGGCGTTTGCCTTCGGGTATGCGGCGAGTAGTATCCGCAACTCGTCGCGTGCAATGCGGCGTGCGCTTCGATGGAACTGGCGAACCGTCTGCTACGGGCCGATCGAGATTCGTACGCCTCCCACGTGGGGGGAAATCGAACAAGGGCCTGACGGCATGCTTGTCCTCCACAACCGGCCACTAAGACTGAGAGTCGATGGCGATGCCGTTTGGTATGGATCCACTATCGAATTGAGGATGTATCACGGCAGTCAGGGCCGCCAAACCGTGGAGGGCGCGACGCGCTACTGGAGGCGCCGGTTGGCGTTCCCAGGAGCATCATTGATCGCGGACTTGCATGTCGCCAATGGCGTGACGTCAGCTAGGACGAAAGAGGCCCAACGTGTACTTCATTCGCTGCATCTCACGGGAGACCCAGGTTCGATCGTTTGGCCTGCGCAACAGTCAGCTGCGACAAGTATCGCACTGCGACCGCTTCGTCCGCCACATGACTCAAACGTTGCCCGCGACTTCGAGAGCTTTGAAGCCCATGAGGTCACATCGAAAATCACAGCGCTCTTGGGGCCCGCCGAGCCAGCGCAGCGCGCGTTAATGAAACACAATCTAGACGCTGGCAACCTGACGCGGGCGATCGATTCATCGTGGGTAAGGTGACCGTGAGTTTCCGTAGGGGCTCATTGAATTGCTTTTAGAATGAGAGAAGCGGAGTATCTCTTGCAAGATCTTTGGCGTCTGTCGGCCACCGATCTCGCCGACCTCATAAAATCGAAAAAGGTTTCGGCGAAAGAAGCTGCGGAGGCGGGGCTTGCCCGGCTTGACGCGGTTAATCCGAAGATCAACGCGGTGGTCGATCACCGGCGCGACGACGTGATGGCGCAGGCAGCATCAATCGATGCGGCGGTTGCGCGCGGCGGTGATTTGGGGCCGCTGGTCGGCGTACCCGTTACTATCAAGATCGGTGCCGATCAGAAAAGCTTTGCCACCACGGACGGCATGAAGCTGCGTTGCGACAACATCGCCAAGGCCGACAATCCAGTGGTCGCCAATCTGCGCAAGGCCGGGGCCATCTTGCTCGGCCGCACAAACTGTCCAGCCGTTTCCTATCGTTGGTTCACCACCAACCTTATCCACGGTAACACCAAGAACCCCCGCGATCCGGGCATTACACCGGGCGGCTCGTCCGGCGGCGCTGGTGCAGCAGTTGCAGCGGGAATTGGGCACATTGCCCACGGCAGCGACATAGCCGGCTCGATTCGCTATCCCGCTTATGCCTGTGGCGTGCATGGTTTGCGGCCCAGCTTGGGCCGCGTCCCGGCCTTCAACCTAGGCTCCGAAGGGCAGTCCGATTGGTCCGCAGATCGGGGCGGTCTCCGGACCGCTGGCGCGCACCATCAACGATCTGCGCATTTCACTGGCGGCGATGTCGGCGCCCGATGCTCGCGATCCTTGGTACGCGCCAGTGGCACTTGAAGGCCCGCCGAGGCCGAAACGAGTAGCGATGTGCCTCAACCCAGATGGTCTCAATCCCGCACCCGAGGTTGTCGCTGCTGTGGCCGACGCAGGCAAGCGGCTGCAAGGTGCGGGCTGGATCGTCGAGGAGATCGAAGATACGCCATCCATGCGCGAGCCGGCCGATATCCAAACTAAGCTCTGGCTCGGCGACGGCTATGAGGCCCAGCTCGAAATGGCCGAAATCGAGCGTGATCCAGGCGCGCTGGCCTGCTTGCGCGGCGTCCGCGACAAGGTGCATCCGTTCGATCTTTCGAAGGCGTTGACTCGGCGCGATACCTTGACGCGAGAGTGGTTTGCCTTCCTGGACAAATACCCGGTGCTGCTGATTCCCGTATCAGGCGAACTGCCGTTTCCCGATCATCTCGACCTTAAGGATGACGCGTCGTTTGCGCGGGTGTGGCATGCCCAGCTACCGCAGATTGCCATTCCCCTCATGGGCCTTCCAGCGCTAACGGTTTCCACTGGGCTTGTCGGCCGGATCCCGGTTGGTGTGCAACTCGTTGCCGGCCGCTACCGCGAGGATTTATGCCTTGCTGCGGGCGAGGCGATCGAGGCCGGCGGCACACCATCTGTGGCGATTGATCCGGCAAACTGGTGAGCAGCGCGGGCTTCGGATTTCAGGCCCTCGATCGCTGATCTGCGCGGGCATGCCACAGCAGGGACTGGTGTTTGTTGATGATCGAGACCACCAGCGCTTGGGAGTTACGATGCAATACGAGGGCCTGCAGAGGCTGCATGTCGCCTGTCGAGCGGGTTCGCCGTCCTCGGCGTTCCACGAAATTGGTCAGTAACGTTTATGGAGCTGCTTATGACGATCCCCTTGGTCGCCATCTTTCTCGCCAAGCCAGGCGCGGAAGAAAAACTCGAAATCCTATTTCGCGGCGTGATCGCGACCACTCTCAGGGAAGAAGGCTGCATCAGCTATCAGCTCAATCGCGATCTCGATCAGCCACGCCGCTTTGTCTGGACCGAAGAGTGGGAAAGCCGCGAACTTCTAGACAAGCACATCGCTGCCCCGCATATAGCGGCGCTACTTACCGAGATACCTGACCTCGTCGAAAGCGCCGAGGTCATTCCGTTGGGCAAGGTCGACGGCGGCGTAGCGTGAAGCTCTTTATCGACGCGCATTGCCCGTTCTCGATCCACGAGCGATTGCGTTCGAGTCAAAACGAGCCACTCATGAGATTGCGATTGTTAGGACTACGAACCGGGGATGCAGGCACGAGCACAGCAAGGGTAGAACGAGTAGGAGCGAACGTGTCGGTGTGTAAGCGGGGAGGAGTGCGC
Source organism: Bradyrhizobium sp. JR3.5 (assembly GCF_054057015.1). Classification (NCBI taxonomy): domain Bacteria; kingdom Pseudomonadati; phylum Pseudomonadota; class Alphaproteobacteria; order Hyphomicrobiales; family Nitrobacteraceae; genus Bradyrhizobium; species Bradyrhizobium sp. JR3.5. The sequence continues at coordinate 229,452 of NZ_JBSRYV010000001.1, forward strand.
TTCAATGGTAGAAGAGAGAAAGTCAAGCGTAGACGAATGCTTGCGTCTTTTGGCAGCTTTCGTTTCCATAAAGGATCAGAAAACGCGAACGGAACTAATCAAGCTGGCACAGCGGTTTGCGAGCTTGGATCCGGTCGGGCTTATAGTTTTCGATGGTGATAGCAAATCGTAAGCCGCGCGAACGGCGTGTCCCAGATGCGCCCACCACGTCTCGTTTGCGGCTTCCCGCATTGGGTTGCTCCGGAGTTCGAATGAAGAGGCCGGACCTCCTTGCGCTGAGCACAGACCCGGGCTTGAAACACATCCAATAGATCGTTCCACGAGACACGGAGGATACCACGAATTCCTCATAAAACCGCCTGACACGGACGAACCTATGTATGTGGGACTTCGGCTTTGATGCGACTGCACATACATTCGTCGGCCGACTGATAAGGTTTCGAGAAAATCCTTACCAGTGCCGGTGGTGCGCCTTAGGGCAAAGAACGATCCGGCCGGGGAGCGCGTTGAATGACGTGGTTGGACCTCAACTATATTTTTGAAGCTGGAAACACCAGCGCTTCTCAGCGGCGACCGCTGCGGGATCCGTATCGTTTGCGCCTGGCACGATCACGTTTCTGACGGTCGAGCGGTCCGGAAACTCCACTTGCCGCGGTTCGTAAACAGGCGTTGGATGTTTCGGGGACATCGCGGGTCGGGCGGGTACCGATTTCGTACCTCGGTCGACTGTAGATGGCACGGTGAAACCACTTCTAAGGGCCGGCTGCCCGAAGAATAAGTCCACGGCGTCGCAGGACTGGAACCATGACTTCCGAGAAGAGCAAGGCTCGAGTCACCGTTTCCGAAAACGGCCCCTACATGGTCACCGGCGACATCCCTCTCGCCAAACAAACCATCATGACGAACGCTGAGGACGGGTCGGAGGCGTGGCAGGAAGGTCCGGCCGTCGCGCATCGAGAAACCTATGCGCTGTGCCGCTGCGGTGCATCGCAAACCAAGCCGTTCTGCGACGGCTCACATCTCAAAATCGGCTTCGTCGGTACCGAGACTGCAAGTCGAGACGCTTATCTCGATCAAGCGAAGCTGCTGAACGGCCCGATCCTTCAACTCACCGACGCAGAAAGCCTCTGTGCGTTCGGGCGTTTCTGCGACCCGAACGGCAATGTTTGGAGTCAGGTCTCGCAGACCGCCGATCGCGGAGTCCGGACGATGTTCGTCCGCCAGGTGAACGAATGTCCCTCTGGACGTTTGGTGGCTTGGGACAAAAGCTCCGGGAAGCCGGTCGAACAAGCGTTGCCGGTATCGATCGGTTTGATCGAGGATCCCGAGCAGCAATGCAGCGGACCCCTGTGGTTGCGAGATGGGATACCGGTCGTCGCCGCTGACAGATTCGAATATGAGGTGCGCAATCGCGTCACACTCTGCCGTTGCGGAGAATCGAACAACAAGCCGTTCTGCGACGGGACGCACGCAGCAATCAAGTTCTCGGATTCCTAACAGTGGAGTAGGCCATGGTTTTGAATCAGGAAAGTTCTCCCGATCTAGCACTGCGCGATCTCGAAAAACTCCTCCCAGTCTTGGAAGACCTTTACAAGGACGTGCATTCGCACCCCGAGTTGTCGATGCAGGAGACGCGCACGGCGGGACTGGCGGCGGATTATCTTCGTGCGGCCGGCTACGAAGTCGCGACAGGTGTCGGAAAGACCGGCGTCGTCGGCCTGCTTCGCAACGGTGATGGGCCGACCGTCATGCTGCGCGCCGACATGGACGCGCTACCCGTCGAGGAAGCAACCGGTCTTCCCTATGCCAGCAGGATCACGGCGAAGGATCATGAGGGAAACACCGTCCCGGTCGGCCATATGTGCGGGCATGACATGCACGTCACCTGGCTCGTCGGTGCCACCAAATTGCTCGCCGAGGCCAAAACGACGTGGCGAGGAACCGTAATGGCGGTCTTCCAGCCAGGCGAGGAGACGGCGGAAGGCGCTCAGGCCATGATCGACGACGGCTTGTTCAAGCGCTTCCCGAAGCCGGACGTGGTCCTTGGCCAGCACGTCATGGTGGGGCCGTCGGGAACGGTTGCCGGACGGGCAGGCGCGGTCACCTCGGCGGCGGACAGCTTGCAGATTCGTCTATTCGGCCGTGGCGCGCACGGATCGATGCCGCAGGCCAGTATCGATCCGGTGGTGATGGCGGCCGCGACCGTGCTGCGGCTGCAAACCATCGTGTCCCGCGAGGTTGCCGCTGCGGAGGCAGCGGTCGTGACCGTTGGCGTGCTGCAGGCGGGGACGAAAGAAAACGTCATTCCGGACGAGGCCATCATCAAACTGAATGTGCGGACTTTCGATGCCGGCGTCCGGACGCGCGTACTGGCCGCGATCGAGCGGATCGTCAATGCCGAGGCGGCGGCGTCTGGCGCCCCTCGCAAACCGGAGATCACGTCGCTGGATCACTACCCTCTCAACGTGAACGACCGGGAGGCCAGCAAGCGGGTGGTCGACGCGTTCCGGGGACATTTCGGCGCCGAGCGCGTCAGGGAAACGGGGCCGGCCCCTGCGAGCGAAGACTTCGGATCGTTCGGAACCGAATGGCACGTACCGTCGGTTTTCTGGTTCGTCGGCGGCACTGATCCGGAAACTTACGCCAAGGCGAAAGCGGCAAACAAGCTCACCGAGCTTCCGGTGAACCACAGCCCGAAATTCGCGCCGGTTCTTCACCCCACCTTGCGAACCGGCGTGGAAACGCTAGTCGTTGCGACCCGCGCCTGGTTGCCGGCATGAGTATGATCATCGATCTCGTGGCGATCGTCTAGTGCCGGAAAGTGGCATCATGGAGAAGCTTCCGCTTGTGCTTGACCTGACGGGCACCTTCGTCTTCGCGCTCAGCGGGGCGTTGGCCGGGGTCAAGCGAGAGCTGGACCTGTTCGGCGTACTCGTGCTGTCGTTCGCGGCGGCGAATTCGGGCGGCATCACCCGGGACCTGCTGATCGGCGTCGTCCCGCCCGGGGCGGTCGCCGACTGGCGCTATCTCGGTGTGTCGCTCTTCGCCGGCATCGTCACTTTCTACTTCTCGTCCTTGATCGTGCGGATGTCGAACTCGGTACTTCTTTTCGATGCGGCGGGTCTCGCGCTCTTCGCCGTCACCGGTGCTTCTAAAGCGCTGGCCCACGGCTTGAATCCGCTCATGGCGATAGTGCTCGGCATGGTCACCGGGATCGGCGGCGGGATGGTGCGCGATGTACTGCTCGCGGAAATTCCGACGGTACTCCGGGCTGAACTCTATGCCGTCGCGGCATTGGCGGCTGCGGCCATCGTGGTAGTCGGGCACATGCTGCAGTTGCCAGTCGCGCCGGTCACGGCGGTGGCGCTCATTTCATGTTTCTCGCTGCGCGTCATGGCGATGAAGCGCGGCTGGCGGCTTCCGGTTGCGAAGTTCGGGGATCGATACGATCCTAGCGCCGAAAAAATCAATTCGAAAGGCCCCAAGAAATCCTAGCGCCGGATGCATTTTGTGGAAGGATGGCGGACGCCCAGTGCCGTCAGTAGGTTCAGTTCCAGCAGAGGAAAATTCACATGGCGAAATCCGTCATTATCTGCGGAAAACTGTTCGACGGCCTGGGCGACAGGATGCTTGGCCCGACTGAAATCTTGATAGAAGGCGATAGCATTGTCGAGGTATCGGGCTCGGTCGGGCGGCCCGGCGGCGCGAATGTCCTTGATCTGAGCGACCGCACTGTTTCTCCCGGCTTCATCGACACCCACGTTCATTCTCTGCGTCGACGGGCTGGCTCGGCAAACGCTGCAGTCCTCGCCAGCAAAAGCGCTGGCTGGACTGCATTGCGCCCAGCAATACATGCGTTATGGCTTTGTGACATGGGGACGCTGGATCCGGAATGGCCCACCAATCAACCCGCGCGACGCCATCGATGGCGGCATGACAGAGGTCCAAGCTTGGTCCTCCGCAGTCATCCAGATGGACGCTTTTAGCCTGCTTTCGTGCGTTTGGCCGCTTCGGCCTCCCGCGCCAGCCGTTCGACCTTAAGGCGCTCTCGATTATCGTGGAGCGCTTTTTGGGCTTTGGCGTAATCGGTCACAGCTTCCTTCGCTTCGGCTTGTCTGAATACCTTGCGGGCTTCGCGTTCCGCTGCCGTAGGTGCCCGCCGTTCTCGGTCACTGATCATCGTTGACCTCCCATTTTTGGGCTCGATACGCGCGGAGCTCGGTTTCGATCCTATTAGCTTGAGGGGGCGAAGAACTTAAGGCTGCGATCATTTTCGGTTTCGATCGCGACGCACCTTCTGAAATTCCTCCGGCCCCTTGATGAGCTTGCGCTTGCGGTCAGCTTGGTCGTCTGGGCTGGCTGCAGGATCGGTCACCTTGTCGATCGCGGCTCATGCTAATTCGCGCGCGCTGCCTTGGGTCCTCAGGGCCATGCCGGTCGTCGACCTCAGGCAGGGCCTTGGTCGGTACAGGCAGCGCGCATTACAGCGGCGGGTGTGGTTGATGCATTCCGCGGGCTCGCCAGCGGCCAGCCGTCATCGGCGATGACGAACGGCAGCGCAACTGGCCCGACTCCAACTACTTGACCCGACAATTAAATTATGTTCTCTATATGTTCTATTGTCAATCGGAGCATCGGCACCTTCGACCCGGCCGTCCTCCCAAGTGGGCCGTCATGGCAGATCAGATCGTCATCACGGAGAAAACCAGCCAGGCCAAAGACGTCCGCGCCGCAATTGGTTCTCGCTACGGCGATGTTCTTCCAGCTGAGGGCCATTTGTTCGATCTCGTCGAACCGGAGGACGTTGTCCCGGCCTGGAAGCGATGGTCCCCCATACTTCTACGGCCTGAAGGTCTTTACGGAACGCGCCCGGCAGAGGGCAGTAACAAGGCCGCTAAACTCAAGGCCATTCGCGAGGCATTACGCACTGCCAAGCGCGTTTGGCTTGCAACCGATTGCGACCGCGAGGGTCAGCTGATCGGTCAGGAAATTCTTGAGCATTACGATTATCGCGGTCAGGTGATGCGAGTGCTGTTCACCGCGCAGGATTCGCAGACCATCCGCGACGCATTCGGTCGCGCAAAACCCAATACCGAATACTCTCGCCTATACGCCGCCGCGGTTGCGCGCCGACAGGCCGATCAGATTTACAACCTGTCGCTCACTCGCACCGCAACCGTTGTTCTGGGGCAGGGCGCGAGGAGAGTGATTGGAGTTGGTCGCGTAAAGACGCCGACATTAGCCATTGCATGCAAGCGCGAATTGGAAATCCGAAACTTTGTGCCGCTTGCCTATTTTGAAATTGTCGCCACCGCGAAAGTGGCGGGCGGGCAATTCCAGATGCGGCACGCGCCGCAGGACCGAATTGTCAAGCGCGAGATAGCCCAGGACGTAGTCAAAGCGGCTGAAGGCTTCGAGGGCGCGCTCACCGTGCGCGTCGAGGATAAGCGGCAAGCGCCACCCAAGCTGCATGATTTGCCGTCGTTGCAGAAACTCTGCGGCTCGCGCCTCGGCTGGTCAGCCAGCAAAACGCTCGAAATGGCGCAGGAGCTGTATGACGGCCAGGGCAAGAAGATCATCACCTATCCTCGCGCAGAGGTTCGCTATCTGCCGCAAAACTTGATGTCGGACGTGCCGCGAATCGTAGCCGGACTACGGGTGGGCCAATCGTTCAGCGCGATCCCTGTACCCGAGCCGCCGGTGATTCGTAGAGGCGCGAGCGGCACCTTTTACGACAAGGGGCTGGAGGGCGCGAGCCACCATGCCGTCATTCCCAACGTCAACGCCATCGACAAACTGCCGGAGGTCTGGCCTCGTCTGTCGTCTGACGAGAAGAAACTCTTTGACGTTATCGCGCGGGCATATATGGCCGCCCTGATGCCCGACTTTCGTTACCGGCAGACAACCGCAACGCTCGATGTGCACGGCTTTGAATTCCGCGCAGCCGGTCGCCAGCCCATTGATCTCGGTTGGCGTGCCGCATTCCCGGAGTGGCAACCCGCCGACGAAAAGGGTGATGAGGCGCAAATGCTGCCGTCGCTGCGCGATGGCGAGATGGCGCAGTTGCAAGATCCAAAAATCGAGAACAAGGAGACCCGGCCGCCGCCGCGTTACAACGAAGGCACTCTGATCGAGGCGATGCAGAATGCATGGCGGTTTGTTGATGACGAGGTTCTGCGAGATCGTCTGAGGGAAGCCAAGGGTATTGGCACGCCTGCAACCCGAGCCGAGATTATTGGAGGTCTGAAGAAGCAGGGTTTTCTGACTCCCCAGGGGAAGAATATCGTGCCGACCGAGACTGGTCTGTCGTTGTTTGGCGTTCTCAAACAAGCCGATCCGGCTCTAGTCGATCCTGGTGTGACGGCGCAACTTGAATGCCTGCTCGACGACGTCGTTGTAGGCAAACAGGAGATGGTCGGCGCGATTGACGCTGTATGCGATGTCGCCGAGCGCATTATCAGCAAGCTGAAGGAGGGGGCTACCGCGGTGGGACCTTCCTTGCTTGGCAGTGCAGGGGACAATGGCACAGGAACGTATCCACCGACGCCTGCGATGAAGCGCTTTGCTGACAGCCTCGTCCGGCAAAAGGGCATCAAACCACCGCTCGGCTATAAGACGTCGATATCAATCTGCCGCAAATTCCTTAGCGAACACGCGTCCAAAAAGTCAGACAGCGAAACGGCCGGTAAGCTCGACCCCAAACCGGTAAGTCCTGCACAATTGTTGTTCGCCAAGAAGCTGGCGCAGGGGAAAGGTCTCATTGTCCCCGATGATGCGAGGTCCAACTCGGTCGCGATGTCCGCATGGATTAAAATGAATCGAGGCAAAAAACGCCGCAAGCCAAGTCGCAAGACCTTCAACAGACCGGCAGGGTCGGTTGCATCCCAGGCTGCGCCGCTGAAGAGGTCTCGAAAGCAAAAAGTTGACGCCGATGCCCATTCGACGGCTCCCGTGTCAGCAAACTCAAGCAGGACGCCGCTGCGGATTCCATATGGCAACAAGGAAATCGCTCTGAAGCTCGGTGCCCGCTATGGATCAGAGGGATGGTATGCCCCACCCGGGACTGATCTTTCTGCATTCGACGAACGGGGGTGGCTGGTTTAGGTGGGGGGACCGAGATGACCGAACAAGGTTAGGCGAATCTGGGATAACTCATTGATCCTCGTGAGCGGATTATGCAGGCAAATCTTTTCGGCTATTGCGTTGCCCTGATGTTCGCAATGGGCGGAACGCTCAGCGATCTGCAGCGGCTTCTACGCAAGAACGGCGAGCGTGACCCGCGCGTGCAGCGGGCTATCGAACGAGTCCCGGTCGCACACCAACCATTCTTCCGGCAGGATTTTGGCAGCTCGTCGTATTCGAGCACGCGCGAAGAGGTGGTGATCGTGCCCGCATTCAGCTCGGCCGCAACATGCACCGACGTAGCGTGCGGCAACGGAAACCCGGAAGCGGTCGTCAGCGCGTGGGGCACCACGAATGGAGGCGTCCCGCACATTCAGCCCGGCCAGTACGCGGCTGATGGCAAGTCGCTCTGCCCGGCGTTCTTCACGTCGTACTGCGTCGACATCACGGGCACGGCCTTATACAATGGCCCTCGTCCGCTAGTGTCTCTACCGCAGGGCTTTATGGCCTTGCGGATAGCGATGGTAGCCAGAATGGTACGATTAGGTGCAGCCGAAAGGAGGCTGCACATGTGCTTGCCACTTGAAGTGATCTGCGCAATCTCGATCATCATGAACGTCGTGTTCGGCGTGCTACTTACACAGCACGCAGGATGCAATTGAGCTCCAGCCCGACCATGCGCCGGGCTGTTTAATTATCTGCTCGCGCGCCTTTTTGCTGCTTTCTTCTTCGCCGCTCGGAGCTTCATGTTAATCTGCTGCTCAGCCGGAGTGAACTCGAGCACCTCGAGTATCTTGTAGTGCGTCTCAGGGTGCTCTTCATTCGGCGGTATGACTTCCATCTTCACTCGGTAACGATCGTTCATGAATGATCCGCCGCGCCTCACTGCGTCCCGTGCAATCGTGGTCCCCTTGATCTCGGCATAGATCGGCTTCTTGCGGTACAGGAAACGCCATCTCGGCGCCTTAGGCTCAAACACCGGCCCGTGAGCGTACAAAGTGGCAGTGACGACCTTCGGTTCCTCCTCCTCTTCATCGACCAGCTCAACGCCGCCAGGGTCTTCACACGATGCAACGATCGCTTCGACATCCTGACCTTGGAATGTGGCGAGCGGCTTGTCCTCTTTGCGGAACTCGATCGCTTTGGCTTCCTTGTTCTCTATCGGTGCGAGCGTCCCTTCGACCGCCTCAAGAACATCGGGGTTTTTCGACAGCCGGAAGACATCGCTGCCGATCTGGAAAGTGTTGTTGTCGCCCTCGACCTTGATAACCATCGCGCCAGGCGAACCCTTCACCTCCTGCGCTGATTCGACTTTCCGACCGTTACGCCATTTGAGATACCCGAAGAGGCCCGCAGCAGTAGTGCCAGCAGTCACACCGACCTTTTGCAATACGTCCGCCGCATGTTTCACACCCTCATCGTTTAGAAAATCTTTTACGGTGTCGAGGATGGTCTGCAGCGTCTCGAAGTTTATCAAGAAGCACTTGTGCTCGAACCGAGAGTCCACGAGCACACGCATGGTTGCTCGGTTCTGATTGAGCTCAGTATTGGCGGCGCGGATGAGCTGCCCGAACGCCAACAAAGCCGGGCCTAGAGACTCCACGTCCATGCTGTGGTCGTTTTCATGATCGCCGACATAGGCGACTTGGAACCGCTCCCGGTTCTGCTCGCTCTCAGCCACCCGATTCCCCCGACACTACTGGGGGTTACAATCGTACATTGCCTGCGCAGCGTCTACCTCGGTGCTGTCCTCTTCGTTCTCATCTTTCGATTCCAAAACGCGGAATCGAAACGGGTACGCCACGAGGCACCATCTGCAGCCATGCCCCGGATGGGTAGGAATCTGGGTAGGAAAGCGCCGAAGGCCGCCTAAGATGCGAAAAAGCGTAACGAAATCAACGGCGATGGGGACGTGCCTCTGGGCACCGTCTCCTTGGTTCGATTCCCAGTTCGTCTGATTTCTGGGCAGCGCCGTGCGCCACCATTGAGCCGCCAGCGCTCAGTCATGGGTAGGAATCTGGGTAGCTTCTGAAAATTATTGGGTCGGACTGGGCGATGGTTCGATTCCATTTTGCGTTCCCCTTGTGCTGCCATCTGCTCGCTTCCGAGTTATGAGACGATGATTGCGGCTGTGGTGGCGGCAGAACATAGCCGCACCGGTCGTGAGGTAGCTTGGAGGCGCACGTGCTGTCACTCGAGCTATGCGCGGTGAATCGAGAACCCTAGCCGGCATACCCGAAGCCGCATCCCAAGGCTGGCAAGGCCAGCCTTGGCATCGATCCAAGGCGCAAATCAAACCGGCGTCGCGAGCGGTTTGCCTTTCTCACGATGTAATTGATCAATAGCCTCGTTTTCATCTCTGCAGGCTTGCCGCCGGCATGTGGGGTCTGAGGCGGGATCTGAAAGGCCTCGCCGGCCTTGAGTATGCGCGTCGGTTGACCCTCGACCGGAAGTTCGCCCCCACCACCTTCCATTACGTAACTTGACTCGATTCCTGGATGCGTGTGGCGTGCTACCCCCACACCGGGTTCTATGGTGACGTCCATTACGATGGTTGTGTAGCCCGGGACTGGGCCGTCAATCTGCGACAAGATCCTGCGCGTAACTCCACCTGACGTGGTGGCCGGTTGAGCACCTCCCTGCGCGGAAGCGTCCTCCGCTAGAAACCCGGCAAGTCCACAAATCGCACATGACGCTACACCTGCAAAAACTCGGCGTGTCAGCATGATGTCCTCCCGCTTGCGTCCGGGTCACCAGCGCCCGGATTGGCAATGACGACTGTACGGCGTGTTTGTCAAACGCCATCCGGAACTGCCCCCTTTGCGTCATGAAGAACTGCCCCCACCATCGGGATTATGATCTCGGTTGAAGGTTGGCTCCGCCGCTGACGGGACGGAGGGAGGCGGAGCCGACCGGAGGGGCCGTCAGCGGCGGGCGGCTTGATGAGGCCGCCCTTGCGCTTGGCTCGGAGCCGGTAGCTGTCGCCGCGGATCGTCAGCACGTGGCTGTGGTGCAAGAGCCGGTCGAGGTGGCGACCACGGGATCGGCGAACACGGTGCCCCATTCGGCAACACTGCGGTTCGAGGTGATCAGCATGGCGCCAGTTTCGTAGCGCCGGCTGACCAGTTGGAAGAACAGATGCGCCGCGTCAGGTTCAAGCGGCAAGTAGCCGAGTTCGTCGACGATGAGCAGCTTTGGCTTCGACAGCGCAAGCAGTTTCTCGTCCAGGCGTCGTTCGCCATGCGCCTTGGCAAGGCCCGCGACCAGCGTCGTCGCCGTGGTGAACTGCACCGTGTATCCGGCCAGGATCGCCTCTCGCCCGAGCGCGATCGACAAGTGCGTCTTACCTACGCCGGGCGGGCCAGCGTCATAATGCCGGGTGTCTGGGATCTGAGGTTGAGATCCTCTACCCATTTCATCCGCGATGTGGAGCGTTAGTCGTCGTTGTCGCCCGCAAGCGGCTCGGGAGTGAGATGCATTTTGTTATCAGACAACCTGATGCGACGTTAACGCTTCTGCCGGCATGGATGACGGCCCCCGCCGCCGCTTCCTTCCGACTGACGGCTGATCCGCGGCTTCCGGTGGATCGTCTGCTGGAAGCGCGCGTTCTTGCCGACGCAGTCTTAGCCTCCTCTCCCAGGGAATCGTCCCAATCGCGAGGAGGCGGGCATGGCGGACGCATCACCGCGGCAGTCCTCAACCGGGCCGGCAAGTCGACGGGGCGGGGTAACAATTGGACCCGCGCCCGCGTTTGCCACTTGCGCAACCAGCAGGCTATCGCGCCCTACCGAGAGGGCGAACGCAAGGAGAGAGGAGAAATCACTCTGGATGAAGCCGCCGCAGCCTTGCAGGTCAGCCCATCGACGGTTCACCGTCTGATCGCGGAGCAGAGCTTACCTGCGCACCAGCTGTGCAAAGGGCGCACCTTGGGTGATCAAAGCGCTTGATCTGGAGCAACCCGAGGTCAAGAAGGCCGCGCAGGCGCGACGCTTCCGGCGGCCGCCGTCCGACGATCTGCGCCAAAGAGAGCTTGAACTATAACGGCATAGCGAGGTGAGCAGTATCAATCGGACTCGGGCGGGCCGAGCAGCAGCACGTTCTCTCCGTTGGCGATCCAACGTGATGTGGCCAGGTCGCGGATCTGCTTTGGGTCGATCGACGGCTGCGCCTCGAAGTCGAAGCCCGCAAGCTCCTTCACGGCCGGGAAGTGTGCGAGCTTCAGCGCCATCTCGATGCGGCGATGGTCCTTGCGTGCGATCTCGCGCTCGCACAGCAGGATGAGCGTCTCACGCGCCGACAGGTTCGCGCGCGCCGCCTGGAACTCAACCGTCACAATGGCTGCTTCCGGCGATCCGGAGGGCTCTGCGGCCGCAGGCAACGCTGATTCCGACACCACCGGCACGAACGACAGCGTGTCCGCCGACGCCGGCAATACCAACTGCCCCAAACGCGCCCGGCGCCGCCAGTCATGCACCTGCTGGGGCCGGCAGCCATGGCGACGGGCGACATCTGTGACAACCGCCCCCGGTTCGAGGCTTTCCGCCGCAATCCGTGCCTTCAAATCATCCGGCCAGCGCTTGCGAGCTGCGCCAGCGAACACTTCAATACGCGGTGAAAACGGTCGTCTTATGTCGTCAGAATGGTTGTGCATTGTGAGCACTCTTCCAGAAGATGACTCTTCTAACGGTGCTCTCAAGACTCTGCACAAGCAATTAGACGGGCCTCGGCGCTACGCTTAACCGTTAGATCGAGAGATGAGGGCGACGCCTTTTTGCGCTTTACTCAATCTAAAGTTGGTCCCGCAGGGGATGCCGAGGTCCAAGTGTGCAACATCAAAGTCGTTGCCGCATTGCAATGATATTTGACGATCGGATTGCTCCCACTGCATGGGCAGTCGGGCGGGCAGCGTCGTTTCGCTGTCATAGTGCATTGTGTTCATCCGACGAGTGAAATCGCTGCACTTCCCGAGAGCTCTAAAAGTGTAAATACTGGCTGTAAGAGGTGACGCATTGCGACCCATGTCGCATCGCCTCTAGAATAGCGCCTCCGATTAAGGATCTAGCCCGGAGAAGCTTTCCACCTCTTAGTATGCATCGCGTTGGATCGCAGGGTCTAAGGAGACTATGTCAATGCAGAAGCTCGGCCGACTTATGGTATTGATCAGCCTGGTTTCGCTCACACTTCAGCCCCATGCTGCAACGGCTCAATTCCTGGACAAGAAAGTCCTCACTTTAGCTGCCGCGGAGAAGATCGTTGCAGCCGCCAAAGCAGAAGCGGAGCGGAATCGACTGGCCGGCGTAATCGCGGTTGTCGATGATGGTGGCTGGCCTATCCTATTGCTGCGAATGGACAACGCAGCCTACGTGGCTAGCGTGGAGTTAGCGCCGGGAAAAGCGCGAACTGCAGCGCTCTTCAAAAAAGGCCGACTGAAGCGCTCGAGAATGCAATCAATCAGGGTCGTTTTGCAGCGATTACTGCGCGCGATTTCACCGAAATGAAGGGCGGACTGCCGATAGTCCTCGATGGGCAGGTCGTCGGCGGCATTGGCGCAAGCTTCGATACCCCCGATCATGATGTTCAGATTGCTCAGGCGGGACTTGCGGCACTTACGCGTTAGCTGTGATCCCTCCACCAGAAAGTGCTGAGGCATATTGATCTCGTCGCTTCAGGAAAGGCTCAGCATGATCAAGATATGGATAATCAGGTGGGATTCGATCTGGCGGGAGATCGCTTCGAATGCCCGAACGATAAAGCTCGGTGGTTACGTCCTGATCGGCATCCTGTTGATCTTGTTGGCTGCCGCGACTGTGCTTGCGTACTCGGGTTGGTCGTCAGCAGCAGAAGCACGTGTTCCTCCTTCAGGTTACCTCGCGATGGCAATTGGTATAATCTTTTCTCTGATCGTCGGGGTTGGTTTGATGACTCTTCTTTTTTACAGCAGCCGCTCGGGATACGACGAACCCGCCAAGCTCGTCCCTTCCGACCGCGACGAAAACCAGGGGTCCTAAAACTAGCTGGCCGTCTCGGCTCAACCAGCGGCTAATGTGACGGCGCGCCCTTATCTAAACCAACCCAATTGCTCGGTCGTCGCAAGCAAGACCCCGCTACGGCTCGAATGTTGGCGCGAACACCAAACGTTGACGATTCCGCGCATGTGCCGAATGCGTCCATCAGTATATAGTCATCCCCTGCTGCTGCGCAGTCTTGCTCAGTTGCATTGGCACGCGGACTTTCGGCATTCCCCTTGAGTGGTTCATGGCGCTGGAGCACGGCACACACAAGTTCATGACCGAGGTGATCTGGGAGGCCGCAAGCTTCGACGGCAACGTCGACAACATGTTTCTGTCCCCTGGTTCGCCCAGGAAATAGATCGACATCGTAATCGCCGAATAAGGCCCGGACTCCGTTCGCAGGTACCATGTCCGAGGGGGGAGTTGTCGGAATGATCGGCTAGGTGAAGGCGTCCAGCGGACGGCTGCAGCGGTCTCTGAGCCAGACCAATGACCGGGTATCCGGCTGATTGAACGGTGGCCAACCGCGGCACGGCCGATATGTGTTGAATTGTCCCTCATTTGCCGGGCACCTGAACTTCCGCCAAGGTTTCTGGAGGCGGGGCCGAAGGCATGTACATGTCCGTGAAGCTGTGGCTTTCGCGACGCTTGGACAGAATCACGGCGGCAATCGCCGCAACGCCTTCGGACCCAGCTGCTTGAACTTTGGCTTGCCAAATCGACAGGGAGCGACTACCGCCACTATTCTGCGTGCGGATTTTGACCTCGCTTCCTGGTGTGATTGCCCTGATAAAATGAACTGTCAGCGTCGAGAGACCACCTTGATCGATTGCATCGTTTAAGACTGCCCTGAGCAACAAGGCTGCTGTCCAACCACCATACATGCCGGCTGTCGCCTCCTGTCTGGAATCAGCAAGGGCGACCCAAGCGTGGTTTCCATCCGGCCGGAGACGAGAGGTCTCGTCAAAAACGTACGTCATCGAAATTCCATGACTAGGGGTGACAATTTGAGGCGCAGGAACGGATGTCCAGAGGACATTCATGGAAATGGAAATAGCCATTGTTCAAGAATAACGTGAGTAAAGTTGCAGTGACGCCGTCCCGCGTTCAACTCCGCTAAGGTCATTTTCGACGGTTTCAGTGGAGATTGTCGGCTGGCTGACGTCCGCTTACACTGTAGGGGGGCCAGGAAGCATTGCGTCTGGCGCGAGTCGCGGAACTCAAACTCCCGGACTACGAGCTCGAATCGTGCGCTCCGAACTCGCCGATTATGAATGGACTGCCCCTCGGTGAGGCCCACGACATTCGACTTGCGGGAAAACGGCTGTCTCGACTGAAATCCGGGTCAATGCTGCTGCTGACCGTCGCTATGACGCAGACTGGATCAGAGGCTTGCCATGAAGAAAGGCGCGTGGGCCAACATCCCGCCGAAAAGCAATCGCTGCGATCTCATCTGCTTCAGCCCCTATCTCTACCGCGCTCGCAACCAGGTGGAGCGGTTCTTCAGCAGGATCAAGCAATGTCGTCGTGTGATGACACGCTACGACAGACTTGCCGCGAATTACCTCGCCTTCGTCCAACTCGCTTCAATCAGGCTTTGGCTAAGCCTTAATGAGCCCGCGTCCTAAGTTGACTTGAGTGCCGGGGCGGCCGATTGCTTGCTCCGGCAGCGTTGTGCCGGTTAAGGCGTACGTTCAGCGGAGCATTGATCGGATCGCCAAAATCGTAGGGTCGTGGCGACATTGGTCGGTCACATGAACGCGGTTCAGGTCCACGCTGCAAGACTTTCACTTCCCCGACGCGCCATTCTGGCCAAAATTCCTGGTTCTCGGGTTGGGAGGAGAAAAGGATGCAGGTCTCGGTGAGATCGGCTCGAAGCGGCGCGCACAAGTCGCTCGGACTGGCGCTGGCGCTCCTGACGCTGGCGACGTCGGCCACCGCACAGAGCGGACCAACCGGCCTCGGCGTGCTGACTGACATGTCGTCGCTCTATGCCGACAATGGCTGCCAGGGCTCGGTCGTCGCAGCCCAAATGGCGGTGGACGATTTTAAGGGCAAGGTCCTAGGGCGGCCGATCGAGATCGTCGCCGGAGATCACCAGAACAAGGCCGACACCGGTTCGGCAATCGCCCGGCGCTGGTTGGAGAACGACAATGTGGAGGCCATACTCGACGTCCCGAATTCCGCCGTCGCGCTGGCCGTGCAGGGCATCACTCGCGACAAGAAGAAGCTCTTTCTCGCCACCGGGGCCGCCACATCCCGTCTGGCCGGCGACGAGTGCTCGCAGACCGGCATCCACTGGACCTACGACACCTATGCGCTGGCGCAGGGAACGGCGAGGGCGATTTCACGCCTCGGCGCCAAGTCATGGTTCTTCCCTTCGGCCGACTATTCGCTCGGCGCGCAGCTCGAAGCCGCCAGCTGCAAGGCGATCGATGCCACCGGCGGCAGGCTCATCGGTGTTGTGAAGCACCCGATCAACACGCCCGATTTCTCGTCCTTCCTGTTGCAGGCGCAAGCCTCCAAGGCCGACGTGATCGCGCTTGCCGACGCCGGCGGCGACTTCATCAATGCCGTGAAGCACGCCGGTGAGTTCGGGGTAACGCACGAGCAGAAGCTCGCCGGCCTGATCGTGTTAATCGCCGACGTTCACAGCCTCGGGCTGCAGAGCGCGCAAGGCCTGATGCTTAGCTCCGCCTTATACCGGGACTGATCGAAGCGCTTCATCGAGAAGACGAAGAAAGTGCTTACCATGATCCATGCTGGCACTTATGGTGCGGTAATTCACTATCTCAAGGCGGTCGAGGCCGCAGGCGCGCTCGATGGACCGGCCGTTGCCGCGAAGATGCGTGAGTTGCCGGTGAACGATTTTATGACGCGCAACGGCAGGATCCGGCCCGACGGTCGGCTGGTCCCCAACATGTATCTGTTCCGCGTGAAGTCGCCGGAGGAGTCGAAATATCAATTCGACTACTACCAGCTGGTGGCCACGATCTCGGGGAAGAGACCTTCAGACCGATGGAGGGCTGCGGATGCCCGCTTGTGAAGAAATCGTAACCGACCTGGACACCGCGAACCGCGCGATCCTGGGCATCGGCGCTGATCGCCCGGTGTGCTCGGCGATATGTCCTCGCACCCGAGTTCCATTGCGCCAGGAGGACGCGCGATTAAAAGACCGCCGTCTTCCGCCTGCGCGACACCTAAAAACATGATGGACAGCGCGAACTGTTGATACTCCGGCGGCACTTGACACGTTACGGGCCGTCACAACTTGAAAGGCGAGGTCAGACATGACCATTAAACGTCGTGAATTTGTTGTTGGAGCGGGCGTCATTGGCGTCGTCGGCGTAACTGGCGGATCAGTCGCCCCACAACCCGCATCGGCCGAGCATGCGATGCAGATGGGCGCGAAGCAGACTGCTCAAACCTCATCAACCGCACAGACTGCAACTTCCGAACCACCCGAAAAGCGCGCTTACACGTTCCTCAATCCGGATGAGGCCACCTGGGTGGAGGCAGCGGTCAATCACATGATTCCGGCGGATGACTTGACGTCCAGTGGCGTCGATTTGGGTATTGCGTATTTCATCGATCAACAATTGGCAGGCGGATTTGGGCAAGGCGGTAAAATGTTTATGCAAGGTCCATGGCATCCTGGGGTGCCCCAACAAGGGTGGCAGGCTCGCCTCTCTCCAGCGGAAGCTTATCGCGCCGCCATCCCGGCGATCAACGCATACTGCACCAAGACATACGGCAAGGACTTTTCATCGATCACAGAAAGTCAGCGTGATGAGGTCTTAAATGATCTCGGCACAGGCAAAGCGGATTCGGGACCGCTTCCTGCTGGCCTCTTCCTTGATCTGCTTTATCAGAACGTGATGGAAGGCTTTTTCAGCGACCCCGCGTACGGCGGCAATCGCGACAAGGCTGCGTGGAAGATGATCGGCTATAGCGGGGCAACCGGTAACTTCGTCGACCTGATCGAGACGACTTACAACAAGCCTTACACCGAACCAAGTCAAAGCATCGCTGACTTGAGCTGATCTCAGATCGAAGGAGAATTCCGATGGCGACGAAGCTGAAATCCGTCGATGCAGTCATTGTTGGTTTTGGCTGGACCGGCGCTGTGCTGGCCAGGGAACTGACAAAAGCAGGACTCAACGTGCTGGCGATTGAGCGCGGCGGGATGCGCGACACCATTCCGAATTTTTCCGCGCCGATGATACATGACGAATTGCGTTTCGCCATTCGGCATGACCTAATGCAGGACGCCTCCCGCGAGACTCTCACCTTTCGCAACAACGTCGACCAGACGGCACTGCCGATCAGGCGCTGGGGATCGTTCTTGCCGGGAAATGGTGTGGGCGGCGCAGGCGTCCACTGGAATGGCCAGCACTATCGGTTCGCGCCGAGCGAGTTCAGGATCCGCAGCCACTATGCCGAACGATACGGCAAGACGTTCATTCCTGAAGAAATGACGATACAAGATTGGCCAGTTACGTACGACGAACTTGAGCCATACTACGACCGCTTCGAATATCTCTGCGGCACCGCCGGGAAGGCCGGCAACATCAAGGGCGTGATCCAGCAGAGCGGGAATCCGTTCGAGGGGCCCCGTGCGCGCGAATATCCGAACCCGGCTATGAAGCGCAGCTTTCAAATGAAGATGTTCGAGGATGCTACGCGGGAAATGGGGTTTCACCCCTATGTTCAGCCATCC
The DNA here is from genome assembly GCF_054057015.1 of Bradyrhizobium sp. JR3.5. Taxonomy (NCBI): domain Bacteria; kingdom Pseudomonadati; phylum Pseudomonadota; class Alphaproteobacteria; order Hyphomicrobiales; family Nitrobacteraceae; genus Bradyrhizobium; species Bradyrhizobium sp. JR3.5. The sequence goes on from NZ_JBSRYV010000001.1 coordinate 247,305, forward strand.
TCCGACGTGACGCAGGCCTACACGAACCCCGAGGGGGTGGACATGGGCTCCTGCGTATACTGCGGGTTCTGCGAGCGCTTCGGTTGCGAAATGTCAGCGAAGGCAAGCCCGCAATCGACGCTACTGCCACTTTTGTTGAAAGACCCAAGATTCGAGCTGCGTACGCTTTCTCATGTCATCAAGGTCAATCTCGACTCTGGCCGCACAAAGGCGACCGGCGTTACCTATATCGACTCGCAAGGTCGCGAGTTCGAACAGCCCGCTGATATGGTGCTGCTCTGCGCATTTGGCCTGCATAACGCGCGGCTGATGATGCTGTCGGGAATCGGTCGCATCTACGATCCCAAGACCGGCAAAGGGGGCGTTGGGCGCAACTACGCCTATCAGATGTCCAGCAGCGTCACCGCGCACTTCAACGATAAAATCTTCAATCCGTTCATGGGAGCCGGTGCGTGCGCCATGATCATAGACGATTTCAACTACGACAACTTCGATCATGGGCCGCTCGGCTTCGTGGGTGGTTCTTACATCTGTGTCGAGAGCAAGGGGCAACGGCCGATCGATTTCCGCAACCTTCCACCAGGTGAGCCTCGATGGGGCAAAGGCTGGAAGCAATCGGTTGCCCACTGGTATAACCGAACTTTCGTGATCGCGTCTTTCGGCAGCGTCACAGCCCAGCGCAGCAACTATCTTGACCTTGACCCGAACTATAAGGACGGATTCGGCAATCCCCTGCTGCGGATGACGTTCGACTTCAGCAAAAACGATCTGGACATGTCGAAGTACTGCACCGATCGTGCAGCCGACATCGCCAAGCACATGAACCCGGACAAAATGGGCATCAACTATCGTAAGGGACCTTATTCGATCGTCCCTTACCAGACGACGCACACGACAGGCGGCACCATTATGGGAGCCGATCCGACAACCAGCGCTGTCAACCGTTATCTGCAAAGCTGGGATGTTCCCAACGTGTTTGTTATGGGCGCCGGAGCCTTTCCGCAAAATCCGTCGCACAATCCGACGGGTACTGTCGGAGCTCTGGCCTATTGGGCGGCCGATGCAATCACAACGAAGTATCTGAAATCGCCGGGGCGCCTGGTCCCGAGTTGAGCGCGTCGGATCCGCCGATGGCGCCAGCCATCGAGTAGAACGCGACCCCATGGAGCACCATCTCAGGTTATTCCCGGAGCGGCCGATGTGCGCCAAGGTTTGGGGCGCTTACGGCGCCTTACCGTCATACGCGATAATATCACTGGTGCTAAAAGGCATATGTTCTCAAGGTAAACGGCAAGGCGCATACGATCGACGCTGACGGCGGCACCCAGCTGCTGTGGGTGCTTCACGACATGCTCCAAATGACTGGCACCGAGTTCGGATGTCACTCGGCGTGGGGTCCGAGCGCCGATCGGCATTCTAAGTACCTGATCGACCTCATGATGACGGGGCCAATGTTGGGCGCCTATTCACAGATTGCCATCACAACCCATCAGTGCGGCAGATTGGTCTGGCGCCTACGCAGGCTGATGGAGGCGTTCCGGCATGAGCGGAAATGCCGGTCAGAAACGGAGTGAGGAAATGATCATAAATGGGGGGCTTGGTGTCAAAGGGTGGTTATTCGCATGATCTAAATTTCGTTCTGGCGCCGATACTCCGTCGGTGTCATTCCGACCATGCGGCGAAACGCGGTAGCCATGTGCTGCGACGAGGCAAAGCCACAGGCGTGCGCGACCTGGGTAACGCTAAGGGGGCCTGCTAATAGAAATTCCTTTGCGAGTTCTATCCGAAGCATCATTACATACCGATGGGGCGGAACTCCGGTGCTGATCTTGAAGGCGCGTGCGAAATGATATGGAGAGCGAGAAACAAGTGCGGCAAGCTCGGCGAGCGACAAGTCACTCTCGAGTTGACCCTTCATGTACTCAGTGAGGAGCTTCAATTCCTTCGGTGTTAGTCCGCCTTTCGCCAGTTTCACCCCAAGCGCGGGCTGCGAGGCCCGCGCGAGCAAAGTCGCGAGCGCCATGCCAAAGCTGTCGGCCTCCAATTGCGTCAGTCCATGCGCGCTTAGTTCCCAAAGTTGCTCGGCAAGTTGCAGCGGCAACGTGTCATAGCGTGCTCCATGATGGAGCGGTCCGCAGTCTTGGAGGCGCCAGGGATCGTCCCAAAAAACCTTGGACGAAAATTCAATGACGAGAAGATCGATGTTGGAGGTGAGGTCGTACGTGCAAGGATGATCGGGAGGCGCGACGAAATAGTTTGGTGCGGACAGATCCGCGTTGAAACGGCCCGCGCCCAGATCGACGACAGACCGACCCGCGCGAGGCGTGCGGCTAATCTGAAGCGATACTCCATGGGCAGATTCGACGTACTCACCGGCTTGGTGCCGCGGCGAACGAAACAAGTTCAGTCCGCCAACAGATCGGTGCTGTTGTTCGAACGGATATATAGAGCGGTAATAGTCGGCGTAACTCAGGAGGTGACTCACGGGCGGGCATTTACGATGCCGCTTTCTACTAGGACAGTGGGAGAGGTGTCGATGATATTATAGTTTAGGGTTGTTTTGTTGCGATCGCGGCGAAGCCGTTGGCGTACTCGTCGATGCAGATCAGGTCGTTCTTTGCGAACGGCTCCTTCGCATGCCTGATGCTGAGTCTGGGTTGGTATTGTCGCGACGCAACGCGCTTACGTCAACTGTTCAGCATTGTGGCCGATCAACCGTACTCACGGCCTGCGGCCTCGTCTCAGGATGCCGCGGATCTCGTGCGGCGTAGCGTAGAAGGTTTTATGAAAGGCCAGTCTGGCTTCCGTCCCACTCCTGTCCAGCTCGCGGGCGAGTTGGTCGAGGCTAGGGTCCTGAGCGTCGCCAAGAAGTGACAAGAGGCGCTGGCACTCTTGTCCGGAAAGCGATCGGGGCCGCGGGCGGCGAGGAGGCTTTGTCGTTGCGTGGGTGCGAATGAGATGGCATCCGACGCTCAAGGAAAGATCGTCCAGCTCAAGGCGGCTAGGCACATCGCCGCGCCGCAATCGCTGCTCGAGCCTGCGTCCGATCCGACCAAGCACGGGCTCTCGGGCAAAATGGGGTAGGGTGAAGGTTAGCCCGAGCGCGTCTATTGCCGAGAGTCCAAGGTCTTCGCCGAGTTGCCAGAGGTCTGTGGACGGAAAGTAGATGTGGATGACGCGCCAGTCGCCCGTCAGCATGGCCGCAGGTGCTTGGCCTGCCTGAACCAATTGAACCGCGCCAGCCTCAAACATTCCCTCATGTACTTCGCGTCCATCCACAGCGTAGGTGGCATGGTGGCCGCAAGTCGATATCGCGAGAATGTGTGTTGTCGGATCTGAAGGCGATGCGACTTCGAGTCTCTGAGCGTCCTGGCCCGCGAACACGCCGGCCGACAGGCCAGCTGTCCGCCCCGGCCAGGCAATTGCAATCGGATCAATGCCCCAATCAGCTGATACACTCTCAGGGGTTGTCGATCTTCGTTCGCCCACAGCGTTGTCACCGGTCAATTATCGCTTCGTGGCGTATGCGCCCGGGACATGCTTCTGTTGGCCAACGAAGAGCAGCAAGCACCAGGTTACCATTTGTACCATAGGCGTAGTTGATCAGGGGCCGCCAGTTCTAACTTGTGTTCGATACCAAAGACGGCGCGGCTTTGCGCAAGAATTTGAACATTCGTCAAATCCCGTGAACGACGCCTGTCGTTTTGTGCTCCAGATCCATCCTCGAGATCGTTGCTGAGATCTGCGCAGCGTTCCCTTGGCACGACGGCCTCAAAGGGTGCTCCATCTGGAGTCGCGATGGCATTCGGCGAGGCGGCTCTCAGCCGAACCTATGAGCAAACCCCGGCGAGCCAGGTTGCTGATCCGGTGGGTCGCCACTGCTGCAGTAAAGGAGAAGTTATGGCGAATACATCGAAGAGCAAGTCAAGCGTTCTGCCGACTGGTGGCGGGCAAGCCCTGATCGACCCGGCCGACACAGTGATCTTATTGCTCGATCACCAGTCCGGACTGTTCCAAACAGTGAAGGATATCGCCGTCGCGGACCTCCGGCGGAACGTCGAAATGATCGCGAAATTGGCGACGTTGCTGAAGATCCCGGTCATTACGACAGCATCTGAGCCGAAGGGACCGAACGGCCCGCTTATGCCGGAAATCCATAAGCACGCGCCGCATGCCGTGTTCGTGCCGCGTAAGGGTGAAGTGAACGCCTGGGATAACGCGGACTTCGTCGAAGAGGTGCGCTCGACCGGCCGAAAGACGTTGGTCATGGCGGGTGTCTGGACGAACGTTTGCGTGATGTTCCCGGCGCTGGACGCCCGGGCAGCTGGGTTCGACGTGTATGTGGTGATTGACGCCTCCGGCGACCCGAGCGAATTGGCGTCGCGCACGACGCTGGCCCGCTTCGTCCAAGGCGATGTTATCCCGACGTCGACGAATGCACTCTTATCGGAGCTTCATCGCACGTGGGCACGCCCAGAAGCAGCAGAGCTTGCGAAGTTGTATGGTCTGGTGGCACCCAACTACGCCGCGGTAGCGGAGAGCTACCAGAAGGCTCAGGAGGTCGCAAAGCAGTCAAAGTGACGTCGAGCTTTGTTCGGAACGCCGCACACACGGCATGAAGGCGTCAGCGCGCGGCGGCAGGCCGGACTGCGGTAACCCCAAAACGCTCAAAGGAGGGAGGCCGATGTATGACGGTCTATGTTGTGTCTCTTGGCGCGTGCCTCGTTGTTGGATTGATCTATAGCCTTCTCAACGTGCGCTCTCCGGCGCCGCCTTTGGTCGCCCTCGTCGGATTGTTCGGCATTCTCGTCGGCGAGCGGTCGCTTCCTGTCGGCAAGCAACTGCTCGTAGGCTCGAGCACCGCGGCTGGGTGGCGCGAAGGGGGATGCTCCGCTCGCATGTTCGGGATGCTGCCGGGACGGCACGGTGATGCAGATAAGGCAGAACCGAAAGAGAACTTGTCATGAGTGTTCCGGACCTTATCCTGCACCGCGGTCTGCTCACGACGCCCGACCGTTCCACGGGCATTTCTGCGCCCAAGCTCCTTCCGGAACCCGGTACCACGCGACCATGTGAGCGCATGCTGTGGCAGGTCGAAGCCGACCGCGCGCCGGGAACTGCGCGACGATTCATCCGCACGGCTTCAGCTCTGCCGGCGTGCACAAGGATTGTTCACACCAAGGTGCAATTGAGCAGTCAATTTCATGGGCTCTACTCTCGGCTGTTCGCGATAGCTGGCTGAGAGGGCGTATAGATGATTCCGATGCGAAAGCATCTAGGTCGATAACAATGATGTCCCTACGAAGCTATCGTAAAGTAGCGAGACTGAACTGCATTCTAAGTTCCGCAACGAGTGATCATCTTTCGCAGTTTGGCCATGACCATGTCCCTCAACAGATTTGATCTGAATCTTCTGCGCGTGTTCGACGCGGTCATGGAGGAACGAAGTGTGCTGCGAGCCAGCCAGAGGATGTGTGTCAGCCCTACGGCCGTTAGCCACGCTCTTGCGCGGATGAGAGAATTGCTCGACGACGAATTGTTTATTCGCACGACTGCAGGAATGCAGCCGACAGCGCGCTCGGTTGTGATGGCGCCTTTGATACGCCAGGCGTGGAAATCACTGGAGGCGGCCATCGACCCACCTAAATTCGAGCCAGGCAGTTCGACAAGGCGGTTCACTATTGCGGTGAGCGATTTCGGCGCCATGGTGATGCTGCCTTATCTCCTCACTGTGTTAAGGCGGGAGGCGCCGCTCGTTAATCTCGTAATCCGGCCCGATAGTTGGATCGATCTGGCTGAGGAGATAGATCTCGGGCAAATCGATGCAGCAATCGGTACTTTCTCAGATGTGCCTGCGCGCTTCGGGTCAAGTTCGCTTTTTGCATACGATGACGTCCTCATCACTAGTTCTTCACGGGAACTCGGCAAGCTGTCGCTTGAGACATTCGCCGGCCTTTCCATAGCCGTGGTCTCGTTAAGTGGTGAGCATGAGGGGGTTGTCGACGGCTATGTATCTGAACGAGGGCTCGCCCGGCGATCGGAAATGTTCGATAGGGCCGCCTTCGAAAGGGCCTTTTCGGGTGCAAAGCGAAGTCCGCGTATAGCTGTGTCATTGCCTCACTTTCTTGCGCTTCCGTCACTGCTTGAGGACGGAAACCTGACGGCTATCGTGCCACGGCCGCTTGCCAAGTTGTTAGTCCGCAGGCACCCATTGTCGATGCACGAGTTGCCATACAAAACGACTTTGGAGAACGTTAGCGTTCTGTGGCATGAACGGAACGAGGGTGATGCGCCGCAAGAGTGGCTGCACGGCGTATTGAGCCGAGCTACCGAGCCTCTGCGGGCTCGCTTGTTTGAATTTGCACGCCCAGCGCGACCCGCATTAAGCCCATCGGTGCAGCGGCTGGCCGCGGACGCGTGAGGGAGGCCGAAGACTTTCGAGGAGCACATCTGTACTCCGGAAAACCAACACCAAGGTACAATGGACCTTCGTCGAAAAAGCCACTCTATTCTAACGGACGAATCTTCCTTGTTCGCAACCTTGGTTTGTGACCTCCGTACGAATTTGTTCAGGGAATGACGTGGAGGAGACGGCTACGCCTCGCAGAGACCCTCATCAAGCACTACGTCGAGAGTTACCGTGAGGGCTCGGCAACGCATTCGTCCGAGCTCGCTCTCAGCAACTCTAACGTTGGGCAGGCTAGGGATTGACCCGTGGCCGACCAGCGGTCACCGGAGTAGGAGTGGACGACATGGCAATTCGACACCGTGACCGAAGCTTCGATGAGTCGATAACTGGTAGTCCGAAGTGCCAGTGAATGCCGGCGCTGTGGTCGTCCTAACGACAAAGGTCCTGTGCGTACGCAAACTTGCGATAGCTGGGAGGGGCGTGGTAACTTCTGTTAAGCGAGCATGCTCTGTCATTGTCGACGGCCTCCGAAGGGGTAGCTCGGGTTTCCTGCCGCCGAAATAGGACGGGTGGAAATATCTCCGGGCGTAAGTTGAGCACGCCGGGTTGTCCTGGGCAGCGATTTAAAATGGTGGTCAACAGCAAACGTTCTGCTGAGCAGAACCAGCACTCTCGGTGCTGTATCAACGATCTGAATAGGATCCTTGCTCATCCTCCTATCTGGAGCGATGGCTCGTTCTCACGAGCACTTCCCGATTTGCTGGACATCGTGGTGGACATGCTCCACCTGGACTTTGCCTACGTTCGTCTCAAAGATCCAGTCAAGATGGAGACTTTTGAAGTGGCGCGGGCAGCGGGTTCGCCTACTGTAACCGCCAGGCCAGAGGAGCTGGGCAGCATTCTAAGTAAGTCGTTGGGTCAAGACCTGAACACATGGCCAATGAACCAGCGCCTTGCGATTGGCAACAGAGAAGTGTCGACCGTATCGCTTCACTTGGGGTCGCTCCCGGATGACATCGGAGTGTTGGTGGCTGCGTCTCATCGCGCCGAGTTTCCCGAAGAGGCAGAGAGGCTTCGTCTCAGAATTACAGCCAATCAAATTGCGAGCGGCCTACAGGAGGCACGGCTATTCAGCCAACGAGCGCGAATTGACGAAACTATAGATCAAGAGGTTTGGCGGCGAACCAAAGAGACTTTTGCCCTTAGCGAAGATCGAAGACGAGAGATTGTCGAACTCAGGCGAGTAGTGGAATCGCTTCGCGTACGAGAAATCGACATTCAGTTGGTAGTGGACGCAATTCCGGCTCCTCTGGCCATTATGACCGCGGATGGAGAGGTTGAGGCCGTCAATCGTCCTGTCCTTGAATATTTCGGAATGGGCGCCGGCGAATTGAAGCGCTGGAGCACGACTGGAGCCGTTCATCCTGATGACGTAGCCGGGACTATCAGCGCATGGAGGCGGGCGGTCGAAACTGGTGAGCCATATGAAGTGGAAAGCCGGCATCGCCGCAGCGATGGTGTATACCGATGGTTCAACGTCCGCGGCTTTCCGTTACGAGACAAGGACGGAGACATCGTACGCTGGTGTGTACTGCAAATCGACGTCGAGGAGCGCAAGCGTGCTGAGGAAGCGTTGCGAGCCAACGAGCGCAATCTCAATCTCATCATCAACACCATTCCCGCGCTCGTCTGGTCCGCTCGTGCGGACGGCTCTGCGGACTTCTTCAATAAGCATTACGCGGATTATGTGGGCCTTAGCTTGGAGCAGATCAAAGGGTCGGGGTGGACAGCGGCGATTCATCCCGACGACCGAAGCGGTATCGCTGATGCGTGGCAATCGTTCATGGCGTCGCGCAAGGCGGGAGAGAAGGAAGCGCGATTGCGGCGCGTCGATGGCACGTACCGATGGTTTCTGTTTCGCGCCAATCCATTACTTGACGGGTCCGGAAATGTCATCAAATGGTTCGGAATCAACACGGACATAGAAGACCGAAAGCGTGCTGAGGAGCAACTGCGCGACACGCAAACGAAACTAACGCATATGGCGCGTATGACGACTATGAGTGAACTCACGGCATCCATAGCCCACGAGGTCAACCAGCCGTTATCCGGCATCGTAACTAATGCGAGTACCTGCTTGCGCATGTTAACTGCGGATCCTCCAAACGTCTTGGGTGCTCTCGAAACCGTGCGCCGTACACTTCGTGACGGCAACCGGGCGTCCGATATCATTGGCCGCCTGCGATCGCTCTTCAATAGGAGGGCGCCCGTAGCCCGACCTCTAGATCTGAACGAGGCAACACGAGAGGTCATTCCACTACTAATAAACAGGATTCATCGTGATAGCATCAGCCTGCGGATGGAGCTTGCCGAAGATCTTCCGCTTGTCTCAGGTGATCGGGTGCAACTTCAGCAAGTGATCTTAAATTTGCTCCAAAACGCCATGGACGCGATGAGCATGATCAATGATCGACAGAGAACACTCGCGATCAGGACGGAGCGGGATCAAGGTAATTGGATTCGGCTGAGTGTGCAGGACTCGGGAGGTGGTTTTGAAGTCGAGGCCGTAGAAAAGCTTTTTGACGCATTCTATACGACCAAGGACGAAGGTATGGGAGTTGGATTGTCGGTCAGTCGCTCTATTATCAAAAGTCATCATGGGCGCTTATGGGCGTCATTGAATGAGAGTTCGGGAGCCACGTTCTCTTTTTCAATCCCCCGAAGCGCGGTGGGCATAACCAGCGCGCACAGTCTTGACGCCAAGAAAACGCCCGCCAGGGGCGGCGTCACGAGGAATGTATGATGGTCACACGTTCGTTTGTGTCGGTGGTCGATGACGATGAGTCCGTGCGGGAGTCCTTACCAGACCTTCTGAGGGAATTCGGCTACGCGGCCCTAGCGTTTTCGTCGGCCGAAGAATTTCTGGCGTCCGAATATGTGGGGCAGACGGGCTGCCTCGTTCTCGATGTCGCGATGCCTGGAATGACCGGTCTCGATCTCCAAAGAGAGCTGATGCTTCTCAACCAAAGAATTCCGATTGTCTTCATCACCGCCCATGGAGATGAATCGACGCGTCCGAGAATGCTTGAGCAAGGCGCCGTAGAGTGCCTCTCGAAGCCATTCAGTGACGAAGCATTGCTGAAAGCGCTCAATGATGCCTTCAGAGGCAGTTGAGGGTGGACGGTTCCACCTTTCTGAATGAGGGGTATTAGCAAGAAATCGACGGCGGAAGGGCTACTCGGTATGTCACACGAAGATGCAATCGTCTTCGTCATCGACGATGACGTCTCCGTACGTGAATCTCTGGAGTTGCTGATCTGTAACGCAGGCTGGCTGCCAGAGACATTCGAGTCCGCTCAGGCGTTCCTCTCGCGCCCACGCGTGTCTGTTCCTCATTGTCTGATTTTAGACGTTCGTCTTCCGGGGCTAAATGGCCTCGAATTGCAAAGGCGGGTAGCAGTCGAGCGCCCCGATATGCCGATCATCTTCATCACGGGTTACGGGGACGTGCCAATGACGGTCCAAGCCATGAAGGCTGGAGCCGTTGAATTCTTGACTAAGCCATTCAGTGATACTTTGTTGCTGGATGCAATTCGAAATGCCATCGATCGAAGCGGCGCCTCACTCCGCCTTGAGGCTGAGATGCAGATGCTGCGAGATCGCTATGCTTTGCTCAGTCGACGTGAGCGGCAAGTGATGGGTCTGATCGTTCGGGGGGTATTAAACAAGCAGGTGGCCCACGAACTTGGCATCAGTGAGATAACAGTCAAGGCGCATCGAGGCCAGGTAATGCGGAAGATGAACGTAACCTCGTTCGCCGAGTTGGTGAGCATCGCGTCAAAGCTCGATCCTTAGCGTTTAACCAGGGAGTTCCTTGGGGGGGGCAATCGCTTAACTGGCTGTGTGGGTTACGCGTCAATATGGCTAAGGCGGTGACGAAGCGCCTATCGCGACCGTCCGTGGCACTGGTGCACTAATGTTCGAGCACTGACCGACCGAGATGCAGCCTGCTCATCTGAGCGCTGAAATCGTTTCACTTCCACGCGCTCGCTAAGTTGCGCAACATCGATGCTTAGATCGGAGCAACTTCGCGACGGTTAGAGGGGGCGACGGGACATAAGCATCGATGGATGCTGTTGGCTTTCGCATAGCAACGGGAGGTGCTCGGGAATGGTGGAAGCTCAGATGACTAGCAAGCGTGCTTTGGTGAATGGTTTGACGCTGCACTACGTAGCGGTCGGTTCCGGGCCTGCAGTGCTATGCCTCCACGGCTGGCCTCAAAATCACCGTGAGTTCCTGCCGATCTTTGAGAAGTGTGCTGGACGCTACCGATTCATCGCCCCAGACCTTCGTGGCTACGCCGACAGCGACAAGCCCTATGCCGACTATATGCCGGCCACCATCGCCCAGGATTTGCTTGAACTCGCCGATGTCGAGAACGTCGACCGATTCCATATTCTCAGCCATGATCTTGGAGGGCCGCCGTCCGTCGCCCTGGCGTACATGGCAGGAGCGCGCGCGCTGTCTCTAGCGACCATCGAGACGCCGTTCTTTGGACTCGACTACAAGGACTACGTGGATCCGAGAGTGCCATATTGGCATCTATCGATGCACGCGAACATGGATATTGCGCGTTTCTTGATCGAAGGGCGAGAAGAACAGTATCTTCGTCACTTTTTTCGGGACTTTGCCTACAATCCCAACGCGATCAGCGAAGATGAGCTACAACGGTACGTTATTCAGATGAAGCAGCCCGGAAACCTGCGGGCCAGCCTCAACCACTACGCCTTCATCGATGAGAAAGCGGCGCAACTCGCTGAGTTCGCAAAGAAGAAGCTTTCGATTCCGACCATGGGCTGGGGAGGGCGCCGGTCCTTTGGGTCACACTGCTTCGACAGCGCCAAGGCACTCTCGGACCGGGCAGAGGGCGGTGTCATCGAAGAGTGCGGACACTGGGTGTTCGAGGAAAAAACCGACTTCATTTGCGAGCAACTCGGTCAATTCTGGGACAAGAGCACCAGGTTGTAATCGGAATGATTGAAGCAAGCCCTCCATTTCGCATCGAGAGTGCAGAGCATACTGGCATCACGGTTTCGTCGCTCGACCTGGCGCTTTCGTTCTGGGTCGACGTGATGGGCTTCGATCACCTGTATACCTGGGACTTCGATGAAGGCTCTTTCCTTGAGGAACTGGTCGGCGTGAATGCGGCAGCGGCGCGCATAGCCATGGTGAAGGCGCCCGGTCATTTGATCGAGCTTCTGGAATACCGCTCTCCTAACGACCGGAAGGTAATGAAGCCCCGGTCGTGCGATGTGGGATCCGTGCACGTGGCCTTCCGGGTCGAGAACATCGACGCATTGTTGGAACGGATCAGTGCTGTGGGGTGGAACGCCTTAAGCGGAGTCCAAAGGGTGGACTCCGGGGAGCGAACCGGACTTCGCCTCGTTTACGTGCGTGGGCCGGACGGCGTGACTCTGGAGTTTCTTGAGTATCCAAAAGGTCGCCCCGAGGCGACACCCTGAGTTTCGATCGGCCAATTGCGGGAAAGGAAAAAGAAGCCATGCTCCGAAGCAAAGCGATTGTCGCCGTCGCCACGATCATGTTTGCCGCAGCCGTGGCAGCGCAACCGCCGGCGCCACAACTTCCAAAGTACTCCAAGACGCCTGACGAATTGACCGCGATCGCGCCCACTGGTGGCGTGGGGGGGTCGGGCAACGCCAAGGTTCAGGTCGTTACGATCCTGGGCGATCCGTCCAAGCCAGGGCCGTACAGCCAACTGCTGAAGGTCGCGCCCCATGCGACCATTGCCGCGCATCATCACGCTGGGGATCGGGTCGGAACTGTGCTTCAGGGGACTTGGATGTTCGGTTACGGTCCAAGTTTTAGCGAGGCAGAGCTCCGAACGCTTCCCGTCGGGTCAGTTTACACCGAACCGTCAGGCGCTGCGCACTTCGCGATGACCGGCGAAGAGGCGGTAACCGTGCTTATCACCGGTTCAGGGCCGACGGATACTGTCTACGAGAACCCCGCCGACGACCCGACGAAGAAGCCGTGAGACACCGATACCGGGCTGTCACCATTTCAGCCACTCACGGCGGACGAGCGACTCGAAGGGCAGCTTATCGAGATTGCCGATCTGCATGAGATTGGGCGCGGCGGCCGCGTCGATAGGCGTCTGGCGTGTCAACTAGCCGTACTCAGAATCGCAAATTAGTTCTCCGGCCAGCTGAGCAAAAATGTTTGCACAATTTGCCGAAGCTCATTCCTTGTCGCGCCGCCCTTTGCCTCGACCGCCATGCCTTGAATGGTCAATACCACAAGCCGTGCCGCATCGGCCGCAGTCATGCCGGGAGGCAGCGGCCCGGCGCTTGCCACAGCTTCGAGCCTCTCGCGCAGGATCTGACCGAATTCATTTCGGCTGCGAACGAGATGTTGGCGGATCGACTCAGTTTCCGGTGAACATGCGAGCGCAGCGCCTGTGATAAGGCAGCCCGGGGGCGTGCGCGATCCAGCGTGTAGATCGCCCATGCCGTACAGTAGACGTTCTACAATCCGCCGGGGTGTTGGTTCGGCGAGCGCGCATGCTTGACGAAATTCCACGTGTTTGGACAAGTAGCGTTCTACGATCCGATGAACTAAGTCCTCTTTGCTGCCGAACGTGGCGTACAGGCTTGATTTCGTAAGCCCAGTCGCGTCGAGAAGATCATTCAACGAAGTGCCTTCATATCCCTGCTGCCAGAACACCTGCAGAGCTTTATCCAACACCTCAGTTTCATCAAACTCTCGGGCTCGAGACATTGTCGCTCCTGAATTAAACGCACCATACTGGACCGCTCGGTCCATTGTACCAACCGATGTTATTGATTCAAGAGCTCGAAGTAGCGCCGGCGGGGCGCTCTACCAATTCAAGCGGCAGGCGAAGTTGAAACGATTTCACTGGCAAGATGAATCTGGTGCAGCTTGGCATCGGTGTGCCATTCGAGCTCGGCTTTGTCGAGATTCTAAACATTGCCCGGCGCGGAAGCTAGGGCGTGGTCAAGGCATCTGAAAGTGCTGCGCTTGCGAACGAATGGACTATTGGTGGACCCAGATATCGCTCGGCAAGCGAGCGACTTCCGACGCACTTGAGAGTGCATCCTGTTTCGTACCGCGGTTGGTTCCGCGCAAGCGACGATATCGTTATTTGCGGGACGTTCCTCGCTGCGTATCAGACCGCTGTCGGGCCCCTTCGACTTGGTCTTGGTACGCGACGGCCCACCGGTATATCGCGGAGAACGGACCGCCAAGCGTGCGGCCGAGCGGTGTGATGGCGTATTCAACCGCCACCGGAGAGGTATCAAGCACCTTTCGAGAAACCATCCCGCTTCGCTCGAGGCGGCGCAGCGTCTATGTCGCTGACTTCTGAGTGGCGATTGTGCGCCGCGTCAATATTTCTACTGATGATGACCAGCGGCTTCGAATAGGACCTGGTCGCGAACACTGGAAGACACCGGCGCCTAGAGCTCGAGTATCTTCAACCGTCTTGGAGGTTGTAGCCGCAGGCGCCCGCCCCGCCAGTCGCGGCTGTGTCGGCACAACGCTTGGAGGAAATGCAGCGGGCTCAGCGACTAGCTGAAATCGTTTCACTTCCGGCCACGGCAGGAAGAGCATCAATTACGGGCCGCCTCGAACTGATCTGCATTTACCAAACTCAGGAGACCTCGAATGCCCAAGCTTGATATGTTGACCCCGCAAAACAGCGCCATCGCCCTGATCGACTATCAGCCGGCAATGTACCAGGGCGTGCAGTCGCATGACCGCCTGGTGGTATTCAATAATATCCAAATCCTGGCCAAGACGGCGAAGCTGTTCAAGATCCCGACCGTAATATCGACGGTTGCCAAAGACTCGTTCTCCGGTCCATTCATGCCGGAGGTGACAGATCTGTTCCCGAACCACGAAATCATCGACCGGACGTCCATGAACTCGTGGCTCGATCCGAACTTCCGCAAAGCCGTCGCCGCCACCGGCAAAAAGAAGTTCGTCATCGCCGGACTTTGGACGGAAGCATGCGTGATGTTTCCGAGCCTCGACATGCTCAAGGAGGGATACGAGATCTACGTTCCTGCAGATGCCTGCGGCGATCTGTCGCTCGAAGCGCATAACCGCTCCATGGAGCGCCTGCTCCAGGCCGGCGCCGTTCCGATCACCTCGTGCCAATATGTCTTCGAACTGCAGCAGGACTGGGCACGCGCCGAGACCTACGAGGGCGTCATGGATATCCTTTCGCGCTCACACGCCTTACGGCATCCAGGTCCGCTTCTCGAAGTGGGCGCTCGGCGAACACGCATCCGAGGCAGGCCCGCGCTAACTCCCGGAAGCGCTGGTGATAGGAGGGCTGACATGAAGGTTTATGTGTTGTCTTTGGGGGCAGGCCTCCTTGTCGGAGTGATCTACAATCTCCTCAACGTCCGCTCGCCAGCGCCGCCTCTGGTTGCGCTGGTCGGGCTTCTGGGAATTCTGGTTGGCGAGCAGGTCGTCCCGGTCGCCAAACTCCTCATAGGGGGCTCGAGTTTTTCCGAGGCATTTCATCTCTCGAGCTGCGATTCCCACATTTTTGGAATGCTGCCTGGCCGACGCACAGTTGGTCCGATTGATGGCCTCAAGAATCCGGAGAAGCAAGCATGAGCAAGCAGGGCCCCGACCTGATCCTGCATCATGGTCTGTTCACGACACTTGATCGCTCAAATCCGGCGGCGACCGCCGTGGCGATCAAAGACGGGCTGTTTACCGCCGTGGGACACGTTGGCGATGTGATGAAGCTCGCCGGTTCCTCGACAAAGATCGTCGACCTGAAAGGGCGGCGCGTGCTGCCGGGTCTAATCGACAATCATCTCCATATCATTCGAGGAGGGCTCAACTACAACATGGAGCTGCGCTGGGATGGTGTCTGGTCACTCGCTGACGCCATGGCCATGTTGAAGAAGCAGGTCGCGATCACGCCGCCGCCGCAGTGGGTGCGGGTTGTTGGTGGATTCACGGAGCACCAGTTTGCAGAGAAGAGATTGCCGACGATCGAGGAACTCAACGCTGTCGCGCCCGATACCCCGGTCTTTATTCTCCATCTTTACGACCGCGCCATGCTGAACGCCGCCGCGCTGCGCGTGGTCGGATACACAAAAGAGACGCCCGAGCCACCTGGCGGCGAGATTGTGCGCGATGCGAAGGGCAATCCGACGGGGCTTCTCCTGGCCAAGCCGAATGCCAACATTCTTTACGCGACGCTGGCCAAGGGACCGAAACTTCCGTTCGAGTATCAGGTGAACTCGACCCGTCATTTCATGCGGGAATTGAATCGTCTCGGCGTCACCGGAGCGATTGACGCCGGCGGCGGCTTCCAGAGCTATCCGGAGGACTATGCGGTCATTCAGAAACTGTCGGACGAAGGGCAGCTCACGGTCCGCCTAGCGTACAACCTATTTACCCAGAAGCCGAAGGGGGAGAAGCAGGACTTCCTGAATTGGACCAAGACTTCGAAGTACAAGCAGGGAACCGACTACTTTCGCCACAACGGCGCCGGCGAGATGTTGGTATTCTCGGCAGCTGACTTCGAGGATTTCCGCGTGCCTCGTCCGGATATGCCGCCGGAAATGGAGGGTGAGCTCGAAGACGTCGTCCGCGTCCTGGCTCAGAACAGATGGCCATGGCGCCTGCACGCGACCTACGACGAGACGATCTCGCGAGCGCTCGACGTATTCGAGAAGGTCAACCAGGACACACCGTTGGGACGGTCTGCATTGGTTCTTTGATCACGCCGAGACGATCTCCGACCAGTCTATCGACCGGATCGCAGCACTAGGCGGCGGCATAGCGGTGCAGCACCGCATGGCCTATCAGGGCGAATATTTCGTCGAGCGCTACGGCTTCGGCGCGGCCGAAGCGACGCCGCCGATCAGGAAGATCATGGACAAGGGCGTGAAGATCTCCGCCGGCACGGACGCAACACGCGTCGCCTCTTACAATCCCTGGGTCTCGTTGGCCTGGCTCGTAACGGGCATGACGGTAGGCGGCCTGCGACTGTACCCCCAGCGCAACTGTCTCGATCGCGAAACCGCACTTCGGATGTGGACCGAAAATGTCACTTGGTTCTCAAATGAGGAGGGGAAAAAGGGGCGTATCCAGGTCGGGCAGTTTGCAGATCTGATCGTTCCGGATCGCGATTTCTTCTCCTGCCCCGAGAGCGAGATCGACGACATCACAAGCGATCTGACGGTAGTAGGTGGCCGCATCGTCTATGGTGCGGGAGAGTTTAAGGCTCTCGACGACACCGCGCCGCCGGCCGCCATGCCCGACTGGTCGCCAGTGCGCAGTTTCGGCGGGTACGGCAGCTGGGCCGAGCAGGACGACAAAGCACAAGCCGTCCGCGGCAACGCGATTCAGATGTGTGGCTGCGCGAATGCGTGCGGCGTGCACGGCCATGATCATGCGCGCGCATGGTCGGGAAGGCTGCCGGTCTCGGATCTCAAGAGCTTCTGGGGTGCGCTCGGTTGCGCCTGCTGGGCGGTGTGAGATGTTCGCCAGATCGGATACGCCGAGATGGGTCGCGAGAGTCCTGTCCTGGTCATGGCTTGCGGTGGGGGCTAGGACCGCGCTGATCTCCGCGTTCTTGATCGGCGGAGTTCAGAAAGCCCTCGATTTTCCCGGGGCCGTTGCGGAGCAGGCGCATTTCGGTCTCCAGCCGGCATGGCTTTGGGCCACGGCGGCCATCATCGTCGAGCTTGGCGGCTCCGCGCTCGTCATTCTTGGACGCTGGGTTTGGCTGGGAGCCGGCGGGCTCGGCGTGCTGACTGCGGTCGCCATGCTCACCGCGAACGATTTCTGGGCCAAAGCCGGTCACGAACGCTTCCTGGCCGTGAACGCCTTTTTCGAGCATCTGGGGCTGATCGCCGGTCTGGTGCTTGTGTCTATGCTTTCCTTGCGCTCGAAATGAGCGTTCAACTCCGTGTTCGAGGTGTTCCATGATCGGCAAACGTCGTCTGATTGAAGTCCTCCTGGCTTGGTCACTGCTATCCCCATCGGTAGCAATCGCGCGGGATCAGGGGGCGCATGCGGCGCAACAGGTCGCTGTAGGCGCGCAATACGACACGACGCATGTCTATGTGGCCCCGGACGATGTGGACAAGTTCGCGGCCAGTTTTCTCTCTACGTTCGGAGGCCAGAGCACGAAGCAGGTCGTTGCTACGGTAACGCCGACTCCGAGCAGCACGACTTCCCAGCTTCTTCAGACACCCGTTGGTACCGTGTCTCTGTTCGGATTCAAAACGCCCATTCCTTATCCATTCGGCGCCGAGCGAACGGGCTATCTCGTTACAGACCTCGACGAGGCGATCAATACGGCCAGGGACTCAGGCGCGGACGTGCTGGTGGCGGCCTTTCCGGATCCCATCGGACGCGATGCGGTGATCCAGTGGCCGGGCGGCGTGAATATGCAACTCTATTGGCACACCACGAAGCCCTCCTACGCGGCGTTTGAGACAATTCCCGAAAATCGCGTTTATCTCTCGCCGGACCGGGCGGATGCCTTCGCCCGCAGCTTCCTGCAGTTTTCGCACGGAAAGGTTGTTTCGGACGATCAGCATGCCGCCGGGGTAGAGATCGGCCGAGCGAAGGATACGTTCAGGCGCATCCGCATCGAATCGATGTTCGGAAAGATGACGGTGTTCGTCACCGATGGCCACCTGCCTTACCCCTACGGACGGGAGCTGACCGGTTACGAGGTGAAAGATCTGCGGGGAACTTTGACGAAGGCTAAGGCCTCGGGTGCCACCGTGCTTGTCGAACCCTATACCTCTGACGGGCGGTCCGAAGCCATGGTACAATTCCCCGGCGGATATATTGCGGAGATTCACGCGACCGTACCGAAATGAGGGGGCGGGATGGCATTGTTGCTGGGACGATTGCTTTTGCGGAGGTGCTTGGCGGCAGGCGTGGTATGTGCGGCGGCGCCGCAGAGGGCGTGGGCGGACGATCAGTCTCAAGCTTCAACGCCGCAGCGGCCGCCCATCATGTTCAACCGTTGGCAGGAAGACTGGTCGGTGCTCGCGGACCCGCGCGTGCCCCGTGAGCCGTTTGATGAGCTCAAATATATTCCGCTGTCTGGCTTCGACCCGCACACGTATGTCTCATTCGGCGCAAACACGCGTGAGCGCTTCGAGTCCAACAATGCGCCGAACTTCGGTACCGGTCCGAACCGCAGCCAAAACTACGTCATCAGCCGAAACGAATTCCATGCCGATCTCCGCGTAGACAATCAAATCCAGGCATTCGTGCAATTTCAGGCCGACTATGCGCCCTGGAAGACCATGTTGACGCCGGTCGATCGGGACAAACTCGATCTTGAGCAAGGTTGGGTAGCTATCACTGAGTCCGTCGGAGGGGGAACGCTGAAGCTGAGGGCCGGCCGTCAGCAATTTGGTTTCGACCTGCAACGATTTGTGGCGGTTCGCGACGGTCCGAACGTTCGTCAATCGTTTGACGCAGCCTGGGCGGACTATGAGAATGGACCCTGGCGGTTCATCACCTTTTACAGCCTGCCGGTCCAGGTTCGGGACGTTACGATATTCGATGATTACAGCAGCGTCAGCACGCAGACCTTCGGCATGGCGCGGACGGAGTACAAGTTTTCCGAGTCGCTGTTTATCGCCGGCTATTATGCCAATTTCACACAGGGGAACGTGCAGTTTCCAAATGCCTCTGGCAACGAGCGGAGAGACATTTTCGATGTCCATCTGAACGGTACCGCCAATCATTTCGATTTTGACTTCGAGGTGATGAACCAGACCGGACGCATCGGCAACGAGCCGATCGAGGCATGGGCTGTGGGCTCACTCGCTGGCTACACCTTTGCCGACGTGAACTGGAGTCCAAGAGTGGGTATCCAGCTCGACGCGGCGTCCGGTGATAGCAACACCAAGCGAACCTTTGGGACGTTCAATCCGCTGTTCCCCAACGGTTACTATTTCACCTTGGCGGGTTACACTGGGTACGCCAACCTCATCCACGTCAAGCCATCCCTGACTCTGAGTCTGACTCCGTCAGTCAAGATCATGTTCGCGGCAGCGGCTCAGTGGCGCCAAAACACGGCCGATGCCGTCTATGCGCAGCCCGACATACCGATCCCGAACACGGCAGGCCGTCCTGGTGCGTATACCGGCAGCTACGGCCAAGTTCGGCTCGATTGGACCATAGACCGCGCGACTTCTTTTGCAGTCGAAGCGGTGCACTTTGTGGTCGGTGACGCATTGCGCAATGCCGGAGCGCATGACTCGAATTACGTCGGCGTAGAGATCAAACGGGGGTGGTAATGCCCCAGGTATCGAGCGGAAGTCTCATGATCGTTCCATTTCTCTTGAGCCTCACCGCAGGCTATGTCGACACGGCAGGTTTTCTTGCATTGCAAGGTCTCTTCACGGCGCATGTGACCGGCAACTTCGTGACTCTTGGCGCGTCGCTTGCTCTCGGAACGTCGGGAGCCGTTGCGAAACTCCTGGCCCTTCCGGTCTTCTGTGCAGTCGTAATGGCTGTCCGCCTACTCAGCTCGGCGCTGACGCCGCGCTGGCGCTTCGTCTTCGAGGCCATGCTCAGCCTTAAGGTTCTCCTGCTGATCGTCGGCGCTGTGCTCGCGATCGAATTCGGACCTTTCCCGAACGGCGACAGTTGGCAAGCGGTGATCACAGGAATGGTGCTCGTTTCGGCCATGGCCATCCAGAACGCCGCACATCGGTGTTTATCTAGGAAGTTCACCTCCGTCGACCCTGATGACTGGCACGACGACGCAGATCATGATCGATCTAGCGGATATGGTCTACGCGAGGGACACCGTGCCAGCTGGCCAAATCAGGTCGCGGGTCGCAATGATGTCCAAGAACGTCATCATCTTTGCCATCGGGTGCGCCGCCGCGGCCCTTTTGTACGCCCACTACAACGTTTGGTGTTTCTTGGCGCCCCCGCTATTGGCCGGACTTGCGCTGCTTGCTCGATTAACGGAGCCGACGGGCAAAGAAGCGCAAAAAAACTGACCGTTCCAGTCTATTTCAAAATTCGAGGAACGAAGCGATCAGGGATGCAGATCGACGCTACGGCGATGCCAGCTCTCTCGGATTTTTCGGAGTCCACAAATTGGTCGGTGGGGCCGCCCCCGTGGCCACGGCTGCTGCCGAAACCCTGTCCCGAGTGCTCGAGCAATGCGCCGATGATTTGTCGCGCGAGAACATCATGCGGCAGGCCCGCGTCGTTGAAGGATTTTCAGAGTTTGGTCACGCTCCGAGGGAATTACGATAATACCGGTCCAAACGACTTTCGGCCGATCAAGCAGGTGCGGCTTGTGCAATTTGACGGCAGCTTGTGGCAGCCAATCGGTGATGTGATCGATAGCGCGTTTCTCGATCGGACCAACTGGTAGATCGAGAGAGATGAGGCCGACTCCGTACTCTTTACCGCATCTCTTCGTGAAAGTCTGATCGGTCATCGATCTACTGGTCGAGTCCCTCAGCTTGGAGGAGGGGCGGTCGTTTTGCAATTGTCTGACAGACCGCGGTGGGTCGGGAGCGACAGCGGCACCTGAACTTGAGTGGAGCGAACGAAGATGGCGGCGAATCAGCAAGCAAGGCATGGGACGAACTCGCCGAGCACGTTGCCCTGGAACGCATTTCGCCACACGGCGTTCACAGTGATCTGGCTGGCCACCGTCGTCTCCAATGTCGGTACCTGGATGTACAATGCGGCGTCCGGCTGGCTGATGACGAGCCTGGATGCCGATCCGCTGAGCGTATCTCTGGTCCAGGTGGCGACCAGCCTTCCCATGTTTCTCTTTGCACTTCCGGCGGGCGCGCTGGCGGACATCGTCGACAAGCGCCGCTTTCTGATTGTTGCGGAAATCGTGGTCACATTGATCGCCGCGGCGAGCGCGGTGCTCGTCTGGCTGGGCCTCATTAACCCGCCCATCTTGTTGTTGCTGACTTTCCTCCTCGGTGCAGGTGCAGCGTTTACTGCGCCAGCGTGGCAATCGGTGGTGCCCAGCCTTGTGCCGAGGCAGGATTTGCCTGCGGCGGTCGCGAGCAACGGGGTTGGCGTCAACATCAGCAGGGCGATAGGACCTGCGCTGGGCGGCGTGATCATCGGTGGATTGGGAATTTCCGCGCCGTTCTGGTTGAATGCGCTGAGCAATTTCGGCGTCATCGGAGCCCTGTGGTGGTGGCGGTCGTCAACTTCCGGCGGTCACGCGCTTCCTGCGGAACGTCTGACAAGCGCCCTGGTCATCGGACTTCGCCATGCCCGGTACAATCCGAATCTGCGGGCAACACTGATAAGAGCTGCCGCCTTCTTCGTCTTTGCGAGTACCTATTGGGCGCTGCTTCCGCTTGTCGCGCGCAACCAGATCGCGGGGGGGCCGGGGCTTTACGGCATATTGCTGGGCGCGATCGGAGCGGGCGCGGTCTGTGGAGCGTTCGGCCTGCCCTGGATGAAAGCGACCTTCGGCCCCGATTGGCTCGTTGCACTCGGCACCGTTGGCACAGCGGTCAGCCTCATCCTGTTCGGCTTCGCACGTGACTCCGTGCTTGCGCTGGTTGCTTGCATCATCGCTGGTATTTCCTGGATCGCGGTTCTGGCGACCCTCAACGTCTCAGCACAGGTTTCCCTGCCGGATTGGGTACGTGGCCGCGGACTTGCCATGTTCGTAACGGTCTTCTTTGGCGCCATGACCGCGGGCAGCGTGATCTGGGGACAAATTGCCTCGATGCTCGGCCTGCCGGCCGCTCACTTCATCGCGGCCGTCGGTGCCTTGATTGGAATTGTGTTGGGCTGGCCATGGAAGCTGCAAAGCGGCGCAGAAATTGATCTCACGCCCTCAATGCATTGGCCCGTTCCGGTTTTGACGATCGACGCGGAGCCAGATCGGGGACCAGTGCTGGTAACCGTTGAATACCACATCAAACCTGAGGGACGCGGCGCATTTTTGGCAGCGCTCCAGGAGCTTGGTCAGCAGCGTCGACGGGACGGCGCGTACGCGTGGGATATCTTTGAAGACGCCGCCGAGGAGGGACGCTTCCTGGAAACATTCCTGGTCGCATCGTGGCTTGAGCATTTGCGGCAGCATCAGCGTGTTACGAATGCCGACCGCGTCGTCCAAGACGCCATTCGTCAATATGACGCCAAGGCGGAGCCGAAAGTAAGCCATTTCGTTGCCGCAGCCTTCGGGCCTAAGTTCTCAATTCGAGGATCTAATGAGCTATAGCTTCTTGCAATCTCGCGCGGCGGATCGACTGCCCTCGTCAGTTACCAGCTCGCGATGACGCGCCACCATATCGTAAGTGCTGTTTTCAGGCCACAGCTTTGAGATCGCGACGACGGTATGCCCACGCCGTCGCGCGGACTTCTCTGACCCCTGCTTGACCTCTCGCTTTCCAACCCACCTACTCGCCGCGCCGTGCCGCTCGCACTGACCGCCCGTCGCTGTGAGGAGCTGCGCAGTTGTGTGCATGCGTAGACTGTCTCAAAATCGCAATACATCCTCACTCTGCCGTGCCGTGCCGGCCCGGAATCGTCGCCGAGATGATGAGCGAGCGCTTAGGGCGCAGATCGTTCTGATCGCCCCCCGAATAAGCGTCAGTGCCCGGCGGGCCTCGCGCACCACTGCAAACTTCCTGTTTCGTCAGGGATAGGGTCGAAGTTGGCGTTGCACAGCGGATTCTGGCCGCGCCACAGCCTACACAGCATATGCTGACACAGGGCCGCCTGCGCGAGGCGCGCAAGCAGGAAGAGGTGCTCACTCGTTGCATGGAGATTTCAGCGACGTATTTCCTTCCAAGACCTGGCACGAGAAAAGGCCGGGCGAACGCATACTATCACGCAGATCAAGGCCGATCGTGCGCCGGGAACTGAGCGGCGATTCGTTCGCAGGGTTTCAGCTCTGCCGGTGTGCACAAGAATTGTTCACACCAAGGTGCAATTGAACGATCAATTTCAGGGGCTCTACACTCAGCTCGTGGCGGTAGATGATTGAAAGAGGGTTATGATTCCGACCGAAAGCATCGAGGTCGATCAATCGTCCCCCCAGGAAGCTATCGGGGAGTAGCGAGAGTAGTTCAGAACCGCGGACTATCGCCGCTGTTGTTGGTGGTGCAACAGCATTGCGGCTCTTCTCCGGTGGACGGGCACAGCTCTTTAACGGAGGAGGACTGACAAATGAACAGGCTGAATAACAAGCGCGCTCTTGTCACCGGCGGCAGCAGCAGCGGCATCGGGCTCGAGACGGCTCGCCGCTTCCTTGAGGAAGGGGCCCGCGTCGCTATCACTGGTAGCAATTTGGCCTCCCTGGAGGCTGCTCGCAAGGAACTCGACAACGTGCTAGTTATTCATGCGGATGCAGGCGACGTCGCCGCTCAGAAGAAGATAGCCGCTGTGATAGAGGACAATTTCGACGGCCTCGACGCGATCTTCATCAATGCCGGCATCGGTGACTTCCGTCCCCTGGCCGAGTGGGAGGAGGTTGGCTTCGACCGCTCGGTGGCGGTCAATTTGAAGGGGCCGTTTTTTCTGATTCAGGCTCTGTTGCCGATTCTCGCTAATCCGGCATCGATTGTGCTGAATACCTCCATCAACGCCCACATTGGCATGCCGAATTCGAGCGTCTACGCGCTGACGAAAGCGGGATTAATTTCGCTCGCTCGCACCCTTTCCGGCGAGCTCCTGCCGCGGGGCGTTCGTGTCAATGCAGTGAGCCCCGGTCCAATCGCTACGCCGTTGCACGGCAAGATCGGCATGGGTGACGCGGAAATCAAAGGCCTGATCAGTCAAATCCCGGCGGGTCGCCGTGGCGTGCCCAAGGAAGTAGCTGATGCCGTCGTCTTCTTCGCCTCAGATGAATCAGCTTTTACCATCGGTAGCGAACTCATTGTCGATGGCGGCATGAGCACCCTCTGACCGATTGGACCATGGTCCACTTGGGGGCGATTCCGTTGAAAAAGTCGGCTGCTGCGGCGCAGAGATATCAGTGATTCAGTCTGTCCAATTGGGACTGAAGGTCATGATAGGGCATCGGCAAGTCGAACAGGCTGCGTTGTTCTATGAGTTCTCGCTCGAGAAGCATATTTCCGCCGATCACCTGCTGAGGTCGGTCGAGAGGTTCGTCGAAACGGCTGTTTGGTCCAACTATGGGAGCTTATCCATGTCTCAGACCATTTCATTCATCGTTCATTTGCCCGTCAAGGCCGAAGCACGCGAAGCGCTCTATTCAAGCCTCGTAAAGGTGCTCGACGAAATGTCGAATGAACCGGATTTCGTAAACACTTATCTCCATCGTTCGATGGAAGATTCCGATACCTGGGTACTCTACGAAACCTGGGCATGCAGCGCGCAGTATTTCCAAGATTACCACCTGAAGAAAGCGTATCGGGTCGAATACGAGAGCATGCTCAAGAACATGTTGAAGTCGGAGCGGCGCTTTGAGTGGCTCGAACCCGTCAAAAGCTACGAGAGCAAAGGCAGATAATCCATGCTCGACGTGGAACGCATCCAACAAAGCATTGGACCATAATATCGTTTGCCGGTGTCGCCCACGCGATCCAAATCGGACATGGTGGCCAGGCAGCTCATGAGCAATCATTAGCGAGGCAATGCCTCGAGGCAGGGATGCTAGTTCTAGAATGTAATCTGCCGTCGTGGAGCGGACGATATGCATGGTGAAATTCGGGATGCCGTCGAGGATATCTCGATGGTTGCCGCCATGTTCGGCGGGCAGTCTGTGGATCGGCGCGGGGGTCTGGGGCCGATCGTCGCCGTATATGGCTACGGTCGTGGCGACCGACGCCCACGGTGTCTCGACCACGCAGAACATATTCCTGGATCTTGAGCATAACCTCCAGAGCGATCTGTCAGGAGCGACCGTCTCGGCGGTTTCCTCGCTCGAGGAGACCGCCGCCATTGGTACCGTGGTGGGCTTCCATGCCGTGGCAATTCTCTACGAGCATGTGGGGCATTTCGGGCGTAAATGACGCCTCCGGGCATTTCGACGTCCAGAATGGGATGCTGTGCGAGCGCAGAAACCGCGATCCGCCGCGCCGCGCCGCGATCAAGGAAGCCCTTGACCTAGCGGTTGCGGATCATCCGGTCGTACAGGCAGGTCCAGCATGCTGTCTCGCCCGGGTGCAGGCCTGCACGTCCTCGGAGATCGGCATCATGAGCCTCTTCACATCGCCCTTCGATCCCGCGCGCGAGGCAGCCCTGGTGACCGGCGCCGATTGGACGACGGAGGACAGACCCATTACGATCTGCCCCTCCTTATTGTGAATAGGCGCCCAACATTGACCCCGTCATCATGAGGTCGATCAGGTACTTAGAATGCCGATCGGCGCTCGGACCCCACGCCGAGTAACACAGGCTAATGCGGTGGAGCGAAGCCGCGTGCAGAATGGGAGCCTCGACGACTCCACCTTTGGCCTCAGTGTACACTCGCGCGCTGGGGCCATTTTTATCGAGCCTAAGGCTCCACTATGATCCGGAAGGCGTTCCTCTGTTCGGCCGTAGCCCGAGCCCGATCCAGTGCCGCCGGGTAGATCATCTGCTCGTTGAGCTTGACCTCGTAAAGGATCGCGCCGGTCTCCGACACTAGCGTGAATAGCCAGAACCGGCGGCCGGCTGGCGGGTGCCCATGTTCGCGTTCATAGCGAGCGGTGTAGACTTCGACGTCAGCCATCAGGGTTGCCGTTTCGGCTCTCAGAAAGAGACAGCCTTCTGCAACCGCCGATGGAGAGCAACGCCGGGCTTTTACGGGCGCTGAATCAGCCGGAGACGCCCTTGGCGAAGTTAATCACCTCGCTCCAATCCATCCGGTATCGAACCAAGCGCAGGCCGGGGACCGTCACCTGGACGCCAAATGCTGATAACGATAGCGCGTCCATCCTTGTTTGGCCCGTTTTATGCTTGACCACTGATTGGCAAAGAGGGGGCGGGAATGATTGCTGAGCACTTCCTAGTCTGGACTGCGTTATTGGGTGTCGCGGCCTTCCTAGCCTTTTCCACACAGTGATTGGCATCGTGCTCGCTTGGCTTAGCCTGTTTTTTGCTTCGAGATGCCTACGGAGGAAAGCGCAATGAGGCGGGACCTTTGGCTATCTGCGGTGAAATACTTGTCACTGGCGCAGCCTGGACCTTTTGGGGCAATCCGGTGAATGTGCCGCGTATGCGCGGGCTCCAGGCGCTGGCTGTAGATCGCGACCTGAGACTCGCCTCCCAACGAAGTCCAAATATGCGGGACGAGCGTTAGGGTCAATCGCACCGTGTGACGGCTGTGATCTATGTCGCTGCCCGGCTGGGCCTTGCCGAATTGCTGCGCGACGGACCGCGAACGGTCGACGAACTTGCGAGCCGAACCCGCGCGGACCGGGACGCACTGGCCCGCTTGCTCGTCGCTCTCTCGACCGTCGGCATTTGCTCTCGCGGCGAAGGCCGCTACTTGCTAACCGAACTGGGCGCGGGACTCGACGGTGCTGCTGAGCGATCGTTCAAGAACTGGGTCATCTTTGAAGGCTCCATGCTGGTCAGGAGGTGGGAGGGTCTTCTGGATTCGATCATGTCGGGGAAGGCGGCTGCCCAACTCCAGGACGTCGACGACAATTTCGATCTGATGGCGCGCACGCCAGAGCATGTGCGGATATTCAATGAAGCGATGACAGACCTGACACGGCTGGTCACGCACGATCTGCTGCAGGCCTACGACTTTGGCACGATCTTCCCACTTGATGGATGTCGGAGGCGGCTCTGGGGAACTCATGGGCGCGGTGGCGAGGGCATATTCAACCATCAGAGGAACGGTTGTCGATTTGCCGAGGTGCGCCGACGCCGCCAACCAGCACTTCGGGCACCTCGGAATCTCCGACCGCGTCGACTTTGTTGCAGGCGATTTCTTTCACGCGGTGCCTGCAGTGGCCGATGCGATCATCTTGAAAAGCGTTATTCACGACTGGGATGATGAGCGCAGCCGCGTCATTTTGGGAAACTGCCGCAAAGCGCTTCCCCAAAAAGGCAGACTGCTATTAGTCGAACGTGCGGTGCCGGAATTGCCCGGTACCGATGACGCGGGCAGGTCGTGCGCGATGAGCGATTTAAACATGCTGCGCGGTCCAGGTGGACGGGAACGGACCGAAAGGGAATATTATCGGCTCCTGACCGAGAGTGGCTTCCGTCCCATCGCGGTTCTCCGCGCCGGCCGATTTAATCTGACCGAGTCGCGGATTTGTTGAGGCTTGGAAGCCGGCCGCGGCTATGCGGCGATGCGCCAGAGGCGGACAAACACGCTGCAACGAGTGGGGCGTGTTATTCGATGACATCATCGGCCTTAGCAAGCTCTCGCACTGTTGATCAAACCACCTATGCAAGGCCGTCTTAAAATGCTGCAATGAGCTTGGCGAAGTCCTCGCCCGAGCGGCTACTCGGAAGGTCTATCGCATTGAAATAGTTGGCGATCCGGCAGGATTCGAACCTGCAACCCGCCGAGTAGAAATCCGCTACTCGCTGAGCCTCTGCAGCATTTACCCGCATCGCTCCCTTGCGGGCCTCCATTGACCGAAGGATGTCGATCGTCCAGCGATGCTGGCGCTTGGCTTCTGAATTTGTATCAAGGCGCTGCCGCACAGCCTCGGGCAGACCCTCATGCTCCGATCGCGTAGCCGGTTGTGCATTGCGATTTGAGCGACCAATCGGCGTTCGTGGGGCAAAGTGCAGCTCACTCTGGATCCCAGGGGCGTCTTGCTGGTCCCCTCGGGTGCTTCGTCTCTGCCCGCAGGACCGATTGCTGCGTCAAGCGCATGGACCGCAACAAGCGGATGATCGCGGCGGTCTCGGTCGCCTGGAGCTGGAGCAAGGCGCCAAATTCCTTGCGATCGAAATTCCCCTGCTCGAGCACCTGGCCGATCAGCTGAGCGACCCGACGGGCCGCGATCACGTGTCGGCTATACTGGCTCAGGAGTGCGAAGTTAGCGCGCATGAAGTGGCCGGGGGGCATCGCGCCAACAACCGCACGCCACTCGTCGGCTTCCTCATCGGTCAGTTCGTATGGGGCGTCAGGGCGTTGAATGATCTCGGTCGGATTGTCCGGCACCATCAGCGCTGCCATGGATGGGCGGCCTCGGATACCCATTACACACGTCCTTCTTGTAGCATCGGGCTGGAATTTACCGGTAATTGTACAGCTTTATGGTGGCCGCTCGATGGACCGGGTCGGTAAGCCAAGGGGGCGGTCAGAAAAAGTAGTCCCCCCGCCCATTCTCCGTCGCACGCACTCCAGACGCACGCTGAGCGTCAGAACCGCGGATATGCCTTCAGCCTGCACGCCGCCGGAAGGCTCTCCGCCGAGACCGGGAATATAAGAAGGTTAGCCAGCCTCCTAGGACTAGGCGCGATGCAACCGGCGCACGTCAAGTGACATGCTGTTATCGTCGATCGGGCGAACTCGCCTTTTGCATGAGTTTGTCACGACGTGATGAATTATATCACAAAACGGCGCCGCCGCTGGCGAACTTTCCGCTGCCAGGCTCCGCTGCGCGCTGGATGAATGGAAGGGGTTAGGGGGTTTGACGGGGTTTGCTGCGAGGCTGCCTGAAAAAGAAATGTGTGTTTTGCGGTTAGTGGGAATCAAGAATCTTAAATACGGGAAGGCCTAAAACAAAGCCCGCCAAACCCCTAACCCTTCCCCGGTGCACAGCATTCATTCAACGTGAACGTGATATATAAGCTCGTTATCTTTCCGTTTTGCCCGCAGGACGAGCGTGCGGTCACCGCCTTTGACAGGCCCGTCGAGGTGGCTTTTCAGCCGCTTACCGGTGCTTTTTGCCGTAGCGGTGAAGCCAAATGGCGCACCAGGGAACAGGAACTCGCTCAGGGTGGCGCCGCGCAGGTTTAATGATGACTCATTGATGATTGCTGCTACCTCAACCGCCTTGAACTCCCTCTTCGGCCACTCCTCCGCCATAGCAGCGAGAGCGTCGGCGAGCGAGGCGGATTCCTCGTCATCCTCCTCTTGCGCAAGAAACAGCTTCTGGAAGTCGACCTCGGCGACGTCCTCAGGTTCTGGGGCGTGCTGCTTGGCGGCGTGCTCGACGGCGGAGCCAATGATCCGCCACCACATCTTGAATCGCGTCTTTGATGGCGCATCGCGGGCTATCTTAAGCGTCGGATTGCCAAGCAGAATCGTGTAGAGAGCCCGCAGAATCTCGGCGCGGTTATCCTCTGTCCTATCCAACCGGGTCGGGATGTTTGAACTCCCGGTTTTCCGGGTCAGGGCGGTCAACGTCGAGGCGGATGTGAAGGCTGCGCGAAGCGAGATCGCCACGCGGGCCGATGTTGTTGCCGGTGAAGAGGTGGATGGTTGAGGCTGCAGTCGCGACCATCTCACTGACGCCGAGCCGACGGTCGGAATAGTAGGCGGAGGTGCATGATTTCTCAATATGTGGGCAGCTAATCTGGGTGCCGCGCACAATATTGTCCCAGAGAATGTAGGCGGCACCGGTCAGGAAGTGACTCAGCAATGCCTTCCTGCGCTCTTCCTCGTTCGTCGACCATGCCGATGCGGCTGGCTGTATTCCGGTTACGGCCATGATCAGCATGATGATGGTTGTGGTCTTGCCTCCGCCTCTGCGCCCAGCGGTGACAAAAAAGGTCGGTCTATCAGGTAGCAGTGAGCGCTCGATGATGGTTAGTGCGAGGGCAATCAGGGTGCACTTGCCAGCGTAATCGGGGTGGCAACATCGCACAGCCACTGATCGCACAGAAACTGCATTGCCTCTCGCACCGCTTTACTGGTGCACTCTTTTCGTTCAGGCATTTCCGCCATCAACTCACTTGGAATGTTGAACTCGATGCCGCGAAGCCGATCGAGGCCTTCTGGCGCAAGTAATACTCCATCGGCCAGGACGATGGGCAGGGTGGCAACAGCGACTAGAGTTGGCAGCGTGTCGTCGTCGTGACGTTGCAAGTAGTGCCGGACGAATTGTATTGGTAGGTGCACGGATCGGCCTTTGATATCGACGAAGTCGATGTACTTCTCGATCTTCTCGGCAAGCTCCATTTCGTTCATGCGCTTAATTACCCATTGCTCGGGTGGAGGCAGCTTAGTCATGATCGTGGTCCTCAGCGTTGGCTTCGTTCGGGGTGAAGGCGTGTGTGTTCGGAATAGCAATCTTGCACACTCGCGCAATGACACCGTCGATATCGCGTGTTGGCGGCTTTGCGGCTGACGAGTCACCAAGAACGTCATTGAGCACGCCCATCTGCGGCAGCCACGGCGCATCCAGCGCCGGTTTCATGATCTGGGGACGTGGATCTATACGGTTGGCGAAGCGGCGTTCGCGCTCCTGCTCCTCGTGCTTGGCGGTGTACTCTTTCTGTGCCACTTTGAGCATGGCTGAGACCGTCCGCTTGTTGGCGCCGCTTCGCTCCGCGGCCAGGTTGCGCAGATCCTCCAACTCCAGATCGTCGAGATCGGCGGCAGCGGCGAGTTGGACAAACATTTTAGCCGCGACGTTACTATCTGCTCGCTCCATCGCCGCCCGTACGGCGCGTGCATCTAGCTTCAGCTCGTAGACGGTGCGGCCGTGAGCGAAGCTGTGGATCCATAGTGTGCCATCCGGCCGGCGCATAATCTTTGCTTTGCAAGGCCCGTATTCAATGCCCTCAAGCGGATCAGCCATGGTAGCGCCATCGAATCGATCCGGATCCGCCAGCACGTCGGCGACGGTACAAGCGGCGAAGTCAGGATCATCAAACGGCAGCACGACAGCAGGGAGCAGGATGCCATTGCGCTGGCGGGCGACTATCCGCTCCGCATCGTGCGCCGACACGCCCCTCTGTTCAACGATATACGCCGCCTGCTCAGCGATGAACGCGGCGCGCACCTCCGCTGATTCGGATGAGAGTCGGTAAGCCTCCTTTGCCTTCAGCTCACGAAGCTTGGCATTCTCGACAATCGTCAACGGCGGACACGCCGCGACTGTATCCAGCACTTCGCCATTAGTGGCGACGGGACGCCTGCTTTCCTGGTCCTGCTGGAGCGGCGGCAGCAAGATCGGGTCACCTTCGAACACAAGGCGTTCGGGGCCAGCGACGCAGCGATCGACTATCGAGCGATCTAGCAGCTGCCCGCCGGCACCTACCATCATCCAGCCCAGGCCGGCGAGCCAACATCGATCGTGGAACGATCGTAAGAACCGTTCAATGTCGCTCCCATCCTCCACTACGACATAAATGTGCAAACCACCCGACCCAGGCAGCTTCTCCCCCGTATCGGACCGCGACAGCCCGGCACTTGTTGAGCGGCGCATCACGTACGCTACGGCGCGCAAGGCCGGCAGCACCGATAGTAACGCCGGCCAGTAGCCGCAAAGCTGCGTCAACCTAGCTGCAACTGTTTCCGGCATGCCCTTGGTGTCGTAATCCAGTAGCGCGAATGCTGGTCGCCCGTTTCGGTAAATGATGCTATCTCCGGTCCGGGCGATGACGTCCTGCTCGGTGCCTTTCAGTTTCGCCTTGGTGACGACCTGCACTCGTTCTGGCAGGCCGGTTCGGAGCGCTCCGAGTGCAATCGCCTGACTTGAAGCAAGCCGTTTGATCAGTGCGGCAAGCTGCTCAACATTCGCGATCTGAGCGCGCTGCGCAACGCCATCTGACATCACGCAGGTACTCCCATCGCTCTTGACCGAGCCGTCCGCTAAAAGCGAAATCTGTTTGGTGAGCGGACCATCCGACTTAGTGAAGACGGTGATTTCAACATGCGGCTTGAATTGTTCCCGCTGCTGATTAGCACCTGCTTTCCTGCGCGTGCTCACGGTCTCAGGCTCCGTGCCCGTGGGGAAGAGAAGTGAACCATTCACTCATTTACAGCTTCCCCAATTCGCCCCGGTTCCGGCATCCACGCGCAGCGGCACCATCAGCTTCACAACGTGTTCCATCAGGTGCTTGAGTTCGCACAGGGCTTCGCGTCCGGCCTTGTCGTCGTGATAGCTGCCATCCAGCTCATCGTGGACCGTGAGGTGCGGCGCGCCGAGCACGTCGCATATCCCGCTCTCCCAGATGTTGACCATCGCCAACTTCATAATGTCCGCTGCCGAACCCTGGATACGGGCATTCAGCGCGGCATGGGTAAAAGCACGCCGCGATCCTCGCCTCCGTGTGCGGAAATACATAACTTCGTCGCCCCGGCGAATTTCCCACATATTGAACCGGCGGATCCGCCCGAGCAGTGTCTCGATCTCACCGGTGCGGGCGGCGAGCTGCATATATCCGTTGGAGAGTTGTTTGATGAAGGGTGCTCGAAGATGATACTCGTTCAACAGCGCGGCGCCTTTTTCCCGGCTTAGGCCGAGGGATAGGGAGAGCCTACTAACGCCTTCTCCATAAGCGATGCCGAAGTTCACGGTCTTCGCGGCGTCGCGGGGTAGCCCGGTCATATCGGCGATAATCTGATGGAAGTCGGCGTGGTCGTCATTGCTGTACTGATCGGCGGCGGCCTGTGCTCCTGGCAACTTCCGTGAAGCTGCATCGTCGACAATTAGTCTGTATTCAACCTGTGACCAATCGTTCTGGAACCATCGCTGATTGTCTTCAGGGATGAATATCGATCGGATCATTTTGCCTTCGGAGCTACGAACGGGAATTTGCTGGAGATTGGGTTGGCTTGAGGATAGCCGGCCGCTCACGGTGCCAAAGGCATCGGATCGGAGCTGGTTGAAATTCGTGTAGATGCGGCCATTGACGTGACCGTCGAGGATGAAACCCTTGATGAAGGTTTCGCGGAGTTTGTCGAGGTAACGGACTTTTCTGATCAGATTAGTGACGGGATGCGGGTGGTATTCCAGCCACGCCTTGGTAAATGACGGAGCGTCGGTTTTGGGCGTGCGCGGATATTGGAGGCCAAGATGGTCAAACACCCTGGCGAGGCTGCGCGCGTTCCACGGCGCGATGCCAACTCCGGTCATCCGCTTGATTGCCGCGGATGCTTCAATTTGCTGGGCAGTAAATTCCTTGTAGAGCCGCTCGGCACGATCGAGGTCGACCCGGACACCCCGCTGACGCATAGCCAGCAGCATCGGCATCAGTCTCGATTCCATCAGGAACAAGTCCCACAGCCGCCCCTTCTTTTTTAGCTCGACTTCCTGCTTCGCAAAAATGCGTAACGGCAAGTCGACGTCGCCGACGGCGTATGGCGCGACAATCTCAGATGGTGCGCGCCAGATGTTTGCCTTCGGGTTCTTCTTGCCGAAGTGTTCGACGATCCAGGCGTCAAGCTGACCTTGGACCTTGCTTTCGCCGAGGTAGTGCTGCGCCAAAGTTTCGAGCGAATAGCTAAGGCGCGTTTCGTCGAGTAGCGGCTCAGCAATCTGGACGTCGTAGAATGGCCCAGTGACTTTCACGCCAGCGGCGGACAAGAAGGCGAGGTCGTAAAGCAGGCTGGCGCCAATCTTCGGAACGCTCGACTGCATCTCGTGGTTCAGCCACGAAAGGACGTCAGCCCTAGGCAGGTTCGATCCGCTCTCATGGGCAATCGGGAAGTAGTGGCGGTAGCCAGCTTCGGTTCCAACAGCGATCCCGGCAATGAAGCCATTGCGATGCGGGCCTGGGCCGCGTGTCTTTAGATCAGGGTCAAATGTTTCGCAGTCAATACTTATGGCCCCTTGACCGGCAAGGGAAGGGAAATGCTTCGCATCGATAGCGCATTGCCCGGTATTGCGCGCGATCGCGGTCATTGTAGGAACTTTCTATCGGGCGTTTCCCGCTATGGTCATGGGCAATGCGCCATAGACCGCGTTCGCAAAACCGCGGCCATTTCCTCGTCCGTCGGATTCGAGAGCGGAATCAAGTAACGCGCGTTGCGGTCGTTTCTGAGGGCGTCGAAGTTTTCGTTGATGCCGAAGCGCCCCATCTGAGCGGGCGTCGCAATCACGTTTTCGATGTAATCTTTCTTCCAAGTCATTTGGGTTCCCACTGGTTGGCGCGCGATATTGGTCTGCGATATCGAACGCAGCGACGGCGCTAAACATCAGCTACCGGCGAATTGGCGCCGACGGCCAAAAGTTCCAAGAGTGCATCGCGGGGGACGAGCCGGCGTTTGCGGATTTTGATCGTGCGGAGATCGCCGGTTGAAATCAGAACGTAAAGGGTGGCGCGGCTGACGCCGATCAGGCGCGCAGCATCCTCTACACTAAGCGCCAAAGAGTCGGAATCGGGCACGGCGCCATCGTCTCGACCTCCGTGCCGGTGCTGGACGCGATGAGCTCGCTGAGGAGCAGGTTTCGACTGTGCCACCTGCGTGGCCGGCCCGGCCGACTGATTGGCCTGTTTGAGCCCGGCCTTCAGTTTCACGTAAGCTTTACGTTCGCGAGGAGAGAGTGTTTTGGATATGGTATCCATCGAGGACCACTCCGTTGACAGGTGGCCCACGATAGTTCGCAATCGTTGGTGCGCACCGACTGCGAAAATTTCGTCGACCACTCCGGTGATAGGTGGTCCACGATAGTTCGCAGTGGTTGGTGCACACCAACCTGTGAAATTCGGTTATTTCGATGCCATCAGCCGCCAGCCGATACGGGTTCCGAAATGCGCATCGACGGCAGCACCGAGCGCGACGAGCGGGCCTGTGCAGGTATCCTGCACCCGATCATCGGTAAACCCGACGCGGCCGGTCAGCTCAAAAACGGCAAACCGGATCGCGGCGGCAAGTCCATTGGCCGCCTCATTGCGCTGGTTGCCGCGTCTGTCATCCGCGGGTGTGTTGGCTAGGCGGCATCGTGCCTCCATGATCCCCGCCAGAGCGTCCAAGGCAGGAGGACCAATTAATACGCCATCAATCCCAACCAGTTTATGCCGGAGGGAGGGGCGTCGAAAACCGACCAGCAGGCCGAATTTTAGTTTGCGTTTGACTTTGATGACGGGCGTTCGAGGAGGATGCCAAACAAGGTGCCGACATCGAGGCGACACCGCCGCCCAGGCCTTGATCCAGCGACCCTTTGACCGGGATCGGGCGGCGCGTTCGAGCCGGGCGAGTTCGTTGGCGAGACCACGGTCCGCAAGCCGTGGTCCAACCCGGAAGCCTTTCTTGATGTTACCCTTGAGGTCGTAGGTGCCGCCTCCGCGGGCGCGGAGGTCGAGCAACCGGCTGTTGACGCTGAAGGCGTGTTGCACCACCGTCTCGTTCGGCCGACCGGTGCTATTGATTTTGGCCAGGTAACCGATCAACCAATCGACATCGGGCGGCACCGCGGCGCCAGCGAGCGGGTTGATGGACCAGAGCCTGTTCATTCGATTTGTGTCGGCGTCTTCATGTCACGCCTTCCTGTCGCAGCTCATGCCGACTTCAATATAGTGTGCCTTTTGCTCGCCTGCGATAACGGAACAATTTTATCACCGCCCACGGCCATGGCGGTGATGTGGTCGGCCCACCACTGCAGCATTCGCCGACGATCAGGCATCCACTCCGCAGCGTTGTAGGCACGCCGAACTTCATTTCTCTCAACGTGCGCAAGCTGGCGCTCGATCCAATCACGGTTGAAGAGATTGCTCTCATTCAGGATTGTGGAAGCCACAGCTCGGAAGCCGTGTGTAGTGGCGCGGCCGTGATATCCCATCCGGTAGAGGGCATAGAGCATCGTGTTGCTGGACATGCATCCCTCTTTGCCCGGCGATGGGAAAATGTTGGGACTACTGCCCGAGAGGGTGCGTAGTTCGCGCAACACCGTGACAGCCTGGTGCGATAAAGGTACCAAGTGCTCAAGTCGCATTTTCATGCGTTCGGCGGGAATGCGCCACTGAGCGGAATTTCCATCAAGGTTCTCCAGTTCGTTCCACTTCCCCGCGCGCAATTCTGTGGTTCGGAGAAACGTTAAAGTCACGAGCTTCAACGCAAGTTTGGTTTGCTGATCGCCGCTGTAGGTCTCCAGTTTTTGCAAGAACGTCGGTAACTCCAGAAGTGGCATTGCCCTGTGACGCTGCGGTTCCCCTGTAGCCCGTAAAGCGCCCTTGAGATCAGCGGATGGATCCCGCTTCGCCCGGCCTGTCACGATTGCGAAGCGCAGTACCTGGCCGACAAGCTGCTTTAGTCGGCGTGCCGTTTCGTTTGCCCCGCGCTTCTCAACTTTGCGCAACATATCGAGCAGTTCCGGTGGTTCGAGTTCGGCAATTGGACGCCGACCAATCGCTGGAAAGATGTCTGCCTCCAAACGCCGGAGAATCTGGCCGGCGTAGTAGGGCGTACGGCGTACGAGCGTCCTTCCAGTTGTCGTGCCATTCGCGCGCGACCGCTTCGAAAGAATTGCCAGTGGCCACCTTTGCAGCCCGTATACGTTCTCGTTTCACCACGGAAGGATCGAGGTTGGCAGCTAAACTGCGCTTGGCATCATCACGCGCCGCACGTGCCTCCATGAGCCCCACAGCAGGATAGACGCCGAGCGCGAGCGTGCGTTGCTTGCCATGCCACCGGTATGCCAAGCGCCAGTACTTTGCCCCATCTGCGTTGACCAATAAGTGCAAGCCGCCCCCATCGGAAAGCTTGTACGGATTGAATTGGCCCTTCGCATTTCGGCACTTCACATCCGTTAATGGCATGTTGGTATCTGGTTTCCCGCATCAATAACCTACCAACAAACATACCAACAAAATCGTTGGATGTCAGCACACGGAAGGCGGACGTCGGCGGACATCTGGAGATGAAAATATCCTGGAAAAATGGGATCAATCCCGACTTTGGCGGACGGCGGCAGATGCTTACGGATGTAGGCGGATGATCAATTTGGTGGGCCCGGCAGGACTCGAACCCGCAACCAGACCGTTTTGAGCGATCGAACCGATCTGACCAGCCATCGGGTGCGGCGTTCTCTTCGCAGCAAGGACCCTCAGTTGATTTGACCCGGCTTGGCTCATTTCAGAGACAGGACGCCTTTCAGCGGGTGTCATCGTCTTCCGCGAATCGTGCACTGTGCCCTTGCCGCGACGCGCATTGGCGCGCGTGCCCGCGCCCTGATGCTACGGCGCAGAGTCGGGGAGTTCGGCATCTGCTTAACGCACGTCTATATAATCAGTATAGCACCTTATATGCATTCTGCATGCTGGCAGATCGTCCAGTCAAATGAATGGATTTTCGGAATAAAATCGTATAGATAAGCCATTTTAGCAGCTCTTCCGGGAGCGTCGGGTTTGTCTTGCATTGCTCGTAAAGGGATGTATACTGATTAAAATTCGAGGCGGTTTCCGAGGTGTTGGGATGGCGTGGCGAAAAGCAATTGCCGTGGACGAACTGAAGCCCAACGGCGTGACGGGTGTCGAGATCGACGGCAGGACCGTGGCGCTCTATCTCCTTGATGGTGAGGTCTTCGCCACGCATGGCATATGCACCCACGCGCTAGCCTTTCTTGCTGATGGATTCGTTGACGGCGGCACAATCGAGTGTCCGCTGCACCAGGGCATGTTCGATATCAGATCGGGAAAAGCGCTCTGCTCTCCGGTCACGAAGGACCTTGAGACCTATTCGGCCAAGGTCGAGGAGGGCGAGGTGTTTGTCGATCTCGATGGAGATAAGAAGGCTGCGCCCAAGCGTCAGGCGGAGGTCTGCGCCCAGAGGAGATCGCCTTCCCGTCGGGCAGTCGTCGTTGTGGGCGCCGGTCAGGCGGCTGCAGCGGCAATTCGCAGCATGCGAGCTAGTGGCTTCGCCGGCACGGTAGATCTCGTCGGAAGGGAGGAGCACCTGCCGTACGAGCGTCCGCCGCTTTCAAAGGATATTCTCCTTGGAAAGGCGTCGATCGAATCCTGTGGGCGGCTGGCTGAAGCCGATGTGGCTGCCCTCGACGTCAAGACCCATCTCGGGTGCTCCGTTACCCGGATCGATTCAGCTGCCAGGATCGCGTTCCTGAATAACGGGACTGAGCTTCGATATGATGCGCTTCTGCTGGCGACCGGCGGAGTTCCGCGGCGACTTTCCATTGCCGGCGCCGATCTGCCGGGTGTGCACTATCTGCGCACGATCGAGGATGCCGAATCCATGAGGCAATCGCTCGCAAGGGCGAAGCGTCTCGTCATCGTCGGCGGCGGCTTCATCGGTCTTGAACTTGCTTCGGTCGCTGCGACGCTCGGGGTCGCCACCGTCCTCCTCGAGCGCGAAACCGAACTGATGGCCCGTGTGCTGCCGCCGTCATTGGGGCGCAGCTTTCGCTCTCTTGCCGAGCGCCACGGCGTTTCCGTTTTGCGGGGCGTACAAGTTCTAGATATCCGCCGCGACGGTGAGGGCCTGGTGGTCAATACGTCCGCCGGCGCTTTCGTTGCAGATACCATCTGCGTCGGTGTCGGGTTGGCCCCCGAGACGGAACTGGCGACCGCGGCCGGCTGCGAGGTGGGCGGCGGCATCGTTGTCGACGCAGAGCAAAGGACCAACGTCGCGGGAATATGGGCGGCAGGGGACTGCGCGCTGCATTGCCGTCCGGTTAGGGGGCGCTCCTGCCGTTTCGAGAGTTGGCACAATGCGGAGCAGCAAGGTGCAGCCGCGGGGCAATCGATTGCTGGGGCTTCGCCGAGGACGCATGCGCAGGCCCCCTGGTTCTGGACCGACCAGTTTGGCCTGAACATCCAGATACTCGGGGTCTCGTCACCGGGCGACAAAGTCGCGCTCACAGGCTGCGATGGCGAACCTGGCGCCGTCTACCGCACGATTGATCCGGACACCGGACGGCTTACCAGCGTGGTCGCGTTTTCTGATCCTGCCGCGATACGGCAGGCGCGCAAGGAGCTCGAAAACCCTGACATGTTCGATATCGCCAAGGTTTCCGCTGCTCTGCTCACGAGTGACGGCAAAGAGGAGATTACCCAGGTGGTGAACGAGAGGTCGGTGACGACGACGTCGAAGCAATATGTCTGGCCATCCGAGGGGCTCACCAGGGTGCCTGATTGGGTCTACACGGACGACGACATCTACCGGCGCGAAGTCGAAAGGATCTTTCACGGGCGAACATGGAATTACGTCGCGCTGGAGAGTGAGCTTCCCGACGTTGGCGATTTCATCCGTTCCAATGTGGGACCGACGCCCGTCGTGGTATCGCGCGCCGAGGACGGTTCGATCAACGTCTTCGAGAACCGCTGTGCTCATCGTGCGGCCGAGTTCTGTCGCGAGCTGAGCGGCAACGCCAAGGAATTCGTCTGTCCCTATCATCAGTGGTCCTACGACCTGAAGGGCAACCTGGCAGGGGTGCCGTTCCGCCGAGGAGTCGACGGCAAGGGCGGAATGCCGCGCGATTTCAAGAATGCAGACCACGGGCTCAGGCAGCTGAAAGTCACGACCCATCGCGGTGTTGTGTTCGCGTCGTACCTCCACGACATGGAGCCGTTGGTCGAATATCTCGGACCGGAGATTCTCCGCGAGTTCGAGGCGACGTTCGACGGGCGGAAGCCCAAGGTGCTCGGCCACTATCGCCACAGCCTTCCGGGAAACTGGAAGCTCTATCACGAGAACCTCAAGGATCCGTATCACGCAACGCTGCTGCATACGTTTCTGGTGACGTTCGGCCTGCTGGTCGCCGGCAACAAGTCATCTATGATTGCCGACCCCTCCGGTCGGCATGGCGTGATGGCATCGGCAAAATCGGACGTCAGCAAGCTCGACAACAGCACCAAGAAGGAGATGCGCGCCTACAAGGAAGGTATGCGGCTCGAGGAGCCGCGGTTCATGGATTTCGTCAGCGAGTTCGATAGTCCCTGGTCGGTGACCATGACGACGATCTGGCCCAATCTCATCGTGCAACGGGAGATGAACACTTTGGGCGTTCGGCAGATCGTCCCGACGGGACCGAACGAGTTCATCATGAAGTGGACCATGTTCGGCTTCGAGGGTGACGACGAGGAGATGACCCGCCATCGGTTGCGGCAAGGCAATCTGATGGGCCCGGCAGGATTCCTTGGCCTCGAAGACAACGAAGCCATCAAGTTTGTGCAGGACGGCATGCTCGCGGTCCCCGACGGCCAACATGTCGTCGAGCTGGATCCCGGGGTGATTGGCACCGCAGATACCTTGATCTCCGAGGCGTCGATACGCGCGATGTATCAGCATTGGCGCAGCGCGATGGAACTCTAACGAGAGATGCGGGCTATTCAGATGTTGGCCACCGATCCCACCTACACGGCACAAATTCACCAGCTGATGCTTCGGAACGCAATCGAGCAGTTTAACTGCCGGTACGCTGCCGCCCTCGACGAGCAACGTCTGTCGGACTGGAGCGAGATGTTCACGCCGGACGCAAGCTATGTCGTTTTGTCGCGCGAGAACGAAGATCGCGGCCATCCGGTTGGTCTCATCTATTGCGAGAACAGGGGCATGATTCGCGATCGGGCGTTCGCGCTGGAGAAAACCGCCATGTTTGCACCGCGGTATCTTCGCCACTTGATCAGCAATTTACAGTTGCTCGGCGAAGATGAGCACGGAAACATCAAGGCCCGGGCGAACTATATCGTCCTGCAGGTCTTGTTCGATCGCCCGGACGCGACCATTCACCAAGTCGGAACCTATTATGACGTGTTTCAGCGTTCCGACGAGGGCCTCAAGCTCAAGCAGCGCCGTTGCGTTTACGATAACCTGCTCGTTCCCAACGCGCTTTGCATTCCGGTGTGAAGCCTCTTGCGATCGGAGGACGACCACTGTGACTTTCGTGACGTCGGGAACGTTTTGGCAGGGCGCATGAGAGGATCATCATGAGCAGCGGCGGGGCGGTCGGTGAAGGTATCGGGGCGCGAGCGCAGCGCAAGGAGGATGCCCGGCACTTGCGTGGCCGGGGCCGGTTCGTCGGTGACATCCACATGCCTGGGCTACGGGAAGTGGCGTTCCTGCGCAGTCCGATCGCGCATGCGAAGATCCTGTCGAAGACGAAATCGCCGGATCACGCCGTCGACACCTTCTTCTCCGATGATCTCGTCGGCGTCGCGCCGATCGTTACGCGATCTTCCATTCCCGGATACAAGGTCTCGCAATATCCGATCCTGGCCACCGACAAGGTGCGCTTCGTCGGCGAACCCATTGCCATGTGCGTGGCAAAAAGCCGCGCGATCGCGGAAGACCTGATCGAGCAAGTCGAGATCGGTTACGACGAACTGCCGGCCGTCGTTTCGTGCGCGGGCGGTCGCCGTGACAACGCAGAACTTCTGCATCCGGAGTGGGGTGATAACCTGTTTCTGGAGACCTTCTTCGACAGCGGCGTCGACGAGGTCATCGCGAGGGCGCCGATCTCGGTCGAGCTCGAGATGTCATGCGCGCGACAGACGATGCATCCCATGGAAGGCAAGGGCGTGCTGGCCTGGTGGGATGATCGCGCCGATCAGCTCGTGGTGCACACCTCCACCCAGGTGCCGCACTTGATACGAGCCGGGCTCGCCGAGTGTCTCGGGATTGCGCAGGCGCAAATCAGGGTCGCCCCACCGGACGTCGGAGGCGGCTTCGGCTACAAGTGCCAGCTGCAGCCCGAGGAGATTGCCGTCGCCTGGCTGGCTGCAACCTTCAAGAAGCCGTTCCGCTGGACCGAAGATCGCAGGGAACATCTCGTCGCCGGTGCCAACGCGCGGCAGCACGAATACCACATCAAGGCCTATGCTGACACGCAGGGGCGGCTTCTCGCGCTGGACGCGGAAGTGTCCGTCGACACGGGCGCGTACTCGGTATGGCCGTTCACGGCCTGCCTGGAAGCTGCGCAGGCCGGAGGAAACTTGCCCGGACCGTATCATCTGGCTGCGTACCGGTGCCGTACCTATTCGGTTGCGACCAACAAGCCGCCTTTCGCGCCTTATCGCGGTGTTGCGCGGCCTGGCGTCTGTTTTGCGATGGAGCAGGTCATTGACGCGATCGCGCAGAAGGTCGATCGCGAAGCATGGGAAGTCCGCCGGGACAATCTGGTCCCGGCTTCGGCGATGCCGTACACCAACATCACGAACAAGCATTACGACTCCGGTGACTACCCGGAGGCGCTCGTTGCCGCCAAGAACATGATCGGTCTCGAGGCATTCCGCGCAGGACCCAGGCGCGACGACAGGGGCCGTTATCTCGGCATCGGGTTTGCCAGTTTTACGGAGCAGTCCGCGCACGGCACCAAGGTGTTTGCGTCGTGGGGATTGCCGCTGGTGCCGGGGTTCGATCAGGCGCATGTGAAGTTGACGCCGGACGGCGCGCTTGAGGTCGCTGCGGGCATCCATACCATCGGGCAGGGTCTGGAGACGACGCTGGCGCAGATTGCTCACGAACAGACGCGTGTTCCGCTCAAGCACATCAGGGTCACGCTCGGCGATACGGCGATGACGCCGTTCTCCACTGGCGCCTACGCATCGCGCGGGATCGTCATGTCGGGTGGTGCGGTCTCGCGGGCCGCCGAGGTCGTTGCGGGTCGGATCAAGTCAATTGCCGCCCATTTGCTGCAAGTCGAGCCGGCCGCCGTCGGATTTGCCGAGGGGCGGATCTTTGCGGCGAATGCCAGTGTCTCTTACGAGGATATCGGACGCGCCTGGTATCTTCGCCCGGACCAGCTTCCCGAGACCGTGAACACGGCAGGCCTTGAGGCGACCGAGGGATACAAGCCGGACGTCGATACGGGCGTGTTTTCCTACGCCACGCACGCCGTTCGGCTCGCGGTCGACGCCGAGACCGGTCTGGTCGAGATCCTCGACTATGCGATCGTCGAGGATTGTGGACGCATGGTCAATCCGATGATTGTCGAGGGGCAGACCTATGGAGGGGCGGCGCAAGGTATCGGCACTGCGCTGTTCGAAGAGAGCCCGTACGACGACAACGCTCAACCGCTCGCCTCGACGCTGCTCGATTATATTCTGCCTGGTCCGACCGAGCTGCCGAGCTTCCGCATCGACCATCGCGAGACGCTGTCGCCTTACTCGGCTCACGGAATCAAGGGCGTCGGCGAAGGCGGCGCGATTGCGCCGCCTGCTGCGATCGTCAACGCGATCAACGATGCCTTGTCGCCGCTCAACGCTGCGATACGCCAGGTACCTGCGAGCCCACGGCGGATCCGTGAGGCAATTCGGCGCGCGCGTCCGTCGCAGGCGGCAGCTCCTGAAGCGGGCGTCGCGCGATGAAGTCGTCGGCGTTCGAGCTCAGGCATGCACGGACCCTCGGCGAGGCAACCGAACTCCTCGCTGCGGCCGATGGCGACGCCAAGGTGCTGGCTGGCGGCCAGTCGCTGGTGCCGATGCTGAACCTGAGGCTGGCCCGCCCCAAACTATTGATCGACATCAAGCGCGCGTCCGGCTTTCGGGAGCTTGCGGCCGACGACAGGGTGTTCTCGATCGGCGCCGGATGGACCCACGCCGAGATCGAGGATGGTGTGCTGGAGGACCCGACGCGCGGGCTGCTGCGATCAGTCGCACACGGGATCGCCTACAGAGCGGTGCGCA
Source organism: Bradyrhizobium sp. JR3.5 (assembly GCF_054057015.1). Lineage (NCBI taxonomy): Bacteria > Pseudomonadati > Pseudomonadota > Alphaproteobacteria > Hyphomicrobiales > Nitrobacteraceae > Bradyrhizobium > Bradyrhizobium sp. JR3.5. The sequence goes on from NZ_JBSRYV010000001.1 coordinate 291,160, forward strand.
ATCGCGGCACCATGGGCGGAAGCCTGGCGCATGCCGATCCGGCCGCAGACTGGGTCTCGACGCTGGCGGCACTGGGGGCCACGATCGTCGTCCAGGGTGGCGGCGAACGGCCGAAGCGCCATGCTGCCGAGAGCTTCGTCGACGGAGCGTTTGCGACCAAGCTCGGTGAGAGCGAGGTGATTTCCGCAATCGAGGTCCCGCGACTGTCGGCGGATGCATCCTGGGCCTACCACAAGATTTGCCGCAAGACCGGTGAATTCGCCAACGCAATCGGCGTTGTCGTTCTCGATCCGAAGGCGGGCCTGCAGCGGGTGCTTGCCGGTGCAACCAGCGGTTCGCCGGCGCTGCTGCCCAACACCGCCGCACGTCTCGCCGAGGCGGGGCCGCGTACGGCATGCGAGATCGTCGCAGAGGAAATCCGCGACGTTCTGCCGAATCTTGATCTCGACACGCAGGAATTGCACGCGGTCGCGGTTCGCCGGGCTCTGGCGATCTTGGGTGAAGGACAGCGCCGATGACGCAGGTGTCGATGACGGTCAACGGAGGCGTCGTCGTGGCGGATGTCGAGCCGCGCACGCTATTGGCGGACTTCTTGCGCGGCGAGCTTCAACTCACCGGAACGCATCTCGGATGCGAGCAGGGTGTCTGCGGTGCATGCACCGTTGTACTCGACGGCAGGATCCAGCGGTCGTGCATCACATTTGCCGCCGATTGCGATGGCGGCAACGTCACCACGATCGAAGGTTTTGACGATGATCCAACCATGCAGGAACTGCGCGAGGCGTTTTCCGAGCACCACGCCCTGCAATGCGGCTTTTGCACACCGGGAATGCTGACGACGGCACGAGATATCGTACTACGCCTCGGCGAAATCGATGAGCGCGCCCTGCGCGAGGAACTCTCCGGCAATCTCTGCCGATGCACTGGTTATGTCGGGATCGTCGCCGCGGTCAAGAAAGTCGCCGCAGGGAAGAAGCCCGATGTCGCGGCGGCTGCGGCTCCGGTAATCAGCAGGCTCGACGGCTCAAGGTCGCCGCCTGCACCCACTCCAGCGATAAATGCCGCCGTGACGCGGACGTCGGCTCCAGCCATGGCGGCATCGGTTGGTGAATCCGCAGGCAGCACCTCAATTGAGGAACGGGTGCGGGTGGCTGCGCCGGCCGAAAAGGTTTGGAGCCTGCTTTCGGACCTCCAACGGGTGGTCCCGTGTGTGCCCGGAGCCGAGATCACGTCACTCAACGGAGAAGATCTTGTCGGCAAGGTCAGGATCGCACTGGGCCCGATCAAGGTCACTTTCAACGGCCAGGCAAAGGTCGGGATGGATCCCTCCAAGCGGGAGGGGTGGCTGACCGGCCGCGGGCGCGATTCCGGGCAAGGGTCGTCCGCGGAGGGCAGCGCGCGCTGGACCGTCATCGCGGCCGGGGCAAGCGCGTCCCTGATTGCGGTCGTCCTGACCTGGAAGCTGAGCGGCCCCCTCGCTCAATTCAACCGAGCCGGACTGGTACACGACGTTGTGCGTCGGTTGGCGGCGACATTCGCCGAGAATCTCGAAGCCGCCATTACCGGGGCGGCTCCGCCTCGCCGAAAGACGCTCGGTGGCCTCGGATTGATCTGGTCCGTCATCAAGGCGCGCTTGTTGTCACAGCGATAGGGCCGCCGAAGCGGCCCCATCCCCAACACAATTGCCGGGCTCACCCCTGAGATAACGATGTATACTGATTAAAATTGGGTTGCTTCCAGCTATTCGTCCCGGCTGGCCGCCGACTTCCGTCGTGCGGATGCTGAGTTGGTGTCGGGCAGGCTGTATTTGCTGTTGCCTTCGATCAATTCGGTCACCATCGCGAGAAACGCTGCCCTGAACTCGGGACGCAGGGGCGCGAGGAAGCGATCCTGCGCACGGCGCATGCTGTCGTACATCTTGTCGGCGACCGCCTCGCCCTCCTTGGTCAGGAACGCCACCATCGAACGCCGGTCGGTTTGGCTGCGTTCGCGCCGCACCAGGCCGCGTTCCGACAGGCGGTTCAGAACATCTGCTACGTTCGTGCGATCGATGCCCACTTCACCACCAAGCGTGACCTGATCGATGCCTGGGTTGTTGAGCAGGGTCGTGATCAGGCCGTACTGCACCGGCGTGATGCCGAATTCCTGGCACTCCTCAAGGAAGATCGCCGAGTGGATCTGATGGAGGCGGCGAACCAGGTAGCCTGGGCGCGATGCCAGGGGCATCCGCGCCATCTCCACCTTGACTTCGGACCTCGTGGAATTGGTGGATGATTGCTTCTTCAACGTGCATTCCTTCCATTCTTTGAGCGGTCCGCGGTCAGAAAATGAGTGCCGAACGCCCCTTGACGGGCCGCCTAATTACTCAGTATACATCTCTTTATCGCGAGCGGTACCGCCGATTCCAGGATTGACCTGAGAATAACAACAATAAGATGGCGGCGCGCGAGGCAAACGGAGGATGGCTCATGAACAGGTTCACATCATCAATTCTCGCACTTATCCTCATGTCGGGTCTGGGTCCGGCCAAGGCTGGACCGGACGCCGTGACGGTCGGTGTCCTCAACGACCTCAGCGGCGTCTACTCGGATCTCGGTGGGCCCGGGTCCGTTGCGGCTGCGGAAATCGCGGTGGAGGAGTTCGGGCCAACCGTGATCGGCAAGCCGATCAAGGTGATGTCGGGAGATCACCAGAACAAGGCTGATGTCGGTTCGCAGTTGGCGCGTCGATGGTTCGATGTTGATCACGTCGACATGGTGGTCGACTTCCCCAACTCGGGCGTGGCACTGGCCGTCCAGGAGGTCGCAAGAGCGAAGAAGAAGATCGCGATCTATTCCACGGCGGCAACCATGGACCTTTCCGGCAAGGCCTGTTCGCCGACCGGGTTTCAATGGACCTACGACAACTATTCGAATGCGGCGGGCGTCGCCTCTGCCCTCGTGAAGAAGGGCTTTGACACCTGGTACTTCTTGACGGTCGACTATGCGTTCGGTCTTTCGCTCGAGGCGGAAGCTTCGAAAGCCGTCAAAGCCGCCGGCGGCAAGGTGGTGGGAGCTGCGCGCCATCCGCTGAACACACCGGATTTCTCCTCCTTCCTGCTTCAGGCTCAATCCTCCAAGGCAAAAGTCATCGCGTTCGCCAACGCCGGTGGCGACACGGTCAATGCCGTGAAGCAAGCCAACGAATTCCAGATCGTGCAAGGCGGGCAGACAATCGTCACGCCGGTCACATTCATCACCGACGTGCATAGTCTCGGTCTTCAGGTCGCTCAGGGGCTCACCTTCGTGACCGGCTACTACTGGGATCTGAACGACCAGACCCGTGCGTTCGCGGAGAAGTTCTACAAGAAACGTAAAGCGATGCCGACGATGGCGCAGGCCGGCGTCTATTCCGGCGTGCTTCACTACCTGAAAGCGGTGAAGGAGGCCGGCACCGACGACGGGATAGCGGTCGCCGAAAAGATGCGCGAGCTGCCGGTGCGGGACGCCTTTACACAGACCGGCTCGGTACGAGCCGACGGCCGGATGGTCCACGACATGTACCTCGTCGAGGTGAAGAAACCGTCGGAGTCGAAGGCGCCGTGGGACTACTACAAGGTTCTGGCGACCATTCCCGCGGCCGAGGCGTTCAAGCCTCTGGCTGAAAGCGAATGTCCCCTGGTGAAGTGACTGTCAGCGCCGTCCCGGTCGCGTCCGTCTCAGTTGTGACCGGGATCCGCCTACGTCGGGATCCGTAAGGAGCAATTCATGTCGTCCAGAATTCGCAAGATCGCGCTCGAAGAGCACTTCACGGCGCCGGGCTTCGAGGAATATTCGAAGGTCTTCACCAGGCACATGGACCCCGCTGCGCAATCAAAGCTGTCGTCCCAACTCAGGGACTTCGAAGATTTGCGGCTCGGTGAGATGGACCGGGCCGGAATCGACAAGGTCGTTCTGTCGCAGACTGGACCAAGCGTTCAGGCTGAAACCAACATAGACGTCGCCATCCGGCGCGCCGCCGAAGGCAATAACTACCTGGCGCAGCAGATTCAGCGGCATCCGGCCCGCTATGCCGGCTTCGCATCGCTGTCGATGCATTCCCCGAAGGCGGCTGCGAGCGAGCTGACCCGTGCCGTCGAAGTTCTCGGCTTCAAGGGAGCTCTGGTCAATGGTCATACGGGCGGGATCTACTATGACGATCCGGCCTACGACGCGTTTTGGGAGCAGATGCAACACCTGGACGTGCCGCTCTACCTGCATCCGACGGACCCAAGTCCAGTTCCGAAGGCTTATGACGGCCATCCTGAACTCACCGGCGCAGTGTGGGGGTGGGGCGTCGAGACCGCGACCCATGCGCTCAGACTGCTGTTCGGAGGGGTCTTCGATCGTTTTCCGCGGTTGAAGATCATCCTTGGCCACATGGGCGAGGGGCTGCCGATGCTGCTCTGGCGGTTCGACAGCCGCTTCGCCGTGTACTCGCATGGCGTTCGGCTTGCGCACAAGCCTTCCGAATACTTCGGACGCAATATCTTCATCACGACGTCAGGCGTCTGTTCGTCTGCGGCGCTTGCCTGCGCGCTTGCCGAGATGGGTAACGAAGCCGTCATGTTTTCGGTCGACTACCCCTACGAGTCGACGGCAATAGCCGCGGATTTCATCGAGAGCGCTCCGATAACCGAGGACGTCCGCGCGCAGGTCTGCTCGCGCAACGCCGAACGCATTCTGAAGCTGGCCTGATTGGCCGAGGAGACACCAAATGCAGAAGGTCTACCGCATCGGCCAGATCGTTCCGAGCTCGAATACGACCATGGAGACTGAAATTCCAGCGATGCTCAATGCGCATTCGGTCGCGCACGGCACGCGCTTCACTTTCCATTCGAGCCGGATGCGGATGAAGACGGTCAAGAAGGAAGAACTCGCGGCCATGGACAGCGAGTCCGATCGCTGCGCGCTTGAACTCTCGGACGCGCGCGTCGACGTCCTCGGCTACGCCTGCCTGGTCGCGATTATGAGCATGGGGAAGTCGTATCACCGCGTCTCGCAGGAGCGGCTCCATGGTCGCACGGTCGAGAACGGCGCGCCAGCTCCCGTAGTGACCAGCGCCGGTGCCCTTGTTGACGCGCTGCATGTCATCGGCGCCAAGCGCATTGCCGTCGTCGCGCCGTATATGAAGCCGCTCACGCAGCTCGTCATCGACTACATCGAGCATGAGGGGATCAACGTCTCCGATTCCCGCGCGCTTGAGATTCCGGACAACATCATGGTCGGTCGGCACGACCCGGCGAACTTGCCCAGCATCGTGGCGGGGATGGACCTCAAGGATGCCGACGCGGTCGTCTTGTCAGCGTGCGTGCAGATGCCGTCGTTGCCTTCGATCGCCGAGGTCGAGGCAAAAACCGGCAGACCAGTGATCACGGCGGCGGTGGCGACCACTTACGCCATGCTGACGGCGCTCGACCTGAACACGCGGGTACCGGGCGCCGGCGCGTTGCTCTCGGGCGCCTTTGGCAAGAATGCAGCGGCCGCTCCTCACGCAAAACTGCGGGCCGCCGGATGAGTACACTCCGATACGGCGCAAACGTCCAGGCCAACGGTGTACGGCTGCACTATCTGCTCTACGGGCAGGCGCGGGCGGGGCGTGATCCGATCATCATCCTACCGGGCATCACCAGTCCAGCGATCACCTGGGGGTTCGTCGGCGAGCGGTTTGGATGCGAGTTCGAGACCTACGTTCTCGATATTCGAGGGCGCGGACTGTCGCAGTCAGGCCCTACTCTCGACTACAGCCTGGACGCGCAGGCTGCCGATCTGGCCGAACTGGCTGCGGCGTTGAAATTGCCACGCTATACCGTGGTCGGCCACTCGATGGGGGCCCGCATTGCCGTTCGTGCGGCACGTAGCGGATTGCCCGGACTCGCGAGGCTTGTCCTGGTGGATCCGCCGGTCTCGGGACCGGGGCGGCGCGCCTATCCGGCGAGGCTCGATTGGTACGTCGATTCCATCAGGCTCTCGGTTGCCGGTTGCAACGCTGAATCGATGCGGGCGTTCTGCCCGACCTGGACCGAGGATCAACTGAAGCTGCGTGCGGAGTGGCTACACACCTGCGACGAGCGCGCGGTGCGCGAGAGCTTTGACGGATTCCACAATGACGACATTCACAGCGATCTCGGACGGATCACCATTCCCGTCCGGCTGATCGCTGCAGGACGTGGCGACGTCATTCGCGACGAGGACATCGCCGAAATCCGACGGCTGATGCCGAGCGCTTCGACTACGCGCGTCGTCGACGCGGGACACATGATTCCATGGGATGATGAGGCGGGATTCTACGCCGCCTTTGAGGAGTTTCTTGGCGCTCCCCTCGGCGCTGCAATCAGCAAGGAGAAGCAACATGTCGGTCAGTGATCACGATCTGATACAGGCTTGGAAACAGGTTCTCTCGCTTTCCAAGCTGGAGCGAGGTCAACTCGTGACCGTGCTCACCAGCTCGTCGACGCATCCGCAGACCCTGTCGACCGCAATCCTCGCGGCGGTGTCGATGGGTGCAATCGTCAACCGGCTCGATCTGCTGCCGGTCAACGGCGAGAAGGCCCTGAGCCGCGACTCGCTGGCCTATCTCGGCACGACGCCCCTGACAGGGAATCGCGCAGCGATCGCGGCACTGAAGGAGAGCGACCTCGTCCTGGACCTGATGACCCTGCTGTTCTCTCCCGAACAGCACGAGATTTTGAAGGCGGGCACGAAAATCCTGCTGGCTGTCGAGCCGCCGGAAGTCCTCGTTCGCATGGTGCCGACAATGGCTGACCGTGCGCGCGTTGCCGCCGCGAGTGCGAAGCTCGGCAAGGCGAAGGAGATGCATGTGACGTCGCCGGCCGGCACGGACGTCCGCTTCAAACTGGGTCAGTTCCCGGCCATCAGCGAATATGGCTTTGTCGACGAGCCCGGGCGGTGGGATCATTGGCCGAGCGGTTTCGCCTTGACCTGGGCCAATGAGGGGGAGGCCGATGGAATGATCGTGATGGAGCGGGGCGATATTCTGCTTCCGATGAAGTCCTACATTCAGGATCGCATCCACTTCAGAATCGAGAAGGGCTTTGTGACCTCGATCGAGGGCGGCGTCGATGCCGAGATTCTGAGCGAGTACATGGCCTCGTACAACGATCGAGACGCATATGCGATGTCGCACATCGGCTGGGGACTGCAGCCGAGAGCCAAGTGGTCGACGCTCGGTCTCTATGACCGGGAGGCCACGATCGGCATGGACGCGCGGGCGTTCGAGGGCAATTTCCTGTTCTCGTTCGGCCCGAACAACGAGGCCGGCGGGAGCCGGACAACGGCCTGTCATATCGATATTCCGATGCGGAATTGCACGATCGCGCTCGACGGGGAGGAGGTCGTCCGAAACGGAAAGGTGCTCGATGGAGGACCGGTTCGGGAGGCTGCCGAATGACCGACGACAAGGCGACGTATCGCCGGCAGGGCTTCGGTAAGGGCCTGGATCTCGATGCTCCATTCGGGCTGCTGATCATCGATTTCGTCAACGGATTTCTTGATCCCGCCGTTTTCGGCGGCGGCAACATCGCCGCCGCCATGGAGAGGACGATCGGACTGCTGGATGAAGCGCGCCGGCGAAGGTGGCCGGTTGCGCATTCGAGGATCGTATTCGCCGACGACGACGCTGATCGCAACGTGTTCGCTATGAAGGTGCCGGGGCTGCTCACGCTGAAGGAGTCTTCTTCCAATAGTGCTATCGTTCCGCAGCTTGCGCCGGAACCGGGTGAGCTGGTGGTCCGGAAGACCGTGCCGTCGGCATTCTTCGCGACAGGACTGGGACCATGGCTGACGCAGCGCGGCGTCCGCACGCTTGTGGTCGCCGGTTGCGTGACCAGCGGTTGCGTCCGGTCAAGCGTCGTTGACGCGATGTCGCTCGGCTTCCTTCCGCTGGTGGTCAGGGATTGCGTCGGGGACCGTGCGATCGGTCCGCACGAGGCGAACCTGTTCGACATGTCGGAGAAGTACGCGGTCGTCATGGACCTCTCCGATACTTTGAAGCTCGTGGAAGCCAAGACTGCTGGTTCTGCCGTTGCGACTGGCGGTGCAGGCGTCTGCTAGCGGACCCGGTGACGATATAGCCGTCGGTTCGTCGGCAGAATCGATTGCGCAAGAGTCGGCGATCGTGCCCGAATATTTCGACAACAAGCTCCCTGCCTGTCCCGCGTCTCCGCGGGATTTTTTTGCCCGCACGCTGGTCGAGGTTTGACGGAGAGGACCAGGCGTCAATCAGGAGCTAAATATCGTTTGTATACTGATGAAATTAGGGCGCATCGGAGTTGTTTGGATCGAGCTATGTTACGGAATATCTGCATATTATAGCCGGGTTTTGTCCTGCTTCGATTCCATGTTGCCTGCCGTCACTAAGATGATATAATCAGTATACATCTTAATTAAGCAAAATAAGATCAGTATACATCTTAATTAAGCAAAATAAGAGATGAGGGGACGATGACGGACATGCTGCATAATGCGAGCGCCATTCGCGCGACTTCCGCAATGACCGCCGAGGAGAAAAAGGTCGTATTGGCGTCATCCTTTGGCGCGCTGCTCGAGTGGTACGACTTCTACATCTACGCGGCGCTTGCAGTTCAGCTCGGGCACCTCTTTTTTCCGAAAGGCAATGAGACCGCAGCATTCCTCGCAAGCCTCGCAACGTTTGGTGCCGGTTTCCTCATTCGCCCGATCGGAGCACTGTTCTTCGGTCGCCTGGGAGATATGGTCGGACGCAAGAAGACGTTTCTCGTGACCATTATCCTCATGGGCGTCGCCACGGTTGGTGTCGGACTGCTCCCGACCTACGATCAAATCGGAATCGCTGCGACGTACGGACTCGTGCTTTGCCGCTTGCTGCAAGGTCTGGCGCTTGGCGGCGAGGTGGGCGGAGCCGTGACCTACGTCGCGGAACACTCGCCGGTGAACCGGCGTGGAGCATACACCAGCTCGCTTCAGACCACGGCGACGCTTGGGCTTCTGAGCTCCATCATTGTCGTCTTCGGGTTGAAGCTCATCCTTTCCGATGCGCAATTCCACGATTGGGGCTGGCGCCTGCCATTCGTGCTGTCGCTGCTGTTGTTGGTCGTATCGGTCTACTTCCGGGCGAAGCTGCACGAGTCGCCCACGTTCCAGCGAATGAAGGCTGCCGGCGCAACGTCCAAGGCGCCGGTCACGGAGAGCTTTACGCGCGCCGCGAACCTCAAATACGTCGTTCTGTTGTTCGTCGTTGCTGCGGGCCTTGGCGCGATCTTCGGCACCGGACATTTCTATTCGATGTTCTTTCTCAACAAGACTCTGAAAGTGCCGATGGACGACGTGCAATTGCTGATCGGGCCGGCCCTGGTGGTGGTCACGCCGCTGTATGTCTTCTTCGGCTGGTTGTCCGATCGTATCGGACGCAAGCCCATCATGGCGATGGCCTGCCTGCTCGCGGCTGTCACCATCCAGCCGATCTTCAAAGGCTTGACCCACTATGCAAATCCGGCCCTGGAGCGCTTTCTCGATCGCACCGATATCGTCGTCACGGCTCGCGACTGCAATTTCCGTCTGTTTGCCGAGGCCACCACGGAATGCGACAAGGTCACCGGTTTTCTGACGGATCTTGGTGTCCAATATCGATCGGAGCAGGCAGCCCCGGGCGCACCGACCACGGTCAAAATCGCGGGACAGGTCGTCGAAGGCTTCAACGCCGACAGCCTCAGGCAGGCGTTGGTCTCGGCGGGATGGCCGTCGTCCGCCGATCTTTCGAAGATCAATCGCCCCGCGGTATTTGGGCTTCTGTTCGTCCTCGTGCTCTATCTGGCCATGGTGTACGGCCCGATGGCGGCTTTCATGGTCGAACTGTTTCCGGCGCGCATTCGATATACCTCCCTCTCGTTTCCGTTCCATGTGGGTGCCGGCTGGGTCGGAGGTATGCTGTCCTTCGTCGTCACGGCAATGAATGTGTATTCCGGCAATCCGTACTTCGGATTGTGGTATCCGGTGATCGTGTCCGGCTTCGCATTTGTTGTCGCTATTTGCCTCGTGCCGGAGACGCGTGGTCGTCCGTTGGATTGAACCCACGGGTCGCAGGTGGCAATTCAACTTGCAGAAAATTGCAGCTGGATACCGTCACCCAGGCTATCGGTCTAATCTCGTTCACGAATACCGAGCACTCGCGCACGAACGAAAACAGCACGTATCTCGTGCGGTCGTCCAGATCAGGTCAAGTAAGGCCGAATAAGCGATTGATTGATTTCTGTGGTGGGCCCGGCAAGGACTCGAACCCGCAACCAGACCGTTTTGAGCGGGCCCGGGGCGATCCGGTCACCACCACGCTTCGTCGTCCGCTCTCCTTCCATCGCTAAGGACAGGGAGAAAGGCCATTGCGGCTTCAAGCAATGGGCGGATTGTGATTTACAATTCGGTCGTAACCTATTGATGTATATGACCGCGCTGAGATGGGTTTTTACAGCTAAGTATCTGCAATAACCCATAAAGGAGCTGCCTCTTAATCAGCGGGTCCCAGGTTCGAGCCCTGGTGCGCCCACCAAGCTTTCAAAGCTTAGGTTTAGCCCTCGTAACGGCCACTCCGGCCAGCGGTCGCGTTCTGTTTCGACAAGCGCATTGCTCTCTCCGCGCTACCTTTCCTGAATTCACTCACATCTTTCCTGTGTTCGTCTTGCGAGTGACGGACCGGCCGCCCGGTGCGACGACCGGCGCGTGATTCCGCGTCCGCTTCTGCGTCATGCGTCGGAGCCTGCGTGCCTTCATGTCGGAAATTCCATTCGATCGCGGTCCAGCACTGCTGAAGTTCGTCGCGACAGATCGGCAGCTGCTACGGCTCCGAGCGGCTTGAGCGATGCGCGAGGTGCCATCGGCACGCGGGGCGCCCTGCGGCAACGGCGGTTGACAGGCGGAAGCGCCCACTTTAAGCACCTGACTAATTAATCAATTAATTAAGATCTGAAACCCTAGGGAAAGAATCCGCCTGATGCTGGCCGGCGATCGATATCCGAAGCTGCTTGCCCCGCGCGGTCGCGGCTTCACCGGGCTGGACGGCCAGGTGCCCATCGGCGCGATGCAGACCGGCCTCGAACAGACCGGGAATGGCCTTGTCCGGCACGCCGAATTCGTGGCCGCGCGGACATGGCACAGCCGCCGGCTCGATCCTCACGGGCGGCGACGCGGCGTGCGCCGATCGCTGCCGTCAGATTCTGCATGCAGGTCCGCTCGCGCGTACGCCGCTCGGCGTTGCGCGCTCGACAGCGATGTCGCGGACCGGCGCGTCCTGCCCGAACCAGGGTGGGTTTCATTCACCCGTATGAAAAATGAGGAGTGAGGCGTAAACGATGGGACGTCGATCTGAGGTACTGATGGCGCAAGGCAGCGCCGGCACGGACAACCGGCGCGTGATACAGGTGGTATCGCGCGCATTCGACATCGTGCGTTGCTTCGAATGTCGAAGCATACGCCTGGGCAATCGCGAAATCGCCGATCGCTGCGGTCTTCCCCGATCGACGGTCTCCCGTCTCACCTTGACCCTCACCCAGATCGGCCAATTGATCTACCTGCCGCAAGAGCAGAAATATGCTCTCGGTCCGCACGCCGCCGCGCCCGGCGTCCCGTTGTTCGCGGAGGGCTGCGACAAGCCCGTCTGCGCCGACGAGCGGGAGCGCGCAACGGCGCAACCGTCCATGCTGATCAACTCGCGCTTCGAGTACTTCGAAGATCAGCGCAAGCCGGTTGCCGCGCCGCTTTCGGTCACGCCACACCGCTGACGCCTCGGCTTGTTCCGGAGCAGAAGACGTGGCGGAAACGGCGGGGACCAATCGACACGAGCTCACAGTCAAGAAACATCCAAAGTAGAGGGAAACGCATGTCTGAAGCATACATCATTGACGCGGTCCGCACGCCGCGCGGCATCGGCAAGCCGGGCAAGGGTGCGCTATCGCATCTGCATCCGCAGCAACTGGCCGCAACCGTGCTCGGCGCGCTCAAGGAGCGCAACAAGCTCGATACGTCGACCGTCGATGACATCATCTGGTCGACCTCGACCCAGGAGGGCAAGCAGGGCGGCGATCTCGGACGCATGTCGGCGCTCGCCGCCGGCTACGACATCAACGCCAGCGGCACGACGCTGGATCGCTTCTGCGGCGGCGGCATCACGTCGGTGAACCTCGCGGCAGCTTCGGTGATGTCGGGAATGGAGGATTGCGTCATCGCCGGCGGTACCGAGATGATGAGCTATCAGCAGACCCTCGCGGCCGAGCGCTCCAAGGCGGGACAGCCGGCGCGGATGATGGGTTCGGGCAATCCGGCGCTTGACGAGATTCACCCGCAGTCGCACCAGGGCGTGTGCGGGGACGCCATCGCCACGCGCGAGGGGATCAGCCGCGAAGCCTGCGATGCGCTGGCGCTGGTCAGCCAGCAGCGCGCCAAGCGGGCGATCGATGAAGGCCGCTTCGCCAAGTCGGTGATCCCGGTGCTCAACGACGACGGCAGCGTCGCCCTCGGTCGTGAGGAATTCCCGCGCCCCGAGACCACAGCCGAAGGCCTTGCTTCGCTGAAGCCGAGCTTCGAGCAGCTTGCCGATTTCGACCTCGGCAACGGTGTGACGTTCAAGAAGCAGATCCAGCGCCGTTATCCGGACCTCGAGTGGAAGGGCGTGCATCACGCCGGCAACAGCTCGGGCGTGGTGGACGGCGCCGCTGCAGTCCTCATCACCTCCAAAGAATATGCCGAGAAGCACGGCCTCAAGCCGCGCGGCCGGATCGTGGCCTATGCCAATCAGGGTGACGATCCGACGCTGATGCTCAATGCGCCGGTTCCGGCGGCCAAGAAGGTTCTCGCCAAGGCCGGCCTGACCAAGGACGACATTGACGTCTGGGAGATCAACGAGGCCTTCGCGGTCGTCGCCGAGAAGTTCATCCGCGACCTCGAGCTGGATCGCGAGAAGGTCAACATCAATGGCGGCTCGATCGCGCTCGGCCACCCGATCGGCGCCACCGGATCGATCCTGATCGGCACGGCGCTCGACGAGCTCGAGCGCAGCGGCGGACGTTATGGCTTGGTCACCATGTGCGCCGCCGGCGGCATGGCGCCCGCCATCATCATCGAACGCATCTGATCGGCGAAAGGATATTGCCATGAAACTCGATTCATCGGTCGCCGCCGTCGTCACCGGCGGCGCTTCCGGCCTCGGCGCGGCCACCTCGCGGGCGCTCGCAGCACAAGGCGTCAAAGTCGCGATCTTCGACTTCAACGAAGAGAAGGGTGAAGCCATCGCCAAGGAAATCGGCGGTGTGTTCTGCAAGGTCGACGTCACCTCCGACGAGCAGGTCGATGCGGGCTTCGCCAAGGCGCGCGCGGCGCACGGCCAGGAGCGCATCCTGGTGAACTGCGCCGGCACCGGCAACGCGGTGAAGACTGCAGGCCGGGACAAGAAGACCGGCGAACCCACCCATTTCCCGATCGACGCCTTCAACCGCATCATCCAGATCAATCTCGTCGGCACCTTCCGCTGCATCGCCAAGTCGGCGCAGGGCATGCTGTCGCTGTCCCCGCTGGAGCACGGTGAGCGCGGTGCGGTCGTGAACACGGCGTCGGTCGCGGCCGAGGACGGCCAGATGGGGCAGGCGGCCTATTCGGCCTCGAAGGCCGGCGTCGTCGGCATGACCCTGCCGATCGCGCGCGACCTGATGGCCGAGGGCATCCGCGTCAACACCATCCTGCCGGGTATCTTCAACACCCCGCTGCTGCAGGGCGCCCCGGAGAATGTCAAGGCCGCGCTCAGCGCGTCGGTGCCATTCCCGAAGCGTCTCGGCATGCCGGAGGAGTATGCGCATCTCGCGCTGACCATGATCACCAACGGCTACTTCAACGGCGAAGACGTTCGCCTCGATGGCGCCATCCGCATGGCCCCGCGCTAAGCGCACGGCAACAGGAGACCAAAGCGATGTCCGAAGAAACTCCGGTCCTCACTGAAGTCCGCGGACCTATACTGATCATCACGTTGAACCGGCCGGAAGCCAAGAACGCGGCCAACCTCGCCCTCTCCAAGGGCGTGGCCGCGGCGATCGACCGGCTCGACGCCGACGATGCCCTCAGCGTCGGCATCATCACCGGCGCCGGCGGCACATTCTGTTCGGGCATGGACCTCAAGGGGTTCCTGAAGGGCGAGCGGCCGTCGATCCCGGGCCGTGGCTTCGCCGGCCTCACCGAGGCGCCCCCGAAGAAGCCGCTGATCGCGGCCGTGGACGGCTACGCGCTCGCCGGCGGGATGGAGATCGCGCTGTCGTGCGACATGATCGTCGCCAACCGCAACGCCAAGTTCGGGATCCCCGAGGTGAAGCGCGGGCTGGCTGCTGCGGCCGGCGGGCTGATCCGCATGCCGCGCCAGATGCCGTTCCGCGTGGCGATGGAGTTCGCATTGACGGGCGAGTTCTTCGGCGCCGAGCGCGCCTACCAACTCGGCATCATCAACCGCGTTACCGACGGCCCGGCCCTCGACGCCGCACTCGAGCTTGCAGCCGCGATCGGCGCCAATGGCCCGCTCGCCGTCAAGGCATCCAAGCAGGTGATAGTCGAATCCCGGCTCTGGCCGGAAGACCAGATGTGGAAGAAGCAGCAGGAGATCGTCGCTCCTGTCTTCGTGTCCGAGGATGCGCGCGAGGGCGCGGCTGCCTTCGCAGAAAAACGCGCGCCGAACTGGAAGGGCAAGTAAGGCGTCGCTTGTTTCAATGACGGAGCGCCGGTTTTGATTGAAGCAGAACCGGCGCTCCGAATTTTTTTGTCAGTGCTTCGCCGAACGCCGGCCGGTTTCCGCGCCGCTTGAGAGCGCTATTGGGTGAATGATGCGTAGCTTTACCGAAGACCAGGTCATCTTCCGCGACTCCTACCGCAAATTCCTCGCGAGCGAGATCGCGCCCCATATGGAGGCGTGGCGGGAGGCCGGCATCGTCGACCGCAGCGCGTTCAAGAAGGCCGGCGATCTCGGCTTCCTGATGATCTGGCCCGAGGAAAAGTATGGCGGGATGGGCGACGAGGACTTTCGCTATGAGCAGATCATCATCGAGGAGACCGCGCGCTCGGGCTGTAAGGGCTGGTTCAACACGCTGCACAGCCGCCTGGTCGGCTCCTATTTCAAGCGCTTCGGCACCGAAGAACAGCGCGACCGCTTCCTGCCCAAATGCGTCAGCGGCGAGACGATCCTGGCCATCGCGATGACCGAGCCCGGCGCGGGCTCGGACCTCGCGGGCATGCGGACGACGGCGGAGGACAAGGGCGATCATTTCCTGCTCAACGGCTCGAAGACCTATATTTCCAACGGCATCAATTCCGACGTGGTGATCGTGGCCGCCAGGCTCGCAGGTGCCGAGAAGAAACACGCGATGGTGCTGCTGATCGTCGAGCGCGGCATGGAAGGCTTCGAGCGCGGCCGCAATCTCAAGAAGATGGGCATGCCGGCGCAGGACACCGCCGAACTATTCTTCCAGAACGTGAAGGTGCCTAAAGCCAACGTGCTTGGAGAACCGGGCAGGGGCTTCTACTATCTGATGGAGGGCCTTGCCGAGGAGCGGCTGATCTCCGCGGTCGGGTCAATCGCCAATGGCCGCAAGGCGTTTGACATCACACGCGCATACGTGATGGATCGCAAGCTATTCGGCAGGCCGCTGGCCGAACAGCAAAACACCCAGTTCCGCATGGCGGAGATGGATGCCGAAATCGATCTCGTGCAGGTCTATGTCGATCACTGCGTGGCCGAACACAATGGGGGCGCCTGACCAGCAATATGGGCGCCAAGGCCAAGATGATGTCATCGGAAGTCGAGTGGAAGATGCTCGACCTCGGCGTACAGCTGCACGGCGGCGCAGGCTATATGGATGAGTATCCGATCAGCCGCATGTTCACCGACGCGCGCGTCAATCGGATCCTGGCGGGAAGCTCCGAAGTGATGCGGCTGATCATCGGCCGCGATGTCTTTTCGGAGCACTACAAAAGCATTCTGGACTAGCCGGTCACCGCGGCCAGCTGTCTACTTCGCTCCGCGCGTTACCCGCGCGCCTGCCGCAGCGGCTCGCGCGCGTATTCCTTCGAGCGCATCAATGCGTCGACGAAGATCGGCTCCCATGAGCGAATGTGGCTGCGAAGCAGGTTCGGCAGCGCCTCAGTCTCGCCGGCGAGCGCGAGCTCGATCAGCCGGTAGTGCTCGGGCACCGAGGCCTGCTGCCGCTCGAGGCCACGGCGCGTGAGCTGATGCCGTAGAGCCGCATCTTGTCGCGCAGGCCCATCACCATGTCGGTCAAGAGCTCGTTGCCGGCAGCTGCGATGAACTCGCGATGATAGTTGCGATCGGCTTCCAGATAGAGCTGGACGTCGTCGGTCTCGACGGCCTTGGCGATCTGGTCGGCCCAGCCGCGCACGACTGGCAGATCCCTTGGAGGATTGGCGGCGACCAGCACGGCGGCGTGCAGCTCCAGCACCTCGCGCATGTCGAACAAGTTGCGCAATTCGGTCAGCGACGGCTCCACGACCTTGAAGCCGCGGTTGCGCATCGGCTCGACCAGGCCGCCGCGGCTGAGCTCGAGCAGCGCTTCGCGCACCGGTGTCGAGGAGACGCCGAGGCTCGCGGCGAGTGACGGCACCGAATACATCGTTCCGGGAAGGCTCTGCCCGGAAATGATCTCGGCGCGCACCCGCTGCAGCACCTGTTCGCGCAAATTCTGGTCCATGGGTGCCTCTCGCCGGGAGCTCCGATTCGTCCCTGATTATTACTTAGCCTTGACGCGGCCGGTAGCGTATGCCGTAAATGTGTAACGCATTACAAGAATGCGTCACAAGGGCTGACTTGACCATGAGACGGCGGTGAAACAGCGGCGACCCGGCTATTGCACGCTTTGTCGCTCGCGCTGCGGTTCTGTCACCGTGGTGGAGGACGGGCGGGTTGTCGGCGTAGAGGTACTGAATAACCATCCGACCGGCGGCGCGCTTTGCGCCAAGGGCCGTGCCGCCCCTGAAATCGTCGCCAGCCCGCGCCGTCTGACCGTGCCCTTGAAGCGAACCCGACCGCGCGATGCCGCCGATCCGGGCTGGATCGAGGTGTCGTGGGACGAGGCTTTGACCGAGATCGCCGACCGGCTCGGCAGGATCCGCGCCGAGAGCGGCGCCGAGGCGGTGGCGTTCGGCGTCACCACGCCGAGCGGCACGCCGATGGTCGACAGCTTTGAGTGGGTCGAGCGCTTCATCCGCGGCTTCGGCAGTCCCAACCTGATCTACGCGGTCGAGATCTGCGGCTGGCACAAGGACTATGCGCACGCGCTGACCTTTGGTCGCGGCATCGGCTTTCCCGATTACGACAATGCCGATGCGATCATCCTGTGGGGCCACAATCCCGCGCGCACCTGGCTCGCCCAGGCGACGCGGATCGCTGACGCGCGGCGGCGCGGCGCAAAGGTCGTCGTCGTCGATCCCAAACCGAACGGATCGGGTCAGCAGGCCGATCTCTGGTTGCGCATTCGCCCCGGCGCCGATGGCGCACTTGCGATGGGCGCGATCCGTCATCTCATCGCGACCGGCAGCTTCGATGCGGATTTCGTCGATCAATGGACCAACGGATCGCTGCTGGTCGATCGTGCGACCGGGCGCTTCCTGCGCGCCGACGCGTTGTGGCCCGATGGCGCGCCTGAGGCTTTCGTTCGTCTCGATGCGCTGGGCTCGCCGGTGGCTTGCGACACCCGATACGCGCCGGAGCGCGGCGGCCAACTGCGCGGCGCGCTGCCGATCCCTGCACGCGACGGCCGGATGATTTCGGCGGCAACCGCGTTCGAATTGCTGGCCGAGCGCGCCGCGCCCTATACGCCGGCGCGCGTGGCGGAACTGACCTGGTTGCGCGTCGAGGATATCGACGCATTCAATGCGCTGCTCGCCGCCCGGCCACGGCTCGCCTATCATTCCTGGACCGGCGTCGGCCAGCACACCAATGCCACCGCGATCGAGCGCGCGATCGCGTCGCTCTATGCGCTGACCGGCGCGTGCGATCGGCCCGGCGGCAACCGCTGGCCGGTCCCGCCGCCGACACGTCCTCTCAACGACTACAACATCCTTTCGCCGGAGCAGCAGGCCAAGGCGCTGGGCCTTGCCGAACTGCCGCTCGGCCCGCCGGCGAAGGGCTGGATCACGGCGCGCGATTTCAGCCGCGCCGTGCTCGAGGGCGAACCTTACCGCGTGCGCGCGCTGGTCGCCTTCGGCACCAACTTCGTCGTCTCGCAGGGCCATACCGAGCGCAACCGTGCGGCGCTGAAGGCGCTGGAATTCCAGGTTCATATCGACATGTTCATGAACCCGACCGCGGAAAGCGCCGACTTCGTCCTGCCGGCCAGCACGCCGTGGGAGCGCGACGCGCTCAAGATCGGGTTCGAGATCACGCAGCAAGCCGTCGAGACCGTGCAGTTTCGCCCGCGCATGGTCGAGCCGATCGGTGAAGTGAAGGCCGACTACGAGATCGCCGCCGCGCTCGCGCTCAAGCTCGGCATGGGGAGCTTGTTCTTCGGCGGAGACATCAAGGCCGGCTGGAATTATCAGCTGGCGCCGCTCGGCATTGGTGTCGAGGATCTGCGCGAACATCCGGAAGGACGTCGCTTCCCGCAGGTCTTCCGCAATGAAAAATACGCCGTCACGCGCGAGGACGGAACGGCGGCGGGCTTTGCGACGCCGACGCGCCGTGTCGAGATCTATTCGGAGCTGATGCTGGGACACGGGCATGACCCGTTGCCCGATCATGTCGAACCGGTCGGCAGCCCGCTCACGACAGCGGCAGACGAACGCTTTCCGCTCGTGCTCTCCACCGCCAAGAGCGGTTGGTTCATTCACTCCTCCTGGCGGCATGTCGCCTCGCTGCGGCGAAAGTCGCCCGATCCGGCCGTCGAGATCAGCCCGCAGCTCGCCGAGCGGCGCGGATTGGCAGAGGGCGACTGGGCCATGGTGGAAACGCAAGGCGGTGCCGTGCGCCTGAAGGTGCGCCTCAATGCGGCGCTCGACGCGCGGGTCGTCGTCGCCGAGTTCGGCTGGTGGGAGGATTGTCCGCCGCTCGGCCGCGATCGTTCGGCTGCGGCAGGCTCCCTCACGCGCAACATCAACGCGGTGCTGCACGACGATGCGCGCGACCCGGTCAGCGGCTCCGTCCCGCTGCGTGCGATCGTCTGCGATATCAGGCGCGACGGCGTGGCCAGCCGCGGCGTCTGGAGCGGCCAGCGGCGGTTCGTGGTTGGCGAGCGCAGGGCCGAGGCCGATAACGTCATCGCCCTCAGCCTGCTGCCGCTTGACGGTGGTCCGCTGCCCGACTTCCTGCCGGGCCAGCATGTGATGATCTCGCTGCCGGGCACAGCGGAGACGCGGGCCTACTCGCTGACCGGATCGGGCAACCTGCCGCAAGCGCTATCGATTGCGGTGAAAGGACGTTTCCTCGGCGAAGCGCGGAGCGGCGATGCGCCGTTCTTCATGCCGGATCGTCTGCATGGTCTTGCCGTTGGAGACCAGGTTCTGCTGGAGCCGCCGGGCGGCATCTTCACGCCGCCATTGAAGGGACCGCGGCCGCTGGTCTTCCTCGCTGCCGGCATCGGCATCACGCCGTTCATCAGCCATCTCGAGACGCTGCAACACACAGCGCCACAAGATCGCATCGCCGACGTTCTGCTGCTCCACGGCTGCCGCAGCAGCCGCGAGCATCCGTTCGCGCAGCGGCTGGGCGGAACTGGAAGCCAGCACGCCGGGGCTGACGCGGGTGACGTTCTATTCGGCGCCGCTCGCGCAGGATTCGGTCGACGCGCGGTCGTTGCGCAAGGGGCGGCTCGATCTCGAACAGGTCAAGCCGTTCTTGGCGCGCCGGCCGCTGGTCTACATCTGCGGCTCGCCGGATTTCGTTGCGGCGCAGATCGAGGCTGCAGTGGCGCTCGGTATCCCGCGGTTCGACATCTTCGCCGAAAGCTTCGTCTCGCCGCCGTCGGTGCCAAGCGACCTTGCGCCGCGAACCATCCGGCTTGCGGGCAGCAAGCAGAGCTTTTCCTGGGGACCGGAGCAGGGGACGCTGCTCGACGCCGCGAGTGCCGCGGGCGTCGCGCTGCCGAGCGGCTGCCGTGTCGGCCAATGCGAAAGCTGCGCGGTCGAGGTGGTCGATGGGGAATTCACCCATCTCGGCCCGGTCGATGGGAGCGAGGGGCAGTGCTTCGCCTGCCAGGCTGTGCCGCTCACCGACCTCACGCTCGCGCTTTGATGACCAATCACGATTGAAGACTAACCGCATCACCGGAAGGGGATCAGATTGATGACGAATGCAACGCACGACCAAACCGTGAGCCTGCGAAAACCTGTCGCTGATAACATCATGGCGCGTTTTTCGCAGGCCCTGGTGGCGTTCGCCGAGCGCTGGTTTCCGGATGCGTATGTCTTCGTCCTGATCGCCGTGATCGCGGTTGCCGCAGGCGCGATCCTGCATGGCGGTTCGCCGCTCGCCGTCAGCCGCGCCTTTGGCGACGGGTTCTGGAATCTGATTCCCTTCACGATGCAGATGGCCCTGGTTGCGATCGGCGGCTATGTCGTGGCGATGTCTCCGCCGGTCGCCGCCGTGCTGGCGCGGCTCGCGAGCGTGCCGAAGACCGGGCGCGGCGCGGTGGTCTTTGTCGGGATGCTCAGCATCTTCCTCTCGCTGCTGAACTGGGGCCTGAGCCTGATCTTTTCCGGCCTGCTGAGTGCGGGAGATTGCGCGGCGCACGGATATCCGGCTCGATTATCGCGCGGCCGGCGCTGCCGGCTATCTCGGGCTCGGTTGCGGCTTCACCCTCGGCATCACCTCGTCGGCCGCGCAGCTCCAGGCCAATGCCGGCAGCATTCCGGCATCGCTTCTGCCGATCACCGGCGTGATCGGCTTCTCGGAAACCATTCTGACCTGGCAGAACATGGTCACCGTCGCGATGGTCAGCGTCGTGTCGGCGGCGATCTGCTATTTCACGACGCCGGCACCCGAGCAGGCGAAGACCGCGGAAGATCTCGGCGTTGCGCTCGGCGACGATCGCATCGAGGCCAGGAAGCCGGCTCGTCCGGGCGACTGGCTGGAGTTCAGTCCGCTGCTGACGATCCTGATCGCCCTGCTTGCCGCCGGCTGGTTGTGGCAGACGTTCCAGTCTGGCAATCCGCTGATCACGCTGTCGGGGCTCAACACCTACAATTTCGTCTTCCTCATTCTCGGCATCGTGCTGCACTGGCGGCCGCGCAGCCTGATCGAGTCCTTCTCGAAGGCGATGCCGAGCGTCTCCGGCGTGCTGCTGCAGTTTCCGTTCTACGCCGGCATCGCGCAGATCCTGACCAAGGTGCCGAACGGCAGCGGCACCACGCTGTCGGACACGATCGCGCACTGGTTCGTCGGTGCCTCCAGCAATTCCACCGTGTTCTCATTCCTGGTCGGAATCTATTCGGCGCTGCTCGGCTTCTTCGTTCCGTCGGCCGGCGGAAAGTGGATCATCGAGGCGCCCTACATCATGAAGGCGGCCAACGATATCGGCGCGCATCTCGGCTGGACGGTGATGGTCTACAACATCGCCGAGACGCTGCCGAACTTCATCAACCCGTTCTGGATGCTGCCGCTGCTCGGCATCCTCGGCCTGAAGTCGAAGGATCTGATCGGTTATACGTCGGTGCAATTCTTCATCCACTTCCCGATCGTGATGCTGTTGGCCGCGATCCTGATGGCGACCCTTCACCTATCACCCGCCGATTCTGCCCTGAGTGATAGCGGCCGGGCACCAGGAGCGCGGCGGCCGGCCAGCGTCCGCCAATTCGGCGAACCGCGCCGTCATCACCAAAACTGTGCTGTTTTGCTGGCCGGCACGAATGAGGCATCGCGCCGGGCCGTGATCTTTGGTCGGTCATTTCATTGACCGCCGCGCGGTTCGGCCGGATATTGATGCGCGATATCCCGCGTTGTTCAAGGCCGCCGCCATGAGACATCACCACCGCAGCTTGATGTGCGACATGCGAAGCCGCATGCCGCATCGCTGCGTCTCGGCGGCGACCGGCGTCTGTTGTTGATCGCTTAAGAAAAATCCCAAGCACCCGACAATCAGACAGGAGCGCCATCTTCCGGCGATCGAGCACGCATGTCCCAAGCCCAAATGTCCCAAGCTTACGTCATCGAAGTATCGGATCGAACCGCGGGTATCGTTGTCAGCGACGCCAGAGGCTTCTGCTTCTTCTCCTCGGATCGCGCCTTTGATGGCCTCGATGGCGGCTATTTCGGCTCCGCTCGCGCCGCGGAGCGTGCGGTGAGGGCGCTGTTGCAGCAGCGCCGCCCGGCGTCATAGATCATCCCCACGGCATCGCCGGCGCGCCAAGGTTGATGCGGCTGCCATCAGGCAGCCGCGCGGGGCGCAATACCGTCGTGCGGAAAGTGCCGCCTGCGATCGGGGATCAGGCCGGGCAGACCATCGTCAGCAGCAGCAGCGTTGGCGGCTGATTGTCGCCGTTGGCGTGTTCCCAGGTCAGCAGAATGTCGTGCCGATCGGCATTCGGCGCATTCTTGTCTTTCTCTTTCACGTCGATCTTCATCGGGATCGGCGGTTCGGAGTTGAAGCATTTGCGGACGGCGGCATCCAGCAGCGCGCATTTCGTCAGCGGTACGACGCCGGCCTCGTCCTTGGAGAGGGCCGCGGTGCTTGCTTGAGTGGCGAGGTCCAGGCGCGCCTTGCCCATCTCCTTTTTGCCACAGCTTGCCGCTCCCGCCCGGCCACTGGTGCCTGGGCGACAGGATCGGCTGGTATTGGCCATATTCCAGCGTCTCGATGTCGATAAGATCCGACGCCTTAAGTATAGCGACGCTCTTGACCATGTTCTGCAAAGGATAGTAATGCGCGTTGATATGATCTTTGAATTGCTGGTTATTGTATACTCTTCCGCCCATAGGATTTCCCTTTCATTACAACTTTGGCTTGCTCTGGCTATACATAAGTTATGCAACGCGGGGACGTCGAACGAAATCGGTCGTACGGCTCGAGTTGCGCCGTCTGATTTCTCGCGCCTCGACCTACCACTCAAGACTGTATCTCGTCCAGTTTAGCAACCTCTCGGGTTGGCGCGGATGCAGACGGACAGCACGTCCGGATTGATAAGCATGTCCCGATGGGTAATCTCTACTCTAAGCTGCTCACCGGGATGCTGAGTTGGCGAGACCGCAGCAGCCTTTGAGAGCAGGAATGCTTTGCTTTGCATGCCAATCGACGATCGGAGCGGACGACAATTGGTGCGCCCAATGCGGTGCCGCCGTAGCAAAGCGCCTCGATCCCGACAGTGAACAGCGATTTGTAACCATCCTTCGCGCCGACGTGGTCGATTCCACGGGGCTCGTAGCGGACCTGGATCCGGAAGAGGCGGTCTCCCGCCTGGAGCCGGCCCTGGCCGCCATGCGCGGCGCAGTGCGCCAGTTCGGCGGCATCGTCAGCAAGGAATTGGGGGATGGGCTCGCCGCGGTATTTGGCGCCCCGATTGCTGACGACAACCACGCGCCGCTTGCTTGCCATGCAGCGATCGAACTCGTCCGACGTATCGGGGGCTTGGGCGATCCGGCGCTCCAGGTTCGGGTGGGGCTCCATTCGGGGCGCGTTGTGACCTACATGGTCGCCAGCGAATATTCCAAGGTCTATGAGATCGGAGGGGCAGCGCAGCATCTTGCGGCGCGCCTCGAAGCGGTCGCCGGACCGAATCAGATCTACGCGTCCGAGGCTTGTCAGCATCTCGCCGATGGCAATGTCCAGTTCGACTATTTGGGTCGCAAACGACTCAAAGGGTTTAGCGAGCCTGTGCCGATCTACCGTGTGACCGGCGCAACCAATGTCTCCAGTTGGCGGGTACGCAGGGCGCGAAGCGTTGCACGGTTTGTCAACCGCGTGGACGAGACCGGGTTGCTCAGGCAGCTGGCTCAAAATGCCGGGGCGAGCCGGCAGACGGCGCTCTTGATTGGCGATCCCGGCATCGGAAAGTCGCGGCTCGTGCACGAGTTTGTCGACGAGCTCAAGCGCGAGGGCTGGCGTCCGGTCCACGCAGAGTGCAGTCCGAATCTTCAAGGTGCACCGTTCAGCGCGCTGAAGGCGCTCATGCTGTCGATGCTCGAAGGGACTGCGGCGGACGCCGATATCCGGACCGAGCCTCCGACGACTCTGACCGGGATAGCGCGTTCCGCCATCAATGCGGTGCTGGATCGTCCGATATCGGATCCAGAGTGGGGCGAGCTGGAGCCACACGCGCGCGGCCGCGCGATCAGCGACGCGAGCTGCGCGATTCTCGAGAGCCTGGTCGCCCGGCAGCGCACTGTGATCCTCGTCGAGGATCTGCACTGGATCGATCGCGCCAGCGAGGCCGTTGTCGCTGCGCTCGCGTCGCTGCAGATACCTAGCCTTCTGGTGTTGTTGACCAGCAGACCCAACGGCATTCCGGACTGGATCGCGCGCTGCAACGCCGAGATCGCCGCGTTGCGGTCGCTCGCCGAGGATGCCGGACGCGAAATGCTGGACGATATCTTGGGGCGGTCCGCGAACATGGCCGATCTGAAGAGCCGCGTCGTGCTTCATACGGCCAGCGTGCCACTCTTCATTGAAGAGGTCTGCCGGGGTCTCAAGGACAGCGGGATTCTGCGGGGGCATTGGGGCGATCTGGCGCTGGCGCGTCCGGTCGGCGAGCTTGGTATCCCGAGCAGTATCCAGGGAGTCATCGCAGCGCGTCTGGATCGGGTATCGAGGGAGGAGCGCTCCCTGTTGCAGATCGCGGCAGCGCTAGGCCCACGCTCGACGGAAGTTATCTTGCGCGAGGCGTCCGGTCTCCCTGAGCCCGTGCTGCAGCGCTGCCTGGCGGTTCTCGACCGCTCGGAGTTTCTGGTGAAGATCGATATCGAGCCGGATCGAGTGCTCGAGTTTCCGCACGAAATGGTCCGCCAGGTCATCTACGACTCGATGGTCGAAAAAGTACGTGAAGGCGTCCATGCACGCATTCTTGCGACGTTGGAGGGCAATGGAAGCTCGCATGATGAGCCCAGCAGGCTCTGCTATCACGCAATGCGAGCGAAGGACTGGCAGAAAGCTTTCAGCTACGGCAGAACTGCCGCGCGGAAGAGCCTGGCACGATCGGCATTTGCCGACGCAGCCAACTACTTTGAGATCGCGATGACCGCACTCGACAAGACGCCGTTCGCTCGCTCGCGCGAAGCGGATGCGGTCGACCTTCGCATCGAGGCGCGCACGGCCTTCATGAGCGCAGGCAAGGTCGCCGAATGGTTCGATCTCGGAAGAGACGCGGAGGAGCGCGCCAACGCGATCGACGATATCGGGCGGAAGGTCGCGGCGATGGCGGTCAGGTCGGGGGCGCAGAACTTCTACGGCACCCCGATCGAGGCGATCGAAACCGGCGAGGAGGTTGCCCGTCTGGCGGGAGAGTGGGGCAATCCGGGTTGGCTCAACCTGGCTCAGTACAGCCTGGGCCAGGCCTATTTCATTGCCGGGCGCTATCGTGACGCGGAGCAAATGCTGGGACAGGCTTGCCTCCGCCTGTCCGGGCCGGATGCCAGCGCGCCGCCCGGGACGACGCCGAAAACCCTGGAGCTGCTGTGCTGCATGATGAAGAGCGTGACCCACACGACCTTGGGAGAGATTGATATGGGGGCCGAGTTTCATCAGCGCGTGACGGCAATCGCCAATGAGAGCAACAGGCCCATTTGATCGCGTTGGCGCCGGCTATAGCGGTGGTTGTCTGGCGCTCGGTCGGGGCAATCCTGGCGAAGCAGCGGCGGTCCTGGAGGACGCTTTTGCCATTACGCAAAAGTATGGAATTCGCCTCTTCGTGCCTGTCATCACCTGCCATCTTGGTATTGCCTATCTGGAACAGGGACGTCTCGCTGATGCGCGGGTTACGCTCGTCGAAGCCCGAGAGGTAGCCAGGTCGGTGAGCTATACCTCGATCGTGCTGCGTACCTCGATCTATCTGGCACTGGCTCTGAGCCGGCTCGGCGATGCGCCAGCCGCGTTGAACATGCTGCGAGAGGCGCGAAATACCGCGCGGCAGCAGGGCTTTTCCGGTCTGGAAGCCGAGGCGTTGTTCGGAGAGGCGGCGGTATCGCCGGCGTCTAATGAGAACGACAGGACTTCCATTCTGCACAAGTTGCGCGCGGCAATTGCGATTGCATCGAGCAGTGGAACGAAGCCGCTGCTACATCGGGCCGAAGCGCTCCTGAACGGGATGCTTGCCGATCCACAGGGTGAACCCTGGCGGCATTAGAGCATGACCCGGAGAAGTGCGAAGCGGCTTTCCGAAAGGATTAAGCGCGATGACGCTTCAACCTGGTCTCGTCGCCCTTCATGACGCCGCCACGAGCGGCGGCGATGCCACCTGCGGTGCCTCGGGTGTCTGCATGGCGATCGTCGCCAGCTGGAAGCGGATGCCGTGCACGGAGATGGTCAGCGGGATAGCGCGGAAGTCGTCGTGGAAGGCGCGGATTCGGCGAGGCAGTTCGCCGGCACTGATGCCGGCGGGAAGCTCGCACATGTCGCGGTACATTTGGCGGGTGCTCTTGATGCCGCACCAGGCGATTTCCAGTTCCGGCAGCGGCGAGGGATCGCGGGCGAGATCGCGCGACATCCGCCAGAACAGATGAGCAAGCCGCACATAGGCAATCTGCTCGAGCCCGCGCACGCTGATCTTGTCAGGAATGATGAAGGCCTCGACCCCGACGATCGGACCGGAATCGACCCGCGCGGCCATCACATGGGCTGTCGCGCCGAAAGTGCGCGCACCGTCATAGAGCGCGAAATGTGCCGGCGCCCAGCCGGGATATTGCGGTGGGCCCGGGTGGAAATTGTAGGCGCCATGGCCGAGCGCCGCCAGGATGCTTTCAGGCACGACGACGCTGGTGGTGAACGCCAGCAGCCGGGCCTCGCGCAACACCTCGGGCTCGATCGCCGCGAGGTCCTCGGCCGTCACCGCGCAGCGGAACAACAGCGCCGGATTGTGCGCCTTCAACAGCTCGGTGAGCGCGAATTGCTGGTTGGCGACGCCGGTGAGAAGGATGATGGTCTTCATGATGTCGATGTCCTTCTCTTGCCTGGTTATTGTACCGCTGATCAGCCGCGCTGCCCGGCCATGACGACGACGCTGCCGGCATCGCGGGACTGACCCACGGTGCGGAACAGATCGGTCGGCAATGCCTGCCAGGGCGCAATCTCGATGATCCGGCTGTTCGCGCTGGCGGCTGCCGATTTTGCCGCGCGGATATCGTCCTGCCAGGGGCAAAGCGCGAGCTCGAGCCGGCCGAACCCTCCGCAATCGGCGGCGAACGCGCCGGTGACGGCCTCGATGCTGGCAGCCATTTCGCGTGCGTCGCTGGTCGCGATATCGCGCATGATCACGGTGATCGCGTTGTTCGAGGCCGCCTGCGACTTGATCACGATCATGGCGTCGCGGCCGCCGCTGCGGCAGGCGCGCCGCGCGGCCCGCATCGTGACGCCGAATTCGGCATCGGGCCCAAGGTCGCTGTTATCGGTCGGCAGATTGTGGACGATTGTGGTGTGGCGGAGCGTGCCGGCGTCTTCGGTGGGCGCATGGTACGAGCGTGGCAGCCAGGCGGTGTCGAGCGCCATTTGCGACGACGTCAGGCTCCAGGCCTGGTCGAGCAGGTAGCCCTCCCAGACCGCGGGATAGGCGGTCGCGATGTGATGCCAGTTGCGCAGCAGCGACTCGGCGGCCAGGGTGCGGCCGAGATACAGGGTACGCGCCGACATCTCCCACCGGTTCCACTTGTGGAGTGCGATGTCGCATTCGAGGGAGGACGGCAGCAATGGTGGTTCGCTGAGCGTCGCATCGGCCTCGATGAAGAGCAGCGGCTCGCGGTGCTCCTGCCACATCCGCAGCATGAAGGCAGACTTCTCGGACGCGCGCATGTGCTCGCCGTCCGCGGCGTCGATCGGTACGATGTCGCAGGCGATGTCGAATTCGGCCAGCTTCTCCCGGAGCGCGCGGGGATGATCGTCGCCGCAGGCGCGGGGATAGCAGGAGACCACGCGCAGCGCCGAGTCGGATCGGGAGCCTTCCGCGGGCGCGATCGGGCGCCAGTTGAGGCCGCCCCACCACATCTCGTGCGGGCCATCGAAGCTCGGCCCGATCGTCCCGAAGTCGGTCAGCTTGGACTTCAGGAAATCGAACGCGGGATTTTCGCCGAAGGGGACAACGACCGCACAATCGGCGCGAAGCGACTGATAGAGGATTTCGGCGGCGGGGCCGCTCGGCGGCTCAACGAGGATGATGACGCCATGGTCCCGGCCCGGCACTGAACCGGCCTGGTGGACGGTCGCGCGTCCGAGCCGTTCGGACAGCCATGCGAGCCGCCGGCGCTGCGCAGCGCTCATCCGGATGCCGTTCGCCGCCAGCAATTGGTCGAAATTCGTCTGCAAGTCGCCCGCTTGCACCGTGTCAGCCGAAATCATGCCCGCACTACCCCTCGTTAACCTTCTACGAGCGGGGCGGTCAGATCAGGCGGACAAATCAGTTGTCGATGGTTGCCTGCGCACTGTTGGCGCCGCGCCAGGTCAGCGTGGCCGAGGGGGCTCGGCTACCGTCGTGGTCCTCGACCGCAAGGATGCGGTCATGGTCGAGGGCGGTCAGCGCGACAGTGTAGATCGCAACATCGTCCTCGAAGCCGTCGACCGGGATCAGCAGCATGCCGTCCTCGGTGGTGGCACGGAACTGACGGCTGCTCCGCTCGAGGCCGGCATCGATCAGCCGTCCCTCTGCGATCGCCTTCACATTCGAACTCTCCGCCGCCTTCGCGGCGCTCTCGCCGTACTGGACCGTGATGCCGTGGAGCATCCCGGCGCGGGTGAGCTTTGGCAACGGCAGCGCGATGGTCGCAACCGCCATGCGGCGCGACAATGGAATCCGCAGGCGGAGGTCGCCGAGCCCGGTATGATAGACGCTGACGGCTTCCAGCGACGCCTGGCCGTCCGACCCGAACAGGCCGACCTGCAGCGTCCCGCATTGCGCCTCGCCGAACACGTTCGCGGGCAGGCGATTGGCGCCGAACAATGTGTAGAGATAGGCGTGCGACGGCGACAACGCGGCAAAGCTGCCGGCCAGCCACATCGGCGGCGCCGGAGCCGTGCAGGCGGTCGAGAGGCCGCGGGCGACGATGCAATCATTGATGAAGCCGGCGTCGAGCAGCGGCGCGAGCGCCTGCGTGCCGAGGTTGACGTCATGCCTGATGCCGCCGAGCAGCACGAGTTCATCATCGTCGGGCAGCAGCAGGAGACGTCCGAGCACGGCGGCGGCCCAGCGTGCGGCAACGATGGGGTCCGTGTCGGGCTGCAATGCATAGCGCGATGCCAATTCGCGGGCGTGCGACGCATAGGCCAGCGTCCCGGACTGCACCTCGTTCGCCAGCGCTAGCTGCGCGGCCGGGCGCTGGTCGCCCTCGCGCAACACCTCACCGCCGCGGTAGTCGCGTGCCGATCCTTGATCGGAACAGCAAAGCTGCTCCAGCAATGCGACGTTGCGGATCAACATGCGCTTGACGTGCGGCGTGACGATGCGATCCGAGATCAGGCCTTCTGCGGTGTCGTTGTCGGCGATGTCGTCGAAGGCATCGTCAAGCGTCAGCAGATAGGCGCCATGCAGGCGGATGCGAATTCCTTCGCGATCGAAGATGCGCCGCAGCGACTTCTGCACGCTGGCGGAATAGCCGAGGTCAACGAGGATGAGGTCGGTGCAGCCGTCGAAATCCGCGATCTTCGCCCGAAGATAAGCGAGCAGGCGCGTGCGGACACCGGCAGCGATGTCGGTGATCTCGCGCGGGTCCATCAGATCGGGCAGGGCGTCGGCGAGTTCGCGGCCGCCCGCAATGCCGTCAGGATATTGCGCGAAGAACTTCATCACCGCCGGAGGCTGCACCTTGACGATATCGACAAAGGTCGCCGCGTCGATCTTGACGACCCGGCCCAGCAGCTCACTGAGAGGTTCGAGCGTATCGGCGGACCCGACCAGGCTGACACGACGATTGATCTCGACATAGGCGCCGGTCTCGCCATGGTTCGCCTGCCAGACGCGATACGGCAGCAGACCGTCGCGGCCGAGGAATCCGATCGCGACGCGCGCGCCCTCGCGCGCCAGCGCAGCGCGCTGAGCTTCGATGAAGGCGTCGAACGCCGCCATCACCGGACCGAGAACGGTCACACCGAGGTTGAAAGCGGGAGAATGCTCTGCGCTGCGTGCCGTCACCGCGCGTCGTAGCGTGCGGGCGCCGCAATCGAGCCGCGACGGCTGATCGGGCCACAACAATTCGAAGATCGACGTTTCGCGCTGAAACTTCGTTGCCAATGCCGCGCTGGCCTGCGGATAGTAGCGCGGGCGGATGCCGTGACGGCGGGCGCCCTTGATATCGGCGTTGTGATTGTCGCCGACATGGAACGAGCTCGCCGCATCGATGCCCTGCTCGGTGAGATAGGCCTCGAACAGCGCTTCGCTCTTGCCAGAGCCGTGATCGCAGGATGCGTAGAGGAAATCCCAGGTCAGTCCGGGGCTGCGGGAGCGCAGCAATTGCGCGAGCTGCTCGGTGCTCCAATACGTGTCGGAGATGAAGCCGACGCGAAAGCCGCCGCGCTTCATGTCCAGATATTGCTCGAGCATTTCCGGATTGGCGCGGCACAGCTCGAGCTCGGCTTCGAACTCGATCTGCGCGAGGTCGCTCAACGCTTCGCGGCTCAGGCCGAACAGCCTGAACGGAAAGTACTTATAGATGTCGACGATGCGCACTTCAGTGGAGCCAATGCGCTCCTGCGCGAGCTTGCGCGCACGCGCCTCCGCCTGGATTCGATGCTGAACGAAACTGACGGACATGTTTGGAAATTTTTCGGCAATGCGCGAAAGCTGAAAAACCCTCTCAAATACGCCATCCGGTGTCGTGCAGGCACGCAACAGAAATGTATCGAAAACATCGAATGAACATGCAGAAACATTCTGCGCTCGACGCGTTGCGTCGACCGTCATGATCGTCATGCGCAAAATTCCCGCCAGTCCTCATGCGTTGAACGCCTGCGTGAGACAAATCAGGCGCGATGATTCAAAAAAGTTGATGCGGGATTCGAAAACGCGCGCTTCGCGACTGACAGATTCAAAAAATCCGATAACGTCGAAACGGTGATTCGGAAAAAATTGCCTAGTCGCAATCGTCGAATGCAAGTTGGCGACCAACGGCGATGGATCACTCGCATGCTCCGCGCATGCATGTGTTCGCGTGGCGTTAGTTGATGTGACAACGGCGTTTTCCGGCGCGACGAATTCTCCCGCGGGCATGCAAGGCGATGCTGAACGACTGCTCCATTCTCCGTAGAATTGCTGCCTGCGCCTCCGCGGAGCGGCAGCTTTTGCCGGGCGGTCGGCAAAAAAATCCAGCTAAGCATTTGAAAAATAACGAAAAAAGTTCGCCTGGTTTGCTCAACCCCTCCGTTCAACGCTCAGAAGCCGCATGCAATGTGTGCTTGCGGCGTTGGTTGGAGAGCGGCGGATGAGTTACGCGCTTGATGTGATGGCAGCGGTCGAGGTGGAAGCCACGGCGGCCGCGGCTGCGCCGGTCGAAGCGGCCGCTCCCTGGAGCAACGTCCCCACGGTCGCCGATGCGGGCCCGCTCGACACCGGCGAGATCCAGGACGAGGACAAGGAGCTGCTCGACCGCCTCGCCGCCGGCGACGAGGCGGCGTTTCGCGCTCTCGTCGAACGCCATGTCGATCGCGCCTACGCGATCGCGCTGCGCATCGTCGGCAACGCCGCAGATGCAGAAGACGTGGTGCAGGATACGATGCTGAAGGTCTGGACGCATCGTGGCCGCTGGCAGCATGGCCGCGCCAAGTTCTCGACCTGGCTCTATCGCGTCGTCAGCAACCGTTGCATCGACCTGCGCCGCAAGCCGCGCACCGAGAATGTCGATGTCGTGCCCGAGGTCGCCGACACCCAGCTCGACGCCTCTACCGTCATCGAGCGCAACGAGATCGGCAATCTCCTGGAGCTTGCGATGCAGCGGCTGCCCGAGCAGCAGCGTGTCGCGGTGATCCTCTCCTACCACGAGAACATGAGCAACGGCGAGATCGCCGAGGTGATGGATACGACCGTGGCCGCGGTCGAGTCGCTGCTCAAGCGCGGGCGGCAACAGCTGCGGGAGCTGCTCAAGCGGCACGAGCGCGACCTGCGCGGCGCGTTTACCGACTGCTAACCATAAATTCCGGCTTCTGAAGTTTTCGCGCCTGACCATCGGCGGCCGACCCGTTTGATCGGTCGGACGGGGGCTGGATCCGCGTCACCTCTCTTTCTCACGATGCGGCATGCCATGCCCCATCAGCACAGGAGCTACTCATGCCCGCAATTTCCACCAACACGGCCGCCAACTCCGCGGTCCGCTACCTCAACATCAACTCGATGCAGGAAACCAGCGCGCTGTCGAAGCTGTCGAGCGGCTCGCGCATCACCTCCGCTTCCGACGACGCGGCCGGCCTCGCGATCTCGACCCGCATCTCCTCCGACATCACGACGCTGCAGCAGGCCGCCACCAACGCGGCGCAGGCGACCTCGATCCTGCAGACCGCCGACGGCGGCGCGTCCAACATCTCGGACATCCTGGCCCGCATGAAGTCGCTGGCCTCCGAGTCCGCCTCCGGCACCGTGGCCGATTCCAGCCGCGCCTACATCAACTCGGAATTCACGCAGCTCAAGGGCGAAATCGACTCCATCGCTTCCGGCACCCGCTACAGCAGCCAGAGCCTGCTCGATGGTTCGAGCGTGTTCTCCTCGGGCGTCTCGGTGCTGGTCGGCTCGACCTCGGCCGACACCATCACGATCACGCTGACCAGCCTGACGGCGTCCTCGCTAGGCGTGACCTCGCTCGACGTCTCCAGCCTGTCGAGCGCCACCAGCGCAATGTCGGCCCTCGATAGCGCGATCGACACCGTGTCGTCCGCCCGCGCCGAGATCGGTGCCCAGGAATCGCGCTTCAACTTCAGCGCCGACTCGATCTCGACCCAGACCCAGAACCTGCAGTCCGCGAACTCGGCGATCAAGGACGTCGATATTGCTTCCGAGCAGGCGACGCTGTCGTCGGCCGAAGTGAAGACCCAGGCCGCGGTGTCGGCGGAAACCGCCGCGAACCAGATGCCGCAGTACCTGCTGAAGCTGCTTGGCTAATTCGAACGATAGATCGGGCCGGCATCGTGCCGGCTCGATTCTCACGACGGCGGAGGTGTCGACATGACGGTTAGCAGCGCCACCTCGAGCACATCAGGCGCGACATCGTCGGGTTCCGCCAGCTCTGCCAGCACGGTGACCACGACCGGCACGACCAATTCGGCCAGTATCGACTGGACTGCCCTGATCGATGCCGAAGTCAACGCCAAGCTCACGGCGGCGACCACGATCACCACCAAGATTACCGCGAACCAGGCCAAGGTCACCGCCTATCAGTCGCTACAGACCGAGCTGTCGACGCTGGCAACCGGGCTGTCGTGGCTCAGCACGTCGATCATCAACTCGATCGCCACCAATGCGTTCGCCACACGTTCGGCGACGATTTCGTCCACCGGCGACGTCAGCGCCTCCTCGGCGCTGTCGATGAGCGTCAACAGCGGCTCGGCGACCGGCGATCACGCGCTCCAGATCACCCAGCTCGCAACCGCGCAGAAGGTGATCGGCGCTTCGCAGTCGAGCAGTTCGACCGCACTCGGCTATTCGGGAACGTTTTCGCTGGGCCTCGCCGGCGGCAGCAGCACGGCGATCTCGATCACCAGCGGCATGTCGATGCAGGATATCGTCGACACCATCAATGCCCAGACCTCGGCGACCAATGTTCAGGCCTCTATCGTCCAGGTGTCGAGCGGGTCCTATGAGATGGTGCTGACGGGGACCCAAGACGCCGCAAACATCACCTATTCATCGACATCCGGCGACGACATCCTGAACAAGCTCGGGGTCACCGATACTTCGGGGGCGTTCACCGACGTGTTGCAGAATGCGCAATCCGCGGAATTCACCCTCGACGGCATCGCGCTCACCCGCAACACCAACGATATTTCCGACGTTCTCTCGGGCGTCACGTTCGATTTGCTGCAGCCGACGCCCAGCGGCACCAGCCTGAACATCAGCATCTCGACCGACACCAGCCAGATCACGTCAGCGTTGCAGACCTTCGTTACCAACTACAACGCATTTCGCGACCAGGTGATCGCGCAGTCCGCGCAGAATTCCGACGGCACCGCCGCATCGAGCGCGGTGCTGTTCGGCGACAGCACGATGCGCGATATCATGACCCAGCTTCAGCAGGTGCTCAGCGGCTCCGTCGGCGGAATGACGATGGCCGACCTCGGCCTGTCGTTCAACGAGAACAACGAGCTGCAGCTCGATACCGGTACGCTGTCGACCGTGCTGACGCAAAATCTGGCCGGCGTTACCAAACTGCTGTCCGCGCAGACGACGACCTCGTCCAGCCAGCTCAACGTCGTCAACACCGGCACGTCGCCGCAATCGTTCACGCTCGATGTCACAGTGGATTCGACCGGCACGCTGACCGGCGCCTCGGTCGGCGGCGACAGTTCCGGCTTTTCGGTGGTCGGCAACACCATCATCGGCAATTCGGGCACGATCTACGCCGGCATGGCATTCACCTACACCGGCTCGACTTCGCAATTGATCACCGTGACGTCATCGTCCGGGCTTGCGGCACAACTCTATCAGCTAGCGCAAACCAACTCCGGGAGCAGCGGTCAGCTACAGACCATGATCACCAACCTGCAGTCGCGCGATACCGATCTACAGTCCCAGGTCAGCGACATCCAGAGCAATGCAGCGACGTTCAAGGCACAGCTGCAGCTTCAATACGCCAATTATCAGGCCGCCATCGAAAGCGCGAACAACACGCTGGGCTACCTGAGTGCCCTCCTGAACGCATCATCGAGTAAATAATGACCCAGAATGCTACGGCCTACCTTGCCAACAATGCCTATCGATCCGCCGCGGTGGCAGTCCCGCCGCTGAAGGCGGTGGTGATGCTGTGCGACGGCGCCATCACGTTGCTGCAGAAGGCGCTGGATGCGCACGAGGCGAAGCGCTTCGAGGAAGGGCATACCTATCTGACGCGGGCGACCGCGATCCTGCGCGGCCTGAGCCACCATCTCGACGTCACCCGCGGCGGCGCGATGGCCGATCGCCTGTTCCGGACCTACAACGCGCTGATCATGGCGTGCCTGCGCTCCTACGGCCGGCCGCACGCCAGGGAGAATTTCCGGCGCATCATTGCCAGCCTGACGGAACTCCGCGACGCCTGGAAGTTCGTCGAGGCGACCGCCGGCAAGGCCGCCAAGGCCAGGACGCTCGACAAGACGCTCGAATCAGCCGCCGGCCGCTGAGCGGGCGAATCGGCCGGCGAACCCCGTTTCGCCGGGAGGGGGCAGGGCGCTCGGGCGGGCGTCCTGTTGGGGAAAAGGCCGCTCGGTGAGCACCATGCTGGACCTGACGCTACGGCGGCGGAAATTGATTTCCGCCGTCCCGCGAATGCTTTATGACAGCCTTGGCGACGAGGCTGGATCTGCGCGCGGGATGGACGTTGCGACATTCGAAGACCTGATCGACCGGCTGGGGGAGGATCTGTCCCGCTGGCCCGATGATCAACGTCTTGCCGCGGTCCAGCTGCTCGCATCCTCGGTCGAGGCGCGGACGCTCTATGAGCAGGCGAGCGCGGTACGCCGGGCGCTCACGGCGCCGCCGGTTCGTGCACCCAAGGGTCTTGCCGACCGCATCGTGACCGCGGCGGCGAAACTGCCCCAGGACGTACTGCCCCAAGAGCCGGCGCCGGAGCCGGACGCACCCACGGATCAGTCGAACGATGCGCAAGCTCCAGGCGATGCCGCGCAGCAAGGCAAGGTGCTGCCGGCGCTGCTGCTGGCCCTCTGCCTGTTGCCCGCGCTGGCGCCGCCGGCACTGATGCTCGCCGAGCCGGATCTGCCGATCAGCCTCTCGCTCTAATCTCTCCGCAATTCCTTTTGAAGCACTCCGCGCCTTCCGCGGCGGGTCGGCCTGCGCGCGCATTTGCGCGCCTCCGGGCCGCGACCGACACGGCAAATTCTGCCGACTAATCAAGTGATTCCGCGCGGATGAATCCGCGCCTGAAATCGCCGCGTCATCCGTTCTATCTGCGAACGACTTCACGATCCCAATGTTTCACCGCGTTCCGTCGCCTAGCCCGCGACGAAGAGAGCCTTGTCATGACCGTTTCCTCAGCAACCTCTGCTGCAGCCTCCGCCGCCTCGAACTCGTCGTCGAGTTCGTCAAGCAGCGCGTCGATGGGGATGAGCTCGACCGATTTCCTCAACCTGCTCGTCAGCGAACTGCAAAACCAGGATCCGCTGAACGCCACCAGCACGACCGACTTCATCAATCAGCTCACCTCGTACGCCAACTTCACCGAGCAACAGTCGACCAACGCCAGCATGACGTCGCTCGCGAGCTCGTTCTCGAGCCTCGTGACGCTCAACTCGGTCAACTATATCGGACACACCGTCGAGGCGAAGACCAACACGGCGGAGCTGACCAACGGCTCCGCGACCTTCGGTTACTCGCTCACCTCGGCCGCTTCCAACGTCGCGATCGCGATCCAGGACTCCTCGGGCAATACGGTGTGGAACGGCAAGGGGAACCGGAAACACCGGCTCCAACACCTTCACCTGGAATGGCCAGACCACGAACGGCACCCAGCTCAGCAACGGCGGCCAGTACACGATCCAGGTGACCGCGACCGACTCCGCCGGAAACTCGCTGCTCAGCTACACCACGATGACGGGAACGGTGACCGGGATCGATGCCTCCGGCTCGACACCTTCGCTGCTCGTGAACGGCGTCCCCGTCAGCGCCGCCAACATCATCGGCGTCACGTCCTGATTGCTGCCGGAGTATTATCATGAGTCTCACAGGTGCACTTTCCTCGGCGATCTCGGCGCTCAATTCACAGAGCCAATCGCTGGCGATGATTTCCGACAACATATCGAACGCCGATACCACGGGGTACAAGACCACGTCGGCGATGTTCGAAGATCTGGTGACGGCGTCGAACAGCGCCACCTCGTACACGTCCGGCGGCGTCACGGTGTCCGGCCGCGCCAACATCACCCAGCAGGGATTGCTTGCCGCGACCACCAATCGCTACCGACGTTGCGATCCAGGGCAGCGGTTTCTTCGTCACCACCAATGCGACGACCGGCGGCACCACCTCCTATACGCGCAACGGCGCGTTCACCACCGACAACTCGGGCTATCTCGTCAACAACGGAAACTATCTCGAGGGCTGGCGCACCGACGCGCAAGGCAACATCATCGGCAATGCTTCCGCCGCGAGTCTCGGGCCGGTCAACACGCAGGTCGCCTCCACCAGCGGCAGCGCGACCACCAAGACCACGGTCGCGGCGAATCTGCCGGCCGATGCCGCCATTGGCGCGACGTTCAACAGCTCGATGACGGTCTACGATTCGCTTGGTACGGCGAGCACGATCCAGATCGACTGGAAGAAGACCGCAGACAATGCCTGGCAGGCGAGCTTCGAGCAGCCGAAGCTCGCGTCGGACTCCAGCACGGCCAGTGCCAACGCGATCACCGATACGGTGGCGATCACCTTCAATCCCGACGGTTCGCTCGCCTCGACGGCGCCGATTCCGCCGACCATCTCGATCACCGGCTGGAAGGACGGCGCGGCCGACAGCTCCACTGCCAATGGTACCGCGATCACGCTCAATCTCGGCACGGCCGGCAAGACCGACGGTCTCACGCAATATTCGTCGGGCCAGACCACGCCTTCCGTCGACCTCACGAGCATCACGTCGGACGGCCTGCCTTACGGCAAGCTGAGCAGCATCGCGATCGGCAAAGGCGGCGTGGTCGATGCGACCTACTCCAACGGGCAGACCATCGCGATCTACAAGATTGCGGTTGCGACCTTCAGCGACCCCAACGGATTGAGCGCGGCCAGCGACGGCCTGTACTCCGCGACGGCAGCGTCCGGCAACGCCACGCTGCAGACCTCGGGGGCCAACGGCGCCGGCACGATCTACGGCAGCGAGCTGGAATCGAGCACCACTGACACCAGCGGTCAGTTCTCCAACATGATCTCGGCGCAGCAGGCCTATTCGGCGGCGTCGCAGGTCATCACCACCGTCAACAAGATGTTCGACACGCTGATTTCGGCGGTGTCGCGATGATGACCGGAACGAAGAATGACCGCCTGCTGGTCAGGCTTCAGCGGCTGAAGGCGAGGGCTGCCTCGGTTCGGCCGAACGATCGGGCGCAACTCACTGCGTTGCTCGACGACGTCGGAGCGTTGCGGGACCTGCTGATGCGCGAGTGCGTGCGGCTCGACCAGGAAATCAACCGGGCCTCGGTCCGGGTAACGGCAATCACCGCGTATGGGCGCAGCGCACAATCGGTTCGGGCCCTGCGTCGCGGACACTAGCTTGAACGGGAGCGATGACATGACACCGGAACGCAACATCAAGATCAATCCCGCGGGCAATGACGAGCGCGCCAGGTCGTTGATTGCCCTGATCGACAATCTGATCGAGATCGTGAACGAGGAGAACGTCGAGCTCGCCAAGGGCCTGCCGGCCTCGCGGCTGAAGCAGGTCGACGAGAAGAACCGCCTCGCGACGCTGTTCGAGCAGTGCGTGGCGGAGGCCGTCGGCAAGACCGCCAACCTCAACGTCCAGGATCGCGTACTGCGCGAGCAGCTGATGGATCGGATCCTGAAGCTTCGGGTTGCGATGGACGAGAACGTGATGCGGCTGCGCGCGGCGATCGATGCCAGCAACCGCAGGATCGAGGCGATCATGCAGGCGATCCGCGAGCAGATCGCCAACGTCTCGCCTTACGGGGCCGGCGGCCGTCGCGTCACATCCGCGATGTCATATGGCACCAACGTGCGGGCCTGATCGCGCCGGCGCCGGAGGGAGTGGGTCGTGTCGTCGCTCGATATCGCACGAAGCATCGCATTCAGCGGGCTGTCTGCCACGCAGGTGCAGATCAGCGTGGCATCGGCCAACATCTCTAATGCCGACACCAAGGGCTATACCGAGAAGACCGCCAACCAGAGCAGCAGCGTCACCAGTGGTGTCGGCACCGGCGTCACGATCTCGGGGATCACCAGCGCGGTCGACAAGCTGCTCCTGAAGTCGCTGGTCGGGGCCGATTCCGATCTCGGCGCAGCCGACACCAACAACAGCTATCTGACCGAGCTCCAGCAACTCTACGGCAGCACCTCGAGCGGCGACAGCTCCACGACGGGCACCTCGCTGGCCAACACGATCGCGGCATTCGAGTCGGCGCTGTCCTCGCTCGCCAGCACGCCGAGCAGCGCTTCGCTGCAATCGAACGCCGTCAGCGCGCTCGCTGCGGTCACCAATCAGCTGCAGCAAACCTCGAGCGGCATCCAGAAGCTGCGCTCCAATGCCGACCAGGATATCGCCTCGTCGGTCACCGACATCAATTCCGATCTGCAGCAGATCTCCGACCTCAACAAGCAGATCAAGCAGGAAGCGGCTGCGGGCCAGTCCACCGCCGATCTCGAGGACCAGCGCAACGGCGCGCTGCAGGACCTCGCCTCGCAAATGAATGTGAGCTATTTCACCACGTCGAGCGGTGATCTGCAGGTCTACACCGGCTCAGGGCAGGCGCTAGTTGACAGCACGGCACACCCGCTGAGCTACACGGCGCTGCCCAATGTCACGGCATCGACGACATATAGCGCGGGATCGTCGAGCGGCTTCAGCGGTATCACTGTCAACGGGGTCGACATCACCTCGCAGATCTCCTCCGGCAAGGTCAGCGCCCTGATTGCCCTGCGCGACCAGACCCTGCCGGCCGCGCAGTCGCAGCTCGACGAGCTTGCCCAGCAGCTGGCCTCGAGCGTGAATGCAGTATCGAACCAGGGCACATCGATGCCGCCGCCAGCGAGCTTGACCGGTACGGCGACTGTCAGCAATTCGACATCGTTCGCGGGCACCGGCACGGTGCGTATCGCTGTCGCCGACAAGAGCGGGAATCTCGTATCGTATCAGGATATCGATCTATCGGCATATTCCACGGTGGGCGCTCTTGCCGCCAAGATCAACACCATCCCCGGCGTCTCGGCATCGGTTGATGCCAACGGACATTTGTCGATCTCGGCGACCGGGTCGGGCAATGGCATCGCCATCAACCAGATGACGAGTTCGGTCGGCGGTGAGGGATTTTCGCAGTATTTCGGGCTCAACGATCTGATCACGGGGACCAGCGCTTCCAACATCGCGGTGCGCAACGACATCCTGAGCGGCACGGCGGCGCTGCCGACGGCGGCACTCGATGCGTCGTCCACGCTGACGGTCGGAAACTCGGTGCTGTCATCGGGCTCGGCGACGGTGGTGAACGCGCTCTCGAGCGCACTGACGGGGTCGACCAATTTCGCGATGGCGGGTGGGCTGGGCGCCACCACCGGCTCTTTCACCGACTATGCGGCAGCGATCGTTGCCAACGTCGCCGGCAAGGCGACCCAGGCATCGGCAACCTACACATCAAAGCAAACCGCGCAGTCGACCTATGCGAGCTCGCTGTCGTCGCAGTCCGGCGTCAATATTGACCAGGAGAGCGCGAATCTGAGTGCGTTGCAGAACAAATACGCTGCCGCATCCCAGATCATTACGGCCATCAATTCCATGTTCTCGGCGCTGATGACCGCGATCACCGCAGCCTGAGTGTGAGGGCCTTGTCATGATGATGCGTGTTGCCACCTTCGCGCAATCGGAGCAGATGATATCAAGCGCGTTGCGCGTGCAGTCGGTGATGGCCAATGAGCAGGTGCAGGAGTCCTCCGGGCTGCAATCCGAGGATTTCGGCGGTTACGGCTCAGGCGCCGGGCGCGTGATCAATTTGCAGGTCTCGGTGACGCGCGCCCAGTCCTATATCGATGCCAGCAATCTCGCCGACAACAAGGTGCAGGCGATGTATTCGGCGGTCGGCTCGGTGACGGATATCATCACCCAGCTTCGGACCCAGCTCAGCGCCGCCACGACCGGCAGCAGCACGGCGACGGCATCGGTGATCAACTATGCCCAGCAGGCGATCTCGCAGATGCAGGGGCTGCTCAACACCCAGTATGACGGCGAATACGTCTTCAGCGGCGCCCGCACCGATGCTGCGCCTGTAGATCTGTCGAGCTATGACACCGGCACGGGCTCGCTGACGACATCAGACACCAGCTACTACAAGGGTGACA
This sequence comes from Bradyrhizobium sp. JR3.5, assembly GCF_054057015.1. Classification (NCBI taxonomy): domain Bacteria; kingdom Pseudomonadati; phylum Pseudomonadota; class Alphaproteobacteria; order Hyphomicrobiales; family Nitrobacteraceae; genus Bradyrhizobium; species Bradyrhizobium sp. JR3.5. The sequence continues at coordinate 332,506 of NZ_JBSRYV010000001.1, forward strand.
GCGAGATCGCTTCGGTACGCGTTTCAGACAGCCAGTCGGTTTCCTATGGCGTCACCGCCGACAATCCGGCCTTCGAGCAGGTCATGCGGCTGTTGAAATACGTCGGCAACAGCACGGCGTTGTCGTCGAGCGATATCTCGCAGGCGCTCGACCTCGCCGGAAATGCATTGGATGCGACGTCCACGGTGCAGGCAAAGCTTTCGACCTCGGCGTCGCAGATCGAGACCGCCAGCACGAACCAGAGCGACTACCAGAATTTCGCCAAAACCCTGTCGACCAACCTCACCAGCGTCGACGTCGCCGCGGTGACGGCGCAGCTTTCGACCTATCAGGCGCAGCTGACGGCGTCCTATTCGGCGATCGCCAAGATCCAGAGCATGAACCTGGCGAGCTATTTGCGATAGCAGCCTGTCGTCGACATCATCGGTTCAGGATCTTCAGCCAGACGTCGCCGAGAATGATCGGTTCGCGCGGGGGAAGCCAGGTCAGGCCTGCCGCCTTGCCAAGCTCGGCGATGGTGCCCTTGGCTTGAAGGTCGGACAGCACCTTGTTGACAGCCTCCAGCAGCGCCTTGTCGGTCTCGAGAGCGACGTAACCGCGGTTGGCGCCGATCGGGAAGTAATAGCCGGAGGCGGTGATCTTGGTGTCGGGATGATCAGCGCGGTAGGCGTCGAACCGCCGCAGGTCGAGCAGGGTGGCGTCGAACTCACCGCGTTCGAGCTCTCCGAGCAGGTCGCTGCGCCCGGGAACGAGGTGGGTGATGTCTTCGATCAGCTTTCCCTTGTCGAAGGTCATCAGGATGGCATCGCCCAGCGTACCGCTTTCGATCGTCAGGCGAAGGCCGGCGAGATCGCCGATATCGGAGATCTTGCGGTCCTTGACCCGGTCCTTGGCCTTGGGGCCGAGCACGACGGTCATCGGCGAATAGATGTAAGGCTGGCTTGGCGCCAGCACCCCGATCGGAATCCGCCGGCGGCGATCGTCGCGGGTGGCGCCATCGAAGTCTGGCAGCTTAGCCGTCGCGACACCAGGCGCCTTCAGCGAGTCCGTGGTGAGGGCGTAGCCGCCGACCAGCGAGCATCGCCCGTCCGACAGCAACGCATTGGCCTCCAGCGCGGGGCTCGAATCCTCGTCGAGCTTGCTCTCGAACCACTGGATATTGAGCGGCCGTCCGAGCCGCTCGGCGATCACTTGCGCGAGCGCGACGTCGAAACCGGCATCCGGCTTGCCGCGATGATGCGCCGACAACGGCGGGAGATCCTCGTCGAGGCATACTTTGAGCGGCTCGCCGGCCGCATGCGCTGCCGCCGTCATGGCGAGCAGCAAGGCTGTCGCGGCGCCCGCCAGCAGCGCTCTCATTGGGGCCTCCGGCTCGACAGGAAGGCCCAGACGTCGGCGATCTCCCTGCTCGCTCAGGATGTCGGCCCAGGGCGGCATCTTGCCGTTCTTGCCTTGCTTCACGGTGGTCACGAAGCGCGTCTTGTCGTCGGGAAACGCGCGCAGGTCCGGCGTGATGGTGCCGGAGTTAACCATGTTGGGCCCATGGCAATGCGAGCAGTTCTTGGCGTAGGTGACCTTGCCCTGGTCGGCCTGACCCTGAAGGTCGATTGCACTGGCTTGCTGTGCGGCTGCCGGGATCAACGTGATCAAGGTCACCGCGACGGCGGCGAAGATCGCCGCCGTCAACAGGGTTACTCTTTCAGTCACGTGTGCTCCGCGCTCAGTTCTTGACCGCGAAAACCCACAGCGAACCGCCGGGCGGGACCTTGGCAAGCCGCTCGTCGCCCGAGAACAGCGAATAGACGCCGCCATAGCCCGAGGTGACGGCAACATACTGCACGCCGTCCTGCTGCCAGGTCACGGGTTGTCCTTCGATGCCCGAACCGGTCTGGAACTGCCAGAGCTTCTTGCCGGTGTCAGCGTCGAACGCCTCGAATTCGCCGGTCAGCTGACCGGAGAACACCACGCCGCCTGCCGTGGAGAGCACGCCGGAGAAGCGCGGAATGTCGCTCGGCGCTTCCCACTTCGCCTTGCCGGTCATCGGATCGATCGCCTTGAGATGGCCGCGCGGTCCGGTGCCCCATTCCCAGGGATCGGTGAGGTCCATGCCGAGATACCATTCGCCCTGCTTGAACGTCACCGGCTCGGCCTTGTACTTGCCGCCGAAGGCGAGCGTGTTGGCGTAGGCGAGACCGGTCTGCGGATTGAACGACATCGGCTCCCAGTTCTTGCCGCCGAGGATCGACGGGTAGACCGTGACCTTCTTGCCGTCACGTGCATCCTTGGCGACGTCGGTCTCGATCGGCCGTCCGGTCTTCAAGTCTACTCCGGTGGCCCAGTTGACGTTCACATAAGGATTGGCCGCGAGCAGCTTCCCGTTGGTGCGATCGAGCACGTAGAAGAAGCCGTTGCGGTTGGCATCCATCAGCACCTTGGTCGGCTTGCCCTCGACATTCATGTCGGCAAGGACCATTTCGGCCACCGAGTCATAGTCGAACGGATTGTTCGGCGAGAACTGGTAGTGCCACTTGATCTTGCCGGTCTTCGGATCGAGCGCGAGCACCGAACAGGTGTAGAGGTTGTCGCCCGGACGCACCGCAGAGTTGAACGGTCCGGGATTGCCGATGCCCCAATACACGGTGTTCAGTTCAGCATCATAGGAGCCGGTGATCCAGGTCGATCCGCCGCCCAGCTTCCAGGTGTCGCCCTTCCATGTGTCGCCACCGGGCTCGTCCGGAGTCGGGATCGAGTAGGTACGCCAGAGGCGCTTGCCGGTCGCCGGATCCCAGCCGTCGATGAAGCCGCGGGTGCCGAATTCGGCGCCGGAGATGCCGGTGATCACGACGCCGTCGGCGACCAGCGGCGCCACCGTCATCGAGTAGCCTTCCTTGATGTCCGCAGCCTTTTCGCGCCACAGCTCCTTGCCGGTCTTGGCATCGAGCGCGATCACATTGGCGTCGAGGGTGGTGCGGAACAGCTTGCCGTCATACAGAGCCGCGCCGCGATTGATGATGCCGCAGCAGACGATGCGCGGCGTCTCGGCGGGGTACTCGACCTTGGTCTTCCAGATCTGCTTGCCGCTCTTGGCGTCGATCGCCATCGTGGCATTGTGCGTGGTGACGTAAAGGACGCCCTGGTAGACGAGCGGCTGCGATTCCTCGCTGCGGTCGTCGTTCAAGCTGTAATTCCAGACCGGGACCAGATTCTTGACAGTGTCCTTGTTGATCTGGTTCAGCGTCGAGAAGCGCTGAAGATTGTAGCCCATTCCGTAATTGAGAACGTTCGATGTATCAGTCGCACCCTTGACCAACTGCTCGTTGGTCTGAGCGCTTGCACCATAAGATGCAAGAATCACGAGGCTTGCGGCCAGCGCAATGCGTCTCATCATATCCTCCCAATGAACCCTTTTCCGCACGCCTATTCCTGACGTTGCGGACGGAACCATCCCCCTGAAACCAAAACGGGTCAATACGAAAACGTGAACGAACCCCAACCAGCCTCCGGAGGCCGGTCGAAAGCTTCAGGTTTTTGCTGATGCGCCCGTAGCTTACCGTGGCATGGAATACACAACGCCACGCGTGATTCGCCGCTATGCCGCAGCGCGAACGGTTCGGTCAGCTCGACGGCGCATGCGGACAGGCGCTCGGACGTGGCTTGGTGCCCCGCTTGTCCGGCGGCACATTGCAATTGTCGATGCGCTGCTCGTCGGTCCATTTGCGTCCGAGCCGCTCCTTGCCGGTGAGCGTGCGCTGCTGGACAGCCTCTGCCGATGGGGCAGGGGCCCTGTTCTGCGCGGTCGCAGGTGACGTCAGACCGAGCGCAACGAGGCAGCCCAACGTGGTCTTGCAAATGTCGCTCATGGGTCACCTCGCTCGTTCCGGTGCAATGGCATTTGCCGAACGTCACAGATGATCCGCGAGGCGGTTTCTTTCCACCCGAAACCTGACAGGTCTCGCTGGTTGCTCTGGCTGTGGGAAGCCTCATCGAAGCTGCTATGGTAGCTTCGACCGCAGGGCGCGCTCCGTATCCTTGCTGGAGCGGCACTCAAGGGAGACCAATGATGATTTCGCGCCGATCGCTTGCTTTGACCTTGGCTGCTGCCGTGCTGTCAGGTCCCGCTCTGGCCGCATCGGGTGGTCGCAGCGCGCTCAAGATACTCGATCCCGACAATGACGGCACGGTCGACCTTGCCGAGGCCAAGAAGGCCGCCGCCGACCTGTTCGCGAAGCTCGATCCCGATCATGATGGCACGCTCGACGTGCGCGAATTGCGCGGACGGCTGACCGCGAAAGAGCTGGCGAAGGCGGATCCGGATCATGACGGCACGCTGACGCTCGACGAATATCTCGCGGTCGTGGAGCAGCGGTTCAAGGCCGCCGATCCCGACAATGACGGAACGCTGGATGCGAAGGAGTTGAAGTCGCGCGCCGGCCGGGCGCTGCTGCGCCTGCTCAAATAGGTCCGTGCCAGCGAATTGTGCCGGGCGGATTCCGCCTATTGATGCCGGATTCCGCGCATAACAAAAAAAGTTGCAATTTCGCTCTTGGGCAAGACTCGGCCGGTGCAATCGGGTTTTCTTGTCGGTACGTCGCCGCCCGGCAGCCGGAAAATGCCTGACAGATCAGCGTCGGGGTTTCCCAGCCGTTCCAAAGCCGGGCGGACGTCAGCGAGCCGTCGTCCGTTCCGGCATGTCCAGCAGCGAAGTCGGGTCCTTACCCGGCCGGCTTGCACCCTGGAACAGCCAGCCCTAGCTTGCCGCGCGGCGCGACGCTTGCGCCTAACTATACTTGGGAGAAGGAAATGGCCTGGAAAACACCGAAGATCGTCGAAGTGCCGGTCGGCATGGAAATCAACATGTACGCCTGCGCAGCGCGCAAGTAATCCGAGACAAGTAACGCGAGACACCCTGCCCGGCTCGTGCAGCTTGCTGCATCGAGCCGCGGCAGGCGGCGTCTTTCGCGGCCGCGACGCCGCCGCTCGAATTTCCCTCAGATCGTTCCCACAACACGTTGAAACCGAGACCACCTGCGCGATTGGCGGGCCGTCCTGCTTTGTCCTACAGTGCGGCTTGAGGTGGTGCTCCGAGAACGATGAGTTTTGAAATCAAGCGAGGGCGGCGTTGGGTGGGCGTGCTGTGCGCGGCGATTGCCGGTGTCGCAGCGGTGCCGCCGCTCGGCGCCTGCGCCGAGGGTTTTGATACCGAGCACATCTTCGGCTTCATGATCGGGTCCGATGTGGGCGAGCTCGGCGAGCGTGAATTCCAGAGCCAGACCACCGGGCGCTTCGCCAAGGATGGCGGGCGCTACCGCGCGCTCAATCAGGAAATGGAGCTCGAGCTCGTGCCGGCGCCGAATTTTCGTGTCGAGCTCGGCACGTCGTTCAGCGCGTACGATATCAACCGCGTCCCGGGCTTTGACGATCGCAGCCAATTGTCGTGGCAGAGCGTCTCGGTCGATTTTCGCTATCGCTTTCTCGATCGCGAGGCGGCGCCCTTCGGCATGACGGTGGCGTTGGAGACACGCGCTGGCCGCGTCGACGAGACGACGGCTGCAGCAGTCCGCAGCTACGGGACCGAGCTCACGGTGGCGTTCGACCGTGAGGTGATCCCGAATCTTGCGGTGGCTGCCCTCAATGTCAGCTATGAGCCGGAATGGACGCGGATGCCGCGCACCGGGGCAGCAGAGCAAGATGCAACCATCGGCGTCGCGTTTGGCCTGATGGCCAAGGTGAGGCCGGATATCCTGATCGGCGGCGAAGCGCGCTATTTCAGGAAGTATGAGGGGATCGGCCTGGACGAGCTGTCCGGGCAGGCGCTGTTCATCGGTCCGACCGCCTATTTCCAGCTCTCGGAGCGCTCGCGCCTGACTGCGACCTGGAGCGTCCAGGCTTGGGGGCAGCGGGCCGGCAGCAATGCCGGCCTCGACCTGGTCAATTTCGAGCGCCACCAGGCGCGGCTGGTGTATGGTCTGAACTTCTAGCGCCGGGTTCCCACATCCTGTCACGGGCCTGTGAAACCCTGACCTGGCTGACTACGTATTCCGTCGTGCTATCTATTTCGTGAGCACGCCTAGGGATCGCGCATGAACCCGATTGATCTGATCGTCACTGTATGTGCCGTGCTGTCGCCCGCCACCTGCGAGGAGCAGCATCTGGTGTTCAACTGGAGCGGTTCGCTGCAGCAATGCGCCATGGCCGCGCCGCCTTATATCGCGCAATGGGTCGGCGAGCATCCAAAATGGACCGCGGTGCGATGGCGCTGCGAATATCCGCACACCAACGATCGCGCCGGCACGGACGGCAAACCGCCGGCGGGCTAGCTAGCTGTTACTTGTTGCAGTCCTTCAGATCCTTGTCGGACACTGAAAACACGGCATCGGCCTTGATCTCGATGTCGCGAACGAAGCACTGCCTAGCGCCGCTGTAGCCGACCTTGGCATCGTAGCGGCCGGGCTCGACGCCGGTGATCCGCAAGCGTTCGTCGTGGTCGACTTCCTTGTCTTTGTCGTTGAGCGTCTGGTTAGAACCCCACTCGTTCTTGCCCGCCGGGGACAGCTCGAAGCTTGAAATCGTGGCGCTGGTCAGATTCCACAGCCGGATGCCTTTGCCCTTGCTTTGGGCAAGCGCAGTCGTCGGCAGGACAAGCAACGCGACACCAACCGCAATCAAAGCACGCGCCATCCAATCTCTCCCTTACGCTTTCGTCCAAGGATGACGGCGTCTCACATATTTGCAAAGTCCAGCTGTGAGAGCCGCCGCTTGATTTCGTCGATCTCCGGCTCGCCGCGCGTCGCGCGCGGCGCGGCGATAGTCTCGACGTGAAGGATTCGGGCCGGTCGCGGCGACAGGAAGAACAGGCGGTCGCCGAGGCGGACTGCGTCGTCGAGATCGTGGGTGACCAGCAGCGTCATCATCTTCCGGCTGGCCACCAGCGTGGCGATCTGGTCGCGCAGCCGCCCCGCAAGTGCATTGTCGAGCGAGGCCAGCGGCTCGTCGAGGATGAGGAAATCCGGCTCGATGGCGAAGGCGCGAGCGAGCGCGACGCGGCGGGCGAGGCCGAGCGACAGCTCACCGGGAAAGTGGTTGCGGTGCACGCTCAATTCGAGCACCTCGAACAACGCCGACAGCGTGCCGTCGTCGACATGCGGTGCGGCGATCCGCACATTCTCCTCCACGGTGCGCCAGGGCAACAGCCGCGGCTCCTGAAACACCATGCCGAGGCGCATGCCGGGGGAGCGCGCGACATGGCCCTGGTAGTTGGCGTCGAGCCCGGCGAGAATCCGCAGCAGGGTGCTCTTGCCGCAGCCCGACGGTCCGAACAGCACGCCAACCTCGCCGGCGTTCAACGTGAAGGTGACATTGTCGAGCACGTCGTGCCGCTTTCCGGCAACGCTCGCAAAGCTCTTGCCTGTGATATTGACCTCAAGCTGCACGGAGCCGCCACCGCGTTAGCCTGGTTTCAAACGGCTGCACCAGCAAGGTCTCGATGACGAGCACGACACCGGCAAAGCTCAACGAGTAGGCGAGCAGCAGCGGGATGTCGAACAGCTGGAAGGCGACCCCGATCTCGAAGCCGACGCCGTTGGGGCGGCCCAGATATTCGGCGACCAGCACGATCTTCCAAACCAGCGACAGCCCGGAGCGCGCAGCGGCCGCGATGTAGGGCGCAAGCTGCGGCAGGACCACATGCCGGAAGGCGCGGCCGCGCGGCAAGGCAAAGGCCGTTGCCATCTCGTCGAGCGCAGGGTCGAGCGCGCGGGCCCCCTCGCGCAGGGTGACGACGGCGGTCGGCAGCTTGTTGATGGCGATGGCCGTGATCGCGGCGACCTCGGTCAGCCCGGCCCAGATATAGGCCAGCACGATGACGACCAGTGCCGGCAGGTTGAGCAGCAGGATCAGCCAGGGATCGCCAAGGCGATTGGCAAGCGACACGCGGCCCATCAGGTAGCCGATCGCCGAGCCGAGCGCCATGGCGAGAGTGAAGGCCAGTGCGACGCGCGCCAGCGTTGCGCCGAGATTGACGAACAGCGCGCCCGATCGCGCTTCGGCTATCAGGACCGACAGCACCGCCGGCGGCGCCGGCAGCTTCGCATCGCCGATCAACAGCGAGGCAATCCACCAGGTCGCGATGAACAGCGCGAATGACAGGAGGCGCAGCACCGCTAGTCTCCCGGGATCGCTTGATAGAACGTGCCGGGATCGAGCTCGGTCGCGGTGCCGACGAGGTCGCGGCCGCCCAGCTGCGCCAGCACCCGGTAGAGCACGCGAGCATCAGCCTCTTCGTCAGCGATCGGACGGCGTGGGATGCCCTCGCGGTAGCGGTCGCGATAAGCGCGCAGCGTCGCCGCATCCGGCGCACCGGTCAGCGGCGCAATCGTGTCCCATTCGGTATCCGAGGTCGCCAGAATCTCTTTCGCGGCACGCGTCACGGCGATGAAGCGGGCGACCAGATCCTTGTTGGCATTGGCCCAGGCTTCGTCGAACACGTAGCCGATCATCGCGATGCGGCCCTTGCTGCCGAGTTTTTGCAGGACCTCCTCCATGCCGGCGAGCCGGCGAAAGCCCTTGGCTTCAAGCGCCGCGCAGAAATTCCAGTAGTTGAGCGTCGCGTCCATCTCGCCGCCGAGGGCCTTGGCGGCCAGCAGCGGCGGAGCGCCGTAGACAACGGTCGCCTGCGACTTCAGGTCGACGCCGTCCTGCTTCAATGCGGCCTGCAGCAGCAGCCAGTTCTTGTCGATCGCGCCGCCGGCCACGGCAAGCTTGCGCCCCTTGAGGTCCGCGAGCGTCTTGAGCGGCGAGGCGGCCGGGACCATCACGGCGCCCAGCGCGCTCGAATAGGGATAGAACTGCAGCCTGGCGCCGAGCGAGCGCTCGCGCGAGACCCAGGGCCAGTCGGACACCATGACGTCGGCCGACCCGGAGCGCAGCGCGATCTTGCCGGCCTCGGGGCTGGCGAGCTCGACGACATCGATCGACAGATTGGCCTTTTTGTCGAGACCATGGGAGCGAATGACGGCCAGTTCCCAGGCCAGCGTTCCGGTCTTCTGCGCTGCAACGCGGATGGTCTCCGCGTAGCACGAGGTGCCGAACTGCATGACTGCCAGAACTGCCGCAGCCAACACCGTGCGTACAGAGATGATCATCGTTTCTTGAGCCACTTCCCCGAATGTTTTCTTTTCTGATCAACATCCATAGCATAGCTTGCGGAAAGAGAAGAGGAAGCAGGACCATGGCAGGAGCTGGCATGCTACGACCGATTGTCGCCGTCCTGGCGCTCGCCGGGACGGCCGTCAGCGTGCGGGCCCAGGAGATCAATGACTATCCGACCTCGGCGCGGGCCGAATATGTGTTCGGCTGCATGAAGTCCAATGGCGAATCCCGGCAGTCGATCGAACAATGTTCCTGCTCGATCGACGTGGTCGCCTCGATCATCCCCTATGATCGCTATGTCACCGCCGAGACCGTGCTGAGCATGGCGCAGGTGCGCGGCAATCTGGGCGGCCAGTTCCGCTCGTCCGAGCAGGCCGCCAACGCGCTCAACGACCTCAGGCGTGCGCAGGCCGAGGCTGAAGTGAGGTGTTTCTAGCGTTGATCGTGAGATCGCGAACGCGTCAGGTCCCGGGGTTCTCGACCTTCCATTCGTGGTCGAAGACGTGCCCGTCGGTGTCCTTGGCCTCGGCACGGAAGTGCTTGGCGCCATTCGAGACGTAAGTGAAGCGAATGTTCGGGTCCTCGGAAATCGAGATCCCGCCCTCCATCGTGAGCACCGGACTGTCGTCCTGCCAGATATGCAGCTCATTGACGAAGAAGGCCGGGATATAGAGCTGCATGACCTGGTCCATCTGCAGGCCTGAATTATTCGGATGCCCGATCATGATCTGGGCTTCCCGGGTGCTCGTCGCCGGCCCTTGTTCGGACTTTGTGAATTGCCGGTAACGCATCTGGCCGAGCCGATTCTTCGCTTCCTCGACGTTCTTGCCGGCCGGTGCCGAGCAGCCGCCGGATGCTTTCACATACACCTTGCTGACATAGAGCTTGCCGTCGCTGAGCTCAGCGACGGCGTGCACATTGGTGTAGTTGTTGACGCGGACGCGGGTCGAGATCTCGGTGACGTTGGCGTCCGGTCCCAGCGTGAACTTCGCCGCCATCGGCGCCGGGTTCTCGTCGATCACAAGCGTGATCGCGACGACGCGGCGGCTATCGCTCGGCTGCAGCTTGGTGCGCAGCGTCACCGGAACGATTGCCGCGTCTTCCGCGCGCGCAGGCATCTCGATGCCGATGATATCGTTGCCGTCATTCATCGGACGATTGCTGAAGATATCCTGGACGAGGCCCGGCCAGGGATCATAGGCCTCCGCCGCGGGCGCAGCGGGTGTCGCCAGCGCGACCGCAAGAAGGCTGGCGATGCAAAGCAGGCGGGCGCGATGTCCAGTCATGTTCGCGAGATCCTATGCAGCCGGGTCATTATAGGACCAACAGCTATTCCCATTCAATTTCCGAGAATGCTGCAGTTGCGTTGCGGGCGTTGTAATCGTCGAACAATTGCCAGCGCGGCCGCTCGGCTGCCGCGGCATGCTCCGCCGCGGCCGTGATCGGCTTGCCGCTTGCGACCAGCGCGCGGACGTCCGCGGCCAGCGTCTCAAGATAACGCCGCTCGTCGGCAAGCGCTGCAGGCCACGTACTCACGGGTCCGTGACCGGGAACCACGCGCTCGGCGGGAATAGCCTGGAGCTCGTCGAGCGCACGCAGCCAGCCCTTGAGGCTGCCGTCGACCACCGGAATATGTTCGAGGAACACCAGATCGCCGGCGAACAGGGTGCCGGTGCGTTGATCGAACACGGTGAGGTCGTTGTCGCTGTGGGCGGGGGGCCATGCCTTCAGGGTGAGGGCCCGTCCACCGAGGTCGAGCTTCAGCGTGTCCGCGACCAGAACGGTCGGCGGAATGATGCGGACCTCGTCGATCAACGCATCGCCCATGGTCCGGCGAAAACCGTCGAGATAGAATTGCCCGCGCGCCGCCAGCGCTTGGGGCAAGGCCTTGTGGCCGACGAAGCTGGTCCCGTCAACCACGAACGCCGCGTTGCCGAAGCTATGATCCGGATGCGCGTGGGTGTTGATCACATAGCGGATCGGTTTGTCGCTATGGCTGCGCACCGCGGCGAGCAATTGCCGCCCTTCGCGGACACTGCCGCCGGTGTCGACGACGGCAATGGCGCTGTCGCCGACCACGAAGCCGACATTGGCGATGGCGCCTTCGTTGTCGCGGGTCATCAATGCAGTGACCCCGGTGTGAACGAATATTCCGGGGGCGACTTCGCTCACAGGCAATTCCGCTTCTTGAGCCCGCGCTATGGTCGGCGCCCAAAGCATCAGGAGCAGCGCAAGCACTGAACCGCCATGAGCCATGTTTCCGCCTCAGTTTTTCCGGGACGCGCGATCGATGTCGTCGCGCTCCAGTTTGCGCTGCAACAAGCAACGCGGCACCGTCGCGATCATTATCCCTGTTGCACGTCATCGTGCGCCGGGCAATTGGTGGATGGCGGCAATCCGTCCGATCAAGAGGAGACCGCGCAATGAGAGTTGTCGGATGCCGTCCTGTTCTGCTCGCGCTTGCCAGCTTCATCGTCTGTTTCGCCGGCCGCGACATCGCGCGCGCGCAGGTCAACGAGCAGGGCGAACTCTCCATCGAGCTGGTCGATCCCAAGGTGCTTCGCATCTGCGCCGATCCGCGCAACCTGCCGTTCTCGAATGACAAGGGCGAGGGCTTTGAGAACAAGATCGGCGAGCTGTTCGCCGAGAAGCTGCAAAAGAAGCTCGATTATATGTATTTCCCGCAGGCGACCGGCTTCGTGCGGATCACGCTCGGCTCGCATCGCTGCGACGTGATCATGGGCTTTCCGCAAGGCGACGACCTCGCGCAAGGCACCAATCCCTATTACCGCACGGCCTATGCGATCGTCGCCAAACGGGGAAGCGGACTGGACGAGGTCACGACGCTCGAGGATGAGCGGCTGAAGGGCAAGCATATCGGCATCGTCGCCGGAACGCCGCCCGCGACCAACATGGCCATCAACGGCCTGATGGGCAATGCGAAGCCTTATCCGCTGATGATCGACACGCGCTACGATTCCTCGGCCGAGGCGATGATGAACGATCTCGAGAAGGGCGAGATAGACGCCGGCATCCTGTGGGGGCCGATGGCGGGCTTTTATGCCAAGAAGGCGAACCCGCCGCTGCAAGTCACGCCGCTGCTCAAGGAGACCACGGGACCCAAGCTGGTCTATCGCATCGGCATGGGCGTGCGGGCGTCCGATCAGAACTGGAAGCGGCAGCTCAATCGCCTGATCCAGGAGAACCAGCCGGCCATCAACAAGATCCTGCTCGACTTCGGCGTTCCGCTGCTCGACGAGAACGACCGTCCGATCGGGCCGGAGACCGCGACCAAATCGCCATGATCAGGCTCGCGGCCATGCTGGCGGTGGTATTGCTCGCCGCTTCACATGTCCGCGCGCAGGACCCGCCTGCAGAGCCCGAGGGCTACCGCACCGAGGATTATCGCGCGCCGGTGCCGATCACTCTTGCGGGCGCGCGCGTCCTCACGACCGCGGAAGCGGCAGCGATCTGGCGCGGCAAGTCCGGGGCCTTCGTCGACGTGCTGCCGCGCGCGCCGAAGCCTAATCTGCCGGCCGGCACGGTGTGGCGCGAGCGGCCGCATCGCGACATTCCCGGCAGCATCTGGCTGCCCGACACCGGCTACGGCAAGCTCGCCGCATCGACCGAGGACTATATGCGACGCGGCCTGGTCCGCGCCTCCGGCGACGACAGGGCCAGATTGCTGGTGATCTACTGCCAGGAAAATTGCTGGATGTCGTGGAACGCCGCCAAGCGCGTGCTCTCCTACGGCTACCGCAATGTCGCGTGGTATCCGGAGGGAACCGACGGATGGGGACGCGCCAATCTGCCGCTGGCGGATGCGGAGCCCGAACCGCGAGAGGGCGAGCAGTGAGCCCGTCCTCACGCGGCCAGGAAAATCTCCAGCGAATTACTTCTGCTTGTCGAGCTTATTGATGGTCTTGCCGCCGTCGCCGTCCGTGGTGGTGAACGTCACCTTGTCGCCGGCGTGAAGCTCCTCCAGCGACTGTCCCTTGGCCACCTTGTATTCCTGAATGGCGCCGCCGGCCGCGCCCACGGTGCCGGTTTCTGTCTGCTGGATCGAGATGGTTCCACTCAGTCGGTCAATCTTGGTGACCATTCCCGACATGGATTGCTGGGCCAAAGCCGCTGTGGTGATCAGGCTCGCGGCGGCGAGGCTGGTCATGACGATCTTGGCTGCTCTCATCGAGGTCTCCCAACTTCAGATATAGTTAGAGACAACGAGCGGGCAGGGCAGTTTGTTCCGGCGGCGCGGTGGTAATCGCCGGGGCGATCGGTCGCAGGCCTAATCCAGCTCCTGCTGGATGGTGCGGCCGAGCGCAAACAGCCGCTGATCGATGATGGTCGGCACCTCGCAGACGAATTTCACCACGCGTCCGCGGTCCTCGAATATCCGCGTCTCCCAGACCAACTGATTGCCGAGCTCGTCGACCTTGGCCTGGTCCGGCGGCGTGGCATCCTGCAGCGCCTGCAGCGCGACGGTATCGGCGCGGATCTTTTCCGCGGCCTCGCGCTGCTTGCGCATGACGCGCTCCAGCCCGTTCATGACCGAGGCCCGCTGACCGTTGAGCGTATCGAACAGCCCCGCGAACAGCAGCTTTCCCAGATTGGTCTTGTCGGCCGCGGCGGCCGACAGGAACTCGGTGATCTCCTTCTGCGCATCCTCGAGCGGAATGCGGCGCGCCGCGAGCTTGGTCGCAAGTTGGCTGATCTTCGGATCGTCCCTCCACTTGGTCTCAGCATCGCCGAGCGGCGGCCCGGCCCAGACTGCGGCGAACGAGATCTCGGGCACCTTGGCCTGCGCACACGGCCAGTCCGGGTAACGCGGGTCGGCACCGAACGCGACCTGGTTCGACAGAACCATCGCGAGCAGCGCGCCGAGTGCTGGCCGTAAGCCTGTCATGCCTCGCCTCCGCCAGGTCCGCGGCGCACCAGGCCGCGCGATGGATCGTAGGCCAGGATCGCGCCGATCATGAACACCACCGTGCAGCCGCCGACCACCGCGAGCGAAACCCAGTTCATCTTGCCGTAGAGCGCAAACCGGATCAGCTCCACCGCATGCGTGAACGGATTGCACTGGCAGACATAATACAGCATCGGGCTGCCTTCCTGTACCCGCCAGAGCGGATAGAGGGCGGACGATGCAAAGAACATCGGGAAGATGACAAAGTTCATCACGCCGGCGAAATTCTCCAGCTGCTTGATGCTGGCCGAGATCAGCATGCCCAGTGCGCCGAGCATCAGGCCCGACAGCACCAGCGCCGGAAGCACGGTGAGGTAGCCGAGGGTCGGCGGCGTGATGTCCCAGAACCACGCAATCAGCAGGAAGGCATAGACCTGGAGCAGCGACACCGCTGTGCCGGCGAGCAGTTTGCAGAACAGGAGATAGCCGCGCGGCAGCGGGCTGACCAGCAGCGTGCGCATGTTGCCCATCTCGCGGTCATAGACCATCGACAGCGACGATTGCATGCCGTTGAACAGCTGGATCATCGCCATCAGGCCGGGCGCGATATAGACCTCGTAGAGAATGTAGGTCTCATAAGGCGGGATGATCGAGATGCCGAGCACCTGACGGAAGCCGGCCGCGAAGATGAATAGCCAGACCAGTGGCCGGACCAGTGCCGAGACGAAGCGCTCGCGCTGATGCAGGAAGCGCAGTGCCTCGCGCCACACGATGCCGTTCAGGCAGACGATGTATTCCGACACCGAGAAGCCGCTTCGCTCAGGCGTGACCGTCGTGCTGCTCATGTTGGTGGCTTTCCGGTAAGGGTTGCCGTTCCGGTCAGGCGCATGAATGCGGTGTTGACGTCCTGGGCGCCGGCGTCCGCGATCACGCGCGACATCGGGCCGTGCGCCAGCATCCGGCCCTGATGCAGCACCACAAGGTCGTCGCCCGGCATGATCTCGTCGAACAGATGCGTCGCCCAGAGCACGCCGATGCCCTGTTCGGTGACGAGCTGGCGGACATGGTCGAGAATGTCGGCGCGCGCCTTGACGTCGAGCCCGACGGTGGCCTCGTCGAGCAGCAGCAGCCGCGGCCGGTGCAGCAGCGCGCGGGCGATTTCGAGCCTTCGCATCTGGCCGCCCGAGAGATCGCGCACCTTGCTCGTGGCGCGGTCGGCAAGCCCGATGCGGCCGAGCACCTCGGCGCTGCGCAGCCGCGCCTCGCGCCGGGAGATGCCGTGCAGCGCGGCGTGATACAGCAGGTTCTGCGTCAGCGAGAGATCGAGATCGAGCGTGCGCGACTGGAACACGACGCCCATCAGCCTCAGCGCTTCACCGGGCGTTCGGCTGATGTCGTGGCCGAAGATGCTGATCTGGCCGTTCTGGATGCCGAACAGCCGTGTCACCAGTGAGAACAACGTGCTCTTGCCCGCTCCATTGAGGCCGAGCAATGCGGTGAAGCTCGCAGGCTGAACCGTGAAATTGACGTCGATCAAGGCGCGCCGCGAACCGTAGCTGTGGCTGACATTGCCGATCGACAGCGCCGGCTGTACGGCCGCTGTGGGACTTGCATCCGGCGAGGGCTGGCTCGCGATATGGGCATCGGTTGCGGTCATGGCTGCGCGATCGTGATCCCCCAGGGCAGTTCGCCGACCTGAATGGTCTTGATCACCTTCTGGGCTGCGATGTCGATCACCGAGACATCGTTCGAGACGCCGTTGGTGACCATCAGATATTTTTCGTCCGGCGTGAAATCCATGTGCCAGACGCGTTGGCCGACCAGGAGATATTTGAGGACCTTGTGGGTCGCGCCGTCGACCACCGCGACGCGGTTAGCGGGGCCGAGCGCAACGAACGCGATCTTGCCGTCCCTGGTCATGCCGATGCCGACGGGCTGGATCGCCTCGTTGCGCAGGCCCGGGATTTCGAAGGTGATTTTGCCGGTCACCTCGCGCTTGACCGGATCGATGATCGACACCGTGCCGCCGATCTCGGAGGAAACCCACAATTCGGAGCCGTCGCGCTTGAACTGGGCGAAGCGCGGCCGCGAATCGACCAGCACGTTGGCGACGATCTGGCGCGTCGTCGTGTCGATGAAATGCGCCATGTTGGTGGTTTCGGACGTGTTGATCAGGATCTTGCCATCCGGGCTGATCGTCATGCCCTCCGGCTCGACGCCGACCTGGATGTCGCCGAGCCGGGCGCGCTTCTCGAGATCGATCACGGTGACCGTGTTGTCGTTCTCGTTGGCGACATACATGGTCTTGCCGGCGGCATCCTGGGTGAACAATTCAGGGTCGGGGCCGGAGGGCAGGGTGTCGACGATCTCCTGGGTCTTGGTATCGATCACCTGGATCGTGTCGTCGTCGCCGACCGCGACCATCACGAACTTGCCGTCGCGCGAGAACTCGATGCCGCGCGGCCGCTGGCCGACCTTGATGGTCTTGGTCACCGTCCAGCTGTCGGTGTCGATCACCGTGACGGTGTTGCCCTTCTCGTTGGAGACGTAGGCAACGAAGGCGGACGCCGGTGTCGCGGCAAGCCAAACCAGCATCCCGGTCAACAGACAGCGGCGCCACATGCGTTTCATCTCCCTCACTGCAGCTTGCACTTCGTTTCAGGCCGGTCAACACCGAGTGTGTCGAGCTCGGAGACCTGATGCAGGAAACCTTCCTGCGGCGAGACCGAAACGACCATACGACCATCGGCCAGCAAGATCGGTTGGCGGAGCTGCAGATTCCAGTCGCGCAGGGTCAATCGCGTGCCCTTGAAGGCGGCGATCGAGAAATCCTTGCCCTTGAGGAAGGCGATAACCTTTTTGGGATCCCCCGAATTGGTGCGGGAGGTGGCTTCGCCGATCATGCGCGCCGCCGTCCAGGCCTGCATGTCGAGCGCCGTCATGCGACGCATGTTCAGCTTGACGAAGCGGTTCTGGATCTGGACCGCGCCCCATTGGTCATGCGCGGCGTCCCAGCTGGTCGGCACCAGGCCCGCCGAGCCGGCCACGGGGCGCGGGTCCCAGGTCCGGTAGGGTAGATAGTTCGCGAACACCTCGCTCTCGTCGGCAGCGACCAGCACGTCGTAAGCCGGCGCCTGCTGCGTGAACACCGGCATCTGACGCTGGATCAGCGTCACGCCAGAGTCGGTGCGGCGTGCGCCGCCGGTGTCCTCGAATGTCCGTTCCTGGACGATCTTAGCGCCGAAGCGCGTGGCGGCACGGCGCAGCGCGTCGGCGTAGAGCTTGTCCTGATCATGCGAGCCGGTCACCAGCAGCCAGCGCTTCCACTGCTTCCACACCAGATACTGGCCCAAGCGCGTCCGCCAGCATCGAGCGTGTCGGCGCGACATGGATGACATTGGCACGGCAGTCCTGCTCGCGCAGCCGATCGTCGATCGCGCCGGCATTGAGCAGCACGGTGCCGCGATCGCGCAGCGCGTCGGCAACCTTGAGCAGGGCGTCGGCGGGCAGGTCGGTGATGATATAATCGTTGCGGCCAGCGAGATCGGTCGCGACCTTGGCGACATCGTCGCTGTCCTTGACCTTGATCTCGTCGAGCACGAAGCGCTGGTTGAGGAATTTTCCGGTCGTATTGTTGTCCTCGATCGCAAGGCGTGCGCCAGCGATGCCGTCACTGTCGGCCGGTTGCTCGACCAGCGAGAGCGTCGACTTGATGCCGGCATGGCCGAGATAGCCGATGTGGACCTCGACGGGATCAGCCGCCAGCGCTCCGGTCGCCACCATGCTGAGCGCGATCGTGCCGATCAGCCATCGGAACATAACTCCTCCCGTAGTCATTCTTCACTCGGCGCGGCGTTGCCGAAAAGCGGATTCCGCTTTTCTGGGCCATGCGTTGACGTGCAAGATGCCGGAATTGGCCTGGCTTGCAACCCCGCTTTTTGTCGTTGCGCGGTACCAAATTTGGATTGGTTCACAATCATGAGATCAGCGTTCGTCTTCGTCATATCTTTGCTGCTGATATCTGCGGCGCGCGCCGAACCGCCCAAGCTCGCGGTGTTCGACCTCGAGATGATCGACACCAGCCTTCAAGGGGAGGTCGACGGGCCGCGGACCGACGAACAGGCGCGGCTGCTGCGCACCGGCGATCAGGTGCGCAAGGAGCTTGCAGATTCCGGCAAGTTCCACGTGATCGATACCGCGCCGATCAATGCTGCGGCGCACGGCAGCAATCTTCAGGCCTGCGGCGGATGCGACGTGAAGCTGGCCGGCGAGCTGGGCGCCGATCTCGCGATGACCGGCGTGGTGCAGAAGGTCTCCAACCTGATCCTCAACATCAATCTCTATCTGCGCGACGTCCATACCGGGCAACTGGT
Source organism: Bradyrhizobium sp. JR3.5 (assembly GCF_054057015.1). Classification (NCBI taxonomy): domain Bacteria; kingdom Pseudomonadati; phylum Pseudomonadota; class Alphaproteobacteria; order Hyphomicrobiales; family Nitrobacteraceae; genus Bradyrhizobium; species Bradyrhizobium sp. JR3.5. The sequence goes on from NZ_JBSRYV010000001.1 coordinate 350,932, forward strand.
GGCGGCAGCGAGCGCCGACATGCGCGGCAATACCGACGAATCCTGGTCGCGCGCAACCGACTATCTCGTGCGCAACCGCCTGCTCGCGCCGAACTACGGCGCCCCGCAAGCGCGGTAGCTGCGGGTACAAATGTGCGACCGTCATCCCCGCGCAAAGGCTTCGCCTTTGTCGCTGGAGGTGCGAGCCTCTTCGGCGAGCCTCGAAGGATGAATCGGCCACCAGCCGGGCCGTGCATCCTTCGAGACGCGCTACGCGCTCCTCAGGATGACGGGGAGGGATTGGCTCACGCCTTCAGGCGTGCGGCGTGCCAGCGCAGGTGATCGGCCATGAAGGTCGAGATGAAGTAATAGCTGTGGTCGTAGCCGCGCTGACGCCGCAAGGTGAGGGGGATGTTGGCCTTCTCGCAAGCCGCCTTCAGGAGCTCGGGCCGCAGCTGTTCGGTGAGAAATCCGTCGGCATCGCCATAGTCGACCAGCAGATCGGAGAAGCGGGCGCCGTCCTCGATCAGCGCGACCGCGTCGTGCTTGCGCCACGCCTGCTTGTTGCTGCCGAGATAGCCGCCCAGCGCCTTGTTGCCCCACGGCACCTGCGATGGCGCCACGATCGGCGCAAACGCACTCGCCGCGCGATAGCGATCGGGATAGCGCAGCGCAACCGTCAGCGCGCCATGGCCGCCCATGGAGTGGCCGAGGATCGATTGCCGCGCCATGTCGACCGGGAATTGCTCGGCGATCAGTTTTGGCAATTCCTCGGTGACGTAGCTCCACATCCGGTAATTGGTCGCGAACGGCTGCTCGGTCGCATCGACATAGAAGCCTGCGCCGAGGCCAAAATCGTAAGCGTTGGCGGGATCGCCGGGAACGCCTTCGCCGCGCGGGCTAGTGTCGGGCGCGACGAAGATCAGGCCGAGCTCGGCACATGCCTGCCGGAACTCACCCTTCTCGGTGACGTTGGCGTGCGTGCAGGTTAGGCCCGACAGATAGGTGACGACAGGCAGCTTGGCGCCGGTCGCATGATCAGGGACAAACACCGAGAAGGTCATATCGGTCTTGGTCTCGCGGCTTGGATGCCGGTAGACGCCCTGCGTGCCGCCATGCGACTTGTTCTGGGAAACCGTCTGCATTGCCATATTCCTCCGTGTTGGCGCGCGGCGTCGTTCAGCCGACGCCGCTCTCGATCGCGAGGCGCACCAGCTCTGCCGAGGTGCGCACGCCAAGCTTCTGGCGCATGATCGATGACGTGTTCGCGACCGTCTTGTAAGACGAATGCACCAGCCAGGCGATCTCCGACAGGCTCTTGCCGGAACTGAGCAGGCGCAGGATCTCCATCTCGCGCGAGGTCAGCTTGGAGAGCGGATTTTGCGCAAAGCCCGGCCGCGCAAAGGCGACGTTGCGTGCGATCGCCGGCGGCAGGTAGACGCCGCCATTGCCGACCTCACGCACGGCCTCCACCAGATCGTTGGGATCGCCGGTCTTCGAGACGTAGCCCTTGGCGCCGATGTCGATGGCGCGGGCGGCGAACACCGGGTCGTCGTTCATGCTGAACATGATGAGGCGAGCGGATGCATCGCGCGACAGGATGCGGCGGGCCAGCTCGAAGCCGGAGACCGTCGGCAGGTTGATGTCGATCACGCAGAGATCGGGCTTCTCCGCGACGAACGCCCGTTCGCCGCTTTCGGCATCCGCCGCTTCCAGCAGGATGATCTCGGGATCGTCGGCGAACACGGTGCGACAGCCGGAAGCAACGATGGGATGATCATCAACGATCAGAATGCGCATGGCGTTGTTCCGGCGACCTGCTTCGACCAGCTCTTCATTACATCGATTTGCACGAAGAACACCTCGGTTCCGACCGGTTGTGCACCTCGCACGAGATTGCGATAGGGTGCGATTAGATAGCCGGGCAAATTTGGCTGTCAACGATCCTCTCGGAGGAGGGATCGCGGTCGGGGGCAACGTCATGTGGCAAAAGCTATCCTTGCGCGCACGGATCAACCTGCTGCTGGCGCTGATACTGGCGCTTGGGTTGGGCATCAATATTGCGCGGCTCGTGCTGGAAGCGGGGCCGCGTGTCCAGGCCGAGGACCAGAGCGTGATCCGGCTGGCGCGCGAGTTTGTTACGACGATGGTGACCGGTCTCGACGAGGCGCCGGATCCGGATGCGCGGCTCGACCAGATCGTCCAGGACCTGAGCCGGCTGCGTCATGTCAGCATCACGCGGCAGGATGACGCGACCGCAAAGTCTGCCGAGCGCCTGGCGGAGGCAGGCGATCCGCGCGCCGCGCCTGAGTGGTTCGTCGCGCTGGTTCATCCCGAGCAGACTTCGGTGCGGGTGCCGATCTCGGTTCACGGCAAGCCGCAATCGCTCGTCATCACCTCGCATCCCGACGATGAAATGGCTGAGATCTGGGACGGCATCGTCACCCAGATCGAGGTCGGCTCCGCGATCGCGGTGGCGCTGCTGCTGGTGACCATGCTGGTGGTCGGCCGCGCACTTGCGCCGCTGGAAGCGCTGTCGCAGGCCATGACCGGTATCGAGGCCGGGGATTACGACGCGCGCGTCGAGCCCGGCGGATCGCCTGAATTGGCTGCGATCTGTGCCAAACTGAACCATTTGGCGGCGACCCTTGGCGAGGCCGTGGACAGCAAGCGGCAGCTGGCCGAACGTGCGGTCTCGCTGCAGGATTCCGAACGCAAGGAGATCGCGCGCGAATTGCACGATGAGTTCGGGCCCTATCTGTTCGCGCTGCGCGCGCATGCCGGCGCACTGACGCGGCTGTCGGAGGTCGAAAAGCCCGATCCTGCTGCGCTACGCAAGCACGGCAGCGCCATCCTCGAGCAGGTCAACGCGCTTCAGCAGTTCACTCGCCGCATCCTGGAGCGATTGCGGCCGGTGGGATTGGCGGAGCTTGGGCTTGCTGAAGCGCTTGGCGCGCTGGTGCGGCTGTGGGGCGAGACCCACCCGGAGGTGGAGATCGAGAGCAGCATATCGCCTGATCTCGGCGAGACCGGCGAGACGGCCGATCTGACGATCTATCGCATCGTCCAGGAAGCGCTCACCAACGTATTCCGCCACGCCGGCGCAACGGCAGTCGATATCACGATCGAGCCTGCGGAGCGACAGACCGGCCCGCGCGGCGGCCGCGGCTGTGCGCTGGTGCGTGTCCGCGACAACGGTCGCGGCCTGCTCAGGGATCACCGGCTCGGCCGCGGTTTGACTGGCATGCAGGAGCGAATCCTCGCGCTCGGAGGCACGCTCAAGATCAATTCCAGCGATGATGGCGTGACGGTCGAGGCGCTGGTGCCAAAGGCTGCGCAGGCTTAGGGCGCGGTTCGCGGCCAGTATGTGACGACAGCCCATGCCAGCGCGAGCGCACTGGCGATCCAGAGCACGATGATCGCGATCATTCCCGCTCGACTGGTCGGGCGCTGCAAGACGGCACTGGCATTGGCGCGGCATTCAGCCATTACCTCATCCGGAACGAGCGAGATCGCAAGCCAGATGCCGAGCGGCAGCAGGATCAGATCGTCGAGATAGCCGATGACCGGGATGAAATCCGGAATCAGGTCGATGGGGGAGAGCGCATAGGCCGCGATGGCGACGGCGAGGGCCTTTGCGTACCACGGTACGCGCGGATCACGCGACGCGAGATACAGCGCAACGCTGTCTCGTTTCAGGTTGCGCGCCCAAGCTTTGATTGAGGAAAGTTTGATTGAGGATAGCTTGATGGACGGCATGGCGTGGCGCCTGCACGTCAGGCGAAACGCTATTCCAGTACCACATCGACCGGTATGCCGCCGTGCAGACCCTTGTGCACGGAGGAGGGGGCAATGCCAAAATACTTCCGGAATACGCGGCTGAAATGCGATGAGCTCGAGAAGCCCCAGGAGAAGGCGACGTCCGTGATGGTCTTGCCGTTCTGGGATTCCAGCTCCTGACGGCAATTTTGCAGCCGGGCCTTCCAGATGTAGTCGCTGACCGTCATGCCACGATCGCTGAACAGCATGTGCAGATAGCGCTTCGAGCAGCCGAGGGCCGCGGAAATGCGGTCGATGCAAAGATCGGGATCGCGCAGATGCTCGCGGATGAAGCCCTGGGCTCGCACATAGGTCGCCTCGGCGCTGCCGCGGTCGAACATCGCGCCGGTCTCGCGCAGCGGCAGCAGCAGCAGGTCGATTAGCGCATCGGCCACGCCGACGGCGTTGACCGGGGTCAGCGTGGGCGCTTCGCCGAACGCGGCATGGACGAAATCATAGGCGATGCGGCCGGTGCCGTTGCGCGCCGAGAGCTTGCACGGCGCCATCTTGGAGAGCTGGAAGCCGCGCTCCTTGAGCAGGTCCTTCGGAACGATGACGACCTCGTGACGCGTCAGGGACGGGCTGATGATGGTGTGCGGACACGACACGTCGTAGGCGAAGCAGTCGCCCGGCATGATGTCGAAGTGCAGACCGTCCTGCTCGAAATGCGAGACGCCGTGGGTCTGGAAGACGATCTTGATGTAGGGATGCTCGCTCAGCCTGATGCGCGAGACGGTGTGGGCGATGCGATGCTGGCTTGCCTCGATCTGGCACAGCTTCAATCGCGATACCGTCGTGAAATTGATCCGGCCCTCGAGCGAGGATCCTTCCAGCGCATCGACGTCGAACTGACCGCACAGGTCAGTGAGCGCATCCGACCAGCGCTGGATCTGACGCTTGGGCGTCAATCCGTTCGTGCTGAGTGAATGGACTGTATCGGACATCTTTCCAGCCACCGATTCGATCCCCAACGTGACTGCTCACCGAGCTGAAATCTGGCCCGGGATGATGCGCCTTCTCCCTGATTCTGAACAGCTTAGGGAGGCGGCGGGATTTCTTCCCGGATAATGTCGGGTGATCCTCCGACTTAGTTCTGGGCGCGTCAAGCGCAACCTTGGGCCGGTTCTACTTCGACGCAGGAACAACACTGAAGACGTTTGATGCCCTGCAACATGAAGCAGCCTTACCTGCCAATTCGCGGCCCGACCGCAAAAATCTGACGATGCTTCGCTTCTGAGCAAACGGCGCTTCGCTGCTGGGCAAGTCAGCGCGGTTCGATGGGACTACCAGTGAGGTACCAAAATGGAAGAAGTGGGGCCGTTTCGGCGGAAACCCTTGAGCTCATGAACCTGGGAGGAAATCCACGATGCGCAAGCTGCTTTACGCGACCAGCCTTGGGGCAATGGCGGTGTTCGCCGCCGGAGCTGCCAACGCCAATGACGAACTCCACAAGATGTCGCAGAACCCGAAAGATTGGGTGATGCCGACCGGCGATTACACCAATCAGCGCTATTCGAAGCTGAATCAGATCAACGCCCAGAACGTCGGAAAGTTGCAGGTAGCGTGGACGTTTTCGACCGGCGTGCTGCGCGGCCACGAGGGCGGCCCGCTGATCATCGGCAACATGATGTACGTGCATACGCCGTTCCCGAACAAGGTCTACGCTATTGACCTTTCCAAGGACAATCAGATCGTCTGGAAGTACGAGCCGAAGCAGGATCCGAACGTCATTCCGGTGATGTGCTGCGACACGGTTAATCGCGGCGTCGCCTATGGTGACGGCAAGATCATCCTGCATCAGGCCGACACCACGCTGGTCGCGCTCGATGCGAAGACCGGCAAGGTGGAGTGGAGCGTCAAGAACGGCGATCCGAGCAAGGGATCGACCGGAACGTCGGCGCCGATGGTCGTCAAGGACAAGGTCCTGGTCGGCATCTCCGGCGGCGAGTTCGGCGTTCAGGCCCACATGACGGCCTATGACCTCAAGACCGGCAAGCTGGTCTGGCGTGGCTTCTCGGAAGGTCCGGATGACCAGCTTCTGGTCGACGACAAGACCACCGAGCTTGGCAAGCCGATCGGCAAGGACTCGAGCCTGAAGACGTGGCAAGGCGATCAGTGGAAGATCGGCGGCGGCGCGACCTGGGGCTGGATCTCCTACGATCCCGAACTCAACCTCGTCTACTACGGATCGGGCAACCCCTCGACCTGGAATCCGAAGCAGCGTCCCGGCGACAACAAGTGGTCGATGACGATCTGGGCGCGTAACCCGGATACCGGTGTTGCCAAGTGGGTCTATCAGATGACGCCCCATGACGAATGGGACTATGACGGCGTCAACGAGATGATCCTCTCGGATCAGAGCATCGACGGCAAGGCGCGCAAGCTGTTGACGCACTTCGATCGTAACGGCCTCGGCTACACGCTCGATCGCGCCACCGGCGAACTGCTGGTCGCCGAGAAGTATGATCCGAAGGTGAACTGGACCTCCGGCGTCGACATGAACAAGAGCTCGCCGACCTATGGTCGTCCGAAGGTTCTCGACGCAGCGTCGACCGACAAGGCCGGCGAAGATCACAACGTCAAGGGCATCTGCCCGGCGGCGCTGGGTTCGAAGGACGAGCAGCCGGCGGCCTACTCGCCGGATACGCAGCTGTTCTACGTGCCGACCAACCACGTCTGCATGGACTACGAGCCATTCAAGGTGAGCTACACCGCAGGTCAGCCCTATGTCGGCGCGACGCTGTCGATGTATCCGCCTCCCGGTGAGACCAACATGGGCAACTTCATCGCCTGGGACGGAAAGACCGGCAAGATCGTGTGGTCGAACAAGGAGCAGTTCTCGGTCTGGTCGGGTGCGCTCGCGACCGCCGGCGGCGTGGTGTTCTACGGCACGCTGGAAGGCTACCTGAAGGCTGTCGACGCCAAGACGGGCAAGGAGCTCTACAAGTTCAAGACTCCGTCCGGCATCATCGGCAACGTCACCACCTATGAAAACGGCGGCAAGCAGTATGTCGCAGTTCTGTCGGGTGTTGGCGGTTGGGCAGGCATCGGCCTCGCGGCTGGTCTGACCGATCCGACGGCCGGCCTCGGTGCAGTCGGCGGCTATGCGGCCCTGAGCAACTACACCGCGCTCGGCGGAACGCTCACCGTGTTCTCGCTGCCGCAGCAGTGAGCTGAGCAAGCTTGTTCCGGCGCATGGGGTGATCTCCATGCGCCGGTCCGTCTTCAATCCGCGCACGCGAGGACAGGCTTTTGCGTAAGATCTGGTTTGTGACTGCTACGATCTTCGTCGTGGCAATGGGTGGAGTTGCCTCCGCCGAGGACGTGGGGGATCCAACCGCCGTCAAGTCCGAGGACGGCAAGTGGCTCGACAAGGATGGAAACCCGACGTTCAAGGTCGCGTCCGACGGTACGGTGGATTGGTACACCTACTCGGGCTACCGCCGCTATCATTCGGAGTGCCACGTCTGCCACGGACCCGACGGCATGGGCTCGACTTACGCGCCGGCTTTGAAGGATTCGCTGAAGACCATGAGCTATCCCGACTTCATGGGCGTGGTCGCGAGCGGGCGCAAGAACGTATCGACGTCGCAGGAAAACGTCATGCCGGCATTCGGCGATAACCCGAACGTTGCCTGCTACATGGACGACCTCTATGTGTACCTGCGCGCCCGCGCCAATGATGCGGTTGGGCGCGTCCGGCCGGCCAAGCACGAAGACAAGTCGGAAGCCTATGGAAAGGCGGAAGACGCCTGCATGGGCAACAAGAACTGAGCGTGACCGGCGCGAATGACAAACCTGTTTGATGTTTTGTGGAGACCAAGATGAAGACCCGCGCCGCAGTCGCATTCGAAGCCAAGAAGCCGCTTGAGATCGTCGAGCTCGACCTAGAAAGCCCCAAGGCCGGCGAGGTCCTTGTCGAGATCAAGGCGACGGGCATTTGTCATACCGATGCCTACACGCTCGACGGCTTCGACAGCGAGGGCATCTTCCCCTCGGTCCTCGGCCACGAAGGCGCCGGAATCGTTCGCGAGGTCGGCGCCGGCGTGACGTCGGTGAAGCCGGGCGATCATGTGATCCCGCTCTACACGCCGGAATGCCGCCAGTGCAAAAGCTGCCTGAGCCAGAAGACCAATCTCTGCACCGCGATCCGCGCCACCCAGGGCAAGGGCGTGATGCCCGACGGCACCTCGCGTTTCAGCTACAAGGGCAAGACGGTCTTCCACTATATGGGCTGCTCGACCTTCTCGAACTTCACCGTGCTGCCTGAGATCGCCGTGGCGAAGATCCGCGAGGACGCGCCGTTCGACAAGAGCTGCTACATCGGCTGCGGCGTCACCACCGGCGTCGGTGCGGTCGTCAACACCGCCAAGGTGACGCCGGGCTCCAACGTTGTGGTGTTCGGCCTCGGCGGCATCGGTCTCAACGTGATCCAGGGTGCCAAGATGGTCGGCGCCGACAAGATCATCGGCGTCGACATCAACGACTCCAAGGACAATTGGGGCCGCCAGTTCGGCATGACGCATTTCGTCAACCCGACCAAGGTGAGCGGCGACATCGTGCAGCACCTGGTTGGCCTGACCGACGGCGGAGCCGACTACACCTTCGACTGCACCGGCAACACGAACGTGATGCGCCAGGCGCTGGAAGCCTGCCACCGCGGCTGGGGCGTGTCGGTCGTGATCGGCGTCGCGGAATCCGGCAAGGAAATCGCAACCCGGCCGTTCCAGCTCGTCACCGGACGGGTCTGGAAGGGCACCGCGTTCGGCGGTGCGCGCGGCCGCACCGACGTGCCGAAGATCGTCGACTGGTACATGAACGGAAAGATCCAGATCGATCCGATGATCACCCACGTGCTGAAGCTCGACGAGATCAACAAGGGCTTCGACCTGATGCACGAGGGCAAGTCGATCCGTTCGGTCGTCGTGTTCTAAAATTAAAACACCAAGCACTAGGAGGATAGGTCAATGACTGTTCATATCCACCCGTCAGTCGACGATGGCGTCAAGCAAGGCTCCGGCAGTTTTGCCGGCGGTACGCTGGTCTGCAAATGCGCGGACAAGAAGGTCAAGGTCGGGGTTAAGGGCGACGTCGCCCACAACCATGCCTGCGGCTGCACCAAATGCTGGAAGCCTGCGGGCGCCACCTTCTCGGTGGTCGCGGTGGTCCCGCGCGAGAACGTCACCGTGCTGGAGAACGGCGACAAGCTGAAGATCGTAGATAGCGCCGCGGTGATCCAGCGCCACGCCTGCACCGGATGCGGCACGCACATGTACGGCCGGATCGAGAACAAGGGTCATCCGTTCTATGGCCTCGATTTCATCCATCCTGAGCTGTTCCAGGAGTCCGGCTCTGCGGCTCCGGGATTTGCCGCCTTCGTGTCGTCGGTGATCGAGTCCGGCGTCAAGCCGGCCGATATGGCCGGGATCAGGTCGCGGCTGAAGGAGCTTGGGCTCGAGCCCTATGACTGCCTGTCGCCAGCGTTGATGGACGCGATTGCCACCCATGTGGCGAAATCCAAGGCAGCCTGATCAAGGCAGCCTGACCGTGGCAGCCTGACAAGGGCGGCACGAGCGGCCGGCCCTGACGAGATTCGGCGTCGGCAGAGGGCCTGCCGGCGACGGATATGCTGGTAGTACCCGTGACCTTGAACCTTGCATGCCCTGCGGGCGACCACAGGGCATGCATTTTATTTTCCGCCTTGCCCTCATCCTATCCCCGATCCTGGTCCTTTCGCCGGCCCGCGCCACGTCGCCGGAGGACCGCTATATTGCCGCGCGCGACGCGGCGATCGCCAAATTCGCCAAGCAGGAGAAGGACGGCAAGATTGACGAGGCTGTCGACAAGGCAGAAGCGGCCGCGCGCGACGAACTGAAGGGGCAGCTGGTCGCGATCCTGTCCCAGCCCGCCCGGCCTGGCTTTGCCCCCGCCCAGCTCAACCTCGACACTCTATATAGAGGCGATATGGGGTTCGGCATGCTGGATGGCCTGCGCTTCGATGCCGACACCGGCAGGAACGGCGCAAAGATCGGCGAGAAGCACGCCGACGGCAGCTTCGTCGAACCGAAAGCCCATATCATCGTCACCTCCGAAGCCCTGTTCACGCGGTGGCTGCACGAGCACAAGGCGTGGTGGGACAAGGGCAGCAAGAATGTGCCGCAGCAGATCGAACCGGGCCCTGAAGTTCGAGGGGCTCTACACCCAGGCGATTTCGACCGATGCCGCGGTGATCAATTTCAACGAGCTGCCGGTCGCCACCGGCGTCGGCCACCCTGACTTACGGTTTCCTGGCCGGCCGCACCCAGGACACAACCCCCGAGGCCGCCGACGAGGTGTTCGTCGCGGCGCTTGCCAGCGGCAAGTTCTACATCGCCTATGGCGAGATCGAGCCCACCGTGCAGGTGCCGGCCTGCGCGACGATCCGCGCCGACTACAACAAGCGGGCGGATGAAGCGGACGAGAAGCTGCGTCAGAAGCGGATCGACAAGAAGGCCTATGACAAGCTCGGCGACCTGCGCCAGCAGGGCGACGATGCATTCAAGCGCTGCTTCGTCCAGCACGCCCCGGAACAACCGGCATTCGCCGAAGCCACCAAACAGGCCCAGGCGTTGCTGGAGACGGCGCTCGGCAAATAGCGCTACCTGATGGTTTGATCGGTTGGCGGTCCGACCCTATGTTCCCCAAGCAGCTTTCGAGCCTCGGGGAGACGCCATGACTACCGCCATCAGCCCGTTTCGCATCGCCATCAGCGACGATGTCCTCGAGGATCTCCGCACCCGGCTGCGCCGGACCCGCTGGCCGGAAGCCGAGCTGGTCGACGACTGGAGCCAGGGCGCGCCGCTGCAATGGATCAAGGACGTCTGCCGCTATTGGGCCGAGACCTATGATTGGCGGCAGCGCGAGGCGCAGCTTAATCGCTTCAGCCAGTTCACCACCGAGATCGATGGGCTCGACATCCACTTCGTCCATGTCCGTTCAAAGCACCCGGAGGCGCGGCCGCTGATCATCACCCATGGCTGGCCGGGATCGGTGGTCGAATTCCACAAGGTGATCGAGCCGCTGACCGATCCGACCGCGCATGGCGGCAGCGCGGCCGATGCCTTCCATGTGGTGTGCCCGTCCTTGCCGGGCTTCGGCTTCTCGGCCAAGCCGGCCGCGACAGGCTGGGGCGTCGACCGGATCGCCAAGGCCTGGGCCGTCCTGATGGAGCGGCTGGGCTACGCCAGGTATTTCGCGCAAGGCGGCGATTGGGGTTCTGCGGTCACGACCGCGATCGGCGGGCAGGATGCGGCGCACTGTGCCGGCATTCACATCACGCTTGCGATGTCGACCCGGCCCAATGTCGAGGGCCAGCCGACGCCGGAGGAAACCCGTGCGCTCAACGGCATCAAATACTACGCGGACTGGGATTCCGGCTATTCCAAGCAGCAGTCCACCCGGCCGCAGACACTCGGTTACGCGCTGACGGATTCGCCGAGCGGGCAAGCGGCCTGGATCCTGGAAAAGTTCTGGGCCTGGACCGACTGCGACGGGCATCCGGAAAACATCCTCAGTCGCGACGAACTGCTCGACAATGTCATGCTGTATTGGGTGACCGAGACGGCCGCATCGTCGGCGCGGCTCTATTGGGAAAGCTTTGGGCCGGGCAAGCGAACCCCGCACAAGGTGAGCGTGCCGACCGGTGTTGCCGTGTTCCCCAAGGAGATCGTCACGCCGGTCCGCAAATGGATGGAGACGAATTTCACCAACATCCAGCACTGGCGCGAGATGCCGAAGGGCGGACATTTCTCGGCGTTCGAGCAGCCCGAGCTTTTCGTTGGCGAGGTGCGCGAGTTCTTCGGGAAGTTGCGCTAGCCGTGCGGCTCGACCCTTTCTACGAATTCCAACGAACTACAGCAGTCCCCGATAAATCCCGGGCGCGGAGCCTTCGATGGCCACCGCGCCGACAGCCTTCGCATAGAATTCGGCCGGCCCGACGCCGCCGATGATGGCGTAGCCGAAGCCCTGGTGCTTCATGTCCTCGAGACAGGCGAACAGCAGTGCCTTGCCGATGCCGCCCTGCTGTGCCTTCGGCGCGACGCCGGTCGGACCGAAGAAGTTGCGGCAGGCCGCATCGTGGCAGGCGAATCCCACGATCTTCTTTTGCTGGATCGCGATGAAACAGGAGACCGGTTGGCGGCTGAACGCAACCTCGGTTTCGCTGGCCCACGCCTCGCTGAACGTTTCCCGTACCCAGGCTGTGACCTTGTGCTTTTCGGGCGCGAGCGCCCGGCGCATGACAATTCCGGCCTTGAGCAATCGATCGTAGGCAGGCCGGGAATCGGGCAGAGCATAGAGTTTGACGAGCATATCCATCCCGCAACCTTAGTTGAAAACGTATCCCGCGGGCAAATCACGGGAGGAAGGTAGAGGCGTAGGATGGGTGGAGCGAATGGGCTATTAGGCAACCTGCGGATCGCCGATATATTAGGGATGTCCGCTCTCGGCCGCAGCCCGTGCTGCCTGACCGGCAATCTCGTCAGCTCGCCAGCACCGGACCGCGTGCCCGTCCGGGCGTGTTTGAAGCGAAGGCCCGGGCTCGCGCTGGCACATCGCTTCGGCGTAGCGACAGCGTGGGCTGAATGCACATCCGTCCGGCGGATTGAGAGGATTGGGAAGCTCGCCCCTTGTCGTTCGCGAGCGGTGCGCGGCGTAGCGGATCGGGAATCGCGGCGATCAGGGTCTGCGTATACGGGTGGGCCGGCCGCTCGAAGATCTCGCGCCAGCCGCCCGTCTCCACAATGCGGCCGAGATACATGACCGCGACCCTGTCGCTCATGTGCTCGACCACGCCGAGATCGTGGCTGATCATGATGTAGGAGAGGCCGAGACTCTCTTTCAATTCCAGCAGCAGATTGATGATCTGGGCACGGATCGAAACATCGAGCGCCGATACCGGTTCGTCGCAGATGACGATCTTGGGATTGAGGATCAGGGCGCGGGCGATGCCGATGCGTTGGCGCTGGCCGCCTGAGAATTCATGCGGGTAGCGGCCGGCCTGTTCGGGCCGCAGGCCGACATGTTTGAGCATCGCCGCAATGCGTCCGTCGATCTCGCTTTGGGCCGTCACGCCATGCAGGCGCAGCGGGTCTTCAAGCGTGCGGCGAACGGTCTGGCGCGGATTGAGCGAGGCGTAGGGATCCTGAAACACCATCTGGGCGGTGCGGGCCAAAAGCTTTCGATCGACCGATCGCTGGCCGGTCACAACGTGTCCGTCGAGCACGATCCTGCCTCGCGTCGGCGTCAGCAGCCCAAGCAGCGAAAGGGCGACGGTCGACTTGCCGCAGCCGGATTCGCCGACGAGACCGAGGCACTCGCCGCGTTTCAGTTCGAGATCGATGCCGTCGACCGCGCGCAGCAGCCGCTGGCCGCCGCCCAGCAAGCCGCCGCCGAGCGGAAAATGCACCGCGAGATCCTTGACGCTGAGGATGACATCGTCGCCGGGGCTTGCCGCAGGTTCATGCATGGTGGTGGCACCTGACAAGCCCGCCTGCAGCGAGCCATGTCGTCTCCGGTGCGGTGGTCCGGCAGATCTCGGTCGCCCGCGCGCAGCGCGGATTGAAGCGGCAGCCGCTCGGAAAGTCCGCGATCGCCGGGACAACGCCGGCGATCTCCCTGAGCCGCGACCGGCCGAGCGCTGCGCGACTCCCCAGCCGCGGCAGCGAATCGACCAGGCCCTGCGTGTAGGGATGCGCGCAGGCGCGGAAGATGTCGTCCGAGCCGCGTTCCTCGACAATGCGGCCGGCATACATGACGCCGACGCGGCGGCAGACGTTGGCGACCAGGCCCAGATCGTGGCTGATCATCAGGATCGCAGTGCCTCGCTCGGCGCACAGATTGCGCATCAGCTCGATGATCTCCGCCTGCACCGTCACGTCGAGCGCGGTGGTCGGCTCGTCGGCGATCAGAAGATCCGGATCGCATGCCAGCGCGATGGCGATCATCACGCGCTGGCGCATGCCGCCCGAAAGCTGGTGGGGGTAATCCTTCACCCGCCGCTCCGGTGCGGGGACGCGCACGTTCGCCAGCGCCTCGACGGCCAGCTGGTTCGCCTCGCGCCAGCTCTTGCCTTTGTGCAGCACGAACATCTCCGCGATCTGCCGGCCGACGGGTGACACCGGATTGAGCGCCGTCATCGGCTCCTGGAAGATCATGGCGATGCGGTTGCCGCGCAGCGCCCGCTGCTCGGCCGCGGAAAGTCCCTGAATCTCGCGCCCCTCGAAACGTATCGCGCCGGCGGCGACCGAGAGCGGCCGCCGCAGCAGGCCGATCAAGGCGAGCGCCGTAATGCTCTTGCCGCAGCCGGACTCGCCGACAAGGCCGAATGTCTCGCCGCGATCGATGCGGAATGAAACGCCTTCGACCGCCGCAACATGGTTGGCGCCGTCGTCGAGATCGATGCGTAAATCCTCGACTTCAATCAGCGGAGGAGCCGTCATGCGCGCCGGCTCCGCGACTGGGGATCCAGCACGTCACGCAAGCCATCACCCAGCAGGTTGAGGCCGAGCACCGTCAGGAAGATGGCGAGGCCCGGGAACACCGACAGCCATGGCGCCGTGGTGATCTGGTCGCGCGCCTCCGACAGCATGCTGCCCCAGCTCGGATAGGGTGGACGGATGCCAAGGCCGAGGAACGAAAGCGAAGCTTCCGCCAGCACCGCGCCTCCCATGCCGAGCGTGCCGATGACAATGATGGGGCCGACCATGTTCGGCAGCAGCTGCGTGATCATGATGCGCAAATCTCCATAGCCGAGCACGCGCGCAGCCTGCACATAGCCCTGGCTCTTGAGCGACAGCGTCGAGGCGCGTGCGATCCGGCAGGTGAAGGACCAATTGGTCAATCCGAGCGCGATCAGGAGGCTCGTCAGGCCGGGGCCGAGCACCGCCATGATGGCGAGTGCGAAGATCAGCGAGGGGATCGCGAGCATCAGATTGGTCAGCCCGTTGACGACATCGTCCCACCAGCCACCCCAATAGCCCGCGGTCAGGCCCAGCGTCACGCCGATGACGCTATTGACGAGCTGCGAGACGATGCCGACCGTCAGCGAGATGCGCGCGCCGTGCACGACGCGGGAATAGATGTCGCGACCCTGCGCATCGGTGCCGAACCACCAGATCCAGCTCGGCGGTTCTTCCGCATTCATGAGGTTGGCGCCCATGACCGGATCGGTATGTGCCAGCCAGGGCGCGAACAGGCCGACGAAGATCGCAAGCGCGAATAGCGCGCCGCCGACGATCGCGCTGGTTCCAAGCTTCATCGCGGCCGCTCCGCCGTGGCAGGCTGCATGGTCGATCGTGCGCTGTCGTGATGAGACTGGCCGCCGCTCATGCGTATCGGATCCTGGGGTCGATCACGCCGTAGAGCAGGTCAACCAATGTATTGACGGCGAGGAAGAACAGCACCACCACGAGAATGGTGCCTTGCACGGCGGGAATGTCGCGCTGCAGGACGCTGTCGACCAGCAGCGAGCCGATGCCCGGCCAGGAGAACAATTTCTCGACGACGACGGCTTGGCCCATCACGACGCCGAATTGTAGGCCGATCGCCGTGAGAATGATGACGAGGGCATTGCGCATCACGTGCCACGTCACGACCCGGGTCTCGCTCATGCCCTTCGAGCGCGCCGTCCGGACAAAATCCGCGGTCATGATCTCGAGCACCGCTGCCCGCGTCGTCCGCGCCAGCAGCGCCATCGGCGAGACGCCGAGGGTTACGGCAGGCAGGAGCAGATATTTGAGGCTGCCATCGCCATAGCCAAAGCTCGGCAGCCAGCCGAGCTTCAATGCAAACAGATACATCAGCAAGAGCCCGAGCCAGAATTTGGCCATCGAGAGGCCGGACACCGCCAGGACCATCGAGAGCGTGTCGACGATGCTGCCCGGCTTCAGCGCGGCGATGAAACCGAGCGGAACGCCGACCGCAATCGCGAACGCCAGCGCTGCGAAGATCAGCTGCAGCGTTGGCCACATCCGTTTGGCGACCATGGTCGTGACCGGCTCGCGGGTCCGGAACGAGGTCCCGAAATCACCTGTCGTGAGCTTGGCGACATAGGAGCCGAACCGCACGTAAACGGGATCGTCGAGGCCGAGCTGCTTTTTCATGCGTTCCACGACCTGCGGGTCCGTAGGACCCCGGCCGTCATCGCCCATGCTCGACACGATGCTGCCCGGAACGACGCTGAACAGGACGAAGATCACCAGCACGACGGCCAGCACGGTCGGAATGGTTTGCAGGACTCGACGGATCGCGAAGGAGAGCATTCGAAGTTTTCCTCATCCCCTCCATCGTTTCACACGATGGAGGGGGAGCGATTGGCACCTGTCACTTCGCCGGCGAGGTGTCGTCGACCCAAAGGTCTTCGACGTTTTGATGGGTCAGTTCCGTTGCGTCCAGCTGGATTCCTTTGAGCCAGGGCTGCACCGCCATGACCGCCTTGTTGTAGTTGAAGAACCAGATCGGCGCTTCCTCCTGGAGCAGCGCATTGGCCTTTTGCAGCAGCTGGACGCGCTTTGCGGCGTCGTCGGTCTGGCCGGCTGCATCGATCATCTTGTCGAAGTCCGCGTTCTTGAAGGTCGTGTAGTTGCAGGCCGATTGCGGCGTCGCCGAGTGGAAGCATTTGAGCGCCGCCTGCGGATCCGGGCCGGTCGCCTGGGAATAGATGAAGGCCTGGAAGTCGCCCTTGCGAATGACCTCCGCCAGCACCGCGGTCTCGACCTGCTTGACCTTCACCTTGATGCCCACCTTGTCCAGCATCGGGATCGCGGCTTCGACGATCGGCAAGCCCCAGCTTTCGTTCTGACTGGTGGTCCATTCGAATTCAAAGCCGTTAGGATAACCCGCGTCCGCAAGCAATTGCTTCGCCTTCGCCGGATCGTAAGGGTAGGGCTTCATGGCCTTGTCGTATGCCGGCGAGGTCAAAGGCAGCCAGCTCGTAGCGCGATAGGCTTTGCCCTTGACCAGCTTGCTGATGATCAGATCGGCATCGATCGCGTAGTTGACGGCCTGCCGAACCCGCTTGTCGGAGAACGGCTTGAACGTGGGATTCATCCCCATATAGCGGGTGAAGACCTCGGCGACCTCGACAATGGCGCCCTTGAGGTTGGGGTCGGCCTGATAGGCGACATACTGCGCGGGCCCAAGCACCGAGGTGTCGATCTCCTTGTTGCGGAAGGCGACATCGCGGGCCGCGGCTTCGCCCATCAGCGATATCACGAGCTTGTCGGCATACGGCTTGCCGGGCTTGTAGAACCGGTCCCAGCGTTCAAGCACGATGCGCGATCCCGGCACGTGCTCGACGAATTTGAATGGACCAAGACCGATCGGCTTCTGGAGGAAGCTCTCCTTGCCGCCCTCGTCGGCCGGATAGATCGAGGTCAACGCGGTGAAGAAATAGAAGGCGGGATCGACCTTCTCGGTCAGCTTCATTTCGAGGGTAAAGTCGTCGATCTTCTTCAAGCCCGAGATTTCCTTGGCTTGGCCCTTCTCGACCTCGGCCGCGCCCTCGATCAAGCGGACAAAGCGTGCGCCGGGATAGGCCTTGGTGCCGTCCATGATGCGATTGTAGGACCAGATGATGTCGTCAGCCGTCATCCTGCGGCCGTTGTGGAAATAGGCGTCGTCGCGCAGTTTGAAGGGTATGAACGAGGCCACCGCCCGAGACGGTGACCTCCTTGGCAAGTTCCAGCACCGGCTTGCCCTCCGTCGAGTCCCAGATGTAGAGCGAGCGGTGCAGAGCCTTGGCGTAGATCTCGTCCTGCGCGCGCGGTGTCGTGTGGATGTCCATGCTGGTGAAGCTGGAGCCATAGGGCGCCGTCATGCGAATGGTCCCGCCCTTGCGCGGGGTCTGGGCCTCCGCCGTGGCGGCGAGTGCGAGCCCGAGGCCAACCGCAATCGCAATCAACTTGAACCTCATGCTTCCCCCAACGATGCAGGAACATTCCGATCAGCGAGTTGACCATCGGCAGCACGCCAAGCGCAAGGTCCTCATGTCGCGTCGATGGCGACCGGCAACAAAAAATCTGTGTCGTCGCGATGCGTGGGCAGGATTATGGAAACGCTGCGGGTGCTGCGGGCGCCTACGGACGTGATTTGGACGCGCCGACACCTTGGCTACAACTTGCGCGAGCATGTAAGCGATTGCGATTGAACGGATTTCGGCTTCCGTCGTGAAATTGCGAAGCCGGGGTTCCGGACCGCATGACCTGGCAATGAACCGCCTGTGACATAATAAATCCACCGCGCCACGCTCGCGACCGCCCTGCGCGCCACCAAGCACGAGAAGCATCCGGACAAGTCCAAGACGCCTGGGCTGTGCGAATTGCTCGGCTTGAAGTCGTTTACGCCGCACGATCTGCGGCGCACCGCCAGCGACGCTGGCCGGCGAGCTTGGCTTCTCCGAGGCCGCGATTGCCAAGTGCCTCGACCATGCCGTGACCAAGGGCGACGGCGAGAGCGTCAACCGGGTGACGACCACCGTCTATAACCAGTCGAAGCGCATGCAGCAGAAGCGCGCTGTGCTTGATGGCGTCGCGGCTGAGTTGCGGCGGATTATCGCCAAGCCAGCAGAGACCGCATTGCGGCTGGTCGCCTGACCCTTGACCGTTCATCGACCCATCAATGATGTTCATACAGACCATGGGGCCCGACTTCTAGGTCGGGCTCTCAAAAGGTTATGTCAGCTATCCCAACGGCGAAGCCGCAGCCGCTTTCGCTTCCATGCCGCCATCATGTCTTGGACCGCGACGATAGCTGCCCATAGTGCCAAACCCGCTACGCCCATCATGAACAATGTTGCTTCATTCATTGGACAAGAACCCTGTCTGGCCCCGCCTATGAACGCTAAGCGCGCTTCCTCGTTCCGGCCCTCATAGGTTCCATTAAATGTCGGCGCACACCGGCCGATCCATCGGCTCCTGATTAACCAATCTTACGTGCGTAACGTTCATCATTGGGCTCACTGAAATCAGGGAGCAGTTTCTCCCATGCTCAAAGACGGAACTTATGCGGCGTGGTTCAAGACCCCATTGGGCGAAGGCACAGGGATCGCCCATGTCGCGGATGGGAAAATCTGGGGTCGCGACAGCATCATGTCCTACAGCGGCTCCTGCGAGGTCGCCGGCGATCGGTTCACCGCGATCGTGACGCTCAAGCGGCACACCGAAGGCCATGCCACAGTCTTTGGCGCGGATGATCTTACCCTGCGGCTCGCGGGAACATGCCCCGGGAACATCGGCACCTACACGGGAACGGCGGATCAGATGCCGGGGGTGCTGCTTGAGGGCACGCTCATTCTGAGTGAAGACGTGCCCACCGCGCCAGCGCCGGCTGCGCCGACACCACCATTCAACCCTGGCAGACTGCCAAAATTGCCGAAACGACCCCGCTGAGAATTTCGCGTCGACTGCGCTGGTTACCGGCCAACATCAGCCTGCTTCGCGCTGTCAAGCCACAGTCTCGGCATCGGCGGGCCATTCCTCGCATTCCTCTGATGCCGGCGCTTAGTCTTGACCGACTAGGACGTAGTCTTTGAAGATACGACCATACTGAGCATCTCTTCTCTTCACGGCTCTCCGACATGCAACACCCGCGTGAGAAGCAGGATCGTACGCGCCGGTGGCGCAATGCCGCGATTTTTTTTCGCCCTGCAAGGCAGCCACAACGTGGATGACGAGCATGGGCTGAAATTCGAGAATGATCTGGGAGCATTTCGAGCGGCGCAGAGGCTTGCTGCGGACATCGCCAGCGTCCGCCCTCACCTCGGAGGAAATACGAGCGTTGTCGTCACGCGGCGGGAAGCCGTTCGACGTTTTCTGCATTAGCATTCCAGAAAAAAGATGCGGCGCCCCTCATTGAGGTACTTCGGCGCCGCCGGCGAAGCGATATGACTTGTGCTTGCCTTCGGACCACTAGTGTAGCGTCTGTTGTCGATGCCGCGATACGTGCTCGACCAGTTCCGTGTTTAAGCAGTTTAGGATTTGCTCCAACTGCTCGTTAACAAGCATGAGAGCCCTGAGAGCGCTGCGCGGATCGCCATCACAGGCGGCGACGATGTCGTCTAGCTCCCGCTCATACTCATCCAGATAATCGTTGGTCGTTGGGCGCGGCATACGAACAACATCCAAACAGAAAATGTCAGGGCGAGGCGACAAGCGCAGAACTTTTCCTCGATATTCACAGGCTGGCGCCAAAGAGCGGATTGCATTTCTACGAGCCGCGCTTTGCTCTGGGTGAATATTCTGAAGCTTTTGGGACACCACATGGTCGAAGTCTATTTCAACGTCAGGCGTGATCTGCTCGTAGTGAAAAAGGGATTTCCGCTCCCGGGCGTCAGCGCCCCAGGAAAATGGCGCAAGAGCAGGAAGCGGGTCATCAAGGTGAGCGATGAGATCAGGCAGGCGGTTCAGAGCCAAGGCTACTACATTCGGAAGCTGAGCGATCTCAGGATGAAGGAATAGCGTGCGCTGCCGCGCGGCCACAGCCTGATGGTGCGCTACGGTTGACAACGGTGTCTGAGCCGATCGCTTCTTCGTCGGCATTATTTCGATTGCATTAGGTGGTCAGTCTAGTCGGCGCTCGGATGAGCCATGATACCGTCTAAAGCTCCGGATCGCCCAAGAGAGCGCAGTGAGGACAATACCGATCAGCGGCCTCGCCGAGTTGGCGCCGGAATTCCTTCCGGAGAACTTCTCCCTCCCACGTTGTGCCATCGCACTTGATGAGTTTTCTGGCACGTGCAAAGGCGTGGTTCTCAGCCGCGTCATCGCCGACACGTACCGTTATATCCAGGTGGAAAGGACATACTGCTATGGCGTGGGTCGTTTCCAGCGCGTAGTGGACGGCTGAACGCAAATCATCTGCGTGGCTGCTTACGGGCATGCAAGCCTCCTCCGAGCGCTAGATCCTGAGCCCATAGCGCTTGAATAGTCTGGCTGTTTCGGATGCAGCCTATCTTCTAGTTCGATCGGGCAGGCCTATCATTGATGCAACGCAAAAGGCCTCAGGCTCTATGCCAAAGCAAAAACCCGGCCGCCAATTCAGGCGGCCGGGCGAATGCAAATATGAACTTCATGAATGCAGAGATTGTGCTGCGGTGCGAGCAGCACTTCCATCCCGGACGAATGCGGGTAGAGGTCTAGGCCCATTTGAGTGGGGCGGCTATTAGCCGCCGGACCGAGGCGAGAACGCGTCGACGGACGCGGCTATTCGGGTCGCCAATTCAGCGGCGGTCGGCGTGGACTGCTTTTCAAGCGGCGCGCCGACGGAATGGACCGCCGCCAATCCAGCACCAGCGATAAAAACAGCTACCGCAATTGCACCGAGATATTCGATCCTCATGGCGATGACCCTCATATCAGCCCCACGAATTAACCGGACAAATTCAGAATTGGTTCCCGAGCGCGAGCGTGTTCCTATGGACAATCGCCCGGCGGTGCCGGCCTTTGCAGGATCAACGCGTCCAAGTTCCTCGTTTGCGAACAGAATTAGGAACAAAGAGCCCTCGCCAGGATTTTAGAAGCCATGAGACCGCCGCTCGCTGGTGAACGACCCAGCGCAATGTCGCGGATAGCCAAAGGTCGCTACCAAAGACCCGCTGTTGCCAAAACACGCGCTCGCGCAAGATAGCCAAAAGCGGCGCGGTCTCCAGTTCATTCACAATCGCTAGCCGTGCCCCGATCGGTTCCGGGGGGGAGAGCCGTACTGTCGGCCTTGCCGGTGGCGTTATTCATACGACCGGAGGCCGTTTTATGCGCAACTGCATCGACATCGACTACGTCCACAGCCGGGCCATTGTTCGAGAGATCGGCGAGAGGTTACGAGCGTCGCTGAAACCAGAGACGGAACTCTCGCCGGGGCTCAAAATGCAAATCGACCGGCTCCGCGAATTAGAGGAGCAGTCCCCATCCATCATGCCGGCGGTCCGGGAGAAGGACTAAATTCTCGCATCGGCTGAGGGTGGCCAGGAGCGCGCACTCCTTTCAGAACCACCCGATTAACGAGAAGACGGCGACTTCGGTCAGGAAGACGACACTCATGATGGTGACGGTCAGAAATACGTCGCCCGCAGGTAGATTTGTCATAGTGCGCCTCGCATTTTGCGAAGCCCCGAACCCATAGGCCAAACTCCCCCGGAACAGAAACGTTGCGGTTCCGAACGTCGAGGGATCAAGATGCCCTATCGAATTTCCAGTTCGCTGATCGCTTGAGCCGAAATCTCCGAGGGGTATTCCTGTCTGCGCGACCTTGATGATTATCTTGGCGATCAATTGCGTGAGCGGATCGTCGCGGTCCTTGACGCACAACTTGTGCAGCGCCTGTCATAAGCCCTCCTGACGAGGTCGGCCTCTTCCGGCGACATAGTGCAGGTCTGCAAGGGGCGGACTTCCAACGGCTTCGGCGATAAACGTCCGCTGATGCGGCGTAAATCATAGTCCCGGCCTCTCCACAGCGGCCGGCCAAGGAAAACGCCGGTGAAACGGTGTACCGGGCCCGGTAAACGGCAGCCGATCGCCGGCAGGGTCCACGCCGGGAACGAATTGGCCGTGGGGCGACGTTATGCGGCCGTTACCTCGAAATGCATGGGCCTGAAATCCCAACGGCCCCAGCCGCTCAGCCCCGGTGCTGGGGCCGCTTCGATCTAGCCCGCCGCGATCAAACCATATCCGACCATGACGCTTTCGCAAATGCAGGACATTGGCGGATGTCGTGCGATCATGCGTTCGACGAAGGCCATCAAGCAACTGTGTGAAGCTTACGCCGCGAGCGAGATCAAGCACACCCTTGCTGCAAACGACGATTATGTCGCGCAACCGAAGCTATCCGGGTATCGAGGCGTTCATCTGGTCTACAAATATTTCTCGGACAGAAAGGCCGACTACAATACCCTCAAGATTGAAATTCAAATTCGTTCGCAGCTTCAGCACGCATGGGCTACGGCGGTTGAGACGGTCGGCACGCTCCAACAGCAGGCGTTAAAATCCAGCCAAGGCGAGAAGGACTGGCTGCGGTTCTTCGCGTTGGCGAGCAGCGCTTTTGCTTTCAGGGAAGGCACACAACCGGTACCCGGCACGCCGAATTCCTATCGCGACCTAGTATCCGAGATGCGCGACTACGTGCGCAGCCTCGATTTGGCTAAACGGCTGCAAGCGTATGGCCACGCCATGAAGTTTTTGTCCAATCCTCAGCATGACAGGAGCGATAATCACTATTTCTTGCTGGAGATGAATCCGGCGCAGCGATCGATTCAAGTCACCACGTTCAAGTTCGGTGAGTCCACGCTCGCGAACCAAAAATACCTTGAGATCGAACGCAAGTTGAAAAATATCGCTGGAGCGGAGGCCGTGCTGGTATCGGTGGACTCGCTCGATGCCGTGCGGAAGGCTTATCCAAATTACTTCCTAGACACCGAGGTATTTGTTCGCCTGATACGAGACCACCAAAACCCTGTCGCTGCGGCCGCGCCCGACCAGATCACCCGATCAGAGGCAACTCAATCTGTTCAAGTGAGCGGTCAGCTTTGGGGGTGAAGACAAAAACCCGGCAGCCAATGAAGGCCGCCGGGCTGAATGCAAGTAATGTCTCGGGGATAAAATGTGTCTCTCTTCTGCCCGGTTTCAGCTGGGCGGGCTATCCGGGCGACTACGTTCGGGAAAGATACGTAGCGGGGTTTGCGTTGCCCTCAAAAGCAGACAAAGACGATGTCTCGGCGAATGTCCGCCAAGGGCCCAATTGCCGACGCCTCAAACTGAAAGAGGCCGCCAACTGAGGCGGCCTTACTTCTCTTCGTGCTCAAGTCGGATTACGAAGCGTTTGCCGCTCCACAGTTCAATATCGTAGCCGTCTATGAGCTGCTTAGCCCAAACAACGGCCTCGCTATCGTCGGCGCACTTGAACGCGCGGGAGGCGGTAATGTGGCCATCTGGCCCGACCGTATACGCCCGATACTCATTCACTTGGATGCTTCGATCTTCAAATGTTTGGGGAACGGCTCGTTTGTGCAGCATGCCACCAGCTCCTGCATACGGGTCCTAGACCGTAGTGTTTTGCAGTTCCGGTCCTAATATGCCGACGTCCGGCGGTTGGTTCCCTATTATGGATCGGTCCCCGATTTAAAAGCGCCCTTAGCTAGCCCGGGCGGGTGGCCATTAGGCCATGCTAAGAATGGGAATGGCTCTATGGCTGCGGTGAAGGGCTGGTCTCCGATTCCGCTGGATAATCGATCTAGACCGTCAGGTTTCACCGTGTCGGACCTAAGCTACCTTGCGTGCATAAGCCCGTAGTCCTACGGGCCGCTATGTTCGCCAGTAACATCTCCGGTTGTGGCACAGTTCCATCTTCGCTCCCGTGGTGTGGGGTTTTCGAGCGACATGGCTGACTTCATCTTCACAGCGAATATCGCCCATTTCAAAGGGCTCTTGGCGACCGAAACGGACGCGCTGAGGATCGCGATGCTGCGCAGGCTATTGGCCGAAGAGGAGGCGAAGCTGGCTGAGTGGCACGACAAAAACCCAAGGCCAGACGCGGCGGAGTAATACGAGGGATCGTTGAGGGGGAAGACTACCCCCGTCTGGCGCATTAGCCCGGCGGAAACTTCGGTCGCACATCCGCACCACGCCGTCCGACCGGACGCCAATCACCAGGTTCTGAAGCCGAACCAGCCGAACTGCCCTTGTCGTGCTGCCAGAAGCATCTGCGACTGGGCGCTTTGCCTCGGTCGAGCCGCAAGATGCGACTTCTTGTGTTGTCGCTTGCGATCGACGGTCGTAGCCGGGCGTGTATCCGGTTTGGGCAGCATCGCGAAAGAATTCGCCATCACCTGGCTGTGTGCGACGGTAACGGGCTGTTTGGCTACATCCGACGAAGTTGCTACCTCGGTCGCCGCCTCCGTCGCGGGCACAGCCGCGACGATCACCAACGATTGGGTATCGAAGACAACACGCTCGGGCCATTTGCGATCTGAATGGATACGTATCGCAGGCCGGTCCGCAGCCGCCTGATCGACGGTCGGAGCCTTCGGCAGCCAATAATTCGCAACAAAGAGCAGTGCGAGCAACACTGCTCCAACCTTCCAGAAATATGCTGCCAGCGGCATGCTGGTTGCTCCTGTGCGCCCCCGAAACATTGTCCCTGGCCCAGACGTCCTGAAATTCATGTGTCGATTTCTGCGAGACCTTCTCGGTCAAGCAGCACGATTTTTCGGTTTGTCACCGCATTGAAGCAAAGCATCTTTCTGTCGCGCATCGTTGATAGCGCACGCGATACAGTTTCCAGGGCCAGTCCAAGATAGTCGGCGACATCACGACGGTTCATCGGCAAGGTCATTTCGCCCGGATGAAGCAGCCGTTCGTCGAACTCGAGCAGGAACGCCGCCACCTTCTCCAACGCATTCTTTCGACCCAGAAGAAGCATGTGGTTCTCTGCGTGCTGAAGGTTACGGGTGATCAGATTGAGCAGTTTCGCTGCGCCCCCGCCTTCGTTTGTCATCGCATCGATAAGGCTGCGCCGTCGCATTATGCGAACGTTTGTTTCAACGATCGCCTCTGCGGTGAAGCGATGGATTGTGCCATTCTCCAGCCCGAACCTGTCTCCGGCCAGGTGGAATGAGTTGATCTGTCGGCGACCGTCTGGGAGCAGCTTATAAGTCCGCACGGCTCCTGAGATGATTTGATAGACGTACTCAGCGTCCTCTCGCTCGCCGAAAACCTCAGCCCCTCTGGGATACTTGAACTGGCTGGAGAAGACCCGTTCGCCAGCAAGGACGGCTAGGTGTCCGTCAACTGAACAGCGGTTCGGTGCGTTGACTCTGACCAGCAAAATAGCCTCCTCGTTAACCAAGCGAAGGTAGGCCGTTGCCGGGTGAACCAATTTGATCCAGCACAACCCGGGTTGCGATGCGTTGTCGTGAGGCGCGCGCCGCGATATTCCGCGCAGGGACGATCTGGAGCGAGCTTCGGCCAAGAGAAAGCCGTCAGCCTTGGGGAAGCTGACGGCTTTAGGGTGGGGATGCGTAGGGGGTCTACGCATTCTCTGTTTAGACCCTCAGCAGCCGCTCCTGTTGACAGAGATCAAACTCGTAACCAAAGGAAGAATTTTGGTGAGGCTGCATGCCGTTTGGGTGCAATGGGCCCAAAAAGACGACATCCGATCAATCGTTACGACTCTGGCGGCTTCAAAGCGCAGGGGCCAGATGCCGACCCTCAATGAAATGCTAAATCCTATATTTGGCGGGGCGTGGTTGGACGTCTTCGCGGCGTTGGCGGGCTGAGGGAATGATCGATAGCTCGAAGCGCCTTGAACAAGGCACTTTCTTTCGAGGATGTCGTTCCTGTCCTGATAGGACCGGGGATTAGCTGGACGGTCCATCTCCAGCCTGTCGGACAGCAGGTCTGAACGACTGAATACACCACGTCCTTGTAGGAATGCATCGTCATTTCGACACCCCATTCTGGCCTAAAAACACGTCTGAGCATCCCGAAGTCGGGATCGCCAAGAGTATTGGAATTCTTGGCGATCCCTGCTGGCGCATTTGAAATTGGGACCAGGAAAAACCCAGCCCCGCTCGCGCAAGTAACTTCAAGGCAAGTACGCTTTGGCCTCCGGGCTATTGATTAGAGTCAAAGCGGGGCCTGCGAGCAATAGCCTACGCTTAAAGCTCACTGAGGCGGTCTTCGACTTCTGTCAAATTGTGCGTATTGGCCGGAGGGTCCAAGCTGTTCGCATGCGTGTGGCGATCATCATAACCGCAGGCGTCTTGGTGTTTGTTCTTGCCCTGTGGCGAGGGCATCAGACTGATACTGATATCCTGCCCACGCAGCCGCTGCCGCCGGTGATCGCGCCTGACAATTAGTGGTCCAACACTGAGGGGCCAGAAAGGCTCAATATGCAGACGAAGATCAAAGAGCGTATCTGCCCGCACTGCAATGGAACGGGCTTCCCGGCCGTAATGCAGTCGGCGAAGCCCGGTCACAAAATCTATCCGGTCAAGTGCAAGACTTGCGGCGGCAAGGGCAAGATCACAGAAGATAACTGAAGCGGCATTTACTCTGCCGCTTTTGGTCTTGGGTTTTTGGCGTGCCACTCGGCTAGCTTGGCGCGCTCCTCCAAGATCAACTTGTGGATCATAGCTATCTTTCCGACGTCGGTTTCTGTGGTCAGAAGCTTTGTGTAGTGGGCGATGTTCGCCTCGAAGATGAAGTCCGCCATGGAGAACTCCACGCACCCATGTGTCATTCTCCCGTCGAGCCGTCCGGCCCAACGTCCTTAGCTCTTTCTTCGGCGAGCAGTCGCAACAACGTTTCATGACGCGCTTCGTTGCGACACAGGTTACTTTCGCTGACCCCGATGAGTTTCTGATACCGCCTGATGTTTTCGTGGTTTATGTAGTTTTGCATGGCGCTCTCCATAGCGTGGCGCGCTGATACCAGCACTAGCCTCCCATTGCGGACGCGACGCAAGGCCTATTGCTAAGCGCGGCATGAATTATAGGACAGCGCCGCTTCCACATGACGCCGCCATCCGCATCTCAGCATCGGCCGCCCCGACGATCCGCGTGGTAGCTCGATTGCCCACGCGCCCGGCTATTCACAGGCCTCGCCAATACGGACCGGGCGGCCCTCCCGTGTAGTGAGCGGCGCAGCAACAACCATCCGCATCTTCAATCTTTTCCTTGTTGATTCACATCAACGGCCCCTCATCTCGTCGCGAGATGATTTACATATGACGCGCGACGACGAACCACCACCACCACCTCCTCCGCCGAAAACGAAGCCTGCGCCCAAGCCAGAGCGCAAGCGTCGGGTGTGGCAGATGGACGAGGCGCGGGCCAACATCGAGGAGTATATTGACGACTTGCGGCAGTTGCTCAAGAAGCTCCAGCAGCGCTGGTGGCATTGAAGGCACCGCATCGTTGCATAGTGCTGCGTCACACCGCCTCCTCCTTGTTCAAACAACGAACTGCTTTGATGATATTTTGAGCGTCCCCTGCATTGCCTTCGTGAGCAGCGTACCTAACATGATCCTTGTTGCTTCACACCTTTGGAGATTTTATGAAATACATTGCCGTAATCACAGCCGGAGTAGCGCTCGCAGTAGCCGTCACTACACCGGCACTTGCAGGAAGAGCGACAGAAAAATCCCCAGTGGCTAATGAGACAGAAGGCTTGCAAGAAGGAAGCTTCTGCGCAGGGGCTTCATCTGTCGAAGAAGCGGGCGTATGTCAAAGAGTGCATGGCTAAAGGCTAGCATTTTACCAGATCGATCGCATTAAGACCCCGCTTCGGCGGGGTTTTTCTTCGTCGTTTGGTCACGTGCGAGTTCGTTGGTCAGCTAATGGGTCACAAGGCGACATCCCTGCCGTAGGCCCGTGTGTCCGCTCTACTCTCGGAAGCCGACGTCCCCGATTTATGATGGGGTGGACGCCCCGCCGACGGCATCAATGTGCCAAAGTGGAGGTGTTGAGCACCACTTAAGGGAGGCGTCCGTGTCAGAGGTTATCACAGTCGGTCTCGATATCGCCAAGCATGTTTTCCACGCTCGTGGAGCGGACGAGCGCGGGCGCGCGATATTCTGCAAGCGGATCAGCCGCAGAAAGCTGCTGGATTTCTTCGCAGCCCAGCCGAGTTGCACGGTAGCGCTGGAGGCTTGTGGTGGAGCGCATCACTGGGCCCGTCAGCTCACCCAGCTTGGCCATGAAGTTCGGCTGATCCCGCCCGCCTATGTAAAGCCGTTCGTGAAGCGGCAGAAGAACGACGCGATCGATGCTGAGGCGATTTGCGAAGCAGCGCAACGGCCGAGCATGCGGTTCGTGGCCGTGAAGAGCAAACAGCAACAAGCGGCGGGTCTGCGCACGCAGGTTAGGATTTGCGGCTCGACCGACACCACGGCTTAGGTGTCTTGGGACATGATGTTGCGTAACATTTGAAAGGCACCGCCAGCCCTTCCTCGATCAGGATAACACCTACGTCTCGACCGCCAGCCTTGAGCGTCCTGCAGGAGCGACCATGGTTGCAGAACCATTTGCCTTCGGTGCCAGCCTTGCACGAGCAGGGCACGGCGGTGAAATCCAGAGACTCATCTCGAACTAGATCGCGAACCCGGCGCGTGGCTTTATCGCCCAATTCGCGTTCAGCGTCACACTGGGCTCGCCGTGTTTCGGGGGCATTGAATCCGACTAGCCGAACGTCTGGTCTCTTATTGAATACCCGGATCGTATCGCCATCCAGAACCCTGATTTTATCGGATGTGATCGGTTCGGCATTCAAATGATTTGTTAAACCGAAAATGAGAAGCGCGGCGACGGTCCATAATTTCTTCAACATCATACTCTCCTGCAATTCCGAGTCCTCGGTGATCGCGTGCCCGGCTTCCCCGGCCTCGTGGTCGGCGGCGATGATGGCACCACCGCACAGCAAGGTCAGTACCCGGCCGATCACCGCATGCCCGGCCTCGTGGGTCGCGGTGTGACGCGGATCGTTGAGGGGCTTGGTTCTGGGGGACGGCATGGTCGTCGATGGCTAGACCCGGCGCCATGCCCTGAAGGCGTAGGGATGCAAAATATTTTCCGGACAGCGGATCGGGACACAACGGGCGACACACCGGCCAGACCCTATTGATTTGACTCAGCTTTTTGCCATCTGCGAACCCATCGCGCAGGGAAAGCCGGAGTTTCCGGTTACACCTGTGGTCCTACCCCCGAGCTTTCTGCCCATTGCACCCGACCCATGGGTGCAATCGGCATCCGGCTTTCCCTTGCACCCTCTGCGAACGGAGAGGGCGAAACGGGCGATTCATGTGGCGAGAATGCGAAAGCATGACTTACCGGCCAAGCCACATATTCGGTGTCGTCCCGGCGAAGGCCTGGACCCATAACCACAATTGCCGATCGTTGTGCGACGTTGAAACAACGAGTGCTCACAAGCTGCGGAGTATGGATCCCGGCTTTCGCCGGATGACGAATGTTGGGGACCGGCAATTGCAAACACGACCATTACAAATACCACGCCAGCACCGCCTTGAGCCGGGCGTTATCGATCACCGGCAGCGCGACCACCTGGTTCATGCCGGAGCCACGCGCCAGGGTAGCTGCGATCGATTCATCCTGCTTCAGATGTTCGGTGAGCACGGGCATGCCGGCTGGCCCATGCGCCGCCGATAGAGCCTTCACCGCGACCGATCGTCTTGGCCGCATAGAGCGTGGCGAGATCGGACTGATCGCTGCAGTCGCCGGAGTGAAACACCAGTGCCGACCGCTCTTCGTTCGGCACCCAGATCTCAAACCGGCGTGCGATCGGCGTCGCCTGGGCCGAGAGGAATGTCACCACCCAGGTCTGGTCGCCGGTCGTGTAGGGGATGCCGACACCACAATTGATGCCGATCTCGGATGCGTCCTCCCAGCGCAGGAATCCCTTGGAATTGTGCAGATCCTTGATGATCAGCGGCATGCCGGCCTTCCAGGTCCGGCCGGGCAGGCCGAAGCCGCGCGGGAATTTGGTATGACGCGAGTTGAACTCGAACATGTCGGCGGTGCCGTAGTAACCGTCGACCAGCGCCATCTCGTGGGACTTGTCGGGATCGTTGTGCCAAAGC
Organism: Bradyrhizobium sp. JR3.5; assembly: GCF_054057015.1. Lineage (NCBI taxonomy): Bacteria > Pseudomonadati > Pseudomonadota > Alphaproteobacteria > Hyphomicrobiales > Nitrobacteraceae > Bradyrhizobium > Bradyrhizobium sp. JR3.5. The sequence goes on from NZ_JBSRYV010000001.1 coordinate 381,349, forward strand.
TCGATCGCGCCGACATGCTTCCTGTCGTCACCGCAGAGCAGCACCATCACCGCCATCAGGAATTCGCCGGCGAACACCGGAAGCGCAACGCCGCAGGTCAGTCCGGCTTCGCGCGCCTCGTCGGTTCGCTTGAAATAGGAGTTGGCGAATTCGGTCAGGATGACCGGATGTCCGCTCGCCCAGGCTTTGCCCGGAAGGCCCTCGCCATAAGCGAACAGCGCGTTCTCGCTGACCGCGTTGAACTCGGCGAACTCGGAGCTGTGCAGGCTGCCGCCGAATTCCAGCCGCGTCCGTGTCGGATCGGGCACCCAGAGCTCAACAACGCGAATGAAGGTTTTCATCGCACGCACCTGCCGTCTCGCCGACGGCTAGCATCGGCGATGTCGCGGCAAAGCGTGCGCTCAAATAGCGGGCAAGCGACGCCCAAAGTTGATGCGAAGGCGCGATTTCGTCTCAGTCCCGGTACGACGGATCGGCGCGATCGAGCTTGCGGAGCAGCGCCGGCCAGGCGAGTTCGCCGTTGCGCGCGGCGCGGCCGGGCTTGGGCAGCATCCGCTCATAGGTATCTTCGAGGATGTTTTGCGGCGGATAGGTCAGCTTGGTGTTGCAGGACAGCGCCATCACCTGGGTCTGGCAGGCGCGCTCGAGCCGGAACAGCACGTTGAAGGCGGCGGGCACGGTGCGCCCGACGACCAAGAGGCCATGGTTGCGCAGGATCATCGCTTCGTTGTCGCCGAGGTCGCGGACCAGCCGCTCGCGCTCGTCGACATTGTCGGCGATGCCTTCGAAGTCGTGATAGGCGATGTGCAGGAAGCGCATCGAGGTCTGCGCCAGCGGCAGCAGGCCGCATTCCATCGCGGAGACGGCCATGCCGGCCGGCGTATGGGTGTGCGCGACGCAGTCCATGTCGTGCTTGGCCATGTGGATGGCGCTGTGAATGACGAAGCCCGCGACATTGACATCATAGTCGGTGGCGTTGAGCAGCGTGTTGCCCTCGACATCGACCTTGATCAGGCTGGAGGCGTCGATCTCCTCATACAGCATGCCATAGGCATTGATCAGGAACTGGTCGGTGGTCCCGGGCACGCGGCAGGAGATGTGGTTCGCGATCATCTCGGTCATGCCGTACATCGCCGTCAGCCGATAGCAGGCGGCGAGATCGACACGGGCCTGCCACTCCTCGGCGCTCACCTGTTCGCGAACGGATTTCACGACCTTGATCGCGGGCGAGCTGACGGGGGGATTCATGGCGTTCTCTCCTTGAGACATCTGCGGGGCCGGGGCCCGATTGTTGGCGTGGACCATAGCAGAATCGGCACGGCGGCAAGCCGCGCCGCGTCTGCTTATTTGCAGGTCTGGCGGGCAAAAACCGAATGCGGCATTGGCGCACCGCGGGTTCGATGTCAGGATACGAAAAAATAGCCGAGGCGCACAAAATGAGCGAACGCAAGATTCGTATTGCCGTCCTGCATTTCTCCCACGAAACTGTCTCGTTCCTACCGAACGAGACCACGCTCGGCGACTTCATCTATCCGGGCTCGCCGGCCAGGGGTGAGGCGCTGCTGCAGTTCGATCCCAAGAACTACATGGGTGGCTTCGTGCAGGTGGCGCGCGAGTTCTCCGAGGTCCAACTGGTCGGCATCGAATCCCCGCTCTGGCCGAAGACCTACACCGGATCGGGCTGGATCACCCAGGAAGCTTACCGGACCTTCACAAGCAAGATGATTGCCGGGCTTAAGGAAGAGGGACCGTTCGACGGCGTCTATCTGTGCCTACACGGCGCCATGGCCGTGCACGGCGTGCCGCGGCCCGAGGCTGATCTGGCGCGGCAGGTCCGCGAGGTGGTCGGCCGTTCCGCCTTCATCGCCGCGACCTTCGACCCTCATGGCAATGAGGACGAGGCGTTCCTCGAGCAGGCCGACATGGCGTTCGCCGTTAAATACTTCCCGCACTATGACGCGCATCTGCAGGGCGAACGGGCGGCGCGCATGCTGGTGCGGGCGATCCGCGGTGACTACAGACCGGCGCACAAGACCATCAAGGTCCCCGTGATCTCGCCCACCGTGCTGCAATGGACCGGCGCGCGTCCGTGGATGGAGCTCGTGCAGCGCGCGCTGGTGTGGGAGGCCCGCGAGGTCGACGTCTACGTCAACATCTTCTTTGGCTTCCCGTTCGCCGATGTTCCCGATGTCGGCATGACGGTGCAGGTCCTGACCAACGACAACCCAAAACTCGCCGAGCAGGTCGCGCGCGATCTCGCCGGCACGATCTGGCGGCTACGCGAAGCGCTTCTGCAATCGACCAGGCTGCACAGCATCACCGAGGGCGTCGCGTTGGCCAAGCAGGCCGTCGCCGATGGCAACACGCCCGTGGTGCTAGCCGATCACAGCGACCGGTCGGGATCGGCGACCTGGCTGCTGCGCGAGATCATCGCGCAGGACCTCGCCAACACGGTGATCGCGACCATTGCCGACGCCAACGCAACGGCGAGCCTGAAGGCGGCCGGCGCCAAGGCCGGCGATGCCTTCGACATGGAGATCGGTGGCCGCGCTGACGAGTCGGCGGGCGATCCGGCTCGCATTCAGGGCACGATCTCGGCGGCGGCCGAGGGGTACGGGCAGTTCTGGGTCTGCGTGCGCTTCGGCCGCAACAATGTGCTGATCCTCTCCACCTATCTGGTGCAGATCATGGAGCCGTTCTCGCTGAAGGCGCTGGTGCCTGACATCGGTGGATTCGAGGTCATGGCGATCAAGTCGCGGGTGCACTTTCGGCGCGGCTTCGACGACAACGGCTTTGCCAAGACGATCCTGCTGGTCGAGCCTGACGAGCCTTTCCTTGGCACGACGCAGCTGGACAAGCTGCCCTACAAGAACGTCGATCTTGCGCAGTTCTATCCATACGGCAATCCGGCGTTTTCGGCGGGGGCGTCATGACGGAAGGCCGCTACCGCCTGATCGGTTCGACCGCATCGCCCTATGCGATCAAGTTGCGCGCGCTGATGCGCTACCGGCGGATTCCGCACGACTGGGTCATCATGACCAAAGCGTTGCGCGCGGCGACCGCGCATCTGAAGCCGATGCTGATTCCGGTGCTGCAATATCCCGACGGCAGCTATCGCGGCGAGACCACGACGCTGGCCTACGATCTGGAAGCGCGTCACCAGGGGCGTTCGGTGATCCCGGAGGACAAGGCTACAGCCTTCATCTGCGATCTGCTCGAGGACCTAGCCGATGAATGGGCCGTGAAGCCCCTGTTTCTCTATCGCTGGTGGGACCCCGAGGATCAGGTCTACGTCTCGCGCTGGGCCGGCGAGGAATGGTCGACGTCGGAAGCTGCGGCCGGCAGCCGCGCGGAGATCGAGGAATTCCGGCAGCGGCAGATTTCGCGCATGGTCATTCTCGGCGCCACCGACGAGAACCGGCCGCTGCTGGAGGAGAGCTATCGCCGGACGCTTGCGGCGTTCGAGCCGCATGTCGGCATGGCGAACTACCTGTTCGGCAGCCGGCCGTCACTGGCGGATTTCGCCTGGTTCGGCCAGCTCAGCGAGATGGCGACTGATCCGACCCCGATGCGGATCATGCGCGAGCGCGCGCCGTTCACCGATCACTGGGTGCGGCGGCTCGACGATGCCTCAGGTGTCGAGGGCAACTGGTATCCGCGCGAGCAGGCGCTCGGCGGATTCGCTGAAGCGCTGCTGCGGATCGCGGGCGAGCTCTATCTGCCGTTCCTTGCCGCTAACGCGGATGCATTCGCCGAAGGCCTCGCGCACCTTGAGATCAACGTCTGGGGACTGCCTTACGCGCTGGCGCCGTTCAAATATCAGGTCAAGTGCCTGCAGCAGCTGCGCGAGAAATTTGCAGCACTCGATGCCGGAGATCGCGCGGCGTTGAAGCCCGTGCTGGAACGCACGGGATGCTGGGCGATCCTGAATGGAGGCTGATCGATCAGGGACGGCAACCAGATTTAGAACGGCGAGAGCTTAGGTCCGGTGCCTGGTCCCGAGCGCGACCGCGACCGATTCCGGATGCCTGATCCGCTCGATCAGCATGTCGATGCGGTCGCCACCCCAGAACAGCTCGCCGTTGAACACCATGCTGGGCACCCCGAACACGCCGAGCGCTTCGGCCTCGTCGATGATGCGATCGTGTTCCGCGCGGGCAGGGCCGCGAACGTAGGTCTCGAACGCGTCAGTGGAACCGCCGATCGCGGCGATCACGCCGGCAATCTCCGACAGCTCGTCAATCTCCAGTTCATGGTTCCAGAACCTCCGGAACACCGTGTCATGATAAGGCCGGAACAGCCCGTGGCGCTGCGCGAACAGCATTCCGGCGCTGGCATGGAATGCCTCGTAGATCCGGCGCGGGCCCTTCATGACGAGCCCCTGCGCATTCGCGAACCGCCGCGCATCCATGTAGGAATAGCGCACCTTGCGCCAGAAATGCGGAGTGCGTTCCTCGACTGTGCCCATGAATTCGGGAATGCGAAGCGTGTAGGGCAGCCATTCCAGCTCCACGCCCAAGGTCTCCTCGAGCTCGAACAGCCGCTCCTTGTTGGCGACATAAGCGTACGGAGACTTGTAGTCGGTGTAGATGCGTACAAGCGGTTTTTCCATCAGCGTTCCTCACCGAGTCGGGACAATTGTTCCCGATCCCGCGCGGTGACGCAATGCGGTGCGACGAGGAGAGATGGCGCGCAAACGAATGGGCCCCGGTGCATTCAAGCATCGCGGGGCCCTGCTACTTCGTTTTAGCGAAGGATCTCTGGTGTAGACCAGTGGTGTTTCGGGACCTAAAAGCGCTTGGCCTTTGCGCTCTCGTCCTGCGGATATGTTCAGATTGTCGGCGGCGCACGCGGCTAGCAGCTGCTGTTCGCCTCAACGTGCACCGAGACCTTGCCGCTGAGCAAGGTCGCTGGCTTTCGCCGGTGGCGTCATGCTCCTCTCCAAGGGTGGGCCGACGGACCTCTGTCCGCTTCTCTGCCTGGCGGCCGATTCCAAAATCGTCCGTCAATTCCTGCGACGCGGGGAGCAGGCGCTCCCACACCCCAACAGGTGCAGTTAACGAAATGCTGCGGCAGATATGGCCTGCTGTCAAGTTAACGAGTGCGGTATTTCAGGTCAGGTTTCCTGTCGCGACATGGTCGTTCGATACCGGGTGAAGTCCGGATCGTGCGTCATTTTCCAATAGTCGACGAACCGCCACGGCATTGCCGAGAATACCCGGCCGCTTCTGTTGCGGTAGTAGGTCGTCATGCCCGGATGCGTCCAGATCAGCTGCTCATGCTCGGCATCGACATTGCGGATGTATTCGTCATGCGCGTCGGGATGCACGTCGATCGCGGCGATATCGTTCTCGATCATCTCGACGAGGCAGGCGGAGATGTAGCGGCTCTGGCATTCCGACTGGAAGATCACGCTGCCGCCATGCGCGGGACCCGAGTTGGGGCCGAGCATCAGAAACAAATTGGGGAAGTCAGGTACGGTGAGACCGAGATACGCGGTCGGATTGTCGTCGCGCCACGCCTGCTTGAGGTTCTTGCCGTCGCGGCCGGTGATGTTGAGACGCGCCGCCATCTCGGAGACCTTGAAGCCGGTCGAGATCACGATGACGTCGTGCCGCCGGGATTTGCCGTCGGCTGTGACGATTCCGTCTGCAGCGAAATGGTCGATCGTGTCGGTGACCAGCTCGACATTCGGCCTGGTGAGCGTCTTGAACCAGTTGTTGTCGAGCAGGATGCGCTTGCCGTAAGGCGGATAGGTCGGCATGCACTTCTCGATCAAATCAGGCCGGTCCTTCAGCTCGGAGAGGATGAAGTCGGCCAGCTCCTGGCGATGCCGGTCGTTGCCCTTGTTGACGGCGCGGTCCGGATGCGGCCACGCCGGATCCTTGCGGAGGAACGGCAACAATCCGTCGCCGTAACGCCAGAACATGTTGAAGCGGTACCACTGCACATAAAACGGCAGATGGGCGAGCAGCCACTGCGCACCTTCGGTGATCGGGTCGGAATAGCCCTTCACCGGCCGTGCCCACTGCGCGGTGCGCTGGTAGACGGTGACCGAGGCGACGCGGTCAGCGATCGACGGCACCAGTTGCATCGCGGTCGCGCCGGTACCGATGACGGCGACATGCTTGCCGTCGAGTTTGATATCGTCGGACCACAGCGCCGAATGAATTTTGAGGCCAGTGAATTTCTCGTCTCCCTTGAAAGAGGCAGGCGAGGGATCATTGAGCTGGCCGATCGCGCTGACCAGCGCAGTGGATTCGAACGTCTCTTCACCGCTCGCCGTCTTCAACGTCGAGATCCAGCGGCACTTGCCTTCGTCCCAGCGCGAAGCGACGAGCTCGGTCGAGAGGCGGACGTGCTGGCGGATGCCGTATTCGCGCACGACCTTGAGCAGGTAGTCGAGCAGTTCCTGGCGCTGCGCGAAATAGCGGGTCCACGGATTGCGGGCGCCGAACGAGAAGGAATAGGAGTGGTTCGGCGTATCGACGCCGCAGCCGGGGTAGCGGTTGACGTACCAGGTGCCGCCGATCTCGTCCTGCTTCTCGACGATGGTATAGGGAATGTCGAGCCGCCCGAGCGCAACGCCAAGCGCGATCGCGCAGACACCGGCGCCGACGATCAGCACATGCTGCTGCGCCAGTCGTTCGTCGGAAGGGCGATCGCGCCAACGGGCCTCGCGGGGAACGAATCCCATCTCCTCGCGCATCAGAGGCGCGTATTCCGGCGCGACGTTCTCGCCCAGCGTCGTGCGCATCATCCGCAGCATCAGCTCGTCGCCGGGATCGGTGATGACGGGTCTCGGCGTGCCGTTCGCAAACAGATTCAGAACCGCGGCACGGATCTCGTCCTGGATCTCCTTCGGCACGCCGGCGTCCGGATCAGGGATCAGGCGGACGTCGCGCTTTGGCTTGTACGGCGGCTCCAGCCACTTCTCGTCGCCGGTCATGTGCACCAGCACCATCAGCAGCACGCGGATGTCGCCCTCGGCGATGGCGGAGGACAGATCGAGGTGATGGCGCGGAAGCTCGATATTCATGCGTTGTCCTCAGCTCGCCGGTGTGTCGGGCAGACCACCATAGGCGGCCCAGGTGGTGCCCACGATGTAGCCGGCGTCGACCGGCAGGTTGATGCCGGTCACGCCGCTGCTCTGCGGCGACAGCAGCCAGGCGATCGCCTGCGCCACTTCGATCGGCTCGACCAGCCGGTTCATCGCGGTCGGGCGGGCCAGCAGCTCCTTGTTCAGGGCGCCCGACGCGATGCCGGCCTCGAGCGCCACCGTGCGGGTGAAGCCGGGCGACACCGCGTTGACGCGCACGCCGGAACGGCCCCATTCGGCGGCGAGCGTCTGCGTGATCTGGATGACGCCGGCCTTCGCCGCGGTATAGGCGTGGATCGGACCCGACGTCATGCCGGCCACCGAGGCGACGTTGACGATCACGCCGTGCCGCCGCTTCGCCATGCCGACGCCGACGCTGCGCGCGACCAGGAAGGTGCCGCGCAGGTCGATATTGACCTCGCGGTCCCATTGCTCCATTCGCACCCGCCTCGATCGTGTGCATCTTGCCGAACACGCCGGCCGCGTTGACGAGGCCGGTGATCGGGCCGTGCGCTTTCTCGATATCGGCGACGCCGGTGACGACGGCGCTTTCGCTCGCGACGTCGAATGGCGCCGGCCAGAGGATGGCGGCTGTTCCGACCAGCGGCTCAGGTGCGATGTCGACGATGACGACGCGATGCCCCTGATCGGCAAGAAGCGTCGCGGTCGCCGCGCCAATGCCGCGGCTGCCTCCGGTGACGAGGATGGTGCCGTCAGCGCTCATCGTTTCTTCCCTTCGCTGTTGAACAGGCCATGCGTGACCAGCTTCTGGTAAGCCGTGATCACATAGTCAGGCACGGCGGTAACGCCTTGCTCGGAATACGAATAGCGCCGGCTGAGATAGCCGCGTGCGCCCATCAAGACCTGGACAATGGCCTCGAATTCCTCGTCGCTGAAGGTGTTGGTCGCGCCCGCGGCCCGCGCGCGCTGGAGGATCCGGACGTAGGCGCTCGAAATATTGTCGAAATGCTTTTGGTAGCCGATCGGCGCGAAGAACTCGGCCTCGTTGAGGATGCGGAGAAACTCGGGCACCTCGCGGATGAAATCGAAAAAGGCGCTGAAGCGCTCGACTTCCTGCCGTGCTTCGTTGGCTGTGCCGGTGCGCGCATGGATGAAGCGGACCATGTCGAGGCCGATCTTCGGCAGCAGCTGGTCGAGCAGTTCCTGGCGGTTCTCGAAATGATTATAGAAGGTGCCCTGCGCGACGCCGGCAGCTTCCGTGATCCGCGCAACGGAGGCTTCGGCATAGCCGTATTTGCCGACGACCTTGGTCGCAGCGTCGAATATCTTCTGCTTGGTCCAGGCGTTGCGCTCGACCCGGTTGAGTTTTGTCACTTTGGCGGATGTGGCTTGCGTCATGCGGTCGCCTCGAGTTCAGCGCGGAGCACGCGTTTGAGCACCTTGCCGGATGGATTGCGCGGCAGGCTGTCGCGGATGATCAACTGCCGCGGCACCTTGAAGCCAGCGAGCCGCGCACGGCAGTAGTCAGTGAGATCAGCCAGGTCGAGCCTAGCGTCGTCGGCCAGCACCACGATGGCGACCGGCTTCTCGCCCCAGCGGTCGTCGGGCAGGCCGATCACGGCGACCTCGCGTACCCCGGGGATTTCGTAGATGACGCGCTCGACCTCGGAGGAAGCGATGTTCTCGCCGCCGGAGATGATCATGTCCTTCTTGCGATCGGTCAGATAGAGGAAGCCGTCGTCGTCGAGATAGCCGACGTCGCCGGTGCGGAACCAGTCGCCGAAGAAGGCGGATGCGGTCTTCTCAGGATCCTTCCAGTAGCCCTGCGTGACCTTCGGGCCGCGCAGGCAGATCTCGCCGTTCTGGCCGGCGGGCAGGCGCTTGCCGGCATCGTCGCGGATCTCGATCTCGACATGGGCGATGGCGCGGCCGGTCGAGCCGATCTTCTCGATCTCGCGGCCGGCGTCCATGAAGGTATCGCCGCCGCAGCTTTCGGTGAGGCCGTAGGCATCGATGTAGCGCGCGTTCTTGAAATAGTCAGAGAAGGCGCGGATGCGGACCTCCGGCGTCTTCTCGCCGCCGCCGATCGCCCATTGCAGGCTGGAGACGTCGTAGCGCTCGCGGTTTGGGCAGGTGAGGAGCGCCGTGGTCATGACCGGTGCAAACCACGCCGCGTTGAGCTTCTCGCGCTCGATGGCGGCCAGCGCCGGTTCAGGCTCGAAGGTGCGGTGAATGCACAGCATGCCGCCGTGCCAAAGCACCGCGATGCCGGGCAGGTCGAGCGCGCCGACATGATAGAGCGGGCCAACGACGAGCAGCCGCGTGTCGGCGTTCAGCCCGAGCACCACGGCCTGGTCGGCGGATTTCCAATAGATGTTCTCGTAAGTGAGCATCACCCCCTTGGGGCGATCCGTCGTGCCCGAGGTGTACATCAACCGCATCAGGTCGCGTGGCTGGCGCACATGGATCGGCGACGGCGCAATGTCCGGCGCAAGATTGGTGACGCTGGACTGCGCGACTTCACCCAGCAGCACGACCGGCGCGCCACCGGTTGCTATCGCAGCAAATTCCTCGTCGGCGACGAGCAGGCGCGCGGCGGAATTGCCGACGATATAGCCGACCTCAGCGGCCGACAGGCGATAATTGATCGGCAGGAACACCGCGCCGATATGGCTGGTCGCGAACACCAGTTCGAGAAAGGCCGTGCTGTTCTTCATCAGGACGGCAACGACGTCGCCGGGCGCGATCCCGCGGGTCGCGAGCCAGCTGCCGACCTGCCGAATCCGCAGATCAAAATCTGCGTAGGAGACGTCCTCGCCGCGATATTTCAGCGCACAGCGGTCCGGAGTCCGCCTGGCATGAAATGCGATGAAGCTGGAAAGATTGATCATTTGCCGTCCGTCGGGCCGATTCCGGCGCCGTTTTCTCCCTAGATGAATTATGAGTCGTAATTCATCTTTGGCTTGACGTCACCCCCCTTGCTCTGAAAACATCGTGGCCATGGAGACGAAACGATCTCCGACAGGGATTTGGGAACGCGAACCCGACAGGGAGGGGAATATGACGAGGACCCGGAAACCGGGCGTCAGTCGCCGCTCGACGCTTGCGCTGATGGGCGCCGGTGCGGTGAGCTTTGCTGCGCCATGGGTGGCGCGCGCACAGGCCAAGACCATCAAGATCGGCATGCCGACCATTCTGTCAGGCCGCGTCGCGCAACTCGGCACGTCCTCGCGCAACGCGGTGATGTTGGAAGTCGAGAAGGTCAATGCCGCCGGCGGCCTCGCCGGGCGGCAGATCGAGATGGTGATCCGCGACTCCAAGGGACAGCCGCAGGAAGCCGCGCGTATCGCGCGCGAGCTCGTCAACACCGATGGCTGCGAGATGCTGCTCGATGGCGAGGCATCATCGGGATCGTTCGCGGTTCACGAGGTGGCGCGCGATCTCGGCGTGCTTTGCATCCACACCTGCTCGGAAGCGTCGTCGCTGACCGCCGATCCCAAGCAGCACATCCCGAACGCCTTCCGCTGCGTCCGGCAGGGCATTCATGACTCGATCGTCGGCGCCGGCTACGCGGCCGGGATCGCCAAGGCCAAGGGCCTGAAGAAATGGGCGACCTGTTCGCCCGACTACGCCTATGGCCGCGACACCACCGGCGAATTCGTGCTGTACCTGAAGAAGTTCGCGCCCGATGTCGAGATCATCAGCGAGTCCTGGCCAAAACTGTTCCAGCCCGATTACACCGAGGTGGTGACCAAGATCCTGCAGGCCAAACCACAGGCGCTCTACTCCTGTCTCTGGGGCGGCGATCTCACCTCGTACATCGACCAGGCCAACATCTACGCGATGTTCACGCAGATGGAGGTGTTTGCAGTCAACATGGCCGACTACACCGCGCTTACGGTGGTGAAGAACCTGCCCAAGGGTATCCACTCCGGCGACCGTTACATCAAGACATTCCCGCCGACGCCGGAGAATGCAGCCTGGGGCCGATGCCTACAAGGCGAAGTACAACGAGTACCCGACCAACTGGTCCTGGCAGAACGCGACGGCGCTCATGTTCCTCAACGAGGCCGTCAAGAAGGCGAACTCGACCGACGGCAAGAAGGTCGCGGAGGCGCTCACCGGGCTCACCATCAAATGCCCGTTCGGTGCCGACGGCACCGTGACCATGCGCGCCGACGACCACACGCTGGTCGGCTACGCGATCGGTTGGGGCACAACGATCCCTCAGGAGCCTTATGTGCTCGATATGAAGGCCGGTGACTGGAAGACCATCTTCGAGCTCGAAGCCGAGTGGAAGAAGAGCAAGGGCTACACCTGATCCGCATGCGGGGGCGGAGGCCGCGTGCTGTCTCCGCCTTGCATCTGATGTTTGTCGCGCGCCGGCGTTGCGGCCCGCCGTAATGGATGATTCTCGTGGACCTCGACGCGCTCGCCAGTTGCCTCACCAGTCCTGCCTGTCTGGTGACGCAGACCACCAGCGGCCTGATCATCGGCATGCTGCTGTTCCTCGTCGCCGTCGGGCTGACCCTGATCTTCGGCGTGCTCAAGGTGGTCAATTTCAGCCACGGCGCCTTCTATATGTTCGGCGCCTATTTCGCGATGACGGCCTACCAGCTCACCGGCAGCTTCGCGCTGGCGATCCTAAGCGGCGCCGTCGGCACCGCGCTCCTCGGTCTGATCTTCGAACGCGCTTTCATGAGCCGGGTCTACGGCCGCGACGTGCTGATGCAGCTTTTGGTCTGCTATGCCTTCGTGCTGATCTTCGACGATGTCGTTCGCATGATCTGGGGGCCTGAGTTCAGGTCGATGGGTATGCCGGCAGCGTTCCAGGTGCCGCCATTGTTCATCGCCGGCGGCGTGGTGCCGCCATATTATCTGCTGCTGATCGGGGTGGCGCTCGTCGCCGCGGTGGTTCTCGGGTTAGGACTGGCGCGCTCCAGGGTCGGCAAGGTGATCCGGGCAGCCGCGCACAATCCCGGGATGGTGTCGGCGCTCGGTATCAACACGGGGCTGATCTATGGCGGCGTGTTCGCGCTCGGCGGCATGCTGGCGGGGCTGGCCGGAGCGCTTGCCGCGCCGGTGCGCTCGCTGACGCCGGGCATGGGTTTCTCGGTGCTGATCGAGTCCTTCATCGTCACCGTGATCGGTGGCATGGGTTCGATCCTGGGTGCGCTGATCGGCGCGCTCCTGATCGGCCTGATCCGTTCCTTCGGATCGCTCGGTTTCCCGCTGTTCACCGAGGGGCTGATGTACCTCTTCATGGTGATTGTACTGGTGTCGCGTCCGACCGGCCTGTTCGGCAAGGAGGTGGCATGACCGAGTTGCAGGCCGGGCAGGGCGCACAGCCGCTCGAGGTGCCACGGGTCGACGCCAGACCGCAACGCTATCGCGATATGCTGGTTGCGCTTGCAGCTTTTGTCCTGCTCGCGCTGCTGCCGGTGCTTTTCGGCAGCAAGCAGCTGCTCGACTTCGTGATCCGCTGTGCGCGCAGCGTACGGTCTATTCGCGACGTCGCTCAACCTCTTGGTCGGTTACACCGGCCTGATCTCGTTCGGGCACGGCATGTTCTTCGGCCTCGGGGCATATGGCTTCGGCCTCATGATGCAGAAGACCGGCGTGTCGATCCCGGTGGCCTTCGTCGCCACGCTGGCGATGACCTTCGTCGTCGCTGTCGTCATCGGCGCGATCTGCGTGCGATTGAAGGAGATCTATTTTGCCTTCGTGACGCTGGCATTCCAGATGCTGATCCACTCGACGATCCTGTCGTGGCAATCGCTAACCGGCGGCGACCAGGGCCTGCGCGGCGGCATTCCGCGGCCGCCGTTCCTCGGCATCGACCTTTCGAACCATCTGCATCTCTACATCACGAGCTGCGCGCTGCTGGTGATCGGGCTGTTCCTGATGCGCCAGATCGCGCAGTCGCCGTTCGGCTACACGCTGCGCATGATCCGCGACAACGCCACGCGTGCAAGCTTCATTGGGATCGACGTCTGGCGCGCGAAGCTGACAATCTTCGTACTGGCGGCGCTGTTCGCTGCGACCGGCGGCATCATCATGGCGTTGTTCGTCTCCGGCGCTTATCCCGAATTCGCCTACTGGACGATCTCCGGCGAGGGCATCTTCATCAACATGCTGGGCGGCGTGACGACCTTCCTCGGGCCGATGGTCGGGACAGTGCTGCTGTTGATCCTCAACGACACCGTCACCCGCCTGACCGAGTATCATGGCATCGTGCTCGGCGTCGTGATCCTGTTCTTTGCCATCGGCCTGCGGAAAGGGCTGATGGACTTTGTCGTCGAATGGTTCGCGCAACGTCGCGGCCAGGAGCGCGGTTAGCCATGCTGGAGATTCGCGCCCTCTCGAAATCCTTTGGCGGCGTCAAGGCGACCGACAACGTCTCGTTGGACTTCGCCGACGGTTCGCTCACCGCCGTGATCGGCCCCAATGGTGCCGGTAAGAGCACCTTCTTCAATCTGATCACGGGCGCGCTGCGGCCGGACGCCGGGCAGATCCTGCTCAATGGCGTCGACATGGCGGGCAAGACGCCGCCCGAGATCGTGCGCCATGGCATCGGTCGTGCCTTTCAGGTCGCGAGCATCTTCCCCTCGCTGACGGTCGAGGAGACGATGCTGGCAGCGGTCTGTGCCGATCAGCGCCGTGCCGGCGTGATGCATCGCCGCTTTCCATTGGCCGAGACGCGCGACCGCGCCGAGCACGCGATGGAGCTGCTCGGCCTTGCCGGCAAGCGCAACAGGACCGCGGCGACGCTGTCACATGGCGACCAGAAGCTGCTCGATATCGCGCTCGCACTGGTGCTTGAACCCAAGGTGCTGCTGCTCGATGAGCCGACCGCGGGCATGGGCACCGAGGAGCGGTGGCGCATGATCGACAAGGTGCGCGAGCTCTGGGAGAAGCAGAAGATCACCGTCGTGTTCATCGAGCACGACATGGACATCGTGTTCAAGATCGCACCTGAGATCGTCGTGCTGTGTTACGGCCGGATCCTGGCGACCGGGACGCCTGATGCGATCCGAAGGAATGAAGCCGTCATCGAGGCCTATCTCGGCAGCGACGACCATGCGGGAGCGGTGGCATGAGCGCCCAGCCGGTGGTGCAGGTCGAGGATCTCGACGTCTATTATGGCACCAGCCAGATCCTGTTCGGCGTCGGCCTCTCGGTGCGGCAGGGCGAGACCATGGCGCTGCTGGGCCGCAACGGAGCCGGCAAATCGACCACTATGAAGGCGATCATGGGTTTGGCGCCCGCACGCCGCGGCAAGGTGACCTTGCGCGGCCAGTTGGTGTCCGGGATGAGGCCGCATCACATTGCGCGGGCAGGGCTCGGCTTCGTGCCGGAGGACCGGCAGATCTTTCCCGAGCATAGCGTCGAGGACAACCTCGTCATCGGCCAGAAGAAGGGACCGGACGGTGAGGACGAGTGGTCGATCCGCCGCGTCTACGACGTATTCCCGCTGCTGGAGCCGCTGCGGCACCGGATCGCGGGTAGGCTCTCTGGTGGCGAGCAGCAGATGCTGGCGATTGCCCGCACGCTGATGGGCAACCCGGTGCTGCTGCTGCTGGACGAGCCGAGCGAGGGGCTGGCGCCGATCATCGTGCAGCGCATCGGCGAGCTGCTGCGGCAGCTCCGCGGCACCGGTGCCACAGTATTGATCGCCGAGCAGAACATGCATTTTTGCCTTGGCCTTGCGAGCCACGCGACGGTTATCGACAAGGGACAGATCGTCTACACATCCTCCATCGAAGAGCTGAAGGCCAACGACAACATCCGGCAGCGCTATCTGGCGCTGTAGGGCATGATCCGGAAAAGTGCGCAGCGGTTTTCCGAGAAGATCGTGCCCAAGAGAATAAGGCTCTTCGACAGCTGTGGGAGGACAAATGGCGGGCGAACGCAAGCTGACGCCGACGCACGAGGCGCCGTATCGCGGGCTGAAAGTACTGGATTTCGGGCAAGGGATCGCCTCGCCCTATTGCGCGATGCTGCTCGGGGTCTATGGCGCCGAAGTCATCAAGGTCGAGCCGCCCGAAGGCGACTGGTCGCGCTATCTGGGCACGACCTATGGCAATCACACGACGCTGTCGGCCGTCTATAACCGCGGCAAGCGCAGCCTGTGCCTCGACATGAAGCACAAGGACGGGATCGCGATCGCGCAGCGTCTCGCGCGCGAGGCCGACGTGCTCATCGAAGGGTTTCGTCCCGGTGTCGCGGAGCGGCTCGGGCTCGGCTATGAGAGCCTGTCGCGCGACAATCCGGGCTTGGTCTATCTGTCGGTCAGCGGATTCGGGCAGAGCGGGCCCTATGCCAAGCGGCCCGGCTCGGACTCGGTCGCGCAGGCGTTCTCCGGGCTGGTCTCGGTCAATATCGGCACCAATGGCGTGCCGCATCGGGTCGGCACCACGATCTCCGACGTCGTCACCGGCGTCTACGCATTCCAGGCCATTGCCACGACCCTGTTCGCGCGTGCGACGGTCGGCACCGGACGCTGGATCGACGTCAATCTCTGCCAGTCGACGTCGGCGCTGCTCGGCCACAAGGTCGCGGAGTTCATCCTCGAGGGTGGCGCGCCGCGTGCGCTCAACGTGCCGGCCGGCACCTACCAGACGCAGGACGGCTGGATGATGGTGACGCTGGTGAACGAGCCGCAATACAGGCGGCTGTGTGGTGCGATCGGCCGCGAGGATCTCGCCGCCGATCCGCGCTTCGCCGACTTCGCCCGGCGTGCGGATGCGGCCGACACGCTGATCCCGCAGCTGCGCGAGGTGTTCTTGACCCAGCAGACCGATGCCTGGCTGGCGCGGTTGCACGCCGCCGATATCATAGCGGAGCGGATCCTCGATCCCGGCGAATGGCTGCGCAACGCCCATGTCGAGGCGACCAGGGCGTCGGTGTGCCAGGATACGCCGGGGATCGGCCCGGTCTACACGCCGCGCACACCGGGGATCGCGAGCCTGTCCGAGGATCATCTTTGTCCCGCGCCTGATGTCGGGCAAGATAGCCGCGCTGTGCTGGCAGAGGCTGGTTTCGGTACCGCCGAGATCGATGGCTTGCTGCTGTCGGGCGCGGTGCGGCAGGCCAAGGCGATGACAGGAGGCAAGACATCATGAGCACAGACCTCGTTCGCTACTCGGTTCGCGATCAGATTGCGGAGATCGTGCTGGATCGCGCGCCGGTCAACGCGCTCAGCATCCCCTTGATCGACGCGCTGCTGGCGGCGCTGGCGAAAGCGCGCGATGATGACGCGGTGCGCGCCGTCGTCATCAGCAGCGCCCACAAGGTATTCTGCGCCGGCCTCGACCTCGACATCGTCAGGGGCAAGCCCGCGATCGAGACCAAGACATTCCTCGAGCGGCTGTATTTCGCGCTGAATGATACGCAGTACCGCATGGGCAAGCCAACGATCGCGGCGATCGATGGTGCGGTCCGGGCTGGCGGCATGACGATCGCGATTTCCTGCGACATGATTGTTGCGGGCGACGGCTCGACCTTCGGCTATCCAGAGATCGATGTCGGCCTGATCCCGGCGATCCACTTCGTGCAGCTGCCGCGGCTGGTCGGCAAGCACCAGGCGTTCGGCCCGCTATTCCTCGGCGAGCCCTTCGACGCGGCGACTGCCTTCCGCATGGGATTGCTCAGCGAGGTGGTGCCGAAGGGCACCGCGCTGGCTCGGGTCCATGAGATCGCACGCAAGCTTGCGTCGAAATCGCCCATCGTGATGAAGATCGGCCGCGATGCCTTCATGCGTGCGGTCGATGCCGATTTCCGTCGCTCGGTGGAGAACACCGCGGAAAGCTTTGTGGTGGTCGCCTCGACAGAAGACTGCCAGGAAGGGCTGAATGCGTTCGTTGAGAAGCGAACGCCCAACTACAAGGGGCGGTAAATGGCCGGATTGTATTTCGAGGAGTTCGAGGTCGGGCAGGAGTTCCATCACGAATTCAGCCGGACCGTGACGGAGATGGACAACACGATGTTCAGCCTCCTGACCATGAATCCGCAGCCACTGCACCTCGATGCGCATTTCGCCGAGAAGACCGAGTTCGGCCAGCGGCTATTCAACAGCCTCTATACGCTCGGCATCATGATCGGTATGAGCGTGTACGACACGACGCTGGGAACCACGGTCGGCAATCTCGGCATGACCGACGTCAAGTTTCCCAAGCCCGTGTTCCATGGCGACACGCTGAAGGCGCACACCAGGATCATCGGCAAGCGCGCCAGCAAGTCGCGGCCGACCCAGGGCATCGTCGAATTCGAGCACACCATGACCAACCAGCGGGGCGAGGTGGTGGCAAGCTGCCGCCGCACCGGCCTGATGCACTGCAAGCCGAAGGCATAGGCGATGCGATCGTTCCTGTTCGTTCCCGGCGACAGCACCCGGAAATATGAGAGTGCGAAGAAGACCGCGGCCGACGCATTGATTCTCGATCTCGAGGATTCCATCGCACCGGAGCAGAAGGTTGTTGCGCGTGGCATCACGCGCGAGATGCTCGATGCGCGCAATCCGGACCAGAAGCTCTATATCCGCGTCAATGCGCTCGACACCGATCTGACGCTTGGCGACCTCGCGGCGGTGATGCCCGGGAAGCCCGATGGCATCGTGCTGCCGAAATGCGCCGGCGCTGCCGATGTCAACAAGCTCGCGCTCTATCTCGATGCATTCGAGGCCGCCTCGGGTATCGCGCAGGGCACCACACGGATCGTCACAGTGGCGACCGAGACGGCGCGCGCGGTGCTGAAAATCCTCGACTTCGAGAACATGAGCCCGCGGCTTTGGGGCATGATGTGGGGTGCGGAGGACCTTGCGGCCTCGCTGGGCGCAACGCGCAACCGCACCGACGGCCGCTATCACTCGCCCTTCATCCTCGCCCGCGATCTCTGTCTGATCGGCGCGGCCGCGGCCGGCGTGGTCGCGATCGATACCATCGCCACCGACATCAACGATCTCGATGCGCTGAAGGCGGAGGCGATCGCGGCGCGGCAGGACGGCTTCCTGGCCAAGGCCGTGATCCATCCCAAGCATGTCGATGTCGTCAACGCGGCCTTCATGCCGACCGACCAGGAGGTTGCGTGGTCGGAGCGGGTGATCGCTGCGTTTGCCAACAATCCGTCCGGGGTCGCCAAGATGGACGGCAAGATGCTGGACAAGCCGCACCTGCGCGCCGCCGAGAAGATCCTGGCGTCGCGCAGGAAATAGTCAGTCGGGGTCGATCAGCGCGCCCTCCTTGAGGAGGGCCGCAATCTCCGCATCCGCAAGTCCAGCCTCGCGGAGGATCTCCCGGCCATGCTCGCCGAGGTTCGGCGGATAGGTCCGGATCGATGGCGGCGTCTTGCTCCAGGTGGCAGCAGGGCCGGCCAACCGCAGCGTGCCTTCGGTCGGATGCTCCAGTGATTGGATCAGCCCGACGGCCTCCAGATGCGGATCGTCGATCAGGCTGTCGAGGTCGTGCAGCGGCGCATGCGGAACGTCGGGCCTCTTCGAAGAAGCGCATCCATTCGGCGGTGCTGCGGGTCTTCATCATCTGCGAGAACCAGTCGTAGACGAAATCGTAGTTCCGGGTTCGCGCAGAGATGCTGTTCAGCCGCGGGTCGCGGTCGGCCTCATTGGTGAGGCCGATCTTGGCGAAGAACGCGTTCCATTGCTTGTCGGAATAGACCAGCGCGCAGATGTAGCCGTCGCTGGTTTGATACGGACGGCGGTCGGGCGACAGCAGCCGGGAGTAGCCTGATGGGCCAATCGGTGGCGCGAAGCTGCGGCCGGCCATGTGATCGCCGAGCACGAACTGCGCCATGGTCTCGAACATTGGGATTTCGATCGCCTGGCCTTCGCCCGTGCGCTCGCGGTGGAACAGCGCGGCCAGGATGGCGTGGACGGCATTGAGGCCGACGATGCGGTCAGCCATGGTCGCCGGAGAGTACCGTGGCTCACCGGTGATCCTGCCGGTCAGCGCGGGCAGGGCGGTCAGCCCCTGGATCAGGTCGTCATACGCGGGCCGGCCGGCATAGGGCCCGGTCTCGCCGAAGCCGTGCAGGCTGGCGTAGACCAGCCGCGGATTGGCGGCGAGGAGATCGTCGGCGCCGAGCTTCAGCCGCGCCATTGCCGCAGGACGAACGTTGTGGACGAACACGTCGGCATCGGTGGCAAGCCGCAGCAGCGCCGCGCGGCCGCCGGCCTTCTTCAGGTCGAGCACGATCGAGCGCTTGTTGCGGTTGCCCTGGAGGTACATCGCGCCCATCGCAGGATGGCGCATCGGGGCGGCGTGGCGCATCACATCGCCATCGGGGCTCTCGACCTTGATCACGTCGGCGCCGTAGTCGCCGAGGATCATGGTCGCGTAGGGTCCTATCATCACGCTGGTGAGGTCGATGATCCTGACGCCAGCGAGCGGACCCGCCGGCGCGGATGGTTTTTCTCTCGTCGGGGCCTGGCTCAATGTGTAGCGGCCAGTGCTTCGGTGAAGGCCTTGAAGACGTCGGTGCCCGGCTTGCCGCGCTTGTCGACGTCCTTCACCCAATCCTGGGCCACCGACCTGAAGGCGGTGTCGAACACCTTCTTGTCGTCAGCGCTGAAGTTGATGACCTTCATGCCCTGCGACTTGATCTTGTCGGCCGCGGCCTTCTCGCCGTCCTCGAACCGCTTGCAGGCCTCGCGCGTGGTCTGCTCGCCGGCCTCGACCAGCGCCTTGCGCACATTCTCGGGCAGCGACTTGAATTTCAGCTCGCCGATCGAATAGGTGAAGATCGCGGTGCCGAAGTTCAGCCCCTCGGTGCCCGATTTGAGGATCTTGCCGAAGTCGTAGGACGCCGAGCTCTGGTAGGAGAAGATCAGCCCGTCGAGCGTGCCGCGGGTCAGCGATTCATAGATCTCGGGTGCGGCCATCCGCACCGGAACGCCGCCGATCGAGCGCATCATCAGGTCCATCGCGCCGCCGGTGGTGCGGATCTTCAGACCTTCGAGGTCCTTTGCGGTCCTTCACATCGCGGCTGGTCGCAAGCTGGACCTGGTAGGCCGGCAGCGCCAGCGTTACCAGCGGCCGAAGCTGGTTCGGCGCGAACTCCTTGGTCTCCAGGATGCCGCCGTTGTGCGAGATCTTGTAGAAGGCAAGCGAGCCCCGGCATTCGCTGTCGAAGATGCCGGGCAGTTCTGCGACCGCCGTCAGCGGAAACTTGTCGGACGAATAGGACGGCACGATGTAGGAGACGTCGGCGACGCCGACGGCCGTCAGCTGGGCCATGTCCTTGGCCTTGCCGAGCTGCTCCGCGGGAAAATGCTGGAACGTGACCTGGCCGTTGGTCAGTTTGGTGACGAGTTCGGAAAATGGCTTGCCGACGAGCTCATGAATCACATGGCCGTTCGGCAGGCTGTCGACGAGTCGCAGCGTGATTTTCTCCTGCGCGTCGCCGGAACTCGTTGCAGCCATCAACGACACTGCAGCCAGCACGAGCGGTCTCGCTACCCTAACGGACATTATGTTTTTCTCCCTTATTGTTGGTCAGTAACCCATCTTCATCGGCAGCCATAGAATGATCATGGGCCAGATGACCAGGATCGCAATTGCAATCAAATGCGCGACGAAATGCGGGAACACGCCATGAAAGACCTCTCCCACCGGGCGCCCCGAGTACCGCGCCACCACGAAGCAGTTGAGGCCCACCGGTGGTGTGATCATGCCGACCTCGGCGGTGACGATCTTGATCACGCCGAACCACAGCGGATCGTAGCCGAGTGACTTGATCAGCGGCAGCACGATCGGAACGGTCAGCACCAGGATCGCGATCTGATCCATGAATGAGCCGAGCACGATGTAGCCGAACAGGATGATGGTCAGGATCAGCCACGGCGGCACCGCCAGGCTGCCGACCCAGCTCACCAGGTTCTGCGTCACCTGCGTCAGCGTGAAGAAGTAACCGAAGATCGATGCGCCGAACAGGATCATGGCGATCATGCAGGTGCCGTGTGCCGAGCGAATTAACGCGCTGCGCAGCGTCTTGCGGTTGATCTTGCCCTTCCACAGGGCGAGCACGAACGCTCCGAAGGCACCGAGCGCGGACGCCTCGGTGGGCGTGGCGACACCCGTATAGATGACGCCGGTGACCATGCCGAACAGTAATAGCATCGGACCGACCACGCGAAGCATCCGAAACTTTTCCGCGAGCGAGACCGACGGCGCCGCTGGCGCGCGCGATGGATCCTGCCAGGCCAGGAACCAGACCGTGGCCATGATCGTGAAAGTCACGAGAATGCCGGGGATGACGCCGCCGATCAGCAGCGCGCCGATGTTTACCTCGGCCAGCAAGCCGTAGATCACGAGCGCGACCGATGGCGGGATCAGCATGGCGAGCGTGCCGGATATCGCGACCACGCCGGCCGCCATCTTCGGCTCGTAGCCCTGCTTCAACATCGCCGGCAAGCTCGTTGCCGACAGCGTGGCTGCGGATGCGGTGCTGGTGCCGCAGATCGCGCCGAAGCCGGCACCAGCCAGCGCCGTCGCCATGCCGAGGCCGCCGGGAATGCGTCCGACCCAGGCCGCGGTCGCCTTGAACAGATCGTCGGCAATGCCACTGACGAGGACGAATTCCGCCATCAGCAGGAACATCGGGATGGTAATCAGCTCGTAGGAGGTGACCGCCGAGAGCGGTGCTGTTTGCAGAATGCCCGACAGGATCGGCATGCCGCCGATCATGTACAGCCCCAGAGCACCGGAACCCGCCATTGCGAAACCAACCGGCGTGCCGATCGCGAGCAGTGCGAACAGCACGAGCATCGTCAGAACGAGTGTCATTCGAAGGTTTCTCCCGCAGCATGGGAGGCCGGCAGAGCAATGAGGCTGCGTCCGGTAGCGAGCGAGATGAGGTGTCCAATGAGGTGCAACGTCAGGCGAATCGTGATCAGGCCGGCGCCGAGCGGCACCAGTCCGATGGACGGCCACATCGGCCATGGGATTGCGCCGGCCATCACGTCGGCGGACCTAAAGCTGTCGACGGCGCGCAGGAAGCCGAGATGGGCGATCAGCGAGAACACCGCGATGCCGACGACGCACGTCACGATTTCCGAAACGCGGATCATCGCCGGCGAAAACTTCTGCTGGAGGATATCCACACTGACATGAGCGTGGCTGGCATAGGCCTCGGACAGCACCAGGAAGAAGATGCCGGCCATCAGATAGATCGAGAT
Source organism: Bradyrhizobium sp. JR3.5 (assembly GCF_054057015.1). Classification (NCBI taxonomy): domain Bacteria; kingdom Pseudomonadati; phylum Pseudomonadota; class Alphaproteobacteria; order Hyphomicrobiales; family Nitrobacteraceae; genus Bradyrhizobium; species Bradyrhizobium sp. JR3.5. The sequence goes on from NZ_JBSRYV010000001.1 coordinate 403,599, forward strand.
CAGGTCGTAGGCCCAGGAAAACGGCTTGTTGAACGCGTAGCGCATGATGACATCGCCGAACACGATGATCATGATCGCGAACATGAACACGGCGGCGATCGTGGAGGCGATCTTCTCGATCGCCGCGAGCGCCCTCAATACTCCGTCAAACAAAATTGCTCTCCCAGTGGCTTTGCTCGATCACTTGGCGGGAATAGCTGCAACCGCCGCATCGAACTCCTTCAGCGCGTCGTTGCCGTGTTTGCCGCGCCCATCAAGGCCGTCGGCCCAGGTCTTGGCGACGCCCTTCATCAAATCCTTGAACTTGGCACTCACGTCCGGCCGCAGGGTTTCGAACCGCACCCCGGCGGCCTCAAGCGACTTCTTGGTCTCATCATCGGATTTCTGGACCTGCTGGCATGCTGACGGAATGATCTCCTCGGCGACGTCGACCATCGTCTTCTGCACATCCGGCGGAAGCTTCTTCCAGACGGTGTCGCTGATCGAATAGGCGACGATGAAGCTGGCGAAGCCGACGCCGTCGGTCGAGTATTTCACCAGCTTGTCGGCGCCATACGCGACCACGCTCTCCAGCGGGAACAGCAGCCCATCCATGGTGCCGCGCTGCAGGGATTCATAGGCATCCGGCGCTGCCATGCGCACGGGCACGGCTCCGATGGCGCGCAAAGTGAGGTCCTGCGCGCCGCCTGTCGACCGCAGCTTGAGGCCGGTAACGTCACCGGTCTCCTTCACCGGTTGCTTGACTGTGAAGATGCGGTACTGCGGCAGGCTCACCGCGAGCAGCAGACGGATGCCGGTTTGCGGTATAATCCTGCTGCGCGATCACTCCGCTTCGCGCGGTCTTCCAGTAGGCGAGCGTGCCCTGGCAGGAATGCTCGAACGCGCCAGGGAGCATCGCGACTTCGGAGACCGGCATCTTGTCGGAGACGTAAGCGGGCGCGACATAGCCGATATCGGCGACGCCGGCTTGCGTCAGCTTCAACATGTCGGCAGCCTTGCCGAGCTGCTGCGCCGGATAGTGTTCGAACGTCACCGCGTTGTTGGTGCGCTTCTGCACCTCGGCCATCCAGGGCTCGAGCACGAGGCGGACGAGGTAATGCCCTTTCGGAAAAGAGTCGGCCACCCGCAGCTTGATCGGCTCCGCCGCTGCCGCCAGATTGATCGATGCGATGAGGAAGCCGTAACCGGCCAATATGCGCCGAAGCCCGCCCATATCTCCTGCCCCTGAGTAGCCTTATTGTTTTGAGCAGCTGCGCACAAACGAATTTGCCCGTCAAGCATGGCTCGGCTGAGTATGCCTGATCGGACAACCGGAGAGCGCGGGCCACCATGCGCCGGCGCGATTGCGAGGGCGGAAGGGATCATGCGAGGACGTCGATGCGCTTGATTTCAAGCCGTAAGCGCGCGATGGCCAACTGGCTGGAAGCTGACGCTGAGAGGCAACCAGATCTCAATCAATTTTGTCCGCCACGCGGGAAATTCCTCCGGCGTGCTCGACGGCTCAGCGCCGCCGCCGGCGGCATGGCGGCCACGATCATCATCGAGCGGGTCTGAAGCCGGTTAGACCGCGGGAAACTCCAGCGCGAAAGCGACGCCCTGACTGGCGGGCAGGAGACGGATCGTACCGCCATGGCTCACCATGACGGCTTGCGCGATGGCGAGGCCCATGCCGGTACCGCCGCTATCGCGGCGGGTGGTGAAGAAAGCATCGAAGATCTTGTCGCTGTTGGCGTGGGAGATCGGGTCACCATCGTTGCTCACCGTCACCCTGAGGGTCGAGGCTTCGGCAATCGCTTCGAGCTGCACCGACCTGGCATTGTGACGGAAGGCGTTGTCGGCCAGATGCGCCAGTACGATCAGCGCCTTCTCGCCGGACATCCCGATCGAGCGGTCGAGGTGGCCACTGGCCACGATTGTCCGCTGCGCAAAGCGGCTCTTCAGGTTCGCGATGACGCCAGAAAGCGGGGTCTGCTCGTTCTGCGGAGCGCTCTCTGCGCGCGCCAGCTCGCGCAGCCGCTGGCTCATCGCATCGAGCCGCGCGACGTCGCCAAGGATGTTCGAGATGAAGCTCTGTTGCTCGGATCGGGTCAGCGTATCCGATTTGCTTTGATGCGAATCCTGCAGCAGCTCGGCCGCGCCCCGGATCGATGCCAGCGGCGATTTCGAATTCGTGCGTCAGGTGTGCCGAGAAGGTGGCGGTGTAATCGGAGCGGCGCGACAGCTGCTGGGCCGTGTCGAGGAAGCTGTCGGAGAGCTGGGCGAGCTCGCGGCTGCCATAATGCTGCAGCGGTTGAAACGCATTGCGGTCGCCGCGGCCGATCCGCACGGCGCGATCGACGAGCTCGCGCATCGGGCGCGTGACCGTACGGGAGAACATCAGCCCGATCGCAACGTCGCCGCGATGCTCGCATGGCGTGTTCGAGGTGCGGAAGCACCGCGTTCGGCAAACTGAGCCGGTCCTCGCGCGGTCGCTGGGGCAGCATTTCATCATCGGCTATCGGTCGTTCGACGAGGTCGCACCGCTTGTGGAGAAGGGGTTCGTTGCGGGCATCTATGTCACCCGGCGCAACGTCGCCGGCAGGACGGCTGGCGCCTTGAAGGCGGAAATCGCCACACTGCAGGCCAGGCGGCGAGCCGCCGGGTTGCCGCCGTTGGTGGTGGCCACGGATCAGGATGGCGGCATCGTTTCGCATCTGGCACTGCCGCTCACGAGACTGCCCGCACTGGCTCCCTGGCCGAGCTGGCGCCGGAAGAGCAAAAAGCGAAAGCCGAGGAGTTCGGGCGCATCCATCGACGCGAGCTGGCATCGCTTGGCATCAAGCTGAATTTTGCCCCGGTGCTCGACCTGCGCCCGGCGGCGAAGCACAACCGGCTCGATTTCAATACGCTGATCAATGAGCGCGCGATCTCCGATGATCCGGCCAAGGTGAGCGTGATCGCGGGCGCCTACATCCATGGCCTCGAGTCCGCAGGCGTTACGGCCACTGTGAAGCACTTTCCGGGATTGGGCCGCGTGCGCGCCGACACGCATCATTTCAACGCCGATCTCGATACGCCGACCGGCGAACTGGAGGCGACGGATTGGCGCCCGTTCCGCGATGTGCTGTCGTCGACCGGCGCGCGCCTGATGGTCGGGCACGTGGCGGTGAATGCGCTCGACCCGGGACGGCCGGCGTCGCATTCAAAGGCCGTGGTCGACGGGCTGATCCGGAAGGGCTGGAACTACCAGGGGGTCGTCATGACGGACGATCTGGTGATGGGCGCGATCTATCAGCACGATGTCTGCACCGCGGTCGTGGAGGCGTTGAACGCGGGCGTCGATCTGTTGCTGGTCGCCTATGACGGGTTGCAGTTCTACCGCCTGTTCGCTTGCGCGACGGATGCAGCTGCGCGAGGGGGCCTCGATACCATCATGCTGCACGACAGCGAGACACGGCTGAGGCGCGCGCTGCTGGTCGACTAGATCGATGGATTCAGGAATGAGCGCCGACCGCCGATTTGTTGTCCTGGCGCTTCGACCACGAGACGTAGTAGGCGACAGCCGTCATTGCCGCGAGACCAGCGAGGCTGACCGCGACCTGCCTTGTCAGTGAGTAAGGGCCGGTGATCAAAATCAGGTGCGCTGCGAAGGAGAGGAACACGCCTGCACAGAACACGGCCAGCCATTCCTCGCCGCATTTGATGATCGGCTGCAGGGCGTAAGATCGCAGATACCCCAAGTCGCGCGGCACCAACCAGGTGAACAGGAATGACAGGGTCAGGAAATGCAGGATGCGGTGAGGTGCTACATCCTCCCGGTCGTTCTGCAGCAGCATGTCGTTCAGTCCGCTGGGCATCATTTGGGCGAGTGCCGGGATATCGCTACTGGAGACGATCGTCAGCGCGAACAGCAAGTACAGCAACGCCGTGGCGCGCAGCGCGGTAACGGCCTGCATTGCGCGGATCGCGGGTGCATAGCGCGTGCCGATGAGCGCGAGCCAGCCACCCATCACGAACAGCAATTGCCAGCAGAACGGATTAAGGTACCAATCTCCGTACGGATATGAAGTCAGGTTCCAGTCGAACACGCGGGCGGTAGCGTAAAGCGTCACGGACGCGAGAAGCGTTGCGTTCGGCACGTAGAGCAGTCCGAATACGACGAACGGCTGGAAGGCCATCAGGGCGATAGTGAGTTGCAGCACGTCGAGATTGAGCGGCTTGGCCTGCAGGAACAAGCCGTAGATCAGCGTCCGGATCGGGTGGTCGATGAATCCGGTGATGTTGAACTCGCTGATGATCTCGGGCGCCGCGGTACCGCGTGGCGACATAGCTGATCAACTCGACATAGATCACGAACAGGACGATGTAGGCAGCATAGAGCTGCCATACGCGCTTGAAGATACGGGTCGCGGCCACCACGAATCCGCGCTCCAGCGCCATCCGGGCGTAGAAGAGCGTCACTGCATAGCCGCCGACGAACACAAAAAGGTCGGTCGCGCCGCTAAAGCCGAAATTGCGCATGGTCAGCGCGCTGACGACGTTGTGCGGAACGTGATCCAGGAACAGAAACCAGTTTGCGATGCCAAGCAGCAACGCGATCCTGAGATCGCCATCGGCTCTCGCGATCTCGGCGTTTGTTGTCGAAGTCATCTGAAGCTGAAATCTGCCGGCCCGGGAAAACGATCGCTAATCTAGTGGGAACCCACGCCCGGTCCGAATAGACTCTGCGTGAACCCTATCTAGTCTGTTTCGGGGTCCGGCCAAGTGGCCGGTTCAAGAAAGATCACGTTTTCGCAATCGCCGCGAGAGCGCAGTTAGACCGGCTCGTGTTTGCGCAGGTCGCGGGCGTGATCCAGTGTATTGGCTTGCAGGTTTGTGCCGGTCGGGGCGACCTCCGGCAGGGCAGCCTCCGCGAGGATATCGTCCGTAATATCCTCGACCGAGCACTCGGCAACCTCGTGGATGAAGCTGATGTTGGTGTATTCCCCTGACGCGACCCGTGAGATGACCTCACGCCGCGTCATTTCGGAATCGACGATCGCCTCGCGGCCACGGCGGCCATAGTCGATCATCACAACAAAATACTGCATTGCCTGGCGGTTCGATGCGTTGACTTTCGTTAGCTGTGATTTCCGATAATCGGAACTCAGGCGGGGCGCACCGACCGATTCGGCCCGAAGGCATCCGAATCGGTCAGGTCGGCCTCTGCAGCCCGGGCGGCTATTTCTCGGACGACCGTCCGCCCTGCGCCCGGGCGGATTTGCGGCCCTTCGCCGCCGTCTTGCCGCGCAGCCTTTCGATCTGGCCGCGGGGCAGGGTGACGCAGATCTCGCCGATCCACTCGAGCTTGACGCCGTTGATCGGCTTAGCATTGAAGCTCTTGAGGTTGACCGTACCTGACGAGCTGCCCCGCTCGATCGTCTTCAGATAGCGCTCGCCGCTCTTCAGCCGGACCGCAGCTTCCTCTCCGTAGAAGCTCGACAGCGGATAGCGCTGCTCGCGATACACCACGATGACATCGCCGTTCTCGTATTTCGGCAACATCGAATCGCCCGAAACCTCGAAAGCGACGGTTTCCTCCGTCATCGGGAACGGGAGTTCGATCTCGCCGAGACCCTCCGGCGGGACCTGCTCTAGCTCCGGCTGGATCGAGGCGCCGGCGCCGACCCGGCCCACGATCGGTACCGAGTTCAGCTCCAGGTATTCCATAATCGGGGCGATCTCCGATGCTTTGATCAAGCGGATTCCCGACAGGATTTCGGACACCGCCCCGGCCCGAACGCCCATTGCGCGGGCAAGCCCGCCCTTGCTCTTTCCCGTCTTTTCCAGTGCTCGTTCGATAAGTGCCGCGTCCAGCATGGTTCGTCCTCTCCAAAGCTGGACACACTATACCCATTACGATTATCAGAAATCAAGCTTGACTTCTTGTTCGCGGCGCTGAAAGCTGAGTGGCGGGCAGTCGGCAGAACTGCCAAGACGTTGTGAAATGCTGTGAAAATTTCCACCCGGGGGCCGCAACCTAGCCGACGGTTCTTGCTGCGCTCGCGCTGATTCTTCCTCACCGAAGCCGGCGTGCAACCGATGGTGAGGCATTAGGAAGGTTGACAGGCCTTTGACCACCTGCGGCAGGCGCGATACGTAACATCTTCACTAAATCAATCCGGCTGTCGAATTTTCGCTGGATCTTCTGCACAGGCAATTGTCAGCGCATCCGGTGCTGGTATGCCGGATCAGTCGTCTGACGACCGGGTGCTGCGCCGGCTGGTTCCCCGTTCCGAATTTGCCTCAAGCAACGGGCAGTTGATCACGACCGCGATCTCGCTCGATTCCGAATGTGGTCCTGAGCCGGCGGATGCGGTGGGCTCTCGCGTTGGGGGATGTCCCCTTCCGGCACTCTGCGTGGCAGGATGAGGTCGTTGGTAACAAACGAAGGAGCCGCCCGTGGAAACGATGGTTCGCAATGATCTGAATACGTCAAAAAGCGCGTTGGAGTTGCATGGCGTTGATCGAACGGAGCAGCGGTCTCGCGGCAAAAGGTGAAGCGCGGCCAGGTTCTGGCGTTCTTCGGTTGTCTGTCGCCCGCGCCTGCTGCGCTGGAGGCTTGCGGGGCATCGCCCCTTTTGGGCGCGGGGGACTACGATCGCTGGGGCGTAAGGTGGCGATGATCCCACGGCAATATGTCAAGCCCTATGGTGCCCCCCGACGGCGCGCGTTACCAGTGGAGGAAGGATCCACCCAGAAAATTGTCGATTGATCTGGTCGCTGACGAGCGGTCTGGAACGGGCTTAACAACCCTCGGGTATGCATCCGTTGAGACGCGCCACTTGGTCATCGGACGGCCTCACCTTAAAATCCAGAGCGATCTGGCGTAAAGCGTCGCGACAGATTGTACGGGATCATTGCCCCGAATCGCGGCGTGGCTCCAATGTGCCAGAGGTCCCGGTGTGGCCATACGCCAGCCGCTGCATCGCGGCACACACCAAGATACGGTCAGTCATGTCGGCTTCGCCCTCACATCATCGAAGCCGCTCGACGAGGGGATGGTCGAGGTATTCAACTCGGAAAACATGCCTGCGCCGTCAAGGTTTGGGACGGGAGATTGAGCACCTGCGGAAACTGAAACGTGTAACTCGCGGTTACCTGATTGCCGCAAGCTGGCGTGGAGTAGGTGAATGTCTGTGATGGGAGATTAAGGCCGAATGCCTGCTGGGCGGCATAGCTGGTAATGGCGCTGCTCCCGGGACACAGCGTAGAATTGACGGTGGCGCAACGCGCTGCCAATTCGGTGCCATGTTGCAGGCCGAGCTGGGTCCAAAAGCAGTAGCCCGAACTCGATAATTCCAAATATAAACAGAAGAAACACTGGAGCGGTCAGAGCGAATTCAAGCGCCGTGGTCGCCCGGTTATCGCGCCAGATCGCTGCGAGTTTCATTGCAGCCTCGCAGTGGACTGCGCATTGTAGGTGTAGGTGGCGGCGACGATCTGGTAATTGATCATCGTATAATACGTTGCCTGCGCTGAAACCGTCGCATATGTTCCGGCCTGGGCGCCGCCTGTGCAGACAGTACCGCAGCTAACGGTGCTGATACCCGTACTCGTTGGACAGCCGCAAAACTGAACGGGCGAAGGCGAAGCGGTGATGGCCGTGGAGTTCGTGGCACTCGTCACTGCGTTGGAAATTCCGCTGGTGTTGAAGCCGCGCGCAATGGCGTATTGCGCCCCCGCCTGCGCAGCATTCTCTACTTGCATCTTGCGGTAGACGGCGAGCCCAATGTCAGTCACCGAGACCACCATGAGCGAAAATAGCGGGATCATGATTCCGAACTCGATAGCAGCTACGCCACCCGTATCGCGCACAGCGGTGCGGACGAGCCCGCGTAGGGTGCCAAACGGTCGAACTCGGCTCTGGGATAATGGTTTTTGTGCTCGCATTGACGCCAATCTCATTCGATGAGTTGCGCGGTTTGCGCGCCAATCGTAGCCGTGCCGAGCGCGGAACAATTGACTTGCAGGTTCGACGTGCCGCTGAATGTCAGGGTATCCGCAATGATCTTTGTGCATGAGGTGCTCGTGCCGTTACCGCCACTGAAGCTGAGGTTCGCCTTTGGCAGGTAGATGGCCCCGCCAAAGTTCTGGGTGCCCCCGCCCGTGAGATTGAAGGCAGTCCCCGCGGGCATATTGCGGTCGCCATACATGACGATTCCCTTGGTGGCGCCGGTGGTCGGCGCCGTCAAATCGATGATCGCGTTGCTGCCGATGGAGGCTGTGCCCCAGCTGCTGCCCGAACCAGTAAAGACGAGGGTCACGCCGCTACCGGTGATGGTGGCATTTCCAGCCACGCTCAAGTTTGCGCCGTCCAGGTAATATATGCCGGGACTTAGATTTAAGGTCGCTCCAGCATTTACGGTGATGCTGCCGCTGTAGCAGCCTGGATTGAGGGAGTTCGTCTTCCCATTCGCGTTGACCGTAATCTTGGCGTTCGTGCAGCTCGGCTCCGAGGGAGGAGTTACGTTAGCATAGGGATCGGCAACCGCCGCCATGTGCGTTCGAATCCCATTGGTCGCTGTGATATTGCTTGCACCGGAAACATCGCCCACCACCCCGATCTGATTGGCCGAGACGGAGGCGCTGCCGGAAACGTTGAGCGACGGGCTCGCGCTGGAGTTGCTGTAGAGGTTGCACTTGACCAGATTGAGCTGGTTGCTGCCGCTCACGTTGACAGCCGGGCTGGCGCTCGAATTGAGCGCGAGTACACAGCCTGTCCCGAAATTCGGCAGGGCGACCGCGCGCGCGGTGATCATGACCGGATCCGAGCCGAACAACGAGGACAACAGCCGCTGTTGCGGCTGGCTCACGACGACTTCGATTGCCTGGAGGTTCGAGGTATAGTTGCCCGTCTTCGGCGGCTGGTTGACTGTAACGGTGACGTTGTTCACCGCATTCGGGTATCCATAGCCTGCCGTGATGGCATTGGCTTCGGAGGTCAGGTCGCCGCCCGCAACTAGGGCTGTTGCCGCGCTCACCGCGCCTGAGTCCGCGGCGCTTTGCATATTCTTATGCTTATAGTACCACCATCCGACCTCGGTGCCGAGACCGGCCGTGCCAGCCAAGACAGGCATCAGAAGCGCCGAGATGATCACGTAGCTGCCCGATTGGTCGCGTGCAAAACAGCGAAACAGATCGATCTGCTTCAAGTGTGAGGCAGCGTCAGCTTTCCATCGAGGAAATGAAACGGCACCGAAGCGGCTCCAGATTTCCTTCGCGGTCATGGTTCGCCCTATGCGTTTGCAACTTTCTCCAGGGGCATGTTGCCGCAGGTCGATTAAAGGCAGCTCAACGCGAGGGAGTGATTTTGGACGCGACGATAGGGGTTTCATTAACTGAATGCGGTGAGTGTGACATTTGTCACATATCCGCCGTGTTCGACCCATGGTAGCCGATCCGGGTCGCCGAGCGTTGCAATCATCGATTGAGTTTAATCGAACGCGACGCCAATACGAAAATTCTGTTTCCACACAGTTCGGCACCGCAACGTCACGTCGTAGGCGCAGATAATCAGAACAAATTTTTGCGGGATACCCGCCGGACTTGTCACCACCAGTGTAGCCCCCCGGGGCGACAGGTTCTGAACCGTGCAATCAATCGCGACGCCGCCGAACTGTATCTTTCCGGCATTTATGATTGGATGTCGCCAAAAGGCTCGTGTTTCGACCATGTCGAAAAATACTGGGTAAAGGTGAACAAGCGTTAAATTGATCGGGAGGTGAACCGTTTTCGATTTTCTGATGGAGCGCTTCGGAGGCGCAGCTTTGGCCAACAAGGGCGGCGAAGTCTGCTGTTGGGTCCTTTTCGGAAGTGCTGCGTTAGCTATCGAAAATTCGGTGTCGGGGGTGAAGCGGACATCACGGTTGCGCCCTCCAACTTCCAAGTTTGACCCTGGCTGTGTGAAAACGCCGCTGCTTTGCTATGATTCCCTCGTGATTCTGCGGGGGAAGCTGATGAGGCGCTTCGTTAAGCAGGCGGATCGTGTGCAGTGGACGCTATTGCCCGAGTGCCTCGATGATTTCATTGACGAGAGTAACCCTTTCGCGTGATCGACGTGTTTGTCGATGCGCTCGATTTGGCTGAGATGAGATTTGAGGGGGTGGAGCCAGCGGCGACTGGTCGGCCATCGTACCACCTCGGTTCTCCTCAAGCTTTACATTTACGGCTATCTGAACCGGGTTCAGTCGAGCCGGCGGCTCGAACGAGAGGCCGGACGCAATGTCGAGGTCATGTGGCTGCTGGGTCGGCTCGCACCTGATCACAAGACGATCGCGGACTTCTGCAAAGACAATGGCCTCGCGCTGCGCAGGGTATGTGCGTGTCAATCGTTTGCAAATTTGACGGGGGTCAATATTGCAGGCCGAATGACATCCAACCTTCCCCGCGCGCTTGCCACTGAATTCAAGGCGGTTGAGCATCATATCCATGACGTGCTCAACGTCTTCATGTGCACGTCGCTTTGTCCGTTGCTCCGCCAGTTCTTGCCCCGGGAGCTCGCTCATTTTGGCGACTGCAATTCGACGTTGTAATGCGCGTAGATCCGCGCGAGGGTGCCGTTGGCAAGCAATGCTTCAAGGGCTGCGTCGAGTCCCTTCCTGAGCTGCTCGTCTGGGCTGACCATCCCAACAGCGACATTCCAGTTCAGGTCGGGATCGTCCTCGAAAGCAGGAATACGACGCACGTGCGCATCAGGATGAACTTGGTTGAACCAACCAACTGCAGCGGGCGTAACCGCCGCGGCGTCGATCTCGTTCTTAGCAAGCGCGTCCATGATTTCGTCCTCGAAGACAAACGGTGAGGTTTGGACGCCTCGCTTGCTGAGTGTCATGGAGGCGATCGAGCCGACCTGTACCCCGACACGCTGGCCTGGCCTCAAATCTGCGAGTGACGCTGCGCTGGAGTTTGCACCGACCGCCAACGCGACACCGCTGCGCTGGTAGGGTCGCGACATGCGCAACCCCACCTCCGCCAACGCCGCCCGATCCGCTATCGCATCAAGGACGATGTCGCAGTCGGCGCGGCGGTACTGAAAGCTAGTGACGACCCACCGTTGTTCCAGCGAGACCCCGAGCTGGTTTGCCAACGCCTTGGCGATTTCGACCTGAAATCCAGGATTGGCATCGCGCCTGCTGGCAAACGGTAGCGCGTTTGGGTGCGCGCAAAGCGTCAGGGCACCGCGCTCACGAATTGCCTCCAGCGAGCGCGCTGAAGCAGCAGTCCCGCCGAACAGCATCAGCAAGATCACCAGAGTGACACGTCGCATCTCGGGCTTCACTCCTCGATGCTCCGGATATAGGCCAATATTGCCATGATCTGGCTCTCTGAAAAAGCGCCTCCAAAGGCAGGCATCGCGCCGGGCTTCCCCTTCTTGATCCGCTCCACGATAAACTCGTCGCTGCGTGTCGTGCCCGCGAGCTTCGGCCCTTTGCCGGCGGCGCGGCCGCCGTTTTCGTGACAGAAGCCACACGAGGTGGCGAACATCGTCCCGCCCTCGATGTCGCTCTCCTTCGCCGATTGATCCTGATTGGGAGCCTGGCTCTGCTGTGCGTAGAGGTCGCGCGACAATGACAGCGCAATGCCAGCGATGAGAGTAATCGACTTCAACATCGGCATCTGGACTGCAGAGGCAGAGTGCGACCACACCCTGCCTCTTCCCACCATTAATTATTGCTTCAGCGTAAAGACAACGAGCGCACCGGCATCCTTCGGCATGCTCGTATAAGGTTCGCCGAAAAGAGCTGGGAATTCGTCCGCCACCATGCCGCCCCATCCGGCCGGTACCGCGATGTATTGTTTACCGCCGGCGCTGTAGCTGATGATGCCGCCATTGTGGCCGACGCCATTGTAATGCGACCACAGCTCCTGTCCGGTCTCCGCATTGTAGGCGCGCAACACACCGCGCGAGTCCGGTACGAACACTAGATTGCCGGCTGTTGCGAGCACACTCGCAAGCGGCGGCTCGTCGAAATTGACCTCCCATTTCTTGGCGCCGGTCACGGGATCACGAGCATCAAGATGTCCACGCGCCGGTCCGTCCGGCGGCGGAACGAGCTTGAAATTCGCTCCGATATTGAGCTGCGCCATCGGCTCGGTGATTGGCGTGGTCTTCACTACGTCCACATCCATGCACCATTCCTGCGCGATCTTGTACCACAGGCCGGTCTTCGGGCTGTAGGCGCCTGCGTTCCAGCTCACGCCGCCGGCGATCGCCGGACAGAGTGGCTCGCTTGCTTTGCCAAGTGACAGATCGCGCCGACCGATCAGCTCGCCGGTCTTCGGGTCGATATCCTTGACGAAGTTGATGTTCTTCGCGATCCGCCAGACGTTCTGCACCTTCGCATCGGCGCGATCGTAGACGAAGACGAATCCGCCCTTGTTCGGATGCACGACGAGCTTGCGGCCGTCGCGGTCGATCATCAGGAACTCCCCGACCGCCGAGTCGAAGTCCCATGCGTCGTGTGGCAGCTCCTGGTGGTAGAACTTCAGTTTGCCGGTATCGGGATCAAGCGCGATGACTGATGTCGTGTAGAGGTTGGTGCCTGGCCGTGGCCCGCTTTTCTGCCAGTCCGCGCCCGACCAGTCGTAAAGCGGTGCCGGGTTCGCCGTTCCCCACCAGATGGTGTTGGTTTCAGGATCGTAGGTGCCCGGCATCCATGCGCCACCGCCGCCGGTACGCCAGGATTCGTTGCCCCAGGTCGCCTTGGCTTCCTCGGTGCCGGCGACCGTGAGGAATTCCCATTTCTTCTTGCCCGTCTTGATATCGACGCCGAAAAGCGGACCGCGCGAGGTCCACTCGCCGCCCTGGCTGCCGATGATGACGGTGTCCCTCACCACCAGCGGCGCGCCCGTGAAGCCGACAGTGAGCTTCTTGGAATCGACGAGGTGCGTGTTCCACACCTCCTTGCCGGTTTTCATGTCGAGCCCAATCAAATGCCCGTCGACGGTGCCGACGAAAACCTTTCCATCGCCAAGCGCGACGCCGCGATTGTATGGCGAGTGCGTCTGCATCGACACGAGCTCCTCGTCGAGCTGCGGGAAGTACGACCAGATCATCTTGCCGGTCGCACCGTCGAGTGCGTAGACGCGACTGTAGGAGCCCGAATAATACAGCACGCCGTCAGCGACGAGCGGCATCGTCTGCAGGCCGCGGGTTGAGCGGCCGGGCATATGGATCCACGCGACTTCGAGGTTCTTCACGTTGTTCGCGTTGATCTGATCAAGTCCGCTGTAGTGATACGATTTGTAGCCGCCGTGATAGGTCAGCCAATCGCTTGGGTTCTGCTCGGCCGCCTCGATGCGAGCGGGATTGATCTCTGACGGCGCGATGGCCCAAGCCAGTGGTGCAACAGCCATCGCGGCCAGTGCGGCAACACAGGTAAGGTGCCTTGTACTGACTGTCATTGTTTTCCCTCCCTTATTGTATCGCGGGAACTACATCCAACATGGCGTCTGCTGCGGCAAGCTGCCTCATCCGTACAGCTCGACTCCTGACCTCGGCGAGGGGTTTAGACACCAGACGGTGATCGCTGCGGCCGAGTGGATTGCGTTCAGCAGCGCCGTAGCATCACGATGAATTCAATGCTCAAAGTGGTACAAGCGCAAGCGACGTATTTTGGCAGCCACACTGTCCCAACACCCATGTGAGCCGACACATCGCCATCGCCTGGGTGCCGGAACGATGCGCGCCCACCCCGACGAGGTGAGTCGGATGTGCAGCTCAATAAGCGCTGCAGTTCGGATCGCGAAGCGGTTCGTGGTCAACGGCGAGGCTGTGGTGCATGCAAGACTGCGATGAAGCGCGGAAGATCAACGCATTGGTGATGTCGCTCGGCCTTCTGTGGCCGAACCGCCCGTTTATGCCGGATTGTGGTATAGTTTTCTCCTAACAAAAATGGGAGGAAATTATGGCAAGTGGAATGACCTCTCCTCACAAGCAAATCCTCAACCGCCGCAACATCGTCAAAGGTGCTGCGGCGCTGGCCGCCACGGCGGTGAGCCTCAAAGCGGCGTCTGCGGCGACCGTGATGCCGTTGGGCCAAACGGGCGCTCCAACAACGGCGAGCGAGCCGTTGCCCTTGGGGCCGCTGCCCGGCGGCCGCTATCCGGACTCCCATCTGGAATCCGCCAAGAAGGGGCCACCATCATTCGGGCCCCCCGATTTTCCAGCCTTCGCCGGCACTATGGCGGTTGAGCGCGTCGCAACCGGGTTCCGCTGGGCGGAGGGCCCGGTCTACTTCGCGGCCGGGCGTTACGTGTTGTTCAGCGACATTCCCAACAACCGCATCATGCGCTTCTGCGAGGACGATGGTCACGTCAGCGTCTATCGCCAGCCTTCGATGAACTCGAATGGCAACACCATTGATCGGGAAGGACGCCTGATCACCTGCGAGCATAGCGGCCGACGGGTCACACGAACCGAACTGGACGGATCGATCACGATTATCGCCGATAAATATAACGGCAAGAGGCTGAACTCGCCGAACGACGCGGTTGTCACGTCCGATGGCGCGATCTGGTTCACCGATCCCGTCTACGGCATCGGTGGCTATTATGAGGGCATCAAGGCCGAGCCCGAGCAAGAAAAGCACAACGTCTATCGTGTTGATCCCAAGTCCGGGGACGTCAAGGTCATCGTCGATGACTTCGTGGAGCCCAACGGCATTGCACTCTCGCCCGACGAGAAGAAGCTGTATGTGATCGATACCGGCTTCACGGACGGGCCGAACAACCCATCGCATATCCGCGCGTTTGACCTTGATGTCGCTGCCGGGGAAGGCTTCGAACAGCAAGGTCTTTGCGGACATGCCCAAGCCCAGCATTACCGACGGGGTACGCACTGACACCGATGGGCGTGTTTGGTGCTCAGTGGGTTGGGGCGATCCGAATGAGGACGGCGTGCGTTGCTATACTCCCGCCGGCGAACTGCTCGGCAAGATCCACATACCCGAAACTGTCGCCAATCTGTGCTTCGGCGGTCAGCAACGAAACCGGCTTTACATCTGCGGCTCGACGTCGCTCTATGCCGTCTACACCAGTGTGCAGGGTTCTATGAAGCCGTGAGGCTCAGCGATAACCCGATCAATCTTAGAAAGAGAGCCGCCCAGGTGGCGGCTCTTAGGTCTTGCGCCGTCCAGATCCCAGGCATGTTCGAGAGGCATTAACTGCTATGACCGCGAATTAGGAATACGAGACTGGATGATTTTTGTCGCCTCTGGCTTGACGCCGCAACTAGAGCACAAAATACCCAGTATGGTGGCTGTTCTCTTCTATGCCGCTTTACTGACTATGTCCGGTCTGGCCCATCGGCGAAGTGGCTGCCGACACCGAATACGTCCGATCATCGGGGTAGACTGGAAATCCATGAGCAAGAGCCAAAACGGCGCTTTTGACCCGAAGCTTCCCAGCATTGGGACCGCGCGCGGCTCGATCGGCTGCTTAACGAGAGAGCGGTGAACCTGCAGGAGCGCAGCGCGGCCTGGCAGAAGTCCGGCTGGACCGACTTCGATGCCGCAAGCCCGCCGTTGTCGCCGGAGGACATCGGCCGCGAGCGCGAGCTTTACGGCGCGGGCGTACGGCGATAGGGCTCCTCCGCCTCGACAAGACAAAGGCCCCGCGATGCCGGGCCTTTTTTTATAATGCGGATCGCCACAAAGGTATCTGGGTGGAGCCGAAGCTGTTGGCCGAGATCGAGTACCGCGCCAAGTCGGCCGAAGGGAAGGTGCGCCATCCCTTCATCAAGGGGCTCCGCGAGGACCTTTGAGCAGCCGCGTCCAGCTAAATACGCTCTCATGTGCCGCATGCCCTACCGGCGAGACGCAAGGCTTGGACCCGGAGACTTTGCTTGATCGGTGGGATCGCTCTGTAACGTCGCTCGCCTTTCGGCGACAGCATGATTGAACAGTTCAAGGACCAGATCGAATGCGGTCAGATCCTCTTGTTCGATCGCTCCATCATCGTAGCTCTTCAGGATTTCGCCGATGATCGCGTCGACTTCGCGTTGCGATGTCAATAGGTCCTGTTCGGACCGGGCATTGCGAACCTCAGAGACCACGGCGAGAATGCGGTTGCGGTGGCTCGTGTCGTCGTCCCGTTCGTCCCGGTTCAGATAGCGACGCAGCCAGGCGGCGGCCGAACCGATCCCGGAAAGAAGCAGCAAGGCGAACCAGAAGTAGTCGCTGTACTTGTCCAGAAAGGTCCGCTCTGTCCCGTTGATGACCGCTGCGGCCCCCCTGTGCACGGAGGGCTCCGCCTCCTTCTCCGTCTCGGGCTTCGTGATGTGTGCGGCGCCGGCGACACGTTGCGCGATCGTGTCGCGCACAGCGAAAAGCTGCCGATAGAAGGCCGCCGCTTTGGCTTCCGATAGTTCTTTTCTGGCCAGGATGAGATGGTTGACGCTGATGGTATCGACCTTGTCCTCAGGCCAGGCCGGTCTCGCGCTGAAGATGCTAGCTGGAATTTCCTCGGCTTCGTAGCGGGGGTGCTTCAAAGCGATGGCCTCGGATGTTTCCACCGGAAGAAACTTCGGAGCTCCGCGGGATCGGGAAGTCGCCGCGATCGCGGCGGCGGTGATCTTACTGTCGAGCGGACCGACGGCGAGATACGCATCGATGGTGGCGTCTTGAGCAAGTTTTTGGATCTCTTCGGTCCCGAATTGAGCCGTGGCAACCTTCTCGGGCTGCACGCCGGAGCCCTCCAGAATGGTCCGCAAGAGTGCGACGTTGGCTCCGGACCTTCCGATGATGCCGACCTTATGACCGGCCAGATCGGCGATCTCTCTGATCTTTCCAGTGGGCTTTTTCTTGGACTCCTTGCCCGGTCGCCCGGAGGGTGACCACAGGATGACGTAGTTCTTGCGAAGGACGGCCAGTGTCTGCGCGTCGGCCGGCATGCCAAGATCGCCGCGACCAATTGCCAGGTCGGTTTTGCCGGCGCCCAGCAGGACCAGGGATTCGGCTGCTCCTTCGGTCGTGATCGGGGAGAGCTTGACCGTCCTGCTTTCCTCCTCGAAAGCCTCGGCCATCGTTTGGACCACCTGATGGTCGTCGCTGCCTGCGGGTCCGACAGCGATCCGGAGGGTTTCGGGCTGTAAGACGTAGAAAAGGGCGGCCGCAGCGGCGCCAAAAACAACAAATCCGAAAGCCAGCACGATCAATAGCCTTCGTTGGCGTCGATCGTGAGCACTCCTGACTGGATCGGACGGTGACATCAGCACAACCTACATGAACAAACGCTTGCTTAGGAGTTACAAGTGCGCCGCCGCGAACTTGGGCGAACTGATGGCTGAGCGGAATGTTCCGTCGCGAGATGAGTTCACGAGGGGGAGACTCCCTGTGGCCAACCTTCATTCGGTCTCGGCGCGCTGGCGCGGATTCTGCGACGCCTGGTTGAACGCATTTTGGTGATCGAGCGCCCGGCATGCCGTGAGTCAGGACGGTTGACCGGTTGCGCGAGGTGAGCGTGAGACGCCGCTACAGCGCTGTCCGTTGCGTCCGTGCCCGAGGCATGTGGGTCGCGTGTCGGCGCTGGCGAGCCGCGAGCGGTCCCGCATCCACGCGGAAGGCCGGCAGGCGAGACGGTGGACGAAGCCGGTGAGACGTTCGGCCGATCGACGGCTGGCGCTCGATCGGTACGACTTCTTTGCGGACGGATGGTAATAGTCTGGACGATTGCGCTTCGGACGAGCGAGAGCCGCGCCGTACCGGCGCGGCTTGAGGTCGCGTTGGGAACGCTTCACCAGTGGTGATGATGCAAGCGGTGCCGCACGATCGGATATGCGCCGCGGTAATAGGCATAGGCTGGTCGAACGACCCGGCGGTACCGATAGCCATAGGAAACGGGCGCCGTGTAGGACGTGGTCGTGGCATAGCCGCCGCCCCAACGATATCCGCCGCGATCTCATCCCGCTTAAGGGGACTGTGCTCGGGCGCATCTTGCCCGCAAACTGGCGGGCAACCTCTGGCGGGATTTCTAGCGGCTTTCGGGTAATCGGCATGACCGGAAGATAAGTATCCGGGGCCGGATTACGAATCCGCAGCGAAGGCCCCGCTATGGGGTTTCTACGGGGCCTCGCCTTGCGCGGTAGGGGTTCTCGGCCTGGAGAGAGCCGAGGCGTAAATCAAACTCTCTTGGGAAAATCCGTCAAGACAAATTTGTCCCGTCGAGATTCACACGGGTTATTTCCGGAACCGGACGTCGTTTGGGATGATCCGAGCAACAGGGCAGGTAATTTTCATTTCGTATTTTTCAGCCCTAGCACCGACGACCGCTGCTTCTCGGCGGACAGCGGTTAGGCGATCCAACTCGGCCCCAGCATGATCCGGATGCTGGGACCTTTTTGATTAGGAACGAAGTAGATGCAGTGGCATTGGTCGCCCTGTTCGGTGCGGTAACGCTACCGGCACTGCAACGCCCAGCACACTGGCCCCAACTTCCACGGTCAGCTGGGGCCGTTTTCCTTATGCCTTAAGGTCCTTGCCTAGCTCGGGCTTCGCTGACTCTTTTCCATCTCCGCCATGTCCGACGCGCTTCCAGTCGGTGTAATCGTAGATACCCGACCAATGATGGACGGGCTTGCCGCAAGTTAAGCATCTGAAGAGGCCTGAGGCAGGAGTGGAGCTTCGCTCCTGCGACACAGAATGAATAGTGCCGCAGCTGCGGCACGAAAAATAGACCTTGATATCAATCTCCCTTCGACTGTCTGAAACTGCTCTTAGCTCATGATACCGTAGATCCGCAGAAGTATGCGTTAGGGAAAAAGCCGAGGCAAAAACAATCCGCGTTGATGATGTAGAATCCTGGCATTCTGGACCGGCTCAAACGCCCGCGCATGCACCGTGATCCTGCGGGCGGCCTTTTCGGGGTCGGAGTAGGGACGGTCGCTAACAGATTTCATTCAGTCCAACCGGGTAATGTGCTGGCCGCGCTCGACGGCTTGCAGATCGACTTGACGAGCTGTGTCCAGATCCTTTGCCAAGGCACTCTTCCGCGGCTCTACACCCAAGTCCATCGATCGGCCGCACTTCTCGCATTTCCAAGTCTTGGCTTGCTCCAGCCGACCAATCACCACTTCGTGTCCGCAACTAAGGGTGAAAAGCATTTGGTCAAGCATGCTGATCGTCATTTCATTCTCTCCCCTTTCGTTCGAAGCGATAGCTGTAAACGGACATCCGTTCGGCACATCGGACCCGCATGTGCCGAAAAGTAGGATGGCCCCGGCAACCTGGGGGGCCTGCGGAGGCCGAGTTGCTGGGGCCAAGCGCCAGACCCGCGTCGAATCGGGATTGGCACAGCTAGCATCGTTCAGGATTCGATAGCTTGCAAGGTGGGTGCGCGGCGGTTCACCTGTCGCTCTCCTAGCCACCATGTCGAAGGCGGGTTCATGGTGGAAATCTTGGTCGTCCGCAGCGCCACAAGATGGCTGCGCTTGAACAGATAGCCGTTCAGTCGAGGGCACTGCTTGCACCGCATGTACCGCTCGAGCTCGTGGATTGGCGTCCACTTCGGGCGTCGCACGATGTCGAGCGCCACGGTCTGATGCGTCTCGCAGCCGAGGCACTTCACTTCGAGGTAGCGGTAGCCGGCGTTGCGGGCCGGGACACGCCCGGAGCCAACCCGAAGATCAAGGGTGCTCCCTACCCGGCCAGTACCTTCCCGTCGCACCCTGGCGCTACGCTCTTCGGCTAGGTCGAACTCGGTCACGCCGGGAGCAGGGCGGCCAAACCTACCGTCATCGCGGGCGCATCGCCTGAGCGGGGAGGTAAGCCACCGGTTGAGACCATGCGACCGCGAGGTTGCTGAAACCGGAGCGAGCGCCCGACCATGCGGTGCGTCCACGACGACGGTCCTGGAGCCAGATAGGAAGGCCGGCCGCTCATAACGGTCAGACGACGGTGCTCGATCCGCCGCAGGACCACCATCAACGCGAGGAGGCGACGATGTTCCAGAACTGCCCCGCGCTGGTGCTCAACGCGAATTTCCAGCCGCTGTCGTATTTCCCGCTCTCCCTGTTTAGTTGGGAGGATGCGGTGAAGACGTTGGTGAAGGGATCTCACGCCGTTGTCGCTGAATACGACCAGGTCGTCCGCAGCCCGTCGACCGTGATGCGGCTGCCGTCGGTAATCGCGCTGCGCGAGTATGTGCGGCCAGCGGCTCGAGTCGCCTTCACGCGGTTCGATGTCTTCCTCCGCGACCGCTTCCGCTGCCAATACTGCGGCGAGCAGCACCTGCGCGGGGAGCTCACCTTCGACCACGTCGTGCCTCGCGCTGATGGCGGCCCAGACCTCCTGGACGAACATCGTGGCCGCGTGCAGTCCCTGCAACACGCGGAAGGACCGCTTTCGCGTGAAGCCGTTGCGGGCGCCGTTCGAGCCGTCGCTGCACGATCTGTTGGCTACTCAGCGGCTGTTCCCGCCGAACTTCATGCACGAGACTTGGTTCGATTTCCTCTACTGGGATTCCGAGCTCGAGCGCTGAGCCATGGCGGCGGCGGCTGCGATCGCCGCCGGTTCAACATTTCCCCTTAGCTCAGTGGAGTCAGAGCATCGCTCTCCGAAGGCGACCTGCTCGCCGTCCTTCTCGCGCAGCCTGACGCCGAAACTGCGATAGACGGGATGCACAAGGTTGCTCAGATCGTCGGCGAACACGCGAGATCGATCAGGGATCAGATCGAGAGGCGTCCAACCCCGGCGCCGCGGCCGTCCCTCTCGGCCGTGCACCACATTGAGCCTAACGCAGGGGGACGGCATGAAGATCAAGGCGTGGCATCGCCGTCAAGCCGTGATGCTGGCAAGCCAACTTCCGGAAAAAACGGAGGACGCGTTGCTCGTATTGCGCTTGGCAACTCAGCATGTGACGGACTTCGTCGCCGTCGAGCCGGAGATGAAATCGGCTTCCGTGATCGCTTTGATTGAGGGCAACAACTGCTGGGCCCTGAAAATTCCCAAGCGCGAGCAAACGTCAGAACCCATGCCCAGGTTTCATATTTTTTGATCGTCAGGATTGCTCACGCGCAAAAAACAACGGCCCCAGCACTCCGGGGAGAGCGCTGAGGCCGTTAAAGTGTCCGACTCCATAACGAACTGGCGAACTAACTTCTGGAATTGCCACTTGTTCCCGAAGATCAGCCGGATCGCACATCCATCTGGATTAGCCGCCGGGGTCGTTCTCATTATTGCGTTTGACTATTGCCGCTCTGGATCGGTGGCAACGACTGCGCCTGGTCAAATCGTCACAAGAAAAGACGCCGCCGGTCTCAAAAATACACGCCCGGCGGCGTTTTCTTCCTGAACCGGGACACTGAAATCCCCAGCGCTCTCAGAGCTGCATGGACTGTGCCGCAGTCCGGTGAGGGTGACGCTCGCATGAAATAGGGACCTCCCCATCAGAAGGTCACCCGAACAGAAGCCACGCAATGCTTGCAAGAAGCGCGATGAACGACACCGCCACAGTGCTGGCGAAGGCAATCTCCACACTATCGATCCGATCAGAATACAGCCGCATCGAACTGGCCCTCCCGG
Organism: Bradyrhizobium sp. JR3.5; assembly: GCF_054057015.1. Classification (NCBI taxonomy): domain Bacteria; kingdom Pseudomonadati; phylum Pseudomonadota; class Alphaproteobacteria; order Hyphomicrobiales; family Nitrobacteraceae; genus Bradyrhizobium; species Bradyrhizobium sp. JR3.5. The sequence continues at coordinate 425,138 of NZ_JBSRYV010000001.1, forward strand.
CGACAAAGGGATCGCCGCGACAATTAAACAACCCGAAGGTGTCCTAGTTCCCGTCGCGGGTGCCCCTAATTCGGACAGCACCGGCTCGCGCGCTCCGCACGAAGTAATCCCTATGGACCGGCTAGTGGCACCGAAGGGCACAGGAACGTGTGGCGGTATCGGGCGTAGTTTTGTTTGCTCCCGGCTTATCAGGTCCCCCAAACCCCAGGCTGGGAGTCCAGAATGGCGACCCCGGCCCCGCTACCCACACGCCGGGGTCGCTCCGTTTGTGATCGGCGGTCATTCAGTCCGCGGCCCGGCGCCTGTACCGACCCGCTTGCTGGTTTGTTAACGGCCTCACTAGAATCGACATCGTTTTTCGGCGAGCAACCTAGGCCGCCGGTCCATGCTCGGCCGGTTTTTCTTGCAGCCGGCTGCGCTACCGACTTAGGGTGCCTCTCATGGCTTCAAGGGAGAGAGCGGCGTGGCGACAGGTACTGTGAAGTGGTTCAATCCAGTCAAGGGATTTGGATTCATCCAGCCCGACAACGGCGGCAAAGACGTATTCGTGCACATTTCGGCGGTCGAAAAGGCCGGTCTGAGCAGTCTCAACGAGGGCGCAAAGGTAAGCTACGAAGAGAGGGAGAATCGGGGCAAGACGTCTGCCGAGAATCTGAGAGTCGGCTAACGAGGTTCGAAGTCAACCCCCGCCGGTTCACGCCCGGCGGGCCTTTATTTTAAAGCTATCGCACGCGCGCCGCTTAGTGGCGATGGTGCGCCCAACCATAATGGTGGCCGCGGCCCCAGCCGTAGTGATGCCCGCGCCCGCCGTGATGGCCCCCCATCCATGGCCGTGGCCGTGACCGCCCCTGACTTGGATGACGGTATCGGCGCTGCCCCGAGTAGCGGAGCCGGGGCCTTCGTCAGGATCTCGAGCGTGGCGCGCTTCTCCGACAGATTCTGTCGCGCGAAGCCAGGATCGTGCTTCACGATGGTCGAGGCGTCGCTGATGAGATCGGCGCACTTGATGCCCTGGGTTTGCGGGCCAGCAGCGGCGAGGCGGCGACGGTCGATTTCCCCTCGGCTCTCGCGGTTCAAGCCGGGCCCCGGCGGCGTGTCGGTGAGGTCGAGCACCATCAGCGCGACGCCGGAACCGAACTTGGCGCAGATCTCCGGCAAGGTCGCATCAAGTGGGGTGCGTCGAGGCGTAAGACCCAGATAGGCGCCGACGCTTGATGCCGATCGGAAGCGCGATGGGTCGTCGATCGTATGGCGGAAGGTCAAGGCGGTCACCACGCCGACACCAGGAACCGTCATCAGGCGGCGCGTCGTCTCATCCGACTTCGCCAACTGGCGAACTTCGTCGTCGAGCTTGCTTTGCTGCTTGCAGATCTGCTCATGGATCGACAGAAGCGGCGCGATCACGCTGAGGAGTTGAGGATCTTCGCCCAATAGCTCGCAGACCTGATTGCGAAACTGCGGTCCGATCGCGCGTGGGAAGAGCAAGCCGTATTCTTTGATTAAACTGCGGACCTGAATTCTCGATATCTCGACGAATGGCCACGAGCCGAGATCTCGCGACGAGTATCGCGCGGATCTTCTGACTTTCCTCGCTCTTGACTTTGACTTCTCGATACCAGCCAACCCGCACCAGTTCGGCCAGACCTCGAGCATCATTCTGATCGCTCTTGTTCATGCGTACGGACAAAGCCGCGTGGGCATGCCGCGCGTCGATGCAGACCACCGGAAGATCAACCCTACGAAGTTCATGCCATAGCCAACCCGCCATCGCCCCGTCTCAAATCCGATGCGCTCCGCCTGTGGCGCCCGCTTGCGAAGCAGTGCCGTGAGCGCCCCAGGGCGGACTTGGCCTTTCCCTCGAACAAGACCTGACCCACTTCGTCGACCACACATACTGACGTTTCTTTTTGCGAGACATCCAGCCCAACATATTGCTTCATAGCCCCCTCCGATTCGCGAGATTGCGGGAAGGCTTGAAGATAGCGGGCCTTTCGAGCCGCGGGCGCCGACGCAATTACGTCATCGTTTCTAAATTTGGACGCCGATCCCCCGGCTTAAGGGCAATATTGCAAACGATGACAATCAAGCGCATGGCCGGCTGGATCGTCCGCAGCTGGGACTGACGTGAGGTGCACTACCGCATGGTACTGACGCCGTTGGCATAGCTACTTTTGCCTTGGTCTAGTCGGATTGGCGTCTCTCTCGAGAGGGCGTGGAGGAAGCGGCGCATACTCCGTGGCGAAATACCGAGTCTGGCCGTTAACTTCCCTAGCAACTACTTCGCCCTTCGCAGTGAGGCTTTGAAGCGCGGCAAGGACATCAGCCCTGTGCTTCGTGCGGGGCGATGATCTATTTCGGGACATCCTTTGCTCCTCGATTTTTGCTGACGGCTGGATCCCCAGCCCGTGTTCTTCGGTACGGAAACACAATTATCTAGACCGTATTCGCGCACTTGCATCAGCAAGACTCAAGAGCCGATCGGAGGACTGTCGACGAACACACCGGGGAGAACCTGCGCATAGGGAAGCTAAGTCGACTTAGCTTCCCTAGGATTGGTTTCTGCAAAGGTTATGCAGATTCAAGCTGGGCCCTTAGGGTGCCACGGCTGTAGAGCTTGTCGCGTCGCATTCGATGCTTGTCGGCGGCTATTGTCGGTCACGTCGAAGTCGCGGGTGTGTGGAATGCAGCCGTAGTTGTCTCCGCTGGTCCTGATCGTTTTGCTCGCCGAAGGCACCGTTCGGTCTGCCGCAGGATGCGTCACAGTCATGCTGTGCGCATTCTTCGAGGTCACGTGATCGAACGGAGAAGACTTCCCGCACACCGTTGTCGCTGTTCGATAACGAGACACTGTGCGCCGCAATCAATAAGTGCAGGAAAATCAATTGAGCGATCAGTGGCTTCCGACATGCCACTTTCGGTCGCGGCGCCCCATTGCCAATGGGCCCGCTCCCTCGCTGTGTTTCTTTCTCGGCAGCATGAATTGTGAACTGCCTCACGTTGCGACGAAGAAATTCGATGAGCACGACGGTGCTTGTGAATACGAAGGCGACGTGTCATAGTTTTGTTGCCTCGTGTTGCTAAATCCAATCTATGCTTCGCTACTTTTAGTCAATTTGAAGCCGCGGCTCGTTGTTCGTAGAGGACGCTGCGATGAATCTTTTTCTCAACGTTTCGGATGTTTGGTTTTCATCTCGACACCGGCCCCGCGCCAAATCGGACAGCCTCATAATCAGAGGCGCTCTCCTCGACTCGGTCAGTCGCTAATTTGTTTCACCCCGGCGCGTAGCCGCCCGGGGTGCCGTTGCGTGAGTGTTTTTTCTGCGCCGTCAGGTCCATTTTCAAATGGAGCATTCCAATGGGTATTCATTGGCGCTGGAACAGGGAAGCCTTTAAGCGCTCCGCGTTCGAATCGCTCCTCGACAAAGTCGTGCGTGAAATTTTCCCGGTCCGCGTCAGTAAGAGGCGCCGCACAGGCGGCGCAGCGCGCTCCACCGCCAAGCCAAAACGCCAAAGCTTTACGCTAGAGGCAATTGAGCCGCGGCTGCTGCTCTCGGCGGATTTGTCATACGGCGCATCCGCTGCCACCCAATTTTGGGTGAAGGCGGTTGACGCGACGCACGTTCAGATGTTCACCGACGCGGCTGGGACTCAGGCGGCTACGAACGCCCAGCTTCTCACTGGCGGTCAAATTACGATCGAACGCGGCTCCATCCTCGGCGACGTTATTAGCGACACGGTTCATATTGAAACCGATACGTTCTCGACCCTCGACGCCGGCCTGACCGGCATCAGCGGGAACAAAAACCTGCTCGACATTACTTTCGATGGCGGCGACCAGCGGGCTGTCCAGGACCACGTCAAGCTGGACAAGGACGCCAGTCTGCAGTTCGGGCTGTCGGTGACCAGCAATTCGGAAATCACAGCCACGAATAGTCTCACCGTTGCCGGTGATCTCACTCTCAAGTCCGACCAGATCGGCCTGACCGGAGCGCTTCCCGGTGCCGGTTTTATCCCAGGTTTCTCGCAGGCGGCCGTGGCTATTGGTAATGCCGGAATTACCCTAGACGGGGCCAGTTTCCTCGCCAAGGGCGGCAACATCACGCTGGAGGCGCGCTCCAATTTCAATATCAGTACGGGTGGCGCGGACGATGCCAGCGGTATCGGTCAGTTCAGTCTCAACGATCAGTCGATTCTCGACGCCAATATGGGCGTTAGCAACCTGTCGAATGTTTCGCTGGTCCTGAGCTTCAGCAGCGTCAATGATCGATATCGGCGACGGCTCGACGGTCAAGACCCAGGGCAGCGGCGATGTCAGCATCAATGCGCTGGTCGACGACGCCGGCGGCGGCATCATCGGCACGGCCAAGAACAACAGTTCGGTCAACTTCGCGGTCACCGTCGGCAGCGCCGACCCCGAGGTGCTAATCCACGGTGGTTCGCAGATCACCTCGGCCGGCAAGATCGACGCTCACGCCACCTCGGACATCAGCACGTTGAAGACCGAAGTCGTCGGTCCCGACTCCGGGGGCGACAACAGCAACTCCAAGCTGGACGGCGCGGTGGCCGTGACGGTGTTCGAGAGCAAGGCCGTGGCCGCCGTCTTCGATTCGGCCCAGCTCAGTGCTTCCGGTGCCGCGACAGTCACGGCGAGCAGCAAGGTCATCGGCGACACCAAGGCCGACGCGACGGGTGTGACGGCCGGCGCCGCGGTCGCGGTCTCGGTCCTGTACGGCGACACCACGGCCTCCGTCGACGGGGCATCCGTCGACAGCAGTTCCGTCACCGTCAGCGCGGCTTCGGACCGCGAGTTCAGCACGGCGTCGACGTCCTCCACGGACGGCTCGTCGCAACATGACGGAGCGAGTCCCGACAATCCCAGCGAGAACGTGCTGTCGACCAACAAGGCGACGACCGCCGACAATACGTCCACCGGGGCGGCGGGCACCGAGAGCAACATTACCGTCGCCGGCGCCGTGTCGGTCGGCGTCGATCTCGGGGCGACGTCGGCGTTCATCAACAATGCGTCGATCGGCCATGTCGGCACCGGCGCGGTCACGGTGTTGGTCGACCCGACCGACATTATTTCGGTCACCGCCGACGGCTCCAACACGGGAACCGGAAACACCGGGGTCGGCGTCGCCGTTGCCATCGACACCGCCACCCGCGACAATCTCGCGTTTGTCGGCGGGACCACGACGATCGCTGCGAACGCGCTCAGCATCGAGGTCAAGCCGTCGACTGCAAGCAGCTTCGATGCCGAAGCGACCTCGGGCGCCGGCGATCCAACCAAGGTCGGTGTGGCCGGCTCGTTGGCCGTCAACGTGATCCTGACCACCAACAAAGCCTATATCGACACCGGTTCGTCGCTGACCCTGCTCGGCAGCCCGGATGTCCTGATCGAAGCCGATTCGAACATCACGATCACGACCAAGGCGTTGCCGGGAGGAGAGGGCGGCGGCGACGAGACGAAGTTCGGCATAGGGCTCTCGGTCGGGGTCGGATACGGCCAGGACGAGACCGCGGCGTTCCTTGGCAACAATGCCGGCGTCAGCGGCGCGAAGGGGCTGAGCCTGCTTGCCGACTCGGTCCACAAGATGGACACCGAGGCAACCGGCGGCGGTCAGGGCCAGACGGCGGTGACGCCGATCATCGCGATTTCGGTCGCCGACAACGACACGCATGCGACTCTTGGCAGCGGCTCGCTGCTCACGGTCGGAGTCGATGGCTTCAGCGCATCCTCGAAGCTGACTGATACGGTGCAGACGATCGCCACCGGCGACACCAAGTTCAGCAAGACCGGGGTCGGCATCTCGATCTCGCTGTCGATCATCAACGACACCTCGCTGTCGACCACCAACCGCGACATCGCCTCGAGCGGCATCGCCGCGTTCATGTCGAGCGCGATTTCACTCAGCGAAAGCATCTCCAGGGCCAGCTCGAAGGGCGGCGAAGACGACAATGCTTCGAAGGGCGAGGATAGCGACAACAGCAGCGTCGACGGCAAGACAAATGCGCAAAAGAGCTTTGCCAACAATGAGAAGGCGAGCGGCGGGCAGACGTTCGGCTTTACCGCGGCCAACGTCGATACGAACGCCGATACGATCCAGCTCGGATCGGGCCTCAACACCGGCGACGAGGTGAAGTTCCATATTCTCGATGCCACTTCCGGCGAGGGGCTGCTCAACAACCAGAATTATTATGTACGAGACGTCGGCGGCGGCAATTACAAGTTCTACCATTCGGCCGATGACGCGAAGAACGATAAGAATGCCATCAACCTGATCGGTTCGCCCAACGGCAGCCAGGAGTTCGTCTCGGTCGCGCCGACGCCGTCCCGCGACACGACCACCGAGGGCACCGATCCGAACAAGACCCAGAGCGACAAGCGGCCATCCGCGTCGACGTCGGGCGGTTCCGTCAGCGTCGCCGGCGCAGTCGCGATCAATATCGAGAACGGAACATCGATCGCGTCGATTCCGAGCGGGCGCCACGTCACGGCGACCGGCCTCGTGTCGACGCTGTCGAGCGCCAATATCGACAGCCACGCAATCGCCAATGGCGCCGCCACCGCAAAAGGTGGCACTGGCATCGGCGTGGCGGTGCCGATCAATGTCAGCAACATCACCAATCTCGGCTATATCGGCAGCGGCGCCGTGGTCAGCGGCGGCGGCATCAGTGCCGGCGCCGTCATGGCGGACCGCGAAATCGCGGCGCCGGCGCTCGCGCCGGCCGTCGTCACGCAGGACGGCGTCACTGACAGTGTGTTCAAGGAGGATTCGATCTTCGTCGGCCTCGATGCCGGCCTGAAGAACGGCGACGAGGTGCTGTACACGCCGAAGGGCTCATCGATCCAGGGTCTGAGCTTCGGCGGCAGCTACTACGTCAACGTCGCCGAGGACGGCACGATCCGGCTGTATGGCGACGGCACGGGCAACGGCAACGGGCAGTCGGACGCCGAGGCCGGCAACGGCAACTACATCAAGCTCACATCCACCGGAAGCGGCTCCGAGCACGATTTCTTCAAATATGTCGACCTCCCTGGGGGAGCCACTGCGCCGAACCTGCTCAGCCCGATCAAGTTCAACCCGCAAGGCACGGTCACGCTGTTCAACGCGGGCGACTACAGCGAGTTGCGCACCGGCGATCAGGTCACCTACGACGCAGCGCTTGGCGCGGCGGTCGGCGGGCTGACGCAGAAAACCCAGACCTACTACGTCATCGATCTCGGCGAAGGGCATTATCAGCTGGCGGCGTCGCGCGACGACGCGATTGCGGGCACGGCGATCGCCCTGACCGGGACCGGCAACGACAACCAGGTCCTGCACGACGCGACGCATTCGAGCCGGGCCGACGCGGCGTCCGGCGCCGGTGATGGCGATATCGGAGTCGCTGGTTCGGTGGCCATCAATGTCGTCAACAACGACACCGAAGCGGTGCTGGGCCGCGGCGGCGCCGCGACGCTGACGATCACCGGTGGTGGGGATGTCTCGGTCGTGGCGGCCAGCGATGAGGCGAATATCGCAATTGCCAGGCCGTCGGACGGCGACGCCAGCGGCAAGAATGTCGGCGTCGGCGCTTCCATAGCGGTCAATGTCATCGGCCCCGACAGCAACCATAACCTGGTCAAGGCTGCGATCACCGACGGCACCACGATCAGCGGCACGATCGGCGCATTGACGGTCTCGGCGAGCTCGGGTGACGCATCGTACACGCACGGCGAGAACGGTGCTGAGTCGTCTTCGGGCGTGGCGGTCGGCATCAGCGCCGCCGTTGCCGTGATCGACGACACCGTCAGCGCCTATGTCGGCACCGACAACGGCACCGGGATTTCGGGCACCGGCGATGTTTCTATCACCTCGGCCGTTACCGCGGACGATCTGACCGAGACCGACGCCAAGGCGGCAGGCAAGAGCGTCGGCGTGGGCGCCTCGGTCTCGGTCGCCGTCGTCGACGTCGAGAACAGCGCCGAGGTGGCACGCGGCATCTCCACGACGCTCGGCGGCTTCACCCTGCAGTCGTCCGCAGCGGTGTCGAGCGTGGCGGAGGCGATCGCCACCGTCAGCGGTGCGTCCAAGGACAAATCGGACGACAACAATACCAGCAATTCGTCCAAGACCTCCGACGAGCAGGCCAACAAGCAGCTGAGCGGCAACGCCGGCAACGCCGGAAGCAACACGACCTCCCTCAGCACGGCATCGGGTGGCAGCACTGCGACCAGCGAATCGAGCAGCGGCAAGAGCTCGAGCTCGGGTGAGGGCGGGGCAGTGATTCGAGCGGCGTCGGCGTGGCCGCGTCGGTCTCCGTCAATGTGCTCACGTCGGACAACACGGCCAAGATCACCCATGGCGCCAATATCACCGCGCATGGCGCGCTCAAGCTGTCGGCGCAGGCGGAGGACGATGCCGGCGCCAAGGCCGTCGGTGCGTCGCTCGCGATGAACAACAGCACCAATGTCGGCGCGGCCGTCGGCCTCAACGTGGTGAATGCGACCAACAAGGCCCAGGTCACCGGTGCCTCCACGGTCTCCGGCAATGGCATCACCATCGAGGCGATCATTCCGACCGGCAAGACCGACGATTTCATCGTTTGGGGCGCGGCAGCGGCCGCGACTGGCGACAACGGCACCGCCTCGGTCGCCGGGTCGGTCGGCATCAACGTCATCCACGAGTTCGAAACCGAAGCCTCGACGGCCGCCGCGTCGCATCTGGAATCGAGCGCCAATACCGACGTCACCGCCAAGGCCAACTTCGATCTTCAGACCGTGGCTGCGGCCGCTGCGTTCTCCGAGGGCGGCAGCGGCTTCGGTGCGACCATCAATGTCGCGGTCATGCACGACGTCACGACCAAGGCGTTCATCGCCGGCGATGCCGATGAAGCCGGCGCCCTAACGGTGGATGCCGAAAGCACCCTCAACCCGACGCCCATCGCCATTCCGCACGCCCCGAGCGGCGCCGATCTGACCTTGACCTCGGTGGCCGTGGCGGGCTCGGCCAGCGGCGGCGACGCCGCGGTCAGCGGCTCGTTCATCGTCAACGTCCTTGATATCGACGTCGACGCGCATATCGGCTCCTCAAGCCATATCAATAAGGGCGGCCTCTACAGCCCGAGCGCCGGCCAGACCATCACGGTCAAGGCGATCAACGAGACCGAGATTCGCAGCGTCGCCGGCGCGCTTGGTATCACGACCGGCTCGACCGGTATCGGCATTGGTCTCGATGTCGAGATCCTGACCAAGCATACCTTCGCCTATATCGGCAGCCAGGCCATGGTGCAGGCCGGCGGCGCCGTCAGCGTGACGGCGACCTCGACGGAGACGATGCTGTCGGTCGCGGGGACGCTCGGGGTGGGCGACGATGTCGGCGTGACTGCCTCGGTGGCGATCGCAGACATTCATGGAGACACCGAAGCCTATATCGACGGCGGCGCCCACGTCGATGCCGGCGCTGGCGTGACGGTCGACGCCTCCAGCAGCTTCACGACGACCATGATCGCAGGATCTGTCGGCGCCGGCGGTGATGCCGGCATCGGCGTGGCGAACACCACTTTGGTGCATTCGGACACCGTGCTGGCCTATGTCGGCCAGTCCGCCAAGGTGAATGCCGGCGGCGATGTCGATATTACGGCCTCGGCAGGCGAGGACATCATCACGATCGCGGCCGGTATCGCGGTTGGCGGCGATGCCGGGGTCGCCGGCTCGGCGGCGATCAACGTGCTCGACGAGACGACCAAGGCCTATGTCGGCCCGGGCGCGACCGTCACCACCAGCGTCGGCAGCGGCGGCAACCTGCAGATCAGCGCGAGCGATCCGACCTCGATCGTGTCAGTGGCCGGTTCGCTGGGCATTTCGGGCGGCGTTGCGGCCGGTGTTGGCGCCGATGTCGGCGACATGACCAAGCACACCTATGCCTATATCGACTCGGGCGTGACCGCGACCATCGACGGGAACATCACCGTCGACGCGGAATCGAGCGAAAGCCTGATTTCGGTCGCCGCTGGCATCGGCGTGGGTGACGTGGGAGTCGCTGCCGACGCGGGCGTCCACGTGTTCGATCTGCATACCCGCGCCTTCATTGGCGATGATCCGGCCAACCCATCCGGCTTCGGAGCTGGTGACGTACATGCGACCGGCAGCATCTCGGTTGCGGCCAACGATGCCTCGGACATCAATGAGGTCGTCGGCGTGCTCGCGGCCGGGTCGGTCGGCGTCGCCGCCGGCGTCGGCGTCGACGTCTTCACCAAGGACACCGAAGCTTTCATCGGCGCGGGTGCCAACGTCACTGCCGACGGATTTGGCACCGGTCTGTCGGTCAATACCGGCAGGTTCGATCCCCAATTCGACACCAACGCGTCGACCTTCGACCCGCAGGGCGGGTCGGCGGGCGTCAAATCGGGTGACGCTTCCACCTTCAACGACGCGACCAGCAACAATCCGAGCGACAGGGCGCAACTGAAATCGCAAGGGCAGGTCAATACGCCGCAACTCGGCGACATGGATCTGAACAACAACAATAGCAAGACGCAGATGAAGACCGAGGATCCGTCGCTGAGCGGCCGACGGTCTGCACCGGTCCACCTCGCGCCGGGCTTCCATGGTCTCGCCGTCGCGGCAACCAACACGGACGCGATCCGAACCTTCACCATCTCGTTTGCGGCCGGCTCCGTCGGCGTCGGCGTTTCCGCCGGCGTCGACGTCGTTCACGCCACCACCAAGGCCTATATCGGCGACAACGCGACCATCAACACCGACACGCCGGCTCCGGTGGTCGGACCCAGGGCCCAATCCGTGCTGGTCGGCGCCGGCGACGATTTCTATCACCTCGCGATCGGCGTCGGGGTCGGCGTCGGCGGCGTGGGCGTGGCGCCGAATGTCGGCGTCAATATCGTCGGTGATCCGGCATCGAACCCATCGCCCTCCTCCACGGAAGCCTTCATCGGCAAGTCGGCTATCGTCAACGCACTCAACGATGTCGTCGTCGAGGCGACCGCGGCGGAAGATACGGTCCTGGTCGGTATCGCGATCGGCGGCGGTGGGGTCGGCGTCGGCGCCAATGTCGGCGTGATGGTCATCAACGACATCACCAAGGCGTTCATCAATGATGGCGCACATGTCACCGCCAACGGCGATGTCCTCGTTTCGGCCGTCGACGACAGCCAGGTCTTCATTCTGTCCGGGGCGCTTGGTGTCGGCGGATCGGCCGGTATCGGCGCAGCGGTCGGCGTGATGGTGTTCGACAAGGATACGCAAGCCTTCATCGGTAATGACGCGCACGTGGATGCGTTTGGCGGCGATGGAAGAGGTGGCGTGCTCACCGGCGGCATCACGTCGGGAAGCTTCGACAAGGCAACGGAGAGCGGGGTCATTGTTCAGGCCGAGTCGAGCGAAAATGTCCTGCACATCGTGGCTGCAGGCGGCGGCGGCTTCGTCGGCGTGTCCGGCGCCGTCGGCATCACGTTGATGAATACGGACACCGATGCGATCATCGGTCAGAATGCCGTCATCAATGGCGATCAGGCGGATGCGCATCTGGGCCAGAACGTCTACGTCAACGCTGCCGATGCTGTGTCGGTACAAACCTACGTCATCGGCATCGCTGCCGGATTCGCGGGAATTTCCGGCGCCATCGACGTCGGCACGCTGAATGCGAATGTCAGGGCGGACGTCGAGCCCGGCGCGGATGTCCACGCCAGAGGCGACATCCATGTCGATGCCCTCAGTCTTAAGAATTTCACCGGGTTCGACGCCAGCGGCGCGTTCGGTGCGGTCGGAGTCGGCGGGACGGTGAGCGTCTGGTCGATTGGCACGCAGATTGAGAAGACCACGACCGACAATACCGGCACTCAGACAAAGAGTGCGCTGGATGGCGGCGGCAGCTCCGCGGATACCTACGCGACCGGCCAGGTCGACGGCGGGACCGGGCTCGCCACCGGGAGCAGCGGCAAGGGCGGCGGGTTCGGCAATTTCTCGTCGGATGCGACAGGCAACCCGAACACCAATACGAACCGCGTCCATGCGGGCACACAGAAGGCGATGGCCGACCTGGGCAGCAGCGTGCCCACGGGGAGTGCGATCGCGGGCGAGGAAGACGCTGCCCCGCAGCCGAAGAATCAGAACCCCGCCGCGGTGCCGTTGGGAACGACGGCGGTGGTGGAGGGCGGCGCGAACCTGACGGCCGGCGGTGCGATCGGCATCACCGCGAACGAAGTAGACAGCTTCACCGTGAACGCCGGCCAGATCGCGGCCGGCATCGTCGGCGCCGGCGCGTCGGTCGCCTTGCTGTCGGTCGCGGACAATGTCGCCGCGTTCGCCAACGGCAATCTCAGCGCGGGCGGCAACATCGATGTCAACGCCTTCCTCAATGAAGGGCTGAACCTGACCGCCATCGACGGCTCGGCGGGCTTCGTCGGGATCGGTGCCGCGGTCGTCGTGATCAACGACAACAGCTTGACCCAGGCGAGCCTCGGCAACGTCACTCAGGCGGGTGACGTGACGGTCAATGCCAGCGATACGCGTAACATACAGCAGCTCACGGGTGAGGTCGCCGCCGGTGGCGTGGCCGCGGGCGTTTCCTTCACCAACCTCAACATCACCGGCGGGGCCAATGCGATCGTCGCCAACAACGCTCAGATCGGTCAGTCGGCCGGGAAGACGGTCCATTCGTTGAAACTGACGTCGAGTTCGACGGACACGGCGGAAACCAAGACGGTCGCTGTCTCGGCCGGCATCGGCGCGTTCAGCGTCAATTTCGCCGAGGACACCATGTCGCCGTCGGTCGATGCCGAGATCGGCGACGGTGCGAACATCAAGACGACCGGCGACGTCACCATCGATGCCGCCGCGGTCGAAAAGCTCGACACGAACATCGTGGGCGTGGCTGCCGGCGGTCTCGCGGTCGGCGCCTCGATCGCCGAGGCGGACGTCGAGCCGCACGTGACCGCCAGCATCGGCAACGGTACGACGGCGGCCAACAACATCTCAGTCACCGCGTCCACGAACCAAGGCGTCGATCCGCATGGCGGTTTTGGCGCCAACGCGGATGGCGCGTCGTCGGCGGGCGCTGTGGTTGCGGTGGCCGGTGCCTCGACGACGGCCATCATGAGCCCGGTGATCGAGTCGGCGATCAAGGGCCGGGTGAATGCCTCGGGGAGCGTGCAGGTCAGGGCGATCGGCAACAATCGCGCCGCTGCGACGTCGCACGGCATCGGCGGCGGGCTGGTCGGTGTCGGCGCGAGCATTTCGGAGGCCAAAACTCAGGGTTCGACCACAGCGCATCTGGATGGCGAGGTCCGCAACGATACGGGCGGCCCCGGTGCGGTCAACCTGACCATAGAGGCTCTCGACACCGACACCGCGAGCGCATACTCGCAGGCGGTCGGCGGCGGCCTCATCGCCGGCACGGACAACAAGGCCACGGTCACCATGACGCCGACCGTGCACGGATACATCTCCACCAGCGGTCTGATCAGCACGACCGGCAACATCAATGTGACCGCAACGGAGAACCCCGAGGGTGATGCCGTCACCAAGGGCGTCACGGGCGGCCTGATCGGCGTCGGCGCATCGAGCGGCGACACCACGATCAATCCGGACGTGCTGGCCTACATCTCCGCCGGGACCGTGCACGCGGGCACGCTTGGCACAAACCAGATCAACGTGAAGGCGACCGCAGCGCCGCCGAGCGTCAATGTGCCGACCTACACGATCACATCGATCAACTCGGCCAACGACACGCTGCATGTGGCGGGCAACGGCCTGACCACCGGCGACGTCGTCACCTACGACAATGAAGGTCACACGCTGATCGGCGCCACGGCGACCGGAACGGGCACCGGCAGCTTGGAGACCTCCTACACCGATCCGACCACGATCGACAACAACACCGGCAAGCCGTCCATCGTCATCCGTTCATACAACGTCATCAGCATCGGCGTCGACGACCTGGCGCTGGGTTCGATTTTCGACGGGGCCGCTGTCAACGCGGATACCGACACGATCACGTTCCAAACGCCGCACAATTTCCAGAGCGGCGACGCCGTGGTTTACGAGCCGGGCGCCGGCTCGCCGGTCATCGGCGGCCTCACGGCCGGCACTACCTATTACGTGCGCGTGCTCGACGGCTTCCGCATCAAGCTCGAGACGACGCAGGACCGCGCCCTCAATCCGCAAAACTACCTGACGACGTTCGATCCGACGCTGATCACCGGCGGCAACACGATCAATGTCGCCAACAACTTCACGAATCAGGAAGCGGTCACCTACGAAGCACCGCCGGCCGAGACGTTCAGCAGCAAGCAGGTCGACAACGCCACCAGCACGATCAAATTCCTCAACGACAACGGATCGCCACAGAACCCGTTCAGCAACGGCCAGGTCGTTACCTATGACAACAGTTCGTCGATCACGACGGGTGTGATTTTCGACAACTCGACCACGCTCAACGTCACGTTCAACCAGAGTGCGACGCTTGCCGTCACGTTCGGCAACAACGGGACGCACGACACGATCACGCGCACCGACGGCAAGAATTGGGTCGATTTCGGCTTCATCCCCGGCGAGCAGATCACCATCACCGGCGCCGGCAACAACAACGGCACCTTTACGATCGCCGACAACGGCGTCACCAATTCGACATTGCAGCTGACCAGCAACGGCTCGTTCGCGCACACGGTCATCGCGAGTTTCACGTTCAGCAACAACGGCACGAATGACACGATCCGGCGCAACGACGGTGGCAACTGGCAGACCGGCGGCTATCAGCCTGGCCAGGTCATCACGGTCGCCGGAAGCGGCAACGACGACGGGGCCTACACCATCGCCGCCGGCGGTGTCGGCACCTCCACCCTGACACTGACATCGAATGGCTCCTTCGCCCACGCCAACACCGCCCAGCTCAGCCTGGGCAACAGCGGCACCCACGACACGATCACACGCGCAGATGGCGCGAATTGGCTGAATCTCGGCTATGCCGCCGGGCAGCAGATTCATCTCGGCGGGGCGGGTCTCAATAACGGCACCTACACGATCGACGCGGGCTATACGGGCGGCGCGACATTGCTGCTGACGACCAACGGTGCCTTCGCGCAGACCGACGCGGTCAGCGTCACCTTCGGCAACAACGGGACCAACGACACCATCAAGCGCGCCGATGGGCTGGACTGGTCGACCCTCGGCTATGCCGTCGGGCAGCAGATCGTCATCAGCGGCAACGGCGACAACAACGGCACCTACACGATCGATGCCGGTTTCGCCGGCGGCGATACGTTGGTGTTGACGTCAAACCTTCCGGTTGTTGTGGAAGGTCCCGAAACGAAGATTTTCGCAAAGCCCGACACGGTCAGCATCACCTCCGAAACCTTCGCGAGCCCGGTCGCTGCGCCGCTCGTGGCGAAATCGATCTCGGTGATCTCGCAGCCGGCCGAGACCAAGACGATCGGCTTGGGCCTCGCCACCATCACCCGCACGGACGGCAGCAGCTGGCTCGACGCGGGCTTCGCGGCGGGGCAGCAGATCCACATCTCCGGCGCGGGCAGCAACGACAATACCTACACCATCGCCGACCATGGGGTGACGGCGTCGACGATCGTGCTGACGGCATCGGCCGGCTCCGTGACGGCGGAGGGTCCGGAGGCCAAGACGATCAACATCGTGAAGGACTCCAAGGGCAATCCGGTGCCCGACACGATCACGCGCACCGATGGCGGCAGCTGGCTGTCGGCCGGCTACAAGCCGGGTCAGCAGATCACGGTGTCGGGGCTCGGCAACAACAACGGAACGTACACGATCGCCGCGAACGGTGTCAGTGCCTCCACGCTCGTGCTGACGGTGAGCGGATCGCTGATCCCGGAAGGCCCTGATGTCAAGACCATCAGTTCGCAGGGCGACGCCATCGGCGGCTTGTCCGCCGGCAAGGATTATGTGGTGGCCAACGTCAACACCGGCGCCGGCACGCTGCAGCTGTTGTCGACCGAGGTGGTGGCCGTCAACTTTACCCGCCACGACGCCCAAAACGATAATGGCAACGATACGATCGATCGGACCGATGGCGGCAGCTGGATCAATGACGGGTTCTTCGCCGGCGAGACCATTTCGGTCACCGACACCAGCGGCAACAACAGGAATTTCACGATCGCGGCGGGCGGGGTCGGGACGACGTCGCTGACCCTGACGGTGAAGGATACCGTCACGGTCGAACACGATACGGCCGCGCGCATCGACAACGCCACGCCGATCACCCTGTCCAATCTGACAGGCGCCAGCGTGACGCATACCCTGGTCAAGGCCGGCGACCTGCCGATCGGCGGGCTGAACAGCGGCCAGACCTATTACGTCATCAATCCGGGCAACAGCACGACCTCGTTCCAGCTGGCGTTGACGCCCGGCGGCAGCGCGATCGGACTGACGGTGTCGCCGGGAGCGTCGGCCAACCACAAGATCGGGCCCGAAGGCATCGACCTCAGTGCGTCCTCGGGATTGCAGGAACTGCGCATCGACATCACCGGCGGGCCCGGCGTGGACGGCCAGCAGCAGCTGCTCGGTCCGGGCGGCGTGCCGTTGAACGTTGTTTCGCCGCCCTCCGGTGACGGCATTTCCTCGGCGGTCGGCAACGGATCCGGCGGCGGCTTCGTCGGCATTAACACGAACCACGGAACGCTGACGGAGAATCCCACCGTCACCGCGTATGTCTCGGCCGGAATTGCCACCGTGGGCGGCGATATTTCGATCATCGGCAGCTCGACGACCAACTCGACGGCCAGCGCCAAGAACGACACCGGTGGCTTTGTGGGCGTCGGCGACTCCAAGAGCGAGAACGACCAGGCTCCCACCACGATCGCCTACGTCGACACGGGGACGCACATCGTGGCCGGCGGCAACTTCACGCTCACGGCGAATTCGCTGTCGCAGGCGACTGCCGCGACGCGATCGATCACCGGCGGCTTCGTCGGCGTGGCCAATGCCACGGCGAATTCGACCATCGATTACACGACAAGCGCGACCGTCAAGGCGAACGCCGACGTCCTCGCGGGCAATACGATCAATGTGGCCGCCGACACCAAGATCGGAGATCCCAACACCGGCAGCGGCCAGTCGACCAACGCCTATGCCAGCGGCATCGGCCTCGGCGGTGACGGGCATGCCAACGCCAACAACACGATCGGGCACGTCAACCCCGACAACTCGATCAGTCCCAGCCACACGACGGTCGACGTTGCCAATGCGGCATCGCTGTCCGCGCGCGCCGTCCGGGTGGCGGCGACCGTGTCGAGAGTCAACTCCGTCGCGCACAGCGAAGGTTATGGCGCCGGTTTCGTGGCCATCGGCTCCGGCAACTCCAACATCAATGCCGTCATGGCGAACAAGGTGTCGTTGGACACAGCAGCCGCCGTGACCGGCTATGAAGGCGTCGACTTCATCGCCAACTACGATCACATTTACACCGAGGCCAATGCGTTCGGGCGCGCCACCGGGCTGTTCGGCGACGTGCACGGCGATTCCGTCAACAACACGCGCTTCGACTCGCAGATCTTCGGCGCGAAGGGCAGCCAGCCCGGCGTGACCGGAGCGATCGTCACGGCCGGGCCGCGCGACCCCAGCGACCCGCTGCTTCCGGGAGATGGCGGCTATACCGATCACCTGGCGTTCCGGGTCACCACCGCCAATGGCACCGACATCAAGATTACCGCGCCGCATGACAGCAGCAAGCGGTCGCTCGCGACCGGCGGCGACAGCGCACATGGCGGCCCGGGCGACAACGGTGACCGGCCGTCCATCGACAACGACTTGATCGATTTCAGCTCCGACGTGGTGATCTTGTCCGGCCGCTCGCCGGAACTGACGGTCACCGACAACGGCGCCGGCGGCGTCACGGTCACCCGTGATGTGAACGTGCCCGTCACGATCGACGACGCCGACAAGAAGATCATCGTCGGCAATATCGTCAATAAGGATCCGGGGCAGGTGTTCTTCAGCACCGGCAAGGATACGACGGGCGCGCTGGCCGGTTCCATCAAAGATAGCGCAGGCACCGGCCTCTGGACATTCGTCGACACCTTCGACCACGTGCGGCTGCTGAACCTCTCGCAGTATACGCTGCAGGTCGGCGGCATCAGCGTCGTCAACACGACGGTTGAGCCGGTGGTCGATATCCAAAACACCAGCTCGCTTGGGCTGAGCTTCAACATCAAGCGGACGGTGAAGCCGACGCTCGTCGATGTCGAGAGTTTGAGCGCCGCAGCGCCTGCCATCGTGCTCGACGGCCAGATCGAGAACCCGATCGGGACGACCCGCATCATCAGCCTGCACGGCGACATCCGCTCGACCGCCAGCCGTACCGACGCGGACAATGATCCGAGCCACCCGAACACCACCGATCATCTCGGGCAACTGATCCGCACCAACATCCTCGATCTCGAGACGCCGGACGGCAACATCGGGCAGAATCCGGGCGATCTGTTCGGCCAGACGCCGGTTGCCGCGAACCATCGCATCAACGTCGATATGGTCGACAGTGCGAACGTGCCGGCGGCGACCGATTTCCTGTCGGCGCGCGTCAGCAGCGCCGACGGCTCGATCTATCTCGGCCTCAACCAGTTCTTCACCGGCGAGCTGGTGCAATACAACACGGTAGGCGGCGCGAAGGCGCTGAACGGCCTGACCAGCGGCGACTACTACTACGTCATCGCATCCGACCTGCAGCACATCCAGCTTGCCAGAATCAATGATCCGCACACCGCGCTCAAGATCAGCGCGGCCGGCCCGCTGACCGATACGCAGTCACTGACCCCGGCGCAGCGCTTCACCGTCGTAGCCGGCAATGCTGCGAACGGCAATGCGCTCGACGATTCGGCGTATCTCGACGTCAAGGCGCGCTTCCGCGACAACAACACCAGCGTGATCATCGACGCCGTCAACACCACCGGCGACGCCAACCTGAAGCTGTGGGGCAGCGTCAAGGAGACCGATGTCAGCGGCGTGGACGTCGGCAACGGAGGCGGCAAGATCGACGGCATCGACGTCGTCTATGCGGGCCACATTCCGCCGCCGCTCTCGAATGCCGAAGATCACTTCACGTTCTTCAACACGCCGGACACCACCGACGGCGGTTCGCTCGATGTCGGCATGTTCGCACTTGCCAAGGCGAACGCGACGCATATCGACAGCATCTACGTCGTCAAGGCGCTGACCCAGGATGGCCATCTCTACCGGCCGGGCATCTCCTCGGGCCACAACATCATCGTCACGGCGGCGGAGCCGACCGCGGGGCAGCCCGAAGCTGATCTATGTCGAAGCGATCACCGACCTGACCGGCGGGCCTTACGATCCGGTGCCGGTACCGGCCGGCGGCGACCAGCATCACATCGACATCCTGACCAACGCCTCGATCACCGAGGCCGAAAAGACCGGCGACCTCCGCGTCGGCCGCATCCTGTCCACCGGCAAGGATGCGTCGCTGCCGGATCTCGATCCGCTGCTGCCGACCGGCAATTACGTGACCCTGAAGTCGCCGGCACGGATCATCGACGCGGTCAACGACGGGCTCGGCGCCGATGCCGATGTCGGCGGCGTCAACATCACGCTGATCGCCGGCGACAACGAGATCACCGGCGATCCCGCTCAGGACAAGTCGGGCCAGGGCGGCATCGGCACGATCGACAATTTCCTCGAGATCAACGTCAACGAATTGCACGGTGCGCCGCTCGGCGTGCTGACCGCCTTTGACACGGACTCCGGCAGCAATACGCAGGGAATCTTCATCACCGACGTGGTGCGGGGAGCGGAAGCAAAGTCGCTTCTCGGCGGCGTTGAACTGGTCAGCGATCTCGAGGTCGGCCTCGTCGAGACCAAGGGCGATGTGTCGCTGGCGACCCAGAGCGGCTCAATTCTCGATGCGCGCGCAGGCGGCATCGGCGGCGACACCGCCAGTGTGGTCGGCAACACGATCGACCTGTTCGCCGACGGCGGAGACATCGGCAACAAGAACGGCGGCAACGATCTCGAGATCGATTCGCAGGCCTATGTCGCGGGCGGCACGATCGGCGCGCGCGCGACCGGCGCCATCTACCTGACCGAAAGCAACATCGTCGATCCGGCGCTGCGCGACGCGACGCCGCTCAATCCGGCGCTCAGCGCCAATGTCGTGTTGCTGCAGGCGCTGGGCCTCGGTCTCGGCGACGGCACCGCCAGCACGGGCGGGGTCGATCTGCGCTTCACCGTGCGGGAGACGCCGGCACAGGGCGAGGATCTCAACCTGCTCGGGTCGGGCTCGGTGCTGTTCCTCGAAAACGCGCTCGAGTCGATCGGCCATGGTTTGATCAACACCCCGAACGGCTCGATTCTGCTGCGGATCGCCGACGACGTCACGACCGACGCGAACTCGCAGATCCTCGCGGCGAAGAACATCGACATCTACGGCGACTTCTTCCGCACCGGCGAGATCTCGAGCGGCATCGCGGAATTCGATGCCACCGACCCCGGCGACGGCACCGTCATGCACCTGCGGGGCGTGATCGCCCATGGTGCGGTGACGTTCGCCGCCGACGGCACGCCGGCCGCCAATCTGACGCGCGTCTTCGGCAACACCGACAGCGACCAGATTTATTTCGACCAGACCTTCCTGGGCGGGCAGAGTGGCGACGCCGCATCGCAGATGCCGGGAACCCAGAGCCAGATCATCCATGACGGTCCAGGGCAGGGCTTTGGCACCGCCGCGGTGCTGTCGGTCAAATATTCGAGCGGCATGACGCGCGTCTACGGCAGCAACATGCCGACCCCGGCCGGCCAGTTCGCTCCGCCGGCGATCACGGTGGCTGCATCCGCCGCGAACAACCTCACGTTCACGCCGAACAGCAGCGGCGACACGATCGCCCGGTCGGACGGCAAGAACTGGAGCGACGACGGCTTTGCGGTCGGCGACGTCATTTCGATCGTCGGCTCGCTGATCGACAGCACGGGCAACAACAGCCACACCTACGTCATCACCGCGCTGACCGGTGCACTGATGACGTTGAGTGCCAAGAACGTGCTGCAGAAGCAGACGCTGCAGGATGACGTGAAGATCGAGAAGGACGACGGAGAGGACTTCTTCGTGGTCAATCAGCTGCAGTCGATGAAGATCACCCAGGAGACGGCCGGCGGCGTCGCGAGCGGCGACACGCTGACCTTCGACGGGCAGGGCGGCAGCGACACCTATGTCATCAATACGACCGGCTCGCACGGCGGCGACGCCAACGGCGACCTGCGCAACTACGTCATCAACGTGCTCGACAGCGGCGATCCGACCGACGGCGTCGACAATCTGGCGGTCTACGGCAAGGTTAATCCGGGGTATGTCGGGACCGACGATGTCTTCCTGCTGCGGCGCACGACCGGCATCGCCCAGGAAAGCCCGGCTCTGCCGTCCCTCTACAAGGACGACACGGCGTTCGTCGCAGTGCTGGACTTTGATCCGAGCCTGCTGACAAGCACGCTGGATCAGGCGCAGGCCTCCGATCCGAACGCCAATTCTGCCGTGCGCTCGCAATCGGTGCAGCGCGTCAACTACGACAGCGCGATCAACGGCCGCCTGGCGGTCTATGGACTCGGCGGCAACGACTACTTCGCGGTCGACGACAACGCGGCAGCCACGACGCTGGACGGCGGCGCCGGCGACGACACCTTCCAGATCGGACAGATCTACGGATTGCAGCGCGACGGCAGCCAGCCGCAGACCCCGCAGCCGATCGGCGATACCTATGGCGGCTCGGTGGTCGGTGCCGCCATGCCGCCGCCATTGACCGGAACGGCAGGGCTCGACGGGTTCCCACAACTCGCCAATTCGCTGACGCCGCAAAGCATCTACGGCACGGTGGCGACGACGCGCGGCTGGCTCAGTGCCGGTGCAACATCGCCGTTGGTGGCCGAAGGCGGCACCGGCAACGACACGTTCACGGTCTACAGCAACCAGGCGCCGCTGCGGCTCGAAGGCGACGAGGGCAACGATCTGTTCACGGTGCGCGCGTTCGCGCTTGCCGAGACCGACCCGATCACCCACGACATCGTCTGGGTCGACCCCGTGCAGATGATCGCCAAGCCGCTGCTGACCAAGGGCTTCTCCACTGCCGCCGAAACCGACATCCGTACCGGCGGCGGCGACAACCAGGTCCAGTACAACATCAACGCGCCGGTCTCGGTCGACGGCGGCAGCGGCTTCAACAAGCTGGTCATCCTCGGCACCGAGTTCGCCGACCATATCGTCGTGACGGACAAGGGTATCTTCGGCGCCGGTCTGACCGTTACCTACCAGAACATCCAGGTGCTCGAGGTCAACACGCTCGAAGGCGACGACACGATCGACGTGCTGAGCACGGCGCCCGGCATGGCGGTGCGTGTCGTCGGCGGGCTCGGCAACGACACGATCAACGTGGCCGGCGATGTGGCGGGCGATGTCGTGTCGCGCGACATCGACGGCACCAGCAGCATGATCAACAACCGCGTCACCTCGGCCGATCTGACCTATAACGGGCTGGTGGCCGACGGCATCAGCCTCAGCGTGGCGCGGCCGGAACAGGGCCAGGTCATCATCGACCAGAATGTCACCGGCGACCAGAGCCCGGGCACCACCGAAGTGACCGAAGGCCAGACCGACGACATCTACGGCATTCGCCTGGGTCACGTGCCGGTGGCCGGAACGCATGTCTACGTCACCGTCTCGGCAGCGATGGCCGAGCAGGAGGCGCATGGCAACAACGGTTACCTGGGCGCGGGCGACATCATCGACAATCAAGGCAGCGGCGAGAGCGTGTGGCTCGCGACCAGCCAGGTCGGTCCGGGCGTTTTGGTGGCGCCGGCGGCGTACGACCGCGACGTCATGATTGACGGCACCCTGGTGCACGTCCCGGCGCGGTCGCTCGTGCTGGAATTCGACAGCTCCAACTGGAACCAGGAGCAGATCGTTCACGTGTGGACGCCGAACGACGGTACGCCCGAGGGCGACCGCACGGTGGCGATCAGCCACACGGTGCTGAGCGACGACCCGTCATACAACCATGCGCTGGTCAGCAACGTCGAGGTCAACATCCACGACGTCAACCTGCCGGCGGTCAAGGTGACGCAGCTCGATCCGTTCAGCTCCGGCGGCCTGCCGCAATATGCGGGCAAGGTCGTCGACAACAATTCGATCGCGCTGGAGGGCGATGCGACGACCGCGGTCGGCGATCTCTATGCGATCGAGCTGACCAAGGCTCCGGTCGGCAGCGTGACCGTGACCGTCAACGCGCAGGACGGCCGGGCCACCCTGAGCTCATCCGATCCGCGCTTCGTCCAAGACTTGCAGGCGTTCTCGGACCAGCCGGGCGCCTATCACATCGTCTTCGACTCGACGAACTGGAACAAGCCGGTGCTGGTGTCGATCAACGCCATCAACGACCAGGCTCCGGAGAACCCGAGCGACACCCAGATCATCCAATCGATCTATGCCCAGAAGACGCTGCCCGTCACCTTTGCGCAGAGCGCCACGGGCGACACCATCACGCGCACCGATGCGGGCGGCAGCTGGCTGTTCGACGGATTCGCCAAGGGCGAGCAGATCACGATCACCGGCACGGGCGCCAACGACACCACTTATACGATCGCGAGCCTCGACTCCAAGACCCTGACGCTGACGGTTGCGAACACGGTCACGGCAGGCAACTTCACCAAGACGTTTGCCATCAACGGCGTGCCTAACACGACCGACAGCGAATACAACAGCGCCTCGATCAACAACGGGCTGGACAGCACGCAGTCGATCTATGCGCGCATTCTCGACGATGAGACGCCGGGCGTATTCCTGCTCGAGAGCGGCGGCAGCACGCTGGTGACCGCGCAGACGGCGTCGAATCCGCCGACCGCGACGGGCGACAGCTACAAGATGCGGTTGACGGGCGCGCCGGGGGCACCGGTCAGCATCGCGATCGTGACCGACGGGCAGACCGACATCAACGAGAACGATGCCACGATCACGCTGACCAAGATCGGCGGCAAGCAGCCGACCAAGCTGTTCACCGGCAACATCGTGATCACCGGCAACACGATCACCCTGGGCACAGGATCGGAACTGTTGAATTTCATCGACGACGGCTTCCTGCCCGGGCAGGAGATCCGCATCCTCGGCACCAGCCTGGTCACCACGGACTATCAGATCAGCAGCGCCGACAACGCCGTCACCGCAAATTCGATCACGCTGACGAGCGCGCCGACCACCGGCACCTACAACGTCGCCACGATCGACTCGCTGCAGGACGCGGGCACCTACGCGTCCGGAGCGACCAACGTCGCCTACGCAGTCGGCAGCATGCCGTTCCTGATGTTCACCGGCGATATCACGATATCGGGCAACACCATTACCCGCAGCGACGTCGGCAGCTTCGTGAATGACAACTTCGCGCCGGGCGAGATCATCGAAATCCTGAATTCGAACAACGCCCAGCTCGGCAGCACTGCCGCGCCTTCGACGCCGGCGTTCTTCACGATCGCCGCTGGCGGCGTGACCGACAAGACACTGACATTGACGGCGGTGGTCACACCTGTCGCCGGCACCTACACGGCAGCCAGCATCAACAAGATGCTCGACACGCTCACGCGCAAGGACGGCACCAGCTGGCTCGACAACGGATTCCTCGAGGGCCAGATCGTCGATATCCAGGGGATCGGCGGTACCGATCTGATCGAAAAGATCGACCTGATCACCGGCACGACCGCGAAGAAGCTCGACGTCATGGTGCTGACCGACCATCCGGCGGCCGCCCGGCGGTGTGGTGCCCTATAGCGGCCGTCCGCTCGGCGGCGAGGGCACCGTGGTGACGGCAGCGAACGTCACGGTCACGCAGGAGGCGGCGGTCGTGACCTTCGCGCCGCCGAAGGCGAAGCCGGATCTGAACTATCCCGATACGCCCGATCCGGTCAATTACCCCGGTCTTCCGGTCTGGTACCAGATGGTCACGGTGCCGCTGATCGGCGACCCCTATTTCGATATCCAGCCGGGACACCAGAACCTGCGCGCGTTCCCGAAGATGGCGCATCTGCTCGACGGCATCCAGGGGCCGCTGTCGGTCGAGGGCGGCACCACCGCCGAGAACGTGTCGCTGGTGCCGGCGGTGCTGCTGCCGGGCGAGGCGAACGGGCCGCTGTTCAACATCCCGCCCCAGCCGCCCGAGTCGCAGGCGATCGACACGCTGAACATCTACAATGACGGCTCGCTGGCCGGCAGCAGCGGCACGCTGACCTCGACCGCGCTCAACGGCTTCGGAATGGGCACCGGCGTGCTCGATTTCACCCGGCTGGCCGGCAATGGGCCGACCTTCGGCGAACCGCTGATCTATCCGCTCGGCATCAGCTACGGAACCATCAGCGTCAACCCGCAGACCGGACAGTTCACCACCGATGGCAGTCATTCGACGATCGAGGTGCTGAACATTTTCCTCGGCAGCGGCAACGACAATCTCAACGTGCAGAGCACGCTGATCCCCGGGCCGGACTACAACGCGGACGGCACCATCGGGATCACCGCCGAGCATGGCGGCATCACGACCATTCATGGCGGCGGTAATGCGCCGTTGCAGGTCAATGCCAATGTGCCCGCGTTCGATATCGCGCCCGTCGCAGGCCAGGCCGGCGTCTACACGCTGTCGCGCGAAGACCTGCAGTCATGGGTCACGGCAGGGTTCGCCATCGGCCAGGAGGTCATGCTCAGCGTCGACGCCGGCACGACCGGCGCGTATACGGTGGTCGGCATCGGCAGCGTGACGCACGGCGCGAACAGCGTGCTGACCTTGCAGCAGGTCGCCGGTGCGTCCACCACGACCGGCATCAAGCTCAGCGGCACGATCTCGGTGACCGACTATCTGCAAGTCAACAGCGGCCAGCAGATCGGGGCCCAGACGACCGGCAGTTTCGACGTGTCGACCGCCAATGGCTTCGTCCGGATTTCTCGCGAAGACGGCTTGCCGTGGGCCTCGCTCGGCTTCGCCGCCGGGCAGACGGTTTCGGTGTATCTGCCGGGTGGAAACGGCAAGCCCGTCAATATCGGCACGGCGACGATCGCCGGCTTCGATAACGGCAATGGCGGCGGCTACGGCCCGGGCTATGGCAGCGTGCTGCTGCTCAGCGGGATTTCGCTGACGTCGACGACGAATGTCACGGGCACCCTGGCGGTCACCGGACGCTATCTGGTCTCCAGCGCGGCGGCAGGCCCATTCACCGTCACGACGAGTTCGATCACCCGCAAGGACGGCAAGAGCTGGGCCCGCCGACAGCGGTTTCGTGATCGGCCAGCCGGTCGCGATCGGCGGTCAACCGGGCGCCTGGATGGTCACCGGGTTCGAGAACAACGGTGCGACGCTGGACCTCAGCGGCGGCGATCTGACTAAGCTGCCCGCGATCCAGACCGTTGCAATGGTGCGCGTCGGCGGCGACAACATCACCGTCAACGGCAGCAGCGACTTCGTCAACGGCAGCATGACCGTCAGCGCGCCGGTCAACACCGACCCGGCCGGGACTCTCGATCGCATCGTCCGCGGCGACGGCAAGGCCTGGGACAGCGACAGCGGCTTCGCAGTCGGCCAGCAGGTCACCGTCACCGCCGAGTTCAGCTTCCCGAACGTCACCTTCGCGCGCAGCACGGCAGGCGATACGATCACCCGCAACGACGGCGGCAACTGGTCGACGGACGGCTTCGCAGCCGGCCAGACGATGGTGCTGTCCGGCACCACGAGCACCAATGGCAGCCTGACCAACAACGGCAGCTTCACGATCGCGGGGGTCAGCACCGACGGCAAGACGCTGATCCTGACCGCAGCGAACACGGTGGTTCCGACCGTCGGCTCTGAGCCGATGACGGTCGAGCTGACCGGCGACTTCCTGGTCACCGGCTTCGCCACCACCAAGACCACCAACGACACGTTGTTGCTGGCCGGCTCGGGGCAGGCCGGGCAGACCGCCATCCTGCCGCGGCAGGCGGCCGTTCCGATGACCGTCAACATCGGCTCGCCGCTCGTCGTCTATGGCGATACGACGCAGGACGGCGTGTGGTACGCCGGCAAGTCGTACCAGGCCTCCTCGCTCGGCAAGTTCAGCGGCAAGCCGATGCCGCACATGGACAACCAGGCGTTCACAATGGCGACGCCAGGACCGGGCGCGACGAATCCGATCGACAGCTTGAGCGTGACGCTTGGCACGTTCGACACCGCCGACGGCACCTTCGGTACCATCACGCGCGCCGGCGGTAGTTGGGTCACCGACGGCTACAAGGTCGACGGACTCGTGACGATCGACGGCGTTGCCGTCGGCGAAGTGAAGACGCTGAACGCGCTGACGCTGACGCTGGCCGGATTGACGCCGGCGTTTGCGGGCACCGGCACGGCAACCCACACGGTCAAGGAATGGAACACCGCATCGATCAGGCTGCCCAACAACAGCCCGTTCGACCCCGGCTTCGTCACTGAAGGGCTGATCACGCTCGGCGCGACCTATGGCCAGATCAGCTTCGCACGCAGCGGCTCGGGCGACACGATCACCCGGCTGGATGGCGGCAGCTTCATCACCGACGGTTTCGCTGTCGGCGAGACCATCGCGGTGTCGCAGTCGACTTACAACAACAGCAACTTCACGATCACCGGGGTCAGCCTGGACGGCAAGACGCTGACGCTGAACGCTGCAAACAGCGTGATCCCGACACCGGTCGGCGGCAGCGAGAGTGCGCGCATCACGATCGATATCGGCACCGTCGCCAAGGTCGGCTCGGAGTATCCGGTCACGTTTGCGGCCAGCCAGGCCGGCGACACGATCACCCGCACCGATACCGGGAGCTGGATCACCGACAATTTTGTGATCGGGCAGACGATCTCGATCACCGGTACGGCGAAGAACGACGGCAATTACGAAGTGGCGGGTGTCACGGCGAAGATCCTGACCCTGACCGCCAAGAACGTCGTGACTGCCGAGACGGACACGGCGGCGATCAGCGGCCGTGCCGACAGCAAGCAGATCTCCGGCCTCACGTTCAGTGGCAATACGCTAAGCCGCGCCGGTGGCAGCTGGCTGCTCGACGGCTTCCTGCCGGGCGAGCAGATCACGGTGGCGCTGACCGCTCACAATAACGGCATACTGACGATCCAGAGCATCAGCGTCGACGGCAAGACGCTGACGCTGACGACCAGCGTCGCCAGCGAGGTGAAGGTCACGGCTGCGATCGGTTGGGGTGCGTTGGCGAAGCACGACACGCTCGAGCTGATCGACTTGCAGCCGGGCTTCCTGGCGTTCCTGCATGGGAACGCGGCCTCCAGCAGCGACGCCAGGGTGAACCTGACCAGCACGATCGTCGAGCGCAACCGGCTCGGGCAGAGCGCCGACTTCTTCGTGTTCCCGTTGGCTAACCAGTATACGTTCAACGGCAACGACGTCATCGACGCGCACAACCTGTTCGCCGGCATTCCGGACGGACAGTTGCCGACCGTCGGCATCACCGCCTATGGCGGCGCCGGCGACGACACCATCATCGGCAGCCAGGCCGGCGACCACCTCGCCGGCGGTTCGGGCAACGACACGATCCTCGGCGAGCGGGGCCAGGACCACATCTACGGCGACAGCGGCTTCAACGTCGACGTCATCACGCGCGTCCTGACGGTCGCGCAGGCCGCCGGCAATTCCGGCGCCCCGGACCTCGACCCGTTGACGCCTGGCGGCAACAACCTGATCTACGGCGAGGCGCCGGGCGTCGGCGTGACGAGCTCGGATGTCTATGGTGATAACAACGACGTGATCTTCGGCGCGTTCGGCGACATCACGCAGGCGACCGACGGCGCTCGCGACACCACAAAGCCGTTGACCTTGGTGCCTCAACGCATCGAGACGACGCTCCTGCCGCGGGTCATCAGCAGCCAGTCGCGGCAGGTCGGCGGCAACAATACGGTCTACGGCAATGGCGGCGACGACATCCTGATCGGCGGTCCAGGCAATGATGCGCTTGACGGTGGCACGGGTCGCGATCTGGTGTTTGGCGACGACGTGACGCTGACGCGTGGTCTTGTCGGTAGAACTGCCGGGGCGGGGCTGCTTGGCAACTATGCCAACCTCCGCTTCGAGACGCTGAGCGGCACGCAGATCTACAGCACCGGCTCAGCTACCGATACGCTGGCGGCCAGTCTGGACTACGCCAATGGCTTGCCACAGGCCGATCCGCGTGGCCACGCCAACTGGGGCGACTACCAGATCAAGATGTACGACACCGTGCCGGGCGGACCGAATTCGGTGAGCGTGGCCAACAGCTTCGGCAACGACTACATCGCCGGCGGTCCCAACGACGACATGCTGTTCGGCGAGGCCGGCAGCGACGTGATCCAGGGCGACGGCTCGATCGACTATGTCGCGCATCTGATCAAGGATCTGGGCAACGGCATCATGGCGGTCGATCCGACCGACACGAAAGGCGGGCGGGTCGGTGTCATCGGCGTCGGCCTCGGCACCAACATCGCCGGCAATCCGTTCCGCGACGTCAATAACGCCCTGAATTTGCGCCCGTCATTTGACGGTGCGTCCGACGGCCAGGACTACATCGAGGGTAATGCGGGCAACGATATCCTGTTCGGCAATCAGAACCAGGATGATCTGGTCGGCGGCAACTCCGACATGTTCAGCCTCAACTCGCCGACCCTGCGGCCGGACGGCTCCGACCTGATCTTCGGTGGTTCCGGCAACGCGATCGCTCTCAATGCGGCCGGAGACGCAACGGTCGACACCAGCAATAACGGCATCAACATCACGACAAATCCGAACGGCCACGCCAATGACGCCGACAACATCCTCGGTGACAATGGCGACATCATCCGGCTGGTTGGCGTCAACGGTATCGTCGCGCCCCCGGTTGGATCGGCGGTTGTTGCCAATCTCACAGTGAACGCTTACCTGACGACGACCGGCATCCCGACCGTCGTGCAAAGCTACAACGGCTTCCTGCGCTTCAACTATGACGGCGGCCCCCACGATACGCCGATCACATTGTCAAAGGTTACGACCGGCGGTGGCGTCGTGGCGTACGACGATACGGTCAAGATCGTCGTCCGGGCGGACAGGCTGCTCGACTACTCGCCAGGCGGGCCCGACTTCAACGGCGCCGACCCGAAGGATTCGTCGAGGGCCATCGGTGACATCGGCGCGGCCGACGAGATCCATGGCGAGAGCGGCGACGACGTCATCTATGGCCAGGTCGGCAACGACTGGCTGTACGGCGAGGGCCAGAACGACACCATGATCGGTGGCTACGGCAACGACTGGATGTCGGGCGGCACCGGCGACGATGGCATGCTCGGCGACGATGGCCGGATCTTCGTGAGCCGCAACAGCCTCAGCGCGACCTCGTCGGCTGCAAATTACAACGTCAGCCTCGGTGAACCGCTCTATGGCGTGACGCCGCTGCTGCCGACCGACGGCGATCCCAAATACAGCAACGGCAACGCGCTGAACGAATACATCTACACGCCCGGCAACATGCAAACCGACACCATCAATGTCAGCGGCGTGTTGAAATATACGGTCGACATTACGCCGTTCAGCGCCGATCCGAACTGGAAGGGAACGCAGCCGGCGGGCGACGAGTTCTCGTACGCAGGCGCCAAGCCGAACGAGCCCAACTCCGACGGCAAGACCACGATGCACTACGACGACATCATGTTCGGCGGCCTCGGCAACGACGAGATGCATGGCGGCTCGGGCGACGACGCGATATCCGGCGCCGAAGCGCTGCCGCTCTCCTACGCGCCGAAATATGGGTCGGACGGCACCCCGATCGGGCTTTACGAAATTGATTACTACCATCCGTTCAATCCGGGCAACGTGCTGGCCTTCAACCCCACCGACCCGGACGGCAAGTTCACGCATCCGAAGATCGCGGGGCGCACCGGTGAGTTCGCGCTCTATGACGAAAACGATCCGCTGCGCGAGATCCTGCTCAACGCGGATGGCACAGCCTCGAAATGGGCTGCGGGCGCCACGCCAACCGGCGTGCAGTTCTTCCTGAATTTCAACCAGAATTCGGGCGTGTACGTGCCGGGCGGAACGTCGCAGCAGAACGGCGGCCAGACCGTGGCCTACGGTGCGGCCTACAATGACGGCAGCGACGCCATTTTCGGCGACAACGGCAACGACTGGCTGGTCGGCGGAACCGGCAACGACCATCTGTACGGCGGCTGGGGCAACGACCTGCTCAATGCGGTCGACGACCAGACGGTGAATGGCGGGCTCAATAACGTACCGGTCACGCAGCCGACCTATGAGGACCGTGCCTATGGCGGCGCCGGCAAGGACGTTCTGATCGCCAATACCGGCGGTGACCGCCTGATCGACTGGGTCGGTGAATACAACTCCTATCTGGTTCCGTTCTCCGAGTTCGGCATGGCCACTGTGAGCCGAACATTGCAGCCCGGCCTGCAGAACTTCCTGTATGCGGAATCCTTGAGCGATGGCGTCGACCCGACCCGTTTCTCGGATCTGAATGGCGGCGCGACACCGCCGCTGCCGACAAAGAACGACCCGAACCCCGGCCGCAACGGCGAACCTGCCGGCGAGCTCGGTCTCGTGCTGCAGCAAGATACCGCGTGGCATGGCCAGACCGGCGCACCGACCGATCCGCAGGCAGGCAACATACCGGGTACACAGCGCGACGTGTTGCGCAGCGCAAACTTCACCGGCAACAGCTCGCCAACCGGCATGTTCGCGGCCGCTGGCACCTGGAGCGTCGCCAGCGCAGCCTATCTTCGAACAGCCCGAGCACGGTGAGCGGAGACAATGTCAGTCTGTTCGATCTCGATGCCTGGCTGCCGACCTATTACGAAGTATCCGTCACGGCGAAGGTCGGCTATGGCGGCGCGAACCAGAACAGCTACTTGATCTTCGATTACCAGGCGCCGGACAACTTCAAATACGCCGGTGTCGACGTCCTCAATAACCAGATCAAGATTGGTCAGCGGACAGCGTCGGGATGGACCGATGTTGCCACCCTGACCGTCAAGGGCCTCGGCACCAACAAGCAGACCGCTTTCATGCTGGCCTCGAATTTCGAGACCGCAACGATCAGCTTCAATGGCTACTCGCTCTCCTATACGTTCACGAAGCCGCTCAATACGGGAGCGCTGGGCCTCGGCACCAACAGCTCGCTGACCAACGTCACGTCCTACTCGGTGCAGAAGCTTCCGTTCACTCCGACTTACTCGGTCCTCGAGGACTTCTCGGACGGTATTGCGAACAACTTCGTACCGCAGAACGGAACCTGGACCACGACGAGCGGTACGAGCGGGCGCTATTTTGCTGTACCGCCGGCAAACGACGTCGCGCTCACGACACGGCAGCTTGCCGTGGCGCCACTGTCGTATGTGGAATATTCGGCGACGGTCAACGCCGGTAAGGCTGGCACGTCCGCCGGATTGATCTTCGATTACACGTCGTCGAACGACTTCCTCTATGCCGGCATCATTGCCGGCACGAACCAGGTCGTGCTCGGACACCGCAGCAACGGCATCTGGTATGTCGATGCGGTCGCGGCTGCGACCATTACCGCCGGCACCGACTACAGCCTGCTCGTCGCGCTGAGCGAGACCGTCACCAACAATGTCAACGTGGTGCTCAACGGCAAGAGCGTCCTCAGCTTCAACTACAACGGCCTGGTGCACGATGGCAGTGTCGGGCTCTACGCGCGCAACGGCAACGCCTCGTTCGACAACGTGCTGATCCGGGGTGACGACATTGCCTATGCTGGCGGTGGCACGCCGCAGTCGGCGATGCTCGCGGCGCCTCCGTCGACGGATGTCGCCACGGTCTCCGCCGATCAACTGGCCGCCATCGTCGCTGCCGCGAAGCAGGTGTGGATCGATTTCCTGGGGCCGACAGATCCGCGGCTTTCGGTGCTCGATCAAGTCACGGTGCTGATCGCCGACCTTCCGGGTCAGTTGCTCGGCTCCACGACCGGCGACACCATCGTGCTCGACGGCGATGCGGCCGGATGGGGCTGGTTCGTCGACCCGACGCCGGGCGACAACAGCGAATTCGCGAGCCAGGTCGCCAATGGCGTGTTCAGGGCCTCGTCCTTGAGCCCGGCGGCCGGGCGGATGGACTTGCTCACTACGCTCGTCCACGAGATGGGCAACGCCATGGGATTTGCCGAAGACACCGGCGACGATGTTGCAGGCAACACGCTACAGGTCGGCGAGCGCCGCCTGCCAGAACCTGCCCAAGGTGAAGGGCCTCAGGCTCCAACTGCTCTGCTGCAGAGCGGGATCATCGCTCAGCAGTCCACCACTCACCCTGTGATCGCGCTGCCTGTGGAAGCGACGTTCGTCCAGCCGGCCACAGCGACGGTGGCCGGACCCGTGGCAGCGTTCGCAAGCATCGATGTGCCTGCGGGCACCATCTTGCCCTCAAACATCGTTCTCAAGCCCGGCACCGAGACGCGCCATACCGAAGCTGCGGATCTTGGCGGATATTTCGTGTCGCTGTCCGCAAACCTGGCGGGCGGTCAGGCAGCAAGCACAGCGACGGAGGCGGACTCGTCAGCGTCGGTCCATCACTCATCGCGGACCACCGATAAGGCAAAGGAAACAGCCAGCATAAACTGGGGTAACGACCTCGATGCCGTCGAGCATCTCGCCTCTGGGCCCTCGAACGGTTCGCAGGAATGGCTCGACGATTTCCTGAACCACCTGGGACAAGACAAAACCCAGTGGAATCCAAACGCGGGTATGCGCGTACGGCCAATTTCAGTGAATATTTCAGGGGCCGGCTGAGGCCATCAGTAAAGGCGGAGGAGTAGAGTTATGACCACCCAACTGTTGATTTATGAAACCGTCGTTCCGCTGACCGCGGCTCGGCACCGCGGCTGCGCGATCGAGACAAAGAGGAACTACGAGTTTAGCGGCAAGACAAATTCAGTACCTTTGATGGCGGTCGAGTTTCCGCAGGCTGCCTCGGAGTACGCGATCGTGTTTGCAGGCACCAAAGAGAGCATCATGCCCGCCGTGATTCTGGGTGTGCGGGAAGGCGAGAACCTGTTTCTATCGAGCGATGCCAAATGGGACGCCAAATACGTCCCCGCTTTCATCCGCCGCTATCCATTTGTGTTCTCGACCAGTGCGGACGGAGAGCGG
Organism: Bradyrhizobium sp. JR3.5; assembly: GCF_054057015.1. NCBI lineage: Bacteria > Pseudomonadati > Pseudomonadota > Alphaproteobacteria > Hyphomicrobiales > Nitrobacteraceae > Bradyrhizobium > Bradyrhizobium sp. JR3.5. The sequence continues at coordinate 459,278 of NZ_JBSRYV010000001.1, forward strand.
TTGGTTCTTTGCGTCGACGAGGCGTATTCGGGGTTCAATCGAGAGGCTCGAGGACAAGCGCTGTTCGATGACGACAACAAGCCCACCCAATACGTCCAGAATGTCCTGACCTTCCTTCAGGAATATCAGGCACAGTTCAATCGCACGGTGGCCTTCTGCAAGAAGGTTCGCGAGCTCGATCTGCTTGAACCCATGCAGGCACAAGTCGAGACGACGGCCGGCGAGAAACTGTCATTGGCCGGCTTTATGGCCGTGAACCGGGAGAAGCTCAGGGCTCTCTCGGGCGAAACGCTCGCTGAGCTTGCCAAGTCCGACGCGCTGGAGCTGCTCTATCTCCATCTTCAGTCGATGCGAAATTTCCAGGCGCTGCCATCACGTCTTTCCGTCATCAAGGGAGGAACGGGAGAAGCTTCGTCCGGCGGTGACGCGACGGCCGATGATCGGCTGAACGGGGCAAGGGCATCCGCCTAGCGTTGGATCGAGCTATGCCGTTGGCCCGGTCTCTGTGCCACGGTAGAGCGCTTTCAGGTGCACGCTGCGATGCCGCCGTACTGGCGGCATCGGGCGGCTAGCTCGACGGAGCCCTAAACCGCAATGACAACCGCGTCGCCGATCTATTCCTTTGCCGAGGACGCGTCCCGCGCGGAATCGGCGGCTTGGGCGAAATTTTCTGCAGCAAAGGACAGCGCTGAATTTTGTGTGAGTTGGCTAACCATCTTGTGCATGCAGGTCGAGCGGGCCGGCGGTGGATTGCTCCTGCTCGGCCCAGACAAGGATGGCGCCTACGTTCCCGCTGCGGTGTGGCCGCATCCTGGCCTCGATATGCAACATCTCAGTCCGGCTGCCGAACGGGCGCTGACTGAGCGGCGCGGAATCGTCGTGTCGACGGAAGGGCGTGGCGCCTTCATTGGTTACCCTATCGAAGTATCGGGGACCCTTCATGGGGTCGTGGTGCTCGATATCGGGCCGGGACCCGAGGTGGCACTGCAGCGGGCTCTGCGGCTCCTGCACTGGGCGAGCGCCTGGCTCATCGATCAGTTCCGCAAAGGGGCGCTGGAGGAGCGCGACGCGCGGTTGACGCGAATGGGGATCGCCATGGATATCGTGGCGACCGCCATGCAGGAGCGCTATTTCTCGGCATCTGCGCTAGCGGTTGCGAACGAACTTGCCGGACGGCTGGCGTGCGACCGGGTCAGCATAGGTCTCGAGAAGTCCGGCAGTACCGAAGTAAAGGTGATCTCGCATACAGCGACGTTCGATCCCAAGATGGACCTCGGGCGGCGGATCGGCAATGCAATGGACGAGGTGCTTGATCTCGATGTCGCTCTGGTGTTTCCGCCACGCGACGACGTGGAGCGCGCCGCGTTCGCCCATGATGAACTTGCCCGCGAATATCGCGACATTGCGATTTGTTCTGTTCCGCTCGTCGATGGAGGACATGCGACTGGCGTCCTTACCCTGGAACGGACGAAGGGCGAGCCATTCGACGGCGCGACGATCGAGCTTTGCAAGACCGTCGGTGGGCTGCTTGGGCCGATCCTGGCGCTAAAGCGCGAAAATGAACGCAACCTGTTGCAATATGTCAGCTCCGCATTGCGCCATGGTGCGGAAGTCCTGTTTGGACCACGTCATCCCGGAGCAAAGCTGATTGCACTGCTATCGCTCGGGTTCATTCTGTTCTTCAGCGTGGTCAACGGGACATATCGCGTCGCGGCAAAAACTGTCATTGAGGGGGCCGTGCAACGGATCGCGGCGGCACCATTCGACGGCTTCATTGCGGAGAGCTTCGTTCGGGCTGGCGACACTGTGAAGACCGGGCAAGTGCTCTGCAAACTCGATGATCGGGAGCTCAAGCTCGATCAAGCGCGGTTATCGTCGGAACGTGAGCAGCTCGAACGCAAATATCGGCAGGCACTTGCGGCGCAAGAGCGCTCGACGATGACGATACTTCAGGCGCAGATCGAACAAGTCGACGCGATGCTGGCTCTGACCAAGGACAAGCTGTCGCGTGCCACGCTCGTCGCTCCGTTCGACGGCATCGTCGTTGCCGGCGATCTGCAACAGCTGCTGGGGACGCCCGTGGAGCTTGGGAAATCGCTGTTCACGGTCGCGCCGCTCGATAGTTATCGCGTCATCTTGCAGGTGGAGGAGCGCGACATCTCCTATCTGAAGCTCCAACAGCAAGGAGAGCTTACGCTTTCCGGCGTTCCGCATCGGCAGATGGAGTTCTCCGTCGAACAGATCACTCCGGTGTCGACGGCCCAGGACGGTCGCAACTTTTTCCGGGTCGAAGCGCGAATGCGTAACGCCTCCGAGCGGGTTCGGCCCGGTATGGAGGGCGTCGGAAAGGTCGAGGTAGGCGAGCGGAAGTTGATCTGGATCTGGACGCACTATCTGGTCGACTGGGTGCGCCTCACCATCTGGAAGTGGCTGTTTTGATAGCGGGACTCGAATGAACGCGCCATTGCTCAGCAGCTGGTGGTACCGCGTCGCAACGCGAAAACCGAAGCTGCGTGCGCATGCGCGGTTGCATCGGCACCTTTACCGCGGCGAGGTTTGGTACCTGCTACAGGATCCGGCTTCGTCTCGTGTGCACCGCTTTACACCCATCGGCGCGTCTCGTGATCTCGCTGATGGACGGAAATCACACGGTCGAGCAATTGTGGGAATTGGCCAACCAGCACCTTGGTGATGAGGCACCAAGCCAGGACGAACTCATCCAGCTGCTAGGCCAATTGCATTCTGCCGACTTATTGGAAAGCGACGTCACGCCCGATGTGGCCGAGGCGTTTGCCCGCGGCGAGCGCGAGGAGAGGGCACGGCATTTCCGTTCCTACGCCAACCCGATGGCCATTCGGATCCCCCTGTTCGATCCCGATCGTCTGCTCAATCGCTGCAGCGGGCTGTTGCGCCTGATCTGGAGCGGCTGGGGCGCGTTGGTATGGCTTGCGGTGGTGCTGCCGGCGTTCGTTCTGATATGGCCGCATTGGCCCGAGCTGACCCACAACTTCAGCGATCGGGTATTGGCCGGCGAAAACCTTCTGGTCCTCTACCTCGTGTTTCCATTGATCAAGGCGCTTCATGAATTCGGGCACGCTTCCGCGACAAAGGCCGGTGGCGGCGAAGTCCATGATCTCGGTATTATTCTCCTCGTCCTGTTGCCCGTTCCGTACTGCGATGCATCGGCGGCGACGGTATTCAGATCCAAATATCGGCGCGCGCTTGTCGGTGCCGCTGGCATGGGAGTTGAGCTGTTCGTTGCAGCGATTTCCTTTTATCTCTGGCTTCTGATCGAACCGGGGCTGGTGCGCGCCGTCCTCTTCAACGTGATGCTGATCGCGAGCGTCTCCACCCTTTTGTTCAACGGCAATCCGCTTCTGCGATACGATGCCTACTATATCCTGGTCGATCTCATCGAGATGCCGAACCTGGCAGCGCGATCGGCACGCTATTGGGGATATCTGATCGAGCGCTATGTGCTCTGCGTTTCGGAAGCGGAAAGGCCCGAGGGATCGCGCACGGAGCGCGTATGGTTTGCCTTCTATGGCCTCGCGTCCACACTGTACCGGATCACGGTGACAATCATGATTGCCTGGTGTTCATTGCAGGGCAATTCTTCTTTATTGGTGTTCTTCTCGCGATCTGGGCAGTGGCAGCCATGGCGATCTTTCCGATCGTCAAGGCGATGCGACACCTACTGGAGAGTCCTCGGTTGCGCAAGCATCGCGCGCGTTCCCTGGCCATTACCGGGAGCCTGGTTGCGGGCATCGCGATTGTCCTGTTCGCGGTTCCCATGCCTTACCATTCGCATGCTGAAGGCGTGTTGTGGTTGCCGGACGAGGCGATGGTCCGGGCGAGCGCGAACGGCTTCGTTCGTGAATTTTTGGTTGCGCCCGGGACCGAGGTTGTTCGCGGAGACCCGCTCATCCAAAGTGATGATCCGACACTGATTGCGCAGTTGCGCAGGAGCGAAGCAAAGGTTGCTGAGCTGGAGGCCGAATATGCTGCCCAGTTTGTCACCGACCGCGGCAAAGCGCAGGTCGTGCACGAGAGGCTTACTGTTGAGCGGGCAAACCTTGCCCTTGTTCGCGAGCGTGCCGCCGAGCTCGTCACTCGTGCGCGCAGTGATGGAGTGTTCATCGTGCCGCAAATGGTGGACATGCCCGGCCGCTTTTACCGGCGGGGAGAACTGCTCGGCTATGTCGTCGGGAAGACGGCGCCATTGGCGCGGGTCGTGGTACCGCAGGAGGCGGTCGATCGAGTACGCCTTACTACCGATCATATCGAAGTCCGGCCGGTCGATCGGCCACGTCTGAATTTGGAAGGGCACGTACTACGGGCGGTTCCCGCAGCAGGTGAATATCTCCCGTCTGCCGCGTTGGGCGTCGAGGGCGGAGGAGATATCGCCGTCGATCCGCGTGATACCAAGGGTCCGAAGACCTTGCAGCGGACTTTCCAGTTCGACATCGCGCTTGATGGGCTTGAGGCGGTGGACCACTTTGGTCAACACGTCTTTGTGCGGTTCGATCATCGCATGGAGCCGCTGTCGGTGCAGTGGTATCGCAGCGTCAGGCTGCTTTTGTTGACGAACTTCCATGTCTAGGCCAGATATGCAGTTGGATCGCCGCGATCTCGCGCGGAGCCGCCCTTATCCCGAGCGCGCGGAGTATGAACCCGCGCTGCACGACCGGATCGCGCAAGGCCTTGTTAACGGTCTGATCAAGCCGACGTTCAACCGGATTCGCGACCCGGCACGCGCATTGCATGCAATCGTCGAGTATGCGGCCGGGCACGAACGCGCTTTGGCTGTCGCAAGCGACAGCGATTTGCAGCAAGAAGCGAGCGCCATGCGTGCGGCTTTGCGTCGGCAGGGCTTCGTGCCTGAGCTGGTCGGGCGTTCGTTTGCCTTAGTGCGGGAGGCGGCGACGCGTACGATCGGTCAGCGGCACTATGACGTTCAGCTGATGGCGGGCTGGGGATTGCTGCAAGGCAAGCTGGTCGAGATGGCGACGGGCGAAGGCAAGACGATTGCCGCGACGTTGCCAGCGGCAACTGTCGCGCTCGCCGGATATCCGGTGCATCTGATCACGGTCAACGACTATCTCGCCAACCGCGATGCGATCGAGTTGGCCCCGCTCTATCAGTTTTTGGGGCTCAGCACAGGCGTCGTAGTGCAGCGCATGTCCAAAGCCGAGCGTCGTCAGGCCTATGCAAAGTCGGTGACCTATTGCACCAACAAGGAACTTGCATTCGACTATTTGCGCGATCGGGTCGCTCTATCGCGCCGTGGGAGTAGATTGCATCTTTCGCTCGAGAGACTTCGCGGCAATCAGGAGCGGGACGATGACCTTGTCTTGCGCGGGCTCCACTTCGGCATCGTTGATGAAGCGGACAGCATTTTCATTGATGAAGCGCGCACGCCTCTGATCCTGTCTTCGTCGGTTGGAACTGGCGAGGAGAGACTGCAATGCGAGCAGGCACTTGCTTTCGCCTCTGAGCTGATGGCCGGAGAGCATTACGAGGTCGATCAGGCAGAGCGATCTGTCTTGTTGACCGCTGAAGGGCGGCGGAGGCTCGCCCGCCTGGCTGAGGATATGCGTGGTGTTTGGACTTCGCCGCGTGCCCGTGAAGAGCTTATGACGCAGGCGCTGACGGCCATCCATCTGTTCAGGCGCGACCAGCACTATGTCGTGGTCGACAGCAAGATTCAGATCGTCGATGAATCGACCGGACGCGCAATGCCGGACCGCTCCTGGGAGCGTGGTCTACATCAGCTAATCGAGGTCAAGGAGAGCTGTGAGCTGACCGATCGTCGCGAGACCATGGCCCGCATTACCTACCAGCGGCTATTTCGGCGCTACATCAAGCTGGCGGGAATGTCTGGTACCGCGCAAGAGGTCTCTCGGGAGATCAAATCCGTTTATGGGCTCGATGTGGTCCGAATTCCGTTGAACCGTCCATCGCAGCGGACCGCTGCGCCCCCGCGGATTTGCGCAAGCCAAGCCGAGAAGCTGAAGGTCATCGCCGATACGGTTGCGCGTGTTGCTGTGATGGATGGGCGGCCGGTCCTGATTGGTACGCGCTCTGTTGGCGCTTCGGAGGAGATCAGCGCCGTGTTGAGGCGGCGTGGTATCGAACATGCGCTTCTGAATGCAAAGCAGGATCAGATTGAAGCCGAGGTCGTTGCGCGGGCCGGACAGCCCGCTCGCGTCACCGTTGCCACCAACATGGCCGGGCGCGGCACGGACATCCGTCTCGGGGAGGGCGTCGCCGATCGCGGAGGCCTTCATGTCATCCTGACCGAGTATCATGACTCGCGCCGCGTCGATCGCCAGTTGTTCGGCCGTTGCGCCCGTCAGGGCGACCCTGGCAGTTGCGAGGCCATTATTTCGCTCGATGACGACATCTTCGTGATCCATGCCGCGATGGCCTCTCGTTTCATTCGCAAGCTTGTCGCGAGCTTTGACGTGCCGGTGAGCATATATCAGGGGTTGCGTAGCTTCGCGCAGTTTCAAGCCGAACGTCGCCACGGCTATGTGCGGGTCCAGAATCTGCAGCTTGATCGGCGGCTCGACCGTGTGCTGGCCTTCTCGGGGGAGAGGCGAATGAAGATAACCACTGCATCCAGGCTCGGCCACAGGCCGCAAACGGCGTGGGGACGCTTCACTTCGACGGTGCGCAAATGCGAAGCTGCGGGTCACAAGACCCCCCGGGTGGCCGCAATGTTCGGTTGCAGTGTGTTAATCGTTCTCGCGCCAACTATTCTAAGTTGTGTTGATGCGAGCGCGCAGGACCAGAAGGTCGAAGGTCAATTCGATTGCCTGATCCAGCCGAAAATGATTCTCAAGCTCGGGACTTCGGTACCAGGCCTGTTGAGTGAGGTGCTCGTCGATCGTGGTGACGTGGTCAAGGCGGGAGATGTGCTTGCGCGCCTCGAGTCTGGAGTGGAGCGGGCCGCGGAGTCGCTCGCCAAGATCCGTTCCGAGAACGATGCGACGGTTCGTTCGAGTATGGCCAAGCTGGAGTTTCAGCGTCGCAAGGACGATCGGGCGAGACAGTTGCGCAAAACTGAGTCCGTCACGGTTGCGGTCGCCGATGAAGCCGAAACCGGTGCACGCGTCGCCGAGCAGGAACTCGATGAAGCGCGCGCGAACCTTGCCATGTCGAAGCTGGAATTGACCCGCGCCACGGAAGTCCTCAAGCAGCGCACGATTCGTAGTCCGATCAACGGCGTGGTGGTGGAACGAACCTTGGGGCCCGGTGAATATGTGTTCGACCAGTCTCACATCATGACGGTCTCACAAATCGATCCTCTGAACGTTGAGGTTTATGTGCCGCTCAGTCAATTTGGTAAGATCCGGGTTGGCGCATCGGCGGAGGTCTTTCCGGAAGAGCCGGTCGGCGGGAGATACACTGCAACCGTCACCGTCGTTGATCAGGTGTTCGATGCCGCGAGCGGAACTATCGGAGTGCGGCTCGAACTGCGCAACCCGAATTACGCAATCCCGGCCGGTCTCAAATGTCGGGTCCGCCTCCCTGGGGTTGGTTAGAGCCAGAAAGGACAAGAGCGTCGTACGTTGTCGCTCGAGCTCACACAGGTCAACTGGAGGGATTGGAACATGCTGGAGGGCACGATCAAGACGTATCACAACGACCGGGCATTTGGCTTCATCCGGCCGGACGCCGGCGACAAAGACATTTTCTTTCATTTGAAGTCGTTTCCGCCGGGTGTGCTGCCCGAAGCCGGCGCGCGCGTGTGCTACAATCTGGCTCCAGATCAGCGGTCGGGGAAGCTGCAAGCCGTGAGCGTCAAAGTGCTTGCGGGGGTACGCAATTCCGAGATTTCAACACGATTCGTGCGGTTGCCGCGTTTACCTCGGGAAAGTTGATCAGGCGCGCGGACATCGGCGATGCCGTAAGGCCATTTTAGCTAGCCCGACGCGGATCGAAGTGGTTTTCAACGAAACATCAAGTCTGACGACCAAAGCCATTTCGCGTCTCGCTTGCTGGGCGAAGTCAGTCCCAGACCAGGGCAGTGAAGGCTGGTGATCGGAATGCCCCGGCTCGCGCAGTGACCAGGTGAGTTGCGATCACACATTATTCTGAAAAGGCGAAATTTAGCTCGACGGGACACCGAACTCACATCTACCATGATGTCTAGACTGGAGACGGTGGGGTGGTCGTGATGGCAGATCAGCAGGTCAGGTCTTCGGACCTTGTCGAAATCGCGCGCAGAAGCGGCGATTTTCAGAAGCACTATGGCGTCGCGCTGGGGGCGTTTCTGTACCTCAGCTCGATCAGTGCCGCCAGGCCACGGTCAATCTGGTGGAGTGGTGTGCTGACGGCTCTGATTGGGCTGGCTGCCATGTGGCTCAAGGCCCGCGGGAGCGATGGGTAGCAGGCGAGATCGTCAGAACTCTTTCTGGGCAGTTGCAGGGAGCTAGACGCGGAACGCTGGGTACTCAATGGGCATGCCTCGTCTCGCGGAGAACTCGGGCCCTTGCCCTGGCAAGCAGACTCACCGTAACTCGGATCCGACTGCATCTTGACCGGGGACTTGCCGATGAATCGGTCGAATGGGCTGCCGGACAATGGCTACGCATCGATTGTCGATGGCCAGGTGAAGACGGAAATTCATGACCAGGGAAGGCGCGGAAGCCGGCGCCAGGGACTTGAAGCGACGATTCCCGATACTGCAGATCCGGCTGTAGGACGCAGAGGCGAAACGGGCCGAGGAGCTCGCCTGACGGGCTTATCCCCCGGGAAAGCGAATCCGCACATTGGCTGGCGCAGTATAGCTTTAACCCAACGCATGCCCGCTGGTGTGCCCGCAGTTGCAGGGCCGCCTCTCTCGAACCGTGCCGCTTCGCATCACGGTAGAGTAGGCGCGGGACACCTCGAAGAGGACATCCCTAGGTCGGTTGGTGCTGATGTTTAGTTTGCCACTCTGCTGCGCGCTCCGGTGATGAATTGCCGCTGTTCATTGGAGGTGATGTGCTCGTGTTTCGGTCGCCGCCCGGCACAGCAACTAGCCATCACATCGCAAAGACTGTGCCTGGCTTCACACTTCTGAGCTGATCTCCGAAGTGTGATGGGCATCATGTTCGGCCATGCTATGCCGAAGAAGGTCGACAGCGCTGCGGACTCTCATGTAACTTCTCTTTGCGTCGACGACCTGTCTGTACTCGAGTGCGCCTGAATGCCTCTTGTGCAGAGAATGGTCTGGTACGTCCACAAGGGAGTTCGCAGCGGCTACGCCCGCCTTGATCTTATCCTGCATCGCGAACATCACGAGTAACGTGGGTCGATGCCGGCGCGGAGTCTGATCAATTCACCCTCCGATCAATTCACCCAAGGGAGAACCGAGCGATGAATCACACTGGAACCTGCTTTTGCGGCGCCGTCGAAGTCAAGGTCACTGGGGAGCCTGAGGCGATGGGCTACTGCCACTGCCGTTCATGCCGTTCCTGGTCCGGCGGCCCAGTGAATGCGTTCAGCCTCTGGAAGCCCGAGGCGGTCGAAGTCACCAAGGGCGCCGGTCATCTTGGAACGTTCGAGAAGACCGCGATGAGCCAGCGCAAATACTGCACCAAGTGCGGCGGTCACCTGATGACGAACCACCCGACGCTTGGTCTGGTCGACGTGTTCACGGCAACGATCCCAACGCTGAAGTTCAGCCCCGCCGTTCACGTCAACTATTCCGAGGCGGTGCTGCCGATACGCGATGGCCTGCCGAAGCTGAAGGACTTTCCGGCCGAGTTCGGCGGCTCCGGCGAAATGATCGCCGAATAGCGCGATGGTTCTCGAGCGGGTGGCGACGGAGCGTCGCTACCCGCCGATGTCTTCCGCTCGCCGGACGCGCTGACGGACCCAGTATCCGGCGCATGTCCTTGAACATTCGAATCGTTCGACCGTGTCGGCGCTGCCGGCACGCGGGACCCCGTTGCCAGTGACAGCCATGTCAGGCGAAGGTCCCGCCCTGCAAAATCCGGGTTTGGTTTTGGTGACGGGCTTCCGCTAAAAGGCTGGCAGTGCCGGTCCTGGCAAGGGCCGTGGTATTTCGCCTGACAAAATAACAGAGGAAGCGTCAGATCATGACCAAACCAGAATTGCCAGGGCGCGCGCCGCGCGGGGAGGGAGTTCCGACGGCGCTCGATGGCCTGCTGGTGGTCGACTTCACCCGGGTTGTCGCCGGCCCGGCCTGCACGCAAACGCTGGCCGATTTCGGGGCCGAGGTCATCAAGATCGAGAATCCGGACGGCGGGGACGACACGCGCGCCTACGAGCATGCCGAGATCGGTGGGGAGAGCGCGGCGTATCTGAGCCTCAACCGCAACAAGCGCGGCATTGCGCTCGATTTCAACAATCCTGCGGCGCTTGAAGTCGCGCGCGCGTTGATTGCCAAGGCAGACGTCGTGGTGGAGAATTTCTCCGGCGGCGTGATGAAGAAATTCGGTCTCGACTATGCGTCGGTGTCGCCGACCAATCCGCGGCTGATCTATTGCTCGATCTCCGCCTACGGCCGCAAGGGTGATTTCGCGCTGCGCCCGGGCTTCGACCCGATCACCCAGGCCGAAAGCGGCTTCATGTCGCTCAACGGCTTTCCGGATGGCGAACCGGTGCGCACCGGGCCACCGATCGTGGACATGGCAACCGGCATGTCGGCCTGCAACGCCATCCTGCTCGCCTTGATTGCGCGGGATCGGCTCGGTCGCGGGCAGCAGGTCGAGGTCGCGTTGATCGACACCGCAGTGTCGATGACGGGCTTCTACGGCATGGCCTATCTCATCAACGGCAACAACCCCGGCCGCTTCGGCAACTCTCCGAACGGTTCGCCGACCGTCGGCGTCTACCGGGCGTCCGATGGGCCGCTCTACATGGCCTGCGCCAACGACCGGCTCTATCGCCGGCTCGTGACCGACGTACTCGAGCGCCCGGATCTCGTCACCGACCCCGAGTTTGCTCACCGCAAGGCGCGGACTGCCAACAAGGAGAAGCTGCGCGCCATCATCGCCAGCGTGTTTGCAAGCGACACGCTCGAGCACTGGATGGCAAAGATGAAGAAGGCCAATATTCCGGTTGGCTATCTGCGCACGGTCGAGGAAGGCTTCAACGCACCCGAGGTGCGCGATCGTCATCGCCTGAGCAAAATCGCGCATCCGACCGCGGGCTCGGTTCCGAACATCGAGTCGCCGGTCAATATGAGCCTGACGCCGACGGTCGATCCCGTTGCGGCTCCGCTGCTCGGTCAGCACACCCGGGATGTGTTGAGCAAGACGCTTGGCTACGACGACCGGCGCATCGCCGCTTTGGCCGAGGCAGGCGCGTTCGGCAAGCCAGGCAACACCGGCTAGCCGTTTGGTGTGAACCAAAGATCAGATACACGCTAACCACCTGACCTGAGGCGAGAAGGAGGCCTCTCGCCTCGCAAGATGTCGTTCAGACGTCACGGGTCCCCGCCGCGTGCCGGCCGCCTTCGACCCGGGACAGGCCCGTCCGGGACCTCAGTTCGGCTTGCTGCGCAAGTTGTTCCTTGGCATACTTTCAACTTCCTCGGGCTCCGCCCGATCAATCTCGAGACGGGCCATCCGGAGTATGAGGGTTGCCGTGGTCAGGCCAAGGCGTTCTGCCTCTTGCGCTGCGGTGTCGACCTTCTGGGCCAAGCCTTCACGTTTACCTGGGTATGCCATTCGTAATCCTCACTTAAGGTGCGAGATGAAAAATCCCACATACGTTGCAGAGCTGCAGAACAAGCTCGGAGCTCCATCGAGCGAAACACTGGAAAGCCTGCGACTGTTGAAGGCTTTCCTTCGACTTGCGCCCGACCAGCGTTCCGAGATCATCGAGCTGGTCGAACGTTTGGCGGTTGAGCCGCCGCGCGATCCCTCACTGTCCTGAGGGGTTCGCGTTTTTCCTGGATGTCAGTTGTTCATTGGCCTGGCGGGCGGCTGTGTCGCGATCACGTAGATTGCACCACCCTCGAGCGCTTCGGATTGATGCCGGGTGCCGGCAGGCAGCAGGATGGTGTCGCCGGCGCCGACGACCCGCTCACCGCCGTCCCAGATGAAGTTCAACTGGCCGCTGATGATCATCAGGATTTCATCGACCGGATGGGTATGGAAGTGATGCACCTTGCCGGCCGCATCATGCTGCAGCTCGACGGACCCCTGGGCCGGGAGCAGGTTCAGGATCTCCGGATCGATGGCAAATTCGGTCTTCGTGCCCGCGATGATCTGGGTCATGCTGCCTGTTCCTTGTTCGCGATGGCTGGCGTCTTGTTCTGCGCGAGCTTGGCAAAGGGGCAGCCTCCGCTCGCATTGTTGTCGTCGTGCAGGAAGTACTGCAGATATTCGCGGCCATCGGTCGCGCCGTAGCGGCCAAGAAGCGGAGAGGGGCTCGCGCTGTCGTACGGGATCAGGCGCTTGCGCACCTCGGCGAACGCGGCAGTCGCGGCCTTTTCCGTCCCGAGGATCTTGTCGAACACCCAGCGCGGCTGGAACGTGAGCATGAAGGCGCTGGACCGGCGGCTCTGGCGCATCACATGGGCCGGCGTCGTGCACACGACGAAGATCGGCTCACCCGCAAACGAGAACTCCCACATCGGGTGGTCGATTTGTTCCGGAATCTCGGTCGGCCACGGGTTCTTGTCCAGGCGTGCGAGCTGGTCGAGCGTGAGCCACATCTTGCGATAGTAGGCATCGAGCGTCTGCACGGGGCGGGGACGCGTGAACACGATCAAGGAGGTGTTGGGGCCGAACGAGCGCGCCTCTGAGACATATTGTGCGAGCTGCTCGCCGAGCACTGCGACGTCATACGGATCGAGGAAAAGATAGCGGAGCTGATCCTGGCGATGTCCGGTCACCCCGAACACGCAAGGGAACGGCCTTGCCTCGCTGCTCATCTGCGCTTCAAACTCGGAGAACATCACGCTCTGCCAGCTGCTGACCGGAAAGCTTGATGCGACTTCGCCTTTTCTCAAGAACAAGCGCTCCATAACACCCCCTACACTCATAACGACACTAACGGGCTATCAACTTGCTTCTCATCAATAGCGGCCCGGCAATGCCAGGCAGCGACATGAGAAGCAGAATGACGATCAAGGCGCTGTAGCCGCCGTCACCGATCGCGGCCGTGTTGTGCACGGCGTCGGTTCCGGAGGCGTTGCTGGCGGCAAGCATCGCAAAGCCGATGATCGGCTGCGAGACGCCGGCGAATATCCCGGCAGCAGTGGTGTTCACAGAAGCGCCGACACCGATCAGGTCGGAGGTGTAGAGCTTCTTCACGCATTTCAGCACCAGCGGGACGGTGCCGCCGGCGACGAGCCCCAAGGCCGTGAACACGACGGTGACGTAGGCGAGACCAAATGTCCGGGCGACCTGCGGCAGCAGCATCGCGATCAGAAGCATGCGCAATACGCAAATGCCGATCAATGCGCGGTCGAGCGCCGCCGCGGCACGATCGGCGGCGTGACCGAGGAAGATCGAGCCGAGCGCATTGCCGATCATGAAGGCGAGCAGCGGCGTGCCGGCAGCCGTCGGAGAGATATGGAAAAAGTGGGCGACCATCGGAATGCCCCAGACGCCCGACAGCGTCGTCACAACCGCGAAGTGCGACGCGAACGTCATTGCACAACCCCAGTTCGCGATATGGGCCAGCGATTTCCGCGCAGCGATCACGACGCCCTTCAGCGTCTTGTTGCTATGCGATGCCGGATCAGGCTTGAGCGCGAGCTTGGCGAAGGCGAGGTTGGCCAGACCAATGCAGGCGATGAACAGGAAGCAGGCCCGCCAGCCGAACCCCGAGACGGCAGCTGCGAGCGGCGTGGTCGCGATCACGCCTCCGACATAGCCGGAGACCTGCGAGATGCCCGACATCATGCCGAACCGCTCGTCAGCGAAGCTTTGCGCCACGAGCTTGAGGAGTGCCGTGAAGACCAGCGCATCGCCGCAGGCGACAATCAGGCGCGCAGCAAAAACGTCGAGCAGGTTCGGCGCCAGCGCGAACGCTGCACTGCCGAGCGACGAGGCGATCATGCTGAGGAGGACGACGCGCTTGACGCCGTAACGATCGACCAGCAGGCCGGCCGGAATCTGCATCAAGGTGTAGCCCCAGAAATAGCTCGAGGCGAGCATCGCAACACCAGCCGCATCGGTGCCGAAGTCGTGCATGAAACTGAGGCTTACCGATTGCGGTGACACCCGCTGCAGGAAGGCAATGGCGTAGGCGATAGCCACTGCCGTCCAGGCGAGATAGGCGCGGTCAGTGAAACGCGACGTCTGGGCGTAAACGGCTTGTTGTCCGAGCATTGACATCACACCCTCGCGTAACCCACCGAGAACAGGGCATCCGCTGAATTCGGAATCTTCCGCGACATCGCAGCATCGACCAGTGACGCGGTGCCACGATACGCCTGCCGATGGTGTTTAATGTGGCCGTAAGCGCCACGCATGATCATGTCGGGCAGTTCGAGCGGCTTGCCCGGATAGAGTGAGGTGCACATCTCGACACAGGCCGCCTGCAACGCCGGGTCCTGCGCATCATCCAGCAACGATGGAGAAACTTTCTCGCAAATTTTAGCGTTCGCTGCCCACACGATCGGATTGCGTGTCCGCCAGCCGTAGAGCACGTTGCCATCGGCCCTCGCGGCGGCGCCCGAGCACTTCAGAACTTCCGCCGTAAAGAAGCCGTAGAGGCCGCGGCCCTGATGCGCCGGGAGTACTTCTGTCCCGCTACGATAGATTCCAAGTCCGGCCGACATCTGCAGGACGCGGTAGACCGAGAAGGCCACGAGGCCGGAGCCGTCATAGACGAGGATCAGGCTGTACTTCTGGTCGAAGGGCGAGGAGGTTGCCGTCCAGTGCGGCTCGGTGGCCTGCCAGTTGACGGCAATGATGCCGTTCATGGCGTCCATCAGCGGCTGGCGGTCGCAGGCTTCGATCCGGGAGGCATCGGGTAGACTGTAGATCGCGTAATCCGCCCAAGGCGATTTGATCGCCTCGTATCCGCCGCCCAGATCTCGCGACATGGCAGAACTCCAGAATTCCATTGCAAGCTATACAGGGCAGCCTCGAATGGCTTAAAGGACAATATGCCCTCGAAAACTGCCAAGCCGCCCCGGCCCGAGCCGCGCGACAAGAAAGCGACGCGGCGGATTGCGATCGTTGCCTTTCCGGGCGTGACCTTGCTTGACATCTCCGGGCCGGCTCAGGTGTTCGCGGAACTGGAGGCGATCGAACTGCCCGGGCCGGACTATTCGCTATCCTACCTGTCGACTTCAGGCGGCTTGGTGCCGACCGATGTCGGCATGAAGATCGACACGGCACCGATCGCCAGTGTTGCGCCAGCCGAGGTCGACACGCTGGTGATCCCCGGCGGGCCCGGCATCTGGAAGATCCGCAACGACGCCGAGTTGATGAACTGGATTGCGGAGGCGCTGCCGAAGGCGCGCCGTATCGCATCAGTCTGTCTCGGCGCATTTGCGTTGGCCTGGACCGGGATTCTGAACGGCAAGCGTGCTGCAACGCACTGGCGCTATTGTCCGCGTTTGCAGGACAGCTTTCCCGACATCCGCGTCGAGCCCAACGCGATTTTCCGTCAAGGACGGACATGTCTGGTCGTCGGCGGGTGTCAGTGCCGGCATCGATCTGGCGCTCGCGATGATCGAGGAGGATTTCGGCCACACCATCGCACTCGATGTCGCGCGCAGACTTGTGGTGTTTCTGAAGCGGCCGGGCGGTCAGAGTCAGTTCTCGACCGTCCTTGCGGCCCAGGCCTCGGACGTCGAGGGACGCTTCAGCGCGCTGCATGCCTGGATCATCGAGAACATCACGAGCGACCTCAAGGTCGAGACCCTCGCGGAAAAGGCCGGGATGACGCCGCGCACCTTTGCCCGGACCTATGTCAGCCGCACCGGCATGACGCCTGCTAGCGGTGTCGAGGCGCTGCGCGTTGAGACCGCGCGCTTGCTGCTCGAAAGCCGCCAGATCGGCGGCGTGGTCGAGGTTGCCAAGCGCGCGGGATTTGGCGACGACGAACGAATGCGGCGGGCCTTCCTGCGCCACCTCGGCGTGTCGCCGACCGAGTACCGAAACCGGTTCTCGGGCAGCTAGCACGTCGGACGGCTCAATTCGGAAGTGGACGCTTGGTGTCGAAACCCGATCCATCTCACAAGCGAATAGCTGGCCTTCGCTGGCCGGATTCGTCGGTGAAGATGGTAGCTTTTCCGGTTTGTCTGCGGCTAATGTGCCGGCCAAATCGGGAGAAGAAACGACCATGAATGACGGGACCCCCATTCAGCAGGCGCGCAATGTCGAACTCGGCGCCAGCGGCGAGGAATTCCAGAACCTGCACGAATTCGCGCAAAAGGCCCGCGCCAGGCTGAACCAGAACGCCTGGGACTACATCGTCGGCGCCTCGGAAACCGAGACCACGATGCGCCGCAACAGAATGGCGCTCGACGAGATCGCGTTCCGGCCGCGCGTGCTGCGCAACGTCATCAATGTGGATCCATCCGTCGAGGTCTTCGGCCGCAAGCTCCGGCTTCCGGTGATGATCGCGCCGGTCGGCGCGCTCGAGATCTTCGATCCGGAGGCAGCGGTGCAGCCGTCGCGCGCGGAGCGGGAACGTTCGGCGCGGCGCATATGCTGAGTTCGGTGTCGGAGCCGGGGCTGGAGAATACCGCCAAGGCGGCGCCTGACGCCTTGCGCATCTTCCAGCTCTATGTGCGCGGCGACGATGCGTTTGTCGAGGATGTGGTCAGCCGCAGCATCGACAACAGCTACGCTGCGTTCTGCCTCACCGTGGACACCGCCCATTACAGCCGGCGTGAGCGCGACATCGCCAAGCGCTATGTCCGCGAAAGCCGCATCCGCGCCACCGGCGGCGATTTCCAGAAGGGGCTGGAATGGCGGACGGTGAAGTTGATCAAGGACAAGTTCAAGATTCCGCTCATCCTCAAGGGAATCGCCACCGCGGAAGACGCCAAGATCGCCCTCGATCACGGCGTCGACTGGATCTATGTCTCAAATCACGGCGGACGCCAGCTCGACCACGGCCGTGGGTCGATGCATGTCCTGCCCGAGATCGTTCAGGCCGTCGCAGGCCGCGCCAAGATCATGGTCGATGGCTCGATCTGCCGTGGCACCGACATCGTGAAGGCCATCGTCTCGGGGGCCGACATCGTCGGGATCGGCCGTCTGCAATGCTGGGCGCTCGCCGCGGCCGGCGAGGCAGGCATTGTCCGGATGCTGGAATTGCTGGAGGACGAGGTGATCCGCTGCCTCGGTCTGCTCGGCGTCACCAGCTTCGCCGAACTGGACAAGTCCTATCTGCATGCGGCGACGCCGACCAATATGCCGAGCGTGTTCAGCGCATTCCCGCTGCTCGATATAGATCCCTACCGCTACTGAGCCGCGCCGCTGCGAAGACATATGGAGTGATGACGCGATCGGGGCGCCGGGCACCTCGATCGCGCCGGCTCGCCGTCAATCTGTGGTGTCCATGAAGCCGCCGCGGCAAAGACAAAGTCTGATCCAAATGCCGCACTAGTCGAAGCGAATGGCAAACAATCCATTCGCTGAATTTTCACTTGAGCGCGCGATCGCCTTGCGCTGGACCCTCCGTGATATCCAGGCCGGCCGGCTCAAACTGTCGCCGGTCAGCGACGAGGATCTGGGCGTCCTCATCGAACTCGGTCTGGTTGAACTGTCTGACAACCAGCCCGAGCTGACGGAGGCGGGGGCCGCGGTGCTGAACGACTGAACGGGCCGATAGCCTAGCGCGCGTTCAGGAAGCTTTCGCCGGAATTGCACGGCGCGCACTGATAGGTCAGCACGTCGTAGACTTGGTCGCGCGGCTCGATCAAGGCGAGCCGCATTTGCGTGCCGCACTTCATGCACGGCATCTCTATGCTGGTCTTGAAGCGGGTGCAGGTCGGTGTTGGACGAACGGCGCGCAGCATCGGATCTCATTCCCCACAAGAGACGCGAACGCGACCAACGACGAGGCCGAATCACTATGCCACAGTGCTGACATGATTGGAATCGGCCTGCGAGCAGGCCGGTCGCCGCTAGGTAAATTTTCCTCGGCTGCAAGGATGAGTGGGCCACTCATAGTTTGGCGATACGGCTCTGACGCCTTCACAATCTATGCTAACCTTGCCAGACGCTTTTTTCAGGGGGCGCGATCATGATTGAGCCGAAGCTTGAAGTTCCCGCCGAGTTGCGCGATCTGGCGGAAAAGACCATCGACCAGGCCGAACAGGCCTTCAGCCTGTTCTTTGATGCCGCGAGCAAGTCGATGACAGCGATGCCGGGCACGGGTACCGAGATTTCAAAACAGGCGCTGTCGTTCACCGAGCAGAACATGAAGGCGGCGTTCGAGCACGCGCGCAAGCTCGTGCACGCGACTGATCTGCAGGAGGCGATGCGGATCCAGTCGGAATTTCTGCGCAGCCAATTCACCAATGCCGGCGAACATATGCGGCAGATCAGCGGAAGCGTGATGTCCGTAACCAAGGACGCCGCCAAGGGCAAGTTCTAAGGCAGGCGGCCTTGGCAGCGCCTCGACGCCTAGCGCCGGCGCGCTGCAGCAACGCCGAGCAGAAACGCGACGAACAGGCTTGCGAGCGGCGCTTCGCGCGTGACCGCGCTCACGGTGGCGAGGACGCCGCCCGGCCGGCGTGAGGTTGCGATCGCGTCGCTGAGGCGATCGGCCGCCGCTCGAAGTCCGTCCGACACCTCCGTGATGGTACGCGAGACGTCCGTAGCGGTGTCGATCGCCCGCTCACCGAGTGTGGGCTGAAGCGGAGACTCGGGTGTTTCAGAGCTCATGTGCCGTGCCGCGATTTTCACCAAAGGTAGGGTGGCCGTTACCCCGGCTATCCGCGCGTGCGCGTGCCGACGGCCGCATATCGGGGAAATTCAGCAGCTGGGGATTGGTTCCACCAACATGCCTCGCTTTCACATCGCGGAACCGGAAACTTACGCGCCGGTTGCGGCTTGTTTCCGTGGAGGAGACGATGATGACAATGCAGGCGCATGGCATATCGGACGGTCGTTCGATCAAGCATCGAAATCGGCACGGCGGAACGCCGCTGTTGATCGCGGTCCTGGTTGCGATCATCGGCGTGCTGGGCATGCTGATGGTCGACCACGGTCCGTGGAGCAAGCCGAAGGTGCAGGCGGCCGCTTCCGCCAACTATTCAACGACCGGCGAGGCGGCACGTGCGGCGGGCGCAAAGGTAATGCCGACCGAGCCCAAGACACCGATTGAGCCTGATCCACCCGGTCCAGAGCCCGCTCAGCCGGCAAATCCGAGCACGCCGCAATAGATGCGGGACGTCGTTGAGATTGCACCCGACCAAAGTGTAGAAATTGACCGGTCCGGCAGCGGCGACAAAATCATTGTCGGCAATATCGCAGCTGATCAGCGCACGCTGACGAGCATGCCCCACGCCGCGGCGAACCCGGCACCGACGAGAACCAGCACCGGGCTGTCGCAGAAGATACCGCCATACTGGCACATGGTGGCACCGATCGAGCCGATCTCATGATGGCCCGCTGCATAGAACAGGCCGGACAGGACCGCGAGCACGGCAGCAACGAAATACATCGGCGCTTCCTCCTTGCAATCTCACTGCGGCGCGGGTCGACCGACGCGAGCCAAAACTGTCCTGATGTCGATCCAAATGTTGTGAGCCGCTCGTCCGCCTGACGCGTCGGGCAACTCAGCGGCACGCTAACATCATCGCAAAGCATACGGCCGATCGGCGCCGGCTCGTGTTGCGATTCCGGATCATGGGCTCAGTTTCGGTCAAAGGGGTTTCCCGCCGTCGAAGCCGACGCATCATATTTTACCAATCGCATTCAGCTCGCAAAAACGTTTGACGCGTCAGGCAACTCAGGGGCATTATCCGATAATCAGAAATCGTTGAGCCCGCGCGGAGCAATCTGCGGCGGGCTTTTTGTTTGCCGTTTCACCAATCGGACGGCGGCCGCAACGTCACGACGCCACACGCCAGCCCGTCGCCTGGAACCTGCCTCGCCCTGGGCATGGCAGCACACGCTGTATTGGCGGAAGGAGCTCGTCTAGATCCCGTGAGGTGGTCGGGTCATTGCCGACAATTCGACGACGTGGAGTGCCCGGTGGCCGAAGCCACCGGGCGTTTTCGCGTTTCTGAGCCGTAGCCAGCTCCCTAGCAGGCCGCAGTCGTTAGTTGGAGTTTGGGCTACGCGTCGAATCTTGGGCGAGAGGATGCTAGAATGGCTTGGCGCGTGCGGACGAAGTCTCGCTGGAGGCGTGCCCGCAAATGGGCGCCTTGCGGCAGTCGTGGGTCTTGAACATTGAATTCGCGAGACGCAGGCTTGTGCGTCTTGATCTCTGGTGATCGATCGATAAACTGCGCGGTATGGCTTGATCGCACTGCGTGAATATTTAGGAGATCGAACGAAGGAAGAGACCATGGTTGAGGTTGGCCGCGGGTTCGACGCGAAGGCGCCGCCAGGCCCGGATATGGGTCGTTATTCGACCATGGTCGCACGAGCCAGGGCGCTTGTTCCGGCTTTGCGTGAACGGGCGTCGCGGACCGAAGAGCTGCGCCGGCTGCCACCGGAGACCGAGCGCGATCTGCATGATAGCGGCCTTTTCCGGATCCTGCAGCCCAAGCGCGTCGGGGGCAGTGAGCTCGACTATGTCGCATTGGTCGATTGCGCCGATGCGCTGGGGCAGGGAGATGCCTCGGTGTCCTGGAATTTTGCCAACCTTGCAAGTCACCACTGGATGCTGGGTATGTTCGCGCCTGAAGCGCAGAGCGCGGTGTGGGGCGAAAATCCAGATACGCTGATCGCGTCTTCCTTTGTTTTCCCTGCAGGCCGTGCCAGGAAAACAAGTGCCGGATATGTGTTGAGTGGTCACTGGCCGTTCTCGTCCGGGGTGGAAGCGTGCGGGTGGAACATGCTCGCGAGCGTGGTTGCCTCGGATGACGAGGCCGATGGCGTCGAGTATCGGCTCTTCCTGTTGAACAGACGAGACTACAGCATCGACGACACCTGGAATGCGGCTGGTCTGCGCGGTACAGGGTCGAACGACGTGCGGGTAACTGATGCATTCGTTCCCGAGCATATGACGGTTGCCGTCAGCGATCTTGCGGGTGGCGCAACGCCTGGCAGTGTTGTCAATCCGAATGCGCTCTACATGCTTCCGGTTTTCTCGTTGTTTCCCTACGTGCTGTCTGGTGTCGGTCTGGGGAATGCCCAGGCTTGCCTTGACGATTACGTCGAGATCGCGCGACACCGTGCTTCAACATATAACCGAGCCAAGATCGGCGACCTGCAGAGTACACAGATCAAGATTGCCGAGGCATCTGCGAAAATAGATGCCGCGCGGCTGATCATGCGTACGAATTGCATTGAGGTACTTGCGGAGGTCCGGCGTGGCGAGATCCCGAGCACCGCGGGGAAGACGAGGCTTCGGCGCGATGGCGCATTCGCGGTCAATCTGTGCACCGAAGCAGTGTCACTTCTATTTGCAGCGAGCGGGGCGCGCAGCCTGTTCATTTCGGGAGCGTTGCAGCGCCAGTTCCGCGATGCACATGCGGTGAACTCACATTTCGCCTTCAATTTCGACGCGGCAGGTACCAATTACGGACGGGTGGCTCTCGGGCTGCCGTCTGAAAACCTGACGCTTTGAGGCTGGCCGGATGTCTGACTCACCCAAACCCCCGCCGGATCCGGCCAGTGAACTCGCAAGCGACAGCTCGACGATCGATCCCCGCGACTTCCGCAATGCCCTCGGTATGTTTGCGACCGGTGTGACGATCGTCACCGCGATGTCGACGGAAGGACGTCCGTACGGAATCACTTGCAATTCCTTTGCGTCGGTGTCGCTCAACCCACCACTCGTGTTGTGGAGCCTGGGGATGTTTTCGCAGGGATTGCCGATCTTCCAGAATGCCAGCCATTTCACGGTCAACGTTCTTGACGCGTCGCAGCAGACGCTGGCTATAAAGTTTGCCAGATCATCGGGTGACAAATTCGCCGGCGTGAGTTGGTCACCAGGCCTTGGGAACGCCCCCGTGCTTGCCAACGTGGTCGCAAATTTTCAATGCCGGGCTGCCAACCGCTACTACGGCGGCGATCACGTCATTTTCCTTGGGGCGGTGGAGGCCTACGCCTATAACCGGAACAATCCGCTGCTGTTCGCGCACGGAGGTTTTGGCCGGTTTCTGGCCGACGATGACGGCAACGCATCATGAATCGAAAGGCGCCCGTCAAGCGAACTCGTGCCAAGCAGAGGCGGCTGTCGGCCGACGATCGTCGCAGTGAATTCGTTAGCAAGGCGACAGAGCTTTTCGCGGAGGAAGGATTTGGCGGCGGCACGCGCGCCCTCGCTCGCAGGCTCGGTGTGACGCAGCCGTTGCTTTATCGCTACTTTCCGAGCAAGGACGATCTCATCAAGGAAGTCTACCGCAAGGTCTATCTCGAGCCGCTTGAAATCGGCTGGGAAAAGTTGCTCTCCGACCGGTCGCGTCCACTCCGCGTGCGGCTTCAGGAATTTTACGAAGTCTATACGGATGCAATCTTCAACCGAAAATGGCTGCGGATCTATCTCTACTCTGGACTGAAGGGCCTCGATATCAATCGTTGGTATGTTGGCATGGTCAAGGACAAGATCCTGACACGCATTGTCAGGGAATGTCGCCAGGACGCCGGCCTCGCCACGCAGAGCAGGCCAAGCGCTGCCGAACTGGAACTGGCCTGGGTGTTTCACGGCGGCATCTTCTATTACGGTGTACGCAAATACATCTACGAAGCGCCCGTCCTCGAGGACAAGGCGCAGATGATCAGTGATGCGCTGGATCTTTTTCTGGCGGGATTTGAGAGGGTGGCGGAGGGTGCAACCGATCGTCGGCGGGCGCCGATCAAGGTCGTCGGCTGAGCCGGATTACCTTGCCGCCATCTGGTCCCGATACCAATCTCCAATCTCGCTCGCCGTCATGAGCGCGACGCCGTCATGGCCTATCACGTAATCGAGCAGGGCCTCCAGGTATTTGATTCGATGTGGTACCCCCGTGATGTAAGGATGCACCGAGATTGCCATGATCCGCGCGTTCTCTGCGCCTTCGAGATACAACCGATCGAACTGGTCGGTACAGCGCGTCAGGAACTGTTCCGAGGGCAGGTGCTGTAGTGCGTGAATGACAATGTCGTTGGTCTCGACGGAATAGGGAATCGTCGTCACAGTTCCGTGCGGTGTCGCGATGTCCTGAGGAAGATCGTCGATCACCCAATCGGCCACATATTCGATCCCGTTGAGGCGCAGGAGATCGAGTGTTTCTTCGGTCTCGGTCAGGCCGGGGCTTTCCCACGATCGCGGCGGCTTGCCAGCAAATGCGGCGATCGTGTCGACGGCACGCTTGATCGCATCCGCCTGGTTCTCGACCTTGTGCATTGGGCCCTGCACGAACCCATGCCCCATGAATTCGAAGCCCGCCTCGCGCGCCGCCGACGCCACGCGCGGATAGCTGTTGCAGACGTTGGCATTCGTAGCCAGCGTCACCGGTATCTTTCGGTCGGTGAGGGCTTTGAATTGCCGCCAGAAGCCGGCGCGCATACCGTATTCATGCCACGACCAGTTCGGCACGTCAGGCAGCAGCGGCTGGCCCATCGGTGGGCTCAGCACGGTGCGTGGCATCGCATTTTCGATGCGCCATTCCTCGACATTGAGGATGACCCAGACAGCAAGCTTCTTGCCATCAGGCAATGCCAGTTTCGGTCGATCGATCTGAGCCTGGTACGGAATGCGATCGGTGAAAGCCACGTCGAAACTCCTTAGGTCACACGGATGATCCGGCGGCGGCGTTGATCTGTGGCAAGACCTTCTCGGCCATCAGGATCATCGATTGACGACCAAGCTCGCGATCCTTCCAGTCCTTGCCGGCATAGAGCAAGGTTCCGAAGGTGCCGATTTCTTCCTGGAATGCCAGCAGTTGGTCGGCTACGCTTTCAGGCGTGCCGTAGATGATCAGCTTTTCGCAGATCGATTCCAGCGTGACCTCCGCGTCAGGTTGGTCACGTCGTGTCTTGAACAGTTCGAGCCGGCCGCCGCGCTTCAGCTTCGTGAACAACTGGTGATAATAGTACACGTAGGGGCTATCGGGCGACGTGGCATAGGCCTTCGCGGTTGCTGCGTCCTTTGCAACGAACACGCTCTTGGCAACGCGCCAATTGGCGGGGGCGGCGACCCGGTTCACACGCTCGCAACCCTCGACGTATTTGGGCCAATGGCTCTTCACCCAGGCAGGCATCAGGAAGTTCGCCGAGATCGGATCCCAGCCGCGCGCCGCGGCTTCCGTGACGCCTTTTGAGAACGGCGCGACCGCTGTCACCACAATCGGCGGGTGAGGGGTTTGCAATGGACGGGCAATCAATCCCTGGCCAATGTCCTCGATCAAGGTCTGCTGGACCGAGACATTCCAGTATCTGCCCCGCAGATCATAGGGCGGCTTGCCTGCCCAGATATCGAGAACCTGATTGATCGCCTCCAGGAACATGGCATTGCGGTCGGCATCGAGATTGCCGAACACCTCCGCGTCGGACAGCAATCCGCCGGGGCTTATTCCGAGTATGAAGCGGCCATCGAGCATGTGATCGAGCATGGCGACGGATGCGGCGACCGCTGCCGGATGAGTGTTCGGCATGTTGATGGTGCCGGTTCCAAGCTTGATCTGCCTGGTTGCGGCCGCGAGCCAGGCAATGAACGCAATGCTGGAGGTTATGTTCTCGGCTCTGTCGGTGACGTGCTCGCCGACATACGCCTCCGTGAACCCGAGCTCGTCCGCGAGCAGGAAGGCTTCCCGATCCTCCCGGAGCGATTGCCGCCAATCCTTGTCGAGAGGATGGATCGGCATCGTAAAGAATCCGAGCTTCATCATCCGCCTCCCATTGCGTTGAACTTTAGTTGGCAAGGAACCTGCGGCCTTCCCAGGGCCAAGACAAGCCCCGCTGCGCAAATAATCACTCGATAAACAAACTTGACCTTTGAGGAGGGCGGCCCTCTAATCGGGCAAACCAAAATTGGGCCGGGAGGCCACGCCCACATGAAAGCTGCGGCTTTCGCCTACGCCCGCGCAACCAGCGTCGTGAATGCGCTGGAGTTGCTTGCCGCGCATGGCGACAAGGCGAAGGTTCTGTCGGGTGGCCAGAGCCTGATGCCGGCGATGAATCTGCGGCTCTTATCCCCGGACATCCTAGTCGATATCGGCGGCCTCGCCGAGTTGCGCGGCATCGCGGTGAGGCGAGACCTGCTGGTTATTGGTGCGCTGACCCGACATGTCGACCTGCTCAGATCGACAGACGTCGCGCTGCATGCGCCGCTGCTGCGGGACGCCGTTGGCTACGTCGCTCACCCCGCAATTCGCAATCGCGGAACGATAGGCGGTAGCCTTGCGCATGCCGATCCGGCATCGGAGCTGCCGGCCTGTGTTATGGCGCTTGACGCCACGATCGTTGTTCGCGGCCCGACGGGCGAGCGCCGGATCGCCGCGTCTGAGTTTTTCAAGGGAATCTACGAAACGGCGCTATCACCGGACGAATTGCTTGTGGCGATCGAGGTGCCAGTCGCGGACCAAGGCTCGACATTCTTCTTTCAGGAATATGCCCGTCGGCATGGTGACTACGCCGTCGTTGGTCTTGCTGCGCGGGCTGCTGTTGCAGCCGGCAGGTTCACGGATCTTCGGCTCGGCTTTTTTGCGGTTGGCGACCGGCCGCTGCTAGCGGCGGCCGCAGGCAGGTTGGTCAATGCATCCGTGACGCCTGCCTTGCTTGCAGAGGCCGCGACAGCACTGGCCAATGAACTCGATCCACAGGAGGATCAGCAGGCGACCGCGCCGATGCGGCGACATCTTGCTACGGTCTTGCTCCGGCGCTGCGTGGCCGCATTGCTGGCGCGGCCCGAACTGGAAGCGGGGGTAGCCAGGTGAGCACTCCAGTATCGGTTTCGCTTCTGGTCAACGGCGAGCCCATTGATGCGCTTGTATTGCCGCGTCTCAATCTGGCTGATTTCCTCCGGGAAAATCTGAAGCTGACCGGAACCCATGTCGGTTGCGAGCACGGCGTTTGTGGTGCCTGCACGATCCGGCTCGATGGCGAGATCGTTCGCTCTTGTCTGATGCTGGCGGTCCAGGCGCAGGGGGCGTCAGTCGAGACAATCGAGGGGCTGTCGGACAGCGGCGAAATCGCCGATCTTCAGGCGGCCTTTCGCGAACGCAATGCATTGCAGTGCGGCTATTGCACGCCCGGGATGCTGATGACGGCGCAGGACCTGCTGAAGCATTTGCCCGTGCCTGATCGTCAAGCGATCCGCGAGCATCTTTCCGGCAATTATTGCCGCTGTACAGGCTATCAAGCCATTGTGGACGCGGTGGAGGCGACAGCCAGGATGCGCGCGGAGCGATCGGCATGACGGTGACCCGTGCGCCGGCGGAGACACTTTCGGTGCTCGACCGCCCGAACTCCTATATCGGAAGGACGGTGCCGCGGCCGAACCTCGACAGGTTGCTGCAAGGGCGTGGACAATATGTCAGCGACCTGGAATTGCCGCGGATGGCGCACGTGGTTTTTTTACGGTCGCCCTATGCCCACGCCAGAATTGTGGCGATCGATGCCGACGCGGCACGACGTATGTCCGGCGTCATTTCCATCGTCACGGGTCGGGAGCTTGAGGCTGTCATCACGCCATGGGTCGGCGTGCTCTCGCATCTGAAGGGATTGAAGTCGGCGCCACAGCATGCGATCGCGATCGATCGGGCCTGCTGGCAGGGTGAGGCAGTCGCGGCGATTGTCGCAACCAGCCGTGCAGTGGCTGAAGATGCAATGGAGCAAATTGCCGTCGACTACGAGGAACTCGAGGCGGTCACCGACATGCGCACTGCGCTCGATCCGGCAACGCCTGTCATTCACGCCTCGCTCGGTGACAATCTCGCCTTTGAACGGACCCTCAACGCCGGCGATGTCGACCAAGCATTGTCGGATTCTGAGGTGGTCGAGGCCGACTTTGTATTCGGGCGCCACACCGGCGTGACGCTTGAACCGCGGGCGGTGGTTGCCGACTGGAATGCTGCCGAGGCGCGGCTGACGATCTATCAGGGCACACAGGCGCCCCACATGGTGCAGAACATTGCGGCCTTGCATCTCGGACTAAGGGAAGCGCAGGTCCGGGTGGTCTGCAAGGATGTTGGCGGCTCGTTCGGCATCAAGGTCCACATCTACGCCGACGAAATGGCGACCTATGCGCTGTCCAAGCTGCTACGGCGGCCGATCAAATTCGTGGCTGACCGTGTGGAGAGCTTCAACACGGACATTCACGCTCGCGATCATCGGTGCAGGGGCCGGATCGGCGTTAAGCCGGACGGCACCATCACGGCCTTCGAGATCGACGACCTGACGGGGATCGGTCCCTATTCGATGTATCCGCGCACCAGCGCCATCGAGGCCAATCAGGTGGTCAATCTGGTTGGGGGGCCATACGTCACCCCGAACTATCGGGCGCGAGCGCGGGTCGTCTTCCAGAACAAGAACGTGATGTGTCAGTACCGGGCGGTCGGACACCCGATTGCCTGTTCGGTCACCGAGGGTCTGGTCGACCTTGCCGCAGCGAAGATCGGCATGGACCCCGTCGAGATCCGCCGGCGCAACTTGATCGCCGACGATGCCTACCCCTGTGCATCACCCTCCGGCATGAAATTCGAGCAGCTTTCGCATCATGCATCGCTGGCCAAGCTGCTGCAGATGATGGATTACGATGCATTGCGTGCTGAGCAAGCGACGTTGCGGGCCAGAAATATTCACCGCGGTATCGGAATCGCCAGCTTCATCGAGGTCACCAATCCCAGTGCTGCCTTTTACGGTGTCGGCGGCGCGAAAATCTCGTCGCAGGATGGTGTTGCGGTTCGGCTCGACGCGCAGGGGTCGGTGATCTGCCAGACCAGCATCACGGAGCAGGGGCAGGGCTCGGAATCGCTGACTGCCCAGATCGTGGGCAGCGTGCTGGGCGTTTCGATGGAACGGGTCCGCGTGATCCTGGGCGACACCGACAACACGCCCTATGGTGGCGGCACCTGGGCCTCGCGCGGTGCCGGCATCGGCGGCGAAGCCGCGTTGCAGGCCGCCAAGGCCCTGCGCCAGAATATCCTTGATATCGCCGCGGCCATCCTGCAATCGACGCCCGGCGGGCTCGATATCGTCAACAACAGCATCGTCAGTGCCGACGACGGTGCGTCACGGATCGAGCTGAGCGAATTGGCGCGGATCGTCTATTTTCGGCCGGATACCCTCCCGCCGGGCATCCAGCCTGAGTTGATGGCGACCCGACATTTCGTGCCGCGCCAATATCCCTTCGCATTCACCAACGGGGTTCAGGCTTCTTGGCTCGAGGTCGATACCGAGACCGGGTTCGTGACGTTGCTGAAGCATTGGGTTGTCGAAGACTGCGGCACCATCATCAACCCGCAACTGGTCGACGAGCAGATCCGGGGCGGGGTCGTGCAGGGGCTCGGCGCGGCGCTGTTCGAGAAATGCATCTATGACGAGCGTGGTCAGCTGACCAACGCGAATATGGCGGACTACCTGGTCCCGATGTCCGGCGAGATGCCCGATATCGAGATTGGCCACGTGGTGTCTCCGACGCAGGAATCTGAGCTCGGAGCCAAAGGGGCAGGTGAGGCAGGGACAGCCGGCGCGGCGGCTGCGGTTGCCAACGCGGTCAACGACGCGCTGCGGCCGTTCGGCGCAACAATTACCGAGATTCCGCTCAAGCCTCAGGTTATCCTGACGGCCTTGGGACGAATCTGAGGTGGAGACGTTCCAGGCAAAGACAATACGATAAACAAAACACAGATAGTTCTTGGGGAGGAATAGTCATGACGAACAAGGTCACCAAAGCTGGATCGATATCGCGGCGTCGTCTGCTGACGACGGCAAGCGCCGGCGCCGCTCTCGCCGTCTCGCCTTTTCGCATCAATCTGCTCCAGGCCGAGGAAGCACCCATCAAGATCGGCTTCCCTGTTCCCTTGACCGGTCCGTATGGCGCCGAGGCCCAGGACCAGGTGCGGGCGGGTCAGCTCGCTGTCGCCCAGTTCAATGATGCTGGCGGTCTCAACGGCCGCAAGGCCGAGCTTGTCGTGCGCGACGACAAGCTCAATCCCGGTGAAGCGGCAACGCGGACATTGGAGCTGGTCGAGAAAGAGAAGGTGAATTTCGTCGTCGGCAGTCTGTCCGCGGCGGTTCAGCTTGCGATCAACAACGTCACCAAAGAGCGCGGCGTCATCTTCAACTCGATCAGCCAGTCCGACGCCATCAACGAGGCAGCCGACTTCAGCAAGTACACGTTCCACGAAGCGCTGAACCCGCACATGACGTCAGGTGCGGTCGGCCGCTATGCCTTCGCCAAATTCGGCAAGAAGGTTGCGTTTCTCACGGCGGATTACGCCTACGGTCACGAGATGGTTCGCGGTTTCCTCGAGGTCGGCAAGGAGTTCAACGTCGAGAACCTCGGCGACATCCGCCATCCGCTGGGAACGACTGACTTCTTCCACGCTGTTGCCGCGTCTCCAGGCGCTCAAGCCCGATATTCTGTGCATCAGCAATTTCGGCCGGGACCAGCAGATCGCGCTGAAGCAGGCGACCGACTTTGGCATCAAGAAATCGATCCAGATCATCGCGCCGCTGCTCTCGCATGCCAGCCGTGTCGCGGCTGGCCCCCAGGCATTCGAAGGCGTCGTCGGCGGTTGCTCCTTCTACTGGGGTATCGAGGACAAGTTCGCCTCGACCAAGGCGTTCAACGATGCCTTCCGCAAGATGTACGACGGCAAGCTGCCCACCGACTACGGTGCGCTCGGCTATGGAGGTGTTCGGACCGTGCTCGAGGCGGTCAGGGGCGCCGGCAGCGTCGAGACCGACAAGGTCGTCGCTGCATTGGAAGCTCTGAAGTACGACGACTACAAGGGCCCGCAATATTATCGCAAATGCGACCACCAGTCGGTACAATCGGTGCTCGTGATCAAGTCGAAGTCCAAGGACATGAGGAACGAGTCCGACGTGTTCGAGGTTCTGTCGACCGAAGAGCCCAACGAGAAGAACCTACGTACCTGCGAAGCGCTCGGCCACAAGAGCTGAGCTCGTGCGACGGCGCGCGCCACGGGGCGGTGCGCGTCGTGCTGAGGGGAACAAATGGCGGGCCTGAGCTTTGACCTGATTGCGCTGCAACTGTTTGCCGGGTTGGCGCTCGGCGCCATCTATGTGCTGTTTGCGATCGGCCTCTCGCTGATCTTCGGGATGTTGACGGTCGTCAACTTCGCCCATGGCGCGTTCTACATGGTCGGCGCCTATGTCGGGCTCTATCTGATCTCGATCGGGGGCAATTTCTGGATCTGCCTCGTGGCGGTGCCGATCGCAATCGGACTGTTCGGCCTTGCCGTCGAGCGCGTGCTGATCCGGCCGCTTTACGGTCGCGGCATCGACTATCCGCTGCTGCTGACCTTCGGGCTCAGCTACGTGATGGTCGAATGCGTGCGCATTGCCTTTGGCAAGACCGGCTATCCTTTCGACACGCCCGAAGTTCTGCAGGGGGCTGTCGACATTGGCGTCGGCTATTTCCCGCTCTACCGCCTGTTCGTGATAGGCGCGACGGCCGTCGTGCTGCTGGCGCTCTGGCTGTTTCTGGAGAAGACCAGCTTCGGGCTGATTATCCGCGCCGGGGCGCGCGATCCGCAGATCGTCCGTGTTCTTGGGGTCGACGTTTCCAAGGTCTGGTTGATCGTGTTCGGGATCGGTACCGCGATTGCGGGCTTTGCCGGCCTGCTGGCCGCGCCGCTTCAGGGTGTCATTCCGGAGATGGGCGGCACGATTCTCGCCGAGGCATTCGTGGTAACGGTCGTTGGTGGGATGGGGTCGATCGGTGGCGCCGTACTGGCAGGCCTGCTGGTCGGTGTGGTGGTCAGCATGACCTCGCTGTTCGCACCCGAGATGGCCAAGGTTTCGATCTTTGCCTTGATGGCGGTCGTTCTGATCGTTCGTCCCCAGGGCTTCTTCGGCCGCGCCGGATTGATGAGCTGAGCCCGGCATGACCGAAACCACTCAATCGATCAAACAGCCCGGTGCCGCGACGGGCGGTTGGTACGAGTTCGCGACGCGGCATCGCGCCAGCATTGTCGCGGTGGTCATCCTGGTTTTCCCGCTGGTGATGCCGTTCACGGCCCTCGCCGTGAATATCCTGATCTATGGGTTGTACGCCCTCGGCTTCAACCTCGTGTTTGGATATCTGGGTCTGCTGTCGTTTGGTCACGCGGCGCTGTTCGGGACCGGTGCCTACCTCTGTGGCATCGCCATCGTGCATTTCGGCTGGCCATGGTATGCAGCGATCGCGGCCGGGGTCGCCGGCGGATTGTTGATGGCGCTGTTGATCGGCGTGCTCGCGATCAGGACACGCGGCATCTACTTCGCCATGGTCACGATGGCGCTGTCGCAGTGTGTCTACTACCTTTTCTACCAGGCGGTTGACTTGACCGGTGGCGAGAACGGCCTTCGCGGCGCATCAACGTCCGCAACATCGACCTGTTCGGCCTGCGGATCGACTTCATCAATCCGATGGTTCGCTACTACGTCATCGCGGCTTTTGTGATCGCCGCATTCTTTGTGATGTCACGCATTCTGGCGTCGCCCTTTGGTGCCGTGATTGAAGCGGTGCGCGAGAACGAGATGCGTGCACGCGCGTCCGGCTACGACGTGACCCTGACGCGATTGCTGACCTTCGTCCTGTCCGGCGGTTTCTGCGGCCTTGCGGGTGCTTTGCAGGCCCTGCACCTGTCGATCGTTCCGATCGAAATCCTGCATTACGAGACCTCGGGCCTGGTCGTGATGATCGCTCTCCTGGGCGGTATGGGGACGTTCTTCGGGCCGATGATTGGTGCTGCGGTCTTCCTGGTCCTGGAGAATGTGGTCTCGGTGTGGACCGTTCACTGGCAACTGATCGTTGGCGCCATCTTCATTGCGTGCGTGTTGTTCTTCCCCGCGGGCATCTGGGGCACGCTGATCGCGCGGGGCAGACGATGAGCGCCGCAGAAGGCCACGCCAGAGAAATCATTCTGCGCACCAGGGGCGTCGGCAAGACGTTCGGGAAGTTTGTCGCCCTCAACAATATCTCGGCCGAGTTTTCCAGAGGAGCGATCACCTCCATTATTGGTCCGAACGGGGCTGGAAAGAGCACCTACTTCAACCTGCTGTGCGGCGCCTTTCGGCCGACGAAAGGCAGTGTTGAGTTCGAGGGCAAGGATGTGACCGGTCTGCCGCAACACCGCTTTGCGCATATGGGGATCGCGAAATCCTTTCAGATCACCAGCGTGTTTCCGCAGCTTACGACACGAGAGAACATCCGCGTCGGCCTGCAGGCGCTGGTGTCGCGATACGATATCTGGCGTCCTCGTGCGCGACTGACAGAGCTTGTCGAGCGGGCGGACGATCTGCTGGCGCTCGTCGGGTTGTGGGAATCCCGGGAACGTGCGGCCAAGACGCTGGCCCATGGTGAGCAGCGGGCACTGGAGATCGGCATGGCGCTTGCCAGCCAGCCCCGCTTGCTGCTGCTGGACGAGCCGACGGCCGGCATGAGCCCGGAAGAAACCCGGACCATGATGGATCTGATCGTGAAACTCGCCAAGGAGCGTACGGTCATCCTCGTCGAGCACAAGATGAAGCTGGTGCTGGGGATCAGCGATCGCATCCTCGTGCTGCACCACGGAGAATTGCTCGCCGAGGGAACGCCGCAGGAGGTCAGGCAGAACGAGGCAGTGAAGCGGGTCTATCTCGGCCAGCGGGAGCACTGACGGGATGCTGCAGATCAGCAAGCTCAATGCCTGGTATGGCGCAAGTCACGCGTTACAGGACGTCAGTCTCGAGGTGAGCAAGGGCGAAATCGTCTGCCTGATCGGTCGCAATGGGGCCGGCAAAACGACAACGTTGAAATCGATCATGGGGTTGATGGGACGGGCGCGCGGCTCGGTCACCTTCAAGAGTGAAGAGCTGCTGCGTCAGCCGGCGCATGTGCGCTTCGCGTTGGGACTGGCTTACGTTCCAGAAGAGCGCCGGATCGTGCAGGGACTGACCGTGCGGGAGAATTTGCGGCTCGGGCTGGTTGCCTCGAAGGAGAAGAGGCGGGAAGCGGAACTGATCGACGAGATCGCTGCGATCTTCCCCCGACTGGCCGAGCGCATGGATCAAGAGGCGGTCACGATGTCCGGCGGCGAGCAGCAGATGCTGGCGATCGCGCGGGCGATGATCGCAAAGCCCGACCTGATCATGCTGGACGAGCCGTCGGAGGGCATCATGCCGGTCCTGGTCGACGAGATGTTCGAGCTGTTCAGCAGCATGAAGGCGCAGGGAACGACGGTTCTGCTGGTCGAGCAGAACGTCGAGCTGGCACTTGGCATCGCCGATCGTGCCTATGTGCTGGACCAGGGGGCGGTGGTGCACCAGGCGTCGGCGCAGGCGCTGCTCGCCGACGACGAGATCAAGGAGCGCTACTGCTCGGTGTGAGCAGGGTCTCGGATCAGCGCGCGTGCCACCGGCACGTATGAACTCTACTCCGCAGCGCGCGCGATCGCGTCGGCTTTCCGATTGGTGACGACGACCTTGATCGCGTCATCAACGCGGTCCCGCGCATATCTCAGCGCCGTCGGCAGGTCGGCCAGCGGAAACGTGTGCGTGTGGATCTTGGTCGCGTCGAACCGCTTCGCTGCCATCAATTCCATCGCGCGGTGTGTGGCGCTGCGGCCTTCGCCCCGGATGCCATAGGCATAGATGTTGTTTCGAACGAGGTGCGCAACGTCCAGCGTCGCGGCCTCGTGCGGGAACGCGGCCAGACAGATCTTGCCGCCCCGATTGGTCATGTGAATGGCCTGGTTGAGTGTCGCTTCGGTGCCGGCACATTCGACGACATAGTCCGCGCCGATCCCCCCTGTTAGTTGCTTCACGACATCAACGACGTCTTCGTCGTTGATGTTGATGACGCGGTCGGCCCCCAGTTCCTGGCCGATCGTCAGCCGCTTGTTGCGCGTCCCGGTCAGGATGACCGGGCTTGCACCAAGCGCCTTGGCCACAGCAACTGCGAGAAGTCCGATCGGCCCTGGGCCGATCACCACGACGCTCTCGCCGGCCACCAATCCCCCCAATTCCGTCAGGCCATACATCGATGTCCCGGCAGTCACCACGAGCGTCGCTTCCGCGTCACTCATGGTATCCGGGACGCGCGCCAGCGTATTGATGTGGTTGACCGCGTATTCGGCGAATCCGCCGTCGGTCGTAAAGCCGTTGGCGCGGTGACCCTTCTCCGGCTTTCCATAGTTGAGGCATGATGTGTACATGCCCTGGCGGCAGCGTTTGCATTGGCCGCAGCCGGCGTGGATCTCGACGCTGACCCGCTCACCGATCCTGAACTCGTCGACATCAGGGCCAAGCGCGGCAACCGTGCCCATGTATTCGTGACCCGGCGTAAAGTTCTTGTTGAAGGGCGCGCCGCCTTGAATGCTTGCCGGCGACCCGGGCATGGATGATTTCGAGATCGGTGGCGCAAATCGCAACCGCGTCGATGCGCACCAGCACTTCGGCACGCGATGGGATCGGCGTCGGCTTCTCGCGAAGCAGGAGCTGGTCGGGGTCACCAAGGACCCAGGCTTTCATCAGGTCGGGGACGGGAAGGTCGGACGATGTCTTGACGCCGGGCGGCTGGTACATGGGCGCTTCCTCTTTCGGCTTGCAGCCTAGCGCGAAACGACGGTTTGCCGCGAGCCTCCGGTCATTGGCATCCGGCCTGTTGCATTTGCTGCACGGCAGCAAGCGCGTCGCAAAACCTTCATGCGCGGTCTATACTTGGTCGCTCCATTGATGTTGAAATCCGCATCGCATCCTCTCCCAGACCGGAGCCTGCCATGAAGACCGTCCGCCTTGTCCTTGCGTTGCTGGCGCTGACACTGCTCGCGCCGTGGCAATCCGCCAGGGCGGCCGACGTGATCTGCTATAACTGTCCGCCCGAATGGGCCGATTGGGCGTCGATGCTGAAGGCGATCAAGGCGGACCTCAACTACGATATCCCGCATGACAACAAGAATTCCGGCCAGGCGCTGGCCCAGATCCTGGCCGAGAAGAGCAACCCGGTCGGTGATATCGGCTATTTCGGCGTGACCTTCGGCATGAAGGCCAAGGCCCAGGACGCGCTCGAGCCCTACAAGCCCGCGCATTGGGATCAGGTCCCAGCCGGCCTCAAGGATCCGGACGGCTACTGGACCACGATCCACTCCGGCACGCTCGGCCTGTTCGTGAACAAGGATGCGCTTGGCGGCAAGCCGGTGCCGGCCTGCTGGAAGGACCTCCTGAAACCTGACTACAAGGGCATGGTCGGCTATCTCGACCCATCGTCCGCGGCGGTCGGTTATGTCGGCGCGGTCGCCGTCAATCTCGCGCTGGGCGGCTCGCCCACCAATTTCGATCCGGCGATCAGCTTCTTCAAGGAATTGCGCAAGAACGATCCGATCGTGCCCAAGCAGACGTCATATGCTCGCGTCGTCTCGGGCGAGATGCCGATCCTGTTCGACTATGACTTCAACGCCTACCGCGCGAAATATTCGGAGAAGGGCAACTTCGAGTTTGTGCTTCCCTGTGAAGGGTCGGTGGTGTTCCCCTATGTCGTTGGCCTCGTGAAGAACGCGCCCGACAAGGAAAAGGCCAAGAAGGTGATGGACTATCTGCTGTCCGACAAGGGCCAGGCGATCTGGACCAATGCCTATCTGCGTCCGGCCCGCCCGATCGAGCTGCCGGCCTCCGTGAAGGGCAAATTCCTCCCCGACAGCGACTATGCCCGCGCCAAGAGCGTCGACTGGGGCGAGATGGAAAACATGCAAAAAGCCTTCGTCGACCGCTATCTCGCCGAGGTCCGCTGAGGCAATATGGTGTCCCTCGCTGGGGCACCCATCTTCCGATGTCGCAAAAATCCTTCGTTTGGCTCTGCCTGCTGCCGCTTGTGCTGGTGACGACGGCGTTCTTCCTGTTACCGATGGCACGGCTGGTGGTCGCAGGCGCCGAAGGGCCGCATGGGCTTGCCGGATATCTCGCCATCCTGAGCGAAGGCCGATATCGCGCGACGCTGATCAATACCGTGCTGCTGGCGGCGGCAACCACGGTCGTCACGCTGATCGTGGCGACGATTGCCGGAATGTTCCTGCAGCGGCACCGCTTTCCCGGGCGGGCCGTGCTGATTGCGATGCTGACGTTTCCGTTGGCGTTTCCCGGGGTGGTGGTCGGCTTCATGATCATTCTGCTGGCGGGGCGGCAAGGGCTGATCGGCGATCTCTCGAACCGGATCTTCGGTGAGAAGTTCGTTTTCGCCTATTCGATCTACGGGCTCTTCCTTGGCTATCTCTACTTCTCGATCCCGCGCGTGATCCTCACCATCATGGCGGCCGTGCAGAAGCTCGACGTCGGTCTGGAGGAGGCCGCGCGTTCGCTTGGCGCAAGCCCATGGGCGGTCCAGCGTGACGTTGTGCTGCCCGCACTGGCGCCCGCTTTCGTCGCGTCCGGCGCGATCGCATTTGCGACCGCGATGGGCGCCTTCGGCACCGCTTTCACGTTGGCGACGAATATCGACGTGCTGCCGATGCTGATCTACACCGAGTTCACGCTGGCCGCGAATTTCGCGACCTCGGCGGCGCTGTCGGTGGGGCTCGGCCTGATCACCTGGCTCATCCTTGCGCTGGCCCGCACGTTCAGCGGAAGCGCGGTCGCAGCGGCCGGGTGAAAAGCATGCGCGATCGCCTGATCTTCACCGGCCAGTTCATCTTCACGCTGCTCGTTGCAGCGTTCCTGGTGGTGCCCGCAGGGCTTTCGATCTCCGCCGGCGTCACCGTGAATTATTTCCGGGGCATTCAGTCCGGCGTGACCCTGCAATGGGTCGCCCAGGTCTGGGAGCTCTATGCCGGCACCATTCTGCTCTCATTCGTGATCGCCTTCGCTACACTCGCCGTCACGCTGCTCGCCGGCGTCCCCGCGGCGTACGCGCTGCACGCGCGGGGAGGCCGCCTTGCCCGCATCGTCGAGGAGATCATCACGCTGCCCTTGGCGATCCCCGGGCTTGCGATCGCGCTTGCGCTGCTGCTCGCCTATGGAAGCTTCGGAGGCTTCCGCCGTTCCTGGCTCTTCATCCTGGTCGGTCACGTGATCTTCACCATGCCGTTCATGGTGCGGTCGGTCATGGCGGTGTTTGCGACCGTGGACATCAAGACGCTCGATGAGGGCGCCGCCTCGCTGGGGGCATCGCCATGGCGGCGCTTTTGCGATGTCATCGTGCCGAACGCGCTGCCGGGAATTCTGGCCGGCGCACTGATGGTGGTCACGCTGTCGCTCGGCGAGTTCAACCTGACCTGGATGCTGCATACGCCGCTAACAAAGACGCTGCCGATCGGACTCGCCGACAGCTATGCCTCGATGCGGCTCGAAGTGGCCTCGGCCTACACGCTGATCTTCTTCGTGATGATCATTCCGCTGCTGGTCGCGATGCAGCTGCTGGCCGACAGGGATCACAAGCGATGAGTACGGCGGGGCATGGTGCAGCAGTGCGAATCGAGGCGTGCGGCAAGACCTTTGCCGATGGGACGCGCGCGCTTGATCCCGCAACCCTCGACATCGCGCGCGGTGAGACGCTGGTGCTGCTCGGCCCATCCGGCTGCGGCAAGACCACGATGCTGCGCATCATCGCGGGCCTCGAGTTGCCAGATGCGGGCGGCAAGGTGCTGTTCGACGGCAAGGATATGACCTCGGTCCCGATCGAGCAGCGCAATGTCGGCATGGTGTTTCAGTCCTACGCCCTGTTCCCCAACATGACGGTCGCGGACAATATCGCCTACGGCCTGAAGATCCGGGGTGTTGCCAGGGGCGAGCGTGCCGCCCGCGTCGCCGAGCTGGTGGCTCTCACGAACATCACGGGGTTGGAGAACCGCCGCATCGACCAGCTTTCGGGCGGCCAGCGCCAGCGTGTGGCGCTGGCGCGTGCCGTCGCGATCCGGCCGGGCATATTGCTGCTCGACGAGCCCTTGACCGCGCTTGATGCCGCCTTGCGGGACCGGCTGCGAGGTGAGCTCAACCGGCTGTTGCGAGCACTTGGTATCACGACGATCTATGTCACCCATGATCAGTCCGAAGCCATGGAATTGGGCGACCGCATCGTGGTGATGCGGAAAGGTGCGATCGCCCAGATCGGCACGCCGCGCGAGGTCTACTTCGCACCGAAGGATCGCTTCGTGGCGGAGTTCATCGGAGCAGCGAATATAGTTGAAGCTCCGATCGAGAACGGCGTACTGATCCTGCCCGGCGGGCGATTGCCGAGCGAGGGTGGCGCGACAGCTGCGAACGCGACCGTCATGATCCGTCCCGAAACCATTCGCGTGACGGACGCCGGGGCCGCGGCACTCTCGGGAGTTGTCTATTCCGTCAGCTTCATCGGCGACCGGCAGCGGCTCGTCGTGAGTGGTGCATCGAGCAAGCCGCTCAATGTCGACGCGCCCAACACAATCCAGGCCAAGGTCGGCGATCGAATCGGGCTTTCGATCGCGGCCGACGTCGTTCGTCTACTCCCGTCCGAACCCTGAGATTGATCGATGCCGCCGAAACCGGTTCTCATCGCACAGATATCCGACCTCCACATCAAGCCGCCGGGAGCGCTGGCCTATGGCCGGGTCGATACCGCGAAGGCGCTTGAGCGCTGTGTGGCGGCGCTCGGAGCGTTCGAGCCGGCGCCCGATTTCGTCGTCATCTCGGGCGACCTTGTCGATACGCCGTCGGTCGAGGAATACGACTATCTCAAGCGATTGCTGGCGCCGCTGCGCCTGCCGTTTGCCGGCATTCCCGGCAATCACGACTCGCGCCAGTGGATGCGCGAAGCGTTTCCGGCCGCGCCCTATGTTCACGCAAGAGGTCCGCTCGACCAGAAGATCGAAGTGAATGGTCTCGATCTCCTGCTGCTGGATTCAAGCGTTGCCGGCAAGCCGCACGGCATGCTTGAAGCATCCACGCTGCAATGGCTGGACGCGGCGCTGGCGACGGCAGTCGACCGGCCGGTGCTGCTTTTCCTGCACCACCCGCCATTCAAGGGCGGCATCTGGCATATGGACCGGCAAGACCTCTTCAATGCCGACGCATTGGCGGACATCGTCAGGCGTCACCCGCGTGTGCGGTTGATCGGGTGCGGGCACGTCCATCGTGCGATGCTGACCACTTTCGCCGGGATTGCCGTGACAATATGCCCCGCTCCGAACCATGCGGTCGACCTGGACCTCGGACAGCTGCGCGAACCATCGTTCAAGGTGGAACCGCCCGCATTTCATTTGCACACATGGTTTCCCGGCCCGGACTTTGGACAGCTGGTCACGCACCAGATCCCCATCGGCCAATTCGACGGGCCGCATCCGTTCTTTGGGCCGGACGGCAAGCTGCTGTGAGTAGGTGGCGTCGACCCGCACACGAACGGGTTTCGCCAGGCGGGATTGCCAGTGACGGGCGGGTTTTCAAGACCAAGGGCGGCCGTTGCCTACAATTGAGCGTTGCAACTAGGCACATATTTATTCCAAATTGTACTTTCGATGCCTTCCAGCCCGATCTCACCGGCCTGGACCTTTTGTTGCTGTAGGCCGGCGGTGGGGCTATAGTCCTTTCCGCTTTCATTGATCGATGGCTTGTCAGTGTGTCGCGCTGCTGGCGCGCCGATTGAACGCAACACAATCAGTCTGGATCACAATGACCGGTGCGCTGCCCATAGAACGAACTGCCGGCGCGCCGTTGTTTTCGAACAACAAGCTGTCGGTGCTGCGCAAGCATCCTTACTTTGCCGATCTCGAGCCCGAGGCATTCGATCAGCTCTGCCGCTACGCCAGGCACATCACGCTGAAGCGCGGGACCACGATTTTCTCCAAGGGCGATCCGGGCACCAGCCTGATCGCGGTGATCTCGGGCACGGTGAAGATCAGCATCTCGTCGCCGGACGGTCGCAACGCGATCCTGAACCTGATCGAGGCAGGGGAGATATTCGGAGAGATCGCGCTGCTCGACGGCTTGTCGCGGACGGCCGACGCCACCGCCAACACCAATTGCGAGCTGTTCGTCATCGACCGGCGCGAGTTCATTCCGTTCGTGCGTAGCCAGCCGACGCTTGCGATGAAGTTCATCGAGTTGCTGTGCGCGAGGTTGCGCTGGACCAGCGACCAGGTCGAGCAGGTGATCCTGCAGGACTTGCCGGGCCGTCTGGCGAGCGCGCTGCTGCGCCTGAGCGACAAGCACAAGCCGCAGGGGCGCACCATCTCGATCACCCAGCAGGAGATCAGCGAGATGGTCGGGATGACCCGCGAGAGCATCAACAAGCAGCTCCGCGCGTGGGCGACACGCGGTTGGGTCAGGCTCGAACATGGTGCGATCGTCGTGCTGAAGCCCGAATCGCTTCAGGCGCTGGTCGACGCCGGGGCCGATGACGGCGAGTAGTCGCTGCCGTCTGCGCGGTTAGTCCCGCACTTCACGAAACGGTGAACCGGACAAAGCCTGTGAAACCATTCACATCGGCCATGTGTGCTCTGCGGTAAGTGACGCTTCGGTGGAGCATACTCGCACTGTGGAGGAATCCATGCAGGGCTCTTTCGACAACCGGCAGCAGGACCCCGAAAGCAACTACGGGAGCTTCAGTATCAAGCTGATCGCCTTACCGGCGCTCGTGATCGTTGCACTGATCGGGATGCTGGTCAGCCATCCCGCGGCGGTCAAATGGATATCGGACGCGGCGCAAGCGGAGTTCGCGGGAACCGACGTCGGCGACGTCGATCCATTGACCAAGGTTGCGCAGCCGACGCCCACGGCTCTACCGCACAATGAGACACAGATGGTGAAGGCCAACTGATCGTTGGCACCGTCGTCACGCGGCAACGCCGAGCAGCTTCGCTGCAGTCCGGCCGAGAATGTTGGCCTTGTCGTCGTCGCTCAGCGATGAGCAGGCGAAGATGTGGTCGACCGGTGCCAGTTGCCATGGATAGGGATAGTCGCTTCCCAGCACAATCTGGCCGGCGCCGACCTGGGCGGCGAGATGCCGGATCGCTTCGGGCGTGAAGACCAGCGAGTCGAAATAGATCTGCTTGAGATATTCGGTCGGCGCCTTCTGGAGCTTGATCTCCGGATTGCATCCCTTGGGTCCGACCAGGCAGGGATGGTCCGAGCGATCGGCATAGGAGGGGAGATAGCCGCCGCCATGCGCGGCGATGATCCTCAATCCCGGGAAGCGGTCGAGCGTGCCTTCGAAGATCAAATGGGAGAGTGCGATCGTGGTCTCGAGCGGATTGCCGATCGTGTTGCCGAGCCAGCCATTGCCGGTGAGCCGCCTGCCGAGTTCGGGCACGCCCTGCGGATGGATGAAGAGGGGGACGCCGAGCTCCTCGGCTTTGGCCCACACGGGATGAAACCTGGAATCGGAGAATTCGACGCCGTCGACAACACCGCCGATCGCCGCGCCCTTCAGGCCCTGCTTCTTGACCGCCGCCTCCAGTTCCTGCACCGCAAGGTCCGGCGCCTGCAGCGTCAGCGAGGCGAAGGCTGCGAACCGCTCGGGCTTCGAGGCGCAGAGTTCGGCGAGCTTTTCATTCTGGATCTTCACGATCTTCCCGGCAAGCTCGCGATCGCGGTCGTACCAGAACGGGTTGATCGAAAGCACCTCCATATCGACGGCCTGCGCGTCCATCGCCGCCAGACGCTTGTCGATCTCGATGAAGGCTTCCGAGGCTCCGTTGACCGGCGGCAGTTGCAGTTTTCCGGCGTCGGCGCCGAGCAGCGCGCCGGCCTCGCGGAAGTGGCAATGCGAGTGAATGTCGATCGTCCTGATGCGCTTGCCGTCGACGGTGACCGGCAATTTCTGGCGTGATTGCTGCGCATTCGCATTGTGGACGAGCCCGCAGCCGCAGAACACGATGCCCGCCGCCGCTGCTCCCGCTTTCAGGAAATCCCGCCTTGTGGTCATGACGATCGCCTCCCTGGTCTTTTTGTTATGGACGGGGAGCCTAGGGGTGCCGGCGAACGATCGCAAGACCACACGCTGTGCGTGTCGCGCAATGTTGATCTGCTCAGACCGGTTTGATCCCGGCCCGGGCGATGATGTCGATCGGTTCCGGTGACGGCCGCAGTTCTGCAAGTCGCCGCTTGCCCTCAGTGCAGCACCTGGAGTTGCCGCGGCAGCCATAGCGAGATCTCCGGCAGATAGGTCACGCACATCAGGACAAAGAACATCACCGCGTAGAACGGCCAGATCTTGCGCATGACCTGCTCGATCGTGACCTTGCCGACCGCGCAGCCGACAAAAAGGATTGCTCCGACCGGTGGGTGGCACAGGCCGATGCCGAGATTGAGCAGCATGATCATGCCGAAATGAACTGGATCGACGCCGAAGTTCTTCATGACAGGCAACAGGATCGGCGTAGCGATCAGGATCGAGGGTGCCATGTCGACAAGCGTGCCGAGTACCAGCAGCATCACGTTGATCAGGAGCAGGATGACGTACTTGTTGTCGGAGATCGACAGGAAGAAGGCGGTCATCTTGGCCGGCATCTGCGTCAGGGCCATGATGTAGCCGACGCTGGAGGCGCACGCGATCAGCGTCATCACCATCGCGACAGTGCGCAGCGTGCGATGGAGCAGCACCGGCAGGTCGCGCCAGCGATAGTCGCGATAGATGAACATTGTGACGAAGAAAGCCCAGATGCAGGCGACGGCGCCGGCTTCGATTGCGGTGAAGATGCCGCCGAGAATGCCGCCAAGGATGATAACGAGGGTGATGAGACCCCAGGAGGCATCGATGGCGATCCGGATCGCGTCCTTGGCCGGCACGGTCTGGCCGTGCGGATGCTTTTCGCGGTAGGCGACCGCCAGGCACAGGATGATCAGCGAGAAGCCGAGCAGCAGCCCGGGGAACACACCGGCCATGAAGAGAGCGCTGATCGAAATCGTTCCGCCCGTCGCAAGCGAGTAGAGCACCGCGTTGTGGCTCGGCGGCACCAGAAGGGCCTGGACCGACGAGGTGATGGTGAGATTTGTCGCGAACACGCGCGGATAGCCGTTCTTTTCCATCTGCGGGATCATCACCGAGCCGATAGCGGATGTATCGGCGACCGCCGATCCGGAAATGCCGCTCAGGAATGTCGTCGCAAGCACGTTGACGATTGAAAGGCCGCCGCGCAGCCGGGTTAGTCCAACCAGCACGTCGGCAAACGCGACCAGGCGGCGGGCCATGCCGCCCTCCGCCATGATCGCGCCGGCCAGCACGAAGAACGGGATCGTCAGCATCGCGACCTTGCTGACACCGTCGGAAATCTTCAGCATCACCGCTTCCAGGGGA
This sequence comes from Bradyrhizobium sp. JR3.5, assembly GCF_054057015.1. Classification (NCBI taxonomy): domain Bacteria; kingdom Pseudomonadati; phylum Pseudomonadota; class Alphaproteobacteria; order Hyphomicrobiales; family Nitrobacteraceae; genus Bradyrhizobium; species Bradyrhizobium sp. JR3.5. Next base: position 502,727 of record NZ_JBSRYV010000001.1, read on the forward strand.
ATGCCGATCCACAAGGCGCCGACGATGGCCGCCATCGCCAGCGAGTAGGCGATCGGCATGCCGATCAGGAAACAGAGCAGCATGGTCGCGAGCAGAATGAGGATATCCATGATGGCCTCTCGCGATCAGTCGGCGGGAAAGGTCGCGGTGCAGTGCGATCGGATCGGGTGGCGCACCCAGGAAAATCCGCTCGATGATGAACAAGAGCAGGCAGGCGCCGCCGATCGGAATCGGAAGATAGGTGACACCGACTGAAAGCGATGGGAAGTCGGCGATCGTGTTGTACCAGGTCACCTCGACGAGCCGAGCGCCCCAGATGACCATGAACAGTGCGATCAGGCCCATCAGCAGCTGGACCAAAAGGTCGGTCAGGTTGCGAAGCGGATCAGGCAGCTTGTTGGCAAAATACGCGACGTTCATATGCAGATTGAGCCGATATCCGGCGGCCGCACCGATGAACGTCACGACGATGGTGAGCAGCACCGCGAGAGGTTCGGGCCAGGATGCGGCGCTGTTCAGGACATAGCGCGTGAACACTGCCCAGGGGATAACGGCTGAAATCAGGATCAGCGCGACAGAGCCCGTGATGACGCAGGCGAGATACAAATAGTCCATCGCGCGGCGATATGATCCGGCCATGTCCGTTTCCTGCAAGAGGACGATTTCCCGTATGGCGTGGCGTCAGGCGGACTGGATGCGCCCGATCATGTCCTGGTATTTCGGGCCATATTTGTCCCATACCGGCTTGACCGCGTTCTGGAACGGCGCCTTGTCGGCAATCTCGATGATCTCGCACCCGGCAGCCTTCGCCCTTTCCATCGCCTGCTGCTCGAAGGTGTTCCAGAGCCCGCGCTCTTCCATCTGCGCCTCACGGGCGAGCTTCCTGATCAGCGTCTGGTCATCGGCTGCCAGCGCGGACCAGGCGCGTTTCGAGAACACCAGCAGCTCGGGAACGATCAGGTGCTCGGTGAGCGAAAAGTGTTTCGCTGCGGTGTAATGATTGCTGAAGACGTAGCTCGGGGGATTGTTCTCGGCGCCGTCGATGACGCCGGTCTGCAGCGCGCTGAACACCTGATCGTAGCCCATCGCGACACCGTTGCCGCCGAGCGCGTTCATCATGTCGATGAAGATCGGATTGCCGATGACGCGAAACTTGAGGCCCTTGATGTCGGCGATGGTCTTGATCGCGTGCTTGGTGTTGTAGAGACTGCGTGCGCCGGAATTCATCCAGCACAGTGCGACCAGTCCGGCATTCGGGCTTGCCGTGATCTTGTCCAGCAGCTCCTGACCGATCGGGCCATCCATCATCCGCTCGGCATGCGCCATGTTCTTGAACAGGAAGGGCATGTTGACGACGTTGATGTCATCGACGATCGGGCCGATCGAGCCGGCGCTGACGCGCAGCATCTGGATCGCACCGATCTGGGTCTGCTCGATGGTTTCCTTCTCGCCGCCGAGCTGCATCGAGGGGAACATCTGCAGTGACAGACGCCCGTTGGTCGCCGCCGCCAGCTTCTTGCCGAGGTTTTCCGTCGCGACGACGGTCGGGTAGCCCGGCGGCTGTACATCCGACGCCTTGAAGAGGGCTTTCGACTGGGCGAGGGCTGTTTGCACCGAGGTCGCAACCACCGCGCCAAGGCCGGCGCCGATCTTGATGACGTCACGACGGTTGAGCCCGGTACCGCGGTGCTGCGATCGATCTGTACGGTTCATGTCATTCCTCCCAAATTGCCTGGCCGGAGTTCGGCCGCGGTCATGCCGGCTGGCTTTGCTCGTCGAAGAACTCCGGATTGTGGTGCTGGGTCGCCGAGATGTCGGCCAGAAGCCGTTCGAGGTGTCTGGCCATCGCCGCTCCGGCGGATGCCGGGTCGCGCGCCTCGATCGCGGCCATCACGGCCTCGTGCTCGGCGATGACCTCGGCCATTCGCCCACGCTGCGGCAGGGTGAGCCACCGGAAGCGGTCCACGTGAACCTTGACCTGCAGGATCAGCTTCCAGATGCCGGGATGTCCGGCAATGTCGGCGATGGCGGCGTGAAAGGCTTCGTCGGCCTGATGGAATGCTTCGCGATCGGCGGCCATCTCGGCCTCGCGTTGACGTTCGAGGATCGCGTGCAGGCTGAGGATCTGGCTGGCGCTGGCGCGCTCGGTTGCCATGCGGGTCGTGGTTTCCTCCAGCGACCTGCGGACGATAATCGCCTCCGGAAGCGCGGCGAGCGGGATACGCGATACGAAGATGCCCGATTGCGGGAAGATCTCGACCAGGCCCTCGTCCGACAGGCGCAGGATGGCTTCCCGCACCGGGGTCCGGCTGACGCCATATCCGCGCGCGATCTCGGCCTCGATGATCGGATCGCCGGGCCTGCGCTGCAATGAGACCAGTTCAGCGCGCAGCTCGGCATAGATCCGCGCCGCCGCAGTTGCGGTCCGCGGACGACCGGTCCGCCGGTGGCCGGCGAGGTTGCGGAGCTCCAACTTTTTCGGCGAGCTGGTGGGCATTGTTGCTCCAAAAATTGATATATTAGTATATGAAGCGAACGCAAACAAGCATCGCTGGCATCCCGGGAGGTCACATGACCGACTACCGCAAGCTATTTGATCTCACCGGCAAGACCGCCGTGGTGCTGGGCGCAGCCTCCGGTATCGGCAAATCCTCGGCCGAAGCACTGGCGTCGCTCGGCGCACGCGTGCTGTGTGCCGATCGCACGCTGGAGGGCGCGGATGCGACCGCCGCAGCGATCCGGGAGCAGGGCGGATCGGCAACGGCCGCAGGCTGCGATGCTGCCGACCGGGCGGACGTCGAGGCGCTGGCAGCGAAGGCGCTTGCGGAATTTCAGCGCGTCGACATCGCGGTCACCACGCCGGGGCTGAATATTCGCAAGACCATCCTCGACTACACCGACGAGGACCTCGATCGCGTCATCAACCTCAACATCAAGGGCACGGTGTGGTTCTTCCAGGCGTTCGGCCGCATCATGGTCAAACAACAGGGCGGCAGCCTGATTGCCTGCTCCTCGGTGCGCGCTGTGACGATCGAGCCGGGTCTTGCAGTCTATGGTTCGACCAAGGCGGCGATCGGTCTTCTGGTGAAAGGCTTCGCGTCCGAGGTCGGGCGGTCCGGCGTCCGCGTCAACGCCATCGCGCCGAGTATCGCGGAGACCGCATTGACCGGCCCGTTCAAGCAGCGGCCCGATATCTACAATCTCTATGCCGGCCACACCGTGTTCAATCGCTGGAGCAGCGCTGACGAGGTCGCCACCGCCGTGGCTTACCTTGCATCTGATGCGGCGAGCTATGTCAGCGGCAGCACGCTGTTCGTCGACGGCGGCTGGACGGCGGTCGATGGACCGCCGACGGGTCTTACGCAACTGGCGCGTTAGGTTGTCGCATCTAGGACGTCAGGCTGGAGACAAAGCCAGCCTGGCCGCGTAGCTCCGACGTATCTGATGACGTCAGAATTGCGATCAAACGCTGCGCCTGCGATGCAGCCGAGGCCTGCGTCGCAACGGCAGCCGTATACATGGTCGCGAGCCCGCATCCCGGCGGCAAGGTGCCCGATAGCACGACGCCCTGCGTGCTGATGATCTCGGTGGATTGCGTGCAACCGATCGGCCGCCGGTCACTGGACCCGGCCAGATGCCGCATCGCCGTCGCGCCGTTCGGATAGATTCTCAGCCGGTCGGCGACGACGCCAGCGATGTCGAGTTGCGACAGCACCTTCGCGACATGAATTCCGGCGGTTGACGCCTTGGTATCGGGCACGAAGATCGCGTCCGCATCGAGCAGCACAGCGCGCAGGCTGGCCGCGTCAGCAGCGCACGCCGGCGGATCCCCTGCGCGGACCGCAAGCGCCGTTTCGACGCGGCCGATGTCGGCGATCGAGCTGCGCAGAACCAGCCCCTCGTCGGCAAGCTTCGCGATCAGCGCGGCGGTCAGGATGACGATGTCGGTTGGAACGCCGGCACGCAGTCTGTCGGCCACGGCGCCGACTGCGCCAAAATCACCGGCAATGCCGAGGCCGGTTTCGGCTTCAAACGCCGGCTCCAGGCTGCGGACCAGTCCCTGCGCTGCGCCGCCGCTCAGGATGTTCAACGTCTTCATTTGCACCTGTTCCGTCACCACGGTTTGGCCGCTACGTGCCTATTCGGTCTTGTCCAGTCTTTTGACGACGTCTGCCCACTTCACGATATCGGCGCGCAGAAATTTGTCGAAGGCCTCCGGCGTCATGGTCATCGGCACCGCGCCCTGCTCGGCCCAAAACTTCTCGACCTCCGGCCGCCTGACCGCGGCATTCACGGCCGTGTTGAGTTTCTCGATGATCGGCTTCGGCGTGCCTGCTGGGGCCATCAAGCCGAGCCAGATCGTCGCCTCATAGCCGGAAACGCCCGCCTCGGTCACGGTCGGAACGTTTGATAGCACCGCGGAACGGGACTTGCCGGTTGTTGCGAGCGCGCGGACCTGGTTTTCGGCAACATTCGGTACCATCGCCGGAACGGCATCGATCATCATCTGGACCTGGCCGCCGATGACGCCGCTGCGGGCCTCACCACTGTTGCGGTAGGGCACATGCACGATGTTGACCCCGGCCATGGCTTTGAACAACTCGCCCGCCATGTGATACGGCGTCCCCTGACCCGACGAGGCGTAGTTCAGCTTTCCGGGCTCTGCCTTTGCAAGCGCGATGAACTCCTGCAGCGTCTTGGCCGGCACGGCGGGGTGGACCACGATCACCAGATCCGAAGTGTTCAGGGATGCGATCGGCGTCAGGTCGCGCATCAACTCATATTTGCGCTGAGGCACCAGCGATTCATTGGCGGTCTGGGTGTTCGACATCATCAGAAGGGTGTAACCATCGGCCGGCGCCTTCGCGACCTCGAGCGTGCCGATCACGCCGCCGGCGCCGGTGCGGTTCTCCACCACGAAGGGCTGGCCGAGGTTTTCCTGCAAGATGCTGCCGATCTGGCGCGCAACGACGTCGGCCGGACCGCCGGGACCAAACGGAACGACGATCCTGACCGGCCGCGCCGGGTAGTCCTCGGCGTCCGCATGTGAGCCCGACATCGACACGGTCAGCAATGCCGCGACACACATCACGGCGTACCGAAAGTCCGCCATTGATCGTCTCCCCCAACTTTAGTCTTCTTTCTTGGCCAGAAGTCTAGCTGCAACCTGAAGCATCTGTCGACGACAGACATCGTCTTCGCGCATCGGAATAAGAGCGGGAGGGCGGTGTACTCTAACTTCGCCATCGCGTGCGGGGAATCAAATGAGGAAACATCCTGGATTATCGCGCCGCGATTTGCTGAAGGGCACCTTCGCCGTGCTGACAGGGACCGCCCTTTCGACACGCGTGATGGCCGCCGCGCCAGCTGCGGAACCGGTTACGTCGACCTTGATCGAGGCGGCGAAGAAAGAGGGGCAGGTCGTCTATTACACCTCGACCGATTTGCCGGTCGCGGAGAAGCTGGCGAAGGCATTCGAGGCGAAATATGCTGGGATTACCGTGCGTGTCGAACGTACCGGCGCGGAGCGCGTGTTCCAGCGGGTGGGCCAGGAATACGCCAGCAACATTCACGCGGTCGACGTCGTCAATTCCTCCGACGCCGCGCATTTCATCGTGTGGAAGCGCGACGGCATTCTGGCGCCCTACGTGCCGGAGGAGGTCGCGAAATACTATCCGGACGAGCATCGCGATGCCGATGGGCAATTCGCAAGCTTCCGGGTCTGGCTTTCGATCATTGCCTACAACACCAATCTCGTGAAGGCCGAGGATGCGCCGAAGAGCTTCGCCGATCTGCTCGATCCGAAATGGAAGGGCAAGATCGTGAAGGCGCATCCCGGCTATAGCGGCACCATCATGACTGCGACCTATCAGTTGCAGCGCGACCTCGGCTGGAGCTTCTTCGAGCAGCTCGCAAAGCAGAACATCATGCAGGTGCAGTCCTCGACCGATCCACCGAAGAAGCTCGACCTCGGCGAGCGCGCGGTCATGGCCGACGGCAACGAGTACAACATCTTTCAGCTGAAGGAGATGGGCCGCCCGGTCGAGCCGGTCTACGCCACCGAAGGGTCACCGATCATTGTCGGTCCCAATGGGATCTTCAAGGACTGTCCGCATCCCAATGCGGCAAGGCTGTTTCAATCGTTCGCGCTCGGGCGTGAGGGGCAGCAGCTCAACGTCGAGATCGGCGGCCTCAGGTCCGTCCATGCGCTGGCCAAGGAGAAGGCCGGGCGCAAGCCGTTGAAGGACATCAAGACGATGAAGGACGACCCGGTGGCGGTGGAGAGGGAGGGGGAATCGATCAAGTCGCACTACACCCGTATCTTCCGCGTTTGACGGACGGAGCCGGCCGATAGCTGAGCATCTGGGCGTTTGCCGCATGCCTTATGCGCGGTTTTCGCCCGGACCGGGGCAATAATGCCCCTCGGCGGAGCGGATATTTGATGTTACCAATTTGGCATGAACCAGCATGCCAAGGTCGATATCCGCCATTCCACCTGTCCGCACGACTGCCCCTCGGCATGCGCGCTCGACGTCGAGGTGATCGAGGGACGCTCGATTGGCAGGGTGCGCGGCTCGAAACAGCAGACCTATACGGCCGGCGTGGTCTGCGCCAAGGTCGCGCGTTATGCCGAGCGGATCCACCACGCTGAACGGCTGATGCATCCGCTGCGCCGGACCGGCCCGAAGGGTTCCGGTCAGTTCGCGCGGATTTCGTGGGACGAGGCGCTGGACGAGATCGCGGCGCGATTCGACGCTGCCGAGCGGGAGTTCGGCGCCGAGTCGGTCTGGCCCTATTACTACGCCGGCACCATGGGGCTCGTGATGCGCGACGGCCTCAACCGCCTGTCGCATGTGAAGAAGTATTCGCGCTTCTACGGCACGATCTGCTCGACCATCGCGCGCATCGGCTTCGCTGCCGGAACCGGCAAGATCGCCGGCGTCGATCCGCGCGAGATGGGCGTCTCCGACCTCGTCGTGATCTGGGGCACCAATCCGGTGAACACCCAGGTCAACGTGATGACGCATGCAGCGCGCGCGCGGAAGGAGCGCGGCGCCAAGATTGCGGCGGTCGACGTTTACAACAACGAGACCATGAAGCAGGCCGACATCAAGATTCTGCTGCGGCCGGGAACCGATGGCGCCTTCGCCTGCGCCGTGATGCACGTGCTGTTCCGCGAGGGACTTGCCGATCGCGACTATCTCGCGCGCTATACCGATTGCCCGGACGAGCTGGAAGCGCATCTGAAGACGCGCACGCCGGAATGGGCGTCAGCGATCTCGGGCGTGCCGGTCGAGGAGATCGAGGCGTTCGCGCGGCTGGTCGGGACCACCAAGCGCTCGTTCTTCCGCCTTGGCTACGGGTTTACCCGCAGCCGCAACGGCGCCGCGCAGATGCATGCCGCGCTGTGCATTCCCGCGGTCACCGGTGCCTGGCAACATGAGGGCGGCGGCGCGTTCTTCAACAATGCGGGCATCTGGCGCTTCGATGAGTCGATCATCGAAGGCCACGACGCGATCGATCCCTCGACCCGGGTGCTCGATCAGTCGAAGATCGGCCGCATCCTGACCGGCGATGCCGAGGCGTTGCGCGGCGGCGGGCCGGTCAAGGCGATGCTGATCCAGAACACCAATCCGATGACGGTGGCGCCCGAGCAGGCGCTGGTGCGGCAGGGATTTGCCCGCGAGGATCTGTTCGTCGCGGTGCATGAGCAGTTCATGACCGAGACGGCGCAGATGGCCGACATCGTGCTGCCGGCGACGATGTTCATGGAGCACGACGACCTTTATTATGGTGGCGGTCACCAGCACATCTCGGTCGGCCCGAAGCTGATCGATCCGCCCGGCGAGTGCCGCTCCAATCACGAGGTGCTGCAGGAGCTTGGCCGCAGGCTCAATGCCGTGCATCCCGGTTTCGACATGACGCCGCGCCAGCTGATAGACGCAACTTTGAAGAAAAGCGGGCACGGCGATATCGAGACGCTGGAAGCCGATATCTGGCGCGATCTGCAGCCGGATTTCCGCACCTCGCATTATCTCGACGGCTTCGCCCATGCCGACAAGAAGTTCCACTTCAAGGTCGATTGGGGCAAGGTGCCGGTCGGGGCAGGCGGGCTGATGGGCGCCTGGGACAAGATGCCCTCGCTGCCCGACCACTGGACCATCATCGAGGAGGCGGACGCGCAGCATCCGTTCCGGCTCGCGACGTCGCCGTCGCGCAGCTTTCTCAACACCAGCTTCAACGAAACGCCGTCGTCGCAGGCCCGCGAGGGCGCGCCGACCGTGATGATCCACCCCGACGATGCGGCCGCGCTGTCGATCGCCGATGGGGAGGCCGTGACGCTCGGCAACACGCGTGGCGAGACCACGCTGACCGCAAGACTGTTTGATGGCGTTCGCCGCGGCGTGCTGATCGCCGAGTCGATCCATCCGAACAAGTCCCATATCGGCGGGTGCGGCATCAACATGCTGACCGGGGCGGAGGCCGTCGCACCGCTTGGTGGCGCCGCGTTTCACGACAACAAGGTCTGGATCAGGAAGGCGTCCGCTGCCGCTTAAATCCTGCTTGCAGTCGGCGCCGATCCTGCCGCAAATGTCGGCTGGCAATGGCACACAGGCAAGAAAACAGGCAGGAAACATGACCGACAACAGCGTTCTTCTCGAGAAGCGCGGGCAGGCGTTCTGGATCACCATCAACCGCCCGGACAAGCGCAACGCGCTCAATGCCGGTGTGATCGCGGGCATCGCCAGGGGCTATCGCGAGGCGCATGACGACAAGGATGTGCGCGTCATCGTGCTGACGGGCGCGGGCGACAAGGCGTTCTGCGCCGGCGCCGATCTGCAGAACAGCGGCGCGGCGTTCTCGATGGATTTCTCGCGTCCCAATGTCGACTACGCCGATTTGTTGCGGCTGTCGCAGAACGCGACCAAGCCCGCGATCGCGCGGGTCGGCGGCGTCTGCATGGCCGGCGGCATGGGCCTGCTGTGCATGACCGACATGGCGGTCGCCGGCGATCAGGTGATCTTCGGGCTGCCGGAGGTGAAGGTCGGCGTGTTTCCGATGCAGGTGCTCAGCCTGCTGCAATCGATCGCCCCCGCACGCCTCATCAACGAATGGGCGCTGACCGGCGAGCCCGTTCGATGCCAAGACCGCACAGGCCGCGGGTCTGCTCAACTACGTCGTTCCGGCAGCCGAGCTCGATGCCAAGGTCGACTGGCTGATCGGCCGCATCGTCGACAAGTCACCGACCGCGATCCGTCGCGGCAAATACGCCATGCGCGCGATTGCGTCGATGTCGTTCGACGAAAGTATCGCCTACACCGAGAGCCAGATCGCGCTGCTTGCGATGACCGAGGACGCCAAGGAAGGCCTCAAGGCCTTCGGCGAGAAGCGCAAGCCGACGTGGACCGGGCGCTAGGCGGTAGACCGATCGCAAGCTCTCCTTGACGCGAAAATCGCGTCAATTGCCTGGAACGAGGGGACCATGAGAAGGGAGGGCGGAGTCTGATGAAAGGGCCGTTCTCTCTCGTTCTTCTCGGCGCTTCTTTGCGGCCGCGATCAACTGCTTCCGCGTGCGTTTGGCATAGGTTGGGAGTTGTTGTCTCGAACGATGGCGGCCGGCGGTGCGTAGTTCAGCGTCCGTGAGATCGCTATCGGCACCTTCCGTGAACCCGCCGTGGCGAAACGATGTAAATGAGAGCTCGTGCCGAAGACCAGCTGCGATGACTATCTTTTTGACCACATGGCGAAGATAGCGAAGGTCCTTGCGCTCGGTCATCCACGGGATCAACGCGAGCGACTTGCGGTGGGCATGATCACGGCGGAACACCAATCCTGAAACGACAGAGCCTTTGATCGCATCAAGTTCTGCCATCAACTCGGGGAAGAGGGGGGCGCCCTTGTCGTCGAACAGAGGCCACCAGGCTTCCTCGTTATTCTTTGGATGCACAATCCGTACGCTGTTTGACCGCTCTTTCGGCCGATAGTGCGCGATTTCGAAAGCGCCGAATACATGCTCCTCGCGCTGCAGCCACTCCCACGCCAATAGCGCGGCAGTTCCAATTGAGTGATATCCGAGCCGTTTCGCAGTTCGCCTGAACGCGGCCAGTTCGTCCCAGCTTGCCGTGGGTGTCTCCCGCATGGGCTGCCCAGGCGCACGGGATTTTAGGCCCATCCGCGAAAATGGATTGACCAATGGTACCATTGTTTCTTGCGCGCGCTGACCAACAAACCAGGCGCGCCTGCAAGCAGTCATAGCTGCATTTGCGAAGCGTCGACGTTCGCGCTTGGCCGTGTTACCGTCCTTATCCTTGTATTGCACGACGAGAAGCTTCACGTAGACCGCGTCAACGAATGCTTTGGTGAAATCAGCGATCTGTTTGGAGCCGACGCGACTGCCGTCTTTTAGTTCGTGATTGGCGAAGAGTTGCAGACCCTGGCCGTATAAGCGCTGTGTCTTGTGATCGATGTCTCGCCATCGCTGGTGCGCCCGGAAAACGCCGACGAGCCAGTCAAAAGTGCCGATCGCAGGGGTGACCGGAAGCATGTCAGTCAGTCCTCCAGAGCGCCAGCTGTCAAAAGCGGGCAGCAGAGCGCTTTCAGCTCGCTCGACCGCCGACGCGAAGTCTCGTCCCAACGCTTCAGCATGTACGGGGCAGCCCTGCTTACGGGCCCACGTCGGCGGCTCGAAGAAGTAACCCGATCGACCATCCTTCAATGGCTTCGACCGAAAATAGCGAGGAGCCCTCGGCGCAGCATCGGGCGTATTCATACGAGAGAGGCCAAGTCTTCATTGTTGGATCCATTTGGTGCTGCTGCGTGTTGGATGCTGAAGTGATCGATGCTGGCTTTCGACCAGACTGGCTGTCGAGCCCGTCCAGTTCCGCGATAGGCGATTGGTGGCGGTGCTTCGCTGCGGCCGACAGCGCGCGCGAGTTCGCGCGTGTCTGCGAAACCCAGATAAGCAGCGGCCATGTCGGCAGGCATGAGTGCAGGCCAAGTGCCGATCGGTGGATAGCGGGCGGGAAGGGCGGCGCGGGGTGCCACGGACGTCAGCTCGCACGTCAATGCGACAACGGTCTACGCGCTGAAGCTAATGGAACGGCGTGATCCTTTGTGGTCCTTGCTGACATGCGCTCATACCCTCTGGTCCCCTCGTGCACACTCTCGAAGCACGAGGGAGCCGTGAGGTATAGTGGCGTCAGAAGCTGGTGCGGTAGTCGGCGGGCCCAGCGCGCAAATAAGTGCTGGGCGTCGATTGAGCAGGCATGCGGTGCCGATGGCGCAGCGATCGACGGTTCGCAAAACGTGCTGTTCAGGCTCGCAAGCGGCTGCGAAAGTTCCGCGGAGCTGAGCTGAACGGCAGTTCGTCGGCAAGAAGTCTGGCGCCCATCACGGAAAACGCCGCTCGGCGAGAGGCATGTGATTCTTGCGAATTGTCAGTTGCCATTCCGACAAGTGTGTCGCTCATCTCACGTCTGGACTACAATAGCCCTCTCCTTTGTCGGAATTGCGAAGCGCAGCCGGCAAGGCGGCCCCGTGAGCGCGGCGTTGATAAAGCAATTGCACCAGCCCAGGTGAGCGTCGCCCTAGCGGGCCGGGCTGTCGGCTGCGCTGAAACTCCGGCTTCGCCGGATTTTCCCCCTTTGGGCGTCCATCCCTGACGCGATCGGCGCGGTCAGTCGGAGACCGTGGCCCACGCATACGCGGGTGGAGGGACAGGCATGGAGAGTAAGAGTGCGGCCGTGGGAGGCCGTGACGGGTTGGAAGTTGCGAGAGAGGCTCGCGGCGCCCGTCGCGGAGACCCGCAATGTCCAAACACCCTTCCCGGACGCGCGCTAAGCAAGACCGGTTGAGCCTGTATGACGAAATTACCGATAAGATCATAGCCGAGCTGGAGGCTGGCCACGTACCCTGGGTTCAGCCATGGGAGAATGATACAGAAAAAGCAGTCGCGGTTATGCCGAGAAACGCCACGACGAATCGTCAGTACAGTGGCGTGAACGTCCTGATACTCTGGAGTACGGCCCGCGAGCGCGGGTTCTCAAGTCAGCGCTGGCTCACCTACCGTCAGGCGCTCGCGATCGGAAGTCACATCCTCAAGGGCGAACGTGGCACGACCATCGTTCACGCTGATCATTTCGTGCCGCGTGACGAAAAGCTGCGCGCGTACGAGACTGGTGAGGAGGCGCAAGCTGTTCCATTCTTGAAGCGCTTTACCGTCTTCAATGTCGACCAATGCGATGGTGCACTCCCCGCAGGAATGGCGACCGCTGCGCCACCGCAGCGACCCGACATGATTGAACCGACGGTTGAGGCCTTGATCAAGGCGACCGGTATCGATTTCCGTATCGGCGGCAACCGCGCATTCTATGCGCCGTCTGACGACTATGTCCAGGTGCCGCCGCCCGCGGCCTATTTCGAGCCGATCAATTGGCACCGCACCGCGCTTCACGAGCTTGGCCACGCGAGCGGTCATCCCTCGCGCCTCAACCGCGATCTTGGTGGCTGCTATGGTACGAAGAGATACGCATTCGAGGAATTGGTTGCGGAACTCTGCGCTGCATTCTGCTGCACGTCACTCGGCATCGTGCCGACCGTGCGCCACGCCGACTATATCAGCTCATGGCTCGAGATCCTGCGGGAGGATAACCGCGCAATTCTGCGTGCGGCATCGAAGGCGAGCAAAGCCGCCGACTTTTTGCTCGGGTTTCTTCCAAAGCAGTCCCTAGCCGTACCGGCCAACTCTGTCAGGGCCGACAGGAAACATGATCGGAATTTGGTGAGGCGCTCGAGAGAAAGAGGGCGGCGCGTGGCGCCATGACGGGTTGGAGGCCGAGGGAGAGGTCCTTCGGGCGCCCGTCATGGAGACCTCAAATGACAATGGCTGTCCAAACGATAGTGCTTTCACCCTCATGTAACGGTCCGGTTGCTCGGACGGGCAACGAGGAGGCGGCCTGATGCGGCCCGATGCGTCCGAACTGGCACGTCGCCTCGCGCGTGAGGCCGAGGCGGTGTGTCGACACTATCTCTCCAACGGCGGTCGGCAGGGTCGGTATTGGGTCGTCGGGGACTGCAGAAATGCACCCGGCCGCTCGCTGTTCGTCCGGTTGAACCAATCGCCCAAGAGGCCCGCCGGCAAATGGACGGATGCTGCAACCGGAGAGCATGGCGATCTTCTCGACATTATCAAGACCAGCTGTGGGCTGGTCGATTTCCGCGACGTCGTCGAGGAGGCGCGGCGATTCCTGAACATGCCACGACCCGATCCACGACCGGTGGTTGCCGGCCGTCTGCTGCGGCAAGGCGGATCTGTAGAGGCCGCACGTCGGCTCTTTGCCATGTCACAGCCGATCGGTCGGACTGTCGCCCAAATCTATCTGCGGCAACGCGGCATTAATTCCATCCACGATGACGGCGCGCTACGCTTCCACGCGCTTTGCTACTACCGGCCCAACGTAGACTCGCCGCCCCTGTTCTGGCCGGCAATGATCGCTCGCGTGACCGATCTCAAGGGGAAGTTTACCGGCGTACACCGGACCTGGCTTCATCCGTCGGGATATGGGAAGGCGCCGGTCGAAACACCGCGGCGTGCAATGGGCGATCTCCTCGGTAACGCAGTGCGTTTCGGGTCAGTTGACGACGTGCTGGTGGCAGGCGAGGGCATCGAGACCATGCTGTCGCTTCGTTACGTGTTGCGGAGCATGCCGATGGTAGCAGCCCTTTCGGCCAACCACCTCGCAGCTCTACTGCTCCCTGCGTCGCTGCGCAGGCTCTACATCGCGCGCGATGCGGACGCGGCTGGAATGGCGGCAGCGATAACCTTGACGAGCCGCGCTGAGGCTGCCGGCATCGAGGCCTGCACTCTGTCGCCCAAGTTCGAGGACTTCAACGCTGACCTCTGCAAGTTGGACGCCGAATTATTCCGAGCGGCGCTACGTGAACAGCTCGCTCCTCGGGACATCGTCCGGTTCCTGCCATGAATGAGCCGCGATCGATTCGGGATAGCGGCGATCTCTCGATCACGGATCGTCGCGGTTGGCCGATGCGAGGTCACCTGTGCCAGACGGGGCCGCGCCACGGCCTTCTAGAGGGCGATCGGACGGCAGGTGGACCGGGCCTACAATGGCTGCGCCCGGCTATTTTCCGCCGGCCCTGCGGGCCTTTGCATCGCGAAGCAAAATAGCCGGCCTTCGCCATCCTCCGCTCCGCTTCGGCCCGTCGGCTTGCGCCTTTGGGTTCTGGTCCGCTCCGCCTGCCGTCTTCTGATCGCCACGAAGACCGCGATGGGCGCGGCCGATCCAGCAAAAGGAGCCTCACCATGACGACCGACCGTGACGATACCGAGTTCGAACCGCAGCATGCCTCATCACCAACGGATCACCTGCTCCGCGAGCTTCAGCTCTACGGCCACCGTCCTTTCGAGGACGAGCTCGATCCCAGACCGCTTCCCGACGGCAACGCAATCGCGGGCGCCATTGCCGACATGTTTGACGCCTTGGTCGCGACCTTGGGCGACACCCGGCTCGAACCCGACCTGGAGAACCTGCTCTGGTCGACCGTCAATCTATTCCACCGTGCCACGGGCCGCATCGAGCGAGAGCTCGACGACAATGAGCAAGCGCAACAGAGGAGCCAGCGAGAGCAGAATGGATCGGAGGTGCGATCGGTTGAACTCGAGCGGCTTACGGCCGAAGGCGTCACACTCATAGAGCGCCGCAATGCCATGGAGCTTTTCCGTGAACTGGCCACGGATCAATTCGAACTTCACACCGGCTCGCCCTGGCGTCCCCGTGCCGGGTCGCTGGTCAATCATCGTACGCTCACGTCAGCGATGATCGATAGCCGCGACTTCCTGGCTGCCAAGCAGCGGGCAGAAACCGAGACGATGTTGCCGTCGGGATCCAGGATCGCGTTTACCGGAGGCGTCGATTTCAACGATTACCACCTGATCTGGGATCGGCTCGACAAGGTCCATGCCAAGTACCCGGACATGGTCTTGTTGCACGGCGGATCTCCGAAAGGCGCCGAACTGATCGCCGCAAAATGGGCCACCGACCGCAAGGTGGCTCAGATCGCATTCAAGCCCGACTGGACCAAGCATGCCAAGGCGGCTCCGTTCAAACGCAATCGACGCGATGCTCGCACTACTGCCAATCGGGGTCATGCACTTTCCTGGCTCCGGAATACAAGATAACCTTGCCGACAAGGCCCGGAAGTTCGGCATTCCCGTCTGGAAATTCGGCGGCGCGTAAGCGCCGCTTCATGCGCACCTCTTCATCAAAAGCCGGCGCTCTGAATAGTGAACGTCTCGCCGGGGGTACTCGGGCCAGGGCCCGCCGTCATCT
Source organism: Bradyrhizobium sp. JR3.5 (assembly GCF_054057015.1). Lineage (NCBI taxonomy): Bacteria > Pseudomonadati > Pseudomonadota > Alphaproteobacteria > Hyphomicrobiales > Nitrobacteraceae > Bradyrhizobium > Bradyrhizobium sp. JR3.5. The sequence continues at coordinate 518,074 of NZ_JBSRYV010000001.1, forward strand.
GCGATGCCGGCGTCGCTATCACTGCCTCTGTCCCGGGTACCCTCTTGACCGGTCTCGACGTCCGCGGGTTCACTTCGCTGCGCTCCGTCTGACACGCTATTTCAGTTGAAGGCGATGCGCTTCGCGCCCGCCTTGCCTTCCCGGCAACAGGTGCGTTTTGGAGCTATAGCAATCGGCACCACGGCTTGAATTTCAGATGACCACCCTTGCCGGGCCCGCAAGATCGATCGGGGCCGTATCGGGCGAACCTTAGTCGGCTGTCTCTGCCAATGCGCCGTGGGGATGAGCCTGCCCGTCGATCGAAATTGCTCGCAATCGAGGCGTTGATCGGGCCGCGGGATAGACCGCCGGGTAACTTGGCCAAGGCCGAGCGCTTGATCCCTGACCTCTCTCACCTTGCTCGCACGACCAACGCAGCACACGGGCATCTCATCGCAAATGCGCTAGGCGATCAATTACGCCTATTCCTTCGCGTCTGTTTCCGTTTCTTCACCTGAACGCAGCGATATCTTGTGCAGTACAGCCGAGGTTGGCCAACACTTCTCCGAAGGATGCCGTTCGATGACGGACCACCTGGCCTCTTGATGGCTTGATCTGGCCCAAGAGCGGCTGCGCCTCGATCGCCTCAACGCAACGCCGCGGGGCGACTTTCTTCCCCTGGGCTAACGCCCATTCCTCGCGAGGCAAGAAAGTCTCCCCACTGGCGTCCTCCGCTGCGCTCCGGCCCGCAGGCGGGTGCGTCGTCGATCGTCTTTGGCCTGTAGATCGCCATCGAGGCCGCGATGGTCGCGCCTCGAAACATCAAGGAGAAGTGACATGGCTAACATCGGTTATTTCAAGAAAGTCGGCCGCGAGTTGCAGGGCGAGATCGTCACCCTGAGCCTCCAGACCAGGGGCGTCAGGATCGTAGCCGAGACCAACCGATCCAACGACAATGCCCCGAGCCATCGCATCTTCGTCGGCCGCGCAGAGATCGGTGCCGCCTGGTCGAAGCGCTCCGAGGAGGGCCGCGACTACCTCTCGCTCAAGCTCGACGATCCCTCGCTCAACGCGCCGATCTACGCGAACCTGTTCGAAGACGAGGAAGGTGACGGCTTCACCCTCATCTGGTCGCGGCTGCGCAAGAACGGCGACTGAGGTTCGACCACTAAAAAGAGCCCCGTCCGGTCCGCCGGGCGGGGCTCTTCGCATCAGCAGGCAAGCCATCGCCGGCCAAGCCGCGATCAAGGCATTGAACTAGGGCTCGAGGCACGAGCGACGAAGCATCTGAACAGGGCCATTGATTTCATGTGCCTGTCCGCGCGGTTCTCGAAGATGAAGGTGTTCCGCGCCGGTCCGTGTCAGCAATGCGTCCGAGATCGACCACGCACCGTAGGCCGTGGCGGGCGGCTGCAGCACTTTCTGAATTCCTGGGATCTCCGATCCCTGAGACTTCCAGATCGGCGGTGGTGCAAGGTAAATGGACTCACTGGCGGGCTCAAAAGCAGTGGAGGGTTGTCCTCCTTTATAGCGTCAGCGCTCGTTTGAGATCGTCGTGCTCGAAAGCACTGGCCATGCGGTTGATCTCGGCCGAGCGGGCGCCGACCGCCCTGGCCGTGTCGCGCCAGGTCGCCGTCACGGTCGCGACTTCTTTGATAATCGTGCGAGCCTGCAGCAACGTGAGCGCGAAATATCCGGACGCCGCTTCCAGCAGGTCGAGTGAACAGGTGCCCTCGTCGAGATCGATGTTCGTCGTCAGCACCCGGGCCTTGAGATCAATTGGAACGGGATTGAGATCATATGCAGGCGAGAGAGACCAACCCGCCTTTCCAAGCCACAGGAAGCCGTGATTGCGGAGGTGGTCGTCGACATTGGAAATCAGCACGTTGAAGGCGACACGCCGATAGAGGGCATGGGCGTCTGTTCTTGCCTGAGCGCCGTGTTGGGCGAGGGCATCGACGATCTCCGGATAGCTGCCCTGCTCGCCGTCCTTGGCGCCCATCATCGCCATCGCCGACAGGAATGGGAGGCGGATCGCACCATTGCGGTCGAAGCGTCGCGATAACATGACCGGCTTGCCGGCGATGTCGATCAGCTCGTGCTGAGGAATGGCGATACCTGCCTTGCCGGCCAGCCGAAGAGCGATCTCTTCCCAAGTCTCCATGCTATAGTCGTCGGTCTCCTTTGGGAATTTGGCGATGGAGAGGTGACCATGCTGGTCGATGACCGACGCCTTCGGACGTGCGCCGCCGAGGGAGGTGCCGGGGGCAAAGATGAGTTGGAGGTCCTCATCCGTTTCCTCATCCCGGAGAATCCGCTCGGTGATTTGGAGCAACCGGCCAAGTTCGATCAGGGCAGGAACGCCGGCGCGAATTGGTTTCTGGAAAACCTCGTCGCCGGCCCAGCGGAAGCGGAGCGCGCCAAGCCGTGTTTCGTCGGCTACGCCGAGCACTACGCGCCTTATGGAGACGGTCTTCTGTCACGGATCAGCAACTTCATCCCGTGGATACTGCCCTCTCTGTTGCCGTACTTCGAGAGGAAGGGTGTCGCGGGCAAACAGCGCTATCTGGCGAGAACTCAGCCATGACCCTCATTGACAGTGTTGGAGAAGCGCCCTGACGGCGTAACGATCTTCAAGAGCTGGACCTGCGTTGGATGGAGCCGGCGAAGCTCGAAGGAAGGCGGCATCCTCAACCCTCAATCGAAAACGAATCTTTGCCCAACGAGCGGAAGGCACGTTCCGCTCGATGGAGAGGTTGTGCCTTGGCGGCAAGGTTCAAAGGGGACTTCAAGTCAGAGACCATAAGACGGAGGGGAAATCATGACGACTTCAGCGCAGACTGTCTTGAGCGCGGTAGGGAATGAGCACATTGCGGATCCAGTTCGAGAACCACCCAGGATAGCGGCGATTGAAACGAAGGATGGGGTCGGCGACGCCACTGAGAGTGGCGCGCTGGCAAGCTGGCGGCAGACGTTCTGTGTGGTGGCGGCAGCTGTCATGTTCACGGGAAGCGCTATCGCGGCGGACCTTGTTGTGAAGGCGCCTGCGGTAACGCATCCTGCGCAAGCTTCCGCATATGATTGGACCGGTTTCTACGTCGGCGGCCATATGGCTTATGCGTGGGGCAATTCGGACTGGTCCGCCGGTGCCCCCGGGGCACCGGGAGCAATCATCGACTCCGGTTCGGTCGGTCTCGAAAATTCGGTCAACGCCTTTAATCAGTCGGGAAGTTGGCTCTTGGGTTTGCAAGCCGGCTACAACTACATGCTGCAGAATCGGATCGTTATCGGCGTCGAGGCCGATGGCCAGTGCCTCGGCATTCCCGTACCCCGGTACTGGCCTCTCGATCGGTGGCGGCGCCCTCGCAACAAACAGCCAGGCATTCTATACCAATAACATCTATGCTTCCGGCACTGTGCGCGGCCGGATCGGCTATGCGCCCGGGAACTGGCTGTTTTACGCGACCGGTGGACTTGCGTGGACGACGGAGCAGTTCTCGCTCACTCAACTGGCAACCGACTCCCACTTTGCATCGCGGCTAGGTTGGGCGGCGGGCGTCGGGGTTGAAGCCCCACTCATCCCGAATTGGACTGCACGGGTCGAATATCTCTACACAAGTTATGGCAATAGCAGCACAACTTTCCCGTCCACGGGCCAGCAGTTTAACTCCAATCTTTCCGAGCAAATGGTGCGCCTGGGCCTGAACTTCCAGTTCGGCGAGGCCAAGACAGTCGCGGAGAAGAATGCGCCGAAGTCATTTGCAGGTATTGATCCGGACCGCATCAATATTCATGGCGAGTTCACCGGAATCTGGCAAGGCTACCCGGCGTTTCGGTCACCTTACGAGGGGCCGCGAAGCCTTTCCGGTGGCGGGCAGGGCCGCGAGACCACGGAGGCCGGGCTGTATTTGGGCCTCAAGCTGTGGCAGAGCGCCGAGCTCTGGTTCAATCCAGAGATCGATCAGGGCTTTGGCGTTGGTAACACGCTCGGTGTTGCCGGCTATCCAAGCGTCGGTGCATTCAAGCTCGGCCTCGCGCAACCCTACGCCAGAGTGCAACACTTCTTCCTGCGGCAGACGATCAATCTCGGAGGTGTCAGCGAGAGCGTGCCGGAAGGCTTTATGAACTTCGCGGGAACACAGAGCTCAGACCGCGTGGTGCTGACGGTCGGCAGGTTTTCGGCTCCTGAGATCTTCGACACGAACAAATATCTTCCGCTCAAATCTGGATTCCTCAACTGGTCATTTCTGATCGCTCTCCCTTACGATTTTGGAGGCGATGCGTGGACACCCACCTACGGTGCCGCCCCTGCTGAATGGTACGTGGACCGCTTTGCGGTCCGAGTGGGCGCATTCGACCTGTCGAAGACACCGCAAGGCGGGCTGGGTTTCCTGGGGTACAGTCTCGATCCGACATTTAGCCAGTTCAACCTCGTCGGCGAAGTCGAGGAAAGGCATGAACTGTGGGGGCAGCCAGGCAAGCTCAAGTTCCTGGCCTATATCAATCGAGGCAACATGGCCGCTTACTCCGATGCGATCGCCTGGGGCGCGGCGAACGGCATGCCTCCTGTGCTCGATGCAGTACGCCAGTATCAAACCAAGCCAGGCTTCGTCATCAACCTTGAGCAGCAGATCACACCGGATCTGGGCTTCCTTGCGCAGGTTGGTTGGATGAATGGCCGATACGAGCCTTTTGATACATCGGACGTTGACCGCACCGTGTTGGCGGGCTTTTCGATCTCGGGCAACCTGTGGGGCAGGCCCTATGACACGATCGGGGTTGCAGGGGCTGTCAACGGCATTTCAAAAGTCCACCAGGCATTCTTGAATGCCGGAGGCCAGGGAACCTTGCTCGGTGATGGCCAGTTGTCGTACCCAAGCACAGAGCACATCTTCGAAACCTATTACAGTTGCACACTGTCTGAATCTTCAAATCTCACCTTCGACTATCAGTTTATCGAAAACCCCGCCTACAACACGGATCGTGGGCCGGTGAATCTCTTCGCCACCCGCTACATTTGGCACTTCTAGAGGCAGACGGATGCAAAGAAGCGCCTGTGTTGTCGAGTGGCGCCGTGCTTATTCCGCCAGAGCTGATCGATGCCGTCGTGGAGCGACATCAATCGCACATTGCGTGGCTGAGGCGCTGCGCCGCCACCTGTTGCCCTGATCCATTTCCGTCCGACGTGGATCCGATCTGCGCCGGCAGGTCGATTGATTTTAGTGCGAAAAGAGGTCGGCCTAAATTTGCTCAAACTTCCTTACCTTCCGAAGCGGCCTGCAAATAAGTACAGGCGCAGCCGGCGGCCGGTTTTCCCGAACCGGACGTTGTTTGGGATGATAGAAGCAACAGGGCAGGTAATTTTCACTTCGTATTTTTTCAGCCCTAGCAACGACGACCGCTGCTTCTCGGCGGACAGCGGTTGGGCGATCGAACTCGGCCCCAGCATGATCCGGATGCTGGGCCGTTTTGCTTATGCCTTAAAGACGCGCTTCCAGTCGGTGTAATCATAGATCCCCGACCAATGATGGACGGGCTTGCCGCAAGTTAGGCAGCTAAAGAGGCCTGAGGCAGGAGTGGAGCTTCGCTCCTGCGAGGCAGAATAAATAGTGCCGCAGCCGCGGCACGAAAAATAGACCTTGAATCTCCCTTCGACTGTCCGAAACTGCTCTTGGCTCATATACCGTAGGTCCGCAGAAGTATGGGTTAGGGAAAAAGTGGAGGCAAAAACAATCCGCGTTAATGATGTGATACCGCCATCCTGGATCGGCTCAAACGCCCGCGCGTGCTCGCTGTTGAGAATCTCGAAGGAAGAAAGTGTGTCGTCCTCGACACGTTACGATAGTTCCGCAGAGCATGGAACGTGTTTAGGCTTCACTGCGCTGCGAATTCGTTGTTTAACAACGATGGACCTTCGGCGGCGGTTTTATTTCCAAGACGTTCATTTGAGATCGGGTCCAAGAGGTCGCTGTCCAGCGCCAGCGGCCTCTTCGTTTTGCTTCATCGAATTGCAAAGGAAGCGTCCAATGCCGATACAGGTGTGGGCCGTTGCCGCTTCGATCGGCTGGACGGCCGTGGTTGGCACAATGCTACTCTATATGATTTTCGGACCCAACTAATTTCGCCATGCCGCGATGGTCACCGCTCTCCCGGCCACCAGGTCGACGGCGGGTTCATGGCGGAAATCTTACTTGTCCGAAGCGCCACCAGGTGGCTGCGCTTGAAGGGATGACCTTGCTGGTGCGAGTATTCCTTGCATCGCATGGACCGCTCGAGTTCGTGAACCGGCGTCCACTTCGGGCGCCGCACAACGTCGAGCGCGACGGTCTGATGCGTCTCGCAGCCAAGGCACTTCACCTCAAGATAGCGATAGCCGGCGTTGAGGGCGTCACCGAGCGCGGGGGACGGCTGCGCTGGTCCCTGGAAGGCGAGCATGCGGGCGTTCCACGCCTGGCAAGCGAGCCCATCGGCATCACGGCGAGCCTCGGCAGCACGCTCGGCCAGATGCCTGACCGTCGACCCGAACATGTACTCGCGAGACTTGGATCCCATCCCCCATGAATCGCGCCAATCTGCAGGGGCAGGAAGTCGCTAGGGCTATCGGGCAGCCCGCACTCGCCTACAACGACTTGGTCAATGGCGCCGGCTATGACGGTGGGGCGGAGGGGGAGGTGCATCAGAGAGATATAGGGCGCGCACCTGCGTGTTTTCGTTGCTTAGTGGCCGAGACAACTCATACGAAAAACCCCAGCGAGGCGGAGCGATTGGTCCTATGCGGTGGGGCGTGACCGTGCCACGGCGTCAGTGGTCGAAGGGGGCGTCAGGCCGATATTCCACTCTCTCCAATGGGTCGGATGAACCAGCACGGGTCGGTTTGAATTGGCCTTGACCATCCGCCTAGAACTCGGCGACAGGGGAATATGAGCGCGTGGAGGCCGTCCGAGTCGATTACGGCCAATTCCAAAACGCGTTTGAAGGGCGCAGTTTCAATATTGTGCTAGATCAGAGAGTAAGCCATCGGCGGCAGAGGAAATTGACGACGATCAATCCGCAGCCATAGCGGTGTCGCTAGTCATCAACACGGTTGCGGCCAGGAGTCCGGTGGAAAGGTTCACGGCCATCTCTAATGTTCCGCCCCTGATCGCTTGATGACACGCCCGCAGTCACAGAAAACTACTGCTTCTTCTGCGGCTGGCGCAGCTCACCGTGACTGGCAGCGTCAGCTGAACTCGGAGCAACAGCCTCAGGCCTGCATCGTGTCGCCGGTGGCGTGCCACACACGCGGCCCATCTCAGCCCAGCCGACGCATTTGCCATTTGGACCACGATAACCAGGGCCTCCTCGTTCTCCGCACTCTGCGATAGCCGGTCCCGCAAAAGAAAGCAGTATGGCAATGGCGATCAAGGACCAAGGACGGCATGGCGTTCATGCGCGCGTCTAGGTCGGCCCGGGTGGCGGCTTATTCTGAAATTGGATGTTGCACTTCTTGGCGATCGAGGCCTGGGTGATGCTGCGGTGAACGGTCATTCCAAAAGACGGTCGAGGAAATGCAAATTCTCGCGCACGAACGCCGGCCGCAGATGAGACTGATCCGAAAATTTGGGCTCCCCGGCGCCGAATAGCGGCGAGCACTCCGAGCCCGTACCGCAGATATCTGGGAACGGATCGAGCGTCACGGCCCCGGTGCGCGCCCCGATCGCATTTAGTCGCGCGTCAGTGTCCGCCAGCACCACCCGCAATTCAGACACACTAACCATAGCGTCAACGCTCGGCGAAACCCGGAATCCGCCGATGCTACGCGCAACCATGTTTCGAGGGTCGAAGAGCGCGCCGGACGGCAACCCGAGAACCAAATAAACGACAGCTCCCTCGGACCTCAACAGACTCACGAACCGCTCAAGACTCGCGTAAAAGGCGTCCTGTCCCTCGGGCGTTGTCAGTGGGAGCCGCTTTCCATCGCGCTCGATATACATTCCTTGGGCGCTATAGCCTGACCACGCCGCGCCGAGCACGACGGAAGCGACCTTTTCCCTGCGCACCAGATCAAGCAGTTTGCCCGTCAGATCGCCACATCCGGAAAACTTGTCCTCTTGGATCACACCAGGCACCGGCGGGCAGCGCGGTCCAGTGACGAAAAAAGCAGTTGCCGCCAGCCGCCCGTCATCAGAGAGCTGTTGCGCACGCGGTCCAAAATGAAACAGCAGACTATCGCCGCCGAATGCCACCTTTCGCTCCCCGCTTCCTAGACGCGCAATCAACGTCCAGTCGTGTTCCGTTAACGCCATGCCAGCGGTTGGCTTAAAATCAGCATCGAGCCGCGCGGCGCCGATCTTCTGGATATCGACACCGGGCAAGCGCGCGAAGCGTTCCGGGAAGCCCTTCCCGGCCCAGACGACCGCGCCGCAGATCCCCACCAGCGCCAGAACAGTAGCGGGCAGCACGGTGTTGCGCCGGCGTACTGCTCCGAAGCGCACAGGGCATTCAACAAACCGGTACGTCAGCCACGCAAGAACAACGCTCGCGACCACGATCGCGAGCCCCATCAACGGCGTCGGCGGTTTTCCCAGGCGGACAATGTAGGCATAGGAGATTAGCGGCCAATGCCAAAGATAGAGCGGGTAACTGATGAGCCCTACGGCCACAAAGGCACGGCTGGAAAGAACAGTTCGATTTAAGGGCGCATTGGGCCCGGCAAAGATCAGCGCGGTCGCGCCGGCGACGGGCAACAACGCATACCATCCAGGAAAGCGCAGTCCAGGCGTAAAAAGAACCACGGAGCACAACAGCGCGGCCGCACCTGCAAACGACCCAATGAATCGAGCGCGCAGGGTCTGAGCGCTTCGGCCAAACAGCGCCAGGCCGCCGCCCGCCATCAGCTCCCAAAACCGAGAGATCGGCAGATAGAAATCATCCGAGAGGTTGATGGTGGACAGCACGATGTTGACCGCAAACGAGATAACGAACAGGACCGCGAATAGCCGCGCGATGTTCGCCTTGATGCGGAAGGCGCCCCACAGCAGCATGGGCCAAAGAATATAGAACTGCTCTTCGATCCCGAGCGACCAGAGATGCAAAAGCGGCTTGTAGATCGCGGCGGTATCGAAATAGCCAGCCTCTAACCAAAGAGCGATATTGGAGAGGAAGCCGGCGCCGAAAAAGACATGCTTGCCGAGTTGTGCCAATTCCGAGGGAGTAAGCGCGACAGACCCATAGGCCAACGTTACGACCAGGCACGCGGCTAGGGCAGGGAATATCCGGCGGGCGCGCCGGCCGTAGAAGCCGATGAACGAAAACCGATGTTCGGTCATATCGCTAATCAAAATTGACGATATGAGAAATCCAGAAATAACGAAAAACACATCCACGCCGACAAAGCCCCCCGGCATGGCGGCCGGAAAGGCGTGGTAAAACACCACCGTAGCGACAGCAAAAGCGCGCAGCCCATCAATGTCCGCGCGATACGTCGTAATATTCCGAAACATTCCTAGAGCGCTAACGGTAGTTCGCACGCTCCGCTAGTGCTCAGTTGGTCGAACCCCGATCTATTTTTGAGTTCCCTGCCCTGAGATCGTCGCCACTGGCGACGCCGCACTCACCTTGAAGCCAGTCCAACACGCCCACACGGCCCCGCTCACCACCGCGCCGACCACGCCGGCAATGACGACGTTGCGCAGATGCCGGGCCGCGTAGTGGAGGTTTCGCAGGAACGCGAATTGGCCTTGAACTGAGATCGGATTGGAGACGTCCATCCCGAGCATAAGAAACGTTTCAGAAACGGCCTCTTTCGCGGCGACCTTCGCGGCCATCTTGACTACTTCTTCCATTTCGCTGCGCTGTGCTGGCGTCATCACCGAGCCCCATAGTTGCGACGAACGCTGCCGTACCAGGCCGGCACCCCGGCGAGCCGGGCTTGCAGTTTGATCGCGTAGGAAGTCGTCAGCTCGAGCATCGCGTGCGCGTCCTTGTCCTTGCAGCCGGCAACGCCGCGCCAAGGGAAACGGCATTGCGTGTCGAGATACGGCACAGGCGGCGCTTTCGTGAGCTTAACGGGCGCCGGTGGCAGACAGCCCGACATGCTTTCGCGTAACCGCCATCATTGAGCCCCTGGCTTCTTGAGATAGATCGCAACGCCGTTCGCGACGGACAGAAGGATGCCGCCGACGACGTAAGTTCCGGACGGGAACGTTTCGGAAAGGTGCGGCCAGATCAGCAGGAGCCCGCCAACGGCGCTCCGGAACACGGCCTGTTCAATCGCGATGCGCCGACCATGTCGGCGGCGATATCCGTTGATGTTGCTGACGAGCTTCACATGGCACCCGTTCCCGAGAGGACTTCCGTTCTCGGAAAGGGCTACCGCCGAGCGGTTAGTGGATGTTTTTGATCCGTTGCCGAAGTTCCGCGGGCTTGCGCGATCATCCTACGGGCGTGTTATAGGGAGCCTATGAAAGCGGCCTATCGCCCCGACATTGACGGCTTGAGAGCCGTTGCGGTTTCAGCCGTGATCTTGTTTCACGCATTTCCCGGTGCGCTGCCCGGCGGGTTCGTCGGCGTCGACATCTTCTTTGTCATCTCCGGATACCTCATTACCGGCATTGTGACGTCGGAGCTGCACGACAAGACGTTCAGCATCGCGGCGTTCTACGAAAGGCGAATACGGCGGATCTTTCCGGCGTTAATCGTCGTTTTGGCCGCGACTGTATTCTTAGGCCTGCGCCTTCTCCTGCCAAACGAGTTGCATTCACTCGGAAAGAACGCAGTTGCGAGCGCGCTATTCGCGGCCAATCTGATGTTGCTGTCCGAAGTCAACTATTTTGACGTCGACGCACACCTAAAGCCGCTTCTGCACCTCTGGTCTCTTGGCATTGAGGAACAGTTCTATCTTGTGTGGCCTGTGATTTTGTGGGCTTTGCCACGACGAAGAATACCTCTAGCGGCGGCGATCGGCCTTGCTGTGTCGTTCGTCCTAAATCTGGCGCTGGTCGCCGATCAACCTGCAGCAGCGTTCTTTCTGCCGTTTACGCGCGCTTGGGAGCTGATGGCGGGGGCACTGCTAACGTTCATCCCCGAACAGCCGAGGGCCGCAAAAGAGGCAATAGCGATTGTAGGGCTTGTCGCTATTGAAGCCTCGTTCTTTTTATTTACTGACAAGATGACGTTCCCCGGCTGGGCTGCGGGAGTACCCGTCGCCGGTGCGTCGCTGTTGATGGCGTCCCACGGATCGGCCGTAAATCGCGTCCTTTCGCTTCGCCCGTTCGTCGGTGTCGGACTGATCAGCTATTCCTTGTATCTGTGGCACTGGCCCGTCCTCGTATTTCTGCAAGTTTACCTTTTTCGGCCACTCAACGACACTCTCGGGTTTATCGGCGTTGTGTTGGCTTCCGCTCTTTCGGTGCTGACTTATTTTGCGGTTGAGCGGCCTCTACGTCGCCGATCCCGAGTGTTGCCGATCGGCGCCGCTATGGCGGCGGCCGGAGCATTCGGCCTATATGCGGCCCTCGTGAAGCCACCAGATTTGCCTGCCGAACTCCAAGCGATGCTTAGCGCAGCTGATGGCGTGGGTGCATGGCGTGTACACGAGTGCATGCTGCTCGACGGAGAGGACGGCAATTTTCGGAACTGTTCTGAGAGAAAGCGGCCGCTAATCGCAATTTGGGGAGACTCTACGGCCTCAGCGCTAATTCCTGGGTTTAGAAAGCTGCAACAAGACCACGAGTTCGGAATAGCGCAGCTTACCGTAAGCTCATGCCATCCGTTGCTAGTTCCGGCGCATTCTGCCAACCACTACTGCCTGGAAAAGAACGCGGAGATCGTGCGTCGCATTTCCGAGGTCAAGCCTGACGTCGTTGTGCTTCACGCCACCTGGGACGTTGACGATCGGATTGGAACCACTAAGCCAACCATAGACGCCCTTCGCGAAGCCGGCGTTCCTCGCATCATAATTCTAGGACCGACCCCCGTTTGGCGCGGTGGCCTCCCTAATGCCGCGGTGAACTACTTTAGGCGCAACGGAAAAATCATTCCCGAGTTGACCTCTCAGTATGTCGATAGTGACGCAGGCGACAGGACCATGAGTGTCATAGCCGACGAGTTGGGTGTCCAGTACGTGTCTGCAAGAAAGGCCTTGTGCCGTGGCGACGAATGTTTGGCCTCTGTCAACGGATCTATCACGGCTAGAGACATCATCCATCTTACAAAGGCTGGCTCTGAGTTCCTAATCCAACAGATCGCTCCGCAACTTGGCATCGAGTGACACTTATATGATCCGACGCGGATAGGCGAATAGGCTGGCAACGACTTCGTTCAATAGCTTTGGCCAGATCACCGAACCTGCGCCTAAATCGCACGGAACGACGGCATTGTTTCGCAACCTTTGCGCGCGGACTCGACGACAGCGGGCACGGTGCTCGGCGCTCAATCGCACCTGTCTGTAAGGGCGCATTCCGAGGACACCGCATTGTTGTCCACAGTGTGGATTACGCCACACCGCGCGACCGTGAATCGCCGTAATCTTCAAGCGTGTTACTCCTTGCCTTCGTCGAGCAACGTCGCGAATGACGGGCTTTCATGCGATGGCTTACATGGCAGCCGGGCGCTGATCGAGCCCAGCTGGACAATTGCGAATACAATGCATGCCAGTATCGCGAATGCACGAGCAGTTACCACTTCCAAAACTGATGGCGCGGCTGCTGTGGATCTATTTCGAGCTGAGAAGATCGCCACGGTCGCGGATCGATCACATCATGACTGCCGCTTTTGCGGAAAGAAGCTCACCCTAGTCAGAACGATCATGGAATCTGAAAGTGGAGTTGTCATTCATACGTTTGAATGCGAGCGGTGTGGGGACCGCACTTGGACCGACTAAGAAGGTGCCTATGCTCTTGGCGTACGCCATCGTGCCGGCCAAATCGACTTAAGGCAACTGATAGCTCGCTATCACCACAGTTAGTGCAGTTTTAGTTTTTATTCGCGCTCTCTCTCGGCGAGAGACACAGGCCGTAGCGTAGGCTTTGTTTGCGCGACCGCATTATCTATAACCAGGCTGTCAAATTCCATTTCGGGCGTCGCTTTTATAATCGGCTCGTTTGGTAGGCCATCTGCCGGCTCATACCAAGGCGATTTTTCAACTGCTCCTCCCTCAAGGGCTTGCGCCATTAACTGCCCAATCTCCGCTCCAGTTAGAGGAACGAGCGTGCCACCCTCGTTCCTATAAAGCTGGGGGCAGAAATAGAGCGCGTGGATTCGCGGATCATAGCCATCGATGACGAGATAGTACTCCGTCTTGCCTAACAGCCTTCGCCTCTTGACGAGCTTGCGCTGCTGCGTAGTAAGCGCAACTCTGAGCCTTTCCCGCTGGTGACCAACGATAGTCGCCGCTTCCAATAAAATAAGCCAATCCCTCGTCTTAGCGTTGTCTGCATGGATCGGAACAAGGTTCCCCTGTGTGTTGAATATGCCCATTCCGCCAAATCCCCGAAGCTCCAACCGCCGCTTCTAGAGGATTTAAGCATCTATGGCCTGAGATTTGAAGCTAACGCCAGGTATGGTCACAAGGCGAGCAACGCCCTTGGTGCGGGACCGCGTGTGGGCATTGCTTTAAAAAGGGGGACATCCCGGAATTCATTCGAATACGCCTCAGGTTGGCAGACTTCAAATTTGCAGCCTTGACTCTCTGTTCGCTCTTTGTTCTTGTGCCAGCTCGTCGTCAATCCAGAGCAAACTATGCCCTCACTCGAATTCGTCCGTTCGGAGATCGAGCGCATGCGCGTGCAAGTTAGCCGCCAGCGCAAAGAAATCCTTCAGCTCCAGAGAGCGGGTATCCCGACCAGCTCGGCCGAGATGCTGCTGCAACGGATGCTCGACAAGATCGACACTCTCTGTGCTGACCGAGATCGGATGAAAGCTACACTGCCGAAGCCGAAAGGCAAAGTTCTGGGAGGCCGGAAATGGTGACGGAGCGTCCGCAGTGGTTCGATGATTGGGACAATCCGCCGCCGTTCATTAGGGCACTAAACGAAGTCCGACAACTCTCCGCTCGTGAAGGCTGGTCTATCACCATGTTCAGGCGATCCAGGTTGCTATTGATCAATACGCCGAGGCTGCGCTCGGCAATCGCGAGTTCTTTTTGAACCGGCCGTACAGTGTCGGACCGACTAGGAAGGGAGATGTCCCCTAGGAAGCCGGTGCTCCGCAGGGTGCAGCGAGGATAGAGCCATACCTTCGCTATCTTTGGTTACAGGTTACTGTGCGTTCGCGCTCCGGCCGTTAATTGCGCAGTCGAAGGATCGCACAAGGTGTGGCGTTTCCAGCCTGCTCGCTTACCGGGTTTTGGCACGACAGCGGATTGAGCCTTCACCGGAGCGACAGCACCGTAGTCATACGGCTGCGCGGCGGCATGCCGTGGCGCTAACCTCACCACCTCTTTCCGCCAAGGTGGTCTCCCAAGCGCATGCCTACGCAGGACGCTGAACATTACTGTCAGAAAGCCGCTGAATGTGAAGGCGAAGCGGCCGAGGCCACGACTGCGAGCGCGAAAGAAGCCTGGTTGCAGGCAGCCGAGGAGTGGAGAAAACTCGCACAAGCGGCAGAGGAGAAAGCGCGCCGGTCTTAGAGGCCAGCAAGTCTGCCATCCCTCTTGAGATCGCTGAGCCTGCGTATGTAATAGCCTTGGCTCTGGACTGCCTGCCTGATCTCCTCGCTTAACCTGATGACCCTTTTCTTGCTCTTGCGCCATTTCCCTTCGACGCCAATACCCGGCACGGGAAACCCCTTCCTCACAACGAGCAGATCGCGCCTGACATTGAAATACGCTTCGACCATGCAGCCCCCAAAATACCTGGAAATATCGTTTCAGAGCAAAGCGAGGCTCGTCGAAATGCAATCAGCAATTTGGCCACTGCCTGTGAATATCGAGGAAAAGCGCAGCGCTCGTTGTTTCGACACAACATTTTCTGCTTGGATGTTGTTCGTATGCCGCACCCAACGACCAACGACTATCTGGGTGAGTATGACCGGGAGCTAGATGAGATCGTCGCCGCCTGTGGCGGCGATGTACGTAGCGCTCTCAGGGTGCTCATGCTCGTCAACGAGCAGTTAGAGCATATCCTAAACTGCTTAAACGCGGAACTGGTTGAGCACGTATCGCGGCAGCAACGACGGCGGACACTGCATTAGCTTTGCGAAATCCCAAACGCGGAATCCTGGCGCGGTTTGGGTCGCAAGGCCCACGCGTCATATCGCTTGTCCGGCGGCGGTCAGCCTCAGAAATGTCCCGCTCCCATCAGGGTGTGTATCGGCGCGGGGGTCCGACGCCGATCGGCGCCAGGATCACTATTCTGTCGTTTGCATAATCAAGACTTTAGCCCACACGCGCAGGTGATCGAGGGGGCAAATTTCGATCAGCATTCACACTATATCAATCTGGAGCATTTTCCGGAGGACCGGCCTGGCCCGGTCAGCGGGTCCGTTTTTCGCTTCGCCGAAGATCCTCCTGCGCAACGCGAACGCCCTCGAGGACGGCGAGAGCGCGGGCATCGGGCGCAAATGCTTCCTTGTGGATGGCCGCGGCTTTCCTGGCTGCACCGGAGTAAAACCGGAAGGCTTGACCCGCCAGTTGCTTGTTGCTCTCACGGACCTTCTGCAGCGCCGTCGCACTTTTCGAAACGATCGCGACCTGAGCGCCAGCAGGAAGAGCGAGGCTCTTCAAAGCGGCAGGCTTCTGCTCAAGTATCATCATCACCCCGTCCCCGGGGACGGACACATCCTCGGTAGCGGACGATTTTGGATGTGTCTTAGGCATGGCTCAACTCCATCCCAACTATCGGAACCAGCCGCAAATTTGTCAACTTGTACATCCTGGGCGATTCAATCGCCTCGCCAGTGCTATTACCCCGCGTTGGCCTTCAGGCCTGCCGCCTCGATGCCGGCCACGGCGCAGATCTCGTCATTATCTGACGTGTCGCCGCTGACGCCGACGGCGCCGAGCAGGTTGCCTCCGTCCATGATCAGCACACCGCCCGGGACCGGCACCAGCCGGCCCTGCGCCAGCGTATTCACGGAATCGACGAAATAGGCCTGCTCCTGTGCGCGCTGAAACAGCGCCCGCGATCCCATGCCCAGCGCCAGCGCGCCATAGGCCTTGCCGTGGGCGATCTCGGCCCGCATCAGGCTGGTGCCGTCCTGCGCGGCCGTCACCTTCACCGCGCCGCGTGCGTCGAGGATGGTGACGACCAGCGGCTTCAGCTTCTTCTCGACGCCCTTGGCCAGCGCGGCATCCAGAATCTTGCGGGCAATTTCGAGAGTGAGTTCAGCCATGGGCCTCTTCCTTTGTCGGTAACAATGTGTCGGAATTCGATTTCGCACGTTTCAGGCTCATCGCCAATACGCTGGCGACATGCAGCGGCGTGCGTCCGCTGCCGTCCTTGATCTGGTGCCGGCAGGAGGTGCCGTCGGCCACGATCAGCGTATCCTGATCCGCGCTGCGGACTGCCGGCAGCAGCGACAGCTCGGCCATCTCGATCGAGGCCTGATAGGTGTCCGCGCCATAGCCGAACGCGCCGGCCATGCCGCAGCAGCTCGACTCGATGGTCTTGACGTCGAGGCCCGGCACCAGGCGCAGCACTTTCTCCACCGGCTTGAACGCGCCGAAAGACTTTTGGTGGCAATGACCGTGCACGACGGCCTTGCTAGCGACTGCGCCAAGCGGCAGAGCGAGGCGCCCAGCCTCGGCCTCGCGCACCAGGAATTCCTCGAACAGCAAAGCGTGCGCGCTGAGGGTCTTCGCGGCGTCATCCGAACGCAGCGACAGCAGCTCGTCACGCAGGGTCAGAAGGCAGCTCGGCTCGAGCCCAACGATCGGCACGCCGCGCGCCGCGAACGGCGCGTAGGTCGCAACCAGCCGGTCGAGCTCGGCACGGGCCTGCTCCACCAGGCCCGCCGACAGGAACGTTCGCCCGCAGCACGGCGGACGGCCGCCGTCCGACGGCTTGGGCAGGTGCACGCGATAGCCGCCGGCGACCAGAACCTCGACCGCGGCATCGAGATTCTCCCGCTCATAGCCGCGGTTGAACGTGTCGGCGAACAGCACCACTTCGCGGCCATCAGCCGGACCCAGCACCTCGGCGACAGGCCGGAAGGTGTCGCGGCGAAACGCCGGCAGTGCGCGCTTCGCGCTGATGCCGGCGAGTGTCTCGAACAGCGCGCGCAGCAGCGGGCTGCGGTTGCGCCAGTTCGCGATCGGAGCAAAGCGCGAGGCGAGATCGACGTAGCGCGGCAGATAGCCGACCAGCCGGTCGCGCAGCGAGAGACCGTGCGACGCGGCGCGGGCCGCCAGCACCTCGATCTTCATCTTGGCCATGTCGACGCCGGTCGGGCATTCATGGCGGCACGCCTTGCAGGAGACGCAGAGTTTCAGCGTGTCCATCATCTCGTCGGAGGCGAGCGCGTCCGCACCCAACTGGCCCGAGATCGCCAACCGCAACGTATTGGCGCGGCCGCGGGTGACGTCCTTCTCGTTGCGCGTCGCCCGATAGGACGGGCACATCACGCCGCCCTCGAGCTTGCGGCAGGCGCCGTTGTTGTTGCACATCTCGACCGCGCCCTGAAAGCCGCCGCCGGCGCCGGGATAGGCCGACCAGTCCAGCGCCGTCTTCAATTCGCCGACGCGATAGCCCTGCGAAAAACGAAACAGCGAACGATCGTCCATGGCAGGCGGATTGACGATCTTGCCCGGGTTGAGCGTATTGTCCGGATCGAAGCGCTGCTTGACCTCGCGGAAATCGGCCACGATGCGCGCGCCGAACATCGTCTCGTGGAATTCCGAGCGCACCAGGCCATCGCCGTGCTCACCGGAATGCGAGCCCTTGTACTCGCGCACCAACGCGAAGGCTTCCTCGGCAATGGCGCGCATTGCCTTGACGTCCTTCTCGAGCTTGAGATTGAGCACCGGCCGCACATGCAGGCAGCCTTCGGAGGCATGCGCATACATCGTGCCGCGGGTGCCGTGTTTGGCGAAGACGGCATTGAGCCGTTCGGTGTAGTCGGCAAGATGCGGCAGCGGGACCGCGCAATCCTCGACGAACGAGACCGGCTTGCCCTCCTGCCTCATCGACATCATGACGTTGAGCCCGGCGGCGCGGAAATCGGCGATGCCGGATTGCAGCGCGGGCTCGACGATCTCGACCACGCCGCCCCATTTGCGCTGCGGCTTGTCCCAGCCGAAGCCGAGGTCGCCCATCAGCTCGCCGAGCTGCCTGAGGCGGGCGAGGTTGTCGGCCTGATCTTCCTCGGAGAACTCGACCACAAGGATCGCGTCCGGGTCGCCGCGCACTGCCGCGGAAATGATCGGCTGGAACATCGCGATCTCGCGGCCGAGCGCGATCATGGTGCGATCGACCAGCTCGACTGCGATCGGCCGCAGCTTGACCAAGTGCTGGGCCGCATCCATCGCCTCGTAGAAGCTGCCGAAATGGCAGACGCCGAGCGCCTTGTTGCGGATCACGGGCCACAGCTTGAGCTCGACCTGCGTCGTGAAGGCGAGCGTGCCTTCCGAGCCGACCAACAGATGCGCCATGTTGTTCGGCGCGTTGCGCGGCACCAGCGCATCGAGGTTATAGCCGCCGACGCGGCGCTGCACCTTGGGGAATTTGTCCGCGATCTCGGCCGCCTCGCGCTCGCCGAGATCAAGCATGTCGCGGAACAGCTTCGATCCGCTGTCGGACGCATGGATCCGCGTCAGGTCGCGCGGCACCTCGCCGAAATGCAGCAGCGTGCCGTCGGCGAGCGCTGCATCCATCGACAGCGTGTTGTCGCGCATGGTGCCGTAGCGGAGCGAGCGGCCGCCGCAGGAATTGTTGCCGGCCATGCCGCCGATGGTGGCGCGCGACGCTGTGGAGACATCGACCGGAAACCACAGCCCGCGTTTCTTCAGTTGGCGGTTGAGGTCGTCGAGCACGATGCCGGGCTCGACCACGCAGATGCGGTTCTCGACGTCGAGCGAGAGGATGCGGTTCAGGTGCTTGGAGAGGTCGACCACGATGCCGTCATTGACGGTCTGGCCGCATTGCGAGGTGCCGCCGCCGCGCGGGGTCACGATCCGTCCGGCGTCGCGGACGATCGCAAGCGTTCGCAGCGCCTCGTCGATGGTGCGGGGCACCACCACGCCGGCCGGCATGATCTGGTAGAACGAGGCGTCGGTCGCGTAGCGGCCGCGGTTGAAGGCATCGAAAAACACGTCGCCGGTCAGGTCGGACCGCAGGCGCTGTTCGAGCGATGAGGCGTTCTTCATCCCAGATCCGATGTGATCCGCGGCGCAACTCATATTGCCCGGGAATTATTCATTCGATTGAGCCGAGAATTACATTATGAATTCAAAATGAGCAACTAGCTGCCTTGAGGCCTCGCCTCTTGGGCGGTGCCCTCGCCCTCGGCGAGGTGCTCGATCGCGGCGCTCCGCTTGTTGCGCAGATGGGCGAACAGGATATCGCTGAGCTCGCTTGCGGCGCGGCGGCGCAGCGCATCGAGGATCGCCTCGTGCTCGCGCATCGCCTCGGCCCAGCGCTGCCGCTTGCGGGCGAAATTGGCGGAGTAGCGCACGCGGCGGATCCGGCCTGCGAAGTTGGCGTAGGTGGTCTTCAGCGTGTCGTTGCGCGCAGCCGCGACGATGCTCTCGTGGATCTTCTGGTTGGTCTGGAAATAGCCGTGCATGTCGCGGTGCAGATAGTGGCCGTACATCTCGTAGTGCAGCCGCTCGATCGCGGCGATTTCCTCGTCCGTGATGCTCTCGCAAGCCAGTCGCCCGGCGAGGCTCTCCAGCCCGGCCATGACGTCGAACAGTTCTTCGAGGTCGCCCTGGCTGAGCTGGCGCACCCGCGCGCCCCGATTGGGCAAGAGTTCGATCAGGCCTTCGGCGGCCAGCACCTTGAGCGCCTCGCGCAGCGGCGTCCTGGAGATCCCCAGCATTTCGCACAGCTGGCGTTCCGGAACGCGCCCGCCCTCGGGAATGTTGCCTTCCACCACATGGTCGCGGAGCCGCAGCAGGATCTCACCGTGAAGCGAGACTTCCTGGCGGTCGCTGCCGTTGCCGGCGGCGGGCTCGGTGATCGGAACCCCGGTCTCGGGAATCGCAGATTTCATATTCTGAACAATAATTTGCCGGCGCGGTCGCGTCGATCTCCACAATCGAATACCAAAATTGGATTGAAAATACAAAAAATGAATGCAAAATGGTTGGCCAAGGAGCCGAAATCCGGCGATTGGGAGGTTCTCATGCATCAAGGACGCCATTTTCTGCAGATTCCAGGGCCGAGCCCTGTGCCGGATCGCATTCTTCGCGCGATGGACATGCCGGTCATCGACCATCGGAGCGCCGAGTTTGCCGAGCTTGGCCGCACCGTGCTCGAGGGAAGCGGCAAGATCTTCCAGACCGCAGGCCCGGTGGTGATCTTTCCGTCGTCGGGCACCGGCGCCTGGGAAGCCGCGATCGTCAACACGCTGTCGCCCGGCGACAAGGTCCTGATGGTCGAGACCGGCCACTTCGCCACGCTGTGGCGGCAGCTGGCCGGCCGTTTCGGCATCGAGGTCGACTTCATTGCCGGCGACTGGCGGCGCGGCGCCGACCCAGCGTTGATCGAGGCAAGGCTTGCCGAGGACAGCGCGCACAGCATCAAGGCGGTGATGGTCGTCCACAACGAGACCTCGACCGGCGCGACCAGCCGGATCGCCGACATCCGTGCCGGCATCGACCGCACCGCGCATCCGGCGCTCTTGATGGTCGACACCATTTCCTCGCTCGGCTCGGTCGATTACCGGCACGACGAGTGGAAGGTCGATGTCAGCGTCAGCTGCTCGCAGAAGGGCTTCATGCTGCCGCCCGGCCTCGGCTTCAACGCCATTTCGGAGAAGGCCCGCGCCGCGTCCCGCACCAACAAGGTGCCGCGCTCCTATTTCGATTGGGAGGAGATGCTGAAGCCGAACGCCAAGGGCTTCTTCCCCTATACGCCGGCGACGAACCTGCTCTACGGGCTGCGCGAGGCGATTGCGATGCTGCTGGAAGAGGGGCTCGACAACGTGTTCGCCCGCCATCGGCGCCTCGCCGCCGCCACGCGTGCCGCCGTCAATCAATGGGGGCTCGAGAATCTCTGTCAGGAGCCGTCGGAATTTTCGCCGGTGCTGACCGCGGTGATGATGCCGCCTGGCCATGATGCCGATCAGTTCCGCAAGGCCGTGCTCGACAATTTCAACATGTCGCTCGGTGCCGGCCTGTCGAAGGTCGCAGGCAAGGTGTTCCGGATCGGTCATCTCGGCGAGTGCAATGAGCTGACGCTGCTCGGCGCGCTCACGGGCGTCGAGATGGGGCTGTCGGTTGCCGGCGTGCCGCACCGCTCGGGCGGGGTCGAGGCGGCGATGCGGCTGCTCGAGGAGCGCGATCAACGCAACGCGTCGCATCTGAAGGTGGTCAGCACTTAAGCGCCGACCGACGGCATCCCGCACGCCAACGGCTCAGAAAAATCGCGGATCAGGGAAGGGGAGGGATATGAGGCTTCGGTTCAAGGCCACCCATGTCGTGTTGGCCATGCTCTGCGTGATGTATTTCATCACCTATGTCGACCGCGTCAATATCGGCACCGCAGCCAGCGAGATCCAGAAGGAGCTTGGTCTGTCCAACACCGAGCTCGGCCTGGTATTCTCGGCCTTCGCCTATCCGTATCTGCTGTTCCAGGTGATCGGCGGTTGGGTCGGCGATCGCTTCGGGCCACGCCAGACCTTGTTCTGGTGCGGCATGATCTGGGCTGCGGCGACCATCATGACCGGCTTCGTCCATGGTCTCGCGGCGCTGTTCATCGCGCGCTTCGCGCTGGGCTTCGGCGAAGGGGCGACGTTCCCGACCGCGACCCGCGCCATGCAATACTGGACGCCTGCGAACCGCCGCGGCTTCGCGCAAGGCCTGACACACGCGTTTGCGCGGCTCGGCAACGCTGTGACCCCGCCGGTGGTCGCGCTCCTGATCCTCTGGCTGACATGGCGCGGCGCATTCGTCGTGCTCGGCGTCGTCAGTCTGATCTGGGGTGTTGCGTGGGTCTGGTACTTCCGCAACGAGCCTAGGGACCACAGCTCCATCACGGAGGCCGAGCTTGCGACGTTGCCGCCGCGCCCGCAGGGCGAGCGGCCGAAGGTGCCGTGGGGGCCGCTGTTGCAGCGGATGTGGCCGGTGACGCTGACGTATTTCTGCTACGGCTGGTGCCTGTGGCTCTACCTCAACTGGCTGCCGCTGTTCTTCAAGAACAACTATAGCCTCGATCTGAAGAACTCGGCGCTGTTCGCATCCGGCGTGTTCTTTGCCGGCGTGGTCGGTGACAGCATCGGCGGCGTCATCTCTGATCGCATCCTCGAACGCACCGGCAATGTGCGGATGGCGCGGCTCAGCGTGACGATCGTGGGATTCGCCGGCGCGTTGCTCTCGCTGATGCCGATCCTGTTCGTTCACGACATCACAGTGGTCGCGCTCTGCCTGTCGGCCGGCTTCTTCTGCGCCGAGCTGGTGATCGGCCCGATGTGGTCGATCCCGATGGACATCGCGGCGAAATATTCCGGCACCGCCGCAGGCATCATGAACAGCGGCTCGGCGTTCGCGGCGATCGTCTCGCCGCTGGTCGCCGGTTTCGTCATCGACGCCACCGGAAACTGGTACCTGCCGTTCCTGATGTCGATGGGGCTGCTGCTGCTTGGCGGTTTCTCGGCGTTCCTGATGCATCCGGAGCGGCCGTTCGAGGAAGCGAGCGAACTGGCGGTGCAGGGGAAGGTCGTGGCAGCCGAATGAGCGGCTGCCGGCCTCGGCGGAGCGCCGTCAGATATGCATGACGGCCCCCCGCCGGGCCTAGGACAAACCCGGCGAATAGTGATATGCGAGCGGCTCACCACGACCAAGACAAGACCGGGAAAGACGCTCATGACCGTGCACACTGGAAGGCATTTTTTGCAGATTCCGGGACCGACCAACGTGCCGGACCGGGTGCTGCGGGCGATGGACATGCCGACCATGGACCATCGCGGTGCCGAATTCGCCGAGATCGGCTTTGCCGTGCTTTCTGCAATGCAGCGTGTGTTCCGCACCAAGCAGCCCGTGATCATCTATCCGTCGTCCGGCACCGGCGCCTGGGAGGCCGCGATCGTCAACACGCTGCAGCCGGGCGACAAGGTCTTGATGTGCGAGACCGGGCAGTTCGCGGTGCTTTGGCACGGCATCGCGGACAAGTTCAAGCTCGACGTCGATTTCATTCCGGGCGACTGGCGCCATGGCGCCGACCTCGAGCAGATCGAGGCTCGGTTTGCTGCCGACAAGGCGCACAAGATCAAGGCCGTCTGCGTGGTCCATAACGAGACCTCGACCGCCTGCGTCACCTATCCGCGCGACGTCCGCAAGATCCTCGACACCTTGAAGCATCCGGCGCTCCTGATGGTCGACACTATCTCCGGCCTCGGCTCGTTGGAATATGAACACGATGCATGGGGCATCGACGTCTCGATCGCCGGCTCCCAGAAGGGGCTGATGCTGCCGCCCGGCCTCGGCTTCAACGCCGTGTCGGAGAAGGCGCTTGCCGTGGCCAAGGCCAATCCGGGGATGCGTTCCTATTGGGATTGGCAGGAGGTCATCAACATCAACAAGGCCGGCACCTGGCCGTATACGCCAGCGACCAATCTGCTGTTCGGCCTGCGCGAGGCCGTGAAGATGCTGGAGGAGGAGGGGCTGGACAACGTCTTCGCCCGCCACAAGCGTCACAGCGAAGCGACGCGTGCCGCCATCAAGGTCTGGGGGCTGGAGACGCAGTGCCAGGAACAGGGCGCGCATTCGCCGGCGCTGACCGCGGTGCGCGTGCCCGATGGCCATGACGCCGATCAATTCCGCAAGGTCGTGCTCGAGAATTTCGACATGTCGCTCGGCACCGGCCTCAACAAGGTCAAGGGCAAGGTGTTCCGGATCGGGCATATCGGCCACTTCAACGACCTGATGCTGATGGGCACGCTGTCCGGCGTCGAGATGGGTCTCGATCTGGCCAAGGTGCCGCATCGCAGTGGCGGTGTGCTGGCGGCGATGGAGGTCCTCAAGGGACGTGACCCATCGCAGGCGTCGAAGGCTGTCGCCTGAAATCTTATCGCAAAGAACAGAAAGAGCGAGACATGAACGCGCCTGTCGCATCGACCGAAGACCTGATCTACTCCGTCGCGGACGGGATCGCGCGCATCACGTTTAACAGGCCGCAGGCCCGCAACGCGCTGACGTTTGCGATGTACGAGCAGATGGCCTCGATCTGCGAGAACATCAATCAGGATCACTCCATCAAGGCGCTGATCCTCACCGGTGCCGGCGAGAAGGCATTCGCCTCGGGCACTGACATCTCGCAGTTCCGGGCGTTCAAGACCGCCCAGGATGCGCTGGACTACGAGGCGCGGATCGACCGCGTGCTGGGAACGCTGGAACAGTGCCGCGTGCCTGTCATCGCGGCGATCGCCGGCGCTTGCACCGGCGGCGGCGCCGGTATCGCCGCATGCTGCGACATCCGCATCGGCACCGAGGCGACACGGATCGGCTTCCCGATCGCGCGCACGCTCGGCAACTGCCTCTCCATGTCCAACATCTCGCGGTTGGTCTCGCTGATCGGTCCGGCGCGGACAAAGGATCTGATCTTCAAGGGGCGCCTGGTCGAGGCGCCCGAAGCATTGGCGCTCGGGCTGTTGAACGAAGTCGTCCCCGACGTGGAAACGCTGCAGCGCCGCGCCACCGAGACCGCGCAACTTGTCGCCGGCCATGCACCGATCACGTTAGAGGTGACAAAGGAGGCGGTGCGTCGCATCCGCCGCACGCTGTCGCGCGACGAAGGCGAAGACCTGATCCTGCGCGCCTATATGAGCGAGGATTTCCGCGAGGGCATGGACGCTTTCCTCAACAAGCGCACGCCCGACTGGAAGGGCAAATAGTGCCTGCCCAAGGGCATCGAGTGCTGCGCGCAAAATAGAAATTTGCGTGCAAAATCAATACGATTATCGCTGTCTAGTCCTCTTACGGTTTATCGCAAGAGCAACTCAGCGTATAAAGCGGCGGTCTCACCCGATCTCATCAGCCGGGTCACCGATGCCGTCCTCGATGAGGTGCGAGAGTGGCAAAGCCGGCCGCTGGAAGCGGTCTATCCGGTAGCTTTCTTTGACGCGCTGCGCGTCAAAATCCGCGATGAGGGCCTGGTGAAGAACAAGGCCGTCTATGTGGCCCTGGAGCTCAATGCGGACGGCGAGAAGGATGTGCTCGGGCTCTGGATCGAGCAGACCGAAGGGGCCAAGTACTGGCTCAAGGTCGTCAACGAGCTCAAGTTGCGTGGCGTCAACGACATCTTGATTGCCGTGGTCGACGGCCTCAAGGGCCTTCCAGAGGCCATCATGTCGGTTTTCCCGCAGACGATTGTGCAGACCTGCATCGTGCACCTGATCAGGAACAGCCTGGCCTTCGTGTCCTGGAAGGACCGCAAGGCGAGCGATCAAGGCGATCTACCGGGCCGAGAACGCCGATATTGCGCTTGTCCGCCTCGAGGAGTTCGAGGCCGAGTGGGGCAAGCGCTATCCAGCGATCGGAGCGGCCTGGCGGAGGGCCTGGGATTACGTCGTGCCATTCTTCGCCTTCGCACCGGGCATCCGCAAGATGATCTACACCACCAACGCTGTGGAGGCGCTGCATCGCTCGCTGCGCAAGATCATCAAAACGCGCGGCAGCTTTCCAAACGATGACGCGGCGTTGAAACTGCTCTATCTCGCAATCAAGAATGCCGGCCTGCGCTGGCGACGCCCGGTCGAATGGACCTCCGCGATGGGCCAGTTTGCCATCCGGTTCGGCGAGCGCTTTTCGGGAACGACGCGATGACGAACGGCATCACGGCAACGGTCATGATGGCTCGGCACGCCCCTTCGCCGTCAAGTCCCGCGCCTGCGGCGCGCCGCTCCGCGGCTTCGGCACTTGACCGCTCGGTGCGGCCAAGCAAACTCGTCCACCATGCCGCTGATGCCTTGTTCTTGATGCCGGGAGACAAATTCACCCTTCACAGAAACCCCTTACACAAAAGTTCTGACAATCCCCGGAACTAACCCGCGCTTCGACAGTTAACACCGTCGTCCGCTATCGGGGAAATCTGCATGACCGAAACTTCAACGCCCGCCGACGCACGACCGCGATCGGCACTCCCGTTGTTCGTGGCTGTCTTCGCACTCGTCGTCGCTGGCGGTGGCCTTTGGGTGAGCTACAGCAACGCAACGAAGATTACCACCTCACAGGAGCACGCCGCGGCGGCGCCACCTCCGGACCCCGCCATTCAACAGATCAAGCAGACCTTGTCTTCCCTGCAACAAGCGGTGCAAGGCATTCAGGCTGAGCAGCAAAGGCAGGCCGCTCAGATCGGCGATGTGCAGCAGAAGACCGCCGCACAACACGGCGAGCAAAAGCTAATCTCTGACCAATTGGCCGCGCTCAGCGGGCGGGTTAACTCGCTGGAATCGGCGAGGGCTGAAAGCGCCGCCCCGGTGCCGCAACCCGCTCCAGACACGCAAAGGGCCAGACGTTCCAAGCGATAGGTGCTTTGAGGTAATCTCCTCACGCGCTAGTTGCACATTAATAGCGCTACTCATGGAAATGCACAGCCCCTGTAATCCGCGTTCAGGAGACTGGCCGTGGGCGCCCCAGTTCCGCCCGCTACTGGGCCGCTGCGCGAGGGCCCGCTCCGGAGCAAGTTGGAGCGGGCTTTAACTTGGGCGCGTAGGATTTCTAAAACGTCGCTGGGGCGGCTTGCTCCGTTCATTTATTAACCTGGCCGCGCAGAGGACAGCCGATCGACATAATTGGCCCGCAATGATTGCGGAAATGGCCAACCATGTTTGTCGTGCCTGCGGGTCGACGTCGTTCATCTTGGCAGGGACGATGGGGCTATACATGGCGGCGGCTCGGCGCCATCCGCGGTCGGACCCAGCGCTTGAACATGTAGTTCATGGCCTTGGCCAGATCGTGACCGCGGGAGAGCTTGGTGCACTGCTCGCGCATATAGGCTTCCAGATCGGCAACGAGCGGCGCGCTCTGCGCCTGGCGAACAATCTTTCGTTGGTCGGCGTTTTGGCCATTGATAGAGCGCTCGATCTCGAACAGAGCGTCGATGCGGCGCACGATCTCCACGGCGACGGGCGAGATGACGATCTCCTTCTTTCCGGCCGCTTTGCGCCGCGCATTCTCTTCAAGATCCGCCATGGCGAAGAACGGGCGCCGGGCATGGACCCAACAGGTCCGCTTCCCTGATAGACCCAGGACTTCGCTCGGGCTCGTAGAGTTTGGTGTATCCGCCGAAGGCGTCGGCCTGCAGGATGCCGCTATAGTTGGTCAGATGCGCCTGCGGATGCTCGCCCCTTCGATCGCGCGAGTGATAGAACATTGCCGCTGGCGGATCTGAGCCGCCGAAGGGGCGGTCGTCTTTTACATAGACCCAGCAACGAGCCGGGCTCTTTCTAGCAGCCAATAAATCCAAGGCTTGCGGGGTGGAATCCTGATGGACGCGAAAGGGTCTTTCGCCATTGGGTCGATTGCGCGATACACCCGTCCGTTCGTGTTGGGGTCGCTATTGTCGCTGGTAGAGAAGTAGAGGACGGCCCAATCGTCCTTTCGATAAGCGAAGCGGCCGTGGCCCTCGTCTCCAATCTCAATATCCTGGCAGTGGACCGGCCCGAGAGCTTGCCCGTCCTCGGTCAGTTCAAGAGTTCAAGCTGTGATTGTCGACGCGCTTCGAGAGTGTCGGCTATGGAGTTCGGAATGGTGAGCTGATAGCGCCAAGCGTAATACACGACCGGCCCGCGCAGGATGCTTGGATCCTCCGAGGGAGGGAGAGTGTCCAGATAGAGCCCGATCGGAACGTAGACAGCGAGCGCCGCTGCGAGCGCGTGTCACTTGTTGATCTTCATCAACGTGCCAATCAGGTCTTAAAGAGGAAGGTCCAAATTATCTCAAAAAAGGCCCACAGACGGCTTTGCTTCAGGCGTTGGATCAGTCGCTCTGAAAGGTTCCTTTTGCGAATTTCTTCAGGGTGATTCATCGGACCGCTATCTAGTCCCTATCCAAACTGAGAAACAAGCCAAGTCAGGCAGGCCGCTCCAACTGGCGGGAAGATCATGGCGGTGCCTTTCAACAGCACGCCAGTGCATGCTACTCCGCTGCTGCATGTTTCCCAATTCAAAAATAGAAATTGACCGGCTGCAAAAAGCCCAACTCCCACGGAAAGGAGCGAGCCTCCGTCGGTCCCGACGGTCACGTCCGAAATAGCGTCAATGCTGTCCCGGACACCGTGCTCAAGCAACCACTAAGCCGGCCAAAAGAAGACACAAGCGACCTGCCGTGCACCTAGACTGCCTTCGTGCTTGCGATAGAAGTGCCCAGCCGTGACCAGTATGCCTAGCGCGTAAATCAAGAAAAACGGCATCAGCGGCTTAAATGAAGCCATCGTTTCCCCCGTTCCCAATGCAACGATAAATAATAAAACGCGATTCTTTCCTCGGTGATTTCCCCGGATCGCTTGTGCCGGCTCCTGGCAACGAAGCCAATCAGCACCAGCACGAGGCCAACAGCGATCATGAGGGCCGGGACTACTTTTTGCCAATCGGAGCAGGGCACTCACTTGAACCTCCGCGACATTGCCGTATGCGTCCGGTTCTTGATCTTGATCCAGTGCAGGTATCGGCCGTCGCGAAAGGGCCCCTCTGAGCACTTTGATGCCAGACCTTCAAAGCCGAACTCGCAGGCCTTCCTGAAGAGGTCAGGACCGGTCTCCCGTAGTCTGACATGCAGTTGGTAGCTACTTGGCGACATTTAAGACTTGCGTCTTCGCCTGAAGAGCGAGCATTTGAACTTCAACCGCGCTTATACGATTGTTGATCTCAGCAATCAGTTTGTAGGTTCGGTCCAGCTCAAGGGTCTGTTGGGCTAGCCGCTGCTGCTCAATCCGACGCAATTCCAGTGTGGCTTCAATTCCCGTCTGGCCCAATTGCCTTCGCTGCACCTCGGATAATCCGATCGAGATCATATTAAGAACGACGGCCGCAATAACGATAGCTCGGGTAGATATTGCCATGAACACGTTCCCTGCCAGAGACGAAAGGTGCCGCGAATGTGGTGATCGGAGGCCTGCGGGAGCATATAGAAGAGGCCGCTTCCGGCAAAAAGCAAACAGTGTTGAGTAGATCGTCACCTGATGGATGACATATGGCACATCGGTCCGGCTCTTCCAGAGGCCGTGCTTTGTCGTATGCCCGTCGGATACCTCCGTAGAGTTGATAGGCCTCCGACAAGCCATGCTCTCGGCCGTCGCGAAAACCCAACCGGTATGCTGTCCAAATGCACAGCGCGAGGAGCAAAATTGAACTTGCGGCGAGGATGAGCGATATCATCGTGCAGGCCGGTCAATAGTTGGGCGTCGAAGGTCGGCAGCCAACTAATATAGCGGTAAAAAGGCCTTTAGAGTATAGCACGCGAAAAGGGCTGGTCTTATCCCTTAGCGAGCCTGAGGCGGCTGCTACCGTATTTTTACGGTGTTGTTATTCGTTATTGTTCGGCGAGCATCAGTAGTAAGCCAAATCTGTTAGGGAGTAAGCGTATGAGTGGGCGTGCGACTACCCGAAGAGAGCTCTATTTTTGGACCTCGCTGCTATTCAGTGTCTCGCCGTTTTTGATCCTCGTAGGGCTTCTTATCTTTTTCAGATGGTAACTTTCTGCCGATGAGCGCTTGGCGGCCGTTCCTGCTTCGGCGTATCTCAGACCTCATCCCGCGCAACCGGCGTCGGGCTCTTCTTTGTGTCGGGCTACGGCTTCGTTGACCTTATCTCGGTCCTGTCGATCTTCGGGTGAGAGCCGGGACACGGGACGCCAAATCGCGACATTGATCTCCTGCGGTTCCGTATCGGCTTGCTCTCCCATTCCCACCATCGGTCGAATGCGTCTTTGGTCATCGCATTCGCTCGAATAGTTCCTTGACCTCGCTTAGCCGCAACTTTGCGCCGGCCGGCATATGTTTCAAGGAGCATGTGTCTGGTGCCGACCGCGATCCGATCACGCCGGATGTCGTCCTGCTCGGCGGGATACGCCTGCATGTCGGCGGCAAACTGGCGGGCAACCCCCGGCGGAATTTCGAGCGGCTTTCGGGTAATCGGCATGCCTGAAAAATAGGTATCCCGGGCCCGTTTGGCGAATCCAAACGAAGCGGCCCCAGCAATCCCTTGGAGGCCCAGGGGGCGATTGCTGAGGCCGCACGGCCAGTCCCGCGTCAGTCGAGATTGGTCAGCGGTTATCGTGCTTTGGATTGATGGGGGGAGCCCCAATATTTTGCGAAGGCTATCAGCTTGTCGTTGAACTGAACCGACCGGCTCACCGCGTCGTGGCGCACGACAAGCGCGCGTGGATTGTCCATCAGCACTTCCTCCGGCACACCGCTGAAGGTCGTGAACGTGCTCTCGAGCCCGGCGAACCAATGCTCCTGCCTCTCGGCCCGGAACGCACGCGCATGGAGCCGTCGCGAGTGTCCAAGCGTTGCCACGAACACGAATGCCTTGACTTTCGCCCCTCCGATCTCGACCAGACGCTCCCCGAAGTCGATCTGCAGTTGCCGGCCCGGCGGCGTCTCAAACCGCGTCGTCGCCAGCGCCTCCGCCTTCAGCGCCTGGCGATAGGGCTGCACGGCGCGTTGCAGTGTCCGTCGGCTGACGGCCACGCCTTTCTCGGCCAACAGGTCCTGGCGCACCACGTCGGCATTGCCGCGATGCCGAATGAGCCTCTCGCGCAGCCAGCCCTCAAGGCCGTCGAGACGCTTCGGCCGCTCAGGCGACTTGAACGGCTTCACCCCGCCCGCCGCCACGTAGTCCTTCACCGTGTGATGGCTGCAGCCCAGCTGCCGCGCAATCCGCTTCACGCCCCACCCGCACGCTCTCAGGCGCATCATTTCCGCCACGTCATCCGGCGTCTTCATCACCTGCCCCCGTGGATCATTCCACGGCGAGCCTTCAGTGATTCGTTCCCGCTTCATTCACTCTCTCCTCAGCTATCCGAGGAGGGGGCAATTCCTCGTGACGCTGAGGGGGCAGTTTTCCATGACGCGCGACACAATATTCAGCCGGCGTCGCCTTGTCCTCGTCGATCATCGGGCGGTTAATCTTCTCGATGTAGATCCTGCCATCCTGGATGGGCTCGAACGCCCGCGCATGCTCCATGACCCTGCGGGCGTCTCGGGGTCGGAGTAGGGGCGGTCACCCCTTCAATTTCATCGTGCAAACCCATCGCGCTCCTGTTAGCGCAAATCTGCGGCGAGTGGATTTTCGCTATCAAACGTCGTGCCGGAGCGATAGCACCCGCAGTGATGATGGCTGTTGAGAATCTCGAAGGAAGAAAGTGTGTCGTCCTCGCCACGTTACGATAGTTCCGCAGAGCATGGAACGTGTTTAGGCTTCACTGCGACACTGCGCTGCGAATTCGTTGTCTAACAACGATGGACCTTCGGCGGCGATTTTATTTCCAAGACGTTCATTTGAGATCGGGTCCAAGAGGTCGCTGACCAGCGCCAGCGGCCTCTTCGTTTTGCTTCATCGAATTGCAAAGGAAGCGTCCAATGCCGATACAGGTGTGGGCCGTTGCCGCTTCGATCGGCTGGACAGCCGTGGTTGGCACAATGCTGCTCTATATGGTTTTCGGACCCAACTAATTTCGCCATGCCGCGACGGTCACCGCTCTTCCGGCCACCACGTTGACGGCGGGTTCATGGCGGAAATCTTACTTGTCCGAAGCGCTACCAGGCGGCTGCGCTTGAACGGATAGCCTTGTGCCCGCGAACACTGCTTGCACCGCATGTATCGCTCTAGCCCGTCTTATTCATCAGCGGCTTGTTGAGAGGCTGGCGAGCGTGGCGTAAGCCGCTGAGATGGCGTAGGATTCGGTTGCTGACACCCACCCTCCGCGCATCCGGGCCGCCACACTCGCCATGACCGACGATACGAGTCTGCCGTTCTCATTTCCAGCCGTTTCCCACAAGAAGATCACAGCCTCGTTCGACGGCGGCAAGCTGACGTCGGATGGCGGCGTCATGCTTCTGGCCATGGCGGACCGGCGCCTCGGCTTGGCCGCGAAGTTGTCCTGCGTATTCCCCGAGCGGCGCGATCCGGGACGCATCGTGCACAGCCTTGCGGATATGATCCGCGCCCGCATCTTCGCCATCGCGTGTGGCTACGAGGATGGCAATGATCTCGATCGTTTACGCGGCGATCCGGCGTTCAAGCTGGCTTGCGGCCGACTGCCGGACACTGGCCGGGATCTGTGTTCGCAGCCGACCCTATCGCGCCTGGAGAATGCACCACACCTGCGCGAGGTGATCCGGCTGAGCTCTGTGCTGGTTGACCTATGGATGGACAGCTACGCGCGAGCGCCGAGCGCAATCACGCTCGACATCGACGACACGGTCGACGTGGTGCATGGCCGTCAGCAACTCTCGCTGTTCAACGCCCATTATGATGAACACTGCTTCCTGCCGATCCACGTCTACGACACCGAGCACAGCCGGCCTGTTGCGGTCATCCTGCGCCCCGGCAAGACGCCGAGCGGCCGCGAGGTGCGGGCACACCTGCGCCGCCTGGTTCGGCGCATTCGCCGGCGCTGGCCCGATACGCGTATCACCTTCCGCGGCGACAGCCATTACGCCGGCCCCGAGGCGATGACTTTTTGCGAGCAAAACGGCGTCGATTACATCTTCGCGCTAGCCGGCACGAAGCCGCTCGCCAGAAAGGTCGACGAGGTCTGTGATGCATTTCGAACCGAACGTGCGATCGAGAACAAGATCGTGGTTCGCGGCTACACCGAGACCCGCCACGCGGCCGGCTCCTGGCATCGTGAGCGCCGCGTCGTCGCCCGCATCGAGGCAACCCAACAAGGGCTCGACGTCCGCTACGTCGTCACCAGCCTGGATATCGGCTCGGCTGAGTGGATCTATGACAGCCTCTATTGCGCTCGCGGACAGGCCGAGAACCTGATCAAGCTGCACAAGACCCAGCTCGCCTCCGATCGCACCAGTTGCCGCTCGGCGCTCGCCAACCAGGTCCGCCTCGTCTTCCACACCGCCGCCTATTGGCTCATCCTCGCCGTGCGCGATGCCATCCCAAAGCCGCGCGATCTGGCAACGGCCGAGTTCAACACGATCAGGCTCAGGCTTCTCAAGATCGCAGCCCGCGTCATCGAGACCGCCACCCGCGTCCGTCTTGCCTTCGCTGCGGCGTGCCCCGACGCCGACCTGTTCCGCGGCTTGGCAAACGCTCTGGTCCCGCAAGCACCCTGACGCGCGGGGCATGAGCCCCCGGTCACCCCGCTGCCGTCCTCCAACGCGTTCACGAAGTCGGGTCGAAAAGCGGCGAAAAAGCCGAAGCGTTCGCGCGCGCCTTCACCCCGACCGGAAATGTTCCAGCTGCCCCGCCCGGCAATCATGAATAAGACGGGCTAGCTCGTGAACCGGCGTCGACTTCGGGCGCCGCACAACGTCGAGCGTGACGGTCTGGTGGGTCGGTGGGTCTCGCAGCCGAGGCACTTCACCTCGAGGTATCGGTAGCCGGCGTTGAGCGCGTCGCCGAACGCCGCCTGGGCCGGCCCCTGGAAGGCGAGCATGCGGGCGTTCCATGCCTGGCAGGCCAATATGTCGGCATCCCGTCGAGCATTGGCAGCACGCTCGGCCAGATGCCTGACCGTCGCGCCGAACATGTATTCCCGAGATTTTGAGCCCATGCCGCCATAAAGCGGGAGTCCGCGGACACGGCAAATCGTCCAGATCTTGGGGGTTGGAACGATCAAAACAACGCTGCGTGTCGCCCGGACCACAACAATGGCCTTATTACCCTCGTAGTACGCACTCTTTACAACAAACCGACGCGGCACCAGACTGGAGCGGTGGAGTGCTTGCCGCATGGCGCTGATTCTCCCCCAATCAAAGCGCCGGACGTCCCCCAAACTGCATCAAAAGTGAGTCAGAGCCCCAGTCCAACGCCGATTGACACGCATGGGATAGCCAGCTGTCGTCGGTTGACGATCGATCGCTGACCTTGGCGCAAGCTCGACGTGATCCCGCCGCCGTCTACTTTGAGCTCGCTAGCACCAAGACCAACCGCGCTGCGGTCGCGACGCTGACAAAGTGGTCGCTCGCCATTCTGCTTGCCTACGTCGCCAAGCCGTTCAACGGCGTCGAGCTGCTCGAAGCCACGCCATTGTCCTGGACGCGCGGCGGCCGTCCTGTGAGCCGCAACGGCGAAACCGGACGATGGGGCGGCGATCACGGCGGCGGTCGGCATATCTAGTCTGGCACTGCGGAGCTAATCTGATTGTTCAGCGCAGCAGGAAGCCCGATGAGTTCGGCGAGATTATGCAGGGTCTCTGCCTTCAGATTGCGCCTGATATGACTTGTATCGCGATATAGAAATTCATCGTTGATATAAGTATTGCAGCCAACTGAATCGCACATCGTTTCTCTAGGGATTATCGCCAACACATTCGCGTGCTTTCTGGCGATGCCCTCAAGCAACCTGTCGGTTTCAACCGTGTGCGTTTTCATAAAGGCGACAGTAGTTGCATCGAGTTCGCACGGCCTGCGCAAGAGACCAGACAACGAGTTCACGGCGCATGGTACGGGATCCTTGTTGAGTTGCGGGACGCTGCCGACAAGGAGAAAGCGACGGCCTGGAATTGAGGTCTCATCAATCAAGTCCTCAATCCCTGAGGCGACCAGTGATAACCTCTTTTCAGGGCTCAGATTAGCGTTGCCGATGAGTTGATGTGGCATCGGGCTCCAAGAAGAAGCTAGGATCACAAGGTTGATAGATGGATCATCGTGCAACAGTTGAATGGCGCGCTTGCGTTGGTCCGTACAATATTCTGCAAAATTCGGGAATCCTTCGAAGTCCAGGCGCTGAACACGGCCACCAAAGGCGGCGGGGCAGTTCGTGTACAGCAGAAGTCCTTCGTTGGGTTGAGCCGCGGCCTGCACTACCGGCGCAAGATGCCCGGCGTGACTGTCGCCCCACAGCAGAGCTTTCGTCTTTGCAGTCGCCCAGTCGTGGCCGAAGGAGCAGTATTGGCCCGTTAATTGCGGTAGCTGTTCGTACTTGGGGCAGTCCCATCCCCACATGACGTCTAAGCTGCGCATGGGGTAGACGGCAGGCGAGATGCGCTGCGGCAGTCCGTCCGAACTGTGCACGTACATGCCAGAGCAAAAAAGCAGAAGGCAAGCGAATGCACCGGCGCGCACGGTCTCAGTCGGGCGCCAGCGTGGCTTGCGGAAAGGTTTTTCGATGAAGCGGAAGGACAGCACAGCGAGAACGGTCGAGATGCCGGCGAGCGCGATCGCTTCAAACGGGCTCGGTTCTGCGTTGTTGATGTAGTGACGGAACAACACCCACACCGGCCAATGCCACAGATACAAACTGTACGAGATGAGGCCGATCGGCCGCAGCTTCCCGAGCCAGTAGCTAAGCTTCGGTTCATCTCGGCGCGGCCAGATCACGAGTGCGGCTCCAACACACGGGTAAAGGGCCGCACTGCCAGGGAACGCGCTGGCGCGGGCCAGCACAAAGCCTG
This sequence comes from Bradyrhizobium sp. JR3.5, assembly GCF_054057015.1. Lineage (NCBI taxonomy): Bacteria > Pseudomonadati > Pseudomonadota > Alphaproteobacteria > Hyphomicrobiales > Nitrobacteraceae > Bradyrhizobium > Bradyrhizobium sp. JR3.5. Next base: position 553,706 of record NZ_JBSRYV010000001.1, read on the forward strand.
CAGCGATCAATGCAACGCCAGTTGCTATGGCCACGGCACTGAGGCGCTGTGAGAGAGGCGGCAGGAAGACAAGCAACGCGCCGAGTGCAAGTTCCCAAGCGCGCGGTAAGACCAGGTAAAAAGCGCCTTTGGGGTCTATATCGAGCCAATAGAGGCTTGCGATGAACCCGATGGCGATTGCGCATCCAATAGTGAGTGGTGTTGCGCAGCTCCTGCGTGTCGGTGCGAACGACGCAAGCAGAAGAGGCCACACCAGATAGAATTGCTCCTCTACGCCGAGCGACCACGTATGGAGGAGCGGCATAAGCTCGGAAACTTGGTCGAAATATCCTGTGTTGGACAGGAAGAAGAAGTTTGAGGCACCAAACGCCGCATAGGCTGCGCTTCCGGCCATTGATTTGTAGTCGCCAGGCAACAGCAGGAGCTTGCCGGCCCACAAAGAGAAGGCCAATACCACAGCCAGCGCAGGAACAATGCGTCGAATACGACGATCGTAGAAATTAAGAATCGAAAAGGTTCCGTTGGCGATTTCTGCGGACAACTGCTGCGTGATCAGGAATCCGCTGATCACGAAAAAAACGTCAACGCCAGTAAAGCCGCCCGGCAGAGCTGCACCGTAGTGGAAGGCCAACACAGACAGCACGGCGATGGCCCGCAAGCCATCGATGTCAGCGCGGCATTTCAAGATTGGTGCCCGCCCGTTCTTATTTGAGCGCAGAAACTTACTCGGCACAACCGATCCGAGCAAGTGAAGAGCGTGTTAACTTAGCCACACCGCGGCGCTTTCTCGAAGTGCCCACCAACCGGCCGCCACGCGGCGGCCTTTTTCTTTGAGGTATCAACTGACTGACCTCGCAGCCCTGAAGGGGGCGAACGCGGCGCGCTGGGCGAAAGCCAAGCGGACTCGGAACTTCTCGTCGGTTGCAAGTGAGCGTCACGAGAGGATCACGGGTGCCTGGGCTTGACTTGCGCGGAATGCTCTGGATAGCGCGGTCGGGATGATTGACGCCGCCGGCGCGCGGTGATGGGTTGATCCCGGTTCGGAGCGGGCAACGGGGATCAGAATGACCAGCGAGTCGCAGCTGCGCGAGAAGCTTCGGAAGATCGAGGCGTTGTTCGTGGGTGCCGGAACTGCTGGTGAGCGCCTTGCAGCGGAAGCCGCGCTGCAGCGGGTGCGGGCCCGGGTCGAGGAACTTGCTCGCCACGATCCACCGATCGAACAGCAATTCTCACTTCCCGACCAGTGGTCTCGGCACCTGTTTCTGGCGCTTTGCCGCCGATATGGGCTGCGGCCGTTTCGATATCGCCGACAGCGACGTAACACGGTGATGGTCCGTGCGTCACGGGGCTTCGTTGATCGAGTCCTGCTGCCCGAGTTCACCGAGCTGGAGGGTGCGCTGCAAGTGTATCTGCACGAGGTAACGCTGCGCGTGATCCGCGAAGAGATCTACGACGACGCCAGCGATGCGCAGGAAGTTCCCGACGCCTTGCCGTCGAACTGATCAAGCGGCGAGCTTTGGCTCCGAACCATCGCGCTCGGCTTTCCAATTCCACGGCAGCAGCGTGTTCAGCTGATTGATCTTGGTACGTCCGGAGACGATGCGCTCGAGAACATCAGTAAGATAGTGCCGTGGGTCGATGTCGTGAAGTCTTTGCGGAGTTGATGAGTGATGCGAGAGTGGCCCAGGTTTCGGCGCCGCCCTCACTGCCTGCGAACAGATAGTTTTTCTTTCCCAGCCCGATCGGCTTGATGCTGCGTTCGACCGTATTGCTGTCGATCTCGATGCGCCCATCATCGATGAATCGCGTCAGGCCATCCCAATGGTTGAGGGTGTAGCGGATCGCCTTGCCAAGGCCGGATTTCTTCGAGACTTCCAGCAGTCGCGCCTCGAGCCAGGGCTTGAAGTCCTCGATCAGCGGTCTGGTGTCGGATTGTCGCACCGCAGCTCGCTGCGTCGCCGGCAAACCGCGAATGCGATCCTCAATGGCGTAGAACATCGCGATCCGCTGCAGCGCTTCCGCGGCAATCGGCGATTTCGTCGCGACGTGGACGTCCCAGAACTTCCGCCGCGCATGCGCGAAGCAGAACGCCAGTTGTACCAGACGGCCGCCGTTTCTAAGCCCCTTGTACCCGGCGTAGCCGTCGACCTGCAGGATGCCGTCGTAGTCTCCAAACAGCTGCCTGGCGCGGATTGCCTTGCGATCCTCGGCGAACACGTAGACTACTGCCGGCGGCGCGGGGCCGCCCCACGGGCGGTCGTCGGTGGCGATCGCCCAGAACTGGCAGACTTTGGTTCTGCCACGGCCGGGATCGAGAACTGGCAGCGGCGTCTCGTCGGCAAACAGCCGCGGGTAGGACATCACTGCGCGGCGCAACAGCGCGTGAAGCGGCTTCAGCCACCAGGCGACGCGGCCCATCCACGAGGCCAGCGTTTGCCGGTCGAGCGTGATGCCTTGGGCGGCAAACATCTGTTCCTGGCGATACAGCGGCAGCTGGTAGCCGTATTTCATCACCGCGACGTAGGCCAGCAAGGCTTCCGTCACCATTCCACCGTCGATCGCCTGGGCCGGCGCGGGTGCCTGCAGAACACCCTGGCGGCATCCCCGGCAGCCGTACCGTGGACGCATGATGCGCTTGACCCGGTACTGCATCGGAATGACGTCGAAGGCTTCCTTGACGGTCTCCCCGATCTTGTGCAGCTGCTCGCCGCAGCAAGGGCAGATGTGGCTCTCGATATCGATCACGACATCGATGCGCGGCAAATGCTCCGGAAGCTTCCCCCGGTTGCGTCGCGCCGGTCGCTTTCCACGGCCCTCCGCTCCGTCAGGCAGCCTGCCTCCGGTCACGTCGTCGTTGGCGGCGGCACGAACCGCCTGTGCCCTGATGGTGAAGAGAGACAGCTGTCCGATATCCAGTGTCTCGGAGCGCAGACCGAAGATCGTGCGCTTGTACTGGGACAGGATCATCAGGAGCTTGTCGTTCTCCTGGATCGCAGCGTCGCGTTGGGCGATCGCTGCATCACGCTCGGTCGCCAGCGTGCTGCATTCCTCCGACAACGCCGCAAGCCGTGACGATAGCGTCATCACGGCTTGTCGGAGCAATGCTGGATCGGAAGGCAAATCACTCATGCAGAGCGATTCTACAACAACCTCCGCATGAGTGACGAACGACTCTTGATAATGATCAACCAGCTCGCATCGGCTGATCCACAACTCGCATCGGCACACGCTTCCAGTCCGAGCCATCGAGCAGCACCGAGAGCTGAGCATGAGATAGCGACATGACGCCTTCCTTGATCGGCGGCCAGGTGAACTGCCCCTCGATTCTTTTGTAGTAAAGGACAAGGCCGCTTCCATCCCAAGTCAGGATCTTCACGCGATCTAGCCAACACTCGACATTCTGCATACAGTCTTCGAAGCGCGACAATTGCGTATCCGTGGCATCCGCTTTTTGGGCGGACGCTTCAGGTGGCACCGTTCCGACGCGGCAAGGAGCTGAAATGCATCTACACAGAGGAGCGGCGTGGGTTTAGCCGCGAAGTTCCCAATTGGATGCTCGACGAAAGCTACTGCGCCGGCATGGCGCTAGGACCGCCGCAGGTCAGTATTGAGGGGCTGAACGAATTTGCTGCTGTTCTGAAGCTTCTGGGCGCGACTCAGGCGTCGGGCGCACAATCCCGTCCTTATTTGAAGAGGGAGAAAGGACGTGCGGAGAAAAAGCCAATATCGCGAGCCGATGCAGCTGGGTCTGGATCTGGGTCTTCGGATTCCCCAGAACCCGCTGGGCGCCAATCCCAAAGGTCTGATCGAGGCGCTCGCCGATCTGTTGCTGGAAGCGGCTGGCGTCGAACCCGCTCAGATGTCGGGAGGTGACCATGAGTGTCAAGATCACACGTGATCACCTCGACCGCGCCGCCGTCGTCTATGTTCGCCAATCGACAATGTCCCAAGTTATGGGGAATCTCGAAAGCCAGCGGCGGCAATATGACTTGGCGCAGGCCGCGGAAACCGCCGGATTTAAGTCGGTGGCGGTAATTGACGATGATCTTGGCCGCTCAGGCTCTGGCAGCACTCAACGGCCCGGATTTGAGCGGCTTGTGGCGATGGTTTGTTCGGGTAACGTCGGTGCCGTTTATTGCATTGAGGCGTCGCGGCTGGCGCGCAATGGACGCGACTGGCATCACTTGATCGACCTATGCGCCCTCGCGGGCGCGTTGGTCATTGATCCCGACGGCGCCTATGATCCGCGGCTTGTCAACGACCGCCTGCTTCTCGGACTGAAGGGAACGATGTCGGAGTATGAGCTGAGCCTGCTTCGCCAACGTGGAATCGCCGCTCGGGACTCTAAGGCCAAGCGCGGCGAGTACCGCTTCATGCTTCCACCTGGATTTTGTTGGAGTGAACTCGGCAAGATCGAAATGGATCCCGACGAACATGTGGCGGGATTGGTTCGACTCGTCTTCACGAAGTTCCGCGAGCTCGGTAGCGCCCGGCAGGTCTTTCTTTGGCTGCGTGCTGCCGACATCAAAATGCCTGTGGTTCTAAAAAACGTTCAAATCTACAAGCTCAGCTGGAAGGCGCCGGCCTATCACACGGTGATGCAGATCCTGCACAATCCGCTCTATGCTGGCGCCTATGCGTTTGGCCGAATCGCCCAGAAGACACGGATCGTGGACGGTCGCGCCCGCAAGGTCAGCGGGTTCAAAAAGCCGCGGGAGGAATGGAATGTTCTCCTGCGCGACAATCATCCCGGCTATGTCAGCTGGCAGGAGTATGAGGACAATCAGAGGCTGCTGCTGGAAAACGCCCACATGAAGAAGAACTGCTCGCGAAAATCGGCGCGCGGGGGACGCGCACTTCTGACCGGATTGATGCGGTGCGGCCATTGCGGGCGGATGATGCGTGTGTTCTACGGCCAGGCCAAGGGGAATGCCCATCGTTATCAATGCCGCGGCGATGACGCCCATGTCGGCGCTGGCCTATGTATCGGCATCGGCGGGGTGCGGGTCGATCGTGCGGTCGCGCTGCAAATCCTTGAGGCCGTCTCCGATCGGGCTGTTGAAGCAGCGATATTGGCGTCCGACCAGGTTGAGCGCTCAAGACAAGAGATCATCACGGCCGTCGAACGGGAGCTTGAAGTCGTACGCTACGAAGCGTCTCTTGCTGCACGCCGATACGAGCTTGTGGATCCGGCCAAGCGCCACGTTGCCCGCGAACTCGAGGCGCGCTGGAATGGCGCATTGGAGCGGGTTGCCGAGCTTGAAGGTCGTATAAAGGAGCTGCGCACCGCATCGGCGGAAAGTCCCAAGATCGACCGCGCCCTGCTTCTGCAACTTGCGCATGATCTTCCGCGGGTTTGGAATGCACCGTCCACGGACACGCGCACCAAGCAGCGGCTGGTTCACATTGTGGTCCGAGAGATTGTTTGCGATCTCGATAGGAACACCAATGAGGCGGTTCTGCTCATCCACTGGACCGGCGGCCGGCACACGGAGGTTCGCGTTGCTCGCGTTAAGACGGGCCGATATCCGGGCGACATGGCACCGACTGCCGTTGACGCACTTCGTAAACTCGCTGGTCATTGGCCTGATCGAGAGCTCGCCGTGTCGCTCAATCGGATGCGCTGCAAGACCGGCGACGGCGAGACCTGGACGACTGTTCGCGTGCGGGAAATGCGCGAACGCCTGGGCTTGCCGGAATACGACCCCGCATCGTCCGACGGCAAAATGATCAGCCTTGCGAAGGCTGCGGCACACTTTGGAATTTGCGTCGGATCAGCAAAGAGCTTGGTGCTGAAGGACATCTTGCCGGCCACACAAGCAATCAAGGGCTCGCAATGGTTGGTTCCTGTCGACGCGCTGAGCTCGGAAACAGTACGTATAGCGGTGCAGCGCGTGATCGAGCGTCGGCCGAGAAACTACATTGATTATCAATATGATAGAATGATCCGCCTACCCGGTATCTGACAAAGGGACGTACAATGAAACGAGCTGTCGGCGCTTGGAGCGGAAGACATAAAGTCCGCCGTCGAACGGATCGGCTCCAAAGGCCTCGCTCACCAGCATCGCCAGCGAGTCCATGCCGCGGCGGAAATCGACCGGCTGCGTCGCAATCCAGATCGACAACCCAGCTCGAAGCCCGATCATCGACCAACCGTCCCGACCGCCGCCAGCACCTCGCACAGTGCCTCCCGGTCCACTGTCCCCCTGACACGGATGCGAATCGCGCCGACCTCGATCTCGATCGCCGCCTGCTCCTCACTCGGGCGCCCACAGCCGGTGATCGCGACCGGCACAAAGCCAGGTGGTATGCCTCTGTCCCCGCGCTCCGCGACCTGCGCCCGCGTAGCCTGGCGACGCCAGAGAAACAACAGGCTTGGACTGATGTCGTGTCGCCGCGCCACTGCGGACACGCTTGCACCCGGCGCAAAACTCTCCGCAACAATCGCCGCCTTCGCATCGGTCGACCAGCGCCGACGTCGGCCCGTCCCGGTGATGATCTCGACACGCTGCAGCGTGTCGGCGCCGTGTTCGAGGATAGGCATATGCCTATCCTTATCGCTATCCTTACGACTATTCTTTGACATTGTGACCTCGCGACAAACCATTCCGCGAGATCTTCCTAGCCGACCAGATCAACCCTCAGCGCGTGGTCTCCGCATGACGCTCACGTTGCAAAGCGTTGGCGGCACCTGGGACGAAAGCTCGCAGACTGGTCCGGCTCGCTTGCTCAAGGCGACCCATGGAACGCAGTCTCAACGCATGTTCCAGCGGGTAGGGGGCCATTCAAGTCGTGGGAAGACGCCGTGGTTGACGCCTTGGTGAATTGCGCGCCGCGCGCTGCACTGAACAAGGACTGGTCGATCGGCGGCACGCTGACAATGCTCAAGCAGTACAACGGGCTCGGCTACGCCAACAAGGGGCGGCCGTTGTCGCACATCTGGTCCGGGACCGATCAATATGTCAGCGGCAAGTATGTTCGCGGCGGCGTTTATGACCCGATCAGCAGCTCGGTTGCGCCGGTCTCTTGCTCGCGATGATGGCGATCGATCCGTCGATCTCCTTTGATGGATCATGCGCCCGAGCCGATTGCTCCAGCGCCAACCGTTCCGCCCGCAAAGCCCTCCGCGCTCCATCCGCGGCCGCTGGCTCAATCGGCGCGTTCATCGCGGCGATCCTGGCCGCCATTTTTAAGAGGAAGTAGCCCAATGGATAAGGCCATCACAGTCGGCATGGTCGTTTGGTGGATCGTCGGGATTGTCGCCGCGCTCGGCGTTATCGGTTTGTCTTCTCCCTCTTTGCCGATGCCTTCAAACATTAGGAGAAAGCCCTAATGATTAAACTCACCGCGCCAAACGGCGAGCCGGTCGAAGTGAACCCGGAATCCATCTCATCAATGTTTCCGAACGACGGCACCTACCACAACAACGCCAAAACCGTCCTGAATATTGCCGGCCAGGTGCAGGCCGTCAAGGAAACCGTGGACCAGATCGGCGCTCTCAAAAAAGGAAGCTGACCTATGTCGAACCTCTTTAGCCTGACCATCCTCGGTGACAGCATCGTGTTCGTCGGCGGCATCGTCGTTGGCATTGTCTACGAAACCAACATCAAGGGGTGGATCGTAGGCGCCGAAGCGTTCGCTCCTTCCCTGACGGCGAAAACCGCGACGATCGAGGCGGCGATCAAGAAATGAGGATGGACATCAGCGTGCGCGCATTCTGCTCCGGTATCTTGGCGGGGCACTCATCTCGGCTGGATTTGCCCTCAGCTCGAGCACGCTAACTGATCCAGATCTCATTCAGGTGCTTTGCTTTCTGATCGGCGGCCCGTGTACGGCCGCCTCTGAGAGCTTTTACGTGATTGCTCGCAAACGAGGGTGGAATACTGACATGCCGCAGTGGATCATGAGCCTCCTCACGGGTGGCCTAAATCTCATCCTCGGGACGATTGGAAAGACCGTCACTGACCTTCATGCGGATAACACCACGCGATATAAGAACGAGAACGACGCCGGGAATGCGCTGGCGACGACGACGGCCGATGCATCGGTAAGATCATCCCCCGATCAGGGCCGATGTCCAGAAGTCCCAAGGGGCGTGGGGGCCATTCGGCCTCGCTGCCTTCCTCATCTCGATGGCGTTCGCGTTCCACGTCTTGATGATCGTGATGGATTCGACGAGTTGGCATCTGGTTCCGGCGCTTAGGTTTTACTTCATACCGTGGCTTGAGTGACAGCCGCACGTTGTTGCTTCGTGGAAGCTCTAGGTGGTGTGGACTCTAAGGATTCCCTTTTAGGCGCAAATCAGATTCAAGACTGCTTTTGGGGAGGCAGTCTTGGGTGTGATGGACCGTTTGGTATTGAGCGACGCGGCTTGGGAGCGGATGGCGCCGCTGATCATAGGTCGCCCCGACCAGAAGGGCTCCACTGGGCGCGACAATCGGATGTTCGTGGAAGGTGTACTTTGGATTGTTCGCACGGGCTCTCCCTGGCGTGATCTCCCGGAGGCGTTCGGGGATTGGAACAGCGTGTTCCGGCGCTTCAGTCGGTGGAGCATCAAGGGCGTCTGGTGGCGGATCTTCGAGGCGATGTCCGATGATCCGGACTTCGAATATTTGATCGTCGATTCCACCATCGTCCGGGCGCATCAGCACGCCGCCGGGGCCAAAAAAGGGGGTCTGAAGATCAGGCGATCGGCCGCTCGCGCGGTGGCCTGAGCACCAAGATACATATGGCCGTTCGTGGCTTGGGATGTCCCGTACGGTTCGCGCTGACCGCAGGCCAGAAGGGCGATGCACCGCAAGCTGCCGCATTGATCGAGGGACTACCTGCCGAGGTCGTCATGGCCGATACGGCCTATGACGCCGATCATTTGCGCCAAGCCATCGCCGCCAAGGGCGCGCTCGCCGTCATCCCCAACAACCCGTCACGCGCACTCAAATACCCGCTGGACAAGCACCTCTATGCCCAGCGTCACCTCGTCGAATGCTGCTTCTCAAAGCTCAAGCAGTTCCGACGCGTCGCAACCCGCTTCGAAAAGACCGCCCGAAATTACCTAGCCGTCGTCACTCTCGCAGCCATCGTCCTTTGGATGCGGTAAGTGTCCACACCACCTAGCCCGTCTTATTCATGATTGCCGGGCGGGGCAGCTGGGAACATTTCCGGTCGGGGTGAAGGCGCGCGCGAACGCTTCGGCTTTTTCGCCGCTTTTCGACCCGACTTCGTGAACGCGTTGGAGGACGGCAGCGGGGTGACCGGGGGCTCATGCCCCGCGTGTCAGGGTGCTTGCGGGACCAGAGCGTTTGCCAAGCCGCGGAACAGGTCGGCGTCGGGGCACGCCGCAGCGAAGGCGAGACGGACGCGGGTGGCGGTCTCGATGACGCGGGCTGCGATCTTGAGAAGCCTGAGCCTGATCGTGTTGAACTCGGCCGTTGCCAGATCGCGCGGCTTTGGGATGGCATCGCGCACGGCGAGGATGAGCCAATAGGCGGCGGTGTGGAAGACGAGGCGGACCTGGTTGGCGAGCGCCGAGCGGCAACTGGTGCGATCGGAGGCGAGCTGGGTCTTGTGCAGCTTGATCAGGTTCTCGGCCTGTCCGCGAGCGCAATAGAGGCTGTCATAGATCCACTCAGCCGAGCCGATATCCAGGCTGGTGACGACGTAGCGGACGTCGAGCCCTTGTTGGGTTGCCTCGATGCGGGCGACGACGCGGCGCTCACGATGCCAGGAGCCGGCCGCTGGCGGGTCTCGGTGTAGCCGCGAACCACGATCTTGTTCTCGATCGCACGTTCGGTTCGAAATGCATCACAGACCTCGTCGACCTTTCTGGCGAGCGGCTTCGTGCCGGCTAGCGCGAAGATGTAATCGACGCCGTTTTGCTCGCAAAAAGTCATCGCCTCGGGGCCGGCGTAATGGCTGTCGCCGCGGAAGGTGATACGCGTATCGGGCCAGCGCCGGCGAATGCGCCGAACCAGGCGGCGCAGGTGTGCCCGCACCTCGCGGCCGCTCGGCGTCTTGCCGGGGCGCAGGATGACCGCAACAGGCCGGCTGTGCTCGGTGTCGTAGACGTGGATCGGCAGGAAGCAGTGTTCATCATAATGGGCGTTGAACAGCGAGAGTTGCTGACGGCCATGCACCACGTCGACCGTGTCGTCGATGTCGAGCGTGATTGCGCTCGGCGCTCGCGCGTAGCTGTCCATCCATAGGTCAACCAGCACAGAGCTCAGCCGGATCACCTCGCGCAGGTGTGGTGCATTCTCCAGGCGCGATAGGGTCGGCTGCGAACACAGATCCCGGCCAGTGTCCGGCAGTCGGCCGCAAGCCAGCTTGAACGCCGGATCGCCGCGTAAACGATCGAGATCATTGCCATCCTCGTAGCCACACGCGATGGCAAAGATGCGGGCGCGGATCATATCCGCAAGGCTGTGCACGATGCGTCCCGGATCGCGCCGCTCGGGGAATACGCAGGACAACTTCGCGGCCAAGCCGAGGCGCCGGTCCGCCATGGCCAGAAGCATGACGCCGCCATCCGACGTCAGCTTGCCGCCGTCGAACGAGGCTGTGATCTTCTTGCGGGAAACGGCTGGAAATGAGAACGGCAGACTCGTATCGTCGGTCATGGCGAGTGTGGCGGCCCGGATGCGCGGAGGGTGGGGTGTCAGCAACCGAATCCTACGCCATCTCAGCGGCTTACGCCACGCTCGCCAGCCTCTCAACAAGCCGCTGATGAATAAGACGGGCTAGCCCGTCTTATTCATGATTGCCGGGCGGGGCAGCTGGAACATTTCCGGTCGGGGTGAAGGCGCGGGCGAACGCTTCGGCTTTTTCGCCGCTTTTCGACCCGACTTCGTGAACGCGTTGGAGGACGGCAGCGGGGTGACCGGGGGCTCATGCCCCGCGCGTCAGGGTGCTTGCGGGACCAGAGCGTTTGCCAAGCCGCGGAACAGGTCGGCGTCGGGGCACGCCGCAGCGAAGGCGAGACGGACGCGGGTGGCGGTCTCGATGACGCGGGCTGCGATCTTGAGAAGCCTGAGCCTGATCGTGTTGAACTCGGCCGTTGCCAGATCGCGCGGCTTTGGGATGGCATCGCGCACGGCGAGGATGAGCCAATAGGCGGCGGTGTGGAAGACGAGGCGGACCTGGTTGGCGAGCGCCGAGCGGCAACTGGTGCGATCGGAGGCGAGCTGGGTCTTGTGCAGCTTGATCAGGTTCTCGGCCTGTCCGCGAGCGCAATAGAGGCTGTCATAGATCCACTCAGCCGAGCCGATATCCAGGCTGGTGACGACGTAGCGGACGTCGAGCCCTTGTTGGGTTGCCTCGATGCGGGCGACGACGCGGCGCTCACGATGCCAGGAGCCGGCCGCGTGGCGGGTCTCGGTGTAGCCGCGAACCACGATCTTGTTCTCGATCGCACGTTCGGTTCGAAATGCATCACAGACCTCGTCGACCTTTCTGGCGAGCGGCTTCGTGCCGGCTAGCGCGAAGATGTAATCGACGCCGTTTTGCTCGCAAAAAGTCATCGCCTCGGGGCCGGCGTAATGGCTGTCGCCGCGGAAGGTGATACGCGTATCGGGCCAGCGCCGGCGAATGCGCCGAACCAGGCGGCGCAGGTGTGCCCGCACCTCGCGGCCGCTCGGCGTCTTGCCGGGGCGCAGGATGACCGCAACAGGCCGGCTGTGCTCGGTGTCGTAGACGTGGATCGGCAGGAAGCAGTGTTCATCATAATGGGCGTTGAACAGCGAGAGTTGCTGACGGCCATGCACCACGTCGACCGTGTCGTCGATGTCGAGCGTGATTGCGCTCGGCGCTCGCGCGTAGCTGTCCATCCATAGGTCAACCAGCACAGAGCTCAGCCGGATCACCTCGCGCAGGTGTGGTGCATTCTCCAGGCGCGATAGGGTCGGCTGCGAACACAGATCCCGGCCAGTGTCCGGCAGTCGGCCGCAAGCCAGCTTGAACGCCGGATCGCCGCGTAAACGATCGAGATCATTGCCATCCTCGTAGCCACACGCGATGGCGAAGATGCGGGCGCGGATCATATCCGCAAGGCTGTGCACGATGCGTCCCGGATCGCGCCGCTCGGGGAATACGCAGGACAACTTCGCGGCCAAGCCGAGGCGCCGGTCCGCCATGGCCAGAAGCATGACGCCGCCATCCGACGTCAGCTTGCCGCCGTCGAACGAGGCTGTGATCTTCTTGCGGGAAACGGCTGGAAATGAGAACGGCAGACTCGTATCGTCGGTCATGGCGAGTGTGGCGGCCCGGATGCGCGGAGGGTGGGTGTCAGCAACCGAATCCTACGCCATCTCAGCGGCTTACGCCACGCTCGCCAGCCTCTCAACAAGCCGCTGATGAATAAGACGGGCTAGTAGCCAATAAATCCAAGGCTTGCGGGGCGAAATCCTCAGGGACGCGAAAGGGTCTTTCGCCATTGGGTCGATTGCGCGATACACCCGTCCATTCGTGTTGGGGTCGCTATTGTCGCTGGTAGAGAAGTAGAGGACAGTCCAATCGTCCTTTCGATAAGCGAAGCGGCCGCGGCCCTCATCTCCAATCTCAATATCCTGGCAGTGAGCCGGCCCGAGAAGTCGTCCGTCCTCGGTCAGTTCAAGTTGCGACTGGCGAGGCGCTTCGGGGGTGTCGGCTATGGAGTTTGGAATTGTGAGCTGATAGCGCCAAGCGTTGCCACCATAATACTCGAACGGCCCGCGCAGGATGCTCGGATCCTCCGAGGGCGGAAGAGTGTCGAGATAGAGCCCGATCGGAACGTAAACAGCGAGCGACGCCGCGAGAATGTGCCACTTGTTGATCTTTATCAACGTGCCGATCAGGTCTTAAAGAGGAAGGTCCAAATTATCTCAACAAAGCCCCACGGACTGCTCTGCCTGAGGCGTTGGACCAGCCGCTCTGAAAGCTTCTTTTTGCGAATTTCTTCAGGGTGATTCATAGGACCGCTATCTAGCCCTCTATCCAAATTGAGAAACAAGCCAAGTCAGGTAGGCTGCTCCAACTGGTGGGAAAATCATCGCGGAGCTCTTCAACAGAACGCCAGTGCACGCCACTCCACTGCACGTCTCCCAATTGGTGAATAGAAATTGTCCTGCAGAGAAAAGTCCTATTCCAAACCAAATGGCTGCACGCCCCTCAGTCCCCATAGTGGCATCGGCAATAGCGTCGAAGGTTTTGCCGATGCCGTTGTCCAGCAACCACCAAAGCGGCCAGACGAAGACGCAGACGATCTGCCGCGCACCCAGGCGCCCTTCGTGCTTGCGGTAGAAGTGCCCGATCGTGATCAAAGTACCAAATCCATAAACCATAAAAAATGGCATCAGCGGCTTAAATGAAGCCATCGTCCCCCCGTTCCCAATACAATCATAGTAAAATGCGATTCTTGCTATAAAAAGCACTCTTTGCCTACCAATTACACATTGGCAAGCCCTAACTGGCGTCGGCAGGATTTCGTCTGTCCGAGCGTTCAGTGGATAGCAGGCGCGGCAGCGGTGCCATCTGCGGCCGTGGCGCCACCTGATGCTCCTCCTCGGTTGCTTCCTCGGATAGCTTGTGCCGGCTCCTGGCAACGAAGCCAATCAGCACCAGCACGAGGCCAACAGCCATCATGAGGGCCGGGACTACTTTTTCCCAATCGGAGAGCAGGGCACTCACTTGAACCTCCGCGACATTGCCGTATGCGTCCGGCTCTTGATCTTGATCCGGTGCAGCTATCGGCCGTCCCGAGAGAGCCCCTCTGAGCGCTTTGATGCCGGACCTTCAAAGCCGAACTCGCAAGCTGAAGTGGTCAGTACCGTCTCCGATGTTCTTCCGGCGAAGATGAGCGATATCATCTTTCAAGCCGGTCAATGGTGGGACATCGAAGGTTGGCAATCAACAAGTATATAGCACACGAAAGGGCTGATCTTATCCCTTAGCGAGCTTGAGGCGGCTGCTACCGTATTTTTACGGTGGGCGTGCGACTACTCGAAGAGAGTACGAGCACTTAGCGGCCCTTCCTGATTTCGCGTATCTCAGTCCTCATCCCGCGCAGGGCGTCGGGCTCTTCTTTGTGTCGGGCTACGGTTTCGTTGACCTTGTCTCGGTTCAGTCGATCTTCAGGTGAGAGCCGGGAGACCGGACGCCAAATCTCGACCAGGATCGTCAGATTGACTCCCCAGGCGCTTCTCGCCATCGGTCGAATGCGTCTTTGGTCATCGCATCAGCTCGAACAGTTCGAGGACATCCACAAGCCGCAGCTGAGCGCCTTTGAGCATATGCTCGAGGAGCAAGTGCCTCGTATCCGCGGCAATCTCGTCCCGTTTGATTGCGCCACGCGCGGCATGGAACAGTCGGATTTTGGCGGCAACTTTCCGGGCGGTCTCCGGCGGGATTTGGAGGAGTTTTCGGACGATTGCCATGCCCGGAAGATAGGTATTCAGGGACGGTTTTGCGAATGGTGCCGGGGTAAACCGCTAACTGTTGAAAAGGTGGGAGCTGCACATGCCACGGATTGCCCGAATGAGTCGGTCGAGTGTGGGCCGCGGTGCTGGTAAGATCGATATCTGGCTCGGTCTCGGATAGAGCCTTTTGAAGGATCATCCGCAGCTTGTGGAAATTGGCGACGCGAGTCTTGCTGTTATTGAGTCCGTTTATCGCGACTTGAGATTCGCCCATGAACATCACATTGCCGGTCGCACTAAGCGAAGCACTGACATCTCCGACCGATCGCATTACGTCGGGTGAAAGCGGGTCTTCCTCCAACGATGCATTCGACGGCAACTCTGCCATCGCTCGGACAAGGCGACGACGCAATTCTTGCAGAGGAATGGTCGACATTCCGGGCACTCGCAACAATCCCTCCGCTGATGTCCACAGCAATACACGACAACGAGCGGTTGCCGGGCTGGCAACGATAGTGCAAGCTACTAGTGTGGTGGACCAGAAGTTCGCGATATCGAATCTGGATTTGGCGGAGCGTTGTACCGGCAGAAGCGTTCGATGGATGCCAGGATGTCATCGGCGGACTTAGTCCAGCGGAACGGCTTGGGATCGGCGTTGTGCCGGTCGATGAAGGAAGCGATGTCTGCCCGGAGGGCGGCAACGCTTCGATAGATGCCGCGTCTGATCTTCTTGTCGGTCAGGAGTGCGAAGAAGCGCTCGACCTGGTTGAGCCATGACGAACTGGTCGGGGTCAGGTGCACGTGCCACCGGGGCCGCTTGGCGAGCCATCTTCGGATCAATGGCGTCTTGTGCGTGGCGTAATTGTCCATGACCAAATGGACGTCGAGGTCGCGCGGCACGGCAGCCTCGATCTCGTCGAGGAACTTGCGGAACTCGACAGCACGGTGGCGTCCGTAGCACTTGCCGATCACCCGTCCACTGACAATGTCGAGGGCGGCGAACAGCGATGTGGTGCCGTGCCTTGTGTAGTCATGGCTTCTTCGGGCCGGTTGGCCGGGACGCATCGGCAGCATCGGCTGACTGCGGTCCAGTGCCTGGATTTGGGATTTCTCATCCACACAGAGAACGATGGCGTGCTCCGGCGGCGAGACGTAAAGGCCCACGACGTCGCGCACTTTGGCCACGAAGTTTGGATCGGTCGAGAGCTTGAACGTCTCCAGCCGGTGCGGCTGGAGCCCGAAGGCCCGCCAGATGCGTTGCACCGTCGACACCGACAGGCCGCTGGCCTTCGCCATGCCGCGGGAACTCCAATGGGTGGCGTTCTCGGGGCAACTCTCCAACGTCCTTACGATCAGGGCTTCGATGCGGGCATCGTCAACCGTACGTGGCGCTCCGGAGCGGGGCTCGTCACGCAGCCCGTCCACGCGCCGCTCCACAAAGCGCCGCCGCCACTTGCCTACCGTTGACCGGCCCAAGCCCAGCTTGGCCGCCACTTCCTTGTTTTGACCGCCTTCCGCGCAGGTCAGCACGATCCGGGCTCTCAGAGCCAGCGCCTGCGCCGTCTTCCGCCGCGTCGTCAGCGCCTTCAGTTCGGCGCGCTCTTCATCACTCAATGTCAGGGAGGCAAGTTGCCGGACCGCCATCAGATCCTCCGTCACTGCTGCTGCCTCCCAGCCTTGGCACAGCGACGCGAACCTACTGCGAATCTACGATTGCGAACTTGTGACTCGGGACACTAGGGGTGGTGGATCCGGGGGCAAGCCGGAGCCGCCCCCGCGCAGGGAGCCATCTCGGTGGGCTTGGAGGGCCGGCGGAGCAACGCCGGCCTTCTGCTTTTCCACCGAGCGAATCCACCGTAGATCCGTGGCGCTCGCGTTAAGTGACCGATCTTCGATTCTGCACGATTCACTCACCGCTTGTGTGAAACCGGCCTGCTGACCGAGATTGGGCTTGCCGGACCTTGACGGCAAATCCGGGCGGGAATCTGATCCGCAGCCATGGCGTCCAAGCTCGACGGCTATTGACGCCTTGAGCGCATCTGCCGAAGCGAAGCGGACAGGGTGGTGCTACCCGAAAGCCGGGCCGCGCTGCTTATCATGGCGGACGTGCACCGCGCGGCGGCCGCAGCCATCGAGCCGCGCGATGCGTCTGCCAACACAATGCCCACACGGCGAATTTTTAGGTTGGTCGAATTTCAGTCTAAGCGATTGAATTTGTTTGGTGAGCGCGGAGTTAACTCGAAGCCTCGACCCCATGATCAAAAGTCATAGATCATGCGGCAGGTTCGCGGCTTGAACTCAACTGCATTCTCGGCACAATGACCGCTATCCGCCTCTCGCAGGTTCTGCCAAGCCGAACAAATAGATAGGGAAGAAACACGTGCGACAGATTGTGAAAGCCGCGGCTACCATCGCCACCCTGCTGCTGAGCACGCCGGCGTTCGCCAGCTGGGAGCCGAGCAAGCCGGTCGAGATTGTGGTTGCGGCCGGCGCCGGCGGCGCCTCCGACCAGATGGCGCGCATGATGCAGGCGGCAATCCAGAAGAACAATCTGATGAAGCAGCCGATGGTGGTCTCGCTGAAGGGCGGCGCGTCGGGTGCGGAAGCGCTGATGTACATGAAGTCCAGCGAGGGCGATCCCAACAAGGTGCTGATCGCCTATTCGCTGATCTACATGCTGCCGCTGTCGGCCAAGATTCCCTTCAATTGGCGCGACCTGACGCCGGTGTCGGTGATCGCGCTCGACCAATTCGTGTTGTGGGACAATGCGTCGGGCCCCAAGACCATCAAGGATTTCATCGCGGCCGCCAAGGCCGCGAGCGCGCCGTTCAAGATGGGCGGCACGGGCTCCAAGCGCGAAGACCACGTGCTGACCGTGTTCATGGAGCAGAAGACCGGCGCAAAATTCTCCTATCTGCCCTACAAGTCCGGCGGCGAGGCCGCGACCCAGCTGGTCGGCGGCCACACCGAGTCCAACGTCAACAATCCGAGCGAAAATCTCGAGGTCTGGCGCGCCGGACAGGTTCGCGCGCTCTGCGTGTTCGACAAGGAGCGCATCTCCTACAAGACCACGGTCACCGACACGCAATCCTGGAACGATATCCCGACCTGCAAGGAGGAGGGGCTGGACGTGCAGTATCTGATGCTGCGCGCGATGTTCCTGCCGGGCAAAGTCACGCAGGAGCAGCAGGCGTTCTATGTCGACCTGTTCCAGAAAGTGACGCAGACGCCCGAGTACAAGGACTATATGGAAAAGCAAGCGCTGAAGCCGATCTTTCTCACCGGCAAGGACATGGTCGAATTCCTCGAGGATGACGACAAGCTCAATGCCTCGCTAATGAACTCGGCGGGCTTCGTCGCGAAATAGCGGTCGGGGTTGTGAGGTCCGCCGTCATGCCGGGCGATGCGGAGCATCGAATCCGGAATCTCGAGATTTCGGGTTCGCCCTTCGGGCGCCCCAGAATGACAGGCCCGATCGATTCACTGCCCGTTCGGAATTGGCTTGCAAGCGGCAGCGGCGCAGCGATTATTGCGCCGCAGTATGGTCAAACGTCCGGCGAGCCCGATCGGGCTGGGTCACCCCTCCGTCGTCGTTGCGGGACCGTGAGGAGCGATCATGACCAAAGCCGTTCTCGGTATCATCGGCGGATCCGGCATCTACGATCTGCCGGGCCTGGCAAACGTCCGCGAGGAAGCGATCACGAGCCCTTGGGGCGAACCGTCCGCGCCACTGCGCCGCGGCGAGATGGCGGGATTGCCGATCGTGTTCCTGCCGCGACACGGCCAGGGACACGGGCTGTCGCCGTCCGACATCAACTATCGCGCCAATATCGACGTACTGAAGCGGGCCGGGGTCACCGACCTGGTCGCGCTGTCTGCGTGCGGCTCGTTCAAGGAAGAGCTGCCGCCCGGGACGTTTGTGCTGGTCGATCAGTTCGTCGACCGCACGTACAAGCGCGAGAGCTCGTTTTTCGGCAAGGGCTGCGTCGCGCATGTGTCGATGGCGCATCCGGTGTCGCCGCTGCTCGTCAAGCATCTCGCCGCCGCAGCCGAGGCCGAGCGCATCGCGTTCGCGCGCGGCGGCACCTATCTGTGCATGGAGGGGCCGCAATTCTCCTCGCTCGCCGAAAGCCTGACCTACAAGGCGCAGGGCTATTCGGTGATCGGCATGACCAACATGCCCGAGGCCAAGCTCGCCCGCGAGGCCGAGATCTGCTACACCAGCGTGGCGATGGTCACCGATTTCGACTGCTGGCATCCGGCGCATGATGCCGTGACGGTGCAGGATATCATCCGCGTGCTGAATTCGAACGCCGAGAAGGCAAAGGCGCTGGTCGCGCGTCTGGCGCGGGATTTCCCGCGCGCGCACGAGCCGTGTCCGATCGGTTCGGACCGCGCGCTGGACACCGCGCTGATCACCGCGCCTGCGGCGCGCGATCCTCAGTTGTTGGCGAAGCTCGATGCCGTGGCTGGAAGGATGTTGCGCGGATGAAGGTCGATGGACGGCATTTTCGCAGTATCTCGCTCGAGCCCGACGGCTGGTCCGTCGGCGCGATCGATCAGCGACGATTGCCGCATGAGTTCATCATTGCAAAAATCACGACGGCTGAGGAGGCCGGCGAAGCCATCAGCTCGATGCTGGTGCGCGGCGCGCCGCTGATCGGCGCCACCGCAGCCTATGGCATGGCGCTCGCGATACGTGCCGATTCCTCCGATGCGGCGCTCGACCGTGCAGGCAAGATGCTGGCTGCAACCCGGCCGACCGCGATCAATCTGAAATGGGCGATCGATGAGATGCAACGCGCGCTCGCGCCGCTCGCAGCTTCAGCCCGGGCGGAAGCCGCCTATGCCCGCGCCCGCGAGATCGCCGATGAGGATGTCGAGATCAACCGCGAGATCGGCCGCCACGGGCTCGACCTGATCGAAAAAATCGCCGCGACGAAGAAGCCGGGCGAGCCGGTGAACGTGCTGACGCATTGCAATGCCGGCTGGCTTGCAACCGTCGATTGGGGAACGGCGACATCACCGATCTACCAGGCGCATGATCGCGGCATTGCGGTCCATGTGTGGGTCGACGAGACGCGGCCGCGCAATCAGGGCGCTTCGCTCACCGCCTGGGAACTCGGTCACCACGGCGTGCCGCACACCGTGATTCCCGACAACACTGGCGGCCATCTGATGCAGCATCGCATGGTTGATCTCGCGATCGTCGGGACCGACCGCGTCGCCGCCAATGGCGACGTCTGCAACAAGATCGGGACCTATCTGAAAGCGCTCGCCGCGCACGACAACGACGTGCCGTTCTACGTTGCGCTGCCGTCGCCGACCATCGACTTTAGTATCGATGATGGGGTCAGGCAGATTCCGATCGAGCAGCGCGCGGCCGCCGAGGTGACGCACCTCACCGGGCGCACGGCGGACGGACGGATCGAGACCGTGCGCGTGGTTCCGGACGGCTCTTCGGTCGCTAATTTCGGCTTCGACGTCACACCGGCGAGGCTGGTGACAGGATTGATCACCGAGCGCGGCGTCCTCAGCGCGAATCGTGCTGCGCTTGCGAGCGCATTTCCCGAACGTTCCGGGCGTTAGCTGAAGGCTGCATTGACGGTGATTGGTTCAGCACGCTATCCCAATCGTTGCCCTCGCAACCCAGACCGTCCAGTCCATGTCCAATACCGAACTTGAGATCGTCGTCGACGATCCGACCGCGCCTGAAGAGAATTCGCCGGCCGTCGTCGGCACCGGCGCCGTCGATGTCATCGTCTCGCTGCTGCTGCTCGCGCTCGCATTGGTGCTCGGCTGGGATAATTGGCGCACCGGCGCATCGTGGGACTCGACCGGGCCGCAGCCGGGCTACTTTCCGTTCTATCTCTCGGTGATTCTCGGCGCCGCCAGCCTCTACGGCCTCGGCGCCGCCTTCGTCTCGCGCCGGGAAGCCGCCGAGACCTTTGTCACCCGCGCCCAGTTTCGCCGGGTGATGGCGGTGTTCGTGCCGACATTCCTGTTCTGCCTCGCCACCCAATATCTCGGCCTCTATGTCGCAAGCTTCCTCCTGATCGCGGGCTTCATGCGCCTCGTCGGCAAGATCGCGCTGTGGAAGTCGCTGCTCACCGCCTTCGTCTTCACCGCCGCCATGTTCGTGACCTTCGACATCGCATTCGACGTCATCATGCCGAAGGGGCCGCTCGAAGCGGCCTTCGGCTACTGAGCTAACCGACAGGATTTCGAGAACATGGAAGCCTTCGGTCTCCTGCTGCACGGCTTTGCCGTCCTGCTGACGTGGAAGACGCTGCTGTTGATGATGGTCGGCCTCGTGCTCGGCATCTTCGTCGGCGTGCTGCCTGGGCTTGGCGGCCCCAACGGCGTCGCGATCCTGCTGCCTTTGACCTTCACGATGGATCCGACATCCGCCATCGTGATGCTGTCCTGCATCTATTGGGGCGCGCTGTTCGGCGGCGCCATCACCTCGATTCTGTTTAACATCCCCGGCGAAGCCTGGTCGGTCGCGACCACGTTCGACGGCTATCCGATGGCGCAGCAGGGCAGGGCGGCCGAAGCGCTGACCGCCGCGTTCACGTCGTCCTTCATCGGCTCGCTGGTCGCGGTGCTGCTGATCACCTTCCTCGCGCCGATGATCTCGTCGTTCGCACTGAAGTTCGGCCCGCCGGAATTCTTCGCCGTCTATCTGCTGACCTTCTGCTCGTTCGTCGGCCTCGGCCGCGAGGCCAAGCACAAGACCGTGATCTCGATGTCGCTCGGGCTGCTGCTCGCCGGCGTCGGCATGGATACGGTGTCCGGGCAGCTGCGCATGACGTTCGGCTCCGCCGAGTTGCTGCGCGGCATCAACTTCCTTGTCGCGGTCATCGGCCTGTTCGGCATCAGCGAAATCCTGCTCACGATGGAGGAGCGCCTGGCCCTACGCGGGCACGCCGCCAGTATCAGCCTGCGCGTCGTGCTCTCGGTGTGGAAGGATCTACCGAAATACTGGGTGACGCTGTTGCGTTCGTCCGTGATCGGCTGCTGGCTCGGGATCACGCCGGGCGGTGCGATCGCGGCCTCCTTCATGGGCTACAACCTTGCGAAGCGTTTCGCCAAGGATCCGGAAAGTTTTGGCAAGGGCCGTATCGAGGGTGTGTTCGCGCCGGAGACCGCCGCCCACGCCTCGGGCACCGCAGCCTTGTTGCCGATGCTCGCGCTCGGCATTCCCGGTTCGGGGACCGCGGCGATCCTGCTCGGCGGCCTGATGGTGTGGGGCCTCAACCCCGGGCCGCTGCTGTTCGTCGAGCACAAGGATTTCGTCTGGGGCCTGATTGCCTCGATGTATCTCGGCAACGTCATAGGCCTGGTGCTGGTGCTGACCACCGTGCCGATCTTCGCCTCGATCCTGCGCGTGCCGTTCGCGGCCGTAGCCCCGATGATCGTGGTGTCCTGCGCGATCGGCGCCTATGCGATCCAGAATGCGATGTTCGATATCTGGCTGATGCTGGGCTTCGGCGTCGTCGGCTACGTCTTCAAGAAGATCGGAATCCCGCTCGCGCCATTCACCCTCGCATTGGTGCTCGGCAGCCGTGCCGAGGACGCTTTCCGTCTCTCGATGATCGGTTCCGGCGGCGACATGAAGGTGTTCTGGTCCAACGGCCTGGTCGGCACCATCACGACCCTGGCGATCGTGCTGCTGTTCTGGCCGGTGATCGATCGGGCTTTTGCCGGCGTCGCGCGTCTGGTGCGGCCGGCAAAGGCGTGAGGCGTCAGACGACCTTGCGCTGCCGCAGCTCGGCGATCTCGTCCTGGCCGAAGCCGAACTCGGCCAGCACTTCCTCGGTTTGCTCGCCGAATTCCGGCGGGCGCGCCGCCATCTTGCTCGGAGTCCGCGACAGCGTCACGGGCTGGCTGACCAGCTGGATGTGCCGGTTCTCGTCATTGGGGACGTGCTGGGCCATGCCGAGATGCTTGACCTGGGCATCCTCGAACATCTGGTCGATCGAATAGATCGGCCCGCACGGTACACCGGCGGCGTTCAGCTCCTGCACCCAGGTCTCGGTCGACTTTGTCTCGGTCAGCGCGTTGATTCGCGCATTCAGCGCGTCGCGGTTCTTCGAGCGCGCCGGTGCGGTCGCGTAGTCGGGGTCGGTGACTAGCTCTGGTGCGCCGATCGCCTGTGCGCAGCGCTCCCAGATCCGCCCGCCTGTCGTGGCGATGTTGATATAGCCATCGGTGGTCTTGAACACGCCGGTCGGGATCGAGGTCGGATGGTTGTTGCCGGCCTGCTTGGCGACTTCCTTTTCCATCAGCCAGCGCGCCGCCTGGAAATCGAGCATAAAGATCTGCGCCTGGAGCAGCGAGGTCTGCACCCATTGGCCTTCGCCGGACACGTCGCGTTCCAAGAGCGCGGTGAGGATGCCGATTGCGCAGAACAGCCCAGCGGTGAGGTCGGCCACGGGAATGCCGACCCGCATCGGGCCGCCGCCGGGCGCGCCGGTCACCGACATCAGGCCGCCCATGCCCTGCGCGATCTGATCGAAGCCCGGGCGCTTGTGATAGGGGCCGTCCTGGCCAAACCCGGAGATGCTGCCGTAGACGATCCGCGGATTGACCTTGCGCACGCTCTCATAGTCGATGCCGAGCTTGGCCTTCACGTCGGGCCGAAAGTTCTCGACGATGACGTCGGCCTGTTCCGAGAGGCGCTTGAACACCTCGAGCCCCTTGGGATCCTTCAGGTTCAGCGTCATGGCGCGCTTGTTGCGATGCAGGTTCTGGAAGTCGGATCCGCCGCGCGGGCCGCCCGGCTGCTCGCCGCCGCCATCTTCCAGCAGCGCGTCGATCTTGATGACGTTGGCACCCCAATCGGCGAGCTGGCGCACGCATGTCGGCCCCGACCGGACCCGGGTCAAATCCAGCACGGTGAACCGGGACAGGGCTTGGGATGCGCGGGAGAAGGGCATTGAGACACCTCTTGTTTGGCGGGCCGCTCTGGGGCTACTGCCTATCTGCCATAGACAATTTGACAGGTCTTTCCAACTGTTACCCGGACAACAAACCGGGCTGGAAACAAACGGGCATGGTTCCGTTCAGATCGGCCTCCGCCTCGGCGGTCTTTCAGGCTTCCCAACACCTGCTTGCAGGCCCCGCCATCCACCAACCCTCGACAATCACTGCGCCGGCTGCTAGCCCGTCGCCATCCGAATGAGTTTTGCCCTTATGGAAGAGGCACTTGAGGCGCATCAAGGCGATGGACGGAAAACGGGCATGGCGGTGAAAAAGGGTCCGTCCCATCTGCTCGGCAACTCGGCATGGAATGCGACGGCGTTCGCGGTCGCGGTTCTGCTCAACCTTGCGATCCTGCCATTCGTGATCTTCCGGCTCGGCCTCGCCACCTTCGGGGTTGCGGGCCTAGTGACTGCCTGCGTCGCGCCTGCGCTGATGTTCAGCAATGCGCTTGGCCTCTCGACGGCGCGCGAACTCGCGCAACGGCTGGAACCGTCCGATCGCGGCGAGGCGCGGCGTTTCTTCGCGACCGCCCTTGCGCTCGCCGTCACCGGGGGCAGCCTGATCGCGGCCTTGCTCGTCCTTGCCGGACCGCCGCTCGCGCGATTGGGATTTCACCTGGGTGGTCCGGCGTCCGACGACCTCGGGCTGGCCTTTGCGTTGGCCGGCGTCGGCTGGCTGTTCCAGTGCCTGTTCGCGGTCTTCCTCTCGCTGTTCACGGCGCGCCAGGATTATCGGCGGATCGCGTCGATCAGCATCACGGGCACGGTGGTGACGACGATGTCGATGCTGCTGTTGATCCCGTACGCGCCGCGTGCCTCGACCTTCCTCGGTTGTCAGGCATTGGGCTTCACAACGAACCTCGTGATGGCCTTCGCCTGGTCGCGACATGCCATCAGCGACTGGCTGGCACGGCCCGCGCTCGATCGCAGTGCGCTGCGCGCACTCGTGAAGCTTGGCGGCTGGCAGGTCGCGGCGCAAAGCGGCGCGCTATTTGCCGGGCAGGCAGACCGCTATTTGCTCGGGGCGCTGCTGCAGCCGCAATTCGTCGGCTTCTACAGCGTCGCGCAGCGGCTGGAGGAGGCGGTCTATATCGGCGTGTTGAAGATCGGCGAGATCTTGTTCCCGTTCTTCAGCACGCTGCAGAAGGAAGATGACGACCGCAAGGTCGACCTGCTGCTTCGCTCCTCCTGGATTCTCAACGTGCTTGCCGCGAGCGCGCTTGGCGGCCTGATCCCGGTTGCGGGGGCGCTGCTGTATCGATGGACCGGCGCCGAGGTCGCCGCCGAGGCGCAGCTGGTGCTGGTGGTGCTTGCGATCAGTGGGATATTGGGGTCGAGCGCCAACGTGTTCGCATTCTATCTGCTGTCGCAGGGACGCTCCGGTTTCAACGCGTTGATCTCGCTTGTCACCGGCATCTTCACACTGGCGACCAGCGCCATTGCGCTGCCATATTTCGGCTGGCAGGCCGCCGGCTGGAGCTCCTGCGTGGGGATGGTTGCCCAGATGGTCGTCACGGTGCTGTTGCTGCGACGAACCTTCAGGCTCTCGGCCATGTGGTCACGGATGCTGCATTTCGTCTTGATTCCGCTCGGCACCGGCATCGCCGTTGCGCTGGTGCTGCGCGCGCAGCTTGGCCATGTGTCGTTCGACCACGCGCCGTCATGGTGGTATGTGGTGTCGCTCTACGGCGTGTCGGCGGCGGCGATCTTTGTCGCCGCCGTCGCCGTGTCGCAGCTTGGTCCCTATCGCGCCGTCTGCTGGCGCGATCTCCGCGTCATCATTGCTCGCTTCTTGCCGTTGAAGGCCGCCTAGACATGTGTGGTATCGCAGGCATCGTCAATCTGCGCGGCGCCCCCGTGGACCCGGCCGACATCTCGCGGCTCACCAGCCTGATCGCGCATCGCGGTCCGTTCGGCGAGGGCACCTGGTTCAACGCGAAGCGGAACGTCGCCTTCGGCCATCGCCGGCTCGCCATCATCGATCCCGGCGAGGGTGGTTATCAGCCGATGGTGTCGGGCGATGGGCGCCACGTGATCGTCTATAACGGCGAGATCTACAATTTTCTCGAATTGCGCCGCGAACTCGAGGCGAAGGGCACGGTCTTTCGCAGCCAGTCCGACACCGAGGTGATCCTGGCCGCCTGGCAGGCGTGGGGCGAAGACATGCTGCTGCGCTTCAACGGCATGTGGGCGCTGGCGATCTACGATACGACGACGGACGAGCTGTTCCTTGCCCGCGATCGCTTCGGCGTCAAGCCGCTGCTGTACGCGCTGTCGTCCGAGCGGTTCGTTTTCGCATCCGAGCAGCGGGCGCTGGC
The DNA here is from genome assembly GCF_054057015.1 of Bradyrhizobium sp. JR3.5. NCBI lineage: Bacteria > Pseudomonadati > Pseudomonadota > Alphaproteobacteria > Hyphomicrobiales > Nitrobacteraceae > Bradyrhizobium > Bradyrhizobium sp. JR3.5. The sequence continues at coordinate 579,398 of NZ_JBSRYV010000001.1, forward strand.
GCGGAGCCGGCTGCTCGAGACGTCACTCGACATCGACGTGGCGCGGCGGCTGTTGCTTGACCCGTTCGGGATCGAAGGCAGCGAGCGGACCCTGTTCGCGCAACTCCGTCGTCTGCAGGGCGGCCACTGCATGTGGTTGCGCCAGGGGCGGGTGCAGGTGCGCCGCTGGTGGCGGACCGTGGATCATCTGCCCGCGATCCCTGATACTGAATCCGAACGCGTCGCGCGCTTTCGCGACCTGTTTCAGGATTCCGTCGCCCTGCGCATGCGCAGCGACGTTCCGATCGGCACCTGCCTGTCCGGTGGCTTCGATTCGTCTGCGGTGATCTGTGCGATGGCCGCTCATGAGAAAGCCGGCATGGGACCGCGCGACAGCACGGCCTGGCGACACGCCTTTGTCGCGACCTTTCCCGGCGCCAGCAATGACGAGCGGCCGATGGCGGAGGAGGCGGCCGCGTGGGCCGACGTGGCGCCGAGCTTTCTCGAGATCGGGCGCTCCGATGCGCTCACCGACCTTGATCGGATCCTTGACGACAACGACGACGTCTATATCGGCCTGCCGAGCGCGCCGTGGCTGATCTATCGCGAACTCCGGCGCCTTAACGTCACCGTCTCGCTTGACGGCCACGGAGCGGACGAATTGATGGGCGCCTACCTGCAAGAGGGGCAGTCGACCGCGTTCCGGATCCGGAACGCTGCCGCCGCGCTCACGTCACGATCGCAACTCGCGCAACGCGGCATCGACTTTCTGCGGGCGCAGATGATCAGGCGTCAGGGGCACTATTTCCTGCGGGGCGGGCCGACGGCGATTCCTGCCGCGCTGCCGCTGGTCGCCGAGGATGACGAATTGCCGAACGCGTGGGGCGCGCTGAACCGGCGTCTCTATCGCATGTTCCACTCGACCACGCTGCCGACCATTCTGCGCAATTTCGACCGGCTCTCGATGGCGCACGGGATCGAGGTGCGCATGCCGTTCATGGACTGGCGGCTGGTGACCTACACGATGGCGCTGCCGGAAACGAGCAAGTCGGCCGATGGGATGACCAAGGTGGTCGCGCGGCAGGCGATGGCGAACCTGATGCCCGAAAGCATCCGCACCGCGCGCCGCAAGGTCGGCTTCAACTCGCCGATGCCGGAATGGCTGAACGGGCCGTTGGCGGGCTGGACCAATGAGCTGCTCAATCGCAATGTCCCGGCGTTTGCCGAGTTCGTCGACGAAGCCCCGCTTCGAAAGACGGTCGGCCACTTGACGGCATCGCAGAGCTGGGATTGGGAATCCGTCGGCCGGATCTGGCCATACCTGAACATGAAATGGATGTTGGCAAGGTCCGTATAACCAATGCGTCTGTTCCAGAATAGCGGTCTCTATCCGTCTTATCTGCCGCGGCTGAACCAGCTTGCGGCAAAAGCGTCAACCTTCGCGGCACGTCGCGACGTGTTCCTGCACGATCGCTTCGGCGCGGCGCATTTTCTCGAGCCCGTGCTCGACGGTGCGCCTGAAGCCTTCTTCACCAATGGCGACGACGAGGTGCTGCAGCGCCAGTGGGCGCGCGAGCAGGGCATGAAGGGGACGCCGACGCTCGAAGCCATTCTGCTCGCGCAGATCGAGCATCACCGAACCGACGTGTTCTACAATCTCGATCCGGTGCGTTATCCGAGTGCGTTCGTCGCCAAGCTTCCCGGCTGCGTGAAGAAAACATTGTGCTGGCGCGCGGCGCCTTCCGGTAATGCCGACCTGACTGCCTACGGCGCGGTGCTTGGAAACTTCCCCTCGATCCTCGAGGCCTGGCGTAGCAAGGGCTGCCGGGCGGAGCTGTTCTTCCCCGCGATCGATCCTGTCATGGAGCAGTACGGCCATGGCGAACGGCCGATCGATGTGGCGTTTGTCGGTGGATATTCGCGGCATCACAGCGCGCGGGGCAGAACGCTCGAACAGGTTGCGGCACTGGCCGCTGAACGCAAGATCGTGTTCTGCCTCGACGCGTCGCGGCTGACACGGCTTGCCGAAAGCGCGGTCGGTCGGTTGCTGCCGCTGCAAAAGCACCGCAGGCCCGACGTCATCGCGCGAATCGCGCGATGGCCGCTGTTTGGCAGGGACCTCTACGAACTGTTCGGATCAGCGAAGATCGTGCTCAACGGCGCAATCGACATGGCCGGCAACGACCGTGGCAACATGCGTTGCTTCGAGGCGATGGGCTGCGGCTCGCTGCTCGTGTCGGATTCCGGCAACTATCCGGAGGCGATGCAGGAGGGTGTCACGATGCGCACCTACGACACTCCCGAAAGGGCCGTCGAGGCGATTTCAGGCAGCCTGCAGGATTGGCCGCAATGGGCCGGGATCGCCGCATCCGGCAGGAGGCGCGTGCAGGAGATCTACAGCAAGGCCTCGCAATGGGCACAGTTTAACGATCTCGTCGCGCGGATCGAGCCGTGCTAGAGGGTGCACAGAGCCGGACCAGCGGGGCGGGCGAACGGGCCGAGATGATGTCTGCAAGTGACTTGATCCATCAGCTGAAATGGGAACCGACGGACTTGCTTCGCCGAATTGTCCGGATTGCGGGCGAGGCGATGGGAGGGCATGATCAAGTCTGTTCGACCCACACAGCGCAGCCGGCTCGATGAGAGGGCAAGTGAGACATATGCCATCGCCTGGATGTGAGTTGAGCAGATGAACCTCGACTATTATCTGCAGCGACTCGTGAGGCGGGCAACGTGCCGCCTTGGAGCGGATACGAAATTGATGCGGACAGCGCGCATTCGCAACACGCGTGGCGACAGCGATCGAATTGTCATCGGCGATAATAGCGTCATCCGCGGGGAGTTGATGACCTTCGCGCATGGTGGAGAGATCAAAATCGGCGAGTGGTGCTACATCGGAGAGGGAACCCGGATCTGGTCGGCTGCCTCGATCGAGATCGGCAACCGAGTCCTGATCTCGCATTCGGCGAATGGTCTTCGACAATCTCACGCATCCATTGCGGGCGGTGGAACGGCATCGTCAGGTCCAGCAGATCTTCACGCGCGGGCATCCGAAAGATGTCTCGCTTGACGAGGGCCCGGTCAGAATTTGCGATGACGCCTGGATCGGTGCGGGTGCGATGGTGTTGCGCGGCGTGACAATCGGGCGTGGCGCGATCGTCGCGGCCGGCGCGGTCGTGACGAAGGATGTCGCGGCGTATTCGATCGTGGCGGGCAATCCGGCGGTCCTGGTGAGGGAGCTTGGCCCCGATGAACGGTGAGCGCAAGTTTACCACCTGGGAGGATGCGGTGGTCTGGCTGCGCAATCAGCCCGACCAGCGCCAGCTTGTGCTCGACGCATTCTACGACGATCCCCTGGCCGGCGCTGCCGAACGCTATTTCCAGAGCACTGAGTGGCAGGCGGTCGCCTCGCTGCTGACCCGGCGCTCCGGAACCGCGCTCGACGTCGGGGCCGGGCGCGGCATTGCGAGCTACGCGCTCGCCCGAAGCGGCTTTGCCGTGACGGCGCTCGAGCCGGATCCCAGCGCGATCGTGGGAGCGGCGGCGATCCGAGGTCTGGCGCAACAGACGCAACTGCCGATCCAGGTGGTCGAAGAGTTTTCCGAGCGGCTGCGGTTCGCCGATGCGACATTCGATCTCGTCTTCGCCCGTGCTGTTCTGCACCATACGCGTGATCTCGAGGGGGCGTGCTGTGAGATGTTTCGCGTGCTGCGGCCCGGTGGCATGCTGATCGCAGCGCGCGAGCATGTCATCAGCAAGGAGGCGGATCTTCCGCAGTTCCTCGCGCAGCATCCGTTGCACCACCTTTACGGAGGCGAACATGCCTTCCTGCTCGATCGCTACACCGGCGCGCTGACCAAAGCAGGGTTTTCCGCGATCGATACGCTGGCGCCGCTGCGGAGCCCGATCAACCTGTTTCCCTATACGCTGGAGACCTTGAAGGCCGCGATCATGATGAAGTTGACGCAAAAGATTCCGGTGGCGCCGTTGTGGCGAACTGCGCTTGCGTCACGCCAGGTCTTTGGCGCGCTGCTGTCGATTGCCGAACGTTTCGACAATCGACCGGGCCGACTCTACTCCTTTATCTGCCACAAGGCCTGAGCGATGATCGTCTGGGTCACAGGCGCGAACGGGTTCATCGGCCGCCATCTCGTGCATGAGCTGGCGGGGGCGGACCATGCGGTGCATGGCGTCGGACACGGGACGCTCGACGCAACGCAAGCCCGGCGGGTCGGCCTGCAGAGCTGGGTCAACGGCGAAATCGATGCTGCCAATCTCAACACGCTTGCGGCTGCGCACGGGCTTCCGGCGCGGATATTTCACCTGGCCGGCGGATCGTCCGTCGGCGTCTCGATCGAACGGCCGTTCGAAGATTTTTCGCGGACCGTCGCGAGCACCGCGCGGCTGCTCGAATGGCTGCGCGGATCCGCGCCGAATTGCGCAGTGATCGCCGCGTCGAGTGCTGCCGTTTATGGCGCCGACCACCTCGGCCCTATCGCTGAGAGTGCCATCGCAACTCCGATGTCGCCCTACGGGCAGCACAAGTTCATGATGGAGCAGTTGTGCCGCAGCTACGCGCAGTCGTTTGGCGTCCACTGCACCGTGGTGCGGCTGTTTTCGGTCTATGGACCCAATCTGCGCAAACAGCTGCTCTGGGACATCTGCTCGCGGCTGGCGGCCAGGGAGCCGGTGCTCACCCTTGGCGGGACGGGCAACGAGATCCGCGACTGGACCGACGTTCGCGATGTTGCGAGGCTGCTTGCGGCGGTCGCGGAAACGCCGTCGCAGGAGACCTTCCGGATCATCAATGGCGGGTCGGGCCGCGGGACGAGTGTCGCCGACATCGCAACTGGCCTGATCCGGCAATGGGGCAGCAACACCGTCGTGCGGCACTCGGGAGTAAGCCGGGCCGGCGATCCCGTGAGCCTGCTGGCCGACGAGACAAGGCTACGCCGGATAGGGTTCGATTGGCGCATTCCGCTTGACCGTGGCCTTTGCGACTACGTGACCTGGTTCAAGGGGCAGGCTTCGTGATGCCGCGTCCGTTGCGGATCGCGTTCAGTCACATTTCGCGGCGGCTTTGGGCCGGCGGTTACAATTATCAGCGCAATCTGTTCGCAGCGCTGGCGAGGTTCCTGCCCGGCGAACTCATTCCGGTGGTCTTTGCCGGGAAGAACGCCGATGAGAATGAAATCGCCGAGCTTGCCGCAACACCCGATGTCGAGATCGTCCGATCGGAAGCATTCGATGGACAGCCAGGTCTGGCTGCCGCGCTCGTGCTTGGTCTGGATCGCGGAGCGGCGGCAGCGTTTCGCTCCGCGCGGATCGATGTTGTTGTCGAAGCAGCACGCTTCTTCGGCTGGAGGCTGCCTATCCCCGCGGTTGCGTGGATTCCGGATCTGCAACACCGTTCGCTGCCTCAGTTGTTTCCAGCGACGGCACGCTGGCGCCGCGAGATTGGTTTTCGGGTTCAGATCGCGTCCGGACGGACCATCATGCTGAGCAGCGAGAGCGCATTGCGCGATTTTAAGGCCTGCTATCCGCGTGCCGGAAATCGGGTCGACGTCGTTCGCTTCGCGACCCAGCCGCCACAAGCGTTCTTGAATACGGACCCGTCGGAGGTGATCGCGACTTATCAACTGCCGGCGAACTATTTCTATTTGCCCAACCAGTTCTATCGCCACAAGAACCATCAACTGGTCGTCGATGCTTTGACGATCCTGAAAGCGCGTGGGGTTGATGTCGTTGTCTGTGCGTCCGGCAGCACCGAAGATCGGCGCGAGCCGGGGTACTATGATCTGGTCAATTCCGAGCTCCAAGAACGAGGCCTGGAAGCGCACTTCCGTCACCTCGGCACTATCCCGCTGCCGCATGTCTACGCGCTGCTGCGGACTTCGACCGCGCTGCTGAACCCATCGCGCTTCGAGGGATGGAGCACGACCGTCGAGGAGGCGAAATCGTTCGGCGTTCCGATGGTCCTGTCCGATATCGACGTGCACCGCGAGCAGACCTCGGGCGCCGCCCGCTATTTCGGTGTCGATGACCCGGTCGCGCTGGCGGATCATCTGATGCAGGTTTCTGAGATCAATAGCCCTCCGACGGTACGAAACATTGTCCCGCACCAGCATGACAATGTCCGCGCGTTCGCACGAAGCTTTTCGGACGCGATCCGGCAAGCCGCCGCGAGTTGAAGGGCAGCGTCCGGGGCGGCAAGGCGTGATCCCACGCTACCCCTTAAGAGAGCACCGGGATCGTCGAGCCAGGCGCCACGCCGCTGAATCTCGGCAATTCAGCAAGATAGTCTGTTCTTCATCGCTTGATATTTGAGTTGCGCTCGACGCAATTCCTGCGGCCTGCAAACCTTCCACAATCTTCCAGGCGCGCTGGCAGAGTCACCCAGCGCTCCGTCGTCTGGTTAGCGAATGTGGTTGTTGGGTTTCAGATTGCACCAGTGTTTCTGCAGGTTTCTGGCGGGGCAAATCTGCATGGTGAATAGCTCAATTGAGCTATTCACGCTCTCATCGCTTGAAAATAATCTGTCGAAGCACACCAATTTTCTTGCGTCCATGCAAGTGCAGTATGGAGGTTGACAGAGGCCCTCAACGAAGAGCGTCGCGCGGATGAGCTGGCTGAGTATCCTGCCGAGGCTCAGAAGGCCGACTCTGCTGCGGACCGTCGTCGCAATCTTGCTGCTGACCATCTCTGCGTCGCAGCTTCTGCCTAGGCAATCGCGAGGCAGGCAAGTTGGTGTACCCGGATACGACTATGTGAGCGGGCGCACAGTCGGCGAGGTTCCGGACGCCGAACTGATGAGACGGCCTTCGGAGACTGACGATATCGCCTACGCGAACCGGATCGCGCTTGTAGTGCACTACACCAGCTAAAACTGTGAACCGGGCGACTTTTCGCTGACGCCAATTGAGCGTTTCTTTCCGCAGCTCTTGCTCAGTTGACACTGATCGACGCGCAGCTGACTTTGGAGCGAAGGCCTTCTTCAGAAGCGCACGCTGATATGCGGCTTCTGTGGTCAGCGCGAAGTGATCACTTCCGAAATTCTTCGCAAAAATGGAATCGGAGCGTGGGCGTTCGGTGTCGGTGGCCATGTGCTAGTAAAGTTTGCCGCCGGTGGCCACGACTACCTGGTATCCAGACTACGGGATTTCGGCTTACAGGTACGACGTGTGGCGCGGCATCTTGCGAGCGGAGATTGCCGCCAAATATACCAAAGCAGGCTGGGCGAACGCCGACCAGATCTACGGCTACTAATCGAGCCGATCCGACAACGACGACTATTTGAATCCCGAGTACGTTCTGCACATTGAGAACATGCAGGACGTCGTTTTCCACTATGCCAATGCGATTCGCGATGGGATTGATCTTGCTGGCTCTGGGTGTTGCCTTCGGTGTCCGGTCAAAGGCCCCTTGATCCGCTTCTTGGGCACCCGGGTTCTGACCGCTCGCGAATATCTTCTTCCAGATGCAAAACGTGCGAGTTGGGAGGACCGAGAGGTTCAGTGATCGAACCTGGACAGGAATAGTCGGCTCAACAGACTTGGACGATGAGGAGCTCGGAGCGATACGAAGGGATCCTTAGCGTCTGGATCAATGACTCGGTAGGCGCGCCCGTTTGTATTCGGGTCGGTGTTGTCGCTCGCCGAAAAAATCAAGGACGATTGCCAATGGGAGTAGCGTCCGTTTCCTTTCTCGGCGATGTCCACGTGCGTCGTATGAGCTGGTCCGAGAGCGTGACGGTCTTCCGTCACTTCGAGTCGAGATCGGCTGGGTGCCTCATTGCTGTCCGAGACGGTGCCCGGGATAAGCGTCAGATATTGCCAGGCGTTGCCGCCAAAATGCCTGAATGGCGGGCGGATGAGTCCCGGGTCCGGGTCACGCCAAGGCGGAAGTGTATCGAGGTAGAGCGCGAGCGGAATGTATAAGATCGCTCCAAAGATGGTCGCGAGAACGAGCCTCCGCTGAAATCGCTTCGACATGTCGTGTCCAGTTTGCAGATCAGGATGCGGAGTAGGTCAGGGTTACATGCGGGTTGGCTCGCGGCGAATGCGATCGCTAACCAACATTGAACGCTTGATGGTCATGCGAGGCGCTCCTCAAGCCTTCCCTCGGCGGCGACGGACGTTCGCACTCTGCGAGCAAAGACTGAGCGGGCGTCAGATACCATAGCAGGAAAAGAACGGCGGCGCCGTGCGAAAGCAAGGTTGTCGTGAACGGCACATTCAAGAGGATCTGGGGAAGGATCGCACCCGATACAAGGATGAAGCGGGGAGGAAGGCCCGAGGATAACCGATTGACGAGAGCGACTACAAGTCCGCATGCCAAAACCGGGATCGGCGCCAGGAGAGGGCCTACCGAAGCGATCCCTTCGGAGGCGAAAAGCGAGGCGTTGAAATTACCGAGCCGGTAGGCCTGCTGCATGACTACCCCTAACTGAACCGAATAGGGGCACGAGACGAGAGTTTTGACAAATGTAATCTGGCAGAAGGACGTGAGAGGGTGACTGAAGAAGAAATCGTTGTAGATATCCATTGCATTTGAAGGCGTAGCAATCATCCGAAGATTGATGATATCGAGATAGCGCATGTCGCTGATGCCGAGGATGACGTACAAGACGACGCCGATAGACAGTGGCACGAATAGCGAGAGCACAACTGCAGTCCGGCAATCGAGCAGGCGCGTCAGTACAGCCATGGCAAGAAGCCACGTTGGCGTGAAGAACGCGATCTTGTTGAGGGTGATTGGGTAGACGAGCAGCAATAGAACAAGCGTCAGTCCGGCTCGCCAGTAGTTCCGCCGCTCCAAAAAGCAAGCAAAGATGAAGGGCAACAGTGCGTTCGAAACGACTCCAATGCAGTAGACGAGCGGCGAGGGCATGCTGATCTTGTCGCGGAAGTCGTACATCTCCCCGAGCGAGACCATCTTGAAGCTATAGCTTGCGGCTATTAGGATCGTGGCCCGCGCCAACTGCCAAGATAATTGTCAGCGCGCGGTCGAAGGTTGCTTCGCCAATCGTGAACGTTCGTCGGATCGGAGATGTCACGAGGAGCGATGGCACCATGAATGCTATCATCGATGCGACGGCAGAGGCTCCGCTGAGCCAGTGGTTGTACTCGAAGCGGGAGAAGCAATTCAGCCAGAGGTATCCAAGGATCATCGTGTAGAAATAGAAGCTGAGAAAATAGCCAAAGCTGAATGGAACGAGGAGGAACAGGGAGGAGAGAGCGGCGAACGCGGCGATCGTTGCGATCGCGCCGTTGAGCAGTTCGGGATCATAAAAGATGTGGAAGTTGCCGTAGCTGCGGCTGAGGTAGGCGAGCGAGACGCAGCAGGCGACGACATGGAGACTGATCAATACGCCCAAGCTCACGCGCGTTGAAGTCTTGCCCGCTATCGCGATCTCGTTCGTATTCATGCTGCCAGTCCTATTGCAGGTCATGCGCGGCCGGTGGGTGTGGCTGGCGGCCTGCGGATTCGAAGATTCGAGAACTTAACCTGCTCGGGGTCAAGAGTAAGCGTCTGATCTTTCAACGAAGAAACAATTGGCATGATGACTTTCGTCATCTTTCGCAAGGCGCGGATGCCGAGCATGGCGAGCATGATGCAGCGTGTCTTGAGCTAGGTTGCCGTCTCCGCGCGACTGGACCGGTTCAGCGAACAGCGCTGCGGTTCCGCGCCAGCGCCGTGCTTGCTTCGTTCGCCTGGGCTCTCCCGGTCATCACAGATATGGCTGGTCCCGGGACCGAGGCCGCCCAAGATTTCGGGTGAGCCCGAGTGACTTCCATGAGCGGAACTCTCTGGTCGCTGCTTAACGATTGCGTTGTCCTGTAAACACCAGGAAGCAGGTTGACAAGTCGCCAATTGTGAAACGAGCGGCAGGGAGCCCAGATCCAGCCAGGTCTCCGCTTGCGGAGTTTTTGTGGGCCAGATCCATGGAGGCGTTCACGAGATTTCTCGGGCAACTGCCGCATTCATAGGTGGGCCGCTGGCGCGGGAGCCCGGAGATTGATGGTGGTATCAAGCCCAGGCACGATACATCGGTCATGGCCTGTGAGGGACATTGCTTTGACGCCAGCTGCGTCAGTTCACTTGTTCAGTGAGCCGCGATCGGCGAGGTCGCGGTTACCGATCGGTTCGGGCGTTCGAAGCAGTCAATGGTGTCTCACCACGCGCTAATATGTTACCATAGAGCTGCGTGATCGTGTGACCGATGATCCTTGCGGAGAATCGCTCCGACACACGGCGTCTCGCCGCAGCACCGAACCTTGCCCGCAGCTCAGGCGATTCGGCGAGCCGCAGAATTGCGCTTGCCAGTGCTATCGGGTTCTCGAGAGGAACCAAGAGGCCGGTTTGATCGGCAAGCACAATCTCGCGGCAGCCGGGGGTGTCCGTGGCGATCAAGGGCCTGCCACAGGCGGCTGCTTCCATCAGCGCGCCCGGAAGTCCCTCACGATATGACGGCAACGCCGCGATATGCGAAGCGCGCCACAGCGAGGCGATGTTGTCGACGTGCCCGAGCCAGGTGATGCCTGGCCGCGCAGTCCAGGCTTCGATTTCTTCGTGCGACACGGACGAGGGATTCGCCGGGTCGGGATTTCCAGCGATGATGAGATTGATATCGTGTCCTTGATCGCGCAGCAGGCCATGGGCGCGAACTAGCGTGCGGATGCCCTTGTCGACTAGCAATCGCCCTGCGAATCCGACCGTGATCGGGCCTGCCGGCTCAGGTAACGGCTGCAATGATTGATCATCAACGCCAGATCCCGGGATCAACGTCATACGGTCGGCCTTGGCACCGAGCCCCATCAGTGCCTCGCGGTCATCCGGATTTTGCACGATCGTGTAGCTGCGATTTCGGTTGAGCAGCCAGGGAAGCAGTCGCGTCAGGACCCGCTTCAGCAGACGTGACTGCAAGCTCGATGACGTGAAGATGTAGCCGAGCCCGGTGATCGCATTGACGACAGGGAATCTCTGGTCGAGCGCAGCCAGTGAGCCAAAGACGCAGCATTGCACGCCGGAATGGTGCACGATGCTTGGCTTGATCGCGCGCTCCACCTCCCGGATGGCTTTCAGCGCTGCAGCAGCCGTGAGCATCGCCCGTTGACCGCGTTGGAAGGGAATCCGGTGAAGTACAAAGTTCTCCGCCTTGATGGAGGCGGCGCCGCTGCCCACATTGGTCGCCACATGAACCTCAAGGCCGGCGTCACGCGCTGCCCGCGCCATTGGCAGGCGATTGAGCAGGAACGCCCAGTCCTCATTAGCGATGTAGAGGATGCGACCCTTCAGCTTGGTTTCTTGGGGATTCATTGATCAGTCGAGGCAGGATTGTCGGAAAACCCGGATGTCATTGGTAGTCGGGCGCGTGAGAAATCTGTGTCGTCTCGAAGGCCGCGGCAGGTCCGCAACTCCGGAGTGGTGGGCCGATCAGCATTGTCGCCATCGTCACGAAGGGCCGCAGTCATACCACGGGACAATGCACGGCCACCAGCAGTGCGGCGGCCTGCCGCATGGTTCGCGTGCGACATCATCGGATTTGGTGGGGACGAATCTCGGGCGGGCGCGCTGGTTGTGCCGTCTGGGTCTATAAGAGCGCCTGCTGCTGCCGCGCGGATGATAGTAGTAGCCTCGACGCAGTTGCTCTTGATTTGCGCCAGCTCCACCAACACGGCGCTTATCGAATGTGGTGACCACTCATTCCGAGGCGGAAAGCGGGAGCCGGATTGCGAGAGCGCGTCGTCGTTCACCGACATTGCCGTCAGCCCGCTTTGGATTGTTCATTGCACGCAGCTACCGCGGGTGGCGGTGCGGCCATGTGTCGGCGCTCGAACGCGGCCGGCTGTAGCGCAGAGCGAATGCGATCGGTACGCCGAACACTATGAGCATTTGCATTCAGACTGAGAAAGGCGCTCGTCTCCGGGCACATCAATTGGCGCGCTATAAAATTATGCAGCAAATTCAATGGATTGAATTGTTCACGTCGTGAACGTTCGACTTGACGTTCACAACGTGAACGCGCTATCTGTCGCCGACAGGGGGTGTTTCAATGGACCGCGCGTTGCCGGATTCGAGCGGCGAGGACGAACGGATCGTCCTTAATCTGCTGAATTCCGTCGATGACGGCGCGCAATCGCAGCGCCGCATCGCGGAGGAGCTCGGTATCGCGCTTGGCCTCGTTAACGCCTATCTCAAGCGATGTATCAAGAAGGGCCTTGTCAAGGTCAGCCAGGCGCCGGCGCGCCGCTACGCCTATTACCTGACGCCAAAGGGCTTCGCTGAAAAGTCGCGCCTGACGATGGAGTATCTGTCGTCTTCCTTCTCATTCTTTCGTCAGGCCAAGGCCGATTGCGCGCAGGTCCTGCAATTGGCGAAGGCGCAGCAATTCCAGAATCTCGTGCTCTGCGGAAGGTCGGATCTGGCGGAAATCGCTTTGCTGTCGGCCGTTGATTGCGGTGTCACGAATCGTTGCAATTGTCCATCAGAATGCGGGCGGCACTCGCTTTGTCGGGATACCGGTCGTTTCTGGCTACGATCGCGTTGCCGTTCCATTCGACGCTGTGATGATCACCGATGTGGCCGATCCCAATCAGGCCTTCGAAGAAGCGGTGCGCCTTTACGGACCGGGCCGTGTGCTTGCTCCAAGCCTGCTGGGCCTGAACCTCTCCGAGCGTCAGGATGCGCCGCAATGAACATTATTGATGCTTGGTACATCGTGCGGGCGCATGTGATGCCTGTTGCTGCAATACCGGCCTTTCCGCGGACGTCGCTCAGTCCCCGTCATCGGAACATCGTGTCCTGTCCGTCGATCCCGTACCGAATGTGCAAAATGCCCAGTCGCCGTGTCGCCTTTCTCAGTAATTTATTTGTGTCTACCGCCAAGGGGAGAGGGGCGCATTAATGTGCGGCATTGCGGGTTTCTTGCGACTTCGGCAAGGCAGCCGGGGTCCTCTATCGCAGCGTGTCCTCAACGAAATGACGGACAGCCTCGCATATCGTGGGCCGGATTCGCGAGGCACATGGCTCGACACTGAGCGAGGTGTGGGCTTCGGTCATCGACGTCTGGCGATACGTGACCTAACCCCAACGGGCGCGCAACCGATGACGTCGGGATGCGGGCGGTTCGTCATCATCTACAATGGTGAGGTTTACTCCCATAATGAGATCGCTGCCGATCTTGAGCGGACAAATCGTCGGCTCAAAGGCCACTCGGATACCGAGGTCATCCTCGAGGCTTGCGCAGAATGGGGCATCGAGAATGTCGTGCCGCGCCTGATAGGCATGTTCGCCATCGCGCTATATGACAAGCAGACGGGCGACCTGGTTCTTGCGCGCGATCGCCTTGGCATCAAGCCGCTCTACTGGAGCGTGATCGGCGGCGTGCTGACCTTCGGCTCGGAATTGAAGGCGCTGCGCGCTGTTCCGGGCTGGGCGCCAGTCGTGGATCGCAACGCGATGGCCTCGTTCATGCGCCACAACTATATACCGGCGCCTTTCACGATCTATAAGGACACCTTCAAGCTCGAACCAGGCACCATGCTCAAGACCGGGCCTGGCGGCGAAGTCTCGATTGAGCGCTTCTGGAATCTCCGGGGCCTCGTCGAGAAGTCGGTGCGCGGCAAATCAAAGATCGACGAGAATGAAGCGGTCAATCGCCTGGATGCTCTGCTCTCCGATGCGGTGAGGCGCCGGTTGGTTGCGGACGTGCCGATCGGTTCGCTGTTATCGGGAGGAATAGACTCCTCGCTTGTGACCGCCCTCATGGCAGAAACCGCGGATCGAAAGATCAATACATTCTCGATCGGTTTTGCGGAGAAGGGGTTTGATGAGGCGCCCTTTGCGCGCGAGGTAGCGCGTCATATCGGGACCGACCACACTGAATTGTACGCCGATGCCTCGCATGCCTTGGACATGGTCGAGCATCTCCCGCAATGGTACGACGAACCGTTCGCGGATTCCTCTCAGCTGCCGACCGCGCTGGTGTGCGAGCTGACCCGCCAGCATGTTAAGGTCGTGCTTTCGGGAGATGGTGGCGACGAATTGTTTGCGGGCTACGCCCGCTACGCCTTCGCGCTCGACATGCGAAAGGTCACCGGCCCCGCCCCGGGGGCTTTGCGCGGTGTGCTGGCTCGCGGTCTCCGTGCGGTCCCGTCGCGTGTCCTGGACCAGATTGGCCAGGTGCTGCCAGGCCGCTGGCGGATCAATGGTCTTGGTTCGAAGGTCGAACGGTACGCCCCGGCCATTCTCGAGGATGATCCCGACGCACTCTATCGCGGGATGCTGAGCCATTGGCACAGTCCGGACGATCTGGTGATCGGAGCCTCCGAGACCAAGGGAGTGCTTTGGGACAAGCGTCTCCCGATCGACGTGCCGAATTTTCTCGACCGGATGATGCTCATCGACACGCTGACCTATCTACCTGACGATATCCTGACGAAGGTCGATCGCGCGAGCATGATCGTTGGGCTCGAGGCGCGGGTTCCGCTGCTGGATCACCGGGTTGTGGAATTTTCCTGGACCCTGCCCAGGCATTTGAAGTACCGGGATGGCGTTGCCAAATGGGCGTTGCGCGAGGTGCTCTATCGCCGTGTCCCGCGTGCGCTGCTTGATCGTCCGAAGATGGGGTTTGGCGTGCCGCTGGCGGAGTGGCTGAGAGGGCCGCTCAGGGACTGGGCGGAAGAATTGTTGTCTGAGAAACGATTGAAGGATCAGGAATTGTTCACTCCCGCACCGATCCGAGAGCGATGGCAGGCGCATCTGGCTGGCGCGAATTGGGCTTATCCGCTGTGGAATGTCTTGATGGCGCAGGCGTGGCTGTCAGCTAATCCGGAGGTGTCCCTGTGATAGCGGCGCCGTCACTTCTTGGCTCGGTATATGGGCACCGCGAGCTCGTGGCCGAGCTCGTGAAGCGTGAATTGCGTGATCGTCACACCGGGCAGCTTCTGGGCGCGCTGTGGGCTTACGGCCATCCGCTGCTGCTCATGCTGATGTACTCGCTCCTGTTCGCTTATGTATTCCCGACGCGCGTAGGCAGCAGCGGCGGGCATCCGGACTTTGCCGTCAACGTCTTGATCGGGATCGTCTCCTGGCTGGCGTTTCAGGATTTGCTGGCGCGCTCCACCACGATATTGACCGCTCACGCGAGCCTCGTGAAGCAGATCATTTTTCCGGTTGTGGTTCTGCCGGTCAAAACTGCGATCGCTTCCGCGCTTCCATACTCGATCGCGCTCTTGTTCACGATCGGCTACGCTGCGATCAGCGGGACGCTGACCTTCATGATTCTGACAATCCCGTTCCTGATTGCGATCCAGCTGGTTGCGATGACCGGCGTCGCTCTCATGCTCTCGGCCCTCGGAATCTTCTTTCGCGACTTGCGAGACATCGTGACGATCTTCTGCGCGGTCAACCTGTTCGCGCAGCCCATCCTGTTCAATCCCTATGCAACGCTGAGTTGGATGAGTTGGGTTTTTCACCTGAATCCGTTCAGTTACCAGGTTTGGTGCTGGCAGGACGCGCTCTATTTCGGAGGCTTTCAACATCCGGCGGCCTGGATTGTTTTTCCCTTGGGTGCGTTTTCCTGCTTGGCAATTGGCTACGCGGTGTTCTCCCGCTTGAAACACGGCTTCGGTGACGCGCTATGACCGGAACCGAAATTGCCATCCATGCCCGCGGGTTGCGCAAGGCGTACCGCGTCTATGCGCACGCAATCGACCCGCTCGTCGAAGTTATTCGCCGCGTTCCACGCCACACCGAGCGCGTGGCTCTTCAGGCCGTCGATCTCGATCTCAAGCGTGGTGAGATCGTCGGAATTCTCGGGCGCAATGGGGCCGGAAAATCGACGCTGCTCAAGATCATCGCCGGAACACTCGAGCGCTCGTCGGGTGATCTGGAAGTCAATGGCCGGATCACCGCCATCCTCGAGCTCGGAACTGGCTTTCACCCGGACTACACCGGACGCGAGAATATCTTCATGGGCGGCCTGTGCCTCGGCATGCCGAAGGCGGAGATCGAGCGCAAGCTGGATTCGATCATCGATTTCAGCGAATTACGGGACGTTATCGACCAGCCGTTCAAGACCTATTCCACCGGGATGCAGGCGCGCCTCACGTTCGCCACGGCGATCAGCGTCGAGCCTGATATCCTGATCGTTGACGAAGCCTTATCGGTTGGCGATGCGCGCTTTCAGATGAAATGCTTCGGCTGGATCCAGCGGCTGAAGCAGAAGAACGCGACGATATTGCTCGTGTCCCACGACACCAACACGATCACGACTTTCTGCGATCGCGCGCTGATTCTGGAAGGCGGGCGCGTCTTCGCGGAAGGTCAGGCCGGGCCGATATCGGTGATCTATCACAATCTGCTGTTTGGCAAGCCGGAGGCCCCGACGGCGATCGAGCCCGAAGCTGCGCCGCCGCCTGAGCTGGAGAATTCCATCAGTCAGGTTGCTGTCGAGAGTGCGGGCGCTTTCCGATCCGCCAACGGAGGATGTCGCGCCGAAGGTTCGATATGGGACGGGTGAAGGGCGCTTGCTCGATTGGGACATATTCGATGAGCACGGGCGACGTGCGACGCTCCTCAACAGTGGAGGTAGCTATCGCTTATCGATGCGGTTACGCTGCGACGCGGACATTGCGGCATTGTCCTGTGGTTTTGCAATCAAGGACCGTAGGGGAACTGTTGTATGGGGGGCGACGAACCTGACCAGCCACGGCGTGCCGTGGCAGGCCCGCGCCGGCGACGTTCTGACAATCGCGTGCGATTGCAAGATGTGGTTGGCCGCGGGCGACTTTTTTTTGACGCTCGGCGCCGCACACCTCCATGATGGAGCAAAGATCGATTTTGTCGAGGATGCCATCCAATTCCGGGTCATTGGTACGCAGGGGGCCTTCACGACGGCCCTGGTCAATCTGGAGAGTGAGATTGTGATCTCGTCTGAACGCGAGGATGTCGCTCGGGCACGCGGAGCTGTCGGAGGATGTTGAAGCGAATAATGGCGCCGTTGCTGGGAACGCGCGCGCGGACCGAGAGCGAGGCCCCGGCGCAATCCGCTCCGGCGCCGGTGCAACCGGCTCCGGCCCCGGTCTACAGCTCCGATGCTGCTCGGCTCGCGGCGGAGATCGAGGGCCTTGCGCCGGACAAGGCTGTTCAACTTCTTACGATCTTGAAGCGTGGTCTGGAGCCCCAATCCTCGGAGTTCGAGCGCTATCTCTCCGCCGAGGCGCTGACGACAGCCATCTATCCGACGTTCAAATTCTCCGAGTTTGCCCGGATATTCCTCGAGGATGAGGCATTCCTTGCCTATTACATGCGGTTCATGGACGTAGGTAACTGGCATTCGCTTGATCGCAAATATGCGATGAATGAGTTGCTGAAGCTCGTGCTCCATCTCGATGGCGATGCCGCCGAATGCGGCACGTACAAGGGCGCGACGGCCTACCTGCTGTGCCAGGCCTTCAGGAAAATGCCGATCTCCATTCATCTCTTCGACAGTTTCGAGGGATTGTCTGAGCCGACTTCCGTCGACGGCACCTACTGGCGGAAGGGCTCTCTGACCGCGGCCGAAGATGAGTTGAAGCAGAGCCTGCGAGAGTTCGACAACTATCGGATCTACAAGGGCTGGATCCCCACGCGATTTGCCGAGGCGGCCGACTGCCGGTTTCGCTTTGTGCACATCGATGTCGATCTCTACCAGCCTACGCTCGACTCGCTGCAGTTCTTCTATCCTCGCATGGTTGCGGGCGGCATTATCCTGCTCGACGACCACGGGTTCAAATCATGCCCGGGTGCGAAACAGGCAGCTGACGAATTCTTCGAATCGAAGGCCGAGAACCTCGCGCTCTTGCCAACCGGACAGGCCTTCGCGATTAGGCAGTAGGATGGAGCTTAGCTACTTCGTATGATGAGGCTCTGAGATGGCTGCGGAACGCTTGAAGTGGACTCCTGAACTGGTCAATCGGTTCTGGGACAATGTGGGGCAGACCCGGCTAACCGAACTCAGTTTCGCGAAGCTTGGGGGCCGTAGCGTCATTACAGCTATCGATCACATCCTTCCGAAGCACGGGCGCATTCTCGATTTCGGTGCCGGCGACGGTCACCTTCTTCGCTTCATGGCCCAGCGGGGCCTTACCGTGGCGGGATACGAGCCGTCGAAAGGGCGGGCGGCAAATCTGCAGCGTGCGCTGGAGAATTTCGACGGATTTCTGGGCGTCGTGGGAGATGACTCGACGGAGACTTTTGATGTCGTGATCATGTCCGAGGTCATCGAGCACGTCCTGGACGAAGTCCTGGATGCCACGCTCGACCGTCTGGCGCGTTTTGTGCGCCCCGGCGGGATGTTGGTCATCACAACCCCTAACAACGAAGACCTTGATCTGGACATGGCGTACTGCCCGGTCAGCAATTTGCTATTCCACCGTTGGCAGCACGTACGCTCACTCGATCAAACGTCGCTGAAGACGCTTCTCTCGCGATTTGGTTTTGATGAAGTGGTAACGCACCAGGTCGGATTCGACGACAACATCTTTGTCCCGCACGATGCCTTCTGGAGCGGAAAGCCTATCGTTGATCCGCTGCCGGATTGGCTTCAGAAGATACGCCTGAACAAGCCAAGTCAGGCTGGGGCAGGGAACCGACTTCTGTACATCGGGCAGAAGGGGCGCGCGACGGATTATGAGAAGCAATTGACGACGTTTCAGACTCTTGCTGCTCAGGCGATGTCGAAAGTGCCGGCGGCAAAGTCATTGTCGGATCTCAGTGGAATATTGATGATCATTGGTTCGTTGGGCCCGGGGGGCGCTGAACGGCAGATGGTCGCCTTGGTCGAACAGCTCGTATCGCGCGGGGTGGATTCAGTTGCGGTGGCGCTGGTCCATCCGCCGGCGACGGAGCGCGAGAATTTTTTTCGAGCCCGGCTGCAGAAGGCGGGCGTCAGGATCATCGATGGCTTCTCGGCCGCAAAGTCTCCGACTGGATCCGACAAGATAGCGAATCCTGATCCGTTCGAAGTGTTGCCACCCGAGCTCGCTGACGTAAGGGCCTACTACGACCTTCTCGCGGACGTGAATCCTGAGACAGTGTATCTCTGGATGGACGAAGTCTGCATCAAGGGGGGCATTGCGGCGACCGTACTGCAGATTCCCCGAACATTGCTCTGCTTCCGGAATATGCCATCCTACCATTTCCCTTACTATCACGGATACCATCGTGATTGTTATCGGTTCCTGGCAAAGCAACCGAGCCTGCAGATGCTCAATAACAGCCAAGCCGGTGCGCGAGCGTATGCCGAGTGGCTGGAGCTTCCGGAGGGAGCGATTAAGGTCGTGCACAACGGAATTGACCTCGACAATGATGCCAGAACAGCGGTCTTGAGAAGACAGTACCGTGCCACGCTGGGGATCGATGAGAAGACGCTGATCGTTGGTGGCGTTTTCAGAATGATGACGGAGAAGCGTCCATTCCTTTGGCTCGATGTCGCTGCGATGATACGCGAGAAGATGCCGAATGTGCGCTTCCTGCTGGTGGGCAATGGCGCGCGGTTCGATGATGTTCGCGCTCGCGCCGAACAGCTTGGGCTGACCGGCGCATTGATATTCACCAATCTGGAACTGCGTCCAGCCGCCGCAATCGCAGCGATGGATCTGTTCTTTCTGGCGTCCCGTATCGAGGGTTTTCCAAACGTTATTCTCGAAGCCCAGGCGCTTGGGGTTCCCGTAGCTACGACGTCTGCCGGAGGTGCTCCCGAGGCTGTGCTGGATAGCAAGACGGGGCAGATATTTAAGCCCGATGCAACGGCGCGGGTTATGGCTGATACGATCGTTGACTTGCTCGGCAATTTGCGCTGGAGAGAAAAAGCTGCGCAATTGGCGCCGGAGCACGTCAAGACGTCCTTCAGCGTAAAGCTCATGGCCGACGGGATGCTCGCCGCTCGTGCTGGAATTGCCGTCCGTTCAGCAGTTGATGGCGAGATTGTTGAGGCCGCGAGTTCGCCGCCCGATCCTGTTGCAGAGAAGGCAGATCAACCGCAACGATCTTGGGCGCTGCAGTGGTTTACGGCCAAACTCTCGTCCTGGATCTATCGATCGTGAGCGAGCAAATGGGTCGACGGTGGCGAACCCATCGTGCCTGTCCGGCAGGATCGGGCGAGTCATGATCGCGGGATGTGAACGAAGGCCTGCCAGGCCGTTTGTCTAGGGGGCAAAGAACGTGGGCAAGGAGGAACAAACGAAGGGCAATACTGCGTGGCGGCCGCCGGAGCGGACCGTTTCCATGTTTGCAGCAGGTCCAAAATTCGTAGCAAGGACATTCGTAAAGGCGATCCGTCGCAATCTGCCACACCGCACGATTGCATTTATCAAGCGGCACCGGCTGCGCCGGCCTCCATCCGTCACGTTCAAGGATATATATTTATTCGCTTGGTCGAATATGGCCCGCTGTCGGCCTCTGTTGGCGCGTAATCCGGCGGAAACTCAGCATCGCAGAGCGTGTTGAGCGTCTAATTCTCAAGCTCGTTCTGGCGATGCCTGATGGACGTCATCATCGTGCGCTGAGGCAGTTCAGTGCCCGGTTGAAACGGCACGGGATCTCGGGCGCAAGGAACTCGTTTGCACGGCAGCGCGGCGTGACGATGATGATTGGAACACTTGGTCCAGGTGGTGCAGAGCGCCAGCTGGTGGTCACGGCGCAAGGGCTTCGTGATGGCAGGAAGCCGAACATCCGCGTTGCGTGCGTCAACCTATCCACGCCGGTCAGCCGGTTCTTCCTGCCGGAGCTGGAGTCCAGGGATATTGCAGCCAGTGTCATCGGCGCTGAAGTTGACAGTAAGCTCGATCCGGCGTTGGGAGCTGTCGTTGATACCCTGCCACTGGAACTGCGGGACGACGTGGCTCTCTATGCCAAGACATTGGCGGCGCAACAGCCCGAGATTGCTCATCTGTGGCTCGACGAAGTCAACATCAAGGGGGGCATCGCAGCGGTGCTGACGGGCGTTCCAAAGATCATCATCTCGCAACGCAGTCTGCCGCCGATCAATTTCGTTTTTCATCAGCCCTACATGCGTGAAGGCTACCGGTGGCTCGCGCGTCAGCCGGGGGTGAAGATGATCAACAACAGCGCGGCCGGTGCGAGGGCTTACGAAGCGTGGCTCGGATTGGCCAGGAACTCGATCGGCGTTGTTCGCAATGGCTATGCCTTTGATGAGGCCGAACTGGCGGGGTACAAGGCGGATTGTGCCGAACTCCGACAGCGCGTCGGGATTGAACCCGGAGCGTTGGTTGTAGGCACCGTGATGCGCTTCACCGAGGAAAAATGTCCCATGCTGTGGCTGGAGATAGCCGCGCTCGTCCGCCGAGATCTGCCCGAGGCGCGTTTTCTGATCGTTGGCGATGGACCTCTGCGTGCAACCTTGGAGGCTCGCGCGGCCGCGGAAGATTTGGCGGGGGCGGTCTTTTTCGCCGGGCATCTGAAGGAGTCAATGGCCGCTATCGCCAGCATGGACTTGATGCTTCTGACGTCCCGTGCGGAGGGGCTTCCGAACGTTCTGGTCGAAGCGCAGTTCCTGGGGGTACCCGCAGTGACGACGCCAGCGGGCGGCGCGCCGGAGGCCGTCAATCACGGCAAGTCAGGTTGGGTTCTCCAGGGCTGGGACGCGGCATCGAGTGCTTGCCAAATCGTGCGTCTTTTGCGAGACGGCCACTGGCGAGAGGCCGCGGCCAAAGATGGTCCTGAGTTCGCGTTTAAGCGCTTCGGGGTTCAGCGTGCGATCGATGAAACGCTCGCGGTGTATGGTTAAACGGATTCCAGAGGACAATTTCATGGACCAGATAGAAGAAAAGCGCTTCGAGTTCGGAAAGAACTGGCACGACTTCATTCAGAAGAATTTTGACACCGAGAAGGTTCAGACTTCGAAGCGTCACATCCTTCAGTTTATGGGACGTTCCAGTCTCGATGGGCTGTCCATTCTCGACATTGGCTGTGGCAGCGGTTTGCATTCGGTCGCCATGCTGGATGCGGGCGCCGCCCGGGTGGACGGCTTCGACTATGATGCGGATTCAGTCCGGGCGAGCAAATTTGTCCAGTCGCAAGTGGGCAATCCCACCAATTGGACCGCGGAGCAGGGGTCGGTTCTCGACGATGCTTACGTCGCCAAATTGCCGCTCTACGATCTGGTCTATTCGTGGGGTGTGCTGCATCACACCGGTGAGGTCTGGCATGCGATCCAGAATGCAGCCAGCCGCGTGAAGCCGGGTGGGCTGTTCTACATCGCACTCTACTCGGCTGACGTACAAAAGGATCCGACGCCGGAATTCTGGCTTGATGTGAAGCGCCGCTATGTGGCTTCCGGTTGGCTGCAACGCAGGCTGATGGACGGTTGGTACGTCTGGCGTTTCGAGATGTACAAGGATCCGCGCAACTTGCCGGCGTTCATACGGCGGGTGCGGGAATACAAGAAAATGCGCGGCATGAACAAGTTTACCGACATCCGCGATTGGCTTGGCGGCTGGCCCATGGAGTTCGTCTACGACAAGGACGCCACCGATTTCGTGGAGAAGCTAGGCTTCAAGCTCGAGAAGATCGCTACCGGCGAAGCCAATACCGAGTTCCTGTTCGTTCGGAATTGATAGCGGGGCGGTGCTACGTCCCAGCGGCCATGGGATCGCGACGACACGCGCGGTCGCGGCGAGGATGTCATCGATTTCTAGGCAATGAGCCCACGCCCGATCATATACGTGATAGGCTCCCTCGATGTCGGGGGAGCCGAACGCCATTTGACGCAAATCATCCCGAGGCTGGATCGCGCCCGATGGAAGCCGGTAGTTTGTTGCCTGACTGAAAGAGGCAAGCTCGCGGACGGTCTGGAGGCGGCCGGCTTCGAGGTGATAGCCTGTCCGGCCGTGCGACGTTCCGGCGGCGTATCACGGATACGAAGCCTCGCGCGTCTCGCTGAGACGGTGTTCTGGCTTTCCCGGGTCATGCGCCGATTTCGGCCAGCGATCGCTCATTTCTTTTTGCCTGGGGCCTACATCCTGGGAGCGCCGGCGTCGA
Source organism: Bradyrhizobium sp. JR3.5 (assembly GCF_054057015.1). NCBI lineage: Bacteria > Pseudomonadati > Pseudomonadota > Alphaproteobacteria > Hyphomicrobiales > Nitrobacteraceae > Bradyrhizobium > Bradyrhizobium sp. JR3.5. The sequence continues at coordinate 602,423 of NZ_JBSRYV010000001.1, forward strand.
TCCTGGCCCGCGTTCCCGTTCGGATCATGAGTCGGCGAAGCCTCAACTACTATCAGCGCAACATGCGCTTTAGCCCCGCGATCGAGGCTAGGCTGCATCGCTACATGACGGCCATTCTCGGAAATTCGAACAGCGTGGTGCGCCAACTGCACGATGACGAAAATGTCCGGGCAGATCGGCTGGGCCTGATCTACAACGGGATCGATTTCGCCAACTATCAGAAGTCTTCGACGGTCCGGCAGAGCATGCGTACGTCCCTCAAGATCGATCAGGACGCCCTTGTTTTCGTCATTGTGGCAAACCTCATCCCCTACAAAGGGCATCAGGACCTGCTCGTGGCCTTCTCGATGGCTTCCGCCCGCTTGCCCGCTGGCTGGAGACTATTGGTGGTGGGGCGAGACGACGGCATCGGCGGGAAGCTACGCGAACAAGCGGCGAATCTGAAAATCGCGGATAACGTGCTCTTTCTCGGTTCGAGAAGCGACGTGCCCGATCTTCTGTGTGGGGCGGACGTCAGTGTTCTGTCCTCGCACGAGGAGGGGTTCTCGAACGCTGTCCTCGAGAGCATGGCGGCCGGACTTCCGGTGATCGCGACGGACGTTGGGGGAAACCCCGAGGTGAATATCGACGGAGAAACCGGGTTTATTGTGCCGCCGCGTGATCCCAAGGCGATGAGCGAGGCGATCCTTCGCCTCTCGGCGGACGGGGCATTGCGCGCCAGGATGGGCACGAAGGCCGCAGACCGAGCCCAAGAGAGCTTCAGCCTGGATGCTTGTGTGTCGCGCTACGAGGATCTTTATCGCGGTTTGCTGGAGGGCAAGCGTCCGGGCGAGATCCCGAGCATCCGGCTTTCGAAATGATCTAGCCCCAGCGTTCACGCCAGGCTTCAAACATCAGGACATCCCACAGCGCGTACTGCCAATTTGCGCTTGCGCGACAGGTGCTCGGTCCAGTGCCGGCGAATAAGTGCGACGTCGAAGAAATCCGTCTCGCGCAACCGCTTCTCCGAAAGCAGATTTTCCGCCCATTGCCGCAACGGGCCGCGCAACCACTCGTCGAGTGGAACTGAGAAGCCCATCTTTGGACGCTCGATGAGATGTCTCGGAACGTGACGATACAGAACCTGACGTAACAACCATTTGCTGACGCCGCGCCGGATCTTGACGGAGTGCGGCAGCCGCCAAGCCATTTCGACAACGCGGTGATCGAGAAGCGGCACTCTTGCTTCAAGCGCGACCGCCATGCTCGCACGATCGACCTTCGTCAAGATATCGTCGGGAAGATACGTCACCGAGTCGAGGAATTGCATTCGATCGAGCAAATTCGGAAAGTCGGCTCGTACCGAGCTATCCCACAAGACTCCACGAGCTTCCGCCACGCCAGGCGCGATACGAGCCGGGTCCCAATGGCTGATCAGCTTCCTGTACAGTTCCTCGGCATCGTTCAACCCGAGCACGTTCGCGAATTTATGGATCTTGTCGCCGGGCAGCCGTGGATAGCTATGCTCTGGAAGGTAGTCGAAAATGTTGTTCCATCGCTCCGAGCTGACCGAAGTCAGGCCCGCCGCAAATGCCTTTCGCAGGGAGGTCGGCACCAACGAAAGCATCCTCCAGGAACGCCGGGTCAGCTGATAGCGGTTATAGCCTGAGAACAGTTCGTCACCGCCATCGCCGGAAAGAGCGACGGTGACGTGCTTGCGTGTCATCGCCGAAACCAGGTAGGTCGGAATCTGCGACGAGTCGGCGAACGGCTCGTCGAAGATTTCGGAAAGCTTCGGCACGACTTCGAGCGCTTCCTGCGAAGTCACGATGAGTTCGGTGTGGTCGGTCTCGAGATGCCTGGCGATCGCGGCGGCGTGGGGGGCCTCGTTGAAGGCCTTTTGCTCAAAGCCGATCGAAAACGTTTTGACCGGTCCGACATTCGCGGCCTTCATCAACGCGACGACGGTCGATGAATCAACGCCGCCTGAGAGGAAGGCCCCGAGCGGCACGTCCGCCACCGTTCGCTTGCGGACGGCATCGACAAGAAGCGTCTCGAGCTGTTCGATCAGCGAGGCGTCGTCTCCGGTGAGCGGATTGCTCAGCCCGTCGAGAGCCACCTGGCGAGCATCCCAGAATTTCTCGGTTTGCGGTTCGCGACCGAACTCCAGTGTCAGAATGGTTCCCGGCTCGAGTTTGTGGACATCCCGATAGATCGTGTGCGGAGCGGGGATGTAGTTATGGCGCATGAACGAGGCGACCGCGGCCGGTTCGATCCGAGGCGTCCATCCCGGATGCTGGCGAAGCGCCTTGAGCTCCGAGCCGAACATGAACAGTCCGCCGAACTTGGCCCAATAGATCGGCTTGATACCGAGACGATCGCGAATGAGCTTCAGGATTCGCAGTTGCCTGTCCCAGATCGCGATCGCAAACATTCCGATCAGTCGCGGTCGGCCGTCGCGCGGATTCCGTATCGGGCAAACGATTCGAGCAGGATCTCGGTGTCCGAGTGTCCGCGAAAACGATGACCGGTCGCTTCGATCTCGGCCCGGATCGGAAGGTGGCTGTAGACTTCGCCATTGTAGACGATCACGAAGCGGCCGTCGGCCGAGTGCATCGGCTGGTGTCCGGCGGGCGAAAGATCCACGATCGACAGGCGGCGGTGAACGAGCGCAACACCAGCTTCGGCATCGACCCACACGCCATGATCGTCGGGGCCGCGATGTTCCAGGCTGACGTCCATGGCGTCAGCGATGGATTTTAGCTGGTCAATCGATGTCCGACGGTTGGGGTCCGCGAGAAATCCGGCGATTCCACACATCGTGCCCTACAGGAAGGCTTGCAAATAGGTCGGTGGGCAGCGACCGAGCCCGGGCAATTGCCGTTGCCGCGGCATGAGTTCAAATCGCATTTGGACCACGGGAATAGGCGGCAATCGAAGGTTGACGGCCCGGCTCAGGCCCGAACCAATAGCCAAGAAAGTGATCTCGAGTGGAGCCGATCGAACAAAGCTGGCGACACCAGGACTGGGGGCGACAGAAATCAAGGTCCGACGCATGCGGGTGTGTCGCAGGTGCCTCAAAAGGCGCAAGAGGGGCGGGAGCGGGCAGCTTACCTTGCTATTCTGTTTGGGTCGCGCTGGCAATAGCATAGGCTTTTTGCCGCAAAATCCTTGGAATTTTAAGGACTTTCGCTCTTGCGACGCAAGCGGTAGGGCGGCTAAACAACCGGCGTCGATGGTGAGCCTGGGCCGGAACTTTCTTGATGTCAAATTCCCGAAAGATTGCAGTTATTGGATTGGGTTATGTCGGGCTTCCCGTTGCGGTTGCTTTCGCGCGCAAGGGTCTTCCCGTCGTCGGTTTTGACGTGGACGTGAGCCGTGTCGCCGAGCTAAGCAAGGGGGATGACCGGACGCGTGAAGTCGACGCCGACGACCTTCGCCATGCTTCGCTGACGTTCAGCGTGGATCCCGCGGCGATCCGTAGCTCGGATTTTTTCATCGTCACCGTGCCGACGCCAATTGACGATGCGCACCGGCCGGATCTGGGGGCGATGATGGCCGCATCGCGGACGGTCGGTGGTGTACTCAAGAAGGGCGACATCATCGTCTACGAATCGACGGTTTATCCCGGCGCGATCGAAGAGGAATGTATCCCCATCCTGGCGGAGGTCTCGGGTTTGAAGCCGGGTGTGGACTTCGCGGTCGGGTACTCTCCCGAGCGGATCAATCCCGGTGACAAGCTGCACCGTTTCGAGACCATCATGAAGGTCGTCTCTGCTCAGGATCCGGAAACACTCGACATCGTTGCCGATGTTTACGGGTCCGTCGTGACGGCTGGCATTCATCGCGCGCCTTCCATCAAGGTGGCCGAGGCCGCCAAGGTCATCGAGAACACGCAGCGCGATCTCAACATCGCGTTCATGAACGAACTGTCGCTGATCTTCCAGGTCCTGAATATCGACACCGGCGACGTTTTGGCGGCCGCGGGCACCAAATGGAATTTTCTGCCGTTTCAGCCCGGCCTCGTCGGTGGCCATTGCATCGGCGTCGACCCCTACTATCTGACGTTCCGTGCCGAGCGAGCGGGCTACCATCCGGAGGTCATCCTCGCCGGTCGCCGGATCAATGATGGCATGGGTCAGCGCATCGCCCGGGAATGTGTTCGCATGCTGTTCCGCGGCAAGGGGAAGGGTGGCACCGTCACGGTCCTCGGTCTGACCTTCAAGGAGAACGTTCCGGACACGCGCAACTCCCGCGTGGTCGACATCATTCGCGAGCTCGAGACGTTTGGTATCCACGTGCAGGTGCACGACCCTCTCGCGAACGCGGAGGATGCGAAGCACGAATACGGGCTCACGCTCACTGATCTGGATGCCTTGCGCCCGGCGGATGCGGTGATCCTGGCCGTGGCACATGACAGCTATCTTGCGGGTGGCTGGCCGCTGTTTTCAGCGACTGTTGGACGGCGGAACCGGCCTCATCCTGGACGTCAAGGCGAAGCTCGAGCGCAAGGTGACGCCCGCCGGCATCGAGCTCTGGCGGCTATAGAACAATGGCTGAGAAAGCGATGTCGAACGATACACCACTGGTCACTGGAGCTGCCGGGTTCATCGGCTTTCATGTTACCCAGCGCCTCCTGGCGGCCGGCCGCAAGGTCGTCGGCCTGGACATCGTCAACGACTATTACGATCCGCGACTGAAAGAAGCGCGTCTCGAAATCTTGAAGCGCGATCCGAACTTCACCTTCGTGAAGCTCGACTTGACGGATCGCGCGGGCATCAAGTCGCTTTTTGCCGAGCATCGCTTTCCCGTGGTCGTACATCTTGCCGCTCAGGCTGGCGTCCGCTATTCGCTGGAGCATCCGCACGCCTATGTGGATGCGAATCTGGAAGGCTTCATCAATATTCTTGAAGGGTGTCGCCACAACGGGTGCGGACACCTGCTGTTTGCGTCGTCGTCATCGGTCTATGGCAGCAATACAAAACTGCCCTTTTCGGTGCACGACAATGTCGACCATCCGATCAGCCTGTATGCCGCATCGAAGAAGGCCAATGAGCTGATGGCGCACTCGTACAGCCATCTATACGGCATCCCTGCCACCGGATTGCGGTTCTTCACGGTGTATGGTCCATGGGGCCGTCCGGACATGGCCATGTTCATTTTCGCCAAAGCGATTTTGAGTGGAACGCCGATCAAGTTGTTCAACAACGGCGATATGCGCCGTGACTTCACCTTCGTCGACGATATCGCCGAGGCGATTATCCGCCTGATGGGGCGCCCACCTCAGCCGAAATCAATGCCCGCCACGGCCGCGCCCGATCCCTCGAGCAGCAGGGCGCCCTGGAAGATCTACAATATTGGCAACAACAACCCCGAGGAGCTGTTGCGCGTCGTATCTTTGCTGGAAAAGGAGCTTGGTCGGACAGCAATCAAGGAGCTGTTGCCGATGCAGCCCGGCGATGTGCCGGCGACGTATGCCGATATCGAGGATCTGACGCAGGACATCGGATTTCGGCCTTCGACCCCCATCGAGGACGGGGTCGCACGATTCATAAAGTGGTACCGGGAGTACCATAAGGTTTGACGCGGAGCCGACAGTCGTGGTCGGCAATGGACCGGGCTGCTCCCGCGCCCGGCGACGAATGTGGTGGGATCGGCGTGTCGTCCGTTGCCTGATCAGCGCATGGTCTTGCTTTATCCCGGATTTTCTGGGTAATGGAACGCTACCGTGCGGCTCGCAAGGCCGCTTGTTCCCTCGGCTTTTCGGCTGGCCACGATGGCTGGTCACGAGACAAGACAGGGCCTGTTGCATGATCAGATTTGGCCTGCTCGGGTGCGGGCGTATCGCCAAGCGCCACTCCGATCTCCTGGGTGGCAATCACATCGAAGAGGCGAGCCTGGTTGCGGTGTGCGATCCGATCCGCGCGCGCGCCGATGCGGTCGCTGGGGAAGTTCGGCGTTGCTGCGCACTACGACATGGACGAGTTCCTGGCGCGAAAGGACATCGACGCGGTTGCCGTGCTGACGCCGAGCGGGCTGCACCCGGCGCATGTGATTGCCTGCGCCAGGGCCGGCAAGCATGTCGTGGTCGAGAAGCCGATGGCGCTGCGGCTGCAGGACGCGGACGACATGATCCGGGCCTGCGATAAGGCCGGCGTAAAGATGTTCATTGTCAAACAGAACCGCTTCAACGTGCCGGTGGTCAAAGCGCGCGAGGCGCTCGATGCCGGCCGCTTCGGCAAGCTCATCCTGGGCACGGTGCGGGTGCGCTGGTGCCGCGACCAGGCCTATTACGACCAGGACGATTGGCGCGGCACCTGGGCCTATGACGGCGGCGTGCTGACCAATCAAGCCAGCCACCATGTCGACATGCTGGAGTGGTTCTTCGGCGACGTCGTGAGCGTGCATGCGCGCGCGACGACGGCGCTGGCCAAGATCGAAACCGAGGACACCGCCGTCGCAACGCTGAAGTTCCGCAACGGCGCGCTCGGGATCATCGAGGCGACCACCGCGGCACGTCCGACCGATCTCGAGGGCTCGCTGTCGATCCTGGGCGAGAAGGGCACCGTCGAGATATCGGGTTTCGCGGTCAACCAGATCCGGCACTGGCGCTTTGTCGACGAACTGCCGTCGGACAAGGATGTCGTCGAGAAGTTCTCGGTCAACCCGCCCAACGTCTACGGCTTCGGCCATCAGGCCTACTACCATCACGTGGTCGACTGCCTGGAGAACCAGCGCGCCGCGCTGGTCGACGGGCTCGAGGGCCGCAAGAGCCTCGAGCTGATTTCGGCGCTCTATGAGTCGGTCGAGACCGGCGAGGAAGTTGCGCTGCGCTTTACCCCGCGTTTGAGCCGGCTGGGTGTCGTTTCGTGAACCGGCCGGAAGTGCATCAGGTCGGCGTGCGCGATGTCGCGTTCGGCGCACGCGTCAAGGTCGTCGAGCCCTCCAATCTCTACGGCTGCAAGCTCGGCGACGATTGCTTCGTTGGGCCGTTCACCGAAATCCAGAAAGGCGTGGTCGTCGGAGCGCGCACCCGCGTGCAATCGCATGCCTTCGTCTGCGAACTGGTCACCATCGGCGAGGATTGCTTCGTCGGTCATGGCGTGATGTTCGTCAATGACACGTTCTCGACCGGCGGCCCGGCACGCGGCCGCAAGGAGCTCTGGCGCGAGACCGTGATCGGCAACCGGGTGTCGATCGGCTCCAACGCAACGATCATGCCGGTCCGGATCACCGACGATGTCGTCATCGGCGCGGGAGCGGTGGTGACCAAGGACATCACGATATCCGGCACCTATGCCGGCAATCCGGCGCGCCGGCTGCTGGCGGGCCGATAGGGGACGATTGATGGCTGTGCCGTATGCCGACCTGCAACTGCAGTACCAGTCGATCAAGGGCGAGATTGATGCGGCGATCGCCGGCGTCATCCGCGACAACGCCTTCATCCGTGGCGGCTACGTCGACGCCTTCGAGCGGGAGTTCGCCGCGGCCGCGGAGGTCGCCCACTGCGTGTCCTGCGCCAACGGCACCGATGCGCTTTACCTCGCCATGCGGGCGCTGAAAGTGAAGCCCGGTGACGAGGTGATCACGACCGCGCATTCTTGGATTTCGACCGCCGCGATGATCACTCATTCCGGCGCCAATGTCGTGTTCTGCGACACCGACGATGCGACGTTCACGATCGATCCGGCTGCGATCGAGGCCGCGATCACGCCGCGCACGGTCGGCATCATCCCGGTGCATCTGTACGGTCAGCCCGCCGACATGGACGCCATCATGGCGATCGCACAAAAGCACAAGCTGTGGGTGATCGAGGACTGCGCCCAAGCCCATCTCGCGCGCTACAAGGGCCGCATGGTCGGCACCTTCGGCGAGGCGGCGACCTATTCATTCTACCCCGGCAAGAATCTCGGCGCGATGGGCGATGCCGGGGCGGCCGTCACCAATGATGCGGCGCTCGCGGAGCAGATGGCCAAGCTGGCGCGCCATGGCGGACTGGTGAAGCACCAGCACCACATCGAAGGCATCAACAGCCGGCTCGACGGCATGCAGGCGGCGATCCTCTCGGCCAAGCTGCCGCATCTCGCCGCCTGGACCAAGGCCCGGCAGGCCGCGGCCGAGGTCTATGATGCCGGCCTGAACCAGATCGAGGAGGTCGTTGTGCCCGAGGTCGCGCCGGCGCGCAGCCACGTCTATCATCTCTATACGATCAGGCATCCGCGCCGCGATGCGCTCGCCGCCCATCTGAACGCCAATGGCGTGCAGACCGCGATTAACTACCCCACCGCGCTGCCACTGCTGCCGGCCTATGCGCGGTTCAACCACCGGCCGGAGCAATTCCCCAACGCACATCGCGATCAGGGCCGGATTCTCTCGCTGCCGATGTTCGCCGAGATCACTCGTCAGCAGCAGGACGAGGTGATCGATCTGGTTCGCAAGTTCTGATCGCGATCGTGGCCCCGTGCCGCGCGCGAGGCTCAGCTTCGCTGCAGCAGAGGCTTCAGGAACAGCTCCAGATTGGGACCTGAGAACAAGTATCCCTTTAGACCAGCGGCGCGCGCCGCCTCAAGATCCCTCGGCTGGTCGCCGACTAGGAAGCTGCGTTCGAGATCGATCGGAAAACGCTCCAGCAGGTCATTGATCATACCTGGCGAAGGCTTGCGGCGATAGCTGACCCGTCGATATCGCTCCACGATGCCTTCCGGATGGAAGGGGCAGTACTCGAAGGCATCGATATGGGCGCCGATCTTGCCCAGCTCAGCCGCCATCCAGTCGTGAAGCTGCTGGACCTGGGCTTCTTCGTAAAGCCCTCTTGCGACGCCTGACTGGTTCGTCACGACAAACGCAAAGTAGCCCATATCGTTGACGGCCTTTACAGCCTCGCGTGCGCCTTCGATCCAAACCAGTCTGTGGCATTCGAACAGGAAACCGATGTCTTTGTTCAAAACGCCGTCGCGATCGAAGAAAATGGCTGGCCTTCGCGCCTGATCTCCGGAAGCGCTGCTCATGAGGTGATGATCCGCCTGTCTCCACGTGGCACGAGCCGGTTCAATAGTTCACAACGTCGCGCGCGACAATGCGGTCTGGATCTTGTTCCGGGCGCCGGATGCACCAATTTCAGGTCACTGAGACTATCGCTCGTCTGCGATCACCTTGCCGTCGTTCGGCAGCGAACCTCTACCAACCAGCTCTACGGTACCGCCTAACTTGGTGACCGCACGCAGCGTCGCCTCAATCTCGCTCAGCAGGGCCTCCGGTGCCGAAGCGCATTCGGCTCTCAGCGTCATCGCGTCAGCCTCGCCGGCGCGCGTGACGACGAGGCGCAGCCGTCCGAGCTCGGGATGGCGCCTGGCGATTTCGGCCACCTGCTCGGGGCGCACGAACATGCCCTTGACCTTGGTGGTCTGGTCGGCGCGGCCCATCCAGCCTTTGATACGCATGTTGGTGCGTCCGCACGGGCTGGCGCCGGGCAGGGCGGCGGTCAGGTCGCCGAGCGCGAGGCGGATCCAGGGATGATGTGGATCGAGCGAGGTCACCACGATCTCGCCGACGTCCCCGGGCGCAACGGGATCGCCGGTGCCGGGCTTGACGATCTCCAGGATCAAATCCTCATTGACGGTCATCCCCTCGCGCGCCGGCGTCTCGAATGCGATCAGGCCGAGATCGGCCGTGCCGAAAGCCTGATAGGCCTCGACGCCGCGCGATTTCATCTCCCCCTGCAACGATTTCGGAAATGCGGCGCCCGAGACCAGGGCGCGCTTGATCGAGGACACGTCGCGGCCGCCCGCTGCGGCGGCGTCGAGCAGGATCTTCAGGAAATCGGGTGTGCCGCTATAGCCGACCGGGCGATAGGCCTCGATCAGCTCGAATTGCTGCTCGGTATTCCCTGGGCCAGCCGGGATCACCGCGCAGCCGAGCGCCCGCGCTGAGGCGTCGAAAATGAAGCCGCCGGGGGTGAGATGATAGCTGAAGGTGTTGAGAACCACGTCCCCCTCGCGAAAGCCCGCCGCAAACAACGCCCGCGCGCCGCGCCAGGGGTCCGCTTGGCGGCTTTCGGGCTCGAAGATCGGTCCGGGCGAGGTGAACAGCCGAGCAAACGAGCCGGGCTTGTCGGCCACGAAGCCGCCGAAGGGCGGGGCGGCCTTGTGCAGGGCTGGGAGTTCCGATTTGCGCAACACCGGCAGCCCCGCCAGCGTCTGCTGGCTGGTGATGGAGGCGGGGTCGGTGCCCCTCAGCAGGTTGGCATAGGCGGGCGCCGCCATCGCCCTGCGCAGCACATCCGGCAGCCGGGCGAACAGGGCGGCCTCGCGCTCGGCCGGCTCGCGCGTTTCAAGGGCATCGTAATGGTCGGTCATGGCAGGTCCTTGAGAGGATTTGCACAGGTGGCGTGCCGGTCCGCCCGTGCTATCAGACGGTGACCGCTGACATTGGGACGGTTCCAGGGAGCACGATGGCTGAGGCAGAGAGCGTTGCGGCGGACGGGGCCGCCGACGTCGTCGCGAGGTTGAAGCACCGCATCATCGACCACGCCTTGCCGCTGTGGTCGACGGTCGGCTGGGACGGAACGGGCGGCGGCTTTGTCGACCGGCTGCATCAGGATGGGACAGCCGACAACGCCGCGCCGCGCCGCCTGCTTGTGCAGGCGCGCCAGATCTATTGCTACGCCAAGGCGGCCCAGATGGGCTGGTATCCCGAGGGCCGCGCGATCGCGCTGAAAGGGCTGGACTACCTGCTGGCCAAGGCCAAGGCGCCGGATGGCAGGCCTGGCTTCGTCTTCAGCCTGACGCCGGACGGCGGCGTGCATAACCCGCTGCGCGACACTTACGGCCATGCCTTCGTGCTGCTTGCGCTGGCGACCGCCTATGGCCTCGACCAGGACGCCCAGATCCGCGCCGAGATCGACGCGCTGCTGTCGTTCTTCGACACCCAGCTGCGCTCGCCCCATGGGCGGCTTCCAGGAAGGCCTGCCGCCGTCGATGCCGCGCCGGCAGAACCCGCAAATGCATCTGTTCGAGGCGATGATCGCCTGTTTCGATGCGACCCACGATTTGTCGTTCCAGAACCGCGCCGGCGATTTCTTCGCGCTGTTCCTGGCCAATCTCTACGACAAGCAGACGCACACCCTCGGCGAATATTTCGAGGAGGACTGGTCGAAGATCCCGCCGGTCAGCGTCGAGCCCGGGCACCTCGCGGAATGGGTCTGGCTGCTGAAGGGATTTGAACGGATCACCGGTTGCCCCACGGGGCGCCCGCGCGGCGAGCTGTTGGCCTCTGCGCTGCGCTACCGCGACGCCACCGGCTGCCTGATCGACGAGGGTGATACGGAGGGCAACATCCGCCGCCACAGCAGGCGGCTGTGGCCGCAGAGCGAGCTGGCGAAGGCCTGGATAGCGCAGGCGGAATCGGGCGAAGCCGGCGCTGCGGACGAGGCCCGCGCGGCGCTGGTGCTGCTGGAGCGGCACTATCTCAGCCATCCCGTGGCCGGCGGCTGGTACGACCAGTTCGACCGCGAGGGCGCGTCGCTGGTCGCCATGATCCCGGCGTCGTCGTTCTACCATGTGCTCTGTGCGGTCACTGAGGCCGAGCAGGTGCTCGGATAGAACCGCCTTCCTGGTCTGATGCGTTTTCTGCACACGCAACTCCGCCCGAAAACGCTCGATACCCTCACAGCCAGCGCTTGCGCCGCTTGAAGCTCTTCAGGTTCTTGAAGCTCTTGCGCTGGTCGCCGGCGCCGCCGAGGTAGAATTCCTTGACGTCCTCGTTATCGCGCAGCTCGTCGGCGGAGCCGTCGAGCACGACCTTGCCCTGTTCCATGATGTAGCCATGGCTCGCGACCGACAGCGCGGCGCGGGCGTTCTGCTCGACCAGCAGGATCGTGACCCCGAGATCGCGGTTGATCTCCTTGATGATCGCGAACACTTCCTTGACCAGCAGCGGCGACAGCCCCATCGAGGGCTCGTCCATCAGGATCATCTTCGGGCGCGCCATCAGCGCGCGGCCGATCGCGAGCATCTGCTGCTCGCCGCCGGAGAGATAGCCGGCGAGGCCGGTTCGCTCCTTCAGGCGCGGGAAATATTTGAACACCATGTCGATATCGGCCGAGACCTCGCGGTCGCGCCGGGTGAACGCGCCGAGCCGCAGATTCTCCAGCGATGTCATGTCGGCGACGATGCGACGGCCTTCCATCACCTGGAAGATGCCGCGGCGGACGATCTTGTCCGGATCGATACCGTTGATGCGCTGGCCCTCGAACAGGATCTCGCCGCGGGTGACTTCGCCGTCCTCGGTCTTGAGCAGGCCGGAGATCGCCTTCAGCGTGGTCGACTTGCCGGCGCCGTTGGCGCCGAGCAGCGCCACGATCGCGCCCTTCGGCACCTCGAGGCTGAGCCCGCGCAGCACCAGGATGACGTCGTCATAGACGACCTCGATGTTGTTGACGCCGAGCAGTGGCGGCGGCGGGACTGCCGTCGGCACCGGGCGGGTGGCTTCGAGGGTTTCGTTCATGGTCTCGATCACTCTCCACGGTCGTCACCCGCGTTTCGTGCGCAACTGCGCACTAGAGCGGGTGACCCAGTATTCCAGAGACGCCGGCGATCAATCGAGAGGCCGCGGCGGACTGGATCCCCCGCTTTCGCGGGGGATGACGATTGTTGTCGAGGCTGCGCTGGTGGCAGCCTCACGACCTCACCAGCCAAACCATTCCGGCTTGCGCGGCAGTTCGACGGTCTTCACCTTCTCGAGCTTGATCGTGCCCTTGGTCATGAGGCCGTTGATGTCGCCATCGGTCGCGCCGGAAACCTTGGCGCGATAGAGGTCGACCTTCGTCGTCGGGCGATGATCCTTCTCGGTCCAGTTCGATGGATTGCAGACGCCGTCCATGCCGGCCGGCACCCAATCCTTCTTCTGGTAGAAGCCCTTGGCGACGTTCTCGCCGGTGGCGCCGCCGTTCTTGGCGGCCCAATCCAGCGCTTCCTTCATGTAGAGCGCGCTGCACACCGCGGCAATGTAGTGCACCGGGCGATAGATCTTGCCCGACGGATCGGACATCTTCGAGATTTCCATCACCGTCTTCATGCCGGGCGCGTTGCCGCCCCAGCCGACCGCCGTGCGCAGCGGGAAGATCACGCCGTCGGCGGCATCGCCCGCGGTCTTGGCGGCATTCTCGTCCATGCCCCACACGTTGCTGAGGAACTGGACGTCGACGCCGGCGGTCTTGCAGGCCTTCATGACCGAGATGTTGGAAGCTGCGGTGTTGCCGAGATAGGCGTAATTGGCACCGGAGCTCTTCAGGCTCAGGCACTGCGCCGAGTAGTCGCCGGGCGTCAGCGCGAACACCAGCGGCGGCAGCACCTCGAAGCCGAGCTCGGTGGCGAGCGCCTCACCGGCCGCCTTCGGCGCATTCGGATAGGGGTGGTTAGCGCCCATGTGGACGAATTTGGGCTTGCCAGGTTTGCCCCTCACCTTCCAGTCCTCGGCCGCCCAGGTCAGCTCGGCGCGCAGCGCATCCGAGTAGCTCGGACCGTAGAAGAAGTTGTACGGCGCGGGCTTGGCCTTGCCGCTGGTGCCTTCGGGATCGGTCAGTGCGGCCGCATAAGAGCCCGACATGTCGGGGATCTTGTCCTGGGCGAGGAAACCGGTCAGCGCCTCGGTGTCCGCCGTGCCCCAGCCCATGATCGCCGCGACCTTGGCGTCGGATGCCGACCACTTCTTGTACAGGGCGATCGCGCGCGGCACCTGGTAGCCATAGTCGTTGCTGTCGACGCTGAGCTGCTTGCCGCCGACGCCGCCGTTCTTGTTGACCCAGGCGAAGGTGTCGACGACGCCCTGGCCATAGGGCGTTCCGACATCGGAGGTGCCGCCCGAGAGGTCCTGCAGATGGCCGATGGCGATCTGCGCCTGCGCGGTGGCGGCCGCGCTGCTGACCAGCAGCGCAAGCGAGACCGAGCTCAAAAGGGATCTAATCGTCATTGTTGTTTCCTCCTGCTTTTATTCGTTGAACAGAATTTGAGTTGTTCCAAGCGTCAGTGCGAGAACGGATAGAGCTTCCAGTAGGCCTTGATCTGCCGCCAGCGATGCGCGAGGCCGTCCGGCTCGAACATCAGGAAGCCGATGATGATCAGGCCGATCGCGATCTCGCGCAGGAAGGTGATGTTGTTGTTGAGCTGCAGCGCCTTGTCGATGGCGCTGCCCTTCAGCCAGGCGCTCAGCCATTCCATCGATTCCGGCAGCAGCACCACGAAGGCCGTGCCCATCAGCGTGCCCATCACCGAGCCGGTGCCGCCGATGATGACCATCGCCAGGAACAGCACCGAGCGTTCGATGCCAAAGCCTTCCTGGGAGACCACCAGCTGATAGTGCGCGTAGAGCGCGCCCGCGATCCCGGCAAAGAAGGCGGCAAGTCCGAACGACAGCGTCCGGTACTTGGTCAGGTTGATGCCCATGATCTCGGCGGAGAGATAGTGATCGCGGATCGCGACCAGCGCGCGGCCGTCGCGGGTGCGCATCAAATTGGTGACCAGCAGATAGCTGATCACCATGTAGGCGAGCACGATGTAAAAATACTGCCGGTCGCCGCGTAGCGTGTAGCCGAAGATCGAGAACGGATTGGCGCTGGCCGGCACCGAGCCGCCCGAAAACCAGTCGGCGCGCGAGAAGAAGTCGAGCAGGATGTACTGCGCGGCGAGCGTTGCGATGACGAGGTAGAGCCCCTTGAGTCGCGCCGCCGGCACGCCGAACACCAGGCCGACCAGCGCCGTGATCACGCCGGCGAGCGGGATCGCGAAGAACACCGGGATCGGCGCGTTGTTGGAGATGTAGGCCGAGGTGAAGGCACCGAACAGGAAGAACGCGGCGTGGCCGATCGAGATCTGGCCGGTGAAGCCGACCAGCACGTTGAGGCCGAGCGCCGCGATCGCGAAGATGCCGATCTGGATCGCGATCGAGAGCAGGTAGTTGGACAGCAGCATCGGCGCAAAACAGGCGAGCGCGATGCCCAGAATCGCGAAGTTGCGGCTGGTCGCGGTCGGGAAGATTGTGGTGTCGGCCGCGTAGCTGGTGCGGAAATCGCCCGACGGGATGAGGGTGCTCGTTGCCATTGATCAGACCCGCTCGATGTCTTTGGTGCCGAACAGCCCGTACGGCTTGATCATCAGGATGATGATCAGGACGTAGAAGGGCGCGATCTCGTACAGATTGCCCCAGTGCAGATACTCGCTGTCGACATACTGGGCGACGTTTTCCAGCAGCCCAATGATGATGCCGCCGAGCACGGCGCCGCCGACCGAGTCGAGCCCGCCGAGGATCGCCGCCGGAAACACCTTGATGCCATAGGCGGAGAGGCCGGACGACACGCCGTTGACCACGGCGACCACGACGCCGGCGACTGCCGAAACGGTAGCCGAGATCGCCCACGCCATCGCGAACACGCTCTTCACGGAGATGCCGAGCGATTGTGCGACCTGCTGGTTGAAGGCGGTGGCGCGCATCGCGAGGCCGTACTTGGAGGCACGGAAGAACCAGGCCATGCCGACCATCATGGCAAGTGAGACCACGAGGCTCATGACATAGACGGTCTGGATCTGCAGTCCGAACAGGCTGACCGATTGGCTCTGGAACACGCGCGGGAACGGCTGCGGGTTGACGCCGAAGATCCATTTCAGCGCGGCCTGGAACACGGTCGAGAGCCCGATCGTCACCATGATCACCGAGATGATCGGTTCGCCGATCATCGGCCGCAGGATCACGACCTGGATCGCGATGCCGAAGATGAACATGAACACCAGCGTGATCGGCATGCCCACCCAGAACGGCACCTGGTACTTCGTCAGCAGCGCCCAGCACACCCAGGCGCCGACCAGCAGCAATTCGCCCTGCGCGAAGTTCACGACCTGCGTCGCCTTGTAGATCAGCACGAACGACATCGCGACCACGCCGTAGAGCGTGCCGACCCCCCCCCCCCCACGAGGCCATTGACGATCAGCTGGATCAGGAACTGGATGTTCATGCGATGTCGCCAAATTTGCAGATCGTCATCGGCGGGCTTGACCGGGCGATCCATCGCGAATGAAGACCCTTGCGAAGGGGATGGATGCGCGGGTCAAGCCCGCGCATGACGGCCGAATATGCGGATCGAGCGGCTTGAATGGTCATTCCGCGGCCTCCGCGATCACAGCGCGGCTGAGATCGACGACCTCGAGCGTAGTGCGGACGCGCTGCGTCGTACCGTCCTGGAAGCGGATCACGGTGTCGACGGGGATGTTGGCCTTGCCGCGGTAGATCGCGTCGATGATATCGGCATATTTCTCGTTGATGACGCCGCGACGGACCTTTCGGGTCCGCGTCAGTTCGCCGTCGTCGGCATCGAGCTCCTTGTACAGCAGCAGGAAGCGCGAGATACGTTGCGCGGGCGGCAGGGTGGCGTTGACCGTCTCGACCTCTTTCTTCAACAGCGCGTAGACCTCGGGCCGCGAGGACAGGTCGGTATAGGTCGTGAATGAGATCCGGTTCTTTTCCGCCCATTTCGAGATGATCGAGTAGCGGATGCAGATCATCGCGGCCAGCGCGTCGCGGCCGGCGCCGAGCACGACCGCTTCGGCGACATAGGGCGAGAACTTCAGCTTGTTCTCGATATATTGCGGCGAGAAGCGCTCGCCGCGCGAAGTCTCGGCGAGGTCCTTGATGCGGTCGATCACCACGAGCTGCCGGTTGTCGTTGTAGTACCCGGCGTCGCCCGAGTGCATCCAGCCGTCGTTGATGTCGGCGACCGATGCTTCGGGGTTCTTGTAGTAGCCGTGGAACATGTTGGGGTGCCGCACCACGATCTCGCCGACGCCGTTGACGTCGGCATTGTCGATGCGGATCTCGATGTTGTCGGCCATCGGAACGCCGGTGGTATCGGGATCGACCTTGCCTTCGGGATGCAGCGTGTAGGCGCCGAGCAGCTCGGTCTGGCCGTACAGCGTGCGCAGCGGCACGCCCATCGCCTGGAAGAACTTGAAGGTATCCGGCCCGAGCGCCGCGCCGCCGGTTGCCGCCGAGCGCAGCCGCGTGAAGCCGAGCCGGTCGCGCAGTGCACGGAACAAGAGCTGGTCGGCGAAGACAGAGCGCGTGCCGTCGGCGAGCGCCGCAAGCCCGGTCTTCATGCCGAGCTCGTAGAGCCGCTGCTTGAACGGCGAGGCATCCATCACGCCGGCGCGGACGTCGGCCGCGATCGATTCCCAGACCCGCGGCGCGAACAGCACGAAGGTCGGCGCGATCTCGCGGAAGTCGTTCATCATCGTCTCGGGCTCTTCGACGAAGTTGACCTTCATCCGGGAGAGCAGCGCTTTGCCCAGCGCGTAGATCTGTTCCATGATCCAGGGCAGCGGCAGCACCGAGACATACTCGTCGTCCGGCCCCTTCGGATCGAAGGCGAGATAGGTCGCGCAGTGCCGCAGCACGCGCCCGGCCGAGAGCATCGCAAGCTTGGGATTGGCTGTCGTCCCCGAGGTCGTGCAGAGGATTGCGACGTCCTCGGCGCGTGTGGCGTCGACCAGCCGGTCATACAGCCCGGGCTCGCGCGCGGCGCGATCGCGGCCCAATGCGACGAGTTTGCCGGCCTCCATCAGCCTCGGATCGTCGTATTTCCGCATGCCGCGCGGGTCGGAATAGACGATGTGCTTGAGATTTGGCACGCGGTCGGCAAGGCCGAGCAGCTTGTCGACCTGCTCCTCGTCCTCGGCGAAGGCCAGCTTGGCCTCGCCATAGGTCAGGAGATAGGAAGCCTCCTCGTCCAGCACGTCGCGGTAGAGGCCGAGGCTCATCGCGCCAATCGCGTGGCTGGCGATCTCGGCCGCGACCCAGTCCGGCCGGTTGTCGCCGATGATGCCGATCACGTCGCCGCGGCCGAGGCCGAGCTCGACCATGCCGAGCGCGAAATCATGGGTGCGGGTCTGGTAGTCGTTCCAGGTGAATTCGCGCCACAGCCCAAGATCCTTCTCGCGCAGCGCGATCTCGCCTCCGTGCTCCCTGGCGTTCAGGCGCAGCATCTTGGGAAAGGTGTCGGCCTGCGCGGCCCGACCGGCATAGTCCATCATGCCGCGCTCTCCCGCACCGCCGGCTTGTCGTCAGGATCGACCAGCACCTCGTCCTCCTCGCCGAGATAGGCGCGCTTGACATGGGGGTCGGCGAGCACGGCCGCCGGATCGCCCTCGGCGATCTTGCGGCCGAAGTCGAGCACCATGACACGGTGGGAGATGTCCATCACGACGCCCATGTCGTGCTCGATCATCATGACCGTCATGCCGAACTCTTCGTTGAGATCGACGATGTAGCGCGCCATGTCCTCCTTCTCTTCGAAGTTCATGCCGGCCATCGGCTCGTCGAGCAGGATCAGCTGCGGCTCCAGCGCCATCGCGCGGGCGAGCTCGACGCGCTTGCGCAAGCCGTAGGGCAGGGTGCCGGCGGTCGCCTTGCGCACCGACTGCAGATCGAGGAAGTCGATGATCTCCTCGACCTTGCGGCGGTGCTCCAGCTCCTCGCGGCGCGCGCCGGTCAACCAGTACAGCGATCCCGTGATGAAGTTGTTCTTCAGCAGGTGATGGCGGCCGACCATGATGTTGTCGAGCACGCTCATATGGTGGAACAGCGCGAGATTCTGGAAGGTCCGGCCGATGCCGAGGCGGGGCCGCGCGTTCGGGGTAAGGCCCGTGATATCCTGGCCGCGATAGAACAGCTGGCCTTCGGTCGGCCGGTAGCGGCCGGAGATGCAGTTGACGATCGAGGTCTTGCCGGCGCCGTTCGGGCCGATGATGGAGAACAGCTCGCCCTCGTTGACCCCGAAGCTCACTTCGGTCAGCGCGCGGACGCCGCCAAAGCGCAATGAGACTCCGCGCACCTCGAGACTGTTAGCCACCCTGTTCCCTCCAGATACGGGCGCTTTGGCGCGCTCTTTATCTTCGCTTCGATCTGACTTCGATCTTACATGGGCCGCTGGAGGGAGACCATCCGACTAACGAAGCCGGCGTTCGGGAGCATCGCTGGCCCCAATCGCCTGCGTCATGCGCGGTAACGCCGCACCCCGCCTGCACGCCCATCTCTCGCGTCGTCCGCGGTCAGCGATCCATCAAGGCGCTGCACGCGGCGTTAGGCGAGGTGGCTCTGAATACGAGAAAGCGATAGGTTGAATTGTCATGTGCCCGACAATTGGTCAGGAATTTTCGCTGGCAAATGCAGGAAGCGAGTTCCTGGCTTCGAGCACGGCGTTGCTGCGGTGCAATATCGTGTCAGTATCTTTGGGGTGGGATGTCGTCGCCAGAATGATTGCTGCTGATTACCTCAAGCGCATCGCGGCCTGGTCGCGCGAACTGAGCGAGCAAGAGATCGAGATCGCGCGCGCCGGCATTTCCGAGAAGTCCTACCGCGCCAACGAATTCGTCTTCATGCGCGGCGACAATTTCCAGTACTGGACCGGCATCGTCACCGGGCTGGCGCGGATGGGCATCGTCTCGCGCGGCGGCAAGGCGGCGAGCTTCGCAGGCCTCACCGCCGGCGCCTGGTTTGGCGAAGGGACCGTGCTCAAGAACGAGGCGCGGCGCTACGACGTGGTCGCGCTGCGTGACACGCGCCTGGCGATGATGGACCGCCGGACCTTCGTCTGGCTGTTCGAGAACAGCGTCGGCTTCAACCGATTCCTGGTGGGATCGCTCAACGAGCGGCTCGGCCAGTTCATCGCGCTGCTCGAATATGGTCGCACGCTGGACGCGACGGCGCGGTTGGCGCGCTCGATCGCCTCGCTGTTCAATCCGATTCTGTATCCCGACCTCACCCTGCACCTGGAGATCACCCAGGAGGAAATCGGGGCCCTGTCCGGCATCTCCCGGCAGAACGCCAATCAGTGCCTGAAGCGACTCGAGCGCGAGGGGCTGTTGCGGCTCGAATATGGCGGGGTGACCATCATCAACCTCGACCGGCTGCGCCACTACGGGGAGTGACGGGTTCCGGGCGCTTTTGGCCCATTTTCGCAGGCTTAAAGTCCTGATTCCAAACGCTTGAGCCATTAGACTTGGAGGAGGCTGGATGCTACAGACCGGCCTCGTCGGGATCGCGCGGTCTCGCGCTCTCTGGAGATGACATGGCGGCTCAGGACTCAAAACGGCGCGTTGCGCTGATCACCGGCGTTACGGGACAGGACGGCGCGTATCTTGCCGAATATCTGCTCGGTCTCGGCTATACCGTGCACGGGATCAAGCGGCGCTCGTCCTCGTTCAACACCGCGCGCGTCGACCATCTCTATCAGGACCCGCATGCCGGCAACGTGCCGTTCCTGATGCACTATGGCGACATGACGGATTCGACCAATCTGATCCGCCTGATGCAGCAGATCCGGCCGACCGAGATCTACAACCTGGCTGCCCAGAGCCACGTCCAGGTCAGCTTCGAGAGCCCGGAATATACCGCCAATGCCGATGCCATCGGCGTGCTGCGCCTGCTGGAGGCGATCCGCATTCTCGGCATGGAGAAGGAGACGCGGTTCTATCAGGCCTCGACCTCGGAGCTCTACGGACTTGTGCAGGAGGTGCCGCAGAAGGAGACTACGCCGTTCTATCCGCGCTCGCCCTATGGCGTCGCCAAGCTCTACGGCTATTGGATCACCGTGAACTACCGGGAGGCCTATGGCATGTTCGCCAGCAACGGCATCCTGTTCAACCATGAGAGCCCGATCCGCGGCGAGACCTTCGTGACGCGCAAGATCACACGCGCCGTCGCCCGCATCGAGGTCGGTCTGGACAACAAGCTCTATCTCGGCAACCTCGATGCCAAGCGCGACTGGGGCCATGCCCGCGATTATGTCGAGGGCATGCACAGGATCTTGCAGGCGGACGAGCCGGGCGACTTCGTGCTCGCGACCGGCGAGACGCGGTCGGTCCGCGAATTCGTCGAGCTGGCGTTCGCCGAGGTCGGCCGCAGCATCGAATGGCGCGGCAAGGGTGTCGAGGAAATCGGCATCGACAAGGCGTCCGGCCAGACCCTGGTTCAGATCGACCCGACCTATTTCCGTCCGACCGAGGTCGATCTTCTGATCGGCGACGCCAGCAAGGCGCGCGCCAAGCTCGGCTGGGCGCCGAAGACGCCGTTCGCGCAACTGGTGAAGGAGATGGTCGCCAGCGATCTCGTCGAGGCCAAGCAGGATGCGGCCAATGGCAAGCGCGGCGTTTGAACTGAAGGGCAGGACGGTTTTCGTTGCCGGCCATCGCGGCATGGTCGGCGCTGCGCTGATGCGCCGGTTGGCACGCGAAGAGGCCGATCTGCTGACGGTGTCGCGCAGCGAGGTCGATCTGCGTGACCAGGCCGCGGTGAGCGCCTGGTTCGCCGCGAAGCGGCCACAGGCGGTGTTCCTCGCCGCCGCCAAGGTCGGCGGCATCGTCGCCAACAGCACGCTGCGCGCCGAATTCCTCTACGACAATCTGGCGATCTCGACCAACGTGATCCAGGCGGCCCATGCTAACGGGTGCGAGAAGCTGATGTTCTTCGGCTCGTCCTGCATCTATCCGCGCCTCGCGCCGCAGCCGCTGCGCGAGGACTCGATGCTGAGCGGCCCGCTGGAGCCGACCAACGAGCCCTATGCCATCGCCAAGATCGCCGGCATCAAGATGGCCGAAGCCTATCGCAGCCAGTACGGCGCCGATTTCATCAGCGTGATGCCGACCAATCTGTACGGTCCCGGCGACAATTATCATCCCGAATACAGCCACGTCGTCGCCGCGTTGATCCGCCGCTTTCACGAGGCCAAGGTCTCGGGTGCCGGCAATGTCGTGGTGTGGGGCACCGGCACGCCGCGCCGCGAATTCCTCTTTGTCGACGATCTCGCCGATGCCTGCATCCATCTGATGAAGACCTATTCCTCGCCGGAGCTGGTCAATATCGGCACCGGCGAGGACATCACCATCGCCGAATTCGCCCGCGTGGTCGCCGCGACCGTCGGCTATAGCGGTGAGATCAGCTTCGACACCTCGCGCCCGGACGGCACGCCGCGCAAGCTGCTCGACGTCAGCCGGCTCGCCAAGCTTGGCTGGCGCGCCACGACCTCACTCGAGGATGGCATCAAGCTCGCCTACCAGGCCTATCTGAGCGAGACCAAGCAGGCGGCGGAATAACCGTTGGATCGCTCCGGGTCGTCATTGCGAGGAGCGAAGCGACGACGCAATCCATCTTCTCGTCACGTCCCGAAATGGATTGCTTCGCTGCGCTCGCAATGACGGGGGCGAATGTTAGCGCGCCGCCGCGCGCGGCGGTGCCTTCGCCAGTGCCGTCGCCATCGCCGAGATCAGCGGCTTCATGAAGAACGCATCGTTCGCCGGGTAGATGTCGGTGGATAGGCCGTAGGTCTTCAATTCGTCCGACACCACGGGCCCGACGGAGGCGATCGGGGTCTGCTTCAGGCCCTCGCGCAATTGCGCCTCGCACCGATGCGCCTGCGCCACCTCGATCAGGCGTCGAACCTGACCCGAACTGGTCAGCGCGATCGCATCGATGCGGCCTTGCGCCATTTCCTCGATCGCGGTCACGATGTTGGCGTCGGCGGCTTGCGCGTCATAGACATAAGGCAGCACCGTATCGACCTCGGTGCCCTGCGCCTTGATCGCGCCGATCAGGGTGGCGTGATCCTTGTCCGGATAGAGCTGCAGGCCGAGCCGATGGCCGCTCAGGTCAAGCTGCGACAGCATCTCGGCGACGCCTTCCGAGGTCGGCTTCTCCGTCGTCATTTGCGGCTCCAGTCCGATCTCGCGCAGCCCGCGGCCGGGCTTGGGGCCGCGGGCGAACTTGCGCGTCTTGGCGAGGCTATCGACGAACTCCGCCTCGACCCCGATCCGGCGCACGACCTTCATCACCCGGCGCAGGCCTTCACCGGTCATCAGCACGAGGTCGTCGAGCGGCCGCTCGATGGCGCGGCGAATCCAGGCCTCGATCGGCGCCGGGTCCGGCGCGTCGTGGATGGTGAACATCGGGCATTGCAGCACGTCGGCGCCCTGCTCGGCGAGCAGGCGGGAAAACTGCGCCTCCTCGCGCGTCTCGAGGATCAGAATGCGGTAGCCGTTCAGCCGGTCAGCCATGATGGTCCCTAACAAACATTGTCGTCATTTGTTCGATTTGACCCCTGCGCCGGGATTGGCGCAAGGCCGCCTGCGGTGTAGACGAGGGCCGAAAACGACCGTTCCACCTGTCTGCTCAAGCTTTGGTCAATTGGCATGCCCGACCATCAATTCGTTCTGACCCTGTCCTGTCCGGACCGCCCCGGGATCGTCTCCGCGGTCTCGACGTTCCTGGCGCATAATGGCCAGAACATCCTGGACGCCCAGCAGTTCGACGACATCGAGACCGGCAAGTTCTTCATGCGCGTGGTGTTCACCGCGGCCGATCTCGCGGTCGGGCTGCCGGCGCTGCAGACCGGCTTTGCCGCGATTGCCGAACGCTTCGGCAATGGAATGGCAGATGCGCGATCGCGCCAGCCGCCGCCGGGTGTTGCTGCTGGTGTCGAAGTCCGATCACTGCTTGGTCGACATCCTCTATCGCTGGCGCACCGGCGAGCTCGAGATGATCCCGACCGCTATCGTCTCCAATCATCCGCGCGAGAGCTACGGTTCGCTCGATTTCGGCGATATCCCGTTCCATCATCTGCCGGTGACCAAAGAGACCAAGCGGCAGCAGGAAGACGCGGTCTGGAAGCTCGCCCAGGACACCAATACCGACCTCGTGGTGCTCGCCCGCTACATGCAGATCCTGTCGGACGAGATGTCGGCGCGGCTGTCGGGCCGTTGCATCAACATCCATCATTCCTTCCTGCCGGGCTTCAAGGGCGCCAAGCCCTACCACCAGGCGCATGAGCGCGGCGTCAAGCTGATCGGCGCCACCGCGCATTACGTCACCAGCGATCTCGACGAGGGCCCGATCATCGACCAGGACGTCGAGCGCATCAGCCATCGTGACACGCCCGAGGATCTCGTGCGGAAGGGCCGCGACATCGAGCGCCGCGTGCTGGCGCGGGCGATCCGCTACCATCTCGCCGACCGCGTCATCCTCAACGGGCGCAAGACCGTGGTGTTCGTGGACTGAGTTCACCCGGTTGCCGCGTTGACGGCGATGGTGTCGCGCTGCATCGAGGGGCCGCATGAAACTCATCCACATGAGCGACATCCATCTGACGGCGCCGGCGAGGACGATCTTCGGCCGTGATCCTCTTGCTGAATTTCGAGCGTGCGCTCGATCAGGTGCTTGCTGATCATCGCGATGCCGAGCTCATGGTGATTTCGGGCGATCTTTCCGATCTCGGCGACCTCGCGGACTATCAATTGCTGCGCGACCGCCTGAGCCGGTTTCCGATGCCTGTGCGGCTCTGTATCGGCAACCACGACCATCGCGAGACGTTTCTCAGCGTGTTTCCTGAATGCGCCGACGCGGACGGCTTCGCGCAGGGCGTTCATGACGCCTCGTTCGGCCGTTGCCTGCTTCTCGACACCTACGAGCCGCAGACCGCCGCGGGCAGCTTCTGTGGGACGCGCCAGGCCTAGCTGGAGCGGCAGCTATCGGAGCATGACGGTCCGTTCTTCCTGTTCATGCATCACAATCCATTCCCGACGCATATCACCCCGGTGGACCGGATCGGCCTGCTCGACGATGCCGCGTTTCGGTCGATCGTCGCGAAGCACCGGAGCAAGATCCAGCACATCTTCTTCGGTCACTGCCACATGGTGCTGAGCGGTTCGGTTGCCGGTGTCCCCACGACCTCGCTGCGCGGAACGAACCACGCCAGCTATCCCGTGTTCGCGGAGGTCTTGACCGTCGCCGAACTGCCCTATGGCGTCGCGTCCATCGGCGCGGACTACGTCACCGTGCATATGGTGAGTTCGGCTACCGCGGCGACATCCTCAGCGAGGATTCGCCCAGCCAGGCAGTCATTGGGTAGCGTTCTGCGCCGGCGCCGCGCCGGCCTGGCGTCGTCGCCGCGTTCCGCCGCCGGCATCAGGCGCTTGCGTTCCCGCTCCTGCATAAACTTGTCGTATTCGGGGGTGCCCCGCCGGGGTGGAGCGTCTGCGGGCAGACCGCCGGCCCAGGCCGGAATGTAGTCGGCCATACCGGCCGAGACCTTTTGGTTCACGGTGCTGCATCCCCCGAGTGCGCAGGCCGCGAGCACCAGGGCAATCAGGACAGGAATGTGGCGTCTGAGGATCGGCATTGGCGGTAGCATACAGCCCTGGTCTTTATGGATGATGATCTTGGGCGCGACCGTTCGGCTGCAATTGTGCTTGTTTGTTGACATTGGCGATTGATTTGCACGATCGTACAAATCAATCGAGCCAACGGAGGCCTGAGAGGCGAGAGCGGTTCTTGTTGGGGGCGTTGAGTTTCGGGGAATGATTCTGGTATCCTGATACTTGTTTCTGCACCGGGGCCGAATCGCGGCGCGCGCGATACACGTCCATCGTCCGATTGACAGAGGGCGCGGGGAAACGCCTTGTCGCGTTGCGGCTCGGCTGTGACATGCTTGGGTTAAAGTAAGGCAAGGGCCGGGCACTCGGCTCGACGCAGAAGAATGGAAGGGGGAGGGACGTCGATGTTCAATCGTCGCAAGATGTTGCTGTGGGGCGCTTCGGCCGTGCTTCCGGGTTTGTGCGCCAGCGTGCCGGCGTGGGCGGACGACGCCGTCAAGATTGGCCTGATCCTGCCGATGACCGGCGGCCAGGCCTCGACCGGCAAGCAGATCGATAATGCCATCAAGCTCTACATGCAGCAGAAGGGCGACACCGTCGCCGGCAAGAAGATCGAGATCATCCTGAAGGACGACGCCGCGGTGCCCGACAACACCAAGCGGCTCGCGCAGGAACTGATCGTCAACGACAAGGTCAATTTCATCGCCGGCTTCGGCGTGACGCCCGCGGCGCTCGCCGCGGCGCCGCTGGCAACCCAGGCCAAGATCCCGGAAGTCGTGATGGCCGCCGGCACCTCGATCATCACCGAGCGCTCGCCCTATATCGTGCGCACCAGCTTCACGCTGGCGCAGTCCTCCACCATCATCGGCGACTGGGCGGTCAAGAACGGCATCAAGAAGGTCGCGACGCTGACCTCCGACTACGCGCCGGGCAACGACGCGCTGACCTTCTTCAAGCAGCACTTCACCGCCGGCGGCGGCGAGATCGTGGAAGAGGTCAAGGTGCCGCTCGCCAATCCGGATTTCGCGCCGTTCCTGCAGCGCATGAAGGATGCCAAGCCCGACGCGATGTTCGTGTTCGTGCCGGCCGGGCAGGGCGGCAACTTCATGAAGCAATATGCCGAGCGCGGGCTCGACAAGAGCGGCATCAAGGTGATCGGACCCGGCGACGTGATGGACGACGACCTGCTCAACAACATGGGCGATGCCGCGCTCGGCGCGGTGACGGCGCATCTCTATTCGGCGGCGCATCCGTCCGCGATGAACAAGGATTTCGTCGCCACCTACAAAAAGGCATACGGCAACCGCCCCGGATTCATGGCGGTCAGCGGCTATGACGGCATCCATCTGATCTACGAGGCGCTGAAGAAAACGGGCGGCGCGACCGATGGCGACAAGCTGATCGAGGCGATGAAGGGCATGAAGTGGGAGAGCCCGCGCGGCCCGATCTCGATCGATCCGGAAACCCGCGACATCGTGCAGAATATCTATATCCGCAAGGTCGAGAAGGTCGACGGCGAGCTCTACAATGTCGAGTTCGCGACCTTCGAGGCCGTCAAGGATTCCGGCAAGACCCAGAAGTGACGCGCGAAAGCGCGTCATCCCGGGGCGCGCATTAGCGCGAACCCGGGATCTCGAAATTATTGCAGAAGATTTCGGGTTCAACGCTACGCATTGCCCGGAAATAAATGATGAGTGGCTGTCAGGATTCGTCATCTCTCCATGGCCTCTATTCTCACCAACCTGTTCGACGGCGTCGCCTACGGCATGCTGCTGTTTGTGCTGGCCTGCGGGCTTGCGGTGACGCTCGGGCTGATGAACTTCGTCAACCTCGCGCATGGCGCCTTCGCCATGGCCGGCGGCTATATCTGCGCCGTGCTGGTCAACAATTCCGGCTGGCCGTTCTTCGCTGGCTTGCCGCTCGCCTTTGTCGGGAGCGCCGTGATCGGCGTCGCGCTCGAGCGCACGCTGTACCGCCATCTCTATGCTCGCAGCCATCTCGATCAGGTGCTGTTCTCGATCGGCTTGGTGTTCATGTCGGTCGCGGCGGTCGACTACATCATGGGATCGTCGCGGGTCTTCATCAAATTGCCGGCGGCGCTGGAGGGGCAGATTGATCTGTTCGGCGTTGGCATCGGACGTTACCGGCTGATGATCGTCGTGATCTGCGGCCTGCTCACGCTCGCGCTGCAGCTGATCCTCGCCAAGACGCGGTTCGGCAGCCGCCTGCGCGCCGCGGTCGACGATCCGCGCGCCGCGATCGGGCTCGGCATCAACGTGCCGCAGGTTTTCGCCTTCACCTTCGCCTTCGGCTGCGGCCTCGCAGGGCTCGGCGGCGCGCTGAGCGCGGAGATCCTCGGGCTCGATCCGTACTTCCCGCTCAAATTCATGATCTACTTCCTGATCGTCGTCACCGTCGGCGGCTCTTCCTCGATCACCGGGCCGTTCCTTGCCTCGCTGCTGCTCGGCATCGCCGACGTCGCCGGCAAATATTACGTGCCCAAGGTCGGCCCCTTCGTGATCTACACGGTCATGATCGTGATCCTGCTTTGGCGCCCGAACGGCCTGTTCGGCCGCACCGCGGCGCGGTGAGCTCGTCATGACCGCGCTGTCCGACGTCTCCACTCACGCGATGGCCAGCGCGCGCTGGCGGATCAGCGAGGTCGCCTTCTGGGTGCTGGCGCTCGCCTGCGCGTTCCTGTTCCCGTCGCGCTATCTGATCATGACCGACATCGTGCGGCTTGGCCTGTTCGCGCTGTCGCTCGACCTGATCCTCGGCTATGCCGGTATCGTCTCGCTCGGCCACGCCGCATTCTTCGGCGTCGGCGCCTATTCGGCCGGCTTGCTCGCGCTGCACGGCATCATCAACGAGCCCGTCGTCGCGCTGGTCGCCGCCGGTTTCGTTGCGGCGGTGCTCGGCTTCCTGACCAGCTTCCTGGTCATTCGCGGCGTCGACCTGACGCGGCTGATGGTGACGCTCGGCATCGCGCTGCTGCTGGAAGCGCTCGCCGAACGCTTCTCGGATATCACCGGCGGCACCGATGGCCTGCAGGGCATCGAGATGCAGCCGATCCTCGGGCTGTTTGCCTTCGACATGTTCGGCAAGACCGGGTTCTTCTACTCGCTGATCGTGCTGTTCGTCCTGTTCCTGTTCGCCCGTCGCGTGGTGCATTCGCCATTCGGCCTGTCGCTGCGCGCAATCAGGAACAATCCGCTGCGCGCGGCCGCAATCGGCATACCGGTCAACCGCCGCCTGATCGCGGTCTACACGCTCGCCGCCTTCTATGCCGGGATCGCCGGCGCGCTGTTCACCCAGGCCACGGCGTTGGCCTCGCTCGACGTGTTTTCCTTCGAGCGCTCCGCCGACCTGATGCTGGTGCTCGTGATCGGTGGCACCGGTTATCTCTATGGCGGCCTGATCGGCGCCGTGGTTTTCAAGATGCTGCAGGAGGTGTTTCAGAGCATCACCCCGCAATACTGGCTGTTCTGGATCGGCCTCGTGCTGGTTGTGATCGTGATGGTCGGCCGCGCACGGATCCACCGCTGGGCGCTGTTCGTGCCGAACCTGATCATCGGCCAGTTCGCCGGCCGCAAGGCCGCCGCCGTGCCGGAGAGTGACCCGTCATGACGATCGCGCTCGAAACCCGTGGCCTCGACAAATCCTTCGGCGGTCTTCGCGTCACCCGCGACCTCTCGCTGAAGGTGATGCAGGGCGCCCGCCATGCGCTAATCGGACCGAACGGCGCCGGCAAGACCACCGTCATCAACCAGCTGACCGGCGTGTTGACCCCGAACAGCGGACAAATCCTGCTCGAGGGCAGCGACATCACCGGCCTCTCCGTGCACAAGCGGGTGCTCCGCGGGCTGTCGCGTACCTTCCAGATCAACCAGCTCTATCCCGACCTGACCCCGCTCGAGACCATCGGGCTTGCGGTCTCCGAGCGAATGGGCCGCGGCGGCGACTGGTGGCGGCGGATGGGGACGCGAAGCGACGTCAACGCCGAGATCGCCGAGATCCTGTCGCGCTTCCATTTGCTGGATGTGATGACCGAGCTCACCTCGACATTGCCCTACGGCAAGCAGCGCCTGCTCGAGATCGCGGTCGCGATCGCCGCGAAGCCGCGGGTGCTGCTGCTCGACGAGCCCGCGGCCGGCGTGCCCGAGAGCGAGCGCCACGATATCCTGGCAGCGGTCGCAGCATTGCCGCGCGACGTCACCGTGCTGCTGATCGAGCACGACATGGATCTCGTGTTCTCCTTCGCCGACCGCATCTCGGTGCTGGTCAATGGCGGCCTGCTCACCGAGGGCGCGCCCGACGAGGTCGCGCGCGATCCGCAAGTGAGGGCGGTCTATCTCGGCGAGGCGGCCGATGTCTGACCTGCTCTCCATCAAGGGCTTGCGCGCCGGATATGGCGAGGCGGTGGTGCTCCCCGACATGTCGCTGGCGCTTGCCGAGGGCCAGGTGCTGGCGCTGCTCGGCCGCAACGGTACCGGCAAGACCACGTTGATCAATTCGATCGTCGGCATCGTCAGGCGCCTCAGTGGCGGCGTCGCGCTCGCGGGCCACGACATCACGGCACTGCGGCCCGACCAGCGCGCCCGTGCCGGGATCGGCTGGGTGCCACAGGAGCGCAACATCTTCCGCTCGCTGACGGTGGAAGAGAACATGACCGCGGTGGCGCAGCCCGGTCCATGGACGGTCGAGCGGGTGTACGAGATGTTTCCGCGGCTGAAGGAGCGGCGCGGCAATTTCGGCAACCAGCTGTCCGGCGGCGAGCAGCAGATGCTGGCGATCGGCCGCGCGCTGACGCTAAATCCGAAAGTGCTGCTGCTCGACGAGCCGACCGAGGGCCTCGCGCCGATCATCGTTGAGGAATTGTTAAAGGCGATCGGAACCATCACGCGCTCCGGAGGCATCTGCTCGATCATCGTCGAGCAGAATGCACAAAAGATTCTCGGGCTCGCCGACCGCGTTGTGATATTGGAACGCGGGACGATCGTGCACGATGCCGCAAGCAGCGCGCTCAAGGCCGATCCCTCCGTCCTCGAGCGCCATCTCGGCGTCGCCGGGACCAAAAAACACTGACGCCCTCAGGGAGTTGACCATGCAACGAACCAAGCCACCGTTCCGCGCCGACGAGGTCGGCAGCCTGTTGCGTCCGCCGAAGATCAAGGAAGCGCGCGCCAGGCTGGAGAAGGGCGAGATCTCGGCCGACGACCTGCGCAAGATCGAGGACATGGAGATCGAGAAGGTCGTGCACAAGCAGGCCTCGGTCGGCCTGAAGCTTGCGACCGACGGCGAGTTCCGCCGCTCCTGGTGGCACTTCGATTTCCTCAGCCACCTCACCGGCTGCGAGCTGTTCCACCCCGACATGGGCATCCAGTTCGCGGGCGTGCAGACCCGGCACGACGCCATCAGGGTGATCGGCAAACTGGACTTCCCCGATCATCACCCGATGCTCGATCACTTCAGGTTCCTGAACAAGTACGCCGACCAGGCGCATGTCACCCCGAAGATGACGATCCCGTCCCCGGCGGTGCTGCACTTCCGCGGCGGCCGCAAGCTGATCTCGAAGGAGGTCTATCCCGACCTTGAGGAGTTCTACCAGGACCTCGGCAAGACCTATCGCAAGGCGGTGAAGGCGTTCTACGACGCCGGTTGCCGTTACCTGCAATTCGACGACACGGTGTGGGCCTATCTGTGCTCGCAGGAGGAATTGCAGAAGTCGCGCGACCGCGGCGACAATCCCGATGGCCTGCAGGAGATCTATGCCCGCGTCATCAACTACGCGATCGCCGATCGTCCTTCCGACATGGTGATCACGACGCATGTCTGCCGCGGCAATTTCCGTTCGACCTGGATTTCCTCCGGTGGCTACGAGCCGGTCGCCGAGACCATGCTGGCCGGCACCAATTACGACGGCTATTTCCTCGAATATGATTCCGATCGTGCCGGCGGCTTCGAGCCGCTGCGCTTCCTGCCCAAGGGCAACAAGGTCGTGGTGGTCGGCGTCATCACCTCGAAGTTCGGCGAGCTCGAGAAGAAGGACGACATCAAGCGGCGGCTGGAGGAAGCATCGAAGTTCGCGCCGATCGAGCAGCTCGCAGTGTCCCCGCAATGCGGCTTCGCCTCGACCGAGGAGGGTAACATCCTCTCCGAGGAAGAGCAGTGGGCCAAGCTCAGGCTCGCGGTCGAGGTCGCGAACGAGGTGTGGGGGAAATAACCTCGCCTCTATCGTCACTGCGAGGAGCAATAGCGACGAAGCAATCCATCTTTACTTATGTGGGGGCATGGATTGCTTCGCTTCGCTCGCAATGACAGGCAGAGGGCAACGTTTCACTGCTCCGCCAGATAGACCTCGCCGAGCAGCGAGGAGTTCGACCACGGCACTTGCTTGCCCTTGGTCGCGGCGACGACCTCGGCGCGGACCCGCGTCAGCATCTGCTGCACCTCGAGGCCGGGCGTGCCGACATGGCGCGACAGCGCCGCGGAGAATGGGCTGTTGGCGCCTTCGCCGTCGAGCGCGACCTGGCCCGGCGCGGTCGCGAACGCGATCAGCGTGCCGGCGCCGAGCGTCGACCCCGATCCGAGCGAAGCCGGCGCGGCAAGGCCGGAGCCGGCCTCGATGCCGCGGCTCGGGCCTGCGGATGCCACTTGCGGCGCCATCGGATTGTTGCGGCAGGCATCGAGGATCAAAATGTTGGTGCGGATCTGATCGTCGAGGCCGGCCATGATGGTGTCCATGTCGACCATCGCGTCGGTCATGCGGCCTCCCGGCTTGAACTCGATATCGACCGGCACGAGGTAGTTGCGGCCGTCGACCTGCACGCCATGACCGGCGTAGTAGACCACGGCGATCTGCGACCGCGCCGCCTCGCGCAGGAAGTCATGGATCGTCTTCTGCATCGCGTCGCGATCGAGATCGAGGCCTTCGGAGACGGTGAAGCCGATGTCGCGCAGGCTCCTGGCGATGGCACGCGCGTCGTTGGGCGGATTGGGCAGCGCCTTCACATGCGCATAGGCGCCGTTGCCGATCACCAGCGCGACGCGCCGGCCGCTTGCCGTGGCCTGCACGCGTGCCGCGGGTGCGGCCGGAGCTGCTGCCGCGGGCGCCGGTGCGGGCGCGGGGCTGTTCTCGGCGGCAGGCGCCGCCGCGGTCTTGCGCGGCGCCGCGTCGGCCTCCTTCAGCAGCGCGAGCCGCACCTTGGCGGTGGCCTGGTTGGCCTTGCTGCCGGCGTCGGAGGCCTGGCCCTCGAGCACCGCGGCGTAGTCCTCCTTGGCGTGCGCTGCATCGCCCTTCGCCTCATAGGCGAGGCCGCGCTGGGTGTAGGCCGAGATCAGCACGCTGCCGGGCGGCGTCATGATGTTGACGGGCGCTTTCGCCTTCGCGAGCCGGATCGCTTCTGAGGTATCCGCAATCGCGCGCGCGATGTCGCCCTTGGCGCGCCAGATCACGGCGCGGCTGATCAGCGGCTGCGGCAGCGACGGGTCGATCCTGACGGCCTCGTTGATGTCGGCGAGCGCGCCGTCGAGATCGCCGAGCGCCTGCTTCGAGGCGCCGCGGTTCTGATAGGAGAAAGCCGACTTCGGACCGGCCTTGATCGCGGCGTCGTAGTCGGCGATCGCCTTGGCGTAGTCGCCCTTGCCGCGATAGGCGTTGCCGCGGTTGTGAAAGATGATGCCGCTCGGCGGCCCCATGCGCAGCGCGTCGTTGAAGTCGGCAATCGCGATGTCGTACTCGCCTTTGTCGTAATAGGCCGAGCCGCGCAAATTGTAGACGGCAGTGCTCGGCTTCAGGCGCAGCGCCTCGGTGGCGTCAGCGATCACTTGCGCATAGTTGCCTTTCTTGTTCCAGCCCACCGCGCGCCAGAAATAGATCGTCGCGAGCTTCTCGCCGGAAAACACCCTCAACGCGATGATCTTGGTGCAGGCGTCGATCATCTGGTCGGCTGGCGTGGTGTCGGTCGTGCAGAGCGGGCCGAGCTGGGAGCGCGCCTGGGCGAAGGAGGGCGCCGACCACAGGATGGCCGCGAGCAGGCAGGGGATCAGGAGCAGTCGGCGCATTGGTCATCCGGGGGTAGGGCCGTCACGGTGGTCGGCGGCGGCGAGGCGGTCCAGGAGGCTATCCATGACTGTTTGGTGATCGGCCGTGGAGGGGGGTTCAACTGGTGGGAAAATGGTGATAAGACCCGCTGTACACTATCTCTGCCCACTTTTGTCCCACTGGGCGCTGCCCACTCCAGGCACCATGAAGAACGACGAAATCCTCAGTCAGATCACGGATTTCTGCCGTCACTCCGACATGGCGGAGACGACATTCGGCCGCCGTGCCGTCAACGACGGCAAGCTGGTGCACCGGCTGCGCGAGGGCAAGCGCATCACCATCGATACGCTCGACCGCATCAATGCGTTCATTGCGACCTCGACGCCGGGGGGCGTGGCGCCGCCGCGGGGGCTCGTGGTGCCGCCGGAAAAGCGCGATCCGAGGGGTAATTTTCGCTTTTTCGAGAACCGGCAGCGCTATCTGCTGTTCGTGCACACCTGCAGCGAGAAGCGGGTGATCGCCGACCGGGTCGCGCTCGAACTGGCCGCGATACACCCGCGGCCGCCGGCGCTGCGGGTGTTCGATGCCGGGATGGGCGACGGTACCGTGCTGGCGCGGGTCCTGCGTGCCATGCATGGCCGCTTCCCACATATGCCGTTCTATGTCGCCGGCAAGGAACTGAGCCTGGAGGACGTCCGCCTCACCCTCGACAAGGTGCCCGATCGCCTGTTCGAGCACCCGGCGAGCGTCTTCGTGTTTACCAACATGTATTACGCCGAGGCGCCCTGGCTGACGCCCAAGAACTCCGCGGCGGCCGCCAGCATGATCTGGCACGAGGTGGCCCTCCGCGGCGCGTCTTCCGGCGAATTCGAGACCCAGATCGCGGAACTCGGTCCATTCCTGGAGCAGAACTGGCGCGCCAATCTCAGCCCCGGCAATGCGATGCCGATCTATGAGCGGCCGGTGGCGCTGGTGCTGTACCGGGACGATCACCGGTTCCTGCTCGATTCCATCATTCCTCGCGCCGGCCGCACCGAGGCCAATTTCGACCTGGTGATCGCCTCGCAGCCCTATCGGGCCAAATCCTCGGTGAATTTCCGCGCCAAGCGGATCATCGCGCCGCTCGCCCGCGCGCTGCGCGGCGGCGGACGGCTGATAGGAATCCACTCCCACGGAAGCGATCCCGGACTTGAAATCATTCAAGCCGTCTGGCCCGGAGAAAATCCTTTCGCCGTCAGCCGTCATGAGATACTGCGCGCGGTGAAATACGAGTTGGGCTCGGCCGGCCGCGAGCTGAACTTCAACGCCTACGCCGATAACCGTTCGATCTTCCGATATGATATGGAAGCGCTGCCTAATGAGGTGACCGGCTCGATCGGAACCTCGACCGCCTTCGCCGCCTGGAACGCAGCAGTGTATGTCGCGCAGATCGAAGATGAGCGGTTGACTGAAACGACCGAAAACGGACGAGCTCTCGAGGCCACACGCGAGGTTCTCCGCAAACACAACGGGCTTTGGTTTTACGACGAATCCTACGTCATCTCGCGGCGACGAGACTGACATTCCGGGGACATATTCACCAACCAACGTCGGACTTCGACGAAACAAGGGGTTTGCTTGATGCGCGCGTCTTATCTCTTCACCAGCGAGTCGGTCTCGGAAGGCCATCCGGACAAGGTTTGCGATCGCATCTCGGATGAGATCGTCGATCTGTTCTATCGCGAGGGGCCGAAGGCGGGCATCGACCCGTGGCAGATCCGCGCGGCGTGCGAAACGCTCGCGACCACCAACAAGGTGGTGATCGCCGGCGAAACCCGCGGCCCGGCTTCGGTGACCAACGAGCAGATCGAGGGCGTGGTTCGCTCTGCGATCAAGGACATCGGCTACGAGCAGGACGGCTTCCACTGGAAGACCTGCGATATCGAGATCCTGCTGCATCCGCAGTCGGCCGACATCGCGCAGGGCGTCGACGCGCTGCAGCCGGGCGAGGTCAAGGAAGAGGGGGCCGGCGACCAGGGCATCATGTTCGGTTACGCCACCAACGAGACGCCGGACCTGATGCCGGCGCCGATCTTCTACGCCCACAAGATCCTGCGGCTGATCTCCGAAGCGCGCCACTCCGGCAAGGAGAAGGTGCTGGGTCCGGACTCCAAGAGCCAGGTCACCGTGCAGTACGAGAACGGCAAGCCGGTCGGCGTTCGCGAGATCGTGGTGTCGCACCAGCATCTGGTCGAGGACCTCTCGTCCAGCCAGATCCGCGACATCGTCGAGCCCTATGTGCGCGAGGCGCTGCCGAAGGAGTGGATCAACGGCAAGACGATCTGGCACATCAATCCGACCGGCAAGTTCTTCATCGGCGGACCCGACGGCGACTCCGGCCTGACCGGCCGCAAGATCATCGTCGACACCTATGGCGGCGCGGCCCCGCATGGCGGCGGTGCGTTCTCCGGCAAGGATCCGACCAAGGTCGACCGCTCGGCCGCCTATGCCGCGCGCTATGTTGCCAAGAACATCGTCGCGGCCGGTCTCGCCGACCGCTGCACCCTGCAGCTCGCCTACGCGATCGGCGTGGCGCGTCCGCTGTCGATCTACATCGACACCCACGGCACCGGTAAGGTGTCGGAGGACGAGCTCGAGAAGGCGGCAGCCAAGGCGATGGATCTGACGCCACGCGGCATCCGCAGCCATCTCGATCTCAACCGCCCGATCTACGCGCGCACCTCGGCCTACGGCCATTTCGGCCGCACGCCGGACAATGAGGGCGGCTTCTCCTGGGAGAAGACCGATCTCGTGGAGCAGCTGAAGCGCGCGCTGTAATGCTCTTACCTCGCCCCGCTTGCGGGGAGAGAGCATAGGCCGCCTTAGGCGGCCGTACTTGATGTGAACGCCGAAGCAAAGCTTCGGCTATCCACGAAGTGGCGGGTGAGGGGGACTCTCCGCGAATTCAGTGCGCGGATGGAGCCCCTCACCCCAACCCTCTCCCCGTAAGAACGGGGAGAGGGAGTAGGCCGCGCCGCAGGGCGGTTGGCTCGCTTTGTTACTGACACGCTGAACACACCGACCAGGAAAACAACATGAACGCCCCCACGAAGCCCGGCTTCACCGACTACATCGTCAAGGACATTGCGCTCGCCGATTTCGGCCGCAAGGAGATATCGCTGGCCGAGACCGAGATGCCCGGCCTGATGGCCACCCGCGAGGAGTTCGGCCCCAAGCAGCCGCTCAAGGGCGCGCGCATCGCGGGCTCGCTGCACATGACGATCCAGACCGCCGTGCTGATCGAGACGCTGGCTGCGCTCGGCGCCGACATCCGCTGGGTCTCCTGCAACATCTATTCGACCCAGGATCACGCCGCTGCCGCGATCGCCGCCGCCGGCATTCCGGTGTTCGCCGTGAAGGGCGAGACGCTGACCGAGTATTGGGACTACACCGCAAAACTGTTCGACTGGCATGGCGGCGGCACGCCCAACATGATCCTCGATGACGGCGGCGACGCCACCATGCTGGTGCATGCCGGCTACCGCGCCGAGCAGGGCGACACCGCCTTCCTCGACAAGCCGACCTCCGAGGAAGAAGAGATCTTCTACGCGCTGGTCAAGCGCCTGCTGAAGGAGAAGCCGAAGGGCTACTTCGCCGAGATCGCCAAGAACATCCAGGGCGTTTCGGAAGAGACCACCACGGGCGTGCATCGCCTGTACGAGATGGCCAACAAGGGCACGCTGCTGTTCCCGGCGATCAACGTCAACGACAGCGTCACCAAGTCGAAGTTCGACAACCTCTATGGCTGCCGCGAGTCGCTGGTCGACGGCATCCGCCGCGGCACCGACGTGATGCTGTCGGGCAAGGTCGCGATGGTCGCGGGCTTCGGCGATGTCGGCAAGGGCTCGGCCGCCTCGCTGCGCCAGGCCGGCTGCCGCGTCATGGTCTCCGAAGTCGATCCGATCTGCGCGCTGCAGGCGGCGATGGAAGGCTATGAGGTCGTGACGATGGAAGACGCAGCTCCTCGCGCCGACATCTTCGTCACCGCCACCGGCAACAAGGACATCATCACCATCGAGCACATGCGCGCGATGAAGGATCGCGCCATCGTTTGCAACATCGGTCACTTCGACAACGAGATTCAGATCGCTTCGCTGCGCAATCTGAAGTGGACCAACATCAAGCCGCAGGTCGACGAGATCGAATTCCCCGACAAGCACCGCATCATCATGCTGTCGGAAGGACGCCTCGTGAACCTCGGCAATGCGATGGGCCATCCGTCCTTCGTGATGTCGGCCTCGTTCACCAACCAGACGCTGGCGCAGATCGAGCTGTTCGCCAACAACAAGGACGGCAAGTACGCCAAGAAGGTCTACGTGCTGCCGAAGACGCTCGACGAGAAGGTCGCGCGCCTGCACCTCGCCAAGATCGGCGTCAAGCTGACCGAACTGCGCAAGGACCAGGCCGACTACATCGGCGTCAAGCAGGAAGGTCCGTACAAGTCGGATCACTACCGCTACTGAGCAGCGAGCACTGCGATCGAAGATCTGAAAGCCCCGGCATCGTCCGGGGCTTTTTGCTGTGCGTCGATGCAGACGAGCCTCTCCATTCGCCAGGATCACGACCGGGGATAGTTCACGCGATGTCATCACCCGCTTTCGTCAAAGTGGGCGATCCAGTATTCCAGAGACAGCAGTGCTTGAGCCGAGTGGCCGCGGTGCACATTTTCCCTTGGAGCAGAAGCGCAGCGTGCGATTGATCGTTCAGCCTTGTTCCGCTCGATCGGTCAGACTAAGTTTGCGGGCGCCTTTGAGTGCTGACAGAGATTGAGAGGCATTATCGATGGGATTAGCGCTGAACGTAGCTGTTTTGCTGCGCGAGTGGCTTTTGCTTCACAAGGCAGAAGGTCCGGTAGCAACGCTTGGAGTGATGGACTGCGGATTCACCGAAAAGACTTTCCTCAAGGCGATCGAGAAGCTTTCGCTTTGGCCTTTAGGCGACCGTCCGATGGATGCGAGACGCTACTTCGAATTCTGCGGCGGGCTCAAAGATGTTTCGAGCATCGATCTGAGCAAATATGAAGGTGCCGACTACGAGTTTGACCTCAATCACGACGTCGTTCCGTCCGAACTGGTCGGCCGGTTCGGCGTCGTTCTCAACGGCGGCACGCTGGAGCATGTCTTTCACGTTCCTAACGCGCTTACCAATATCACTCGCATGCTGAAGCCTGGCGGTATTGCCCTTCATATCCTGCCAATGAGCAATTGCGTAGATCACGGTTTTTATCAGTTCAGCCCGACGCTGATGCTCGACTACTACGCCGCAGCAAAGTTCGATCTACTGCATTCGGCCTCGCTTCATTTCACACCTCGGGAAAACAGATGGCAGGTCAGGCCCGCTCTGCTCGGCTCTTATGGCGAAGGCCTTATCGGAACCTTCGACAACAAAATCGCCTTTCACCTATTCGCTGCCAGAAAGCGGGCAGATTCTCTGGACCGCGCGACTCCGACCCAAAGTCTCTATGGCCGAAAGTTCGTCGATCAACATCACCCCTCTGACATGCTCCCATGGTTCAGTCCGTTCGAGTTGGAAGCTGGCCGCCGAATCTCAAAGCGGACTATCGAGTTGCCAATCTCATCATTTGCAGCGAACGGCGGCTTCATGTGGGGCGCCACCTTGCCTGACGCTATTCCGCGAGGGGACGACAGCGAGACTCCAATCGGCTCACCTCTTGCTGTCTTCGAAGACGGTAAAGCTGTTGGGGCCACCGCACTCCGCACACGACACAATCCAGAAGATCGGCCGTGGAGCATATTCGCATTGGGGCAACGCGCTTTTCTTCTCAACCAGCGATGGAAGCGACCCCAATTCGAATGGCAGACGATATGTCTGCAAGCTCTAGCTAACAGCCGGCCGGTAGTACTTGATAAGATCGTTGTGGCCCCAGCAATTGATGTCTCTGTCGCATTTGCTCGACACCTTGCCGATCTCACTTGAATGCTGGGAAGGACCGAAGGACTCAACGGAAGCAGAAGCTGCTTGAAAATCGCTGAAGGTGATCATCACTGATCTCATCGGCGGGTTCATATGGGTGGCCGCTAAGATCATAGCTGATGGATCGTTGTCGGATGATGCCCGCAGAATCCCCCAGGGAAGCGCTTTGCCAAAATATCGAAAACAACCCCGTGCAAAGTGGCCGTGGAGGCGACGTTCGACCAAGCCCCTTGACACGTCGGGCAACTCACGGGTAGTTTTCCATTATTCCGAAATGCCGCTGACGCGACGGCCCCTGGAGGCGTTTGGCATTAGCGTGTCTCTCTAACCGACGTTTTCACGTCGTCATGGCCTACAGCCATATGCGATAGCTCTGCCCGCAAGGGGCAGGGGAGCCATTGTGCTCACCTCACAGGCATCCTGACGCTTGCACCGTGCCGTGTCCCGGCTGTCGCGCGATATCAGCGGTGGCGATACCACGCCTGCGCTCGCGGCAACGATCAGGGCCGATAACAACGTACTCGCCGCCTCGACAAAGATGATCTTCCGGACGAACGGCGCGGCATTCACGGATCAGTACGAAAACGAGATCGTCCGCTTCCAGCCGACGGCCGCTTCATCAGGTCAGACCACCAACTATATCGACTTCATCAACGCGATTGCGGGCAGCGGCTCACCGTCTCCGGTAATCGCGGCCACCGGCATGGATGCGACCGTCGGCATGGACTTCCAGACCACGAACCGGGGCAGCTACAATTTCTACAATCTGTCGCACACGCGGCTGCTGGCTCGCATCGCCGATATCGGCGGCTCGTCTTCCAACGGAAACACCATCATCATCAACGGCAACGATTCAGGTGCAGCTCCTTCAGTGGCAGCCGGCGGTGTCGACACCAACGTCAATCTGGGTCTGACCCCAAAGGGCAGCGGGATCGTCATCAGCGCTGCCGCGATCCAATTGAAAACCTATACGGTGGCGACGCTGCCAACCTGCAATGCGAGCATCACGGATTCGCTGGCTGCAGTCAGCGATGCTGCATCTCCAACCTACAACGGCGCGCTGACCGGCGGCGGTGCGGTGCACGTCCCGGTCTACTGCAGTGGGTCGGCGTGATCGTCGCATTGAGAAAGACAGCACATGCCATCAGTCGACGAGCCGATCACAACCAGCGAAGGATATCATTCGCTGCTGCCGCGCAGCCGGCGTCGACATGCTCGATCTCGACGCGACGCTGGCGCAGATCGGGCTGTTCGCCCCAAGGACGGCAAGTAGGCGGAGAAGGTCTATGTGCTCCCGAAGGCGCTCGACGAGAAGGTCGCCCGCCTGCACCTCAGCCAAGCTGACCGAGCTGCGCAAGGACCAGGCCGACTATATCGGCGTCAAGCAGGAACGTCCGTACGGGTCGGATCGCTACCGCTACGGAGCCGCGGCCGACACCGTCGATGATCTGAAAAGCCCCGGCATCGTCCGGGGCTTTTTGCCGAGCTGGTGGAACCGGCAGCATGCGTTGTTTCGCGAGATACGCGGGCGTGGGGGAATCGCCAGAGGTTAATGTCGGATTAACCGGCAGCGCCTAGGCTTCCGGGTTCGAGGCTGCAGCGGAGGACTTGTTC
Organism: Bradyrhizobium sp. JR3.5; assembly: GCF_054057015.1. NCBI lineage: Bacteria > Pseudomonadati > Pseudomonadota > Alphaproteobacteria > Hyphomicrobiales > Nitrobacteraceae > Bradyrhizobium > Bradyrhizobium sp. JR3.5. Next base: position 643,217 of record NZ_JBSRYV010000001.1, read on the forward strand.
CCATGGAAGCCCAGAAGATTGCGGTCGACGCCGTGGTCGCGCTGACCGATTGCGACCGCGACGCGGTCGTCGCCTTCATCCGCAAGCTCTACCTCGCCGGCGTCCGCGACCCCAAGCGCTTGACCTTCAAGAGCCTGCAAGCGCTGCGGGCGTGAGTGTTGCCGCGGCGTCATTGCGAGCCAACGGGTCGCGCGAACGCGCGCCCGATGACAGGCTCCGCGAAGCAATCCATAGTGCCGCAAGTGTCATCACCCGCGCATGTGGGCGATCCGATCTTCCGGAGGCGCCAGTCCTTGAGTCGACAGGCCGCGGCGTTTCTCGCACGTCGTCTCGGCGAAAGCCGGACCCATACGCCGCAGCAGTCGGTGTTGATGAGACTCGTCGCCCCAGCATCGCATAACAATTTGTATTTGGGGTGATGGATCCCGGCCTTTACGAGTGATGCGGCCCGCTGGATTCCGGGTTCTCGCTTCGTGAGTCCTCAGATGCGCAATTGCGCACCGGCGAATGACGAGGAGAGAATCCGCATCACTCCGGCTTCCGCACTGTGCCGTGCCCGAGCTGCCGCGAGATATCGTGTGCACAATCGCGCAGCGCGGTTGCGATCGCGCTGTCCCAGCTGGCGTCGAAGGTGCCTTCCGGGCCCATCGCGGTGATGACCAGGGCGACGTGGCCGGCGTGATCGAACACCGGCGCGGCGAAGGCGTTGACGCCGGGCAGAGGATCGCCGATGGCGCGTGCAAGGCCGCGGCTGCGGACCTCGGCGAGCAGTTCGGTGGTTTTCGCGTCCGCCGGCGCACGCTTCGGATTGTAGCCGACGCCGAGCCGATCGAGGCCGCTGTCGAGCGCCGTCCTGATCGCGTTCGGCGGCATGAAGGCGGCGAAGGCGCGGCCGGTGGCGGTCTCCAGCAGCGCCACCACGGACCCGACGCGCATGGCGATATGCACGGGATGGCTCGGCTCCTCGAGCCGCACCACGGTGGCGCCATGGGTGCCCCACACCGACAGCGACACCGCGTGATTGATGCTGTCGGCGAGCGCGGCGATCTTCGGCGTCGCGATCCGCACCGCGGATTGCCGTCGCAGGCTAATCAGGCCGAGCTCGAGCGCGAGCGCCCCGATCTCGTAACGGCCGGTGGTCTCGTCCTGCTCGATCAGGCCGATACGGGAAAAGCTGACGAGATAGGGATGCGCCTTGGCCGGCGGCATGCCCGCCTCGCGGGCGAGATCGCGCAGCATCATCGGCTCGCCGCTGCGGGCGAGCGCGCGGAGCAACTCTCCGCCGACTTCGATCGATTGTATGCCGCGGCTTTCTCTCGTCATGGGGCCTTGTTTGCGTTCGTCGTTTCGCACTTAGCAGGAAACGAGGCAGATCGTGAAGCGGCACGAGCAATCGTGGCGCGTCGTAATCCGTCTCTGTCCGTCATCCTGAGGTGCGAGCTCTCGCGAGCCTCGAGGATGCACCGGCCCGGCTAGTGGCCGTCGACCCTTCGAGACGCGCGCAAGAGCGCGCTCCTCAGGGGGACGGGACGTAGTTCATGCCGTGCTTCCCTAAGCCGCAACCCCCGCGATGTGCTTGCCTGCGATATAGCCGAAGGTCAGCGCGGGGCCGAGCGTGATGCCGGCGCCGGGATAGTTGCCGCCCATGATGCTCGCCATGTCGTTGCCGGCGGCATAGAGGCCTTCGATCGGCTGGCCGTCGGCATCAAGCGCGCGGGCATTGGCGTCGGTGCGGATGCCGGCATAGGTGCCGAGATCCCCGATCACCATCTTGATGGCGTAGAACGGCCCGTGCTGGATCGGAGCGATGCAGGGATTGGGCCCGTGCAGCGCATCGCCCTGGTAGCGGTTATAGGCGCGCGTGCCCTTGCCGAAGGCGGGATCGCGACCTTCCGCGGCGGTTGCGTTGAACGCAGCGACGGTGGCCTCGAGCGCCCTGGCGTCGATGCCGGCCTGCGCGGCAAGCTCGGCCAGCGTCGCGCCGCGTTTCAGATAGCCGGTCTTGAGATGATGGCCCAGCGGCATCGGGCGCGGCGGCACGCAGCCGAGGCCGTATTTGCGCAGCGTCTCGTGATCGCAGACGAGGTACGCCGCGATCTCCTCGCCGGGCTTCGCGGCCTTGATCATCGCCTGCACGAAGTCGTGGTAGGAATTGCCTTCATTGGCAAAACGCTTGCCGTCGCGCATGACAGCGATCACGCCGGGCTTGGCGCGATCGATGAAATGCGGCATCACGCCCGTCGAGCCGTCCTTGCGCGTGGTGACCGAGACCGGCACCCAGGCTGCGGCATTCGGCAGCGAGTCATCGACGCGGCCGCCGACGGATTCCGCAAGCCGCAGGCCGTCGCCGGTGTTGCCGGTCGGCCCCGGCGAATAGTGTTCTTTTCCGGTCGGCGCGTGCGGAAACATCTTCTGCCGCCGCGGGACGTCATGCGGGAAGCCGCCGCAGGCGAGCACCACGCCGCGTCTGGCTTTGACGCGGATGGTGCGGCCTTCGCGCACCACGACCGCGCCGCGCACCACGCTGTTCTCGACGATCAATTCGCGCACCGGCGAATTGAGCCAGAGCGGGATTTTGAGGTCGAAGGCGGATTTCGCCAGCCGTCCGGCCAGCGCATTGCCATTGGTCAGGGTCATGCCGCGGCCGTTGCGCATCACGTCGACGGCGTGCTTCGACAGCCGCTTGGCGACATAGGCTGCCGAGGTCAGCGACCGCGTCGCGCGCATGAAATGCACGATCTCCTTGCCGGAGCCGAGCATCATGCCGAACACGGTGAGCTCGGGCAGGGGGCTGCCGAGATCCTTGAGGGCAGGCCCGAGCTCGTGGGCGTCGAACGGCCGCGTCACCATCGAGCGGCCGCCCTGCGCGCCGCCGGGCGCTTCGGCGTGATAGTCCGGGAAGGTCAGCGGCATGTCGAAACGAACAGCGGTGCTGGTCGTGAAGAAGTCGACCGCCTTCGGCCCTTCGGTCAGGAACGCATCCACGCGGGCGGCGTCGAAGCTGTTGCCGGCCTCGTGGCGCAGATAGGTTTTTGCCTGCTCGGGGCTTTCCTCGATGCCCCAGGCCTTGGCCAGCGAGGTGCCAGGAATCCACAGCCAGCCGCCGGAGCGCGCGGTGGTGCCGCCGAACCGTGGCTCCTTCTCGACAACGAGGACATTCAGGCCGTGATGGCCGGCGGTGACCGCTGCCGACAGCCCGGCGCAGCCTGTGCCGACGACCAGCGCGTCGCAGTCATACGTTTCTTCGTTGGCCACGCGAACGGTCCTATTTCTTGAGCAGTGGGCACTTGGACTCGGAGACCGGGCGGAAAGCGTCCTCGCCCTTCACCGTCTTGATGATTTCAAGATAGTCCCACGGCTCCTTGGATTCCGAGGGCTTCTTCACCTTCGCCAGATACATGTCGCGGATGACGCGGCCGTCCTCGCGCAGCTTGCCGCCATGCACGAAGGTGTCCTCGATCGGCAGCTCGCGCATCTTGGCCATCACCGCTTTCGGATCATCGGTGCCGGCGGCCTGGATCGCCTTCAAATAGTGCAGCACCGAGCCATAGACGCCGGTCTGGATCATGGTCGGCATCACGTTGGTGCGGGCGTAGAATTTCTTCGACCAGGCGCGGGTCTTCTCATCCATGTTCCAGTAGGACGCCGTCGTCATGTAGGTGCCTTGCGCGGCGTTGAGCCCGATCGCATGCACGTCGGTGTCGAACATCAGAAGGCCGACCAGCTTCTGGCCGCCCTGCACGAGGCCGAACTCGCCGGACTGCTTGATCGAATTGTCGGTGTCCTGGCCTGCATTGGCGAACGCCACCACGTCGGCCTTGGAGCTCTGCGCCTGCAGCGCAAAGGAGGAGAAGTCGGCCGTGTTGGTCGGATGCCGGACGCTGCCGAGCACCTTGCCGCCCATCTCGTTGATGAAGCGCGTCGCATCCTTCTCGAGCTGCTGGCCGAAGGCGTAGTCCGCGGTGATGAAGTACCAGGACTTGCCGCCCTCCGCGATCACCGCCGAGGCGGTGACCTTCGACAGCGCATAGGTGTCGTAGGTGAAGTGCACGGTGTTGGGGCTGCACAGCTCGTCGGTCAGCGAGCTCGCGCCGGGTCCGGACAGCAGCGCGATCTTGTTGCGCTCGCGCACCATGTTGTGCACGGCGATCGCAATCCCGGAGTTCGGGATGTCGACGACGGCGTCGACCTTGCCGTTGTCGAACCAGCCGCGCACGATCTGGACGCCGACATCGGTCTTCATCTGATGGTCGGCCGAGATGATCTCGATCGGTTTGCCGAGCACGGTGGGACCGAATTCCTCGACCGCCATCTTGGCCGCTTCGACCGAGCCCGGGCCGGAATTGTCGCGCCCCCAGCTCGACAGGTCGGTCAGCACCCCGATGCGCACGACGTCATCGGAAACCTGGGCGTGCGCGGCCGTGGTCATCGCCGCGAGAATGGCTGCCGCCAAAAAATGTCTCATCATTCCTCCTCTGGATGTCCGCATTCTCAGGCGGAGTACCCGCGATTAGGAATTATCTAATTAGTTTGTCAATAACGAATTATAGGTGTGGGAATGTTGCCACACGGTAGCTGCCTCGAATGAGGCGGTGCTTCACATTTGGTGAGCATACGCTTACATGGCTCATCCGGGATGGCACCGCGACTGGGCTTCGGGCTCGCGCCAGAGTTCAGCAGCAGTGCCAAGTCACTATGAAACAGGGGAATTTCGCGGACGGCGTTGCGCTTCGCCGCCCGGGGCTAAGCCGCCCATCGAGGGTCCAGGCTGCTACGGGGCGGTGCATGGAGAGCATCGGCGGGCCGTGATCATAGACGGACCATGTTGAGACAACTCTTTGCACCACAGCTCGTCATTCTCTACGTGCTGGTGGCCTCCACGCTCTACGTTCACTTCCGCGGCAAGCACCGCCTGCGGTTCGCCCGCCAGCTCGGCGATCACTCGACCTACCTCGCGCCCTACAATGTGCTGATGTATGCGGGCTCCGCGGTGCCCAACACGCCGGTGATTCCGGTCGAGCAGTTTCCCGAGCTCAAGAAGCTCTCCGACAATTGGGAGACGATCCGCGACGAGGCGACGCGCCTGTTCGACGAGGGCTTCATCCGCGCCGCGGCCAAGAACAACGACTGGGGCTTCTACTCGTTCTTCAAGAGCGGCTGGAAGCGGTTCTATCTGAAATGGTACGACGACTTCCTGCCGTCGGCGCGCACGCTGTGCCCGAAGACGGTGGAGCTGTTGAACTCGATCCCGAACGTGCACGGCGCGATGTTCGCGATGCTGCCGCCCGGCGGCAAGCTCGGGGCGCATCGTGACCCTTTCGCCGGCTCGCTGCGCTATCACCTTGGCTTGGTGACACCGAACTCGAACGCGTGCCGCATCCTGGTCGATGGCGTCGAATGCGTCTGGCGCGACGGCGAAGCCTTCATGTTCGACGAGACCTTCATCCACAGCGCCGAGAACAAGACCGACGTCAACCGCATCATCCTGTTCTGCGACGTCGAGCGCCCGATGAAGTATGGCTTCATGACACGGATCAATCGCTGGGTCAGCCACAACATCGTCAAGGCGTCGGCGACCCAGAACGTCGACGGCGAGCATGTCGGCACGCTGAACAGGGTGTTCGGCAAGCTCTACGAGATCCATCTCGTCAGCCGCAAGGTCAAGGAGTGGAACCGAAACGTGTACTACACGCTGAAATATTCCGTGACCGCGCTGATCCTCGGCCTGATCGTGGTGTCGGCGCTGCGGTGAAGGCAGCGGCCGCGCCGCGTTGAACGCAAAAGCCCCGGAGCGAACCGGGGCTTTTTGTCCGAGGCGTGAGTCGTGGGGCGCGACCGCATCAGTCGCGTTCGAAAACCTTGGCGCCAGGGTAGACGCGCCGGGCATAGGCGACCACCCACTCCCGGTCCTGGGTCTCCAGGAACGGCGTCCGGATCGTGCACGATCCGACGACGAGGTGCCACAGGCCGTTCAGCTTCTGAATGTTGACGATCATGTGAGTGTTCCTCGAACCCGCGTTCGTGTCGGCACTTGCTTTCCGTGATAGTGCTGCGCTTTTCGCCCCGGAGCAGTGATCCCGATCACGGATCTCGGAACACTATTTGCGCCCGCCCGTTGAAGTGGCCGCGAGTATAGAAATCGCCCGCCATCGCTCAACTGTACGAGCGTAAGTACAGGGCATCACAAGGAATCAGAGAGGCCATACCAAGGTATGTTGATGTCTGTCCGGAGGCGCAGCGGGAGCGCGTTGCCTCAGTCCGGACGAGCACTGATGGCCGCTTGGCCGAAACTCCGCCGGGCTGATGCACTCTTCCACGAGGTCCATCTCGCGAGCCGCGACGCCGGTGCCATTCAACTTTGCGCGGCGCGGTGCCTTCGCGCTCCGATCCGTTACACGGGCGTGATAGGGTCGCATCAGGCATTTCGCATCAAGGGACCTTGTCATGTCGGAGTCTACAGGAGCTTTCGCCACCACCGCGCTGAGCGGCTACGAGCTGTTGGCCGATCCGCAGTTGAACAAGGGCACGGCGTTCTCCGAGGCCGAGCGCGAGGCGTTCGACCTGCATGGCCTGCTGCCGCCCAATATCTTGACGCTGGACGAGCAGGTGTCGCGCCGCCTCGAGGCGTTGCGCGGCTACGAGACCCGACATCGAGCGCTATGCCTTTCTGCGCGAACTGCAGGACACCAACGAGACGCTGTTCTACGCGCTGCTGGTCGGCAATCTGGAAGAGCTGTTGCCGATCGTCTACACGCCGACGGTCGGCGAGGGCTGCCAGAAATTCAGCCGGCTGTTTCGCAAGCCGCGCGGGCTGTTCCTCAGCATTCCGCACCAGCACCGGATCGACCGCATTTTCGCCCATCCGCGCTTCGATCATGTCGAGGCGATCGTGGTGACCGACGGCGAGCGCATTCTCGGTCTCGGCGACCAGGGCGCCGGCGGCATGGGCATCCCGATCGGCAAGCTTTCGCTCTACACCGGCTGCGGCGGCCTGCATCCGGCAACGACCTTGCCGATCCTGCTCGACGTCGGCACCGACAATCCCGACTGCCTGGCCGACCCGCTCTATATCGGCTGGCGCAACGAGCGCGTCCGCGGTCAGGCCTATGACGACTTCATCGAGGCGTTCGTCTCGGCAGTGGTGAAGCGCTGGCCGCGCGTCCTGCTGCAATGGGAGGATTTTGCCAAGAACAACGCGACGCGCATGCTCGAGCGCTATCGCGACCGGCTCCTCACCTTCAACGACGACATTCAGGGCACCGCGGCGGTGGCGACCGGCGCCTTGCTTTCGGCCATCAACGTCACCGGCGTGCCGCTGACCGAGCAGCGCGTCGCGGTGTTCGGCGCGGGCTCCGCTGGCTGCGGCATCGCCAGCCTGATCCGCGCGGCGATGATCGATGCCGGCCTGTCCGAGAGCGAGGCGGCGAAGCGCTTCTTCATGGTCGACCGCGACGGACTGCTGCTCGAAGGCATGAGCGGGCTCGCCCCGTTCCAGTTGCCGTTTGTCCAGAGCAAGCAGGCGATCGCGGGCTGGCAGCTCAACCATCCCGACAAGATCGCGCTGCTCGACGTCGTGCGCAACGCGAGGCCGACCGTGCTGATCGGCGTCTCCGGCCAGGCCGGCGCGTTCTCCGAACCGATCGTCCGCGCGATGGCCGAGTGCAACAAGCGGCCGGTGATCTTCCCGCTGTCGAACCCGACCTCGCGCGAGGAAGCGACGCCTTCCGATATCGAAGCCTGGACCGAGGGGCGGGCACTGATCGGCGTCGGCAGTCCGTTCCCGCCGATCACGCGCGACGGCGCGCGCTTCAAGGTCGACCAGACCAACAACTCCTACATCTTCCCAGGCGTCGGCGTCGGTGCGCTCGCGGTCGGTGCCAGCCGGGTCAGCGACGGGATGTTCATGGCCGCCGCCAAGGCGCTGGCCAGCGTCTCGCCGGCCCGCAACAACCCGAAGCACAATCTGCTGCCGCCGGTCAGCGCGCTGCGCGATGTCTCGCTGACGGTGGCGCTGGCGGTCGCGCTGCAGGCGCACAAGGAAGGGCTCGCCAAGGATATTCCGATCGACCAGGTCGAGGCCCGTATCCAGGCCAAGGTCTGGACGCCGCGCTACGTGCCGTATCGGCGCAGCGATCGGGTCTAATCAGCACGACGCATCGGCGGGGCGACCCTTCTGCACCGCCATCAGGCAGGCGCTGGCCTCGGCCGTCGTTGCGGCCGACTAAAGTTCTAGGCTCTGCGTTCCATTCTGTTGGAACCTTCGCTGCCGCCATGTCGTTCGTACTCAAACGACCCAAACGGTCAAAATCCGTCCGGGGGCTTGTCCGAGGGAGATGCTCCCATGACGACACTTGGCCTCGACTCGACCCAACTCACGCCATCCGAGCATCAGCTCCAGCTGCGCCGCGCGGTGATCGCCTCCACGATCGGGACCGCGATCGAGTGGTATGACTTCTTCCTCTACAGCACCGTCACCGGGCTGGTTTTCGCAAAACTGTTCTTTCCGCATTCCGATCCCTGGGTCGGCACGCTGGAAGCCTTCGCCATCTACGCGGTCGGCTTCGTCGCGCGGCCGATCGGCGCCGCGATCTTCGGGCACTATGGCGACCGCATCGGCCGCAAGTCGACGCTGATCGCGACGCTGCTCCTGATGGGACTGGCGACGGCAGCGGTCGCATTGGTGCCGACCTATTCCAGCATCGGCATCTGGGGCGCCGTGATCCTCACCGTGCTGCGTTTCATCCAGGGTGTCGGCGTCGGCGGCGAATGGGGCGGCTCGGTGCTGATGTCAATGGAATGGGCGCGCAACGATCGCTCCCGCGGCCTGATCGCGTCATGGCCGCAATTCGGCGTGCCTTGCGGGCTGTTCCTCGCCAATCTTGCCGTGCTGGCCTTCAGCCAGATGTCGGGCGACCAGTTCCTGGCATGGGGCTGGCGCGTCCCGTTTGCGCTCAGCATCATTCTGGTCGGCGTCGGCCTCTACATCCGGCTCGGCATTCTCGAAACGCCGGTCTTCGCCAAGCTGGTGGCCGAGCGTCAGCTCGACCGCACGCCGATACTGACGGTGATCAGGGACCATCCGAAGGAGATCGTGCTGTCGGCCTTCGCGCGCATGTCCGAGCAGGCTCCGTTCTACATCTTCACCGCCTTCGTCTTCTCCTACGGCATTGGAACGCTGCACGTTTCGCGCGACTTCCTGTTGACCGCGGTGCTCGCGGCCTCGGTGCTGTCGTTCGTCTCGATCCCGCTGTGCGGGCATATCTCCGATCAGATCGGCCGCAAGAACATGTACATGATCGGCGCTGCCGTGACCGGCGTGTTCGGCTTCATCTATTTCGCGATGCTCAACACCGGATCGGCAACGATCGTCTTCCTCGCGATCTTCCTGTCGCTGATTCCGCACGACATGCAGTACGGCCCGCAGGCCGCCCTGATCGCCGAGAGCTTTACAAGCCGCCTGCGCTACAGTGGCGCCTCGCTCGGCTATCAGCTCGCTTCCGTGATCGCCGGCGGTCCGGCACCGCTGATCGCGACCTGGCTGTTCGGCACGTTCCACTCGGCGACCGCCATCGCGGCCTATATCGCGGTTTGCGCGGTCATCACGCTGGTCGCGACCGCGCTCATGACCGACTACACCGGCCGAGACATCAACGCGCCGGACGCGCATCAGCAGTGGGCTTGAGGAGCAAGGGAGCAATCGATGACGAAATGGCGAAAAGAATCGGCGCTCGATCTCTATAACCTCGTCGCAGCGATCTTCCTGCTCGCCGCGCCGTGGCTGTTTGCGCACGCCAACCCGACGGCGGCGATCGATCTGAGGATCAGCGGTGCCGCGATTGCGATCATGTCACTGGCGGCGATCGTCGCGTTCTCGATCTGGGAGGAATGGATCAATCTGTTGATCGGATGCTGGCTGATCGCCTCGCCCTGGCTGCTCGGCTTCACGCAAACCCGCGCGATGCATTTTGCCATCGCCGCGGGTGCGGTGGTCGCATTCATGGCGCTGCTCGAGCTGTGGCTCGAGTACGAAAAGACGCATCTTGGTCCGGCCGCAGCGCAGGACGCAGGAGAGCATTAGCTAGAAGCTAGCAGCCGCGGCAAATGCCCTTGATCTTGCGGTCGACGATCGCGTCCTCCTGATCGATGATCTGCTGTGATGCCGACGCCGCTGCCGGAATATCGGCGGCACGCGGCTGGCGATGACCGACGGGCGCCGACCATGGCCGCGTCGCGGTTTCATTTGAAGCAAATGCACTGGGCTGCCAGACCGTCGCCTGTGCGAAGCAAGAGGTAGCCATGGTCGCGGACAGAATTGCAGCCAGGCCAAGTTGTCTGCCAAGTCGTCGAAGATCGCTCATGAGAATCTCCATACCGTCATCGCCGCGTTCGTGCGCGGCCTTGACGAAATGGAGTGCCTCTCGCGTTCCCGTATTCCCCGGTCCGTCTGATGTGATCGGGCGCTCGCGGTTCGGTGATCACGCGTGATGAAATAATTTCCCGGCGTCCTCAGTCATGGGTCATAGGAGCCGAGCTTGGTCGGCTTCATCCACGTGCGGAGAAACCCGATGACCAAATTGACCTTCGTGACGCTTGCTCTGGTTGCGGCAGCTGCGTTCTCGGCTCAGGCCTCGGCCGCCAGCAACAATGCTGCGGTGCGGCGCGCCCATGCTTCGATGACGACGACAACGACGACACCGGTCAGCAGCAAGACGACCGATTGCGTGCGCGCGCCGAACGTCGGATCGTTCGCAACCGCGCCCTTCACCGAGCCGCCCTGCATGCCCGGCACGATGCGCTGACCACGCGCAGCGGAAAGCTCCGGACCCCTGGTCCGGGGTTTCCCGGGCGATGCGATGTCGCCGGGAAGTGGCCGTGGAATGGGCGTGACCCACCACAGCCAGGCCAGTGCAACCGTGCGAAGCGTGCGGCGTCGGAGCTGGCGCATGGTGCCCCGGCCCGAGTTCAAGGAGACGTCGCATGACACGCAATTCGCTTCTTGCCTTCGCTGCCGTTGTCGCGTTCGGCGTTACCGCGCTGAGCTCTGCGCATGCCGGCGGACTTCACATGGCGCCGCCGAAGAATGTGGGCGCGAAACTGCCCCCGGGCGGTTCGGGCGGCCCGCATCGCCAGCCGGTCGATCCGCCGCCCTCACTCGGAACTGGTTACAGCGGTGACAGTGCCGGTGGCAGCGGAGGCGGCGGATATCTCGGCGACCCCAACCATCCCGGCCACGAGCAATTCTGATCTCGACGACTGCGCTGCGCCTGCGGACGGCCGCTCGTTACGGCGACAGACGCCGGCATTGCTCACCACAGATGAAAACGGCCCCGAACCAGGTTCGGGGCCGCGGTCTGCTGGTGGATCGGATTCGGAGTCTATTCCGGCTTGCCGATCGATACCTTCAGCATGCCGACACCGTCGACGCCGCATTCGAGCTTGTCGCCCACCTGCAGCTGCGACACGCCGGCGGGCGTGCCGGTCATGATGATGTCGCCGGCGGCGAGCTTCACCTGCTGCGAGAGTTGCCAGATGATCTCAGGCACGTTCCAGATCAATTCGGTGAGGTCGCCCTTCTGCGCTTCCTTGCCGTTGACGGTGAGCCAGATCTTGCCGCTGGAGGGGTGGCCGATCTTCGAGGCCGGCTGGATCGCGGAGCAGGGCGCTGAATAGTCGAACGACTTGCCGATCTCCCAGGGCCGCTCCTTCTTGCGCGAGGCGATCTGCAGGTCGCGGCGGGTCAGGTCGATGCCAACGGCATAGCCGTAGACATGCTCGAGCGCCTTGTCGGCGGGAATGTTGAGCCCGCCGCTCTTCATCGCCACCACCAGCTCGACCTCGTGATGCAGGTCCTTGGTCAGCGGCGGATAGGGGATCGTCGCACCGTCGGGCACCAGCATGTCGGCATGCTTGCCGAAGAAGAACGGCGGTGCACGCTCGTCATTGCCCATCTCCCTGATATGCTCGAGGTAGTTGCGGCCGACGCACCAGATGCGGCGAACCGGATAGGTGCCGGATTCGCCGACGACGGGGAGCGAGGGCTGCGGGGGAAGCGGAATGACGGTGGAGGCGGCGTTCATGTGGGTCTCGCTGCTCTTGGGGTGGATTTGATCGGTCTAGCCGGTGGCGCTGATCGGCGCCAATGCCAGCGGCGACGGGTCGTGGTGATGCTGCAGGCGGAAGAACGAGGCGTAGCGGCCGCTGCGGCGCAGCAGCTCGTCGTGCCGCCCGCGTTCGACGATCTCGCCGCCCTCGACCACCAGGATCGCGTCTGCATGCATGATGGTGTGCAGGCGGTGCGCGATCACGATCGTGGTGCGGCCCTGGCAGAGATGCTCGATCGCCTCCTGCACCTGCTTCTCGGACTCCGAGTCGAGCGCGGCGGTGGCCTCGTCGAGCAGGATGACCGGCGCGTTCTTGACCAGCGCGCGGGCGACCGCGATGCGCTGGCGTTGTCCGCCGGACAGTTGCGTGCCGTGCTCGCCGACCGGCGTGTCGTAGCCGAGCGGGAAGCTCATGATGAAGTCGTGCGCGCAAGCGGCCTTGGCGGCGTCGACGATCTCGGCCTCGGTGGCGCCCGGCTTGCCGAAGGCGATGTTGGCGCGGATGGTGTCGCGGAACAGATAGACGTCCTGGCCGACATAGGCGGTCTGCCGGCGCAGCGACTTGCGCGAGACTGACAGGATCGACTGTCCGTCGATCAGGATGTCGCCCTCGCGCGTCTCGTAGAAGCGCAGCAGCAGGGCGAGCACCGTCGATTTGCCGCCGCCGGAGGGGCCGACCAGCGCGGTGACCTTGCCGGGCTCGGCCATGAAGCTCAAGCGGTTCAGCACCGGCTCACCGGGGCGATATGCGAAGCTGACGTCGCGCAGTTCGATCCGCGCATCGGAGAGTTTGAGCGCCGGCTTGTCGTCGTCGGCCTGCTCGCTCGCGGGGCTGTCGACGACCTCGAGCAGCATCCGCGCGCCGACCAGCTGGCTGTTGAGATCGATGTTGAGCCGCGCCAGGCGCTTGGCCGGCTCGGTCGCCATCAGGAAGGCGGTCAGGAACGTGAAAAACTGGCCCGGCGTGGAACCGAGCGCCACCACGCTGTAGCCGCCATACATCAGGCAGCCGGCGACCGCGAAGCCGCCGAGCATCTCCATCAGCGGGTTGGAGCGGTTGGCGACATGCGCCATCTTGTTGGCATTGCGCTCGACGATCGCGATGTTCTCGTCGATCCGCTGCTGCATGGTGTCTTCCAGCGTGAACGCCTTCACGGTGCGGATGCCCTGCAGCGATTCCTGCATCGTCTCCATGATGTCGGCGGTGCCGGTGAACTGGTTGTAGGCGAGGCCCTTGATCCGCTTCACCAGCTTGCGCAGCACCAGCATCGCCGGCGGCACCGCCACGAGCCCGATGAACGACATCAGGGGATCCTGCCAGACCATGACGGCGACCATGCTGATCAGCATCAGGAGGTCGCGGCCGATCGCATTGACCAGCATGTTGAGCACGTCGGTGATCGACTTGGCGCCGGCGGTGAGCCGCGCCAGGAATTCCGAGGAGTGCCGTTGCGAGAAGAAGCCGATGCTTTCGCTCATCAGCTTGGCGAACAATTGCCGCTGGTTCCGCGCCAGGATGGCGTTGCTGATCTTCGACAGGATCATCACCATGTGGCCGTAGGTCGCCACGCCCTTGATGAACAGCAGCACCACCGTGACCCCGGCAAACATCGCGATGCCGGGGATGTTCTTGTCGACATAGGCCTGGTTGATCACCTGACCGAGGACGTAAGTGGCGCCGGCCGTCGAGCCGGCCGCAACGGCCATCAGGGCGAACGCCGTCAGGTAGCGCCGCCAGTAGGTGATCCCCTGTTCCGTGACCAGGCGGCGAATCAGGATCGCCGCGCCATAGGGATCGTCGGTAATTTTCTTTGGAAACTGAGCCATCCGCGTTCCATTGACGGCGGGCAGCGCCGGCCGTCAGGGTTGCGGACCTCCTTGCCCGCTTGGCGGGTCTTTTTCAAGTACAATAACAGCTTGATAACGGCTTGAGTTTTAGGCCGATTCTGCCTGTCGCGCGGCGCCCCCGCGCTCCCGGAACAACTTCTCCTCCCAGGCCAGCGCGTGGCTCGCGATGGTCTCGAGATCGTCGTAGCGCGGGGTCCAGTCGAGCAGCGAGCGGATCCGGGTCGTATCGGCCACCATGGTCACGATGTCGCCGGGCCGGCGCGCGGCATAGGCGACCGCGAAATTGCGCATCGAGACCCGGCGCACCGCCTCGATGGTCTCGAGCACGGAATAGCCGCGGCCGTAACCGCAGTTCATCGTCACCGATTGCCCGCCGGCGCGCAGATAGGACAGCGCCGAGCGATGCGCCTCGACGAGGTCGCTGACATGGATGAAGTCGCGCACGCAGCTGCCGTCCGGGGTCGGATAGTCGGTGCCGAACACGTCGATCTTGGCGCGCTGGCCGGTCGCGGCCTCGACCGCGATCTTGAGCAGATGGGTGGCGCCGATGGTGGCAAGACCGGCGCGGCCCTTCGGGTCGGCGCCGGCGACATTGAAGTAGCGCAGCACGACGTAGCTCATGCCATGGGCGGAGGCGACATCGTGCAGCATGATCTCGGTCATCAGCTTCGACGAGCCGTAGGGCGACAGCGGACGTGTCGGCGCGATCTCCGGCACCGGCACCTGGTCCGGATTGCCGTAGACGGCCGCGGTCGAGGAGAAGATGAAGCGGCCGACGCCGCCCTTCACCGCCGCGTTGAGCAGGCTGCGCGTCGTCATGGTGTTGTTGCGGTAGTAGCCGAGCGGATCGCGCATCGAGTCCGGCACCACGACAGAACCTGCGAAATGGATGATGCTGTCGATGCCGTGCTGTGCGATCACGCCCTCGACGAGGTTCTCGTCGCCGGCGTCACCGATGAACAGCGGAACACCTTCGGGCAGGAACGCGGAGAAGCCGGTGGAAAGATTGTCGACGACGACGACGCTCTCGCCGGCATCGACCAGCGCATGAACCATGTGACTTCCGATATAGCCGGCACCGCCGGTCACAAGCACGGTCATGGATAGAGCTCTCCCGATATCTTTGACCGGCGATGCTAGCGGGAGTGCGGTGAAGAGGGGGTTTCGCGGCGGCCGAACTGGCCACTATGCTTAATGTTGCGTATAGGAACTGGCACGAAACGGAGACTTGCGTGCCGATCGAGAACACACCTGCCGGCGAGCTCGTGCTCATCGTGCCCAATCTGCACCGACGCTATTCGGGTGTCACCGCGACCAACCGCATGGTCGCGCCGAAGCTTGCCAAGATGTTTCGCGCAGGCTGGCTCGGCTCGCATCGGCCGGACGGCATCGACGCGATGGGATTTGTCGATCTGATGCGGCTGTGGCGGCGCGCCAGGCCTGTGATCTGGCACGCGCGGCGCAATGACGAGATGATTGCCGGGCTTTTGCTGCGCGCGCTCGGCTGGCCGCTGAAGCTGCTGTTCACGTCTGCCGCGCAGCGTCATCACACCTGGCTGACGCGCTGGCTGATCCGCAACATGGATGCGATCATCGCCACCAGCCCGCTGTCGGCCTCCTATCTGAAGCGCGACGCCACTGTGGTGATGCATGGCGTCGACGCCGAGCGTTATGCGCCGCCGGCCGATCGCGCGAGCGCCTTCGCGGAAAGCGGATTGCCGGGGCGCTATGCGATCGGCTGCTTCGGGCGCGTGCGCGGGCAGAAGGGCAGTGACGTGTTCGTCGAGGCGATGTGCAGGCTGCTGCCGCGCTATCCCGACTTCACCGCCGTCATCGTCGGCGCGGTGGTGCCGGAGCAACTGGCCTTTGCCAATGAGCTGAAGCGGAAGATCGAGGCCGCCGGCCTGCAATCGCGCATCATCATCACCGGAGAGCTACCGATCGAGGATGTCGTGCGCTGGTACCAGCGGCTGACGATCTACGCCTTCACCTCGCGCAATGAAGGTTTTGGCCTGACCTTGATCGAGGCGATGTCGGCAGGCGCGGCGCTGGTGGCCGCGCGCGCGGGCGCCGCCGAGTTCGTGGTCGAGGACGGCACGACCGGCGTGCTGACGCCGCCCGGCGATGTCGACGCGCTGGTGGCGGCACTCGAGCCCCTGATGCGCGATCCGGCATCGGCCGCTTCGATGGGGGCGCGGGCGCGCCAACGAGTTGTGGATAAGTTCAGCCTCGATGCGGAGGCGAACGCGATCGCTAAGGTCTATCGCGCGCTGATCTGAGCCAGCACGCGCTCGGCGATCCCGACGATGTCTTCGGGGGCGATGTCGCGCATGCAGCGATGGTCGTTCATGGTGCAGACCGTGCGCTGGCACGGCTGGCACGGCAGCTTGCTTTTGGTCTGTCGCACCGTGGCGGCGAGGCCGTTGAGGGGCGCCCAGAGATAGGGATCGGTCGGGCCGAAGATGCCCATGGTCGGGGTGCCGATCGCGGCTGCGATGTGCATCAGCCCGGAGTCGTTGGTCACAGCGATGCTGGCCGCGGCCATGGCCAGCACGCCGTTGCGCAGATCGGTGCCGGTGAGATCGCGGACCCGCGGACCGCCGACGGCCGCGATCTCCTGCGCCAGCGCCTTCTCGCCGGGGCCGCCGACCACCCAAACGTCGAAGCCGTGTTCGGCGAACAGCCGGGCGGCTTCAGGATAATAGGTCCAGCGTTTCGAGACCCCGACCGAGCCGGGTCCGAGTGCGATCGCCGGATCGGCGCCGAGGCCGTTGGCCTGCCGCCATCGGCCGACCTCGTCAGTGGGAACCCGCAGCTGCGGCACCGGCCATTCGGGCGGCCGAGGGGTGTCATCGGGCAACGCCAGGATGGCGTTCTTGTCGATGAAGCGCGGCTGCTTCTTCTCGCCCCATCGCATGGCGTTGATCAGGCCGAACCGCGCCTCACCAAAGAAGCCGACCCGCTCCGGGATGCCCGCCAGGGCCGGCGCAATGGCGGCCTTCCAGGTGCGCGGCAGCACCAGCGCGGTGGCGTAGTCCCGCTTCCGAAATTCGGCCGCCAGCGCCCGCTGCCGGGCCAGTGCCAGCCGGCTGCGCGGCAGGTCGAACACGACGGCATCACGGACCCCGGGCATATAATCCACCAAAGGGGCGCAAAGCCGGCTGGTCAGGAGGTCGACCGGCCGGTTGGGCCAGCGCTTGCGGAGCACCCTGACCACGGTGTGGCCGCGCACGAAATCGCCGATCCAAACATAGGGCACGACGAGGATCGGTCTGGTATCCTCGGTGTCCTGGGTTTCGATGTCCGATATTGAATCAATATTCATTTCTAAACAGGCCAAAGCCGGATCGGCGCGGCCAAGTCGGTAACCGGTTCGCGAAGTGAGGTAAAGCCATCGTTGCCTGTGGCGCGGGAGTGGGGCAAAGCTGGCGGCTGCAAAGGAATCTGGCGGGATTTCATCATGTTTCTGGTAACCGGGGGCGCCGGTTTTATCGGATCGAACGTCGTGGCCGCGTTGAATGACGCCGGGCGCAGCGACGTGGCGGTCTGCGACATTCTTGGGGACGACGGCAAGTGGCGGAACCTGGCCAAGCGCCAGATCGCCGATTTCGTGCCGCCGGCCGAGTTGATGGCTTGGCTGCAGGGCCGGCGGCTGGATGCCGTCCTCCATCTCGGCGCCATCTCGGCGACCACCGCGACCGACGGCGATCTGGTGATCGAGACCAATTTTCGTCTCTCGATGCGGCTGCTCGACTGGTGCACCGCGACGGGAACCCCGCTGATCTATGCCTCGTCGGCGGCCACCTATGGCGACGGCGACCAGGGCTTCGACGATGACGGTTCGGTGGAGGCGTTGAAGCGTCTGCGGCCGATGAACCTGTATGGCTGGAGCAAGAACCTGTTCGACCTCGCCGTCGCCGAGCGTGCTGCGAAAGGCGAACTTCTGCCGCCGCAATGGGCGGGGCTGAAATTCTTCAACGTGTTCGGCCCGAATGAATATCACAAGGGCACGATGATGAGCGTGCTGGCGCGCCGCTTCGACGACATCAAAGCGGGCCGCGTCGTGCAGCTGTTCAAGTCGCATCGCGAGGGCATCGCCGATGGCGATCAGCGCCGCGACTTCATCTATGTCGACGACGTCGTGCGGGTGATGATGTGGCTGGTCGCAACGCCGCGGGTCTCCGGCCTGTTCAATGTCGGCACTGGCAAGGCGCGCAGCTTCAAGGACCTGATCGTCTCGGCCTACGGCGCGCTCGGCCTGCAGCCGAACATCCAGTATGTCGACATGCCCGAGCAGATTCGCGGCAGTTACCAATATTTCACCCAGAGCGTCGTCGATCGTCTCGGGCACGCCGGATACAATGGCGGTTTTACGCAGTTGGAAGACGCGGTCGGGGCCTATGTGAACGGCTTTCTCGATCGCGCGGATCGCTATCGCTAGAGCGGATGACGGTGACTGATGTTCGATTTTGAAGCGATCTCGCGTGCAATGTCCGGCCAGACCGTGCTCTGCGTCGGCGACTTGATGCTCGACGAGTTCGTCTATGGCGAGGTGTCGCGGATCTCGCCGGAGGCGCCGGCGCCGGTGATCGCGGTCAGGCGCAGCGAGATCAACATCGGCGGCGCCGGCAACGTCGCGCGCAATATCGCCGCGCTCGGCGGCCGCTGCATCTTCGTCGGCCTGATCGGTGAGGATGCCGCCGCAACGGCGCTGACCGAAGCGCTGGCGAAAGAGGCGGGGATTGAGACCGTGCTGGTGCGCGACGCCGCGCGTCCGACCACGCGCAAGGTGCGCTTCGTCTCCGAACAATTCTCGACCCACATGCTGCGCTCCGATTGGGAGCTGGCCGCGCCGGCCGCGCCCGCGATCGAGCAGCAGCTGATCGATGCGATCCTGCCGCGCCTTGCGCGCGCCGACATCGTGCTGCTGTCCGATTACGCTAAGGGCGTGCTGACCGCGCGCGTGATCCGCAACGTGATCGACGCCGCGCGCCAGGCGGGCAAGCGCGTGATCGTCGATCCGAAGAGCGCCAACCTCGCGATCTATCGCGGCGCGACCGTGTTGACGCCGAACCGGAAGGAATTCGCCGAGGCGACCCGCAGCCGCGCCGACAGCCAGGACAGCATCGCGCAGGCCGCGCCCGATGCGATGGTTCTTGCCGATTGCGAGGCGATGCTGGTGACACAGGGCGAGCGCGGCATGACGCTGGTGACGCGGGACGGCGGTTCGATCCATGTGCCGGCATTGCCGGTCAAGGTGCGCGATGTCTCCGGGGCCGGCGATACCGTCGCTGCGGCGCTGGCGCTGGCGCTGGCTGCTGGTGCCGACTGGGACGGCGCGCTGCGGATCGCGAGCGCTGCCGCCGCGGTTGCGGTCGGCAAGACCGGTACCGCGATCGTCAGGTCCGCCGAGTTGCGGCGAAGGATCCTGCCGCACGCCTCGCTGGCGGCCGAGGAGAAGATCATCCCGGCCGGCGGCGATATCGATGCGCACCTTGCGGATTGGCGCCGGCAGGATCTGCGGATCGGCTTCACCAATGGCTGCTTCGACATCCTGCATCCTGGTCACGTCAAGGTGCTGACCGCCGCGCGCGGCGCCTGTGACCGCCTGATCGTCGGCTTGAACAGCGATGCCTCGGTGAAGCGGCTGAAGGGCGAGGGCCGTCCGGTACAGAATGAGCGCGCCCGCGCCGAGGTGCTGGCGGCGCTGGAAGCCGTCGACCTCGTCGCAATCTTCGAGGAGGACACGCCGATCAACCTGATCACGAAGGTGCGGCCGAGCGTGCTGGTGAAGGGCGGCGACTATACCCGCGAGCAGGTGGTCGGCCACGAGATCGTCGAGGCCGCCGGCGGCGAAGTGGTGCTGGTCGAGGTCCTGCCCGGCCACAGCACGACGTCGCTGGTTGCACGCGCCCGCGAGGGCAAGGCGTGAGCGCGAGCATGGCATCGTCGGCACCCGCCGCGGCGTGCCCGGCCTGGCGCGATCCGGCGCGCTGGCAGACCACGACCGATGTGGTCGCGGTGCTGATCGCGCTGTCGCTGCCGTGGTCGACCTCGCTGGTCGGCATCTTCGGCGTGGTACTGCTGATCGCGATTGCGCCGACCGTCGACCTGAGGGCGTTCTGGGCGCTGCTGAAGCGGCCGATCTGCGTAGCGCCGATCGCGCTGTTCTGCCTCGCGCTCGCCGGCACGCTGTGGTCGGACGCCGCCTGGGGAGCGAGGTTGTACGCGGTCGGGCCGACCGCAAAGCTCCTGGTGCTTCCAGTCCTGCTCTATCATTTTCAGCGCTCGACCCGCGGGACCTGGGTGTTAGTGGCTTTCCTCGTCTCCTGCACGCTCTTGATGCTGATGTCCTGGCTGGTGCTTGCCTATCCCCACCTCGCGCTGAGGGCGCCCGCCCCCAGCGAGCAGGGCGTCTTCGTCAAGAACTATATCGACCAGAGCCAGGAATTCACCTTGTGCGCGGTCGCGCTGGCCTATCCGATCGTCATGCTGCTGCGGGCAAAGCGTATCCTGCCGGCCGTGCTGCTAGTCGCGATTGCGCTCAGCCTGTTCGCCAACATGGCGCTGGTGGTGGTGTCGCGGACCGCGCTGGTGACCGTTCCGATCATGTTCGCGGTATTTGCGCTGCTCCATTTGCGCTGGCACAGCATCGTCCTGATTATTTGCGCGGTCGCCGCGCTGTCCGTGGTGGCGTGGTACTCGTCGCCGCAATTGCGCTGGACGGCCGAGTCGTTCCAGCGCGACTACAAGCTCTACAAGGAGCGCAACGAGCCGACGTCGCTCGGCTTGCGGCTCGAATTCTGGCGAAAGTCGCTCGGCTTCTTTGCCGAGGCGCCGCTCGTCGGCCATGGCACCGGAGCGACGCGGGGCCTGTTCGAGCGCGTCGCCAGGGGCGGCGTGACCCAGGCCTCCGGCGAGGTGATCGGAAATCCTCACAATCAAACGTTGAACGTCGCTGTGCAGTGGGGCATTCTGGGCGTTGCAATACTGTATGCCATGTGGCTGCTACACCTCTTGCTGTTCCGCGGCGACGGCCTTGTCAACTGGATTGGACTTCTCGTCGTGGTGCAGAATATTTCTAGTTCACTATTTAATTCACACATCTTCGACTTTCACGAAGGCTGGATGTATGTACTGGGCGCCGGCGTTGCGGGCGGCATGGCGTTGAAGGGGCGGTCGCGGACCGATATGGAACCTGAACCTTCCTTCCGTTCATGATCGCTGGCAAGGGCTCTGCAGATACGCTATCAGCCTGCCAATGTCTCATCCCGAACTCCTAGTTTCCGGCAACCCGTCCATTAGATGACGCGTCTCTCACAATTCACCCTGCGCAATTTCCTGATTCTGGTGCATGACGCGCTCGCGACGACGTTTGCGTTGCTGGCGAGCTTCTACCTGCGTTTCGAGGGCAGCCTCCTTGCCGATCGCCTGCCGCATTTGCTGCGCATTCTGCCCTGGTTCGTGCTGTTCAGCGTCGTGGTCAGCTATTTGTCCAACCTGACTACGGCGAAGTGGCGCTTCACCTCGCTGCCGGACGCGGTGAACATCCTGCGCGTCGCCGCGGTGCTGACCCTGGCACTGGTCGTACTCGACTACGTCTACTTCTTCACTGCGGCGAATTCGCAAAGTCCGGTGTTCCTCGGCCGGGTCACGATCATTCTGTTCTTTTTCCTTGACGTATTCGCGCTGAGCGGCCTTGCGCCTTGGCTACCGCTATTTCCGCTATTCGCGCACGCGGCTTCATGCCCGGTCCGACAGCGCCGCGCCTGCCTTGCTGGTCGGACGCACCGCCGACGCCGAGGTCGTGCTGCGCGGCATCGAGAACGGCGCCATCAAGCGGCTCTGGCCGGTCGGCGTGCTCTCGCAGTCGCCCGCGGATCGCGGCCAGATGATCCGCAACATTCCCGTGGTCGGCGGCGTCGACGATATCGAGACGGTGATTCGCGATTTCGAAAGGCGCCAGAAGCCGATCAAGCGCGTGGTCATGATGCCCTCGGCGTTCGAGCCGGAGGCCCATCCCGAGAGCGTGCTGATGCGCGCCAGGCGGCTTGGTCTGATCGTCAGTCGGCTGCCGTCGCTGGAGGGCGGCGATGCGCCGCGGCTTACCAATGTCGCGGTTGAAGACCTGCTGCTGCGCCCGAGCCAGAAGATCGACTACGCGCGGCTCGAGGCGCTGGTGAAGGGTAAGTCCGTCATCGTGACCGGCGGCGGCGGCTCGATCGGCGCGGAAATCTGTGAGCGGGTCGCGACCTTCGGCGCGGCGCGCTTGCTGGTGGTCGAGAACTCGGAGCCGGCGCTCTACGCGGTCACCGAGGCACTGTCGGCGCGCGACGCCGGCCCTGAGATCGAAGGCCGGATCGCCGACATCAGGGATCGCGAGCGCATCACGCGCCTGATGAGCGAGTTCAAGCCCGACATCGTGTTCCATGCCGCCGCGCTCAAGCATGTGCCGATCCTGGAGCGTGACTGGAGCGAGGGGGTCAAGACCAACATCTTCGGCTCGGTGAACGTGGCCGACGCCGCGCGCGCCGCGGGCGCGGGCGCGATGGTGATGATCTCGACCGACAAGGCGATCGAGCCGGTGTCGATGCTCGGCCTGACCAAACGGTTCGCGGAGATGTACTGCCAGGCGCTGGACCATGACCTGATGACCGAGGCCAAGGGCAAGCCGCACATGCGGTTGATCTCGGTGCGGTTCGGCAACGTGTTGGCGTCCAACGGGTCCGTGGTGCCGAAATTCAAGGCCCAGATCGAGGCCGGCGGACCGATCACGGTGACCCATCCGGACATGGTTCGCTACTTCATGACGATTCGCGAAGCCTGCGATCTCGTGATCACGGCCGCGACCCACGCAATGACGCCGGCGCGGCCCGACGTCTCGGTCTACGTGCTGAACATGGGCCAGCCGGTCAAGATCGTCGATCTCGCCGAGCGGATGATCCGTCTGTCGGGCCTGCAGCCCGGCGTTGACGTCGAGATCGTGTTCAGCGGAATCCGTCCCGGCGAGCGTCTGAACGAGATCCTGTTCGCAAGCCAGGAGCCGACGCTCGAGATTGGCGTCGCCGGCGTCATGGCGGCCAAGCCGAACCAGCCTCCGATGGCGACGTTGCGCAAGTGGCTTGCGGCGCTGGAGGATGCGATTGAGAGGGATGACCGCGTGACCATCCGCGCCGTGCTTCAGGACGCCGTGCCCGAGTTCGGATCGAATGCCGCCTGACCGCGCCGTCGCGCGGACGGCAAGGCAGGACCGTTTCGAAAGTCATTGATGTCTAGTTCTCGAAAAGTCGTGGTCGTCAGCCAGCACTATCCGCCGGACCACAGCACGACCGCCGCGATCATGTCGGCGATCGCCGAGCGGATCGCGCAGGAGACGGAAGTGGTCGTGGTTTCCGGGATGCCGGGATCGGCGCGGGCGCCCGCGCCCGGGCGGCCCGCAATTGTCGAGATCAGGAACTGGCTGCCGGGAAAGGCGGCGCTGATCAAGCGCGCGCTGGCCGAGGCGCTGTTCACCGGTCGGATCTTCTTTGCGCTGCTGTCGCGGCTGCAGCGCGGCGACGTCGCGCTGACGGTGACCGCTCCCTTCGCGCTTCCCTATGCGGTGGCCGCCGCGGCAAGGTTGAAGGGCGCGAAGTCGGCGCTGATCCTGCACGATCTGTTTCCCGACGTGCTCGTGACGGCCGGGCTGCTGCGGCCGTCCTCGCTGGTTGCGCGAGCGATGCGCGCGATCAACGCGCTGATGTTCCGCGCCTTGAACGCCGTCATCGTCATCGGCCGCGACGCCGAGAAGCCGTTGCTGCGGTATGGCGGAATGACACAGGACAAGATCAGGTTCATCCCGAACTGGGCGACGCTCGCCCCGGCCAACCGCCCCGTCAGCCCCGACAATCCGTTTCGCAAGGCCATTGCCGCCCGCTTCGTCGTCGGTTTGTCCGGCAATCTCGGCTTCACCCACGATCCGGACATCGTGTTCCAGGCAGCGCGGCTGTTGCGTGACGAACGCGATATCCATTTCCTGCTGTCGGGCTGGGGCATCGGCTTCGCGCGGTTGAAGGACATGCAGGCCGCGGCGCAACTTGCCAACGTCACGCTGGTCGACCGCGTCGCGGACGGCGAACTCGATGCGCTTCTGTCCAGTGCGGACGTCTGGCTCATTCCCTATCGCAAGGACGTCGCGGGTGTTTCGGTGCCGAGCCGGTTCTATAATCTGCTGGCGGCCGGCCGGCCCGTCATCCTCGTCTCCGAGCCCGAGGCCGAGGCGGCGCTGACCGTAAGCGAAAACGGGCTGGGCTGGGTGGTGACGCCGGGAAGGCCGGATCAACTCGCCGACGCCGTCAGGCTGGCGTCGCGATCGCGCGACGCCGCGATGGCCGAACGCGCGGTCGCAACCGCGCGCACCTTCAGTCCCGAGCGGGCGCTTGCCAGCTACGCCGCGCTGGTCCGGGAACTGCTATCCAATCGCGATGTGGAGCGGACGACATGAATGATGGCCGCCGGACGGTTCTGGTGACGGGCGCCAGCGGCTTTGTTGGTCGCCATGTGGTGCCCGAATTGGAGCGCAATGGCTGGGTGGTCCGCCGTGCGGTTCGGACGCCGCCGCAAAATGCAAACCAGGTGATGATCGGCTCGCTCAGTCCCACCACCGATTGGCGCGCCGCGCTCGATGGCGTGGACGCCGTCGTTCATCTCGCCGCCCGCGTTCACCAGCAGTCCGACGAACAGGCGATAGAGCTGTATCGCAACGTCAATATCGAGGGCACGCTGCATCTGGCGCGTGCCGCAGCCGCTGCGGGTGTCCGGGATTTCATTTTCGTCAGCACGATCCTGGTGCATGGGCGCAGCAATTGCGGACGTTCTCCATTTCGCGAGGACGATATCCTGACACCCCGCGGCGTCTACGGAAATTCCAAGGCGGCCGCCGAAGTTGGCTTGAAGCAGATTGCCCCTGGCGGCGGTATGAGGGTGACCGTGATCAGACCGCCATTGATCTACGGCGCCGGTGCGAAGGGAAATTTCGCCTTGCTCAAGCGCGCGGTGATCAATCGCATGCCGCTTCCGCTCGCCCATGTGAAGAATCGCCGCGCGTTCGTGTCGGCGGAAAACCTGGCGTCCTTCATCTCGTACCGGCTGTCGCAGCCGGGAAATGACTACGAGGTATTTCTGGTGGCTGATAGCGAGCAGGTCTCGACGCGCGAGTTCGTCGAGCGCCTTGCCCGCGCGGCAGAAACCTCGCCGCGCCTGTTCTGGCTGCCGGCATCGCTCTTGAGGGCGTCGCTCACGATGGTGGGACGCAAGGAAGCCTATGACAGCCTGTTCGCCTCGCTCGAACTTGACCTCTCCAAGGTCGCGAGCACCGGATGGCAGCAGCCGGTCAGCCTCGATGAGGGCCTGAGGCGCGCGCTGCGTTCGACCGATTCCTGATTTGATGTGATCAGCGCGGTCGCGAGAACCGCCGCAACTGCCAGGCGACCGCGAGCGCGCCGGCCAGCAGCAGCGCGATGTCCGCGCCGGAGGAGTTGAGGGCGACCGAGGCGAATGCGAGCAGCGCCAGCACCACGTTGAGCGCAAAGACCTCGCCGACGACGCGCCACACCGTGAAGCCGTTGTCGGTCGCGCGCTGATAGAAGTGCGAGCGGTGCGCGGCCCAGAATGGCTCGCGCCGCGCCATGCGGCGAAACAGCGTGACCGTCGCATCCGTCAGATAATACAGCGGCAGCAGCAGCGCAGCGGCGAACTGCTGATGCAGGGCGAGCGCAAGCAGGCACCAGCCCAGCAGCAAGCCAATCGGCAGGCTGCCGACATCGCCGAGGAATATCTTCGCCACCGGCCGGTTGAACGGCGCGAAGCCGAGCAGCGCTCCGCACAGGGCCGCCGCGACCAGCGCGGGCGCAGCGGGGACATGGCCGAAGCTGCCGAGCAGGGCGACCGCCACGGTGATGGGCACGGCCTCGGCCGCGGTCATCAGGTCGAGCCCGTCCATGAAGTTGACGAGGTTCACGAACCAGAGGCCGGCGATCAGCAGCAGGCCGCGTTCAAGCCAGACCGGGCAGGCTGAAATCAGCCTGAGATCGGCCGGTGCCGAAAACACCACGGCGGCGACGGCGGCCGCCTGCAACAACAGCCGCGGGACGACGGGCAGGGAACGGATGTCGTCGGCAAGGCCGACCGCCGCGATAAACAGGCAGGCCGCGAACACGATGGATGGAATCGTCAGGTCCGCCGATCCGGCCAGGACGATGACGATCCCGCCCGCGAGCAGCGTGGCCGCCGTGACCGCGATTCCGGCGCCCTGTGGCGTTGGAATGCGGTGCGACGAGCGCACATTCGGCTTCGCCAGTGCCACGCGCAACAGCAGCGGCCGGGTCGCCCGGATCAGGACGGCGGAGATCGCGGCGGCCAGAGCCGCAGCAATCAGCGACAGGAGGATCTCGAAGGCGTTCATTCTGGTCCAGTCATTGCGTTCCCGGGAGTTCGATTGGCTCGGCGCCCTTGGCGGCCTTTTCCGGGCTCAGGATCCACACCAGCCCGCCAAACACGCCGACGACGAACGACACCGCCCCGAACAGCAGCGAGATGTTGACGCCCTCGTTCGCAATCAATCCGGCATAGCCGAAGGCGAGCGCCATCGTGGCCTCGCGCACGCCCCAGCCCGCGATCGAGATCGGCATCATCGTGATCAGCATCACTGGCGGCAACAGCTGGAAGATCTGGCCGAAGGTGACCGGGGCCGCGATCGACTTTACCACGCACCAGCCGATCACGACGGTCACCACGTGAATGGCAATCGAGAGGGTTGCCACCCTCAATCCATGCTTACGGCTGAACAGCACCCGGTTCGCGATCACCGCGCAGGCGTGAATGTGGTGCGTTGCCCACCACTGCTTCAGCCAAGGCCACGGCAACAGGCCGATCGCGAGGAAACCAAATCCGGCCGCAAGCGCGGCGATGTCGAGCAGCAGCAACGCCATCCAGCCGTGGGTATCGGAGATCAGCCGATAGCTCCAGGGCAGGGTGGCCGCGATGACGACGGCAAGCGCAATCAGTCCGACCGCGCGATCGACGAAGATCGAATAGGTGGCTGCGCGCCAGCCTGCACCGGCGCGCGCGACGAGCCAAAGCCGCACGGCGTCGCCGCCGATCGAGGACGGCAGGGTCTGGTTGAAGAAGGTGCCGATCACGTTGAAGCGCATCGCCTGTGCGGTTTCCAGCGGTGCGCCGCACTCCACGCTGATCTCGCGCCAGCGCAGCACCCCAAGAAAAATCTGCAGGAACGTGACCGCGATCGCGAGGCCGAGCCAGCCCAGGCTCTCGACCTGGATGCGGGAGGCCAGATCATACAGGTTGACCTTGCGCAGCGAGAAATAGAGCAGCGCACCCGAGATCAGGATCTTGACGGTCGAAAGCAGGATTCGGCGCATTTCCGTTCGCGCTGCCAGGTTTTCAGGATGTATCAAAAACAGCGCAAAACGCTTTCGCGCGCCCAAATTCGCCGCCTTGGTATGGTTTCCGCGCCGATCTGGCAATACCCGTACTGACCCCTATTGCGGCAGGCGCGACGGGGCGGCTAAAGAGGCTGGAACGGGGGCGGTCAGCCGCTCACCGGTGGTTTACAGTGCTCGCGGGGGGCGCGCGATACGGCTCGGATCGTGCTTCCCAGGTAACAGGCTGCCGGCCACGGCAGCCTCGGCCAATTTGCTGTGTGGTCCGCGGACGAATACGACAGGACTTGCACGACAGGATCTGAGGCATCGATGGATCGACGAATTATTCCCCTGATCATGTGCGGTGGTGCAGGCACGCGGCTCTGGCCGGCGTCACGCGAGGTGCATCCGAAGCAGTTCCTGTCGCTGTTCGGGGCGCGCTCGACCTTCCAGGAGACGCTGCTGCGGGTCTCCGACGCCGGCCTGTTCGAGCGGCCGATCGTGATCACCAACGAGGCCTATCGCTTCATGGTGCTGGAGCAGCTGGCCGAGATCGGCCGCGAGGCCGACGTGCTGCTGGAGCCGATGCGCCGCGACTCCGGGCCCGCGATCGCGGCCGGTGCGGCATTCGCGCAGAGCCGTGACAGCGAAGCGATCGTGCTGGCGCTCGCCGCCGACCACCTGGTGCGGGATACGCCGGCCTTCGTCGCCGCGTGCCGCGGCGGATTGGTGGCTGCCGAAGCCGGCCGCATCGTGACCTTCGGCGTCAAGCCGGAACGGCCCGCGACCGAATACGGCTACATCAGCCCGGGTGAGGTGGTCGCCGGCGAGGTGCGCGCGGTGGCAAAATTCGTCGAGAAGCCGGATGCCGCAACGGCGGCAGACTATATCGATGCGGGCTATCTCTGGAACAGCGGCAACTTCATGTTCCGCGCCGGCGTGCTGCTCGACGAGTATCGCAACGTCGATGCCGACAGCATTGCCGCGGTGGAGCAGGCGGTCACCACGGCGACGCGCGATCTAGGCTTCGTCAAGCTCGATGCAGCGGCGTTCGGCGCCGCAAAGGCGATCTCGATCGATTACGCCGTGATGGAGAAGACCGCTCTTGCCGCGGTGGTGCCGGTG
This sequence comes from Bradyrhizobium sp. JR3.5, assembly GCF_054057015.1. Classification (NCBI taxonomy): domain Bacteria; kingdom Pseudomonadati; phylum Pseudomonadota; class Alphaproteobacteria; order Hyphomicrobiales; family Nitrobacteraceae; genus Bradyrhizobium; species Bradyrhizobium sp. JR3.5. The sequence continues at coordinate 671,712 of NZ_JBSRYV010000001.1, forward strand.
GCGTGCGGCTGGTCCGACATCGGTTCGTGGCGCCAGGTCTGGGAGCTCTCCGACAAGGACAGCCTCGGCAACGCGGCGCGCGGCGCGGCGGTGTTCGAGGACTCCCGCAATTGCAACGTCTCGACCGACCGGGCGCTGGTCGCGCTCGAAGGCGTCGACGACCTCGTCGTGGTCGCGACCCAGGACGCCGTGCTGGTGTCACGCCAGAAGGACGCCAACGGGCTGAAGCGGCTTGTCGCGAAATTGAAACTGACGGCGCCCGGGGTGACTGAGAACCACATCAAGGTGCATCGCCCTTGGGGCTCCTATCAGTCGGTCGACAATGGCGACCGCCACCAGGTCAAGCGCATCATCGTCAAGCCGGGCGGGCGGCTGTCGTTGCAGAAGCACCATCACCGCTCCGAGCACTGGATCGTGGTGCGCGGCACCGCCCAGGTCACCGTCAACGAGCTGATCAAGACGGTGCACGAGAACGAGTCGATCTACATCCCGATCGGCGCGGTGCACCGGCTGGAGAATCCCGGCAAAATCCAGCTCGAGCTGATCGAGGTGCAGACCGGCAGCTATTTCGGCGAGGACGATATCATCCGCATCGAGGACGACTACCGGCGCAGCTGAGGCGAGCCGGTTCCCGCACTAATCGCCGGGCGCGGGACGATGTAACTCTTTGAATCAAAACGTGTCCGGATTTCGCCGTTGGCATTCGCCACATTTGTGACGCCGTGCTATAGCGGCTGCCAACGAAGCGGGGTGATTTGCGCCGGAGGCGCAGATCGGGACGAGGGGCCTTGGTCTGATTCTCCCGGAGCCGGGATGGCTCCCTGAGGAGCCGGGACAACCGCCAGAACGCTACTTGGGGTCTACGATATGAATGCAAAAGTGTCCGCAGCCGGCGCGAGGGCCGATATCGGCCGCGCATTGCGCGTCGGCGTGATCGGCGCCGGCGTGATGGGCAGCAACCATGCCCGCGTGCTGGCCGGATTGCCCGGCGTCGTGCTGATCGGCATCGTCGATCCGCTGCCGGAACACCGCACACGCGCCATCGACCTGGTCGGTTGCCGCGCCTTCGAAAGCCTCGATCAGCTGCTTGCCGAGGGCATCGATGCGGTGACGATCGCGGCACCCACCCACCTGCATCACGAGATCGCGCTCGCCTGCATCTCGCGCAACATCCACATCCTGGTCGAAAAGCCGGTTGCCTCCACGGTCGAAGAGGGCCGCGAGATCGTCGCAGCCGCCGAGCGGGCCGGCGTCACGCTAATGATCGGCCATGTCGAGCGCTTCAATCCGGCGGTCGCCGCGATCAAGCAGGCGATCTCGGGCGAGGATATCCTGTCGATCGGCATCACCCGGGTTGGCCCGTTCCCGCCGCGGATGTCCAATGTCGGCGTCGTGATCGACCTCGCCGTGCACGACATCGACCTGATCCGCTGGTTCACCGAGTCCGACATCGTCGAGGTGCAGCCGCAGCTCTCGAGTGCGGTCGCCGAACGCGAGGACATCGCGCTGCTGCAGTTCCGCACGGCGTCCGGTGTGCTCGCCCACATCAACACCAACTGGCTGACGCCGTTCAAGGCCCGCAACGTGACGGTCGCGACCCGCGGCAAGTACGTGATGGGCGACCTGCTCACCCGCCAGGTCACCGAATGCTTCGGCTTCAAGCCGGACGGCAGCTATTCGATGCGTCATCTGCCGGTCGGGCACGACGAACCGTTGCGCGCCGAACTGATCGCCTTCCTCGATGCCGTGCGTACCGGCAAGCTGCCGGCGGTGTCCGGCGACGAAGGCGTGGCGAGCCTCGAGATCGCGATCCGCTGCCTGGAATCGCCGGCCCGGCCCGCCGCATCGACGATGCGCAAGGGACCGCGCCGCATCGCCGGCTGATTGTCACCTGAAACACCGCGAAGAGCTTCATGAACCAGCACATGCGTCCAGAGCCCGTTCCCTTCATCGACATTGCCGCACAGCGCAAGCGGCTCGGCAAATCGGTCGATGATGCGGTTGCCCGTGTGCTCAACCACTGCCAATTCGTCAATGGTCCGGAAGTGACCGCGCTTGAGAAGGCGCTGGCGGACTACAGCGGAGCCAAGCATGTGGTGAGCTGTGCCAGCGGAACTGACGCGCTGCTGATGGTGCTGATGGCGAAGAATGTCGGGCCGGGCGACGCCGTGCTGTGCCCGTCTTTCACCTTCTGCGCGACCGGCGAAGCGGTGGCGCTCACCGGCGCGACACCGCTCTTCGTCGACGTCAACGATGCGACCTTCAATATCGACGTCAACTCGCTCAAGCGTGGGATCGCCACCGCGCGGGCACGCGGCCTCAGACCGGTTGGCGTCATTCCGGTGGATTTGTTCGGCCAGTGCGCCGATCACGATGCGGTGGCTGCGGTTGCCGAGGCCGAAGGCCTGTTCGTGCTCGATGACGCCGCCCAGGGCTTTGGCGCCAGCTACAAGGGCCGCAAGCTCGGTACCTTCGGGCTCGCGACCGCGACGAGCTTCTTCCCGGCAAAGCCGCTCGGCTGTTTTGGCGATGGCGGAGCTATCTTCACCAATGACGACGACCTTGCGGGCACCCTGCGCAGCATCCGTGTGCACGGGCAGGGCTCGGACAAATACGACAACGTCCGCCTCGGCCTCACCGGACGGCTCGACACCATGCAGGCGGCGATCCTGCTCGAGAAGCTGAAGATTTTTGACGACGAGATCGTGGCGCGCAACCAGGTGGCGGAGCGCTATGCACGCGGGCTCGGCAACATCGTGACCGTGCCGAGGCTCGGCTCCGGCTGCACCTCGGTGTGGGCGCAATACACCATTCGCCTGCCGAAAGGGACCGACCGCGATGCCTTTGCCGCGGCGCTGAAGGTCCAGGGCATTCCGACGGCGATCTACTACACGAAGTCGATGCACCAGCAGACGGCCTACCGCGACTTCCCGGTCGCCGACGGCGGCCTGCCGGTCAGCGAAAGCCTCTCGGACGACGTCATCAGCCTGCCGATGCACGCCTATCTCGACGTGGCGGCACAGGACCGCGTCATCGCGGCTGTGCGCAGCGCGCTGTCGGCCTGAATACGTCATTTTGACGTGGGGTGATGATGCGCTAGAAGCAGCGCATGCTTGGGCGCATCTTCACCGTCGGCGGCTATACCTTGCTATCGCGGGTCACCGGGTTCGCGCGCGACATCATGCTCGCGGCGATCCTTGGTGCCGGGCCGGTCGCCGACGCCTTCTTCGTGGCGCTGCGGCTGCCCAATCATTTCCGCGCGATCTTTGCCGAAGGCGCCTTCAACGCCGCCTTCGTGCCGGCCTATGCCCATGTCCATGGCGAGCGCGGCGAGGCGTCGGCGCGGCTGTTCGCCGACCGCATCTTCACGCTGCTGTTCGCCTCGCAGGTGGTCCTGCTGGTGGTGGCGATGGCGTTCATGCCGCAGGCGATGAGCATTCTCGCACCAGGCTTCACCGAGGACGCATCCCAGCGCCAGCTCGCCATCGAGCTGACGCGGATCACCTTTCCCTATCTGCTGCTGATCACGCTGGTGACGCTCTACGGCGGCATGCTCAACGTGATGCATCGCTTCGCCAGCGCCGCCGCGGCGCCGATCTTCCTCAACCTCGCCATGATGATGACGCTGGCGCTCGCGGCGTTCTTCCCGAGCGCCGGTCACGCCGCGGCCTGGGGCGTTCTGATCTCGGGCTTCCTGCAGTTCTTCCTGCTCGCCGGCGACCTCGGGCGCCACGGCGGCCTGCCGCGATTCGCGGCCCTCAGGCTCGACGAGGACGTCCGCGCCTTCTTCCGCGCGCTGGGGCCGGCAACCCTGGGCTCGATGGGAACGCAGGTCGCGCTGTTCGCCGACACCATCATCGCGACCTTCCTGCCCGCCGGCGCGCTGTCGGCGCTCTACTATGCCGACCGCCTCAATCAACTGCCGATCGGCGTGATCGGGATCGCGATCGGCACCGTGCTGCTGCCGGAGATGTCGCGGCGCCTGACCGCCGACGATCACGCTGGCGCCTTGGCCGCGCAGCGCCGCGCCTTCGATTTCACGCTGCTGTTCTCGGTGCCGTTCGTGGCCGCGTTCCTGACCGTCGCCGATCCGATCATGCGCGCGATGTTCGCCCGCGGCGCCTTCTCGAAGGCCGACGCCGCAAGCGCGGGCGCCACGCTCGCGGCCTATGCGGCCGGCCTGATTCCATTCGTGATGATTCGCAGCGCGGTCGCGACCTTCTATGCCCGCAAGGATACCGCAACGCCGGTCAAGGCGGCGCTGACCGGGGTCGCGGTCAATGTCGCGCTGAAGATCGCGCTGGTCGGCTCACTGGCGCAGGTCGGGCTCGCGCTCGCGACCGCGGTCGGCGCCTGGGTCAATCTCCTGCTGGTGCTGCTGTTCGCGGTGCGCCGCGGCTATCTCGCGTTCGATCGCGCGCTGATCCGCTCGTTCGGCACGTTCGCAATTTGCGGCCTGCTGCTCGCGCTCGCGCTGTGGCTGACCTCGCATTTCGCCTATGTGTGGTTCGCGCCGATGCAGATCTTTCGCGATGAGATGATCCTGCTGCTGCTGATCACGGTCGGCGCCTTCGTCTACGCGCTGCTGATTCTCACACTGTTCGGCCGCGGCTGGCTGTTCGCGCTGCGGCGCGTATAGATTTCTTTAATCTTGTCAATTGCTTGGAAGAATGCCCGAATGCTGCAAGGGCTGGCACGGCCGGAGGCAATTGGCTGCATCACATGATCCCATTTCTCGATCGCCTGGAGCAGGCAACCAACGTCCTTATCGCAGGCTGCGGCGGGGGCTTCGACGTATTCGGTGGCGTGCCTATCGCCGAGCGCCTTTGGTCGCGGGGCAAGCAGGTCGTCTTCGGGAATTTTTCGTTTACCAATCTCTGGCTTTGCGGTGGCGAGCGCATCAATCAGACCACGTGGCGGGTCGATCGGAGGTCTGCCGAGATTCCATACTTTCCCGAGAAGTGGTTGGCGGAATGGCTTGCGGCGCGTGAGCGCGCTGTGCCGATCTACGCCTTTGCGAAGAGTGGCGTCCGGCCGCTTGCAGCCACCTATCGCTGGATCGTCGAGCAACACCAGATCGATCTGGTCGTGCTGTTCGATGGCGGCACCGACAGCATTCTTTTCGGCGACGAGCCCGGACTCGGTACTCTCATCGAGGATGCGGTATCGATCGTCGCTGCGCAGAATGCCACTGATGGGCAGGCGCTTCTTGCTGCGATCGGTTTCGGCATCGATCATTTCCATGGCGTCTCGCACCATGCCTTCCTCGAGAACGTTGCGCGATTGACAACTGACGGGGGATTTCTCGGCGCCTTTTCGCTGTCGTCCAAAACTGCGGAAGCTGCGGCATTTCTCGATCTGGTCGATTACGCCAACCAGCGCCAACCCGCGCATGCGAGCATCGTGTGCAATTCGATCGCGAGCGCATTGCGGGGCGAGTTCGGGAACTATCACGCCACCAATCGCACCAGCGGCAGTGATCTCTTTATCAATCCGCTGATGTCGCAGTACTGGACCTTCGAGACATCTCAGCTTGTTCGCCGTATGGGCTATGCCGACAGGCTCGCGGAAACGGAGCGTATGGAGGAGGCCGGACGGGCGATCGAGCTGTATCGGCAGACGATCGAGCCCCGGTCGCTCAGCCCGATCCCCCTATAGTCGCCGCGGCCCGCTCCGCAAGGGGCAAAACGACCCGAGAAAGGCGTTTGCGCTTCGCTGACAACCACGCCAATATGCATACAAACAACCAAGGCAATTGGAGAGACGATGGCAGCTCCCATCAAGTTCGGCGTCGGACAAAGTGTGCGACGCAAGGAGGATGACGCTCTGATTCGCGGCAAGGGCCGCTATACCGACGACGTTGCACCGTCTCCCGCATTGCACGCGCTGATGCTGCGCTCGCCGCATGCGCACGCGACCTACACGATCGATGCCGGCAAGGCCGGCGGCATGCCCGGCGTGGCGCTGATCCTGACCGCGGCCGATGTCGCCGAGCTCGGCGGCCTGCCGTGCCTGTTCAATCTCGAAACCGATCCGTTCACCGCACCGCCTTATCCGATCCTCGCCAAGGATGAGGTGCGCCATGTCGGCGACGCCATCGCCTTTGTGGTCGCCGATACCGTCGATCATGCCCGCGACGCGATCGAGGGCCATCGACGTCAAGTGGACGCCGTTGCCGGCGGTGGCCGGCCTGATGAATGCGGTGAAGAAGGGCGCGCCGCAGGTGTGGCCGGACAAGCCCGGCAATCTGCTGTTCGACGTCTCGATCGGCGACAAGGGCGCGGCCGAGGCCGCCTTCGCCAAGGCGCATGCGGTAGCCGAGATCACCATCGTCAATCCGCGCGTCATTACCAATTTCATGGAGACCCGCGCCGCGGTCGCCGAGTACGACGCCAAGAAGGATCATCTGACGCTGACGATCGGCAGCCAGGGCAGCCACCGCCTGCGCGAGATCCTCTGCGACATGATCCTGAAGATGCCGAAGGAAAACATGCGGGTGATCTGCCCGGATGTCGGCGGCGGCTTCGGCACCAAGCTGTTTCCCTATCGCGAGTATGCCCTGATCTCGGTCGCGGCGCGCAAGCTCAAGAAGTCCGTCAAATGGACCGCCGAGCGCTCCGACCATTTCATGGGCGACGCGCAGGGCCGCGACAACCTCACCACCGCGAAGATGGCGCTCGCCGAGGACGGCAAATTCCTCGGCATGGATGTCGACCTGATGGGCGACATGGGTGCCTATCTCTCGACGTTTGCGCCCTATATCCCGCATGGCGGCGCCGGCATGCTGCCGGGTCTCTATGACATCAAGGCCTTCCACTGCCGCGTCCGCACCGTGTTCACCAACACGGTGCCGGTCGACGCCTATCGCGGCGCCGGCCGCCCGGAGGCCGCCTATGTGATCGAGCGGCTGGTCGATGCCGCCGCGCGAAAGCTCGGCATGACGCCGGACGCCATCCGGCGGAAGAATTTCATCCCACCGAAGTCGCTGCCCTACACGACCGCGACCGGCAAGGTCTACGACTCCGGCGACTTCGCCGCGCATATGAAGCGCGCGATGGAGATTGCCAACTGGAAGGAGTTTCCGAAGCGCGCCAAGGCCGCCAAGAAGGACGGGCTGGTGCGGGGCATCGGCATGGCGAGCTATGTCGAAGGTCTGCGGCACCATGGGCGAGGAGACCGCCAATGTGGCGCTCGATCCCAACGGCGACATCTCGATCCTGATCGGCACGCAGTCGAGCGGGCAGGGCCACCAGACCGCTTATGCGCAGATCGTCGCCGAGCAGTTCGGCGTACCGCCGGAGCGCGTCCATGTGCTGCAGGGCGACACCGACAAGATCGCGACCGGCCTCGGCACCGGCGGCTCGGCCTCGATCCCGTCCGGCGGCGTCAGCGTGCAACGGGCGACGCACGAGCTCGGCAACAAGCTGAAGGAGCTTGCGGCCCAGGCGCTGGAAGCCGGCGCCGGCGATCTCGAGATCGCCGACGGCCGCATCCGCATCGCCGGCACCGACCGTTCGGTCAGCTTTGCCGATCTCGCCAAGCGCCCCGGCGGCGATACGTCGAAGATGAATTCGAGCGCGACCTTCGCCAGCGCCGACGGCACCTATCCGAACGGCACGCATCTCGCCGAGGTCGAGATCGATCCCGCCACCGGCATCATCAAGATCGTCAGCTACGTCATCGTCGACGATTTCGGCGTCACGCTCAATCCGCTGATGCTCGCGGGCCAGGTTCATGGCGGCGCGATGCAGGGCATCGGGCAGGCGCTGATGGAGCAGGCGGTCTACAGCCCGACCGACGGGCAGCTCGTTACCGGCACCTTCATGGACTATGCGATGCCGCGCGCCGCTGACGGGCCGTCCTTCGTGTTCGAGACCCACAACGTTCCCTGCACGACCAATCCGATGGGCGTGAAGGGGGCCGGCGAGGCCGGCGCGATCGGCTCGTGCCCGGCGGTCGTCAACGCGATCGTCGAGGGACTGCACCGCGAATACGGGATCGACCACATCGACATGCCGGCCACGCCGGAGCGGGTCTGGATCGCGATCCGCGAGGCGCAGCGCCGCCATAATCTCTGATAAATTGTCGCAGGCGGAATGAAGACTCCGCCTGCGGTGTTTGCAAACCAGGCCGGCCGCGTACCTGCGGACCCGGGACAGAGCAGGATTGAGGGGTTTTGCCGATGAAGCGGATTGTCGTCGTTGCAGCGATGCTTGCGTTGAGTGCGGGGGCGGTGGTGGCCGACCAGAATCAGGTCAAGCAGACCCAGGCCCAGATGAAGGAAACCGGCAAGAACGCCGGTGCACTCGGCGCCATCATCAAGGGCGAGAAGCCCTACGAGCAGGCAACGGTCGACGCCGCGCTGGCGAAGTTCGAGGACACCGCCAAGAAGCTGCCGACGCTGTTCCCTGAAAGCAGCAAGGGCCTCAAGACGGAAGGTGATTACTCCGCTGGGCCGAAGATCTGGGAAGACAAGACCGGCTTCGAGCAGCACATCGCGAGCTTTGCCAAGTCCGTCGCTGACGCCAAGGGCAAGATCAAGGATGTCGACACGTTGAAGGCCGAGCTGACGGTGATCGGCAAGCAGTGCGGCGGCTGCCACGAGACCTATCGCCTCAAGAAGGGCTGATCGCCATTCGGTCGATCAAAGGGCGGATGCCGTGAAGCATCCGCCCTTTTTTGTGCCGGCCGTTTCTTGTTGACGTGACTTTGTGCGATCTACTTGGTGAACTGATTACTTCGTGACCTGGCCGCGGATCTCGCCGCCCGGGTTGGCCGCGGTGTGGACGTTGACATAGTACTTGCCGGCGAGGAGATCGGCGGCCTGCGCGTCGGTCAACGTTGCGCTGCCCTCGACCGGGCTCGACGTCGCGTTCGGGATGGCCACCGCGACACCGGAATTCTTGCCGGCTTCGGCGGGGCCGTGGAAATGCGCGGCGGTGGCCGGACCCGACAGGCCGGAATAGGTCAGCTTCCAGCTGAGCTTCTTGGTGGCTGCGTCGTAGTCGATGTCGGCAGTGCCGGTGCCGGCGCTGGTGGTCGCAGGCACTTCGGACTTGCCGTCCAGCTTGGCGTGCAGCTTTTCGGCAAAGGCCGGGCCGGCGAGCACGATTGCGGCGCCGAGTGTCAGCGTAGCGAGCAAGGTCTTGTTTGGCATGGTTCTCTCCCCTTTGACGTCACACGATGGTTGCAAATCTTCAAACCGCGGCTCTTTGGATTTATTCCCAAAATGATCGTGAGTGCGGCAAATTTGATGCGAGCTTGTGCGACCGGTTGCCATCATACTGGCTGATTAACTGACGCGACCAATGGCGGATCGGTGAATGTTGCGACGAATTCTCCTCCTGGCCGCTTTGGCCGGCTTGATCGGCTTCGGTGTGTTCTGGTGGCTGACAATCCCCGCGACCGTTGCCGCGAGCGCACTGCCCGCCTACCAGCCCAATCTGGCCAACGGGCTCACAACGTTCAATGTGGGAGGATGTTCCTCCTGCCATGCGGTGCCGAAGCAGGAAGATCGCACTAGGCTCGGCGGCGGCCTCGCGATACCGTCGCCGTTCGGTACCTTCTATGCGCCGAACATCTCGCCCGACCCGAACGACGGCATCGGCCGCTGGAGCGAGGCTGATTTCGTCACCGCGGTCATGAAGGGCACGTCGCCCTCGGGGACGCATTATTTTCCGGCGTTTCCCTACACATCCTATCAGCACGCCAGGCTCAATGACGTGCGCGACCTGTTTGCCTATCTGAAGACCTTGCCGCCGATCGCCGGCAAGGTGCGCGACCACGATGTGCCGTTTCCCTTCAACATCAGGCGCAATGTCGGTGTCTGGAAATTCCTGTTCATGGACGGCAAGCCGTTCGTCGCGGATGCGAGCCGCTCGGCGCATTGGTATCGCGGCGCCTATCTCGTCAACAGCTTCGGCCATTGCGCCGAGTGTCACAGCCCGCGCAATTTCCTCGGCGGCATCATCACCTCGCAGCGCTTCGCCGGTGGCCCGAATCCGGAAGGCGAAGGCTGGGTGCCCAACATCACGCCGCGGGGGATCGCCGACTGGAGCGCGAAGGACCTCGCCTATTTCCTCGAGAGCGGACAGACGCCGGACGGCGACAGTGCCGGCGGATCGATGGTGCGCGTGATCCGCAACACCTCGCAACTCTCGCCGAGCGATCGCGACGCGATCGCCGAATACATCAAGTCGCTGCCGCCGGTCGAGGGGCCGCCGAAGCCGGTGAAGCCCGAGAAGAAGTCCTAGCGGGGGGCGTCCTACTTCGCGCCGAACGCCTTGAAGGTGATGATGGTGAGGGTGTCCTGGATGCCCGGGATCACCTGAACCTTCTCGTTGATGAAATGGCCGATGTCGGTGTCGTGGTCGACGTAGAACTTGACCAGCAGATCGTAATTGCCCGCGGTCGAATAGATCTCGGAGGCAATCTCGGCTTCCGCCAGCGCGTTGGCGACGGTGTAGGACTGGCCGAGCTTGCATTTGATCTGGACGAAGAAAGGAACCATCAAAGTCGTCTCCGGGGATTTGGCCGACTATAGGCCAAAAACGGGCGGCCAAAGCAAGAGGTGAAGGCAAGGGGGCAACAAGGCCAACTCGCGGTAGAGTCAGGCGAACTTGCTGCCAATGGGCGGCCGGGCTAGGACAGGCCATGATCTTGTTCGTCATGGTCTCATTCGTCGCAACCGCCGGTCCCGCAACATGACGCCGGTCGCGCTCACCATTGCCGGCTCGGATTCCTCGGGCGGGGCGGGCATCCAGGCCGACCTCAAGAGCTTCGCCGCGCTCGGGGTCTATGGCGCCTCCGCCATCACGGCGCTGACGGCGCAGAACACCACGGGGGTCAGCGGCATCCATCCGGTGCCCGCGGCGTTCGTCACGGCCCAGATCGATGCGGTGTTCTCCGACCTCGACGTCGGCGCGGTGAAGATCGGCATGGTGGCGCAGGCTGAGACGATCGTGGCGATTGCCGACGGGCTGAAGCGCTGGGCGCCGCGCCATGTCGTGCTCGATCCGGTGATGGTCGCAACGTCGGGCGATCGGCTGCTGGCGGCTGAGGCGGTCGATGCGCTGAAGACCATGCTGTTTCCGCTGGCCTCGCTGATCACGCCGAACCTGCCGGAAGCGGCGGCGCTGCTGAACGAGCCGGTCGCTTCAAACGAGGAGGACGTCGCGCGACAGGGCCGGCAATTGCTGGCGATGGGATGTCGCGCGGTGCTGGTCAAGGGCGGCCACGGGCACGGCGCCGAGAGCATCGACTATCTGATCGACGGCGCGCGCAGCATCGCGCTCGCGGCGCCGCGCATTGCGACCGCGAACACGCACGGCACCGGCTGCTCGCTGTCATCGGCGATCGCCGCCGGACTGGCGAAGGGTGAAGGCATGGAGACCGCCGTGCGCAACGCCAAGGCCTGGATCTCTGATGCGATCGCCGCCGCCGATCGCTTCGCTGTCGGACGCGGCCACGGGCCGGTGCACCACTTCCACAAATATTACTGACGCTCGCATAGCCCGAATGAAGCGCAGCAAAATCCGGGGCCGCGCTCTCGGCGGAAGCACCTTCCAGGATTGCGCTTCGCTCCATCCGGGCAACGTGTTCATCGCTGCGCGTTGTTCCGCCGCGATATGCAGGCAACACAACGCCTGTTCCGCACAGCTGCGTCCACCCATGTCGCCAGATTGTCGCACGCCGCTGTTATCCGCACTGGAGGGGCGTGCTGCTGATTCTCGTTAACTGTTAGTGAGGCCTTGGGTCGCGGGGATCGTCATCGCCTTGTCACAGGAATCTGTTAGGTGCACAGGCATGGGAAGTGACTCCTTGAGTGAAGAAAGCCCAGAGCGGCGCTTTCGCACTTTGTTTATCTCCGATGTTCATCTCGGAGCCCGCGGTTCGCAAGCCGACCGCCTGCTGGACTTCCTCCGCTCCCACGATGCCGACACGATCTACCTCGTTGGTGATATCGTCGACGGCTGGGCGCTGAAGTCGAACTGGTACTGGCCGCAGACCCACAATGATTTCGTGCAGAAGATGCTGCGCAAGGCGCGCAAGGGCGCCAAGGTGATCTACGTCCCGGGCAACCACGACGAGTTCCTGCGCAAATATTACGGCACGCATTTCGGCGGCATCGACGTGGTGGAGAACACCGTTCACACCGGCGCCGACGGCAAGCGCTACCTCGTGATCCACGGCGACATCTTCGATCTCGTGGTGCAGAACGCGCGCTGGCTCGCCCATCTCGGCGACAAGGCCTACGACTTCGCGATCCAGATGAATCGCTTCGTCAACTTCTTCCGCAAGATGTTCGGCGTGCCGTACTGGTCGCTGTCGCAATGGGCCAAGCTGAAGGTCAAGAAGGCGGTGAACTATATCGGCGCGTTCGAGGCGACGCTGGCCGGCGAGGCGCGGCGTCACGGCTGCGACGGCGTGATCTGCGGCCACATCCATTACGCGACGATTCATGACGAGCACGGCATCCGCTACATGAATTGCGGCGACTGGGTCGAGAGCTGCACGGCGCTCGCCGAGCATGAGGACGGCAATTTCGAGATCATCACCTGGACCGACCCGGTGCGCCGGATCGCGCCAGTTCCGCGAGTGACGGCACGCGCTGCATGACGCATATCCTGGTCGCGACCGATGCGTGGCATCCCCAGGTCAACGGGGTTGTCCGCACGCTGACCATGATGGCACAGGCGGCGAAATCGCTCGGCGTGGAGGTGAGCTTCCTGACGCCGGACGAGTTCCGCACCTTCGCGATGCCGAGCTATCGCGATCTCCGGCTGGCGCTGCCGTACCAGGCCAAGGTCGCCAGCCTGATCGAGGCGGCCAGGCCCGACAGCATCCATATCGCGACGGAAGGCCCGATCGGGCTGTCGGTCCGCCGCTATTGCCGTAGGCGCGGCCTGCCGTTCACGACGAGCTTCCACACCCGCTTCCCCGAATACGTCTCGGCACGGACGCCTGTCCCGGAAGCCTGGGTGTGGCGGGCACTGCGCTGGTTCCACAGGCCGAGCCGGGCGGTGATGGCCGCGACCCCGGCGCTGGCCGCCGAACTCCGCCAGCGCGGCTTCCGCAACGTGGTGCTGTGGTCGCGCGGCGTCGAGACCGCGCTGTTCCACCCGCGCGATGTCGATCTCTGCCTGCCGCAGCCGGTCTATCTCAGCGTCGGCCGGGTGGCGGTGGAGAAGAACCTCGAAGCATTCCTTGATCTCGATCTGCCCGGCACCAAGGTGGTGGTTGGCGACGGCCCGGCGCGGGCGGCGCTGGAGCGGAAATATCCGGAAGCCCTCTTCCTCGGCGCCCGCCATGGGGAAGAATTGGCCGAAATCTATGCCGCGGCTGATGTGTTCGTTTTCCCCAGCCGCACCGATACGTTCGGTTTGGTGCTGCTTGAAGCGCTGGCCAGCGGCCTGCCGGTTGCCGCTTTTCCGGTCACCGGTCCCCGCGACGTGATCGGCGCGGCGCCGGTCGGCGTGCTCGACGAGGATCTGCGCCACGCCTGCCTGGAGGCGCTCAGCATCCCGCGGCAGGCCTGCGTCGATTTCGCCGCGCTCCACACCTGGCAGGCGTCGGCCCGGGTGTTCATCGACCGCTGCATGAACGTCCGCCCCGCGGCGCCCGACGGCGAGGCGCTCGAATTCGGCGCCGAAGAGCATCATTTTGCGGCTTTGCCGGCGCCTCAGCCAAACTCACGCTAAAGCGTCTTGCCGGGCTGCCCGCCGCCGCGATACAAATCGTGGATGACGGACATCACTCTCAATCCACCCGTCGCTGCTGCGGACATCGATGCCGCCGCAAGGGTGGTCGCGCCGTTCGCGGTGCGCACGCCGCTCCTGACTTTCCCCGTTCTCAACGAACGCGTCGGCACCCAGGTCTTCCTCAAGCCCGAGATGCTGCAACGGACCGGATCGTTCAAGTTCCGCGGCGCCTTCAACAAGCTCGCCTCGATACCGCAGGACAAGCGGAGCGGGGGCGTCGTCGCGTTCTCCTCGGGCAACCACGCCCAAGGCGTTGCCGCGGCGGCAAAGATCCTCAACATGCAGGCGACCATCGTGATGCCTGCGGACTCGCCGATCACCAAGCGCGAGCGGACCAAGTCCTATGGCGCCGAGGTCGTGCTGTATGATCGCGATCGTGACGACCGCGAGGCGATCGCCAATGGCATCGCCAGCAAGCGCGGCGCGACGTTGGTGCGTCCCTATGACGATCCCTTCGTGATCGCGGGCCAGGGCACCGCCGGCCGCGAGATCGCCGAGGACATGGCCGCGCTCGGGCTTGTGCCCGACATCGTGGTGGCGCCGGCTTCCGGCGGCGGCCTGATCGCGGGCGTTGCTACCGCCGTGAAGGCGAAATATCCGCAGGCCCAGGTGATCGTCGCCGAGCCCGCGGGCTATGACGACCACGCTTTGTCGCTCAAGGTCGGCCATCGCGAGGCGCATCCGGTCGCGGCGCGCACCATCTGCGATGCGCTGATGGCGATGATGCCGGGCGAGCTCACCTTCGCCATCAACAGCAAGCTGCTGGCAAACGGCGTCAGCGTCTCCGACGATGAGGTCGGTGCCGCCGTCGCTTTCGCCTATCGCGAGCTGAAGCTCGTGGTCGAGCCCGGCGGTGCGGTCGGGCTCGCGGCGCTGCTCGCGGGACGGATCGACGCCAAGGGCAAGAACGTCGTCATCGTGCTCTCGGGCGGCAATGTCGATGCCGACCTGTTTGCGAAGCTCGTCGCCTGAGACCCGCATCTTGAAACGAAACGGGGGCAGGGCGGTGCTCGCTCTGCCCCAGTTTCGTTGTGGAGCGCGGCTGATCAGTGCCTGAAGCCGCCACGGTGGCTGCCGCCCATTCCGCCGAGATGTGAGCCGGACGGACTTGGGTGGAACGCTGTATGGCTACCACCCGATCCCGTCCGGTTGACTTGCATGCTCTGCCGCTCGGCGCGGAAGTGCGGCCCGCTGTTATCTTTCATGATCCGGTTCGATGTGGTGTTGCCGGCATTGGCGCCAGGAAGGCTCGCGACCTTGCCCTTGCCGATTGAGCTTGGCATGCCGACCGGCTTCGCTCCAGGCGCGGGCATGGTCACGATCTTGCCGACGGCACCCTGTGCGCCGGCATTGATCGGCCGGAAGGCTGGACGACTGGAAAGCCGCGTGAACTGCATCAGCGGAATTGCTTTCGGCTGCACCTGCAGCTTCAACGCCGACTGCGCGTAGGGGCTGTTGCCGAAATTGTCGTGGAAGGTCTTGTAGGCGAACGGCGTGTTGGCGAGCACCGCCTTGTGCCAGGCCGCGACCTGCAACCAGTTCGTCAGCAGGAAGCGAATGCGGTCGCAGAGCGGATCGCGCGGATAGAGCCGGATGAATTCCTCATAATAGTCCGCCCGGCCCTCGGACAGCACGAAGTCATAGGCCTGGCGCACCGAGCGGTTCGGCAGGTTCGACGCCATCTGCACCACCGGGCCATTCGCTGGCGCACGCGCCGACGCCACTGCGGTGTCGCCGAAGAAAGAGAAATCGGAGGTCTGCGACGAGCTTTCCCAGGGCGTCTGCCGGCCGTCGGTCGTAGAGTTGACGTCGAGGCGAATGCGCTTGAACAGCTGCTCGATCGGCAGATTGCGCTCGCGCGCCAGGCGCAGGAAGGCGTTGGTGTAAGGGCTGTGGCCGTTGCTGCCGTCCTGCGCTTCCATGCCGGGTGCGGTCGAATAGCCGACGATCGAGCCGCTCGGTGCATCGACGACGGCAAGGCCGCGGCCGGCGTCGTTGACGTTGGGAAACGGGTTGTTGCGGCAGGCGGCGAGCACCACGATGCGCATCCGGCTCGGGACGTTCTCGAGCGTGCCCATCACGTCGACATGCGCACCGCATTGCCGTCGAGGTCGGACGGCGTTGCGATCTTGGCATCGACTGGAATCAGATAGTTCTCGCCGGCGAGCTGCACGCCGTGGCCGGCGTAATAGATCATCGCGACCGTGCCGGGGCCGCGCGCCGCGACCTTGTCGGAGAAATCCTGCAACACCTTGACCATGTCGCCCTGCCTGAGGTCGGTCGCGGAGATCACCTCGAAGCCGGCCGCGTTCAACAGCTCGGCCATCGACTGTGCGTCATTGCCGGGATTGGCGAGTTTTGGCGCGTTCTCGTAGTTCGCATTGCCGATCACGAGCGCGACGCGCTGCTCGGGGCGGCGTAGCGCAGCCGGCGCCGCTGCGGTGGGCATCGCCGGCGAAGCCGTTTGATCGATCGATTGTGCCGGCGTCTGCGTTGCGTTGCCGACGGTGACGCCGCTGGTCTCGGCAGATGCTGTGCCTGATACGCCGAGGCTCAACAGACCGAACAATGCGGCCGATATCATGATGGATGTCAGGCGGACCATCGCGCGCTCCCAAAAGCTGGTCCCGGTGCGGGACCGGTCGCGGCGAGGCTAGGCGCGGACACGCCCGCCGTACGTGAGCTGGGTCACGCTGCGCGGGTGGGCAATGGAGAATGAATGCTCGGACCGCACCGCTCGTCATGCGCGGGCTTGACCCGCGCATCCATCACAACAAAAGCCTTCGTTGTCGATGGATTGCCGGGTCATAGGCGAGCGGAAGCGACGCCGTCCTTCGGACGGCTGTGCCCGGCAATGACGAAAAGCGAATGTCCAGCGCCTACGAGAAGAAACGCGATTCTCTCGACCTGGCTCATACGGCGGATCGGTGCGAGCGGATCGTTGGCCGCGACGCTTGGCTTTTTCAGAAGGCCGCTCGCGATGATGGTCGAGCCGAGTGAGACTTCTGCTGCGAGAGCAGCTGTAGCCTCAACGGCGGGCGGGAGGGGTGGCGGCACGGCGGCTGGAGCCGCGGCAACCGGTGCTGCAGCAATCGGCGCTGCGGCCATCGGTGGCGGCTCGACCTCGACTTTCGGCTCGGGCGCCGGTGCGGGCTCGGGCTGAATGGCCGGTGCAACCATCTCGGGCTCGTCAGCCATCGCCTCGGCGACCCGCATCTCCTCGGCAGCATGCATTTCCTCGGCGATCGCTTCTTCGTCGATCGGATCGGGCGCGCCCATCTCCATCGCGATGAGGTCGAGCACCGCTTCGTCCTGGGCGTCAGCGGCGGCCTCGGTGACGCGGGCGAGCTCTGCCGCTTCGGCTTCGGCCAGCGCGGCCTCTGCCTTGAGCCATGCTTCGCTCGGCTCCGGCATTGCAGCCGTGGTAGTCCCAGTGATCGGCGTTGCAACGGCCTCCTGAGGCGGCGCCGGCGGCGTGCCGGCCAGTGTAGCATCGGGGGCAGCACTATCGGCGGCAGCGCTTTCGGCCACCGGTGGCGGCGAGGGGGCAGCAGCGGGCGGTTCCGCAACCGGTGCTTCGGCCACATCAGGTTCGGCCGCAGGCGTTTCCGCCTGGTCCGGATCGAATTCGCTAAGCCGGCGGGCCAACGCCGCGAAAGCGGTATCCAGCACGGCCTTGGCGTCGTCCATCGAGACCTGGGTCGCACCGGCCTCGATCGCGCTGGCCTGCGAATCGATGATGTCGCAGATCCGGCCGTCATTGCCGATCTCGCGCAGCCGCCAGGAGATCTCCCTGATCACCCGCACGCCCTTGCGCACCGGCGCGAGGTTCTGCTCGAAGCTGATGCCGTCGAGCGCTGCGATGGCGGTGGCCTGGGTGGCCTCGATCGCGCCGCGCAGGGCGGCTAGCGCCTGTGCCAGCTGCTCGTCCCTGATGGCCGCTGCGGCGGCTTGCCGCTGCGCGCTGAGGCTGTCCTCGATCCGCGCCACGGCATCGAGCACCATGCGGGTGTCGGCATTGCGGTTGCGCTTGGCGTATTCGCCGAGGAACCAGCGGCCCCGCGAGGTCTCCATGAAGGCCGCGCTGATCGCAGCATAGTCCTCCTCGCTCGGCAGGGCCGCGTGGGCGGATATCGGCGACAGGGCGAATGCTTCTTCGGCCATCACAATCTCTCCGCGCAAATCACTGCGCGTTACGCTAACGATCACCACGATATCGCGCGAATCGCAATTGAATTGATGTCTTCCGAATCACAAATCCCCATCGCAGCCAAGGTTGCGCCGCGGCGATTCGCGCGCAGCCTCGCGGCATTCTATGCCACGACGTTCGGGATGACCGGGGTCCACCTGCCGTTTTTCACGGTGTGGCTGAAGGCGATCGGGATCGATGCCACCTGGATCGGCATCATCACGGCGGTGCCGCCGGTGACGCGCTTCACCGTCCTGCCGCTGGTCACGGCGGCGGCGGAGCGCCGCCAGATGCTGCGCGGTGCGATCATCGCCACGGGATTCGCGACCGCACTGGGCTTTGCCGTGATCGGCACCCAGCACCAGCCGCTCGTGCTGCTCGCGGTCTATGCGCTGACCTGCTGCGTGTGGACGCCGATGGTGCCGCTCACCGACGCCTATGCGCTGCGCGGCGTCAGGCAATTTGGCCTGAGCTACGGACCGTTGCGGCTGTGGGGCTCGGCCGCCTTCGCGGTCTGCGCGCTGATCAGCGGGTTCTTGCTCCGCTATGTCGCCGAGGTCGATCTGATCTGGATCATCACGGCCGTGACCGCGCTCGGCGCGCTGGTCGGGCTGACGCTGCGGCCGCTGGGCCGCCCGGTGGCCACCGTCGCGCACGCGGCCGGCGCGCCGAGGCTGCTGCGCAATCCCACCTTCCTCGCGATCATCGTGTCCTCGGCGCTGATCCAGGGCAGCCACGGCGCCTATTACATCTTCGCATCGATTGCCTGGCAGCAGGCTGGTTTCAGTGGCCTGACGATCGCGGTTCTCTGGGTGCTCGGCGTGATCGCCGAGATCGTGCTGTTTGCGGCCTCGCCGCGCTTCACGCTGCCGTCGGCTGTCCTGGTGATGATCGCGGCCGCCAGCGCCGCGGCGCGCTGGGCGATCACCGCGCAGGATCCGCCGCTTGCGGTGCTGGCCGTGGTCCAGCTCGGACACGGGCTGAGCTTCGGCCTGACCCAGGTCGGCATCATGGGGCTGATGGTGCATCACGTGCCGGTTCATGTGATGGCGCGCGCGCAGGGCTATCTCACCGCTTGCGGCGGCATTGTCGCCAGCACCACGGCGATCGTCAGCGGCGTGGTCTATGCGCGCTTCGGGCTCGGCGTCTACGACATGATGGCGGCGATGGCGGCGACGGGCGGGTTGGTGATGTGGCTGGCGCGAAGGCGCCTATCCCATCATCCCCAGAGCGCGGCGTCGGGCGGATAGACCAGGCTGCCCTCGTAGCGCAGGCCGTTGTCGCGATCCTTGGCCAGCAGCAGCGGGCCGTCGAGATCGACGAAGCGCGCGGCTTGCGCGATCAGCATCGCCGGCGCCATCGCAAGCGAGGTCGCGACCATGCAGCCGACCATGATCTCGAAGCCGAGCGCGCGGGCGGCGTCCGCCATCGCGAGCGCTTCGGTCAGCCCGCCGGTCTTGTCGAGCTTGATGTTGACGGCGTCATAGCGGCCGCGCAGGCCTTCGAGTGAGGCGCGGTCATGCACGCTTTCGTCGGCGCAGACCGCAACCGGGCGCTTGATGCGCAGCAGCGCCTCGTCCTTGCCTGCTGGCAGCGGCTGCTCGATCAGCGTGACGCCGGCATCGGCGCAGGCCGCGAGATTGGCGGCAAGGTTGTCCTCGGTCCAGGCTTCATTGGCATCGACGACCAGTTCGCATGCCGGCGCCGCCTTGCGCACGGCGGCGATCCGCGCGGCGTCGCCATCGCCGCCGAGCTTGATCTTGAGCAGCGCGCGGTGCGCGGTCTTCGCGGTGGCCTCCGCCATCGCCTCGGGTGTCCCGAGCGAGATCGTATAGGCGGTGGTGCGCGGTTCGGGCGCGGGGCGGCCGAGCAGGTTCCATATCCGCCTGCCGGCCCGTTTGGCCTCGAGGTCCGCCAGCGCGCAATCCAGCGCATTGCGGGCTGCGCCGGCGGGCATGCTGGCCTGCAAGGCGATACGGTCCATGCCATTGGCGAACGGCTCCTGTATCGCCTGGATCGCCTGCAGCGTCGCCTCGGGCGTTTCGCCATAGCGTGGGTAGGGCACGCATTCGCCGCGGCCGGTGAGGCCGCCCTGGCTCACCTCGGCGACCACGACGACGGCCTCGGTCTTGGCGCCACGGCTGATCGTGAAGGTTCCGGCGATCGGCCAGCGCTCGATCCGTCCTGTCAGGGAAACGGCTCCGGGAGGCGTGGAAGTCATTTTAAAGTCTACTATTTCCTGAACCGTAGCTTGCGACGCGCAACCAACTATGGCTGGTTAGCGACAGATTCGACAAGCCGATCCGGCAAGCTGCCGGAGATCAACGGCCAGCCGGCTTGAGGGGTAGGCAAAAGGTGAGCGGCGACCCGACACTGGAGCGGATAGCCCAAGGCGAAGGACTGGCGTTGTGTGCGGCGGGCAACTGGACAGCCCGCTTTGCGCCCGCGCTCGAGCGGATCGTGTCCGACGCCGAGAAACTGCGCGGCAGCCGTCCCCACATCTTCATCGACGTGTCGCAGGTCGCGAGCCTCGACACCTTCGGCGCGTGGCTGATCGAGCGGCTGCGCCGCAGCCTCAGCGACGCCAGCGCCGAAGCGGAGATCGCCGGCCTCTCTGCCAATTATTCCAGCTTGGTCGACGAGGTGCGCCGCGTTGGTCCTGCGCCGAGGGTCGTCAGCGACCGGCTGTCGATCACGGGCATGCTCGAGCAGATCGGCCGCACCGTGGCCGGGGTCGGCGGCACGATCATCGGCCTCGTCGACATGCTCGGCGCGGTGCTGGCCGCCGTCGGCAAGGTGCTGATCCATCCGCGCAGCTTCCGCCTGACCTCGACGGTGCATCATCTCGAGCAGGTGTGCTGGCGTGCGGTGCCGATCGTGGTGCTGATCACCTTCCTGATCGGCTGCATCATCTCGCAGCAGGGCATCTTCCATTTCCGCAGGTTCGGCGCCGACATCTTCGTGGTCGACATGCTGGGCGTGCTGGTGCTGCGCGAGATCGGCGTGCTGCTGGTCGCAATCATGGTCGCGGGCCGCTCCGGCTCGGCCTATACCGCCGAGCTCGGTTCGATGAAGATGCGCGAGGAGATCGACGCGCTGCGCACCATGGGCTTCGATCCGATCGAGGTCTTGATCCTGCCGCGCATGCTGGCGCTGGTGCTGGCCCTTCCGATCCTGGCCTTTCTCGGCGCGATGGCCGCCCTCTATGGCGGCGGCCTGGTGGCCTGGCTCTATGGCGGCGTCGATCCGGAGGCCTTCCTGCTCCGCCTTCGTGATGCCATATCGATCGACCATTTCATCGTCGGCATGGTCAAGGCGCCGGTGATGGCCGCGGTGATCGGCATCGTCGCCTGCGTCGAGGGGCTGGCGGTACAGGGTTCGGCGGAGTCGCTCGGTCAGCACACCACCGCGTCGGTGGTGAAAGGGATCTTCTTCGTGATCGTGATGGACGGCGTGTTCGCGATCTTCTTCGCCGCGATCGGGATGTGATCATGGCAGAGCAGGACATCGACGCCATCATCCGGGTCCGCGACATCACGGTTCAATTCGGCAACACGCGCGTGCTCGACGGCCTCGACCTCGACGTCAAGCGCGGCGAGATCTTAGGCTTCGTCGGCCCGTCGGGCGCCGGCAAATCGGTGCTGACGCGCACCATCATCGGCCTGGTGCCGAAGGTCTCCGGCCGCATCGAAGTGTTCGGCGTCGATCTCGATGCCGCGAGCTCGGCGCAGCGCCGCGCGGTCGAGCGGCGCTGGGGCATCCTGTTCCAGCAGGGCGCGCTGTTCTCCTCGCTCACGGTGCGCCAGAACATCCAGTTTCCGGTGCGCGAATATCTGCGGGTCTCGCAGCGGCTGCTCGACGAGATCATGGTCGCAAAGCTGGTGATGGTCGGGCTGAAGCCCGAGGTCGCCGATCGCTATCCGTCGGAACTGTCCGGCGGCATGATCAAGCGCGTCGCGCTGGCGCGCGCACTCGCGCTCGATCCCGAGCTCGTGTTTCTCGACGAGCCGACGTCGGGCCTCGATCCGATCGGCGCCGGCGATTTCGACGAGCTGGTGCGCACCTTGCAGCGCACTTTGGGGCTGACCGTTTTCATGGTAACCCACGATCTCGACAGTCTATACACCGCGTGCGACCGTATCGCCGTTTTAGGGAACGGTAAGATCATTGCTGCAGGCTCGATCGCCGACATGAAGGCATCGCAACATCCGTGGTTGCAGCAATATTTCAACGGCAAGCGCGCCCGTGCCATTGTGGCCTAGCCCATGATCCCGAAACGAAAAGACCGGTTTTCGGACGAGATCATGCGCCAACAGGGAATTCGATGGGCTCGAACGCAGGCCGACTGCGCGAGCGCCCAAGAGTGATGAACGCGAGCAATTGATGGAAACGCGGGCGAACTACGTCTTGATCGGGGCATTCACGCTGGCGGTAATCGCCGCGGCGTTCGGCTTCGTGCTGTGGTTCCAGAGCCTGCACACCACCAAGCAGCGCAGCCCCCTGCGGGTGATCTTCGAGGGGCCGGCGTCGGGCCTGCGCAATGGCGGCAATGTCAACTTTAACGGTATCCGGATAGGGGAAGTGGTCTCGGTCAAGCTCGACAATCCACGGCGCGTGGTCGCGCTGGCGATGATCGAGAACAACGCACCGCTGCGCAAGGACACTCTGGTCGGCCTCGAATTCCAGGGCCTGACCGGCGTCGCCGCGATCTCGCTGAAGGGCGGCGAGGAGGCCGCCCCGCCGGTGCCGCTGGATGAGGACGGCATCCCGGTTCTGACCGCCGACCCGAATGCGCTGCAGGACGTGACCGAAGCGATCCGCGCCACCCTGCAGAACGTCAACCGCATCGTCGCCGACAATCAGCAGTCGGTGAAGAATTCGCTGAAGAATCTCGAGGTCTTCACCCAGGCGCTGGCGCGCAATTCCGAGAAGATCGACAACGTCATGCTCAAGGTCGACGGCGTGATGGGCAAGGCCGACAATCTGATGCTGGGCCTCAATGCGATCGCGGGCGGCAACAATGGCAGCGAGCTGAATCTGATGGTGAAGTCGGTCCGCGAGCTCGCCGACAATATCGACAAGCGGTCCAATCTCCTGATCAACGACGGCCGCCGCACGCTGTCCGACATCAGCCGCGCCGTGAACAATTTCGACCGCAACCCGAGCCGGGTGATCTTCGGCGGCAGCAACAACGCCGCACCCGGAGCCCGCGCCGGCTCCGGCCGCAGCACCGGCCGGGCCGCGGCGTCGGCAGCAATAGGCTACGCGCTCTCCGTTCGTCCCGACGATCGTCGCAGTCCTACTGGGGCGCTGCCTGAGAGGGCTCGGCTGCTTCAGGAACGAAGCGGCGATAGCGGTCGTCCGGATACGTCTGCTCCGAGCGGATCCTCAAGCTGCGAATAGGGTGGGGATCGGATGCCGCATTGACGAGGCCCTGTGCTGCCGGCCATGCGCGGCCGGTCGCATCGTGGGTCGCATCGTGTGCCGGGCTGACAGGCGTCGTTCGAATGACGCCCGCACCGGCCGCAGGTTGGCTTTCTTCCTTTATCCTGACGGTCCGGATTTTGGACGGCTGGATCGGGTCCGCCGTCGCAACCGCGGGCACCCCAATTGTCCCGAGCATCGTCAGCGCGACGATGCGGCGCCAGCGTGCGAGCAACATCTGAAGCCTCCCAGCTCGTTCTCCCGCGATTTTAGTCTTGCGTCGGTCAAAAGCAAAACGGAGGCATCGCTGCCTCCGTTTCTTGTACTGCGATGGTTCGAACGCTTACCCCAGCCGTCCCGCCGCGTGCGCGAGCAGGGTGTAGACCAGTCCGGTCTCCGAGGTCAGGTGGCTGCTCAGCTCCTGCTGACCGCGGCCTTCGCGGGCGACTTCGTCGAGCAGGCGCTCGAACTCCGCGATGTAGCGGTCGACCGTCTGCTTGAAGCCGCGGTCGGCGCGGTACTTGCGGGCCACCTCATCGAAGGCCTTCTGGCCGGCCGGCGTGTAGAGGCGCTTGGAGAACGCCTTGTTCTCGCCGCGCTGGTAGCGATCCCACATCTCGGCCGCAAGCGTGCGGTCCATCAGCCGGCCGATGTCGAGCGACAGCGATTCCAGCGGATTGGCGGCCGGCTGCTGCTGCGGACGCGGGCGCTGCTGGGCGTCGCGGCCCTGCGGGGCCGGTGGCGGCGCGTCGCTGCGGTTGAGCAGGTCGGACAGCCCAGCCATCGCCGTTGTTGGGGCCGGCCGGGCTGACCGACGGAGCCTCGGTGCGGCGCGAGGTCGCCATGCCGAGATCCGGCGGCGGCAGCGTCGAGGCGCTGTTGCCGTTATCGCGCATGCGCGCGTCGTCCCGCATGCGCACGTCGCTGCGGCCACCGGCGGCAGCCATCACCGGCTCCTCGTGGCGGACGCTGGCGCGGTTGGACGAGACCACGTCGAGCCCGCGGCCGTGATGGGCGACGATGCGGTTCAGCTCGGCCAGGGCCTCGATCTGGTCGACGATCACCTTGCGCATCTGCGCGGTGTTTTCGGCGGCCTCCTGCGGCATTTCCAGCACGCCGCGGCGCAGCTCGTTGCGGGTGGCCTCTAGCTCGCTGTGCATCTCGCTTGCCATCTGCTTCATCGCCGTGACCATCGCGGAGAACTTCTCCGTCGATTCCCTGAACATCGCATCGGTCTCGGCGTTGCTCTGCTGGTAGAGCTCGTTCATCGCGTCGACGGTCTGCTGGCGCTCGTTCTCGGCCGCTTGGCGCACCGCCTCGAACTGCCTGCTGATCGCAGCCGAACCGGCGCCGGCGGTCTCCGCCACCACGCGCGCGATGTCGCGGGCGCGCTCCTCGGCCGCGCCGAGCGATTCATCGAGCAGACCGGTGAAGCGCGACAGCCGCTGGTCGAGATCGGTGGTGCGCAGGTCGATGGTCGTGACCAGCGATTCCAGCGCCGACTTGCGCTCGCTGACGGAGGCCGTCGTCGAACGGTTGGCCTGTTCGACCACGGCAGCCGCCTCGATCAGCGCCTTGCCATGGGTCTCGAACTGGCTCGACAGCGCGCCGAGATCTTCCAGCGCCTTGCCGGTCTTGCTGTTGAACACCGTGAGCTGGTCTTCCAGCGTCTGGGTCGCCACGCCGTTGCGCGAGGTGACGTCGTTCATGGCGGACACGAAGTCGGCCACGCGGGTCACCAGCGCGCGCTCCAGCGAGTTGAGGTTGTCGTGGGCGCCGGTCAACACTTCCTGCAGCAGGATGTTGCCCTCGCGCAGCCGCTCGAACAGCGCCACCGTATCGGTGCGCAGGATCTTGCTGGTCTCCTGCATTTCCGTGACGGCCGAGATCGAGACCTGGCGCGACTGGTCGATCGCCGCGCGCGAGGCCTGCTCGAGCTCCTTGAGCGACTTCGCCACCGCACCGGTCGCCTGATCGCCGGCCGAGGTGATGTTGCGCGCGACATCGCCGCCGTGCGCCGCCATCGACTGCGAGAAGGCGAGGCCGCGGGTTTCGATCGCCTTCAGCGCGTCCGCGGTGGCGCGATCCATGTCGTTCGACAACTGCGTGGTCTTGGCGGTCAGCGCCTCGACCAGCGAGCCGCGGCGGCCGTCGACCATCTGCGACAGCCGCTCGGTCTGCTGCTGCACATAGGTGACGATCTCGTCGGTCTTGCCGGTCATCGCCGAGCCGAATGCGCTGGAAGCGGACAGCACCGAACGTTCGATGTCGGCGGAGGTCGTCTTGACCTTGGTCGTGACCTCGTTGGACATGTTGATCAGCGCGGCCTGTGCGTTCTGCGCAGAGGTCTGGATGTTGTCGGTGGTCTTGGCCGTGACCGAACCCAGCGCGCGCTCGATATCGGTCGAGAGCGTGCGGATCTGGGCGGCCGCGTCGGCGGAAGTCGCCGCAAACGAGCTCTGGGCCTCGCGGGCGCTGCCCAGGATGGTCTGCGCGGTCTCGGCGCTGGTCGTGGTCAGCGAGCGCTCGATCTCGACCGAGATCGCGCGGATCTGGGTTGCGGCTTCGTTGGACGTTGCCACGAACGAGTTCTGGGCATCGCGGGCGCTGCCGAGGATCGTCTGGGCGGTGTTTGTGCCGACCGACGTCAGGGTGCGCTCGACATCGGCTGCCAGCGACTTGACGTGGTTGGCTGCTTCGGTCGAGGCGGTGACGAGGGTGTTCTGCGCTTCGCGAGCGCCGGCCGTCAGCACCTCGACGGTGCCGGAACCGGCCATCGACAGCGCGCGCTGGATATCGGCGGCAAGCGCCGTCACCTTTGTCGCAGACTCGGTCGATGCATCGACCAGCATGCTCTGGGCTTCACGCGCACCGGCCGTGATCGATTCCGCGGTGGCGGAGCCGGCCATCGAGAGCGAGCGCTCCATGTCGGCCGCCAGCGTACGGACCAGATCGGTGGCCTCGGTGGATGCGCCGGCCAGCGCGCTCTGCGCCTCGCGCGCGGCGGCGACGACGGCTTCCGCGGTGGCGGAGCCTGCCATCGACAGCGAGCGCTCGATGTCGGCCGACAGGGTACGGACCAGATTGGTGGCCTCGGTGGATGCGCCGGCCAGCGTGTTCTGCGCCTCGCGGGCGGAGGCGACGACGGCTTCCGCGGTGGCAGAGCCTGCCATCGACAGCGAGCGCTCGATGTCGGCCGACAGGGTGCGCACCAGATTGGTGGCGTCGGTCGACGCGCCGGCCAGCGTGTTCTGCGCCTCGCGGGCGGAGGCGACGACGGCTTCCGCGGTCGCGGTGCCGGCGGTCGAGAGCGAGTGCTGCATGTCGGCCGCGAGCGTGCGGACCAGGTTGGTGGCTTCGGTCGACGCGCCGGCCAGCGTGCTCTGGGCCTCGCGGGCAGAGGCGACGACGGCTTCCGCGGTGGCGGAGCCGGCCATCGACAGCGAGCGCTCGACGTCGCTGGCGAGCGACTTCACCTGACCCGTGACGTCGGCCGACGTCGCGATCAGCGTGGTCTGGGCCTCGCGGGCACCGGTCATGATCGCTTCGGCGGCCGCTGAGCCGGACATCGACAGCGATTGCTCGACATCGGAAGCCAGCGACTTGACCTGGTTTGCGGCTTCGATCGAGGCCGAGACCAGCGTGGTCTGCGCGTCGCGGGCACCCGACAGCACCGAGGCTGCGGTGGCACTACCGGCCGCCTGCAGCGTGCGCTCGACGTCCTCCGACAGCGCCTTGATCTGCGAGGCGACGTCGCCGGATGCGGAGACCAGCGAGACCTGGGCGTCGCGGGCACTGGTGAGGATCGAGTTGGCGGCGTTGGTGCCGACCGCGGTCAGCACACTCTCGACCTCGGCGGAGCTCTGCTTGAGCTGGTTGCCGACATCCGCGGACACGGTGAGCAGCGCCTGCTGCGCGGTGCGCGCGCCGGTCTGGATGGTTTCGCTGGTGTTCACCACGAGGTTGGTCAGCGAGCGCTCGGCGTCCTCGACATGGGACTTGATGCTCGACGACAACATTTCGGCGCGGGACATCAGCTCCTCGCTCGCCTGGCGGCCGCTGCTCTCGATACGGCCGGCGACGGCCTCGACGCGCGAGCCCAAAAGGTCCTCGAACTGCGCGACGCGGGTGTCGATGTCCCCGGCGATGACGCCGACACTGCTCTCGATGCCCTGCTGGATGTCGGCGAAGCGCGCCGAGATGGTGTCGGTCAGGTTCGAGCTATGGCCACTGATGGTCTCGACGAGGCGGGTGTTGTGACCGTTGATGGTATCGGCGAGGCGGGTGCTGTGGCCGTTGATGGTGTCGACCAGGCGGTTGCTGTGGCCGTCGATGGTCTCGGTGACGCCGTTGATGCGATGGTCGACCGCGGCGATCGCCTGCACGGTGCCCTCGGTCAGGGTCGTGGTGAGCAGGCCGAGGCGCGAGTCGATCGAGTGGATCGCCTGGGTGGCGCCTTCGGTCAGCTGGGTCGCGAGCGTGCCGAGATGGACGTCGATGGTGTCGGTGACCGACTTGGCGCGGCTCTCGAAGGTGACTTCGAGCGTCCGCATGCGACCGTCGATCGCGTCATCCAGCGACTGCAGGCGGCCGTCGAACGAGCCGATCTTGGTGGCGAGCGAACTGTCGAACGACGACAGCTTGTCGGTCAGCGAGGCGTCGAGGTTGGTGACGCGGCTGCCGAGCGTGGTCTCGAATTGCAGCAGGCGCTGGTCGAGCGAAGCGGTGATCTCGCCGCTATTCGTGGTGACGCGATGGTCGAAGGTGTCGACATAGGGGTCTTCTTCAGGCTGTCGGCGATGTCCTGGGTCCGCTGGCCCATGCGCTCGACGATGTCGCCGCCAAACGTCTTCACGGTGCGGTCGAATTCCGAGATGTGGCGGGTGATCAGCGCGCCGAGCGTGCCGGAGTCGCGGGCGAATTTCTCGGCGAGCTCGCTGCCGTGGTTCTTCACCAGGTCGTCGAACGCGCTCATCTGCAGCGACAGTGAGTCGTGCGCGGTCTCGGTCTGGCCCACCACCTTGGCGACCAGCGAATTGACGGTGACGTCGAGCGCCTCGCTCGCCCTGTCGCCGGACGTCATGATCTGGCCGGCGAGGCGGTCGCCGGCGTCGTCGATCTTGCTGACCAGGTCGTTGCTGCGCAGCTCGAGCTCGAGCAGCAACGAGTCCGCGGAGTTCTTCAGGGAGTCGTGGACTTCTTCGGTGCGGTCGGAGATGCCGTCGACGATCGCAGACGAACGCTGCTCGAACTCGCCGGTGATGCGGTCGATGCGCTCGTTCAGCACTTCGTGGACGCGATCGGCCAGATCGACGAACTCGTCATGGACGTGGCCGGTCTTGAAGTTGAGGCTGGTGGTGAGCCGCTCGGAGGCGTCCATCACCGCGCGCGTGGTCTCGGCGCTGGCTTCCTCGAGGCGGTCGAGCAGGTCGCCGCCGCGCTCGCCGAGCGCGAGGATCATGTTGTCGCCGGCATGGCTCAGCGCGGTCGTGATGTGCTGGCCGCGCTCTTCCAGCGCGCCGGTGATGCTCTTGGCGACCTCGTCGACGCGCGAGGCAATTGCGTCCGAGATCAGCGCGATGTCGTGGCGCAGGTCGATCTGCACGCCGGAGATCGCGCTGCGCACCTGCTCGGCCTGGCCGACCAGATTGTCGCGCTGGTGGGCGATGTCCTGCAGCAGCGCGCGGATACGCACTTCATTGTCGGAATAGGCGCGCTCGAGCGCCGCCACCTCGTTGGCAACCAGGGTCTCGAGTTCGCCGGCGCGCGCGATCGCGCGTTCGACGCCGTCGCCCATCGCCGCGACCTCGCGGCGGATCGCCTGGCCGACCGTCACCATGGAATCGGCGGCGGCGTTTTCCGGCTCGGAGAATCGCATTGCGACCTGCGCCATCGATTGCGCGATCATCTGCATGCGCTGACCGTGCGAGGCGAGGCTGGCGAGATAATAGAACAGCAGCACCGGAACGGCGAACAGCGCGGCGAGGCCGGCGAGCACCAAGACGCCGGTGCCCTGGGCCATCGAAGCCTGCAGGGCCGGCCAGAACGCGATGGTGAGGATCACGCCGCCGAGCAGCCAGGCGCCGGAGCAGACAAAGAACAGCGTGAAGGCGTTACGGGCGCGCCCTCCCTGCAGCGTCTGCAGCATCTGGCCGATGGTTTCGCGATCATCATTGGCGGCGCGGCGCGGCGCGCGCGGTTCCTCGATCGGCTCGAACACCGAACGATCGGTATTCGCGCGGGACTCGAACGATGCGGCTGAAAAATCCGGAGCTGACGGCGGCAGGCTCGACGGCGGGGCGCCTTCGTTGAGGGGGCTGCGGCTCTCCGCGCCTTGCTCGCTGATGTTGAGGGCTTCCTGGATGGCAGAAAGCGCGACTTCGGTGGGATCTTTGACCTTTTTGGGAGTGTTCGCCATGTTCAGTCTGAGCCCTCTCACTATTTTACGCGTCGGCGAGCCTGCGATCGTCCCCACGCAAGCTCGAAGCCGGTGCCCAACAAGCGGAGCGCAAGCGCCCCCTCGGCGGCTTGTCCGCTACATCCGCAAACATCCTATTGGGAGAGCGATGCGAATGAAATGCTTGCGATTAATACTTTCTTAATCATCGTTAACAGCTTTGCGCCATAAGGCCTTATGGGTACTCGAAATTCCTGCCGGAGAGGGCCGATTGTGTCCGGAAATTGTCCAGAATCGGGCGGTTTTGCCGATCATCCCGACAACAATTCGTTAACCAGTTTCGTGATTGGCTAGGCGAACGGTCCGCCGGTGAAGCCCGGCAGAGACGACAGGGACAGGCCATGCCGCTTCATCTCGAACGGGTTGAATGGACGCAATCGCCGCCGCTCGCGCCGGGCGACGGGCCGATCGACGTCGATCACCTTCGACGGATGACGCTGGGCGACCCTGGGCTGGAGCGGGAAGTGCTGGCGATGTTCTCGACCCAGTCGGCCCGGATCCTTGGCGAGCTGGCTGTCCTGCCGCCCGAGGCTCCGACCCACGCCCACACCCTGAAAGGATCGGCGCGGGCGATTGGCGCCTTCGGCGTCGCCGAGGCGGCCGCCAACCTGGAAACCGCGCTGACCGGCGGTTCCGACCCGGCCCAGCCGCTCGCCGCGCTCGGGGCCGCGATTGCCGAGGCGCGCACGGCGATCGAGCTGATTCTGGGCCGCTCCTAGGCTTCGGGCATTTCCACGGCTTGCGGCAACGGGTAGGGCGCCGTCCCGGCCGGCCGGCAGGTTTTCGGTCTCCGCGCTAGCGCTGTACGGATCGACCCGTTATACGACTGCCGGGACCTTTCCAACCATCGTCCGGCGCATTCCGGCAGCACGAGCAATCATGGCCAAAATACACTTTATCGACCATTCCGGAGAGAAACGCTCCATTGATATCGAGAACGGCGCGACGGTGATGGAAGGTGCGATCCGCAACGCCATTCCCGGCATTGAAGCCGAATGCGGTGGCGCCTGCGCCTGTGCGACCTGCCATGTCTATGTCGATGACGCGTGGCGCGAGAAGGTCGGCGCGCCGTCGCCGATGGAAGAGGACATGCTGGATTTCGGCTTCGACGTGCGTCCGAATTCGCGGTTGTCCTGCCAGATCAAGGTGACCGACGATCTCGACGGACTGGTCGTGTCGACGCCGGAGCGGCAGGCCTGACCTGATTTATTCGCCGTCCGGGTTCACACCGCGACGGACCCAGCGGCGGAAGTTCTGCTTGACCTCCGCCGGCAGCGGCGTCGGTCTGCGCGTGGCCTCATCGATCATCACGGTGACCGCCTTCGCCGACGCCACGCATCTCCCTTCCGAAAATACCACCTGATCGAAAGTGGTCGACGTCCGTCCGAACTTGACGAGACCGAGCCCGAGCTCGATCTGTCCCGGCCAGTGCAGCTCGGCGCGGAAATGGATGTCGAGCCGCACCATGATCCAGCCAAGCCCGGCCGGCATCAGCCCCATGCTGAGGTCCTTCACCAGCGTGACGCGGCCGGTCTCAAAATAGCTCGCATAGACGGCGTTGTTGACGTGCCCGTTCGGGTCGAGATCGGCAAAGCGCACATTGTCGGACAGGCGATAGGGAAAGTCTTCCAGGCGCGGTGCATCGTCGGCGCGGACAGGGGCATTCACGAGGGGGATCTCCGTCGGTTTCCCGCCCATACAGCCGAGTTGCGCAGGCTCGGCAAGGGGTTGCCGCGCCAGCCGCTGTCCCTATTATGCATGTCCCGATCCGGCCATACTTGGCTGGGCAGGCGAAAGCCGTCCAGTCGATCTCAACTGAAAAGAAGCGGATATGAGCGAAGCGATCAAAACCGATGTGCTGATAATTGGCGCGGGTCCCTGCGGACTGTTCGCCGTGTTCGAACTGGGACTGCTCGACATGAAGGTGCATCTGGTCGACATCCTCGACAAGATCGGCGGGCAGTGTGCCGAGCTCTATCCGGAGAAGCCGATCTACGACATTCCCGGGATTCCCTTTGTCACCGGCCAGGGCCTGACCGAGCAGCTGCTGGAGCAGATCAAGCCGTTCGGCGCGACCTTCCACCTCAACGAGATGGTGGAGAGCATCGAGAAGATCGGCGATCCCTTGTTCCGCGTGAAGACCGATGCCGGCAAGGAGTTCGAGGCCAAGGTCGTCGTGATCTCCGCGGGCGGCGGTTCGTTCCAGCCGAAGCGTCCGCCGGTGCCGGGCATCGAGGCCTATGAAGGCACATCGGTGTTCTATGCCGTGCGCAAGATGGAGCAGTTCCGCGACAAGAACATCCTGATCGTCGGCGGCGGCGACTCCGCGCTCGACTGGACGCTCAATCTGCATCCGATCGCCAAGCGCATCACGCTGCTGCATCGGCGCGACGATTTCCGCGCGGCGCCGCACAGCGTCGAGCAGATGCGCTCGCTGGTTGCCGACGGCAAGATGGATCTGAAGATCGGCCAGGTCACCGGGCTCGAAGGCGCCGGCGGTCAACTCTCGGGCGCCGCGCTGAAGGGCAACGACAATGCGATGTCGACGATCGCCTGCGATACGATGCTGCCGTTCTTCGGGCTCACCATGAAGCTCGGTCCGGTCGCGAATTGGGGCGTGGCGCTGGAGAACAATCTGGTCCCGGTCGATACCGCAGCATTCGAGACCAACGTTTCAGGCATCTTCGCGATCGGCGACATCAACACCTATCCGGGCAAGCTGAAGCTCATTCTCTCCGGCTTCCACGAGGGCGCGTTGATGGCGCAGAAGGCGCACCGCTACGTGTATCCTGACAAGCGGCTGGTGTTCCAGTACACAACCTCGTCATCAAGTTTGCAGAAGAAGCTTGGGGTGAACTGATTCTGCTTCAGCAGCGACCAATGCCAGGGGCATGGGCCATTGCCCGTGCGGCGCGGCTACTGGAACACTCCGCGAAATGGCCGTAGTCTGCTCGTAATCGAGTTTGTCGATTGATCAGGTGATGATGATGCGGAACACGCTATCCAGACTTCGGCTGATCTTGGCGATCGCCTCGGCCTTTGCGCTAGCTGCTCCGCTTGCGGCTTCCGCGGCCGAGCTATCGGCGGCCGGACTCTGGCAGAAGATCGAAGACGGCAAGCCCGAAGGCTGGTTCCTGGTGATCGAGCGCAACGGCCTGTTCGAAGGCATGATCGCAAAGATGTTCTCAGCGCCCGGCGATCCGCCCAATCCGGTCTGCTCGAAATGCACGGACGATCGCAAGGACATGCCGTGGCTTGGCATTCCCCTGATCCGCGACATGAAGCGCAACGGGCTCGCCTATGAAGGCGGCAACGTGCTCGATCCGCGCAACGGCAAGGTCTACAAGGCCAAGATGACGCTGAGCGCCGATGGACAGACGCTGACCATGCGCGGCTATCTCGGCATCTCGCTGTTCGGCAAGGACGAGGTCTGGACCCGGCTGCCGGACACGGCGATGGCGCAGCTCGATCCCGCAATCGTCGCCAAATATCTGCCGGCGCAAGCCGCAGCGATGAAGCCGCCGCCGCCACCGGCGCCTTTGCCCGCGACGAAGCGGCACTAGAGCATTTTCGGTTCTGATTGAATCAGAACCGAAGCTCTAGATTCTTGTTTTGACGCGTTGTCTTCACGCGAACCGGCGTCCACTTCGCTCGAAAACGCTCTAGACCCCTCATTGGGATCACGTTGGTTCGCGGCCGCACGCGTGCGGCGTCGCGAGCGTGCAGCGATCAGCGTTGCAACGGTGCCGTCGGCAATGGCGCGACCGGCTCGGAAATCACCTCGGGCACCGTGGTGTTCAACTGAAGCACGGTGGCGGCTGCCGGCACCGCCGCATCGGCCATCGCCGCATGACCTTCGGCGCTCGGATGCACCGCGCCGCCGTACACCGCCGACAGGATGCCCCACGTCGCATCGTGGATGTCGGTTGGCTGCATCGAGGACGGCAGGCCCTGCGGGTAGGTCATCGCCGCGAAATAGCTGTCATTGGCGTCGCGGATCCAGCGCGCCCGCGGCAGATAGGCGCGGTATTCGCCGGCGCTGCGGCCGCATTTGAGCGGCTGGTTGGCCGCGGCGACGATATCGGAGACGAAGCTGTCGCCGTTGGCGGCGAAGCAGTCGCGGTCGAACTCCGGATCGGTCGACGCGCGTGCGCAGAAGCCGTGGCTTGCAAACGCATCCTGATGCGCCTCGACGAAGGTCATGCGGTCGGCCTGCGGATTGCGGCAGATGATGCCGGACTGGCACTGCGCGATCGCCTTGAGCTGCGGCAGGAACTCGTTCTGCACGAAGCCCGAGACCGCCGCGAGCCGCTTCGGATCGGCGTTGAACGAGGGATGGATCTCGAAGCCGGCGCGGCCGCCGGGGCAGGGCGCGCCGCCATTGGACAGCGCCGGATTGGCATAGGCCGTGTAGACCACGTGCGAGAGGTCGCCGCCGACCAACGGCTTCAGCGCATCGCGCAGCTTGGCGAAATCGGCCGGCAGGTCGCGCGCCAGTGCCGAGCGGGCATCGTCGACGCTGGCCATCGAGCCGCCCTGGCTGAACAGCGCGCGTTCGGTCGGCGTGTCGACGATCACGTTGGCGACGAGGCCGGAGAAGTAGATGTCGTTGGCGCCGACCGACAGCAGCACGAGATCGAGCGTGCGGTCCGGTTGCCGGCGCTTGGCGGCTGCGAGTGCCGTGCGCAGCTCCGCGATCTGGCCGTTGACGGTGCCCGAGCAGGTGTTGGCGGTTTTCGTCGGCAGACATTCCCGCGCCTGCTGCGAGCCGAGCAGGCCGTCGGCGATGGTGGCGCCGGTGCAGGCCAGCGGCAGATAGGTCACCGCGATGTGCGGATATTGCACGGCAAGCGCAAGAGCGGTGCGGGTCTGGTAGCTGTACAGCGAACGGTGACAGGCCGAGTTGAGCCACAGCGCGCTCCGGCGCTGCCAGTTGGTCAGGGTGTCGGGCGCTTCGCAGGCGCGGCCGCCTTTGAAGCCGGCGCGGCTCGGCCGGTAGTATTGCGCGCCGCCGAGATAGGAGCGGAAGCAGAAGCCCTCGTCGGAGAGGGCAATCGCGCGATCGGGATTGCCCTCGCCGGATGCGATGCTGTCGCCGAGGCCGGCGATCAGCAAATCGCGCACCGCGATCTGGGTCGTCACGCGCTGGTTGGCGTCCGAGCCGCTGGCGACATCGACGGTCGCGACCGTGGTGCGGCCGTAGCGGACGCGCAGATTGACCGGCTCGGCGCAATCGAATGTCGAGGATTGCGGCCCGTCGCCGTCGTCGAACGACCAGGCGCAGGTCGCGCCGACCGGAACCGGACCCGTGAGCCGCACCACGATCGGGTGATCGATCGGCGTCAGATAGCTTTCCTTGACGTTGTCGCGGGTGCAGGGCTCGCTGACGCGGCCCTGCAGGTCGATGCAGAGCCGGTTGACGGTGTTGCGCGCCCAGCCGCGGCCGTCGCTTTGCAGTTCCAGCGCCTGTTCCGAGGCCAGCACGCTGCGGCCGAGCCCGCTTTCGACATGCAGACGGAAGTCGCGTTCCTCGCGGAACAGCCGGAAGCGGTTGCGGACCTCCCAGGAGATCGAGAGCTGGGTATCCTGCGCGTCGGCGGCCGAAGCCAATACCGCCGCGAGCGCGCTGCCGAGCAGCACGCTACAGACCGTGACACGAAACGAAAATCGAACCAAAAAGCCAATCATGGCGCGGTTTGACGCGAGTGGTACGGCGAAAATAAGAGAAGCGGCGGCAGAGACCAAAATCCGGGATCGAAACACCGGGGCGAGGGGGGCCGATAACGTTCGCTGTTACCGTCTCAGCCGCCTGATCTGCTGCTGCCGGCTTTCGATCGGTTGCCGCACGGTCGCCGAAGCCGTGCAGGCTTGGCTGAGTCTTTTTCGTTCCTGCCAGGGCCGCACCACGTTGAGCCACAGCTCGCGCATGCCCATGATCGAGATCGAAATCCCGAACGGGATCAGGAAATAGAGGATACGGAACACGACCAGCGTCGCCAGCAATTGCTCCTTGCTGAACTCCGGCAGCGCCACCAGCATCGCAGCGTCGAACACGCCGATCGAGCCGGGGGCGTGGCTCGCAAAGCCGAGCAGCGTCGCCAGGATGAACACCACCGCCAGCGAGACGAAGTCGATATGCGGCTCGGTCGGCATCAGGAGATACATCGCGAGCGCGCAGAAGCCGAGATCGACCACGCCGATAATGATCTGCAGCAGCGTCAGCTTGGCCGAGGGCAGCACCACCTTCCAGCCGTTCTGGCCGAGCTCGCGGCGCTTCTCGCCGGTCAGGAGCCAGACGAAATAGGCACCGATGCCGGCAAGGCAGCCGAGCGCGATCAGCCGGTTCATCGCCGGCGGCAGCAGGTCCATGGCCGATGCCGCCGCGGGGTGCCAGGCCATGCCGAAGCCGAGCACGAACAGATTGCCGAGCCAGAAGGTCAGGCCCGAGAGAAAGCAGATCTTGGCGACGTCGATCGCGGAGAGGCCGTAGTCGGAATAGATCCGGAAGCGGATCGCGCCGCCGGTAAAGACGGTGGCGCCGATATTGTGGCCGATCGTGTAGCTGGTGAAACTCGACAGCGCTGCGATGCGGTAGGGGACGTGGGTCTTGCCGATCGTACGCAGCGCGAAGAAGTCATAGAAGGTCAGCGTGCAGAACGCCCCGACCACGCAGAGCGCCGCGAGCGCGATCCGGTGCGGCGCGATGTCGGTCAGCGCGGTGAGGATGATACCGGTGTCGACGCCCTTCAGGGTGTGGACCAGCGTCGTGACCGCGAACGCGATGATGAGCACGCTCGCAGCGACCCCGAGCCGTTTCCAGCCGATCTTTTCCTTGAAGCCACGCCCAAGCGTGGTCAGCAGCCGAAGCATTCATCCTCCCGGCAGGGACAATTTCAGTGGGACCCGGTCACGGACGGCGACGGGTGACGGGCAAACGCACCGTACGCGATGACCCATAAGGCAAAACCGATGCGTTGTGCAGCCCTTGACAAGCCAACCTTCGGCTCCCGTCCAGTGTTGTTGTCATACTGGCTACATATGTTCTCGCGCTGCGGAATGTGAGTCGCAGCTAGGTCGTCGTCCGCGACGGGACCACTGCATGTTCCGTCGTCCTTCAGCCGTTCCTGGCGATTTCGTCGGTATTTTGGCCGATTTTGCCGTCGTCGCAGCGCCACTGCGGGGCCTTCGAAGCGGAGCGAATAGACGATATGCATCAGCGTGGGGGACGTCCGGGCCGGCTGCGGCGTTTACCAAAGCGTGAAGTCGATGTGCGCATCTGCGTGATCCGGCTGTGGACCGCCGTTCGGGCCGGAATGAGGCGCCCCGGGGGGCGGTCCGTAGGTCTATTGAGGCAAAACGCCGCGCAACGACGTTGCCCCCCGGCCGGCATGGCGATACCACACTTCGATCCGCAGCGAAGTATCATTGAGAAACGAAGACCTATCTCTCGCATTGGTTGCGCAGAGTGAGGTCAAGACCATGCAACAGACATCCCTGAACCTCCGGCGCGGGCCGGACCAGCGCGCGACGTCGCATCGGCCGTCGACCGGGCTTGCGGCGACGTTGACGCTCGCCGCGATGAGCCTCGGTTACGGCGTCGTGCAGCTCGACGTCACCATCGTCAACACGGCGCTCAACGCCATCGGCGGCTCGCTTGGCGGCGGCGTTGCCGAGCTGCAATGGGTTGTCAGCGCCTACACCATCGCGTTTGCCGCCTTCATCCTGACCGCGGGCGCGCTCGGCGACCGGATCGGCGCCAAGCGCGTTTTCATGGCCGGCTTTGCCATCTTCACCGCGGCGTCGGTTGGGTGCGCCGTCGCGCCTGACGCCGTGACGCTGATCGCCGCGCGCTGCGTGCAGGGGCTGGCCGCGGCCATCCTGGTGCCGAACTCGCTCGCGCTGCTCCGCCACGCCTATGCGGACGAGAAGGCGCGCGGACGCGCGGTCGGCGTCTGGGCCGCGGGCGCGAGCCTTGCGCTGACCGCAGGCCCGTTCGTCGGCGGCGGGCTGATCACATTGGTCGGCTGGCGCGCGATCTTCCTGGTCAATCTGCCGATCGGCCTGGCCGGGCTGTGGCTCGCCTGGCGCTTTGCCGGCGAAACCACGCGCCATCACCAGCACCGGCTCGATCTGCCGGGACAAATTGCGGCGATCGCCGCGCTTGGCACGCTGGCCGGCGCGCTCATCGAGGGCGGCGCGCTCGGCTGGGATAGCCCGTTCGTCGTCGCAGGCTTCGCTCTGGCGGCCGTCTTCTCCGTGCTGTTCGTCTGGCATGAGGCGCGCACGGCGCAGCCGATGCTGCCGCTCTCGCTGTTCGGCAACAGGATGTTTGCCCTGACCTCGCTGGTCGGCCTGCTGGTGAACGTTGCGTTCTACGGGCTGATCTTCGTGCTCAGCCTCTACTTCCAGCAAGTCAACGGGCTGTCGGCGTTTGCAACCGGCCTGGCGTTCGTGCCGATGCTCGGCGCCGTGCTGCCCGCCAACCTGATCGCGCCGCATGTCGCGGAGCGGATCGGCGCGCCGGCGGCGATCGCGCTCGGTGCCGCGCTCTCGGCCGTCGGATGCCTGGCACTGCTGTTCATCGGGCCGGCCGCGAGCTATCTCGCGATCTGCCTGCAACTGCTGGCGATCAGCGGCGGCCTCGGCCTGCTGGTGCCGCCGCTGACATCGGCGCTGCTCGGCAGTGCCGAGCCGCAGCATGCCGGGATCGCGGCCGGGGTGCTGAACGCGACTCGGCAGACCGGCAGCGTGCTGGGTGTCGCGCTGTTCGGCTCGATGGTCGGCCGGTCCGCGGCCTTCATCGCCGGCCTGCATGCGGCACTCGTGATCTCCGCCACGGTGTTGCTTGCGGCCGCGGCGCTGATCTGGATCGGCGCATCATCGCAGACGCAGCGGTGAGAACCAGCGAGCGGCGACATTGCACCGGCGCCTGCGTGAGCAGGTCACCCAAGTAGCGGCCCTCAGCGCGATTTCGGCCGCACACTCGAGGCTTCTTCCCCATGGGTGGAACCTTGCTGCGGTGCGGTTACCATTCCCCACACGAATGGGCTCGTTCTTATAGGTCCATAACGGGGAACTATATGCATCGCGTTCTAACGTGTCTCACCTTGGAGCATGATTGGCGGCTGGTCGCCTTTGGCGGGGTGATCTGCCTCCTCGCCAGTGCGGTGGATTTCTGAACGTAACGGTCTCGCCGATCTCGAAGCTCATCAGGTCTTCGCCGACAACAAGCGGTCCGGCATAAGTCTCGCGGGTTGCCGCGATCAGATCGTCAACGCTCGGTGCCGGCACGGAGTCACTGGCGAGCATGACCAGATGCGTGAACACGGCGAGTTTAGGCCGCGTCTTCGCGAACACGCGTCCGGCTTCCTGTGGCGAGGTATGATGATTGACGATGCGCTGGATGTCGGCTTGACCCAGAAGCTTCGGCGGCGCCATTGCGACCTCATGTACCAGCAAGTCAGCGCCCTCGCCGTTTCGGAGCACGTTTGCGTTGTAGCGCGTATCGCCGGAGATGACGGCCATGCGGCCGCGATATTCGATACGATAGCCATATGCCGGCTTGATGGCGTCGCCATGATCGACGGTGAAGGCTATGACGCGCAGATCGCCGGTCTGATAGACGACGCCATCCTCCGCAAACTCGTTCACCGTGATCGCGACATGCTCGCGTGCCAGCTTCTCATCCTCGACGCGGATCTCGATGTCGTGCGCGTAGGCCGCTTCGAGGTGGTGCATCAGCTTGGCTGTGCCAAGCGGGCCGATCACGTTGAATGGGCGCTGGCGGTTGCCGAAATATGAGCTCAGCCAGCCCGTCAGCCAGAGGTCAGGAATGCCGACCGTGTGATCGGAATGAAAATGCGTGAGCAGCAGCGCATCGATCCGACCGATTGGAACGCCGAGCTGAAACAAGCGCATAGCGGCGCCGCGGCCGGCATCGATCAGGATCGTATGCTCGCCCGCCTCGATTAGCGTGCTCGGCCCAAAGCGATCGGGGCGGGGGATCGGCGTCCCCGTCCCGAGCAGCGTCACGCGAAAACCCGATGGCACTATTGCTGGACCTTCATTCCGGCTACGACATCGTGCCAGTGCGCGACCTGATCGCCAACCAGCCGGCCGAATTGCTCAGGCGTGCCGCCTGCCGGCTCGGCACCGATCTTTGCCAGCGCCTCGCGCACCGAGGGTTTCTGCAGCGCCTTGTTGATCGCAGCATTGAGCCGCGCAACTGCTTCCTTCGGAGTGCCATGCCTGACGGCGAAGCCGGTCCAGTCCTCGACGACCAGCGAAGGGTAGCCGGCTTCGACAATAGTCGGCACATCAGGCAGGATCGGCACACGCTTCGGACCGGTAACCGCGAGCGCCCGCAGCTTTCCGGTCTTGATCAGATCAACCACCGGCAACATGGTGATGAACATGAAGGCGTTGGTGCCGTTGAGCAGGTCGCCGATCGCCTGCGGGAATTGCGCGTAGGGAACGTGCTGGGCGCGCGTGCCTGTCTGCAGCTTGAATTGCTCGCCGATCAGATGCGCGGGCGTGCCGAACCCGCCCGAAGAGAACGTCAGCTTGTCGGGCTGGCTTTTCAGCAGCGTCACCAGCTCCGCCACTGTCTTCGCTGGCACCGACGGATTCACCACCAGAACGTTGTAGGAAACCGTCGCCTTGATGACCGGGTCGAAATCCCGGCCGAGATCGAA
Source organism: Bradyrhizobium sp. JR3.5 (assembly GCF_054057015.1). Lineage (NCBI taxonomy): Bacteria > Pseudomonadati > Pseudomonadota > Alphaproteobacteria > Hyphomicrobiales > Nitrobacteraceae > Bradyrhizobium > Bradyrhizobium sp. JR3.5. The sequence continues at coordinate 712,236 of NZ_JBSRYV010000001.1, forward strand.
CGAGATGTTCGGCACCAGCGACGGCGCCGCAGCCGACGGCACCGACATCGCATAGAGGCTGTTGCCGTCCGCCGGCTGGGTGAGGACGTCGGTCGCCGCGATGGTGGTGATACCGCCCGGCCGGTTCTCGACAATCACCCGCCAGCCTTCCGATTCCGTCAATTCCTTCGATACGATGCGGCTGATGATGTCGGGCGGCGTGCTGGCCGAAAACGGCGCCACGAAGCGTACCGTGCCGGTCGGAAAGGATGTTTGCGCGGATGCTTGCAGGCCCGAGGCGAGCAGGGCCAGCGTCGCGAGGGACAATGATGTCATGCGGTGAAACAGGCGGGATCTCATGGAAGTCTCCATCAACGATGAAAATCTCGATTCCAAATCGCAACCTGCAGGCACCCTACCTTTGAACGTGACGGTGGCGTTTCGCCAGAAGAATCGACGTGCATTCCGCATTGTGGAACGCTACATTCCACATTGTGAAACGAAGCGAGCAGGCAATGGCGGGTCCGAAAGTCATCAAGAGCCTGGAGCGAGGCCTTCTCGTTTTGCAGGCCCTGCAAATGCAGCCCGACTCGTCGCTGCACGAACTGCATGTCTTCACCAACATCTCCAAGCCGAGCCTGCTCCGTATCCCTCTCCACACGCTGGCCCGGTCCGGCTTGGTCACGCGACGGCTTGCCGACGGCCGCTACCGCATCGGCGCGACGCTTTCGCATGCGCCTTCGCGTCGAGAACATCGCGACCGCATCGCGGAAGCCGCGGCTCCGATCCTGGAGCGACTGTGCGAGCGGGTTTCCTGGCCCTCCGACCTGATGGTGCCGGCGGGTGACCACATGGAAATTCGGGAAACAACGCGGGCGCGAAGCCCGATCTTGTTGCAGCAGGAGCGCATCGGGTTGCCGGTTAACTGGCTGCATTCGGCAGTCGGCCGCGCCTATCTCGCGTATTGTCCCGTCAAGGAGCGACAGCGCATTGTCGATCTGTTGCGCAGCTCCAGCAAGCCTGAGGATCGGTTGGCGCGAGAGCCGGCGCGCTTGAGCAGCATCCTCGCCGAGGTTCGCGCGCGCGGCTATGGCACCCGCGACCCCACGCATACCGGAGGTTACTATGGTGGTCCCCTGCATGCGGATGGTCTGTTCTCGATCGCGGTTCCCCTGCGCGATGGGCAGCGGGTCCTCGGCGCAATCAACATGCTCTGGCTAAAGACCGCCTTTTCCATCGAGGCCTTTGCGGCCCGGCATCTCGGCGAGCTTCAGGACGCGGCGAGGGAAATTGTCAGTTCAGTCCGAAATCGGAGAAGACGCTGATGTCGGCTTGTGCTGCGGTGCACGAGTCCGGATGTGGCCCTTCGCGACATTTCGCTGCACTGTCGAATTTAGTCGCTATCGGGGAATAGCCGACTCTGGCAAGCCAGCCAGCTGGAAGTTTTATGGGTTCACGGCCTAGCACTACTTTGGCAGAATCTATTTGCGCCAGTGTTTTTCAAGGATTTGTTTTCGGCAGTATGGACACCGCTGAGACGGCGGCCGAAGGATGAGATCGACGATGGCGTGACGTACGGCGGGCATGGTTGGCTGAGGCGGAGGTCCGTTGATTCTTTTTTTTCCGCCCCGCGTGTGCGAGGCGACGATGTTGCAGGAAGGCGTAGGCGATCATTGTCATCAGCGCGTGGCGATGAAGACCCTGCCATGATCGCCCCTCGAAGTGATCAAGTCCGAGCTCCTCCTTCAATTGCTGATGCGCCTGCTCACAAATCCATCTTGCTTTGATGGTGGCGGCCAGTGTGCGCAGATCCGTCGCGGCAGGGAGATTGGCAAGATAGTATTTCTTCTCCCCCGAGGCACGTTGCTCGCCAATGAGCCAAGCTTCGTCGCCCGGGAGATGCTGCTGACCCTTATCCCAAATCCGCTGAGGAGGGCCGTCGGCGGTGCGGACACGGAGAGCAGCAAATCGGGCTTTCAGCCGACCTTTCGTCCCGCTACGCCAGCTCACGGCTTTCCATTTGGCACTGGCCAGCATTTGTTCTGCCGCAATCGATAAGATATCGGGCACGTGGTGCTTTCGTGGTTTCCCGCGGACTTTGGTCATCGGCCAAATGAGCTTCACATCGACCGGATACACCTTCAGGTGTCGAGGAATGCCGACCGCCCAGGCCAGCCCGCGCTCCGTTAGCCCTTGTCGAAACGGTGCGCTAAGTCCGTATCCAGCATCCGCCAGCACACATCCAAAGTGCACGTTGGCTGCCATCGCCCGGTCGATCTCGGCCAAAGCAATTTCTGGCTTGGATCGTGGCGTTCGGTGTTCGACTGGCACGCGAGCGCGCTTCAAGCGAGACACGTCGCTTGTCCAACTATCAGGCAGAAAGAGGCGTAACGCGACCATCACTGGCACTTCACCGCGCGCAAGCGTCAAAGACACCAGCGTTTGGCAATTTGCCGCTTTGCCAAGAGCCGACGCGTATTGAGCCGCAACACCAACCGAGCGTTCGCCCTTCTTCGGCAGTGACGTGTCATCAATAACGAGCACTGCATCGCTACCGCCGACAAGTCGGTCCGCCTGGTTAAGCAACTCCGTCTCCAGCGGCGTCGCGTCCCAGACACCGTCCGCAATGAAATGGTGCAGCTGGTCGTAGTTGCCCGTGGCGAGGCGCTCCGCCATCGGCTGAACACTCTTGCGATCGCCAGGACCGATCAGTCCCGCAACATACAGAGGACACATCCGCTGCCGAGTCTTATGACCCAGCCGGTTCAAGAACGGCATCAGCCAGCGTTCAAGCTCGTCTTCCCATACTGCCATGGTCAGCCCTCCAAGAGCCGACCACCCATGAATCATTGAAAAATTGATTCGGGAATCCTATAAAGCGCGGCAAAACCAACAATCTGCCAAAGTAGTGCTAGCTCTTGCGCTGGGCAAAATAGGCGCCGCAAAACGCCATCACGGCGCCGAGGCACAGCGCGGCGAGACCGGCGAGCACGGCGGAAACGGTCGAGACCGTGCTCGGCGCCGCCGCGGCCTGGCCGGCGCCGGCCAGCATCAGCACGCCGACCACGATCAGGAACTGGCGCATCCGCTGCGGGATCTGGCCGGCCACCGCGCTGTGCATCAGATTGGCAGTGAAGTAGCCGCCCGAAAACCCGACGCTCGCGATCAGCCACCAGGCGATCGCCGCGCCAGCCGGCATGAACTCGTGGCTATCGGAGCGCCACAGGCCGCCGAGATCGAGCCCGTAGCGCGCGCCGAGCATGTGCACGGCAAGCGCCAGCAGCACGCCGGATATCATCGCGCCGCCGAGGATGAGGTAACGCGGAAAATAGGTCGTCTCGGGCATGGCTCGCTTGTAGGATAGGCGTGACATCCCATGCAAGCGCGCGGAGGTGTCTGAACAGGTGGAACGGCGGATTGCCAACAACGTTGCAGGACCGGCCGGAGGCAGGCGAGGGCGCGCCGGTGCGCTATGCCTACAAGGCCTCATTGATCGGCTCGGCGCACCAGTTCGAACTGACCAGGGACGGGCTGTCGTGGCGGATCGCCGGCAGGTCGGGCGTGTGGGATTACAGCGACATCTCCGCCGTCAAACTGTCCTACCGTCCGGTCTCGATGCAGCAGCAGCGGTTTCGCGCCGACATCGACAATGCCAAGGGCGGGCGGATCGCGATCCTGTCGACCACCTGGCAGACCGCGACGCTCATCGCACCGCAAGGACATCTCTACCGCGACTTCATCGTCGAGCTGCATCGCCGGATGCAGGCGGCGGGCAGCACGGCCAGGCTCGTCGGAGGCCTCGGGCCGAAGACATACACCGCGGCGCTGGCGCTGCTGGCGTGCCTTGCGGTGGCAATGACCGGATTGCTGGTGATGGCGCTGCTGGCTGCGAACTGGATGGGCGCGCTGTTCCTGGTCGGCTTTGCCGCGCTGTTCACCTGGCAGGTCGGCGGCTTCGTCACCCGCAACCGCCCGCGGCGCTACCGCTTCGATCAATTGCCCGATGGGCTTTTGCCGAAGCCGGTTCGCAATCAAGCGCAATGAATGGAAGAAGGCCGGTACGTCGCAGTGCAGACGCGATGTCATTCCGTCGAATCAAAATCCTCCTCGGTCGCGCTCAGCATTCCCGCCAACGTCCGCAGGCCGAGGTCGAGTTGCTCCATCGGCGGCGCGGCGAGCGCAAGCCGCACCGCATTGGGCGCGTGTCCCGGCGTGGCGGCGAAGGTGGTCGACGGCGTCAGCGCGATGTCGCGTCGTGCCGCGGCCGCGACCAGGGTCTGCGAGCGCCAGTGCGGCGGCAAGGTCAGCCACAGATGATAGGATTTCGGGTTGGTCTGGATCTCGAAATCGGCCAGGTGCTTGGCCGCGATCTGCTGGCGGCGGCCGGCGTCGATCCGCTTCAGCCGTGACAGTTCGGCGGCGGTGCCGTCGGCCATCAGCCGCTGTCCGGCGGCGAAGGCGTAGCCTGATGCCGTCCAGCCGCCCGAGCGCACCGCGGCCATGATGCTTTCGCGCAGCCGCGGCGGCGGGACGATGAAGCCGAGCGCGAGGCCGGGCGCGACCTTCTTCGACAAACTGTCGAGCACGATGCAGCTGTCCGGCGCGAGCGCGGCCAGCGGCACCTCGTCGTCGAGGAATCCGTAGACGCCAATCCTCGATGACGACGAGGCCGAGCTTCTCCACCACGCGCAACAGCTCGGCGCGGCGCTCGGCCGGCATCGTGATGCTGAGCGGGTTCTGGATCGTGGGCTGGATGTAGAGCGCGGACAGATGCGCCTCGCGGTGCGCCTTCTGCACTGCGTCCGGGCGCACGCCATGCTCGTCCATCGCAAGCGGCACCAGCGCGATGCCGAGCCGTGCGGCAATGCCCTTCACGAACGGATAGGTCAGCGCCTCGACGCCGCAGCGTCCGCCGGGCGGCACGACGGCGGCGAGCGCGGAGGCGATGCATTGCCGGCCATTGGCGGTGAACACGATCTGGTCGGGATTTGGCGCCCAGCTCTTGCGCGCGAGGAATTCCGCGGAGATCGTGCGCGCCGCCCGCGTGCCGAAACTGGTCGCCGGCCGCAGCGCGCCCTCGAGCACCTCGGGCCGCTCCAGCCCTTCGAGGCTCTTGGCGATCATCGTCGCCTGATGCGGCAGCAGCGGATAGTTGAATTCGAGATCGATGCGGGCGCCGCGTGGTTCGGTCGGAGCGGCGATGCCGCGGCGCGCTTCGCCGGACACGAAGGTGCCGCGGCCGACTTCACCGACCACCAGCCCGCGCCGCAACAGCTCGGTGTAGACCCGGCTCGCAGTGGAGACCGCGATGTTGCGGTCATAGGCGAAATGGCGTTGCGGCGGCAGGCGGTCGCCCGCCTTCAGCGCGCCGCTGGCGATCTCGGCGGCGACCGCATCCGCCAGCTTCAGATATTCGAACCTCGACATTATTGCACCGAGAGCAATGTTTTGCTTGCTCCGAGCAATGTACCGGATCATTTAAGAGCGAACAAGCCCATGATTGCACCGAGGAGCGCGCAAGCGATCCGAGGTTACGACGGCGCAGGTGTCGAAACGGCATTTGCGTCAACGGCATAGCTTTGTCGTTTGGGCATCGAAGGAGATGACAATGACGACGATATACTCAGCGGCCGCATCGCCCGCGCGGCCCAGCATGATGGGCGGATTGCTCCGATTGCTCCGAGTGTGGGGCGATGCACTCGCGACCTATTGGGTGCGCCGGGAGGCGATCAAGACGCTGCGCCAGCTCGATGACCGGACCCTGCGCGATATCGGAATCTCGCGCTGCCAGATCGAGCCCGCCGTCGCCGGCGACCTCGATATGGAGCTGGTGCGGATCCGCTGAACAGAAGCGTGGTGCGACGGCTTCGCGTGATCGGAGCGGTCGCATCGCAGACGGCCGCGATGGCTCGCTGCGCGGCTTTAACCAACCAGTGTTTGAGCGTGGCGAAGAACTGTTCAGATTGGGTCGCGTCCGGACAGTTGGTGCCGGTTGCAGAATTCACCGAAACTACACCAAAGATGCAGAAGAACCCCGGTTTGTCGCCGCCGTCGCTCCAAGGTTGTGGCGCTCTATGCTAGCGTATTAGTTGCGTACGCTAGCGTTGTAGTTGGGGACCGATGGCCGCTCGCAGATTGTCGCAAGGGCAGGTCCCCCGACCCGGGAAGCGCGCCGCCGCTGGCATGAGGAGCGATCGCTGCGGTGCGCCATCAGATTGGCCCGCATGGGCTACTGGGAGTCGCAGAGTGCCGCGGCGACCGATTTCTGGATATCGCCCGAGCTCGCCGCCTTCTACGAATTCGAAACGGTCGACGGCTTCATTCCCATCGCCACGGTGCGCGAGCGCTATCTGCCTGAAAGCCGGAAGGTTCTGGAGGCGCATTACGCGGCCTGCTGGGCGGAGGGGCGGCCCTATGCGGTGCGGACGAGGCTCCGCAGTTCCGATGGCCGCCTGCTCGACTGCGTGGTGCATGGCGAGCCGGAATTCGACGCGCGCGGTCAGGTCCGGCGCGTGTCGGGCATTGTCCGCGACGTCACCGAGGAGACTTCCGCGCTGCGGCGCCTGACGGAGAGCGAGCAACGGCTGGCCGATTTTGTCTCGACCGCCTCGGACTGGTGCTGGGAGAGCGACGCGGCCCACCGGCTGCTGCCCTATCCCAAATCGCTGGCCGGCAATGCGGCCTTCCAGACCGTGGCGTCCGGCGGCAAGGCGCGCTGGGAACTGACTTATGCGCCCGAGGACGGGGAGGCCATGGCGCGGCACCGGGCCGACATGGAGGCCCATCGCCCTTTTCGCGACTTCACCTATACGCTGATCGGCGAGGACGGGTCGCGCGTCAGCATCTGCACCAGCGGCAAGCCCATCTACGCCGATGATGGCACCTTTCTCGGCTATCGCGGCACGTCCAGCGACATCACCCAGCTCAGGGCGGCCAAGGCTTTGCTCGACCAGCGCACGCGAGCGCTGGAGGAGGCCCATCGGCTCGGCAAGATCGGCACCTGGAGCTACCGCCTGGACACCGGCCGTACGACCTGGGCGCCCGAACTCTACCAGCTTCTCGGCTTCGGCCCCGACACGTTCGAGCCGACCGATGAGAGCATGAGGCCCTATTTCGTGGACGGCGACGCCGACCGCTTCAAGGACCTGCAGAGGAGGGTCGTCCGCACCCGAAGGACCGAGGCCACCGACCTGCGCATCCTGCACGCGGACGGCACGGCCCGCGATCTGGCTGTCATCTGCAAGGCGGAGGTTGCCCACGACAAGGTCATCGGCATCATCGGCACCGTGCAGGACGTCACCGAGCGCAAGGAGGCCGAGCGACAACTCGAGCAGCTCGCCTATACCGACCCTTTGACCGGGCTCGCCAATCGCGCGCTGTTCACGCGCCAGCTCGCCGCCCTGATCGAAGGCTGCGCCCGGCAAGACCGGGGCGCCGCGCTGCTGCTCATTGATCTCGATCGCTTCAAGGAGGTCAATGATTCCCTCGGCCATGCCGCCGGCGACAAATTGCTGATCCAGGTAGCGGCTGCGCTGCGGCAGGAACTGGGGCCGCGCGCCTTCATCGCCCGGCTCGGCGGCGACGAATTCGCCGTGCTGGCGGAGGGACGCGGCATGTCCGACGTCGCGCTGACCGGGCTTGCCGATCGGCTCATCGGCAAGCTGTCCGTCCCCGTCGATCTCGCCGAGGGCGAGGCCTTCGTCGGCGCCACCATCGGCATCGCCCGCCTGCCGGAGCATGGGGCGACGGCGGAGACCGCCGTGCGCAATGCGGACCTGGCGCTCTATATGGCCAAGGAGGCCGGGCGCGGCCGGGCGCAACTGTTCGAGCCGGTCTATGCCCAGGCAGTCGATCAAAGGCTCGATCTCGGCCGGCATCTGCGCCACGCGGTTGAGGCCGGCACCCTTCAGGCGCATTACCAGCCGCAAGTGGACCTGAGGACCGGCCGCGTCACCAGCTTCGAGGCGCTGCTGCGCTGGACCCATCCCGAGCGCGGACCAATCTCTCCGGCGGAGTTCATCCCGATCGCCGAAAGCTCCGGGCTCATCGTCGATCTCGGCCTGTGGGTGCTGCGCGAGGCCTGCCGACAGGGCCGCGCCTGGCTCGATGCCGGGTTGCCGCCGCGCTCCGTCTCGGTCAACGTCTCGCCGGCGCAGATCTGGAACGTGGATTTCGATGCGGCCGTCGCGGCTGTGCTGGCGGAGACCGGCTTTCCGGCGAAGCTGCTCTGCCTGGAGCTGACCGAAAGCCTGTTCGTGGATCATACCGAGCAGCGGATCAGCCGCACGCTGACGGCGCTCTCCGGTCTCGGCGTCCGGCTGGCGCTGGACGATTTCGGCTCGGGCTATTCCTCGCTCGGCTATCTCACGCGCCTGCCGTTCCACTGGCTGAAGGTGGACCGCGCCTTCGTGGACGGCATTTCCAGCGCGCCGGAGAAGCGCAAGCTGCTCGGCGGCATCATCGCCCTATCGCACGGGCTGGGCATGACTGTCGTGGCGGAGGGAGCCGAATTGCCGGCCGAAGTGGACGTGCTCGGCGGGCTCGATTGCGATCTGGTGCAGGGCTTCGTGTTTTCCCCGCCCGTCACCGCCGACAAGGCGCCGCTGGTGGCGGCCAGCATCGAGCGCGAGGCGTGCCGGATCCAGAAAAAACGCAATCGCCTTTAGGCGAACACCGCTTTGGCAGCATTGTTTTGCCCGTGGCTTTGCCTCGATGATCGCAACTGACGAATTAGCTAAGCCGTGTACTCTTCAATCGGAGTTGGATGAGGGGACGCTTGATGTCCGCACTCGCCCTGACAGCGGCGATAAGGCGGACCTCGCCGGAGGTTCGAGAAGGGCGAGATGCAGTCATTTGGTCGCCCGACTTAGGAGCGCGGCAAGGAGCAAGTGAAGAGCGACGGCGGGCCACAGCAAAAGGCCGGTCGCTCCTCCTACTAAGCCAAGGTATCCAAGGTACAATCCGACTAACAGGCTATAGCTCAACATCCCGGCGGGCGGCGGCCCTGGCCAGCACGCGATCCCCAAAGCGACCAAGGCAAGGCCTGCAACGCGCGCAACAGGTACTGCGAGGCCTGTTAGCCGTTCACCCAGCAACAACTGCCCGACCAGCGCAGGGGCGATCAATAATGCCAGCCCGGTAGAGGCCTCGGCGACAGCGGCGAAAGTCAGAGCTTTCTTCATCGTTTCGCCCGCCGTGCGAGGCAACAAGCAATGATCGGCGCTGTTACGGCTTTGCCTTGGCCTCTTGTTCCGGTGTGAACGGTTCGAGCTTGAAGGTGAGCTTGTCGATCTTGCCGGTGAACTTGAATGGTGGTTCGTAGCGGTACTCGATCATTGCGACGCCGGAGCGGGTGTCCAAGCCGACATCGAAAGTTTCGTCCTCCGGGAAGGTGACGGGGATGGTATTCTTCATGGTTTCCCTGGCCACTTCCTTTCCGTCCACGGACAGTACGCCGGTCCCGCCCTTGCCTAACCCTGGACCATCGCATTTAAAGTCGAAGACGATGATGTGCTTGCCTGCGCTTAATTCCGGCCCTTCCCACATGGTGCGCTTGAGGTCGAGCAGGTTGTAGAGGAACACCGCCTTGCCGCGGCCAATGCCGGCTTCGCCCTTGCTCAGGAACAGGCCATAGCCGCCGAAGCGCCCGCCCTCGGTGACGATCATGCCTTCTGCGCCGCCCTCTGGGATCGTGACCTCAGCCGTGATGGTGTAGGACTTGCCCAGGATGCTCGGTGCCGCACTTGCGGGCACACCACTCAATTCGCCCGAATAGGTGAAGACCGTTCGTCCCGCCGTGAGATTTGGGCGCGGCGCGTTCCAGCGCGCAAGCGTCGAGTTGTCGAGCGGCAGCACGTTGTATTTCTTCGCCTCGGAGTAGAATAGGTCCTGCATCTGCTTGAGCTTGTCCGGCATCTTGGCGGCCAGATCGTTGAACTGGGTCGGATCCTCCTGCACGTTGTAGAGTTCCCAATTGTAGCCGGTGATCACATCCGGCGGCGTCTTGTTGCTCAATTCCCAAGGGAGCGTCGCGGGCGTCGTGGCGGCCACCCAACCGTCCAGATAGATCGCCCGATTGCCAAGCATCTCGAAGTATTGCGTCGTGTGTTGGCTGGGCGCGTTGGCACTCGCCTTGTCCCACGTATACTTCATGCTGACCCCTTCGATGGGGATCTGCTTGATGCCGTTGATCGTGTCTGGTTGCGGAATGCCCGTGGCCTCCAGGACGGTCGGCACGATATCGATGACGTGGTGAAATTGGCGCCGGATGCCGCCCAGATCATTGATGTGGCCGGGCCACGACATCACCATGCCCTGCGCCGTGCCGCCGAAATGCGACGGCACCTGCTTTACCCACTTGAACGGAGTGTCCATCGCCCACGCCCACGGGGCCGCAAAGTGCGGGAATGTCCTGTCCGATCCCCAGAACTCGTACCAGAGAAGCTGGTCCTTCACTGGCACCGCAACGCCATTAAACGTAGTGAATTCATTCGGCGTGCCGTTGATCATACCTTCGGCGCTCGCGCCATTGTCGCCGCCGATATAGATGATCAGGGTGTTGTCCAGTTCGCCGAGGTCTTCAACGGCTTGAATGACACGACCGATTTCATGATCGGCATAGGCCAGATAAGCACCATAGACATCAGCTTGCTTGATGAAGAGTTTCTTCTCCTCAAAGCCGAGAGAATCCCACTGCGGCAATTCTTTTGGCCACGGGGTCAGCTTGGCGTTCTCGGGCATGATGCCCAATCGCTTTTGGTTGGCGAAGATGGTCTCGCGCACCTTGTTCCAACCCTCGTCGAACAAGTGCATATCGCCGATCTTCTTGATCCATTCCGGCGTCGGATGATGCGGCGCATGGGTGGCGCCCGGCACGTAGTAGACAAAGAAAGGTTTGTCGGGCGCGATCTCCTTGAGCTGCTTCATATGCTGGATGGCATCGTCCGCCATCGCCGTTTCCAGATTCCACTTGGCGTTACCTTCGAACGGATAGATCGCTGTCGTGTTGCGAAACAGGTTCGGTTGCCACTGGCTGGCGTCGCCGCCGACGAAACCGTAGAAATAGTCGAACCCCATGCCATTCGGCCATTGATTGAAGGGCCCGGCTTGGCTCGATTGGTAGGACGGTGTGTTGTGGTCCTTGCCGAACCACGACGTTGCATATCCGTTGGCCTTCAGGGTCGTACCGATGGTGCCCTTTTCAATCGGGATAATCGAGTCGTAGCCGGGGAATCCCGTCGAAACTTCGCCAACCACTCCGAAGCCAACGGAGTGGTGGTTGCGCCCCGTGATAAGGGCCGCCCGCGTCGGCGAGCACAGGGAGGCGGAATGAAAATTGGTGTAGCGCAGACCGGCCTTTGCGATGCGATCCATGGCAGGCGTGGGGATGACGCCGCCGAATGTGCTTGGCGCACCGAAGCCCTGATCATCTGTCATGATGAGCAGCACGTTTGGCGCGCCTTTCGGAGGCACCACGCGCGGAGCCCACCAAGGTGTCGAGTCGGAGGCTTTCTCCTTGATGATGCCGCCGAATTTCGGGTCGGGCGGCGGCAGCTGCTTTCCGTCGATCGTGGTTGTGGCGCTGGGAGAACCCGGTACATCCGTGACTTGTTGAGCTGAAGCCGAGCCCCAACCGAGGGCGAGAAGACAGGAGCCGACAAACGCACTGCGAATGACGTCCATGGCGGCAAACTCCTGCGCATCTGCGGAAAAGAGACGCAGATTGCTCTCGTCGAGCTCAGCACCTTTGATATAGATCAACCTGGACCAATCGTTGCGACGCGGTATGCAATCCGGCGTGATGATCGAATGCCACGCGGCGAAGCCCGCTTCGGGTCACACTCGGAAGTTGGCGGGCCTTCCGCTGAAGTCCGCTAGACTCGAGTGAGCAGACATCCGCAGACCGCGCGATGAGGTCCGAAAGGGGCCAACAGGCAACACCGTCGCTGTCAGCCGGGGCTCAAGCCTTTGGCCTTGATCACCGCGATGGCCGTCTGAGACATCAAATAAGCCACAAACGCCTTGGCGGCTTCTGGTTCTTTACAGTTCGCGGCGATACCTGCCGCGTAGACGACCTCCCGCTGTACTTCGGCCGGGAATGGGCCAACCACATCCAAGCGGGGATCGTTCAGCACGTTAAGGAGGAATACGGCGAGCTGGGCGTCGCCGTTGGCAACCGCCTCGACGATCAGCGCGGGCGTTGGCTGCGCCTTGGTCTTGGCTTTCATCTCTTCGGTGATGCCAAGGCGCTCATATATGCTGGAAAGCTGGGTGCCGGTGGCGCTCGCCGGTATGGAGGCGATAGACTGCGCCTTGAGCAGCGTCTGCTTGAGTCCCTCCGGCGTGCTAATGTCGGGTTTAGGCGCACCCGCGCGGATCGCGACGCCGATGCCCACCCGGGCGACGTCGGGCGTCGGTCCTGGCGCGACCTGTGCCCGCGCGGCAGCGTCTTTCCAGACATCTTGAGGCACGACACCAAGATCGAACGGACCGCCGCTCGTGGCCATCTTGATTAATTCTGGGGTCGTGCCGTAGCGAATAACGATCTTGTGGCCTGAAGCGCGCTCGAACTGGGAGGCTATCACGCCCAAGGCACCCGCGATGCCGCCGCCCGCGATGATCTGAAGTTCAGCAGTTTGCGCGCCACTTACCGATAACAGAATAAGGATCGATCCAAGGCCGAAAATGACCGAAGACTTGCCCACGATGCCTCCTCTCATCGCGGTACGCTGAACCGCGATCGTCAATGACGCCAAACTCGCAAATGCATCTGTGCTTTGCGGCCTCCACGGGTCTTGATCAGTTCGTCTAAGATCTCCCGCCACCGCCTCGGCAAACAGGACGATAATAGCGGATCAAACGGTGCAATTGATAGGGTCTGAGGCGCCTTCGAGGGGTGCATCAGTCAAACTCGGAAGTCGGAACGCGCGATCGCGACGTCCGCTTCACTCCCGGCACCGGACCTTCAATAGCCAGCGCGGCACTTCCGAGAAGGGCCACCAGGCGACATCGGCTCAGGAACAAATTCAGCGCCGCGGTTCGCGATGTCGTGAACGCGTTTCGCGGGGCTTGGGTATCGGCGAAACAATCGCCCGCCGGACGAAACGACTTTTCCAAAGCCGCGAAATTATCCAAGAACAGATTGGGCGTACTGTACTCGTGTGATTTCGCCATCGGTCGATCACGGTGGGAGCTGATCAAGATACTTTCCCGAATGGGCTGCCTATCTCCGTTGCAGGTGCTGCGAAAAAATTCAGCTGTCATCCGGATCCCCGAGGGCGAATAATCTTGTTGGTGCGGGCGCGCTTGTGAACGATTTCACTGCGCCGTTGTGCCTGCCCGGCGATACTGCCTTGCGTATTGAATGGAAGTATTTGCAGGAGGGTTGTCATGAAGATTGCAATTCCCGCAATTCCCCACTCTACGATTCGATCCACATTGCCTGTCGGCAATCACGGCGGCTTGATCACCGTCGGATACGTGGTTTTGGCGCTCATCGCGATCGCTGCGATCTACTTGGCAGCGGAGCAGTCGGGTGTCACCCAAGCTGAGCTCGCGATTGCGACGGCATTACCGTGACCAATGATCGCCTGCGACTGACCACGTGGTGCCTTGCTGTATCCGTCATCACGGCGGTCTGCGTATGGACCTTGATCGGTTCGCCTGAAAACCGAACCGAACACTCCTGGCACCATTTTTCGTCGGAAATGGCCGCACGCAACTAAAGCGTTTTCGAACGAAGCGAATACCGGCCCGCGTGAAGAAACGCTTCAAACGGGAATCTAGAGCTCCGTTCCGATTCCGTCGAACGGAAGCAGCTCTGGGCATGAGCCCGTGAAGGCACATGGTGGTCCGCGAATGGACGGACCACCAAATTATTCCGCGCAAAATGATTTTGGAGACGATTGCCATGCTTGAACAGATTGCTCGCGTACTCTTGTGGCTTTCCGTGGGTGAAATTGCCGCCAGGTCTGGCTTGTGGCCGCTTCCCGCGCCTGTCACCGGCCTCATTCTGCTCTATGCCGAACTCGTGGTTCGGGGACGGCTGCCCGATGATCTGGGTATCCTTGCAGACCGACTGCTTCAGTTTCTGGGCATGTTGTTTGTGCCGGCAGGCGTCGGCGTGATCGCCTATTTGGATGTCTTTAAGACCGAAAGCAACGCCAATTTTGGCCGCGGTGATTGGAGGTACCGCCATTACTCTTTTTGTCACGATGGTTGTTGTGAACCGGCTCGGCCGAACGATTGCAATGAGTCGAGAGCCCGGGTCCGAACGCGTCGAGGGAGCAGCACGCGATGTCAACGCTTGATCTGACAAGTTTGACCTGGGTCAGCCTGGCTGACCAACCGATCCTGGAAACGGGTGCGACCGTATTCGCTTTCTTGGCAGCAACTCGCATATCGCGCCTCGGCGGCAATCACCCGTTGCTCAACCCGACCCTTCTGGCGATCGTCCTCATTTCGCTCGGCCTCGAAGCGACACATATCCCTTACAAGACGTATTTGCGCGGCGCTGATCCGATACACTTTATGTTGGGGCCTGCGGTCGTTCTGTTGGCCGTACCGCTATTTCGTCAGCGGGCCGTGATCCGCGCTTCCGCACGGTTGATCGCGGTCGGACTGGGTGTCGGGTTGCCCGTTGGGGTCCTGAGCGCTGTCGGCATTGCCTGGGTGATGGGGGCAAGGTCGCAGACCATCCTTTCCTTGGCGCCCAAGTCGGTCACGGCCGGAATTGCGGTCGGCATTTCCGAGCAGATCGGTGGTCTGCAAACGCTTACGATTGTGCTTGTGATCATGACCGGCATTACCGGAGCTGTCCTCGGCCCCCTTATCGCGCGCCTTGCTCGTGTTGACGATCCGCGTGTCGTTGGCCTGACCATGGGCATTGCCTCCCACGGAATCGGAACCGCGCGGGCACTCCAGATCAACGAGGTCGCTGGTGCCTTTTCCGGGCTCGGGATGGGCTTAAATGGCGTACTCACGGCCATCCTGCTTCCATTGATCTTTCGGCTGTTCTGAATTGTCGACCAACGACCGGGATAGACGCCAATATATCTGACACAGTCGTTTTTCTGTTGTTTGAGTTAGGACTGCCTCCTGCATGTTAGGTACCGCCTGAAAAGGCGACTTCTGCTGTGGGCCCAAACTCGGAAGTCGGAACGCGCGATCGCGACGTCCGCTTCACTCCCGGCACCGGACCTTCAATAGCCAGCGCGGCACTTCCGAGAAGGGCCAGGAGGCGACTTGCCACTAACAAACAGCAACCGTTTCCGTCAATTCAATTGGTCAGCTGCGCTTCTGGAAATTTCCATTTTCCGTTCAGGATGTCGGCGCGCGGTCGGTACAGACGAGCGGTGTAGTTCCAGCCGGGCATGATGTGAAGATAGTTCGACGCCTTTGGGTCGCCGCCGAAGTGAATTGTGATCTGCCCGTCCTTATCCTTCTGCGCCGTTACGTTGTTGACCGAGATTGCGTCTTCGGGAGCCTCATAGAGCCCCTTTGAATTGTAGACCGTGATCGACCAGAATCCATCGACGGGCACATCCTTCACGGTCAGCGTGTATGCTTTCTGCCCATCGTTCTCCTTTGGGTTTACGCTTATGTACAATGCATCTTGCTCGCGGTTGCCACCCCAGCCTGCGGCAGTTCCGGCAAGGTGGCGCACCTCGTCAACGTCACCTCTGTCACCGAACACGCGGCGACTATCGGGCACAAATCGCATAAGGCCAAGCAATGCATCGTGAAGGCCCTTGCGCTGCGTTTGGTCCCAGTCTGGCAGGTCGAGTTTTCCTCGGTCGCCCTGCGTAACCTTGATGGCGTCTTGGAGTTTCCTTCCGGCTTCCAGATCAGCGGGGCTGTTCGGGTCCATGAACGTGCGGATGGCGACCGCAGCATACCGAGTGCCGATCTTGTCGCGAGTAAGCGTGATCTTACCAGCCTTATAAGAGACCAGTTTGATGTAATGGTCTTCGTTGATGACCACCAACGATCGAAACCGGGCGCCCGCTTCCGGCAATTCAATTGTGACCGGCGAATTCAAGTCAAACACACCACCACTATAGGGCGTATCACGGTTCAATCTGACAATATCCTGTTTATCGATCGGCTTTGGCCCTCTATCGTGGCACAGCACGCCCAAGCATCCGGCGTCGGCCCGAAGCTTGAAGTAGAAATCGGTCTCAACTCGGTTGAAATTGTCAACCGTGACCTGTTCGGCGGCAAATGAGGTCTGGGACAAGACCAATAACGTGCCGACTATCGTCGCCAGATGCTTCATAGCGGCTCTCCATTTAGGCTGTCCTTTGGCATTTTGGCGCGGTTGACCGTTGAGCCAAGTCAAAAAGGCTATTGCTCGCGTCTCTTAGCAATTAGACTTAGACAACATTGTCCGCGTGCGAACTATTAATCCGCCGCTAGTCGGTTCAGGGTCAAACTCGGAAGTCGAAACGCGCCACCTACACCAGACATTCGACAGGCCAGGAGCACTATTCAAGATGATGCTGCCAGTGAGCGGGCGGGATTAGGCGCACGCGCCTATGCGAACTTCTTCAGTACCGCGCTGAAGCGAACGCTGCGCTTGCCGACAAGCGCAGTCGCTTCCGCGATCGCGCCTTCATCGGTGTAGGTGCCAGAAAAGCCGATGCCGACCTCGTAGCCGCCGAACAGCGGCCGCTCGCCCACGCTTGGCGTGTGCTCGTGATTGACGAGTTCTCCCTTCCACCGGCCGTTCGCACTGGTGTAGGCGCCGATGTAATCGAAAAACGCGTCGCCACCGTGAATCCGGCCGTCGTGCAGCATCATGACGCCGGTATTGCCGCCATCGATACCATCAAGCATCCGAATGTGGATGGAATAGAGGCCGTTGCTGATGCCGCCTTGTCCGACTGGCGTGATGGGCGGTGCGGCCTCCTCGCTGATGGGGGTCATCAACGCGTAGAAGGCAACGCCAGGTAATTGCGGCGCGCCACCTTCAAAATAATATTGCTCGCCCTGCTGCCGACCCTTGAGCGTCAGCGTGACGATGTCAGTCTTTAATAAGGGTTGGAAGTTCGGATCCTTGTTGTGGCGCAACGTCAACATGTCAGCCAATATCTCGCCGCCAGCAGACTCCTTGAAGGTGCCGATGAATGCGAAGGCCGAACTGCCGCCCATCATCTTGCCGTCATAGAAATAGAGGACGCCACGGCGGGAACCGTGCACCGTATGCATCTCGACCTTGTAAAGTCCCTTCAGCATTTCCGCTCCGGCCGAAATCCTGGCCTGCGGGCTGTTCTCTCCGCCACGCCATAAGACCGATTTCATCGCGCCTGGGCTGAACTTCAACATAGCCTAGCGCTTCCTTCACGTTCGTCGAGGGAAGTTACTCCCACGCGGCGATATAGGCGATAAGGGAATATCGCTTGTTGTGGTAGATCAAGCGAGAATGTCACGATGTCCGAGAATGGGATGGACCGGCCGTGCTCCCGCCAAACCCGCGAGCATACTTGTGGGGGGAATCAGGAGGAGGAACACGCCCATGCCACACAAGTTTGACACCGCAGTCGTCACCATTGGTATCGATCCCGGCAAGAACACACTGCACATGGTTGGCCTCGACGCCCGAGGAGAGATCGTGCTGCGTGAGAAGGTGGCCCGCACCAAAATTGTGTCTCGGCTCGCGAATGTGCCGCCATGCCTGATCGGGATAGAGGCAGGCATGGGAACGCACTATGTGACCCGCGAACTGCTTGCCCTCAACCACGACGTGAGACAGGTGCCGCCGGTCTACGCCAGGCCTTTCCGGCAGACCCACAAGAATGATTTTCGAGATGCGCATGCGGTTGCTGAAGCCGTGCAACGTCCGACGACACGGTGCGTGCCGCCGAAAACGGACGAGCATCTCGATCTCCAGGCATTGCACCGTGTGCGCTACCGCCTGGTGGGCGAGCGGACCGCGATCATCAATCAGATTCGCTGCTTTCTCCTGGAGCACGGCCTCACCGTGAGGCAACAGTTCCACTGGTTGCGCCATGCATTGCCAGACATCCTTTCCCAACGCACAGACGTCCTGTCACCGCGGATGGTTCGCATCCTAGAAGATCTGGCTCAAGACTGGCGCCGCCTCGACGATCGCATCGAGGCCGTGAGTGGCGAAATCGAAGCGCTTGCCCAGACCACGGAGTCTTGTCGGCACTTGATGACAATACCGGGCATAGGTCCGATCATCTCGAGCGCCGTCGTCGCCGCGATCGGCAATGGCATTGCCTTCACACGCGGCCGCGATTTTGCGGCATGGCTCGGTTTGGTCCCTAAGCAGATATCGACAGGTGATCGAACGATTCTCGGGCGCATCACCAAACGCGGCAATCGCTACCTTCGCATGCTCTTCATGCAGGCCGCTCGCGTCGTTCTGCTGCGACCAAGGAACTGGATGAAGCACGGCTTTGGACCTTGGCTTGCCGCTGCGGCTCAACGCCTACACCATAATGTGCTGGCGACGGCTCTGGCTAACAAGCTGGCTCGCATCGCATGGAGCGTGTTGGCACAACATCGTGTATACGAGACGCGTCTCAGCGCAGCAGCGGTATGACATGAGCTCGCTCTGGTTCACCAAAGGGATGACCGCCACCCTTCTCCGCCACCGTCGCTCGCCCATCGGGGCGAGCGAGCGACGGTGGCTCCGAAGGGATGGCTTCAGTCAATCCTAGAGAACATTTGAAATGGGAGATACCCGCCGAAGTCTGCGAGTTGGATTTGAAGAATGGGAGAACGGTCTCGCCGTCGCGTTCGTGATCTGGTGACCCAATTGGCCTTCGAGGGCCTATCCGAGAATGAGATCGGACGCGCGCGGATATCCATGATGGCCAGGAGCGATCTGCTCCACGCAAGGGCCGGATACAGAAGCGCAAGACCAACCACTGTTCTGAAGATTCAGCTTGCAACGCACGGCCGGTCCATACAGTTGGGTCACACACTCGGAAGTCGGAACGCGCAACCGTGAGGTCCGCTTCACCTCCGGCACCGGACCTTCAATAGCCAGCGCGGCACTTCCGAGAAGGGCCAACAGGCGACATTCGCGAACACAGCGTGGTCGTTCACGCGGGTCAGGCGATGGTTGAGCGTGGAAGCCGTGTCACCAGGGGGGCGACACGGCCCATAAGACAAATCGGGTTCCGATGAGTTGTTCTCTTTGCACGAACTGCCCCCGAAACCCCATTGCGATCCCGGCAAGTTCCAGATCAGCCGCTGCGGCTGATGCTCCGGGAAATAGAGTGTCCTAGGCTACTTCATGTATCCTACGTAGTAGATACCGATTGCATTCTTCGATGCGTCCCGGATCGGCTTGTAACCTGTGATGTAGGGCTTACCGAGAATGTCCACCTCTCCGTAGAATGGCTCATCCTTTTTAATTGATTCGATCGCTTTGCCTTTGGGGTCGAGAATGGTTCCGACCGCTCGTGTGCCATCGACCTTTTTAACGTTAGTGGCAACGCGAACGTACTCCTCGCCGCTCTTCACAAATATGGTGGCCGTTCCCTGAGCTTCCTTAACCACTTCATCGACCAAATCGAAATTGTTGTTCATCTTTGTAGTACCAAAATAGATTGCCGGGACTTGCTTGCCAGCAACAGTATCGGTCCCATTGATCTTCGGTGGACCTAGCTTATTCGCCTTTGACTCCAACAGCTCCATTGCAGTCTTGACCTTTGCATCCTGGGCCTGGACGAGGTTCGGAAAGAGCGCTGCTGCCCCAATAAGGCATGCGACTTTTAAGAAACCAAAAAGTTTGAAGTTCATGTGTATTCCTCCCGGTGAAAACGCTGTACTGCTCGGGAGCATCGCCCGTCTGGGCATTGGCTCTCGATCGAGATTACTCAACATGGGTTCGAAGTTTGCATCACGCGATGACCTCGTATGAAAGGACTTGCCTAGCCGTCCCCAATCGTTTTCCTAGTCGCGTGCTTCAAGTCGGGATTCAGACGATCCCAATTTGTAATTAAGACACTCAGCCATATCCAAGCAACGGCTCTTGATGTGGATCAAGGTAGGGCACGGCAATTTAGCGGTGCATTTTCGCATCACTCCGCGATGTCTCAGTTGGGTCAATCGCGTCGTCTTTGCAGTCGGCCAGCTACTTCCGGTCTACCCTCAGCTCCGGACATGTCCCTGCACTGCGCCAACTGTCGCGATGGGCCATGTGTGGACGGCTCTGGGTTGGCAAGAAGAATCTTCACTTTGCGGCGTTGGTCGGAGCGGCCATGTGTTCGGCCTGTTTGCGCGGTTCACATGACCGCTGGCCATAATGCCCTCCGCGGATCAGGTCCCGGTCAAAAGCACGCATTCGAAGATGCCATGGCCCATGTGGGTTGTCCTGATCGCCGGATCGACCGGCGCTGCATTAAGTGCTGTTCGCCCTCCCAACCGTTACGTCACACCGGATGTCCGGTGTAATGTCGTCTCGTCACGCCGCGAGAGCGGCGGGTTCATTGTAACGTTCGTTTCTGGCCATCATTGCCCACGCCATTCTGGCGAGTTTGTTAGCGAGTGCGATGGCCGCGACCTTTGTGGGCCGCCGGGCCAACAATCGAGTGAGCCAGGGCCGGTGATCGGTGCCATGGATCTTGGCATAGCGGATCACGGCGAGCGCGCCAGCCGTGAACAGGCTGCGTAAATAGCGATCCCCTTGTTTGCTGATACCGCCAAGTTTGTCCTTGCCTCCGCTCGACTTCTGCTTCGGCACGAGCCCAACCCAGGCCGAGAAGTCTCGTCCCGATCGGAAAGCCTTGGGATCCGCAATGCTGGCGACCAATGCTGTGGCCAACGCCGGCCCGACACCGGGGATCGCGTCCAGCCGTTTGCTCGTCGTGCTTGATCGATGCCAGGCGATGATGCGTCGGTCGAACTCCAGGATTTGAGCCTTCAGCGCGCGCAATTGACTGCCGAGAGCAGCAAGACATGCACGGGCCACCTCGGGGAGCCGGTGGTCGGCTGTGTCGGCGACGACTTCCAGCAGTTGCTCCACACCCCTGCGCCCCACTGGGGCGACAATCCCGAACTCGGCAAGATAGGCGCGGATTGAATTGATGACGGCAGTCTGTTGGCGGATGAAGAGATGGCGCGCCCGGTGAAGCATCAGACAGCTCTGTTGCTCGACCGTCTTGGTCGGCACGAACCGCATGTTGGGTCTCGTGACCGCCTTGCAAATCGCTTCCGCGTCCGTGGCGTCGTTCTTCTGCCGCTTGACGTAGGGCTTCACATAGGCCGGCGGCATCAATCGCACCGTATGCCCTAACTCCTGCAGCTCGCGGGACCAATGGTGGGATGACGCGCAAGCCTCGATCCCCACCAGGCACGGCGGCAGCTTCTGGAAAAACGCCAGGACGTGGCGACGCCGCAACTGACGGCGTACGACCACTTGGCCCGCTGCATCAACGCCGTGTACTTGGAAGACCGACTTCGCAATATCCAGACCGATCGTCGAAATTGACTGCATAGGCTGCTCATCCGAATCGTGGGAGCTTCAAACAGCGCCCACTCCTTGGCACTCTTGTGCCGGTGGAGGAGCCGTCCACAGCATCAAAAGCTGACTCAGATGCCGATCGGTTCTCCGCTACGAGCAGCAGTCGTGTTCCAATTACCAGATAGTGTCGCGGGAATATTACCCCTCGGCTACGAATACGTACCTGTTGCCATCCTTGGCCAGCGTGCCGACGTTCGGCATCAACCAGTGAGTACCCGAAATAGTGAGCTTGTCGGCGACCGCGCGATCGAAGATCTTCCTTCGCGTTTCGACAGCCATTTGCGGATCCTGGTCGATAGCGAGCTGCCACTCGGGATTTGTTGAAATGTGTGGCGCAAGATTGACCACGTCAGCGCTGATCAGGAACTGTTCGCCGCCGGAGGTGACCAGATGCGCGACCATTCCCGGGCTATGGCCGGGCGCCTGAACGGCGTGCACACCGGGCAGGAGTTCTGGTTCTCCCTCAAAGGTCCTGACGTTTTTCCAAGTCGCCACCGTGGCCTGAATTCGCTGGGCGAGGCCTTTGCGCGTCGGTCCGAGGTCGATCGACTCGACCCCCGGGTGCGTCCACCATTTCAATTCCGCGGCGGGCACCACGATGTCGGCATCCGGGAAGACCTGCGCATCGCTCTCATTGTTCATGAGGCCATAAATGTGGTCGCCGTGGAGATGGGAGATGAGAATCGTCTTGACTGCCTTGGGGTCAAGGCCCGCCGCCGCCATGCTCTCGAATAACCGGCCGTTCCCCTCACCATAAATCGGATGGCCGCCCGTACCCGAGTCGATCAGGACCACTTGATCGCGCAGCTTGAGCGCCATGACGATGAACCGCAGGGGCGCCTGATTGTCGGGAAAACCGGCACCACGCAACACGGTCCTGACCTGTTCGACGCTGACATTCCTGACCATGCCCTCCCGCAGCGGAACGTCACGCATGCCATCGATCAGAGAGAAGATTTCAATGTCGCCGACCTTGTATTTGCGGAAAGGTTGAGCGACGGACTGTTGAGTGTGAGCCGCCTCGACAAACGTGATCGGCTTGTCGAGTCCAAACGCGGCATAAGCACCGGCTGCGCCAAGTGTCACGTCCCGACGCGAGATATCGGACATCGTTCGAGACTCCCCGCTGATTGAATGGATAGCATATCAATGTGGATGTGCGCTGCACAGGGTCGGCTCCGGGTCAAACTCGGAAGTCGGAACGCGCGATCGCGACGTCTGCTTCACCCCCAACGCCGGATTTTCGATAGCCAACGCTCCACTTCCGAAAAGCGTCAAACTGAGACCTCGCACCGGCGGGTCGGCACTTCCAGTCTTGGCTCCGATGCGGACATCGTCACGGCCGTTCGGCATGTTTCAAGAGGGCCAGAAGGAGACATCTATTTTATTCGTGCACGGGCTTCATGCGATGTAATCGCGGGCCGCTCCTACAAGCGGCCCGCGTGAGCTGCTATCTTACGGTTAGTCGCGAGCCAGCGCTCTCTGCGCTTCCATTTCGAGGGCCTCGTACGAAGCCTTTTCGACCGTGATGCCGACCGCCTGAATGGTCCCGCCATGGAATGTCCCGGGCGTCTTGTATTCCGCGCTGACGGCGTCGCCGCTGTCGTAGCCGACGCAGAGGCCGTCGCCCGACAAGGTGAACTTGGCCGCCTGCGTCTTCATTGAACCTTCGGCAACAGCCTTGTCGTTGATGTACAGCTTCATTGTACCGACCGACTCCTTGTGAGGGCCGGCACCCGTGCGTGTGAACTCCATTCCGAGCGTGTACTTGCCGGGCTTCAGTGTCTCTTTGGAGACGAACTTCTGCTCGGGCTTGATGCCGAGGAAGTTGTACACGTAGTAGAGCTTGTGATCCTTGATGAACAGTGCGTGCCCGCCGAAGCGAGAGCCGTGGGCGAAGATCACGCCGCCGGCATCCGCGTCTGATATCTCCACATTGGCGAGGATCTTGTACGAGCGATTGCGCACGTTGACGGCGACGCCTTCCGGCACCGGCGCCGTATCAGGGTAGTAGACGTAACGGTCACGGATTGCTTCGGACGAAGGGCGCTCGATCAGCAGGATTTCGGACGCGGTTCGGTCATCAATCGGCAGAGCCAGATTGGCTCGGGCTTCCTCGTCCCATGCCTTCTTGAGCGCCTCCAGCTTCTCCGGATACTGCTTCGCCAGGTCGGTCGACTCCGAGCGGTCCTCGTCGACGTGATAGAGCTGCCATTGGTCCTGATCGAAGTGTCCCTTGCCGGTGAACGGGGCGTGGACCGCAGCAGCGAGCCAGCCGTCCTCCCACATCCCGCGAGTGCCGAGCATGGAGTAGAACTGCCGCTTTTTCTGCGTCGGCGCATGCGGCGCCGCATCGAATGTGTAGCGCATCGAGACGCCGGAGAGCGGGAACTGCTCCACGCCGCGATAGACCTTGGGCATCTCGAGGCCGACAACGTCGAGGATCGTCGGCACGATGTCGACCGAGTGGTGGTACTGGTCCCGAATTTCGCCACGGGCCTTGATGCCTTTGGGCCAGGAAATGACGAGCGGATCGGCCGTGCCGCCGGAATACTGCGCGTAGCGTTTGAACATTTGAAATGGCGTTGAGAATGCCACTGCCCATCCGGTGGGGAAATGGCCATAGGTGTCCGGTCCCCCGAGCTTGTCGAACAGTTTCATATTCTCGGCCAGGTCATCGGGATAGCCGTTGAAGAACTTGTTCTCGTTGACGGACCCGTTCGGCGTACCCTCGCCTGAGGTGCCGTTGTCGGCGGCGTAGAGAACCATCGTGTTCTCGAGCTGCCCGGTCTTCTCCAGGTAGTCGACGACGCGGCCGATCTGCACATCGGTGTATTCCGACAATCCGGCCCAGACTTCGGCCATGTGCGAGAACAGTTTCTTCTCGTCCGCGTTGAGCGTGTTCCACGGGCGAACGGCATCTGCCGGGTTCGCCTGGGACTCAGGCATCGGGTTGATCGGCGTCAGCTTGGTGTCCTTCGGCACCACGCCCTTCTCGATCATGCGCGCCAGCACCCAGGTGCGATACGCCTCGTAGCCATCGTCGAACTTGCCTTTGTACTTGGCGATGTACTCCTTCGGGGCCTGGTGCGGCGCGTGATTGGCGCCTGGATTGTAGAACATGAACCACGGCTTCGAGGGAGTCGCAGCCTGCTGGTTGCGGATCATCTTGATGGCCTGATCGGCGAGATCCTTGGAAAGATGGTAGCCGTGCTCCGGTGAGGCCGGCGGCTCGATGAAGTGATTGTCCTCAACGAGGTCCGGGTACCACTGGTTAGTCTCCCCGCCGATGAAGCCGTAATAGCGCTCAAATCCCTGACCGAGAGGCCAAGTCTTGCGGTCGCCGCCCTCGGCAACGTCCTGCTCCGGAACGTTATGATTCTTGCCTAACCAGAAGGTGCTGTAGCCGTTGTCCTGAAGGACCTGCGCGATGGTCGCGGCTTGCGGCGGGATGCGACCCGCCCAGCCTGGAAAGCCATTGGAGGCTTCCGTGATGGCGGCCATGCCGTTTAAGGTGTGATTGCGGCCCGTCAGCAGCGTGGACCGGGTTGGCGAACAAAGCGCTACCGTGTGCCACTGCGTATAAGTGATTCCGTTCTGTGCAAGCTTGTCGAGTGTGGGCATGTTGATTCGGCCGCCGTACGGCGACCAGGCGGCAAGGCCAGTGTCGTCGTAGAGGACGAACAGGACGTTCGGTGCGCCCGCTGGTGCCTTCTTCGGCGTGAACGGCCCCCAGTCGGCCTTCGAATCACGAACATCGAGATTAATGGTGCCGTTGAAATCCTTGTACGGCCCCACGGGCTGTGGCTGCTGAGCTAATGCCCCCAAGGAGAATAGCGTGCCTAGCGCGCCAACCATCAAACGAGAAATGGACTTCGCGATTGTTGCGATCCCGCATTGGGTCGAGCATCTGCACGCGGCTTTCATTGTCATGGGACATCCATCGGCGTCGCCTACGCGGGGAGAACAGGCGAAGCACTCACGGTAGACTTATGGGGATGGTTGGGCTTGATCTGTATCAAGCAAGGGATGGGAGCGGAAGCCGGAGCGCGCAGGTAAGTTACGCAAGCTTGGTACGTTCTATTTGTTCTGCTGCAAGTCGGACGTGAGCGCGTTTTGCCAGTCCGTCCAGTTGCGGATCCAACGGCTGACGACCGCGAAGAATAGCCCGGTCGAGAGTCCAAACATGAGAGCGGCTGTCAAGGCCTCAAGCGGCGCGAACATCCGCCAGGGCTCGGGCAATGCAAGACCGCTGCCAATGGTCGTGTAGGCGCCTGCGGAAAAATAAAACGCAGACCCGAGATCGGGAAGGCAGCCTTGCCAGAAATAGAACAAACCCCAGACCGAAATCTCAGCCAGGTGGATCAGAACCAGCCAGCAAGCCAGCGCAATCACAGCTAACGTGACGCGCCGGAAGCCCGATGCGGCCAAGGCGTGCGACCGCATAATGCACCGGAGCAGCGTGTCTAACCCGACCGCGTGAATGGCCACGGTGATCACCACCAGACAAGCAGCGAAGAGAACTGTCAGGAACATTGACGGTCGGCCTGTTTCGACAAATCAAACCTGTCGGGTGAGGGCCAAGGGGAGGGCGGGCCTTACTATTTGCCCCGATTGCGTCAACGGGTCGGATGAGAACTCGGGACGGCTGGCGGCAACATCTAGGAATGAGCAAGCCTCTTGAGCCGAAACGCCAGTGCAACCAAAATCACGCCCATAACAACGGCGTAAGTGCCGATGACCCAAAGCAATGCGAGCGCGCCAGCCCCCGGAGCCATCATGACACCGATACCGAACAGTACCGAAACGACGCCACCCAAAATCAGGTACCACTCGTCGTCGATCTCCTTGCGCAACCTGATCGCGCCGATAATCTGAAACACGCCAGTCGCGATCGCCCAGCCGCCGATGAAATACAGCAGCACAAGCGCAGTAAGACCCGGCATTATGAACACGAGGAGCCCCGTTGCAATGCCAAGCAGGCCGACAATGGCCAGCCACCAGCGTGGTGCCGGCGCGCCACCGGTAATAGCGGCAATTATCGCGAGCGCTCCGTCAACCATCGTAAATGCACCGTAGAACATAATAAGCGTCAGCAGAGTCATGCCTGGCCAGGCGAACGCGAGCACACCGAATATGATCGCGGCGATGCCGCGTAACAGAAGCACCCACCAGTTCTTCGCCAATGCGTGCACCATGACTGACCCAAGGCCCATTCCCGGCGGCCGGCCGATTTGCATCGTGCTCATGACAATCTCGCTCAAGTTGGTTGGACCGCAGCGCTCCAAGCGGTCCTGATCCTGCGCAATAGCCATCTGTGACAGACGGAAAGCAATCAGTGTTGAGCTAAATCAACCGGATTGTGTCCTCTGAAGTTGAGCGCGTGATGTCCGAGTTGGGGTCAAGGTGAGAACTCGACGTGAGCACAATGCGTCCGCTTTCGGGTGCATGGCGCGGGGACGCGGGGCGCAATTTCGGAATATTAGAAGAATATCCCTGAGTTGCCCGACGTGTCAAGTCGCCTGGTCGACCCCCGCCAGCCGCCGGCTACTTTGCATGGGGTTGTTTTCGATATTTTGGCAGCGCCGCCTGCGACGGCCCCATAACTCATCCCGCTTAGTGCCGCACCACGAGCACCGAGCATTTGGCGTAGCGCACCACGTGTCCGGCGTTTGAGCCGAGGAAATAGGTGCGCATCGCCGGGCGGTGCGAGGTCATCACGATCAGGTCGGCCTTCATGGTCGCTGCCTCTTCGAGGATCTCGTGATAGATGCCGCCCTGGCGGACCACGCCCGAGATGCGCCCGGGCGCGATGCCCGATTCGCGCGCGACGATCGCGAGCGCTTCTTCCGATGTTTCACGCTGCTGGCTGTCGAAATCCGCCGGAACATATTCGGCGAGCATCACCGGCGTCATCGGCAATACGTTGAGCAGACGCACCGTTCCGTTCCAGGTTTGCGATAATGTTGCAGCGGTTGCGATCGCCGGCTTCGCCAGATCGGTATCGGCGAGGTCGATCGGCACGAGAATGGACTTGTACATCTGCGCCTCCTGTCCGCGATTGGTCTGGAGCCGTTTGGTACCTGTGCCGGGACGCGCGCCTTCTTGTTCTTGGAGTAGCTTGTCGTGTCGCCGCGAACCGGTCCCCCTGTCGCGCCGAGATCAATATAGCATGGCAGAGCGGCGCTGTCCGCTTGCGTCAGCCGCGCGAGGCCTGCTTCAACAGTTTAGGGCTAACGAACAGCACGAGCTTGCCGCGCCGGAAGGAGACGTCGTTCCAATCGTCGGTCGCGAAGTCGAACACGGCGAGCCCCGAGGTCGGCAGATTGGCGCCGAGCGCGCGCTTGGCGGCCTCGTCGCCGCTGCCGGTCAGCGTCAGCGCGAGCTCGTGCATGCCGGGATTATGGCCGATCAGCATCAGCCGCTTCGGGTCGGTGACGGAAGCCATCCGGATCGCGGTGAGCAATTGCGCCGGATCGGCGCCGTAGAGTTCCGGCACGAATTCGACTTTCGGCGCACGTCCGGCGGCCTTCAGCGCCTCGCGCACGATCTCCCAGGTCTGCGTGGTGCGGACCGCCGGTGACACCAGCGCCAGATCGGGCAGGGGCGGATGGCGGGCGATCCAGCCGCCGATCTCTGCCGCATCGCGGTGGCCGCGCTCGTCGAGGCGACGGTCCTGGTCCTGCCCCGAAGGCGCGTCGGTTTCGGTCTTGGCGTGACGCAGCAGCAGCAAACGGCGCATGGACTTCCATCTCGATTCGGTCTGGTCGAATTAAATTCTACAGGCTCATGCCCTGGACAAGGTGACAAGCGCCGCAGCGGTTCGTAAGAAACGACATGAGCGAGACTTCCACAAGTGCGGCAGGCGGCCCCGACGAGGCGGCCTCACCGTTCCGCGACCGTCTGGCGTTCGACCTCGACGTCGACATTTGCGTGGTCGGGGCGGGGCTGGCCGGCCTGACCGTGGCCCGCGAGGCGGCGCGGCTTGGTGCCAGCGTCGCCGTGCTCGAGGGCCGCCAGATCGGCTGGAACGCCTCCGGCCACCATCTCGGCACCGTGATGCCGGGTTTCGGCCTGCCGATATCAGATGTGATTGAGCGCGTCGGCCTCGATGAGGCCCGCGAATTGTGGGCGCTCTCGAAAGAGGGCGCCGATTATGTTCGCGCCACTGCCACCGAGGAGCTGATCCCGGGCATCAGGGCGAGCGACGGCGCGCTGGAAGTCTCCAATGTGGATGTCGGCGAAGCGCTGATCAGCCGCCTGCAGACGCTGGGTGAGGAATTTGCCACCGAAGTCGAAGGCTGGCAGGTCGATCGCGTGCGCAGCGTGCTCAGGACCGGGCGCTATTTCCACGGCATCTATTATCCGAAGGCGTTCCAGATCGACGGCCGCAAATATGTGCACGGTCTCGCCGCGCTGGCGATGCGGGCGGGCGTGCGGATATTCGAGGAGACGCCGGTCGTCAGCATCGATTTCTCGGGCATCCGCAAGCGCATCGTGACGCCGACGGCGCGACTGCGCGCCAACCACATTGTCCTCGCCGGCAACGTCCATCTCGGCGCGCCGCTGAAGCGCTTGTCCGATACGCTGCTGCCGGTGTGGCGCTACGCGGCGTTGACCGAACCGCTCGGGGAACGGCTGGCGGAGGCGATCGCCTTTTCCGGCTCGGTCGTCGACAGCGACGGCATCGACCATTTCCGTGTCGTCGATGGCGATCGCCTGTTGTGGGCCAGTCCCGAAACCACCTGGGACGCGCGGCCGAAGCGGCTTGGTGCGGCGGTGCAACGTCGCATCGCCACGGTGTTTCCTCAACTCGGCAAGGTTCCGATCGCCGACACGTTCGGTGGCGCAGTCGGCGTCACCGTGCATGGCATGCCGCAGATCGGGCAGTTGAGCAGGGGCCTGTGGGTGGCGAGCGGCTTCGGCCGGCAGGGGCTCAACACCTCGGCGCTCGCGGGCCAGTTGATCGCGCGCAGCATCCTGTGGGGCGACGACCGCTGGCGGCTGTTTTCGCCGTTCGAGCTTGTCTGGGCCGGCGGCACCACCGGTCGGGTCGCCGGTCATTTTATCAGCCTGTGGGCGAGGGGCGCCGCATCCGCGGCGGGCGTGCTGGCGCGCTACCGCGAGGGTGCACGTGCGAAGGAGCGCCGCCGCGAGGCGCGGCTGGCCGAGGCCAATCTCAAGGCGGGAACCCGGGGGCCGGCACCCCGCCGCCCGCCGCCGTCGTCCGTGCGGCCGGTGCCGCCGCCCGTGCCCCGGCAGGTTGAGGACGCTGAGCCGCCGTCTGCCCATCCCTCGCAAGAAAGTGAGCGGATCTCGGACGGGCGGATGTAACGTCTGGCGGCGGGGTTCGTATTTGGTGACGAGCCGGTTTGCCAGTCTTGTTTCGCCAGCTTTGGCCGCCCGCATCGGAGATGATTGATGATCGATCGCCGCATCCTGCTTGCTTCCGTCGCCGGCCTGTTCGGCCTCGCCGCCTTCCGCTGGCTGCGCGCCTCGCCGGCGCAGGCCGCCGAGAAATTCGAGATCGAGAAGACCGACGCCGAGTGGCGCGCGCAGCTGACGCCGCAGCAATATGAGATCCTGCGCCAGGAGGGCACCGAGCGGCCGGGATCGAGCCCGTTGCTCAAGGAGCACCGCAAGGGCACTTTCGCCTGCGCCGGCTGCGACCTGCCGCTGTTCTCGTCCGAGACCAAGTATGAGAGCGGCACTGGCTGGCCGAGCTTCTGGAAGCCGCTGGACAATGCGATCGGCACCACGTCGGACCGCACCTTCGGCATGCTGCGCACCGAGGTGCATTGCCGCCGCTGCGGCGGCCATCTCGGGCATGTCTTCGATGACGGCCCGAAGCCGACCGGGCTACGCTACTGCATGGACGGTTTTGCGCTGGTGTTTCACCCGGCCGCACCCTCGGCGACCTGACGGCCCGTAGCGTTTTCGAGCGAAGTGGTTACCGGTTCGCGTCAAGAAAGCGCGTCCACCAAGACGAATGAGCGCGGTCAGAACCGCGCTCTGTCCCGGCAATTGTTGCCTGCCCGGCAATTGTGCCCCGGTTAAACGGCCAGGGCTTTTTTTTCAAGCGCATGATTTTGTTACGTTTCGTTTCGTGGCACGACCTTTGCGACATGCTCCGCCGATGCGGCCATTCCTGTGATTGCCAGCCGCCGGGAATCGAATTGGAGAACATGTCATGGGTATCTTCGGCGCTCTTACGACGGCGGTCGGTGGCTTGCGCGCAGGGTCGTACGCGCTCGAGAACATCTCCGGCAACATCGCCAACTCGCAGACCACGGCGTTCAAGCGCATCGATACCTCCTTTCTCGACCTCGTCCCGCAGACCGCGCTGACCGCGCAGCTCGCCGGCGGCGTCACGGCGCAGTCGCGCTCAACCAACTCGGTGCAGGGCGACGTGCAGTCGGCGTCGGTCGCGACCTTCATGGCGATCAACGGCAACGGCTTCTTCGCGGTGCAAAAGCCGGGCAGCTTCACTGACGGCTCGCCGGTGTTCGACGGCGTCGACCGCTACACCCGTCGCGGCGATTTCCAGCTCAACAAGGACGGCTATCTGGTCAACGGCGCCGGCTATTATCTCGAGGGCGTGCCGATCGACCCGACCACCGGCAACCCGTCGGGCTCCTCGCCGCAGGTGCTGCGGTTCAAGAACGACTTCCTGCCGGCGCAGCAGACCACCAAGATCGACTACCGCGCCAACCTCGCGTCCTATCCCTTGACCACGGCGCACGACACCTCGGTTCCGGGCTCCGAGCTGATCCGGCCGGGCGCGTTCAGCGCCGGACATAACCCGCTGGTGCTGGGCACGCCGGCCGCGCCGTATACCGATTCATCGGTCACCGGCACCGCGCAGAACAACAAGGCGACGCCGTCGGTGGCCAACACCGCCGCGACCCTGCTTTCGGGCGCGGCCGGCAGCGATTCGATCAATGCCAATTTCAGCGCCGGCTCCGCCGGCCCCCCGGTCGTGCCGGCCGATACGATCACGGTGAACGGCACCGTCATCACCTTCGTGGCTTCGGGTGCGACCGGCAACCAGCTGAACGTCACCGACAGCATCGGGACGCTGCTCGCCAAGATCGACTCGATCACCGGCACCGCGACGCCATCGACGATCAGCGGCGGCCAGATCACCCTGCATTCCGGCACGTCGGCCGACCTCAACGTGACGAGCTCGAACTCGACCGCGCTTGCGGCGCTCGGCTTCACCGGCTCGGCGGTTGCGACCCGCGGCGGCGGAGGCACCGTGGGCACCGGCCAGGTCGTCGGCAACGACAACTCGACCTTCCTGAACGAATCCGTCTCGGGCGGCGCCGTCACGGCCTACGACGTGTCGGGTGCGCCGGTGAACCTGCAATTCCGCTGGGCCAAGACCGACAGCTCCTCGCTGGGCGCCGGACATACCGATAGCTGGAACCTGTTCTATCAGGTCAATCCCAATGCAACCGGCACGCAGGTCTCCTGGCAGAACGCCAACATCAACTTCACCTTCGCGTCGAACGGCCAGATGTCGCCGGCGATCTCCTCGGTCGCGCTCAACAATGCCGTCGTCAACGGCGTGTCGCTCGGCAGCCCCGTGATCAATTTCGGCTCCGGTGGCGTGACCCAGTTCGCGGACGCCAACGGCAACGTCCAGGTTAACCAGATCCAGCAGGACGGCTTCCCGGCCGGCCAGCTGCAGTCGGTCAGCGTCTCGACCAACGGCCGCATCGTCGGCAACTACACCAACGGCCGCAATATCGACCTCGCCGAAATCTCGGTGGCGACCTTCAACGGCACCAACTTCCTCAAGCGCATCGACGGCGGCGCGTTCGAGGCAACCGACGAGTCCGGCGCGGCGTTGTTCGGCAAGTCCGGTACCATCGTCGGTTCGTCGCTCGAGAGCTCGAACACCGATATTGCCGACGAGTTCACCAAGCTGATCGTGACGCAGCAGGCCTATTCGGCCAACACCAAGGTGATCACGACGACCAATTCGATGGTGCAGGACCTCCTGAACGTCGTGCGCTGATCGCATCGATGATGCGCGTGTGAAGCAGTAAAGGCGAGTACACATCATGGGTTTGAGCCAAGCCCTTTCCACCGCGATGTCGGGCCTGCGCGCCACGCAGGCCGCGCTCTCGCTCGTGTCGTCGAACGTCGCCAACGCGGAGACGCCGGGCTACGTCAGGAAGACGCTGAACCAGGATACCGGCACCACCGGCCAGTTCGGGTCGAGCGTTCTCATCACCGGCGTCAACCGCCAGCTCGACGAATTCCTGCAGACCCAGCTTCGGACCGAGACGTCGGGCGCGTCCTACGCCGACGTCCGCTCGAGCTTCCTCGCCAATCTGCAGGGCGTCTACGGCAATCCCGACTCCACCGGCACGATCGAGGATGCCTACAACAAGTTCCTGACCGCGGTGCAGGGCTTGTCGACCAGCCCGGATTCGCAGTCGGCCCGGATCGGCGTCGTCAATGCCGCGCAATCCATGGCACAGCAGCTCAACGCGACCTCGCAGGGCATCCAGACGCTGCGCGCCAACGCCGAGGCCGGCATCAGCGACTCCGTCAATACCGCCAACAATGCGATGCAGCAGATCGCCCGCCTCAACGTGCAGCTGCAGGCCAACGGCGGCACGACCGATGCGTCGACCGCGGCATTTGCTCGATCAGCGCGATCGCTACGTCACCCAGCTTTCGCAGCTGATGGACATCCGCACCGTCACCAACAGCCAGAACCAGGTGACCGTGTTCACCAATTCCGGCGTGCAGCTGGTCGGCACCGAGGCCGCGACGCTCAGCTTCAACGCCCAGGGCACGATGACGCCCAACACGCAGTACAATACCGACCCGACCAAGAGCACCGTCGGCACCATCACCATCAATTTCCCGCATGGCGGCACCTATGACATGGTGTCGACCAACTCGATCCGATCAGGCAAGATCGCCGCCTATCTCGAGCTGCGCGACAACACGCTGGCGCAGGCGCAGACGCAGATCGACCAGTTCGCCGCCGCGATGTCGAGCGCGCTGTCGGACAAGACGACGGCGGGCACCGCCGCGACGGCGGGGGCGCAATCCGGCTTCGACCTCGATCTCTCGGGGCTGCAGAGCGGCAACACCATCCACGTCTCCTACAAGGACAACACCACCGGCATCACGCACAATCTGTCGATCGTCCGCGTCGACGATCCGAGCGTGCTGCCGCTCAGCAACACGGCAACCGTCGATCCGAACGACGAGGTGCTGGGCGTGGATTTCTCCGGCGGCATGAGCTCGGTGCTGTCGCAGCTCAACGGCGCGCTCGGCGGAACCGGCCTGCAATTCTCCAATCCGTCCGGGTCGACGCTGCGCGTGCTCGACGACGGCGCCGCCAACAAGGCCGACGTGACCGCGGCCTCGGTCACATCAACCGTTTCGTCGCTGACGTCGGGCGACCCGCAGCTTCCGCTGTTCACCGACAATGGCGGACTCTACACCGGCGCGATCACGGCGAACGGCTCGCAGTCGACGGGCCTTGCCGCACGCATCAGCGTCAACACCGCCCTGGTCGGCGATCCCTCGCGCATGGTCGTGTACTCGACCAATCCGCAGACGCCGGCCGGCGATACCACGCGCGCCAACCTCATTCTGAACCAGCTGTCGAACGCGTCGTACAGCTATTCGCCGAAGACCGGCCTCGGCACGTCGGGCGCACCGTTCACCGGCACGCTGTTGAACTTTGCCAAGCAGTTCATCAGCCAGCAGGGCGAATCGGCGACGGCGGCCAAGCAACTGGCCGACGGTCAGGACGTCGTGCTCAATACGCTGCAGAGCAAGATGGACTCGACCTCCGGCGTCAACATGGACGAGGAGATGGCGCATCTGCTGTCGCTGCAGAACGCCTATTCCGCCAATGCGCGCGTGATGTCGTCGATCAAGCAGATGTACGACGCGCTGCTGCAGCTCACGTGAGGGTAACATGTCGATCGACGGCGTAAGCGGCAGAACTTCCTATATCGGCACCACGATCCTCAACCTGCGCAGTCAGCTCAATGACCTGACGACGCAGCTTGCGACCGGCAAGGTATCGACGACTTATGCAGGGCAGGGGCTCGATCGCGGCTTCGCGCTCAGCCTGCGCGCGCAGATCAGCGGCATCAACGCGTTCTCGGACACGGCCACCAACCTCAACACCCGCCTGGGCGTCGCCAACCTCGCCCTGCAGGGGCTGTCCGACGTCGGGACCCAGGTGAAGAACGCCGCGACGACCGCGACGCTGACGCTCAACAACAGCGGGCAGACGTCGGGCCAGATCACGGCGCAGGCCGCGTTCTCCAATGCGGTCGCGATGCTGAACAGCCAGTCGGGCGACCGCTATCTGTTCTCCGGCCGTGCGATGGACACGCCGGCCACGGTGTCGGCCGACACCATGTTGAAGGGCACGGCAACCCAGGCCGGCCTCACCCAGCTCATCAACGAACGCAAGCAGGCCGATCAGGGCACCAATTTGATGGGACGCCTGAGCGTCTCGTCGCCGCCGGCGACCACGACGGTGACCAGCGTCGCCGAGGACGGCTCGCCGTTCGGCGTAAAGCTGCTGTCAGTGCAGTCGTCGTTGACCGGCGCCACCGTGACGCAGCCGGCCGGCACGCCGAAGTCCACCTCGGTCGATCTCGGCGCCGTCAATCCCAAGGATGGCGACAAAGTCAAGTTCAACTTCACGCTGCCCGACGGCACCACCGATGCGATCGAGCTCACGGCAACGACCACGAACCCGCCGCCGGCGGGCTCGTTCCTGATCGGTGCCGACACCACGGCGACGACCGCT
Source organism: Bradyrhizobium sp. JR3.5 (assembly GCF_054057015.1). Classification (NCBI taxonomy): domain Bacteria; kingdom Pseudomonadati; phylum Pseudomonadota; class Alphaproteobacteria; order Hyphomicrobiales; family Nitrobacteraceae; genus Bradyrhizobium; species Bradyrhizobium sp. JR3.5. The sequence goes on from NZ_JBSRYV010000001.1 coordinate 747,518, forward strand.
AACCTTCAATCGACGCTGACCTCGTCCATCAAGACGCTGAGCGATACGTCGCTGGTCGCGGCCTCCGCGGTCGCGGCATCCAACAACTTCTTCAATCCAGTCGCGACCGTCGCGGGCGCCGCCGTCAACAACCAGAACACGCCGCCGGCGCCGATCAGCGGCGCTACGGCCCTTTCGGGCGCGGCGGGCACCGACTCGCTGTCGACGAGTTTCGCGGCCGGCGACACCATCACGGTCAACGGCACCCCGATCACCTTCGTTGCCTCGGGCGCCACCGGCAACCAGGTCAACGTCACCGACAGCGTGCAGACGCTGATGGCGAAGATCGACCAGATCAGCGGCACCAAGAACCCGTCGACCATCAGCAATGGTGCGATCACGCTTCACGGCGCCGATGGCGCGAGCCTCTCGATCTCGAGCTCCAACACGGCCGCACTCGGCGCGCTCGGCATCGCCAACAACACGACTGCGACCCCGGCGCCGCTCCGGGTAGGGGGACCGCCATTCGATACCGCGACCAACCTGGTCGCGGGCACGCCGGATAACACCGTGTACTGGTACACCGGCGACAACGGCCCGGGATCGGCGCGCGGCACCGCCGTCGCGCAGGTCGATCAGTCGATCACCGTGCAGTATGGCGCGCGTGCCAACGAGCAGGCCTTCCGCTATCTGCTGCAGAACGTCGCGGTGTATGCGGCGGTGACCACCAACGCCAGCAACCCGAATGCAAGCGCGCAGGTGACGGCGCTCGCGCAGCGCGTCAGCGGGAATCTTGCGCCGCAGAACGGCCAGCAGCAGATCCAGGACGTGCAGGCCGAGTTCGCCGGCGCGCAGACGGCGACCAAGGCGGCCACCGATCGTCAGACCCAACTCAAGGCCATGGCGGAAACGATGCTCGACTCGGTCGAGGGCGTCAATCAGGACGAGGTCGCGACCAAGATCCTGGCGCTACAGACCAGCCTGCAGGCGTCGTACCAGACCACGTCGATGCTGTATCAGACCACGCTGTTGAAATATTTGCCGATCGCCTGATCGCTTGCCGCGCAGGTTTGGAAAGCAAAAAGGGCCTCCCTCGCGGAGGCCTTTTCGTTTAGGCGGGGCCAGAGCGTTTTCAAGCGAAGGGATGCCTGTTCGCGTGAAGAAAACGCGTCAAAACAGGAAGCTCTACGCGCTCTTGCGGGTATCGTCCTGATTGCCGTTCTGCTGACCGCGTGCGGTTTCCAGCAGCTTCTCCTCGTGCGCGATCAGCTTCTTGGATTCTTTCAACGCGTGATAGAGATCGCCGTTGAGGATGAAGTTGTTGACGCTCTCGATGAACGGCCAGGCGCTTGGCATCGCGGTGATGATGTCGCGCACCAGGCTGAAATAGGTCGGGTGGTGCGCCATCGGGTCCGGCGACAGATACATCAGCTGCACCGCGAGATAGATCAGCTTCGCCGGCGTGTCCGCGGTCTCCGGCGTCAGGATGTCCTTCTCGCGCAGGATCGGGATGCGGTCGCCATCGATCAGAAGCCGGGCACGCTGCTCGGTGTTGGTGATCACGCAATTGCCGACGATGATGCGCTCGTTCGGTTTGAGTTCGACCTTCAGGGCCATGACCGTTCTCCTTTGCCGGGCAGTCGCGCGATATCGTTGCAGCGGAACGAAGTTGAGTTCGGCACTGCTCTAGCAGCCGCCGTCGCGGCCCGGGGCCGATGCGACAGCGATCCTTTCCCATGATGGTTAACGCTTGGTGAACAGCGGGGCCGCGCGAGTTGCAGCACGCGGCCGAAATCGGCAATCGTCTCAGTAGTTTTCACGGCGAACTTCGCCCAGTGGCGACAATTTTATTCTTCGGCATTTGTCTCAAATGCCGTGCTGGAGATTTCTTTTTCCTTGGCGGCTTGACCGCAGGATCGGCCATCCGCCCGGTCAGAAAGGATTGGCGCGGTTTTTTTCTCAGTTTCACACCAGAAAGGTATGAAAATGTCCGGTATCATTCTCTCCTCCTCCGTTCGTCAGAACCTCCTCTCCCTCCAGTCCACCGCCGATCTGCTCTCCACCACGCAGAACCGTCTTGCCACCGGCAAGAAGGTCAACACGGCGCTCGACAACCCGACCAACTTCTTCACTGCACAGTCGCTCGACAACCGCGCCAGCGACATCAACAACCTGCTCGATGGCATCGGCAACGGTGTGCAGGTGCTGCAGGCTGCCAACACCGGCATCACCTCGCTGCAGAAGCTGGTCGATACCGCGAAATCGATCGCCAATCAGGTGCTGCAGAGCCCGACCGGCTACACCAGCAGGTCGCAGGTCACCTCCACCGCGGCGCTCGGCGGCACAGCAGCCAACCTCGTCGATGGCACCACGATCAAGAGCGGCGACGTGCTGGCGATCGCGGCCTCGGCCGGTCAGCCCGCCTTTAGCTTCACCTTCGGGGCCAGCAGCTCGCTGGCGCAGCTGAATACGTCGCTGGCGGCCAGCAACCTGACGGCGAGCCTCGACAGCTCCAACAAGCTCGTCATCACCACGACCAACGACGCGGCGTCTTCGACAATCGGTGCGGTGACCTTCACCAACACCGGCGGCGGCACTGCGACGTTCAGCGCAGCCGGCACGGCGCCGGTTGCCGACCCGGCGTCGCAGTCGGCGCGCGCCGCTTTGGTGACTCAGTACAACAACACCATCGCGCAGATCACGACCACGGCGCAGGACGCCTCGTTCAACGGTATCAACCTGTTGAACGGCGACAACCTGAAGCTGACCTTCAACGAGACCGGCAAGTCCACGCTCGCCATCAGCGGCGTCACCTTCAATGCCACCGGCCTCGGCCTGAACACGCTGACCGCGGGCACCGACTTCCTCGACAACAACTCGGCGAACAAGGTGCTGACGGCGCTGGGCTCGGCGAGCTCCTCGTTGCGCAGCGAAGCCTCGACGCTGGGTTCGAACCTGTCGATCGTGCAGATCCGCCAGGACTTCTCGAAGAACCTGATCAACGTGCTGCAGACCGGTTCGTCCAACCTGACGCTGGCCGACACCAACGAGGAAGCGGCCAACAGCCAGGCGCTGTCGACCCGCCAGTCGATCGCGGTCTCGGCATTGGCGCTGGCCAACCAGAGCCAGCAGAGCGTGCTGCAGCTGCTCCGCTAAGCACGCCGACAAGTGGTTCAAGAGCGGCGGGGGAAACCCCGCCGTTTTTCTTTGTCTCCGGGATATTACGGTATCTTTCCATGCCGTCAGATCGGCGCATTTCGTAACGCCTGCTAACCATATTTAAAGGCGCCGGATGCATAAATATCGGGCGCTAGAATTGCGTCTCCGCGGCCCGAGAAATCCGCATCCCATCGAGGTCATTAATGTCGAATGCAGCCCAGGCCTACGCCCGTACGTCAACGACGACGGCCTCCCCACGTGAAATCGAAGCGCAGGCGCTGTTGAAGGCCGCGCGGCAGCTGCAGGAGGTCCAGGCGAACTGGAATGGGCTCGACAAGGCGCTCGATCACGCATTGCTGTTCAATCGCCGCCTGTGGTCGATCTTCCTCAGCGCGGCAGAGGGCGCCGACAATCCGCAGCCCCTCGAGGTGCGTCAGAACATCGCGAACATCAGCGTGTTCGTGATGAAGCAGACCATCGACATCCAGATGAATCCGGACCCGGCGAAGCTGAAGTCGCTGATCGAAATCAACTGCAACATCGCCGCCGGCCTTTCGGGCCGCGGCTGATCGGCCGGTTCACAACGGAGCTCTCGGCATGGCCGACGTGTTGAGCATCCTGTCCGCGAACTACAAGGCCGCCGGCCTGACGGTTCCGTCGAAGACGCCCTATGTGGCGGTCGATCCGAAGCTCTATGAGGGCAGCTGGAGCGGCAAGTACGCCAACAACAAGTCGTTCAACATCTCGGTGTCGAACATCGATGGCTTCCGCGCCAAGGTCCATTATCAGAGCGATGCCACCAGCAAGTATCAGGACGTCCTGATCAAGGACGGCTCGTTCCGGATCGGCGATACCAAGTTTTCGCTGGTGCAGCAGGGGACGGCATTGATCGCCAATGTCGTCACCGATCCGGCCACCGGATCGACCTATCTCGACAAGGCCTACGCCACACAGAAGTGAGGGGCCACTCCGCTTGCGTTACGCGCGGCGGTCGGTTGCGCGCGCCCGCGTCGGCGCGTCCTTGCTGAGATCGAGCGCGTGGAAATAGGCGCGGCGGCGCAATACGGCTTCTTCCGGAAACTGTCTCACCACCAAATTCGTGCGATTGTCGACCACCTGGTAGACCACGGCGCGCGCGTCGCGGTCGATGATGACCTGGTCGGTGACCGACGGCGCCTGATTTGAGAGCGACGCATTGACGGCGTTGGGGTCGATCGTGACGCGCACGCTCGGCTCCGGAGCGGTGACGCTCTGGCTCGCGGGCAATTCGGTCTTCACCGCCTTCTGCGCCGTATCACTCGTGGGAGTGATCATCGGCGCTGCAACCGGTGCCCCCACCGGCTTGATGTTGAAATCTGTACTCATGGCAGCCTCGTAGTGCACAGGCACTAGTTTGCTTGAGTCAAATCCCAACCCCTCACGATCCGCAACTCTACGGGGAACCTCTCAACAGCCTGTTAGGGAACACGCTGAATGCCGCGCTGCCGGAGCCGCGTCGAATTAAGCTAAATTGTCGGCGTGCGTGCGTCAGAGCGTGCGGCTGACGGCGATCGGCGTCATGTTGCGCGGGCCCGGCGTGGCGCGCTGTCCGTTCGCGGTATAGGTGTTCGGGATGTTGCGGCGCTGCACCTCGGCATTGACGCCGCGCACGATGCCTTCGGAGACCGCGTGTGCGGTCGCAAGCACCGTCAGGTTGACCTGCAGCATCGCGCGGAACGTCTCGTGATGACGCCGTAGCGTTGCGAGCAGTTCGGGGTCGGTCTGCGACAGCATCTTCTGCATCGATTTGAGGTGCTCCACCGCGAGCATGTAGCGGCGCGACAGCTCCGACTTCTGCGCCTCGAGCCGCATGGCCTCGCGGATCTTGCCGGCGCGGACGAACTCGGTCTCCTGCTCGACGACGGTGAGCAGCGCGCTCATCACTTCGGTCAGTTCGTTGGCGAGACGTGCGACATCGGGGGGCGTCGTCGTCGCGGGCCGCGCCGCGGGAGCGGCTGGCCGATGCTGCTGTGGACGCTGATTCATCGCGCTGCTCCTTGAGAACCGAATTAGCTCTTGTTCGCCTGCTGCAGGATCAGCGAGCGGAACACTTCGTTGGAAATGCCGACGCCGCCGGCCTTAGCGAAGTTCTTCGAATATTCGTCGGTCAGCATCGACCGCCACGCGCCGGTGCCGACCGTGTCGCCGTAGGGGCCTTCACCCTTCAGGCCGGTGGTCATCTGCGAGAACATCGTATTGAGGAACATCGATTCGAAGTCGGTCGCGGTCGCCTTCGCCTTGGTGAGTTGCTGCGGCGTGACCTTCTTCATCGCGTCCTGCAGCACGGGATCAGGGCGGCCATTGAACATCGGCATCAACGCCTTGTTCGGCATGCTGCCGGTGGTGCTGTTGATCAGGCTTCCCATCACATCACCTCGATGTCGGCTTCGATCGCGCCGGCGGCCTTGATCGCCTGCAGGATGCTGATCAGATCGCGCGGTCCGATGCCGAGGCCGTTGAGGCCGTCGACGAGCTGTTGTAGCGAGACGCCGTCCTTGACCACGGCGAACTTCTTGCCGTCCTCGGTGACCTGCACGTTGCTGCGCGGCGTCACCACGGTGCGGCCGCGCGACAGCGGATTGGGCTGGCTGACTTGCGGGCTCTCGGAGATCGTGACGGTGAGGTTGCCTTGCGCCACCGCGACGGTGGCGACGCGAACGTCGCGGCCCATCACGATGATACCCGAGCGCTCGTCGATCACGATCCTCGCGGCGAGGTCGGGATCGACCTGCAATTGCTCGATCTCGGTCAGGAAGGCGACGACGTTGCCCTTGAACTCCGGCGGGATCGAGAGCTGCACCGTGGAGGGATCGAGCGGCTCGGCGGTCTTGACGCCGAGATAGTCGTTGACCGCGGCGGCGATCCGCTTGGCGGTGGTGAAGTCGGCGTTGCGCAGCGCGAGGCGGACGTTGGGCAGGCGATTGAGCGCGAATTCGATCTCGCGCTCGATGATGGCGCCGTTGGCGATGCGGCCGACCGTCGGCACGCCGCGGACCACCTTGGCGGCCTCGCCCTCGGCATTGAAGCCGGAGATCGCCAGCGTGCCCTGCGCGACCGCGTAGACATTGCCGTCGGCGCCGAGCAGGGGGGTGACGAGCAGGGTGCCGCCGCGCAGATCCTTGGCATCGCCGAGCGCGGAGACGGTGACGTCCATCCGCGTGCCCTGGGTGCCGAACGCCGGCAGATTGCCGGTGACCATCACGGCGGCGACGTTGCCGGTGCGGATGGTGGCGCCGCGGATGTTGACGCCCATGCGCTCGAGCATCGCCTGCAGCGACTGCTTGGTGAAGGGGATGTTGTTGAGCGTGTCGCCGGTGCCGTTGAGGCCGACCACGAGACCGTAGCCGATCAACTGGTTCTGGCGCACGCCCTCGATGTTGGCGAGGTCCTTGATCCGCGACGTCGCGGCCGCCGGCATGGCGGACGCCGCCAGCGCGAGCAGAGCGGCGCAGGCCAACCCGAATAAGCTTACGATGCGGATGCCAGGCATCCAATGCTCCCCTCGAACTTCAACTCGCGGATCGCGCGACACTCCCATGACGGCGATCCGCCATTAACCATGCGAGCCGCGTGCCACTTTGTTTTGTTGGGGCAATGTATTGATATATTTATCGAAATTGTCGGATTGCCGTTCGGTTCCGGTTCGCCGGGGCGCGCAAAACTGCCGTGCGGCGGGCAGAAATTGCCGGGTCGTTTACGCACCGTTAACCATAAAACGGCGATGCTCGTGGCATTCAGGCCTGCGGGATCATGACGATGCGCATCTACGGACCGAACGGCACCACGCTTGGCACGTCCACCAGCGCCACACGGCGCACCTCGTCGACCGGGTTCTCGCTGCCGGATGCGACGACCGCGCAGGAGGAGGTCCGCTCCACCGCCGCGCCGAAGGCCGCCACGAGCCTCGATGCGCTGCTCGCGCTGCAGGGCGTCGAAGACCCGACCGAACGCCGCAAGCGCTCGGTGGCCCGCGGCAAGGGCGCGCTCGACGTGCTCGACGCGCTCAAGCTCGGACTGCTGTCCGGCAATTTCGATTCCTCGACCGTGAACCGGCTGCGCGATGCCGCGGCGAGCCTGAAGGAATCCTCCGGTGATCCCGGCCTCGATGCCGTGCTGGGCGAGATCGAGCTGCGTGTCGAAGTCGAGCTCGCCAAGGCCGGGCAATATTAGGCTCCTCTCGATCAATTTGCCTCAGGCCGCCATTGCCTTGCGCTGCGCGTCATAGCGGCGTTGTGCGGCCAGCACTTCCTTCAGATTCTGCTCGGCCCAGTCGCGCAGCGGATCAACCGCCTCGGCGAGCGTCGATCCGAGCGGCGTGATCGAATACTCGACGGTGACCGGAACCGTTGCGATCGCACGGCGGCGCAGCAGCCCGTCGCGCTCCAGGCTCTTCAACACCTGCGACAGCATCTTCTGCGATATGCCCTCGATGGCGCGGCGGAGCTGGTTGAAGCGCATCGGCTCGCTGCGGAGCAGCAGCAGGATCAGCACCGCCCATTTGTCGCCGACCCGGTCGAGGATCTGGCGTGTCGGGCAATTGGCGGCATAGGCGTCCGGCTTCAGGCTGGCGGCTTTCATCGGGTTACTCCGGCGTAATCAGGTGAGACGAGAGTGCCTTCTTCACACCTACATCCATTTCGCTATCTAGTCACCATTGGAAACTATCAATCGGAGACCTTGATGAAGATCGCCATCGCCGGCGCGTCCGGCCAGGCCGGCTCGCGCCTCACCGCGGAACTCGCCCGCCGCGGCCACGCCGTCACCGCCATCGCCCGCAACCCGGAGAAGATCGCAACCCTGCCTGGCGTCACCGCCGTGAAGGGGGATGTGAACGACCAGGCCGCCCTGGCCGCGCTGTGGGCCGGCCACGATGCCGCGATCAGTTCCGTCCATTTCAGCGTCAGCGACCCGGCCAAGCTGATCGAGGCTGCCAAGGCGTCCGGGGTCGGCCGCTATCTCGTGGTCGGCGGCGCCGGCAGCCTCGAAGTGGCCCCGGGCGTCCGCCTGGTGACCACGCCGAACTTCCCGGTCCAGTACAAGGCCGAGGCCTCGAAGGGGGCTGAGTTCCTCGACCTGCTGCGCCAGGAAAAGGACCTGAACTGGACCTTTTTGTCGCCCTCGGCGCTGTTCGTGGCGGGCGAGCGGACCGGCAAGTTCCGGCTCGGGACCGACCAGCTTTTGACGGCTGCGGACGGGAAGAGCTCGATCTCGTTCGAGGACTTCGCAGTTGCACTCGCCGACGAAATCGAGCGCCCGGCCCATATCCGTCAGCGCTTCACGGTCGGCTACTGACGGGCCAGGAGAGGGGAAAAGCCGGCCCCCGGGCAGCACGGATAAGTTTGCCTGTGCAAGGCCTTGGGGGCACCCCGCCTTTCGCGGTGGCAGATATTGTCTGTCACATGGCGTGGCTATATAAGGCGCCGCGCGGAGGGGTTCTGTTCCCTCCGCCTGACAGGGACATGGCTGCCTTTGGAAAAGCTGAAGAACTACCGGCCGACTGAAAAAGAGCCTTTCATGAATGAGCGGCAGCGCGACTATTTCCGCGCCAAGCTGCTGGCCTGGAAGGATGAGATCCTCCGCGAATCGAAGGTCACGCTGCAGACGTTGCAGGAAGAGAACGTCAATCACCCCGACCTCGCGGACCGAGCTTCCTCGGAAACCGACCGCGCGATCGAAACTTCGTGCCCGTGATCGTCAGCGCAAGCTGATCTCCAAGATCGACGCGGCGCTCCAGCGCATCGAAGACAACACCTACGGCTATTGCGAAGAGACCGGTGACCCGATCTCGCTGAAGCGGCTCGAAGCCCGCCCGATCGCGACGCTGTCGGTGGAGGCGCAGGAACGCCACGAGAAGCGCGAGAAGGTCTATCGCGACGAATAGTGGCGGTGGACCGCTACAGATTGATTCCGGCGCGCACCGGTCGTACGTTCGCGCCGCCATGATGACACGTACTCTCAACATCGCATCGGTCTTCCTCCTGGGCTGATCTCGTTTCCGCACGGAAGCGCTGATCGTCTCCGCGAGCCCGGGCTCGCGGGATTCCAGTGAACCGAATGAGCCGGCCAAACTCCGCGCCTCGCGGAGCATCGACGGCTGGCGATGATTTGAGAGACAATCATGACCGATCGAGACGACACGCGTGCGCTCAGCGACGCGCAAATCGAGCAATTCATCGAACAGGGCTTTGTCCGGATCGACAACGCCTTTCCCCGCGAACTCGCCGATGCGGGACGTGCCATCATGTGGCGCGACCTGCCGTGCCGCGAGCATGATCCTTCGACCTGGACGCGCCCGGTGGTGCGGCTGCCCGGCTATGGCGAGGAACCATTCCGGCAGGCGATCAACTCGCCGCTGCTGTATCGGGCGTTCGACCAGATCGCAGGCCCCGGCCGCTGGTCTCCGCGCCACAACATCGGGACCTTCCCGGTGCGGTTTCCGCATCCGGACGATCCCGGCGATGTTGGCTGGCATATCGACGTCAGCTTTCCCGGCGACGATTGCGACCCGCACGAGCGGAGCGACTTCTCCGCCTGGCGGGCGAACATCGTCTCGCGCGGCCGGGCGCTGCTGATGTTGTTCCTGTTCTCCGATGTCGGCGAGGATGATGCGCCGACCCGGATCAGGGTCGGCTCGCATTTTCAGATGGCGCGTTACCTCGCGCCGGCCGGTGAGGCCGGACGCGGGCGCATGAACCTCGCGCAAATGGGCGCCGATTGCGAGCTCGCGCTGGCGACAGGTGAAGTGGGCACGGTCTATCTGTGCCATCCCTTCCTGGTGCATGCCGCGCAGAAGCATCGGGGAACGAGGCCGCGCTTCATGGCGCAACCGTCGCTCAGTCCCGCCGAGCCGTACCGGCTCGAGCGTGACGACGGTGCCTACTCGCCGGTCGAGATCGCGATCCGGCGCGCGCTCGGCATGGGTTGACCGCGTGCCGATCTGAAGGCGAGGCGACATTCAGGCCAGTCCGGCCCCGAGTGTCGTCTCGCTTGCCTCCGCGTGACGGCGCGGGCCGTAGGTCTTCGACCACGCCAGCAATTCGCGGAAGGCCGGCGTGAGGCCCCAGGCCGAATCCGTCAGCTCGTATTCGACCTGCAACGGCTTTTCGGCGAGCACCTTGCGTGCCACCAGCCCATCGCGCTCGAGCTCGCGCAGTTGCGCAGCCAACATATGCTGGGTGATCGGCACGAGTGCGCGGCGCAGCGCGCCGAACCGCACACCGCCATTCATCAGCGTGAACAGGATTTCGAGCTTCCATTTGCCGCCGAGCGCGTGGATCGCGTGCTTGAACTCGATCAGCAGGCCGGGGTCGGTCGGGCAGCTCTCGCATTCGCCGCCGTCCCATAGTTCGCTGGTATTGTTTTCCATACCGGTCTCGAATTTCATTCTACTTGTCCAACGTTCAGATAGTGACCAGATGCGGCCTGTGCAGGGTGGGCGGTGCATTGTGTGCCCACCTGCCGAACCATGAAGAGGGCCGCGACATGAGCACGGTTTTGGTCACGGGCGGATCCGGTTTCATCGGCGTGCATACCATTCTGCAGCTGCTTGCCGACGGGCATGCGGTGCGAACCACGCTGCGCAATCCGGATCGCAGCAAGGACGTGATCGCGATGCTGCGCGAGGGGGGCGCGCTTGCGGCCGACCAGGTCGGCTTCGCCACCGCCGACCTGCTGCGCGATGACGGCTGGCGCGAGGCGGTCAAAGGATGCGACTACGTGCTGCACGTCGCATCGCCGCTCGGCGCGCATGTGCCGGAGGACGAGAACGAGCTGATCGTTCCGGCGCGCGAAGGCACGCTGCGGGTGTTGCGCGCGGCGCGCGACGCCGGCGTCAAGCGCGTCGTCGTGACGTCGTCGTTTGCGGCGATCGGCTATGGCCATCCACCGCAAGCCGAGCCGTTCGATGAGACCACCTGGTCCAATCTCGATGGCCCCGATGTGCAGGCCTATCCGAAATCCAAGACGCTGGCCGAGCGCGCCGCCTGGGATTTCGTCGCGCGCGAGGGCAGCGGCCTCGAGCTTGCCGTGGTCAATCCGACCGCGGTGTTCGGCCCCGCGCTCGGCGCCGACTTCTCCGAGTCGATCGGCATCATCAAGGCGCTGCTCGACGGCGCGATGCCGGCGGTGCCTCGGATCCATTTCGGCCTCGTCGACGTGCGCGACGTTGCCGACCTGCATCTCCGCGCCATGACCTCGCCGAAAGCCAGGGGGGAGCGGTTCCTCGCGGTCGCCGGCGACACCATGTCGGTGCTGCAGGTGGCCCGGCTGCTGCGCAGGAAACTCGGCAGCAAAGCGCGGCGCGTGCCCCGGTTCCAGGCGCCGGACTGGATGATGCGGCTTGCCGCGCGTCGCAACCCGTTGGCCCGCGCCGCCCTGCCGCTGCTCGGCAAGGTGCGCCGCTCGACCAGCGCCAAGGCGCAGAACCTGCTCGGCTGGCGACCGCGCGGCAATGAGGAGATGGTCGTCGCGACCGCCGAGAGCCTGATCAGGCTCGGCCTGGTCAAGGCTTGACGGCCTCGCCCGTCCGGCGTGCTTGCCAGACGCGTCGGCGAGTGCTGAATTGCAGTGAGCAGACGGAGGCGCCACCGCGCCGCCGAGAACATCAGGGAGGCTGCGCAGATGGATCGGGTCCTCGCGGCCGCAAAGGCGATTGCCAGCGCGCGCCGCAGCCGCGCGCCGCTCAAGGCGCTCGCCAAAGACATCGTGCCGCTTGACGAGGCCGAGGGCTATCGCGTGCAGTACGCGCTGCACGATCTGCTGCAGCCACAGGTCGGCAGCCTCGTCGGCTACAAGATCGGCTGCACCAGCGCCGTGATGCAGGAGTACATCAACATCCCGCACCCCTGCGGCGGTGGTGTGTTCGAGAAGGTCGTGCATGACAGCGGTGTGCGGCTGCCGGCGGCCGACTTCGTCCATGTCGGCGTCGAATGCGAGATCGCGGTGCGGCTGGCGCGCAGTCTCGCTCCGAGCGAAGCGCCGTTCACCGCCGAATGGGTCGCGGAGGCGATCGAGGCCTACCAGCCGGCGATCGAGATCGTCGACGACCGCTACGTCAAATGGGAGACGCTCGGCGCGCCGACGCTGATCGCCGACGACTTCTTCGCCGCCGGCTGCGTGCTCGGCGAGGCCGTGCCGCGCAACACCGTGCCCGATCTGCGCAAGGTCGCCGGACGCGCGTTCGTCAACGGCAAGGAGGAGGGGCGCGGCACCGGCGCCGATGTGCTCGGCCATCCCCACAACGCGCTCGCCTGGCTCGCCAATCATCTCGCCGCCGAAGGCCGTGGCCTGCATGCCGGCCAGATCGTGCTGACCGGCAGCCTGGTCAAGACGATATGGCTGAAGGCGGGCGACACGGTCGTGATGGAGCTCGATGGGCTCGGCAAGGTGGAAGCGACGTTCACCTGACTTTCACATCGCCGGTCGCCTGGCGTCCGTGACCAGCTCGACCTTGCCGTCGGTCAGCCGATAGACCGCGCCGACGATCCGGAGCTTGCCCTGATCGACCGCGGCGCTGAGGATCGGCGTCGCCGTCTTGAGCTTCGCGACGTTGTCGATGACGTTTTGCTTGATGGCGTTGGCGAGCCGGTCGCCCGGCTTGCCCTCGGTCGCCTTCACCGCAGGCGCGATCGCGGTGACCAGCGAGGGCAGATGGCCGGGCAGGGTGGTGTTGTCCTTCAGCGACTTGATCGCGGCGTCGACCGCCCCGCAGCTGTCATGACCGAGCACCATGAATAGCGGCACGCCGAGCACGGACTGCGCATATTCCAGGCTCGCGATCATCTCGTCGCTGGCGAAATTGCCGGCGACGCGGCAGACGAACAGATCGCCGCGACCGGTATCGAAGGCGTATTCCGGTGCGATGCGGGAGTCCGCGCAACTCAGGATGCCGGCGAACGGATTCTGTCCGCCGGACAGCGCCTCGCGCTCGTGCTTGAAATCATGTCGCCGCGAAATGCCTTCGACATAACGCAGGTTGCCCTTCACCAGCCGGTGGAGCGCGGCGTCCGGCGGCAGCACGTTCTGCGGCTTCGGCGGCGGTCTTGTCTCTTTGGCCGTTACAGCCGGCGCAAGGGCGAGGCTGACCGCGGTGCACGCCGCGCCAGCGAGGAAGACACGCCGGGAGGTTCGGTTGGGAGGCGTGATTTCGCAGAGCTGGCACATCAAGGTTCTCCGTGAACAAGGACCGCACCGCGCGATATGTGTAGGTCATGCGCAGTGCCTTCGCAACGAGGTGCATTCGAGCGCTTGCGACCGCCGCGCCCACACCCTGCCTAGTGCGCAATTGCGCACGGGAGCAGGGACCCATCCTCCGCGGCGGATGTCGTGAAGGGACCCGTCGTTCCAGCCTCGTTCAACAATGTCGATCGGTGGTCATGGGTCCCTGCTTTCGCAGGGACGACACCAAGCATGTTTAACGGTCTGTGAGCCAAACATCCGCATGCCCGCGATGAGTTCGGTCAGGCGCCAAGCGGAATATTTTCTTATTGCGGGATTGACAGGTTTTGCTGAGTTGCCCGAACGGGCAAATCAGCGGCTGATGGATAGCCAATCAGTTATGGGTATGTCGGCGCCGCCAATTCCGCGCCAAGCACACCGAAGGTATTAGCTTGATCGTTAGTCGGCGTTCCCCAACTTCTCGCTTGACCAATCCATAGCTGTCTGGTTATACGTTAATCCATAACCAACGGGCTATTGATCCGATGCCGGACGCTCACGACGTGCTGTTTCGAACCCTCGCAGACCCGACGCGCCGGGCGATCTTCGAGCGCCTGTGCCGCGAGGGCGAGCAGACCGTCGGCGCGCTGACCGCGCGGGCAAAGATCTCGCAGCCGGCGGTGTCAAAACATCTCGGCGTGCTGAAGCAGGCCGGGCTGGTGCGCGACCGCCATGAAGGAAGGCAGACGCATTACAGCGCGCAGCTCGGCGCGCTGGCGCCGCTGATCGACTGGACCAGCCAGATGGCGGGCTTCTGGCAGAACCGGTTCGACCACCTCGAAGATCTTCTCAAAAGGATGGACCAATGAACAAGACCACCGCTGAAACGCGCTCCGCAATCGTGGAGCGTGAATTTCCCCATCCGCCGGAAAAGCTCTGGCGCGCGCTGACGCAACCGCATCTGATGGAGGAGTGGCTGATGAAGAACGACTTCAAGCCCGAGGTCGGGCACAGCTTCAATCTGCGCGGCGAGTGGGGCGGTATGCTGGACTGCAAAGTGCTTGCCGTCGAGCCGCACAAGACGCTGTCCTACACTTGGAATTTCGCGCATGCGGATGCCGCCTACAATCTCGAGAGCGTGGTGGTCTTCACGCTGACGCCGACAGCGAAGGGTACCCATCTGCGCGTCGAGCAGTCCGGCTTCCAGCCGCATCAGAAGCAGGCCTATGGCGGCGCCCATGCCGGGTGGAAGCAGTTCTTTGAGAATCTCGATCAGATGCTGGTGCGCGAAGTCTGATCGTCCTCTCTCTCGTCATTGCGAGGAGCGATAGCGACGAAGCAATCCATTGATCCGCGTACTCGGTGCGATGGATTGCTTCGCTTCGCTCGCAATGACGGCAATACACAAATTTGCACGGACCCAACAGGAGGTCACATGAACTGGAACAACTGGATCAGGCAATTTCACCGCTGGCTCTCGATCGCTTTTACGGTTGCCGTCATCATCAACATCGTCGCGATGGTCCTGCAGCAGCAAGCCGTGTGGATCGGCCTGCTGGCGCTGTTCCCGCTGATCTTGATGCTGCTGAGCGGCCTGTATCTGTTCGCGTTGCCCTATCTGGCGCCGCGGCGCGAGCGTGGGGCATCGACCCGGGCGTCACAAGCGTGATGCCCGGACATTCCAAATGTGATTGCATGGGACAGGCTGGGACCACGAGGCAGCAATGACGGCATCGGAACGTATCGACCAGATGATCGCGGATCTCACCGACTGGCGCGGCAAGACGCTCGCCAGCCTGCGCAAGAGCATCCTCGCCGCCGACTCGGGAATCGTCGAGGAATGGAAGTGGATGGGCAGCCCGGTGTGGTCGCGCGACGGCATCATCGCGGTCGGCAACGCCCACAAGGGCAAGGTGAAGCTGACCTTCATGTATGGCGCGCAACTTCCCGACCCCGACAAGCTGTTCAACACCGGCTTCGAAGGCAATGCGCGGCGCGCGATCGATCTGTTCGAGGGCGATAAGATCAACGACCGCGCGCTGAAGGCCCTGATCCGTGCCGCGATCGAGCTCAACCAGGCCAAATCCAGCAAAACTGCGAAGAAGCCGGCGAAGAAGGCGGCCGACGCTCGCGCAACCGCGAAGAAGGCATGAGCTGCGCCGGCATGCGGCCTGCCGATCCGGTCCATCCGTGATGATCACGACCAGGCTCGCCACATCGTCGGATGCGAAAGCGATCTCCGTGCTGCTGACGGCCAACACCGGCGATCGCGGCGGCATGCTGCTCGGGCAGTGGCCGCGTGAGGTGATTGAGACGCGCATTGCGAGCGGGCAATCGATCGTTATCGCGACCGGCGATGAGGGCAGGCTGCTCGGCGCGCTCCTGACGTCGGAGAAAGGATTCGGCGAGGCGCCGCCGGTGCAGGCCATGCTGAAGGCTTGGCCGGGGAGTCCCGATGCGTATGTGTACGGCCCCGTGTGCGTTTCCCCGGACGCGCGCGGCCTCGGCATCCTCGAGGCGCTATACGCCAGGCTTCAAGCAACGTTTCCCGGCCGCGAAGCGATCCTGTTCATCAGGGAAGACAATCCGCGCTCGCTCAAGGCGCATCTGCGGCTCGGCATGCGCGAGGTCGCGCGATACGACTTCGGCGGCAAGATTTTCGTGGTCCTGAGCGACAGGCCCGATCCCGGATAGCCCGGACCGCGCCGGGAACCCGCGTTCTGCGCACGGGAACTCAGGTCTCGGTGTCAGCAATACCGGGAAATAAATCGTTCACCGCCAAGGGGGCCTTTGTCTATTTCGATCATCCCGTCGCGATCCTCGATGCGCTGCCCGAGCACGCGGGAATCTATTATCTCGCGAAGTTCGAGTACTTCCGCAACGGCGTGTCTCCGGAATTGTCGTTGAACGATCTGCAGCGCGTCGTGACCTTTCCGTCGTTCCACACCTGTCTTGCCTTGATGACGATTTTCGCGACGATCGACACACGGTGGCTGTTCGGCATCACGCTGATCTGGGAATCTCCTCGTCCTCGTCTCGACGCTTCCGATCGGCGGGCATTACGTCATCGACCTGACCTCCGGTGCGCTGCTGTGGCTGGCGGCGATGAAGATCGAGGCGATGCTCGGCAGATCGTTCATGATCTTGCGCGGAATGCCGATGCCGGAAGCCGTGTCCGCCTGACGCGCAGCTAACCGAGGCCGACATGTCGACCGCATGGCCAGCCTTGCCGGCGTTCTTCTGGAACGACTGCTCGATCAATTCCTTAATCTTCCGCTCGACCGCCGCGCGGCCCGCGCCAGACGGGCCGCAGGAAAGTGCTGCCGGGTGAACCTTGCCAGGGAAGCGACGCTCACGCCTTGGTGTGCACGATCACGGGACCTGCGATTGCGGTGGCTTGCCCGACCAACAGGGGACCGAGATTGTCATCGATCCAGGCCAGTGCGCGGCGGTTGGCTTCCTCGGCGCCGGCATGGTTGTTGAAGATGCTGATCGCGGTGACCGTGTCGTCGCCGGCATAGACCACGTAGTAGGCCATGAAGCCTTCGACATCGCTGATGATCGGAATTGCGCCTTCCTTGATCCGGCGCGCGAGTTCTTCGGCGCTACCAGTCTTCGCCTTGGCGTGACGGATGGCGGCATACATGCGTTCCTCCTGCCGGCTGCATCGATCGGGCTGCGCTTTGCGCATGCGCGATGGTACGCCTGAAGCGGCGGAGATGCCATCGGGATTGCGGACCGATCAGCTGAAGCGCCGCGTCACGACGGCCGTGCGCCGGTCGGGGAGCTTCGGCAGCCTCGTCAGATCCGCGCGCGTTGCCGTGGTTTTTGGGCCGGGGGCGGGCGCCTGCTCCTGTTGCTGCAGAAACAACGTGGCTTCGAACAGCACGCCGGGGGCCTGCTTGGCGGTGCCCGAGCACACCGCGCGATTGCCACGGAAGGTACCGGTCAGCAGCGCCTCGACCTCGTCGCATCCGAACACGGTGGTGAACGGGCCGTCGGCATATCTGTGCGTCGTCAGGACCGCCGTGAAGCGGTCCTCATCGAGCTGATAGGAGCCGGCATAGGTGAACATGGCGTCGCCGCCTGTGATCCTGCCGTTTGCGAGCTGGACTATTCCGGTGCCTTCGCCCCGCGGCGTCCGGAACCACGCCGCGTATCGACCGTCTCTTTGCATGACCGTCACGAACTGCAAACCCTGCGTTGTCGTTTAGCTACGTTGCAAGCGGAGCGACTGCTACTTAACCTTCGCCCGACGGTTAACGAACCGACAAGGCGATGGCGCGACTTGCGCGAAGCGGTATCGGACTGATGCGCAACGATCGCGCGAGTGCATTCGACCGGTCACAAGACGCCACGGCCCTCGCCAGGGGCAATGGTGCGTTAAAGTTGTTTCGATTTTGCAGGCACTTCTTGAATTTCGGTCGCGGACTGTACCAATGGCGTGGCAATTTTGTCCGTGATCGTCTTGTCCTTCTTGGCGTGGCCGTAGGTCTCCAGAACGTGCCTGGCTGACATTCCAGCCGCCATGCTCGGCGACCGTCACCACGTCGTAGCCGGCGTGCAGCATGGCCGTTGCAAAGCCGTGGCGGCCTGCGTGAGGCATCAGGACCGGCAGCCCAGCCCGCTTGCAGGCGTTGCGCCAAATCTTGTCCATGCCGTTCCGGCTGCGATAGCGGAAGGGCTTTCGGTCCCGTAGCAGGTTGGCTAGCGCGACGAAAAGTGGCTGGGGCAGGTGGGCGGTGCGCTCATCACCACCCCGCTTGCCCATCTTAACCAGCACAGTGCGCTTCTGCAGGTTGATGTCCTTCCATGTCACGGCCAGCGCCTCGGAGATCCGGGCGCCGGTCAGGAACATGAACATCGCCAGTGCGCCATGGTGAGGCTTATTGGCTGCGGCGAACGCTTCTACCCACTGCCAGTTGACCGGCGTCTTTTTCTTCTTTTTGACCTTGTAGCGTTTGACCCGGATGAAGGAGCAATGGTCGAGCTCGGCCGAGTGGTTGATGATGGCTTGGGTCGGAACGATGAATTGCCTGTTCCGCGTCGCAGCGGCTGCTTTCGGGTAAACGTCGATCGCTGCCTGCCGCACCGCGCGTAAAGCCTTCTCCATCCAACGCCTCCCAGACTGCCCGGCTCATTGGGGCCGGGCTTTTTTTCGTTTTGCACCCGGGTTTCTACGTTGGTTGTTGCCCTTGCCGGATATAATCTAAGGTTGTATGCTTTCCGGCTTTAAGGGGGCATTTTCATGATCAGACTCATTGTTGTTCTATCATTGCTGGCCTTTGGTACTGCGGCAAACGCGCAAGACGCGCGTGAGTATGTGAAGCCAAACCTCGGCGAAACCAATCTGAGGGAGCCGCCCAAAACCCCCAATCCTTCCGCCGGAGCTGCGTCGGATTACCTGCTCATCTCGTCGGACTTCATAGGTGGCGAGCGCTACCTTCGCTTCGATGTTCCCGTCAAAGAGGTGAAGATCGATGATCCCAACGTACTTATGGCTGGCGTCGGCCCGGGCGGATGAGTTCACGTTGATCCTGAGGCCGAAGGGCGTCGGTCAGACGCGGGTGCTGGTATTTGGCGGCGGCGGCGGCGATTACGCTTCATTGAAGCGGCTGATCTACGATGCGACGGTCGCCGTTGGCTCCAGGGTCGTAACTTGGCGTCAGGGTGGCGGAAGAGAGGTCATGGACTGCGCGCCCGGTTGCTATCCATCCCCGACTGCCAAGGTTCGGGATCCAGATCAGATCATCGAGAACAGAAATGTCATCATACCCGCAGGTAAGCCGTAGCTCATCTTGATCTCAATCCTGGCTTAGGACTGCTGACGAGACAGCGCATCGTCAACCATGGCTACATGCGTGCGCCGCGAGTACTCGCCGGCAGTATAGCGCGGACCTGGGTTGTCTGGCAGTTCGCGCATTGCTTCTATGGCGTCCAACCATAGGACATGAGGGCAGCACCGCGCCGCGGATGCATTCTCGGATGAACCGAGAAATAGTCACCTGCCGAGAGATTGCCGCAGCCCTCAGGGCCTCGAATTCCTTTTGAGTAAGCAGTGTGCCAACACGCAAATTTCCTCCGCTTCCCGGTGTGCCGCGAGCGCGGAAGGTGCGGAGCCTACCTAGTTCTGCCATCACTTAGTTCCCGTGGTCTGAATGGCGGCACCAAGCGCGACTGGCGCCACAGCAAGCGCGTACTCAAGGCAGGCCGCCGCTTCATCTCGGTACTGCTGTTTTAGATGCTCTGGCAGGGCATCATATTGGCCATGCCTGCCGCGCTTTTCGTGTATGGCCCTGGCGCCCATCGAGACCATCGTTCCGGTTATTGTGATCACCTCAGGACTCTCCCTTCATCGGATTGGTGACTAGCATTTTGCTAAATCCGTATGATCTTGGCTTCTCATCATCGAAAATGCGGTCCGCCTTGATGCGAAACGTCTTCGGCTTTCTGAAGGATCTGTCTTCGCAGACAACGCGAACTCGGTAGGGGTCGCCGGGCTCGATTTCGAACCCGATAACCGTAAGAATGCGGCTTGGCATTCTCCTATCGTTGTCCTTGATTTGATCGCCACGCTCAAGCATCTACCACTCGCACCGCACCCAGACGTCGTGTCCGAAGTGCTGTAGTTCCCTGTGAATATAAACGGCTAGATTTGTTGCATCCGGAGACGCCTCTTCAACCGTGGCGCACCACGTTCCGTCCGTGAGGGAGACGCTAACGTCGGTGCAGCTCAGATCGGCCCAGTTAACGGCGTCCTTGATCTCGCTGGCGTCGATTCCATCAATGATGGCATCTATGTCTTTTTGGATTTGACCAGCCTTCGCCTTCATCTCTTCCAACGTCATTACGCCTCTCCCTTCGCAGCGACAGGCACCCTCGGCTCGGTGTTGCGCCACGACCGGATCAGCGCGCCATGGGTCATCGACGGCCCCACCAATGGCGAGCTCTTCACCCTCTATGTCGAGCACGTGCTGGCGCCGACCCTCGCAAAGGGTGAACTCGTCATTCTCGACAAATCTCGGCAGTCACAAGGGCAAGGCGGCGCGCAACGCCATCCGCGCCACAGGAGCCCATCTGCTCTTCCTGCCGCCCTATAGCCCCGACCTCAATCCGATCGAGCAGGTCTTCGCCAAGCTCAAACACCTGATGCGAGCCGCGCAGCCACGTGATGTCGAAGCGACTTGGCGCAAGGTCGGCGAACTCCTCGACGTCTTCTCCAAGGAGGAGTGCGCCAACTATCTCAAAAATTCAGGGTACGTTTCCGTATAAACACATCATGCTCTAGGCGCTGTGCTCCTGTTCTCGCCATCACGCACCGTAAGTCATTGTTTTCGTTAGCTCCGTATAAAACGCCACGGCCCTCGCCAGGGGAGCTAGCGAGAGCCGTGTTGGTACATCGCGCCGCGCCCAGGCTCGCGACGAGATGTGGGAGCTCGAAAAAGGCTTACTCAGGCATGATCCGTTTCCGAAAACCGGTTTCCACTTTTCGGGACCATGGCGCTAGAAGGGCAAGAGCACGTCGAGAACCTGCTGGCCGTAGCGCGGCTGTTGCACGTCGGTGATCTGGCCGCGGCCGCCATAGGCGATGCGGGCCTGGGCGATCTTCGAGGAGTCGATCGTGTTGTCGCTCTGGATGTCTTCCGGACGCACGATCCCGGCCACGATCAGCTCGCGGATTTCGTAGTTGACGCGGATCTCCTGCTTGCCTTCGACCACAAGATTGCCGTTCGGGAGAATCTGGGTGACGACGGCGGCGACGTTGGTCTGCAATGCTTCCTGGCGGTTGACCGAGCCCTTGCCGTCGCTCGAGGCCGTGGAGTCGGCGGTCAGGATACGGCCGGGCAGGATCTTGTTGGCCTGCGTGATGGTCTGCGAGCCGAGGAAATTGGTCACCCCGGAATCTTCGGAATTGGTGCGGCTGCGCTGGGTTTCGTTGGCGATCGCGGCCTTGTCGGTGATGTTCACCATGACGGTCAGGATGTCGCCGACACGTGCGGCGCGCTGGTCCTTGAAGAAGAGGCGCGCGAGCCGCTGCGCCACAGCGAGTTGGGGCTATAGGAGGCGACCTCGGGCTTCGGCATCGGCATCTGCACCGGCTTGTAGCCGGGCTGCGCCGTCGGGTTCTCGATCTCCGTCAGCTTCGGCTTTTCACCGATCTGGGAGAGACGGTCGATCGACGAGCAACCGCTGGCGATCGTTCCGAGCGCGAGCAGCGCACCGGTCAGGATGAGGCGGTTGATGCGGTACTGGGACATGAACTTTACTCGGCGTTTGGTGCGACTGAACTCAGCTTGACGGGAGCGGAATCTGAAGAGGCGGCGTCGGCGGCCGGCGCTGCGCGCGGCGTCGCGACCGAGATCGAAACCTCGCCGCGCCCGGTGACGACGCCGGTGACGGCGCGCTTGGACTGCAGGTTCATCACGTTGACGACATCGCCCTCGGCGCCGCCATCCATCGCCTTGCCGCGGATCGTGAGGTAGAGACCGGAGGTGCGGTAGACCAGCGTGACGTTCTGGTCGCGGGTGACGAGATCGGGTTTTGCCATGTCGGCTGTGCGCAGCGCCTGGCCGGCGCGGATCTGGCGGCGCATCTGCATGCCGACGGCGCTGTCGCGCACCGCCGCGTCGTTGCCGATTTCGGCTTTCGGACGGCGCTCGACTACCACGTCGGAGACTTTCAGCACGTCGCCGCGTTCGACATTGCGCGTCAGCACGGCGGCCTCGATGGTCTCGATCGCGGTGCCGGTGAGGCGCAGCTTGTACGGAGCCGTGCCGGCTTCGTTGCTGACCTCGAAGGTGACGTCGAAACGCGTCGAGCGCGGGTCGTAGCGCACGGCGACGGGCTGCATCGCGCCGGTGTTGGTTGCCTCGAGGCGGAGGTCGCCGGGATCGCGGTCGAAGGTCAGCGCGATGTTGCCGGCCTTGCCGAGCCCGTGGCGGCCCTCCAGCGCGCGCGCCAGCTGCTGCTCGATCTCCTTGCTGTCGATGGTGCGCGCGAGCCGCGTGACGGTGATCTCCTTCAGCTCGCGGGTGTCGACGCCGATCACCTGGTGGGTGCGCAGCACGTTCAGCACCTGCGCGACCGGCAGCGTACCTGTGGTGCCGAGGTCGGGTGCGCGGTAGATCGCAATGCTGCCGGCGCTGCCGGCGTTGTCGATGAGGTCGCCGACCCGCACGATGTCGTCCGCGACCGTGACGCTGGCGCGCAGCGTCGGCACCGCGATGGTCTCGCCGCGGACTTGCGCTCTGGCTGGTAGCGCGGTCACCGCGAGCAGTGCGGCTGCGATCAGGAGTGAGCGGGCGATCATCGACATCATCCTCAGCGGAACAGGTTGGAGGTCGACTGCATCATCTGGTCGGCCGCGGAGACCACCTTCGAGTTCATCTCATAGGCGCGCTGCGCGGCGATCAGGTCGGAGATTTCCGAAACCACCTCGACGTTGGCCTGTTCGAGATTGCTCTGCTGCATGTCGCCGTAGCCGTCGGTGTTGGCGATGCCATCCTGCGGCTGGCCGGAGGGCCGGCGTTTCCTGGAACAGATTGTCGCCGATCGGCATCAGGCCCGCCTTGTTGATGAAGCGGGTCAGGCCGATCTGGCCGATCGTGGTCGACGCGGTCTGGCCCGGCAGCGTCACCGAGACCTGACCCTGCGCATTGATGGTGAGGCCGGAGGCGTTCTGCGGGATCGTGATCGTCGGCTGCACCAGATTGCCCTGCGCGTTGACGATGCGGCCCTGATTGTCCATCTGGAACGAGCCGTCGCGGGTGTAGGTGAAGGTGCCGTCCGGCATCAGGATCTTGAAGAAGCCTTCGCCGCGGATCGCGATGTCGAGATCGTTGCCGGTCGGCGACAGCGTGCCCTGGGTCATCATCCGCGGCGTGCCGACGGTCTTGACGCCGCCGCCGAGATCGATGCCCATCGGCATGATGGTGTTCTGGTCTGAGGCCTGCGCGCCGACCCGGCGCACGTGGTCGTAGATCAGGTCCTGGAACGCGGCGCGCTGCTTCTTGTAGCCGGTGGTACGCAGGTTTGCGATGTTGTTGGAGATCACCTGAACGCTGAGTTCCTGTGCCGCCATTCCGGTCGCCGCGGTATAAAGTGCGCGCATCTGTCAATCCCCCGGATCAGTTCGGCACGTCGGCGAGCTTCTCGATCGCCGATTTGTGCAGGTCGCTCTGCTGCTGGAGCAGCGAGGCGATTTGGGTGTAGGTCCGCGTGATCTCGATCATGCGGCTCATCTCGACGACCGAATTGACGTTCGACTTCTCGATGAAGCCCTGGCGGATCTGCGCCTTGGTGTCCGGCTGCGGCACCGCGCCTTCGCCCGGCACATAGAGGTTGGAGCCTTCCTTCAGCAGGCGCTGGGCCTGCGCGAACGAGACCAGGCGCAGCTTGCCGCGGATCGAGTCGAGCCGGGACGTGCCCTCGAGCACGCTGACGTTGCCGTCGGGGGCGATGTTGACGTCGTGATCGGTCTGCTGGAACGTGATCGGGCCGGCGGTGCCGAGCACCTGATAGCCCGAGGCGGTGACGAGCTGGCCGCGATTGTTGATCTGAAGGTTGCCGTCGCGGGTGTAACGCTCGCCGCCCGGCGTCTGCACGACCAGGAAGGCGTTACCGTCGATCGCAACGTCGAGCGGGTTCTTGGTCTCTTCGGTCGGGCCCTGCGAGAAATCGTGGAAGGTCGCGCGGTCCTGCACGAAGGAGACGCGGCGGTCGGAGGACGCGAAATTGTCCTCATGCGCGTTCGAGGACAGATATTCCTGGAACAGCGACCGGTCGGCCTTGTAGCCGTTGGTGTTCATGTTCGCGATGTTGTTGGAAACGACATCCATCTGCCGTTCCAGCACCATCTGCTTCGATAGTCCGACCAGAAGCGTATTCTGCATCGGTGGTTCTCCCCTGTGAGGTGATCCGATGCGAATGGTTCTCCCAAACCTTCACGCCGGACCGTCGGTAACCATTGGGTTCTCCCAAACCCACCAGTCACGTCGTCCTCTCAGCGAAACCCGTGCCAACTTGAAATAGGCAGATGTTTGAATGGGTTAGTTATTTTGCAGGGCGCCGTTCCGGGCGGCAGAAAGGTCTTGTTGACCATGTTTGCCCGGCAGTTTTTTCCTAGTGGAAGCTAAATCCTAATCTTCCGTTAACCATTATGACCCCAGTGTTGCCGGCATTGGGGCGCGTGTGCGCCGGCGGCCTTTGTATCGCGTCTTCAAGCCAAAGCTGGGGCAAATCGCGTTCGCATCCTTCGGGTTGAAGCGAGCGGACGATGGCGGATGAGGAAAAGACGGATGGCGGCGAGGGCGCGGCCGCTCCGAAAAAGGGCAAGCTCAAGCTGATCATTGCCGTCGTCGGCTTCCTCGTCGTGCTCGGCGCGGGCGCGGGCGGATGGTTCTTCTTCATGCGCGGTCACGGCGAGGAGCAGCACGCCGAAGCGCCGCCGCCGAAGCCGCCGAGCTTCGTCGACGTGCCCGACATGCTGGTCAATCTGGTCGGCGCGCCCGGCGAGCGGGTGCAATATCTCAAGCTGAAGCTCGTGCTCGAGATCAAGGAAGAGAAGCAGGTCGAGGCGATCAAGCCGGCGCTGCCCCGCGTTACCGACCTGTTCCAGACCTATATGCGCGAGCTGCGCCCGAGCGACCTCAACGGCTCGGCCGGCCTGTTCCGTCTCAAGGAAGAGCTGACCAAGCGCGTCAACCTCGCGCTGGCGCCCAACCAGGTGAACGCGGTGCTGTTCAAGGAAGTCGTGATCCAGTGACGGGGCGGATGTAAAGCCATGGCCGGCAACGACCAGATGGACCAGGACGCCATTGCGGCCCAGTGGGAAGCCTCGCTCGATTCCGAGGATCCCGCGGCGGCCGCGGCGGAAGCTGCCAAGAACGAGCTCACCGAGAACATGGCGCTGCAATGGGCCGCCATGGTCGAGGACGGCAGCCGCGACTTCGGCGGCAAGAACACCAATGGCGAGCGCGTGCTGTCGCAGGAGGAGATCGACAATCTCCTCGGCTTCACAGTCGGCGACGTCAGCCTCGACGATCATTCCGGCATCCGCGCCATCATCGATTCCGCGATGGTGTCCTACGAGCGTCTGCCGATGCTCGAAATCGTGTTCGACCGCCTGGTGCGGTTGATGACGACCAGCTTGCGCAATTTCACCTCCGACAACGTCGAAGTCTCGCTCGACCGCATCACCTCGGTGCGCTTCGGCGACTACATGAACTCGATCCCGCTGCCGGCGGTGCTCTCGGTGTTCAAGGCGGAGGAGTGGGAGAATTTCGGCCTCGCCATGGTCGACTCCAACCTGATCTATTCGATGATCGACGTTCTGCTCGGCGGCCGCCGCGGCCAGACCCAGCTGAAGATCGAGGGCCGGCCCTACACCACGATCGAGACCAACCTCGTGAAGCGGCTGGTCGAGGTGGTGCTGTCGGATGCGGAGCAGGCGTTCCGGCCGCTGTCGCCGGTGACCTTCACGATCGACCGGCTCGAGACCAACCCGCGCTTTGCCGCGATCAGCCGTCCGGCCAATGCCGCGATCCTGGTGCGCCTGCGCATCGACATGGAAGACCGCGGTGGCAATGTCGAATTGCTGTTGCCCTACGCCACCATCGAACCGATCCGCAACGTGCTGTTGCAGATGTTCATGGGCGAAAAGTTCGGCCGCGATCCGATCTGGGAAGGCCATTTCGCCACCGAGGTGGCGCAGGCCGAGATTGCGGTCGATGCGGTGCTGTACGAGGCCGATATCCCGCTCAAGGAGCTGATGAAGCTCAAGGTCGGCGACACGCTGCCGCTGGATATCCGTTCCGACGCGCTGGTCTCGGTCCGTTGCGGCAATGTCACCCTGACGGAGGGCCGCATGGGCCGCGTCGGCGACCGCGTCGCGATCCGCGTCACCAAGAATTTGCGTAAACCCCAAACCACCTTCGCAATGTTCGAGAAGGCGGACGAGCGGACCAAGATGATGGAGGCACCATGAGTCATGTGCTTGGACTAGCAATCGAGAGTCTGGTGGCCGTGCTGCTGATGCTGACGATCGGCTATTGCTGGCTGCTGAACAAGCGGCTGCAGCGGCTGAAGGCGGACGAGCATTCGCTGAAGGCGACGATCGCCGAATTGATCACCGCGACCGAGATCGCCGAGCGGGCGATCGGCGGGTTGAAGCACGCGGTGCGCGACGTCAACGAGAACCTCGGCAACCAGCTCGATGCAGCGGTGCAGATGTCGGCGCAGCTGAAGAACCAGCTGGCGGAAGGTGATGGTGTGGTGCGCCGCCTGTCCAAGATCGCGATGGCCGCGCGGCCGCCGGAGCCCGCGCATGCACCAGCACAGGCGGCGGCGCCCGCCGCACCGGTGGCGCCGGCGCCCAGGGTTTCGGCCGCACGCGCGGTTGCCGCGGCGGCTGAAGCCTTCACCGAGCGCAGGAGGGCCGGCGGCCTCGCTGCATGAAGTTGCTTCGTGACATCAGAGTGATGCCCGTGGTGCTGGTCGCGATCTTCGGCCTGATGGTGCTGAAGGTCGCGGGCCTCGTGCTCGATGGCGGTTACGTGTTTGCCGAAGACGGGCCGCCGGCCGGCCCGGCCGGTCCATCTTGGGCGCAGCAGAATTTCAACTTCCCCGGCGCTCCCAAGGCGGTTGCCGACAGCAAGATCAAGGCCGATCCCGGCGACATCACGGGATCGGTCGAGGGCAAGGACGCGAAGAAGGACGAGGCACCCAAACCGGCCGCACCGGCCGCGGAGGCGCCCAAGCCCGACGGCGTGGTGGTCAATCTGGATGCGCCGCCGCCGGTGTCGGCGTCCGAACGCGCGATCCTGGAGCGGCTGCAGTCGCGCCGCCAGGAGCTCGAGACGCGCGCCCGCGAGGTCGAGATCCGCGAAAGCCTGCTGAAGGCCGCCGAGAAGCGCATCGAGGCCAAGGTCGAGGAGGCCAAGGCCAATGACGCCAAGGCGAATGCCGATGCGGCGGCCAAGGCAGAAGCCGACGCCGCCCGCTTCAAGGGCATCGTCACCATGTACGAGAACATGAAGCCGAAGGACGCCGCAAAAGTGTTCGATCGGTTGGAGATGACCGTGCTCTACCAGATCGCCTCGCAGATCCAGCCGCGCAAGATGTCGGACATCCTCGGCCTGATGCAGCCCGAGGCCGCCGAACGCCTCACGGTCGAACTCGCCCGCCGCGCCGGCGGCGACAAGTCCGTATCAACAGACGATCTTCCCAAGATCGAAGGCAAGATGCTCACGCCGAAGACGAATTGACGGACGCTATCGGGAAATCCGTCAAATGGCAGTGGCGTCCTCAGCCGTAAGCCAGATCCGACTTAACACCGGGTTGCCTGCATCTGATCCAGATCATCGCAATGACGGTCGCGCACATGAACGGACCGACGGGCACGAGTGCGACCGGGTAGGTAAACCCCGCCAGGACAAGCACGCCGAAGCCGATCCGCAGTTCGGAGCGATTCGAGAGAAGGGAGCCATGTTCGGCCATTGGCTCGTTCATGAGAAAAATGAGCGCGAGAGCCAGTATCGCCGTGTCGTAGATCGCGAAGTAAGGAGAGACAAGCAGGGTTGCGACGAGCAGGCTCGCGGCCTTGACGGCGAAGCTGACGTTGCGGCGCCATATGATCACGACCCACATCGCGGCTGCCGCAGCGACAGCGATGTGCAATGCCATGGCCGATCCGTAGCCAAAGCCGGCAAACCGAAGCACACCGTAGACGCTCTGCAGCTTGTACCAAGCCAGTGTGCCGGTGAGATGGAACTGCGTCGTCGCGACGACTGCCGCCTCACGGAATCCCTCAAAGGTATCCCAGCCGAAAGTAAACCCGGCGAGCAGCATGAGGACCGGTATCACCAAACTGGCCGTGATGACGACGACCCAGCGTCCAGTGGCTATCAGAACGAGAGGAAGCAGGACGCCATATTGCGGCTTGAAGATCAACAGCGCGATCAGGAAGCCGCTGACGATCGGACGCCTGTCCAGCGTCAGCAGGATGACGCCGAGCAGCGATGCCGCGAGCAGGGAGCTTTGGCCGACAATGAAATCGTATAGGACGGCCGGCGCGGCGAATGCCACCAGCAGCGCGGCGAAGCGCGGCCGGATGGCGGAAACAACGAGCGCCCAGCACAGCAGCTTTGCGGAGCTCCAGATCCAGAACGCGGTCGGATACGGCAGCAAAGCCAGCAGTCCCGCCAGAAAGAAAAACACCGGCGGGTAGAAGAACGGTATAGGCACCTCGTAAACGGGATACGGAGCCAGGTTCAAGCTAGGATGAATCTGAAGGATCAGTTGCCGCAACTGCGGCCAATCGTAGGCGGTGGCGGCATGGCCATCGAGAGCCATTTTCCCCGCACTCCAAAAACATGAAAAGTCGAGCCCGGTCGCGCCGGTACCGTCAACAACTTTCGGCACCACGCAGTATAGGGTGAAACTCAACACGATGAGGCTGGCAATGGCCAACGCACGGTCGTATCCGCTGCGCTCCGTACCGCGCGCCATTCCAATTCCATTCATGAAACTGCCAGAAGCTAAAAAATATTTGAAATGTAAGCCGTTTTATACCGCCACTGGCCGCGGCGCAAGCAAGTGGCCCGCCTCCGTGCAGGCTGAGGTTAATCGCCAGGAGTTCCGCGCGTGCCCGGTGGATCGGGTCGTTGATCTTCTCGATACAATGGCGGAAGCCGAGGCCATCCGCTTCAAGGCCATCGTCACCAAGTACGACAGAGACGCGGTCGGAGGCGGTGCAGTGCCAGGTGCCGGCTGGCTGAAGCGGATGTTCGCCCGACTTCGGTGGTGTAGGGCTCGACGGGGCCTCAGCGAAGCCAAATTCGTATCGACGCCGAGAAGTCTCCGGTCGCCACCGCATCTCCCAAGACAGATGCGGGATCTTTTGCGCGGTGCCCGATGGACACGATCGCCACGGAGCACCGAGGTTATGGTAGCGTTAAATGGTAGCGTTAAGTTGTAACCGATTTGTCATTTTGGAATTGAAGTCGCTATGTCTCAAGGTGGTTGCTTTAGGAATTGCCGATGCTGAAAGACATGCCCTGGCTGACCGCGCGGCGCGCCCGGTTATACGCAAGTGGCACCGCAATTGTGCTGGTGCTGACCTTTGCGAGGTCGCTTTTTCTGTTTTACCGCGATGGCGGCTATGGCGCGAATGATTTTCTGCTCGGCTCGGACTTCCTGACGTTCTGGGCAGCCTCGCTTCAGGTTTTGGCCGGGCATCCCGCCGAGGTTTATGTGCCCGAATTGCATCTGCTCGCGGAAGCTCCATACCTGCGAGATGGCTACGAGGCGTTCTTCTATCCGCCGCCGATGCTGATCCTGTGCCTGCCGCTCTCGCTCGCGCCCTATTTCGTCTCGTTGTTCGTGTTCATCAGTATGACGGCGGCGTCGTTCGTCGCGGTGATCTGGCGTATCCTGCGATCGCCTTGGTGCCTGGTTGCGATCTGCGCCTATGCGCCGGTCTATCTTAATGCCGTGGCAGGGCAGAATGCTTTTCTGACGGCTTCGATCCTTGGGTGCGGTCTCGGCATCATGGACCGGAAGCCAAAGCTTGCCGGCGCGATTCTCGGGCTGATGGTGATCAAGCCACACCTGGCGCTGGCCGTGCCGATCGCACTGATCGTCACGGGTCGCTGGCGTACACTGATCTCGGCAGGTCTTTCGTCGATTTCGCTCGTCGTGCTGTCCGCGCTGCTGTTCGGCCTGGATACGTGGTTCAGCTTTCTCGACGTCTCTCACTCGGCGGGCGAGACCCTGAAGAACGGCGACGTCGGGTTTTCGTTGTTGCAGAGCGTGTTCGCGATGGCGCGCATTCTTGGCGCCGGCGTCAGCACGGCCTTTGTCATTCACGGCCTTGCGGCATTGGGCATGGTGTGTGTGATGGTCTGGATGTTGCGTCGGAACATTAGCGCTGCCGCTGAACGCTCGATCATCGTGCTCGCCTGCCTCCTGATTACGCCGTTCTCCCTGTTCTACGACATGCTCATCATGGCGTTGCCGCTGGCGTGGATGGTGCGCGAATGGTTGAAGGTCGGCTTTCCGGCCTGGTCGAAATTGGTCGTTGGCGTGACGTTTCTCGCGCCGATGGTCTTCTACCTGCCGGTCCTCTATCAACTGTCGGTGGTGAAGCCGCTGCCGTTTGGTGCTCCGGTCATCATCCTGTTCTGCTGGTTGCTGGTCCGGGAGAGCACGCAGACGCGGCAAGCGGCGCATGGCGAGCCAGAGGTCTCGGCGGTCCGAGTTTGAGCACGCTTACTCAGACCTCCGTAACATCGCGGGAAGTGTCCAGTTCCGGGCCTTGTGGGGGCATCCACGCCTTCACCGGCGATGGCGGTCGGACGGAACTCCTCGGTAGCACCGGGACGCACGGACCAGCCCAATTTGCGGCGATCAAACCCGGAACCGGGCGCTATTGACCGCCGAACCCGACATCGCCCTGAACGAAATCAAAGGGGTTCGGTTTACGTTAACAGCTCCTTAACGCCGCCCGATCCAAGATCGGGACGCGTGGGCGAGGGCGCTTCGCGCTGGTATGGCTGAGGTCCTGAGAAGACGTTTCGAGATGGCGCGAACGGCTGCCGCTGAAACATGGTCGCTAGGCCGCGCCTGGGCGCGGACTGCGCGTCTGTGCCTGCTTGCCACCGGCCTTGCCCTTACAACCCTCACATATCCAGCCACAGTGCGGGCCCAAGACCCGCCGCCGGTGCCGGGCGAGGCGACATTCTCGGCCGCGAACGGCTACGCCCGGCTAGTGCTGAAGCTGAAGGAAGATGTCGAGTCGGAGGTCACGACCGCCGGCTCGATCATCGTGATCCGCTTCAAGCGTCCGGTCGATATCCCTGTCGAGAAACTCTCCGATGCGGTGCCCGATTATGTCGGCGCCGCGCGCCGCGATCCCGACGGTTCGGCGATCCGCCTGTCGCTGGCGCGCCGCGTCACCATCAACACCATGACCGCCGGCGAGCGCATCTTCGTCGACTTCCTGCCCGACGGCTGGACCGGCCCGCCGCCGTCGCTGCCGCAGGAAGTGATCCGCGAGTTGGCGGAGCGCGCCCGTGCCGCCGAGCGTCTGTTGCGCATCCAGCGCGCCGCCGATGCCGCCAAGAAGAAGCCGCCGATCCGGGTTCGCGCACTGGTGCAGCCCACCTTCGTCCGTTTCGTGTTCGAGGTTCCCGACGGGGTCAGCGTCTCCTCGGTGCTGAACGAGCAGAAGCTGACGCTGTCCTTCAACTCGGTCCTGAGCTTCGACCTGGCCGATGCCAAGGTTGCCGCTCCCCCGAACGTCGCGTCGATCAGCTCGCGCGCCGACACGGATACCTCGGCGGTCGACGTGACGCTGATTGGCGATGTCGACGTGCATTCGTTCCGCGACGAGAAGAACTACATTGTCGATGTCGCCTTCCAGCAGAGCGACCAGCAGCCGGCGGCGAAGCCCTCGCTGAGCTCGTTGTTGCCGACGCCGCGCGGCAAGCCGAGGGGTGCCGCTGCGATCGCGCCGGTGACCTCGGAGAGCATCGCGCAGCAGGCCAAGATCGAGATCAAGTCCGAGCAACCCAAATCTGAGCAGTCCAAGGCGGAGCCGGCCAAATCGGAAGAGGTAAAGTCGGAACAGGCAAAGTCCGAACAGGTGCAGTCCGAGCCGGTCAAGCTCGAACAGGCCACGACCGAACAACCGGCGCCCGTGCCCGCCAAATCGGAACAGCCGAGATCCGAGCTGCCCAATTCGGAGCTGCCGAAGATCGCCGCGGCGCCGGCGGCCGAGATCGAGAAGGCCGCTGCACCGGCCGCGCCGCGCGAGGGCAGCGCTGCGACGGAACAGAGCGACGCGCCAAAGCCTGCGCCAGCCGCGCCGGCCATGGAGGCGCCGAAGCCAGCGGCGGCGCCATCGCCCCCTGCAGAGGCCCGCGCCAGCGCCCCGTCCGCGGTCGAAGCCCAGCGCGACAGCGACGGGCTGCGGGTGACGTTCTCATTCCCCGGCGCGACGCCGGCGGCACTGTTCCGACGCGCCGACACGGTCTGGATGGTGTTCGACACGCCGGAGGCGATCGACGTCGATCCGATCCGCGTCAAAGCCGGCTCGCTGATATCAGACGTCAGCCGGATCGCGCTGGAGAAGGGGCAGGCGGTGCGCTTCCGCCTCAACCGGCCGCAGATGCCGTCACTCGAGAGCGACGATCGCTCGCGCGGCGTGAGCTGGACATTGACCTTCGCCGACCGGGTGCAGAAGCCGCCGCTGCCGCTCAGCGTGGTGCGCAACATCAGCGAGCCCTCGCTCGCCAATGTCAGCGTGCCGCTCGCCAATCCCGGCCAGCTCCACAGACTGCTCGATCCCGATGCGGGCGATACGCTCTGGGTCGTGACCGCGCCGCCGCCGACCCGCGGCATCATCAAGCGGCAGGACTTTGTCGAGCTCTCGCTGCTGGAATCGATTCACGGCGTCGTGGTTCATCCGAATGCCGACGACGTCAAGGCGGAGGTCGGCGCCGACAGGGTGATGCTGGGCCGGCCCGGCGGCCTGACGCTGTCGTCGGCCGACGTCGCCGCCGAGCGCGCGACCGCGGCGGTGAAGCCGCTGTTTGATCCGGACGAGTGGCGCAAGAACCAGTCAGAGAATTTCCTCAAGCAGCTCGACGGGTTGATTGTGGCGGCTTCGACGGCCAATGCCGAGCAGCTGCCGCAGGCGCGCCTCGATCTCGCCGATTTCTACATGGCGCGCGGCATGTACCAGGAAGCCCATGGTGTCGCCAATCTGATCCTGTCCGAGAGCAAGCGCGGCAGCGAGACGGCGTCCGTGGTGATGGTGCACGCGGTTGCCAGCATCCTGATCGGGCACCCGGCACAGGGGCTCAAGGATCTCGCCAATCCCGTGATCGGAAACGGTTACGATTCCCAATTGTGGAAGGGGCTGGCCTTCGCCCGCGAGGGCAAATGGCCTGAGGCGCGCGAAAAGTTCAAGAACGCCGAATTCGCGGTCGCGACTCTGCCGCCCGATCTGCAGCGCATCGTCACCATGGATTCGATGAAGGCCTCGCTCGAGGTCAAGGACTATGCCGGCGCCGCGCGGCGCAAGAGCGATCTCGACGTGGTCGGCGTTCCCGACGCGCTCAAGCCCGCGGTTGCGGTGCTGCGCGGCCGGCTCGCCGAAGCGCTCGGCCAGGAGAAGGATGCGCTCGACGCCTACCGCTTCGCGGCCGGTTCGGCCGACCGGCAGGCGGCCGCCG
This sequence comes from Bradyrhizobium sp. JR3.5, assembly GCF_054057015.1. Taxonomy (NCBI): domain Bacteria; kingdom Pseudomonadati; phylum Pseudomonadota; class Alphaproteobacteria; order Hyphomicrobiales; family Nitrobacteraceae; genus Bradyrhizobium; species Bradyrhizobium sp. JR3.5. The sequence continues at coordinate 781,087 of NZ_JBSRYV010000001.1, forward strand.
AAGGCAGGCTGCTCGAGACGCTGCTGCGGCAGAAGCGCGGCGAGATCGGCCGCGACGATGTGCTGAAGGAGCTCGAGCTCTTGTCGATGCTGTGGCGCGGCGACAATATCGAGCTGAAGACGCTGTACGTGCTGTCGAAGATCTATGCCGAGACCGCGCGCTATGCCGATGCCTTCGCGGTGACACGTGCGGCGACCCGGCTGCAGCCGAACGCGCCGGAATCGCGCCAGGCGCAGGATGCCGCCTCGGCGTTGTTCGTGCAGCTCTACCTCGGCCCGAAGGGCGACGAGATGGCGCCGATCGATGCGCTCGGCACCTTCTACGATTATCGCGAGCTGACGCCGATCGGCCGCCGCGGCGACGAGATGATCCGCCGTCTCGCCGACCGTCTCGTCGGCGTCGATCTGCTCGATCAGGCCGCCGACCTCCTGCAGTACCAGGTCGACAAGCGGCTCGAAGGCGCGGCGCGCGCCCAGGTCGCCGCACGCCTTGCGATGGTCTATCTGATGAACCGCAAGCCCGACCGCGCCATTGGGGCGCTGCGCTCGACCCGCATTGCGGATCTCTCCGGCGAACTTCGCCAGCAGCGGCTGCTGTTCGAGGCGCGCGCGCAGAGCGACGTCGGCCGGCACGACCTCGCGCTCGACATCATCTCGAACATCACCGGCCGCGAGGCGATCCGGCTGCGTTCGGACATCTATTGGGCGTCGCGGCACTGGCGCGAAGCGTCCGAGCAGATCGAGCTCTATTACGGCGACCGCTGGCGCGATTTCACGCCGCTCAACCCGAGCGAGAAGGCCGACATCATCCGCGCCGTGGTCGGCTACGCGCTCGCCGAGGACACCATCGGCCTGTCCCGGTTCCGCGAAAAATACTCGCCGCTGATGTCCGGCGATGCCGACAGACAGGCATTCGACGCGGCCAGCAAGCCGGTCGCGACCTCAAGCGCCGAGTTCGCCCAGATCGCGCGGATGGCCGCCAGCGTCGACACGCTCGACGGCTTCATCCGCGAGATGAAGACCCGCTTCCCCGACGCCACCGCCCGCGCGCCGCTGCCCGATCCAGTCACGACCGGATCGCTGCCGGAGAAGCCGAAGGCCGCGCCGGTCAGCACGCTGCCGGTCATCAAGGGCGAGCGCCGCGCCGGCGCGACGCCGTAGAGCATTTTCGGTTCTGATTGAATCAGAACCGAAGCTCTAGATTTTTGTCTTGACGCGTTTTCTTCACGCGAACCGGTGTCCACTTCGCTTGAAAACGCTCGAGCGGCGCCGGCTCTCACGGGCCGGGAGTCACCCACGCGGTCGAAATGATTCCCTTGTCGTCGAGCGCGATGCGCCAGTGCGCAGCGCCGTTCGCCTGTCTCACGCTATAGACGTCTTCGCCTTGCTCGCCGACACCGAGAAAGCGGATCGACTGGATCGTGCCGAGGTCCGCGAGGGGCTGAAGCCACGCCATCTGCTTGCGGGTCGCCGCCGCCAGCGGCGGGCTCATCTCATTGTAGTTGGGAGTCCCCGAGGCGATCCCATCGATCAGGCGGTGAAGCGCAGCCTCGGTTCCAGGATTTGCCGACTGGTTCTTGACGCGCTCCGCCGTCTGATCGGCGATCTTCCGTGCCGTTGCGGCCTCGATGCGCACCATCGCGATATCGCTGCCGTTCTGATGCAGAATCAGCGAGCTGGCACGTCCGTCCGGTCCGACAACGAAGCTGACCTGCGCGTCGACGATCCTGGCGAAGAATTCGGTCTCGCTCTCCGCAAAGAACCGCACCGAGCGCTGTCCGGTCAGTTGCATCACCAGATGATGTTCGTCAGGTGTCACCGTGAACACGGCGCGGTCGTTGAGCTGATAGAACCCGGCATAACGATCGAGCGTGGCTGAATCCACGGCGGTCTCCTGCCGCGTGACGATCGGCGGTGATTCTGCGGTGGAGTCTGCAGCCTGTGCCGGCGTGCACGGCGGTCCGGCGGAGTGAATCCGGGCGGACAGCGTGTTCCAGTCACGCAGACCGAGGACGTTGGCGATCAGCTCCAGGCTGTCGCTGTGGGTGAGGGGGATCGATTTGGCGGCAAGCGCTTCGCGCAGCGTCTGCGCCATGGCCTTGGCATCACGAAAGTCGCGCATGGGATCAACCTTTGCATCGACGAACGGAAAGCGTCAGGGGCTTGCGTTGCTGACCCGTTCGTGCGGGCAAAGGAAGCCTGAAACCTGGCTTGATACGTTCACCGTCCCCGGACGGGGTGCAAGCGGCGGGTGGTATCGACCCAGCCCAATGTTCGCCGGGGACCTGCAATTTGTCAATTGCAACAGCCCGTGATCGGGTGCGTCCTCTCGACATTTAGCTGCCAAATCGGCAACCATGGCTGATGTCGCCAGCCGGAGGGACGTCGTCACATGAGCAAGCCGATCAAGACCGAAGCTGAACTCGTCGCGATGGCGCGGGCCGAGTTGAAAGTCCACGCCGACTGCCCCGACGGCATCGACATCTCCGTGCTGCGCGACGGCGACAGCTGGGAATTCCGCGCCAGCGCCAACGAAGCCACGGTGGCAAGGCCCGGCTATCCCGAATGCGTCGCGATGCTGGTGCAGATCGGTGATCACCTCAGCAAGCAGTATGACGTAGAGAGCTAAAGCATGATCCGGAAAAGTGCGAAGCGGTTTTCCGAAAAGATCATGCTCAAACAATGAGCTAGAGCGCGATGAGAATTCAACCCAATCTCATCGTGCTTTAGCGGCGGCCGCGAACCGGGGAGAGCGATGGACCGCATCGACGCCATGAAGGTCTTTTCGTCGCGGCGGTCGACGAGGGTAGCCTTGCCGGTGCGGGGCGTCGGCTGCGGCGCTCGCCGGCGGCGGTCAGCCGGGCGATCGCGTTCCTCGAACATCATGTCGGCGCCGAACTGCTTCATCGCACCACACGGTCGCTGAAGCTGAGCGACGCCGGCCAGCGTTACGCGGCGGCGTGCCGGCGGATCCTCAGCGAGCTCGAGGAGGCCGACATCTCGGCCGGCGGCGAGCGGTCGGCGCCGCGCGGCGCGCTGACCATCACCGCACCTGTCGTCGTCGGCGAGGACGTGCTGCGGCCGCTGCTCGACGCCTTCATGACGGAGTATCCGGCGGTGACGGTGCGGCTCGTGATGCTCGATCGCACCGTCAACCTGATCGATGAAGGCATCGACGTTGCGCTGCGCATTGCCCATCTCGCCGATTCCAACTTCATCGCGATCAAGCTCGGCGAGGTGCGTCGCGTAGTCGCGGCGTCGCCCGGCTATATCGCGCAGCATCCCGTGATCGGCGAGCCGGCTGATCTCGCAAAGCACCAGATCATCGCGATGACGCATTTCGGGCTCGACTCCTGGAGCTTCCCGCCGGCCGCGAAGTCGAAGGTGGCGCGCGCGGTCCAGTTCGCGCCGCGGCTGGTCGTCAACACGGTGCGGGCGGCGGTCGCTTCGGCCAGCGAAGGGCACGGCGTCACCCGGTTGTTCTCGTATCATATCGCCGAGGAAATCCGTGACGGACGGCTGCAGATCCTGCTCGCCGGCGACGAGCCTCCGCCGTTGCCGGTGCATCTGTTGGCGCCGCAGGGGCGCTTCGACGTGCCCAAGGTGCGCGCCTTCGTCGATTTCGCGGCGCCGCGGCTGAAACGCTATTTCGAGCGGCTGTCGCGCGAGGCCAGCCGGGCCAGTCGTTCGCGCCGCGGAAGAGTGTCTGCCGAATAGCGTGCATTCGCACGAAATGCGGATGTATCTAGCTTACTCTCCATCGAGGCGGTGCTGATGCCGCTTCAGCAATAGATGGAGAGAGATCATGGGTGCAGAGCAGAAGGTTGCCATCATCACCGGTGCGTCGCAGGGGATCGGCGAGGCACTCGTCAAGGGCTATCGTAACCGGAACTATCGCGTCGTCGCCAATTCCCGCAGCATAAAGCCGTCGACCGATGCTGATGTGCTCGCGGTCCCGGGCGATATCGGCGATCCCGAGGTAGCCGATCGCATCGTCAAGCAGGCGCTGGCGCGCTTTGGCCGCGTCGACACGCTGGTCAACAATGCCGGCATCTTCGTCGCCAAGCCGTTCACCGACCACACCGATCAGGATTACGCGTCGGTGCTCGCAACCAACCTCAACGGCTTCTTCTACATCACCCGCCGCGTGGCGAAGGAGATGGTGAAGCAGGGGTCGGGGCATATCGTGCAGATCACGACGGGCCTCGTCGACCATGCCAACAGCAACGTGCCTTCGGTGCTGGCCTCGCTGACCAAGGGCGGGCTCAGCGCGGCGACCAAGTCGCTTGCGATCGAATATGCCGCCAAGGGCATCCGCGTAAACGCAGTGGCGCCCGGCGTGATCAAGACGCCGATGCACGCCCCCGAGACCCACGACTTCCTCGCCAAGCTGCATCCGGTCGGCCGCATGGGCGAGATGAAGGACATCGTCGACGCCGTGCTGTTCCTGGAAGGCGCGGGCTTCGTCACCGGCGAGATCCTGCACGTTGACGGCGGCCAGAGCGCCGGTCACTGACGAGCGGGAGCGTGTGATGCCTGTTGTGACCATCCAGGTCACGCGTGAGGGGACGACGCCGGGTGCGTCGTCCACCACGCCGGAGCAGAAGGCGGCGCTGATCAAGGGCGCCAGCGAGTTGCTCCGCGACGTACTCGGCAAGCCGATGGAATCGACCTTCGTCATCATCGAGGAAGTCGATACCGACAATTGGGGCTGGGGCGGACTGCCCGCGCTGGAATATCGCAAGAAGCGCGCCGCCGCTGCGGCGTCGAAATCTTCCCGCTGACGGCCCTTGCCACATCGAACTTGGCGCCTCTCCCGATCGGGAGAGGTGAGCTGTGATCGCTCCGAGCGATTGCTGCGATCGGAACTAATCATTTTTCCCGAACGGCCGGAGGGCCTACTGCGATGTCCATGTCAGCCAATGTCGATCATCACCGGCGCCATCACGCCGAGCCGCAGCGTGATGCCGGCGGGCCGCTGTGGCTGTCCGCCGCCGCGGGACTTTGCGCCTCGCTGGTCGGGCTCGGGCTGGCGCGCTTCGCTTACACGCCGCTGATTCCAGCGCTGATAGCGGCAAAGTGGTTCACGCCGGCGGAAGCGGTCTATCTCGGTGCCGCGAACCTTGCCGGCTATCTCGCCGGCGCGCTGATCGCCCGCGATCTCGGCGCGCGTGTCGGCTCGGTGTGGGCGCTGCGCGGCATGATGGTGCTGGCGGCCGTGACCTGCTTTGCCTGCGCGGTGCCGATCTCCTTCATCTGGTTCTTCGGCTTCCGCTTTCTCGCCGGCATCAGCGGCGGCGTGATCATGGTGCTGGCGGCGACCGCGATCCTGCCGCACACCGCGCCGAGCAAGCGCGGTTTGATCGGCGGCGTGATCTTCGCCGGTGTCGGATTGGGGGTCGCCGCGTCCGGCACGCTGGTGCCGCTTTTGCTGCAGCAGGGCGTCAAGCAGGCCTGGTACGGCCTTGGCGTGCTGTCGGCGGTGCTGACATTGATCAGCTGGAAGGCATGGCCGGCGGAAGTGCCTGCCGCGCATGCTGCGGCCGAGCAGCCTGTTGCTGCGCATAGTGTGCGCTCGCCGCTGGTGATCGCGCTGTGCGTGGAATATGGCCTCAACGCGCTGGCGCTGGTGCCGCATATGGTGTTCCTGGTCGATTATGTCGCCCGTGGCCTCGGGCAGGGGATCGCGGCGGGATCGTATTACTGGGTGCTGTACGGCATCGGCGCCGTGATCGGCCCGCTGCTCACGGGTCATCTCGCCGATCGCGCCGGCTTCGCTGCGGCGCTGCGCGCTGCGTTCCTGATCGAGGCGGTCGCGGTCGCGCTGCCCGCCGTGACGAACTCGCCCGCCGCGCTGATCGTGTCGAGCCTCATCGTCGGCGGCTTCACGCCCGGCATCGTGCCGCTGGTGATCGGCCGCATCCACGAGCTGATCCCGCATTCCGCGGCGAGCCAGCGCTCGGCCTGGGCGCAGGCGACCACGACCTTCGCGCTGTTCCAGGCGGCGGGCGCCTACGGCCTGTCCTACCTGTTCGCGCAGAGCGGCGGCGATTATGCGCTGCTGTTCGTGATCGGCGCGGCGGGCGTCGCTGTCGCGCTGGCGATTGAATTGTTCAGCGTAGTTGCATTGGGACGAAAGCGCGGCTAGCCGCGCGCTTTCGTCAAGACGGCGATGAGGCGGTCGACATCCGCCACGTCGTTGAAGACGTGCGGCGAGATCCGCATCCGGCCGAGCCGCAGCGCGACATGGATGTTCTCGGCGGCGAGCCGCGCGATCAGCTCCTGCGGAATTCCGCCGGCCATGCCGAGGCTCAGGATGTGCGGCGCGCGCAGGCCGCGCGCCAGCAGATTGAGCCCGAGATCGCGCACCCCGTCGGCGATCCGCCCGTTCAGCATCGCGAGCCGCGCGCTGACGGCAGCAGCGCCCCATTCCGCCATCATCTCCATGCCGATCGAGGCCATCTCCAGCGTGATGAAATGATCGCGCTCGCCCATGTCATAACGCCGGGCATTGTCGAGATAGGCGAGGTCGCCGAAATAGACCGGGTTCTCGGAGTTCACATTGCGGCGGCCGGCGGAGGTCTGCTCCAGCGGCACGCCGTTCTGGTGGCGCTTTGCAACGTAGAGGAAGGCGCGGCCGTAGGGGCCGATCAGCCATTTGTAGGTCGGGAAGATCACGGCGTCCGGATCGAGCCGTGTCACATCCAGCGCGACGACACCGGCGCTCTGCGTCGCGTCGATCACGAACATGGCGCCCTGCCGCCGCAGTGCGGCCTGCACCTTGTCGACCTCGATGATGCCGCCGTCGGACCAGTGCACTGACGAGATCGAGGCAAGGCCGACCGGCGGCGCGCCTGAGCGGTCGATCGTTGCAAGCACCGCCGACGTCCAGTCGCCGTCGGCGGGCTGGCGCACGGTGTCGACGACAAAACCCTGCGCCTCGGCGCGGGCGTGCCATTCCAGCACCGGCGAGGAGTGATCGTTCTCCAGCACGATGACGCGGGTACCGCGCGGAATGGTCAGCGCCTTCGCCACCGTAGCTATGCCGTAGCTGATCGCCGGGATCAGTGCGATGTCATTCGCATCGGCATTGATCAGGCGCGCCGCCGCGGCGCGGGCGCGTTCATGCTGGCGGCCGGCGAAACCGGCGTCGATCGTCCAGGGCTGGCCCTTGCGTCCGACCGCGGCGCGACCGGCGTCGAGCGTCTTGAGCGGCAGCGGGCTGTAGGACGCCGAGTTCAGGTAGCAGACGTCGCGTGGGATCTCGAACAGATGGCGCTGGGAGGGAAGCATGTCGTCTCGTGGCTGGGATTGCGGATGATGTCGCGATGCGGATGAGCGCGCGCTCATCCGTCATACTGGTCCGGCCCCATCGCCCACGGCGCTTGGTCGAAGCCGTTGGCGAAGGTGCGGTTGCTCTGCGCCGGATTGCGGTTGATCAGCGGCCGCAGATACATCGGATGGGTGGCACTGCGCACCTCATGCTCGACGGTGAACAGGTGCCGGCCATTGGCGGGATCGACGATGTCGCAGAAGCGGTACTGGTATTGATTGTCCTCGCGGGATACCAGGTTGCGCTCGCGCAGCCGCTTGTAGGGGCCGGAGAAGTCCGTGATGTAGATCTGGACGTGATGGCCGTCGAACTCGCCCTGCGCTTGGTCGGTTTCGCGGAATTGCAGATACTGATCCTTGCCGACCTTGGCGCGCGCGACGACACCGTCGCCGTTCACGACGCTGGCGGGGATGCCCATGATTTCGGGATAGAACCGGCTGATCGCTTCAGCGGTGCCGCGCGGCACGTCGAACTCGACATAGGGCATGCCGAGCGCGATGCGCCCGAACCGCTCGGCGTCCGGTTCAAAGCAGCGCAGCCGGTTGCCCCACGGGCAAATTGCCTCGACGTGATCGTTGTGCTCGCGATAGCTAAACGCGGTGCCTTCGAGCTTGGGCGCGACCGCGGCAAGCCGCTGCAGCAGGGCCTGCCGTCCGGCGATCACGATCGCGGTGTGGCCGCGCAGCACCTGCGGCCGTCCGCTCGGCAGATGAAACTGGCTGCGGCCGGCATTCACCCACATGTTGCTGTCGGAGACCATCAGATAGGGATCGCGGGTCAGCCCGATTCCGGCGATGTAGAACAGCGTGGCGAGGCGCTGGTCCGGCACCTGCACATTGACATGCTCGAGATGGATGGCGTTGCCGAGGTCTTCTGCGGCGCGGTCGAATGGCTGCTGCACGGCGCGGCTCCCTGGATGCGATGCCGTGCATGATAGTGCAACGGCACGGCCGCGATCCAGCTGACGGGCCATGAATGTTTCGCGGGGCTACCCCCCGTAACTCTGCACCAGGCTGCCGGCCACCAGCGCCCAGCCGTCGACCAGCACGAAGAAGATCAGCTTGAACGGCAGCGAGACCACCACCGGCGGCAGCATCATCATGCCCATCGACATCAGGACCGAGGCGACCACGAGGTCGATGATCAGGAACGGCAGGAACAAGAGGAAGCCGATCTCGAAGGCGCGCTTCAGCTCGGAGATCATGAAGGCCGGCACCAGGATGCGTAGCGACATCTCCTCCGGCGTCGCCGGCGGCGGCTCGCCGGAGAGGTCCATGAACAGCTTCAGATCCTTCTCGCGGACGTTCTTCTGCATGAAGCCGCGCAAGGGGACCGAGGCGCGCTGCAGCGCTTCCTCGACGCCGATCTGGTTGGCGACCAGCGGCTTGATGCCGTCGTCATAGGATTTCTGCAGCACCGGCCCCATCACGAAGGCGGTGAGGAACATCGCGAGCGCAATCATCACCGAGTTCGGCGGCGCGGTCGCGGTGCCGAGCGCGGTGCGCAGCAGCGAGAGCACGACCACGATGCGCGTGAACGACGTCATCATGACGAGGATCGACGGCGCGATCGACAGCACCGTGAGCAGCGCGATCAGCTGGATCGCGCGCTCGGTCACGCCGCCATTGCCGCCGCCGAGATTGATGCTGATATCCTGCGCCATCGCCGGATCGGCGAAGGATCCGGCGGCGATCAGGACAGCGATGAAAAAAACTCTACGCGGGACTGCCCCGAACCTCACGAAGGATTCTTCGGTCGGCCGAGCAGCGATGCCATCTCGTCCTCGAGATTCTCGAAGCCGCTCTTCTGTCCGCCAGCGGGCGGGGCAGGCGGCTCGCTACGCGGCGCGCGAACCGGCGGCGCCTCGGGCGCAACCGGCGGCGCGACGGTCTCGCCGGCGCCGGTCGGGCGGCGCAGCGCCGCCTCAAGCCGCTGCGCCATCTCGGCCAAATTTGCATCGGCGTTCGATGCCGGCGGCACCGGCGGAGGCGCCTGGGTTGCGACCGGCGGCGGAGCAGGGGGAGGCGGTGGCGGCGGCGTGACGGCACGCTCGGGCGCCCGCGGCGGGGCCTTCGGCGGCTCCGCAGCGCGCGGCGCACGCGGGATGACGGGTTCGGAGCGCGGCGGCAGCCGCGGCGGCATCGGATCGGGGCGCGGTTCGTTGCGCTCGGCAGTGAAGCCCGCGAGCGGATCGTTGCGACGCTCGGCGATCGGCGGCGGAGGTCGGCGCAACTCGTCGGCAAAGGAGGGTCGCGCCTGGCGCGGCGGCAGCTCCGGCTCGGGAAGTTCGAAATTGTCGGAGCGGGCGGCTTCGCTCTCGTTCCAGGCGGCATCCGGAAGCGGCGCCACGCGCGGCGGCGCGGCATCCGCGGCGACCGCGGGCCGGGTCGACATCTGATCGCGCCCCGGCGTCGCCCGGACGATATTCGGCTCGACGACGATGTCGGTCGGGCCCACCGATCATCAGCAGATGCTCGATGTTGTCGCGGCGGACCAGCACCAGCCGGCGGCGGCCATCGACGGCAGCGGCGTCGATCACCGCCAGCCGGGGCATGCGTCCGCGGTTGGCGTTGGCCCCGAGGCGGTTTCCGGCGAAGCGGCGGACGAGCCATGCGGTGACGCCGATCAGCGCCAGCACGACAACGAATGCCAAGACGAAAGTAATGACCTGCATATTGGAGTCCCCGGCCATGGTGGCCTTCCTCAGCTTCCGCCATCAACGAGCGCGGATTGATAGGTGCGGTTTGCGCAGCGAATCGCGCCCGAGATTCGCCTTATTTCTTAATTCCCAGCGGCTTGCAGCCGACTGTTCTATTAATAAACCAAGAATCGCTTGTCCCAAAACGACTTCTCAGCGCCCCACGCTGTCTTGGTTTGTGCTGGTTAACGCAGCATTCGTGGCGAAAATGCGCTCGCCGGCCGCAGTTGCGGCGTTCTCCACGGCTCCGTCCGACATTTTAACCACCCGTTAACCATACACCGGGCAAATTCTGCCTACCTCGCAAGGCCCAACGGGCGTCCAAGAGGTTAACGGAGCCGCGGCGATGTCCATGAACGATCTGCCGATCCTGTCGGCGTTGCGCAGCAAGATGCAGTGGCACCAGGAACGCCAGCGGGTGCTCGCCGAGAACATCTCCAATTCCGACACGCCGAACTTCCGGCCGCGCGACCTGGTCGAGCCGAAGTTCGACCGGGCCGGCACCACGGTCGGCGGCGGCATGGGGTCGCTGCCGATGATGCAGACCAGCGCCACCCACATGGCAGCGTCCGGCGCACCCGACACGTTCGACAATGATCGCGGCAAGAGCGGGTTCCAGACCCGCCCGGCCGGCAACGCAGTCAATCTTGAGGACCAGATGCTGAAAGTGTCGGCCAACCAGATGGACTACGCGGCCGTCACCTCGCTCTACAGCAAGAGCCTGCATCTGCTGAAGACCGCGATTGGCAAGGGCTAGGCCGCCTGACGGCGGCGGGAGGATCCCATGGCAGATGGAACAAGCGATTTCACCCGCTCGATGAGCATCGCGACCTCAGGCCTGCGCGCGCAGGCGGGGCGGATGCGGGTGATCTCGGAAAATATCGCCAACGCCGATTCGACGGCGCAGACCGCAGGCGGCGATCCCTACCGCCGCAAGGTGCCGACCTTCTCCTCGGCGCTCGATCGTTCGCTCGACGCCCAGGTCGTGACGCTCGGCCGGATCCGCCCCGACCAGTCGTCATTCCGCATCAAGCACGAGCCGGGCAATCCGGCGGCGGACGCCTCCGGCAACGTCAAATATCCGAACGTCAATTCGATGGTCGAAATGACCGACATGCGCGACGCCCAGCGCTCCTACGAGGCGAACCTCAACATCATCAGCGCGACGCGGCGGATGATCCAGCGCACGCTCGACATCCTCAAGTCCTGACGCAACAAGAACAGGGAACGTAAATCATGGCTACACCGACAGTCGCCGCCAACGCCTACGCCAGCCTCGCGAAATTGATGGAGCGCGGCGGTGTCGAGAAGGCCGGGCAGGCCGTCGCCGGCCCGTCCTTCAGCGCGCTGCTGAAGGACTCCGTCGGCAGCGTGCTGGAAGCGGGCAAGAAGTCCGACGCGCAGACCATGGCGATGGCCTCCGGCAAGGCGAATGTGATGGACGTGGTGACGGCGGTCGCCGACACCGACGTTGCGGTGTCGACGCTGGTCTCGGTGCGCGACCGCGTGATCCAGGCCTATGAAGACATCATGAAGATGCCGATCTGACGTCCGTCAGGACGTCATCCCGGGGCGATGCGAAGCAAGATTGCAAAAGCGAGAACACAACAATGACCGGCCCTGAAACTCTCGATGTGGCGCGCGATGCGATCTGGACCATCGTGCTGGTGTCGTCGCCCCTGATGGTGGTCGGCCTCGTGGTCGGCGTCGTGGTGTCGTTGTTCCAGGCGCTGACCCAGATCCAGGAACAGACGCTGGTCTTCGTGCCGAAGATTCTCGCGATCTTCGTCACATTGCTGCTGGCGCTGCCCTTCATGGCGGACGCGCTCTCCAGCCACATGATGCGGATTTCGTCGCGAATCATCGGCGGTTGATGCACTAATGCCGCGGTCATGCGCATCGATGTCTCCCTGCTTCCGGCGCTGGCCGCAATCTTCGTGCTGGTCTTCGCGCGCGTGGGCGCGATGGTGATGCTGCTGCCCGGTTTCGGCGAGAGCAACATCCCGGCACGGGTCAAGCTGTCGATCGCGCTGCTGCTGACGCTGATCATCCTTCCCCTGCATCGCAACGCCTATCATGTCGACCTGACGTCGATCTCCTCGCTCGGCGTCCTGATGGTGCACGAGCTGATCATCGGCATCGTGCTCGGCGCGACCGCGCGGGTGACGCTGTCGGCGCTCAACGTCGCGGGCTCCGTGATTGCGCAGCAGCTCGGGCTCGGCTTCGTCACCGCGGTCGACCCGACCCAGGGGCAGCAGGGCCAGATCGTCGGCAACTTCCTCACCATCCTCGGCCTGACGCTGCTGTTCGCCACCGACAGCCACTATCTCGTCATCGCGGCGCTGAGCGAAAGCTACCGCATCTTCTCTCCGGGCGAGATCATGCCGACCGGCGACGTCGCCGCGCTTGCGACCTCCGCGTTCTCCGCCGCCTTCAAGATCGGCCTGCAGCTGTCGGCGCCGTTCCTGGTGTTCGGCCTCGTCTTCAACATCGGGCTCGGCGTGCTGGCGCGGCTGATGCCGCAGATGCAGGTCTACTTCGTCGGCGTGCCGCTCTCGATCGTGGTCGGCTTCCTGATCTTCGGCGTCGTGCTGGCGGCGATGATGAATACCTATTTCGACTACTTCAACGGCGTCATGCGCCAACTCGCTCCCATGAATTGACCAGGAGAAGAGATGGCCGACGATACCGAAGACAAAACAGAAGACCCTACGCAAAAACGTCTCGATGACGCTCTTGAGAAAGGCGACGTCGTCAAGAGCCAGGAGGTCAACACCTGGTTTATCATCGCCGGCGCCACGCTGGTGCTGTCGACCTTCTCGGGCTCGATCGGCGGTGGCATCTTGATGCCGCTGCGCAATTTGATCGCCAATTCATGGATGATCCGCGCCGACGGTGCTGGCCTGCTGCAACTGACCCAGACGCTTGGCTACGCCGTGGTTGCCGCGATCGGCGTGCCGTTCCTGATGCTGGCGCTGGCGGCGATCGCAGGCAACATGATCCAGCATCAGCTGGTGTGGTCGGGCGAGCAGCTCAAGCCGAAATTCTCCAAGATCTCACCGGCGGCCGGCTTCAAGCGGCTGTTCGGCAAGCAGGCGGTGGCGAACTTCCTGAAAGGCCTGTTCAAGCTGATCGCGCTCGGCGTCGTGATGGTCATGGTGCTGTGGCCCGATCGGCTGCGGATGGAATCGTTCCTGCGGGTTGATCCGGCCGAGCTGCTGCCCGCCATCACCGGCATGACGGTGCACTTGCTGGCGGCGGTGGTCGCCCTCCTCGCCGTAGTGGCGATTGCCGACTACTTCTTCCAGTACCGGACCTGGTACGAGCGTCACAAGATGTCGCTGCAGGAGATGAAGGAGGAGTTCAAGCAGTCGGAGGGCGACCCGCACATCAAGGGCAGGATCAAGCAGTTGCGGGTCCAGCGCGCCAAGAAGCGCATGATGGCCCAGGTTCCGAAGGCCTCGGTGATCATCACCAACCCGACCCACTATTCGGTGGCGCTGGCCTATGACCGCAGCATGTCGGCGCCGATCTGCGTCGCCAAGGGCGTCGACAACCTCGCCTTCAAGATCCGGGAGATCGCCAAGGAGCACAACATTCCCATTGTGGAGAACGTGGCGCTGGCCCGGGCGCTCTATGCGACCGTCGAAATCGACAAGGAAATCCCGGTCGAGCACTACCATGCGGTTGCCGAAATCATCGGCTACGTGATGCGGCTGAGGCGCGGCCTGTCCGGCCTGCGCCAATAAGGGGCGGAAAAACCGCTTGAAATGCGCGTAACTTGCGAAATCGCCGCCTGATGGACTTGCGTTTTCGGGTCCGATTCAGGCACTCAGGGGCGAGGTGGCCGGCCGGTCGCCTTCGTGATGCAGACGAGCCATGTCTCTCCAGATGACCGCCGATAGCAACGATCCTCCCGCGACCGAGCCGTTCGTGGCTCACGGGCCAGCGCGGCGGAGCGGCAGCATCCTGCTGGTGCTCCTGATCGCCACCGGCATCGTCGCGGTGGCCGTCTGGCTCATGACCATCGGCCGGACCCAGGCGCAGCCCTATATCCTGTTTGTGCTGGCGCTGCTCGCCACCGTCGGGCTGTTCAACCTGTTCGCCCTTGCCGCCGGCATCATCCGCTTCTCCGACCGCACGAGCGACGACCCGGTGATGGGGCGGATCGCCGACCACGCCCATGAAGGGCTCGTCGTCACCGATTCCCGCGGCCACGTGGTCTATTCCAACGCCGCCTATCTCACGCTGACCGGCGCGGCCGGTCCGCGGGACGTCCGTCCCGTCGAACGCGTCTTCATCGGCAACCCCGACGTCTCCGAGGCGGTGTTCCGCCTCTTGAAGGCGGCGCGCGAGGGCAAGCGGCAGCAGGAGGAGGTCCGTGTTGCCGGCCACGAGGCCGGGCAAGGTGGTGGACAAGGCCGCTGGCTGCGGCTCAGGGTACGTCCGCTCGGCGAGGGCAAGCGCGACGCGAAATATGCGGTGTGGTCGATTGCCGACGTCACCCGCGACCGCGAGCGCCAGGAAGACGTGTTCCAGGAGCTGCGGCACGCGATCGAATATCTCGATCATGCGCCGTGCGGCTTCTTCTCGGTCAATCCGGCCGGCGAGATCGCCTATATCAACGCCACGCTGGCCAACTGGCTGGACTACGATCTGGCCGAGATCGGCTCGGGCGGCCTGAAGCTGACCGACATCGTCTCGGGCGACGGCGCGGCGCTGCTGACCTCGATCGCGGCGGTGCCCGGCGAGGTCAAGACCGAGGTGTTCGACATCGACCTGCGGATGCGCGGCGGCAAGACCGTGCCGGTGCGGCTCTATCACAAGCTCGCCTTCGGCGCCGACGGCGCGGCGGGCGCCTCGCGCACGCTGGTGATCAGCCGCGCCCGCGACGAGCATTCCGATCCGGAGCGTGCCGCCGAGGTGCGCTTCATGCGCTTCTTCGACCATACGCCGATGGCGATCGCGACCGTCGATCGCGGCGGCAATGTGGTCGGCGCCAATGCGCGCTATGCCAAGCTGGCGCAGGGGCTGAACGGCGACGGCGGCGCGGCCAAGTCGATCTTCCGCGCGGTCAATCCACGCGACCGCGGCCTGCTGATCGCCGCGATCAACCAAGCTGCCGAAGGCCAGGGCGATATCGCGCCGGTCGAGGTGATGCTCGACGGGCCTAAGGAGCGCTCCGCCCAGTTCTTCGTCACCACCGTCGAGAAGGACGAGCGCGACGCCGAGACCGCGATCGTCTATATACTCGAGACCACCGAGCGGCGCGCGCTGGAAAACCAGATCAACCAGTCGCAGAAGATGGAGATGGTCGGCCAGCTCGCCGGTGGCATCGCGCACGACTTCAACAACGTGCTGTCGGCCATCATGATGGCGAACGACTTCCTGCTGAACGCGCACAAGCCGACCGACCCGTCGTTCCAGGACATCATGCAGATCAAGCAGAACGCCACCCGCGCCGCGACGCTGGTGCGGCAGCTGCTTGCATTCTCGCGCCGCCAGACGCTGCGGCCGCAGGTGCTCGATCTCGGCGATGCGCTCTCCGACCTCACCATGCTGCTGCGCCGGCTGATCGGCGAGAAGGTCAAGCTCGACCTCGTGCATGGCCGCGATCTGTGGCCGGTCAAGGTCGACGTCTCGCAATTCGAGCAGGTGGTGGTCAATCTCGCGGTGAACGCGCGCGACGCGATGCCCGACGGCGGCAAGCTGATCATCCGCACCGCCAACGTGCCGACCGAGGAAGCCGCCCAGCTCGCCAACAAAGGCATGCCGGCAGCCGACTACGTGAAGATCGAGATTTCGGACACCGGCACCGGCATTCCGCACGAAATCATCGACAAGATCTTCGAGCCGTTCTTCTCGACCAAGGAAGTCGGCAAGGGCACCGGCCTCGGCCTGTCGACGGTCTACGGCATCGTCAAGCAGACCGGCGGCTTCGTCTATGTCGATTCCGTGCCGGGCGGTGGCACCACGTTCCGGATCTATCTGCCGCGGCATCGCCAGGAGCAGGAGGTCGCACCGGAGGCGCATGCCGGCAACGGCGCGGCGAAGGAAGCCGCCGTCGCGGATGCCGCCAAGCCGAAGCCGGATCTCACCGGGCAGGGCACTATCCTGCTGGTCGAGGACGAGGACGGCCTGCGCTCGCTGAATGCGCGCGGCCTGCGTTCGCGCGGCTACAGCGTGATCGAGGCGGCCAACGGCGTCGAGGCGCTGGAGGCGTTCGAGGAGAACAACGGCAAGGTCGATCTCGTCGTCCTCCGACGTCGTGATGCCGGAGATGGACGGGCCGACGCTGCTGAAGGAAATGCGCAGCCGCAATGCGGAGCTGAAGATCATCTTCGTCTCCGGCTATGCCGAGGACGCCTTCGAGAAGAGCCTGCCGGAGAACCAGCAGTTCGCGTTCCTGCCGAAGCCGTTCACGCTGACGCAGCTGGTTGCCGCGGTGAAGGAAACCATGACGGCGAACTAGGCCCGGGTGACGAGCCACGATACCCCTTCGCTTCCCGCAGGGCAGCGGGCGATGTTGCAGTGCGGTCGCTGTTGAACCTGAGCCCCATCTCGCGCTAGGACGCGCTGTCGCATCCACAAGGACCATAGTGTCACATCGCCGCGACCGAGGGCCGCAGCCGCGGTTCCCGTTTCCCGCTTCACTTTTGACCGGCTCTGCCCATGTTAGGGGCGTTTCCCCATGCCGGGGAATCCTTTGAGGAAACCAACATGAATTTCTCGCAACGCACGCGTGGAATTGTCCGGGCGATCGCCGTCGCGATGGCGCTGGCGCTGCCCGTGATGATGACCGTTTCGGCGGCCGACGCCCGCGTTGGCGGCGGCGGCTCGCGCGGCTCGCGGACATTCTCCGCGCCGCCCTCGACCAGCACCGCGCCGGGCTCGGTTGCGCCGATGAACCGTACCTTCAGCCAGCCTGGTGGCCCGAGCATGGGCTCGCCGGCGGCGGCGAATTCCGGCGGCCTGTTCGGCCGCGGCGGAATGGGTCGCGGCCTGCTCGGCGGCCTGGCCGCGGGCTTCCTTGGCGCCGGCCTGTTCGGCATGCTGTTCGGCGGCGGCTTGTTCTCGGGCCTCGGCGGCCTGTCGTCGATGCTCGGCCTGCTGCTGCAGATCGGTCTGATCGTGCTCGTGGTCCGGCTCGCGATGTCGTGGTGGCAGCGGCGCAATACGCCGGCCGCCGCTTACGCTGGCGGACCCGACGTCGGCCCTGGTCCGCAGGCCAATGCCCGTTCGGGTTTCGGCTTTGGCCTCGGCGGCGGATCGAACGCGCCGGTCGAGATCACACCCGGTGACTACGAGACGTTCGAGCGGTTGCTCGGCGACATCCAGGCCGCGTGGTCGAACGAGGACATCGCGAAGCTGCACACGCTCGCGACGCCGGAAATGGTGTCGTACTTCTCGAAGGATCTCGAGGAGAACAAGGCGCGCAACGTCACCAACAAGACGTCCAACGTGAAGCTCTTGCAAGGCGATCTCGCGGAAGCCTGGCGTGAAGGCGACAGCGAATATGCGACGGTCGCGATGCGGTACTCGCTGGTCGACACCATGCTGGAGCGTGGCACCGGCCGCCAGGTCAGCGGCGGGCAGCCGGAGGAGATCACCGAGGTCTGGACCTTCGTGCGCCAGCGCGGCGGCAATTGGGAGCTTTCGGCGATCCAGCAGACCAACTGATCGATTGCCTGACATGACAATACAAGGCGCCGCGGCATCAACCGCGGCGCTTTCGTTTTGTGCGCTTCATTCGCGTGTCGCTGCGCCGGAATATCTGGACGAGCAGCGGGTTGATGTGAGCGGACCATAACCGACCATCGGGAGGAAGAGATGAAGAACATTGCGCAAATCGCGGTTCCCGCCTGTCTTGCGTTCGTCGTCATGGCCGCGCCGCCGGCAGCGGCGCAGACCGCCGACACCAGCTTCTTCGTGACCAGCAACGGCATCGGCAATGGCGGCAATCTCGGCGGCCTCGCCGGCGCCGACAATCATTGCCAGACCCTGGCGCAGGCCGCGGGCTTCGGTGCGCCGAAGACCTGGCGCGCCTATCTCTCGACCCAGGCGGCCGACGGCCAGGTCGCGGTGAATGCGCGCGATCGCATCGGCAAGGGCCCCTGGAAGAATGTGAAGGGCGTCGTGGTCGCCAAGGACGTCGCCGATCTGCACAGCGCCGGCAACAATCTCTCCAAGCAGACCGCCCTGTCCGAGAAGGGCGAAGTCATCAACGGTGCCGGTGACACGCCGAACCGTCACGACGTGCTGACGGGATCGCAGACAGATGGTACGGCGTTTGCGGCGGGCGAGGACCGCACCTGCAAGAACTGGACAAGCAGCACACAAGGCGCCGCCATGCTCGGGCATTTCGACCGCAGGGGCCTGCGCGATGACGAGCCGTCAAGATCCTGGAACACGTCGCATCCCTCGCGCGGCCCTGACGGCGGCTGCTCGCAAGCTGATCTGAAGAGCACCGGCGGCGACGGTCTGCTGTACTGCTTCGCGGCGAATTGAGGGGATATATTGGCTCGTCATTGCGAGGAGCGATAGCGACGAAGCAATCCATATTTTAGCGCACGGGGCGCGATGGATTGCTTCGCTTCGTTCGCAATGACGAGGCGAGACTAGTGCCTCCCGGCGACCGCGCTCAACTCTTCTTGCGCTTAGCGGCCTTCTTGGCGGTTTTCTTCTTCGCGGTTTTCTTCTTTGCCGCGAAATGGGCCGCGACCTTCTTCGAGGAATGTCCGACCTCGGCCACCGCGGCCTTGAGGCGGGCAGGGGTCACCTTGAACTTCTTCGACCAGTAGCGGACCTCGTAGGGCTCGCTGATCGCGATCCGCGCGCGGTCGGCGGCCATGTGCCGCTGCTCCTTGAAATGGGCTTCCACCTTCTTGGCGGAATGCCCGACCTTCTTGACGGCGGCCTTGAGCTTTGCCGGAGTGACCTTGAACTTCTTGGACCAGTACGCAACTTCGTAGGACTCGCTCAACGCGATCAGAGCGCGATCTTGCGCGCCCCGCTTCTTCTTGTCGTCCGCCATAAGTTGATCCTTCATCGAAGATTCGACGCTGGAACCTTAGCAGTCTCAGCGCAGTTCGGACAGGCGGCCCGTGCGCGGTGGACGATCTGACCGTGGCACGGCTACGATCACCGTGAAGCAAAGCGATGCGGTGAAGTTTGTGGAGGTAAGTGCATGCACTATCAACTTTACTACTGGCCGATGATCCAGGGCCGCGGCGAATATGTCCGCCTCGCGCTCGAGGATGCGGGTGCTGAATATACCGATGTCGCGCGCGGCAAGGGCGGCACCGGTGCCATGATGAGGATCATGGACGCGCACAAGGGTACGCCGCCCTTTGCGCCGCCGTTCCTCAAGGCCGGCCAGCTTGTGATCGGGCAGACCGCCAACATCCTGCTCTATCTCGGCGCGCGCCATGGCCTCGCGCCGAAGGCGGAAGGTGGGAAGCTCTGGGTGCACGAGCTGCAGTTGACGATTGCGGACCTGGTGCTGGAAATCCACGACACCCATCACCCGCTCGGTCCGTCGCTGTATTACGAGGACCAGAAGGCGCCGGCGAAGAAGCGCACGGAAGAGTTCTGGAAATCGCGGGTGCCGAAATATCTCGGCTATTTCGAGGATCTTGTGCGGGCCAATGGCGGCGGCTTCGTCACCGGACGCCGGCTGACCTACGCCGATCTGTCGTTGTTCCAGATCGTGGAAGGCCTGCGCTACGCGTTTCCGAAGCGGATGGCCGCGTTCGAGAAGAAGGTGCCGCGCCTGATCGCGCTGCGCGATCGCGTCGCCGAGCGGCCGAACATCAAGGCGTATCTCGCAAGCGCGCGGCGGATTCCGTTCAACGAGGAGGGGATTTTCCGGCGCTACAAGGCGCTGGATCTGTGATCGCTTGTGCGCAGTCCTGCTGCTCTCGTCATGGCCGGGCAGAGGCGCGAAGCGCGTCTTCGCGCTAGATGACCCGGCCATCTACGTCTTTGTCTCCAGATGGTAGATGCCCGGGTCAAGCCCGGGCATGACGGATGTGGGCGGTGAGTTCTATCGATTCCGCCCGTCCACCGGCGTCATCTTGATCTTCGACAGATCGATGCCGTCGATGCAGCTGACATTGAGCGCGACGATGTCGGTGCCGTCCGGTTTCTTGCCGCGCGCGAACACGTCGACGCCGCAATCGACGCAGAGCTGGTGGCGGATCGCGTGGCGGTTGAACAGATATTCCTTCAGGTTCTCGGCGCCGGCGCGGAGCTGGAAGCTCGATGGCGGCATGAACACGAAGTGCAGGCCCTTCTTGGTGCAGATCGAGCAGTTGCAAGCGGTCACCATCGCCATGTCGGTGGTGCATTCGAAGCGCACCTGGCCGCAATGGCAGCCGCCGGTGTAGGTCTTGCTCTCTGCCATGATGGTCCCTCACCACAGTCCAGGCACGAGGCGATAGCGCACCCGTGCCGCATAGTCGGCATAGCCTGACAATCCCGCCACCAGCGTGCGCTCCTCGATCCCGGTGCGGATCGCGAACATCACGAAGAACACCGGCACGAAGGCAAGGC
The DNA here is from genome assembly GCF_054057015.1 of Bradyrhizobium sp. JR3.5. Lineage (NCBI taxonomy): Bacteria > Pseudomonadati > Pseudomonadota > Alphaproteobacteria > Hyphomicrobiales > Nitrobacteraceae > Bradyrhizobium > Bradyrhizobium sp. JR3.5. The sequence goes on from NZ_JBSRYV010000001.1 coordinate 801,671, forward strand.
CCCACCAGGAGCCGAGCGTCAGCGGCACGCCGATGAAGAACAGCATCACGCTCGTATACATCGGATGGCGCACCAGCGCGTAGGGCCCGGTCGAGATCACGTGATGGTCGCGCTCGGTTTGCACCTTCACGACCGGCGCGGCGAACGAATTGGTGCGGAATACCCACAGGATGAGCACGGTCGAGATCAGATACAGCACAAGGCCGAGTACGATCAGCAGCACGCCGGCATTGGCGCCGCCAAAGCGGCGATCGAGGCCCATCGCGACGAACCACATTACGGCAACGACCAGGAACACGAGCATGAAGCGCTTGTCCTCGGCGGGCTGGCCTTCGCGCGCGGTGAGCCGCATGCGCTCGGCCAGCAGGCCGGGATCGACCTTGGCAAGCCACAGCCCGCAGGCCGGGCCGATCAGCGCCGAGGCGATCAGATAGGCCCATGCGCCGGGCCAGTGCAGCGTGCCGGAGAAGGCAAACAGCAGCGCGGCCATGGCAATGACGAAGAAGGTGTTCTGCAGGAGGAGCTTTGCGATCATGGGCGGGCTCCGTGATTCCAGCCGCGATTATCGCACCCTTTTTCCGGCAAACATGCGACCGCAGTCATCAACTTTCGGAGCAGGCGAAGCTGTTCCTTCGGCGTCCTTGCATCGTCTCTGCATTGACAGTCATATAAGCAATTGCTTATATATTGACATGACCGCCGCCATGCAGCTGACCAATGTGCTCAAGACCCTCGCGGACCCGACGCGGCGGGCGGTGTTCGAGCGGATCATCCGGGAAGGGGAGATCGCCGCGACCGGGCTGGTGCAGGGCTCCAAGGTGTCGCAGCCGGCGGTGTCGCAGCATCTGCGCGCGCTGCGCGATGCCGGCCTCGTCGCCGAGCGGCGCGAGGGCCGGCACATCCGTTATCGCGTCGCGCCGAAGGGGCTCAGCCCGCTGATCGACTGGCTCGGCCATTACGAGACGTTCTGGGCCGAGCGCTTCGCAAATCTGGAACGGTTGTTGAAGGAGAGTGAGTGATGGGTGAGACGCACGCGATCACGGTCGAGAAGGTGCTGCCTTATGCCGCCGACAAGATCTGGCGGACGCTGACCACGAGCGACTTGCTGATGAAATGGCTGATGCCGAACGATTTTCAGCCGAGCGTCGGACACCGCTTCAATTTCCGCACGCGGCCGATCGGCGACTGGGACGGTGTCGTGCATTGCGAGGTGCTGGACTGCGATCCGCCGCGCCTGCTGCGCTATTCCTGGAAGGGGGGCGCCGACACCAATCCGGAATTCGGCTCGAAGCTCGACTCGGTCGTCATCTGGACGCTGACGCCCGTCGAGGGCGGCACGCAGGTCCGCATGGTGCATGACGGCTTCGTCTTCCCCGGCAACCGCTACGCCTTCGACATGATGAGCCCGGGCTGGGGCAAGATCGTCGATGCGATCGGACGGGTCGCCGCGGAAGCCTGACGGATCACTCGTTCTTTCCGCGCCGGACCGTGATCGAGGCGTCGGTCCGGTTGCGCGTGCATTCGAGGTTGAGGCGGCGATAGCGCATCGTGATGGTGTTGCCGCGCAGGATGCCCATGCGCTTCAGGCAGCGCGAGGTGCCGGTGGCGGCGTCGTCCTTCGGCACGGTGAAGACCAGCGCGGTGGCGGAGCCGACCAGGTTGAAGAACTCGGGCTTCAGCTTGCGATCGGTCTTGGCAAAGAGCTCGATCGAATAGTCCTTGCCGCGGCAGCCGAGCGACAATTCCTTCGCCGCCGGATGTGTGAGGTAGGTGATGTTGGCGGCGCTGAAGTTGACCTTCAGCCCGTCGATCTGGCCGGCGAGCTGCTTGGCAATGTCCTCGCAGGGATCGGCATGCGCAGGCGCTGCGGCGAAGGCTGTCGCCAGCGCGATCAGCGCGGCCGGCATGAAGGAGCGGATGCTCAAGGCAAAGCGTCGGCGCAACGGTGCTGTCACGAAATACCCCCGCGGTATGAAAATACGCGAAGTTACATGCAGGCTCCCGCGCAGCGCGTCAATACGGCCGATCCGTCAGGATGCGCACTTGCCGTCCTGCGCCTTGGAGGCTCCCGCGGCGCGGCGCTCGCAATCATTGCCATAGGTCTTGCCGTCGCAGCCGCACACCGGCTTGAAGATCTTGTTGCAGATCGTCGGCCGGAATGCGCAGGTGCCGGTCTGGTCGAAGCGGCCACATTGTCCCGGCTTGAACTGGCAGAACTGACCGACACGGCTGCATTGAACGCCGGCAAGGCCGCCGCATGGCTTGCCGAGGCGGGCCGCATCGACGCCGGTCGGGACCGCGATCAACAAGGCCAGCGCCGCGAACCAGATCAAAAGCGCTGTCTTCATGATGGTCTCCTGATCGCTTCCTTGGCCGTTTCGCGGATTGCTGAAGCGTTGTGGCAACCAGAGATTACGGAGGAATGAAACATAGCACGCGGATTGCCGGTCCCGTGCATGGCTGGAAGGCGGCCGGCTTCCCTTTCCTTTGTCCGAAAAAGGCTTAGAACGGCTCTACATTCCGGCGGCCCCGCGGCCGGACCGGACTTTCGAACCCGACCTGCAAGCCCAAAGAGCAGCTCATGAACGCCCCCTCCGCCTTCCCCGACCAGCAGAAGCCCGTTCCGCCCTACAAGCACACCCCGCTGTTCCCGCTGGGTGCCGACACCACACCCTACAAGAAGGTGACGAGCGAGGGCGTCCGGGTCGAGAAGGTGCTGGGCAAGGACATGCTGGTGGTGTCGCGGGAGGCGCTGCGGGCGCTGTCCGAGGCCGCCTTCGGCGACATCAACCACTATCTGCGGCCGGGCCATTTGAAGCAGCTGCGTTCGATCCTCGAGGACAAGGAAGCCAGCGACAACGACAAGTTCGTCGCATTTGATTTCCTGAAGAACGCCAATATCGCGGCCGGCGGCGTGCTGCCGATGTGCCAGGACACCGGCACTGCGATCATCATGGGTAAGAAGGGCTGCAACGTCATCACCGACGGTGACGACGAGGCTGCGCTCTCCGAAGGCGCGCGCGACGCCTATCTGCGGCGCAACCTGCGCTATTCGCAGGTCGCGCCGCTGTCGATGTATGAGGAGAAGAACACCGCCAACAACATGCCGGCGCAGTGCGAGATCTACGCCGAGGGCGACGACGCCTACAAGTTCATGTTCATGGCCAAGGGCGGCGGCTCCGCCAACAAGAGCTTCCTGTTCCAGGCGACGCCCTCGGTGCTGACCAGGGACCGCCTGCTCGCCTTCCTGAAGGAGAAGGTGCTGACGCTCGGCACCGCGGCCTGTCCGCCCTATCACCTGGCGATCGTGATCGGCGGCACCTCGGCCGAGCTCTGCATGAAGACCGTGAAGCTTGCCTCGGCGCGCTATCTCGACGCGCTGCCGACCCACGGCTCGGCCGACGGCAACGCATTCCGCGATCTCGAGATGGAGCAGGAAATCCTCAAGATGACGCAGTCGCTCGGCGTCGGCGCGCAGTTCGGCGGCAAGTATTTCTGTCACGACGTGCGCGTGATCCGGATGCCGCGCCACGGCGCCTCCCTGCCGATCGGGCTCGGCGTCTCCTGCTCGGCGGACCGCCAGGTGCTCGGCAAGATCACCAAGGATGGCGTCTATCTCGAGGAGCTCGAGCACAATCCGGCGCAGTATCTGCCCGCGGTCGAGCAGTCGCTCGGCGGCGAGGTCGTCAAGATCGACCATCAACAAGCCGATGAAGGATATCCTCGCGACGCTGTCGCAATATCCGATCAAGACCCGCGTCTCGATGACCGGCACCATGATCGTGGCGCGCGACTCCGCCCACGCCAAGCTGCGCGAGCGGCTGGAGAAGGGCGAGCCGCTGCCGGACTATTTCAAGAACCACCCGGTGTATTATGCCGGCCCCGCCAAGACGCCCGATGGCTACGCCTCCGGCGCGTTCGGCCCGACCACCGCCGGCCGCATGGATTCCTTCGTCGACCAGTTCCAGGCCGCGGGCGGATCGATGGTGATGGTCGCCAAGGGCAACCGCGCGGTCGCGGTGCGCGAGGCCTGCAAGAAGCACGGCGGCTTCTATCTCGGCTCGATCGGCGGCGCGGCAGCGAATCTCGCCGAGCACTGCATCAAGAAGGTCGAGGTGGTCGAGTATCCCGAGCTCGGCATGGAAGCGATCTGGCGCATCGAGGTGGTCGACTTCCCGGCCTTCATCATCATCGATGACAAGGGCAATGACTTCTTCAAGGAATTGAATCTGGGTTGAGGGCAATCGGCCTCGACGGATTTTCCAGAGGCTGGGTCGCCGTCACCATCGACGGCGACCAGCGCACGATTTCCTTTCACGGCGATATCGCGGATGCGCTGGCGCGTCCGTTCGATCGCGCCGGAATCGATATCCCGATCGGCATGACCGAGGACGGCGAGCGCGATTGTGATCGTCTCGCGCGCGAGCAGCTGCGCCCGCACACCTCGCGCGTCTTCACCGGGGCACGGCGCTGGCTGTGGCAGGAGTTTCGCGATCCCGACGCTGCGAACCGTGAAGCACTGCGCCGCGGCCAGACCCGCGTCTCGCGCCAACTCTGGCATCTCGGTAACAAGATCATGGAGGTCGACGCGTTCGTGCGCGCGAACCCCGCACGCGACCTCCGCGAGGTGCATCCCGAACTGGTGTTCCTGCGGCTGAACGGTAGCATGCCATTGCCGCGCAAGAAGTCGGAGGAGGGCGATGCGCTCCGCCGCGGGCTGCTGAAGCGATCAGGCTTTCGCGAGATCGACCGCTGGCTTACCGAGACGCGGATCGGCACCGGCGCGAAGCGTGACGACGTGCTGGATGCCTGCGCGGTGGCTTTGGCCGCTCATCAACCAAGCGGCTGCGTTCCCGAGAGACCGCAGCCGCTGGATGGACATGATCTGCCGATGCAGATCTGGTTCTAAGGCGTTTTCGAGCGAAGTGGACACCGGTTCGCTTGAAGAAAACGCGTCAAGACAAAAAGCCAGAGCGGTTACGCCCGCGTGCCGGTGAAGGGGAAGCTGCCCATCGGGCCGATGCCCATCTCGCCGGAGATGCCGTCGCCGGAGACCGTGCCGGAGAATTCGAGCGTCAGCGGCATCGGATTGGTGATGGAGACCTTCCAGGCGACGCTGTCGCCGTTCACGGTGCCGTCGAAGATTTCGGTGGAGTTGCCCTCGGCACCTTGCGTACCGGTGAGCGTGCCGCCCGAGCTCCGCCAGCGACAGCGTCGCCTTGCGCTCGCCCATCGGCGTGGTCATCGTGAGATTCCAGTTTCCGTCCACCGCCATTGATGTCTCCCCTCCGGTTAAAAAGCGTGCGCAGGTATAGCCTATCTTGCCGCGCACGCCTAGTTCGCGGCTGCGGCGATCAGGCGCGGGCGGCGGCGCGCAGCCGGTTGCCGACCAGGAAACGGAAAGCGACGTACTGGATCGCGAAGGCCGCGATCTTGGCGCCGACCAGCACCACCGACACGTAGAACGCCCACAGCTTCATGTCGCCGGTCGCTGCGATTGCGATGGTGCCGGCGGCGAGGACGAACATCAGCACGGCCCACGCGTAGCCGGCGAGGGTGGCGTATTCCGGAATGGTCTCGGTCACGATCGGCGGCAGATAGCGCAGCATCCAGCCGCGCTTGAGCATGATCGCGCCGATCGCGATGTGGCCGATCGCAGGCTTCGCCAGCACGAAGCGCGGATCGTTGGTGAGCAGCGTCGCGCCGCCGAGCACGATCACCAGCCCAAGGCTCGCCCAGGTCATGTAGCCGAGCGCCTGTCCCTTGACGCGCGCATACACCACTTGCGCAATCGCACCCACGATCGCAACAGCGGTAGCGATCAGGACATTGTCGGTGGCGAGATAGACCACGAGGAATACGATGGTGGACAGGAAGTCGCTCGCGAGCCTGGCAAATACGCTCTTCATCGTCATGCTTTCCGTTTCCTCGAGATGATCGTTGTGATCTTGATATGTGGCGTTCAGCGTGACGGCAGCGCGCCGGCCGGCGGCGCCCCATCCTTGGCCGCGCGATATTGCGGATACCAGCGCGTGAAGCACACCGCGGCGTTGCGCGCAGCGAAGGCGATCAAGAGGCCGGTCCACAGCGGCAGGGCCGGCACATAGAGCACCGCAATGTTGCCGATCATCATCAGCAGCGTCGCAGCGGTCCAGGCTCCGGTGATCAGGTAGTTGGCTGTGATGAAGCCCGGCTGCTTCGCGGTCTCGGCATCGACCTGTTCGAGCGCATATTGCCGCGTGAACGGATGGCCGATCAGGATCGATGCGAACGACACCAGCAGGATGCCGGCATCGACGGCGATCTTCACCGCGATGGTGCTTGGCGTCGCATCGACGAAGGTGAGGTAGCTGCCGACTGCGGTGAACACGATCACCGAACCGACGCCGAGGATCTTGATACTGCGGCCGCGCGCAATATCGAACGCGATGACGGCAAGGCAGATCAGCGCGGCAGCGAGCAAACTCACCGTGGCCGAGGTCACCAGCATCAGCGTGGCGTAGGCGCCGTAAGGGGCGAGGATCAGGAAGATCGTCATTGGGAGCCTCGAAGGCTGATCTTTACATCGTAAAGATAACCTAGAGGCAGGCAGAGGGGACGTCAAGCGAAATCTTTACACTGTCAAAATCGAGATTATCGTCTCAAAAAAAACTAGTCATTTCGATCTGTTGCGTCGGTGGTGATGGCTCGCTGGGGTTGCTCGCAGTCGTCATGCCCGGGCTTGTCCCGGCCATCCACGTCTTTTGCGCGAATGGTGACCGAGACGTGGATGCCCGGGACAAGCCCGGGCATGACGAGTGGAGAGACTGGGTATTCACACGCCTGAAGTGACGCGCCGCTACTCCGCCCCCACCCAATTGCCGTGGAAGCCATCGGGCACGCGGTGGCCGAGATGAACCAGCGCGGTCGGGCCAGCCTCGACGTCGGTGGCGTTGAAGACGGCGAGGTCGCTGCGGTTCTCGTGGGCACGCCAGACCACCGCGAGCAGCCAGCCATCGCCTTCCGCGGCGTCGGCACCGCGCTCGACAAACACAGGCTCGGAGATGGTGTCGCCGGCGGGCAGGAGGTAGTGGCCGAGGCGCTTGCCGCGGCCGTCGACATGCACGATGCCCGACAGCGCACCGAACATCGGCAGATCGGGGTTGGCGCAGGCGTACCAGCCGTGATTGCTCGCAAATCCCGCGCGGCGATCGTCGACGCGGGGGAATTCGCCGGTGAGGTCGTCGAGATAGGTCTGCGTGAAGCGGTCGGTATTGCCGGAAAGGTCGAACGTCCAGCGGCAATAGCGCGCGCGATTCTTTTTCGGGTCGGTCTGCGAGCCGTCAGGATGGTTGAACAGCGGCGCTTCCTCGAACTGCATCACGTCGGCGATGATGCGGTTGCCATCCTCCCACGCGTTCATGACATGGAAAACGTAGCAGGTCTCGGCGCGGAACCAGACGATGTCCTTTGACGCGCCGCTGCGCTTCATCACACCGACATAGGCGCCCTTCTCGGGCTCCCAGGCGTAGGGCGCCTGTCCGCGCATCGCGCGCTGCATGCTGCCGGTGATCGGCAGGATCGGAAACAGCACATGGTTCTCGGTGACGATGAAGTCATGCACCATGCTGGCATAGGGCGCCTCGAAGCGTTCGAACCGCGTCACCACGCCGGACGAGCTCACCGCGCCGAACGACAGCGCCGGCGTCAGCGGGCCCGCGGCGTTGTAGCCGAAGAACACCATCTCGCCGGTCACCGGATCGATCTTGGGATGCGCGGTGAAGGGGCCCGATATCGCGCCCTTGTAGTCGCAATAGCCAAGGCGATTGAGCGTGCCGGGCTCGATCTCGGTCGGCAGATGGCCTTCCTCGAGCGCGAGCAGGCGGCCGCCATGGAAGATGATGTTGGTGTTGGCGACGCCGCCGTCGGTCGTGATGTCGGCAGGGGCGTCCGGCAGCTTGCGGCCGAAGCCGCCGAACAGCGCGCGGCCGGCGTCGTGCTCGGCCTGCCATTTCGGGGTGCGGACCCAGCGGTTGCGGTAGCTGGCGCGGCCGTTCTCTAGATGGAAGGCGTGCAGCATGCCGTCACCGACGAACCAGTGCGCGCCCGGCGCCTCGAACTGCGGATTGGGACCGTTGCGGTACAGGGTGCCGTTCAGCTCGCGCGGCAATTCGCCTGTGACCTTCAGGAATGGCGCATCGGCTTCAAACGGGATCGGCGCCAGATTGGTCCGCGCCGTGTTGGAGGTGACCTGGTCGAGCATTCCGCATCTGCCTGCATGATCATCTTTACATCGTAAAGATATCAGTAGGGATGAGGCCATCGATCGTCAAGCAAAATCTTTACAGTGTAAAAATTGCGACATATAAGGGCCGCATGGCAAGATTATCCAAAGAAAACAAGGCGGCTCGCCCGGCACGGGCTCCGGGGCGGCGGATTGCGCGTGCCGCCGCCGATCGTCCGGCACCGCGGGGCCGGGCCAATGACACGCCGTATCATCATGGCGATCTGCACGAGGCGCTGCTCAAGGCCGCCGAGCGCGTGCTCGAGCGTGACGGGCTCGCGGGGCTGACACTGCGAGCGGTAGCGCGCGAGGCCGGGGTGTCGCACGCCGCGCCCACGCATCATTTCGGCGATCTCACCGGCCTCGTCAGCGAGCTTGCGGCGATCGGCTTTCGCCAGTTCAACGCGGCGATGATTGCGGCCGGCGCCAGCGGCGCCACCGCGATCGAGAAGGGGCTGGCGCGCGCCAAGGCCTATGTCGCCTATGCGCAGGCGCATCCCGGCATGTACGGGCTGATGTTCCGCACCGAGCGGCTCGATATGTCGAGGCCTTCGCTGCATGAGGCGGCCAATATTTCGTTCGCCGGGCTCGCCGGTTCGATCGGCGAGAGCCGTCACGAGCAGATCCAGGAGAGAGCGCTGTCGCTCGATCAGGCCGCGGCGATCGTGCGCGCGTGGTCGCTGGTCCATGGCTTCACGATGCTGCTGCTGGATGGACGCCTGACCGACGTGCTCAACCGGATGCCACAGGGCAGCACGCTCGACATGCTGTTCGAGGCGATGCTGAAAGGCAATGCGAAGCAGTGTTGAATGGCTAGCGCTGCACAAGCAACGTCGAGCGGCCGCTCTGTCCGATCGTCTTCACCGTGTCCGCGCCGCATTTGAAATCGCGGGCGAAATCGTCGGCGGCCTGCCGCGCCAGCTCATTGGCATTGGGATTGGCGGCAACGTCGACATAGGCGACGTGACAGACCTCGCCTGGCGGTAGCCGCGTCACGACGAGCATTGCCCGTGAGACCGGGCCGCCGCGCTTGTCCTGCTCGCTGCTGTCGGCGATCTGCCAGCGCTGAATGATCGCGAAGGGCTTGCTGCCTGCGGCACGCCATTCGACCGTGTCGCCGGTCGAGCTGAACGGACCGAACCAGGCCTGCGCCGCCGGTTCCCTGGCTGCCGCCGCGCGGTTTCGGCCGACCGACACCACTTCGCGCAGATCGCCCTCGTTGATCAGCACCACAAGGCCGGATCTTCCCGGGCAAACCCTCGTGGTGCTGCCGTCCTCCTCGTTGGGCCTGCCGATCATCCGGCAGGCCTTCGGCGCGGTCGACGTATAGCTGCTGCTGATCGTTTGGGCGCCGGCCTGACCAGGATTTGCGCTGGCGAGCGCCATCACAGCTGTTGCAAAAGCAAGGTATTTCATCGGGGGAAACCTGCGATCCGGACGTTACTTTGTGTCTGACTTATGCAATCTGGGGAAGGTTCAACAGACACGCGGGAAACACCTGACAGGCGCGCGGAATCGTCCTAGAAGGGCGGCTTCGCAACTTCTGTCGCGTGCACCTTGCGTGCCTTAGCTTCGATCGTCATGCCCGCATCATCATCGCAAAAGCCCTATCGCGTCGGCCGTTCCCGTACTGGCCTTGGCCTTTTCGCCACCAAGCCGATCAAGAAAGGCACCAAGATCATCCGTTATTTCGGGCCGTTGCTCGACTCGAAGAAGAAGGATGAGGACGCGATCGAGAACAAATATCTGTTCGAGCTCACCAATCGATGGACCATCGACGGCTCGATCCGCCAGAACGTCGCCCGCTACATCAACCACGCCTGCCGGCCGAACGCGGAATCTGACGTCAAGCCACGCAAGCGCAAGGTGTTCATCCGCGCCATCAAGGACATCGAGCCGGGCGACGAGATCAACTACGATTACGGAACCGACTATTTCAAAGCCTATCTGAAGCCGATCGGCTGCAAGTGCGATGCCTGCGAGAAGAAGCGCAAGAAGAAGCGCGCCGAGGCGAGGGCGGAGCGGCTGCGGCTGAAGGAAAGGGCCGAGCGGAAAGCCAAGCGCGAGGCCGAGAAGCTCGCTGAAATGCGGGCCAGGCAGAGGAAGTCCAGCGCGAAGAAAGCTGCCAAAGCCAACGGCAAGCTCGGCAACGGCAAGATGCTGAATGGCACGGCGCTGAATAGCAAGGCCCCGAACGGCAAGGCTCTGAATGGCAAGGCTCTGAATGGCAAGGCTCTGAATGGCAAGGCCTTGAACGGCAAGCACCTCAACGGTCACAGCCTGACGGCCGCTGCCGGCAAGCGGGCGGTCCCTTCAAAGCGCGGCGCCGCGCGGATGGTGCATGCCTGAGTTCCGAAACCGATCCTGTTGACGATCGTCATGACGCGCGTGCCTGATGGCGCGCGGGACGCGGCAGATAGGCGCATTCGGCGAGCGTGGTTCCGTCGAGTTCGCGCATGAAGGCCTCGCGGGCCGCCGCGAGCCTCGCCTTCAGGCGGCAGCGTGGCAGCAGCACGCAATCGCCGCCATCATCCCTGAAACATTCCACCAGCGCGCTGCCGCCTTCGAGCGCGCGCACCACCTCGCCGAGCGTGATCGCCTGCGGGGCGCGCGCCAGCGAAAATCCGCCGCCGGCGCCGCGCTGGGTCGCGATGAAGCCGGCCTCGGCGAGGTCGCGTACCACCTTGGCGAGGTGATTGCGGGAAATGCCAAACTCGGCCGCGATCTCGCTGGTCGCGAATGTGCGGTCCGGCTCGCCGGCCAGCCGCATCAGCGCGCGCAGCGCAAAATCCGTGAATGATGTCAGGCGCATGGAAGCCCTTCGAAATCAGCACTTGGCGGATCCGCTATAGCAATCTAAATAGGCATTTAAAATACCTATTTAGGATGTGAGGCATGACAGGAGCAGAGCGCCGCGAGCAGATCACTGCCGAGATTGTCGCGCGGACCGGGATCACCGAGGCCATGATCGAGCGCCTGGTGCACGCCTTCTACGCCAAGGTCCGCAAGGACCCGATGATCGGGCCGGTGTTCGAGGCCAGGATTACGAATTGGGAGCCGCATCTGGCCCAGATGTGCGCGTTCTGGTCGTCGGTCGCGCTGATGACCGGGCGCTATCACGGCACGCCGATGGTCAAGCACATGCCGCTGCCGGTCGATGCCGCGCATTTCGACCGCTGGCTCGAACTGTTCGAGGCGACGGCGCATGAACTGTGCCCGCCGGTCGCAGCGCTTCATTTCATCGAGCGCGCGCGGCGCATCGCCTCGAGCCTCGAGATGGGCGTCGCCAGCGGGCAGGGCGTGATGCTCGGTGTTGGCGAGAGATTTCGGCGAAGCGAGGCTGGGGCGGTGCAGTAAGGTCGCACTCCGACCCCGTCATTGCGAGGAGCGAAGCGACGAAGCAATCCATGCTTCCGCACATGCGGCTCGATGGATCGCTTCGCTTCGCCCGCAATCACAGCAGGCAGCAGCCGTTACGCCGCCACCACACCCTCGCTCTTCCGCAAGCCCATGTATTGCAGCTCGGCGAACACGCCGGTGGCGATCGCCTGGGCGAGGATCACGATGGTCCCGACGAGGTTCGGCGACACCGCGCCCGAGAGCAGCAGCGCGATGCTGGCAAGCGTCCAGGCCGCGTTGCCGGCGACCACGAGGATCACGGGTCCCTTCGGCAGCGAGGTTCGCGCGCCGAGCCAGCCGACCAGCGCGGTATAGGCGATCAGGAACAGCCCGGTCTCGCGCAGCAGCGCGTCCGGCAGGCCGAGCAGCGAGGCCAGCGCGCCGGTGTCGAGCACCATCGCGATGGCGGATATGCCGCTGAACACCGCATCGGCAAGCAGGGCGCGGCGCAGCAGTTGGGACGAATGGATCATGGCAGTGTCTCCTCGGGTTGGGATGGGTTTTCAGCGCATCAGGGACTGCAGCTGACGCCACAGGCGGAACGGGCAGAGCGCCTTGCCGACCCTCATCTCCACCGCATAGACCTGCGCGAACACGAACATGCCGGTGTCGTGCACGATCGGCTGGGGCATGTTGAGCGAGCGCGCGACCAGCCAGGTGGCCGGATGGACCAGCCACGGGATCAGGACGGCAAAGGCGCGGATAAGGGACAGCATCAGCATGGTCATCTCCTGTGTCGTGGAAGATGAGCCGGCCCGCGCGCCAATTCGATTACCTCAGGCGTAATGGAACGCGCGAATTTCGCATGGTAGGTTTTGCACCATGAACGCACACGCATCCATGGCGCGGGCCGAGCCCGCGAAACCCGTCCTGATCGGCGAGCACCTGCGCGAGTGGCGGCAGCGCCGCCATCTCAGCCAGCTCGACCTTGCCGTCGATGCCGAGATCTCGGCGCGGCATTTGAGCTTCGTCGAGACCGGCCGTTCGGCGCCGTCGCGCGACATGGTCCTCAAACTGGCGGAGCGCCTCGACGTGCCCCTACGCGAACGCAACGTGCTGCTGGTCGCCGCGGGTTTCGCACCCGCATTCCCGCAACGCTCGCTGGAGGATCCCGCGCTGAAATCGGCGCGCGAGGCGATCAATCTGGTGCTGAAGGCGCATGAGCCCAATCCGGCGCTGGCCTATGACCGGCACTGGAATCTGGTCTCCGCCAACCGGATGGTGGCGCCGCTGCTCGAGGGCGTGCCGCAGCGGCTGCTCGGCCAGCCCTTCAACATCCTGCGGCTGGCGTTCCACCCGGAGGGCCTGGCGCCGCGCACCGTGAACCTGGCGGAATGGGCAGCGCATCTGTTGGAGCGGCTGCATCGGCAGTGCGAGGCAACGGCAGATCCGGAGCTGCTCAAGCTCTACCAGGACTTGAAGTCCTATCCGATCCCGGCGCGGGCCGCCCCGATCACCCCCGACAACAACGTCGCGCTCCCGTTCAAGCTCCGCCTCAATGGCGAGATATTGAGCTTCATCTCGACCACCATGGTGTTCGGCACCCCAGTCGACATCACGCTGCAGGAACTGGCGCTGGAGACCTTCTTCCCGGCCGACGAGCTGACCGCCGAGCGGATGCGGCAGATGGCAGCCAGTATGAAATAGCGGCTTGTCTCGGGGCGCTTTCGGCCTACTTTTGGGGTTCCAATTCCGCCGGGAACCCTGCCATGAGCGATCTGAAACCGCTTCGCCTCGATATCGTCTCCGACGTCGTTTGCCCCTGGTGCTACATCGGCAAGCATCGCATCGAGGATGCGCTCAAGCTGGTGCCCGACGTGCCGGTCGAAGTGCACTGGCGGCCGTTCTTCCTCAACAATTGGGTGCCGCGCGAGGGCATCAGCCGCGAGGAATATCTCACCGCCAAGTTCGGCTCGGTCGATGCCTACAAGGGCATTGCCGGCCGCGTGGTCGCCGCCGCCAATGAGGAGGGGCTGACCTACCATCCCGAGCTCGTCAAGCGGCAGCCCAACACGATCGACTCCCATCGCCTGATCCACTGGGCCGAGGCCAGGGGCAAGGCGGCCGAGATGAAGCAGCGGCTGATGGAGCTGTATTTCCGCGACGGCGGCGATCTCACCGATACCAATGTGCTGGTGCAGGCGGCAGCCGATGTCGGGCTCGATGCCGACGACGTGCGCAAGCGCCTTGCCACCGATGAGGATGTGGCACTGGTGTCCGCGCAAGCGCAGGAAGCCTCCGAGAAGGGAATTTCGGGCGTGCCGACCTTCGTATTCGCGCAGAAATACGCGGTGTCCGGCGCCCAGCCGGCCGAGCAACTCGCCCGCGCCATCCGCGAGGTCTCGGCCGAGATCAACGCGCAGGCGGCCGAGTAGTCCGCAATCGTTCACGAAAGCCCGGCTCATGCCGGGCTTTTTCGTTTGCCCACACGATCCATCGGAAACAACCAGGGAGACCATTATGATCTATGAGCTGCGCACCTACACGGTACGTCCGGGAGCCGTCGGCGAGATGGTGAAGGCGGCGAGCACGATCTCGCGCGACATCCGCGCCGACAATTTCGGCAAGCTGGAAGGCTACTGGATCACCGAGATCGGGCCGCTCAATCAGGTCATGCACATGTGGAGCTACGCCGATCTCAACGAGCGGGCCCGGCTGCGTGCCGAGCTTGCGAAGAATTCGCGCTGGACCGGCGAGTACATTCCGGCGATCCGTCCGCTCTTGGTGCGCCAGGAGGTCCGGCTGCTGAATGCGATCATTCCGCCGGTGGCGCCTGCCACCAAGGGCAACATCTACGAATTCCGCAACTATCGCGCCAAGCCGCTCGGCGGCGTCAAGCAATGGCTCGATCTGATCACGGGCGTGCTGCCGGAGCGCGAGAAATATTCCAAAATCGTCGGCCTCTGGCATACCGATTCCGGGCAGCCCAACGAGGTCTGCCACATCTGGGCCTATCCCGATCTCAACGCCCGCGCCGCGGCGCGCGGCGGGGCGATGAAGGATCCGGCCTGGCTGGAATTCCTGGGCAAGGGGACGCAGCTGCTCGAGGAGATGCACTCGACCATCATGCTGCCGGCCCCGCATTCGCCGCTGCAGTGACACAGAGGATGGTCGGGCACGGGGCGTAAAGCCGGCAGAAAGCCTCACCCGATGTTTCCATCAGATGAAGCTTTCCAGGCAAGGGCGTGCGCTGCCTGAGAAACAGCGCGCCGCAAAGCTAGAAGGGCCAGCTGACACCGACCTGACGGCGGGAACTTATTGTTTCTTGATGTGTCTGCATGGCTACGAAAAGGTAAACCATGGGCCGCGGTGAAGGAGGCCGCCTCGGTTCGCGCGGGCTCGTGCAAGAGGCTGTGTTATCCGGGCTTGCCGCGCCGGTCGCGGATGAAGCGGACGGCATTGCGCGCGGCCTCGTAGCCGAGATTGTTCAGGGTCAGCGCGGCATGAACGGCGGCGACCAGCGGATCGCGCCGCCGCAGCGGCAGCAGCACGTCGCCGATCGCGAAGCGGCCGCGCCAGATCGGGTCGATCATGGGATGGCCGGGCGCCGCGGTGGAGTCGGCCGAATTGATCGCGGGATCGGCGCAGAGATGGCGCGTCAGTTCCTGCGTCAATTGTGCGCCCGGCGAATGCTTCGCAAAGCGTTCGTCGATGCCGATCTTGAAGAAAAAGGCGCGGTCCTGATGGCGCACCACGATGCCGCCGGCGACCGCCGTGCCGCCCGCATGCAGCGTGACGATCTCGCAGCGGCCGGTCTCGGCCAGCGCCGAGGTCGCGCGGCGGATGAAGGTTGCGTCGCCGGCATGCTGGCTGAGCGCGGTGCCGCGCTGGCCCTTCCAGCCGCCGGCTTCGAGCGCAAGGAAAGTCTCGAGCGCCGCCGCAACGTCGCGCGGTGTGCGGGCGACGTCGAAGCGCACCGCGCCGTGGTCGGACAGGCGATGGCGCTGCCGGCGCAACTCCTTCAGCTTCTTGGGCCCGAGCGCGTCGCGCAGCAATTCATCGGCATCGCGCGTCGCATCGAGTTGCGCGCGCTGATACGCGAGCGCGCTCAGCACGCGCGGCTGCAAGCCGTCGCGCGCGAGCACCGCGCGGATCGCCGCCATGACCGGGCCCTCGAGCGACATGGTGCGCAGGATCAGTGCGTGCGCACCCGCATTGCGTGCCTGCTGCAGGATCTTGCCGGCGGCCTGCTCGGCGGCATTGCGGTCGAGCAGCGGTGTGCACAGCGTGCCGTAGGGTTCGGAGCCGACCAGCGCGGGCAGGGGGATCCGGTAGATTCGCCGCAAAGGCACGACCGGCAGCAGCCCGATCAATTGCCCGGCATCGCCGGTGGCGCTGAGCAGGGATGCGCCGGTGCGGCCGCGCGCGGAGGCATCGACCGCCAATTCCCAGTCGGGCTGGTAGTAGCCATTAGCCTCGATCGCGCGCTCGGCAAGCGCCCGCCATGCGCCGACCGAGGCAGCCGACAGCGGCGGCAACGCGCGATCATCCGTGGCATCCGTGCGCGATGCTCGGCGGATCATTGCCTGGTCAGCAATATCGGGCCACGTCCCATGTTTCCCCGGTCGGCAAGCTGATTAGCCTTACGTTCATCACGGACAACGCTAGCGGAAAGAAATGGAAAATGCCGTTGAGGTCATCCGGCAATTTGAGCGGTCATATTAACGGGGCGTTCAGCATACCGCCGTCACGAGCGCGGCGCTCGCGCTGTGCGGGCTCACGCCGGGACAGTGCGTCAAATGCTACGGCTTGAGACTTCGCTGCGCTTCCTGAACCGAGCTTTCGACCGGTTCGTAAGTCTCGGTCACGCAGTTGTCGTCGGCCTCCACCTGCCGGCGATCGAAGATCGCGCCGTCATTGATGAAGACGCGATAGGTCTGCGTCCCGAGCGGCTTGCCGATCACCGAAGTCAGTTCGGCGCGCACGCAGGCGGTCCAGCCGGTGCCGCGGGGGTCGTGCAGCGGAGCGGAGACCCGCACATGGGTCGGCTGCGAGCCGGCGGTGAACACCGAATCCAGCTTGCCGGCCACCAGCCGCTTGACGTCCGGAGGCGTCTCGAGCGGCGCCGGCTCGGTGGCCTTGACCTTCAACATGTCAGGCCATACCGCGTGGCTGTCCGCCAGCCCGCAGCCGCTCAACATCAAGGCGACGCCGGCCAGCAGCGCCGCCACTTGTACTTGTCCCTGTCCCATTGAGTTAATTTAATGTGCCGCCGCCCATATTGCGCCCCCCTGGTGGCGCTGAATTCGCATCGCGCGGCGCTTTGTCAATCAACAAATGTCGAGCGACTAGCTATCTTGGGGTAGAGGTGTTGCCGGATGTTTCTACGGCTGCGGGGGGAGAGAGACTGACATGAAAAGCTTCACGGTTGCTGCCGTCATTCTGGCGCTGATTGCGACACCGACCCTGGCCCAGGGCCGGCGAGGCGGCGGGGGCGACGACAAGAAGACGGAGAAGAAACCCCAGATCGACGAGAAGGCCTATAAGGCCGCACTCGATCGTATCCCCGAGCCCAAGGAGAAATACGATCCCTGGGGCGTCACCAAGCCGCCCGCCGATCCAGCCAAGAAGCCGAAATAGCCGGGCCCATCCCTGCGACAATTACGGCGTGAGAACCGGTGTCGGCGGCAGCAGATTGCCGCACGGCATGAACCTTCACCTGACGGCTATCGACCCATCTCCGATGTCATTGTCGGAGGCCGCCATGCTTCGCCGTTCCGTCCTCAGCCTGATCGTTCCGGCAGCGATCCTGTTCGGTGCCGTGCCGGCATTGGCGGAAAGCCGTCTGGCGCTGGTGATCGGGCAGTCCGCCTACAAGTCGGTGCCCGCGCTGCCCAATCCGGCCAACGACGCCAGGGCCATGTCACAGATGCTGACCGATGCCGGCTTTGCCGTGACCACGGCATCGGATCTGTCGCAGGACGAGATGCGCGCAAGGATCAGCGACTTCGCCGGCCAGGTCGCTGCGAAGGGCGCCGACACCGTGGCGCTGGTGTTCTATGCCGGGCATGGCCTGCAGATCGATGGCGAGAACTATCTGGTGCCGGTCGATGTCGATCCGAAGCGCGAGGCCGACATCCCGATCCAGGCGGTTCGCCTCAACGACATCCTGAACACGCTGACCTCGGTGCCGAGCCGGATGCGCATCGTGCTGCTCGATGCCTGCCGCAACAATCCTTTCCCGGAACTCAGCAAGACCGCCGGGCATGGGCTGGCCATCGTTGATGCCAAGATCGGCGCGCCCGGCACCTTTGTCTCGTTCTCGACGTCACCGGGCGCCGAAGCCGAGGATGGCAGCGGCGCCAACAGCCCTTACACCACTGCACTGCTGGCCTCGGCGAAGGAGCCGGGAATTCCGATCGAGGACACCTTCAAGCGCGTCCGCCTCGCGGTGAACAAGGCGACCGACGGCCGTCAGACGCCGTGGGACTCCTCGTCGCTCACCGACGATTTCCGATTCATGGCAGGTACGTCAGCGTCGCCCGCGGCCACGCCGGAGCCGGCCGCGGCCAAGCGCACCGTCGACGAATGGAAGCGCGAATTGCAGGGCAAGCCGATCGAGGCTGCAAACGAACTGATGGTGGTCGACGGCACCGATGAAGCCTATGAAGCCTTCGCCGCGATCTTCGCCGGCACGCCACGCGGCCTGCAGGCGCGCGACTGGCTCGACCGGCATCGCCGCATGGTGGCTTGGAACAACGCCATTCTCGCCAACACGGCGGCGGCCTATCGCAGCTTCCTCGTGCTGTACCCCGACAGCGATCTGACAACGACCGCGCGCAAGATGATCGAACGGTTGCGCTACCGTCGCGATCTGACGCCGGCCTTAGCGCTCAGTGTGCCCGCGACCAACGTCGCGCTGGCGGCGCCGACCTGTCCCTGCAACGCCGCGCCGCCGCAGGAGCAGCAGAGAGCCGCAGCGCCCGTGAAGAAACGTGCCGATCCCGATCCGCCGCGGCGCGCCGGCAAGCGCCCGCCGCGCGTCGTGGTCGAGGACGACGTCGTGGTCGTGCGGCGGCCGCCTCCGGCCGTGGTCTACGAGCCGGTCGGGCCGCCGATCGGAATCGGGATTGGCATCGGCGGCGGTGGCTATCGCGGCGGTTATGGCGGCGGCTTTCGCAGGGGTGGATACTGACGCGCCAATCGCGTAAAGGCTTTCCCCGCATGAGATGCGGCGTTTGATGATCGCATTTCGCGGGAGGACGCAATGCGGTCGCTGTTTCGCCTGCTTGCCGCGCTGGTGCTGTGCGTACAGCCGGCGCTCGCCTGGGAGTATTGGGGCGGCGACCGCGGGGGACAGCGCTTCTCGCCGCTCACGCAGATCACATCGGACAATGTCGGCACGCTGGTGCGCGGCTGGGAATTCCGCACCGGCGATCTCGACACGCGTCCGCCCGAGGTCATGAAGCGCACCAAGTTCGAAGTGACGCCGTTGTTCGTCGAAGACAGCCTGATCTTCTGCACGCCGTTCAACGAGGTGATCGCGCTCGATCCCGGCACCGGTGCGCAGAAATGGCGGTTCGATCCGAAGATCAGCATGGCGCAGCGGCCGGCCAACCGCTTTGTTTGCCGTGGCGTCGCGCACTGGACCGATGATCGTGCCGCTGATGGTGCGGCCTGCAAGTCACGCATCTTCACCGGCACCAATGACACGCGCCTGATCGCGCTCGATGCCAGGACCGGCAAGCCCTGCGCCGATTTCGGCAACAATGGCGAGATCAAGATCGACGCCGGAATGAAGCTGGAGTGGCCGGGCGAGTTTCAGATCACGTCGGCGCCGGTGACGGGGCGCGGCGTGGTCGTGGTCGGATCCGCGATCGGCGACAACCGGCGGGTCGATGCGCCGGTCGGCGCGGTGCGCGCCTTCGATGCGCGGACCGGCCGGCCGCGCTGGACCTTCGATCCGCTCGTGCATGACGGCGTCGAGGCTGGCCACAGCAACGTCTGGGCGCCGATGTCGGTGGACGAGGAGCGGGGCCTGGTGTTCCTGCCGACGACATCGCCCAGCCCCGATTTCTGGGGCGGCAAGCGTCCCGGCAATGACGAGCACGCCAATTCCGTCGTCGCGCTGCGCATCGAGAGCGGGGAGCACGCATGGGCATTCCAGACCGTACATCACGACGTCTGGGACTATGATTTGCCTGCACAGCCGACGCTGGCGCGGATCGACACTGGCAACGGCATGCGCGACGTCGTGATCCAGCCGACCAAGCAGGGCTTTGTGTTCGTGCTCGATCGCGACACCGGCAAGCCGGTGTGGCCGGTCGAGGAGCGCGCGGTGCCGCAGAACGGCGCCGAGGGTGAGAAACTGTCGCCGACACAGCCGTTCCCGACCCATGTGCCGCCGCTGTTGACGCAGCGGATGACGGCCGATGATGTCGGCGGCCTGCTGCCGGGCGTCGGGAGCGCGGCCTGCGAGAAGCTGCTCGCGCAATCCCGCAATGAGGGGCTTTACACGCCGCCGTCGACGCAGGGCACGATCGTCTATCCGATGACCGGCGGCGGTGTGAACTGGGGCAGTGCGGCGTTTGATCCGGTCAACCAGATCCTGTTCGCCAATGTCAGCCATGCGGCGCATGTCATCACGCTGATTCCACGCGACCAGGCCAAGGGCTTCAATCCGCCACCCGGCCATGATTTCGGCCAGCAGCAGGGTGCGCCGTTTGCGATGTCGCGGGCGCTGGCGAGTACGGGGGTTGGGTCGCCGTGCAACAAGCCGCCATGGGGCGAGACGGTGGCGGTCGATCTCAAGGCCGGCAAGATCCTCTGGCATGCGACGGTCGGCACCAGCGAGGATCTCGCGCCGCTCGGCATCGCGCTCAATACCGGCACGCCGTTGCTCAGCGGCGTCGCGATCACCGCGGGCGGAGTGGTGTTCACCGGCGCGATGGATGCCTATCTGCGCGCGTTCGACGTCAAGTCGGGCCGGCAGTTGTGGCTCGGCCGGCTTCCGGTGCCCGGCGTCGCCAATCCGATGACCTATCTCTGGAAGGGCGAGCAGTATGTCGTCATCGGCGCCGGCGGCCATTCCGAGGGCGGCACATCGATCGGCGACAGCGTGGTGGCATTTCGCCTGCCGCGCCAAGGCGAGGGCGTGTCGCTTCTCACGCGCCTGATCGATCGTCCCGGCGGACGGTTTGCTGTCAAGGCACTCGCAGCCGGTGTGGCGCTGATCGTGCTCGTCGCACTGCTCTGGCGTTGGCGCAGGAGGCGTCGCGTCAAGGCGGCGTAGTTCGGCGGCGCGCGCCGCGCCGCTGCATGACATCGATTCTCAATCCGTGCACCGAAACGACGTGCGGACAAACGCGCGCGATGTCATGCTTGCGTTCGCCGCGACGCTTCGCTTACGAGGTCGCGAACGCGCTGGGTTTCCGGCGCCTGTTCATTTCAGATCATTGCCCAAGGAGATTGCGATGAAGATCACTGCCTCGATCATGCTTGCCGCCGCGCTCGCGCTGTCGTCCGCGCCGGCCAATGCCACCGTCCTCGATCTCTCGACCATGACCTGCAAGCAGTTCGTTGAAGGCGGCGACGACACCATCAAGATGGTGCTGATCTGGATGGACGGCTGGTACAAGGGCGATTCCGACGAGGCGATCATCGACACCGAGGTGTTCGTCGAGAACGCCAAGAAGTTCGGCACCTATTGCGGAAAGAACCCGACCATCAGCATCGTCAACGCCGCCGAGGCGGTGCTCGGCAAGTAACGTTTCTGGTTTGAGCATGATCCCCGCGCAAACGCGTTCGCGTTTGTCGCGAGGGAAAACCGCTTCACACTTTTCGGGATCATGCTCTATCCCGGCAGCATCGCGAACGCGCTCGATACCATCGCCACCGGCTTGTTGTCGGTGGCGGAGAGCAGCGTGACGCGGCCGAAGCTCATGGTGCGGCCGAGTCGGACCACACGCGCGTCGGCCAGCACGTCGGAGGCGGTCGCCGCGCGCATGAAATGCGTGGTCTGGTCGACCGTCGTCATCGGGCGATAGCCCTTGTTGGCGGCGAGATTGGCCAGCACCATCGCGGTGTCGGCGAACGCCATCAGCGCCTGGCCGCAGACGATGCCGCCGGTACGGCACAGCCGTTCGGAAAACGGCATGCGCAGGATTGCTCCGGGCTGCCAGTCAGCGGCGCCGTCCGGCGGAGGCGCAAAGTCGAACCGCTCGACCGACAGGTTGAGGTCCTGGACCCAGGGCGCAAAGACATCGCCGAGCATCAGCTTGGCGTCGTCGATCCCGAATTCACCGGCCTGCTGCATGACGTTCCGTTCCCTCCGCTGATGTTCTTGCTTGCTGTATATTGCCTAGTTGCGCGTGACATGCACGCCAGGCCGCTTGCCGTCATTCCACTTGCCGTCGATCGCCCGTTCGATCTGGGCGGCGAGCTGCAGCAGCAGCCCGTCATCGGCCTGCTTTCCGATCGCCTGAATGCCGAGCGGCAGGCCGTGCTCGTTGGTTGCGAGCGGCAACGAGATCGCCGGGATGCCGCAGAGGTTGGCGAGCGGCGTGAAGGCGAAGTTGCGCCAGAGGTTGCCGAACCAGTCCAGCACCGACGGGTTGTCGCTGATGGTGAGATATTCCGTGGTGCCGATCTTCGGCGTCGGCAACGCGGTGACCGGCGTCAGGATGATGTCCCAGTCCTCGAAGAAAGCGCCGAAGCCGCGCGCCGTCGTGTTGAAGACAGCCTGCATGCGGGCGCGGTCGGCGAAGCTAAAGTCGCGGCCATGCTCCCAAATGCGGATGTTGATCGGCTCGATCAGGTCCGCTGGGGGCCGCTCAAGTCCGCGCGCCGCGAGCATGTTGCCGATCACGACGGCGAAATTGCTGATGTAGCAGGTGGTCTGCGCCGCGAAGGCTTCGCGATAGTCGATCGATGGCAGCGCGTAATCGACCTGATGGCCGAGGCCCTCGAGGAAGCGGCCGACCCGCTCGAGCTCGGCTGCGATGTGCGGCGTCGCGCGATAGTCGCCCCATGTGTGCGACAGCGCGATCTTGAGCCGGGCGGGGTCGCGCGCGATCATCGCTGTATAGGGCTCCGGCGGTGTCCAGAACGGCATGAACTCGCCGGGCGCCGGGCCACGGCAGCTATCGACGAAGGCTGCAGTGTCGCGCACCGAGCGCGACTGGCAGCCCTGGATCGAGACGAGGCCTGTGAGATCGGACAGATGCGGTGCGAGCGAGAACACGCCGCGCGACACTTTCAGCCCGATATTGCCGTTGACGCCGGCGGGAATCCGGATCGAGCCGCCGCCGTCGGTCGCATGCGCGATCGGGACAGCGCCGGCGGCAACCATCGCCGCGCTGCCGGCCGACGAGCCGCAGGTGGTGTAGTCGGTGTTCCAGGGATTGCGCGTGACATAGACCGCGGGGTTCTCGGCCGAGCTGCAGACCCCGAACTCCGGCGTGGTGGTGCGACCGATCAAATTGAGACCGGCCTTGCGCAGCTTCGTGGTCAGGAAGGTGTCGGCCGCGGCGCGGTTGCCGCGCATCATCAGCGAACCCATTTCCTGCAGCCGGCCCTTCAGCGTGGGACCGAGATCCTTCATCAGGAAGGGCAGCCCGGCGAACGGGCCCTTGAGATCGGCGCCGTCGCGCGCGGGATCGGCGATCACGTCGTCGAACAGTTCGACCACGCCGGAGAGCGCGGGATCGACCTTGGCTGTGGCGGCGGCAGCCTGCGCCGCCAGCTCCCGTGGCGTCAGCTCGCCGTTCCGGACGCGCTCGGCGAGCGCCGTCCCGTCATGCCGCGTCCATTCGTCCCAGCTCATCGCCAAAGTCATGTCGTCGATTCCTTTTCTGCTTTGTTGCGCAGTGTAGTTTGGGGGGCCGTCCGGTCAAACCATCGCGCGGACGCAGCGCCGGCGCTGTGCTCGGGGGCGCGCGGGCGCTGCGTAGCAAGCACCGTGCCCGGCTTGAAAATGCCCCAGTTTTGGCGCCCAATTACCCCTTGTCAGTGGTGGGGGCGTCCATGTTCCGCAGGTTGGTATTGCTGGGCGGCGTGATCGCGATCGGGCTTGCGCTCGCCGGCTGCACGCGATGCGGTCCGATCTGGGACGACTGGATGCAGTCGCCGAAATCCTGCAAGTCAGACCACCTCTAGGGCAGGGATGGGCGCGCTTGGCGGCGGCTTTCTTGGGGTGATATACCGCTGACGAAAATGCAAGGAGCGTTCTTATGAGAGTTTTGAGCGCAGTTGCGGTTGCGGTGCTGCTGTCGGCGCCGGCCTATGCGCAAATGCCGAACGTCAATCTGATGCCTGAGGTCAAGACCAAGACCCAGGAGGAGAAGGAACGGGACGCGATCAACGACAAGGCCTACAAGGACTCGTTGAGCAAGATTCCGGATGCCAAGGGATCGTCCGATCCCTGGGGCGCGGTGCGTAGCGATGCGCCGAAGGCGGCGGCCCATCCGGCCAAGCCGAAGACCAAGACCGGGAGCTCCACGCAGCCCGGAGGCTCGGCGCAGCGCAGCCAGTAACGCCCGCTCGGGGCGGCTTCCTCCACTTCCCGCAGACTCGGATTTTGCCGGCGCCGCCCCTATATTGGGGGCGTCGTCAGTTGGTCCGGAGTTGCGGCAATGGTGTTTCGTCCGCGCGATCTTGCCAGCCGGATGGCCGCGCGGCGCAAGCCGGATGACGGCTATCTGCGCGAGACCTTCAGCCTGCCGCGCGATCAGGCCCGCCTGCGGGCGCGCGACTTTCTCAAGCGCTATCCGAAGGCCGCCTATATGAGCGCGGTCGAGAGCTGGCGCGAACTGCCGGGCGGCGACATCGAGTTCACGATGCGGCGGCTGGCAAGCGCGGACTGAAGCTTGCCGGACGGACTGCGTCTCAGTCCTGATCGCGGTGTCCGCGGGTCCGGCCGAGCCCGAGATTGTTCAGCTCGCGGTCGATCCGCAGCTGCACGCGGCGGATCGCCAACAGGTCGAGCTTTGCTTCGGTCTTGCCCGTGAAGACCCGATCGCCGATCTGGAAACGCCATTTCCAGACGCCGGGCATGAGCTGCGTGACGCTGAATTCGACGCCCTTGTGAATCATCTGGAACGGTTCCCGCGAATGAATGGCGGTCGTCGATATTTAAATCAAAGGTTGTAGCAACAACTAACACCCGTCAAACGATTGAGTGAAGCGGGGCGCCCGTTTGGGCGTCGTTGCGGATCCCGGAGTGGATCCGTTCGCCGACGGCATCGCCTTGCCTCGCGATGCGCAATCGGTGCGTCGGCCGGACAAGTCAAATGTTACGAACACTGCCGGAACCCGAGTCTTCCCTTGAACGCTACGTAGTTTTTTTGGGCGTCAGGAGGGGTACCAAGGTCGTATGCAGATTGTGCCAATCGTGATCCGGCTTCGCCAAATCTTTCGGCAACTCGTTGATTGTCCGATGCAGTCGAGACGAAGGTCGAGCCGCCTGCTCGCGGAACTTTGTTCTGCCCCGGAGAACTACGGATCGCGCCGCGCCGCAGCCCAAACGCTTCGACAACGGCTCCCGTCGGCGTGCCCGGATCGGCCCGGTTTCACTCCGGCTGATGCCTGACAGCACAACGCCGCCCGCTCGAAATGCTTGCGGACGGCGCTGGCCCTAGCCCCAGGAAGGTGTGCAAAATCCTGATAGCTGGGAGCCTATACAATTTGTGCCACAGCACATGTCCCAAATTGGCTATCACGGGGATCGGTCGGGACGGCTCGGCCTTCACCGATGGGGCAGACGACGTCACGCGAACGATTGCGACGGGTAAATGGCAAACCAGGCCACGCAGAAAATCAAAGCCACAGGGATGGAAACAGGCCAGCACCGACACGCCGGTACTGTCCTAATTCGGACACGGTCAGATGGGAGTTAGGACACTTGTCAAGTCGAGGTAGTCCGGGAGAGCGTTCTATATTGCCGACGTTCCCCGGTACACTTCACGGCGCTCTCAGCTGGACCGCGCGCTGAGTTTGCGCTCCGGGGAGAATCGCATCCGGAAAGAGGCCCTGACGCGCTAGCCCCCGTCGGGGCTTCTTGCTGTTTACGACATACGCTCAAATGTACGAACGCCCGCCCGCTTAAAATGCATGCGGACGGCGTCGGCTCTAGCCCCAGGAAGGATTTGCAAAATCCTGGCAAGGGTATGTCTGCATGGCGCATTAAAAAGTTTAATACCTCTGAAAGGTTAGTTGCGGGCAAGCAACGGGTGCGGCGCGCGCGCCGCCGAGATGAACCATGCCGGTTTAGAGCGGCCACGCTTGGCAGCGTGCTTGGCGGTGCAGTGGCCGCATATGAGCGCTATCGCGAGAACTGAACTCCAGCCGATTATGGGGGGCATGGCCCGACACCAGCCGAGGCGGCCTCTGAATGAGCGACCCCAGCACAGCGCAGACAAAGGCGGTCTCGACGCCATCGAATTGATTCCGGTTCGCTGACACCGTCGCGCTCCTAAATTGGAGCGCGTGGCCCGGGAGACATCAGCCACTCGGTCAAATGAGCGGTGGTCTCATTGTGACGCGCCTTTCTTAGCAATGCTTCCCGCTCTCGACACGGGGCAAGTCTTCTAGCTCGTTGGCGCAGCTCTCTGGCTTCCTGGGTGAGACGTTCTTCAAGGGGGATAATCTGAACTACCCGGCGTCGTCGTCGCTTCATGACACCTCTACCTCGCCTTCGGGTCCTAACCGTTGGGTTTGAGTTCCACGAATCCTAATATGCAAATGGCCGGTGCTCAGTTCCAAAGTGAACATTGCAAAGATCGCGATTTACGAACTCGGTTCACCCACGGAGAGATCCCGGTAGTCCTCTGTTCTGTGGACCTGGAACGGATGGTGTCGTGAATAGGACTGCTCGGTAGTCGTGTTGAGAACAACGGGCAACGCATGGTTGCGACGCGGTTAAACCCAAACTAGGCCACTCGAAATTTCAAAGTAGACCACTGGGAATGGAAACAGGCGGGTACCGACACGCCGGTGCTGTCCTAATTTGGGCACTCGCAACCTGGAATTAGGACGCGCAGCAGCGACGATCTGGAAGTCCTAACCGAGGACATACGGAAACGAAGCTGAGATCGAGATTAAAAAAAGAAAGAGGCCGCCGCCAACTGAGGCGGCCTTATCGTATGCCAGTGAGCATCACCGTGGCGAACAGCACCGCGCCAATGATCGCAATACCAAGACAGATGCGCGCTCGAACTACATACGAATCGAGATTGGGATGCTCCATCATGCCAACCTCCTCTTTGTCCCTTTCGTTGAGAGGCAAGCGGTCAGTTAACGCGAGCGTCTAATGTCAGGTTCCTGGTTCCGATAGCGAAACACCGTAGTTTATCGGAATCCTAAAGGTCTGTTGAAAACTCTAACGTAAGACTTGCCGGGGCTAGATTTTCATCCCGAACAGATTTTCGAAACTAAACCGGCAAGGGGCCGCGCGTGGAGCGGCCCCTTTCGATTCGCCCAAATGAGGCGGCCAGAAAGGCTCAAACATGCAGCCGAAGATCAAAGAGCGTATCTGCCCAAACTGCAATGGAATGGGCGTCCAGCCAATTGCGCAGGCGGTGCAGCCGGGTCACAGAATCTATCGCGGTCAAATGCACGGCCTGCGAAGGCAAGGGCAAGATCAGGGACTAAGGCGGCCCAGACAAAGCTACGCCGCCCGTTTGAAACTCTTACAGGCGGCGTAGCCCTTCCAGTCCGAGAGGGTAGGAACAAAATCCCGGATATTGCACTTTCGAGTGCGATGACCTTTTACTTGCGGAGCCAGAAGTAATTCAGGACCGCCTTGATTGCCGTATCGCTCTTGCTTGCCCAGCGCCTACGAAAATTGACTATCCTGCTTGCGCCGCTTTGCGCATGGAAATGGTATCGACCCCTCACGTCAGCGCTCGTGAAGCCGGCGACCGCAGCCAGTCGCTCAACTGTGAGGCGGTTTCGGCAAGGCGCGCCTTGCGGACAAGGCGGGAGCGCTCGACGCCGGTGGAGTGCCCCCAAGCCTCCTTCAGGAGCCGCTGTGCCTTGATGTTGAGACGCTCTTCAAGTGATTCTGTGTGCAGAACATCCACCGCGCGACTCAGTAGTCCTACCGAGAACAACGGCTAAGCCTCGGTTACCGCTCGGTTAATTCAAAACAGGCCACTTCCAGATTCAGCTTAGGCCACTGGGGGATAAAACAGGGCCAGTCCGCACGCCGGTGCTGTCCTAATTAGGACACTCGCAAAATGAAATTAGGACACGCATGAGTCGGTTGATTGTCGTCAACGGCCGATGCAAACGGCGGCCTATTCTCTCTTCATGATTTGGCACCAAATTGAAACCGCGCCATTCAACCGCGTTTTGGAGTTGGCCGTAATCGACTCGGATGGCCTCCACGCGCTCGTATTCCCCTGTTGCCGAGTTCTCGGCGGATGGGTCAATGCCGATTCAAATCGGCCCGTTGTGGTTCATCCGACCCATTGGAGAGAGTGGAATATCATCGGCTCGGCTCCCTCTTCGACGCGCCACTGATCCCCGTGAGGTTTGCGCAGCAATGCCTGGTGCCACTCGCTGGGCGGTTTCTTTGGGATTGGCGCTGGCATTCGCATTTGCCAAGTGGGGATAGAATCGGGGATTACCCGGGCCGTTGCACTTTTCGCACGTCACTTCAAGTGGTTTCAAGATCGCCATCTCAAGAAGAGGCCGCCAACTGAGGCGGCCCTAAGCAGGCGAAATGAACAGATCAATCAAGGGCCGTTTGATCGGCCTAGCCGCAATCGAGTTGGTCATCGGCGTTATGTGGCTGTTCGGTACGACCAACCCGGCGGTTTTCGCTTGGGTGGCAATCGGTCTACCCGTACTGTTTCTGACGTTTGCTGCGCCTATAGCGTCGTACATCAGGTACCGCCGCTCTTTGACTCAAAACGGGTCGTCCTCAAATCCTGGCTAGGGGCAACTGCGGCCTACCGGAACTCCGTTCGCCCACGGAGAACTCCGGTAACACTTCTCCCCTGTGGAGAAGAACAGTTATCGGACAATAAGAATTGCTATCGGCAGAACATTGGATTGCCGACTCAGTAGTCTTACCGAGAACAGCGGCCAAGCCTCGGTTACCGCTCGGTTAATTCAAAACAGGCCACTTCCAAATTCAACTTAGGCCACTAGGGGATAAAACAGGCCAGCACCCGCACGCCAGAAAGAACATATTGCGAACATAGAACAAACGTGGTACGGGGTTCCTATCAGCAACGCATTCCGCCTGATCGCATCGCCCATCTTTCCCGCTAGCGAATCCCCGCCATAAGGAGCACATCCCAAATGTCCGCTACTGCACTGCGTATCGTCGAAGGATCCTCCATGGACAAGTCCAAGGCCCTCTCAGCCGCGCTCTCCCAGATCGAGCGCCAGTTCGGCAAGGGCTCGGTGATGAAGCTCGGCAAGAACGACCGTTCGATGGATGTCGAGACGGTGTCGTCGGGGTCACTGGGACTCGATATCGCGCTCGGCGTCGGCGGTCTGCCGAAGGGACGTGTCGTCGAGATCTACGGGCCGGAATCCTCGGGCAAGACCACGCTGGCGCTGCACACCGTGGCGGAAGGCCAGAAGAAGGGCGGCATCTGCGCCTTCATCGACGCCGAACACGCGCTCGATCCGGTCTATGCGCGCAAGCTCGGCGTCAACATCGACGAGCTCCTGATCTCGCAGCCGGACACCGGCGAGCAGGCGCTGGAGATTTGCGACACGCTGGTGCGCTCCGGCGCGGTCGACGTGCTGGTGATCGATTCGGTCGCGGCACTGGTGCCGAAGGCCGAGCTCGAGGGCGAGATGGGCGACGCGCTGCCAGGCCTGCAGGCGCGCCTGATGAGCCAGGCGCTGCGCAAGCTCACCGCCTCGATCAACAAGTCCCACACCATGGTGATCTTCATCAACCAGATCCGCATGAAGATCGGCGTGATGTACGGCTCGCCGGAGACCACGACCGGCGGCAACGCGCTGAAATTCTATGCCTCGGTCCGCCTCGACATCCGCCGCATCGGCGCGATCAAGGAGCGCGACGAGGTGGTCGGCAACACCACCCGCGTCAAGGTGGTGAAGAACAAGCTGGCACCGCCCTTCAAGCAGGTCGAGTTCGACATCATGTACGGCGAGGGCGTCTCCAAGATGGGCGAGATCCTCGACCTCGGCGTCAAGGCCGGCATTGTCGAGAAGTCCGGCGCCTGGTTCTCGTATGACAGCCAGCGGCTCGGCCAGGGCCGCGAGAACTCCAAGGCGTTCCTGAAGGCGAATCCCGACATCACCGCCAAGATCGAAGCTGCGATCCGCCAGAACTCCGGCCTGATCGCCGAGCAGATCCTTGCCGGTACGCCCGAGCGCGATGCCGACGGGGAAGAGCCGGCGGCCGCTGAGGAATAAGCTTCAAGGCTGGCACGATTTCGCTACAAGCGGGCGCTGAGGACGTTGAGTTGCCGACGTCTTCGGCGCCCGTTTGGTTTTGTAGCCGGTGTTCAGTGAGTTGAAGCGGTGAAGCGCCTGATCTTGGGTAATCCATCTGGGCTCGACCTGAAACGCGCAGGTCTGGGCGACGCGGTGCTTCCGCTTTCATTTCGCTTCACCTGGGGCGTGCTGCCTTCGCCACAAGAGCTGGCGGCCTATTTCAGCGTGCGAGCGGGCCAGAAGCCGGGGAATCATTGGTCGGATTGGATTTCCCCGTCCGCGAAGCGCGCGACTTGGAAGGACCTCGCGTTCAACGATTATTGCCAGTCGTTCGACATCATCGAATTGTGGTTTGACCCTGCCCCAAACGATCAGCTGCAGTTGATCTGGGTGCTCGATCAGTTTCATGCTCAGCCGGACATGTTAGCGAAGCTGAAATTGCGTCTCGTCGGCTTCAGCCTGCTAACGATGGACCCGGCATGGCGCGGTTGGAACGAGGTCCCGCTGGCTAACATCCGACTGTGGATATCGAGACCGCAAGCATGTGCTGGCAGGCGTATCGGGCGACAACTCCGCAGACGTGTTTCGATATGGTGCACCGCGACCTGAGTGCGTTTCCCTTGCTGAGGCCGGCTCTGCTGGATCTGCTTCGTGAGCTGCCATGGAGCGGATCGGGACTTGGCGCGACCGAGATGCGGTTGCTCGAGCTGATCGCGGCGGGATTCATGAGGACCAACGCGCTATTCTACCTCCGCGGCTTTCGCCAGCGCGGCGTCTTCAACGACATGGAAATCGGCAGGCTGCTCGAGGGGCTTGTGCATGGACCGCAGCCGGCGATCGCCGGGCTCGACGATGGCTTGCGCTCTATCGACCCGGACAATGCGAGAGGTCGCCTGGGCAGGCGGCGTGTTACGCCAGCACCGTTTCCCGGCTCGCAATCAGCGCACGCAGGTCTTCCGTCACGGCGACCGATTGGTGGGTCTTTTGATCTGTGGCGACCCAGATGATCTCGCCGGTCGCGCGCAGGTCGTCGGAGCCCTTGGCGAAGATCGCGAGTGTGAGCACGATCGAGGAACGGCCGATCTTCGCGACCCGCACGCAGACCTCGATGTCCTCGTCGAACCGGATCGGCGCCTTGTACTCGACCACCGATTTCACGGTGTGAAAGTCGATGCCGGTCCGCGCGACCTCGCCGAGATAGTCGTAGCCGAGCGCGCGGAAATATTCTGTTATCGCGGTATCGAAGTAGGTCAGGTAGTGCGCGTTGAACACCACGGCCTGCGCGTCGACTTCGGAATAGCGGACGCGAAACGGGAAATGAAACCAGAATTCCTCGCGCATGTTTCCTCCTGCGGCGGTATTGCTCGCCGTCGTTCGCCCGCGGTCTCGTCGGGCCTTATGATTGCCGGACCGTAGGATGGGTTTCGCTGCGCTCTACCCATCCTGCAACATGGCCCGTTACTCCGCCGCATGCGCGTAATCCTCGGTCGGCGGGCACGAGCACACCAGATTGCGGTCGCCGTAGACATTGTCGACGCGGCCGACTGGGCTCCAGTATTTGTCGGACCGCGACACGCCGGCCGGGAAGCAACCCTCGGCGCGGGCGTAGGCCCGGTTCCAGGCGTCGTCGGCGATGTCGTGGACGGTGTGCGGTGCGTGGCGCAGCGGCGACGCCTCGACCTTCCAGCGGCCCTTCTCGATCTCCGCGATCTCGCCCCGGATCGCGATCATCGCGTCGCAGAAGCGGTCGATCTCGAACTTCGATTCCGATTCCGTCGGTTCGATCATCAGCGTGCCCGCCACCGGGAAGCTCATGGTCGGCGCGTGGAAGCCGTAGTCGATCAGCCGCTTGGCGATGTCGTCGACGGTGACGCCGCTGGTCGTCTTCAGCGCCCGCGGGTCGACGATGCATTCATGCGCGACGCGGCCGCGCTCGTTGCGATACAGCACCGGGAAGTGCGGCTGCAGCCGCGCTGCGATGTAGTTGGCATTGAGGATCGCAATTTCGGTGGCGCGCGTGAGCCCTTCGCCGCCCATCATCAGGATGTAGATATAGGAGATGGTCAGGATCGACGCCGAGCCGAACGGCGCGGCCGACACCGGGCCGATGGCGTGTGCGGTCGCCCCGTCGGTTGCGGGATGGCCGGGCAGATAGGGCGCAAGATGCGCCTTCACGCCGATCGGGCCCATGCCGGGGCCGCCGCCACCATGCGGGATGCAGAAGGTCTTGTGCAGATTGAGATGGCTGACATCGGCACCGTAATCGCCGGGCCGCGACAGCCCGACCTGCGCGTTCATGTTGGCGCCGTCGAGATAGACCTGGCCGCCATGCGCATGCACGATGTCGCAGATCTCGCTGATATGCTCCTCGAACACGCCGTGGGTCGACGGATAGGTGATCATCACAGCGGCGAGATTGGCCGAATGCTTCTCCGCCTTGGCGCGGAGATCGTTGACGTCGACGTCGCCGCGGGCGTCGCAGGCCACCACCACCACGTCCATGCCGACCATCGCGGCCGAGGCCGGATTGGTGCCGTGCGCGGAGGAGGGGATCAGGCACACCTTGCGGTGCGGCTCGCCGCGCGCGAGGTGATAGCCACGGATCGCCAACAGCCCGGCATATTCGCCCTGCGCACCGGAGTTCGGCTGCAGCGAGATAGCGTCATAGCCGGTGATGTCGCACAGCCACTGCTCCAGCCGCTTGAACAGCGCGTGATAACCCTTGGCCTGATCCGCAGGCGCGAACGGATGCAGGTTGCCGAACGCCGGCCAGGTCAGCGGGATCATCTCGGTGGTGGCGTTGAGCTTCATCGTGCAGGAGCCGAGCGGGATCATCGCACGGTCGAGCGCGAGGTCGCGATCGCTGAGCTTGCGCATGTAGCGCAGCAGCTCGGTCTCCGAGCGGTGGGTGTTGAACACCGGGTGGATGAGGAAGGCGCTGGTGCGCCGCAGCTCCTTCGGCAGCGCCTCGCGCGCGGCCGCCTCGATCTCGGCGAAGGTGAGCTTGCCGCCGAACACGCGCCACACCGCTTCGACCGTCTCCGGCGTCGTGGTCTCGTCGAGCGCAATGCCGAGCGTGGTTGCGCCGATGCGCAGATTGATCCGCTCCGCCTGCGCGCGAGAGACAATCTCGATCTGCTTCGCGCCGACCTCGACCGTCACGGTGTCGAAGAATGCCTCGCTGGTCGGCGCAAAGCCGAGCTTGCGCAGGCCGGCGGCGAGCACGGTGGCGCGGCGATGCACGCTGCGCGCGATGTGCGTCAGGCCTTCCGGGCCGTGATACACCGCATACATCGAAGCGATCACGGCGAGCAGCACCTGCGCAGTACAGATGTTGGAGGTCGCCTTCTCTCGGCGGATATGCTGCTCGCGGGTCTGCAGCGCCAGCCGATAGGCCGGTGCACCGCGCGAATCCACCGAGAGGCCAACGATGCGGCCGGGCAGCGAGCGCTTCAGCGTGTCACGCACCGCCATGTAGGCAGCGTGCGGTCCGCCATAACCCATCGGCACGCCGAACCGCTGCGCCGAACCGATTGCAATGTCGGCGCCGAGCTCACCGGGCGAGGTCAGCAAAGCCAGCGACAGCAGGTCCGCGGCCACGATCGCAAGCGCACCCTTGGCGTGCAGCGATGCGATCGCCGGCCGGAGGTCGCGCACCGCGCCTGTCGTGCCGGGATATTGCAGCAGCGCGCCGAGCACGTCGGCCTTGTCGAGCTCGGTCAGGGGATCGCCGACCACCAGCGCCCAGCCGAGTGGCGCGGCGCGCGTGCGCATCACCGCCAGCGTCTGCGGATGCACCTCCTTGTCGACGAAGAACACCTTTGCCTTGACCTGCGAGTGGCGCTCGGCGAGCGCCATCGCTTCGGCGGCCGCGGTCGCCTCGTCGAGCAGCGAGGCGTTGGCGACGTCGAGCCCGGTGAGGTCACAGATCATGGTCTGGAAATTGAACAGGGCTTCGAGCCGCCCCTGGCTGATCTCCGGCTGGTACGGCGTATAGGCGGTGTACCAGGCCGGGTTCTCAAGGATGTTGCGCTGGATCACCGCGGGCAGGATGGTGCCGGAATAGCCCTGGCCGATCAGCGAGGTGAAGGTCCGGTTCTGCGCGGCGAGCTCGCTCATATGCGCGAGCGCCTCGGTCTCGCTCAGCGCCCGGCCCAGATCGAGCGGCGCCTTCTGAAGGATCGATGCCGGCAGCGTCTCATTCATCAGCGCCTGCAGGCTCGCGGCGCCGACCGTTTCCAGCATCGCGTTGATGTCGCGCGGTGACGGTCCGATGTGGCGGCGGACGAAATCGGTGGCGGCTTCGTTGATCGGCTTGAAGGGCGCGTTCATGGCTTGATCCTTAAACTGATCCTCAGGCGGTGTGTGCGGCGTAGGCGGCCTCGTCCATCAGGCCGCCGAGTTCGCCCTTGTCTGCAATCCTGAGCTTGAAGAACCAAGCCTTGCCGCCGGCATCCGAATTGACCAGCGCGGGCTCGGCGGCGAGCGCCTCGTTGACCTCGATCACTTCGCCGGTGATCGGCGCGTAGACGTCGGAGGCGGCCTTGACGGATTCGACGACCGCGGCGGCCTCGGCTTTCTTCAGGCTGCGGCCGACCTTGGGCAGTTCGACGAACACGACGTCGCCGAGTTGCGACTGCGCGTAGTCGGTGATCCCGATCGTGGCGACGTCGCCCTCGATGCGGAGCCATTCGTGGTCGGACGTGTACAGCGTCGTCATGGGGATCGATCCTTTGGCGTTTAGCGTTTGTAGGTATTGGGGACGAAGGGCGTGGCGGCGACCTTGAGCGGCAGCCGTTGGCCGCGCACTTCGGCGAAAACCGTGGTGCCTAGCGCGGAAAGGGATGTCGGCAGATAGCCCATCGCAACCGGCGCATTGAGGCTCGGGCCGAAGCCGCCCGAGGTCACGTTGCCGATTGGCTCGGTCGAGGTCGGATCGGCGAACAGGCCGGCGCCTTCGCGCACCGGCGCGCGGCCGTCGGGCCTCAGGCCGACACGGCGGCGAGCGGCGCCGTCGGCGAACTGTGCGAGAATCTTGTCGGCACCCGGAAAACCGCCGGCTCGGGCGCCGCCGCTGCGGCGGACCTTCTGCACCGACCACTCCAGCGCGCCTTCGACCGGCGTCGTCGTGGTGTCGATGTCATGACCATAGAGGCAGAGCCCGGCCTCGAGCCGCAGGCTGTCGCGCGCGCCGAGCCCGATCGGAAGTACATCGGGATTGTCCAGCAATGCGGTGACCAAGGCTTCCGCCTTGTCTGCGGGCATGGAAATCTCAAAACCGTCCTCGCCGGTATAGCCGGAGCGTGAGACGAAGCAGTCGATATCGCCGACGCGGCGCGGACCGGCGTCCATGAATTTCATCGAACTGACATCTGCACAAAGTTTCGCCAACGCCGATTCGGCCTTCGGCCCCTGCAGCGCGATCAGCGCGCGATCGGCCAGCGACACGATTTCGCAGGCTTCGGAGAGATGCGCGCGCAGATGCGCCTCGTCCTCGGCCTTGCAGGCGGCGTTGACCACCAGGAATAGGTGATCGCCGAAATTCGCGACCATCAGGTCGTCGAGCAGGCCGCCGTCGTCGTTGGTGAATTGCGCGTAGCGCTGCCGTCCCGGCGCGATGCCGACGATGTCCTGCGGCACCAGCTTTTCGAGCGCGAGCGCGGCGTCCGCGACCTTGCCCGACTTCGCCCTCAGCACGAGCTGGCCCATGTGGGACACGTCGAACAGGCCGGCTTCCTTGCGGGTGTGCAGGTGCTCCTTCAGCACGCCGGC
Source organism: Bradyrhizobium sp. JR3.5 (assembly GCF_054057015.1). Lineage (NCBI taxonomy): Bacteria > Pseudomonadati > Pseudomonadota > Alphaproteobacteria > Hyphomicrobiales > Nitrobacteraceae > Bradyrhizobium > Bradyrhizobium sp. JR3.5. Next base: position 837,468 of record NZ_JBSRYV010000001.1, read on the forward strand.
GGTGTATTGCACCGGCATGTCGTAGCCGGCGAACGGCACCATCTTGGCTCCGCGCACCAGATGCAGCGCGTGCAGCGGGGTCTGTTTCAGCGGGGAGGTTTCGCGCGCAAGCATCACGGGGCCCTCGCGGTTCCCGCCGGGGACCTATTTCCCCTTGAGAAACCTGCAGAAAGCCCCATCTGTCGCTGTGCCTGAGAGTATTATCCCGTCGGCGGACGCATCGGGGAGAACCCCAGCGCCTCTTTCCAGATGTTAGACGTCACGCGGTCCTTTTGCCTGAGAGTTTCCGGGGCGGTTGCTCCTTCGGCGCCGGCGGTAAGGCCGGTCTCTCCCGACGTGACTAATAACAGGTAGGTAGAAAACACGGCGCCACCAAGACTGTCAACGCGGCTCTCGCTGCTATCCAATGGGCTTTGTGCTGCCGCGGCAAGTCCATGATCCGCCTGCACAGTTTCTGGACACCGCAGCTGGCAATGTCTAAAAGCGTTCGGCCGGAAAATGACGCCTTTTTGCGGCTGGCCGGCCCCTTTTTCCGATTGGATGAACATGAGCAGCGTCAACGACATCAGGTCGACATTTCTGAACTTCTTCAAGGAGAACGGCCACGAGATCGTGGCGTCGTCGCCGCTGGTTCCGCGCAACGACCCGACCCTGATGTTCACCAATGCCGGCATGGTGCAGTTCAAGAACGTCTTCACCGGCGTCGAGAAGCGCGGCTATCATCGTGCCACGACGTCGCAGAAGTGCGTCCGCGCCGGCGGCAAGCATAACGACCTCGACAATGTCGGCTACACCGCGCGCCATCTCACCTTCTTCGAGATGCTCGGCAACTTCTCGTTCGGCGACTACTTCAAGGAGCGCGCGATCGAGCTCGCCTGGAATCTGATCACCAAGGATTTCGGGCTGAAAAAGGACAAGCTGCTCGTCACCGTCTACCACACCGACGACGAGGCGGCCGGCTACTGGAAGAAGATCGCGGGCTTCTCGGACGATCGCATCATCCGCATCGCGACCTCGGACAATTTCTGGGCGATGGGCGATACCGGCCCGTGCGGTCCGTGCTCCGAAATCTTCATCGATCGCGGCGAGCATATCTGGGGCGGACCTCCGGGGAGCCCGGAAGAGGACGGTGATCGTTTCCTCGAATTCTGGAACCTGGTGTTCATGCAATACGAGCAGGTGACGAAGGAGGAGCGCGTGGCGCTGCCGCGTCCCTCGATCGACACCGGCATGGGGCTGGAGCGCATGGCCTGCATCCTGCAGGGCGTCGAGAGCGTGTTCGAGACCGATCTGTTCCGCCACCTGATCGATGCGGCCGCATCGGCCCTCGGCCATGGGCCGAACCCACAGAACGTGGCGTCGTACCGGGTGATCGCTGACCATCTGCGCTCCTCGGCGTTCCTGATTGCCGACGGCGTGCTGCCGTCGAACGAGGGCCGCGGCTATGTGCTGCGCCGGATCATGCGCCGCGCAATGCGCCACGCGCAGCTGCTCGGCGCGAGCGAGCCGCTGATGCATCGCCTGGTCTGGGCGCTGGTCCGCGAGATGGGCCAGGCCTATCCCGACCTGGTGCGCGCGGAGAAGCTGATCGAGGAGACGCTGCAGCTGGAAGAGACTCGCTTCCGCAAGACGCTGGTGCGCGGCCTCTCGATCCTCGATGAGAAAAGCGCCGGCCTCAAGAAGGGCGACATGTTCGACGGCGACACCGCGTTCACGCTGTACGACACCTACGGATTCCCGCTGGACCTGACGCAGGACGCGCTGAAGTCGCGCGGCATCAGCGTCGACCAGGCATCGTTCACCGATGCGATGAACCGCCAGCGCGAGAAGGCGCGCGCCTCCTGGGCAGGCTCTGGCGAGGCGGCTACCGAGACCATCTGGTTCCCGCTGCGCGAGAAGCTCGGCGCAACCGAATTCCTCGGCTATGAGACCGAGAGCGCGGAAGGCGTGGTGACGGCTCTGGTCAAGGACGGCGCCGAGGTCGACGGCCTCAAGGCCGGCGAGAGCGGCGCGATCGTGCTGAACCAGACGCCGTTCTATGCCGAGTCCGGTGGTCAGGTCGGCGATGTCGGCATCCTGACCGGCGAGGGGGTCAAATTCCGCGTCACCGATATGCAGAAGAAGGCCGGCGATCTGTTCGTGCATGTCGGCACGGTGGAGCAGGGCACCCTGAACGTCGGCACCGCGCTGCAGCTCGAGGTCGACCACGCCAGGCGTTCGTCGATCCGCGCCAACCACTCGGCGACGCATCTGCTGCACGAGGCGCTGCGCCAGGTGCTCGGCGATCACATCGCGCAACGCGGCTCGCTGGTCGCGCCCGATCGCCTGCGCTTCGATTTCGTGCATCCGAAGCCGATTACGCCGGAGGAGCTCGCCCGGGTCGAGGACATCGCCAATGATGTCGTGCTCGAGAATGACGAGGTGACGACCCGCGTCATGGGTGTCGACGACGCCCGCGAGGCCGGTGCGCGCGCACTGTTCGGCGAGAAGTATGGCGACGAGGTTCGCGTCGTCTCGATGGGCAAGAGCGCCCGCGAGCACGGCCAGAACGCGCTTGGCTGGTCGGTCGAGCTCTGCGGCGGCACCCATGTTCGCCGCACCGGCGACATCGGCCTGATTTCGGTGACCAGCGAGAGCGCGGTCGCGTCCGGCGTCCGCCGCATCGAGGCGCTGACCGGACATCATGCGCGCAGGCACGCCAACGACACCATGACGCTGGCGAAGACCGCGGCGGCCGAGTTGCGCACCACGATCGAGGATGTGCCGGCGCGCATCGCGGTCCTGATGGAGGAGCGCAAGAAGCTCGAGCGCGACCTGTCGGATGCCCGCAAGAAGCTCGCGATGGGCGGCGGAGCGTCGTCGAATGGTGCCGCCTCCGGCGTGCGCGAGGTCGGCAACGTCAAGCTGCTCGCGCGCGCGGTCGAAGGCGTCGAGACCAAGGACCTGAAGAGCCTCGTCGACGACGGCAAGAAGCAGATCGGCTCCGGCGTGGTCGCGATCGTCGGCGTCACCGAGGACGGCAAGGCCGGCATCGTGGTCGGCGTCACCGCCGACCTGACCTCGCGCTTCAACGCGGTCGAGCTGGTGCGCAAGGGCTCCGAGGTGCTCGGCGGCAAGGGGGGCGGTGGCCGGCCCGACATGGCGCAGGCCGGCGGGCCCGACGGTGCCAAGGCCGACGCCGCGCTGTCGGCGATCGAGCAGGCCATGACTCAACAGGCATCGGCCGGCGCCTGACGGAGAGGCTGATCGTGGCGACGGCTCCAGGCAAGCCCACGATGAGCGATCCCGGACTGCGGGGGCGTCTCTACGAGCTGCTCGAGCAGGACCACCTGCCATATTCAGTCGGCGCGCGATTTGTCCGGCTCGTCGTCGCGATCATCACCGTCGATGTGCTGGCGGCGATCCTGGCGTCGGTGCCGGAGGTCGATGCCCAGTTCTGGTGGCTGTTCACGGCGATCGAGATCACCGCGGTGACCGCCTTCGCGCTGGAATATGCCGCGCGGCTCTGGAGCGTGGTCGGCCGCTCGCTGCGCGACATGACGCCGCTGCAGGCGCGGCTGGAATACGCCTGCTCGGCGCTCGGCGTGATCGACCTGCTCGCCTTCCTGCCGTCGGCCATCGCGCTCGCGATCGGTGACAAGACCGCGCTGGTGCTGTTCGGCATGCTGCCGTTCCTCAAGCTGGTGCGCTATTCGACCGCGATGCGCTCGCTGCTGGCGGCGCTGCATGCCGAGCGGCGCACGCTGTTCGGCTGCGTCGTGATCCTGACCGGCGCGGTGCTGCTGTTCGCCTCGCTGCTCTATGCCATCGAGCACAAGGTGCAGCCGGACAAGTTCGGCACCATGCCGCAGGCGATGTGGTGGGCGATCGTGACGCTCGGGACCGTCGGTTACGGCGACGTCGTCCCGGTGACGGTGCTCGGCCGGATGGTCACGGTGGTTGCGATCGTGGTCGGCTTTGCGATGATCGCGCTGCCGGTCGCGATCGTCTCGACCGCGTTCGCCGACGAGGTCCGGCGCCGCGACTTCGTCGTGACCTGGGGCATGCTGGCGCGAGTGCCGCTGTTCTCACATCTCGGCGCTGCCGAGATCGCCGACATCATGCGCCTGCTGCGGTCGCAGACCATCGAGGCCGGCGAGGTGCTGGTGCGGCGCGGCGATCCGGCGTCGTCGATGTATTTCATCACCGCCGGCGAGGTCGAGATCGACCTGCCGAGCCAACGCGTGCGGCTTGCCGACGGCTCGTTCTTCGGCGAGATCGCGCTGCTCAGGCGGACCAGCCGCTCCGGCACGGTGACGGCGACGCGGAAGACCAAGCTGCTGCTGCTCGATGCGCAGGACTTCCATGCCCTGACCGAGCGGATCCCGGCGCTCGGCGCCCATGTCAGGGAGACGGCGGAGGCGCGGCTTGCCGACCCGCTTGCGGCCGGTGGCGACCTTGCCGCCGGCGAGATCGCCCAGGTACCGCACGAGACCGACGGCGGCATTCGCGATTAGGCTTAGTCTCTCCGCAGAAACACGTAATCCGCCGAATACGCCGCGCTCTTCAGTGCGCCTGATTTGTCGCAGGCGCCGCTGAGTTCGCCGCCCGAGGTGTTGATCCGCTGCACCGTGGCGACGCTGGAGAGCAGGCCGTTGCCGCGGTGGGAGATCACCTCGAGCTTCAGCCAGGGAATGTCCGCTGGCGTTGCGCCGGGCGCGCTGCCGGCGGTGCGGGCGGTCACGGCGCTGCCGTCGACATGCTCCCAGTTCGGTCCGGCATAGTGCCGGCCGACGGTGCGGCCATCGGCGATCAGGGTGGCGACCGGTTCGCGGAACGACCAGGCGAGCTTGCCGTCGATGACCAGCTTGCACTCATAGACCTGCGCGCCCTCGGCGTGGACGGTGAGGACCGCGGTCTCGTCGGGCGCCGCAACGGGGGCGGGCAGCGGATCGGCAGCGAGTGCCGCCGATCCGGTCAGCAGCAAGGATGCGAGCGTCACCCGGCCGGGAAAGGTCATGGTCACGCTCGCTGCTGTGTTCGGCAACAGGCAGCCGTTAGGCCGCCATCGCCTTTCCGAGATTCTCGGCGACCTTGTCGAGGAAGCCGGTGGTGGAGAGCCAGCGCTGGTCGGCGCCGACCAGGAGCGCGAGGTCCTTGGTCATGTAGCCTTCTTCGACGGTCGCGACGCAGACCTTCTCCAGGGTGGTGGCGAACTTCGCCAGTTCCGGGTTGTTGTCGAGCTTGGCGCGGTGGGCCAGGCCACGGGTCCAGGCAAAGATCGACGCGATCGAGTTGGTCGAGGTCTCCTTGCCTTTCTGGTGCTCGCGGTAGTGGCGGGTCACGGTGCCGTGGGCGGCTTCGGCTTCCACCGTCTTGCCGTCCGGGGTGAGCAGCACCGAGGTCATCAGGCCGAGCGAGCCGTAGCCCTGGGCCACGGTGTCGGACTGCACGTCGCCGTCATAGTTCTTGCAGGCCCAGACATAGCCGCCGGACCATTTCAGCGCCGAGGCGACCATGTCGTCGATCAGGCGGTGCTCGTAGGTCAGGCCCTTGGCCTCGAATTCCTTCTTGAACTCGCGGTCGTAGATGTCCTGGAAGATGTCCTTGAAGCGGCCGTCATAGACCTTGAGGATGGTGTTCTTGGTCGAGAGGTAGACCGGGTAGTTGCGCAGCAGGCCGTAGTTCAGCGAGGCGCGGGCGAAATCGATGATGGAGTCGTCGAGATTGTACATCTCCATCGCGACGCCGGCGCCCGGCGCCTTGAACACTTCCCGCTCGATCACGGTGCCGTCCTCGCCGACGAACTTCAGCGACAGCGTGCCCTTGCCGGGGAACTTGATGTCGGTGGCACGGTACTGGTCGCCATAGGCGTGGCGGCCGATGATGATCGGCTTGGTCCAACCGGGAACCAGGCGCGGCACGTTCTTGCAGATGATCGGCTCGCGGAAGATCACGCCGCCGAGGATGTTGCGGATGGTGCCGTTCGGCGACTTCCACATCTGCTTCAGGCCGAACTCCTTCACCCGGGCCTCGTCGGGGGTGATGGTGGCGCATTTGACGCCGACGCCGACCTTCTTGATGGCTTCGGCGGCGTCGATGGTCACCTGGTCATTGGTCTCATCGCGGTATTCCATGCCCAGATCGAAATAGAGCAGTTCGACATCCAGGAACGGGTTGATCAGCTTGTCCTTGATGTACTGCCAGATGATCCGGGTCATCTCGTCGCCATCGAGCTCGACGACGGGGTTGGATACCTTGATTTTTGCCATGACGGGGAGGCCCTCTTGGGAACGGCGCGCTTTTGACGGCGGGGGTGGAATACGCCTGCGCTATAGCACCGCCCGGGGACGGGCGGAAGCGCACCGGTTATGCACTTTCAGCCCATCTTTTCGCCGAGAACCGCCATTCTGACGGCGGCGCGCGCGCGGCCCTCTAAAACGGGACCTGCGTGGCGGTCCCGGCCACGATGTACCAGGTCACGAACAGGCCCGCGATCAGGGCCCCCGGCAGGCTCGATCCGGTTCGCCGCCAGGTGAAGGTCGCGATCACGGCGACGATTGCCAGGAGCGGTACGAACTGAATCGCGACGATGGTCGAGAGCGGCACGAAGCTGGGGTCCGGGATCGGGTTGAACAGCTTTCCGGTCAGCCACAGCGTGCCGTATTGCAGCACCAGCAACACGATGAAACCGAGCGTCAGCGCCAGGATGTTGGTCAGATAGAGCGCTCCGCGCGGGGCGCCCATGGTCGAGAAATTCCGGTGCAGCACGTGTAGGGCCACCACGAAAAACGCCGTGAACGGAATCAGATAGATCAGGAAGATGAGAAATCGCTTCGCGCTCATCAATTTGAGTGCGACGATCCAAAATCTGAAGTCGATCTTGAAGGCGAGGTCGGCGAGCCAGAGCGCAGCGTAGCCCACCGCAACCCGAGGCCACCGCGATCACGACGGATTGACCGACGAGGCCGGCCCAGCTGGCGCGCTTCGGGACGAACCACATCAGCGCCAGCGTGATCAGGCCGTTGATGATGGCCCAAACCAGGATCTGGTTGGTGATGCCCTGCGGCAGGAACGCGCTCGGGCTGACGAATGTGCCGCCCAGTGCAAAGGCCGGGTAGTAGGTCAGGGCGGGGATGAAGGCCGACAGGATGAACGCCGTGGTCCAGCGCCGGCCGCTGGCGGCCTGATGCGCCGGCATGGTGCCATCGCCAACCGCCGGCAGCCGCAGGCAGGAGAACATCGGCGCCTCCAGCAGCGCGTCGAACGTCCCGATCATGAGCGCCACGAAGCCGATCAGCGCGATCAGGGTGCCGATCTCCTTGCGGAACCAGATCTGGTCGTCGACCGGACGAGGCGTGCCGCCCTTCAACGTCTTGGCGAACCAGTCGAGGCTGTAGCCGATCGCTTCATGCGAGATGTGCTCGGCCGGATGGGTCATCGCCGGGGTGTACAGCACCCGGGCGGTGCCGTTGGCCGGATCGCCATAGACCTTGCCCGGCTCGACCGTGCCTTGCGTGCCGAACAGCGCCCAGAGTTTCGGGCTCTTGGTGACGTCGCGGGCGAGGTCGACGCCTCACATCAGGGTGGAGAACTCCTCGTACTGGGCAAACACCAGCGCGGTGTTTCGCGGCCAGCTCGCGGTGCCCTCGGCGGCCAACGGCTTGCCGGTGGACGAGCCCTCCAGCACCATCGATTTATAGTCGTTGGGCATCGCGGTGGCGGCCGCCAGCACGGTCCAGCCACCCATCGAATGGCCCTCCAGCCCGATGTTCTCCTTGTCGACGAATGGCAGGCTGCGGAGATAGGCAAGCCCGTCAGGTCCGCCAAAGCCGTTGGCGAAGGAGGGCGGGTCGCTGTAGCCATGGCCGGTCTGATCGAGCGCCAGCACCACATAGCCGCGGCGGGCGAACTCGATGGCGAAGCCGTCCTGGGTCTCGCGCGAATTGATGTAGCCGTGCACGGCGAGGATGCCGGGCGCGGGGATCTGCGGCGTCGCGTTCGGCGGGATGTAGAGCAGGGCGCTCATGGTGTTGCCCTTGGCGCCCTCGAACCTGACATCCTCGATCCGGATGCCGCCTGCGGTCTGCGTGAGGTGGGCGAGCAGGCCCCCCGCCACGATCAAGACCACGCCCACAATCGCCAGCGTCCATCTGCCCCGCATCATCGCCCCCAAGTGCTTCGACCCAAGTGCCTCGCCGTTCAAGCGCGTCTCAAGCGTGCCTTTACAGCTTCGCTTTGGTTGTGGTTGATAGCCTATCCGAAGGCGAAGCGCGCAAGCGGCAGTCTTCGCTCCGTGCGATTGGGATTCCGATTAAGGATTCGCAAACGCCGCTAACCCTGTTATCTCCTTGGAGAAAATGGTCCCGCGCAAAACCGGTGCCAAGCTCGTTGCGCCGCCCTGCATGAGAGTTTGAATCAGCCGCTTCGGAAGTTGATTCAAAATCTTCAGACGTTGAATCAGAAAGTGAAGTGAGATGTCCGGCACCGACAAGACCAAGGCAGGGCACGACCTTGCCGGTCCCGTCGTCATCCTGGTTGAGCCGCAGCTTGGCGAGAACATCGGCATGGCCGCGCGCGCGATGGGCAACTTCGCGCTGACCCGGATGCGCATCGTCAATCCGCGTGACGGCTGGCCGAATGTCGCCGCGCAACGCGCCGCCGCCGGCGCCGACCAAATCATCGGTTCCGTCGAGCTGTTCGACACCGTCGAGCAGGCGATCGCCGATCTCACGCTGGTGTTCGCGACCACCGCGCGCGCCCACGACCAGGCCAAGCCGGTGGTCGGGCCGGAAGGCGCGGCGGGCGAGATCGTCAGCCACGTCGCCTCCGGCGGCGGGGCCGGCATCCTGTTCGGGCGGGAGCGCTCCGGCCTGACCAATGAGGAGGTCGCGCTCGCCAACCGCATCATCACCTTCCCGGTTAATCCGGGCTTCGCCTCGCTCAACCTGGCGCAGGCGGTGCTGCTGATGGGGTACGAATGGTTCAAGCTCTCGACCGCCGGCGCGCTGCCGTTCGCGATGCCGGAGCGGTCCGAGCCGGCCTCCCAGCACCAGATGCAGGCGTTCTTCGACAACCTCGTTGCCGAGCTCGACAAGGTCGAGTTCCTGCGGCCGGCGGAGAAGCGCGACACCATGCTGGTGAACCTGCGCAACATCTTCACCCGGATGGATCCAACCAAGCAGGACATGCACACGCTCCATGGAGTCGTGATGGCGATCGCCGAGGGCCGCAAGGGCCCGGCCAAGGGCGGCGTGCTCGACGGCGCCCAGGCGACCCGGCTGCGGGCGCTGCTCGCCGAGCAGGGACAGGGCGGCGCCGCCGCCGACAACTCCAGCACGGTGCGCGGCCTCGCCCGGCTGCTCCGCCGCAACCCGACCGACGCCGAGCGGATCCTGTGGCAGGCGCTGACGCGGGATCGGCGCTTCGCCGGCCAGTTCAAGCGCCAGACCCCGGTCGGCCGGCACATCCCCGACTTCGTCTCCTTCGTGCACCGGCTCGCGATCGAGCTGGTCAATCCGAACGAGAGCGAGGCCATCGGCACCGACCGCGCCAAGCGCCGCGCCTGGCTCGAAGCGCGCGACTATCGGGTGGTCGACATGCAGGTGGCCGATGTCGAGCGCGACCTCGACGGCGAGCTGGCGCGGCTGGAGGGGAGTTTGCAGCAGGGGCGGTGAGCTTTCGCCGGCTGAGAATCTGATGGCGTCGAGATCGATCGCGGGCCTCTCCACACGTCGTCCTGGCGAAAGCCAGGACGACACTGAATGTGGACTCATAACCACAGGGGTGTGTTGTTAAAGAGAGCTGTGGCCCCGCCGTCGCGCAACAATCACCTTCGGTTAGGGGTCCGGCCCCCCCGTGCGCAATTGCGTGGTCAGGCTGCCTTCTCAAGCGCGTGGAATCTGCTAGATTTTGTCTGGTCAGCCCTCCGGCAATCGGATGTGTGAAAAGAGGGTCGGCGATCGTACCATCGATCCGCGCGCGGCATTTCTTGCGCGCCAGCTACGTAATATTGCACATGACCTTCGCGCCGTTGAACACCGGTGTGCACATTTTGCTGACCTACGTTTTTGAAGCCAGAAATTGATCAGAGTTCAATCGCCATATTTAATTGATTGGAGGCGTCGTCATGATCCGTATCGGATCGCTAGCGCTCGTTATCGGTGCGGTATTGAGCAGCCCGGTCAGCGCACAATCGGAATTGGTCGAGCGCGGTGATTACCTGGTCAACGGCGTCTTGACCTGCGGCAATTGTCATACCCCGAAGGGACCGTCAGGCGAGATCAGGGATAAGGCCTTTTCGGGCGGCACGTCATGGGATGAGCCACCGTTCAAGGTCACGGCCTCGAACATCACGCAAGACAAGGAAACCGGCATCGGCAATTACACCGACGCCGAACTCAAGCAACTGCTGCGCAAAGGCATTAAACGCAACGGCACGCGGGTCGCCATGATCATGCCAAGTGGCTTCTACGAGATCATGACCGATCGCGATCTCAAAGCCGTGATCGCATATCTGCGCACGATCAAGCCGATCAGGAATGCGGTACCGGAGCCAATCTACAAAATATCACAGGGGCATCCTGTTCCCCCGGGCGGTGAAAGCCCGTACACCGAAGCGATGTTGAGTGACAAGGCGCAGCAGGGATTCTACCTCGCCACGATTGCGCACTGCATGGAGTGCCACACCCCGATGGGGCAGCAAGGGCGAGAATTTGCGACCAGCATGGGCGCCGGCGGCGGCAAGTTTGCGGGACCCTGGGGCGTCTCGGTTTCGCGGAACATCAGCTCTAGCAAGACGAAAGGCATTGGCAGCTGGACCGATGACGAGATCAAGCGCGCGATCACTCAGGGCGTCAGCAAGGATGGCAGCAAGCTCAATCCGCCGATGGGCTTCCATTACTACGCCACCGTGTCAGCCGCCGACCTCGACGCCATCGTCACCTATTTGCGCACGGTGCCGCCAAAGGAATAGCCTGAAAGCCGCGACGCGCCCCGCTGAAGCGCACCTCAGGCGGCGCTGTAGCCACCGTCGACCACCTGCGATGCGCCTGTCATGAAGGACGCCTTGTCCGAGCACATCCAGACCACGGCCTCCGCGATTTCCTCGGGCACGCCCAGGCGACGAGCGGGCACCTTTGCGATGATCTCGTCGTAACGTTCGTCCATCGTCTCCTTGGTCATCGGCGTCTTGATGTATCCGGGATTGACGCAATTCACGCGGATGCCGTCCTGGGCGTATTCGATCGCCGCAGACTTGGTCAGGCCGACGACACCATGCTTGGCCGCGACGTAGTGGCCCGACGTGGCAAGGCCGACCAGCCCGGCGATCGAGGCGGTGTTGACGATCGCGCCGCCGCCGCCCTGCTTGAGCATCTGCGCGACCTCGTATTTCAGGCACAGGAACACGCCCATCAGATTCATCGAAAACATCTTCGCCACCGAAGGCTGCGTGAGCTCATGGATGCGTTGGCCGGGCGGGCCGACGGAGCGCCCGGCCACGCCGGCATTGTTGAACGCGCAATCGATGCGCCCAAACGCCGACACCGTGCGTGCCACCATGTTGGCGACGTCAGCCTCGTCGGTGACGTCGCCCTGGATCGCGATCGACTGGCCGCCTGCGGCGTTGATGAGCGCGACTGTCTGTTCGATTCCGTCCTTTGACAGGTCGGACACCGCGACGCGCGCGCCTTCGCGCGCCATGGCAATCGCTGTTGCCCGACCGATGCCCGAGCCGCCGCCAGTCACCAACGCAGCCTTGCCGTCCAGAATGCCTGCCATCAGAAGCTCCTCTAGCGCTTTCCTTCGATCGCGATCTCGACGAGGTACGGACGCTGCGCCGCGGCAGCCTTTGCGACTGCGCCAGCGATGTCGTCCGCCTTCTCAACCCTGACCGCCTCGACGCCCATGCCGGCCGCGAGATGCACGAAGTCGAGCGCGGGACCGGTGATATCCATGTTCTGATAGGGATGCTGGGTGCCGGCTTCGAAGTTCTGTCGCCAGACGTCCACATTGTGCTTGAGAATGCGGTACTCGCGGTTCGCGAGCACCACGAACACGATCGCAAGCTTGTGGTGCGCGGCAGTCCACAGCGCCTGGATCGCATACATCGCCGAGCCGTCGCCGGAGATCGCGACAACGGGACGGTCCGGCATGGCGACCTTGACGCCGATGGCGCCGGCAAGACCCTGGCCGATGCCGCCGCCACGTCCGCCGAAATAATCGCCGAAGCCGCGATAGTCGAAGGCGCGCGCGAGATCCAGGCTCGCCGTGATGCTCTCATCGACGATGACCACATCATCAGGCAGGCCGCGACGAAGTTCCGCGGTGACGCGCGGCATGGAGCTCGGCTCACGGTTCCAGCTCTTCTCGACGCGCGCGCGATAGGCTTCCTTCTCTTTCGCCTGCAGTTCGGCCAGCGCAGCGTTGCGGTTTTGCGCAGCCTGCCTGAAGTCCGCGCTCGCCTTTGCTTGCAGCGCGTCCGTCAATGCGCCGAGGCTGATGGTGATGTCGCCGACAATGCCGGCGTCGAGCCTGTTGTTGAGCGCGAGACGCTCGGCCGAGGCCTCGATCTGGAGCACGGGCGCGCCGTGGGGAATGTGGTTATCAGGCGCAAACCAGATGTCCTCGAAGAACGGACCGCCGATGAGCAGCACAAGATCGGTATCGCCGAGCACCTTGCGTACCTGCCGGGCGTCGCCAGGGAGCGACTGGCGATAGCTCGGGTGATTGGTCGGAAAGGACGCGTGATGCCGCAACCCCTCGAACCACACGGTAGCGCCGATCGTTTCCGCAAGCGCGACCAGCGCCTGCTCGCCGCCCGATCTCGCGACGTCGTCGCCGGCGATGATGGCCGGATTGTGTGACTTGAGAAGCAGCGCAAGCATCGCCTCGATCCCTGCCGGATCGGGGCGTGTCGACCGCCACAAACTGTCCGGCGTCGATGCATCGACCGCGGTCTCCTGTTCCAAGACGTCGATCGGGAGCGATACGAACACCGGCCCTTGTGGCGCATCGGTCGCCACCTTGAACGCGCGTCGCATGATTGGTGCGATCTCGTCGGCGCGCTCGATCTGAACGCTCCACTTCGTCACCGGGGCCGCCATTGCAACGAGGTCGTGGCCGAGGAGCGGATTGTTGAGCCGCATTCGCGTGTCCTGCTGACCCGCCGTCACGACCAGGGGCGAATTTGCTTTCAGCGCGCCATAGAGCGAACCGATACCGTTGCCGAGGCCGGGAGCGACGTGCAGGTTGGCAACGGTGACGCGTCCGGATGCCTGCGCATAGAAGCTGGCGGCGCTGACTGCGACGCCTTCATGCAGCGCCATGATATATTCGAGTTGCGGAAATGCCGGCAGGCTGTCGAGCAGCGGCGTTTCCGTCGTGCCGGGATTGCCGAAGATGTGACGCACGCCGTGCGACACGAACGACTCCATCAGCACACGGCGTCCACGCATTCACGTCCTCCCGTTCGGTTCGGATCCGTTTCGCGCATCATCGGCCGATGAGGGGCCGATGGCAACTGCGAGGCGGTTCGCGTCCGCGCCGCGCTGGTTTTCGCGGAACGCCGTGGACGATCACGCCTTCGAGATGCCGCCGTCGATCACGGGACCCATCGGCTCGTAGCGTTCGCCGCTGAAGCGCGTCAGTTGCAGTTGCTCGAGCGGATAATAGTCGGTCGGCGAGGTGTTGATCTTGATGCCCGGCAGCAGCATGTCGGATTCGACGTCCCTGAGGTTCGCCGCCTGTTTGATGATGTTTTCGGGCGAGACGTCGTCGCCGCATTGCTTGAGCACCTGAACCAGGATCTGGCTGGTGAGATAGCCGGTGACCGCGTAGATGTCGTTCTTGGCCGCCGCCGGATCGTATTTGTCGAGGAAGGCGCGCCATTTCTGAATGGCGGGATCGCTGTCCCAGGCGGCGTCGACCGGATCTTTCAAATAGGCGCTCGAAATGATCCCCTTGGACACGTCGAAGCCCGCGGCCTTCAGGGTCGAGCCGGCGGAGGAGGCGTTGTTGCCGATGTAATGCGCCGGCTGCCAGCCGAGCTCGGCGATCTTCTTGATGCCTTGCGCGGCGAATTTCGGCGTGGTCATGCTCATAAACACGTTGGCACCGGCGGATTTGCAGCGAACCACCTGGCTGTCGATGGTCGGGTCGGCGGTCTCATAGGACAGCTCGGCGACGATTGCGGAGGTCTTGCCGCCAAGCCCGTCCTTGAAACCCTTCAGCACGTCGCGTCCGAAATCGTCGTTCTGGTAGACGATGCCGATCTTGGGATCATTCTGTGTCGACAGGACGTGTTGCGCGAAGGCCCGGCCCTCGATCTGGTAGCAGGGCTGGAAACCCATCGTGTAGGGGAAGTTCTGGTAGTCGCCGAACTTGGTGGCGCCCGAGGCGATGAAGAGGTGCGGGACCTTCTTCTGGTTCATGTATTTCATGATCGCGGCATTGGTGGGCGCACCGAGCGGCGCAAAAAGCACATCGATCTCGTCGCCTTCGACCAGCTTGCGCGCCTGCTCGACGGTCTTGGCCGGGCTGTAGGCGTCGTCATAGGTGATGTACCTGATCATGCGGCCGTTGATGCCGCCTTGCTCGTTGATCATCTTGAAATAGCCGCCAGGCGTGCGGCCGATCGACGAATAGACCGCAGCCGGTCCCGAATAGGCGTCGATGTTGCCGATCACGATCTCGGTCTTGCCCTTGGCAATGGCGGGCTTGCCGAGCAGCAGCGTGGCCGACGTGGCGGCAGCGCCTTTGATGAGATGACGGCGGGTGAGGTGGGGTGAACGGTTCCCTGGCATTGTAGTCCTCCGCTTCTTCTTGTTGGCCGTTTTGGCAGCCTCTGACGGGCACGTCGGCCTGAAGCATTCCACAGCGCTCAAGCCGGATCAAACCAGTCTATGAGCGCTGCGCAGCGGAACTTGTGCGCAGTCGCTACCATTAGGAATATTGCTGCGGTGTCAGGGTCCGGCGCGGCGCCGCAGATCACATGATCGGAGGCGCCGAGTTCTGAGGGCCGATCAGGCCGGCAGGGCCCGGCTTGCCCTGCGACCGTGCGCGCTGAGCTCGCGGACCGGGAAGACGCGATCGTAAGCGATGTTGAATACGAACGCGTAGACCAGATAGAACGCGACGATGGAGATATCCATCATCAGCGCGGCCCACAGCGAGATGCCGAGATACCAGGCGACGAACGGGATCAGCAGCACGATCAAGCCGGCCTCGAACAGCATCGCGTGAGCGACACGGATCGGCATCGTCTTGATGACACGGCCGGTGACGCGGACCAGCGCGTGGTCGAAGCCGAGATTGAACAGCAAGTTCCAGATCGTTGCCACCGTCGCCGAGACGACGCCGATGACGCCCATATGGGCGACCGGCTGATTGAACAGCCACGCGGCTGCCGGCGTGAAGATGGCGATACCGATCAGTTCGAACAGGACTGCGTGCCTGACCCGGTCGGAGAAGGAACGCATAGACATTTTGAAACCCTTTCTGTCGTTGTGACCGGGTTTCTATCTGATATTATGGGATTATAAAGTTATGTAGTATCTGGAAAAGAGATAGATGGCCGTTTCCATGGACCAGCTCGAATCCTTCGTGGCGGCGGCCGAGCAGGGCTCGTTCTCCGGTGCGGCACGGCTTCTGAAGAAAGCGCAATCGGCGGTCAGCACGCACGTCGCCAATTTGGAAACAGACCTCGGGATCGCGCTGTTCGACCGAGCCGGTCGCAACCCGGTGCTGACCGAAGCCGGTGCGCGGCTGTTGCCGGAAGCAAGATTGATCCTCGATCGCCGTGAGCATCTGATCGGCGTCGCGAGCAGTTTCGAGGCGCATGTCGAGAAGCGGTTGGTGGTGGCGATCGACGAGCTCTATCCGGAGAGCGCGGTCGGGGAGCTGTTTGCGGAATTCGCCAAGCGCTTTCCTCATGTCGAAGTGGAGCTGCTGTTTCCGATCATGGAGGACGTCAGCCGCCTCGTGCTCGACGGTAAGGCCGATGTCGGCGTGATGTGGCGGCAGGAGCATCTGTCGCCCGAGCTCGGCTTCAAGACCATGGGCTGGGTGCCGCTGCAGCTCGTGTGCGGCAAGAACCATCCGCTGGCGCATGGCCGGGTGGACTGGGAGGAGCTGAAGCGGCATCGCCAGATCATGGTCACCGTGCGCAACGAAGGAACCGAGCGGCACCGGCTTCGTGTCGCAGCGGAGGTGTGGTGGGTCGAGAGCCACTGGGTGATCCTGCAGATACTCAAGCAGGGCGTCGGCTGGGCGCTGATCCCGGCGCACATCATGGCGAGCTCGCAGGTTGCCGACGAACTGGCAATTCCCGAGCTGGAATTCGACGAGGGCGCGCATCCCGTTGCGCTCGAAGTGGTCTGGCACAAGCAGCGGCCGGCGGGGCCGGCGGCAAAATGGCTGCGTCGCCGTTTCGCCACGCGGCCGCCGATGCTCCGCATGTGACGGGACATGCGCGTCAGGCAACGTCGTTTGTCGCATGGGAGCTGACATCGCGACCGCGATGTGTTGCCATGCGCGCCGCACTGACCGGACAGGGTGGAGACGATGGCGAAGCAATTGGAAGGCAAGGTCGCGGCGGTGACCGGGGCGGCGTCGGGCATTGGACTTGCGAGCAGCGAGGCGATGCTGGCCGCGGGCGCGCGTGTGGTGATGGTCGACCGTGACGCGGCCGCGCTGCAAGCGCTCGCCGGCAGGCACGGCGATGCGGTGATCCCGCTGGTCATCGACCTGCTCGATCCGAAGGCCTGCGCGACGCTGTTGCCCGCGATCCTCGAGAGGGCCGGCCAGCTCGACATCCTGCACGCCAATGCGGGGATCTATGTCGGCGGCGATCTCGTCGATGCCGATACCGACGCGATCGACCGGATGCTGAACCTCAACGTCAACGTCGTGATGAAGAACGTGCACGTGATGTGCTGCCGCACATGATCGCGCGCGGGACCGGCGACATCATCGTGACGAGCTCGCTCGCCGCGCATTTCCCGACGCCGTGGGAGCCGGTCTATGCGTCGTCGAAATGGGCAATCAACTGCTTCGTGCAGACGGTGCGGCGCCAGGTGTTCAAGCACGGTATTCGCGTCGGCTCGATCTCGCCCGGGCCCGTGATCAGCGCGCTGCTCGCGGACTGGCCGGCGGAGAAGCTTGAGGAGGCCAAGGCAGCGGGCAGCCTGCTGGAGGCGAGCGAGGTTGCCGAGGTCGTGATGTTCATGCTGACCCGGCCGCGCGGCATGACCATCCGCGACGTCGTGATGCTGCCGACGAACTTCGACCTGTAGGATCTCACGGGAAATCCGACGAAGGCCAGGGTTGATATCGGCTGCGCGCAGCGCCGACTCAAGCAATGCTGCAGTTGATCGTCGGATCAGCGATGATCGCGGGAGGTCGCCGTGATGCGCCGCGTTAGACCGCGAGCAACTCGTCCGAGCGTCCTGCGCGCTTCGTCTTCTTCAGCTTCGCCGGCGCGAACAGATTGCTGGCGGCGAGGCCGGCGGTGTCGGCGACACCGGGATCGCACGACACCATGGCGGCGACGATGGCGCCGTCGATCAACAGCGCGAGCTGATGCGCAAGCACCGCCGGTTCGCTCGCGCCCATCTCGCCGGCGAGCTTCTCGATATGCGCCAGCACCACCTTCTTGTGCTTCAGCGCGATGCTGCGGAACTGCTTGGCATCCTTGTCGTGCTCGGCGACCGCGTTGATGAAGGGGCAGCCGTAGAAGCGTTCCTCGGCGAACCAGCTCTTCAGGGCAGGGAAGATCCGCGCCAGCTTGGTCTGCGGATCGCCGCCGCCGGCCTCGATCGCGCCGATGAACCATTCGCGCCACTGCTTGCCTTCGCTCTCCAGCACGGCATGCACAAGGTTGGTCTTCGAGCCGAACAGCTTGTAGAGCGTGGTCTTGGCGGTTCCGGCCTCGTCGATGATCGCATCGATGCCGGTGGCGTTGATGCCGTTCTTGCAGAACAGATGCGTCGCCGCATTCAGCAGGCGCCCGCGCGCCGATTCATCGTCGCCGGCGGCGAACGCCGCGGCAGGTTTTTTTTTCGCAAGCGATTTGACCATGCGCGGCAGTAAATCGGAGCGCGGCGAAATCATCAAGCCGCATCTTCACGGGGGCGGGCATGTGCGCCGTCCTGCGCTCAAAATAATCGCGGCGGCGCGGCAGATGCACCGCGTTTGAGCAGTCGCGCCCTGATCAATCCGCAGGCAGGCACAGCTAAGCGTCTGCCGGATTTCGCCTTTTGATTTGGCGGAGGACTGGCACGCTTCGTGCAGGAAACAGACCGTTCGGTATCCTGACCCAATCCATCGCTCCCAGGGAGAAAACTGATGACCGCTGTCGCTCAAAAAACCGCACTGACCGGCTGCCTCGCGCCGATCGACAGAGGCGGGCTCGAGCAGCTGATTGCCAACGGCAAGGCCAACCCGAAGGTCATCAAGACCTTGAAGTGCAGGACGGTGGCCGAGGGCAAGTTCCGTCATGCGAACTACATCCGCAACCTCGCGCCCTACATCGTCGACGAGCCGCCGGGCCTGCTCGGTGACGACACCGCGCCCAATCCGTCCGAGGCCTCGCTCGCCGCGCTCGGCTCCTGCCTTGCGGTCGGCCTGCACGCCAACGCGGTGCATCGCGGCTGGATCGTCAACAAGCTCGAATTGGAATTGGAGGGCGACCTCAACATCACCGCGGTGTGGGGCACCGGCGACGTCAGCGAGAAGCCGGTCGGCTTCACCGATGTCCGCGTCAAGGTCGACATGGAATGCGAGGGCGTCGCGCAGGACGAGATCGACGCGCTGGTGGCGCACGTGAAGAAGTGGTCGCCGGTCGCCAACACCTTCACCCGCCCCGTCAATCTCGAGGTCAGCGCGTAAGGCTCGACCGGCAATTCAAGGTGCGGAGACCAACCATGGGTTCACTGGCTTTATCGCGGGTCGCAGCTCAAGATCCCGCACCGACCATTACGGACGAGGTCGCGCGTCTGGCGCGTCAGGAGCTGGCACCGCTCGCATCCGCGATCGATGCCGGCTCGGTCTATCCCGGCGAATTCCTGCGCCGGCTCGGCAAGGTCGGCGCGTGGAGCAGCCACGTGCCGCAGGAGGGGCCTGCCGACCTGCGTTGGGCGATCCAGTCGATGGCCGCGCTCGGCGAGGTCTGCGGCGCCACCGCCTTCATGGCGTGGTGCCAGAACACGCTGGTCTGGTACGTCGCCAATTCCACCAACATGAAGCTCGCCGCGCGCTTCGGCAATTGCTTCTCCAGCGGGCGTGCGCTCGGCGGCACCGGGCTCTCCAACCCGATGAAGAGCTTCTTCGGCATCGAGCGGCTGAAGCTGAAGGGCCGCAAGGTCGATGGCGGCTACATCGTCCGCGGCGCGCTGCCCTGGGTGTCCAATCTCGGGCCCGACCATTACTTCGGCACGATCTTCGAGCGCGAGGACGAGGGCACAAAGGGCGAGCCGGGCAGCACCGTGATGTTCCTTGCCGATTGCTCCGACCCCGCGATCACGCTGACGCCGTGCAAGCCGTTTCTGGCGATGGACGGCACCGGCACCTACGGCGTCCAGTTCCGCGACGTGTTCGTGCCGGACGAGCTGATCCTGGCCGAGCCGGCTGCGCCGTTCGTCAAGAAGATCCGCGCCGGCTTCATCCTGCTGCAGGCCGGCATGGGCCTCGGCCTGATGAAGGATTGCATCAACATCATGGACGAGGTCCATGCACCGCTCGGTCACGTCAACCGCTATCTGCCGCAGCAGCCGCTGCAATTCCGCGAGCTCTATGCCGAGTTCGAGAAGGAGGCGATGACGCTGGCAAGCGATCCCTACAACACCGATGACAGCTATTGGCGCCGTGTCGTCGCGCTGCGCCTGCGGATCGGCGATGCCAGCGTCGCGGTCGCGCATGCCGCGATGCTCCATTGCGGCGCGCGCGGCTATCTGATGAGCCACCGCGCCCAGCGCAGGCTGCGCGAGGCCTATTTCGTCGCCATCGTCACGCCTGCCACCAAGCAGCTGCGCAAGATGCTGGCGGACGGGTGATGAGAGTTCGGGACCACCACAACTGCAACCACAAACAGGAGAGAGTCATGACGGACGTTCTGATCACCGCCGGCGAACTTGCCGAGCTCGTCAAGAAAGAACCATGTGTCATCATCGACACGCGGAATCCGGATGCCTATGCGGCCGGCCATCTGCCCGGCGCCGTCAATGTGCATGACATCTTCACATTCCTTGCGACCTCGACGCCGGAAGGCATCCACGAGCTGAAGACCAAGTTCGCGGATGCGTTCGGCGCCGCCGGTCTCTCCGGCAAGGAGACCGCGGTGATCTACGAACAGTCGATGAATTCCGGCTTCGGCCAGTCCTGCCGCGGCTACTATCTGCTCACGATGCTGGGCTATCCCAAGATCAAGGTGCTGCATGGCGGCTTCGATGCATGGAAGGCGGCGGAGCTGCCTGTCACCACCGACGTTGCGGTTCCGGCGAAGGCCTCCTTTGCGATCGTGCCGGAGGCCGGCGACATCATGATCGACGCAAAGGCGATGCTGGCGGCGGTCGGCAAGCCCGGCGTCGCGATCCTCGACGTGCGCGATGTCGACGAGTGGATCGGCGAAAGCTCCTCGCCCTACGGCAAGGATTTCTGCCCGCGCAAGGGCCGCATCCCCGGCGCCGTCTGGCTGGAATGGTACCGGATGATGAAGCCGACCGCGGAGGGCCCACGCTTCAAGTCGAAGGACGAGATCCTGGCGGAATGTGCCACCGTCGGCATCTCGCAAACCACGCCGGTCTATCTCTACTGCTTCAAGGGGGCGCGCGCCTCGAACACCTTCCTGGCGCTGAAGAACGCCGGCGTGAAGGACGTGCGGATGTACTTCGGCTCCTGGAACGAGTGGTCGCGCGACCCGGCGCTGCCGATCGACGAGGGTCTGCCGACCGCGGCCGTCGTCACGGACAAGGCGGCATAGAACCTGCATGTTTGTCGGCGTCCGGCGGCGCAAAACGCGGCCGGACGCCGATCAATGCACCGGATCGCGGAGCTCTCCGTAGTTCGGTGCGACAATGGGGCGCAGCATGTCCACGTCAGATGATCCCTTCGACGCCGACCGCGCGCTCGTGCGATATGGCTGCGCCTGTGGCCGGCATCGCCCGGCCGCCGAGCATGCGCATGCCGCGCGCACGCTGCGCTGCGAGCCGGTCGCCGATCTCAGCGAACAGAAGCGTTACGAAGGCATCGTCGCGTCGGCGGTGATGCGGGCCGTGTTTCCGCAGGATGTCGCGCGCCGCGTCTTCCTGAAATCGGTTGGCGCCGCGACCGCGCTCGCCGCGATGTCGCAGTTCTTTCCGCTGAAGGCGGCGACCGAGGCGTTCGCCGACGCCGGACCGCCGGAGAAGAAGGACTTGAAGGTCGGCTTCATCCCGATCACCTGCGCCACGCCGATCATCATGGCGGCGCCGCTCGGCTTCTATGCCAGGCAGGGCCTCAACGTCGAGGTGGTGAAGACCGCCGGCTGGGCCGTCATTCGCGACAAGACCATCAACAAGGAATACGACGCCGCCCACATGCTGGCGCCGATGCCGATCGCGATCTCGCTCGGGCTTGGCGCCAACGCCATACCCTTCACCGTGCCCGCGATCGAGAACATCAACGGGCAGGGCATCACGCTTGCCATCAAGCACAAGGACAAGCGTGATCCGAAGGGTTGGAAAGGCATGAAGTTCGCCATTCCGTTCGACTACTCCATGCACAATTATCTGCTGCGCTATTATCTCGCCGAGCACGGGCTCGATCCTGATACCGACGTGCAGCTCCGCTCGGTGCCGCCGCCGGAGATGGTCGCCAATCTGCGCGCCGACAACATCGACGGCTTCCTCGCGCCCGACAATATCTGCCAGCGCGCGATCTATGACGGTGTCGGCTTCCTGCACATCCTGTCCAAGGAGATCTGGGACGGCCATCCCTGTTGCAGCTTTGCTGCAAGCCGCGAATTCATCACGACGGCGCCGAATTCCTTCGCGGCGCTGACCCGCGCGATCGTGGACGCCACCGGCTTTGCTGCGAAGGCCGAGAACCGCAAGCAGATCGCGGAGGCGATCGCGCCGGCCAACTACATCAACGCGCCAGTGACGGTGCTGGAGCAGGTCCTGACCGGCACCTACGCCGACGGCCTCGGCGGCGTGAAGACCGATCCGAAGCGCGTCGACTTCGATCCGTTCCCCTGGCAGTCCTTTGCGGTGTGGATGCTCACGCAGATGAAGCGCTGGGGCCAGATCAAGGGCGACGTCGACTACAAGGCGGTCGCCGAGCAGGTCTATCTCGCCACCGACACGAAAAAGGTGATGGCCGAGATGGGGCTGACGCCGCCCGCCACCTCGTACAAGTCATTCTCGGTGATGGGCAAGAGTTTCGATCCGGCCAAGCCCGACGATTATCTCGCGAGCTTCAAGATCAGGAAGTCGTCGTGAGGGGGCGCGCCGACGACCTATCCATGTCGTCCCGGCGAAGGCCGGGACCCATAACCACTACCGCCAGTGATTGGGCACGACGTCTCCCCGCGTGCCTCACGGCGCGAGCGCGGCGTATAGGTCCCGGCTCGGTGCGCAACCGCGCACTAGGCCTGGACGACGGGTCGAGAGAGTTGGCGCAATGACGCTCTCGCTCCGCCTCCGCGCCGCCATCGTCTCGATCGTGCTATTCGCCGCCTTCCTCGGCGCCTGGCACCTTGCCACACGCAGCAGCGGCACGGCGGCGGCCATGAGCCCCGAATACGCCAGGCTGATGGGGCTGACCGCGACGCAGGGCAAGTCGGCGATGCCCGGACCGCTCGATGTCGGCGCCAAGCTGTGGGAGCACCTGAAGCGGCCGTTCTACGATAATGGGCCGAATGACAAGGGGCTGGGCATCCAGCTCGCCTATTCGATCGGGCGCGTCGGGCTCGGCTATCTCATTGCGGTCATCGTCGCGATCCCGCTCGGCTTCATGATCGGCATGTCGCCCCTGATCAGCAGAGCGCTCGATCCCTTCATCCAGCTGCTGAAGCCGATCTCGCCGCTGGCCTGGATGCCGCTCGCGCTCTACACCATCAAGGATTCCTCGATCTCGGCGATTTTTGTCATTTTCATCTGCTCGGTGTGGCCGATGCTGTTGAACACCGCGTTTGGGGTCGCAGGCGTGCGCAAGGAGTGGATCAACGTCGCGCGGACGCTCGAGGTCGGCACCATCAGGCGCGCCTTCACCGTGATCCTGCCGGCGGCGGCGCCGACGATCCTGACCGGCATGCGGATCTCGATCGGGATCGCCTGGCTCGTGATCGTCGCCGCCGAGATGCTCGTCGGCGGCACCGGCATCGGCTATTTCGTCTGGAACGAGTGGAATAATCTGTCGATCACCAATGTGATCATCGCGATCCTTTTGATCGGCCTCGTCGGCATGCTGCTCGACCAGGTGCTGGCGCGCTTCACGCGCATGGTGACGTTTCCGGAGTAGCGATGACCGACAAGTTCATCTCCATCGAGGGAATCGCCCGGCGTTATCCCGGCGCTGGCGGCGGCACCACCACCACCACTGTGTTCGAGGACTTCTGGCTGTCGATGACGCGCGGCGAGTTCGGCTGCGTGATCGGCCATTCCGGCTGCGGCAAGACCACGGTGCTGAACATCCTCGCCGGACTCGACGAGCCGAGCGGGGGGACTGTCATCGTCGATGGCCAGGGCGTCGAGGGCACCAGCCTCGACCGCGCCGTGATCTTCCAGAGCCATGCGCTGCTGCCGTGGCGCACGGTGCTCGGCAATGTCGGCTATGCCGTGAGCTCGAAATGGCGCAAATGGGACCGCGCCCGGGTCAGGGCCCACGCGCAGAAATTCATCGATCTCGTCGGGCTGACCGGCTCCGAGCACAAGCATCCGTCGGAGCTGTCGGGCGGCATGAAGCAGCGCGTCGGCATTGCGCGGGCGCTGTCGATCACGCCGAAGATCATGCTGATGGACGAGCCGTTCTCGGCGCTGGACGCGCTGACCCGCGGCACGCTGCAGGACGAGGTGCGGCGCATCTGCCTGGAGACCGGGCAGACCACCTTCATGATCACCCACGACGTGGATGAGGCGATCTTCCTCGCCGACAAGATCTTCCTGATGACCAACGGGCCCGGCGCGGTGCTGGCCGAGATCGTCGAGAACCCGCTGCCGAAGGAGCGCGGCCGCATCGACCTGCACCGTCATCCCTATTACTATGCGCTGCGCAACCATATCGTCGATTTCCTGGTCAGCCGCAGCAAGAGCTTTGCCGCTGAGGTGACCGATCATGATCCGCGCCACGTGCCGACGGTGCGGCCCGGTGTCGGCGAGCCGGTGATCGTCTCGCCGCCGCGCGTCGTTGAACCCAATCCCGCGCAGAGCGTTGCGCGCTGAAGCCTGAGGAGGAAACCCCCATGAAACGCGAAGACCTCACCGAGAAGCTGCTCGACATCAAGCGCGAGAAGGGCTGGAGCTGGAAGCATATCTGCGAGAAGATCGGAGGGTATTCCGAAGTGCTGATCGTGGGCGCGATCCTCGGCCAGATGAAGCTGACCAAGCCGCAGGCGGCCAATGCCGGCGAGCTGTTCGGGTTGTCGAAGGCCGAGACCGCTATGCTCAACGAGGTGCCGATGCGCGGCGCCGGCACGCCGATGCCGCCGACCGATCCGCTGATCTACCGCTTCTACGAGATGGTGATGGTGAACGGCCCGGCGTGGAAGGCGCTGATCGAGGAGGAGTTCGGCGACGGCATCATGTCGGCGATCGACTTCGACATGGCGATGGAGCGTGTCGCTAATCCGAAGGGCGACCGCGTCAAGATCACCATGAGCGGCAAGTTCCTGCCGTACAAATATTACGGCGCCAGCGGCAACGTGCCGGAATACGGCTTCAAGGAAGAGTGAGACGACGGAGCGAATGGCGAGTAGCGAATTGAATCGCTACTCGCCATTGGCGAATGACATCACAGGATCGTGCCCGGCGCGTAGCTCGCCGCTTCGGGCTTGGCCCGGGCGAGAGCATCGACCTGCTGGGCGAAATAATCGACCTGGGCGCCGGCGTCGCCAGAGTTGGCGCGACCTTGCGCGAGCACGAGCTGCAATTCGGCTTCGCTCAAGCCAAGCCGTTGATCGGCGGCGAGACGCTGCAGCAGATCGTTCTGCACGATCTTGCCGGTGCGAAGGTCGCCAATGGCGGCGACGGCGTGCTCCTTGATCGCCTCGTGGGCGCCTTCACGGCCGGCGCCCTTCTTGACCGCTTCCATCATGACAGTGGTGGTCAGCAGGAAGGGCAGGTAGCGGTTGAGCTCGGTCTCGACGACGGCTTCGAACACCTCCATCTGATCGAGCACGGTGAGCAAGGTCTCGAGCAGGCCGTCGGTGGCGAGGAAGGCATCGGGCAGCATGACGCGGCGGACGACGGAGCAGGAGACGTCACCCTCGTTCCACTGATCGCCGGCGAGCCCGGCGGCCATCGCGAGATAGCCCTTCAGGATCACATGCAGGCCATTGATGCGCTCGCAGGAGCGGCTGTTCATCTTGTGCGGCATGGCCGAGGAACCGACCTGGCCCTTGGCAAAGCCTTCGCTGGCGAGTTCATGGCCCGCCATCAGGCGGATGGTCTTGGCGAAGTTGCCGGGACCGCTGGCGAGCTCGGTGAGCACGCTGACCGCACGGAAGTCGAGGCTGCGCGGATACACCTGGCCGACGGCGTCGAGCGCTTTCGGCAAGCCGAGGTGAACGAGGATGCGTTCCTCGAGCGCGCGCGCCTTGCCGGCATCGCCATTGAACAGGGTGATCTGGTCGAGACGGGTGCCTACTGCGCCTTTCAGGCCGCGCGCGGGGTAGGTCTGCAGCACATTGACCAGGTTCTGATGCGCCAGCAGCATCTCCTCGCCTGACATGGCGATGCGCTTGCCGAGTGTCGTGACTTGCGCGGCCACGTTGTGGGTGCGTGCGGTGAACGGGATGTCGCGCAACTGCTGGGCGCGCTTCGCAAACCGAATCAGCGCGGCGATGCTCTTGGTCTCGACCAGCTGCAACGCGCGGTAGACCTGCAATTGCTCCACGTTCTCCGTGAGGTCGCGGCTGGTCATGCCCTTGTGCAAGTGCTCATGGCCGGCCAGATCGCAGAACTCCTCGATGCGCGCCTTCACGTCGTGGCGGGTGACGCGCTCACGCTGCATGATGGAGGCCAGGTTGATCTGGTCCTTCACGCGCTCGTAGCTTTCGATCACGCCGTCCGGAACCGGAATCCCGAGATCGCGCTGGCCCTTCAGCACGGCGATCCAGTAGTCGCGTTCGAGGCGAACTTTGCCCTCGCCACTCCAGATGGCGCGCATGGCGGGCGAGGCATAACGTTCAGCGAGAACGTTGGAAATGTGATCCTGGGACATGATCCCGCTCTCTTGGCATTGCCTGAGGCTGCCTGCAAGTCGCGACCTGTCATGAATCGTCAGGTCTGATAGCGCCTTGGCCGGACTTGCGGTGTTGGCGCTACCATACCAGATCCCTGCAGCCGCCGCCCCTGGCGATCCGGGGCGGCGCCGGCATGCCTCGCGGGGGCCAACGGCTCGTCGCCAGCGGCCCTGCGATGACCGTCGGCGGTTAGGTCATGCCTGACCAGCTGCAAACATATCCCTTATCGCCTTCACCGGCGCCATGTCGCGCACGAAACTGAACGTGCCCTGATCCTTCATCTCGCGGGCGCAGCGCAGGAACGCGGCCAGCGCGTGACGCTCCATCGCGCCGCCGACGCTGATGCGCTTGACGCCGGCGGCGGAGAGCTGTTCGACCCTCAAGGTCGGATCGGCAAAGCCCATCACGAGGTTGAACGGCCGCTTCACGGCCGCGACCACCGTCTTGATGGTGCCGATGTCATACAGGCCGGGCGAATACAGCACGTCGGCGCCGGCGGCCTCGAACGCCTGCAGCCGCTTGATCGTGTCGTCGAGATCCTTGCGGCCGTGCAGGAAGTTCTCCGCGCGGGCGGTCAGCGTGAATGGGAACGGCAGCGCCCGCGCAGCCTCGACGGCGGCCTGAACCCGTTCAACCGCGAGCGAGAAGTCGTAGATCGGATGTTGCGGATCGCCGGTCGAGTCCTCGATCGAGCCGCCGACGACGCCGGCTTCGGCGGCCCGAGTGATCGCCAGTGCCGCGGTCCTCGGATTATCCGCGCCGCAATTCTCCAGATCGGCATTGACGGGCAGGTCGGTGGCCGCGGCGATCACCCGACAGTTCTCGATGATGGCATCGAGGCTGACGGTTGCGCTGCCGAGCGTGTTGGCGAGCCCGAGGCTCGTGGTCGCGAGCGCCTCGAAACCCATCGCCGCGAGCAGCTTCGCCGTGCCGGCATCCCAGGGATTCGGGATGATGAAGGCGCCGGGGCGCTGATGCAGCTCGCGAAACCGTGCTGCCTTGTCTGCCTGGGTGCGCATGTGAACTCCTGATGATCGGAAAAAGCGACTGGCTCAGGCGATAGGGCGGTTTCGGCCATCAGACAAATTTGTTATTTCTCTCAATATCATCATCTTTTTGCATGAGGTGAGGAATGGACAGCGACGCGCTCAACACGTTCCTGGTGGTGCATCGCCGCGGCGGAATCTCGAATGCCGCGAAGGCGCTGCATCGCTCGCAGCCGGCGATCTCCAGGCGCATCGCGCTGCTCGAGCAGGAGCTCGGCGTGCCGCTGTTCGAGCGGATCGCGGGCAAGACGCGGCTGAGCGATGCGGGGCGGGTGATGGTGCCCTATGCCGAACGCGCGGTGGCGGCGGCGCAGGATGCCGAGAATGCGGTGCGGGCGCTGCTGCGCGACAATTCCGGCCCGGTGGCGCTGGCGGTGACGGGCACGCTTGCGGGCGAGCGGCTGTCGAAAGTGCTGAAGCGCTTTACCCGCCGGCATCCTGATGTCGCGCTGACGCTGCGCACCGCGACCAGTGCCGAGGTCAGCGATCTGATTCGGCGCGGCGAGGCGACGATCGGGCTGCGTTACGACCGCGACCGCTCGGGCGATCTCGATTGCGAGGTGCTGTTCGCCGAGCCGCTCGGGGTCGTCTGCGCGCCGGACCATCCGCTGGCGGGACGCCGGGTCGGCAGACTTGCCGATCTCAGGGACGAGCGCTGGATCGCCTTTCCCGAGGTGCCCGGACGGCGCGAGATCACCGCCTCGCACGTGTTCGCCCTCTTCCTGACGCACGGGCTCGGCGAGGTCGACTGGACACCGGTCGACAGCCTCACGGCGCAGAAGCGGCTGGTCGAGGCCGGGCTCGGGATCGCGCTGCTGTCACGAAGCAATGCGGCGGAGGAGCTGCGTGCCTCCTCGATCGCGACGATTCGTGTCGGCAATCTCACCGCAAGTCATGAGGTCGTCGCGGTGACGCGGCATGGCGGCTTCCTCAGCGCCGCGTCGCGGCGCTTGCTCGAGATCATCCGGGCCGACTTTACCAAAGCGAGGGGCACAAACACGTCGCGCCGGAACGGTGTCCGGCGCGCGTAAAAAG
The DNA here is from genome assembly GCF_054057015.1 of Bradyrhizobium sp. JR3.5. Classification (NCBI taxonomy): domain Bacteria; kingdom Pseudomonadati; phylum Pseudomonadota; class Alphaproteobacteria; order Hyphomicrobiales; family Nitrobacteraceae; genus Bradyrhizobium; species Bradyrhizobium sp. JR3.5. The sequence goes on from NZ_JBSRYV010000001.1 coordinate 865,965, forward strand.
TCGAATTGGAGCTCAGGCGGCGCGAGAAACTTAGGTTCCCGCCTTCACCTGCGCCGCAGCCACGGCCAGCAGTTCGTCCATCTTGGCGCGGACGTCGCGCTCGGTGACGGCCTGGCCCTTGGCGGTGAGGTCTCTCAGAACCTTGTGCAGCACGTCATTGTCGCCGGCTTCCTCGAAGTCGGCGGCCACCACTTCCTTGGCATAGGCGTTGGCGGCATCGCCCGAGATGCCGAGCTTCTCGGCGGCCCACAGGCCGAGCAGCTTGTTCCGGCGTGCTTCGGCCTTGAACTTCTGCTCCTCGTCGAGGGCGAACTTCTTCTCGAAACCTTCCTCGCGCTTGTTGAATTCGTTCATGCCGAAGTTCCAATTCCCTGCTGAATGCGGGCTGATGCTCGTTGCGGCAGCCCCGATGCTTGCTTAAGTAATTGGGAGGAATCGGCAAGACAACGAGCCGTTAAGCCGCAGGCAAAACAGGCGGAATCGGGCCTTTTTGATAGGGCGGTATAAGTGCCCTGAACGGGGCACTATCGATTGTGCTGGATGGGCCAATCGGATAGGTTGCCCACAGGCATGGTTCTTGTTCTGTTTCCAGTTGGATTGCCCAGGTTCCAGGCCTCCGCGGCAGCTCCGTCGTGGGTCGTAACCCCAAGTCATCCGGAGCACCCAAATCCATGGATTTCAACAAAACACGGTACATCCCAATGAGCCGTCGACGCCGTATTTATGAAGGCAAGGCCAAGGTCCTTTACGAAGGCCCCGAGCCGGGAACCCTGATCCAGCACTTCAAGGACGACGCGACCGCGTTCAACGCCAAGAAACACCAGGTGATCGAGGGCAAGGGTGTCCTCAACAACCGGATTTCGGAGTACCTGTTTCAGCACCTCAACGACATCGGGGTGCCGACCCACTTCATCCGCCGCCTCAACATGCGCGAGCAGCTGATTCGCGAGGTCGAGATCGTGCCGCTCGAGGTGGTGGTGCGGAACGTCGCCGCCGGCTCGCTGTCGCAGCGGCTCGGGATCGAGGAGGGCACCCAGCTGCCGCGCTCGATCATCGAGTTCTATTACAAGAACGACCAGCTCAACGACCCCATGGTGTCGGAAGAGCACATCACAGCCTTCGGCTGGGCCACGCCGCAGGAGATCGACGACATCATGGCGCTCGCCATCCGCGTCAACGACTTCCTGACCGGTCTCTTCCTCGGCATCGGCATCCGCCTCGTCGACTTCAAGATGGAGTGCGGGCGGCTGTTCGAGAACGAGATGATGCGGATCATCGTCGCCGACGAGATCTCGCCGGACTCCTGCCGGCTGTGGGACATCAAGTCGAACGAGAAGCTCGACAAGGACCGTTTCCGCCGGGATCTGGGTGGCCTGCTTGAGGCCTACACCGAGGTCGCGAAGCGGCTTGGCATTCTGATCGAGAACGAGCGGCCGGCCGGCAGCGGCCCGGTGCTGGTGAAGAGCTGAAAGAGGCTGACGTGAAGGCACGTGTGACTGTGACATTGAAGTCGGGCATCCTCGATCCGCAGGGCAAGGCGATCGAGGGCGCGCTGAAATCGCTCGGCGTCGACGGCGTCGCCAGCGTTCGCCAGGGCAAGGTGTTCGACATCGAGCTTGCCGCGACCGACAAGGCCAAGGCGGAGGCGGCGCTGAAGGCCGCCGCCGACAAGCTGCTGGCCAATACCGTGATCGAGAACTATCGGGTCGAGGTTCTGAGCTAGCGAGCGCGCCAAATGATAACAGCCGCTCCCGCCGCTGCTCGCAATGACCGAATCTTCATCCGGGCGCTATTGGTTGGCCTGCTGACCGCAGCCGGAATCGGCGGGGCTTCGGCTCAACCAACGTCGGCAGCGCCTGCCGCGACGACGCAGGCGCCGCCGTTCGCGGTCAGCGGATGGAGCTACGAGCGCCGCGGCACCGATGTGCATATGTTCCGCTGCGCGCAATCGTCCTGCGGTGCGGGCTCCAAGGTGAGCTACCGGTATTATACCGGCGGAAAACAGATGACGCTCGACCAGTTCCGCGAGGGGCAGGAGCAGATCATCAAGGCGCTGGAGCAGCGGACGCCGGGGCAGCACATTACGCTGCTCGGCGTTGATGGCGATAAGGGCACCGCGGGGCCGCGCATGTTCAAGGCACGGCGCCTGACCGTGACAGCCAACGGCGCGAGCGAGTATCAAGTCAGCGGCTTGCTGCTTGGCGGACAAGGCTCCGCCAGCCTGATCAGCTCGGCGCGTGACGAAAAGGCCAGCAACGATAATTACGCAAAGTTTGCCGCCGCAGTTAAGCTCGTGCTGGCGCCCAAAACCAGGTGATGCAATGAAATCAGCCGTCCTCGTCTTCCCTGGCATCAATCGCGAGCGCGACATGGCGCGCGCGCTCAAGCTCGCATCCGGCAATGAGACGGCGATGGTCTGGCACGCCGAGACTGCGCTGCCCAAAGGCACCGACCTCGTGGTGGTGCCCGGCGGCTTCTCCTACGGAGACTATCTGCGCTGCGGCGCGATCGCGGCCCGCGCGCCCGTCATGGACGCGGTGCGCGACTTCGCCGCAAAGGGCGGGCTGGTGCTCGGCGTCTGCAACGGTTTTCAGATCCTCTGCGAATCCGGGCTGTTGCCGGGCGTGCTGATGCGCAATGCCGGGCTGAAATTCGTCTGCCGCGACGTGCATATGCGCATCGAACGCTCCGACACGCCGTTTACCCGCGGCTACAATGCCGGCCAGGTGATCCGCGTGCCGGTCGCGCATGGCGAAGGCAATTACGAGGCGGACGAGGAGACGCTGAAGCGGCTCGAGGGCGACGGGCGGGTGCTCTATCGCTACTGCTCCGCCGAGGGCGTGGTCGACGAGACCTCGAACTTCAACGGCGCCGCGCATTCGATCGCCGGCATCCTCAACGAGCGCGGCAACGTGCTCGGCATGATGCCACATCCGGAAAACCACGTCGAAGAGATCATGGGCTGCACCGACGGCCGCGGCCTGTTCGCAGGCCTGGCCCAGCAGTTCGAAAAAGCGGCGTAACCATTATGTTTGGAAGGTGCTTAACCGCAGCGGCAGCCGCATTGCTGCTGCTTGCGACGGTCGCGCACGCCCAAGAAACCTCGAAGCTGGACTTCCCGAAGCGTCCGATCACGATGATCGTGCCGTTCACGGCCGGCGGCACCTCGGACGTGATCGCGCGCGCGGTCGCCGACCAGATGAGCGCGGCGCTCGGCCAGACCATCATCATCGAGAATGTCGGCGGCGCCGGCGGCTCGACCGCGCTGACCCGCGCCGCGCGCGCCGAGCCGGACGGCTACACGATCGCGATCGGCAACGCGGGCACCAATGCCGCGACCTACGCGATCTATCCGAAGCTGTCGTTCACGCCCGACTCCTTCGCGCCGATCGCCGTGGTCGCCAAGACCTTCGGCATCGTCGCGCTGCGCAAGGATTTTCCGGCCAAGGACCTCAAGGAATTCATCGACTACGCGAAGAAGAATCCGGGCAAGGTCAATCTCGGCCATGCCGGCGTCGGCTCGTCGAACTATTTGATCTGCAAGAGCTTCGTGCATGCCGCAGGGATCGACGTGCAGCTAGTCGGCTATCGCGGCGCGGCGCTCGCGCTGACGGACGCGATCGGCAGCCAGATCGACGGCGTCTGCGATGCAGCCGCCTCGGTGTCGCAGGCGATCGACGACAGACTGGTGAAGGCGGTCGTGGTCGGCTCGACCGTGCGGCTCGCCTCGCTGCCGGAACTGCCGACCTCGGCCGAGGCCGGCCTAGCCGAGTTCGAGGCGCAGGGCTGGAACGGCCTGTTCGCGCCGAAGGGCACCCCGGGCGAGATCATCGCCAAGCTCAACGCCGCCGCGCGCACCGCGGTCGCGAGCGAGGCGGTGAAGAAGCGCTTCGTCGAGCTGTCGACCGTTGCGCCCGACGCCGATGAGCTCGCACCCGAAGTGCTGCAGCAACTCGTGACCCGCGACGTCGCGAAGTACCGCGCGCTGCTGGCGGACGACAAGAAATAGCCGGAAGGCTATCCTCGCAACCTGCCAAGCCAGCGCTTCACGGCCTCGGCCGGCACCGTCATCGCGGCGACGCCGGCCATCACCAGCAAGAGGCCGAGCGCCAGGTTCGACGGCACGGATTCCGCGAGCAGGATCACCGACAACGCGACGCCGATCGGAATCCGCAAATAGCCTTGCGCGTTCGTGGTGAGTGTGCCGAGCCGCGTCAGGCACATGTAGAACAGCATCAGGCCGAACGCGCTGGAGAAGATGCCCATCACGACGGTGGCGACCAGCGCCTGCGGCGTCGGGTGCAGCGTCCAGGGATGGTCGACGATCAGGGCGACCGGCAGCAGCACGGTGCCGCCGAACAAGAGCGAGCCGGCGGCCACCACCATGGGGTCATAGTCGGAGAGACGAAGCCCGAAGATCGTGGCGCAGGCGAACGAGATGGTGGCGAGCAGGATCGCGATCTCGGCGACAATCTCCTTGCCGAAGCCCGAGAGCGCGTCGAGGCCGATGATCGCGACCGTGCCCGCGAGGCCGAGGATCGCGCCGACGAATTTGAGCGGCGAGGCCGGCTCGTGCCGCGTGATCGCCCAGGTGATCAGGAAGGCGAAGATCGGCGTCGTCGATGCCAGCACCACGGTATTGGATGCCGGCACGTAGAGCTGCGCCCAGGTGATCACCAGGAACGGGATCGTCGAGTTGATGGTCTGCTGGAAGGCGAACAGCTTCCAGGCCTTGATGTCGGTCGGGATGCGGATGCCGCGGATCCGCAGCACCACGAGCAGGAAGGCGGCTGCGACCAGCGAGCGCGCCGAGATGAAGGTGATCGGCGGGATCGAACCGAGCCCGATCGTGGTCAGTGGATAGGTCGAGCTCCAGCAGCAGGCCAGCGCCAACAGCAGCGTATAGTCGCGCCAGCCGCGCGCACCCGGCGCGGTGGTCGAAGTGGGCGTGATCGCGGGAGCCGTCACGCCGCCCGTCTTAGCTCTTTGTTTGAGCATGATCTTTTCGGAAGACCGCTTCACACTTTTCCGGATCATGCTCTGGTTGTGCTCTTCGGCACCTTGATTGGCTCCCCGTGCATCAAAACTGATACTGCGGGAGCTTACCCGAGGCCAGAGCCAAGTTGTGCGGCGTTTCGCGTCGTTCAGTCACGCACGACGGTCTTCGAAACGGCCGGTTCGTTGCTAGCGACACCGGCATCCGACGTTGTTTCCCACCAGTCTCCGAGAGCGTCGATCAGCGGCACGAGCCGGTGGCCGGCCGGCGTGAGCTGGTATTCGACGCGCAGCGGATAGCCTTCGAATTCGGTGCGCTCGACGATGCCGGCGTCCTCCAGCTTGCGAAGCTCCAGGGTCAGCATCTTGTGCGAGATGGTCGGGTTGTCGCGACGCAGGTCGCTGAAGCGCTTGGTGCCCTGCTTCAGATAATAGATCAAGAGCGTCGGCCAGCGGCCGCTCAGGATCTGCATCACTTCCTCGATCGGGCAGCGGGAGACGAGAGATTTCATGGCGGCTCGTGGTTACAAAAAGGTGCGTAATTTACTTCACGGATGTGGCGAATAGGGTCCGGCTCCGCTGCGCAGCGTGATCGTCAGACATCACCGGAGACACATCATGGAACCTATCCTCATCTATGGCTTCCCGCTCGGAAGCTCCATGGGGCTCGTTGCAGCTCTCGAATGGCTACGCAAGCCCTATCGCCTTTGCCGCGTCGACATGCTCGGCGAAATGCGCGATCCCTCCTATGCGCGGATCAATCCGCGGCATGAGACGCCGGCCTTCGTCACAGACCAGGGCGGTGTGCTCACCGAGAACATGGCGATCGCAAGCTGGCTCGCGGCACGCGATACCGAGCGCCGCATCAGCTTCGACCCGTTGTCGCCGCAGGCGGACCGGATGCGTCAGCTGATGGCTTTCGTGAACACCGGCTTCACCGCGGCGTTCAGTCCGCTGTGGGCGGCGCTGGAGATGCAGACGCCGAATCCCGCGATGCAGTCTGCGTTGCGGCAGTGGGGGCAGGGCAATGTCGTGCAGCGGCACGACAGGCTCGAGGAGCTGATCGGCGATGCGCCGTTCCTGCTCGGTGACCACCCGAGTTTGGCGGATGGGCTGCTGATCGGTGTCGCGCGCTGGCTCGATTTCCACGCCGTCGCCGGCCGCAATCGCTGGCCGAAACTGGCCGCACTCCGCGCACGGCTGGAGGCCGATCCGGCCGTGATCTACGCGACGGCGCTGGAGAAGGGCGAGAGCAGTCCGGGGTCAGGAGCCTGCGTCGGTCACATTCCGCTTGCCGAGGTGATCGTGCGTTTCGGCACGCCGCGCGCGTGATGATTCCGGGCCGCAAATCGGGGAGGCGGTGGACGCCAGCCGGCGTCCACCGCACTGAATTTGCCGAAGGATCCTAGCGCAGGACCTCGCTCAGGACCTCGCCGTCGACCCGGTGCGGTGTGGCGCCGAGGAGCCGCATGATGGTCGGCGCCACGTCGATATTGCGCATGTGCCTGACCACGGTGTCCTTGCGGATCTGCGGCCCCGCGGCGATGAACGTCGCGCTCATCACGGGAAGCTCGGGGTCGTGACCGTGGGCGCCGTAGAAGTTCGGCATCGACAGCGCGGTGGTTGCCGAATTGAACGGCGCATCGCCCTGGCGCGCGACGCCGGGGTTCTGGATGCCGTCGAAATTGTAGCCGGGGGCCATCAGCGCGAACACGTCGCCATAGTCCTGGCCGACGGTCTTGCTGGTGCACTGTCCGGTACCGGCGTCGCATTGCAGCGGCCGGATCTCGACGACGGTGAAGATGCGCTGATCCTTGAGCGAGTAGTTGAAGCGCGCATTGGGGTCGACCGCGTTCTTCACCGCGTCGGTGATCTGCGCGACCAGGGTACGATAGGTCGCCAGATCGACGGTGCCCGCCGAGCTCGCGGTTCTGCAGGTTGACGTAGATGCCGGCGGCCGGGCCGGAGGTGCGGATTCCGACCTTGCTGGCGTCGATACCCGCGTTGCGGAGGATGTTGGTGAGATTGACCGAGGTATGGAACGGCGCGAAGCCGTGGTCCGACACCACGACGACGTTGCTGTCGCGGCCCGCCGCGTCGGCAATCTGCTTCACTGCCTTATCCGCGGTCTGGTAGGCGAAGCGAATGTAGGATGCGTAGCGCTTGACCTTGGCAGGATCCTGGTTGGCGCCGATCGAATTCGGGTCGATCGGGCTGGTGCCCTGGCGCGGATCGGTCAGCAGGAATTGGTGCTCGGAGCCGTCGGGCTGCTCGATATAGACCATGACGAGATCGGCGTCGGGATGGGTCTTGATCGCGCGCTCGCCGATATTGGCCTGGTAGCGCACGAAGGTCTTCACCATGTCCTCGAACATCGTCTCGATCTCGACGTCGGGGAAGTTGGTGAAGCCGGGGGCTCAGCCGCTCCGGAATCCGGAAGTCGGCCTGTGGACGCCAGAACCCGATGTTGTTGTTGATGTCGTCGACGTCGGCCAGCACCGGCGTGTTGCGCGGGATGAAGTTGGCACTGTAGCGGGCGAAGCGCACCACCGAGAGGTCCGGCGACAGCGCCGAGACGAAGTACGCGGCGCCGACCTTCGCCCCGCTGCCCTCGAAGAAGAACGGGGCGTTCTCGCCGCCGAACTTGACGTAGGCCGGGCCGGTCGACGGCGCGTGGAACGGTCCTGCGGTGATGCCGCGGTTGGCATCGAAGAACACCAGCGTGTCGTAGTTCACCTTGCGGTCGTTGGTGGTGTCGATGGCGGCGACGCGGATCGAATATTTGACGTCGAGTGTCGAGGCGTTGGTGCAGGTCGCGGTCGCCGCCGCGGAACATGAGAACGTCTCGATCGGCGCCGAGGTCACCAGCACCGGGCTGAACGAGAAACGGCCGGCAGCCTGCAGCGTCGCGACGATTTTGCCGGGATCGGTCGTAAAGTCGCTGCGCGACAGTGAGAAGCCCTGGGCCCCGATGCCGCCGAATGCGCCGAACGGCACTGTGAAGTCGGTCACGCGGGTCGGCTGGGCCGGCTGCACCACGGTCTTGTTGATCGAGATGTCGGCGCCGTCGCCGCCGGGCCACGTCGCGGTGATAACCTTCTTGCCCTGCTGGCGCAGCTGCACCCAGAGCGGCTGTGCCGTCGGGTGCGCCGACGGCCCGAGCGGGCTTTCGTTGTAGCCGCCGATCGGCGCAGCGAAGCCGCTGATGCTGCTGGAGATCGGGCCGACGATCGGCTCGAAAGTGTTGGAAGGGATGTCGTTATGGACCGCCGTCGAACCGGTCGCGATCGCAATGTGCGAGACCGCGGTGAGCGACGGTGACGCCGTCACGTTCTGCAGTGCTACTGCGCCGCGCCGGCTGAGCCGGGCGAGGCCGCCGTCGCGCGGCAGCACGCCTTCCTCGATGAATTTCTGGATGAAATCGGGCTTGGCACCATCGAGCGAGATCATCACCACGCGCGGCTTGCGGCCATGATGCTCGCCGTCATGGTCCTGATCCTGATCCTGATCGCGGGACTCTCCGACACCGCGATCGCCATTGTCGCCGTCCTGGCCGGCGCGCGCCGGAGTTGCAACGCACGCCAGCGATGCGACAAGCGACATCACCGACGTGACGGAAGCAAACGTCTTCAATTTCATGAGAATGCCCCAACCTCGCTGCGCGAATGCACAAACAGAAACCGTTCAGCAATCTTCGGGGGCTTGGCTGACGTGCATGTGACGCGCGCGCGACGACGCAACGACAGCATGTCGTCGCGTCACAGCCGGCGTGTGCGTGGCTTCACGCGACAAACGCGCGTGAACACAACGCGCTAGCGCTGTGCTGTCGATTCAACCCGCGGCGATGTAACGGCTGGATGACAGTGTGTGTCCACAGACGCGAAGCGTTTTCGCGCGAAGGTAGCGGTTCACGTGAAGAAAACGCGTCGACGAAAAATCCGGAGCCCGTTCCGATTCAATCGGAGCGGCCTCCGGCGCGCTTTACGCTGTCGTCGCCGCCGGCGCCTTGCGCTTCGTCCGCTTGATGGCGCCGGAGAAGCTGAACAGCGGCCGCTCGGCCGATGTCAGCATGCCGCGCACGAAGATCAGCGATCCACCGGCGCGGGTGACCTCGCCGCTGCATTCGATCAAGGCACCCTCGCGGGCGGCGTCGAGGAATTCCGAAGCGAACGAGACCGTGACCCCGGGGCCTTGGAGCACCGGGGAGGCGAGCGCGAACAGGCAGTAATCCGCGAAGGTCATGAGGCAGCCGCCATGGACGTTGCCGGAGCCGTTGAGGTGCTTCGGGCCGACCCGGAAGGCGCAAGCGATGCGGCTGTTCTCGTCCATGCGGTGGTAAAACGGGCCGGTATGGGTCTCGAAACTGTCCCGGGTCCAGGTTCGCCAGCCGGCGAATTCGCCTTCGGTCTCGACGTGCAGGTCGGGGCGGCGGTTGAATGCCGTAGTGAGTGCGGTCTTGGCGAGCTCGTTCACGTAATCTGGCCTTCAATTATCGGGTTCGGGACCTTAAATCCGATCCATCCCCATTGTGCAAATCCCAGGTGCAATTCCGGGCCGCAAATCCCGGGCCGCGCCAAACCGCCGCAAAGCTCTGGACAGGCCGGAAATGGGCCGTAAAAGGCCTTTTCGCCCCCGTTCGATCTACCTAATAAGGGTCCCATGACCGCGCCCAAGAACGAGCCTCAAATCACCCCCGAACTCGTCGCTGCCCACGGGCTGAAGCCGGACGAGTATGAGCGCATCCTGAAGCTGATCGGGCGGGTTCCGACCTTCACCGAGCTCGGCATCTTCTCGGCGATGTGGAACGAGCATTGCTCGTACAAGTCGTCGCGCATCCATCTGCGCGGGCTGCCCACCAAGGCCCCCTGGGTGATCCAGGGCCCCGGCGAGAATGCCGGCGTGATCGATATCGGCGATGGCCAGGCCGTGGTCTTCAAGATGGAGAGCCACAACCACCCGAGCTACATCGAGCCCTACCAGGGCGCGACCACCGGCGTCGGCGGCATCTTGCGCGACGTCTTCACCATGGGCGCCCGCCCGATCGCCTGCCTGAACGCCCTGAGCTTCGGCGCCCCTGAGCACCCTAAGACCCGGCATCTGGTGTCCGGCGTGGTCGCGGGCGTCGGCGGCTACGGCAATTCGTTCGGCGTGCCGACGGTCGGCGGCCAGGTGCGTTTCCACACCCGCTATGACGGCAACATCCTGGTCAACGCGATGGCGGTCGGCCTCGCCGACGCCGACAAGATCTTCTACGCGGCGGCCTCCGGCGTGAACATGCCGATCGTCTATCTCGGCTCCAAGACCGGCCGCGACGGCATCCACGGCGCGTCGATGGCCTCGGCCGAATTCGACGACGCCTCCGAGGAGAAGCGCCCGACCGTGCAGGTCGGCGATCCCTTCGCCGAAAAGCTGCTGCTCGAAGCCTGCCTCGAGATCATGGAAGCCGATTGCGTGATCGCGATCCAGGACATGGGCGCGGCCGGCCTGACCTGCTCGGCGGTCGAGATGGGCGCCAAGGGCGATCTTGGCGTCGACCTCGATCTCGACGCGGTGCCGACCCGCGAGACCGGCATGAGCGCCTACGAGATGATGCTCTCGGAGAGCCAGGAGCGCATGCTCATGGTGCTCAAGCCCGAGAAGGAGAAAGAGGCCGAAGCGATCTTCCGCAAATGGGGGCTCGATTTCGCCATCGTCGGCTACACCACGCCGAGCAAGCGCTTCGTCGTCAAGCATGGCGGCGACGTGATGGCCGATCTGCCGATCAAGGAGCTCGGCGACGAGGCGCCGGTCTATGACCGCCCGCACGTCGTATCGACTGCGCTGCCGGTGATCCGCGGGCAGGACGTCAAGCCGCCGCTCGGCATCGCAGAGGCGCTGACCAAGCTGATCGGCACGCCCGAACTGTGCTCGAAGCGCTGGGTCTGGGAGCAGTACGACCACGTCATCCTCGGCAATACCGTGCAGCGCCCCGGCGGCGACGCCGCCGTGGTCCGCGTCGAGGACGGGCCGAAGGGGCTCGCGCTCACCGTCGACGTGACGCCGCGCTATTGCGAGGCCGATCCGTTCGAGGGCGGCAAGCAGGCGGTCGCCGAAGCCTGGCGCAACATCACCGCGGTCGGCGGCCGGCCGCTCGCCATCACCGACAATCTCAACTTCGGCAATCCGGAGCGGCCCGAAATCATGGGCCAGTTCGTCGGCTGCCTGAAGGGCATTTCGGAAGCCTGCCGCGCGCTGGACTTCCCGGTCGTGTCCGGCAACGTCTCGCTCTACAACGAGACCAATGGCCGCGGTATCCTGCCGACGCCCTCGATCGGCGGCGTCGGCCTGCTCGACGACTTCACCAAGTCGGCGACCCTGGCCTTCAAGGCGGCGGGCGAGGCGATCCTGCTGGTCGGCGACACGCAAGGCTGGCTCGGCCAAGTCGGTTTACCTGCGCGATGTCTGCGGCCGCGAGGAGGGCGCTCCGCCGCCGGTCGATCTCGCCACCGAGAAGCGCAACGGTGACGTGGTGCGCGGCATGATCCACGCTGGCACCGCGAGTGCGGCGCATGACGTCTCCGACGGCGGGCTCCTGATCGCGCTCGCCGAGATGGCGATCGCAAGCGGCATCGGCGCGCAGCTCTTGGCGGCGCCGTCCTCGATCGTGCCGCATGCCTATTGGTTCGGCGAGGATCAGGCGCGCTACATCGTCAGTGTGCCCGCGGCCGACGCGGGCCTCGTGCTCGCCAAGATGAAAGGCGCCGGCGTGCCCTGTGCGCGCATCGGCACCACCGGCGGCGAGGCGATTGCGGTCGCCGGCGAGCCGCCTGTGACGATCGAAAGCCTGTCCCACGCCTTCGAGCACTGGCTGCCGAACTACATGCACGGCGCTGCCGCCTGATCCAGACGGATCGGTCGCTGCAACGCCGAGCGAACAAGGTCTCAATAGCGCGATGAACCCATCATCGCGCTATTGTCTTGTGTCCAGGCGCGATCCCTTCGGATCAAGCGCTAGGTGGCGCCGCGTATCGCGCGCCAGGCAAAGATGATAATCACTGCGCCGATAAAGCCGGCGATGAGAAAGCCGATCCATCCGCCGCCGAGCGACACGCCGAGCAGACCCAACAGCCAGTTCGCCAGCGCGGCGCCGACGATGCCGAGGATGATATTCATGAAGATGCCGGTTCCGGTCTTCATGAACATCTCAGCGAGCCAGCCGGCCAATCCGCCGACGATAATTGCGGCGATCCATCCAACTTGAGGGTCGTTCATCTCAGGACTCCCTAGGGTCAGCAGTCCGGCCAGCATAACCGAGAATCACATGGCCACATGTGACCAATGGCAGGTTGTGCGCAACTTGTTGGCCGCAATCTTGCCGTCAGCGCTCCCCAGGTGGGATGCGCGGAGAGAGACTCCACCCTGGCGCTGCCCCGCAAGCGGGAGAGGGAGCGCAGTCTCGACGTCGCGAATACTACGTGCGGCGTAATTACAGCACGTATTTGGCGCCCGGCAGCTTGCGCAGCACGGCTGTGGCGGCCCAACTCAGCGCCACGGTGGCGAAGAACGCGATCGCTGCCTTGGCGATCGCCGGCAATTCCATATCGAACAGCCAGTATTGCAGCCACAGCACGATCGGATAGTGCACCAGGAACATGCCGTAGGCGTCGCCCTGCATGCGGTCGAGCAGCGTCGGTCCCTGCGCCTTCGATTGCAGGAAGTAGGCCAGGATCGCGAACAGGATCGAGGCGCTGAACAGCACGTAGAAGGTGCCGTAGGACGTGAGATACCAGCCCGGCAGCGGATCGGGGTTACCGATGATCTCGCGCTTGATGTAGATCATCACCCACATCAAGCAGTAGGGGATCACCGTGATGCCGGTCCAGAACCAGCGCCGCTCAGTCAGCCGTCCGTGCGCGCTGAGCAGGCCGCCCTCGAGGTTTGCCGCTCCAACCCCTGCACCGATGAAGAAGTAGGACGCATACAGCAGCACCCGGCTCGCCTGCACCGAGAAAGGTCCGAGCTCGAACCAGTAGTTCTGGCCGTAATGGACCAGCATCGGCAGGTAGGCTGCGGCACTGACGACGACGAGGAACAGCCAGAACTTCGAGGGACGTTCAAATCCCTTGATCGACAGACGGTTGATCGGCTCGAGCAGGCGCGATGACACCCGGTACAGCACGCTCGCCGTCACGTCGAAGGTCATCAAGACCCAGACGAACCAGACCGGGCCGCTCGGCCAGGGTCCGAAAATCATGGTCCTCCACCAGAATTCGGAGAAGGTCAGGTCCGGCGTCGCGCGCAGTGCGATCGCGTAATAGGCGATCGGAATCACGGTGAACGCGCAGACCACGAAGGGCAGGCCGAGCCGCAGCAGCCGGTCGCGCAGGAAGATCAGCCATGGCTTGTGGCCGAGCCCGGGCCAGACGAACAGCCCCGACAGGAAGAAGAACATCGCCATGAAGAAGCTGTCGGTGGCAAGCACCACGCAGTCGAAGCCGATCCAGGACGTCGGGTCGGTGTGGCCGAAATGGGTGTAGGGGATCACCGCGTGATGCAGCAGCACGACCAGCGTCAGGAAGGTGCGTGCACGGTCCAGGGCGACGTTGCGCTTGTGGAGCTTCGGTGCTGCCTGGACATCGACGGCCGGAGCCGCGTGAGCAATCGATTTCATGGTGCCCCCAGCCGGGTCTGCAGCCGGATGTTGCAATCGGGAACCCGATTCAGCAAGGCCCAATCGTCCCGATTCCGAGGTGTCGAGGTCGGTCATTTCAGTGATTGTTTCGTTCTGGAACCGGGGTCGGTGGCGGGCGTTGTCGGGTGGACGCGCTGAGCGCGCGCGGTTTGTGGAGCAAGCAATGACACTGCTGAAATGGGCGTTGGTCTTCCTTGTCGTCTCGATCATCGCGGGCCTGCTCGGCTTCACCGGCATTTCCGCCGCCTCCGCCGACATCGCGCGCTTCCTGTTCTACGTGTTCGTCGTGATCTTCCTGGTGCTGCTGATCCTCGGGCTCACGATATTCAGGGTCTAGCGGCGATCCGGCCGAACATGCCCGGGCCTCGCCCGGGCATTTCCGCTTTTTCAGGCTGGGTGGACACACGACGAAGCGGCCGGGCGAGGCCCGGCGCGTGCGGCAGGCGCGGTGGTCTAGGCGACTTCCTCGATCTTCACCTTGTCCGGATAGAAGGCGAGGTGGCCGGCGATCTCGGTCATGGCCGGAAAGGGCGCCTCATAGGTCCAGATCGCATTGTCCAGCGTCTTGCCGTTGGCCTTGATGCTGAAATAGCTCGCGTCCCCCTTGTAGGGGCAATGCGTGGTCCGCTCGGTGCGGGTTAACAGCTCCATGTTGGCGTCCTGCCGGGGGACGTATTGCACGGCCGGATAGCTCGCTTCCTTCAAGGTCAGCGCATGGGTGGTCTCGGCGATGACGACGCCGTCGGCGGTGACGCGGACACGCTTGGCATTGGGCGTGATCGTGATCGGATGGTCGGGGCCGGGGAGCTTCATGATTCTGCGCCTCTTCTGGTCATTTCGGCGTGATGGCTTGTGACCGATTGATGCAGGTTTAAATCGCTGGGAATGGGAATATAGTGTGCCCCAGGATGACCTAGAAGACCTCAAGCGCTAGGTTTTGTCTGAGGTTTTATCCTAGGTTTCGTCTTAGTTTTCCTGGCCGAATCGGCCCTGATTCGAATGACCTGACGGAGGTGGACTGGGATGCCGATGGACGCCCGTGATATCGAATCGATGATCAAGGCAGCGATCCCTGATGCCGAGGTGACGATCCGTGATCTGGCCGGCGACGGCGACCACTACGCGGCCACTGTCGTTTCCGAGTCATTCCGCGGCAAGTCCCGCGTTCAGCAGCACCAGATCGTCTACCAGTCGCTGAAGGGCCAGATGGGCGGCGTGCTGCACGCGCTGGCCCTGCAGACCGGCGTGCCGGAAGGCTAGAGCTCCGGCCAGCGGGCGGGGCCCCAAGCGATGGCAGACAATCCGCGCGGCGCGATGTTTCGCGTCATCGTGCCGAACCAGCACAGCCGCGTCACCAATGCCGAGCTGTTCTTCGACCTCGTCTTCGTCTTCGCCGTCACGCAGCTGTCGCATACGCTGCTGCACCACTTCACCCCGCTCGGCGCGGTGCAGGTCACGGTGCTGTTCCTCGCGGTGTGGTGGGTGTGGGTCTACACGACGTGGGTCACCAACTGGCTCAATCCCGACCTGACGCCGGTCCGCCTGCTGCTGTTCGTCCTGATGCTGGGCGGGCTGCTGCTGTCGACGTCGATCCCGACCGCCTTCGAGGGCCGCGGGCTGTGGTTTGCCGGGACCTATGCGGCGATGCAGGTCGGCCGTACCGCGTTCTGGCTGCTGGCGACGCCGCGGCTCCGGACCGCGGTGCGCCACAACGCGATCCGCATCCTGACCTGGCTGTCCTGCTCGGCAGTGCTCTGGATTCTCGGCGGCTTCGCCGAGCACGAGACGCGGATGTGGCTCTGGATCGCGGCGCTTGCCATCGAGTACGTCGCGCCGGCTCTGCGGTTCTGGACCCCTGGGCTCGGCTTCTCCTCGATGGAGGCCTGGTCGGTCGAGGGCGGCCACATGGCCGAGCGCTGCGCTGGCTTCATCATCATTGCGCTCGGCGAGGCCATCGTGGTCGACGGCGCGACCTTTGCCGATCTGACCTGGACGCTGGAGAATGTCGCCGCATTCATCTCGGCGCTGGTCGGCAGCATCGCGATGTGGTGGATCTATTTCCACAAGGGCGCCGAGGCCGGCGCGGACATGATCTCCAAGTCCGAGGAATCCGGCCGCGTGGCGCGGATCGCCTACACCTATCTGCACATGCCGATCGTCGGCGGCATCATCCTCACCGCAGTCGCCGACGAACTGGTGCTGAAGCACCCGTCCGGCCATTCCGACCTGAAGACCATCGTGAGCTCGGTCGGCGGCGCTGCGCTGTTCCTGGTCGGGACCATCCTGTTCAAATACGTGATCCGCAACTTCCTGCAGCTCTCGCACGGCATAGGCATCGTGGCACTTGCGATCACGGCCTATTTCGCCCGCGAGATGTCGCCGCTGGTGCTTTCGATCGTCACCACCGCGATCATGATCGTGGTCGCGGCGTGGGAATCGATCTCGCTGCGGTCGAGCGGGGAGGAAGAATAGCGCGGGTCGCTACCTGCGACCGGCGGTGGCCACGCGGTGCTGCCAATAGACGAACAGCGGGGCGCCGATCACCTCGAGCGCAGTGAAGCCCACGAAGGGCAGCGGCGGCGGGCCGACCATCGCCATCGACAGCAGCCTGCCGATGCCGCCGAGGAAGATGCCGCCCCAGACCACGCGGAACAGCACGCTCTCGGTTTCGATGCGCGGCACCAGCCAGAGCAAAGCGAGGCCGAGACCGAGCCAGACCCCGCCGAAGAAGCGCAGATTGCTGTCGAGCACCGGCAGCGCCGGAACGCCCGACGAGGCGTAGAGCGGATCGCTCACGCCGAGCATGGTGATGATGCCGGTCAGGATCGGGACGAGGGCGAGCAGGGCCGTCGCGATCTGCAGCGCACGCCGGCCCATGATTGTTGCCCCATCCCCCGGTTTTGGTTTTAGTCCGCGACCAACGCGTGCACCGAGAACATGGTGTTGGCGTCGGTCCAGCTGTCGCGCACCGTCCAGCCCGCGCTGCGGGCGAGCGCGGTGAATCGCTCGAGCGAGTATTTGTAGCTGTTCTCGGTGTGAATGCTCTCGCCCGGACGGAACGCAAATGTGTTGCCGAGGATGCGCACGGTCTGCGCCTTGCGGCTGATCAGGTGCATCTCGATGCGGTGGCGGTCGCGGTTGTAGATCGAGCGGTGGGTGAAGCCCGACAGGTCGAAATTGCCGCCGAGCTCGCGGTTGATCCGAACCAGCACATTGAGGTTGAAGCGGGCGGTGACGCCGGCCGCGTCGTTATAGGCGTCGTACAGCACGCGCTCGTCCTTCTCGAGGTCGACGCCGATGATCATCTGCGCGCCGTGGCCGAGGATCTTGCGCGCGCTGCGCAGGAAGGCCAAGGCCTCGCTTGGCTCGAAATTGCCGAGCGTCGAGCCCGGGAAGAAGCCGACCTTCGGCATGGCGGCGACGGCTTCGGGCAGTGCGAACGGCGTGGTGAAATCGGCCGCGACCGGATAGATGCCGAGACCCGGAAAATCCCGGCGCAGGCCATCGGCCTGGGCCTTGAGGAAATCGCCGGAAATATCGACCGGCACATAGGCGGCGAATTCGCAGTGCTCGAGCAAGAGGCGCACCTTGGTGGTCGCGCCCGCGCCGAACTCGACCAGCGCTGCGCCGTCCGGAATGATCGCGGCGATCTCGTTGCCGCGGTCGCGCAGGATGCCGAGCTCGGTGCGCGTCGGATAATATTCCGGCAGCACCGTGATCTGCTCGAATAGCTCCGAGCCGGTGGCGTTCGTAGAAATATTTCGGCGACAGCCGTTTCGGGTGACGGGCGAGGTCGCCGATCACATCGCCGGCAAACGCCGAGGTCGCTTCGTCGAACGGATACGCTTTGGCCAAAGCGGCGGCATGCACATTCATGATACTCTCCCGAACGCGCTTACCGACGCGTTATCGATGTCGACAGGACTCAATCAGGCATAGTCGGCGAGGCGTAACCCCGTGAATTGCCAGCGATGGTGCGGATAGAAGAAGTTGCGGTAGGTGACACGGCTGTGACCGGCAGGCGTCGCCAGCGACGAGCCGCGCAGCACGAGCTGGTTGACCATGAACTTGCCGTTGTACTCGCCGAGCGCACCTTCGATCGCGCGGTAGCCCGGGTAGGGCGAATAGGCGCTGCGGGTCCATTGCCAGACGATGCCGTAGGCGTCGTTGAGCAGGCCGGCGCGGGCCGCGACCTCCCATTCCATCTCGGTCGGCAGATGCTTGCCGGCCCAGCGGGCGAAAGCGTCGGCTTCGTAGTAGCTGACGTGGCAAACGGGAGCCTGCGGATCGATCGGCTGCAGACCGCCGAGCGTCATGATCTTCCATTCGCCGTCGATCTCGCGCCAGTGGCCCGGCGCCTGCCAGCCCTCGTTGCTCACGGTGCCGAAGCCGTCCATCAGCCACAGCGTGGCGGTGGAGTAGCCGCCGTCCTTCATGAAGGCGAGCCAGTCGGCATTGGTGACGAGTTTCTTGGCGAGCTTGACAGGGCCGACCAGCGCGCGATGCGCGGGCTTCTCATTGTCGAAATGGAAGCTGTCGTCGGCGTGGCCGACGGTGTGGATGCCCTCGTTGAGCGTCACCCATTCCTCGGGCCCGCGCTGCGATGCCGGGAAGCGCCACGCCGGATCGTAGGCCGGCGGGATCGGGTTCTGTGCGAAGGCATGCAGGATGTCGGTGTACATCAGCTCCTGATGCTGCTGCTCGTGATTGAGCCCGACCTCGACCAGCGGCACCAGCGCCGCGAGCTTGTCCGTCGGGGCGGTCTGGAAGAATTTCACCACCTCGGCGTCGACATGGCGGCGGTAGGTGGTGACTTCGTCGGCGGTCGGACGGGTCAGATGGCCGCGCTGGTGGCGGGCATGGCGGGGGCCGGCGCTGACGTAATAGGAATTGAACAGATAGGCGTAGTCTGGGTGGAACGGCGTGTAGCCCTTGACGTGCTCGCCGAGCAGAAACTGCTCGAAGAACCAGGTCGTGTGGGCGCGGTGCCACTTGGCGGGGCTCGCATCCGGCATCGACTGGATCAGCTGGTCTTCCGCCGACAGCGGCGCGGTCCGGCGCTCGGTCTCCTCGCGGACCGCGCGATAGGCGTCCACCAGCCGCTGCGCGAGCGAACCGGATTCGGAGGACAATGACGGGGAGGTGCCGGGAATGGCGGCCGGGGCAAAGGCTGGTTTCGTCAACGATGGTCTCCGATTCAAGGGGAGAACGTTGCTTCGGTAAACTGGTTCCAGACGGACAGTTCGTCCTAGATAGGGGCTCCGTTACGGGAAAAAAGCCTCCCCCATGATGATATTGGGCCCGTCAGATAATCCCGGCCCTTTTTGCGGTGCCGTCCGGCCCGCGCCGCATGCCAGATTTCCGCCATTTTGCTTTGGATGCACAATGGTTTGAGCTACATATATAGCCAGTCACGGGTTAGAAGGGTGGGCCGGCCCGCAAGGCTTGAGAGCGCCGCCCCCGAAGGAAGCGAAAATGAGCATCGAGCAATTCATCGACAACGAAGTGAAGTCGAACGACGTCGTGCTGTTCATGAAGGGCACGCCGCAATTCCCGCAGTGCGGGTTTTCCGGTCAGGTCGTGCAAATCCTCGACCACATCGGTGTCGGCTACAAGGGCCTCAACGTTCTGGAATCGGCCGAGCTGCGCGACGGCATCAAGGTCTATTCGAACTGGCCGACGATTCCGCAGCTCTATGTGAAGGGCGAGTTTGTCGGCGGTTGCGACATCATCCGCGAGATGTTCCAGGCCGGTGAATTGCAGCAGCTGTTTGCCGACAAGGGCATCCCGGTCGACGTGGCTGCCTGACCTTGACGGCGCGCCAGATCGGCAAGGCGCGGCTCGAAGTCATCGTTACCGACATCACGACCCTGCGCGTTGACGCCATCGTCAACGCGGCCAATTCGTCGCTGCTTGGCGGCGGCGGCGTCGACGGCGCGATTCACGACGCTGCCGGGCCGGATCTGGTCGCCGAATGCCGTGTGCTTCACGGTTGCAAGACTGGCGAGGCCAAGATCACCAAAGGGTATCGGCTGCCTGCCAAGCACGTCATCCATGCGGTCGGTCCGGTGTGGAATGGCGGCAAGCTCGACGAGGACAGTCTGCTTGCATCCTGCTATCGCCGCTCGATGGAGCTCTGTGAAAAGCACGGGCTTCAGTCTGTCGCTTTCCCTGCGATCTCCACCGGCATCTACCGCTTCCCGGCTGATCGGGCCGCCAAAATCGCCGTCAAAGCTGTCGTCGATGCCCTGTCGTCAGCCCCAAGTGTCACGCAAGTGGTTTTCTGCTGCTTCTCGGCCCAGAGCGGTGAGCTTCATCAGGAGGTGCTGGACGCCTTCGGTAGCCCTTGTGCCTGATGATACCGCCGCTACACTTCCCCGTGATTTCCGGGGAGGGATCAATCAAATGCATTCACTTCGTTTGACGTGCGCCGCCGCAGCCGGCGCGGTGTTGCTGGCGGCATCGTTGGCGTACGCGCACACCGAGGGCACCTACGAGATTCCGGCGGGCGCGCATTTCAACCCCGACAAGCTCGCCAAGATCAGCGAGTTCTTCAAGAACGAGGTCGCAACCGGAAAGATTCCCGGCGCCATCGTCCTGATCCAGCAGCACGGCAAGCCGGTGTATCACGAGGCCTTCGGCGTGCAGGACGTGGTCAGCAAGGCGCCGATCACCGACAAGACCATCTTCCGGCTGGCTTCGATGTCCAAGTCGATCACCGCCGTGGTGTCGATGCAGCTGCTGGAGGAGGGAAAATACAAGCTCGATGATCCCGTCTCGAAATACATTCCTTCCTTTGCCGACGTGAAGGTCGGCGTCGAGAAGAAGGCCGAGGACGGCACCAAGACGCTCGAACTGGTGCCGCCGCAGCGCCCGATCACGATCCTCGATTTGATGACGCATACGTCGGGCATCACCTACGGCTTCTATGGCGACAGCCTGGTCCGCAAGGCCTACAAGGAAGCCAACATCTATGGCGGCGATTTCGACCTCGCCGAATTCGCCGAGCGGATCGCCAAGCTGCCGCTGCACAACCAGCCCGGCGAGCTTTGGCAATACGGCCATTCCACCGACATCCTGGCACGCGTGATGGAGGTGACCACCGGCGAGAAGCTCTCGACGATCGAGCGCGAAAGGCTGCTCGACCCGCTTGGGATGAAGGACACCGGCTTCTTCGTCACCGATCCCGAGAAGCAGAAGCTGATGGCGGAGCCGATGCCGAACGACAGCGACTTCCGGGTCGGCCGGGTCAACGATCCAACCAAGGTGAAGAAATGGGAATCCGCCAGCGGCGGCATGGTCTCGACCATGGCGGATTACGCGCGCTTCGCGCAAATGCTCCTCAACGGGGGCACCCTCGACGGCAAGACCATCATGAAGCCCGAGACATTCAAGGAACTGACGACCGACCGCGTCGGCCCGGGCTCCGGCGTCGCGCGCGACTTTTTCTACTTCCCCGGCGACGGCTTCGGTTTCGGGCTTGGCATCGCGGTGCGTACCGATCCGGGCACTGCGAAGCCGCCGCCGCCCGGCGATCTCGGTGAACTGAAGTGGGACGGAGCAAGCGGCTGCTATTACGTGATTGACCGCAAGCAGGACATGTTCTTCATCCTGCTGGAGCAAACACCGAGCCAGCGCCAGCCCATCCAGCGGATGCTGAAGCAACTCGTCTATGAAGCCATGGAAAACTGATATGCACGAGTGCCGCGCGTTCGTCGCGGCACTCGCGGTCGCTCTCGTCGCCAACGGTTGCGCAGGCCGGCTCCGCGGGGCCGGCCGCGCATAGCTTCTCGGCGGAGGGCCTTGCCAAGGTCTCCGACTTTGTCAGGAACGAGGTCGCGGCCGGGAAGATCCCCGGTGCGATCCTGCTGCTGCAGCAGCACGGCAAGCCGGTCTATTACGAGAATTTCGGGGTTCGCGACGTCGCAACCGAACTCTCGATGAGCGCGGATACCATCTTCCGGCTCTATTCGATGTCGAAGCCGATCACGTCAGTCATCGCCATGATGCTGGTGGAGGAGGGCAAGCTCGCGCTCACCGACCCGGTGTCGACATACATCCCGGCCTTTGCCGAGATGAAGGTCGGCGTCGAAAAGCGCGGTGATGAGGGCAAGGCGACGATGACGCTGGAGCCGCTCAAGCGTCAGGTGACGATCGAAGACCTGATGCGCCACACGGCAGGACTGCCCTACGGCTATTATGGCGGCGGTGTCGTGAACAAGACCTACGCTGATGCCGGCCTGTTCGACAACGATCCCGACAATGCCGAATTCACGGCGCGGCTCGCGGCGCTGCCGCTCGCCGAACAACCCGGCACGCAATGGGACTACGGCCATTCCACCGACGTGCTCGGCCGCGTCATCGAGGTAATCTCGGGGAAACCCCTGTTCCAGGTCGAGAAGGAGCGGCTGCTCGGCCCGCTCGGGATGAACGAGACCGCATTCTATGTTGCCGACCGGGCGAAATGGCCGCTGATCGCCGAGCCGATGCCGAAGGATCGCAGGATAAGCCCGGTGGCCGAGGTTCGCGACCCGCGCAAGCCGCTGCGCTGGGAGTCCGGCGGTGGCGGCATGGTCGGCACCGTCGGCGACTATGCACGCTTCTCGCAGATGCTGTTGAACGGCGGCAGCTATGGGGGGAAGCGCTATCTGAAACCGGAAACCATCGCGCTGATGGCTTCGGATCACATCGGTCCCGAAACCGGTGTCGTGCGCGACAAGAACTATTATCCGGGCCCGAACTCCGGCTTCGGCCTCGGCTTTGCGGTCCGTATCTCGGTGCCGCCGAACACGTCCTGGCCGCTCGGCGAATATCGCTGGGACGGCGTCGGCGGCACGTTCTTCTTCATCGATCCCGCCGACGATCTGTTCGGGATCTTCATGGTGCAGACGCCGTCACAGCGCGGCCGGATCCAGCAGGAGCTGAAGACGCTGATCTATCAAGCGATGGGGCGGTAGACGCTCGGGCTACGTAGCTACGCCCCGCGCACGATGTCCCTGACGTGACCGACCGCTTCCTCGATCATCGCGGCCGTGACGTCGAGATGCGTGCAGGCCCTGATCCGGTCGTCCATCATCGCGAGCGTCACGCCGCGCTTGCGCAACTCGCTGACCATCTTGTCGCCCGACACGCCGGCGCCGTCCGGCTTGAAGAACACGAGGTTGGTCTCGGGCGCCTGCACGGCGATGCCGTTGATCTGCGACAGCCCGCGCGCCAGCGCCCGCGCATTGGCGTGGTCGTCGGCGAGGCGATCGACATGGTGATCGAGCGCGTAGATGCAGGCGGCGGCACAGACGCCGGACTGCCGCATCGAGCCGCCGAGCCGCTGCTTCCAGCGCCAGACGTCGTCGATGAAGGCGCGGGTGCCGGCGATCACGCCGCCGATCGGCGCGCCGAGGCCCTTGGAGAAATCGATCCAGGCGGAATCCCAGCCCGCCGTCATGTCGTGCGGCGAGATGCCAGTGGCGACCGTCGCATTCAGCAGCCGCGCCCCGTCCATGTGGGTCACAAGCCCGTGCTCCTTGGCGATGCGCACGACCTCGTCCAGCGCGGTCTTCTTCCAGATCGTGCCGCCGCCGATATTGGCGGTCTGCTCGACGCTGACGAGCACCTGCGGCGGCTGGTAGCGGGTGCGCGGATGCAGCGCGGCGCGAAACGTCTCCGGCGTGAACTGGCCGTCATCGCCCGGCAGCTGCGTGATCTGGAAGCCGCCGAGCGCGGCATGCGCGCCGCCCTCGCGGGCGATGATATGCGCGGTCGCGTGCGCCAGGATCTCGTCGCCGGGGCTGCAATAGGCCAGCGTCGCCGCGACGTTGCACATCGTGCCCGACGGCATGAAGACGGCGGCTTCCTTGCCGAGCAGATCGGCGACGCGGGCGCAGAGCTCGTTGGTGGTCGGATCGTCACCGACCTGCTCGTCGCCGACCTCCGCCCTCGCCATCGCCTCGCGCATCGCCGGCGTCGGCTTGGTTTGGGTGTCCGACAACAGATTGATGCGGACGGCGGGCGCCTTGGGATCGGGCCGGGCAGGGGTGTAGTGCATGATGTTTCTCTCGGTCGAGGTGCCGCGACTGTAGCCAAACAAAAAGGCCCCGGCAAAACCGGGGCCTTTCGGATCTCGCAACGCTGTTGTGATCAGCGCGAATAGAATTCGACGATCAGATGCGGCTCCATCTGCACCGGGAACGGCACGTCGCCGAGCGCCGGGATGCGGACGAACTTCGCGGTCATCTTGCCATGATCGACTTCGAGGAAGTCGGGCAGGTCGCGCTCGGGCAACTGGGCGGCTTCCAGCACCGGGGTGAGCTGCTTGGAGGATTCCTTGACCTCGATGGTGTCGCCGACCTTCAGCTTGTAGCTGCCGATGTTGACCTTGCGGCCGTTCACCTTGACATGGCCGTGGTTGATGAACTGGCGCGCGGCGAACATCGTGGCGACGAACTTGGCGCGATAGACCACGGTGTCGAGACGGCGCTCGAGCAGGCCGATCAGGTTCTCGCCGGTGTCGCCCTTCAGGCGGCTGGCCTCGACATAGATGCCGTGGAACTGGCGCTCGGAAATGTTGGCGTAGTAGCCCTTAAGCTTCTGCTTGGCGCGGAGCTGCACGCCGAAGTCGGAGAGCTTGCCCTTGCGGCGCTGGCCGTGCTGGCCGGGGCCGTATTCGCGGCGGTTCACGGGGCTCTTCGGGCGGCCCCAGATATTCTGGCCCATGCGGCGATCGATCTTGTACTTCGCCTCGCTGCGCTTTGTCATCGCGTCCTCTTTGATAGCCGTCGCACGAAGCGCCCGGCGTTTTGTCAGTTTCAGGTTTGAGGAGACGCGCCCTCCTGTGTACCGGCCAAAAGGCCCGTACCGACAGGTTCGCCTCGAAAGCTCGGGGAGAACCACGGGTCGCGAAACGCATCGCGGGCCGAAACCGGCCCGCGAGCAAGGGTGGTCTTAAGGAGAAAGTCGGGCTCTGTCAAACAAAACGCGGGGCGATTTGGGCCGAATCGGCGTCAAAATCGCCCCTTTCGCCGCTCAAAGCCGGGTTCCGGCGGCTCGGACCGGCCGGGCGTCGGCTTGCGGCCGGATCGCGCCCAATTCGGCGGCGATTTCGCGGCCGAGCACCTGCTCGAGCCGGGTCAGGGTCTGCGCAATCAGGGCGGCGTCGCAGACCAAATGGTCCCAGCGCAGCACCACATCGATGGTGTGGTCCGGCTTGATCACGCCATAGCTCAGCAGGAATGGCCCGGGGCTCAGCGCGTGCAACTCGCCCGGGCCATAGGCCGCAACCGAGGTGACGCCGAAGCTGCCGCAGAAATTGGCGCGCTGTCGGCCGAAATTCGTCCCGATCGCCCATGCCAGGCGGCGCAGCGGAAACGGCAGGCGCGTCACACAGAGGGTTTTGCGGAATGAGGGGATCTCGTGCAGCGGCGCGGTCTTGGCGCGCCGGATCAGCGCATCGACATCGCCGAGCGCCATCTCGTCGGCTGCGCAGACGCGCTCGAACAGCACGCAGTCCTCGCCCTTCTCAACGCGCGCAACGGCCACCATGCCGACGCTGCGCGGCAATTCGTAGAGGCAGGGCCACGGCCATTTGACGTCCAGCGTGCGCAGGGTCGGCTCTTGGCGACCAGCGCGAATGCCTTGACGAAGATCGAGGCCCAGCCCGGCGCCTGCGCCGCGCGTGCGCGGGCCTCGACCACCGCACGAACGTTCAGCGAGCGTGTCAGGGAGACGAACGGCAGGCCGGCGGACGCGTACATCAGATCGGCGACGAGACGGCGCGGCAGTGAAATCCGACGAAATTTACCGCCCATCTGTTCGGTTCATATCCCTGCAATCAGGCAAAAAACAAAGGCCCGGCGAGCTCGAATGGTTGCTCGCCGCACCTGAAGCCAACATGAACCAACTGGTCGGAGGCCGACAGGTTCGGCTCACGGCGCCGGTTTGGCCAAGGGCTCGCCGGCCTTGACCACGTAGACCCCTAGCACCTTGAGCGGTTTGTCGCCGGAAGTTTTGGCGTCGTGCACCGCACCTTCCGGGATCTAGTAGGAACCGCCCGCCTTCAGCTTCAGCGGCGGCTTGCCGTCGATCACAAGTTCCACCTCGCCTTCGAGCACATAGCCGGTTTCAGCGCCGGGATGGCTGTGACGACCCGACGCACCCCCCGCCGAAACCTCGGCAATCGCCGTAACCGTGTTGTAGCCCGCCGGGAAATCGACCTTCCGCAGCGGTGTCCGCTTGATGCCGCTCTGCTGCGCAAGGGCAGCGCCGGCACCGGCAAAGGCAACCACGGTGAGACCAAGCAGCAATTTCCTGAACATGCATTTTCCTCGCAAGGCGCGAAAGTCTAGCAGTGCGGAATCGCGGCGGAAAGCAAGCGTTGTGTGATCTGTGGTTTCGACATTGGGATTAGTCCGTTCATCCAATAGCGCAGGCTGTCGTGGAATCTGTGCGGCCTTGCTTACGCGGGGCTTACAAGCTGTTTGGGCAATTGCCGTGCTCACCCACAGGCACGATGCTGAACGCGCGCCGCTGAGCGTCGCCGTGGCTCCTCGATGACGTGAGCGGAACTCGCGCGTCGGCAGGTGAGCGCGCGAAGCGCGCTGTCAGCCACGCGTCACGCCTACCGCTTGATCCCGGCGAACGCGGCGGCGATGCCGCGCTGGAACAGCGACCAGTCGAACCCGAGCGCGAGCGCTAGGTAACCCCGCTCGATCATCGCATTGGCCTGCTCGGCGGTGCGCGCGACGCCGCCGATCGGCACGCCGCTCTTCATGATGCCTTCTTCGGCGCGCTGCATCAGCGCGACCACTTCGGGGTCGTCAGGCAGGCCGCGCTTGTTGATCGAGGTGGCGAGATCGCCGGGCCCGATCACCGCGAGGTCGATGCCGGGTGTCGCCATGATCTCGTCGATCCGGTTCACGGCATCGACATGCTCGATCGTGATCATGCAGATCATGTCGTCGTCGGCGGTCGCCATGTAGTCGTTCATCGAGACGCCCCAGCGGAACGGCGCATGGAACGGCCCCCAGAGCCGGTCGCCCTTCGGCGGATAGCGCACGCTGCGCGCGGCCTTCTCGGCGTCGCCGCGGTTGCAAATCATCGGAAAGTTGATGCCGAGCGCGCCGATGTCCATCGGCGCCTTGGCGAGGTGCGGCTCGTTGGCGGCGATCCGCACCATCGGCACGCACGGCGTCCCTGAGGTGGCCACAATCATCGCATGCGCGGTGCCGAGATCGATCGGGCCATGCTCGAGATCGACGATGATCCAGTCCAGCGACTGCGCCATGATCTGCACGGTCTGGATGCTCGGAATGGTCGCGATCGCGCCGAAGGTCGGGCGCTTGTCGCGCCACATCTTGCGCAGGCGGTTGAGCGGCGTCAGCGGTGCTGAGGTCAATGCAGTGCTCCCTCGATGAGGCGAGGGGAAGCTAGCAGCACATGGTGACGGCGAAAAGGATCAGGCCGGAACGCGGCCGCCGAAGAACGGCGTCAGCGCCTCTGTCAGCGCATGCGGGCGCTTCGAGGTGAAGATCATCTCGGCGCCGGCCCCATCGCTCTCCATGCCGGCTGGACCGAGCAAATCGGCGACGCGGCGGGCGATCGCGGGCGCCGGATCGATCCAGTCGACCGGCCAGGGCGCGAGCCTGGTCAGGCGTTCCAGCAGCAGCGGATAGTGCGTGCAGGCGAGCACGACGGTATCGGTGCGGGCGGGGTCATTGGCGCCATCGCCGACGAAGCAGGGTGCGAGCTCGGCCGCAATATCCTCGTCGCGCACGCTGTCGCCGCTGAGCGCGGCTTCCGCCAGCGAGGCGAGCTCGCCGGAACCGACCAGAGTCACCTCGCAGCCCTGCGCGAAATCCGAGATCAGCTTGCGGGTATATTCCCGCTTCACGGTGCCTCTGGTGCCGAGCACCGAGACGCGCCTGGTTTTCGACGAGGCGCAGGCCGGCTTGATCGCGGGCACTGTGCCGACGAAGGGCAGGCGGTAGGCGTCGCGCAAATGCGACATCACCAGGGTGGATGCCGTGTTGCAGGCGATCACGACGAGGTCGGGCGCATGGGCCTCGATCAGCTCGCCGACCAGCGGCACCATCCGGGCGATAATCTCGTCCTCGGTGTGGTGGCCATAGGGGAAGAAGGCGTCGTCGGCGACATAGACATAGTGCGCGTCGGGCCGGGCGCGGACGATCTCGCGCAGCACGGTGAGGCCGCCGAGGCCGGAATCGAAGACGAGGATGGTCGGGGGAGTGGACACGGTGACAAGTCTATCCGAGGCAGGGTTACCATTCAGTTGTTTTGGCTAGCCGGCCTCTGCGGCCGACAAAAGGCGGTGAAGGCGGGAATTTCAATGGCCTTGACCGATCCCTGCAAGTATCACGGCAAACTATTGCTGCGACGTGCGAAATCCAAACGGGGCAACTCGACCATGATCCGCAATACGACCGCGAGCTGGGGCTCGCTCGCCCGCGCGTTCCACTGGGTGCTGGGCATCACCATCATCGGCATGCTGGCCTATGGCTGGTGGATGAACCACTTCCCGGCGCGGGCGGACAAGTTCTTCTACCGGTCGATCCATGCCGATATCGGCTATCTGGTGCTGCTGCTGACCGTGCTGCGGCTGCTCTGGCGCGGCGTCAATCCGACGCCGGCGCTGCCGGCCGACATGCCCGCCTGGCAGCGGATCGCCGCCCGCGTCAACCATGGTGCGCTCTATGCCGTCACCATCCTGGTCGCGATGCTGGGCTGGGCGCATTCCGGATCCCGCGACCAGGACTATTCGAGCTTCTTCGGCCTGCTCCACGTTCCCCAGATCACCTCGCCCGACAAGGCGGCGGCGGATGCCTTTGAGTATCGCCACATCTTCTTCGCCTATGTGTTGCTCGGGCTGATCGTGCTGCACCTCGCCGCGGTCGCCTTCCATCGTTTCGTCAAGCGCGGCCGCGTCGCCGCGCGGATGATGGGCGCCGGTGAGGTGGACGGCGCTCGTTAGGCTCACGCGCTCAGGACGAGCGGACGATCGCCAAGTCACGGCATCGCTGCCGACGGCGGGCGGCATTCACTGGATGACGCAACAGCAGCCGCGCTCGTGAAAATGATGACGCCGGCGCGAATTGATCGCGACCGGCGTCATGTTCGTCAACGGCGCGTGGGCGGTGCTAACCCGCCGGCATCTGCTTCTCGACCAGCCGCACCCAGTAGGAGGCGCCGTGGCCGAGGATGTTGTCGTTGAACTTGTAGGCCGGGTGGTGGCACATCGGGCCGTCGCCCATGCCGAGGAAGACGAACGCGCCGGGACGCGCTTCGAGCATGAACGCAAAATCCTCGGCGCCCATCACCGGTACCAGATTGTCGTTGACGCGATCGGCGCCGACCACGTCACGGGCGACCTCGGCGGCGATGCCGGCCTCGCGCGCGTGGTTCAGCGTCACCGGATACATCCGCCCATAGTCGGTCTCGGCCGATCCACCATAGGCTTTGGCAATGCTGGAGGCGACCTCGCCGATCCGGCGCTCGACCAGATCGCGCACGCCGGGATCGAGCGTGCGCACGGTGCCGCCCAGCGTGACGGTCTCCGGGATCACGTTGAACGCATTACCGGCCTCGAACATGGTGATCGAGATGACCGCCGATTTGAGCGGATCGACATTGCGCGACACGATCGATTGCAGCGCATTGATGATCTGGGCGCCGATCAGGACGCTGTCGACCGCTTCGTGCGGGGCCGCGCCGGCGTGGCCGCCCTTGCCGCGGACGACGATCTTCAACGTGTCCGACGAGGCCAGCATCGGGCCGGGTGTCGTCGCGAAATAGCCCTCGGGCAGGCCGGGCATGTTGTGCAGGCCATAGACCTCCTGGATGCCCCAGCGGGTCATCAGCCCGTCGTCGACCATCGCCTTGCCGCCGGCGCCGCCTTCCTCGGCAGGTTGGAAGATCACGACCGCGGTGCCGTCGAAATTGCGGGTCTCGGTGAGATATTTTGCGGCGCCCAGCAGCATCGCGGTGTGGCCGTCATGGCCGCAGGCGTGCATCTTGCCGGGGATCTTCGAGGCGTAGGCGACGCCCGAGGCCTCGGCGATCGGCAGCGCGTCCATGTCGGCGCGCAGCCCGATGGTCTTGCCCGAATTGGACTTGCGGCCGCGGATCACGCCGACCACGCCGGTGCGTCCGATCCCCGTCACCACCTCGTCGCAGCCGAACTCGTGCAGCTTGTCGGCAACGATGCCGGCGGTGCGGTGCACCTCGTAGAGCAGTTCGGGGTTCTCGTGGAAGTCATGGCGCCAGGCGGCCATTTCATCCGAGAGGGCGGCAACGCGATTGACGATGGGCATGGGGAGCGTCCGTTTCTTGTGAGCTTTGTAAGGCGGGCAGCGTAGCCTAA
Source organism: Bradyrhizobium sp. JR3.5 (assembly GCF_054057015.1). Taxonomy (NCBI): domain Bacteria; kingdom Pseudomonadati; phylum Pseudomonadota; class Alphaproteobacteria; order Hyphomicrobiales; family Nitrobacteraceae; genus Bradyrhizobium; species Bradyrhizobium sp. JR3.5. The sequence goes on from NZ_JBSRYV010000001.1 coordinate 896,000, forward strand.
CCCGCCGACTTGTCACGCGAAAGCGACCGTCATTCCGACGCGCCCGAAGAGCGAGCCCCAATTCGCAATTGCGAATTGTGGAATCTCGAGATTCCGGGTGCGATGCTTCGCATCGCCCCGGAGTGACGGGGAGGAGCGTTACGTTTCCCCGAACACCCGCTTGAAGATCGTGTCGACATGCTTGAGGTGATAGCCGAGGTCGAATTTTTCGTCGATCTCGGCATCCGTCAGGTATTTCTTCACGTCCGCGTCCTGCTTCAGCAGCGTCTGGAAGTCGCCTTCGCCGCGCCAGACCGGCATCGCGTTGCGCTGCACGAATTTGTAGGCGTCCTCGCGGCTCGCGCCCTTTTGGGTCAGCGCGATCAGGACTCGCTGCGAATGCACCAGGCCGCCGAGCCGGTCGAGGTTCTTCTGCATGTTCTGCGGATAGATCAGGAGCTTCTCGATCAGGCCGGCGAGCCGGACCAGCGCGAAGTCGAGCGTGACGGTGGCGTCGGGGGCCATCATGCGCTCGGCCGAGGAGTGCGAGATGTCGCGCTCGTGCCACAGCACGACGTTCTCCAGCGCCGGCGTCACATAGGCGCGCACCATGCGCGACAGGCCGGAGAGGTTCTCCGACAGCACCGGGTTGCGCTTGTGCGGCATCGCCGACGAGCCCTTCTGGCCCTCGGAGAAGAATTCCTCGGCTTCCAGCACCTCGGTGCGCTGCAGATGGCGCACTTCCACCGCGAGCCGCTCGACCGAGGCGGCGATCACGCCGAGGGTGGCAAAATACATTGCGTGGCGGTCGCGCGGGATCACTTGCGTCGAGACCGGCTCCGGCCGCAGGCCCATCGCTTTCGCGACGTGCTCTTCGACCCGCGGGTCGATCTGGGCAAAGGTGCCGACCGCGCCGGAGATCGCGCAGGTCGCGATTTCGTCGCGCGCCGCGACCAGGCGGGCGCGAGCGCGCGCGAACTCGGCATGGGCATAGGCGAGCTTGAGGCCGAACGTGACCGGCTCGGCATGGATGCCGTGGGAGCGGCCGATGGTCGGCGTCATCTTGTGCTCGAAGGCGCGCGTCTTCAGCGCCGTCAGCACCCGGTCGAGATCGGCGATCAAGAGGTCGGCGGCGCGCTTGAGCTGGACGTTGAGGCAGGTGTCGAGCACATCGGAAGAGGTCATGCCCTGGTGCACGAAGCGCGCCTCGGGGCCGACGATCTCGGCGAGATGGGTCAGGAAGGCGATGACGTCGTGCTTGGTCTCACGCTCGATCTCGTCGATCCGCGCGACGTCGAAGGTGGCGTCCTTGCCCTTGGCCCAGATCGTCTTGGCGGCTTCTCTAGGGATCACGCCGAGCTCGGCCAGCGCGTCGGCGGCATGCGCCTCGATCTCGAACCAGATCTTGAAACGCGTCTGCGGCTCCCAGATGGAAGCCATTTCCGGGCGGGAATAACGGGGAATCATTGCGCACTCCGAATCGAGCGGGCGGGGCCACTCACATGGGAATATAGTGCGGAAAACCGGCCAAAATAGCCGGCGTGGTGGCCGTAGCCTGGATCAGCGCAGCGATATCCGAGGCCGCGCGGCCGATCCCGGGGGCGCTGCGCTCACCCGGGCGACAAGGCGGCTACAAATTCGCCAGTCCGCATTCGACCGCTAGGCGGACCAGCTGGGCGTCGGTCCGCATGCCGGTCTTGGCCTTGATCAGATAGTGATAGTTCTGCACGGTCTTAGTGCTGAGGTTGAGGTTTACAGCGATCTGTTCCTTGGTGCTGCCGGCCGCGAACTGCCGGAGAATCTCGATCTCCCGCTCGCCGAGCTGGTCGAGGGCCGATTTGGACGGCACCAGGCTCTCCAGCGCGAGCACCCGGGCGACGTCGTCGCTCATCGCATGCTCGCCGCGCGCCACTGAGCGGATCGCCGCGATCAGCTCGGCCGGCTCGCTGCCCTTGGTGACGAAGCCGCTGGCGCCGGCGCCGAACGCCGCCTTCACCTGGGCGGCCTCGCTGTGCATGCTGAACACCAGGATGCGGGCGTCGGCATCGCGTGCGCGGATGTTGCGGATCGCTTCCAGTCCGCTCGCGCCGGGCATCGAGATGTCCATCACCACTACATCGGGCTGGTGCGACTTGAAGGCGCGGTAGGCGTTGGCGGCGTTGTCGGCCTCGGCGACCACGCTGAAATCGTCCTGATGCTCGAGCACGCGCCGGTAGCCCTGGCGGACGACGGGATGATCGTCCACCAAGAGGATCGAGATGCCGCGACTCTTCACGGTCGTCGTCTTTGCGGCCATCGTCTTTGCAGTCGTCATCTTAGGCGGCGAGCGGGATCGTGGCGGCGACCGAGAGGCCGCGGCGGGCAGCCGCGATCGACAGCGAACCGCCGAGGGCTGCGACGCGCTCGCTGACGCCGGTGAGGCCGAAGCCGGCCGACTGCGCCACCTTGGCGGCATCGCCGCCGCCGTCGTCCTCGACCCGCACCAAGAGCGCGTTCTCGGTTCCGGTGCGCCGCTCGATCCGCAGCACGATCTCGCGCGCGGCGCTGTGGCGCAGCGCATTGGTCAGGCACTCCTGCGCGATGCGATAGGCAGTCGCGGCGACCGTGCCGCTGATGTCGGCAAGATCGCCCTGCAAATCGAGCTGGATCATCGGCTGCGTCGTGCGCGATCGCCAGCTGTCGACCAGATCGACCAGGCTTGCCTCGAGCCCGAGCTCCTCGGCCGGTGGATGGCGCAGGCGGTTCAACGTATCGCGCAGGCAGGCGATGATGCGGCGCGTGGCCTGCGAGATCATCCGTGCATCCTGCGCAATTTCGGTGCTGGCGGCGTATTTGTCGCCGGCGCTTGCCTCGATCGTGGTGGCGAAGGCGAGGATCGCGGTGAGATTCTGCCCGAACTCGTCGTGCAGCTCGCGGGCCAGCGCGCGGCGTTCGTCGCTGCGGATTTCGAGCAGCCGCCGCGTCAGCACCGTGCGCTCCTCCTCGGCCTGCGCGAGGCGGTCGCCGAGATCGCCGACGGCGCGTCCGATCATCGCGAGATCCATCGAGCGGACGCGCGGCAGCGGCGTGCGGTACTCGCCCTCGGCCATGCGCCGCAGCGCCGACACGATCGAGTGGGCGGGCGCCAGCGTATGCGCGATCGCGAGCGAGGCAAGCAGCGCGATGGCGAGCGCCATCAGAAGTGCGACATGGATGTTGTCCTGGATGTGCTGCCAGGCGAGCGCGATCGCGGCGTCCGGATCGGAGACGGCGCGGACGGTTCCGGCGGTGGCAGTGCGGGCGCTGATCGGCCGCTCGACGGTGGCGTGATCGCCGAGCACTGTCTGCACGGTTGCCGCGAACCAGCGCGGCGGGGACTTGCCGATCCCCTTGCTCTGGCCGCAGAGCGGCTTCTCGAAGGCGCCGGCCGGTTCGAACTGCACGCAGATCCCCGGCGCGATCAGTCCCATGGTTTCGATGGTGCGCCAGTCCGGCGCCGGCAGCAGTTGCTCGCGCATCCGGTTGCTGCGCAGCAGCAATTCGCGCCAGTACAAGGCTTCAAGCGCCTGCGAGACCCGCTCAGCGGACGCCGACGTGGCGCGATCGACGCTGCGATAGGCATCGATCGTGGCCCAGACGGTGGCCGCGCCGAGGCACAGCGCGACGATGACGAGCAGGCGGGCGACCAGTTGAAGCACGAGGCGCATGCGATCACTCCACGGCCGGAGCAGGATGCAGAAAGAGGGGGAAGCGTAACAGCAACCCCGTTCCCGGCAAGTGCAAGCATGCCCAGCGATGCAGGTCGGGAAATTTGCCCGACGAAACTTGGGCAGATGTCTTTGGACGGCGCCCGCAGGCTCTGCTCTAACGGGAGGCGAGGCCACCGCGGAGTCTCATGGAACAATCGTCACAGGGAGATCACGCAGCATGAATGCCAACGTCGGCGCCGCGGCCGCATCGGCCGGCACGGATGCGGCGGAGCGTAGCGTCCTGCTGCTCTGGATGATCTTTACCGGCCTTTCGGTGTTCGCCGCCTTCCTGCTCTGGCGTTACGGGCTGATCCGCCTCATGGTCAGTTCCGATCGCACCTACATTTCCAGCGTCATCGCCGTGCTCTACATCGTCACCTGCATCCATTGCTTCTGGCGGACGCGGGCGATTGCGCGGGAAGGCGAGGTCGCGCGCGGCTGCCGCGCCATCCTCGCCGCGCCCGACGGTGCCAAGCTGCTTGTATCAGAGGCGCTTGCACCGGATGCGCGCGGCCTGCCCCGTGGCCTCGTCACCGATCACATCAAGAGCCTGGTGCAGAAAGCGGACGCGCAAGCCAAAGGCCGCATCGACCAGACCCTGCTGCTGCGGACGCTGGCCGATCGCCTGCGCGGCTCGAACGGGTTTGGCGCCTTCGTCTCCGACACGCTGATGAAGCTCGGCCTGCTCGGCACCATCATCGGCTTCATCATCATGCTGGCGCCGATCGCCTCCCTCGATGCCGCCGACAAGGTCGCGATGAAATCGTCGATGGGCCTGATGAGCGACGGCATGGCGGTCGCGATGTACACGACGCTGGCCGGGCTGATCGGATCGATCCTGGTCCGGATCCAGTACTACATGCTGGATTCCGCGACCCAGCGGGTGTTCTCCGATGCGGTCGTGCTGACCGAGACGCACGTCACCCCGGCGTTGGAGCGTCGGCTTGGTTCGCCCCTTGGAACGCCGCCATGATGGACGAGTTCGGGCTCTATCCGCGCGAGGAAGCATTCGATCCCCTCGGCGTCATGCTGTTCAAGGCGCTGCAGGTCGTCGCCTTCCTGTTCTTCCTCGCGCTGCTCGCGGTGTCGCCGGATTCCAAGGAAGGCAAGATCGAGTCCAAGGCGGAGTTCATCATCACGTTGGACTGGCCGGACAACCATCCTGACGATCTCGACCTGTTCGTGCAGGACCCGGCCGGCAACATCGCCTGGTACCGGCATCGCGAGGCCGGCTTCCTGACGCTCGATCGCGACGATCGCGGCGGCGCCAACGACTTCATCGTGGTCAACGGCAAGAAGATCGCGTCGCCGATCCGCGAGGAGATCGTCACCTTGCGCGGCATCGTCGCCGGCGAATACACCGTCAACGTCTCGCATTTCCAGGCGACGACCGGCGAGCCGGTGCAGGCCAATGTGAAGGTGCAGAAGCTCAATCCGACGGCGCAGGTCATCTTCGACGACAAGCTGACCGTCACTCACACCGGCGACGAGAAGACCGCGGTCAGGTTTCGCATCGACGCCGAGGGCAAGGTGATCAACGTCGACCAGCGACCGAAATCGCTGCTGGAGACGTTTCGTAACGTCCATGCCAACGGCGCCGATCTCGACCCGAAGACCGGGGTGAGGATGCGCCGTGATTAGTCTGCAATCAGTGATTCTCACGCTTGCGGTCGCCTACGCGGCGGTCGGCGCGCTGCTGCTGATCGTGCTGGTCTATGCGCGGCTGCACTGGTCGCTGAAGGCGATCGTGATCGTCGTGACCAGCGCGTTCTATTTCGTCAGCTTCGGCGGCATGCGCGGCCTGCTCGGCTGGGCCTCCGCGGAAAAGCTGCCGGCGAATTTCAAGCTGCTGTCGACGCGGATCGTGGAGCCGCATTCGCTGGAGGGGGATCCGGGCTCGATCTATCTCTGGGTTGAGGAGCTTGATGAAGACAACCGGCCGAGCGCCGTGCCACGCGCCTTCCGGATTCCCTATAGCGACGCGTTGGCCGAGCAGACCCACACCGCCGACAACGAGATCAAGGCCGGGCATCCGCAGGGCGGGCGGGCAGCGGATTTCGGCGGCGGCGACGGGACCATCATGGATTTCGTCAGGGAGTACATCACGCCGAAGACGCTTCTGGAGACCACCGGTGGCGATTCCACCACCGGGACCTTCGTGCCGCCGCCGGCCGGCGCGCAAGGATCAGTTTTCACGCCGCTGCCACCGCCCCGGATGCCGCCCAAGGACGAGCAACAATAGCTGGATGCAACCAACACGAGGATGGCATAAAAATAGGGATCGCCAATAATCGGTCAGCCGGGTGGACAGTAGTCATCCGGAATTCCTCAATTCCGTGAACCGTGTAGTCTTGGGGCTAACCGGGGCTAGATTTCATCCCCAAGCCATTTTCCCGGCAAAGGGGCCGCTGCGTGAAGCGGCCCCTTTCGATTCCGGAGCCCGGTTCCAGTGCCTCAGAGCACTGTCAGGAATGCGATCGTGAGAACCATCAGCCACCCGACGATAACGAGCGAGACCACCGCGCCCGCGGTGATCTTCGCGATCTCCTTGAAGGTCATCGGCCGGTCCATGCAAACCTCTCCCGGGTAGCCCTGAGGGGTACATAGGCACGGACTGGCTAGTCGCCCCAACCGCTCACGGAACGGTGTAGTGCGCCGCACGGGCCGGGCCGCAGGGGGCCCGTCTGGATCGCATACCTGTCATCTCGCAAAGTTTGTCTGACAGATATTGAAATCTGTCAGCGGGATGGTCTATATACTCACGAGCCCAAGGGAGGAGGGCGCCCAGTGGCTGTTCCGGCATTTGGCCGGGGAGCCGTACTTAATTTGACTACCTCGAAGGACTACCTCCATGACGATAGAAATCTTTCAATTGACCGCCCAGATTCAACAGTGGCTCAATCTTCGCGTCGCCCGCCATCTGGCAGCCCAGGCTGCCAAGTTCAGCCGCGGGCAGGACAGCGCTAACCAGACGGTAAACGCATGAACGAGGCGGTGGTGTTGACACCCGAGCGGATCCTTGAAGCAACCGAGGATGTTTTGAGGCGCTTCGGGCTCGCCAAGGCCACCGTTGTCGACGTTGCCCGTGCGCTGGATGTCAGCCACGGCAGCGTGTACCGCCATTTCCCCAGCAAAGCCTCGCTCCGCGATGCGGTCGCCAAACGCTGGCTCGACCGCGCCAACGAGCCGCTGTGCAAGCTCGCGGCAAGCGATGGCCCTGCGCCGGAACGGCTGGAGAAATGGCTGCGCACCGCCTTCACGATCAAGCAGAAGAAGGTCTGCGACGATCCCGAGATGTTCGCGACCTACCTCGCACTCGCGCAGGATGCGCGCGAAGTAGTGGAAGCCTACAAGGACAAGCAGGTCGATCTGATCGCGAAAATCCTGTCCGACGGTGTCGCGCAGGGCGTATTCGAGGTCGACAATGTGAAGGCGACCGCGCGGGCCGTGTTCGACGCCACCGTCCGCTACCACCACCCGGCGCATGCCGAGGAATGGGCCAAGCCCGAATGCCCGTCGCGGATCGACGCCCTGATCGCCCTGCTGCTGCGGGGCGTGCGGGTGTGCAAGCACTAACCGACCGTTCTTCCGACATACCCTGATCATCTGATGCCTTTGGCCCGATTGCGAGCCCGGGGCCGCGTGTGCTTGATATCGGGTACGGGATCAGCAGCACGGACCACGATGCGGCTTGGACTCTTTGCCGATATTCATGCCAACCGGCAGGCCTTCGCGGCCTGCCTCGATGCTGCGCGTGCGCGCGGCGCCGAACGGCTGATCTGCCTCGGCGATATCGTCGGCTACGGCGCCGATCCCGAATGGGCCGTCGATACGGTGATGGACCTCGTCGCCAAGGGCGCGATTGCGGTGCGCGGCAATCATGACAATGCGATCGGCGTGCCGAGCGACAGCATGAATGCCGATGCGCAGGCCGCCATCGACTGGACCCGTGGCCGGCTCAGCGCCGGGCAGAAGGAGTTCCTCGCCGAGCTGCCGATGTCGCGGGAAGAGGACAACCGGCTCTACGTGCATTCCGAGGCATCAGACCCCGCGAAGTGGCGCTACGTCCGTGACACCTCCGACGCCGCGCGCAGCATGATGGCAACCGAATTGCAGATCACCTTCTGCGGCCATATCCATCGTCCGGGCCTCTACTCGATGTCCTCGACCGCGAAGATGACGAGCTTCGTTCCGACCGCGGGCGTCGCGGTGCAATTGTTGACGGGGCGGCGCTGGCTCGCCGTGCTCGGCTCGGTCGGCCAGCCGCGCGACGGCGATCCGGCGGCTTCGTTTGCGATGTTCGACACCATCAGCCGCGAGATCACCTATCACCGCGTGCCCTACGACGTCGCGACTGCCGCGGCGCGGATCAAGGCCAGCGGCCTGCCGCTCTGGCTCGCCGACCGCCTGCCGATCGGCAGGTAATGCAGATGGCGGCGCTGACGATGCAGGCGGGCGCCGAGATCGATGGCTTCACCATCGGCGAGCGGGTGCACCGCGGCGGCATGGCGACGCTGTGGACCGTCACCCACCCGGGCATCACCGTGCCGCTTTTGATGAAGGTGCCGCTCACCTCGGAGGGCGAGGATCCGGCCGCGATCGTCAGCTTCGAGATGGAGCAGATGATCCTGCCGCGGCTGTCGGGGCCGCACGTGCCGGCCTGTTTCGGCACCGGCGACTTCGAGCGTCAGGCCTACGTGGTGATGGAGCGCATCCCCGGCCAGACGCTCTACAAGCGGCTCGACGCCCTGCCGATGCCGTATGAGGAGGTAAGGGTGATCGGCGGCAAGGTCGCGACCGCGCTCGCCAGCCTGCACCGGCAGAACGTCATCCATCACGACATCAAGCCGAGCAGCATCATGTTCCGCGAGCGCGGCGAGGCGGTGCTGATCGATTTCGGTCTCTCGCATCACAAGCATCTGCCCGACCTGTTGCAGGAGGAGTTTCGGCTGCCTTACGGCACCGCGCCCTACATGGCGCCGGAACGCCTGCTCGGCGTGCGCGACGATCCGCGCAGCGATCTGTTTTCGCTCGGCGTGCTGCTCTATTTCTTCACCACCGGGGTCCGCCCGTTCGGCGAGACCGAGACCCTGCGCGGCATGCGCCGGCGGCTGTGGCGCGACCCGTATCCGCCGCGCAAGCTGAAGCCCGACTATCCGCCTTGGGGCTGCAGGAGATCGTGTTGCGCTGTCTGGAGATCGATCCGGCGGCGCGCTATCCGACCGCGGCGCAGCTCGCGTTCGATCTCGGCCACCCCGAGCAGGTGAAGCTGACGGCGCGGGCGCAGCGGCTCGATCGCGATCCGCTCGGCGCGGTGTGGCGCCGCCGCTTCAATCTCGGCGCGGCCCCGCCGCAGCCGAAGTCCGATGTCGCCGCGCAACTCGCCTCGAGCCCGATCGTCGCCGTCGCGCTCGATCTCGGCGAGGGGACCGAGGCGCTGAACGAGACCATCCGCGTCACGGCCGAGCAGGTGCTGTCGACGTCGCCGTCGGCGCGGCTCGCCTGCGTCAACGTGCTGAAGCTCAATCGCCTGGCGATCGACCGCACCCATGACGAGCAGGGCCAGAACAAGCATGTCGACCGCCTGGTGGCGCTCCAGCATTGGGCGCGGCCGTTCAGGCTCGAGGAGGGGCGGCTGACCGTGCATGTGCTGGAGGCGATCGATCCCGCCGCCGCGATCCTGGAATTCGCCGCGGTCAATCTGGTCGACCACATCATCATCGGCGCGCGGCAGAACTCGATGCGGCGCGCGCTGCTCGGCAGCGTGTCCGCCAAGGTCGCCGGGGAAGCGCCGTGCACGGTGACCGTGGTGCGGCCGTCGCGGCTGACGCCGGCGACGGAGGCCGAAGACGGCGACGGCGCGGCGGACCCGGCGGCCGGTGCCGCGGTCACGCCGCCCGCATTATTCTAGAACTTCGGTTCTGATCGGATCAGAACCGAAGTTCTGGATTCTTGTTTGGACGCGTTTTCTTCACGCGAACCGGTATCCACTTCGCTCGAAAACGCTCTGTCAGATCGCTTCGCCGCGCGCCTCGGCGGCCGCATGGCGGATCGCAGCGATGTTGGTCTTGTAGGCCTCGACGGTGCCGCCCTTGAAGACAGCGGAGCCCGCGACAAAGGCGTTGGCGCCGGCGGCGGCGAGCTGGCCCGCGACATCGGGCGCGACGCCGCCATCGACCTCGATGTCGATCGGGCGCCCCGCGACCATCGCCCTGACGTCAGAGATCTTGCCGATCGCCGAGCGGATGAAGGCCTGGCCGCCGAAGCCGGGATTGACCGACATCACCAGCACGAGGTCGATCAGGTCGAGCACATATTCGATCGCGCTTGCCGGCGTTGCCGGATTGAGCGAGACGCCGGCCTTCTTGCCGAGCGCGCGGATCGCCTGCAGCGAGCGATGCAAATGCGGACCGGCCTCGGCATGCACCGTGATGTGGTCGCAGCCCGCCTTGGCGAAGGCCTCGAGATAGGGGTCGCAGGGCGAGATCATCAGATGGGCGTCGAAGATCTTTTTGGTATGCGGCCGCATCGCCTTGATGACATCGGGGCCATACGAGATGTTTGGAACAAAGTGTCCGTCCATCACGTCGAGATGGATCCAATCGGCGCCGGCCTGGTCGACGGCGCGGACCTCCTCGCCGAGCTTTGAGAAATCCGACGCCAGGATCGACGGAGCGATGACGAGGGGACGCGGGGTGAATGACTGAGTCATAGCGCAGTTCCGAAAGGCTTCAGGGGGCGACGGGTGAACCCGCCTAACACGCGGACGCGTGGCGGGCAATGCGAGCGGACGGCACCTTGGAGCCGGAAAATTCTGCCGCCGGCGGCAGCTCTTGCCGGGTGCGCGGAACTCGCATCGATGCGCTAAGGCCTGGTTTTATTGAGTTTTTGCCATGGCACGCCCCTTGCTGCGCCTTTGGCAAGCGTTTGAGCCGCCAGGCGCGGCTTTGTTGGAGTATTGCCATGTTATTTGCCATTGGCGCTGCGTCATCCGCCATTGATCTTTTGAGCTCGCTGATGTCGTCGAAGTCGACGACACAGACCGGCAGCTCCACGCAGGGAAATCAGTCGACCGGGCTGTTCTCGGCCTCGACCAGTACCTCGATGTCGACCAGCAGCAGCACGGCTACCGGCTCGGGCAGCAGTAGCTCCACGCAGATTTCGCCGCTGACCATGAGCGCGCTGCTCGACGCGCAGAGCCAGTCGCAGACCACGGCCTCGACGAGCGCGACCCCGACCAGCCGGTCGGATGCGCTGAAGGATCTGTTCTCGCAGATCGACGCCGACGGCAACGGCCAGATCACCAAGACCGAATTCGAGAATGCGCTCGGCGCCGGCGGCACCAACATCGCGCAGGCCGACGACGTGTTCTCCAAGCTCGATGCCAATGGCGACGGCAGCGTCAGCCTCGACGAGATGTCGCAGGCGTTGCAGGGCCACAAGGGCGGCGGCCATCACCATCACCACGCGGCCGGCGGCGCGACCGATGGATCTGGCGCCAGCAGTGGTTCGGGTGGATCGAGCTCCGATCCGCTGATGCAGGCGCTGAACGGCGCCACCTCGACCTCGGTGACCAACAGCGACGGCTCGACCACCACGACGACGACCTATGCCGACGGCTCCAAGGTGTCGATGACGTCGGCGGCCACGTCGTCGACCACCAGCAGCGCGAATTCGTCCTCTGCCGGCAGCAACGCGACCTCGTCCTACAATTTCATCGAGCAGCTGATCCAGCGCCAGTCGCAGGCGATATCGGCCCAGGCCTCGTCGTCGCTATCGGTCAGCGCCTAATTCGGATTTGCTCCTAGCCGTCATTGCGAGCGAAGCGAAGCAATCCATCTGTCCGCACGCGTGGACAGATGGATTGCTTCGTCGCTACCGCTCCTCGCAATGACGGCAGAACCGGTAGAGCGCTGACCTAATCGAATTCGTCCCGCCAGCTCGGTAGCGCGCCGGGGAAGGGCAGGGCGGTGGCTGAATGGACGCCACGCGCGATGGCGCGCGCCACTGTGTTGGCGGCGATCGCGCCGAGCTTGGTCAGCCCGAACAGCGGATCGACCGGCTTGGCGCCCGTGGCCGCGGCAAATACCACATCGCCATCGAGCGGGGCGTGCACGGGATAGATCGCGCGCGCCATGCCGGTCTGCGCGATAATCGCAAGGCGCTTCGCCTGCGGCTTGGTCAGCTGCGCATCGGTCACGACAACGACGAGCGTGGTGTTCTCGGCGGCGGTAGCGTCCGCGCCGCCCTTCAGCCGCAGCTTCAGCATGTCCGGCGTGAACGCGGGCGGCAGGCCGCGACCGCCGAACTCGCTATCGACCTCGAACGGCGCCGCCCAGAACCAGGGGCCGCTGCCGACCGTGACGCTGCCGACCGCGTTGACCACCGCGAGCGCTGCGACCTTGACGCCGTCGTCGGTGACGGCCGACGCCGAGCCGAGGCCGCCCTTCAAATTGGCGGTGGTCGCGCCCATGCCGGCGCCGACGCTGCCGAGCTCGAAATTGTCGGAGGTGGCATTCGCCGCCGCGTAGCCGAGATCGCGATAGGGCGGAAAGCGTCCCCACGCCTTGTTGCCGCCGTTGAGCAGATCAAAGCAGATCGCACCCGGCACGATCGGGATCACCGCATCGCGGATGCGAAAGCCGCGGCCGCGCTCGGCGAGCCAGGCCTGCACGCCGCCGGCCGCGTCAAGCCCGAGCGCGGAGCCGCCGGACAGCGTGATGCCGTCGATCGCCTCGACGACGTTATGCGGGGACAGCAGCGCGTCCTCGCGGGTGCCCGGACCGCCGCCGCGGACATCGATCGAGGCCACCGCCGGCCGCTCGAACAGGATCGCGGTGACGCCCGAGGCGATCACGGCGTCGTCGGCGTGGCCGACGCTGACGCCGGCAACATCGGTGAGAAGGTTTTTCACGATTGAGTCCGTCTGCGCCTTGTCCGAGCTTTGGCTGCTCGAACCGGTATAGCAGCTGCGGCGGGCCCGGCCAGAGCGTTTTCGAGCGAAGTGGACACCGGTTCGTGTGAAGAAAACGTGTCAAGACAAGAATCTAGAGCTTCGGTTCTGATTCAATCAGAACCGAAAATGCCTAGAGGCGCGTTGACGGCCTGGTTTACGACCTCATCATCCGGGCAATGGCTTCGCCAATGACAACCGTTGTGAAGTGCGTATTGGCCCGGCAATCGGACGGCATGATCGATGCGTCGGCGACCCGCAGGCCGCCGATGCCCCTCACCGTACCGTCGGGATTGACCACGCCCGCGGGATCGTTGACGCCGGCCATCCGGCAGCTGCCGGCTGCATGCTGGATATCGCCGGTCTCCCGTCGCAACACCGCCTCGAGCTCGGCTGTCGGCAAGGCTGCGGCGGCCGGCAGGGTCAGCTCGGTATCTCCGAGGCGGATCCAGTCCGATATGCCGGCCAGTGCCGTCTGCGTGGCCAGGACGGCGAACCGCTTCACCGCATCGGTCATGCGAAGCATGTCGCGTTGATCGGCCAGCATGTTCTCCTCGACGATCGGATCGATCATCGGATCGGGCGAAGCCAGTTTCAGCTGACCACGCGAATAGGCATTGAACAGTCCTGCGCCGATCGCTCCGGGATTTCCGATACCGCGATGGTTGAAACCGATCATGATCATATCGCGCTTGCCGCCGTCGGCGAGACCAGATGAATAGGTCACGCAGCAATTGGTGTGGCGCGTATCCGGATCAGTGGGCCGCAGATCCTCACGCAGCTGGATCGTCATGCGAAACAGCGGATGATCGAAGAAATTACGGCCGACCGGCAGATCACGCTCGACCGCGATCCCCATGGCTTGCAGTTCGGCCGCCGGGCCAATGCCCGAGCGCAGCAAAATTGCGGGGCTATGGATGGCGCCGCCGCACAGCACGATCTCGCGTGCGTCGATCTCGCTGGTGCCCTGGCCGTCGATATGGACCCGGACGCCGGTCGCCCTGCCGTCGCGGATCAGGACCCGGTCGACCAGCGCCTTGCCACGGATCTCCAGATTGGCGCGGCCACGCGCCGGCTCGAGATAGCCTTCGTTGGTTGTTATGCGACGACCGTTGCGGCTGTTGATCGGATAGCAGGCAACGCCTTCGCCATCGGGGCCGTTGACATCGGCGCACCACGGATAGCCGCTGGCGAGAGCTGCATCGCGCAGGCCGCGATCAATCGGCCCCCACGTCTCTAGCGGCGCGCGATAGACCGGCAGCGGACCGCCGCGTCCATGTCCGTTGGTGTCGCCGAATTCCTCGTCGTCCTCGATGTCAGAGAAAAACGGCATGATCTCGCGCGCGGACCAGCCGGTGCAGCCGAGCGCGGCCCATTCGTCGAAAGCGTCCGCGACGCCGCGAATGGCGATCTGGCCGTTCATCATCGAGCTGCCGCCCAGCCCCTTGCCGCGCCAATAGAAGCGCGGTTCCTGCCCCGCGATGCGGCGGGTCAGGAGGTCGGGCCACTGCCACTTCTCCTGGAATTCCCGCTGGTGAATGATGGGAATCGGGTTGGGCGTCCTGATCTCCCAGGGTGCTTCATCGGCACGCCAGTCGAGGCCCGCTTCCAGCAGCAGCACCCGCCGCTTTCGATCCTCGGACAATCGGGCGGCAATGGCAGCGCCGGCAGAGCCGCCGCCGACGACGATCACATCGTACGTGGTATCAAGTGACATGGCATCAAACCTTGCTGCGTCGGAAAGTTCAAACAAAGGACATCAGATGACATCCCGACATCTCTGATGTTTCTCGTTTCATCGCGTGGTGGAGGCTTCGGCCTGTCCCGGTAGCCGCCCGCGTCGATCAGAATCATGCGGGTTGAGACTACTCGGGTTTATCGATGTTCCAGAACAGCGGCGTGGCAGGACCATCGAGTATCCCCGTCAGCTCCTTGTGCCACACGCTTGGCGCAAAATACTGGCCCAGAGGAATGTAAGTCACACGGTCGAGCGCGCGCGCTTGAATCTCCGCCGCGATCTTCTTCTGTGCCTCGGGCGAGCCGGCGCGGGCGAAGGCATCGCGAAGGCTCTCCATTTGCGGGTCGTCCGGCCAGCCGACCCATCCGCCCTTGCGACCCCTGCTGTTCAGGGGAGCGCTGACGACGGGATTCATGATGTCGGCAATGCCCCAGTTGGTGAAGAACATGTTCCAACCGCCATCCTTCGGCGGCTTCTGGCTTGCGAAGACCATGTTCGCTGTCTGCCAGTCCATGGACTGGACCGTCACCTGGAAGCCAGCCTGACGCAGCAGCTGCGCCGCGACGATGGGCTGCGTCTTGAGGGTCACCACATCGGTCGGTGCCAGCATCACGACCGGCGTGCCGTCGTAACCGGATTCGGCCAGCAGCTTCTTGGCCTCGGCCATGCCGCCGCCCTTGACGAGAGAGCCCGATCCGAGATCGGAGGCGAGCGGTGTGTCGCAGCCGAAAACGGCGCCGCAAATCTTATAGAGCTTCGGATCCCCGACCATGGCGTCGAGTATGTCCTTCTGGCTCAGCGCCATCATGGCAGCCCGGCGCACCTTGACGTTGTCGAATGGCGGATAGAGAAAATTCATCCGCCCGATGGTCTGGAAGCCTAGACCGCTCAAAGGGCGCGACGTCAAATTCCTGTCGGCTTGCAGGATCGGCAGCATGTCGAATGACGGCCGCTCCAGGAAATCGATGTCGCCGGACTGAAGCGCGCTGGTTGCAGTCTGAACGTCGGGCATCGTGATCCATTCGACGCGATCGATCTTCACCACCTTGCCGCCCGAGGTCCAGCTTGGCGGCTCGGCGCGCGGCACATAGTCCTTGTTCTTCTCGTAGACGGCCTTCACGCCGGGCTGGAATTCCGCCGGGACGAACTTGAAAGGTCCCGAGCCGATCTGCTCGGGGATCGGCCGATCCGACGGTGTGTCGGCAAGGCGCTTCGGCATCATGAAAGGCACCAGCGTGGATGGCTTACCGAGCGACTCCAGCACCAGGCCGTAGGGTTCCTTGAGTTTCAGCACGATCGTCCTGGTGTCGGGGGCCTCAAGGCCGGCGGTGAAGTCCATCAGCTTCTGGCCCATGCCGTCGACGGCAGCCCAGCGCTTCAATGACGCGATGCAGTCGTCCGCGGTCACCGGCGTTCCGTCATGCCACTTCAGGCCGTCGCGCAGCGTGAACGTGTAAGTCAGCTTGTCGTCGGACACCTTCCAGTCCGCCATTTGAGGCCGGATCGTGAAGCTGGAGTCCATCGCCACCAGCGTGTCGTAGACCATATAGCCGTGGTCACGCGTGATGTAGGCTGACGAAACGATCGGATCGAGTGCCCGCAGGTCCGAATGCATCACTGCCCTGATCGTCTTGGCGTGAGACAGGCCGGGCCATACGAGAGCGGTGGCGAGCAGCAGCCCGCGTAACGCGGTTTTCATTGACATCGGGGTGTTTCTGGCTCGCGGGGTGGCTGACATCATTTTCCTCGGATGAACGCTGAACGGACTTTGATCGGCGCGTTGAAGAGCGCAATGGTTGAATGGAAGCCGCCCGCCGGTTCGGGATGCCTTTGTCGCGGCGTCGAGACATCCGTCGAAGGCAATCGCGCGTCCGCGTCACACGGATGGTCGTTGCGTCGGTGAGGCCGGCGCCGACGAGTGCAATGAAGGGCATGTCTTGAAGAGGCTCCCGGACGCTAGAGTCGCCCCGCCGGCGCAAACCGGTGGAGGCGCCCCATCTGTCCCGGTACCTGAGAGCTTGATCCGTTGCAGCCGATGCTCAATGCAATGGCTCGATGACGGATATCCCCTTCGGTGGACACCGCATCAAGGATACGGTGTCTCTCTCCAGATCGTCCTGACGACACGGTCCTTGTGCCTGAGAGTTTCCGGGGCGGTTGCTCCGTCGGCGCCGAACACGAAAACGACGTGCTCGCTTTCGTTTCGATCTCTCCCGCATCGTCGCGTTGGACTGTCAAAACGATATTGTGCGCTCCCAAGCCAGGCAAGACTAAACTTCAATCGGGATCTGCCCACATCATATGCGATCAGTCCTGCGGGGCTGATGGCTCCGTCAACTGCGTGGTCGTGCAATTCGCAATTGGAGCTGCGGAAACAGAAGCGGTATTTCCGTCTGCGAGGCGTCGCGCGACAGGCCGGGCGTCGCGATCCTGCCCCAATAAAAAACGCCCCGGCTGACCGGGGCGTTTCGTGTCTCGGATGGGATCAAGACGCGAGAGGCTCAGGAGCCCTTCGGATTGATCTCGGTGTAGTTGCCCTTGGCGTCCCACTTGTAGACGACGTAGTCGATCGCCTTGATGTCGCCCTTGGCGTCGAAGCCCATCTTGCCGAGCACGGTGTCCCAGTCGCCGGCCTTGATGGTGTCCATCACCTTCTTGGCGTCGGTGGTGCCGGCCTTGGCGACGGCCTGCGTCCACACCTGCATCGCGGCGTAAGTGTAGAGCGTGTAGCCTTCGGGATCGATGTTCTTGGCCTTGAACTTCTCGACGATCGCCTTCGCGGTCGGCTTGTTGCGCGGATCGGGGCCGAAGGTGAACAGCGTGCCTTCGGCGGCGGGGCCGGTAATCGAGGCGAACTCCTTGTCGTTCATGGCGTCGCCCGCCATCAACACGGTCTGCAGGCCCTGGTCGCGCATCTGGCGCAGGATCAGGCCGGCTTCCTGATGGTAGCCGCCGACATAGACCAGATCGATATTGTCGCGCTTCAGGCGCGAGACGATCGAGTTGAAGTCCTTGTCGCCCTTGTTGTAGGACTCGAACATCTTCTCCTGGAAGCCGGCCTTGTTCAGCGCCTTCTTGGTCTCGTCGGCTAGGCCTTTGCCGTAGGTGGTCTTGTCGTTCAGGATCGCGACGTTCTTGCCCTTGAAGTTCTTCATGATGTAGTCGGCGGCGACCAGGCCCTGCTGGTCGTCACGGCCGCAGACGCGCGCCACGTTCCACAGCTTGCGCTCGGTGAACAGCGGGTTGGTCGAGGCCGGGGTGATCTGCAGCACGTTGGCGTCGGCATAGGCCTCGGAGGCCGGGATCGAGGACGACGAGCAGAAATGGCCGGCCACGAACGGGATCTTCGCGGAGCCGATCTTTTCCGCGATCGAGCGCGCCTGCTTCGGATCGCAGGCATCGTCGTCGGCTTCCAGCGCGATCTTCTTGCCCAGCACGCCGCCGGCGGCGTTGATGTCGGCGACTGCCTGCTCGGCGCCGTTCTTCATCTGCCGGCCAAAAGCGGATTCGGAGCCCGTCATCGGGCCCGCGACTGCGATGGTGATGTCTTGCGCGAACGCGCTCGCCGATAATGCGAACGAAGCGCCCAGTGCCAGGCCGATCAGCTTCAGTGATTTCATGAGACGTCCCTCGTGGTCGTTGCCTCTTGCGGAAGGGCCCGGCACGCCGGGCCCCAAAACCGCGGGCATTCTCGGCTGATTTCGCAGCGAAGTCACCGGCAATTTTCAGGCAAATCGACGCTGCATCAGCCGCATCCCGCTGCACGGGGCGGCGCTCAGGGGTGAGCTAGCCGCGGCGGCCGCCTTCCAGATAGGCGGCGCGGATTTCCGGGCGCTGCAGCAATTCGGCGCCGGTTCCGGCCAGCGTGATCAGGCCGTTGACCATCACGTAGCCGCGATGGGCGAGCTTCAGCGCATGGTTGGCGTTCTGCTCGACGATCAGCACGGTGAGGCCGTCCTGCCGGTTCAGCGTGCCGGATGGCATCGAAGATCTGGCGCGCGATCAGCGGCGCGAGGCCGAGCGAAGGCTCGTCCAGCATCAACAGGCGCGGCCGGCTCATCAGGGCGCGGCCGATCGCGAGCATCTGCTGCTCGCCCCCCGACAGCGTGCCGCCGCGTTGTGCGACGCGCTCCTTCAGCCGCGGAAACAGCGCGAACACGCGCTCCAGCCCGGCTTCGCGCTCGGCCTCGCTGCATTCGGTGGCATCGGCGCCCATCTGCAGGTTTTCCGCGACGCTCATGCGCGGAAAGATCCGCCGGCCCTCGGGCGATTGCGCGATGCGCAGCCGCGCGATCTCGTGGGTCGGCACGCCGGTGATGTCGTGGCCGTCGAATTCGATGCGGCCGGCGCGGGCGCGCGGCCGGCCGAAGATCGTCATCATCAGCGTCGACTTGCCGGCGCCATTGGCGCCGATCAGGGCGACGATCTCCCCTCGATTGATCTCGATGTCGACGCCCTTGAGCGCCTCGATCTTGCCGTACGCCGCACGCACGCCGCGCACCGCGAGCAGGGGTGTGGTTGCCGCTGCCGCGCTCACGTGCCGCTCTCCATCACGGCGATCGCCTCTTCCTCGTCGGCGCCGAGATAGGCGGCGATCACCTTGGGGTCGTCGCGCACCGCCTGCGGCGTGCCTTCGGCGATCTTGACGCCGTAGTCCATGACCACGATGTGATCGGAGATCTCCATCACGACCGACATGTCGTGCTCGATCAGCAGGATCGAGGTGCCCTGTTCGTTGCGGATCGACAACAGCAGTTCGTTGAGGCCGCCGCTCTCGCGCGCGTTCAGTCCGGCCGCGGGCTCGTCAAGGCAGAGCAGCGCGGGTTCAGTACACATCGCGCGCGCGATCTCGAGCCTGCGCTGGTCGCCATACGGCAAATTGCCCGCCGCGTCGTCGGCGCGGTCGAGCAGGCCGACGCGGTTGAGCCAGGTCCGCGCCAGCTCGATGGCGCGCGCTTCGGCCTCGCGCCAGGACGGCAGGCCGAGCAGGCCGAGCAGGGTCAGGCCCGAGGCGCGCATCAGTGCGTTGTGCTGGGCGACCATCAGGTTTTCCAGCGCGGTCATGCCGGGAAACAGCCGGATGTTCTGGAAGGTGCGCGCCACCTTGGCCTGCTTGGAGATGCGGAAATCGTTCAGCCGCTCGAGCTGGATGGTGCGGCCGTCGTCATGGGCGAGGCGGATCGCGCCGCCGCTCGGCCGGTAGAAGCCGGTGATGCAGTTGAAGACGGTGGTCTTGCCGGCGCCGTTCGGCCCGATCAGCGCGGTGATCTTGCGTCGCTCGGCCGCAAAGGAGAGCTCGTTGACCGCGACGATGCCGCCGAAGCGCATCATCAGGCGGTCGACGGTGAGGATGTGGTCGCCGCTCATCCGTGGCCCTCCTTGACGAGGTCGGAGGAGATCGCCTGGTTGCGCTCCAGGAACACGGTGGGCGCGCGATGGCCGATCAGTCCGCGCGGCCGCCAGATCATCAACAGCACCATCGCGATGCCGAACACCAGCATGCGGTATTGATCGAGGCCGCGGAACAATTCGAAGCCGCCGATCATGGCGAGCGCGGCAAGCGCGACGCCGAGCTGCGAGCCCATGCCGCCGAGCACGACGATCGCCAGCACCAGCGCCGATTCCTGGAAGGTGAAGGATTCCGGGCTGATGAAGCCCTGCCGCGTGGCGAAGAACGCGCCGGCGAGGCCGCCGAACATCGCACCGGTCGCGAATGCCGTCAGCTTGGTGGTGGTGGTGTTGATGCCGAGCGCGCGGCAGGCGACCTCGTCCTCGCGCAGCGCCTCCCAGGCGCGGCCGATCGGCAGCCGCCGCAGCCGGATCGTCACCCAGTTGGTGAGCAGCGCCATCGCGAGGATCAGATAGAACAGGAAGACGAGGCGGTGGGTCGGCGAGAACTCGATGCCGAGCTTGGCGGCGAGCCCGTCGTCGCCCGGCGTCAGCGGAATGCCGAACATGGTCGGGCGCGGAATCCCCGAGACGCCGTTGGGGCCGCCGGTCAGGCTCTGCCAGTTGATGATGACGAGGCGGATGATCTCGCCGAAAGCGAGCGTCACGATTGCCAGATAATCGCCGCGCAGCCGCAGCACCGGGAAGCCGAGCAGCACGCCCCAGAACGCCGCCAGGATGCCGGCGAGCGGCAGGCAGACCCAGAACGACAAGCCGAAATTGGTCGCAAGCAGCGCGTAGGAATAGGCGCCGACCGCATAGAAGGCGACATAGCCGAGGTCGAGCAGGCCGGCGAGGCCGACCACGACGTTCAAGCCCCAACCCAGCATCACATAGGTCAGGACTAGGATCCCGAGATCGAGAATGTAGCGTTGATCGTAGAAGATCACGGGGACGAGGAAGGTGAACACAAGCAGCGCCGTCGCAAGCCAGCGGCCTGCGAATGCAAGCGTGGTTTGCACCGGCTTGGGTACGATGCGCACCTTGTCGACCGGGCCCCACCATTGCCGCAACAGCTCGACGATGATGCTGCCGCCAAATACGATCGCGACCATCGCGGCGAGGTCGCCGAACCGCGTCCAGTAGATCAGGCCGCCTTGCGGTCCGGCCTCGGTGCGCACGCCGATCATCAGCGAGAACAGCACCAGCGCGACCAATGCGCTGATCAGGGCTTTCTTGAGGATGAAGGCGCTGCCCAAGGGCTGCGCGGCGGGCGATGGGCGGGCTGAGGTCGCGCTCACGAAGTGCCTGTCAGACTTTTTCGACTTCGGGACGGCCAAGCAGGCCGGTCGGCATGAAGATCAGCACCACGATCAGGATCGAGAACGCGGCGACGTCCTTGTATTCCACCGAGAAATAGGCCGACCAGAACGTCTCGATCAGACCGATCGCAAGCCCGCCGAGCATCGCGCCCGGCAGCGAGCCGATGCCGCCGAGCACGGCGGCGGTGAACGCTTTGATGCCGGCGACGAAGCCCATGAAGAAATCGACCAGGCCATAATACAGCAGGTACATCATGCCGGCGACGGCGGCGAGCGCGGCACCGATCACGAAGGTCATCGAGATGGTGCGGTCGACGTCGACGCCGAGCAGTGCGGCCATGGTCTGGTCCTGCTCGCAGGCGCGCATGTCGCGCCCGAGCCGGGTGCGCGACACCAGCCAGGTGAACAGCGCCAGCACCACGATGGTGGCGAGCACGACCATGATCTGGACGTTGGAGAGCTGCACGGCGAAGCCTTCGGAGCCCTCATGCAGCGTGTAGCCGCCGGTGATGATCGGCGGCACCGGCTTGACGCGCGCACCCTGTGACACCTGCGAGAAGTTGGTCAGCACGAACGACATGCCGATCGCCGACAGCATCGGCGCCAGGCGGAACGAATGCCGCAAGGGCCGGTAGGCGATGCGCTCGATGGTCCAGCCATAGAGCGCGGTGATCGCCATCGAGACCAGCAGCACGATCAGAAGGATCAGGGGGATCGCGGTGAGGCCGAGCGACACCAGCACCAGGAACGAAATCAGCGCGATGAAGCCGCCGATCATGAAGATGTCGCCATGGGCGAAGTTGATCATGCCGACGATGCCGTAGACCATCGTGTAGCCGATGGCGATCAGGCCGTAGATCGAACCGAGCACGAGGCCGTTGATCAGTTGCTGGGCGAAATAATCCATGCGCTGCCGTAACTCGAGGGGTGACGCGCCGAGGGCCCCCGGCAGCCTGATCCGTCGCGTCGTGGTATTTTCTAACAGTGGAACCCCGGCGGCGGCAACAGCGTGGCAGCAGCAGACGAGGGCTTGTACATAACTACTTCGGCGGGTGCGGTTCCGATGTCACAGGGTCGACACCTCGTTGCCTTGCAATGATCGCGCCGGAACCCGTGTTCCCCGAGCAACCGCGGTCCTGACGGTGCGTTGTCCCGAGCTTGATGAAAGCAAAGGGAGTTAAGCGAATGAGCAATCAGAACCAGAACCCCGGCCAGCAGAACCAGAACCCGAGTCAGAAGCCCGGTCAGCAGCAGGGCGGCGGCCAGAAGCCTGGCCAGCAGCAGCAGGATCCCGGCCGGCAGGGCCAGAAGCCCAATCCGGAGCGCTAGTTCGGCGCAATTGAGCAGATTCAACCAAAGGGCCTCGCCGAACGGCGAGGCCTTTTTGTTCGGGACTTCTTCCGCTTCTGCCTGTGTTGCTCAGGCCAGCTGATCGGCGAAGCGGCCGCGGAAGGCATATGAACCGAAATGCGTAAGCTCGCTTCGAAGGTCCAGCCAGATTTCACCGCCGAGGTCGAGCCAGCGCCGGCAGAAGGCGTAATCTTCGGACAAATACTCGCCGGTCGTCTTGTCGATCATGCATTCGAACAGCGAGACGCGGCCGAGGTCGGCGCGAACCAGGTCGCCGGTGTTTAAGTCGCTCTTGTGGTTCGCCCGATATTTGAGCTCGGGATGGGCGTCGCATCGCACAGCCTGACGAGGGCGGATCGCTTCATCATCAGGAAGCCGGTTCCGGCATATCGGACCTTGGCGAAGCCATCGCCGCGAGCCGTGATCTGGTCGCCTTCACATGTGACGACATAGTCCAGCGAGGATGACGAGAGGTTCTTGCGCTTGGCGTCCGCAGCCCGCTGCACCTTTTCCCAATCGATGTGCTTGAGCGGGTAGGCTGCGGCCGAAACATCGGCGCCGCAGTCCACCGATATCGGCATCGATGAACAGCAGATGGCTGGCGCCGGATACAAGGAATTGGTGGGCCAGTTCGTTCCGGGCGCGCACGATCAGCGATTCGTTTCCTATCAGGTGGAACTGGATGTCGATGCCCCGGGCAGTGGCCACGGCCTGAAGCTTCAGGGCAGACAGCACATAGGCCATCTTAAGGTCGCCGCCGAAGCAGGGCGTCGCGACGGAAATGCGGGTTCTTTCGCTCATTTTACCCCCTTTATCCCGGCCGGCGCAGGTGCTGGGCAGATCCTGGCCTGGCCCGATCGCATCGATCCGGAACCATCGCACCGCGCTTAACCTTAACAAAGGGTTTAAATTGCTGCCGGCAATCGATCGGCGTTACCTCGCAGGCTGAACCGTCGCCGATCCAAAAGGCGCCGGAGAGAAGCGGGAAGCGGTAATGTCGAGCAACTGGCGGATCAGCTCCTTCAACGGCGCGCTGCTTGCGGCCTATTTCATTCCGGTCTGGACCATCATCGCCTTCAGCATCATGGTGTCGCCGGTCCACGGCCTCTACGAGCGGCCGAGCGTGTCGATCGCGCTCTACGCCAGCGACTATCTGCACCTCGGCAAGATGGCGACGGTGCGGCTGGCATGGCTGCTGGCGCTGGCGCGGATCACGGTGGTGGCGTTCTTCGCGGTCTTCCTCGCGATGACGGCCTTTTCGCCGTTGCGCAAGACCAGCAGCGGCGCCGACGAGGCGCTGGCGGTCGCGCTCTGCCTCGGCAGCGTGCTGAGCTTTGCCAGCATGATGATGGCATCCAAAGTCGGCGAGATCGAAGCGTTGCGCATGCATGCGGCCGAGCTTCTGATGCTGCTCGGCACCGCGATCGTGATGCTGTTCGAGACCTCGCCGAAGTCCGTCGCCAAGGCGCCGGCCGTCGAGACCAGCGCACCGGCGAGCGAGCTATCCCTTCAGCAGCCCTAGTTCGGCGATGATCGCGCCGGCTTCCTTGACGGCGTGATTGGCTGCGGGCACGCCGCAATAGATCGCCTGCTGCAGCAAGATCTCCTTGATGTCCTCGGGCGTGAAGCCGCCTTCGCTGAGCGCTGCGCGCACATGCAGGCGGAACTCGTCCCACTGGCCGAGCGCGACCATGGTGCCGATGACGAGCACGCGGCGCGTGCGGTGATCGAAATGCGGCCGGGTCCAGATGTCGCCCCACGCATAGCGCGTGATCAGGTCCTGGAAGTCGGTGTTGAACGGGTTGCGGTTCTTGATCGACTTGTCGACCCATTCATTGCCCAGCACCTTGCGGCGCTGCGTCATGCCGTCGTCACGGCGCTGATTGTCGTCCATCGGTGTCTCCTCCCGTCATTGCGAGCAAAGCGAAGCAATCCATTTCACCACTTGCGGAGGCATGGATTGCTTCGTCGCTGTCCCCTCGCAATGACGTTTGTGGTTGCGGATTAACGTTGCGTCAGGAAGCCGACCACGGCTTCGGTGAAGGCGTGCGATTGCTCGACATTGGAGATGTGCGCGGCATCGAGCAGCGTCATGCTGGCGCCGGGAATGCCGCTGCGGATCATCTCGCCCGCCGACACCGGTGTCGCCATGTCCTGCTTTCCCGCGATCACCAGCGTCGGGCTCTTGATCCTGGGCAACAGCGCGCGTTGGTCGAGCGTCGACAGTGCCTCGCAGCAGGCGAGATAGCCCTCGACGGGAGAGGCCAGCAGCATCGCCTTCATGCGTGCCGTGGTCTCCGGCTCGCGCTCGCGGAAGTCGGCAGTCAGCCAGCCCGCGATCACGGCATCGGCGACGGCGGCGATGCCGCCTTGCTTCACCGCCTTGATGCGGTTCTGCCAGTTGGTCGGATCGGGATAGTAGCAGGCGGTGTTGGCGAGGATGATCTTGCCGAATCTTTCAGGCGCATTGGCGCCGAGCCATTGCCCGACCATGCCGCCCATCGACAGGCCGCACCAGTGCACCTTCTCGATGTTGAGGTCGTCGAGGATCGCGAGCACGTCGCGGCCGAACCGCTCCATCGCGTAGGGGCCGGCCGGCACGCCGGACTTGCCGTGGCCGCGACGATCGTAGCGGATGACGCGGAACATCTGCGTCAGCGCCCGCATCTGCGGCTCCCACATCTGCAAGGTGCAGCCGAGCGAGTTCGACAGCATCAAGGTCGGTCCGCCGTCGCGGCCATCCACCTGGACGTTGAGCAGGCATCCGTCGGCGTTGATCATCGGCATCGTCTTGTCCCTCTCGTCATCCCGCTACTTGTCATCCAGTGAAGCCAGCAGCCGGTCAATCAGCGCCTGTGAGGCGCCCTGATAGGCCATCGGCTCGAACAGTTCTGCTATGCGCTTGGCATCGAGATGCGCGGTGGCCTTGGCATCGGCCGACAGCACGTCGCGCAAATGCTTCTTCTCCGCGACCGCTTTCTTGCTGTCGGCTTCGATCAGGTGATGGGCGTCGCTCTTGCCGATCTTTTCGGCCAGCGCAAATGTGACGGCTTCCGCCATGATCAACCCGTGGGTCGCATCGAGATTGACGCGCATCCGCGCCGCATCGACCTCGAGGCCTTCGGCGAGATCGACGATCGCGGCGAGCGCGCCCGAGGTCACCAGCATCAGGGCCGGCAGGGTCGGCCATTCCGCATGCCATGGGCCGGCGCTGCGCTCATGGTCCTGCACCTGCGCGGCGAAGATCGTGGCAGTGAGGTTCGGCGCCATGGTCGCAGCCCCCAGCGCGCTCGCGGCGGCGACGGGATTGCGCTTGTGCGGCATGGTCGAGGAGCCGCCGCGGCCGGCGCCCGCGGGCTCGAAGGCTTCGCCGACATCGGTCTGCATCATCAGCGAGACGTCGCGCGCGATCTTGCCGCAGCTGCCGGCGAGGATCGCAAACACCGACGCGGCCTCCGCGATGCGGTCGCGGTGGGTGTGCCAGGGCGCATCCGGCAGCGGCAGGTCGAGCTCTTTCGCAAGCGCTTCGGCAACCGCGAGGCCCTTGTCGCCGAGCGCGGCGAGCGTGCCGGCGGCGCCGCCGAATTGCACGGCCAGCGTCTCGCGGCGCAGGCGCAGCAAGCGCTTGCGGGAGCGATGCAGGGCTGCGGCATATTCGGCGAGCTTCAGCCCGAACGGCATCGGCAGCGCATGCTGCAGCCAGGTCCGCGCCACCACCGCGGTGTTGCGATGGGCAAGGGCAAGCCCGGCAAAGCCGGCAACGGCGCGGTCGAGATCGGCCAGCAGAACGTCGATGCCGGCGCGCAACGACAGCATAGTGGCAGTGTCGACGACGTCCTGGCTGGTTGCGCCCCAGTGCACGTAGCGCGCCGCCTCGGCGTCCTCTTTGGCGACGTTGGCGGTCAGGGCCTTCACCAGCGGGATCGCCAGATTGCCGGATCGCGTCGCGGCATCGGCCAGCGCGGCGAGGTCGAATGATTCGGCTTTGCAGGCGGCGCCGATCGGGCCGAACGCCTCGTGCGGGATTACGCCGCAGGCCACTTCGGCCCCGGCCAGCGCGGCCTCGAAATCCAGCATGTTTTGCAGGGTAGCAGCGTCGTCGCAGACCGCGCGCATCGCGGCGCTCGACAGCATCGGCGCAAGCAGGGGGGAGAGGGCTGTGCTCATGGCGCGCGACCTAACCACTGTCGCGCGCTCCTGCCAATGCCCCGGCGCTGCCGCTGATTTCGACAGCGCCGATCGCGCGATTTTGTGAACAGCGGACGCGTCTTGCTGCGGTGCGAATATGCATCGCTCATCCTCCGAAGGTGCCCTTTCCTTTGCGCCCCGGCTGCTTTACTTGGGGGAAAGGTTCTTGCGATCGAGGAGGTCCCCCCATGGCCATGACGATGACCGGCGAAGTCCAGCTTGCAGCGCCGCGCCAGGCTGTGTGGGACAAGCTCAACGATCCCGCGGTGCTGAAGGCCTGCATTCCCGGCTGCGAAGAGCTGGAGAAGACCGACGAGGGCGGCTTCCGCGCCACCGCCAAGATGAAGGTCGGCCCGGTCTCCGCCCGCTTCAAGGGCAAGGTCACCTTGAGCGATCTCGATCCGCCGAACGGCTACAAGATCTCAGGCGAAGGCGAGGGCGGGGTCGCCGGCTTCGCCAAGGGCGGCGCCACTGTCGGCCTTGCCGACAAGGATGGCGGCACGCTGCTGAGCTACAACGTGGAGGCGCAGATCGGCGGCAAGCTCGCCCAGCTCGGCCAGCGCCTGATCAACGGCGCCGCCAAGAAGCTGGCGGACGAATTTTTTGCAAATTTCGCCAAGGCGGTACAAGGTTGAAGGCGATGCAGGGGTAACCCCGCAGGCGGGCCGGATCATTCAGGCCCCGCTGTGTCTTGCCGTTATGTCCTGGGTGGGGGGCTCGAAAGGTTGCCCATCGCGGGGCGCGCCCATATTATGCCGTCTGGAATGATTTTAAACCGCCTGCTTCGCCGATATGCGGTGGCGCAGATAAGAGAGTGCTGATGGCCAAGATTTCAATGATCGTGAACGGCAACCCCGTGAACGCGAATGTCGACCCCCGTACCCTTCTGGTCCAGTTTCTGCGCGAAAACCTGCGGCTGACAGGCACCCATGTCGGCTGCGACACCTCGCAGTGCGGCGCCTGCGTCGTGCACCTGGACGGGAAGGCGGTGAAGTCCTGCACGACGCTCGCGGTGATGGCCGACGGTCATGAGGTCAAGACCATCGAGGGGCTGGCGGCCGATGGCGCGCCGCTGCATCCGATGCAGGAGGCCTTCCGCGAGCATCACGGCCTGCAATGCGGCTTCTGCACGCCCGGCATGATCATGACCGCCGTCGACCTGGTCCATCGCAAGGGCCACGACCTCTCCGACGAGGTGATCCGCGAAGAGCTGGAAGGCAATCTGTGCCGCTGCACCGGCTACCAGAACATCGTTGCTTCGATCGCCGCCGGCGCCAAGGCGATGGCCAAATCGGACCTCGCCTAATCAGCAATTCGTCGCGACAAGCGATCAGGACATTCCAATGTACGAATTCAAATATCATCGTCCCGGGACCGTGCGGCAGGCCGCCAATCTGCTGGTGAAGAACGAGGACGCCAAGCTGATCGCCGGCGGTCACACGCTGGTGCCGGTCATGAAGCAGCGGCTCGCGAGCCCGCCGCATCTGGTCGACCTCTCCCATATCGAAGGTCTCGACACGATCGAGATGAAGGGCCGCTCGCTGGTGATCGGCGCCACCGCCAAGCACGCCGAGGTCGCGAACTCCGCGATCGTCGGTGAGGCGATCCCGGCGCTGGCCGAGCTCGCCGGCATGATCGGCGATCCTGCCGTGCGCCACCGCGGCACCATCGGCGGCTCGCTCGCCAACAACGACCCGACCGCCGACTATCCGGCCGCGGTGCTGGCGCTGGGCGCAACCATCGTCACCAACAAGCGCCGCCTGAAGGCCGAGGAGTATTTCCAGGGCCTGTTCTCGACTGCGCTCGAGGCCGACGAGATCATCACCAAGGTGATGTTCCCGCTGCCGAAGAAGGCGGCCTATGTCAAGTTCCGCAACCAGGCCTCGCGTTATGCGTTGGTCGGCGTGTTCGTGGCCAAGCGTCCGTCCGACGTACGTGTCGCGGTCACCGGTGCGGGCTCCGACGGCGTGTTCCGCGTCGCCGCGTTCGAGGAGGCCCTGAAGAAGCGCTTCTCGCACAAGGTGCTCGACGGCATCGCGGTTCCCCCCGACGGGCTGAACAGCGACCTGCACGGCAGCGCGGAATACCGCGCGCATCTGATCGGAGTTCTGACGCGCAGGGCGGTGGAAGCCGCCAACGCCAAGGACTAGATCCAAGGGACCGAAAAGGCACTAGATCCCAAGATCTAGATCGCAAGGTCTAGATCCAAGAACCAAATCCACGGTCGTGATTTTGCTAACCCCTGTTCGAAGACTGGCTATTCCATGAGTGCATCGGCGTTACCCACTTCCGTCGATGCGCTCGAGGAGCTGCTGACGTCGCGCGGCTATCTCGCCGAACGCTCGCTGGCGACCGTGACCTATCTCGCGCTGCGCATGGGCCGGCCGCTGTTCCTCGAAGGCGAGGCCGGCGTCGGCAAGACCGAGATCGCAAAGGTCCTGTCGGCGGCGCTCGGGCGCAAGCTGATCCGCCTGCAATGCTATGAAGGCCTCGATGTCGCCTCCGCCGTCTATGAGTGGAGCAGCGCGGCGCAGATGATCGCGATCCGGCTCGCGGAGGCCTCGGGCGATACCGATCGCGACCAGCTTGCGAGCGACATCTTCGCCGAGCGCTTCCTGATCAAGCGGCCGCTGCTGCAGGCGCTTGAGCCCGACGTCGCTGGCCCCCCGGTGCTGCTGATCGACGAACTCGACCGCGCCGACGAGGCGTTCGAAGCGTATTTGCTTGAAATCCTCAGCGACTTCCAGGTCACGATCCCCGAGCTCGGCACCGTGAAGGCGCCGGCGCCGCCGATCGTGATCATTACCTCGAACCGCACCCGCGAGATCCACGACGCGCTGAAGCGCCGTTGCCTTTATCACTGGGTGGATTATCCCACAGCGGAGCGCGAGCTCGCGATCGTCAAGTCGCGGGTGCCGAACATTTCCGCGAAGCTGTCGCAGCAGGTGGTCCGCTTCGTGCAGGCGCTACGCAACCAGGATTTCTACAAGTCGCCGGGCGTCGCCGAGACCATCGACTGGGCCACGGCGCTGTCCGAGCTCGACGCCCGCTCGCTGACGCCGCAGGTGGTCGGCGACACGCTGGGCGCACTCCTGAAGTACCAGGACGACATCGCGCGCATGCAGGGCGATGCGTTGCAGAAGACATTGAAGGAAGCGACGAGCGACTAACTGGGTCGCGCGCGTTACAACATCGTTCGTCATTTGGGAGCGCGCCACTTGGCGCGAGCCCTGAATCCATACTCACGATCGTGGTTATGGATTCCGGGCTCTCGCTTCGCGATCCCCGGAATGACGGGAGTGGATAGTTCGATGCCGATCAACCACCTCGCGCCTCCGACCGGCCACATGGCCGACAACGTGATCGGCTTTGCCCGCGCGCTGCGGGCGGCTGGGCTCCCGGTCGGGCCGGGCTCGGTGATCGATGCGCTCGATGCGCTGCAGCTGATCGAGGTCGGACATCGCTCCGACTTCTACGCCACGCTGGAGGCGATCTTCGTCAAGCGCCATGAGCATGCGCTGATCTTCCGCCAGGCCTTCGAGCTGTTCTTCCGCGCCGCCGAGGAGTGGAAGAGCATGCTGGATTCCGTCCCGCTGCCCGACCACGCCAGGAAGAAGCCGCCGCCGGCCTCGCGCCGCGTCCAGGAGGCGATGACGCAGCCGGCGAAGAGCGAGGAGCGGCCGCAGGCCCAGGAGCAGGAGCTGAAGCTCTCGGTCTCTGACAAGGAGGTGCTGCAGAAGAAGGATTTTGCGCAGATGACCGCGGCGGAGATCGCCGAGGTGACGCGCGAGATTGCCAGGATGCGGCTGCCGCAGGCCGAACTCGTGACCCGCCGCTACCAGCCGGATGCACGCGGCTTGCGGCTCGACATGCGCCGCACCGTGCGCAACTCACTGCGCACCGGTGGCGAGATCATCGACATCCGCAAGCTCGGCCGGATCGAGAAGCCGGCGCCGATCGTGGCGCTGCTCGATATCTCCGGCTCGATGAGCGAGTACACCCGCCTGTTCCTGCACTTCCTGCACGCCATCACCGACTACCGCAAGCGGGTCTCGGTGTTCCTGTTCGGCACCCGCCTGACCAATGTGACGCGCGCGTTACGGGCACGTGACCCCGACGAGGCGCTGGCGAGCTGCACGTCCTCGGTCGAGGACTGGGCGGGCGGGACGCGGATCGCGACCTCGCTGCACACCTTCAACCAGCTCTGGGCCCGCCGGGTGCTCGGGCAGGGCGCGATCGTCCTCCTTATATCCGATGGACTAGAACGCGAGGCCGATGCCAAACTGGCCTTCGAGATGGACCGATTGCACCGCTCCTGCCGCCGCCTGATCTGGCTCAACCCGCTGCTGCGCTATTCCGGCTTCGAGGCCAAGGCCCAGGGCATCAAAATGATGCTGCCCCACGTTGACGAATTTCGCCCGGTGCATAACTTGACGTCCATCAAGGGCTTGATCGGGGCGCTGTCGTCCCCGCCGCCGGCGCACCACCGCAGCCTGATCCGCTCTGTAGCCTAAGAAGCCTGACCCGATAGCAGGAGGCCACCATGCTGAACCGCGACGAAGACATCCTTCAGGCCGCCGAGACCTGGCAGAAGCAGGGCCATGGCGTGGCGCTCGCCACTGTGGTCGAGACCTGGGGCTCGGCGCCGCGCCCGGCCGGCTCGAGCCTCGTCATCAATGACGACGGCACGTTCTTGGGCAGCGTTTCTGGCGGCTGCGTCGAGGGCGCGGTGGTGACGGAAGCGCTCGACGTGATCGCGAGCGGCCAGCCAAAAATGCTCGAATTCGGCGTCGCCGACGAGACGGCCTGGAATGTCGGCCTGTCCTGCGGCGGCACCATCCGCGTGTTCGTCGAGAAGGTCGGTTAGCCGTGAAGCTCGAGATCCTGAAAGAGCTCAACGCCGAGCGCGCCGCGCGCCGCCCGGTCATCATCGTCACCGACACCGCCAATGGCGAGCAGCGCCTGGTCAAGGCGAAAGACATCGCCGCCGATCCGCTGCGCGTCGAGCTCGCCAAACAGCTGCGGATGGGCAAGAGCGGCAATGTCGAGGCCGGCGGAAAAAAGCTGTTCCTCAACGTCTACGCGCCGACCGCAAAGCTCGTGATCATCGGCGCGGTCCATATCAGCCAGGCCCTGGCGCCGCTGGCGCGCTCGCTCGACTATGACGTCACGGTGGTCGATCCGCGCACGGCGTTTGCAAGCCCGGAGCGTTTCCCCGACGTGCCGCTGGTCGCCGAATGGCCCGACGTCGCGCTGCCGCCGCTCAATGTCGATCACTACACGGCGTTCGTCGCGGTGACGCATGATCCCAAGATCGACGATCCGGCGCTGCTGCACGCCTTCGACCGCGACTGCTTCTACATCGGCGCTCTCGGCTCGCGGAAGACCCACGCCAAGCGCGCCGAGCGGTTGCGAGCGCTAGGCGCGCGGGACAGCGACATCGCGCGCATCCACGCGCCGATCGGGCTCGACATCGGCGCGGTGTCGCCGTCGGAGATCGCGGTCGCGATCATGGCCGAGATCACCGCGCAGCTGCGTTTGCCTCCCAAAGAAAAAGAAGAAGCGGCATGAAGTTCGGTCCCGCCAGTCCGGCCGACGCGATTGGCGGCGTCACCGTGCATACGCTCCGCCAGGGCACGCTGGTGCTCAAGAAGGGCACCACGATCGGCCCGGATGAGGTCGAGGCGCTGACCAGGGCCGGCGTCAAGGACGTCGTCGTGGTGCGGCTCGAGGAGGGCGATGTCTCCGAAGACGTCGCTGCCGCCAGCATCGCGCAGGCGGTGGCGGGCGAGGGCGTCAATGTCGAGCGCGCCTTCACCGGCCGCGCCAACCTGTTCGCGGCGCGCCCCGGCGTGCTGGTGGTCGACCGCGCCGCGGTCGATCGCATCAACGGCGTCGACGAGGCGATCACCTTTGCGACCCTGGCGGCTTTCAAGCCGGTGGTCGAAGGCGAGATGATCGCGACCGTCAAGCTGATCCCGTTCGGCGTCGAAGGCCGGCTGCGCGACGCGGCCGTGGCTGTCGCCGGCAAGGACACGCTGCGGATCGCGCCCTATGTGATCCGGAAGGTCGGCGTGGTCTCGACCTTGCTGCCGGGCCTCGCGCCGAAAGTGATCGACAAGACGCTGCGCGTCACCGCCGAACGGCTGGCGCCGGCCGGCGCCACCATCATCGCCGAGCGCCGGGTGCCGCATGACGAGACCGTGCTCGCGGCCTCGATCAAGGAATTGCTCGGCTTGGGGGCCGAGCTCGTCATCGTCTTCGGGGCGTCCGCGATCGCCGACCGCCGCGACGTGATCCCGGCCGCCCTCACCGGGATCGGCGGCGCCATCGAGCATTTCGGCATGCCGGTCGATCCCGGCAACCTGCTCCTGATCGGCAGCGCCGGCGGCGTGCCGGTGCTGGGCGCGCCGGGCTGCGCGCGCTCGCCGGTCGAGAACGGTTTTGACTGGGTGCTGATGCGGCTGCTCGCTGGCATCAAGGTGACGCGGTCGGATCTCACCGGCATGGGCGTCGGCGGTCTTCTCATGGAGATCGTGACGCGGCCGCAGCCGCGCACCGTCCCGGACACCGAAGGCAACCGCAACGTCGCGGCGATCGTGCTCGCGGCGGGACGCTCGACCCGGATGGGCGGCCCGAACAAGCTGCTCGCCGAACTCGACGGCAAGAAGCTCGCGCGCATCGTCGCCGAGCAGGCGCTGGCCTCGAAGGCATCGGAGGTGATTGTCGTCACCGGGCACCAGGCCGACCTGGTCGAGCAGGCGCTTGATGGACTCAAGGTCAAGTTCGTCCGCAACCCGGATTTCGCCGGCGGACTCGCCACCTCGGTGAAGGCGGGCATTGCGGCGGTGTCCGACAAGGCGGACGGCGCGATCGTCTGCCTCGGCGACATGCCGCTGATCGATGCGAAGCTGATCGATCGTTTGATCGAGACCTTCGAGCCCGATCGCGGCCATCTGATCGCAGTGCCGGTCAGCGAGGGCCGCCGCGGCAATCCGGTGTTGTGGTCGCGGCGTTTCTTCAGGGAATTGATGACGCTCGATGGCGACATCGGCGCGCGTCATCTGATCGCCAAGCATTCCGAGGTGGTTGCCGAGGTCCCCGTCGAAGGCAACAGTGCCTTCCTCGACATCGACACGCCGCAGGCGCTGGAAGCCGCGCGGCGCGGCTAGCTCCATCCGCCGTCGTCCCGGCCAAGCGAAGCGCGAGCCGCAACCCATAACCACAGGATGCACTTGTTGTGCGACGCTGGCGGCCCCAGCGAATTCGATCACACAAGGCGGTGGTTGTGGGTCCCGGCTTTCGCCGGGACGACCAGCGGATAGAACTCCTCGCAACCCGTCATTCACCATCTGGAAACGACCCCTGCGTACAGTCCGCGCCGGACTTTGGGGGATTTCCGCTTGATCATTTCGACCGCCGCCGCGCAGCGCCGCGCGCTGACGATTCTCGTCCTGACATTGCTGCTCGGTGCCACGCGTTTCTCCGTGGAAACCTTCATCCCCAAGGCTCACGCCGCCGGCGCGTTCGCGGTCGGCAAATGCGGGGCGTATGGCCAGGCCTACGACTATCCGGCGGAGGGCGCGGCGCGCGTCGCGGCGCTGAAGCAATGCAAGGGCGATTGCACCACCGTCACCATGAAGCGCGCCTGTGCCGCGCTCGCGATCGACATGAAGAATCCTTGCGGCGCGCATGGCTATGCGGTGGCGCCCAGGATCTCGAGTTCGCTCAATGCCGCGACCAAGAAGTGCTACGACTACGGCGGCAAGGAATGCGTGATCCGCGCCTGGGCCTGCGACGCCAAGGGGTAGGCGGCACGGCATACTGCGGATAAGCTCGCACCATGCAGTTCGACACCAAGATCGCGGTCGTGATCCGCACCGACCTGGAAGTCTGGCAGAAGCTCAACGTGGCGTCGTTTCTGGCCGGTGGCATCGCAGCTTCCTTTCCCGAATGCATCGGCGAGAATTACGAGGACGGCTCGGGGACGAAGTATCTGTCCCTGATCGGCCAACCGATCCTGATCTACGGCGCCGATCGCGCGCAGTTGTCGCGCGCGCTGGATCGCGCGCTGGCGCGCGACGTGCGGCCGGCGCTCTACACCGAGGATATGTTCGAGACCACGCATGACGCCGCCAATCGCGAGGTGGTGAGGGCAGTGGCACGTAGCGATCTCAACCTGGTCGGCCTCGCCATCCGCGCCGAGCGGAAGGTGGTCGACAAGATCCTCGATGGGCTGAAGTTTCACACGTAGTCGGGCCGGCTCCCGCCGTCGTCGTCATTCCCCGGTGCGCAATTGCGCACCTGCGGGCTCGCGTAGCGAGAGCCCGGAATCCATTCCACCACTTGCTTAGCTGCCGGATGGATTCCGGGCTCAGCCTTTCGGGCTGCCCCGGAATGACGGGAGGAAAAGGCTGCGCGGTATCATTGGGTTGCCGACGGCGCGAAACTCCGCAGCAAATAGAAGCGTCGCCGTTTGATCGCGCTCAAGCCGTCGAACGCCAGTCTTTCGTAAGGAAGCGCGTTGCTTCTGCCGAATTGACAATGACTGACTAGTCAGTCATATTCTGACCATGACCGAGCGCATGAAAACATCGACCCGCACCCAGCCTGCAAAACGCCGGTCCGCGACCCGGGCCGCCTCGGCGAGGATCCCCAAGGTGACCTCAGCCAAACTGCCTGAGGCGAGGCCCGCCTCAAACCGCGCCGGGAAATCCGCGGAGCGGCGCGCGGCGATCATCGAGGCGGCGATGGACGAGTTCATCGCACGCGGCTTTGCCGCGACGCGGCTCGACGACGTCGCCAAGCGGGCCGGCGTCGCCAAGGGCACGCTCTATCTCTACTTCAAGGACAAGGAGACGATGTTCGAGGAGCTGATCCGCACCGCGCTGGTGCCGCTGATCGGCCGCTTGACCGCGCTGCCCACCATCACCGGTCCCGTGCGCGACGCGGTGGAGGGATTTGCCGAGACCTTCATGCGCGAGGTCGTGGCGACCCGGCGCGGCGACATCATCCGCCTGATCGTGTCCGAAGGGCCGCGCTTTCCGGCGATCGCCGACTTCTATTTCCGCGAGGTGGTGTCGAAGGGCCTGACCGGCATGAAGGCACTGGTGCAGCTCGCGATCACGCGCGGCGAGATCAAGCACCGCGAGCTCGGGGATTTCCCGCAGCTGGTCGTCGCGCCCGCGATCGTCGCGGTGATCTGGCAGAGCCTGTTTGCCCGGCACGCGCCGCTCGACGGGCTCGCGATGTTCAAGGTTCATCTCGATCTGATCTTCGGCGAACGGAGGAAGACATGACCGCTTCGCGCATGATGAAGCTGATCACGGTCGTCGCGCTGGCGACGGCGCTGGCCGGGTGCAAGGAGAAGCGCGACCCCGGCTTCCAGGGCTGGGTCGAGGCCGACATGATCTTCGTCAGCCCGGATGAATCCGGCCGCGTCATCAAGCTCAACGTGCGCGAGGGCGACGAGGTCAAGCCCGGCGATCTGCTCTATTCGGTCGACGACGATCTGCAGCGCGCCGATCTCAACCAGAACAATGCGACCCTGGCGAACGCGCAGCAGAGCTATGACCGCGCGGCCTCGCTGCGCGGCACCGGCGCCGGCACCCAGGCCAATCTCGATTCCGCCGTTTCGGCGCTGCGCGTCGCGGAAGCGCGCGTCGTCACCTCGCAGACGCGGCTCGACCGCCGCAAGGGCTTTGCGCCGATCGCGGGCTCGATCCAGCAGATCTATTTCCGCGAGGGCGAGATGGTGCAGGCGCAGCGGCCGGTGCTGTCGATCATGCCGCCCGGCAACATGAAGCTGCGCTTCTTCGTGCCGGAAACCGAGCTGCCGAAGCTCGCGCTTGGCGACGAGGTGAGGGTCACCTGCGACAATTGCGCCGCCGACCTCACCGCCAAGATCTATTTCATTGCGACCACGGCGGAGTACACGCCGCCCGTCATCTACAGCCTCGATGAGCGCAACAAGCTGGTCTATCTGATCCAGGCGCGGCCGAGCCGGCCCGATGTCCTGCGTGTCGGCCAGCCGATCAGCATCTACCTCAATCCCAAGACTAACTCGAAGATGCCAATGGCGGCACGCAGATGAAAGGCGGTCCGACCAACGCCCGCTCCAACGCATCGTCCATCGCGATCGATGTGAAGGGCCTGACCAAATCGTTCAATGGGCGCGAGGTGGTCCACGACCTGTCGATGCAGGTCAAGCGCGGCGAGATCTATGGATTCCTCGGTCCAAACGGCAGCGGCAAGACCACGACCATCCGCATCCTGTGCGGCTTGTTGACGCCCGACAGTGGCGAGGGCACCTGCCTCGGCTACGACATCCGGCGCGATGCCGACAAGATCAAGCGCAAGGTCGGCTACATGACGCAGCGCTTCAGCCTCTACCAGGATCTGTCCGTACGGGAGAACCTGGAATTCGTGGCGCGGCTCTACGGCATGCCGGACGCGCGCGGCGCCGCGCGCGACATGATCGCGCGCATCGGCCTCAAGGGGCGCGAGGAGCAGCTCGCCGGCGAATTGTCGGGCGGCTGGAAGCAGCGACTGGCGCTTGGCGCCTGCACGCTGCCCAATCCGCAATTGCTGCTGCTCGACGAACCCACCGCCGGCGTCGATCCAAAGGCGCGGCGCGATTTCTGGAACGAGATTCACGCACTCGCCGCCGAAGGCCTCACCGTGCTGGTCTCGACCCACTACATGGACGAAGCCGAGCGCTGTCATGAGATCGCCTACATCGCCTACGGCCATCTCCTGGCGCATGGCACGGTGGATGAGGTGATCGCGAAGTCCGAGTTGTCGACCTGGACGGTCACCGGCGAGGATTTCAACGGACTGATGGCCGAGCTCACCGGCAAGCCCGGCGTCGACATGGTGGCGCCGTTCGGCACCAGCCTGCACGTCTCCGGCCGTGACAAGACGGCGCTCGAGGGTGCCATTGCGCCGTATCGCGGCAGTGCGAAGTGGCATTGGCAGGCGAGTGAGCCATCGCTCGAAGACGTCTTCATCGACCTGATGGGGCGCTCTAAAGACAACTTCCAGGGATGACTTCCGATGAGCGCGACGGATACGATCCAGAAGGATGAGGAGAGGGAGCCGGCATTCGGCTTCTGGCGGCGCAGCTACGCGATGCTGGTCAAGGAATTCATCCAGCTTCGCCGCGACCGCGTGTCGTTCGCGATGATTATCATCATCCCGGTGATGCAGTTGCTGTTGTTCGGTTTCGCGATCAACACCACGCCGCGTCATCTGCCGACCGCCGTGCTGCTGCAGGAGGATTCCGATCTCGGACGCTCGATCCTGAAGGCGATGGAGAATACCGCCTATTTCCATTTCACGCGCGAGGTGCATACCGTCGAGCAGCTCGATGAGCTGCTGCAATCCGGCAAGGTGCTGTTCGGCGTCGAGATCCCGCGCGGCTTCGAGCGCGCGGTGCGACGCGGCGACAAACCGGCGCTGCTGGTCGCGGCCGACGCCACCGACCCGGTCGCTGCAGGCTCGGCGCTCGGCGCGCTCGGGCCGCTGGTGCAGTCGGCGCTGGCGCACGACCTGCATATCGGTGATCCGCCCGAAATGCCGTTCGAGATCCGCGCCCATGCCCGCTACAACCCGGCGGCGGAATCCCGCCTCAACATCGTGCCGGGCCTGGTCGGGACCATTCTCACCATGACCATGCTGATCTTCACCGCGCTGTCGGTGACGCGCGAGATCGAGCGCGGCACGATGGAAAGCCTGCTGTCGATGCCGATCAAGCCGGTCGAGGTGATGTTCGGCAAGATCATCCCGT
Organism: Bradyrhizobium sp. JR3.5; assembly: GCF_054057015.1. NCBI lineage: Bacteria > Pseudomonadati > Pseudomonadota > Alphaproteobacteria > Hyphomicrobiales > Nitrobacteraceae > Bradyrhizobium > Bradyrhizobium sp. JR3.5. Next base: position 934,434 of record NZ_JBSRYV010000001.1, read on the forward strand.
ATGTGATGGTGGGTTTCATCCAGGCCGGGCTGATCATCGGCATCGGCGTGTTGCTGTTCGGCGTACCGGTGCTCGGCAGCCTTGCATTGCTGGGGCTGCTGACCACGCTGTTCATCACCACCAATCTGTCGATCGGCTATACCTTCTCGACCATCGTGCAGAATCAGCTGCAGGCCATGCAGCTCTCGATGATGTTCTTCCTGCCGAGCATCCTGCTGTCCGGCTTTATGTTTCCGTTCGCGGGCATGCCGGTCTGGGCGCAATATATCGGTGAGGTCCTGCCGCTGACCCATTTTATCCGCATCGTCCGTGCCGTCATGCTGAAGGGCGCGGCGATGCCGAACCTGCAATATGACACGATTGCGCTCGCCGCCCTGATGCTATTCGCCATGACAGTCGCCGTGACGCGCTTCCGCCGCACGCTCGATTGAGGCTAGGATGGATGCCGTCAATGATCGTCACTCCGGGGCGGCGCGCAGCACCGAACCCGGAATGACGAGATTCCGGGCTCGCTTCGCGCCCCGGAACGACGGGAGCAGGGGAATGGCCGGATTCCGGGACGAAGAGAAGACGGGACAGGACACCACCGTATCCGCGGACTTCCATCACGCTCTGATGCAGGAGGTGATGACCACCGAGCTGCTGCGGATCAAGGTGCTGATCGGCATCGCCGTGGTATTCTCGATGATCAGTTCGGTGATCTACTTCACGGCTCCCGATGCGCTGGTGCGGGTGTGGCATGGCAATTTCAAGCCGTCCTATCTCTACTCCGTCATTGTGCCGTTCATCCTGTTCGAATTGTGGGTGCATAGCGCGATCATCAGGCACCAAAAGCAGCGGCGCGACCTGCCGATTATCAGGCGCTATATCGGCGCCCTGATCGAGACGTCGATGCCGACGGTTGCGCTCGGCCTGCATATCGACAGCATGGGCCCGGTCGCCGCGCTCGGCTGGGTCGCACCGCTGGTCTATTTCATCTTCATCATCGCCTCGACCTTGCGGCTGGATTTCTGGCTGTCGACCTTCACCGGCTTTGTCGCGGCCTCCGAGCTGTTCTGGATGGCGATGTATTATCGTCCCGACGGGACGCTCGATCCCGCGCCGGATTTCTTCTATCACTGCGCGCGCAGTGTGGTGGTCCTGGTGTCGGGCGTGCTCGCGGGCACCGTCGGCATGCAGCTGCGGCGGCAGTTCGGCGCCAGCATCATGGCTGCCACCGCGCGCGATCGCATCACCAACCTGTTCGGCCAGCACGTCTCGCCGCAGGTGGTCGAACGTCTGATGGCAGAGGGGGCCTCTACCGCGAGCGACATCCGCCGTGTCGCCGTGATGTTCGTCGATTTCCGCAGCTTCACCGCGGGCGCGCGCTCACGCTCGCCGCAGGAGGTGGTCGATCGGCTCGACGGCGCGTTCGCAGTGCTGGTCGATATCCTCGATCGCCATGGCGGCATCGTGAACAAGTTTCTCGGCGACGGCTTTCTCGCGCTGTTCGGTGCGCCGTTCGAGGCCGGCGACGCCGCGCATCAGGCGGTCGCCGCCGCGCGTGAGATGCTCGCGGCCAATGATCGGTTCAACGCCGGGGCGAACTGGCCGCTGCGCATCGGCATCGGCATCCATATCGGCGAGGTCGTCGCCGGCAACATCGGCTCGCCGCGGCGCAAGGAATACACCGTGATCGGCGACACCGTGAATTTTGCCGCGCGGCTCGAGGCGCTCAACAAGGAGCTCGGCTCGCAATTTCTGATCTCCTCTGCCGTGCGCGAGGCGCTCGGCGACGCGTGCCCGGACGCCGTCTCGCGCGGCGAGATCCCGGTGCGGGGTTACGAGCACCCGGTGCCCGTCTGGCAATTGGGGTAGGCCGCGGCCATCCAGATTTGAGGTAATAAGGTAGCGATTGACGTGGCGTCATATACTCATATAGATGACTATATGAATTCAACCCTCGACGACCGCCTGCCGCGCTACCAGCGTCTCCGCGACGACCTCGCGGCGCGCATCAATCGCAATGAATGGCGTCCCGGAGACCTGATTCCCTCCGAGGCCGAGCTCGGCGCGCATTACGGCGTCGCGATCGGCACCGTGCGCAAGGCGATCGACCAACTCGTCAGCGACGGCGTGCTGGAGCGCCAGCAGGGCCGCGGCACCTTCGTGCGCCGCGCGCGGTTCAATTCGTCGCTGTTCCGCTTCTTCCGCTTCCAGTCCGAGAGCGGCGAGCGCCGCGTGCCGCAAAGCCGTATCCTTCGGCGCAAGGCGATGCCGGCGACCTCGGCTGTCGCCTCGGCGCTGCGCATCGGCGTCGGCGAGCCCGTCATCAGCCTGTCGCGCCTGCGGCTGATCGACAACGTGCCGCTGCTCGCCGAGGAGATCTGGCTCGAGAGGTCACGCTTCGAGGCGCTGCTCGCGCTCGCGACCTCCGAGTTCGGCGACTTGCTGTATCCGCTCTACGAGGACCGTTGCGGCCAGGTCGTGGTCTCCGCCGACGAAATCCTCACTGTCGAGATCGCGAATGAGATGCAATCGCGCCTGCTGCGGCTCGAGGCCAACGCGCCGTTGATCGTGATCGAGCGCCTGGCCTTCGATCTGGAGCGGCGGCCGATCGAATGGCGCCGCTCGCGCGGGCCGGCGGATCGCTTCCGCTACCACGCCGAGATCAGATAACGCGACATCAAAACAGAACAACAGACAAAATCACGGGAGGAATGATGGCAAACTGGTACAGCGAATGCTCGCCGCTCGAGCGGCGCACCTTCTGGGCAAGTTTTGGCGGCTGGGGGTTAGATGCGCTCGACGTCCAGATGTTCAGCCTCGCCATTCCGGCGCTGATTACAGCCTTCGGGATCAGCAAGGCCGACGCAGGGTTGCTCGGCTCGGTCACGCTGTTCTTCGGCGCGTTCGGCGGCTGGCTTGGCGGCGCGCTCGGCGACCGTTTCGGTCGGGTGCAGGCGTTGCAAATCACGGTGGCGACCTTTGCGCTCGCGACCTTCGCCTCGGCTTTCGCAATGAACTACAGCCAGCTCGTGATCCTGAAGGCGATCCAGGGTATCGGCTTCGGCGCCGAATGGGCCTGCGGCGCGGTGCTGATGGCCGAGATCATTCGCGCCGAGCATCGCGGCAAGGCGCTCGGCGCCGTGCAGAGCGCATGGGCGGTCGGCTGGGGCGCTGCCGTGCTGCTCTCGGCCCTGGTCTTCACCTATGCGCCCGCCGATATCGCCTGGCGCATCCTGTTCGCGGTCGGCCTGATCCCGGCGCTGCTGATCCTGTATATCCGCCGCGGGCTGAAGGAGCCGCCGCGCGTTGCAGCGCGCGCGGCCGAGCCGCCGTTCTTCGCGACGCTTGCCGGAATCTTTCACCGCGACGTACTGCGCTCGACCTTGATCGGCGGCCTGTTCGGCATCGGTGCCCATGGTGGCTATGCGGCGTTGACGACATTCCTGCCGACGTTCCTGCGCGAGGTGCGGCATCTCTCGGTGCTCGGCTCCAGCGCCTATCTCGCCGTGATCATCGTCGCCTTCTTCTGCGGCTGCGTGGTGTCGGGGATCATCAGCGACCGGATCGGGCGGCGCGCCAACGTGACGCTGTTCGCAGCCGCCTGCGTCGTGACGGTGCTGGTCTACATCTTCGCGCCGCTCTCCAATTCGCAGATGCTGGTGCTCGGCTTCCCGCTGGGCTTCTTCTCGGCGGGCATTCCCGCCAGCATGGCGGCGTTGTTCAGCGAACTCTATCCGGCCGGCGTGCGCGGGACTGGCGTGGGCTTTTGCTATAATTTCGGCCGCATCGTCTCCGCGGCGTTTCCCTTCCTGGTCGGCTATCTCAGCGATCACATCGGCCTCGGTGCTGCGATCGGGATCGACGCGGCGTTCGCCTATTCGCTGGTGCTGGTCGCGGTGCTGATGCTGCCGGAAACCCGCGGCAAGGTTTTCGAGCAGGCCGCCGCCACGCGCGCGTGATGATGAGGAATGATGATGACATCGTACGAACATGGGTTGACGCGGCGCCGGTTTGCCGCGGGAGTGGTTGCTGCGCTGTCGGCAGGCGGATTGGCGAGCAAAGTGAGGGCTGAGGTGCCGAAACTGGCGATCGATACGCACGCCCACGTCTTTCATCGCGGGCTGAGGCTCGCCCCCGGCCGGCGCTACGCGCCCGACTACGACGCGCCGCTCGCGCTCTATCTGCAGCAGCTCGACCAGAACGGCATCACCAATGGCGTGTTGGTGCAGCCGAGCTTTCTCGGCACTGACAATTCCTATCTGGTCGAATGCCTGAAGGCGACCAATGGCCGCCTGCGCGGCATCGCCGTGGTCGACGTTGCCGTTGCCGCCGAGGAGCTTCGCACGCTCGATCGCGTCGGGGTGGCGGGCATCCGTCTCAATCTGGTCGGCCAGAAGCTGCCCGATCTGACGTCGCCGGACTGGACGGCGCTGCTGGCACAGATCAGAACGCTCGACTGGCAGGTCGAGATCCAGCGCAACGCCGGCGATCTCGCGACGCTCGCGCCACAGCTGCTCGACCAGGGCGTGAAAGTCGTGCTCGATCACTTCGCCTTGCCCGATCCAAAGCTCGGCATCGACGATCCCGGATTCCAGTCGGTCCTCAAGCTTGGCGCGACGCGAAATGTCTGGGTCAAGATCTCCGCGCCCTATCGCAATGGCGCGGCCGGCGAGGCGTTCGCGAAGCAGGCCTATCCGCTGCTGCGCAATGCCTACGGGGTCGACCGGCTGCTGTGGGGCAGCGACTGGCCGCACACGCAATTCGAGGCGACGCAGAGCTACGCCAGGAATCGCAAATTTCTTGACGAGCTTATCGTCGACGCTGATGAGCGCGCCCGCGTGCTCGCATCGCCGCGCGAGCTGTTTCGCTTCTAAAGCATGATCCGGAAAAAGAAGCGGCTTTCCGAGGAGATCATGCTCAAACAAGGAGCGCGATTGTACCGAGTGCTCTGAAGGGCGTCGTTGCTGCTGTGTTACGATGACGCCATCGGAACGACCGGCACAAGGACACGCAAGATGCAGCGCCGCTATATCACCGTCGACGTTTTCACCGATCGCGCCTTCGGCGGCAACCCGCTCGCCGTGGTGCTCGACGCCCAGGGGCTGTCGACCGCGCAAATGCAGTCGATCGCGACCGAGTTCAACTATTCCGAGACGACCTTCGTGCTGCCGCCGCAGGACAAGGCCAACGACGCGCAGGTTCGCATCTTCACGCCGGTCAGGGAGCTGCCGTTTGCCGGGCATCCCAATGTCGGGACCGCCTTCGTGCTGGCGCAGCTGGCGAAGGAGCCGAAGCCGCGTCTGATCTTCGAGGAGAAGGCGGGGTTGGTCCCGGTCGATATCGCGCGCGAGGGCGGCAGGGTCGTTGCCACTGAACTGACCGCCCCGCGGCCGCTGTCGCGCCTGTCGCAGTTCTCCGCCGGTGAGGTCGCGAGCCTGATCTCGCTCACGGCAGACGACGTCAGGACGGATCGCCAGGCACCGCAGGTGGTTGGGGTGGGAACGCCGTTCCTGGTCTTTGAGGTCGCATCGCGCGATGCGGTCCGGCGAGCAAAGCCGGATGCGGCGGCGTTCGCGCGCTTCTTCCCGCGTGACGGAGCATTCTCCGCGTATTTCTACACGCGCGACGTCCCCGTCGCGGAGGCGCCTTGCGATCTGCAGGCACGGATGTTCTTTCCGGGATCAAGCGGCCTGATCGAGGACCCGGCCACCGGCAGCGCCACGGTCGCCGCGGCCGCGCTGCTTGCCGCGCTCGATCCGTTGCGCGACGGCGACCTGAAGCTGACGGTCGGCCAGGGTTTTGACATGGGCCGGCCGAGCCTGCTGCTGACCCGCGTGCGCAAGCAGGATGGCGCAGTCCTATCCGCACATGTCGGCGGGGCCTGTGTGCAGATGATGGAGGGGACGTTGAGCATCGCGGGGAACGAAGGCTAGGTGGTGTGGACACTTACCGCATCCAAAGGACGATGGCTGCGAGAGTGACGACGGCTAGGTAATTTCGGGCGGTCTTTTCGAAGCGGGTTGCGACGCGTCGGAACTGCTTGAGCTTTGAGAAGCAGCATTCGACGAGGTGACGCTGGGCATAGAGGTGCTTGTCCAGCGGGTATTTGAGTGCGCGTGACGGGTTGTTGGGGATGACGGCGAGCGCGCCCTTGGCGGCGATGGCTTGGCGCAAATGATCGGCGTCATAGGCCGTATCGGCCATGACGACCTCGGCAGGTAGTCCCTCGATCAATGCGGCAGCTTGCGGTGCATCGCCCTTCTGGCCTGCGGTCAGCGCGAACCGTACGGGACATCCCAAGCCACGAACGGCCATATGTATCTTGGTGCTCAGGCCACCGCGCGAGCGGCCGATCGCCTGATCTTCAGACCCCCTTTTTTGGCCCCGGCGGCGTGCTGATGCGCCCGGACGATGGTGGAATCGACGATCAAATATTCGAAGTCCGGATCATCGGACATCGCCTCGAAGATCCGCCACCAGACGCCCTTGATGCTCCACCGACTGAAGCGCCGGAACACGCTGTTCCAATCCCCGAACGCCTCCGGGAGATCACGCCAGGGAGAGCCCGTGCGAACAATCCAAAGTACACCTTCCACGAACATCCGATTGTCGCGCCCAGTGGAGCCCTTCTGGTCGGGGCGACCTATGATCAGCGGCGCCATGCGCTCCCAAGCCGCGTCGCTCAATACCAAACGGTCCATCACACCCAAGACTGCCTCCCCAAAAGCAGTCTTGAATCTGATTTGCGCCTAAAAGGGAATCCTTAGAGTCCACACCACCTAAAGCGGGATGAGTTTTGGTTGAATCGGCTTGGCGCGGTCTCGGTTCACCTCTCCCCGTTGGGGAGAGGTCGGATTGCGCCTGGCGACGCGAAGCATCGTCCAGTGCAATCCGGGTGAGGGCTCTTGCTCTCTCGATAGACCGTAACCCCTCACCCGATTTGCTGCGCAAATCGACCTCTCCCAAGGGACTTTCGACGCCGTTCCAGCTCAACCTGATCTCATCAGGCCTTAGACCTGGGGCGCTGCCAGGTTTTCGATCTTGACGCCGTCGCGCTCCTCGATGATCTCGGCGATCCAGCGGCGGTGGCAGTGCTCGTGGTCGCGCTCGTAGCAGAGGATGCAGACCGGGCCCGACTTCTTCACCAGCGCCGACAGCTCGTCGAGCTCCTCCTTGGCCTGCACCGTCTTGAGGTGCGCCGAGTAGATCTTGTGCAGTAGCGCATATTGCCCGCTGCGCGCCGCCTCCCGTCCGCTCTTCGGCGTGCCGAGGCCGCGCAGGTGGACGTAGCCGATGCCGCGCTCGTCGAGGCCCGCGGCGAGCTGGGTCTTGGAGAAGCCGGGGCGGCGCGAGGACGCCACCGCGCGGACGTCGACCAGCAGCTTGACGCCGGCGTGCTGCAGCTCATCGAGCACGGCCTTCGACGGCGTCTGCTCGTAGCCGATGGTGAACAGCTTTTTCGCCTTCGCCATCGCCAGACCTTCACTTCACCCGTTCGATCAGCTCCATCGCGCCCGCGGGCGCGCGGATCTTGCCCTCGTGGATCACGTAGGCAAACACGTCGCGCGGCGTCTTCTTCGGCGCTGATTTGTCGACCCGCGGCAGGTCGTCCGGCTCGCTGCCGCGGGCCCAGTCCTGAAACCGCTTGGCCCAGGCGTCGAGCTGCTTCGGCGGATAACAGGTCTTCAATTCGTCATTGCCCTTCTGCAGCCGGGCATAGACGAAGTCGCTGGCGATATCGGCGATCGCCGGGTATTTGCCGTGCTCGGCGAACACCACGGGTACCTCGAATTGCCGCAGCAGCGCGATGAATTCCGGCACGCAAAAGCTGTCGTGACGCACTTCGACGACATGACGCAGCGCGCGGCCGTCGAGCTTGCGCGGCAACAGCTCGAGGAATTTGCCGAAATCGGCGCCGTCGAATTTCTTGGTCGGCGCAAACTGCCAGAGCACCGGGCCGAGCCGGTCCTTCAGCTCCAGCACGCCCGAATCATAGAACCGCTTCACCGAATCGCCGGCCTCGGCGAGCACGCGGCGGTTGGTGGCGAAGCGCGGCCCCTTCAGCGAGAAGATGAAGCCGTCGGGCACCTCGCTGGCCCATTTGCGAAAGCTCTCCGGCTTCTGCGATCCGTAATAGGTGCCGTTGATCTCGATCGAGGTCAGCTTGGAGGCGGCGTAGGACAGCTCCTTCGCCTGCGTGAGCTTCTCGGGATAGAACACCCCGCGCCACGGCTCGAAGGTCCAGCCGCCGATGCCGATATAGATTTTGCCTCTGTCTGTCTTGGTCGCCTTGGTGGGAGCTTTGGCCACGACTGCACTCATCGCGAGGAGGGGGAACAGGGATCGAGAGTAGTCAAAATAATCGTGATTGGCCAGTTTGCCAGATTGGCGCGGCGGTGCTTATCGTCGCTCTCGCTCTTCGCTACGATGCGCCAAAATGGAGAACAACACATGCGCATGCTGGTTGCGGCCGCCCTCTTGATCACGTCCTCCGCTGCCATATCGTCCGCTGCGATGGCCGATGAGGTCGACGATGCGCACAAGCTCGCGATCACCGGTCGCGACGCCTACTGGAATTGTCTCGCCCGCGAATATCCCCGCGACAGCAACAAGGCGATGTCCGACCAGGAGTTCACCTCGCTGATCGCCAATGTCTGTCCCTCAGAGCGGCAGAACTTCCGGGTGTCGCTGATCGACTTCCTGTCGCTGCAGTTTCCCAAGCAGGATGCCGACGTCAATCTGACGACGGCCAACCGCGCGATCGAGTTGGCGCAGAAGGACATCGTGACCGCCTTCACCCGCCGCAGGGCCGCGGCGAAATAGGTTCCCGAATCCTGTTGCGGCCGGCCGATTTTTGATATCAATCCGCGCAGGCAAGGGGATGATCGGCATGAGATCACAATCGACGGCAGGCTTCTTGGGCGCAGTGGTCGCAGCCATCGTGCTGGCGGCGGCGTTCATCTACGGGCCGTCGCTGAGCCAGCTCCGTAACCCGACCCAGCCCGCAGCCGTGCAGGCGGCTCCCGCCGCCGAAGCCGCGCCGGCGGCCCCGGTGCCACGCGGTCCGGTGATCCGGGAAGTCCCGAACAACTAGTGCCACCGCCCCCTTGCGGACCGCTTGGGGCCTTCCCATCTAGCATTCAACGGCGACGTTGCAGCTTAAGGGCTCCGGCGCTGGGACGACCACGACATTGTTTGGCTGCGCCGGATGTACGCGCGCCCCTTGTTCGTGGTCGTTGGCATTTTCAGGGGTATTTTGCCCCGTTTTCCCGCTTTCCGAGACAGCGTTTGGGTCGGCCCGCCTTGGCAGCGGGGGAGGCTGCGGCTATACGCTGGCGCTCATGAATGACGCCATCAAACTAGGCCCCGAAACCTCCTCGCAGGCAGCAAGTTTGCCGCAGCTCTCGGTGGTCGTCCCGACCTTCAACGAACGCGACAATGTCACGGTGCTGTACCGCCGGCTCGACGCGACCCTGAAGGACGTGTCCTGGGAGGTCATCTTCGTCGATGACAATTCGCCTGACGGTACCTGGGACGTGGTGCGCGCCCTGGCGCGGAAGGATTCCCGCGTGCGCTGCATCCGCCGAATCGGCCGGCGCGGCCTGTCCGGCGCCTGCATCGAGGGCATCCTGGCGTCGAGTGCGCCCTATGCCGCGGTCATGGACGCCGATCTCCAGCATGACGAGACCCAGCTCCCGAAGATGGTCGCGCTGCTGCAGAGCGGCGAGGCCGAACTCGTGGTCGGCAGCCGCTATATCGAGGGCTACAAGACCGAAGGCTTCAACAAGCAGCGCGCCGGCGCCAGCGCCTTTGCCACCGAGATCGCGCGCCGCTCGTTGAAGGTCGAGATCGCCGACCCCATGAGCGGCTTCTTCATGATCCGCCGCGACCGTTTCGAGCAGCTTGCGCCGCAGCTCTCGACCCAGGGCTTCAAGATCCTGCTCGATGTCGTGGCGACGGCGGAAGGCAAGCTGCGCGCGGTCGAGATTCCCTACACATTCGGTGCCCGCCAGCATGGCGAGAGCAAGCTTGACTCGATGGTCGCGCTCGACTTCCTTGGTCTCGTGCTGGCGAAGCTGACCAACGACGTGATCTCGCTGCGCTTCATTCTGTTCGCAGCGGTCGGCGGGCTCGGCCTGCTGGTGCATCTCAGCGTGCTGTTCATCGCGCTGGAGCTGTTCAAGGTGCCATTCCCGGAGGCCCAGGCCACCGGCGCGATCGTCGCCATGACCAGCAACTTCATCCTCAACAATTTCCTCACCTATCGCGACCAGCGGCTGAAGGGCTTCGGCATCCTGCGCGGCCTGCTGCTGTTCTATCTGGTCTGCAGCGTGGGCCTGCTTGCCAATGTCGGCGTCGCGTTCTCGGTCTACGACCAGGAGCCGATCTGGTGGCTTGCGGGCGCGGCCGGCGCGCTGATGGGCGTGGTGTGGAACTACGCGATGTCCGGGCTGTTCGTCTGGCGCAAGCGATGACGGTGGCATGAACGCGAACGAGGCGCGGCTGGCCCGGAACACCGCTCTTGCGGTGTGCGCGCTGGTCGTGTTGCGGCTGGCCGCCGCCGCATGGACGCCGCTGACCTTCGACGAAGCCTATTACTGGATGTGGTCGAAGGCGCTTGCTGGCGGCTATTACGACCATCCGCCGATGGTGGCGGTTGTGATCCGGCTCGGCACCATGATCGCGGGCGACACGGCGTTCGGCGTGCGGCTGGCGTCGATTCTGCTTGCGCTGCCGATGAGCTGGGCGATCTATCGGGCGACCGAGATCCTGTTCGGCGGCCAGCGCATCGCCGCCAGCGCAACAATCCTGCTCAATGTCACGCTGATGGCCGCCGTCGGCACGCTGATCGTGACGCCGGATGCGCCGCTGCTGGTTGCCGCGAGCTTCCTGCTGTATTCGCTCGCAAAGGTGCTGGAGAGCGGCCGCGGCGCCTGGTGGCTTGCGGTCGGCGTCAGCGCAGGCTTGGCGTTGCTGTCGAAATACACGGCGCTGTTCTTTGGACCCGCGATCCTGATCTGGCTTGCGATGGTGCCGAAGCTGCGGCGCTGGTATCTCTCGCTTTGGCTCTATCTCGGCGGCCTGGTTGCGGCCGGCCTGTTTGCGCCGGTCATCCTCTGGAATGCCGATCACCACTGGGTGTCGTTCATCAAGCAGATGGGCCGCGCCCGGATCGAGGACTTCCGCCCGAATTACATTGCCGAGCTGATCCCGACGCAGTTTGCGTTCGCGACGCCATTGGTCTTCATCCTCGGTGTGATGGGCCTCTACGCGCTCTCCCGGCGGCGCGCCGGCGCGATGCCCGCGCGCGTGCTGGTCAACACGATGTTCTGGACCATCGTGGTCTACTTCACCTGGCACGCGCTGCATGCGCGGGTCGAGGCCAACTGGTTCGCGCCGGTCTATCCGGCCTTTGCGGTGGCGGCCGCGGTCGCGGCGATCCAGGTGCAGTGGGCGCCGCGCGAGCAGCGCACGATCGATTTCTGCCGCCGCTGGGCCGCGCCCACTGGCGTCGTGCTGTTCGCTCTGCTGATCGTGCAGGCCAATACCGGCATGCTCTCGGGCTACCGCCGCGACGCCACCGTGCGCAGCGTCGGCGTCGGCTGGCAGGAGCTCGCGGGCGAGATCGAGGCGGTGCGCGCACGGTCCGGCGCGAGCTGCGTGCTGTCGCCGGACTACGGCACCACCGGCTGGCTGGCCTTCTATCTCCCCAAGGGCAGCTGCGTCGCGCAACAAGGCCAGCGCATTCGCTGGGTCAACATGCCCGAGCCGAGCCCGGCGCAGCTGGCCGGCAAGCTGCTGTATGTGCATGAGGTCGAGCAGGCGATGCCGGCCTCGGTGCGCGACAATTTCGCCCGTGTCGAGACGGTGGCCGAGGTCGAACGCATGCGCGGGCCGTTGGTGATCGAGACTTACGCGCTCGATCTGCTGGACGGTGCGAAAGGCGAGGTCTTCGACCGTTCGCCGCCGCCGGAACTGCAATAAAACTGTCACTCGCGCATGTCGGATCGTCCGGGTCCGGCTCGTCTTCCAGGGAGCCCGTCAACCCCGCGAGGTTCCAACCATGACCAGTTCCGTCCTCAAGCCCGCCGCTGAACTTGCCAACACCAATAACAGGCGCTTTCCCAATGAGAGCGCCGAATATCGTCGGGCGCGCCAGGCGCTGCTCGTCGAGGAGATCGAGCTGCGCCGGCACATCGCGCGCGTCGCCGAGCTGCGCCGCGCCTTGCCGCCGGGCGGCGAGGTGACCAGGGCCTATGAGTTCACGGGCGAGTCCGGCGCAGCATCGCTCGCCGATCTCTTCGGTAGCAAGCAGACGCTCATCATCTACAGCTACATGTTCGGCCCACAGCGCGAGAAGCCGTGCCCGATGTGCACATCGTTCATGGGCACATGGGAGGAGAAGCTGCCCGATATCGGGCAGCGCGTGTCGTTCGTTTTCGTGGCGCGCTCGCCGATCGCGCGGCTGATCGAGGCGAAGAAGGCGCGCGGCTGGACGCGTCATAAGGTCTATTCGGATGCGTCGGGCGATTACACGCGCGACTATGTCAGCAGGGATGACAGCGACGTGCCCGGCTACAATGTCTTCACGCGCCAGAGCGGCGTGATCCGGCATTTCTGGGCCGGCGAAATGGGAGCCGGCACGGTCGACCCCGGCCAAGACCCGCGCGGCGCGCCGGATCTGGATCCGCTCTGGACCCTGCTCGACACCACGCGCGAGGGGCGCGGCGCGGACTGGTATCCGAAGCTCAGCTATTGAGAGATGGATTTTGCTCGATCCCCGCGCGATTACGGGGCCGTCGGCAAGGAAATTCTCCCTAGGATTTATCTCGGCATGCGGCGGCGGAGCCGCGTGCCGGAGTGTCCCATCATGGGACAAAAAAGCCGTTTTGCCGGTCCGTTGCCATCTTAAAAAAGCCCTACGGCACAGGCACTTCCCGCGCCGCAGGGGATCGCATCCGGTTAAGTCGCATTTAACTAAAAGTCGCCTTAATGGCCGTCTGTGCCCCCGCGCGACGTTGAGCCGAACATCGTTCGACGATGCGTCGGGTGAGGGACAAAGGTGGACCTGTTTTGAGCGCCGGGCGTATGGGTACGAGTGCGAGTGCGTATGTTCTTGGGGCGCCAAGCCGCAAGAAAACCTCCCGAAAAATCCTCCCACAGCATTTCCTCGGCAGCGCCGCGGTGGCGGGGCTGGTGCTTGGCTGCGCCTGGACCGTCTATGCCAACATCTTTGCGGCGAGCGTCTATCCGTCAGTCGGCAATGCGTCGTTTGAAGCGCCGGTGGTGAAGCGGCCCGTCGCGGTCGCCGCGCGGCCCGCACCCGCGTTCAACGAGGTGTTCGCGTCCTTGACGCCCGCGCCGGCGGCGCCCGCCAAGACCGAGATCGCGAAGTCGGAAGCCCCGACACCGTCACTTATGTTTAACGATCGGTTTGCGGCCGCCCGCGCCCGAGGGCGTCGCGTCCAGCGTCGTGGCTGACGCCGCACCGCAGATCGACCCGATCAAGCAGGCCGCTGAACCCAAGGTCGCCGTAGCGGCGAGGGCGGTGGCGACGGCAGAGCTCGCCGAGACATCGAAGCCGTTGCCGGCGCCGAAATCGGTCGAGACCGCCAAGAAGCAAGCCGCCGCCAATCTGAAGGTGGCACTCAACGATCCCGCTGCGACGGTTGAGTCCAAGGGAACTGAGAAGGCGCCTGAGGCGAAGCAGGCGACCAAGTCTGGTGGCGTCCGTGACATGGCCGCGCGCGCCAAGGCCGCGGTGCTGTCGATCGCATCGAGCGAGCGGCAGACCATGGTCGAGAAGCTGTGGGGCAAGCGCGAGTCGAGCGGCGGGCTGCTCTCCTTCGCCTCCGCCGACGCCAATGTCACCGGCAGCATTCCCTCGACGCTGGACCAGAACCCCATGCTCGGCGGCTCGCCGCCCTATGACCGCCAGACCGCGGTCTACGATATCTCGGCCAAGACCGTGTATTTGCCCGACGGCACGCGGCTCGAGGCGCATTCCGGCCTCGGCTCCCGGCTCGACGACCCCAGGTCCTCGCATATGAAGATGGTCGGCGTGACGCCGCCGCACATCTACGAACTCAAGCCACGCGAGGCGCTGTTCCACGGCGTGCCGGCGCTGCGGCTCAATCCGATCGGCGGCGAAGGCAAGATCTTCAACCGCGACGGCCTGCTCGCGCACACCTTCATGCTCGGCCCGAACGGCGACTCCAACGGTTGCGTCTCGTTCAAGGACTATTACGCGTTCCTCGATGCCTACCGTAACAAGGGCATCCGCCGCCTCGCGGTGTTGGCGAGGATTCAGTAAGCGCCGTCCTCCTTGGGGGCGCTGTCCCCACGGCGTGAACGACGCAATGCCGCCCCCGGACCTGTCCGAAGGTCGCAGTCCCATCCCTTGAAAGGCCGCTGGGAGCGCTATATCCTGCGAAATACAAGGATGCCAGGGCCAACAGCGCCGCGCTTGCGAGGGTCACAGGACCCGCGGAGCAGGGGAGGGAAGCATGAGCCGGTCGCCAGGCGTCATGCACACGGACAAGGTTCTCGACGTGCTGGCCGGAGGCGGGACGCCATCCGACCTGTCGGCGTCGTGGCGTCGGTCCGGCCATCTGCATGCGCTCGATCCGGCGAGCCGCCTGCCGTCGCATCGTCTCGGCCACGCTGAGATCGCCGCTGCGCAGCAGCGCCTCGGCGAATTCCTGAAAGTCGCCCAGCGCACGCTCGACCGGCTGTTCCTTTCCGTGGGCGGGGTCGGCTGCTCGGTGCTGCTGGCGGACCGCGACGGCGTCGTCGTCGACCGGCGCGGCGCGGGCGCCGATGATGCGACGTTCGACGCCTGGGGGCTCTGGACCGGTGCGGTCTGGAGCGAGAAGTACGAGGGGACCAACGGCATCGGCACCTGCATCGTCGAGAAGCGCCCGCTGTCGATCGACCGTGGGCAGCACTTCTTCACGCGCAATTCCGGACTGTTCTGCACCACCGCGCCGATCTTCGACGAGCATGGCGAGCTTGCCGCAGCGCTCGATGTGTCGTCCTGCCGGGCAGACCTGACCGACGGATTTTCCCGGCTGATTGCGACCACGGTGACGGACGCCGCGCGCGCGATCGAAGCCGAGAACTTTCGCCGGGCGTTTCCCGATGCACGAATTCTGCTGACACCGCGAAGCGAGCGCGCCGTCAACTCGCTGCTCGCGGTCGATCGCGACGATCTCGTGATCGGTGCAACGCGCGCCGCGCGCCGCGCGCTTGGCCTCAACGCGGCGTCGCTGGCGCGGCCATTGCCGGCGGCCGATCTGATCGGCGAGACGCGCGACGACGGCGGCCTGGCCGCCGCGGAACGTGCAGCGTTGCAGCGTGCGCTGGCGCGCGCCGGCGGCAATGTGTCGAAAGCCGCCAAGGATCTCGACATGTCCCGCGCCACGTTGCACCGCAAGCTCAAGCAGCTCGGCTTGCATCGCTAAGGCGCGACGAGTTTTGGTTGAATCGGCTTGGCGCGGTCTCACCTCTCCCCGTTGGGGAGAGGTCGGATTGCTCTCGGCGATGCGAAGCATCGTCCGGTGCAATCCGGGTGAGGGCTCTTGCTCTCTCGATAGACCGTAACCCCTCACCCGATTTGCTGCGCAAATCGACCTCTCCCAAGGGAGAGGTGAACTTTCGACGCCGTTCCAGCTCAACCTAATCTCATCATGCTCTAGGACATTTCCGCAAGCTCATTACCGGCGTCCGGAGCGCTGACGCATCTGTGCCAATTTGCGGCGCACTCTGTCTCAGATTTGCGACAGTCCCCCGCGGCCCTTGGGGCAGGCTCCTGTTCTGTCCGCCTGATTTGACCGAGCGTTCCGGCCAACGCCGTGTGCATCGGCGTGCCAACGGAGGAACACATGAACAAGGTTGACATGCAGTCCGTGCTCAAGGCGCCGTTCGCCAAGCGCTACGGCAATTTCATCGGCGGCGAATGGCGCGAACCCCGCTCCGGAAAGTATTTTGAGAACATCTCGCCGGTGACCGGCCTTCCGGTCTGCGAGATCCCGCGCTCCGACGCGTCGGATATCGAGGCCGCGCTCGATGCCGCACACGCAGCCAAGGACGCCTGGGGCAAGACCAGCGTTGCCGAGCGTTCGTTGATCCTCAACAGGATCGCCGACCGGATGGAGGCCAATCTCGAAAAGCTCGCCACCGCCGAGACCTGGGACAACGGCAAGCCGATCCGCGAGACGATGGCCGCCGACATGCCGCTGGCGATCGATCACTTCCGTTACTTCGCCAGCGCGATCCGCGGACAGGAAGGCTCGATCTCGGAGATCGACCACGACACGATCGCCTATCACTTCCACGAGCCGCTCGGCGTGGTCGGCCAGATCATTCCCTGGAATTTCCCGATCCTGATGGCGACCTGGAAGCTTGCGCCCGCGCTCGCCGCCGGCAACTGCGTGGTCATCAAGCCGGCCGAGCAGACGCCGGCCTCGATCCTGGTCTGGCTCGAACTGATCGGCGATCTCCTGCCCAAGGGAGTGGTGAACGTCGTCAACGGCTTCGGCCTCGAGGCCGGCAAGCCCTTGGCCTCGTCGAACCGGATCGCCAAGATCGCCTTCACCGGCGAGACCACGACGGGCCGGCTGATCATGCAATATGCCTCGCAGAACCTGATCCCGGTGACGCTCGAACTCGGCGGCAAATCGCCCAACATCTTCTTCAAGGATGTCTGCGCCGAGGACGACGATTTCTTCGACAAAGCGATCGAAGGCTTCGTGATGTTCGCGCTCAATCAGGGCGAGGTCTGCACCTGCCCGAGCCGCGCGCTGATCCACGAATCGATCTATGACCGCTTCATGGAGCGCGCGCTGAAGCGCGTCGAAGCGATCACCCAGGGCAGCCCGCTCGACCCGACCACGATGATCGGCGCGCAGGCGTCCTCCGAGCAGCTCGAGAAGATCCTCTCCTACATCGACATCGGCAAGAAGGAAGGCGCCGAGGTGCTCGCCGGCGGCGAGCGCAACAATCTCGGCGGCGGGCTCTCGGGCGGCTACTATGTCAAGCCGACCGTGTTCAAGGGCCACAACAAGATGCGCATCTTCCAGGAGGAGATCTTCGGGCCCGTGGTGTCCGTGACCACCTTCAAGAACGATGAGGACGCGCTCTCGATCGCCAACGACACGCTCTACGGCCTCGGTGCCGGCATCTGGAGCCGCGACGTCAATCGCTGCTACCGATTCGGCCGGGCCATCCTGGCCGGCCGGGTCTGGACCAACTGCTACCACGCCTATCCAGCGCATGCGGCGTTCGGCGGCTACAAGCAGTCCGGCGTCGGCCGCGAGAACCACAAGATGATGCTCGACCATTACCAGCAGACCAAGAACATGCTGGTGAGCTACAGCCCGAAGAAACTCGGCTTCTTCTGATATTCCGGCTGCCCCCGCGTTCAGGGGGACGAAGACGACAGGCTTTCGGCGGGATGTCCCGCCGGAGCCTCCATCACGGAGGCCGAGATGGCTGACAAGGTGACCGCGACGCCGGCTGCGCTGGCGCTGATTGCCGAGATCGTCGCCGATCATGGGCCGGTGCTGTTTCACCAGTCGGGTGGTTGCTGCGACGGTTCGTCGCCGATGTGCTATCCGCAAGGTGACTTCCTGATCGGCGATCATGACGTCAAGCTCGGCGAGATCGGCGGGGCGCCGTTCTACATCAGCGGCGCGCAATACGACGTCTGGAAGCACACCGATCTGATCATCGACGTCGTTCCCGGCCGCGGCAGCATGTTCTCGCTCGACAACGGGCGCGAACGCCGGTTCCTGACCAGGTCCGAAATCTGCGCGCTGCCGCCGCGCGAGCCGGAATAGAGCATGATCCGGAGAAGTGCGAAGCGGTTTTCCGAAAAGATCATGCTAAAACAAGATTCTAAAGCGCGATGACGATTCAGCCTGATTTCATCGCGCTTTAGAACGGCCTGGCGCGACCGGCGCCGATCTGGAACTGGAGGCCATTGTCGTTATACTGCGCTGATCCAGGGCGAGTCCCAACTCGGCAACGGATCGGGTGCAAAGCGAACATGTCTCCCACGCCTCCCATCGAAACTCCGCCGCCGATCACGACCGAAGCGTTCGTCGATGCGAGCGCCGCCGTTGCCCGTCTCGAAGAGATCTACGAGCGTAACACCGGATTCCTGCGCAGTCGCTTCGAGGCCTATGTCAACGGGGTGCCGTGCACGACGCGGGTGCGGGCACACTACCCGTTCGTGCGCATCACGACCTCGTCGCATGCCCGGCTCGATTCCCGTCTCGCCTACGGTTTTGTCGCGGGACCCGGTGTCCACGAGACCAGCATCACGCGGCCGGACATTTTCCGGACCTATCTCACCGAGCAGATCGGGCTCCTGATCAAGAACCATGGCGTGGCGGTCGAGATCGGCGAGTCGAACGAGCCGATTCCGATCCATTTCGCCTACCGGCGGGACATCAATATCGAGGCGGCGCTGACCGTCGCCGACAGCTCGGCCTTCACAAGGTCGCTGCGCGACGTGTTCGACACGCCCGACCTTGCCGCGATGGACGATGCGATCGCCGACGGAACGTTTGAACTGACGCCGGGCACACCCGAGCCGCTCGCCCTGTTCCGTGCCGCGCGCGTCGATTACTCGCTGCGCCGGCTCTATCACTACACCGGCACCGATCCCGAGCACTTCCAGAATTTCGTGATCTTCACCAACTACCAGTTCTATGTCGACGCCTTCGCGCAATCGAGCCTTCAGCGCCTCGTTTCGGGTGAGGAAGGCCTCGAGGCCTTCGTCGCGCCCGGCAATGTGGTCACACGCAACGCGCTGGCAGGCGGCGGCGTGAGCGGGACGGCCTCGGATCGCGTCCCGCAGATGCCGGCGTTTCATCTGGTCGAACCCGGCTATCGCGGCATCACCCTGATCAATATCGGGATCGGTCCATCAAACGCGCGCAAACATCACCGATCACGTCGCGGTGCTGCGGCCGCATGCCTGGCTGATGATCGGGCATTGCGCCGGCTTACGCAACACGCAGCGGCTCGGCGACTATGTGCTGGCCCATGGCTATGTCCGTGAGGATCATGTGCTCGATCACGAGCTGCCGCTCTGGGTACCGATCCCCGCGCTTGCGGAGATGCAGGTCGCGCTCGAGGAGGCGGTCGGCGAGGTGACCGGGCTCACTGGCTTCGAGCTCAAGCGGTTGATGCGCACCGGCACGGTCGCGAGCGTCGACAATCGCAATTGGGAAATCAGCGGGCCGCAGGTGATCCGGCGGATGTCGCAATCGCGCTCCATCGCGCTCGACATGGAATCGGCGACGATCGCCGCCAATGGCTATCGCTTCCGCGTGCCCTACGGCACGCTGCTGTGCGTCTCCGACAAGCCGCTGCATGGCGAGATCAAGCTGGCGGGCATGGCGAGCGAATTCTATCGCCAGCGCGTCGGCCAGCACCTTCAGATCGGCCTGAAGGCGCTGGAGCGGCTCAAGCAGCAGGAATCCGAACGGCTGCATTCGCGCAAGCTGCGCAGCTTCGCCGAGGTCGCGTTCCAGTAGCCGATCACGGTCGATGCGCTCGTAAGCCCTCGCTGGAGAGGGAGCGCCCCCCGGCGATCACGCCGCCATCTTCTTCCACAGCTGCGTCTCGATGCCGACGGCGGCCTTCACGTGCGGGCGCGCCTGCATTCGAGCAAGATAGTCGACGAGTTCGGGCCACTGCGCGATATCGACGCCGGCAGAGCGAAGCAGCATCAAGGCTCAGGTGAGATGCGCGTCGGCGACCGTGAAGCGGTCGCCGACGAGATAGTCGCGACCATTGAGGCGCGCGGCGGCGACCGAAACGGTTTGCCCGATCCGTTCGCGCGCGCTGGCCTTCGATGCATCGTCCTTGTACCAGAAGGTCGGAAACAGGAAGCCTTTGTGGATCTCGGTGCCGATGAAGCTCAGCCATTCCTGCAGGCGATAGCGGTCCAGGTCGCCCGGCGGCGGCGCGAGACCGAGCTCGGGCTTCCGATCGGCGATATACTGCAGCACGGCCGCGCTTTCGGTCAGCCGCTCGCCGTTCTCAAGAACCAGTACCGGCACCGCACCCTTCTGCGACACCACGCGAAAATCGCTGTCGTCGTCCAGCACCTTCTTGGTCCAGATATGGGCCAGGTGGTAACGCGCCTCGATGCCGGCTTCCATCAACGCGATGCGGCTGGCGAGCGAGCAGGCCATGGGAAAGAAATAGAGCTGGAGCATATTGCATCCTCAGGCGAGGGCGTTGCCGCGCGCGATGATCGCGAAGCGGTCGGACAGTTCGGCGAGGGCGACGTCGTGAATGAGCTTGGCGGCGATCGTGCCGCCTGTGCCGTCGGGCAGGTCGCGGGTGGCGCAGCCGTCGGCATCGATCGTGGTGCGGAAGCCGAGATCGAGCGCGGCGCGGGCGGTCGAGCTGATGCACATATGCGTCATGAAGCCGGCGAGCACGAGCTCCTTGCGGCCGGTCGCGGCAAGCTGCGCGTTGAGGTCGGTGCCGGCGAATGCGTTCGGCAATTGCTTCTCGATCACGCTCTCACCCGGCAGTGGCTTAAGCGGCGCGACGATCGCGCCACGCTCGGCGGTGCGATCGAACAGGCTTCCCGGCGCTCCCTTGTGCGCGATGTGGATGATCGCAGCGCCGCTTTCCCGCGCGCGGGCAAGCAATGCGGTGGCACGCGCAATCGCGGGGCTGGCGTCGGGCAGGGCCAGGGGACCGGCGAGATATTCGTTCTGGATATCGATCAGCACCAGGCAGCTGTCGCCGAGGCGGGGCGGGGTGAGGTCGATACCGGCAAGCTGCATCAGCGTTTTGGCTGCGGTCATGGTCCCGAGAACTCCAGAGGATGCGTCTTGCGAAAATATAGCCGCGGACCGGCCTGCTGTTATGCAGGGATATTGCAGCCGGTGGCTGCGTTATTGCAGGTGGGCCGGACGCGATGTAGCCTGAGGCCATGAACTGGGACGACCTTCGCATCATCGCGGCCGTCAGGGATGAGGGCACCTATGCCGGCGCCAGCGCGCGGCTGCGCATCGACGAGACCACGGTCGGCCGCAGGCTGGCGCGGATCGAGCGCGCGCTCGGGCTACGTTTGTTCGAGGCTGCCGACGGCGTCCGCAAGCCGACCCGGCAGTGCGACGTGGTGCTCGCGCACATCCAGGCGATGGCCGCGCATGCCGAGGAGATCGGCCGGATCGGCGAAAGCCTGCCCGGCCCGGTCGGCCGGCTCCGCATCGCCTCCACCAACGCGATCGCGGAGGAGGTGCTGGCGCCGCGCACCGGCGAATTGCTGCGCGCCCATCCGGGCCTGACGTTGCAGTTTCTGACGTCGAGCGAGAACGTCAAATTCTCGCGCTGGGAGGCCGATCTCGCGATCCGCCTGCGCAAGCCCGACAAGGGCGACTTTGCGATCTCGAAGCTCGCCGAGGTCAGGCTGTATTTCTTCGAGCCGGCCGCGACGACAGCGGGCGAAGCAGTGACGTGCGCCTATCCCGATGAGCTCGGAGGGATTCCGGAAATGCAGTTTTTGCGCGCAAGGCGGCTTCGTGCGCGCTGCGTCACCGACAATGTCCGCATCATCCACAAGCTGGTCCAGTCGCATCAAGCAGTCGGTGTGCTGCCGGAGCATAGTTGCGTGGACCTGCTGACCGATCGCCGTCTGCGCGCCACGCTGCTGCCGAAGCGGCGTGACGTCTGGCTTCTGGTGCAAAGCCATCTCAAGCGCGATGCGGCAACGCGCGTCACCATCGACTGGCTGCGCGCCTGCTTCCAGGACGTCGCGCGCAGCTGACGAGGTGGGGACAGGGAGACGGACTTACCCTCGGTCATTCCCCGGTGCGCAAATTGCGCACCTGAGGGCGGCGCGCAGTGCCGAGCCGGAATCCATTTTTCAGCAAAGCTTGCGGCTCGATGGATTCCGGGTTCGTGCTTCGCACGCCCCGGAATGACGAGGTGAGCGGGCGCCACAACGCGTCTCGTCATGAAAAAATCACACGCAGCCCTCTTGCAACCCGGACGTGCTTCGTTTATTAGCCCGCTCCTTCGCTTTGGCCACGGGCTCGGGCTCGTTGAGATCCCGACTGGCGCGAGCCGCTCTGCGGTGTCGTGTTCCGCCGAAATGAAGATCGCGAGATGTAGCTCATGGAGAGCATCGGGGATGAAACCCCGAAGGTATCGGTTCGATTCCGGTCTCTCAATCAAAGGATAGCTCAGTTAGGTAGAGCAGGTGACTCAGAATCATCGTGTCGCGGGTTCAACTCCCGCTCCAAGCGCTCCGTTCAGCCTGAACAGCTGATACCTCTGAAGGGGACCGGACGCGCGCTTCAGTCGCAGTCCGGCCGTCCTGCCGCAAGGCTCTTCGTCCGAACATCGACACTGTGAGACCGGCTTTGCGCCGCGGTGGATACCGCTTGCGCTGATGCCGGGTAGCTCGGCTCGGCCGCGCGACATTTGTCGCGCGAACGCGCGCGTGCGCCCGTCATCGCGCAGGCTCAAGCCACGGCCCGCTTGGCTGACAGGAAGCCGCGTTCGCGTCCTCACGTCCTTTGCAAATTGAAACCCGCTCTCCGGCCCACGGGCCGGATGGCAATAATGGAGGCTGCCATGACCTGGCATTTCTTGACGACCACGTTGACGGTGAAGGATGGCGAGCGCGCGTTGCTGACGCGCGACGGCCGGCTCGAGCAGGTGCTCGCGCCTGGACGTCACCGCCTGTTCGATCCCCTGCATCAGCTCAAGGCCGAGCTGTTCAGCGTCGTGCGGACGGAATTCCCTGCGGATCGTTACGCGGTGATCAAGGCTGCGCGGCCTGATCTCGCCGACGAGCTGTTCGAGGCGGTCGAGACCCGCGCGAACGAGATCGCGATCGTCAGCCTCGACGGCCGTCCCGTGCCACTGATGACGCCCTGGCAGACGCGCGTCTACTGGAAGGTCGCGACGTCGGTCGACGTCGAGCGCATCGACGTGACCAGCGATCCCCGCGTGACCGCACGCCACCTCGCGATGATCCAACCCAACCGGGCCGGCGTCATCACCGAGGCGGTAGTCGAGAACCACGAGGCCGGTCTGCTCACGGTCGAGGGCAAGCTGGTCGAGCGGCTCGGACCCGGCCGGCACGCGTTCTGGATCGCGGGCCGCAAGATCGAGGTCAAGCGCCTCGACCTGCGTCCTCAGGCGATCGAGATCACGGCGCAGGAGATGCTGACCAAGGATCGCATCGCGCTGCGCCTGACGCTGACCGCGTTCCGCCGGATCGTCGATCCCGAGCGGGTCGTGGCAACGGTGCCCGACGTGGATGCGTGGCTGTACCGCCTGGTGCAGTTCGCGATCCGCGAGGCGGTGGCCGGCCGCACGCTGGACGAGGTGCTGTCTGCGAAGACGGCGCTCGACGAGGAGCTTCGCGACTATGTCCGCGCCCGTGTCGCGGATTCCGGCGTCGAAGTCACCGAGCTCGGCGTCAAGGACGTGATCCTGCCCGGCGAGATCCGCGAGCTGGTCAACAAGGTGGTGGAGGCGGAGCGGGTGGCGAAGGCCAACTTGATCCGCCGGCAGGAGGAGACTGCGGCGACGCGTTCGCTCCTGAACACCGCCAAGCTGATGGAGGAGAACCCTCTGCTGCTGCGGCTCAAGGAGCTGGAGTCGCTCGAGCGTCTGGTCGAGAAGGTCGGCCGCATCGACCTGCATGCGGGCGACGGTCAGGGTCTCGATGCGCTCCTGACCAAGCTGGTCCGCCTCAAGGCGCCCGAGAGCGCGTAAGGCAGGAAGGGCCGCCCACGGGCGGCCCTTCGCTTTTCCGGGAGTGATCGTGACAGCGATAGCGCGCGATCAGATCGCGGCCTTCAGATTGGCGAAGGCGTCCTGGACGTATTTGGTGAGCTGGCGCTTGCCGCCTTGCTCGAGCCAGGCGTCGACCGCGATGCGCAGTGCGCCGCTCGCGGCCATCGCGACAAGACGGAGGCGGTCGCGGCGGTCCTTGCCCGGCCATAATTCGCACAGCGTCTCGTAGACGACCTGCTCCCGGTGCAGATCGTTGCGGTGCTTGCGGGAGCTCAGCACTTCGCTCTCGCGGATCAGGCGCGAAATCGCAACCGTTCGCGACGTCTGGAAGCGGGCGGACATTTCCAGCAGAGCCTCGCGGACGACGTCGATCGGCTCGCCGGCGGAGGTGTGGTCCCGGATCGATGCCCTGAGCGCATCGTCGTAGCCGGCGATATGGGCGAGCAGGATGTCGTCCTTGCTCCTGAAATAGTAGAAAAAGGTTCTGCGCGAGATGCCGGCCGCCGCCGCGATTTCATCCAGCGTCGTCGCATCAAAGCCGTTGGCCAGAAACAGCTCCATGCCGACATCGGCGATGCGTTGCAGCGTCGCGCGGCGATTTCGCTCGCGCAGACCTTCTGTTTTTGCAGGCTTCTGGGTTTTCGTCAGTGTCTCGGGCATCGGCCGCTTTCTCATGAACAGGCAATCAGGGCAAAGCACTCCGTGGCCTCGGGTTCGCGCGGCCGTCGGCGTCAACGCGCGGTGCGGCGCGGTTCGACATGCGTCTTCCGGTCGCAGCCGGCGGTCGCGGCCATAAAACCGCCCAACACGATAATTACACCAAGTGTAATAATTACACCAAGTGTAATTCAGTGGGGCTCCAATGACAACCTGCTCGCGCGTAGGCCGGATCAAACCGATTCCGGAGGCAAATGGATTCGCGAACGGGCGGGGGGTGCAACTGCGGGGCTGGGCGGCGGCGACGTTGCTCGGTCTGCTGGTCTCGGGCTGCGCGACGGCGACGCTGGATCAGGCCGGTTCACTCCGCTCCTACGACAATATGGAGCAATCGGACGGGATGCTGACTCGTTCGAAGCTGCGGGTGAGCAAGGAAGAGGTGCTGGCAGCGAAGACAATTAGGATCGTGCCCACCGTGTTCTCGGACGGAACGGCAGTGCCCTTCACGGCTGCGCAGCGCAGGCTCGTCACCAACGCCGCCGACCGCGCATTGTGTGCGGGCCTGAGCGAACGCTTCTACGTGGTTGCGTCAGAGCCCGCCGATCTGACCGTTCACGCCGTCATCACGCATGTGGTGCCGACCGATCCGACGGCAGTCGGCGTCTCCAAAGGTGTGTCGGTGGCGAAGACGATTCTGTTGCCCGGCGTGCCGGTGCCCGTTCCGCGGATTCCAGTGGGGCTCGGCAGCCTGTCGCTTGAAGCCGAGGCGCGCGATCCGGCCGGACAGCAGAAGGCGGCGATGGTCTGGGGCCGCGCGGCCAATGCCTTCGACAGCGGCCGGATGTCGGAGGAGGGCGATGCGTACGGCCTTGCGGCATCGTTCGGCGGCGATTTCAGCCAGATGCTGGTCACCGGCGTGACGCCGTTCGGCGGCGTGCCATCGATGCCCTCGATGCAGCGGCTGGGCTTCCTGCTCGGCGGCGCGCCGAAATATCCGGCCTGCGAAGCGTTCGGACGCGCGCCGGGTCTCGTCGGCATGGTCGGCGACAGCGCCGGCGTGCCGCCGGATTGGACCGACAAGGGACCGGTTGCAGCGAAGGTGGAGTGAGGCGGCCGGCACGCTTACGAATGTTCGCATGCACACGGCTGTAACGGGGCACCGCCAAGGCACAATTCGCATATCCTGCTCCGGGCGGACGAGCGCAAAACAGAGTGCCACCCCGGACAGATTGCGGTAACGTCAGTTTACCGTAGTTCGGAATTCGGCCAGCCGTCAGCCCGTCGGTGGTGCCAATGCAACAGATTGCGGAATGGCTCGAGAAGCTGGGGCTTGGGCAATACGCGCTGCGTTTTGCCGAGAACGGGATCGACCTTGGCGTTCTTCCCGAATTGACGGATGAAGACTTCGACAGGCTCGGGGTCCTGCTCGGCCACCGCCGCAAGATGCTGCGTGCGATCGCCGATTTCAATCAAGCCGAACTGATCGCCGCGCCGGTTTCACGGGGAAAGGGGCGACCGCACGATGCCGAGCGTCGCCACCTCACTGTGATGTTCTGCGACCTGGTCGGCTCGACGGCATTGTCGGCACGTCTCGATCCCGAGGACATGTGGGAGGTGATCCGCGCCTATCGCGCAGCCTGTGCACGGGTGATCACGACATACGACGGCGTCGTTGCCAGATTTATCGGCGATGGGATCCTCGCTTATTTCGGCTATCCCCGTGCCCACGAGGATGACGCGGAGCGCGCGGTGCGCGCGGGCCTCGATGTCATCGCCGCAATCGGCAAGCTCGAGACCCGCGCGGAAGGGGGAGTTGCGGTACGGATCGCGATCGCAAGCGGGCTTGTCGTGGTCGGCGACCTCGTCTCCGGCGGCGCATCGGAGGAGCAGGCGCTGGTCGGCGATGCGCCGAACATCGCGGCGCGGCTGCAGAGCCTGGCGGAGCCGGGCGTGGTCGTCGTGGCCTCCACGACACGCCGGCTGCTCGGCAATCTGTTCACGCTTCGCAACCTCGGTCGCCGCGAGGTGAAGGGTATCTCCGAGCCGATCGCGGTGTGGGCCGTCGAAGGCGAGCCGGCGTCGGAAAGCCGTTTCGAGGCGGTGCGGACCGCGCGCTCGATCGGCTTTGTCGGCCGCAAGGCGGAGATCGAATTTGCATTGTCGCGCCAGCAACTGGCGTGGCAGGGCCAAGGCCAGGCAGTGCTGATATCGGGCGAAGCGGGTATCGGCAAATCGCGCATCGTGGCGATGCTGTCCGACAGCCTCGCGCCCGGGACACACCGCCGTGTGCGGTATCAATGCTCGCCCTATCACACCAACAGCGCGCTGCACCCTTTTGTCGCCCAGCTCGAGCGTGCCGCCGGCATCAGGTCGGAAGATGTTTCGGACCAGAAGCTGGACAAGCTCGAAGCCATGCTGGCGCTCGGTACCCAGCACGTGCCCACCGTGACACCGCTGATCGCGGCGCTGCTGTCGATCCCGACCGGTGACCGCTATCCGCCGCTCGGCCTGAGCCCGGCGCAGCAGCGGCGGCAGACATTCGCCGCGCTGCTCGACCAGCTCGAGGGCCTCGCCCGGCAGCAGCCGGTGCTTGTCGTCTGCGAAGACATGCATTGGGCCGACGCCACGTCGCTCGAACTGCTTGATCTCGCGGTCGACCGTATCAGGGGATTGCCAATCCTCATGCTGATGACGTTCAGGCCGGAGTTCGAGCCGCCATGGGCAGGGCTTGCCAATGTCAGCCTGTTGCGGCTCGATCGGCTCGACCGACAGGACACGCGCGCGCTGATCGAGCAGGTGACTGTCGGCCGGTTGCTACCCGGCGAGATGATGACACAGATCATCGAGCGGACGGATGGTGTCCCGCTGTTCGTCGAGGAGCTGACCAAGATGGTCATGGAATCGGGGCTGCTCGTCGAGAATGCCGGACGCTACCGCCTCGACAATCCGCTGCCGCCGCTGGCGATCCCGGCGACGCTGCAGGACTCGTTGATGGCCCGGCTCGACCGCCTGGCGCCGGTCAAGGAGGTGGCGCAGATCGGCGCAGCGATCGGCCGTGAGTTCTCATACGCGCTGCTGCGCAGCGTGGCCGGTCGCGATGATCTGACGCTTGCCGCGGCGCTCGCCCAGCTCGAGGAGGCGGAGTTGCTGTTGCGTCGGGGCACGCCGCCGGATTCAAGCTACAGTTTCAGGCACGCATTGGTCCAGGAAGCGGCTTACGAGAGCTTGCTCAAGAGCCGCCGGCAATTGCTCCACAAGCAGATCGGCGATGTGCTGCGCGCCAAGTTTGCCGAGATCGCCGAGATCGAGCCGGAAGTCGTTGCGTATCATTTCACCGAGGCGGGGCTCGGCCAGACTGCGCTGGCGTGGTGGCGCAAAGCCGGTCAGCAGGCGCTGAAGCGCTCGGCCTATTGCGAGGCGATCGCACATCTCGGCAAGGCGGTCGCCATCGCCGATGAACTGCCCGACGAGCGGGGTCGGATGATCGGCCGGCTCCATCTGCAAATCGCCTACGGCCGCGCGCTGCGGGGCAGTCTTGGGCACAGCGCCCCCGAGACGGTGGCCGCCTGGACGCGAGCCCGGCGCTTCGCCTCTGACATTGACGATCCAATCGAACTGGCGCCGATCCAGTCGGGCCTCTTCAACGCCTGCTTGACCCACGGTGAGCTCGCGCCGATGCGGGAGTTGGCGGAGGCGATCATGGGCGCGGCGGAACGGCATCCGGAATCGCCGGTGGCGACGATCGTCGCGGGCTGGACCAGCGGAGTGACCTGCTGGTTTGCGGGCGACTATCTGAGCGCGGCCATCCATCTCGAGAAGGCGTTCGCTGCCTATGCGACCGAGCCGGATCCGGCAACGTTCAAGGCGTCGACGCTCGATCTGCCGTTCGTCATCATGAGATTTCTGGCGCTCGTGCTCTGGCCGCGTGGCGAGATCGATCGAGCCCGGCAGCTCGCGGGCGCAGCGGTGAGCGTCTCCGGAGAACAGCGCGCGCTCGCGCGCGCCAATGCGCTGTGGTTCACAAGGCCGTTTTCGACGGGCTGTGCGGCAGCCGGTTGCGGCAGACCGAGACGATCCTTGCCCTCGGACTGGCGCAGGATCACACGATGCCGCTGTATGTCGCCGCCGGCACCTATCTCAATGGTTTGGCGAAGTGGCGTGCCGGCGACCTCGTGGCAGGTCTCGCGGAGATGCAGCGCGGCTGGACATTGCTTCACGAGAACGACTGCTACCTCTGTGATCCCTTCTGGGGACTGCATATCGCGGTGGCGAACGCGGAGGCAGGGCATGTCGAGGCGGGGCTCGACATCATCAACGAGCTGATCGACGCGACGGAGCAGTCCGGGCAGCACTGGCTGGATGCCGAGCTGTACCGTGTATTGGGCGAGCTGCGGTCGCGTCGCGACACCCCCGACATTTCCGGCGCCGAGGATGCCTTCCACCGCGCCCTCAAGATTGCGCGAAGGCAACGGACCAGGACGTTCGAGCTGCGCGGCGCGCTGGGACTTGCACGTCTTTACAGCCGCAGCGGCCGGGCAGAGGAGATATCTCAATTGTTGGCACCGTTGCTCGCCGGCTTCGATGCGGCGCTCGATCTTGCCGAAATCAAGGACGCGCAGGAACTGCTCATGCGAGCGTGGCCGGATCGCCACTCGCGCGCGTCCTGACGGGTGCCGCAGTGGAGCAGTCACATCACGTCCGCCCATCTTCCTGAGCCCGCGCAAGTGGTGAAAGAGCAGGTTCGGATGTCGCGCGCGGCGCTTGCGGTGCGAAACTGGAACTCTTGGGCTCGGCGAAGTTCTTGGGTTCCCGAAGTTCTACGGTGCGACGATGCGCATTTTGCTATTGCGTCCGACGGCGCATTTGCATCTAACTTTAAGGACGCTGCCGCGGAGAATTCCACCTTGCGGTCAATCGTTTGGAATTTGTTTTTGATCCTGTGTTCGAGTGAGTAAGCTGTGCGACCATTGATGACGTTCCCGCAGGTGAGCATTTCCGGCGGAACTCGTAATCGCCTTCTCGCGACATTGTCGCCGGCGGATCTGGACCTCCTGAAACCGGAACTTGAGACTGTCGCGCTCGAACAGGATGCGGTCCTGGCGCGCGCCGGTGACGAGATCGACTACGTCTTCTTTCCTCACAGCGGCGCGATCCTGCTGATGATCGACATGGCGGATGGGCAGACGGTCGCGACCGGTGTGGTCGGATGCGAAGGGGCCGTGGGCAGTCTTTCGGTCCTTGGAGCCTCGCCGTCGGGCATTACCGCCGTCGTTCGTGCGGCTGGTACCGCCTCCCGGATCCCGGCGCCGCGCTTTCATGCCGCTTTCGGCCGCAGTCCCGGGATTCGGCAGGCGATCCAGAAGCACGTCAGATCGATGCTGATCCAGTTTCAGCTCGGCTCCGCCTGCAATGCGCTCCACCCGGTCGAGGCGCGGATGGCGCGCTGGCTGCTTCAGCTTCGCGACCGCGTCGACAGCGACGTCCTCCCGCTGACCCAGCACGCGCTGTCGCAAATCCTCGGCGTACGACGAACAACGGTGACCTTGCTGATGGGCAATCTGCGCAAGCGCGGTGCGATCAGGTCGGATCAACGAGGCCGGATCGAGATTGACCAGGCGCGGCTCTTGGCGGCGGCGTGCGAATGCCATCGCGTCATGCGTATCGAGGCCGAGGAGATCTTCTCGGGCGACAAGGTTCGAACGCGCGGAATGGCGCCGGCTAACGATCCGCGCATCCCGGAAATCGAGGCGGACGACGCCGTGTGAGCGCGTTCCTGGTCGAATCAGCTTCCAGGCAGCCGATCAAGCTCCCGTGCAGGCGAGGATACCCCTTCGAGCTTCGCGATCTCGCGCAGCACCTTTGCGGTCTCGCGCAACTGATTGCGCTTCGGACCGGGCTTCAGCCGTCGTGCTTCATCGAGAAAGTCCTTGGCCTGCAGCAGCCAGGCAGACGTTTCCGTCGAGATCTGCACCTGCGCCATGGTGTCCCTCCATCGCGGTCGTCAATAGCGGTGACCATTGTCAGGCCGGTGAACCGCCGCCGCGGCGTCGCCGCACGCGGATGCTCGGCTCATCGACCCAGGCGTCCCGCGCAAACCAGGCGTGATCCGCGCGGCAAAACGGACAGGGCGTGCGCGCGAAGAACACGGTACTGCGTCGAAAGCTCTCGCGATCGGTTTTGATTCCGGTGGAAATCGCGTGTCCGGTTTGCGGACATCTGACCATTACCATGCCCATGAGCGCCTCCCTCCCATATCGCCTTTTGCTTTTTTGCCTTTTGCCTTGCAGAAATAGTCCGGCCGGTTGGATTGGCCCCAGATCGGTGCGCGGGGTAGTTGGGTGGCATCGCACACCTGCGGCGTTTGACGGAGCATCGGCAGTGGGGGCTGCACGCTCTCGTCACTGGGCTTCTTCCAACCGGCCAGGTCCCTCCTTGAACGAATCCTCGATGTGACTTCAACGCCGCTTCTTCAGGCGGCTTGGCAGAGAACCTCTTCGCTTTCCCCCACCGCACAGCCTCCCTCGCAAGTGAGAGCATTCTCCGCGACGCTTGCTCGCGTCACGGGAGCTGACGCTCCGTGCTCGATTCAGATTTTTGAGAGTGAAGTTCGATCTCGTCCCGAGCTTACTGTGCGAGACGAAGGCGACAGTGTCGGTTCGGTTTGCGACTCTCGCACGAAATTTTTTTGAGATTGTCAACTCAGACCAACGTATATTTACGGAGAGTGTTGTGCATAACGTGCATGCTGAGAGCCGCGTGAGGCCCCTGCATCAGCGTGAGGTTGTGCAAGGTATTTGCATTGGCCGCGCTGCGGTAAGTAGCCCGGCGAGCCTACCCCAAACAAAAACCCCGGCATCGCTGCCGGGGTTTTGCATTTCGTAAATTGCCCGAGAGGCTGGACTCAGAAGTCCATGCCGCCCATGCCGCCGCCCGGAGGCATCGCAGGGCCGCCGGCGTTCTTCTTCGGCAGCTCGGCAACCATCGCTTCCGTGGTGATCAGCAGCGCGGCAACCGAGGCAGCGTTCTGGATCGCGGTGCGGACGACCTTGGTCGGGTCGATGATGCCCTTCTTGACGAGGTCGGCATAGTCACCGGTCTGGGAGTCGAAGCCGTAATTGTAGGCCTTGTTCTCCAGGATCTTGCCGACGATGACCGAACCGTCTTCACCGGCGTTGATCGCGATCTGGCGAGCCGGAGCCGACAGCGCCTTGCGCACGATCTCGACGCCGGTCTTCTGGTCGTCGTTCTTGGTGCGCAGGCCCTTGAGCTGCTCGGAAGCACGGAGCAGGGCGACGCCGCCGCCCGGGACGATGCCTTCCTCGACAGCCGCGCGGGTCGCATGCATCGCGTCATCAACGCGATCCTTGCGCTCCTTCACCTCGACTTCGGTCGCGCCGCCGACGCGGATCACCGCGACGCCGCCTGCGAGCTTGGCGAGACGCTCTTGCAGCTTCTCACGGTCGTAGTCCGAGGTGGTCTCCTCGATCTGCGCCTTGATCTGGGCAACGCGGGCGTCGATGTCGGCCTTCTTGCCGGCGCCGTTGACGATCGTGGTGTTTTCCTTGTCGATCATCACCTTCTTGGCGCGACCGAGCATCTGCAGCGTGACGTTCTCGAGCTTGATGCCGAGGTCTTCCGAGATGGCCTGGCCGCCGGTCAGGATCGCGATGTCCTGCAGCATGGCCTTGCGGCGATCGCCGAAGCCCGGAGCCTTGACGGCCGCGACCTTCAGGCCGCCACGCAGGCGGTTGACGACGAGGGTGGCGAGGGCTTCGCCTTCGACGTCTTCAGCGACGATGACCAGCGGCTTGCCGGTCTGCACCACGGCCTCGAGCAGCGGCAGCAGCTCGTTCAGCGAGGAGAGCTTCTTCTCGTTGATGAGGATGTAGGCGTCGTCCATCTCAACGCGCATCTTGTCGGCGTTGGTGACGAAGTAGGGCGAGATGTAGCCGCGATCGAACTGCATGCCCTCGACGACGTCGAGCTCGGTCTCGAGCGACTTGGCTTCCTCGACCGTGATCACGCCCTCGTTACCGACCTTCTTCATGGCGTCGGCGAGGAACTTGCCGATCTCGGCATCGCCGTTGGCCGAAATGGTGCCAACCTGGGCGATCTCCTCGTTCGAGGTGACCTTCTTCGAGTTCTTCTGGAGGTCCGCAACGACGGCTTCGACCGCGAGGTCGATACCGCGCTTCAGGTCCATCGGGTTCATGCCGGCGGCAACCGACTTGGCGCCTTCGCGCACGATCGCCTGGGCGAGCACGGTGGCCGTGGTGGTGCCGTCGCCGGCCGCGTCAGCGGACTTGGAAGCGACTTCGCGCACCATCTGGGCGCCCATGTTCTCGAACTTGTCCTCGAGCTCGATCTCCTTGGCGACGGTGACGCCGTCCTTGGTGATGCGGGGAGCGCCGAACGACTTCTCGAGCACGACGTTGCGGCCCTTCGGGCCGAGAGTGACCTTCACCGCATTGGCGAGGATGTCGACGCCGCGCAGCATCTTGTCGCGCGCATCGACGGAGAATTTGACTTCTTTAGCTGCCATCTGAATTTTTCCTTGAGATTTACCTGGGAGGGAAAGAGGCGCTTAGGCCGCCTTCTTCTTGGAAGCGGGGACGTCGAGCACGCCCATGATGTCGCTTTCCTTCATGATCAGCAGGTCTTCGCTGTCGATCTTGACCTCGGTGCCCGACCACTTGCCGAACAGGACGCGGTCGCCGACCTTGATGTCGATGGGGATCAGCTTGCCAGCTTCGTCGCGGCCGCCCGGGCCGACGGCGATGACTTCGCCCTGCGAGGGCTTTTCCTTGGCGCTGTCCGGAATGATGATGCCGCCAGCAGTCTTCTCTTCGGCGTCGATACGCTTGACCACGACGCGGTCGTGAAGCGGACGGAATTTCATGCAGTCCTCCTAAACGTTTGCATATGCTGTAGATTTTTGGAGTGTTAGCAGTCCAGCCCAGCGAGTGCCAGACTAACTGAGCAGGAGATAGGCCAAGCCTTGGCGGCGGGCAAGTGGCTCTAGCAGAAAAATTGGCACTCGCGAATGACGGCTGCCAGGATCATTTCGAGATCATTTCGGCATCCTTAATGCCGCCCCGCAGGGGTCGCCGGGGCTATTAGCAGATGCGGTAAGCTGCTGCTAACGCAAGAAATTTCAACAACCTATTAAACATTTGGGCTTGAGATGGGTTAGTCGCGTGCGTCACATTTCTCTCATGTGAGCGCATCCATTGCCGGTGGTCCGGCGGGGGTCGGCCGCCATGTGAATGCGCTCCGTCACAGGAGGTTGGCATGGTCTCGCGAGTTGGTGGGGTTGTTTCCGACGATTTCCGGAAGCAGTTGCTGGGGTATGGACTGACGACGGCGCAAATCCTGTATCGGATGCCGGACCATCCCTCGTTGCTGCAAACTTATGTCTGGCAGAACTACGACCTGTTTCCGAAATTTCCGGCGCTGCGGGATTTCCTCGCCTTCTGGCAGGAGAAGCTCGAAGGCCCGCTGTTCTCGGTGACGGTGGCGCATTCCAAGCTGGTCAAGCCGGCCGAACTGCGCGCCGTCGACGGCGTGTTCCGGCTGCATTGATCCGCAAAGGGGGCAAGGCAAGGGGGCGAGGCGCGGCCTGCGCCTTTGCCCACCTCGCGCGGCGCGACTTGTGTTAGCCTTCGCCCGTCACAAAAAGACGGGAGGCGAACAATGGCCAAGAAGACGGCATCGAGATCCGCAGCCAAGACCGCGGTGAAGAAGAAATGGTCGGGGCTCGGCGCCGGCGCCAAGAAATCGTCGGCGAAATCGTCCGCGCGCAAGACCATTAAGTCCAAGGGCCGCGTCACCGCAGCCAAGAAGAGCGCGCCCAAGACAGCAACCAAGACAGCAACCAAGGCACGGCCGAAGCAGCGCGTCGCCATCAGCCATCACCGCGAAGAGGATTTCAAGGCCGACGGGCTGCGCGCCTACGC
Source organism: Bradyrhizobium sp. JR3.5 (assembly GCF_054057015.1). Classification (NCBI taxonomy): domain Bacteria; kingdom Pseudomonadati; phylum Pseudomonadota; class Alphaproteobacteria; order Hyphomicrobiales; family Nitrobacteraceae; genus Bradyrhizobium; species Bradyrhizobium sp. JR3.5. The sequence goes on from NZ_JBSRYV010000001.1 coordinate 968,822, forward strand.
CAAGTACCGCGACCTCGGCATTGCCGCAGCATCCCATGGTCTCGCGCAGGCGCATGTCATCCGGCTGCAGGGACCGTGCAATCCGGACGAGGTCTCGAAGCTGCACTTCCACGACGTCGAGTTCCAGATGGTCTATGTGCTCAAGGGCTGGGTGAAGACCTACATGGAAGGCGAGGGCGAGACGCTGATGAAAGAGGGCAGCGCCTGGACCCAGCCGCCGCGCATCCGGCACATGATCCTGGACTACTCCGATGACGTCGAACTGCTGGAGGTGATCCTGCCGGCCGAGTTCAAGACGGTGGAGCTGAAGGCGTAAGCCTCGCTGCGTCATGGCCGGGCTTGACCCGGCCATCCATCCAGCTTCGCAAGTGTCTTCGCTGATCGATGGATGCCCGGGTCAAGCCCGGGCATGACGAGCCGGGTGAGATCTTGTAGCCCGGATGGAGCGCAGCGAAATCCGGGGCTCGTGCCCGCAGTCGGACGGCCCCGGATTGCGCTGCGCTTCATCCGGGCTACGGCGCTGTCATCATCCCCACGATCGCGCCCATCAGGCAGGGTCGTCAGCGTGCCCGAGACGATCGACTTCAGCCCGAGCGCGTTGATCTCGTCGCGCCGCCCGGGCGCCATGATGCCGAGGCCGCCGATCATGATGCCGAGGCTCGCGAAGTTGGCAAAACCGCACATTGCGTAGAGCATGATCAGCCGCGAGCGCGGATCGAGCGCGTCGGGGCCGAGCTTCGACAGGTCGACATAGGCGATCAGCTCGTTCAGCACGGTCTTGGTGCCCATCAGGCTTCCGGCCGTGATCGCCTGCGGCCATGGCAGGCCCATCAGCCAGCACACCGGCGCCATGACGTAACCGAGCAGCCGTTGCAGCGAAATCTTCGCGCCGCCGATTTCCGGCAGCAGGCCGATGATTGCATTCGCCAGATAGACCAGCGCGACCAGCACCAAGAGCATCGCGATGATGTTCATCAGCAGCTCGAGGCCGCCGGCGGTGCCCTTCACGATGGCGTCCATTGTCGATGACACCTGAACATCGGGATCGTCGAGCGACCCCGCCGGTGCGCTGGTCCGACGTTTCCGGCACCATGATCAGGCTGACCAGGATCGCGGCCGGCGCGCCGAGCACCGAGGCAATGACGAAATGCGCGGCCGCATCGGGAATCAGTGGCGCAAGAAGCGTTGCGTAGAGCACCAGCACGGTGCCGGCGATCCCGGCCATGCCGCCGGTCATCACCAGAAACAATTCGCTGCGGGTGAGCTGCGCCAGATAGGGGCGGATGAAGAGCGGGGCTTCCACCATGCCGAGGAAGATGTTGGCGGCGGTGGAAAGCCCGACCGCGCCGCCGACACCGAGCGTGCGTTCCAGCATCCAGGCCATGCCGCGCACGACAGGCGGCAGCACGCGCCAATAGAACAACAGCGTCGTCAGCACGCTCATGACAAGCACGATCGGCAGCGCCTGGAAGGCGAGGATGAAATCCGAACCCGGCACCTTGGGATCGAACGGCGCCGGGCCGCCGCCGACATAGCCGAACACAAAGGCGGTGCCGGCGCGTGTCGCGGCCGCGATGGTGCCGACGGCATCGTTGATCGCGCCGAAGGCCTGCGTCACCAGCGGCACCTTGATCAGCACCAGCGCGGTGACGACCGTGACGACGAGCCCGATCGCCGCCTGCCGCAGCGACACCTTCAAGCGATTCTCGCTCAACGCCCAGGCGATCACGAGCAACGCCACCACGCCGAACGCCGATTGCAATTGCAGCATCACGCCCCCAAGAACCTTCGAGCGATTATGAGCAGGGGCCCCACGCAGCGCAATGCTGTTACGCGTTCATCCCGAATCCATTGACAAGTTGCAGGGGCTCAGTCACGCAATCATGCATGTCCTCTGCCACGCCGGCCGGTGCCCGCGAACTGCTCGGCCACAGACCGTTCCTGTTCTTCTTGTCGTCGCGCAGCCTGTCGCGCTTCTCCAGCCAGATCGGCGCGGTGGCGATCGGCTGGCAGATTTATGATCTGACCGGCAGCGCGTTCGACCTCGGCATGGTCGGTCTGGTGCAATTCCTGCCGACGGCGCTGCTGGTGTTCGTCGCCGGCCACGCCGCCGACCGCTTCGAGCGCAAGCGCGTGGTGCAGGCCTGCCAGGTGGCGGAAGCGCTGACTGTATTGTTTCTCGCCGGAAGCACATTTGCCGGCACCATCTCCGAGATCCAGATCTTCGCTGCGGCCTTCGTGCTCGGAATCGCCGGCGCGTTCGAGAGCCCGGCGACTGCCGCGCTGTTGCCGCTGATCGCGCCGCAAGGGTCGCTGCAGCGGGCGACCGCGATCTCGAGCGGCGCGGCCCAGGTTGCGACCATTACCGGACCCGCGCTCGGTGGCTTCGCCTATGCGCTGATGCCGAGCGCGCCCTACGGCATCATGATGGTGTTCTGGCTGTTCGGCGCGCTCCTCACCGGCGGCATCGGCCGGCTGCAGCAGGCGGCGGCGAAGAACGGGGCGGTGTCGGATGACCTGTATGCCGGCGTCACCTTCGTGCGCAGCAATCCGGCGATCCTCGGCACCATCTCGCTCGATTTGTTCGCGGTGCTGTTCGGCGGCGTCACCGCGCTGCTGCCGATCTATGCGCGCGACATCCTGCAAACCGGCCCGCTCGGCCTCGGCATCCTGCGCGCCGCGCCCGCGGTCGGTGCGCTCTTGATGACCATGCTGCTGGCGCGGCACACCATCAACCGCCGCGTCGGCATGCGCATGTTCCAGGCGGTGATCGTGTTCGGCGTCGCGACGGTGGTGTTCGCGCTGTCGCAATGGATGTGGCTGTCGGCGCTGGCGCTCGCGGTGCTCGGCGCTGCGGACACGATCAGCGTCGTGATCCGCTTCTCGCTGGTGCAGCTTGCCACCCCCGACGAGATGCGCGGCCGCGTCGGCGCGGTGAACTTCCTGTTCATCAACGCGTCCAACCAGCTCGGCCAGTTCGAGAGCGGCGTCACCGCCGCATTGCTCGGCGCCGTGCCGTCAGCCGTACTCGGCGGCGTCGCCACCGTCGCGGTCGCGCTGCTCTGGATGAAGCTGTTCCCGACGCTGCGGGATGTCGAGAAGCTGGAGTAGGAGCGCGTCACTTACCTCGCCCCGCTTGCGGGGAGAGGTCGGATCGCATGCAGCGAAGCGGAATGCGATCCGGGTGAGGGGGTACAGGTCTCAGCGCGCGGCTTGCTCGCGGAGAGAGCCCCTCACCCCAACCCTCTCCCCGCAAGAGCGGGGCGAGGGAGCAGACCGAGCGCAAGCCCTAACAGCTCGTTCGCGTCGAGCGGTATGCCGGCAACGGCGCCGCGGACCCGCCTTGGCGTTCGCTTCGGGCGAGGGGTTTACAAATTTCGGAATAATGGAAAAATATCGCTGATTTGCCCGACGTGTCAAGTTGCGGTGTCGAACGCCGGCAGCTGCCGGCTACTTTGCATGGGGTTGTTTTCAATATTTGGCAGTGCGCCCTTGGAACGGCATGGCCGGGACATAGGCGGAGCGGAAGCGACGCCATCCTTCGGACGGCTATGCCCGGCCATGCCGACGTGATCGTCCTGCCGCAAGCAGGGAGAAGAAGATCAGCCCCGTCCCACGAACGGCATCTTGGTTGCCATGACCGTCATGAACAGCACGTTGGCGTCGAGCGGCAAGCCGGCCATGTAGGCGACGGCGTCGCCGACCGCCTTGGCGTCCATGCGCGGCTCGTGCTTGGTGGTGCCGTCCGGCTGCAGCACGCCGGGGCCGTTGACCATGCGATCGGTCATCGGGGTCGCGGCGTTGCCGATGTCGACCTGGCCGACCGCGATGTCATACATCCGGCCGTCGAGGTTGGAGGCCTTGGTGAGGCCGGTGATGGCGTGCTTGGTCGAGGTGTAGGCCGCCGAAAACGGCCGCGGCGCGTGCGCCGAGATCGAGCCGTTGTTGATGATGCGGCCGCCGCGCGGCGTCTGGTCCTTCATGATGCGGAAGGCGTGCTGGGTGCACAGGAACGGTGCGGTGAGGTTGGTGTTGACCACGGCCTGCCACTGCTCGAGCGGCAGATCCTCGAAATTGACCGGCGGCGCGCCCATGCCGGCGTTGTTGAAGAGAACGTCGAGCCGGCCGTAGGTCGCCTTCACCTTGTCGAACAGCGCGGCGATCGCGGCCGGGTTGGCCATGTCGGCGGTGACGCACAGGCTCTTGCCGGCGGGGCCGAGCTTGCTGGTCTCTTCCAGCATCTCCAGACGGCGCCCGGCGAGCACCACGGTATAGCCCTTGTCCATCAAAGCGAGCGATGCTGCACGTCCGACACCGGTGCCGGCGCCGGTCACGAGCGCGATCTTGCTGTTTGCTTCGGTCATCTCTCAGTTTCCTCTTACCTGGCTTTTGCTTCGGTTTCGTTCTTGTAGGGTGGGCGTGGAATGTTCTGGTGCGCCGCGCGCAGCGCTGCCGACCAGCGCGAGCGCAGGTCGTGGAAATAGGGCTCGCCGGCCTCGATGCGGTGATTGAGATCGGCCTCGCAGGCGTCAGTGCGCACCACCAGCACGTCGATCGGCAGGCCGACGCCGAGGTTGGAGCGCATCGTCGAATCCATCGAGATCAGCCCGGTCTTCAGGGCCTCGTAGAGCTCGACGTCGTAATGCATGGCGCGGTCGAGCACCGGCTTGCCGTATTTGTGCTCGCCGATCTGCAAATACGGCGTGTCGGTGGTGCATTCGATGAAGTTGCCGGCGGTGTAGACCATGAACAGGCGCATCCGCGAGCCCTTGATCTGGCCGCCGAACAGGAACGAGACGTCGAAGGAGATGTCTTCGGAACGCAGCGCATCGCCCTCGGTGGCATGCACCGACCGGATGGCGCGGCCGATCCGCTGCGCTGCCTGGAACATGGTCGGTGCGTTCATCAGTGTCTCGAGCTCGCCGGTGTGCGGGTCTTCCATGCCCTCGGTCAGGGTCGACAGCACCGACTGGCTGATCGCGAGATTCCCGGCGCTGGCGATCGCCATGATGCGGTCGCCGGGCTTTTCGAAGATGTGCAGCTTGCGGAAGGTCGAGACGTTGTCGAGACCGGCATTGGTGCGGGTATCGGCGATCATGACGAGGCCGTCGCGCACCAGAATTCCGCAGCAATAGGTCATTTGCAGTCCTCAAACGGTCCGAGTTTCTCGGCGCCAAACGTGTAGCCAATTTCGAGGTCGCATCCAACCCCAATTCCCCGTGACGGGACATGCGATGGCCGGTCAGGAGGGGTCCGGCGACGGTCCGTGTGAGGCCCTTTTCCGCCGCTGGCCGCCTGAGAATCCCGTGCTTGCCCCGGCCTCGTTCTGCGTTGCGCGCAGCCGGCAATGATCGGCGCCCCGTCTCATTGCGAGGCACCTGGCGTTGTGGTCGACTGCCCGAAAGCGACAACAACAAGAAATTCCGGGAGGCGAGAATGTCGTTCAAACTGGCCACGTACATCATGACATTGGGCGCAGCAGTGATGGCCGCGAGCCCGGCATCGGCGCAGAAGAAGGGTGGCACGCTCAGGCTTTATCACAACGACAATCCGCCCTCGACCTCGCTGCTCGAGGAATCCACCATCGCCTCGGTGATGCCGTTCGCGGCGGTCTTCAACAACCTCGTGGTGTTCGATCCGGCCAAGGTGCACGAAAGCATCGACACCGTGATCCCCGATCTTGCCGAGAGTTGGTCGTGGGATTCCACCAACACAAAGCTCACCTTCAAGCTGAGGCACGGCGTAAAGTGGCATGACGGCCAGCCGTTCACGGCGAAGGACGTGCAGTGCACCTGGCGGATGCTGATCGGCAAGAGCGAGACCCAAGACTCCAAAACCCAGGACTTCAAGCGCAATCCGCGCAAGGTCTGGTATTCGAAACTCAGGGATGTCAGCGTCAATGGCGACGATGAGGCGACCTTCGAGCTGACCGAGCCGCAGCCCGGCCTGCTGGCGCTGCTCGCCAGCGCCTTCTCGGTGGTCTATCCGTGTCACGTGCCGCAGCAGGTGATGCGCACCAAGCCAATCGGCACCGGGCCGTTCAGATTCGTCGAATTCCGGCGCGGGGATTCGATCCGCCTGGTGCGTAATCCAGATTACTTCAAGAAGGACCGGCCGTATCTCGACGAGATCACGGTGCGCTCGATCGACAGCCGCGCCACGCGCATGCTGGCGTTCGCGACCGGCGACTACGACATCACCTTTCCGTCCGATGTCAGCATTCCCCTGATGAAGGACGTCAAGGCGCGGGCGCCGAACGCGATCTGCGAGATGACGTCGACCAATTTGCAGATCAATCTCTTGGTCAACCGCGTCAATCCGCCGTTCGACAATCCGGAGATTCGCAAGGCCATGTCGCTGGCGCTCGATCGCAAGGCCTTCAACAGCATCCTGTTCGAGGGCACCGGGCGGCTCGGCGGTGCGATGCAGGCCAAGCCGGAAGGCGAGTGGGGCATGCCGCCGGAGATCCTGTCGACGCTGATGGGCTACGGCGCGGATACCGAGAAGAACCTCGCGGACGCGCAGGCAATCATGCAGAAGCTCGGCTACAGCGACGCCAAGCCGCTGTCGATCAAGATCCAGACCCGCAATTTGCCGACCTATCGCGACCCGGCCGTGATCCTCGCCGACCAGCTCAAGAAGATCTATATCGTTGCCGAGCTCGATATCCTCGACACGCCGCGCTGGTACTCGCGGCTGCAACGCAAGGATTACACGATCGGGCTCAATGTCACCGGCGTCAGCGTCGACGATCCCGACGGCAATCTGGTCGAGAACTATTCCTGCAACTCCGAGCGCAACTACACCCAGTATTGCAATGCAGAGGTGGACAAGCTGCTCGTCGCGCAGTCGCGCGAGGTCGACAAGGACAAGCGCCGCAAAATTGTATTCGACATCGAGCGCCTGCTGGTCGCCGATGCGGCGCGGCCGGTCATCCTGCACTCATCGGCCGGCAACTGCTGGCAGCCCTATGTGAGGAACTTTCATCCGCACGACAACAGCCAGTACAACAATCTGCGCTTCGAGGATGTCTGGCTGGACAAATGATGCATGCAGTTCCCGCTGACGACGACGTGAGCCATCGCCTTGCGCGCACGCAGAGCTCGCACAGGTCGCCGGGGGGCCGAACAGCGACGGCACCCGTCGGTCAGGCCGCGCAGAGATCCGTCAGAGCATCCGAAGCCGCTACGGAAGCTCGGCGATCAGCTTGGTCCACTCGGCCTCGGGCCAGGCCCGGGAGGTGCAGGTCCGTATGTTTCCCTGAGAACTGAGGGCAAGCGCGAGCTTTGTGATGTTGTCGCCGAGAGGCGCTTCGGCGAGGAGAAGGATGTCATGCTCGCCGGAGGTGAGATAGACCTCCTTGATTTCGACACCGAGCGTCTTGGCGAGTTCTCTCGCCGCTCGGCTGCGCTTGGGCGCTTCCTTGACGTTACGAATTCCCTGGTCGGTCCAGTCGATCCTCACTATGAATGTCGCCATGTCGTCCTCCAAGGGTTACGCATTCCCTTGTCTGCCGCGTCTGCGGCAGGCCAACCTGCTTCATGTTGAAGTTGAGGGAGCGCCACATAAGGCAGGCGCTGCGTTCAGACTGAGATGCCTGCCGACGGCCTGACCGCTGCCCGTTCCGTCAAACGGAGACGTCGGCCCGTCCCGCTTCAAAGGGCAGCTCGGCGCAGACTACGCCATGTCGCTCGCCCGAGAAAGAGGGCTCGCCGCGTTGTGATCGCAAACGCAGTGGCAAGGCAAGGTGTTCGCACGAAATTCACGTAAGCGAAAACACTGCATCGAGATCACACGCTCTGCACAAGGATGAGGGCCACAGCAGGCTTTCGCCTGCCGGGCAGCCACCTGGTGCAGGTCGTCAGGCGCAAGTCATCGGGCGCAAGTCAGCTGGGCCTGCACCCAGAGCGAAGTTACGGCGGTATTGCATCGTCGCGGCGCGAACACCAAATAGCTGAACGTGGCAGGCAGAACCGCTCCAGGAGAGTGAGCGTGGCCAGCAAAAGAGCAAACGAAGAGCTCCCCATCATTGCACGCTTTGAGGTGCGCCGCCGCAACTACCTCGCGCCGGACGGCGCAATCATCCGGCCGCTTCCCTCCTGCGCCCGCGATGCCAAGCTGCTGATCGAACTCTACCGGTCGATGGTGCTGTTGCGGCTGTTTGACCGCAAGGCTGTTGCGTTGCAGCGCACCGGTCGGCTGGGAACCTATGCCGTATCGCTCGGCCAGGAAGCCGTGTCGGTCGGCATTGCGAGTGCGATGCGGCAAGAAGACGTTCTGCTGCCTTCCTATCGTGACAATGGCGCGTTGCTCTGGCGTGGCGTCAAGCCCGAGGAGATACTGCTGTTCTGGGGCGGCGATGAGCGGGGCAATCAATTCTCCGGTCCAGTCCATGATTTTCCATTCTGCGTTCCCGTCGGATCGCAGGCGCCCCATGCCGCCGGCGTGGCCTATGCCTTGAAGCTGCGCAAGCAGCCGCGTGTGGCCGTCTGCCTGTTCGGCGACGGCGCTACCTCGAAAGGCGACGTCTACGAGGCCATGAATTTTGCCGGCGTTCACAAATTGCCGCTCGTGTTCGTCGTCACCAACAATCAATGGGCCATATCGGTGCCGCTGCGGTTGCAAACCGCCTCTGAAACGCTGGCCCAGAAGGCTATCGCGGCCGGGTTCAGCGGCGAGCAGGTAGATGGGTGCGACGTGGTGGCGATGCGCGCCGCGGCCGAGGAGGCCATTGCCGCTGCCCGCGACGGCAAGGGCCCGCACTTTATCGAAGCGGTCACCTACAGGCTCGGCGATCACACGACGTCAGATGATGCGTTGCGCTATCGTTCGGCCGGAGAAGTCCAGGCGCATTGGAAGGAAGAGCCGATTGCGCGCCTCAGGTCCTATCTCGTGGGTCAGAAGATGTGGACCAAGGCGGACGAGGAGCGGCTTGCGGCCGAGTGCCATGAGCGCATCGAGGCGGCGGTGCAGCGCTATCTGACGACGCCGCCGCGCCGGCCAGAAACTATGTTCGACAACCTCTATGCCGAGCTGCCCGACGCCTATGCCGCGCAGCGTCGCGAACTCGCGGGAGAGGACGATGCCTGAAGTGACGTTGGTCGAAGCCGTCAATCTGGCGCTCGGCCGCGCGATGGCTGACGATCCCGATGTGGTCTTGCTCGGCGAAGATATCGGCGTCAATGGCGGAGTGTTCCGCGCGACGATTGGCTTGCAGGAGCGCTTCGGTCCGGAGCGCGTCCTTGATACGCCGCTTGCCGAACTCCTGATCAGCGGGCTCTGTGTCGGCATGGCCGCGCAGGGGCTGAAACCGGTCGGCGAAATCCAGTTCATGGGATTCATCTACCCCTGTCTCGATCAGCTGGTGAACCACGCATCACGAATGCGCAACCGTACCCAGGGACGGCTCACCTGTCCGATGGTTCTGCGCACGCCGCATGGAGCTGGCATTCGTGCGCCCGAGCATCATTCCGAAAGCACCGAGGCGATGCTCGCCCACATTCCGGGCTTGCGTGTCGTCGTGCCTTCGTCGCCGGAGCGGGCCTATGGACTTCTCCTAGCCGCGATCCGCGATCCCGATCCGGTGGTATTCCTGGAGCCGACACGGCTGTACCGCGCGGCGAAAGGCGATGTGGAGGACAATGGCGAAGCCTTGCCGCTCGATCACGCCTTTGTCCTGAGGGAGGGGCGCGACATCACGCTGATCAGCTGGGGCGCGATGTTGAAAGAAACGTTGGCCGCAGCGGACACGCTTGCCGATGACGGCATCGCCGCCGAGGTCATCGACCTCGCCACGCTGAAGCCCTACGATGAAAACACCGTGCTCGGTTCGGTCGCAAAGACCGGGCGCTGCGTCATCGTGCACGAGGCGGCACACACTGGCGGATTTGGCGCGGAGATCGTAGCCATGATCGCCGAGCGCGGACTGTCCTCGCTGCTCGCACCCGTGATCCGCGTCACCGGCTACGACACGGTGATCCCGATGGCCCGCCTCGAGCAACGCTACATGCCGTCGGTCGGACGGATCGTGATGGCAGCCCGAAAGACCTGCCAGTACAACTGAACACCGACGGATCTTGTCCCATGCACCAGTTCACGCTGCCGGATCTTGGTGAAGGTCTAGAAGAAGCGGAGATCGTCACCTGGTACGTCAACGAGGGCGACCATGTCGTGACCGACCAGCCGCTCGTCTCGGTCGAGACCGACAAGGCGGTTGTCGAGATACCGGCGCCGTCGAACGGACGCATCGCGCGTCTGTTCGGTGCCAAGGGCGATATCGTGAAGGTCGGCGCGCCGCTCGTGGAGTTTGCCGAAGGCGCCGAGGAGGATACCGGCACGATTGTGGGCGAACTCGGCACCGGCGAGCAACCGCCGGCGGCAGCAGCTGCTTCGACGCCGCCCGGCGGGGAGGGCGCTCAGGTGTTTCCGGCGGTGCGCGCCCTCGCGCGCAAGCTTGACGTCGCGCTCGATCTCGTCGAGGCGACGGGGCCCGGCGGCATTCGGGCCGATGTCGAGCGGGCGGCAAAGCGGATGTCTCACCGCGGACCCGCCGAGCCGCTGCGCGGCCTGCGCCGCGCGATGGCCCAGCGCATGACGGCGGCGCATGCGGAAATCGTGCCTGCGACGGTCACCGATGAAGCCGACATCAACGACTGGCGCCGGGACGAGGACGTGACAATCCGTCTGGTGCGTGCGATCGCCGCTGCATGCAAGGCAGAGCCCGCGCTCAACGCCTGGTATCATTCCGGCTCGGGAGAGCGGCGTCTGATCGAGCGCATCGATCTCGGCATCGCTGTCGACACCGGCGGCGGCCTGATCGTTCCCGTGCTGCGCAATGTCGCGGAGCGAACCGTATCGGACCTGCGGGCTGGGCTCGATCGCCTGCGCGCCGACGCGATCGCGCGTGCGATACCCCCGGAAGAGCTGCGTGGTGCGACGATCACGCTTTCGAACTTCGGAATGATCGGGGGCCGCTTCGCCAATCTCATCATCGTGCCGCCACAGACGGCGATCGTCGGCGCCGGGCGGATTTCGGAGCGCGTGGTCGCGCATCAGGGCCAGGTTGCGGTCAGACGCACGTTGCCGCTATCGCTCACTTTCGACCATCGGGTGGTGACCGGCGGCGAAGCGGCGCGTTTCCTGGTTGTCCTCAAATCCGACCTTGAGCGCGGGACGCCGCTTCGCGGCTCCTCAGAATGAGAGAGAACGCTGGCGGCGGCTTACGACTGCGTCTGGCTCTGCCACTGCCCGGGGCGGCCGGCCTGGTCGACCTTAACCGCGACCGTCAGCGTCTCGTTGCCGCCGCCATAGCGGGTGCCGCGGACCGGGGCGGCACCGAGATAATCGAGACCGATCGCGACGCGGGCGTGGGCGTCGGTGGTGCAGATGCCGTTGGCGGCGTCGAAGCCGACCCAGCCGAGGTCGGGCACGAAGGCCTCGGCCCAGGCGTGGCCGGCCTGCTGGTTGACCATGCCGTCGGAGCGCAGGAAGTGGCCGGAGACGAACCGCGCCGGAACGCCGCCGGCGCGCGCGCAGGCGATCAGGATGTGCGCGTAGTCCTGGCAGACCCCGCGCTTCAACGCGAACGCCTCGGACGCCGAGGTGGCGCTGTTGGTCGGGTCCTCGTCGAAGGTCATGTGCTCGTAGATCTGCACCATCACCGCGTGCAGGAAGCCGAGCACGTCGGCGCCGGCCTCCGCACGCAGCTCGCGCACGAAACTCGTCATCGCCGGGTTGAGGTCCGTCAGCGGCGTGGCGCGCAGGAATAGGCTCGGCGGAAACCGCTCGTCGGTGCCTTTCAGCACGCCGCCGGTGTCCTGGGTCTCGACCAGACCCTCGCAATGGATCGTAAGATCGGTGATCGCGCCGTGCGTCAGCACATGGGTGACGTTGCCGAACGCGTCCTCATGGGTGTCGAGCCGGGAATCGGTCGAGACGTCGATCTGCCAATCGGCGACATACTGGCCGTCATGGCTGCCTGGCGTCATCCGCAGAATCTGGATCACACCCGAGGCCGCCGGCTCGTAGCGATAGGTGGTGGTGTGGGCAATCCGCAGGGCGCATGGCTCAACCGGAGTTCAGTCGGTCTTCTGGGGCAGGAACGTCATGCCCCGGGCACCCACGTCTTTCTCCCTAATCGGCCGCGAAAGCAAGACATGGCTAACCGGGACAGACCCGGATATGACGACATTTTGAGCACTTTTCCTGCCGCGGCGGTCACATCAAATACTGCTTGGCGACGATCTCACCCAGCCGCGAATTATCCGCAAGGAATTCCTGGATGAATTCGTGCACGCCGTGCTGGAAGATATCGTCCATATGGCTGTGCTCGAGCCGGTTCCTGATGCCGCGGGCGTGGCGCTGGGCGGCGCCCTGGCGGCCATAGGCGACGCCGATCTGGTCGAGATTGCGCACCAGGTTGCTGTAGCAGCTGGCGAGCGACCGCGGCAGCGTGTCGTTGAGGATCAGGAGGTCGGCGATCAGCCAGGGCTTCAGGGTTTCCCGGTACACCCAGTGATAGGCGGTCGTTGCCGACACCGAGCGCAGGATCGAGGTCCACTGGTAGTAATCCAGCGGGCCGCCGACATGCTCCTCCTCGGGCAGCAGCATGTGATACTTGACGTCGAGAATGCGGGCGGTGTTGTCGGCGCGCTCGAGATGCACGCCGAGCCGCGAGAACCAGTAGGCGTCGTTGCGCAGCATGGTGCGGTAGGCCGAACCGTCGAAGCGCAGCGAGGTCTCCTGCACGAAGCGCAGGAATTTTGCCAGCTCCTCGCGGTTGGCGGGACCCTTGTTCCAGACTGCCTGCAGCTCGATCCACGATGAATTGATGGTGTCCCACATCTCCGACGTCAGCGCGGTGCGCACCGAACGCGAATTGAGCCGTGCAGCCTCGATGCAGTTCTTGATCGAAGAGGGATTCTCCGACGAGAAGGACAGGTACTCGACGACGTTCCGCTCGTTGGCTTCTTCGTAATGGTCGTAGAAGGCCGCGCCGACACCGGCGGTGAGCAGCGCGGAATCCCACTCATTGGTCTTGCCGATATAGGCCGCGGGCAATGCGGTGACACGGAGCGTGGCGTCGATCGTGCGCGCGAGATACTCGGCGCGTTCGACATAACGGGCCAGCCAGAACAGGTTTTCGGCGGTGCGCGACAGCATGCTTTCAACTACTCGCTCAGTATCCAGGTGTCTTTGGTGCCGCCGCCCTGGCTCGAATTGACCACGAGCGAGCCTTCCTTCAGCGCAACGCGGGTCAGGCCGCCGGGCACGATGGTGGTGTGGCTAGAGCCGGTCAGCACGAACGGGCGGAGGTCGACATGGCGCGGCGCGAGGCCCTTGTCGGTGCAGGTCGGGCAGGTCGACAGCGCCAGCGTCGGCTGGGCGATGAAGCCCTCCGGCTCGCGCTTGAGCTTGTCGCGGAACGCCTCGATGGTTGCCTTGGTGGCGGCCGGGCCGATCAGCATGCCGTAGCCGCCCGAGCCGTGCACCTCCTTGACGACGAGGTCGGCGAGGTTGTCGAGCACGTAGGACAGGTCCTGCGCCTCGCGGCAGCGCCAGGTCTGCACGTTCTTCAGGATCGGCTCCTCGCTGAGGTAGAATTTCACGATATCGGGCATGTAGGAGTAGATCGCCTTGTCGTCGGCGATGCCGGTGCCGACCGCGTTGGCGAGCGTGATGTTGCCGGCCGCGTAGGCCGACATCAGCCCGGGGACGCCGAGCGCGGAATCCGGACGGAAGGTGAGGGGATCGAGGAAATCGTCGTCGACACGGCGGTAGATCACGTCGACCCGTTTCAGCCCCTCGGTGGTGCGCATGAACACCTCGTCGTTCTTGACGATGAGGTCGCGTCCCTCGACCAGCTCGATGCCGAGCTTGTCGGCCAGGAAGGAGTGCTCGTAATAGGCCGAGTTGTAGACGCCGGGCGTCATCAGCGCGACCGTCGGCTCGGCTGAGGCGCTGTGCGGTGCCACCGAGCGCAGCGCCGACAACAATTCATCCGGATAGCGCTCGACCGGCGCAACCCGGTGCCGCGCGAACAGGTCGGGAAACAGCCGCATCATGATCTCGCGGTTTTCCAGCATGTAGGAGACGCCGGACGGCGTCCGTGCATTGTCCTCCAGCACGATGAAATTATCCGGATCGGTGCGGATGATGTCGATGCCGGCGATGTGGACGTAGATGTCGTGCGGCACGTCCTGGCCGTTCATCTCCGGACGGAACACCGGGTTCTGGAAGATCAGGTCTTCAGGGATGACATTGGCGCGCAGGATGTCGCGGCCGTGATAGATGTCCTTGAGGAACATGTTGAGCGCGAGCACGCGCTGCTTCAGGCCCTTCTCCAGCAGCGTCCACTCGGTCGCCGACATGATCCGCGGAATGACGTCGAACGGGATCAGCCGTTCCTGGGCCTCGGAATCGCCGTAGACCGCGAAGGTTATGCCGATCCGGCGGAACAGCAGCTCCGCTTCCTGGCGTCGATATTCGAGCGCATCCGGCGGCGTCTCTTTGAGCCAGCGGGAGAGCTCCTGGTAGGCCGGGCGGAGATCCTCGCCGAGGCCGTTCATCTCATCGAACGCGACTGCCATATATCCCGATTGCCCTCCCAAGCCATGTGACACAGTGCATGACTTGATGGGATGGTAGCAAGGGGCGGGCCAGCGCGATATGCATTGGCTTGTGGCATTTGCTAAGGGGGAGGCGGAAGGCCTGCCCGAAAAACCGGCTGAGGTCTGCTTAATTCGGCGGCAAAACCCCGTGACTTCAAGGCATTGGAACGGCAATGTCAGGGGATCAAGTTTAAGGAAATGAGACCATGAGCGAGATCGTCACGGCGGGGATATTGGTGATCGGCGACGAGATCCTGTCCGGCCGGACCAAGGACAAGAACATCGGCTTCATCGCCGAATACCTGACCAATATCGGCATCGACCTGAAGGAGGTCCGCGTCGTCGCCGACGACGAGGCTGACATCGTGTCCGCCCTTGATGCGCTGCGGCATAGGTACACCTACGTGTTCACCACCGGCGGCATCGGGCCGACCCATGACGACATCACCGCCGACAGCGTGGCGAAGGCGTTCGGGGTCGAGATCCACCATCATCCTGATGTGGTGGCGCGGTTCAGGGAGCGCTGGACCGAGCAGGACCTCAACGAGGCGCGGCTGCGGATGGCCCGGGTGCCCGATGGCGCCGAGCTGATCCAGAGTGCGACCATCCTGGCGCCGGGCTTCAAGCTCGGCAACGTCATCGTGATGGCCGGCATCCCCACCATCATGCAGGCGATGATGGACATCGTGGCGCCGACCCTGAAATCCGGTGTGCGGATGCTGTCGGACTCGGTCCGCGCCGACGCAAGGGAAGGCGACATCGGCGGCCCGCTGCGGGCGATCGCGGAAGCCAATCCCGACACCATCATCGGCAGCTATCCGTTCCAGGACGAGAACCAGAAGCCGAACACCAATCTGGTGGTGCGCTCGCGCGATCCCGAGAAGCTCGCCGCGGCGATGGCCGCGGTGAAGGAGATGCTGAAGCAGGTGCAGGCCGCGCAGAAGAAGCCGGCGAGTTGAGGCGACATGGTTGAACGAAATTCTGAACAGAATGCGCAGGATCGGGCCGGCAGGCCGTTCCCGGTCTCGTGGGATCAATTCCATCGGGATTGCCGGGCGCTGACCTGGCGTCTCAACGAGGTCGGCCCGTTCCACGCGGTGATCGCGATCACCCGCGGCGGGCTGGTGCCGGCGGCGATCGTGGCGCGCGAGCTCGGCTTGCGGGTGATCGATACCGTCTGCGTCGCCAGCTACGACCATGACAAGCAAGGCGACCTGAAAGTGCTCAAGGGCATTTCGGAGCAGACCGCCAAGCTCGGCGGCGGCACCGGCAAGGGGCTGCTGATCGTCGACGACCTCGTCGATACCGGCAAGACCGGCAAGCTGGTGCGCGAGATGCTGCCCGATGCGCATTTCGCAACGGTGTACGCAAAGCCCAAGGGCCGCCCGCTGGTCGACACCTACATCACCGAGGTGTCGCAGGACACCTGGATCTTCTTTCCCTGGGACACCGCGCTGTCGTTCCAGCCGCCGATCCGCGACGGGGCGGCCTAAAGAGTCACCTCGCCCCGCCTGCGGACCGCCTGCGGGGAGAGGTCGGATCGCATGCAGCGCAGCGCAATGCGATCCGGGTGAGGGGGACTCACCGCGAGTTCATCTCTCACTATCTTTGCGGACACAGCCCCTCACCCCGACCCTCTCCCCGCAAGAGCGGGGCGAGGGGGAAGTCAGAAGCATGCCCCTGCAAAACCGCGTCACCCCGACAGGCGACATCGTCGCGTCAGAACATCGCGGCACCTTCACCGGCAATCGCGGCATCATCCACGATCCGGCGACCCGCACACTGCTGAACAAGCGCTGGTCGAGCCCGGCCTGGCTCACCTGCGTCTGCGAGTTTAGGGGACGACGACGCAAGGTGATGAGCCGGCAGAGCTGGACCGAGCTGTTCTTCCTCGATGAAGCGACCGCATTCGCGGCCGGCCACCGGCCCTGCTTCTACTGTCGCCGCGACGACGCCAAGCGGTTTCGTGCCGCGTGGGAGCAGGGCAACGGCGTCAGCGATCTCAGCGCCAAGGCGATGGATGCAGGGCTGCATGCCGAGCGGCTCGACCGTGGCAAGAAGCGGCTGCATCCGCTGCCGATGCCGCTCGCCGCGCTACCTGACGGCGCGATGGTGCAGGCGAACGGCGAGAGCTACCTCGTTGCCGGTGGCGAGACCTTGCGCTGGTCGTTCGCGGGTTACGAGCGGTCCGACGTGACCTCTCCCGCCATGCTGCTGACGCCGCCATCGACCGTCCGTGCGTTTCAGGCCGGCTACCGTCCGGTGCTGCATCCGAGCGCGATAGCTGCTTTGGGCTGAACCGCCGGCGTTGAGCTTAGGCCAGCCGCTGCCTTGCCAGCTTCGCGCCGTCGCCGAGCGCGATCAGCTTGGCTTCGGCGATGTCCCGCCGCATTGGGGCCATGCCGCAATTGGTGGTCGCAATGATGTTGCCCTTCGGCACGTGTTTCGCGACGGCCTCGATTACCTTGACGACATCTTCCGCGGTCTCGACCTCGTCGCTGGCGACGTCGATCACGCCGGCCTGCACGATCTTGCCGGGGAGCGCGGCGAGCAGCTCGATCGGCACCTTCGAGTTGCGGCATTCGATCGCGACCTGCTGGATCGTGCTCTTGTCGATCACCGGGAAGGTCTCTTCATATTGCCGCCACTCGCCGCCGAGCGTCTGCTTCCAGTCGGTGTTGGCCTTGATGCCGTAGCCGTAGCAGATATGTACGGCGGTGTCGCAGGTCAGGCCTTCGGCGGCGCGCTCCAAAGCCTTGATGCCCCAGTCGCGGACCTCGTCCATGTAGACGTTGAAGGCAGGCTCGTCGAACTGGATCATGTCGACGCCGTCGGCCTGCAAAGCCTTGGCTTCCTGGTTCAACAGCTCGGCGAAGGCGAACGCCATCTTCACGCGGTCGCCATAATATTTGTCGGCGATGGTGTCGATGATCGTCATCGGGCCGGGCAGGGTGAATTTCAGCCTGTTCCTGGTGTGGGCGCGCGCCGCGCGCGCCTCGCTTTCATGGACGCGGCCCTTGAGCTGCAGCGGCGCGACCACCTGCGGGACCATGGCCTTATAGCGGTCCTTGCGGATGCCCATCTCGACCTTGTGGGCGAAATCGATGCCCTCGATCCGCTCCAGAAAACCATGCACGAAGTGCTGGCGCGCCTGCTCGCCTTCGGTGACGATGTCGACGCCGGCATCCTCTTGCAGCTTGACCGCAAGCACCGTGGCGTCGCGCTTGGCGCGGGCGAGTTCGGCGCCTTCCGATTTCCACGGCGCCCACAGCATGTTCGGCTCGGCGAGCCATTCCGGCTTCGGCAGGGAGCCCGCGATCGTGGTTGGAAACAGCATGGGTGCCTCCCGGTGGGTTCTGATTGAGCGCCTGTGTGCCATGTCCTAAGGTGGACGTACAGAACAACAAAAGTCTTTGTGACGGGGAGGTGGACGCCGATGATCGACCTGCACTACGCGCCGACGCCGAACGGCTGGAAGATCTCGATCATGCTGGAGGAACTGGGGCTGCCCTATCAGGTGATCCCGGTGAACATCCGCGCCGGCGAGCAGTTCCGGCCCGAATTCCTGGCGATCAGCCCGAACAATCGTATCCCTGCGATCGTCGACCATGCGCCCGCCGACGGCGGCGGTCCGTTCTCGGTGTTCGAGACCGGCGCGATCCTGATCTATCTCGCCGACAAGAGCGGCCGTTTCCTGTCGCGGGAGCTGCGTGCGCGGTCGAACGTCATCCAATGGGTGATGTGGCAGATGGGCGGCCTCGGGCCGATGCTCGGCCAGCACGGCCATTTCGCGCTCTATGCCGCTGAGAAGATTCCCTACGCGATCGAGCGCTACCGCGACGAGACGGCGCGGCTCTATGGCGTGCTCGACCGCCAGCTCGGCAAGACCGGCGCCTATGTCGCCGGCGATGATTATTCGATCGCGGACATCGCCTGCTTCCCCTGGACCATGACCCACAAGGCGCAGGGCTTTACCCTCGACGATTACCCGAACATCAAGCGCTGGTACGCTACCGTGCGCGCCCGCCCGCAGGTGCAGGCGGGCCTTGCGATCGGAAAATTCGTCAAGGAGCCGTTTGACGAGGAATCACGCAAGAACATGTTCGGCCAGCGTGCGAAGGAGTTGGTGGAGAGGAAGTAGGTATCGTCATCCTGAGGTGCGAGCCCTTGCGAGCCTCGAAGGATGCGGAGCCGGAGGCCGTCCATCCTTCGAGGGCCGCTGAAGAAGCGGCCACCTCAGGATGACGGGAAAATACAACGCTGCAAACACGATAACAAAGGGAAACGCCAATGATCGAATTCTTCTTCGACTGTTCCAGCCCGTGGACCTATCTGGCCTGGCACAACATCCAGCCGATCGCGAAGGAGTTCGGTGCGCCGATCACCTGGCGGCCGATCCTGGTCGGCGGCATCTTCAACACCGTCAATCCGTCGGTCTACGCGCAGCGCGAGAAGCCGGTGCCGCTGAAGGCGCGCTACATGAAAAAGGATCTCGCCGACTGGGCGCGCTCGGCCGGCCTTGCGATCAAGATGCCGCCGACCGTGTTCCCGGTGAACAGCGTCAAGGCGATGCGCGGCTGCATCTGGCTCGGCAACGAGAAGATGGTGCCATTCGCCCGCGCCGTGTTCGAGGCCTATTGGGGTGACGACAAGGACATCTCGCAGGATGCGGTGCTGACCGAGATCTGCAGCAAGGTCGGGATCGATCCGGCGCAATTCCTGGCCGGCATCGGCGACCAGGCGATCAAGGACCAGCTAAAGGCCAACACCGAGGAGGTGATGGCGCGCGGCGGCTTCGGCTCGCCCACGATCTATCTCGACAAGACCGACATGTATTTCGGCAACGATCGCCTGCCGCTGATCCGCGAGGCGCTGGCCCGCCTCAAGGCACGAGCCGCCTGATGCCGAAAGCCGTCGTTTGCCGTGAGCTCGGCCCGCCGGAGCGCCTTCAGCTCGAGAATTTTGCCTCGGTGCCTTTGCAGCCGGGGCAGGTGCGCGTCGCGATCCGTGCCGCCGGGATCAATTTTCCCGACATCCTGATGGCCGCCGGCGAGTACCAGCTCAAGCCGCCGCTGCCGTTCACGCCGGGCTCGGAGGCTGCCGGCGATGTCGTCGAGGTCAATGAAGCTGCCGGCGTCGCCATCGGCGCCAAGGTGATCGTCAAGATGCGCTTTGGCGCCTATTGCGATGAGACCGTCGCGACGCCGTCGCAGCTCGTGCCGGTGCCGTCGACCTTCGACTATGCGGAAGGCGCGACCTTCCTTGCCGCGCACGGCACGGCGTATCACGCGCTGATCGACCGCGGGCAGATCAAGCCGGGCGAGGTGCTGCTGGTGCATGGCGCCGGCGGCGGCGTCGGGCTTGCTGCGGTCGAGATCGGCAAGCTGCTCGGCGCGACCGTGATCGCTGCGGCCTCGAGCGAGGAGAAGCTTGCGATTGCCAAAGAGCGTGGCGCGGATCATCTCGTGCTCTACGCGCGCGAGCCGTTCCGCGATGCGGTCAAGCGTCTCACCGACGGCCGCGGCGCCGATGTCGTGTTCGATCCCGTCGGCGGCGAGGTGTTCGAGAACTCGATGCGCTGCATCAACTGGGGCGCGCGCATTCTCGTCGTCGGCTTCACTGGCGGCATCGGTCTTGCGCGCACCAACCTCCTGATGATCAAGGGGGCGAGCGTGCTCGGCGTTCGCGCCGGCGAGGCAGTGCGGAAGGACCCCGCGCTCGGCGAGGTCAGGGTCAAGGCGCTGAACGAATGGGCCGAGGCGGGCCGGGTGCGGCCAAATATCTCGCACCGGCTGCCGCTGGAGGACTACGCGAAGGCGATGCGGCTCCTGATTGAGCGCAAGGCGATCGGCCGTGTGGCGTTGATGATGTAGTAGTTCGTCATTGCGAGCCAACGGGTCGCGCGAAGGCGCGCCCGATGACAGGCTCAACGAAGCAATCCATGCTCACCGTGTGGAAGGTATGGATTGCTTCGTCGCGGAGTTTATCATCGGGCCGGCCGAAGGCCGGATCCGTTGGCTCCTCGCAATGACGGTTACGCCTTTGCGAACTTCCCATTCCGCAAAAACACAAGCGTCTGCGCGATTGCCTCGCGGTTGCGTACCAGCCAGGGATGCGAGGTGCGGATCACGATATGATCGGCCATGCCGTCGAGCCGGGTGTTGGCAACCGACACGCGGCCGTCATGCGGCCGCGGCAGTCCCATCGACGTGATCGGATAGACCGAGCGGTTGCCGGCGATGATGCCGGCGCAATAATCGATCGTCGGCAGCAGCGCGCTGGTCGCGGCATCGCGGCGGGTGACGAGCTGCTGGCCGGCCGGGCCGAAGAAGGCGCGATAGGCCGCGAGGTGCTTCAGGCGGTCGGCGATCTCGCTGCCGCCGTTCGGCGTGCCCAGCATTACGACGCGGCCGAGCCGCGCCGGGCGATGTCGTGCGAGGTAGACGCGGGCGAGCAGGCCGCCCATGGAGTGGCAGACGAAGTGCATGGAGGCGCCGTCGAGACCACGCTCGAACAGATCGATGGCCGGATGGATGTCCTCCGCCAGCGCATCGAGTCCTTTGCGCCGGCTGTCATAGTCGAGATTGAGGGCGGCAAAACCGGCATCCCTGAGCGCCAGCTCCATCCTGCGAAACGAGCGCGCCGTCCTGCTGATGCCGTGCAGCAGGACGACGCCCTCAGGAGTGGACGCCGCGGGACGCCGTTCGCTCACTTATAGTCGCGCTCTTGCCACCACGGGAAATAGTCGGGCATGTCCGACGACACCTTGTTCTTGAACTGTGCTGGGCGCTTTTCCAGGAACGACACCACGCCCTCCTTGACGTCCTCGGAGCGGCCGCGGGCATAGATGCCGCGGCTGTCGACCTTGTGCGCCTCCATCGGATCGTCGGCGCCCATCATGCGCCACATCATCTGGCGGATCAGCGCCACCGATACCGGCGCAGTCTTGGCCGCGAATTCCTTGGCGAGCGCGCGCGCGGTCGGCAGCAGATCCTCCGGCGGCACCACCTTGCTGACGAGCCGGCCGGCAAGCGCTTCCTGCGCCGGGAAGACGCGGCCTGAGTAGCACCACTCGAGCGCCTGCGAGATGCCGACGATGCGCGGCAGGAACCAGCTCGAGGCGGCCTCCGGCACGATGCCCCGCTGGGAGAACACGAAGCCGAAGCGCGCGGCCTCCGACGCAATGCGGATATCCATCGCAAGCTGCATGGTGACGCCGATGCCGACTGCCGGGCCGTTCACCGCGGCGATCACAGGCTTCAGGCACTTGAAGATGCGTAGCGTCACCTGGCCGCCGCCGTCGCGCACCTGCGGATCGCTGTAGTCGACGCTGCCGTCGGCATTGCGCTTGACCGGGCCGCGCCGCGCATCGCGGTCGAAGGTGTTGGCGCCGGACGACAGGTCGGCGCCGGCGCAGAAACCGCGGCCTTCACCGGTCACGATGATCGCCCTGACGTCGTCGTCCTTGTCGGCTTTGTCGAACGCGTCGATCAGCTCCTGCTGCATCGTGGCGTTGAAGGCGTTGAGCTTGTCGGGCCGGTTCAGCGTGATGGTCAGGATCTGCTCGGCGACCTCGTACTTGATCGTCTCATACGCCATGGGGATGATTTCCTCTCGGTTTTCTTGAATGAACGGCGCTGGCGCGCGTCTCCATCCAGTTAACCCGGCAATCATCCCTTGTGAAGAAGTCGGATGCGCGAGGCTCGGCTCCGCGCATCCTGACTTGCGTTGAGGCGCTACTTCTTCGGCGGCGCGGGCCACGGCTTCTGCGGGCCGCGCAGGCCTTCGAACGCCTTGCCGATGCCGAGCACGCCGATGTCGTCGAAGCGGCGGCCGATGATCTGGACGCCGATCGGAAAGCCCTTCTTGTCGTAGCCGCCGTTGATCGACAGCGCCGGGTTCTCCGACATATTCCACGGCACGGTAAAGCAGATGTGCTCGAACGGCTTTGCGGGGTCGTTGAGGGGTGCTGCGAATTCAGCCGGGAAGTTCACGACCGGCGACACCGGCGAGATCACGTAGTCGACCTCGCAGAACAGCTTTGCGGCGGCCGCGCGGATCGCCATCGTCTGGTTGAAGCCACGCACCACATCGACGCCGGAGAGCTTGGCGCCGGCCTCGGCCCAGTTGAGGATATAGGGCAGGGTCTTGCCGCGGTCGGCCTGCGACAGTTTCGACAGTTCGTCCCAGGTCCGCGCACGCCAGAAATTGTCGAGCCCCTCGAGCATCTCAGGCGTCAGGATGCCGTCGATCTCGGTGATGACGGCACCGGCGGATTCGAACGCCTTCGCTGCCTTGACGGCGACCTCGCGAACCTCCTTCTCGACCTTCTGGCCGGATCCGGCATCGAGCATCAGCCCGATGCGCAGCTTGCGCGGCGACTTCTCCAGCGCCTTCCAGTTCACCTCGAGTGCCGGCAGGCTCATGCCGTCGCGGCGATCAGGGCGCGACAGCACGCTCATCATCAGCGCCGCGTCGTCGACGGTGCGGGTCATCGGCCCCGCCACGCGGCCGACATAGGGCGGATCGATCGGCACGCGGCCAAGACTTGGCTTCAGGGCGACGAGACCGCACCAGGAGGCCGGCAGCCGCACCGAGCCGCCGATGTCGGTGCCGAGATGCAGCGGGCCGTAGCCGGCAGCACCGGCCGCGCCCGCGCCGGCGCTCGAGCCGCCGGGATTCTTGCTGACATCCCAGGGATTGCGGGTGAGCGGATGGAACGACGACAGCCCCGACGACAGCATGCCGTAATCCGGCATCGTGGTCTTGGAGAAGATCACGCAGCCGGCTTCACGCAGCCGCGCGGCAGGCGGCGCATCCTTTTCCACAGGCGCGAGCTTGACGCTGGCGGCACCCAGCGGCACCGGCTGTCCCTTGGTCGCGACGTTGTCCTTGATGGTGACTGGCACGCCGTCGAGCGTGCCGACCGGCTCGCCCTGCTGCCAACGCTCAGTCGCGGCCTTGGCTACCTTCCGCGCGCCTTCGGGGTCGTACAGATACAGCGCCTTGATGTGCGGCTCCCAGGTCGCGACCTGGGAGATGATGTCCTCGAGCACTTCGGACGGCGAGAACTGCTTTGCACGGTAGCCGGCGAGCAGGTCGACGGCCGAGAGATCGTGCAGCGACGTGATGGCGTCCCCTTTCGGCTTATGCATGCGCACCTGCCGGCATGCGTTTCTCGATGATGCGGGCGAACATGCTGGCGCCGATCGGCAGGATCTTGTCGTCGAGAACGTAACCGGGATTGTGCACGGGCACCGAACCGTCATGGCCGACCCAGAAATACGCGCCTGGAATGGCCTGCATCATGTCGGCGAAATCCTCGCTGCCCATCTTGGGCGTCGAGCGGGTGATGACCTTTGCCGGATCGACGACGGTGCGCGCGACCTCCTCGACGACGCGGGACTGCTCTTCCTGATTCACCAGTACGCTGAAGCCGTCGCGGATATCGACCGAGATTTCGGCGTCATAGGCCGCCGCAAAGCCGGCGGCGATTTCGCGCATCCGCTTGCGGATCAGCTCACGGATCTCGTCGGAGAAGCAGCGCACCGTGCCGCACATCCAGGCTTCGCCGGGAATGACGTTGTACGCCGACCCGGAATGGATCTGCGTGATCGACAGCACCGCAGCCTGCAGCGGATCGACGTTGCGGCTGACGATCGACTGCAACGCTTGTCCGAGCGTCATTGCGATCACGACCGCGTCCTTGGAGCGCTCCGGCATCGCGCCATGCGCGCCGTAGCCCTGGATCCTGATGTCGAAGAAGTCGGCTGCGGCCATTGCCGGGCCCGGCAGGATCGCGATCTCGCCATGGTTGAGGTCGGGCGCGTTGTGCAGGCCGTAGACCTCATCGCAGGGGAACTGCTTGAACAGGCCGTCCTTGATCATGGCGCGCGCGCCGCCGAGGCCTTCCTCGGCCGGCTGGAAGATGAAGTGCACGGTGCCGTCGAAATTGCGGGTCTCGGCGAGATAGCGCGCCGAGCCGAGCAGCATCGTGGTGTGGCCGTCATGGCCGCAGCCGTGGAAGCGGCCGGGGATCGTCGAGCGCCACTTCAGATTGGTGTTCTCTTCCATCGGCAGCGCGTCCATGTCGGCGCGCAGGCCGATCTTCCTTGAGCTATTGCCCTTGCCCTTGAGCACGCCGACCACGCCGGTGCCGCCGAGGCCGCGATGCACCTCGATGCCCCAACTCGTGAGCTTGTCGGCGACAATGCCGGAGGTGCGGACCTCCTCGAAGCCGATCTCGGGATGCGCATGCAGATCCCGTCTGATGGCGGTGAGTTCGTCGGCAAAACTGTCGATGCGCTCAATGGTCGGCATGATCTCTCTATCCGTTTGTGCGTGATGGGGAGGAGGGGGTGAAAGTGGGGCCGTTAGGCTTGATACGAATGCCAGGACGCAAATGTTTCCACGGCAGTGTGGCGGTATCGGCCGGCATTGCGCCGGGCGCGGCGCAGATCAGCAGTTTCTCGGCGATCGGCTCGAAATCGGCGCGGAAATGCACCGAGCTCTTGTTGACCAGGATCTTCTGCGCGGTCGGCTCGATGCCGACATAACGGTACATCGACTGGTCGGCAAGCTGGGCCTTGTAGGAGCCGACGACGACGCGGACGTCGCCGACCCGCAGGCAGGCCGAGAGGCCCATATCCATGTCGCGGCCGCCGTAGAATGGCCCAGGCGCGACAAACCTGCCGTCCGAGAGTTTTTCGACGACGAAGGTCTCGCGGTACGGCGCGTCGCCGGCGATGCCGGATTTACCGCCGAGATGGAGCGTGACGCTAGCCCCGACACCGGCTTCATGCGCTGCCTTCGCCGACTGCGGATCGAAGATCACGCCGGTGGCGGCGCTGGCCTTGTTGCGCACCAGCGCCCGCAGCATGCCAGTGGTGTCGGACGTGCCGCCAGCGCCGGGATTGTCCTGGGTGTCGGCGATCACGATCGGCCTTGTCGCCGATGCTGCCAGTTCCATCGCCAACCGCACGCCGTCGTCGGGCGAATAGATACGGCCGTCGAAATCGTTTTCATGGCCCTCGACCAATGCGGCGAGCCGGTCGGCGGCCGCATCCGCATCGGCCTGCGTCCGGCCATAGGTAAACACGCTTGGGCCGCAGTCCCTGAAGTCGGCAGCCGGGAAGCCGAACGCAAACGACAGCGTCGGTACCGCGTCGCTCTCGAGCGACGCAAGCTGCTGATAGATGTTCTTCGCCGGCTGATCGTTGGTGCATTGCCAGCTGATCGGGATCAGGAACGGCAGCTGCCGGAACGCCTTTGCCAGTCGTTCACCGGACTTGAGCAGCAAGGCCAGATGCCTGGCGCAGGCCCGGCCGGTGTCGGCCATGTCGACATGCGGGTAGGTGCGGTAGGCGATCAGTGCATCGGCATGCGCGATCATTTCGGGCGAGACGTTCGCGTGCAGGTCGAGGCTCGCGACCAGTGGAATGTCCTTGCCGACCACCTTGCGCACGCGGGCGAGGATCTCGCCCTCGCCGTCGTCATAGTGCTCGGTCACCATGGCGCCGTGCAGGTCGAGATAGACGCCATCGATCGGCCCCGCAGCGGCAATGCCGTCGACAATCTCCCTGACGATCCGCTCGAAGGCATCTTTCGTGACATGGGCCGATGGAGTCGCGCCGGCCGCAACCGTCGGAGCGAGCTCCCAGCCATTGGCTTCCGCGGCCTCGACAAAGCCGGCGAGGCCGACATTGATCTTGCGCATGACCTTGAGCACCTCGGTGCCATGCGTCATCGACGGCCAGCCGCCGCCGTGCACGAAGTCGTCATAGGTTGCCTTCGTCGGTGCGAAGGTGTTGGTCTCGTGCAGGAAGCCGCCAACGGCAATGCGGGTCATCAAGTTGGTCTCGATACGCTTCTTCGATCATGATGCGAACGGAACGGTTCGCGCCACGATCTCGTTTCGTTGGTTTGAGCGCGATCTTCCGGCGAACTGGTGTCCACCTTCCGGCCCACGCTCTAGCGCGCGACGTTAAGCGTGTCGTCGCGCCAAGCGCAAGCCGTCGAGCACTTCCGGATTTGCATGCCCTATGGGCGTAAAGGCCCAAGGCACACCAAAGCCTGAGATCAAGGCTGAGACTGAGGTTACGGCTAAAGGCTTAGACCGTTGCTACAATGCCTTCCGAAACCGGGCGGAAATTCGCAAAATCCCAGCCGCGCCCGGGCGCAGCCTCGAGCAGCGCACGGGTGTAGGCCTGCTGCGGATTGGTCAGCACCTCGGCCGCCGGCCCCTGTTCCACGACGCGGCCATGCTGCATCACCGCGACGTCGTCGCAGATTTGTGCGGCGACGCGCAAATCATGCGTGATGAACAACAGCGCGATGCCGAGCCGCCGCTGGATTTCGTCAAGCAGATTCAGAACCTGCGCCTGCACCGAGACGTCGAGCGCGGACACCGCCTCATCTGCCACCAGCACGTCGGGATCGAGTGCCAGCGCGCGCGCGATCGCGATGCGCTGCCGCTGGCCGCCGGAGAATTGGTGCGGGTAGCGCGAGATCGCGTCGGGCGGCAGGTGGACGAGCTCGAGCAGCTCGCGGGCCCGCGCCAGCGCATCCTTGCGCGGCATGCCGTAATTGACCGGGCCTTCCGCGATGCTCTCGCCGACGGTGACGCGTGGATTGAGCGAGCGGTAGGGGTCCTGGAAGATGATCTGGATCTTTTGCCGATGCGGCTGCAACAGCCGGCGCGACAGGTCGGATATCTCGCGGCCGACGAGGCGCACCCCGCCCGAGGTCGGATCGATCAGGCGGACGATGCAGCGCGCCACCGTCGATTTGCCGGAGCCGCTTTCGCCGACGATACCGAGCGTGCGGCCCTTGCGCAAAGTGAGGGTGACGTTGCTGGCGGCGGCGACTTCGCGCGCTTTGCCGTACAGCGATCGCTCCCGGTAGACCTTGCTGAGCTCGTTGGCTTCCAGCACCACCGGCTCCTTCGTCTCTGGGCGTGGCGCGCGCGGCACCAGGCTCGGCACCGCGGACAGCAGGTTGCGCGTGTACTCCATCGTCGGGTTGCGCAGCACATCTTGCAGCTCGCCGGTCTCGACCAGCCGGCCGTGCCGCATCACCGCGACGCGGTCGGCGATCTCGGCCACCACGCCCATGTCGTGGGTGATGAACAGGACGGCTGTGCCGTGGTCGCGTTGCAGGTCGCGGATCAACGTGAGGATCTGCTTCTGGGTGGTGACGTCGAGCGCGGTGGTCGGCTCGTCCGCGATCAGGAGCTTCGGTTCCAGCACCAGCGCCATCGCGATCATGATGCGCTGGCGCTGTCCGCCCGACAGGCGGTGCGGGTAGGACGAGAAGATGCGCTCCACATCGGGCAGCCGCACATGCTCCATCATCGCCAGGATCTTCTGACGCCGCGCGCGGGAGTCGAGATCGGTATGGGCGCGCAGCACCTCGTCGATCTGGCGGCCGACCGGCACGACCGGATTGAGCGCGGTCATCGGCTCCTGGAAGATCATCGCCATCCGCGTCGCGCGCAACTGGCGCAGCCGCCGGTCGGTCGCGGTAAGCAGTTCCTCGCCGACCAGTTTGACGCTGCCGCCGGACGGCACCAGCGTGCCCTTCTGCAGCAGGCCCATCGTGGTCAAAGAGGTCACCGACTTGCCCGAGCCGCTTTCGCCGACAAGGCAGAGCGTCTCGCCCTCGCGCACCTGCAGCGACAGGTCGTCGATGATGCGGTGCGCGTCAGCCTTGCGGCCGAGACCGACGACGAGATTGTTGATGTCGAGGACGACGTTGGTCATGTCAGGGTCTCGTGTTGCGAGGGGGCACGATGGGGCCGTCACCGTCATTCCGGGATGGTGCGCAAGCACCAGACCCCAATTCGCAATTGCGAATTGTGGAATCTCGAGATCCCACAATGCGCGAGTGCGCATTGGGGTTCGGTGCTTCGCACCGCCCCGGGATGATGGCTTCAATTGGCATTGAAGCCATCACTTGCCCTCACGCTGTTTCATGCGGGGATCGAGCGCGTCGCGCGCGGCGTCGCCGATCAGGTTGACGCTGAGAATGGCGATCGAGAGCAGCAGCCCCGGCCAGAAGATCAGCGACGGCTTGACCTGGAAATAGGCACGGCCCTCGGCCATGATGTTGCCCCAAGTCGGCGTTTCCGGCGAGATGCCGGCGCCGAGGAACGACAGGATCGCCTCGGTCAGGATCGCGGATGCGCAGACGTAAGTGCCTTGCACGATCAGCGGCGCGATCGTGTTCGGCATCAAATGCCGCCACATGATCTTCGGCAGGCTCGAGCCGAGCGAGATCGCGGCCTCGACATAGGGCTCCTCGCGCGCGGTCAGCACCACCGAGCGCACCAGCCGCGCCACGCGCGGGATCTCGGGGATGGTAATCGCGACCATCACGGTCCAGATGCTGGCGCCGGACAGCGACACCACGGCGATCGCGAGCAGGATGGCGGGGATCGCCATCAAGCCGTCCATCACGCGCATCATCACGGCATCGACCCAGCGGAAGAAGCCGGCGACGAGGCCGATCAAGAGTCCGATGGCGATCGAGCAGACGGCGGCGCCGAGCCCGATCAACAGCGAGATCCGTGCGCCATAGATGACGCGCGACAGCAGGTCGCGTCCATACGCGTCGGTGCCGAGCAGATATTGCGCGCTCGACGGCTTCAGCCGCTGCGCCGGCGTCAGCAGCAGCGGATCGTGCGGCGCGAGCAGCGGCGCGAAGATCGCCATCAGGATGATCAGGACGAGGCAGATCGTCGCAACCGCGATGATCGGCGTCGACGCCAGGAAGCCGAACTTGACGCGGAACGGCCGGGTGACGGGGATGGAGGATTCGGGAAGGGTTTCGATCGCCATTGCTCAGTACCGGATACGAGGATCGAGCAGGGTGTAAGCGAGGTCGATCAAGAGATTGACCGCGACATAGATACCCGATGTCAAAAGGATCATGGCCTGGATCACCGGATAGTCGCGCGCCAGCACCGCATCGACGGTGAGGCGGCCGATGCCGGGCAGGTTGAATACGCTCTCGGTGACGACGACGCCCGAGATCAGCAGGGCGAAGCCGGAACCGATCACGGTGATGACCGGGACCGCGGCGTTGCGCAGCGCATGGCGCAGCAGCACGCCGGTCTCGCCGATGCCCTTGGCGCGGGCGGTGCGCACGTAGTCCTCACCCAGCACGTCGAGCATCGAGGCCCGTGTCATGCGCGCGATCAACGCGACATAGATGAAGGAGAGGGTGCAGGTCGGCAGGATGATGCGCTCGAAGAACGGACCGAAGCCGGCCGAGATGCTCTTGAAGCCTTGCACCGGAACCCAGCGCAGATCGATCGCAAACACCTGGATCAGCACATAGCCGATCACGAACACCGGCACCGAGAAGCCGAGCACCGAAAGCCCCATCACGCAGCGGTCGATCCAGGTGCCGTGCTTCCACGCCGCGATCACGCCGAGCGGCACCGCCACCAGGATCGAGAGGACGATGGTGGCCAGCGCGACCGAGATCGAGGGCTCGAGGCGCGGACCGATCATCTCGAGGATCGGCTTGTTCGAGATCAGGGAAACGCCGAGGTCGCCGTGCAGCAGCTTGGCGACCCAGGTATAGAACTGGATGTAGATCGGCTCGTTGAGACCAAGCGAGGTGCGGATGCGGTCGAGCTGTTCCGGTGTCGCATTGTCGCCGGCGAGAATGGCGGCCGGGTCGCCCGGCGTCAGCCGTAGCAACAGGAACACGAACAGAGCCACCACGCCCATTACGGGAATGGCGGCGAGGATGCGGCGGAGGAGATAGCCGAGCATCGTTGCTATCTCCTGCCGTCAGATGGTGCGAAGCGAAGGCTGGGCCGCATCATACTCATGGTGTCCCCGTGATGTGTCTCATGCGCTTCTGCGTCTTGTCTCAAGGCTAGCGCGAACGTGATGAATTTGCAGGCAAATACTGTGCCAATGGCGATGTTATATCAAGGCGCGGTTCAGGCCGTTGGAAGCCTCCCTTGGTCTGAAGCTGCTATTTCGAATTGCACATGGCGCAATGCGCCACCGACCTGAAACGACAAGTCCATTCACGCTCGCATCACGCCGCACCAATTGGCGACGAACAGTGCGATGCTCTGCGTCGTCTTGCGAAGGCTGTCGAGCTCGACCCGTTCGTTGAACGCATGCGGGCCGATACCGTAAGGACCATAGCAAAGTGCGGGGATGCCGTAGTCGACGCAATAGTAGCGGGTGTCGTTGACGGCGGTAGACAGGCGCTCCTGCATTGGAGCCTGGAAGACGGAGTGATGGGCGGCAGACAGAGCTGCTTCCGCTTCGCTGCCGGGCTCGCACACCGCTGCGTCCGCCTGAAAACCACTCCACACGAGCTCGGCCGGATTGTCGGACAGAAAGTCGTCGGCCTTGTGCGCCTCAGTCAGGCATTCCTCGATGCCACGCATCGCCTGCTGCGGTGTTTCGCCCGGCAAGAGACCAAGCCGGCAATCCAGCTCGCACCACGCCGCGGTCGAACTGGCCCAATCGCCGCCTTTGATGATCCCGACGTTGAACTTGATCGGATTCTTGACGCTGCGGAACCAGCTGTTGTCGAGCGCCCGGGCATTGAGTGCCTTGGTGTAATCCTGAAACGCGCGCACCAGATGCATCGCCGACAGGATCGCGCTGGTACCGGCCTCGGAATAGGCGACATGCACCGGCGTGCCGCGGACGCGCAGGCGGAACCAGACGGCGCCGACCTGGGCGCGCGTGAGCGTGTGTCCGGTCGGCTCTGGAATCAGGCAGGCGTCGGCGCGATAGCCGCGCATCAACGTCGACAGTGCGCCGTTGCCGGTGCTCTCTTCCTCGGTCACGGTCTGCAGATGGACGCGCCCGCCCGGGGCATAGCCGGCGTCGCTGAAAGCATCGAGCGCGAAGATCATTGCCGAGACACCGGCCTTCATGTCCTGCGCGCCACGGCCGTACATCCAGCCGTCGTGCACGGCGCCCGCGAACGGAGGTTGCTCCCAGAGGTCAGCGGGGCCTTCCGGCACCACGTCGATATGACCTTGCAGGATCAGGCTGCGCCCGCTGCCTTTGCTGTTGAGCGTCGCAACGACCTGCTGCGATCCGGCAAGATCGATGCCGTCCATTGGCGCAGCCTTCGGATGGCTCATCAGGTTGACGTCGGCAAGGCTGAACGCATCGACGTCGTAGCGGCGCTTTGCGAATTGCTCGGCCAACCAGCGTTGTTGCGGCGCTTCTTGTCCGCGCAAGCTGCGGAACTGCACCATGCGCGACAGGAACGCGATCTGATCGTCGAAGTTTCGATCGACGGCCGCGCACAGCTCCGCGGCAATCTGATCCGGCCTGGTCAACGTCTCGGTTGTCATGTCGCGCCTTTCGTGGAGCCCAGTGCAGAGGCCTGAGCATTGACCGTTTCGGAAAGGCGGCGCACCGAGTTGGTGCGCGTGCTGGAGGCGAGGTTACGTATCGGTCCGCCGAAGAGATTGCCGCCGGCACACCTGCCGTCCGGAATCCCGCGCCGGACCGCCATGCCATGCGTGTCCGCCACCCCAATGCGCATTGTCCCCTCCCGCGCTGAAGCGCTTTTCCCCAGTATGACGCTAGTCGTTGTCATGCGGTGTTTCTCAGCGAATTCCGACTTGGCCACACGCAAATACGCTCATATTCTTCCTCGTCGGCCAGATAATTAGGGGAAAGCTGCGCGGGCGGTCTCAGTCGCATCGACCTGCGACGGCACCATCGAGGGCGTGTCGAGGTCGCGCCAGTCATCGATCGCGCCTGCCACCATCTGCGCCGTCGCAGCCGACAGCGTCCAGCCGAGATGACCATGGCCGGTGTTGTAGAACACGCCCGGAAACCGTCCGGCGCGCACCACCGGCATCATGTTCGGCATCATCGGGCGCAGGCCGGCCCACGGCACTACCCTCGACGTGTCGACGCCGGGAAAATGCTGCCGCACCCAATCCACCAGCGGCTGGATGCGGTCGGCACGAATGTCGCGGTTGAAGCCGTTGAACTCGGCCGTGCCGGCGACGCGGAAGCGGTCGGCGCCGAGCCGGCTGGTGACGATCTTCGCCGCCTCATCGAGCAGGCTGACGGTTGGCGCAGCGTCCCGGCTTTGCGGCGCATCGAGCTGCACGGTGATCGAATAGCCCTTCACCGGATAGACGTTGACGCGGTCGTTGAGCAGGCCTGCGAAGTGCCGGCTCGCGACGCCGGCGCAAATGACGATGCCGTCCGCCTGCAACTCATGTCGCGTCGCGACGCCAGCATCGTGCGAAGCGGCTTCGTTCCAGCTGATGCGGAAACCGTCGCCGCCGCGCGCGATCGCATCGACGTCGGCTTCATGGACGAAGCTCGCGCCGCGACGGATGCAGGCGTCGGCGAGCCCGCGCGTAAACTTGTGGATATCGCCGGTCGCGTCCGACGGCGTGAAGAAGCCGCCATAGCAGGTCGTCTGCAGCGCGGGTTCGATGCTGCGGATTTCGTCCGCCGTCACCGGGCGGCGGTCGAGCCCGCCTTGTTGCAGCAGCGTGTTGACGCGCAGGCCCGCCTCGAAGCCGGCCTTGTCGTGATAGACGTGCAGGATGCCGCGGCGTTCGAGATCGAAGGCGATGTTCTCGCGCTGTGCGATCGAGAACAGATGCTTGCGCGCTTCGATCGCGAGCCGCGTCGTCTCGATGGTGTTGGTGCGATAGCGGCCGATGTGGCCGACGAACTCGCCGATCCAGGAATATTTGTGCCAGCTCGGCTTCGGATTCATCAGCAGCGGCGCGTCGCTTCGAAGCATCCAGCGCAACCCCTTGAGAATGGTCGCGGCGCTGTTCCACACTTCCGCGTTGCTGGCGGAAAGCTGTCCGCCATTGGCGAACGAGGTTTCCATCGCGGCGTATCGATGCCTGTCGAGGACAGTCACGCGATAGCCGCGTTCGAGCAGGGCATAGGCCGTCGTCACGCCGGTGATGCCGGCGCCAATGATTGCGATGTGAGGCATGGTGGTCTTCAGGCTCCCGTGGGTTAGAGTCGCCGAACCACCGGTGAAACCGGCGTCGGCGCCCCATCTGTCACGGTACCTGAGAGCTTGATCCGCATCGGGCCTCGGCCCGATGGCAGACTATCCCCTTCGGTGGACGTCACGGCCCTTGATGCGGTCGTGTCCGTCTCTCTCCAGATCGTCCTGACGATACAGTCCTTTTGCCTGAGAGTTTCCGGGGCGGTTGCTCCGTCGGCGCCGAAGCAACAACAAGAATGTTGTGGCTTCGATCTCTCCCGCATCGTCGCGTTGGACGGCCGGACCGTAGGCGAAGCCTCAAAATTGGACAAGGCTAAATTTCGGTCCGGCTTTGCCAACGTGTTGTGCAGTGCAAATCGGTGTCAGTCCAGCGTCGCCAGCAGCGCCGCCATCAGGCGGCCGCGCTCGGCGAGGCTCTCGATCTCGATGTGCTCGTTGAGCGTATGCGCATCGGCGCCGCGAACGCCGAGGCCGTCGAGGGTAGGGATGCCCATCGCACCGGTGAAGTTGCCGTCCGATCCGCCGCCCGCGCTGCCGTGCGGCAGATCGAGGCCCATCGCCGCTGCAAGGCCCTTGGCCTTTTCATAGAGCGCCATGGTGCCGGCATCCGGCTCCCATACCGGGCGGGTGACGCCGCGCGTCACCCTGAAGGTGACGTCGTTGGCGGTGCCCGACAGCGCCAGCATGCGCTCGACGCCGCGGTCGAGATCGGCCTGGCGCTTGGCCATGCTGAGCGCTTCGCCGGTGCAGGTCGTTGCGACGCAATTGACCCATTGGCCGCCATGCACGATGCCGACCGAGAAGGTGCAGTCTTCGGTGGTCATGCCGTCGATCGCAATGATTTGCCGGGCCATTTCGCGGATCGCGGAACGGCCCGAGGAGAGTGTCGCGCCGGCATGGCTCGGCTTGCCGACAGCTTCCAGATTGAAGCGCGCGATCGCGTAGCGGCCGGTGACGACGCCGTTGTTCGGCCGGCCGGGCTCCGGCACCAGCACGTATTTGTTGCGCGCGGCTTCGGCCTCGATGATGTCGCGCGTCGACGGCGTGCCGACCTCTTCATCGGGCGTGAACAGCACGGTGATCGGCAGCGGTGTCGTAAAGGACGCGCGTGCCAACTGCCGGATCGCCTCGATCGACAGATAGTTGCCGCCTTTCATGTCGAAGATACCGGGCCCGAAGCACTTGTTGCCTTCGCGCCGCCACGCCAGCTTTTCGATGGTGCCGACCGGGTGCACGGTGTCCAGATGGCCGGCGATGAGGATGCCCGGCTGGCCTTGTTTCGGATGGGGAAAACGGGCGCGGACGCAGCCGGCGAAGCCCTGGCGTCCCGCGATGCGTTCGATCGTCGCACCCATGACCGCCATCTCGCGCGCGGCGAGGTCGAGCATGCGCTCGACTGCGGCCGCGTCCCATGTCGGGCTCTCGCATTCCACCCAGCTGCGCAGCCCCTGCAGCATCGCTTCGGAATCAAAAGGAAGATTGGCGGGGTTCATGTCTTTTCTCTCTTGTTGTTTGTGCGCGCCGATACGCGTTCGCGTGCCGTACGAAAAGCTCGGAAGACGACTTTGTAAAGTCAAATGCGCTGCACCAGCGGTTCATTCGTTCGTATACATTCGATCCTGCCGGAAACCGATTGACGCGCATTGCGCTTGATGCAAGTCTCGATTTCACAAGCCATACAGCATGTTAGTTCGCCTAAATAACGAACCGCATGCATAACGAATAAGCCGGCTTTGACCAGTTACACGTCAGGAGAAATTGCATGTTCCCTATCTCGCGTTGGAAGCACCGCACGCTAGCGGCTGCGTTGACGGCGCTCGCGCTGTCGTTCGCGCCGCAGGAATTGTCCTTTGCGCCGCAGGCCATGGCCGCGGGCAAGACCATCACCGCGGTGATGCATTCGGATCTGCGCGTCATCGATCCGATCCTGACCACCGCCTATATCACGCGAGACCATGGCTACATGGTCTACGACACGCTGGTCGCAACCGACTCCAACTTCAAGATCCAGCCCCAGATGGCCGACTGGAAGGTGTCCGACGACAAGCTCACTTACACGTTCACGCTGCGCGACGGTCTCAAGTGGCACGATGGGACGCCGGTGACCGCGGAAGACTGCGTTGCTTCGCTGAAGCGCTGGGCCAAGGTCGACGGCATGGGCCAGAAGCTGATGGACTTTACGGCGAGCTTAGAGGCCACCGACGCGAAGACGATCACGCTGAAGCTGAAGGAGCCCTACGCTCTGGTGCTGGATTCGATCGGCAAGCCGTCGTCGCGCGTCGCCTTCATGATGCCGAAGCGGCTGGCCGAAACGCCGCCGGACAAGCCGATCCCGGAGCAGATCGGCTCGGGTCCGTTCAAGTTCGTCCAGGCTGAATTCCAGCCGGGCGTGAAGGCGGTCTATGTCAAGAACACGGACTACGTGCCGCGCAAGGAGCCGGCAAGCTGGACCGCGGGCGGCAAGGTCGTGAAGGTTGACCGCGTCGAGTGGGTCACGATGGCCGACGCGCAGACTGCGATGAACGCGCTGCAGTCCGGCGACATCGATTTCCTGGAGAACCCGTCGTTCGACACGTTGTCGATCCTGGAAGGCGACAAGGACCTGAAGGTCGAGACGCTGAACAAGTTCGGCTTCCAGACGCTCGGCCGCATGAACTTCCTCTATCCGCCATTCGACAACATCAAGGTTCGCCAGGCGGCGCTGATGGCGATCAACCAGAAGCAGGTGCTCGACGCGCTGGTCGGCAATCCCAAGTATTACAAGACCTGCGTCTCCTTCTTCATCTGCGACACACCGTTCGCGTCCGAGGTCGGCGGCGAGACCTTGTTGAAGGGCGGCGACATGGCGGCGGCCAAGAAGGCGCTTGCCGAGTCGGGCTATGATGGCACGCCGGTCGTCATCATGGCGCCGGGCGACGTCACCACGCTCAAGGCGCAGCCGGTTGTTGTCGCCCAGCAACTGCGCGACGCCGGCTTCAAGGTCGACCTGCAGGCCACCGACTGGCAGACCGTGGTGACTCGCCGCGCCAGCCAGAAGGCGCCGAAGGATGGCGGCTGGAACATGTTCTTCACGAACTGGGTCAGTGCCGACGTCTCCAACCCGATCGCCAACCTCTCGATCGGCGGCCAGGGCAAGAATGGCGGATGGTTCGGCTGGGCCGACGATCCGAAGATCGAACAGCTGAAGGACGCCTTCGTTCGCGCGCCGTCGCTCGACGAGCAGAAGAAGATCGCGGCCGATATCCAGAAGGAAGCCTACGATCAGGTCATCTACATTCCGCTCGGTCAGTATCAGGGTCCAAGCGCCTGGCGGAAGTCGCTGTCCGGTGTGCTCGATGGTCCGGCAACGCCGATCTTCTGGAATATCGACAAATCCGAGTAGGCTTCAGGCTGCACGCAACACAAATGGCCGGGACCTGTCCCGGCCATTTTCGTTTCGCGCCGTCGCTCCGCGACGGCGGCTAATCTAGTGACCTGATTTCGCGTTGCTCGTGCTCGACAGGCTCGTGAGCTCTGTCTGTCCGACGCCGGCACCGTTCATCCAGACCATCGCTCCCGCGGCAAACGCCAACAATCCGTAGAGCACGATCGCGCTGCGAATCCAGCGCCGGTAGATCGCGCGCTCGTCGGGGGGCGCATCAAGGAATTTCTGTGCGTTGAGCCCGTTGCTGCAATGGGCTGCGTCGTCGCCGTGCTCGAGGACGGAAGCGCCATGATCGGGCGCGGTATTGCCGACAATCCGATTGCGATCAGCAATCCGATTGCGATCCGCAATCGTCATCGCCTATCTCCAACTCATTGATCTCGAAATGTGGGCCCGCGAAATGTGCAGCCGGAATTTCCAATGCGACGACGTTACACCACGTGACGATCTCTGCATGTGAACCCTGCCACACCCGCAAAACGCGATGCGGTGATGCAAGCATCGTGACGCCGCGGCTGCCTGCTCAAGCTGTGGGCGGGCGCGTGGCATACCAATTTGGATAGCGGCGGCTTTAAGGTTCCCGTCAGTATTGCATCGTAGTCTGACCGCCGACTTGTGTACCTACCGCGACGGGCCCATGGCCGACGACCATAGCAGGCCCGCACCGGCCAGCGCGCAACAGCCACTGCCGACCGAGAAGCGCCGTGCCGGCGCACGCCGCCGCGTCCTCAAGTCGGGAGCGATCGAATTCGGCAATGAAGCGATCGCCTGCACGGTCCGGAATCTCTCGCCTCAGGGCGCCTGCATCGAAGTCAATTCTCCGCTGTGGTTTCCCGACCGCTTCACTCTCGCCGTCGACGGCCAGCGGTGGCCGTGCCGCATCGCATGGAAGAAGCAGAAGCGGCTGGGACTGGCGTTCGATTAGGGCTCGAAGCCCGGCGCACCACGCCGCGCCGATTTGCGCGAACAGTTGTCGTCTATTTCACAAACTACCCAAGGTTACCGGCGTATTGTCCGACGGGTCGATATCGGTGCCGCTCCAGGATGCACGCTCTCACCGTGCAAGGGTGGCGTCCATTGTTTCGCTCCTGCGGATTCACCCAGCCTCGGGGAAATTGTGATGACCATCAATGTCAAAGCCTATGCGAACGCCGATGATATCCTGATCGCCTGGCAGCCGGACACCTGGTCGAACGACTGGGTCGGATTCCAGCTCGAGCGGCGCAACAACATCACGCAGCAGACGACCGTGCTCTCCAACCGCATTCCGCCGAATCAGGCGACGCCCTGCACAAGATCCTGGCCTTTCTGCACGATGCCGATCTCCGCGGCAGCCAGGTCCATGCCGCCATCTACGAGATGAATGACGAGTGGTCGGCGCGCTGAAACCGTTCGGCAGCCGCGGCAACGTCCTGCTCGGCAATGGCAGTGCGACCAAGCCCAACATCGCGGGCGAGCTCAGTGGCGCCGGCCTGACGGTCAAGCATCGCGATCTGTCGAATGCAGGCGGGTCGTCGCCCAGCGTCCACAACAAGTTCGTGGTCGAGAGCGACGCGCATGGCAACGCGATCCGCGTGCTGACCGGCAGCACGAACTGGACCACCACCGGGCTGTGCACGCAGCTCAACAACGTGCTGATCATCGAGAATGCGGTGATCGCCAAGCGCTATCTCGATCAATGGGGCAAGCTGGTCGCCGCGGGCAACGCCATGCCGCCCGCGCTCAAGGCGTCGAATTCCAGCCCGACCAGCGACAGCAACATTTCGGTGTTCTTCGCCGCGACCAACGGCGAGGCGGAGTTCAAGCCGGCGCTGGACCTGATCAAGAACGCCAAGGACGGCGCGCTCTTCCTGATGTTCATGCCGGGTCAATCGCCGCTGCTGGATGCCCTGTTGGTCCGTGCACAGCAGAACGACATCTATGTCCGCGGCGTGGTGTCGACCATGATGGCCAGCAAGAGCGGCGACATCGTTTCGGTCGGCGACAAGGAGCAAGAGCTGGATTTCTGGATGGAGGAGCCGGTGCCGCCCCGTCCGGCGGGCAGCGGAGGCGGTGGCGGCGCGGCGCAACAGCCAAGTGCGGCTAGCGGGGCGTCGGCGAGGACAGTCGTCAAGAAGACCCCCAAGAAAGCCACGAAGAAATCGGCCAAGAAAGCCGCCAAGACGTCAGCCAAGACATCG
This sequence comes from Bradyrhizobium sp. JR3.5, assembly GCF_054057015.1. Lineage (NCBI taxonomy): Bacteria > Pseudomonadati > Pseudomonadota > Alphaproteobacteria > Hyphomicrobiales > Nitrobacteraceae > Bradyrhizobium > Bradyrhizobium sp. JR3.5. The sequence goes on from NZ_JBSRYV010000001.1 coordinate 1,008,025, forward strand.
GCGAAGAAAGCGAAGGCCAGCAAGCCGGCAAAGGCAAAGAAAACAAAGGCCAAGACGACGAAGAAGGCCAAGGCAAAGAAAGGCGAAGGCCAAGAAGTAAGAGCGGTGCGCAACAGGCTGGTGCGGGCGGTGGGACTCGAACCCACATGACGTTGCCGTCGAGGGATTTTAAGTCCCTTGCGTCTACCAGTTCCGCCACGTCCGCATCTTGATTTTATTGAGTTTTCGCAATTTAGACCGAGAGACTTCCCAAGATCCCTCGGCGGTTTTCCAAATCTGGTTTCGTTCCGCTCCGGACAAAACCCCGGCGGGCGCATCTTCTAGCTCTTCGTCGTCAGCCGGGCAAACGCCGGGATAACCTATCGCAGGTGTGAACGGCGCGGTTTGTCCGTTAGTCCGTTCCTGAATTCGTCAACGCGTTGCGAAGCGCCTGGACGCGCTTGTTGAGTGAGATGAGTTCGTCGACCGTCAGGCCGGACCGCTCCAGCAAGGTGTCGGTCAGACAGCCGGTGCGCGATTGCATCGCCTTGCCGCTGTCGGTCAGGTGAACTCCGACCTGCCGTTCATCCTCCACACTGCGCCGGCGCACCACGAAGCCGGCGCTTTCGAGCCGCTTGACCAGCGGCGTGATGGTGCTGGGCTCGAGGGCGAGCCGGTCGGCGATTGCCGAAATCATCTGTCCGTCCTTTTCCCAGAGCACGCTGAGAACGAGGTATTGCGGATAGGTGATGCCGAGGCGGTCGAGCAGGGGCTTGTAGGCACGGTTGATCGCAATGGTCGTCCCGTAAAGCGAGAAGCAAAGCTGGCTATCCAGCGGAATCGGTCCCGGATTTGGCATGGGGGGCCCTTTCGATGTGGTTTGCCAATGTACCACGAAAATCGTTATCACGATAAAAAATATCTGGACAAGCAAATCGAGGGCAATTATACGATGATTATCGCGATAAAGATTATCGCGAAATAAACATCCAGGAGAACTTCAATGTCTGTTGCCACCAAATTGCTCGCCGCCGCAGCGTCGCTGGGCCTCGCCACCGCGACGATCCCCGCGGCCCAGGCCCAGTCCGCCCCGGTCAAATCGATCGTCCTCGTCCATGGCGGTTTCGTCGACGGTTCGGGATGGGAAGGCGTCTACAAGATCCTGAAGAAGGACGGCTACAAGGTCAGCATCGTCCAGAACCCGACCACCACGCTGGCGGACGACGTCGCCGTCACCAAGCGCGCCATCGCCGCCGCCGAAGGCAATGTCATTCTGGTCGGCCATTCCTATGGTGGCGTCGTCGTCACCGAAGCGGGCAGCGATCCGAAGGTCGCGGGGCTGGTCTACATCACGGCGTTCGCGCCCGACCAGGGTGAATCGGTCGGCAAGCTGATCGCCAATCCTCCTCCCGGTGCGCCGGTGCCGCCGATCCTGCCGCCGAAGGACGGCTTCCTGTCGCTCGATCACGCGAAGTTCGCCGCCGCGTTCGCAGCCGATGTGAAGCCCGATGTCGCGGCATTCATGGCTGACTCGCAGGTGCCCTGGGGTGTCGCCGCCTTGAATGGCGAGGTGAGCGCGCCGGCCTGGAAGAGCAAGCCGAGCTGGTACCTGGTGGCGACCAACGACAAGATGATCCCGGTCGACGCGCAGCGGATGATGGCCAAGCGCGCCGGTGCCAAGACCGTCGATCAGGCCGGCAGTCACGCCGTGTATGTCTCGAAGCCGGAGGCAGTGGCAAAGGTCATCGAGCAAGCCGCGAAGGGCGTCGGCGACAAGCAGAAGTAACGCAGCCGTCCGTGACCGAGCTTCCCGATCGGGCTCAAGCGATGCCCGTTCAGCTCATCAAGACCGCGATGAACGCCGAGCGGGAGTGATGAGGCCGGCCTGATGGTTGGCCGGCCTCAAGCCTTGTTTTCGTGTGCGTGGACAATCTGTCCGTCGTGCCGCCCGCCGGGGGCGATCACCGAAACGCCGATCCGGAGGTCGGACGAGGGGCCAGCCTCGCGCCCTTGCAGACGCACCATGGCCATGTCGTGGTGTCCGGGCGCCGCGTAGGCGCACGCCTCGCCGAAGCGAACGACATTCATGATCAGGCTCCCGGTCGCAGTACGACGCGGTTGCGCGATGATCCGATCACGGCGGTGTAGGCCGCCTTCGTCTCAGCAAGCGGGTAGATCGAGGACGGGATGATCGGATAGGGGCGCAGGAAGCCGCCGGCGAACCCAGGTAGCACGCTGCGCAGCAGCTCTGCGCTTTCGATCGTAGAAAACGCAAGCGTGTCGACGCCGAGATAAGTGTGCCGTCCGCGATAGAATTCCAGGATGTTGAATTTGACCGTCTGGTTGGTCGTGGCGATCAGGATCTGCCGCCCGGCCTTTGCAAGCGAATGATGCGCATCGTCGAAATAGGGATCCCCGACCGTGTTGAAGACGATATCGGCTCCGTGGCCGTCGGTCAGTTCGCGCACACGTTCCGCGACGTCGGTCGCCGAGGAATTGATGATCTGGATCGGGGCGTTGGCGTGGCCTTCGTAGGGTTCGTCCTTGCGCACCACGCCGATCACCCTGGCGCCTTGCCAGGTCGCAAGCTGGACCGCAGCCTGCCCGACCTTGCCGTTGACGCCCATGACGAGGACATGTTCGCCGGGTCTCGGCGCGCCGGCTCGTCGAAAGCCTTCGATGGCTGTCACGAACGGTACGCCGATCCCTGCAGCCTCATCCATTGAAATTCCGTCCGGCTTTTCGACCAGGGCCGCGGCCTCGACGACGACATGGCTGGCGTGCGTACCGTCGCGGCGGATTCCGAGGTCGCCCGACGAACCGAACACAGCTTTTCCGATCAATGCGTCCGGCCCTTCGACCACCCGCCTCGGAAAAATCACGGCCCGGGGTTCTTGGGAACACCGCATACGGCATCAATCCCGTGGCGGCCTTGACGTCCGACGGGTTGACGCCTGCGGCTTCGATCGCAACCACGACTTCGTGCGGTTGCCGCGTGAGCGAATGTTTCTCGATGGACGGCGCGATCGCCGCCGCATCGGCGGCTTTGGCATTGAGCCGCACGCAGGTCGCCTCGACGACGACATCGATCCCCGATCTGGTGATGGCATTCATAGCTCGCTCCTAAGCCTTGATTGTCTTCGTGGGCGAGGGCAGGCCGACGATCCGCCTGCTGTCCTCGATCGTCGCGACGGCGCCTCCGAGATCCTCGACGATGCGGCGCGCCTTTGTGACCATTTCCGCGTTGGAGGTCGCGAGCTGGCCGCGTGTGAGATAGACCGCATCTTCCAGGCCGATCCGTACGTGACCGCCCGCAAGATAGGATTGTGCAACCGTCGTGAATGCGGCCTTGCCGATGCCGACCGCGGTGAATTCCGCGTCCGACGGTAGCAGGCCGCGCGCGTACAATACGGTTTCCGGGGAAGGCTGAAAGCCGTAACGAACGCCCATCACGAAGGAACACAGGACTGGCCCTTGCAGGGAGCCGTCGGCCAAGAGATCGCACATCAAGGCGATATCGCCGGAATCGAACAGTTCGATCTCCGGTTTGACGCCGGCGTCCGCGATCACTTTCGCCATCCGGCGAACGTTCGCCGGCGTATTGATCACGACCTCGCCTCCGGAGTTCATGGTGTTGAGATCGAGCGTGCAGATGTCCGGTCGCAGCGCGGCGATGTGCTCGACCCGCTTCTCCGGCGCCATCAGGGTCGTGCCTTCGGCGGCCACCTTCGGATCGTCCTTGGATGGAACAAAGCGTCCGCCCGGTCCGGTCGTGATGTTGAGGATCAACGCGGGGTTGCGCGCGCGAATGCGCTCGACGACGTCGACATAGTGGTCGAGCAGCATCGAGGGACGACCGGTAAGCGGGTCTCGAACGTGGATGTGGACGATGGCCGCGCCGGCATCGGCGGCGTAGAGACAGGCGTCAGCGATCTGCGCCGGCGTGATGGGAAGATGGGGGGTCTGCTCGGGTGTCGTCAGGTTGCCGGTGACGGCGCAGGTGATGATGGCCTTTTCGCGGGGAGATCGCATGGAGGCTCCTTCAGAGCGAGCGGCCGCCGTCGACCACGAAAGTCGTTCCGGTCGCGAAGCCGAGTTGGGTTGCACAGGCGAGAATGGCCGAGGCGATGTCCTCCGCGGTCGCGATCCGCTTCAGCGGTGTCGTCGTCGCGGTCTTGGCGTTGAAGTCCGCGCCGCGCCCCGGAACGAAGCCGGTGTCGACCACGCCGGGTGCGACCGCGAGCACCCGCACCTCGGGGGCCAGCACGCGGGCGAGCGATTTCGTCATGACGTCGATGCCGGCCTTGACGGCACAATAGGCAATCGAGGACCCGATCCCGTTGGTGCCCGCGATCGATGATATCGAAACGACGAGGCCGTCACCGGATGCCTTCAGGAGCGGAGCGAAGGTGCGGATCGCCGCAAATTGTCCGCGCCAGTTGACCGCGAACATCCGGTCAATCAGGTCGTCGTCCAGCGCGTCGAGATCGGCGTGAGGCACCGGCTTGGTAAAGCCGGCGGCGTTGACGAGGATGTCGAGCCGGCCGAAGCGCCGCTCGATCTCGGCGCGCAGTGCCGTCAGGGTTGCCGTCTGCGCGACGTCGGCGATCAACGCGGCGTGGCCGTCTCCAGGCAGGGATTGCACCACCGTTGCCGCAGCGGCGGTCTCGTCCCGAACGTCGCGGTGGCTGATTGCGATGCGGGCACCGAGTTCGGCGAAGCGCTTGGCGGACACGGCCCCGATGCTGCCGGCGCCGCCGACGACGAGCACGACCTTGTCCTTCATGGATCGATTCATCGTCAGCCTCACTTGATCGGTGGCTTGGGGAGGATCGCTTCACCGTTTTCCATGGTGAAGCGATAGTTCAGCGTGTACCAGGGGGCGCGGACCCCGGGCGCCGGTGGATCGCCGTCGTCATGCCGGCGATAGTCGCCGACCAGCGTGCGCGTCACCCCGAACACCACGTCGCTGTTCAGGTGTTCATCGTGGTCGACGAAGACCTGCGTGATCAGCGTCTTGTAGCCGGGCTTGAAGCCCAGGAAGTGCATGTGTGCCGGCCGGTAGGGATGCCTGTTCTGGGCGCGCAGCATGTCGCCGACCGGGCCATCCGTCGGCACGGGATAGCCGGCGGGCTTGACCGACCTGAATGAGAATCGACCCGAGGCGTCGGTGGTGAACTTGCCGCGCAGGTTCATGTCGGCCTGCGTTTCGTCCTGGTTCTCGTAGAGGCCGACAGGCGAGGATTGCCAGACGTCGACCTCGACATTGGCGAGGGGCTTGCCCGCGATGTCGACGACCTCGCACGCGACGAAGAGTTCGGGGCCGGGCGTCGCAGAACGAACGATCGATGCCCGGTTTTCCGTTCGGGGAGAATTGGCCCGCCAGAACGGGCCCAGCAATGCCGCCGCGGTCTCGGTCGCGCCGGCGTTGCCGTTGTTCAGCAGGCAGACCAGCGTCGAGAAGCCGGTCGCATCCGCGAAGAGGATGCCCTCGTTGTGGCTGTCGTGGGTGGCCTGTCCGATCCGGTTCAGGAAATCGATGCCGAGATCGTATTCCGCCTCGCTGAGTTTCACCTCGCGGGCGAAGGCATGTAGGTGCCTGACGAAGGCTTCCATCACCGTTCGAAGCCGCGCGTTGTCGGTCGACGCCAGCGCCCGCAACACGGTCGGCGTCACGTCCTCGAGCTTTTCGATAATGCCGTGAGACATCGGCGGGCTCCCAATGGTTGATTGGAATCGTTTGCATGAGATATTGCAATCGATTGCAATGAGTCAAGGGAACCGCTATGCTCATTTCGCAAACGAGCTAAGCAGCAGGAATCGCTGGGTGAATCGAGCCGTCACGACAATCAAGCAGATCGCGGACGCCGTTGGCGTTCACCCTTCGACGGTGTCGCGGGCCCTCGATCCCAAGAAACGGCATTTGGTCGCGGACGACGTCGCCAGGAGGATCTCCGCCCAGGCGGCGGCGCTGGGCTACCAACCGAACCGGCTGGCCGCCAACCTGCGACTGGGGCGATCCGATCTCGTCGGTGTGCTGCTGCCCGACATCACCAATCCGGTGTTCGCTCCGATCCTTGGCGGCATTACGGAGGTTCTCTCTGCGGAAGGCTACGCACCGATCGTCGCGGACGCCGGGAATATATCGTCGCAGCAGATCTCCTTTGTCGAGAGACTGCTCAGCCAGCGGGTCGACGGTCTGATCCTGGCGACGGTTTCGCAGGATGACGAACTCGTCGGTTTCTGTATCCGGCGCGGCGTTCCTGTGATCCTGGTCAATCGATCGGAAGCGCGCGATCGCGTCTCCTCAGTCGTCTCGGACGACGAAATGGGAATGCGTCTCGCCGTCGATCATCTCGTCGATATCGGACACCGCCGCATTGCGCATATCGCAGGGCCGCTGTCGACTTCAACCGGCGCGCTGCGGCGTGACGGCTTCGAGCGCGCGATGGCGCGGCACGGATTGACCGGGGTCATACGTGAAGCCGCGGGATACACGCGCGAAGGGGGTGCGTTGGCGGCGGCGTATCTCGTCGGTGGGCAGCATCAGGTGACTGCGATCGTTGCCGCGAACGACCTGCTGGCGATCGGTGCCCTTGACGCTCTGAAGGAGCGGCACCTGCGGTGCCCGGAGGATCTCTCGCTCGTCGGTCACAACGACATGCCATTCATGGATGTCGTCTCGCCGCCTCTCACCACCGTGCGCATCGAGCACCGCGAGATGGGGCGGATCGCTGCCAGGATGCTGATCGAAATGCTCCAGAGCAGGTCGGCCGAGATCCGGCACGTCGTACTTCCTCCCGAACTGGTCGTCAGGAAATCCACGCAACCGGCGGCCTAGACATGCGCACGTCTTCAACGCGGTCGTACGCTTGTGTCCGGTCCGCGACCTCAGGCCTAACCTGCGGCTTGCAATTCCATTTGCTTCAGCGGCCGAGCATTGGGATAAGCAGCGCGCCGCCGCGATTGAGCCTCAATCCGGACACCGGCGGCTGCTTTAGGCAATCTCAACACTGTCGGACTAAGAAAGCTGAATGTCTGTTCGTCCCTCACGCCGCCCAAATCTGTCGCGCGCGGCAGCCATCGTTGCGCTGCTCGGCTCGGCTGCGGGCGTTTCCGGCTGCGCGCAGATCGGCGACAGCGTGCCGTCGGCATTCGCCGATCCCGCCAAATACGATCTGTATGATTGCAAGCAGCTCGAGACCGAGCGCAAGAATCTCACGTCTCGCGCGACGGATCAGGAAAAGTTGATGGCCAAGGCGGAGACCGGCGTCGGCGGTACCGTGGTCTCCGAGATGGTCTATCGCAACGAGCTGATCTCGATCCACGCTCAGCAGAGGCTTGCGGATCAGGCCTGGCGCGCCAACAAGTTGCCATGAGAGCCCGCCGGATACGCCGGCGGCGGCCGCACCCGCGGCGCCTGCACCGGGGGCAACGGGCCCGCGCGCGCCGCGAGGCCTCGTTCACTGAAAAGCACTTCGCGATGAGCCGATTGCCGGTCGCGCACGCAAGCCGCGTTCACCTGATCTCTCAGGCGCGCCAGTCGTAGATCCAGTCCTGCCGCGCCAGCATGCGCTGCGGACCGATGGCGCGGATCGCGAGATCGCGGGCGATCGCCAGGGGTCCGCTCAAATGATAGATGCGGCCCTGCTGCCGCGCCATGCGCTGCACCTTCAGCACGCGCTCGCGCCGCATCTCGGCGTAGCGCTTCAACCCGGCGGGAATGCCTGCGGTGTTTTCGCCGGTGCAGTCGGCGAGGGCCTTGGCGAGCACGGCCGCATCCTCGATCGCCATGCCGGCGCCTTGCGCGGCAAACGGCAGCATCGCATGCGCGGCGTCGCCGAGCAGCGTCACCGCGCCTTCGCTCCAGCGGCCGATGTCGGGCAGGGTGAACAGCGCCCATTTGCGCCAGCCATCGACCGCGCCGATCAGCATCCGCGCCGTGGCGGGCCAGCGCGCGGTAGCGAACGCACCCTTGATCTCGTTGATGTCGCCGGGCGCGCTCCAGCCCGGCCGGTTCCAGGTGCTTGACACGATCGCGACCACGTTGAGCTGGCGTCCGGCCGAGATCGGATAGGCCACGAGATGCGCGTCCGGCCCCATCCACAGCTGCACGCGCGGCGCGGTGTATTCACGCGGCAGGGCGGTCGCGTCGAGCGTGCCGCGCCAGGCGATCAGGCCGGAGAATTGCGGTTGTACATCCGGAAACAAATGTCCGCGGACCGACGACCAGATGCCATCCGCGCCGATCAGCGCAACCGCCAATTCCTCTTGCCGCGCGTTGCCGCGGCGCTGCACCACCGTCAGCCCCTTGGCGTGCTTGGTCACATCCTCGAACTGGCAGCCGAGCCGCAGATCGATATCGGGATGGTCGTTGACGGCGGCCTCCAACGCGGCCTGCAGATCGGCGCGGTGGATCACCCAATAGGGGGCACCGGCGCGGAACTCGGCGGCCCGGCCAAGCGGCATCCGCGCGATCTCGCCACCGGCCCGCGTGCTCAGGATGTTGACGGATTCCGGCGTGACCGCACGCCGCGCCAGCGGTTCCTTGAGCCCGAGCTCGACCAGGATGCGGCTGGCATTGGGAGAGAGCTGGATGCCGGCCCCGGCTTCCTCGAGCCGCTCGGCCTTTTCCAGCACGACGACGCGAAAGCCCTGTGACGCCAAGGTCAGCGACGCCGTCAGTCCTCCGATCCCGGCGCCGGCAACGATGACGGTTCGCGTCAGCGCCACGGAGCGGTCAGGCGACCTTGTCTTTCAGCACGCATTCCGGCGGCCGCGCTTCGCCGGCCGCGAGGTCGGACGCGAAGCGATAGAGCGTCGAGCAGTACGGGCAGATGATCTCGCTGTCGTTGCCGAGGTCGAGGAACACGTGCGGATGGTCGAACGGAGGGTTGGCGCCCACGCACATGAACTCCTGCGACCCGATCTCGATCACCGAGACACCGGCATCGTTATGGAAGTGCGGGACGACGTGGTCGGACATATTCTCACCTTGGTGGCAACGATGGGCAAACGCAATCAACAGCATGCGGCATCGCGAAATGCCGCGCACCATACTGACGGGAACAGTTGATTCCTAGAGCCCCGATGGCTCATGTGCTCATGCAAATTCGACACAATCTTGTCGTCCCAGAGAAGCCCTTCTTTGGTCGGAGCCGTTGTGTCGCAAAAACGGTACACTATTTCCAAGGCCAACTGAACAAGGCGAATAAAACTAGGGGTTTTCAGCGGAATGAACGGGGTGCGCCTCAGTTTTGCGGTGGCCGGCCTGGCAGCGAGCGCTGCCGTGGGCGCGGCCATTTGGCCGCACGCCCGGAACGCCGGCATGGTGCTGTCAGCGCGGAACGATCCGGCCGCGCTCGCCGACCTCAGGCTCAATTCCGTCCTGCGCAACAACCCGGCGTTGATATCGGACAATATCGAGGCGGCGCTCGCCTCCGGAGATGCCGATCTTGCGACCAGCTTCGTCGCGCTCGCAAGCGAGAAGAACATCGCGCTCAGTGATGAACTCACAAGGCGTGTCGACGACGCGCGCGCCGAGCAATCGTCCACCACGCATTTCGCCAAGGGATTTGCCACCGGTCTCGTGACCGGCAATGCCGACGATGTCGCAAGCCTGTCCGGCACCGTCGCCGGCGATCTGTTCGTGTTCGGTGACGTCAGGGACGTCGTGTGCGAAGGCAAGCACCTCGTGATGGGCGAGGACACCGATCAGCTGGTGCTTGGCCTTGCCGCCGCCGGGCTCGCCGTGACTGCGGCCACCTATGTGTCGGTCGGCGGAGCCGCGCCGCTGCGCGCCGGACTGACGCTGGTCAAGGATACGCGCAAGGCCGGACGGCTGAGTGAGGGGATGATCGAATGGGCCGGGCGCTCGACCCGCGAGGTGGTCGATCAGCCGGCGCTGCGCGAGGCGGTCGCGTCCGGCTCGGTGCTGCGGCCGGCGGAAACTGCAACCGCGATCCGCGCGGCGTTCCGCGCCGAGAAAGCCGGCGCGCTGGTGCGCGTCGCCAAGGACGTCGGGCGTATCGGCGAGGCGGCCGGGGTTCGTGCCGCGCGAGACACGCTGAAGGTCGCGGAGAACCCGCAGGAGATCGCGCGCGCGGCCCGCATCGCGGACGTGAAGGGCGGCCAGACCCGCGCGATCATCAAGCTGCTCGGCCGCGGCGCGCTGCTGCTCGTGGCCGGCACGTTCGATCTCACCGTGTGGCTGTTCGGCGCGCTGCTTGCGCTGTTCGGCTTCCTGTCGTCGATCAAGGCCGCCACCGAGCGAACCACGGCGTGGTGGCTCAGACGAAGCAAGGCGCTGCGCCTGAAGCGGCAGATGACCGCGCAGGCCGCGCTGGCGAGTATGCCCGCCCAGGGCTAGGTTTCACGCTAAGCTTGCGGTCGCCGGTCGATCGCCAATCCCAAATCCCAAAGTCCCAAGAAAAAACGGAATCGATGATGCCGAGTTTCCATCACGGCGATGTTGAAATTGCCTATATCGACGAAGGCGCGGGCGAGCCGATCGTGCTCGTGCACGGCTTTGCGTCGAGCAAGAACGTCAACTGGATCTATCCGACCTGGGTGTCGGAGCTCGTCAAGGCCGGCCGTCGCGTCATCGCGCTCGACAATCGCGGCCACGGTGAATCCGCCAAGCTCTACGACGCCGCGCAGTACGAGATCGCAACCATGGCAAGCGACGTGATCGCGCTGATGGATCATCTCGGAATCGCGCGCGCCGACATCATGGGCTATTCGCTGGGCTCGCGGATGACGGCGATCCTGGCGCGTGAGAATTCCGATCGGGTGCGTTCGGCGATCCTCGGCGGCATCGGCATCGGGCTGATCGAGGGCGGCGGTCCCGGCGAGGCCGTCGCGCTGGCGCTGGAGGTGCCGTCGCTCGACGACGTCACCGATCCGGTCGGCCGCACGTTCCGCGCCTTCGCCGATCAGACCCGCTCCGACCGCCGCGCGCTCGCCGCCTGCCTGCGTGGCTCGCGCCGCCTGATGACGCGCGAGGAGGCCGCCGGCATCCGCGTGCCGGTTCTGATCGCGGTCGGCAGCAAGGACGAGATCGCGGGCTCGGCGTCAGCGCTCGGCCGGATCATTCCGGGATCGCAGGTGCTCGACATTCCGAACCGCGACCACATGCGGGCGGTCGGTGACAAGGTCTACAAGACCGGCGTCATCGACTTCCTGTCGCGGCGAAAATAGCTCGTCGGCGTCGTTCTCGGCATCGTCCTCGGCATCGTTCTTGGCGAAGGCGCGCGTCGCCGCGATCAGCACCACGAAGGTCGCGACCCACACCATGCGCGCGCCGTAGCGGTCGTGGGGCCCCGAGATCACGCCACAGACGGCGGCATTGCCGAGCAGAGCGAGCGTCACCGTGCCCGCCAGCAGCGTCAAATCGTCGAGTCGACGCTGCCACAGTCCGCGGCCGAACAGGATCACGACCAGGAGCATCGAGGCCAGCGCGACCGGCACGTGGATGCGATTGATCGCGGTGAAGTCGAGGGCCCATTGTTGTTGCCGCGCGGCGCGCATCGGCGCGACCTGCTTGGGAATATAGCGCTCGATGATGCCGTAGGTATGCGGGATCCAGCCCGAGGAGCCTTCTCCGGTCGCGACATCCAACAGCTGGTCGGCGGTTGCTTTCAGCGCCGCCCTGGCCTGCCATCCCGGATATTCGGCCAGCGAACGCACCACGATGTGGCCCATCTCGTCATTCAATCCCTGAAAGCGGCCGAGCGTGTTGAACATGCTGTGACCCCACAGGAAGTCGTCGGCGGTCGGCGGCAACGCGTCGCGATAGGGGCACAGCTTCAGGTTCTCCTTGGCGCAATGATCGCGCAGATATTGCGCGACGATGCCATCCTGCAGCATGCGGCCGAAGGCGACGCCATAGCCGCCGGGTGTCCAGGCAAGCTGACCCGACAGCGCGAAGTTCGCCGCCAGCAGCATCACGGCGGCGGTGACGATGGTCAGGCTGCCTTGCATGAGGCCCGCGACCGGGACGCGACGGCCGAGCCACGGACGCAGCATCCAGCCGACGCAGCAGAGCCCAAGCAACACCGCGAGCGTCGCGCTGTGCGTGGCGGCGGAAAACGCTGTGAATCCGAACAGCACCGCCTTCTCCAGCGTCGATATCCCGTCGCTATGCAGGATGAGGACGTAGAGCGCGAGCACCGCAAGGCCGGCAAAGATGTCGGTCAGCAGCATGCTGGCGAGCCAGGGCAGGGCGGTGGCGGCGATCAGCGCGAGGCTGATCGCGATCAGCCGGGCCGGCCGGGCGAGCTCGAGCATGCGCAGGGTCAGTTGCAGGATCCACAGCGTCGCCAGGGTCTGGATGCCGAGGTTGAGCCAGAAGCCCGATGTCTCACCGACATGGAGGTAGATGCCGAACACCGTGGACCGGCTCGGCACCAGATAGCCCTCGTACCAGCGCGCCAGATAGCCGCCGGTATCCCATTGGAGCAGCGGATAGCCGTTCCAGAAGGCAGGCGCGAGCAGGAGGAGGGGAATGGCAATGGTGGCAATCCAGACCGACCGTGCGTCGGTCAGGCGCCCACGTAACGTCTGGGTATTGATGATGTTTCCCCTTTTTATTGGGGCCGACCATGCCCAAAACCACACTCGGGACGAAATCCGCCAATAGTTGCAGAAGCACGGCTTGATTTCGGCAAAATCCCGACCAACTCCCCTAGACGTCGGCCCGGAGGGCGTTCGGCTGGGGTTTACCGTACCGAGCCTTCCCGGGACGCGCTGGGGTCACCGTGCTATAACGCACATCAGAACAACCGAATTGCGAGAGCAGCTATGGCAGTTCATCAGGTCAATCCGCAGGGGGCAAAGCTGGCGGCGCTCGATCCGATCTGGGATCGAATTCGCGGTGAGGCGGAAGACATCCTGCGGCGCGAGCCGGAGCTCGCATCCTTCATCTATGCGACCGTGCTACATCATGAGCGCCTGGAAGATTCCGTGGTCCATCGCATTGCCGAGCGGCTCGATCACGCCGCGCTGTCGGGCGACCTGATCCGCCAGACCTTTGGCGAGGCATTGCGCGATGAGCCCGATATCGGCAACGCCTTCCGGGCCGATCTCGTCGCCGTCTATGATCGCGATCCCGCGACCTCGCGCTTCATCGATCCCTTGCTCTACTTCAAGGGCTTCCACGCGCTGCAGACCCATCGTCTCGCGCACTGGCTCTATCAGAAGGGCCGCAAGGATTTTGCCTTCTACCTGCAGAGCCGCTCGTCGGCAGTGTTCCAGACCGACATCAATCCGGCGGCCAGGATCGGCCGCGGCATCTTCCTCGACCATGCCACCGGCTTCGTCTGCGGCGAGACGGCCGTCATCGACGACGATGTCTCGATCCTGCATGGTAGTCACGCTCGGCGGCACCGGCAAGGAGAACGAGGATCGCCATCCGAAGATCCGCCACGGCGTGCTGATCGGCGCCGGCGCCAAGATCCTCGGCAATATCGAGATCGGTCATTGCGCGCGGATCGCGGCGGGCTCCGTCGTGGTCAAGCCCGTGCCGCACAACGTCACGGTCGCGGGCGTGCCGGCGAAAATCGTCGGCGAGGCCGGCTGTGCCGAGCCGTCGCGCACCATGGACCAGATGCTCAACGCGATCGGGCTTTGATTTCACTCGCTTTCTGATCGGTACCGCGCTTTAGCGTGTGCGCAACATCACGTCACCAAAGCCTGAAAAGGCTCTGGCGGTCTTTGCCGTCTCGTCCTAAAACTCCCCCGAAAATCATCGACCCGATTGGAGACGGCTGTGGACGTTCAGGAAGTCAGGAAGCTCGACGCGTATCTCAAACGCGTGTTCAGCAATCCCAAGATCCGCGTGGTGCCGCGGCCCAAGAAGGACGACTCGGCCGAGGTCTATATCGGCGAGGAGTTCATCGGCGTGCTGTTCGTCGACGACGAGGACGATGATCGCTCGTTCCAGTTCCAGATGGCCATCCTGGAAGAAGATCTGGGCGAGCAGGGCTGAACAGCCTGGTCTCGGCGCGTCATTGCGAGGAGCGAAGCGACGAAGCAATCCATATTTCCGCGTTAGCGGCTCGATGGATTGCTTCGCTTCGCTCGCAATGACGAGGAGCTACCCCTTCGCGCTATGCATCTGCGCGGAGAGGCGGTTCATCGCGGTGGCGATGTCGCGCCATTGCGCAAGCCAACTGCGTGGAAAGCGGAAGGTCAGGTCGGCGCCTTCGATGCGCTGCTCACTCAGGCACATGCCGGGCGTCGACGTATCGCGCGTGCAGCGCGCGATCAATTGCGGCTCGGTCGCGGTGAACAGGTCCTCGCCGCCATAGGGCGTGCCGTCGCGGAACGCGCGTGCCGTCAAGCCGTCATCGGTATTCGCGCGCTCGTCGCGAGATAGATAGCGCGGATAGATCGTGCGCAGCCGCATGTCCGGTGCGAGTGAATCGTGATGTGCCGCGATCGACACGAAGATCCTGTCGATCGGCTGCACCTTGTCCTCGACCGTCTCGGCGCTGTAGTGCTTCGGCGCGGCCGGCGCCTCCAGCGACGGATAGAGGAAGCTCAGGTCGACGCGCTCCTGCGGCCCGGAGTGACGCTGGATCTTCATGCGCACCGCCATGGTCGGCACGTTGAACAGCGTGCCGCCGACGCTCACCGGCAGTCGCGACGGATCGCTGGGCGGGATGGTCGTATAGGTCGGCCACAGCAGATAGGCGACGAGCGCAATCGCACCGGCCGCGATGACTGCCGAGGCGATGATCGGAACGAGATGCGCGCGCGGATTGCGGCGGGTGTCGCGGGCGAGATGCTGGGCGGTCGAGAGTAGCGTCATGGGCGAGGCAAAGTGCAGGTCGGGAGTGGCCGAATCACCTGCCGAATATGCCACGTGATGCGGAATTTCCGTACGATTCCAATGGAATCCCGGAGCGAATGGCCATGCGCAAACGCCGCGCCGGGCGCCGCCGGTTAACCTTTCCTTAAGGATGATGTGGCGGCTCGCCGCCAATTCTGCGAAGCAGGGTGAGTGGCCTGTTGCGTAGCGGAAGTTCCGATGTCGCCTGATACCTTGAATTCCCTGTTCTCGCTCTTCATCGGCTTCGCGCTCGCCGGCGCATTGGCCAGCGGTTATCAGGCGATGGCGGAGCGTCCGGCCGGCTTCGGCCTGCTGCAGGAGGGCGTGGCGCCGAGGACCTTTGCCGCGGTCCCGTTTCTCGTCTTCGCCGCACCGTTCATCATCATGCGCAACACGCTGCGTGGTGCGCGCATCGAGCGCCGCCGGTTCGAGTTCGTGATGATGGCAACCGTCATCTCCGGCTTCTGGAGCCTGATGTCGGGCACCTTCTTCGTGATGACGCTGCGCGCTGCCGGCGTGATCGGGTGATCCGCGCCGGCTCCTGATCCGTGTCCGGATCATGATCGCGCTTGCTTGAAACCATGTCGGCCGCTGTGCCAAGGTCGTCCTGACGAGAGCCTCAGTTCTGATCAATCAGAACCGAAAACGCTCCAGGGAGACCTCTATGGCGATCTACGAACTCGACGGGCAGGGGCCCGATCTTCCCGCCGACGGCAGCTACTTCATCGCCGACAATGCCGTCGTGATCGGCAAGGTGCGCCTCAAATCCGCGGCGAGCGTCTGGTTCGGCGCCGTTCTGCGCGGCGACAACGAGTGGATCGAGATCGGCGAAGGCTCCAACGTCCAGGACAATTCGACCCTGCATGTCGATCCCGGCTTTCCCCTGACCATCGGCAACAACGTTACGATCGGCCACAATGCGATCGTGCACGGCTGCACGCTGGAAGACGGTGTGCTGATCGGGATGGGATCGATCGTGATGAACGGCGCGCGCATCAGGCGCGGCAGTGTCGTCGGCGCCGGCTCCGTCATCACCGAGGGCAAAGGAGTTTCCGGAAAATTCCCTGATCATCGGTGCGCCCGCGCGCGTGGTGCGCACACTTGATGCCGCGCAGGCGGAGGCGTTGTCGCGGCCGGCGAAGTCCTACGCGATCCGGGGACCGCAGTACAAAGCCGGACTGAAGAAGATCGGCTGAAACCTCAGCGCTTCCGGCCCTGCTTGCGTGCGCCCTTCGGTGTTGCGGGGCCTGGCTTTGCCGCCTCCTGGAGTCTTGCTGTCTCCTGAAGTCTCGCGCTCTTGCGCAGCGCGTCTTTCAGGTCGATCGGAATACCGTGCTTCTTGAGGAGGTCGGCGAAGGCCTCGTCCGCGAGCTCCTGCAGCGTCGCCATCCGGTCGCGCCCAAGCTGCTTCAGCTTGTCGAAAGTGTCGTCGTCAAATTCGATCAGCTTGCGCAAATTGCATTGCTCCCAAACTGTATTGCCCCAACGCCTGTGGGAACCGGCGTTTTGCGGACCCGTTGATGTCCGCAAGGGAGAATTGCCATGCGCAAATTATCCGTCACCGTCGCGTCAGCGACAATCGCCATTCTGCTGGCGCCCACGGTTACCGTCGCCCAAGGTACTGGAAGCGGTACTGGGAGCGGCAGCCCCTCGTCAGCCAGCTCGGCATCGCCGCAAGTCGCGTCACCGCCGCCCGGCACCAACAGCGCCGGCACGGCTCAGTCTTCCGGTCGGCTGAACACCGGTGAGGGCGTCACCACCGGCTCGGCGTCGAGCGAAAGCTTCGACAAGGCGATCGCCGACGAGAACAGGACGGTCGACCGCCGCGTCAATGGCATCTGCCGCGGCTGTTAACTTTTGACGGCTGCGCCTTGATGAACGCGGGTCGCGCAGAAGTGAGCGCGGCATAGGCGCGCGGTCGAAGCCGCGGTCCTACATTGGGTTAGCATGCGCGGGACGCGGCGGAGGAGGCTTGAAAAGCAAAGCCTTGGAAAGAGGAGTAACGGGTGATGTTGCGTAAAACGATGATTGCCTTGCTGGCGACGGCCTCGGTCGGCCTGTTCACGGTCGACCCCGCGTCGGCGCGCGGTGGCTTCGGCGGGGGCGGCTTCCACGGTGGCGGTGGCTTCCATGGTGGCGGCGGCTTCCACGGCGGCGGATTTGGCGGCGGCGCTTTCCGCGCCATGGGCGCGGGCGGTGGCTTCCGGTCGGCTGCGATCGGCGGCGGTTGGCATGGCGGCGGCTGGCATGGTGGAGGCTGGCATCGGCGCGGCTGGGGCTATCCGTTCGCGGCGGCCGCGATCGGCTTCGGTCTGGGCTACGGCGCCTACGATTACTATGACGGCTACTACGGCAACCCGTACTACGCCGGCTACGGCTACGACGACGGGTATGGCTACGGCTATGGTTACGGTGACGGCGGTTGTTATGTCGTGCGCCGTCGCATGCTGACGCCGTATGGCTGGCAGGTGCGACCGGTGCAGGTTTGCAACTGAGATATCTGCTGACGCATGGCCGGTCCATCGGATCGCCATGCTGATGGTTCTTGGAATGATCGGCGCGGCCTCGGTGTCTTGATGCCGGGGCCGTCGCGCATTGGTACGCTGCTTGCAGCGCATTGCAGCAGTCTGTGTGTGAACGCGTCGCGAAAACAAACGGTCCGGCTGCGATTGGAGCCGGGCCTCAGAGGATATCAGAGATGCTGACCATTCCTGATCTGACATTGCTGTTCATGGTTGTTGTTTCGGGCCTCGCCATCGCATTCGTCTACATGCTCCACGAGCTCGAGCCGAAGCTTGCACGGCTGCGGCAGCGAAGCGATCGCGTCCTGCGCGACCGCACCAAGTAGGCGGCAACGCGGATTGCTGCGGCTTCAGCTGCAGCGATGTCGCGCGTGCAGAGCCGTCATCCGAGCACGCCGCGTTTTCGGGGTGGGCAGTCCCGGGACTCACGGTCACAAAAAACAAGGCCGTCGACGTAGTATACCGTCAACGACCTTGCCAGCCCCGGATATTGAAATCGGCTCACGCCATCCGGTGATTAAGGATGACTCGGATTCGAAGTCGGATATGTGAACCAGTTCACAAAGTTCCGGATTAATTCACGCTAACGGGCACTCATACGGGGCTACCCGGCAGGCCTGGAGCCGGAAAATTCCACCTTAGGTCCTGATGTTGTTCGGGATTTGGCGCATTTTGAAGGCCGCGCTGGTGACGGCGCCCGGCGTCTTCGGTCGTCAGCCGCGCGATCTGTGGCGCTTCCGGTTGGCGCTGCGGGTGGCCTTCGACCGCTTGCGCGGCTCGGGCTCGGCGGCCGGCTCATTGGCCTGCGCGCTCGCGAGCGATTGGCGCAAGCCCTCGACCTGTTCAGTCAGTGCGGCGACCTGGTCGGAGAGCTTCTTGGCGTCGGCCTGCTGCGCGGCGAACTGTTTGCGCATCGCCAACAGCTGGTCCTGCACTTCCTGCAACTGGTCGATGGATTCCTGCTGGGTCACCTCCATCCCCTTGGTCTTTTCCACCAGGGCCTCGGAGACCTGTGCGGTCCGCGCCTGCAATTGGCGGGCGGCGACCATCCGGTCGGTCTCCGGCACGTTGCCGCTGAAGGCGCGCCACAGCGCGATCGAGCCGATCCCGAACAGCACGAGCACCAGCGCCACGGCGCCGATCGCGATCGGCTGCACGCCGATCAGGCTGCTGGCCTGTGCATTCCGGGGGGCAAGTTCGACCATGCGACCAGAACCGGACATCAATTGAAAGGTTTCGCATAGCACAACCGCGATGCGGGCAAAACCCCCGGGGATTCAAGCAGGTGGCGCGGAGAGTGCAAAACTCGCCGCAAATTCCGCGGCTGCTGCCTCAAAACGGGACTGTCCGGCGCGCGTCCGTGGCTCAGTCCGTCGGCGCGATCAGCCCGACCCTCATGTCCTTTGCCAGATAGACGCACGCGCCGTCGGCGAGCACGCGGCCGTCGGCGATGCCCAGCACCAGCCGGCCGCGCCTGACCTGGCGCAGGTCGACCTCGTAGCGCACGAGCCTGACGTCCGGCGGTGATGTGTCCCCTGAACTTGACCTCGCCGACCCCGAGCGCGCGGCCTTTGCCCGGTGAGCCCGACCAGCCGAGCCAGAAGCCGATGATCTGCCACATCGCGTCGAGCCCGAGGCAGCCGGGCATCACGGGGTCGCCGGCAAAGTGACAGGCGAAGAACCAATGGTCCGGTGCAACGTCCAGTTCGGCGGCGACGCGGCCCTTGCCGAAGGCGCCGCCGTCGATGCCGATCTCGGTGATGCGGTCCATCATCAGCATCGGAGGCGCCGGCAGCTGCGCATTGCCGGGGCCGAAATAGCCGCCCGCGCTCGAGCGCAGCAGATCCGGCTTGCTGTAGGACGATTGCGGCGTGTGAAAATCATGCGGGTTGAACAAGATGGCCACCGACCTTGGGGTTATAGTTGAACATTAGAAGCGGCTGCGCCGCGCGGCTTTTGGCTTCACCGGCGGGGACTTCGCGGTCAGGCGCAGCGCCGCGGCCATGAAGGCCCAGATGTCGCCGGTCAGCCTTGCCGGATCCGGCCGCCGGCCGGCCGTGAGCGCGCCGATCAGCGCCTGGCGGATGCCGCCGATCATCAGCGCAATGGTGAGGTGAGGGTCGAGGTCACCGGGTACGATCCCATCGCGCTGCGCGGCCTCCAGCATGCGCGCTCCTGCTGCAAGCTGGCGGCTGGTGAAGGCGGTCTCGACATCAAGCACTTCGGGCGCCCGGCTCAGCGGTCCGATCACCAGCGGCGCAAACGGGTGCTCATAGTGAAAGGCGACATAGGCGCCGATCCGCGCCTTCTCCCGGTCCGCCCAGTTCCTGGCGGACAGCTTGGCGCCGCCGAAGGCGGCCTCATCGAGATGTTCATAGAAGTCTTCGACCACGGCCGCGATCAGGCCGGCCTTCGATCCGAAGTGGTGATAGGCGAGCCCGACCGAGACCTGCGCCCGTCTCGCGACGGCCTGCATCTCGAGATGCCCTTGGCCTTCGATCAGCTCCTCTTGGGCTGCGGCGAGCAGCCGATCGCGTGTCCCCTGGCTCGTCGCGCCCATCGTTTGTCCATGGCTGAATTGAATTCAATTCAACAGGGCGGATGCTAGCCCGTCTTATTCATGATTGCCGGGCGGGGCAGCTGGAACATTTCCGGTCGGGGTGAAGGCGCGCGCGAACGCTTCGGCTTTTTCGCCGCTTTTCGACCCGACTTCGTGAACGCGTTGGAGGACGGCAGCGGGGTGACCGGGGGCTCATGCCCCGCGCGTCAGGGTGCTTGCGGGACCAGAGCGTTTGCCAAGCCGCGGAACAGGTCGGCGTCGGGGCACGCCGCAGCGAAGGCAAGACGGACGCGGGTGGCGGTCTCGATGACGCGGGCTGCGATCTTGAGAAGCCTGAGCCTGATCGTGTTGAACTCGGCCGTTGCCAGATCGCGCGGCTTTGGGATGGCATCGCGCACGGCGAGGATGAGCCAATAGGCGGCGGTGTGGAAGACGAGGCGGACCTGGTTGGCGAGCGCCGAGCGGCAACTGGTGCGATCGGAGGCGAGCTGGGTCTTGTGCAGCTTGATCAGGTTCTCGGCCTGTCCGCGAGCGCAATAGAGGCTGTCATAGATCCACTCAGCCGAGCCGATATCCAGGCTGGTGACGACGTAGCGGACGTCGAGCCCTTGTTGGGTTGCCTCGATGCGGGCGACGACGCGGCGCTCACGATGCCAGGAGCCGGCCGCGTGGCGGGTCTCGGTGTAGCCGCGAACCACGATCTTGTTCTCGATCGCACGTTCGGTTCGAAATGCATCACAGACCTCGTCGACCTTTCTGGCGAGCGGCTTCGTGCCGGCTAGCGCGAAGATGTAATCGACGCCGTTTTGCTCGCAAAAAGTCATCGCCTCGGGGCCGGCGTAATGGCTGTCGCCGCGGAAGGTGATACGCGTATCGGGCCAGCGCCGGCGAATGCGCCGAACCAGGCGGCGCAGGTGTGCCCGCACCTCGCGGCCGCTCGGCGTCTTGCCGGGGCGCAGGATGGACCGCAACAGGCCGGCTGTGCTCGGTGTCGTAGACGTGGATCGGCAGGAAGCAGTGTTCATCATAATGGGCGTTGAACAGCGAGAGTTGCTGACGGCCATGCACCACGTCGACCGTGTCGTCGATGTCGAGCGTGATTGCGCTCGGCGCTCGCGCGTAGCTGTCCATCCATAGGTCAACCAGCACAGAGCTCAGCCGGATCACCTCGCGCAGGTGTGGTGCATTCTCCAGGCGCGATAGGGTCGGCTGCGAACACAGATCCCGGCCAGTGTCCGGCAGTCGGCCGCAAGCCAGCTTGAACGCCGGATCGCCGCGTAAACGATCGAGATCATTGCCATCCTCGTAGCCACACGCGATGGCGAAGATGCGGGCGCGGATCATATCCGCAAGGCTGTGCACGATGCGTCCCGGATCGCGCCGCTCGGGGAATACGCAGGACAACTTCGCGGCCAAGCCGAGGCGCCGGTCCGCCATGGCCAGAAGCATGACGCCGCCATCCGACGTCAGCTTGCCGCCGTCGAACGAGGCTGTGATCTTCTTGTGGGAAACGGCTGGAAATGAGAACGGCAGACTCGTATCGTCGGTCATGGCGAGTGTGGCGGCCCGGATGCGCGGAGGGTGGGTGTCAGCAACCGAATCCTACGCCATCTCAGCGGCTTACGCCACGCTCGCCAGCCTCTCAACAAGCCGCTGATGAATAAGACGGGCTAGGATGTCAAGCTTGGGGCGCCGGCTGGCCGAGCGTACCGGCGCAGGGGATGCGATGGCGTTTGCGATCAAGACCGAGATTGGGGAACCGCGGGCGAAGGCGTTCATCTTCACCGCGCAGAAGACCATGTACGGCGGCAAGCTGATCGCGGCCGACGACATCGTGTTCGTGTTCGCGAGCGAGAACGAGGGCGGCAACGGCCTGATCGCACGGGCGGTGGTGACCTCAGCCGAACCGGTGCCGCGCAAGCTGGATGTCGCCAGGCAAACGCCGCGTGTCAGCATCGCGGTCAGGCGTGTTGCGCTGGTGAAGCGGCCGCTGGGACGCGACGCGCTCAAGCGCTTCAAGGATTGGGACGACGGCCGGCCCGAGACCGAGCTCAACTTCAAGCTCTATCGGCAAGCCACCAACAAGATCGTCGGCATCTCGGACGAGACGGCGGCGTTCCTCGATCGGTTCTTCTGATCGGTCGCCGCCGTGCCCCTCAAAAGGTTGCGGCCAGGCTTTGGGGGAAGCCTGGCCGCGCGCGAACCGGTCTGGGACGGGGAGGGGTGGGGATGTGACCGGGTCGCGAACTCGATTCCTTGTTGCCGCTCAGCGCGAGCTTGCGGTTGAAACTGCCGGGCGGTTGTCGCCGAGCGAGACCCATACATTGGGATCGCTCTGCGATTGCCGCTTGACGAAGCGGTAGCCGGTCTCCGTCCAGGCGACGATGCTCTCGTTCTGATTGTCGAGCACGAATTCGCCCTTGTCGGTCTTCACCGTCAGCACCGCGTGGCCTTCGCCTTTCTTGTCGCGGACCACCGTGATCAACAGCGCCTCGCGCGGCCAGCCGGCGTCCATCAGCATCTTGCGCTTCAGGAGCACGTAGTCCTCGCAGTCGCCGTAGCCGTCTGATGGCAGCGACCATTTCTCGATCACGCCCCAATGATCCATGTCGGTCATCGGCTTGATGGATTCGTTGACCCACTTGTTGACCCGCACGAGGTCGCGCCAAGCGGTCTGCGACAACACGATGTCGCGTGGTTGCGTCTTGCCGCCGCGGCACTCGGCGGGATTGTCGGCGCAGAATTCGACCCAGCCGATCGGCGAACGCGCAACGTCACCCAGGCTGGCGTAGACCACGTCGCCGGCCTTGGCCGACACGCACGTCGCAAACAGAATGGCGGCAACCGCCAAACCTTTCCCCTGTCCCCTGAACCCAAACATCGTGGCCCCCGTTCTTCTTGTTGGGACCACGTTTCGCACAAAGCTTTTGCGCCGCCGCTAAGTGCGCGAAGTAGATTTGACGCGAATACTGGTAAAAGCTGCGGCGAATTCGATCTTTACTTGAATCGAATTCGCGTAAAATTTGAAACACCTGCAATTGATTCAAATTTTATCTATTAACGCGGCAAGCGCTGCGCCTGCACGGTTTGTTGCCTCAAACGCCCTGGCCGTTAACCGCCGATTTTACTGCGCCAAACGCGCCGAAGGCGGCCACCGGTGCACCGGAGGCCGCCTTCGCGGGCCGAAAACGGGGTCTTGAGCGGTTTTTCGCTTTACCTCGCGGTAACGCTCTCTTCGAGCGTTTCCGCCGACTGCTCGTGGACGAACTCGAGCGCGAAGCCTTCCTCGAGATTTCGCACCACGCGGGCCTGCACCCTGCCGAGCATCACCAGCGACTTCAGCGGCGGGCGGTTCTCCGCGGCAATCGCAGCACCGGACAAAGAGAGGTCGATGATGCGGCAGGTCATCCGCGAGCCGTCTTCCTGGGTGAGCAGCGCGATCGGGTTGCGCGGCACGATACGATCGTGGCGGCGATCCTCGGGCAGATTGAGGATGTCGCGGTTGGCGAGCCAGGTGAGCTGGGCGGCTAGCTTGTCGCGCTTGCGCGCGGTGGCGCCGATCGTCATCGCAAAGCCGTTGTCGATGATGCGGGTGATGCGGCCCTCGACCCGGCCGATATGGTCGAGATAGGCGATCACGCGGTCGCCGACATTGCCGATGCCGGGCGCAAGCAGCGCGAGGCCGCCCGGGGACATGTTGATAATCTGGCAAGGAAACTCGCGCCGGTCGGGCAGCATGTAGCGGCCGAGCAGGTGCACCTTGACGCGCTGGAAGCGTCGCCGCTCCTCGGCAACGGGGACGGCGGTAGTTTTCTTCTGTGCAAACGACATCACAACAAACCCGGCCACCATCCATTCGGAGCCCCGACGACCCTAAGGCTGATAGGGTTAACGGGGCGTTACGGTTGTGAAAGGGAACCCGGACACGGAACGAGAGCGACAAGCGAAGTTCACGTGCGCCGCACCCAGGGGCGTTAGGCTCATGCAGATGCCGCGTCAGGTTCTCCGAACCATCGCGCTGCGGCCTGAGCAGTCTCCTCCAGATCCGGTTCGATGTCTGTGGCCCAACCCACAAACCCATCGGGACGCACCAGCACCGCGTTCAAACCCAGCCGATCCCCGGCATCGCTTGCGACATAGCCAATCCGCCCGCGCCAACGCTCGGCCAGCGCGCGCAGGGGAGAGCGCGGATCAAAGTCGAGCAGCAGGCCGCGCCCGTCTCTGAGCAGGTCGCCGAGCCTCTTCCCGCTGGCGAGCGCGAAGTCGGGCGCGCTGCGGCCCACCAGCGGATGGCCGCCGCCAAGATCGTAGCGCAGCGAAACGCCCCACACGCGCTCGGCAAAATATGTCGCGCCGTCGGGTGTCGCGATCAGATCGCGGATGATGGCTTCGAGCGCACGCGAACTCCGGCTCGGCCGCATCAGCGCGACCTGGGCGCGCGACCAGTCGAGGATCTGCGCGCCCACCGGATGCCGTTCGCTGCAATAGCTGTCGAGCAGATCGGCCGGCGCGTCGCCGCGGATCGTGGCGGCGAGCTTCCAGCCGAGATTCAACGCATCGCCAAGCCCGAGGTTGAGCCCCTGGCCGCCCAGCGGAGAATGGATGTGCGCGGCGTCGCCGGCGAGCAGCACGCGTCCCTTCCGGTAAGCCGTCGCCAGACAGGCGCGATCCGTCCAGGTGGTGGCAAGCCGGAGGGCCGTCAACGACACGTCGGTGCCGGAGACGCGGCGCAACAGCGCCTGCACATGCTCGCGCGTGATTGCTTGGGTGCGGTGGAAGGCGCCGCCGTCGAAATCGACCATCGCGATGGTGCCGGGACGCGCGTAGGTATACATGCCGGTCGGCGTGTAGTGGCGGCCGGGGCAGAGCGTGTCCGGATCGGCAATCTCGACCTCGACCGAATAGCCGGTGAACTCGGGATCGGTGCCGACAAATTCGAAGCCGCCGGCCTTGCGCACCGTGCTGCGGCCGCCGTCGCAACCGACCAGCCAGCGTCCATGAAAGGTCTCGCCGCCGGCGCGAACGATCACGCCGTCATCCGACTGATCGAACGCCTCGACGCCCGCGCCGCGCCTGATCTCGACGCCCATCGCGATTGCGCGCGCGGCGAGCGCGGATTCGAGCGACTCCATGTCGACCGCCATGCTGGTGCCGGCCGGACCCGGCAGGCGATAGGACCATTTCGAACTGTCGATATCGTCGTGATGAAACTGGATGCCGGCGAAATGGCCCGCCGGGCGGCGCGGCTGCTGCATCCAATGCGCGCCGTTCGACGCATTGCTGCCCGAGCCATCTTTCGCACGCTGCGGCGCTGCGATGTCGTCCAGCATCCCGCGACGATAGAGGGCCTCGATGGTGGGCGCCGAGAGGCCGCGCATGCCGAACGGCAGCCGCTTCAACGGCGAGCGCGGGTCCGCGGTCTGCTCGAGCACCAGGACTGAGAGCTTTGCGAGCCGCAGCTCGCAAGCGAGCAGCAGGCCGACCGGGCCGGCGCCGGCGATTACGGCATCATGGGGAAGGGGGCGGTGGTTGTGCACGAACTACTCCTTTGTCGATGTTCGACCGGAGCGGTTCGTCGGGTTGAGAACCACACGGACGAACAATGGACGCTTCGACGGCGTCCGGTGTTCGTCGTGGGGATCTCATGCACGAGGCGGGAGACCAGAGCTTTCGATTCCGAAGGGACTTCGTTTCGAAAGGACTTGGGCTTACCAAACCAAGTCTGCCTTTTCCGACAGGGGCGATATAGCGGCATCGCGACAGCTCGGCAATGGCGATCTGTGCGTGCAGGTTATGGAAACAACGCACGGCCGCGATGACCGTCGGGCGCGGTTCGACCATCCACCTGTTCCAGAAGAAGATCTCGATCGGCGCGATCACGGCGCACTTCATCACCCATCTGCACTCCGACCACATCGTGGGCCTTCCCGACGATCTCCGTGCGCAGGCGACGCGGCGGGCTACTTGGCTTCGGCGTCCATGGCCGGTTCGGCCGACTCCGCCGGTGGTTCAACAGTCACGGCCTTTAGCACCTTGCGCTTCGCCGCACGGATCTCGAGCTGCAAAGGCGGCTGATAGGAGCCGGCTGGCGGTTCGAACATGAAGCCGTGGTGCCCATCGCCCTTGTTGAGCTTGAGAAGATCCTTGCGGAACTGATCGGCGACGACTTCGGCAACATGATCGCCGTTGAAATAGATATCGATCGTGACTCGTTTGTCGGGGTGCTGGTCGTACAAGGCCCAGCCGGCGATCCTGTTCTCGTTGAAGACGTCGACATGGCCGGTGACCTCGCCCGAGAGGCTCTCGATGCCGGCTTCGATCACCTCGAGGTCGCTCTTGTAGATCGATCGCGTCACGTCGAAGCTGAAATGCGCGGTGTCGACACATTGGTCGAGCAGATTCTGCCGATGCTCTTTCATTCGTTGCAGCGTGTCCAGCTCGCCCAGCTTGACGTACATGCCAACGATACCTTCGATACCAGGATTCATGGTGTCGTTCCCCGCAATGCTACCAGCCTATTGGCCCTCAGTTGCGTTCACAATCAACGGTTCTTTGCGATGCTTCCTTGCGGAAAAATACTCCCGTCAAGACTTGAAGCGCGTCGTCCCGCCAGGGTCTGTCATGAAGGCCTTCATGACAGGCGTTCATGACATCCCGATTGTCCTGACCTAAAGTCGGTGCGGCCGAACCCGGCCCAATGACAAGGACAGGGAGAGCGAACCGATGGAGCAGATCCGCGTCTGCACGCATGATGGACCTGGAGCCAAGCCTGTAATCCGGACCGTGCCATGGCCGGATGTCGGCAAAAAGGCGGCCTTGATCAAGGTCGGCGCCTGCGGCGTTTGCGGAACCGACTTGCACATCCTGAAGGGACACTGGCCGAAGCCGCTGCCATGGCCGTTCACGCTCGGCCACGAGCTCGGCGGCGTGATCGTCGAATGCGGCCCGGAATTCACCGAAGACTTCATGAGCAAGCCGCTGCAGGTGGGATCGAAGGTGATGATCCCGCCCTTGATGCCGTGCGGCCGCTGCTATTACTGCATCCATTATCCCGAGAGCGCCAACAAGTGCCTGACGCCGGTGTATTACGGCCGCTATCTCGGCTTCGACAAGGCGCCGCACATGTGGGGCGGCTGGGCCGAATATGTCTATGTCGATCTCGACATGCTGCCCGGCACCAAGATCTACAAATTGCCCGACGACATGTCGCTGCGGCTGGGCGCGCTGTCGGAGCCCCTGACGTCCTGCATTCGCGCCTTCAACCGCGCCACCCGCGCCGGCGGCTTCAGCTGGGGCGACACCGTGGTGATCCAGGGCTCCGGGCCGATCGGCATCCTGGCGGTCGCGGCCGCGCAGGAGATGGGAGCAGGGCGCGTGATCTGCGTCGGCGCGCCGGAAACGCCACGGCTGGCGCTGGCGCGCAAGTTCGGCGCCGAGGCGACCGTCGATATCGAGCAGCTGAAGACGCCGGAGGAGCGCATCAAGGCGGTGCGCGACATCGTCGGCGGCTTCGGTGCCGATCTCGTGATGGATTGCTCGGGCCACCCGACCGCCGGCCCCGAAGGCATCGAGATGCTGCGCGACGGCGGCACCTATGTCGAGATGGGCCAGTTCACCGACGCCGGCTCGATCAATACGTCGTGGCACCGCATCTGCACCAAGGACCTCAACGTGCTCGGCTCCTGGGGCTTTACCGGCAACGACCTGCCGCTTGGCGTCGACATGCTCTACCGCACGCGCAACAAATATCCGTGGCTCGACATGCAGACGATCTATCCGTTCACCGAGGACGGCGTCGCACGCGCGGTGGCGGACGCAATGGCGATGAAGACGGTGAAGTCGACCATCGTGCCGTGGCCGGAGCTGGTCGGGTGATGCAGGCCAATGGAAGCGTCGCTATTCCTGTTGCAGTGCTCCCAAGGAATGCGGGCCGGGGCGCCGTTAGGACCGGCCTGATATCGCTCGCCGGGACGGCGGCCCGGCGCTAACATCCGCCCATGCAATCGAACCGTGTGCCGCCGAGCGCAACGTTTGCGTGGGGAAACCTGTCCGAGGACTTCGCGCTGTTCCGAACGCTCAGCGCGGAGCAGCGGCTGATCGCTTTTGGCGCGATGACCAGGCGCGACCTGGTGCGTGGCGAACTGCTGGTCGAGCAGGGCGGCGCCTCGGACGCATTGTTCCTGGTGCTGCACGGCGCGCTCGCGGTGCACCGGATCGATCATCCCGAACCGATCGCGGAGCTTCGCGCCGGCGAGCTGGTCGGCGAGATCGGCTTCTTCGCCAACATCCCGCGCACGGCCAACGTAATCGCGATCCGCGATTCCAGCGTGCTGGTGTTGACGCGGGCGGCCTATGCGAGGCTGGTGCAGGAAGCGCCTGGCATCGTCGAGGCGCTGCTTGCCGCGCTTGCGCAGCGGTTTGCCATCCAGACCGCGCGCCTGTTGCCCGTCCGGGCGTCACCAAAGGCGCGCACCGTCGCGCTGATTGCAGGCGGACGGGAGCCGGTGCCGGACGACTTTGAACGAAGGCTGCGCCTGAGCCTTGCCGCAGCAGGCGCCGAGATTGTCGATCTCGCGCGCATTCAGGCGATGTTTCCCGGCCGCGCGCTGGACTCGTCCGAGGTCGCCGACTGGCTCAACCGGATCGAGTACGACGCGCCGCTGGTGGCTTATTTCGGTGGTGCGGAAGCATCCGAATGGGCGCGCAAGACCATTCGCCAGGCCGACCTCGTGGTGTTCGCCTGCCGCGGTGATGCTCCGCCGCCGGTTCTCACCGAGATCGAGAGCTTCGCCTGCGGAGTGCATCCGGCGTCGGCGCGGCGCCTGGTTCGTGTTCACGATATCAGGCAACACGAGGTCAGCGGCACCGCGGCCTGGCTGGCTCGGCTGCCTTGCTTCATGCATCACCATGTCGCGCTCGAGGACCAGATCGATATCGAGAGCCTGGTTCGTTTCCTGTGCGGCCGCGCCGTCGGGTTTGTCGCCGGCGGCGGCGGCAGCCTCGGCACCGCGCATGTCGGCGTCTACAAGGCGTTTCGCGAGCGCGGCGCGATGTTCGACATCTTCGTCGGCACCAGCGTCGGTTCGGCGATGGCGGCGGGCTTTGCCAAGAACTACGACGCCGAGCATCTCGAGCGCGGCACCCATGAAATCTTCGTCTCCAGCCGCAGCTTCCGCCGCCCGACCTGGCCGCGCTACGCGCTGCTCGACCACAAGGCCTTCGATCGGGCGCTTGCCGATCAGTACGGCCACAATTGCCGGATCGAGGATTGCTGGCGGCCGTTCGCGGCGGTCGCGACAAATCTGTCGACGCACAATCTCGAATTGATCCGGACCGGCCTGATCTGGCAGGCAGTGCGGGCATCCAGCGCCATCCCCGGCCTGCTGCCGCCATTCTACACGAAAGACGGCTCGATGCTGGTCGACGGATGTCTCGTCGACAACGTTCCGCTGGCGCAAATGCATCAGATGAAAAGCGGGCCGAACCTGGTGGTCCATTTCGGCGAGCCGGCGACCGAGATGTTCGACGTCGACTATGCCGCGCTGCCGGGAAGGTTCGAGCTGCTCGCGTCGCTGCTGACACCGTTCCGGAGGAAAGCGCTGCCGGCCGCGCCGAGCGCCGTCAATGTGCTGTGGCGCAGCCTCGTCGCGCATCAGCGCTACGACACGCTGCCGACCACGCCGCTCGACCTGGTGATGCGCCCGCCGACGCCCGACGGCGTCGACGTCACCGACTTCGACCGCCATCAGGAAATTTTCGAATCCTCGTACCGCTGGGCGCAAGAGACCATTGCCGCCTCGGAGGCGGCGCATCATCCAGCCATTGCAGCGATCATCGCGTCGGCGAAAGGGGCGGACAAGGCTGCGGACATCGCCACAGACAACAGCGCGGATCAGACGACGACAGTGACCGCGCCCATTTCCCATCAGGCCCGCGTCGGCTGAACGTCTTGCAGGCGCACGCCGAAGTCGACCATCGTGCCGGACTGAAATCCGGAGATGATGATGCCTTTCGATTTGATTCTACGCGGCGGACGGGTGATCGACCCGTCGCAAAAGCTCGATGCGGTGACTGATGTCGCCTTTGCCGCCGGCAAGGTCGCGGCGGTCGGCCGGGAGCTGAAAGCCGATCCCGCGACCGAGGTCCGCGATGTCTCCGGGCTGATCGTCTCGCCGGGGATCATCGACCTGCACACTCATGTCTATTGGGGCGGCACCTCGCTCGGCATCGACGCGGAGGAATTTTGCCGCAACTCCGGCGTCACCACCTCGGTCGATACCGGCAGCGCCGGGCCCGGCAATTTCGCCGGCTTCCGCAAGCATGTGATCGAGCCGAGCCAGGTTCGCATCCTCGCCTATCTGCATGTCTCGCATGCCGGCATCTTCGGCTTCTCCGACCGCGTGATGGTCGGCGAGAGCGAGGAATTGCGGCTGATGAATCCGGTCGATGCGGCGCACGTTGGCGGACGAGAACCGCGACCTCATCGTCGGCATCAAGGTGCGGGTCGGACTGCACGCCTCGGGCACCTCGGGGCTGGTGCCGCTCGAGATCGCGCTCGAGGTTGCCGAGCAGGTCGGCATGCCCTTGATGGCGCATATCGACCATCCGCCGCCGAGCTACGAGGAGGTGCTCGCGCGCCTGCGCCCGGGCGATGTGCTGACGCATGCGTTCCGACCGTTCCCCAACACGCCGGCGACCGCGCAGGGCACGGTGAAGAAGGTGGTGCTGGAGGCGCGCGAGCGCGGCGTGTTGTTCGACATCGGCCATGGCAAGGGCTCGTTCGCCTTCAAGACCGCACGCGCGATGCTCGCCAACGGCTTCTACCCTGACACCATCTCCTCCGACATCCATCAGCTCTGCATCGACGGTCCAGCCTTCGACCAGGTGACGACGATGTCGAAATTCCTCTGCATGGGGATGTCGCTGCCGGACGTGATCGCGGCGTCCACCGTCAACGCCGCGATGGCGTTGCGGCGTCCCGAGCTCGGCAGCCTCAAGCCGGGCAGCGTCGGCGACGCCACGCTGCTCTCGATCAGGCAAGGGCAGTTCGACTATGTCGACGTGGTCGGCGAACACCTGACCGGCGATCGCAAGATCGCATCCGAAGGCGTCGTGATCGGCGGACGCTGGTGGCATCCGAGATAGCGCCGTTACTCACGCATCCGGCGTGCGCGGCATGATGATCCACCACGCGGATTGCCGCCCTCGCGACGTGATCCAGATGATCAGTTGTCGTGCCGCGGCTTCGCCAAGCCACGTACTTTCCCCGAACGTAGTCGCCCGGATAGCGCGCCCGACCAAAACCAGGCAAAAGACAGACACATTTCATCCCCAAGACATTACTTAAGCCCACCCGGCGGCCTGTTAGAGGCTGCCGGGTTTTTGCTTTCCTATCAACTGCATCGAATTGTAGCCACGCGAGCCGATGGGTCGATACTGGCCGTGAGCTAGTGCGGGTGCATCTACCTTACGTACTTTCCCCGAACGTAGTCGGCCGGAATAGCGCTCCCGACAAAAGCCGGGCAGAAGGGAAACGCTAGAAGAAGCAGACCAAGCGCAGATGGACCAATATGGACGCGATGCCAACGGTCGTCCGGGCTCAAGCAACGCACTCCTACTACTACACCTTCGGACGTCTAAGGATCGCGGGTTCTTCGAGGAACACCCAAATGATCATCAACATTCAGAAGCTTAATGGCCTGTGGCACCTCATCGTCGGGTCGTGCAAAATCCAAACCCCGTTCCTGGAGACCCAGGAGCGAGCGCGCGTCGTCGCGTACGCCCGACGAGTCTACCCGGGCGCCAAGATTTTCGAACGCGACTGATTCTAGCCGCTACGCCTCACACAGCTCGCGCCGTTGCGATCTCGCATGCGCGGCAACTGGTGATACGACCGAACCCGGTCACCAAAGACAGATGTCGTGTGGTTCGCGTTCAACCAGAACCGGCCGTTATCCTGCGCAGGAACCTGGACGACCTTCCACGGTACCTTTACCAGTTCACGCCCCAGTCATCGCGCAAGGCGGGTCTGCTGCGAATGATGTGCAATCGCAGCAGATTGTTCGTGCCGATCGATGTCGCGCGATCAGTCCGGCGGTTCATGCTGTCATCAAAAAAAGATTGGCAGTGCGAATAATGTTCGCGCCTTGCGGCCCCTGGGCCGCCGACCACATCTCCGCACCGCAATTCTTCGGTGCAGGTTTGGGTTCCCAAACCGCCCGGTTGCGAATTGTGGAGATGGACTATGGACTTCCTCGGTTTTCTTAATGGTTCAGGTTTAACCCAGCCTGCTATTTGGATCGCTGCAGCGGTCGCATGTGTGATCCTGCTGCGCATATCGAACGTATTTCGCTACATTCCCAACAATCAGGTCGGCATCGTCGAGAAGTTGTGGGCGATCAAAGGCTCGATCGAGGACGGCTTCATCGCGCTGAACGGTGAGGCCGGCTACGAGCCGGAAGTGCTGCGCGGCGGCCTGCACGTGATGTTTCCCTTCATGTACCGGATCCACCGCTCGGATCTCGTGACCGTCGGCCAGGGCAAGATCGCCTATGTGTTCGCGCGCGATGGCGCGGCGCTGGAGCCTTCGCAAGTGCTCGGCGCCAACGACACCGAAGACAAGTCGGACTTCCAGGACGCGCGCCGCTTCCTGCTCGGCGGCGGCCAGAAGGGGCCGCAGCGCAAGGTCCTGCGCGAAGGTACCTATGCGATCAACACCACGCAGTTCGCGATCATCACCGATGAGCGCGTCTACGGTCATGCGCTCAGCGAGCGGGAACGCGGCGTGCTCGAGAGCATGCAGCTCACGATCACCGAGCGCTGGGGCTTTGCGCCGGTGGTGCTGGCGGCCGATCACGATCTGGTCGGCATCGTCACCGTGCATGACGGCCCGTCGCTGCCTCCGGGCGAGATCATCGCGCCCGAAGTCGGCATCGAGCTGCGGGATGCTGCGACCTTTCACAACAATTTCCAGGAGCCCGAGAAATTCCTGCACGCCGGCGGCTATCGCGGCCGCCAGCTCCAGGTCATCGTCGAGGGCACCTGGTACATCAACCGCCTGTTCGCGACCGTCGAGGCGGTACCGAAGACGGTGATCCCGGTCGGCAATGTCGGCGTCGTCATCTTCTACACCGGCCCGCGCACCGACGACGTCTCGGGCGAGCAGTATCGCCATGGCGAGCTGGTGCTCAACGGCAGCCGCGGCGTCTGGAAGGACCCGCTGTTGCCGGGCAAGTACGCCTTCAACACCTATGCCGGCAAGATCGAGGTGATCCCGACCGTCAACTTCATCCTGAAATGGGTGCGCGGCGAGGTCGGCGCGATGAAGCTCGACGAGAACCTGTCGGAGATCTCGCTGATCACCAAGGACGCGTTCGAGCCGACGCTGCCGCTCTCGGTGGTGATGCATATCGACTACAAGAAGGCGCCGATGATCATCCAGCGCTTCGGCGACGTAAAGAAGCTGGTCGAGCAGACGCTCGATCCGATGGTCAGCGCGTTCTTCAAGAACATCGCGCAGAAGATGACGCTGATCGAGCTGTTGCAGAACCGCGCAGCGATCCAGGAAGAATCGGCGCGCGTGATGAAGGCGAAGTTCGAGGGCTATTCGCTCGACCTCCAGGAGGTCCTGATCGGCACGCCGCGCGCGGCCCCCGGTGACCACACCATCGAGAACATCCTGATTCAGCTCCGCTCGCGCCAGATCGCACGCGAGCAGATCGAGACCTATCAGGAGCAGGAGAAGGCCGCGGTGCAGGAGCGCGCGCTGAACGAAGCCAAGGCGACGGCGGCAGCGCAGACGGCACTGACGCAGTCGCTGATCCAGGTCAAGGTCCACGAGAACGAGGGCGCGGCTGCGCTCGCCCGCGCGCAGAAGGATGCCGAGACGAGGAAGGTGACCGCAGCCGCAGTCGGCGAGCAGTCGCGGCTGGAAGGCCAGGGCGAGGCCGACCGGGTGCTCGCGGTCGGCACGGCCAACGCGCAGGCGACCAAGCTGTCGGTCGATGCCTATGGCGGGCCGGAGTACCGGCTTGCCGAGCAGA
This sequence comes from Bradyrhizobium sp. JR3.5, assembly GCF_054057015.1. Classification (NCBI taxonomy): domain Bacteria; kingdom Pseudomonadati; phylum Pseudomonadota; class Alphaproteobacteria; order Hyphomicrobiales; family Nitrobacteraceae; genus Bradyrhizobium; species Bradyrhizobium sp. JR3.5. Next base: position 1,041,961 of record NZ_JBSRYV010000001.1, read on the forward strand.
ACTTCGCGAAGTTCGCCGATGCGCTGACGCGGATCAACCAGCCGCTGGTGCCGCAATTCCTGATGTCGGGCGGGCAGGCGGGTGAAGGAGGCAATGCGGGCCTGATCCCGACCGCGATGCTGAGCTCGATGTTCGGGCAGATGATGCCCGGCGCATTGGAGAAGCTGAAGGACGAGGCGCCGAAGGCCGCGCGCCGCACCAACGGCCAGTGACACGGCGATCGTGCGATGCCGTCGAGCGAGCGACCGCAAAGATGCTGTGCTCCCTCTCCCGGGGGGCACTCGCATATGGCAGCGAGAAGCTTGGGATTGCCGTTTCCCGAGTCGCCATGGCCGGGCTTGTCCCGGCCATCCGCGGCTTTCTCGCGCGGAGACCAAGACGTGGATGCCCGGCACAAGGCCGGGCATGACGCGTTCGTGGGGGAGATCGAGCCCATATGCGATAGCCTCGCCATTGCGGGCGAGGGGTGCATGCACGATTTCGGAATATTGGAAATATATGCCTGATTTGCCCGACGTGTCAAGTTGCCCGGTCGAACGCCGGCGGCCGTCGGCTCCTTTGCATGGGGTTGTTTTCGATATTTTGGCAGCGCGCAGAAGCGCCGCCGATCCTATTCCGTCTTGTCGACGTTCCAGAACACCGGCGGCGCCGGGCCTTCCAGCACGCCGGTGAGCGATTTGCGCCAGGCGCTCGGCAAGCGGAACTGGCCGAGCGGGACATAGATCACCTGCTCGTAGGCTTCCTTTTGAATCTCCATCGCGAGCTTCTTCTGGTCTTCAGGGGAGGTGGCGCGCGCATAGGTGTCGCGCATTTGCTCGAGCTTGGCGTCGTCGGGCCAGCCGAACCAGGCCCGCTTGCCGTTCGCGGCGATCTGGTTGTTGACGATCGGGTTCATCACCTCGGTCGCACCCGTGAAGTGGTGAAGAACAGGTTCCAGCCGCCTTCCTTGGGCGGCTTCTGGCTGGCGCGGCGGCTCACCACAGTCTGCCAGTCGGTTACCTGCGCGTCGACATTGAAGCCGGCCGCGCGCAACAGCTGCGCCGCGACGGTCGGCGGCCCCTTCAGCGTCTGCACGTCGCCGGGGATCATGATCACGACCGGCGTGCCGTCATAGCCCGAGGCGGCCAGTGTCTTCTTCGCCTCGGCCATGCCGTTGCCTTTGATCAGCGTCTCGGCGCCGGCGTCGCTGGCGAGCGGCGTGTCGCAGGCGAAATAGGAGCCGCAGATCTCGTAGTACTTTGCGTTGCCGACGGTGGCGTCGAGCACGTCCTTCTGGTTCATCGCCAGGAATGCCGCGCGGCGGATTTTGGGATTGTCGAACGGCGGGTGCAGGAAGTTCATCCGGCCTTCGATTTGGAAGCCGAACTTGTTCAGCACGGCAACGGTGAGGTCGGAATTGGCCTCGAGCACCGGCACCAGGTCGATCGACGGCTGTTCCAGGAAGTCGATGTCGCCGGATTGCAGCGCGTTGATCGCGGTCTGCGCGTCGGGCATCGTGATCCATTCGACGCGATCGACCTTCGCGACCTTGCCGCCCGACAGCCAATCCGGCTTTTCCTTGCGCGGCACGTAGTCGGCGTTCCGCTCATAGACTGCCTTCACGCCCGGCTGGAATTCGGCCTGCACGAACTTGAACGGCCCGCAGCCGATCTGCTCGGCGATCTGCTTGCCTGGCGGCGTCTCCGCGAGCCGCTTCGGCATCATGAAGGCGACATAGGAGGAGGGCTTTGCCAGCGACTCCAGCACCAGGCCGTACGGCTCCTTGAGCTTGAGCACGATCGTCTTCGGTCCGCCGGCCTCGAGGGAGGCGGTGAACTCGGCCAGCTTCTGCGCCATGCCGTCGACGACGGTCCAGCGCTTCAGCGAGGCGATGCAGTCCTCCGCGGTGACGGGCGCACCGTCATGCCATTTCAAGCCGTCGCGCAGCGTGAAGGTGTAGGTGAGCTTGTCGTCGGAGATCGTCCAGTCCGCCATTTGCGGCCGGACCTTGAAGCTTGAATCGATGCCGAGCAGCGTGTCGTAGACCATGTAGCCATGGTCGCGGGTGATGTAGGCGGTGGTGAAACCGGGATCGATGATGCGCAGGTCCGAGTGCATCACCGCTGATATGGTCTTGCCCTTGCCGGCGGCGATGGCTCTCGATGACAGGAGAGCCGGGGCCGCGATCGCCGGCGGCACGCTGGCCGCGAGCTTGAGGAGCGTTCTGCGCGAAACATCGACCATTCGCCGTCCCCCGATTTTGTCGTTGCGCCGGCACGCAGGCCGCAGCGACCCGCATGCTTCACCAATCCGATCAGCAAATCAAGCAAGCGCCGTGCCGCCAATCCCGCAAGGCGCGCAAGCGCGCATCCTGCATAGGAGCCCGCGCTTCCTGCCGCACCTCGCAGGCTGTTCGGACGGCGATCCGCCGTGTAGGCTTGCGGTCTGCCGGCCAGCAATAAGGCCATATCCCGCACATTCTTAAGGGAACAAGCAGCCGAGGGAGACCAGAAGAACCGTCATGACCGATATCCGATACGTAGCACCGCGCACGCTTGATGAAGCGATTGGCGCATTTGCTGCCGCCGGGAGTGCCGCCCGCATTATGGCAGGGGGTACCGACTTATTGGTGCAAATGCGCTCCGGCCTGGTGCGGCCGGGACTGATCGTCGACATCAAGAAGATCGGCGAGATGACCGAGATCTCTGAGGCCGCCGATGGCGGTTTCCGCGTCGGCGCTGCCGTCTCCGGCATGGAGCTCGCAGACCACGCGCGCTTCGGCAAGGTCTGGCCCGGCGTGCTCGAGGCCGTGAACCTGATCGGCTCCAAGCAGGTGCAGGGCCGGGCCTCCGCCGGCGGCAATCTCTGCAACGGCTCGCCGGCCGGCGACAGCGTGCCGGCGATGATTGCGGCGGGCGCCGTCGTCACCGTGCAGGGCCCACGAACGGCCGCCGCGAGCTCAAGGTCGAGGACGTGCCGGCCGGGCCGGGACGGACCAACCTCAAGCCGGGCGAGATCCTCGTCAGTTTTGCGCTCCCGCCGCGGCCCAAGGGCTCGGGCGATGCGTATCTGCGCATGATCCCGCGCACCGAGATGGACATCGCGGTGGTCGGCATCGGCGTCAGCCTGACCTTGCAGGACGGCGTCTGCACCGCGGCCCGCGTCGGCCTCGGCGCGGTGGCGCCGACCGCGCTGCTGGTTGAACCGGCGGCAAAGGCGCTGATCGGCTCGAAGCTCGAGGACGCCGCGCTGGAAGCGGCCAGCGCCGCATGCCGCGCCGCCTGCCGTCCGATCGACGACAAGCGCGGCACCATCGCCTACAGGACCAAGACCGCCGGCGTGCTGCTCAAGCGCACCACCGCGATCGCCGCCCAGCGCGCCGGAGGACACTAGCACCATGCCGAAACTGCACGTCACCACCTCCGTCAACGGCGAGCCGGTCGAATTCCTGTGCGAGCCGTATGAGACCATGCTCGACGCCTTGCGCGGGCAATTGGGGCTCACCGGTTCCAAGGAGGGCTGCGCCTCCGGCGATTGCGGCGCCTGTTCGATCACGCTCGACGGCCGGCTGATCTGCTCCTGCCTGATGCTCGCGGCCGAGGCCGAGGGCCACGAGATCCGGACCATCGAGGGCATGGCCAAGGGCGAGAAGCTGCATCCCTTGCAGCAGAAATTCCTCGAGCATGCCGCGCTCCAGTGCGGCATCTGCACCTCGGGCATGCTGGTGGCCTCCGAGGCGCTGCTGGCCAGAAATTCCAATCCGACCGAAGAGGAAGTCCGCTTCTGGCTCGCCGGCAATCTCTGCCGGTGCACCGGTTACGACAAGATCGTCCGCGCGGTGATGGAGACCGCCGCTGAAATGCGGGAGATGAGGCCATGAACGTCGTCAACAACAAATGGATCGGTCAGCGCACCATCAGGCCCGATGGCGTCGACAAGGTGACCGGCCGCGCGGCGTTCGCCGCCGACACCACCATGCCGGGCATGATCTGGGGCAAGGTGCTGCGCAGCCCGCATCCGCATGCCCGCATCAAGTCGATCAACACCGCGAAGGCAGAGGCGCTGCCCGGCGTCAAGGCGGTGGTCACCTCGCGCGACATCGTCGACTTCACGATCGAGAAGGGCGCCGTGATGCTCGGCATCCAGGACATGCGCTGGATGTGCCGCAACGTGATGGCGCGCGACAAGGCGCTTTTCCCCGGCCATCCCGTCGCCGCCGTTGCCGCGACCACGGAGGCGATCGCGGCGGAAGCCTGCAAGCTGATCGAGATCGACTACGAGGTGCTGCCCTGGGCGATCGAGATCGACGACGCGCTCAAGCCTGATGCGCCGATCCTGCACGAGTTCAACAGATTCGACGGCAAGCCCTCGAACATCATGGGCCGCATCGAATCCAGGAAGGGTGACATCGCGCAAGGCTTCAAGGATGCCGAGATCGTCGTCGAGCGCTCCTTCACCACGCGCCCGGTGCACCAGGGTTATATCGAGCCGCATGCCTGCCTGATCTCGGTCGCCGCTGACGGCAAGACCACGATCTGGTCGTCGAGCCAGGGCCAGTTCATGGTACGCGCGATGACCTCGATGCTCACAGGCATCCCGCAGAACGATATCCGCGCCATTCCCGCCGAAATCGGCGGCGGCTTCGGCGGGAAGACCATCGTCTATCTCGAGCCGCTCGCGACCTTGCTCGCCAAAAAATCCGGTCGTCCGGTCAAGATGGTGATGACCCGCGAGGAGGTGATGCGCGCGACGGGGCCGACCTCGGGTTCGAAGAGCACGGTGAAGATCGGCGCGAAGAAGGACGGCACCATCGTCGCCGCCCACGGCAGCTTCTATCTGCAGGCCGGCGCCTTTCCGGGCTCGCCGATCCGCGGTGCGGTCGGTTGCAGCTTTGCGCCCTATGACATTCCGCATGTACTGTCCGAAGGGTTCGACGTCTGCTCCAACCGTTCCAAGGTCGCGGCCTATCGCGCGCCCGGCGCGCCGATCGGCGCTTACGCGGTGGAATGCGTGCTCGACGAATTGGCCGAAGCGTTGAAGATGGATCCGCTGGCGCTGCGGCTGAAGAACGCTGCCAAGGAGGGCACCAAGGCCGCGCATGGCCCGGTGTTTCCGCGCATCGGCTATATCGAGACGCTGGAGGCCGCGAAGAACCATCCGCACTATGCCGCGCCGCTCGGCAAATATCAGGGCAGGGGTGTCGCCTCCGGCTTCTGGTTCAACGCCGGCGGTGAATCCTCGGCACAAGTCAACATCACCGAGGACGGCAACGTCGTTGTCACCACGGGCCACCCTGATATCGGCGGCTCGCGCGCCGGCATCGCCAACATCTGCGCCGAGCTGCTCGGCATTGACTACAAGCGCGTCTCCGTCATCATCGGCGATACCCAAACGATCGGCTTCTCCAACCTCACCGGTGGCAGCCGCGTGCTGTTCGCCTCCTCGATGGTGGTGACGCAGGCGGCCGACAAGGTAATCGCGACCTTGCGCGAGCGCGCCGCGAAGATCTGGGAGATCGACCCTGAGGCGGTCAAATGGGAGAACGGCGCCGCGCATCCGGTGAGCCCGAATGCCGGCCAGTTCGAGCCGTTGACGCTCGCCGACCTTGCCGAGAAGGCGCCGTCGCAGGGCGGCCCGATCGGCGCCAGCGTGCAGCTCAACACCCAAGGCGCGGAGGGCGGCTTCGGCACGCATATCTGCGACGTCGAGGTCGATGTCGATCTCGGCATCGTGCGCGTGATCCGCTACACCGCCGTGCAGGATGTCGGCCGCGCCGTGCATCCGAGCTATGTCGAGGGCCAGCTGCAGGGCGGCGTCGCGCAGGGCATCGGCTGGGCGTTGAACGAGGAGTACATCTACAACAAGGACGGCAAGGTCGATAATCCGGGCTTCCTCGATTACCGGATGCCGGTCTGCTCCGACCTGCCGATGCTCGACTGCGCGCTGGTCGAGGTGCCGAACCCGAAGCACCCGCAGGGCGTCAAGGGCGTCGGCGAAGTGCCGCTGGTCCCCGTCATGGCCGCGGTCGCCAACGCGGTGCATAACGCACTCGGCAAACGCTTCTACAGCCTGCCGATGTCGCCGCCGAAGGTGTCGGCGGCGCTGGACGCACCGGCGCAGCAGGCCGCGGAGTAGGGAGCGGAGGGCGGGTTAGCGCTAGCGTAACTCGCCGCCCACTCCACCAACTGAAAGACGGCGGGTGACGGCTTCGCCTCACCCGCCCTACGGGTCTGGGCCATTGACCTGGCAGTCTTCGCCTCGGCAAGATCGATCGCATGCATCAGGCTCACCGTGACGGATGAGAATGACCCACCCCGACGAGCTGTCCGCCTACATGATCTTCAGCCGAAGCGATTGGGCGGCGTTGCGCGCCAGCACGTCGCTGACGCTGTCGGACGCCGATCTCGCGGCGCTTCGCGGCCTGAACGGGCCGATCACTTCAGCCGAAGTCAGCGATGTGTATCTGCCGCTGACGCGGCTGTTGAACCTGCATTTCTCGGCGGCGCGCAATCTGATGCAGGTCAAGGCGGAGTTTCTCGGCCGGCCGGCGCGCCGTTCGCCCTACATTGTGGCGTTGGCCGGCAGCGTCGGCGTCGGCAAGAGCACCTTTGCCCGTGTATTGTGTGCTCTGCTGGCCGGCTGGGCAGATCACCCGCGCGTCGAGCTGGTGACGACCGACGGCTTCCTGCATCCCAACGCTGTTCTCGAAGAGCGCGGCCTGATGCGGCGCAAGGGCTTTCCGGAAAGCTACGATCTGCCGCGCATGCTGCGGTTTCTCGCGGCGGCCAAGGCGGGCGAAGCCGAGCTGGAGCTGCCCGTGTACTCGCATCTGATCGGCGACATCGTGCCGTCCGAACACCAGGTCATCCGCCAGCCGGATATCCTGGTCTTCGAGGGCCTCAACGTGCTGCTGGCGCGCGGCACCGCGCCGGTGGTGGTGTCAGACTTCTTCGACTTCTCGATCTACCTCGATGCCGACGAGGCCGACATCCAGTCCTGGTATGTCGAACGCTTCCTCAGGCTGCAGCCAACCGCGTTCCGGAACCCCGCCTCCTATTTCCACCATTACAGAGACCTGCCGCCCGGCGACGCGCGCGAGGTTGCGGACCGGCTGTGGCGCGAGCATCACCGCGCCAATCTCAGAGAGAACATCCTGCCGACGCGGACGCGCGCCGACGTCGTGCTGCGCAAGCGATCCGACCATTCGATCGGCGAGGTCTGGTTGCGGGAGGTGTAGCCGCGTCTCGGCGTAGGGCGGCATAGTTAGTCGAAGCCGTCGTCTGCCGTCTGTCCATGCATCGCGTGGCGGCGGGTTACGCTGACGCCAACCCGCCCTACGTTTTCGTGGCTCACCGCAACTCCTTCCCCAATTGGGCAAGCACCGTCTCGCAGGTCATCAGATCGAGATGTCCGCCGCCGGCGTTCTTGAAGAAGGTGATGTCGTCGGCGGACAGGCGGCCGGCGACCTTGCCGGTCGCGAGGTCGTAGTGATCGCCGAGCACGTCGCTCTCGCGGATGGCGCCGCTGGCGATCGGCTGCAGGATGTCGCCGACGCCGTCAAAGGCGGATTCGCGGCGGTCGACGAAGATGCGCGCGCGCCGCGCCGCCTCGTCGTCGGACTCGCGGGTGTCGGGTGTGAAGCCGCCGACCAGATCGAGATGGGTGCCGGGCCTCAAGTTGGCGCCCTTGACCAGCGGCTCGCGCGAGCGGGTGCAGGTGGTGATGATGTCGGCCTCGCGGGTCGCGGCGTCGAGGTCGGTGACAACGTCGGCGGCGATGCCGTCGCTTTCCAGCAGCCCGGCGAGCTCCTGTGCGCGCGCGACGGTCCGGTTCCAGATCCGCACCCGCTTCAGCCGCGGCCGAACCGTGCGGTGGCCGCGCACCAGCCAGCGTGCCATCTCGCCGGCGCCGACCACCAGCAGCGTCTCGGCATCCGGCCGCGCCAGATGCTTGGCGCCGAGCGCGGAGTCGGCGGCGGTCTTCCAATGGGTGATCTCGGCGGCGTCCATCACTGCCAGCGGCCGCCCGTCATTGCCGTCGAACAGCACGCAGACCGCCTGCACGGCCGGCAGCTTGCCGTGCGCAAGGTTGCCCGGAAAGCTGGTGTACAGCTTGGTCATCATGAAGCGGCCGGCATCGACCGCGCTGCGGGTCACCAGCTGCTGGCCCCTGTCGTCGCCGAGATAGCCGTCCTTGACGGCGATCTTCGGCCGCCGGTGCGCGGCCTCGATCGCCTCGATCAGGATCGGAAAGGTCAGGACGCGGTTGACCTCGCGGTCGTCGACAATATGCACGTGTTGCTCTCCCAGGGCGCCCTTGCGCTCCGCCTCGGGCGCGCCGGACGCCCAAAAAGCGGTCCGGACTGGATAGCGCGTGGGGAGGGCCAGTCAACCGGACATGCGCCGCCGCGCGGCACTTGCTATCCTGCACACCTGATTCTCTCGCAGGTCTTTGCAAGCCGTGGTTGCAGTCGTCGTCGCCATCCTGATCTTCATGCTGCTCGGCGGCGCCGCGCTTGCGACCATGGCGATCCATGGCCGGCTCAAGGACCATCACCGCAGCGACGAGACCAATACCTCGATACGCCTGGTCGCCACCCTGTTCGTCACCATGCCGTCGCTGCTGCTCGGCCTGATGATGAACAATTCGGCCAACACCTATGTGGCGGTTGACCGCAACCTGCATGTCTTCGCCACCGACCTCATCCTGCTCGACCGCAGCCTGCGGCCGCTCGGCCCCAGCGCCGACGAGCCGCGCCGGCGGCTACTCGCCTATGTCGAGCAGGCGCTCAAGGATGCCCCGATCTCGCGCGCGAACGAAGTGTCCGAACATTTGCTCGACGAGGTCGGCACCAGCATCCGCGAGCTGAAGTTCGACGACGAGCAGAGTGTCGCGCTGTGGAACGACGCCCGGTCGGTCTACCGGCAGGCGGTGCAGCAGCGCTGGACCTTTGCCGAGCAGTCCGACAGTTCGTTTCCTTCGCCGCTGATCTGCATCCTGGTCGGGTGGCTGACGCTGATGTTCGCGACGCTGGGTTTTCGCGCGCCGCGCAATGCGGTCGTGGTCTCGACCACCATCGCCGCCGCGGCGCTGATCTCGGCCGCGATCTATCTGATACTCGAAATGAGCACGCCCTTTTCCGGCCCGATCCAGCTCTCCGACCGCCCGCTGGTGCGCGCGGCCGAGGAGATCAGGCGGTAGCTGCCGGTATTGGCACGCGCTCTCGGCTTTATTCCCCTCACGCCCGTCGCTCGGCCCGAAATTGTTTCCGCGCCGCCAGAGGAATAGTGGAGGCCTTCGCGCGTCCTAACGCATGCAAGCCATTTGCATTCGAAAGGGAGACATCATGAAGACAACGCTCGCACTCGCGCTCGCCACTGCCGCTTCGTTCACACTCGCGTCTGCCGCCTTTGCTGCGCCGCCGACCAAGACCGGCACTACGGCGAAGGGCTCGGTCCTGACAGACGCCAAGGGCATGACGCTCTACACTTTCGACAAGGACACCGAAGGCAAGTCGGCCTGCAACGGCCCGTGTGCCACGAACTGGCCGGTGCTGAAGGCGGAAGCCAGCGACAAGGCCGAAGGCGGCTACACCATCATCTCGCGTGACGACGGCTCGAAGCAGTGGGCCTACAAGGGCAGGCCGCTCTATACCTTCGCTAAGGACCAGAAGGCCGGCGACATCACCGGCGACGGCTTTCTCAACGGCGCCTGGCACCTCGCGCAGCCCTGAGGCGTTGCGGAGGACCGCAGGGCGGGTGAGCGCAAGCGTAACCCACCCTTTCTCCGCGTACGAGATTTGCGGCGGGTTAGGCTGACGCTAATCCGCCCCACATTCTCGCTTCACGCTCGCTGCTTCAGCGCCATGCCCATGCTGATCCAGCTGACGCCGGCGCAGATCAGGTCGACGCTGAGGAAGATGCCGAGCACGTAGAGGCTCGACACCGGCCAGCGCGCCAGGATCATGGCCCCGAGCACCAGCGTGATCAGCCCGGAGATCGCGACCATTCCCCACGGCGCCGCCGAGTTCATGCCGAACGCCAGGAAGATGCGGACGATGCCGGAGACTACCAGCGCGATGCCGAGGAATAGCGTCAGGGTCGCCGCGGCGAGCAGGGGATTCTCGAAGGTGACGAAGCCCGCGACGACATAGAGCGCGCCGAGCAGCAGCCAGAACAGAAACTTGCCCCATGTCTTGAACTGGAACGCGTTGATGATCTCGGCAACGCCGGCGACGATCATCATCGCGCCGACGAACAGCACGCTGACGACGGTGGCGAAGAACACGCTGCCGAAGGCGAACACGCCTGCGATCAGGTAGATCACGCCCAAGGCGACGATCCAGCCCCACTTCGCGCGAAGATGGGCAAGCCCGGATCCGAGGCTGTGAGGAGGTGTGACGGGTGAGCTGGACGCGGTGGACATCGTATCGCTCCCGAATACTTGATCAAACCATGCTACCATAGGTCACGGCGCCGACAAGGGCAGGCGCCCGGCTGGCACCAAATGCATACTGGCACCAAAGGCGCCGCAACCCGTTGATTCAAGTCAACCGGTGTGTTGCTGCGCAGCATTCGTGGTTTGACGACAGCCCGTACCGGACGACGGACTGTCCGGATCGGAGTGCAAATTGTCCGGATCGCGCAACCACCCCAGGGAGGTCGACATGCCCACCGCGCACGACAAGGACCACGTCTACAAGATCCTCGAACTGGTCGGATCATCGGACAAGAGTATCGAGGCGGCGATCGAGAACGCCGTCAGCCGCGCGTCGAAGACGATCCGGGAAATGAAATGGTTCGAGGTGGTGCAGAGCCGGGGCCATATCGAAGGCGGCAAGGTCGCGCATTATCAGGTGACGCTGCGGGTCGGCTTCACGCTGGAGTAGGGCGCACGGTCGCGAGAATGCGGACGTGTGACTCCGGGGCCGTGCAACATAGTTCGATGTCGTCCCTGCGAAAGCAGGGACCCATAACCACCGACAGGCATTGTTGTGCGATGGTGGAATGACGAGTCCCGGTCACGACGTCCGCCGCGGAGTATGGGTCCCTGCTTTCGCAGGGACGACGACGGATGGTGTGTGGTCCTCCATCACCGCCGCGACAGCGGCGCGGGCGGCGGCGGGGCGGTCGAGCCGGCGGCGAGCGAGCGCTGCACCATCACGGTGTCGGACCAGCGGCCGTAGCGATAGGCGACACCGGGCAGATGGCCGACGCGGGCGAAACCGAACCGCTCGTGCAGCGCCAGCGACGCGGCATTGTCGCTGTCGATGTAGCCTATCATCTGGCGGAAGCCGGCCGCCGCGCAGGTGTCGACCAGTTCCTGCAACAGCCGGCCGCCGACGCCCTTGCCGGTGAAGCGGTGGTGAATATAGATCGAATGCTTCACCGTGTAGCGATAGGCCGGGCGCTTGCGGAACTGGACCACATAGGCGTAGCCGACAACCTCGCCGTCGCACAGCGACCAGATGCGGCAGGCGGGTGTTGCGCAGATTCTTGCGGCGGTCGCGCAGGTCGTCGGGCTCCGGCGTGCCGGAATCGTCGACGCTCTCCTCGATGCCGTGGCGGATGTGATAGCGGTAGATCGACAGCATCGCATCGACGTCGCTGTCGCGCGAGGGGCGGACGGTGATCTTTTGATCATTCTCCATTGTGTTGCGTCCGCTGGCCTATTCGGACACGACATAGGTGTAGAAGCGGACGCGGCCGGCGTCGTCGATCTCCTTGTAGATGCCCTGGACCTCGACCTCGAAGCCCGGGAACGCATTGAAGCTCGCCTCGAACATCCGCAAGTAATCGATCATCGGCTTGCTGCGTTCCGACAGCCGTTCGCCGGGCACGATGGTGGCGATGCCGGGCGGATAGACCACGAACGGCGTCGCGGCGATGCGGCCGAAGATCTGGTCGATCGGCAGATAGTCGACATCGTTGCGGATCAGATATTTGCGCCGCCTGGCGCGGCGACATCGCGATCTCAGGGAGATGTTCGGGCAGGAATTGCTTTGCCTGCAACGTGCTGACGCCGCCGTCGCGGAAGAAGCGGTGCATGTCGCCGCAGAGGTCGCGCAGCCGCACGCCGGTGTAGCGTTGCGGGCGGCGGCGGAAGAATTCGGGGATGACGTCCTCGACCAGCGCGTTGTCGTCGTGCAGCTTCTTGAAGGCGACGAGCCCGGACACCAGCGTGCCGGCCTTGCTGGCCTCGACGCCGGGCGTCAGCAGGAAGAGCAGGGAGTTGAGGTCGTTCTTCTCGGCGACGATCTGGTTCTCGCGCAGATATTGCGCGACGACGGGCGCCGGGATGCCGTGGTCGGCATAGGCGCCGGTGGCGTGATCGAACCCGGGCGTCAGCAATGTAAGCTTGTTCGGGTCGGTCATGGCAAAGCCCGCGGTCAGCTCGGGGAAGCCGTGCCAGGTTTCGCCCGGGCTGAGCTGCCAGTAGGACGGATTGGTCGCGAGCTGATCGGTCGAGATCGTCTCCCATGCGACATTGTGCACGCCGTTCTCGCGCGCGACGTCGGGGATCATCACGCGGTCCGGCACGAACGGCTCGAAGAACCAGCGCCGCTCCGCGCGCGTCTCCTTCTCCTCGAACTCGCGCTTCACTGCACGGATCTTCTTGCGCAGTTCGATGCCGAGCCGGATCGTGTCGTCCCACAGCACTTCGCCGGAGCGGCCCTTCATCATCTGCGCGCCGACGTCGAGCGAGGCGAAGATCGGATAGAACGGCGAGGTCGAGGCGTGCTGCATGAAGCTTTCGTTGAAGCGGCGGTGCTCGACTCGGCGCTTCTGGCCCTTGATATGGCGGTCGCGGATGTGGATCTGCGAGGCCTGCGAGAAGCTCGCGAGCTGCTTGTGGGTCGATTGGGTGGCGATGATGCCGGGCGCCTCGGGGCTGAGGTTGGAAAGCCCCATCGCGAAGCGGCCGGAATAGATCGGGTGGAACTTCATGAAGCCGGCCCAGGCCTCGTCGAACAGGATGTAGTCGCAGAGGTGGCCGATCCGCTTGAGGATCATCTCGGCGGAGTGGATGGTGCCGTCATAGGTGCACTGCTCGACCACGGCGACGCGGAACGGACGCTCCTTCTTCCAGGCGTTCTCGTCCTTGACCAGCGGGTGCTTGCGGATCTGGTCGCGCAAGCTCCCCTCGTCGAGCAGGTCCCAGCGCATCGGGCCGATCAGGCCCCAGGCGTTGCGCACCGTCGGCACATAGACCGGGATGCCGCCGCCGATCAGAAGCGCGCCGTGATGCGCGGCCTTGTGGTTATTGCGGTCGAACAGCACGAGATCGCCGTCGGTGACCAGCGAGCCGAGCGCGACCTTGTTGGAGGTCGAGGTGCCGTTGAGCACGAAATAAGTCTTCTCGGCGCCGAAGATCTTGGCGGCTTCCTTTTGCGCCCGCAGCGCCGGCCCCTCATGGGTGAGAAGGTCGCCGAGATCGAGCACGGAATTGTCGAGGTCGTCGCGGAACACGGCCTCGCCGAGATGCTCGACGAACACCCGGCCGATCGGGCTGCGGCTGTAGAACACGCCGCCATTGTGGCCCGGGCAGGTCCAGAGCTGGTTGCCTTCCTCGGCGTAGTCGACCAGCGCCCCGAAGAACGGGGTCTTCAGGTTCTCGGCATATTGCTTCAGCCTGGAGATCAGGTTCTTGGCGATGAAGGGCGGGGTTTCCTCGGACAGGAACACGTAGCCGTCGATGAAATCGAGCACCTCGACCGGCAGGTCCTCGAACCGCTTGCGGCGGATCAGCAGGAGGATCGGGAAGTCGAGGCCGCGCCGGCGCATCAGGTTGATCAGCGCCGCGGTCTTGCCCTCGAGACCCTTCTTGCCCCAGTCGACCACCATGCAGCCGATCGCCGCATCGGTCTGCACCGCGATCTCGGCATCTTCCAGCTTGCGGGCGCGGACCACTTCGAAGCCGGAGCGTTCAATCTCGGTGATGATCTGGTTGAAGCGGATGCCTTCGAGGTCGTCGGCCTCGAAAACCGGCGCCGCGAACAGGAAGTTGAAGCGTTTGAAATAGTCCATGCATGTCCCCGAAACTGGTCCGCTGAACCTGTCTGCACAATTCATGACAAAGAGATGACGGTCCCTCTGCGACGCCAGGTGCCATGGCCAAATCCGCGTCGCCAACTCCCGATATTGCCAGCTTTCGCAAAAGGAAGGCGCCATGCCCCAGCCTGCAAACCCCGCTGTTGCCGATCATTTGGCCGCGCTCGAGCGGCTTGCTCCCCTGATTGCCGAGCAACGGGCGGATTTCGACCGCGAGCGCCGGCTTCCCGACGCGGTGGTCCGCGCCCTGGCCGAGGCCGGATTGTTTCGGCTGTATTTGCCGAAGGCGCTGGGCGGGCCGGAATTGTCGCCGCTCGACTTCATGACAATCGTCGAGGCGGCCGCCGCGCTCGACGGTTCGGTCGGCTGGCTGGTCGGCAATGGCGGCGGGATGAGCCGGGCCGGCGGCTATCTGCCGGAGGAGGTGGTGCGCGGCTGGTTCGCCGATCCGCACGCCTTCATCGCGAGCGCCACCGGGGCGATCGGGACGGCGGTCGAAGTCGAGGGCGGCTATCGCGTCAGCGGACGCTGGCCGTTCGGCAGCGGCGCGCCCCACGCCACCAAGTTCATGGGGCTGGCGAGCGTCAAGGGGCCCGACGGCAAGGATGGCCCGCCGATCTGCTGCTACGTCGATCGCGCCGACGTCCGCCTCCACGACACCTGGTTCGTGTCCGGTCTGCGCGCCACCGGGAGCTGCGACTTCGAGATGCAGGACTGCTTCGTGCCTGACAGCCACACCCATCCGCTGGTCGACTTCAAGCCGACCCAGCCGGGCATCCCGTACCGGCTGCCGGGTCTGGCGGCGTTTTCCTGGACGGTCTCGGTCGTGCCGCTCGGGATCGCGCGCGGCGCGCTCGACGCCTTCATCGCGCTCGCGGGCAAGAAGCCGCGGCTCGGTGGCGTCGGCCAGCTCCGCGACGGCGAGCTGGTCCAGTCGATGGTCGGCCGAGCCGAAACGGCGCTGCGGTCGGCGCGGGCGCTGCTGGTCGAGGACATGACGGAGCTGATGGCGGCGAGCGAGGCCGGAGGCGAGCGCCTGATCGAAGCGCGGTTGCTGCACCGGATCGCCTGTGCCAACGCCGGCGAAACCGCCGCGCGCGTTGTCGAGATGATCGCGGCATACGCCGGCACGGCCGCGATCTTTGAGACTGGTACGCTCGAACGGTCAATCCGCGACGTCCAGGCCGCGATCAAGCATGTCGCGATGACCCCGATCAGCTACGGGCTGGTTGGCCGCGTAAAACTCGGCCTGCCGCTCGGCACGACGCGGTTTTGAGCAGCGCCGCCGGCGGTGCAGGTTTCTTACGTCGAGCGGTCAGGAAGCGACCGGCACCAGGCCGTAGCGCAGCATCGTCTCTTTGATCCTGGCTGGATCGGGGGCACCCCCCGCCATCAGGGCCGCCATGTCCTTGAAATATTGCAGTCCGAGCACGCCGGGGCTGAGGAGGCAGAGGCAGGTCGCCGGACCGTTCGAGCGGTTGGTGAAGCCGTGCACGACACCGCGCTTGATGAACACCGACTCGCCGGGCGCGATGTCGATCTCCTTGCCGTCGACCCGCCAGGTCGAGACGCCCGAAAGCCCGTAGATCGTCTCGTCCCAGCTCTCGTGATAGTGCGGAATCGGCATCCGGGCATTCGGTTGCAGCGTCATCTCGAACAGATCGACGCTGCCGCCGGTGGTCTCCTTGCTCTGCAGGAATTTGAGCTGCAACGTACCGAAATCAATCAGGTCGGGCATGACGGGCTCGCGAATGGTTCGGGTGCCCACGATAGCGGACGGCGCCGAAGGAAGCCAACGGCGCGTGCAGCCCGGACGCGCGATGCGATGTCCGGGCCGGATCTCGTGATCCCGCATTCCCCTTATGCCGGCTCAGCGCCGGTGCGCTCAGTAGACGAGGTTCGTGCCCGGCGGCTTCTCCAGTGCGGCCGCCAGCGTGCGATACTCCTCGCAGTCGGTGCCGCAGATCTCGGCGATCCGCTGCAGATGATACTGCGCCTGGTCGCGGTTGCCCTGTTCGATCTGCCACAGGCCGTAGTAGTTCCACGTCAGCACGTGGTTGGGATCGGCCTTCAGCGCGCGCTCGTACCAGACCTGCGACTGCTTGTAGTCGCCGAGCTTGCGATAGGAGTAGCCGATCAGGTTCGCAACGTTCGGATGATCATCGCGGTCGAGCGCGCGCAGCTGATCGATCGCGGCGGCGTAGTCGTTGCGTTCGTAGATCGTCGCATAGGCCGCGCGATAGCCGTCGCGGAATGCCGGATCATCGAAGCCGGATTGCTTGATCGGCTTCCTGACCCTGTGCGTGGTCTTTCTGTCCTTCTGCTGGGGATAGGCCGGCGCAGGCGTGCTGTAGCTCGACCCGTAGAAGTCTCCGCCGCCTGCTCCTCCGGCCGCCGCCGCCACCTCCACCGGCGGCGAGGACAGTGTGCGGTGGAAACAGGATGATCGGTGCTGCCAGAAATGCCGTAAGCATTGCGAGCTTCATCGGTGACTTGATCATGCGCACCTCCCGACTAGACGTGGACAGTCATTGATCTGAAGCACTAACTCCCGATCGAGAGAGACATTCCGCGCGTTCTGAAAAATTGTTTGCCGATGCGGCAATCGCACTGTCGCTTCCGGAGCTCGTGCTTGCACGTGCGCCGAATGTCTTGTTCGCGCCATCGAACGACGGCGCAGAAACTAACATCGGTGTTAGAATCGCGCCGGTCGCCCAAGGGCAGTGTGAAGGGCAGGTCAGCGTCAATGCGTGTAGCCCGGATGAGCGAAGCGATATCCGGGATCTTTCGTTCCGCATATCGCGGAGCCCGTCATCGGGCGCGCATTTCGCGCGAGCCGTTGGCTCATGCGGGCCGCAAGTGTCGCTACTTCTGCTCCAGGTGCCAGGCGCCGTCCCAATCCGCCGCCGGCGGATTTTGCCTGAACGCTGCGACGCGCGCCTTCATGGCGATCGACGGTCCGTCGCCCGGCGCCGCAGCCAGCGCGGCCGCGAAAGCTTGCTCGGCGTCGTCCCAGCGGCGGTCGCGATAGGCGGCGAGACCATCGGCGTAGCGCTGCCGCAACTCGGTCTGCGCCGGCGTCAGTTGATCCTTCTTGCCGAGGATCTCGAACACGGCGACCGGCTGGGTCTGGCCGACGGCGACGAGGCGGTCGATCTCGCGCAGCTCGATGGTCGCGGCGCAGGCGCTCGCGGTGGCCTCCGAGATCAGGCTGCGGCTGCCGTAGAACTTGTTGGCGCCTTCCAGCCGCGAGGCGAGGTTCACGGTGTCGCCGAGCACGGTGTAGCTCATCATGAATTCCGAGCCGATGCTGCCGACCAGCGCTTCACCGGTGGCGATCCCGATCCGGATGTCGCAATCGGCCGGGATGGCGCGCACGCCGAGCAGCTCGGGCAGATCCTTGCGCAGCTGGTTGACCTGGCCGATCATGTCGATGGCGGCAAGCGCGGCGAGATGGGTCTGCTCGGCTTCTTCGACGAAGGGGGCGCCCCAATAGGCCATGATGGCGTCGCCGATATACTTGTCGATGATGCCGCGATGCGCATGGACCGGCGCGGACATCGTCGACAGATACAGGTTCATGATCTTGACGAGGCCGCGCGGCGTCACGCCTTCGCTCAGGCGGGTGAAGCCTTTCATGTCGCAGAACATCACCGTCATGATGCGGCGCTGGCCTTCGGTGGCGGCGATCGCCGGCTGCTCGAGCAGGCCCTCGGCGATCCGCGGGTTGATGTAGCGGCCGAAGGTCTCGCGGATGCGCTGGTTGTGACGCAGCGTCTCGATCATGCGGTTGAAGGCGGCGGAGAGCTGGCCGATCTCGTCCTGGGTCGTGATTGCGATGGTGCCGTCGAGGCGGCCCGCCTCGACCTCGCGGGTGCCCTCCAGCAGCCGCATCACCGGGCGCGTGATGCCGCTGCCGACCAGCATCGCGAACACGAAGCCGAGGATCGCGGCAATCGCGGTCACGACACCGGAGATGATGATCGCCCGCTGCTGGGCACTCATCACCTTCGCTGCGGCCGAAGCGACCTGCGCCAGCATGTCGGTACGAATGCCTTCGATCTTGTTGTTGAAGTCGTCGCGCAGCACGTCGGCGCGGAGCGTGGTCGCTTTCGCTGCCGCGAAGTCCTGGGCGTCGAGCTGGTCGAGCAGCGTCTTGTTCTCGGCGTTCAGGCGCATCAAGAGGTCGTTGACGGCATTGTCGATGCGGTCATCGAGGCGCCCGAGGGCGGCGTTGTCCGACGGGGTCGAGGGATCGGCGATGATCGAATCGATCAGCACGCGCGCCGCGTCGGCCTCGCGCTTGATCTGGGGCTCGACCTCGTCGAACGTCTTGCGCGCCGCGTCGTAGCCGCTGGCTTCCCCCGGCGCCTGCATCTTCGCCATCATCATTCGGCGCATCGCCAGGGACCGCTCCAGCGAGCGGATGTTGACGCGGGCGAGATGGCCATAGGCGGGGATGTAGCGGTTGGTGAGCTCATCCAGGAGATGGCCGACCTGGCCCGCCATCACCATCGACAGCAGCGAGGTGATCACCGCGAGGACGATGAGTCCCGCGGCGATGCCGACGATCTTCTGCCTGATCGAATTGCGAAACATGCCCAGCCCCGCCGCAGCTGCAATAAGCGGATCACCCCCGCCATGGCGGCGAAACAGCTAATAGAGTTCCGCGGCCCGCGGTGCAAGCGACCGGCGCGGCCGGTCTCGCCGCCGGACGAGGGCAGGCGTCAGGGGTTAGCGCAGCCCTTCGTAGACCATCAGGCCGCGCGCGATGGCGAGCTTGCGCAGGGTCCGCGGCACCAGCCGCTCCTGGGGATGCAGGTAGCGCCACGAGGTCAGGACGAGGTCGTGCAGCCGGGTGACCTCATCCTCGAACGGGGCGAGCAGGCCAGGTCAGGCTCGCTGGCATATGGACGCGGGCGGTAAAGGGCAGCAGCAGCAATTCAAGGTGCGCCTTGGAGCCGGTTTCGGTCGTGGCGGTGACACCGGCGATGGCGGGCAGGGTCTCTTCGACGACACAGGTGATGATGTCTTCGATCTCGCCGCGGCTCTCGTCGGTGAAAAGGGCGGAAAAGCTGCGGTTCTTGAGGTCGCAGCCGAGCAGGGCGGAGGTGCGGGTGCCGGCGACGCGGAACGGAAAGCGGGTCTCGCCGTCATAGGACAGCACGAAGATGTCGGACAGCAGCTCGCGCACCGCGGACGGTTCGAATTCGCTCCGGTCGGGTGCACGCGCAGTGCCGCGCTTCGCATTCCAATAGGCGAAGAATTCGCGGCTGGAGCTGTGTTTCATCTAAAGAACCTTGCCCGGCACCTGGCTCGGCGGGACACATCTGTCCCGGTTTTGCTCAGGCGCCTTCCCTTCTCTGTTGTGCAGGGAAGGCTGTGCAGCGTCCATGCCGTGGCCGCGGTTTGGGCGGCTTATCGGCAGCTTTGTGTTGTTAACGTAAATTTAACTATGTCCTTGGCGTCGGTGGAACCTGCGCATAGGGTCCGCGCGTTCCCGTTCGCCGGCTGCCCCAAGCGCCGGCGTGGTTGGTACACAGGTGGCGTCAAACAGTTTGGTCACCGTGCGGGGAGGGGTGGGGATGTTCTCCCGATCCCTCTGGGGCACGAGAAGACCAGCCGATCAGGGAGGGCGTTCTCAGCGCCCTCCCTTGTTTGTTTTTGTTGACGTTTTTCCGGTTTTTTAAGCTCCGCCCCTTATTCAGCCCTTGGCCTGGTCAATGCAGCGGGCGCGCCTTCAGCCGCAGCGCGGGCGTCGCAGCATGGTCAGCGACCGGGAGGGCCGGACGGGCCTGAAAACGCTACCGGACAGCCGCGCTGCGTGTCAGGACGGGCGGTCGGAGCGGCGGCCGAGGGCCGCTTCCGGGTCGATCCGACGGGCTCGCGCGCGGGACGTTTGGACTATCTATCCCCGATTCTATGGCGCACTGCATTTCCAGTTCGGGACAGCCGTCTCCTTCTGATCCACCGCAACGCGTCCCTCATCTCGTCGCGAGAGGATTCCGGTATGACCCCCGACGACGAACCGCCGCCCCCGCCGAAACCGAAGCCTGCACCCTAGCCGAAAGCGCAGGGCGCGGCAGATGGACGAAGCGCAAGTCGCTGCAGCTAAACGGCGGGTTGCAGAAAAACCCTCCGTTTCCGAAAGGCCCATCACCCTCGCGCCCGTAAGATGGCTGCGATCCCGGAAGCAACATTTGCAAGCGGCATAAAGGACGCTCGCCGAAAGGTAGAGGAGCATTCGCGTGGTCAGCATGATGGCTGAGCAGGCGAAGAATGGGATGATGGCCAAAAATGCGCCCGGACCTGGGCGCGGAAAAGCCGGGGTGCCAAGCGGCCCCGGCTTTTAACCTACGCTCGCAAGTCAAAAGATCGATAAGGACCTCGACGAAGCGTGCCCGTAAGATGGCGGTTATCGGAGCGCGCGCACGTAACCGATCATCTCTTCGGTATCATCAGTGTCTTTGAAGAGTGTCCTCAGCAGCCGCCACAATTCGCGGTGCCCGGCTGTTTGGCCACCTTGCTTGAGATAATCCGCGATATCCATTGCGGCAGTTTGGATCTCAATCGTACCGCTGACGCGTGCGTCCAAATGCGCCACCTCCCGCTCGACATACAAGCTTTTGGTGTCCGTATCGAAGACCAGCGCGCAACGATCCGCGTGGGTGACCTCAGGGCCTCTAACTTGGCGGTACAACTCGCGTCTGAGGAGCGCCATGTTCAACTCCGACGGTTTCCGACAGCAGAATCCGAAGCTTCGGCTTCATGAGGCCGCCGCCTTCTCTCTCGCCTGCTTGATATGGAAGTCGGCCAGCTTGGCTTCTTCCTCCGCCAACAGCTTGTGGAGCATGGCGATCTTCCTAGCGTCGGTCGCGGTCGCCAGTAGCTCTTTGTAGTGAGCGATGTTCGCCTGAAAAATGAAATTCAGCATGGCTCACTTCCTTTGGTTGAGCCAAGGTTCGTTATGCTGCGCCTCGGAAACGCAAATAGCGAGTCAAATGTCGGCTACCCGACAAATATGAACCTAAAGGCCACTCCCAAAATCGAAACTGAGCCCCCCAAGTGCAAATGCTTGC
Organism: Bradyrhizobium sp. JR3.5; assembly: GCF_054057015.1. Taxonomy (NCBI): domain Bacteria; kingdom Pseudomonadati; phylum Pseudomonadota; class Alphaproteobacteria; order Hyphomicrobiales; family Nitrobacteraceae; genus Bradyrhizobium; species Bradyrhizobium sp. JR3.5. The sequence continues at coordinate 1,063,070 of NZ_JBSRYV010000001.1, forward strand.
TGGACGCCATCAAAGTGGACGGCCTGCAAGCACTTGCGCAGCGAGGTATGGGCGGACTCGAATACCCCCCGATCCGGGAAACCCCTTACGTACACCACCTGAATTTTAAACACGGGCTCCTTCGGGCTAGATGATGCTCGATGAGGTCAGGATGCTCGGGCCAAAGAGTGTCCGTTAGCGGTGTCCGACGACAATGATCAAGCTTGAATTGATGAAGGTCAAAGACGCTGCCAAGGAACTGCCAGACCATTTTGCTATGGACTGGCAGACTATAGCGAGCGCACCGTTCGACCGTGATCTCGAAGTCGCGGTTTTCGACGCTGGAGAAACCCACGCGGTTGTCTTTCCGTGCCGCCGTGTGCTTCGGGGTTGGGTAAGCGCGGAGACGGCGGCCCCCGTGGCCATTCATCCAACCCATTGGCGCGAATGGCAGGCCTCCAACTCAGCGCTTTTTGTTGTGCTCGGTCCGGGCATTGCGCAAGGCGGCGACCTTTAGCTCCTCCTCCGCGAGTAGACGTTCGATGGCGGCGCGCCTCTCCGCGTCCGTTTCCGTCTCAAGGAGCGTCTTGAAGTGCGCAATGTTGGCGTTCGCGATCTCTTCAGGCATCCGGATAGGCGTCCAATCACCGACCAAGTTGATCCGACCCCGATCCCACAAGGGACATACGGCCGTGCTGCAATGCGGCGCGAGAGTATCGCGATCATCTGCCCCCTTCAAGCCGTGGCCGATCAGCGGTACAAGCGATCCGTCGAGTAGGAATCTTGCTCAATGCAAATCTGTCATGCAGCGATTTTCGCTGTCGCGTTTGAACTGACCGGATCGGCGGCCCTTGCTGCGGATGCAAACCACGGGGCGGAGCTGGCAAAACGATGGTGCGCCACCTGTCACGTGGTGAGCGACGATCAGAAGCAGGCAGTCGCCGATGTGCCGCCATTTGCTGCAGTTGCGCGTAACCCAGATTTTAGTCCCGAGAAGCTGGCGTTTTTCCTGCTCGACCCGCATCCAAAGATGCCAAATTTTCCGCTGAACCGAGCCGAAGCAGCGGATATCGCCGCTTACGTCGCGTCGCTGCGCAAATAGCGCAGAGGCGAGGTTATAGGCAGCCGGCCCCATCACCGTGATTCTACGGCTTGGCACAATCTGCACTGGTGCGGTCGGTTCCCGGGCGTAGGCTTCAACCCCAACTGTAGGGGTTGTGTCATGGGCCGTGACATACTCGAAAGCGTTTGCATCGTGCTCCTCGGGCTAAGCCCGCTCGTCATCATCGGCGTCGTCATGTACGTGGAGTGACCGCAATCTGGCTCGGCGCATCGGGCCGGTAGATGGCCCCAGCAACCAGCCTCCGTCATAGGCCCCCAATGGTTGCTGGGGTCGCTCAATCAGAGGCCGCCTCAGTTGGCGGCCTCTATCGTTTCTGGGTGTAACGTTACGAGAAGATTTCCTAAACGCACCTCGTCATCTCCACGCATCACCTTGGCTTTGATCCTTCCAGCCTGCTGGATCACCAAATCTTTGAACGTGGCCATGATCGTCATATCGAGGCAATTGCCTTGATGTGTCGCCATGCCTCAAGCTGGGCGCTACACCACAGTAGGTACGAAGCGGTGGCAACAATGAAGTAGCGGTCGAAGGCGGTCGCGGGACGTTCACCGGCCTTGCGGGTCGCCTGCGCCTCGGCGTCGATGAGCTGAATTCGGCCTCGGTGACACCGCCCAGCGGCTTGGTCACGCCCACATACAGCGTTCCGCTTCGCCCGTTCGCGAGGATGTAAACAAAGAATTGCGCGTTCATCTTGCATCAAATGGATGCGGAAGGCGTCTTAAGTCTCGCAAGCTCAGGGAGCATTGCCAATTTCGATGGGTCCCGGCTCTGCATCGCAACACTGCGTGGCTGCGACGCATCCGGGACACGAGAGATGTCCGATTTCGGGATTGTGCACTTGCACAGCGGTATGAAAGCCGCCTATCTGGGATGCACAGCCGCGTGCGAGGTCGCCGACCCCTTGGACTCCCATCCCGAATCCCCGCTCGAGCCGCCGCCGGAGGCGCCGCGCGAGCCGATCCTGATCCTGCCGCCGGCGCTCACCGCCTACATCCTCCTGATCGCGGTGATCCATCTGCGGGTGCTGCTGCCGCCGGAGATGGAAAACTGGACCATCGACGTCTTCGGCTTCATCCCGAAGCGCTACGATTCGACGCTGCTCGACATCACCTTCCCGGGCGGAGACGGCGCCAAGGTCTGGACTTTCGTCACCTATTCGCTGCTGCACGCGAACCTCACCCATATCGGCTTCAATGTGCTGTGGCTGCTGCCGTTCGGCAGCGCGCTGGCGCGGCGCTTCGGCGCGGTGCGGTTTTTTGTCTTCATGGCGGTGACAGCGGCCGCCGGCGCGCTCGCGCATCTGTTGACCCATGAGCACGCCATTGCGCCGATGATCGGTGCGTCGGCCTCGGTGTCGGGGACGATGGCGGCGGCGATGCGCTTCGCCTTTGTGAAGGGCAGCTTCCTGTCGTTCAGCCGCGGCGATGCCGACGCGGCCGCCAAGGTGCCCGCGCTGTCGCTGTGGCGGGCGCTGCGCAACGGGCGGGTGCTCGCGTTCCTGGCGATCTGGTTCGGCGTCAATATCCTGTTCGGCGCGACCTCGCTGTCGCTCGGTGCCGAGCACGCGAGCGTCGCCTGGCAGGCGCATATCGGCGGCTTCCTCGCCGGGCTGTTGCTGTTCTCGCTGTTCGATCCGATTCCGCGCGCGCGAGACGATGCTGCGGATGCGTCGTCGCTGGACCAGTCCGGCCGCGTCTGATCGCCGCTTGCGGCTCGGTTCGAATTCCTCCATCATCTTTGCGACACAGGACAAAGCGGGCCGACACATCGAGCCCAGCTACCGACCGCGCCCCGGAACCGAAATCGGCGCGGAACTGTTGATTGAAGACTCTGGCGAACAGGCTCGACCCCGCTGAAGCGGGCGCGAGCGGATTCAGGGAGGCGGCAATGACGGTACGTTCCATTCTCGATGCAAAGGGCCATCAGGTCATGAGCGTCGCGCCCGGCGCGAAGCTCTCGGCGGCGATCAAACTGCTCGGCGAGCGCAAGATCGGCGCCGTGCTGGTGATGGAGCAGGGCCGGATGGAGGGCATCCTGTCGGAGCGCGACATCGTGCGCGTGCTCTCAGAGCGCGGCGCGGGCGTGCTGGACGAACCGGTGAGCGCGGTGATGACCAAGAAGGTCGTGAGTTGCCGCGAGTCCGATACCGTCAGCGGCCTGATGGAGATGATGACCACCGGCAAGTTCCGCCACCTCCCTGTCGTCGAGGACGCGGCAAGGTGGTCGGGCTGATCTCGATCGGCGACGTCGTCAAGCGCCGCGTGCAGGAATATGAGCACGAGCAGGAAGCGCTGCGCGACTACATCAAGACCGCCTGAGCGCTATTTCCCGGTGGTGCCCGTGCCGTTTGACGGCGGCACCAGGATCTCGATCGCTTCCTCGATCGCGCCGATGGCGCGTTCGGCCGCGCGGATGCCGTGTGCGATCAGGTCGTCGGCGCGGTGGAAGTCGAACCAGCCGATCTGACCGACGCGCGGCGAGATCAGCATGTCGGGCGGATCACCGGCGAGGCGCGCACGGGTGATACGGTCCTGCATGATGTTGAAGGCGTCGACCATGACGCTCGAGATTCCGGGCCGGCTGGCGCTGCCGAAAAACTCCCGCTTCACGGTCCGTTCGGCGGAGAAGAAGCGGCCGAACCGCCGTTTCGGCGGTTCTGGCTCGATCTCTGCCTCGGCAGTCACCGCGACCGTCACCTCGGGCGCGGCGGACGGCCCGTGATTGTAGATCGTGGTCGAGTGCGCGAACACGTCGCTGGAGAGGTTCGCTGCAATGACGATCTCGGCGCCGAGGGCACGGGCGGCCGAAACCGGCACCGGATTGACCAGCGCGCCGTCGACCAGCCAACGGTCGCCGATCAGCACCGGCGCGAAGATGCCGGGCAGGGCGTAGGAGGCGCGCATTGCGTCGACCACACGGCCCTGGGTCAGCCAAATCTCGTGCCCGGTGCGGACTTCGGTTGCGACGCTGGCGAACTTGACCGCGAGGTCCTCGATCATGACCTGGCCCAGCGCGGCCTCGATCTCGGCGGCGAGCTTGGCGCCGCCGATCAGGCCGGAGCCGTTGAGGCGGATGTCGAGGTAGCCGAGCACGCTGCGTGGCTGCAGGCTGCGGGCCCATTGCTCCAGCTTGTCGATATGGCCGGCCGCATAGGCGCCGCCGACCACGGAGCCGATCGAGGTTCCGACCACGACATTGGGGACGATGCCATGGGCGAGCAGGGTCTTGATGATGCCGATATGGGCAAAGCCGCGCGCGGCGCCGCCGCCGAGCGCGAGCCCGATCACCGGCCGGCGAACCGGTCCCAGTCCTACCTTGTCGGGGCCGTCGGAGCTCTTTTGGCCTCGGCCCATCCAGCTATCCAACACGGCAAATCTCCTGCCAGCGCGAGACTAGGCCGCGCGGCATCGCTGCGCCAGCGTCGTCCGGTTTCATGGTTATTCCCCACAGGCATGATTCATGCCCCGGGTGGACCGCGGTAGGCAGGGAATGTGACTTGACCGCGACGATGGGACTAACATCGGCTTGATCGAGCGGTTCCAAACCGGGGACGACGCCCCCGGGACTGTGACAAAGCATTGGACGAAGGCTTGAATTTGCCGCGTTTTCGTTGAAAAGCATGGTGATGACTTCGAGGGGCAACGGCATCGGCGGATGCGGGCGGGGCATGCGGCTCCTTCCGCTATTGACGCTTGCGGCATTTTTGCTGGCCCTGATCCCGACTTCCGTGTCGGCGCAGTTCTTCAGCGACCGGCCACCGCCGATCCCGCCTGCCTCGGTTCCGGACGTACCGTCCGGCCCGGCGCTCAATTTGGCGCCGCCGTCCGGGCCCGGTTCAGGGCCGGTTCTGCCCGGTCCGCTGACCCAGCCGACCATCGTCCAGCCGTCGATCGCGACCGTGCCTCCGGTGACGCCGCCGGCCGGCTCGCCGACCGCCGGGCAGGCGGTGCTGTCGCTGACGGCGCGATACGGCAAGGACCTGCCGGTGATCAATGCCGGGCTGGTGTGGCGGGTGTTCGCCGACAAGCCGGATGACAACGGCACCTACAAGCTGATCCGCGAGGAGCGCGGGGCGACGCCCAACGTCGTGCTGCCGCCCGGCAACTATGTCGTCCATGTCGCGCTCGGCCTCGTCAGCGCGGTCCGCGCCGTCAGCCTGAAGTCGGAGACGGACCGCGAGTCCTTCGTGCTGCCGGCCGGGGGCCTGCGGATCGAAGGGCGGGTCGGCTCCAGCAAGATCCCGGCCAACCAGATTTCGTTCGCGATCTACAAGGGCAGCCAGTTCGACGGCTCGGACCGTGGCCCGCTGGTGCCCAACGTGTCCGCCGGCGACGTCGCGCTGCTGCCGGAGGGCACCTACTACATCGTCTCCAACTATGGTGACGCCAACTCGGTGGTGCGCTCCGACATTCGCGTCGCGGCGGGCAAGCTCACCGACGTCACCGTCACGCATCGCGCGGCCGTCATCACCCTCAAGCTGGTCAGCGAGAAGGGCGGCGAAGCACTCGCCAACACCGCGTGGTCGGTGATCACGCCGGGCGGCGACGTGATCAAGGAATCGATCGGCGCGTTCCCGCGCGTCGTGCTCTCCGAAGGCGAGTATCGCGCGATCGCCAAGAACGAGGGCAAGGTGTTCGAGCGTCCCTTCAACGTCGTCAACGGCGTCGACGGCGAAGTCGAGGTCGTGGCGCGCTGACGCCCGACCGAATTGCATTTCATGCAGCCGTCATAGTCTCTAACGTGAACTAACCATCGCGCCAATTTGAGCTGTCATAATCGCTGGCGGCGACGCAAGGCATCGCTATTTTTACATGGCGTTAAGCCGCGGCATGACTTGGATGCCACGGGGACTAAAGCGCGCTGAGTTCAAATTGTGTCGTCATCGCGCCTTGGCTTTTTGCTTGAGCATGATCCCTTCGGAAAGCTTGTTTCGCACTTTCCGGATCATGCTCCGGCGTTTGCGTGAACGGGGCGTGCCATGATCATGGCCAACAAGAAATCAGCAAAGGCTTCGGCCAAGTTCAATTCCGAGATGTTCGCCGACGTTCCGGTTCTGCAACGCAAGTGGCAGGCAGCAGTCCGTCCCGGTGAAAAGCTGCCGCATTATGAAGACGTGATGCTCGGCAGTCTCGGCCGGCTCGCGGATCACATCGTGCTGCTGCGCAACGTCGACGGCGTGCTCAGCGTCTCGCACACCGGCCGCTATGTCCAGACCTGGCTGAACGACGAGCGCTGGGACATTCCGCTCAGCGCGCTGCCGCCGGACTGCGCGACGACATTGACCGAAGCCGCCGCGAATGCGCGCGAGAACTGCCGGCCCTATCTCGCGTCGGCGCATTGCGTGCGCGACGGTCTGGTGCGGACCTTCGACGTGCTGGCGCTGCCGACGCGGTCGCGCTGGGGCGGCATCCTGGTCGGCGTCTATGTCAACGAGCGCAATGCGCAGTACAATCTTCTCGATACGATCTTCTCGGCCACCGACGAGGGCGTGCTGTCGCTCGCCGCGATCCGCGACGCGCGGGGCGAGGCGACCGACTTCCAGATCGTGCATCTCAACCAGGGCGCCGCAAGGCTCCTGATGCAGCCCGCGACCGAATTGCTGTGGCGCCGGCTCGGCGCCGGCGGCAATCCGCTGGCGGCGCCGGCGGTGATGAACCGCCTGCGCGGATTCGTCGGAAGCGGATTCGTCGGCAACGGTCCTGGCGGCCAGTTCGAGATCGACAGCGGCGATCGCTGCCTGCGTCTTGGTGTCACGGCGTTCGGCGACATGCTGTCGCTGACCGTCTCCGACGTCACCGCGCTGAAGCAGCGCGAGCAGTCGTTCCGCCTGCTGTTCGAGAACAACCCGATGCCGATGTGGGTATTCGACGCCGGCACGATGGAGTTCCTCAGCGTCAATGACGCTGCGGTTCAGCACTATGGGTACAGCCGGGAGAGATTCCTCGGCATGACGCTGCGCCAGATCTGGCCGGAGGATGAGTGGGCCATGCACAGCGCCGCCTTGCGCGAGGTCGGCGACGTTTATCAATCGAGCCGCGACTGGCGGCACATCAAGGCCGACGGCACCGAGATCCATGTGCTGACCTTCGGACGCAGGGTGGCGTTCGAGGGCCGCGACGGCTATCTGGTCGCAGTGGTCGACATCACCGAACGCCGCGCCGCCGAAGCGCGGATCGCGCACATGGCGCACCATGACGGTCTGACCAACCTGCCGAACCGCGACTTCTACCAGGAGCGCCTGCGCGAGGCGCTGGAGCGCGGCCGCTCCGGCAATCGGCGCGTCGCGGTGATGTGCATCGATCTCGATCTGTTCAAGAACGTCAACGACTCCTTCGGGCATCCGATGGGCGACCGGCTGCTCAAGCTGGTGGCGGAGCGGCTGCGCGAGGTGGTCCGCGACGACAACGTGGCGGCCCGTCTCGGTGGTGACGAGTTCGCGATCGTGCTAGCCGCGGATGTCTCGCCGAACGAAGCGAGCGCTTTCGCCGAGCGGCTGATCGATGCCCTGAGCGCGCCCTACAAGATCGACGGGCTCGAGGTCGTGGTCGGCGCCAGCGTCGGGATCGCGCTGTCGCCGGGCGACGGCACGACGTCGGAGGACCTGATGCGCAATGCCGACATGGCGTTGTATCGCGCCAAGTCCGAGGGCGGCGGCGTGCATCATTTCTTCGAGCCGGAGATGGATCAGCAGGCGCAGAAGCGCCGCGACATGGAGCGCGATCTGCGCGCCGCCTTCAGCAACGGCGAATTCGAGCTGCACTACCAGCCGCTGGTCGACATCGCCGCCGACCGCATCAGTGGCTTCGAGTCGCTGCTGCGATGGCAGCACCCGCAGAAGGGCATGATCTCGCCCGCGGAGTTTATCCCGGTTGCGGAAGACATCGGCCTGATCGTCGCGCTCGGCGAATGGGTGCTGCGCGAAGCCTGCGCCGAGGCGATGAAGTGGCCTGCCGACGTGAAGGTCGCGGTCAATCTGTCGCCGGTGCAGTTCCGCAGCCGCAATCTGGTCCAGGCCGTGATCTCGGCACTGGCGCATTCCGGCCTGTCGGCGCGTCGGCTCGAGCTCGAGATCACCGAGTCGGTGTTCCTGGCGGAGACCGAGGCCAACCTCGCGATCCTGCATCAGCTGCGCGAGCTCGGCGTCAGCATCTCGATGGACGATTTCGGCACCGGCTATTCCAGCCTGAGCTATTTGCGCAGCTTCCCGTTCGACAAGATCAAGATCGACCGCTCCTTCGTGAAGGACCTCGCGCGGCGCTCCGACTGCCTGGCGATCGTGCGCGCGATCTCGGGCCTCGGCCGCAGCCTCAAGATCACTACGACCGCGGAAGGGGTCGAGACAACAGACCAGCTCGATTGGCTGCGCGCCGAAGGTTGCAACGAAGTGCAGGGCTTCCTGTTCAGCGCGGCGCGGCCCGGGCACGAGATCGCGGCCTTGCTGCGCGGCTTTGCGGAGCGCGCCTCGAAGGCGGCGTGACTCTCACTCGTCATGGCCGGGCTTGACCCGGCCATCCATCAGTCTTCAGAAGAATCTTTCGGCAGATGGATTGCCGGGTCAAGCCCGGCAATGACAGATCTACGGTTTCAGAACCGCGTCACGATATCCGACAGCACCGGGCGCGGGCGATCCTCGCTCGGCTTGGTCGGCGTGCCGATATGAATCAGGCCGGCGAGCTTCTCGTCCGGCTTCAGGCCGAGACCGTCGAGCACGTCGCGGTCGAAGGCGAACCAGCCGGTCAGCCAGCAGGCGCCATAGCCGAGCGCGCTCGCGGCGGTGACGATGTTCATGGCGCTCGCGCCGGCCGACAATTCCTGCTCCCACGGCGGCACCTTCGGGTGCGGCTTGGTGAAGGAGACCACGCCGATCACCAGCGGCGCATCGGTCAGGCGCTTCTTCTCGACCTCGATGTCGGTGGCGGGCGCGCCGGGATTCTTGCGGGCAAACACCTTTGCGATCACGTCGCCGGCGCGGGCGCGGGCCTCACCCTCGAACACGATGAAGCGCCAGGGCGCCAGCTTGCCGTGGTCGGGCACGCGCGCGCCGATCGTCAGGATGGTCTCGAGCTCGGCCGCGGACGGGCCCGGGCCGGTCATCTCGCGCGGTTTCATCGAGCGGCGTGTCTTCAGGAGTTCAATGGCATCGGGCACGGAAATGTCCTTCAAGTGGAGTCGTGCCCCCAAGATGGGGGCACGACCAAGCCGACGAAAGCCAGTTTAGACCGATTGTGAAGATCAGGCGACCGATCGCGCCCGTTTCACGTCCGGCGGTGTCGCTTCATCCACCAGCGCGGCGATCGCCTCATCGGTCGGCATCACGGTCTGCCGCTCGCTGCCGAGGCGGCGGACGGAGACCGAATGCGTCTCGGCTTCCTTCTTGCCGACGACGAGCAGGGCCGGGATCTTGGCCAGCGAGTGCTCGCGGACCTTGTAGTTGATCTTCTCGTTGCGCAGGTCGATCTCGACGCGGAGGCCGGCGCGGCGCGCCGCGGCCGCCACCACCTTGGCGTACTCGTCGCCCTCGGAGGTGATGGTCGTCACCACGAGCTGGGTCGGCGCCAGCCAGAGCGGGAAGTTGCCGGCATAGTGCTCGATCAGGATGCCGATGAAGCGCTCCATCGAGCCGCAGATCGCGCGGTGCACCATCACCGGCGCCTTCTTCGAGCCGTCGTGATCGATGTAGAACGCGCCGAACCGTTCCGGCAGGTTGAAGTCGACCTGGGTCGTGCCGCACTGCCAGTCGCGGCCGATGGCGTCGCGCAGCACGTACTCGAACTTCGGCCCGTAGAACGCGCCTTCGCCCGGGTTGATCTCGGTGCGGATCCGGTTGCTGCCCTTGGCCTTGATCTCCGACAGCACGGTCGCCATCACGCGCTCGGCGTGATCCCACATCTCGTCGGTGCCGACCCGCTTTTCGGGCCGCGTCGAGAGCTTGACCGTGAGCTCGCCGTCGAAGCCGAAATCGGCGTAGGTCGACAGGATCAACTCGTTGATCTTGAGACACTCATCGGCGAGCTGCTGTTCGGTGCAGAACACGTGGGCGTCGTCCTGGGTGAAGCCGCGCACCCGCATCAGGCCGTGCATCGCGCCCGACGGCTCGTAGCGATGCACGACGCCGAACTCGGCGAGCCGCAACGGCAGGTCGCGGTAGCTCTTCAGCCCGTGCTTGAAGATCTGCACATGGCCGGGGCAGTTCATCGGCTTCAGCGCGAACCAGCGCTTGTCCTCGGCCTCGTCACCTGCGGACTGCGCCGCGAACATGTTCTCGCGGTACCAGTCCCAGTGGCCCGAGGTCTCCCACAGCACCTTGTCGAGGATCTGCGGCGCATTGACCTCACTGTAGTCGCCGAGCAGCCGGCGCCGCATATAGGCGATCAGCTGCTGGAAGATGGTCCAGCCCTTCGGGTGCCAGAACACCACGCCGGGGCCTTCTTCCTGGAAGTGGAACAGGTCGAGCTCGCGGCCGAGCTTGCGGTGGTCGCGCTTCTCCGCTTCCTCGATCTGCTTGAGGTAAGCGTCGAGGTCTTCCTGCTTGGCGAATGCCGTGCCGTAGATGCGGGTCAGCATCGGATTGTTGGAATCGCCGCGCCAATAGGCGCCGGCCACCTTCATCAGCCTGAAGGCGTTGCCGATCTTGCCGGTCGACGTCATGTGCGGGCCGCGGCACAGATCGAACCAGTCGCCCTGGAAATAGATCTTGATCGGCTCGTTGCCGGGAATCGCGTCGACCAGCTCGACCTTGAAGGCCTCGCCCTTGTCGCGGAACACCTGCTTGGTCTTCTCGCGATCCCAGACTTCCTTGGTGAACGGCTTGTCGCGCGCGACGATCTCGCGCATCCGCTTCTCGATGGCGGCAAAATCTTCCGGGGTGAACGGCTCGTTGCGGAAGAAGTCGTAATAGAAGCCGTTCTCGATCACCGGGCCGATCGTGACCTGGGTGCCGGGCCACAGCGACTGCACGGCTTCGGCGAGCACGTGCGCGGCATCGTGCCGGATCAGTTCCAGCGCGCGGGGGTCTTCACGGCCGATCAACTCAATCTTGGCGTCGGCTTCGATCGGATCATTGAGATCGGCGAGTGTGCCGTCGAGCGTCATCGCGACGGTGCGCTTGGCGAGCGAAGGCGAAATGCCTTTGGCGATGTCGAGGCCGGTGGTCCCTTTCGGGAAATCGCGCCTCGCTCCATCAGGGAAGGTGAGGGCGATCTTGTTCACGGGTTCTGCGGGTTTGAGGTTAGAGAGGCTGTACTGGAATCCGGACTCGGATTTGGGCGGCGTGTCGGACATTGAAGGCTCCTGTAGCTCACTCCTGCGAACGAGCGCAGGTAAGCGGGAAAGCAGCGGTATAGCAGGGGATTTGACGCCTGCAATCCGGCAATATCAAGAAAATGGACCTCCGGCCGTACCGATTCGAGAGAAGCTCGCCTGCAGCTGATGGCACCAAGCGTTGCGACGTTGCCGATCATCGTTTAACGTCGAAAGTCCACTTTCCCGCCATCGCGCGATCCGCAAGGTTCATGTTTTCCCGTCTCCTGCTTTTCGTGGCGTTGCTTCTGGTCCCGGGCGCCTTGCGGGCGGAAGAAGCACCGGTCGAGAAGGCCGGCTTTGCGAAAAAGCTGACCATCTACCTCGCCAAGGGCCCGGCGAACGCCTGCGGCGCCGGTTGCGATCGCTGGATCGCGATCGAAGGCGAGATCGATCGGGAAGCCGCGCAGCGGATTCGCACCTTCCTTTTTCCCATCAAGGACAGGCACCTTCCGATCTACCTCCATTCGCCAGGCGGAAACGTCGAGCAGTCCTACGCGATCGCGCGGTTTCTGCGCGCACACAAGGCGATTGCCCGGGTCGGCCGCACCACCGTGCCGGCCTGTTTCACGGGCACGCAGACCGATGCTGCCTGCCTGAAGGTCAAGGCTGCGAAGGGAGAAGTCGAGGCCGAACTCACCACGCGCAACGCGATGTGCGTTTCGGCCTGTGCCTATCTGTTCCTGGGCGCGACCGACCGCGAAGTGGCGCCCGACTCGGTGCTCGCGGTGCATAACTCCAGGCTGATGTTCGTGGTCCATGGGAATCCGTCGCCGCAGGTCGTCGCGGATTTCAGGCGGCGCGAGATGGTGAGCGCCGATCGCGACCGCAACCTGTTCCTCGCGGCGATGGGGATCAGCCACGAGCTCAGCGAGTTGATCCGGACCGTGAAGTTCGAGAACCTGCACGTGCTGACGCGGCCGGAACTCTATCGATTTGGAATCGATACGCGGCCGTTGCCGGAAACGCTGTGGGCTGTGGAGAAGGAAACCCGGCCCTATGTCCGCAAGATCGCGCAGCAGAGAAAGGGCGACGGCGGCGCGTTCCGCATGATGGAGTGGCGGCTGTTCTGCGAGAACAAGGATCGCGGGCGGCTGATGTTCGTGCGCGAGTTCGACGAGGGCGCCGCCGGCAAGAGCACGGTCGTGATGATGGCCGGCGCCGCTAAGGCGATCGCATTTGGCAGGTTGCCGGCGCGGTTCGGCAAATACGAGGTCTGGAGCGACCCGGTGGGGGCGGACACCGTCAAGGCCATGCTGGCGGTCCCGCATCTGCAAATCGGCGAAAGCACGCCGCCGTCGGACGGCAAGTCCGATCCCAAGTCGGATCCGAAGTCTGATATCAAGTCCGATCTCAAGCCTGACTTCGCGACATTCGATATCGAAACGACCGGGCTGGAGCAGGGCTGGACGCAGCTATTGGCGTCGTGCCCGGCAACGAGCGCCGGCCCGAAGCCTGCGAGCCCGTTGCCGGCCGCCGTGTCGCCGAGCGTAAGCGCGGTGCCGGCCGCGTCGCCGTCGCCATGAGCGCAACAGGCGCTGTTCGATCACGTGCCGTCGATCACGTGCTATGCATTTAGATGCAGTTGCATTGATTTCGGGGTCTGCTATCAACGCGGCGTGAAACGCTTCGCTCCCACCGCATTGATGCTCGGCAATATCGTCACCGGCTGTTCGGTGCTGGCGCCGGCCGGCATGCTGTCGGAGCTGTCCAACGGGCTCGGCGTCACGATCCACGCCGCGGGTCTCCTGATCACCTTCGGCGCGATCGTGCTGTGCGTGGGCTCGCCGGTGACGGCGTGGCTGACCAGCCGGTTCGAACGGCGCGCGCTGCTGACGGCGACGCTCCTGGTGCTGACGCTGACCAACGCGGCATCGGCCTTCGCGCCGGACTACGACAGCCTCTTGATCATCCGCCTGGTGATGCTCGCGGTCGGTGTCCTCTACACGCCACAGGCGGCCGGCACCGCGGCGCTGATCGTGCCGGTGGAGAAGCGCGGCAGCGCGATCGCCTATATCTTCCTCGGCTGGTCGCTCGCCGCTGCGATCGGGCTGCCCTTGATCGCCTTCATCGCAAGCCGTTACGGTTTTCGCGTGACCTATGGCGCGATCGCGCTGACCGGGCTCGTGAGCTGCCTGCTGCTGTGGTGGCGGTTGCCCGGCGGGTTGCATGGCGCGCCGGTCGACTTGAGGACCTGGGCCGATCTCGGCCGCAATCCGACCGTCATCCTGCTGCTCTCGATCACGACGTTGCAGATGTCCGGCCAGTTCGTGGTGTTCACCTTCATGGGGCCGCTGCTCGGCAAATTGACCGGCGCCAACGCGGACGCCGTCGGGATCGTGTTCGCGCTGTACGGCATCTTCGGGTTCGTCGGCATTGCGATCGCGACCCGCATCGTGGATTCCTGGGGCGCGTGGAAGACGTCGGTGCTGTTCACGGTGCTGCTGCTCGCCGGCGTGGCCGGCTGGGCGCTGAGCGCCGGTGCCTACGCATTGATGGCCGCCTCGGTTGCGGTGTGGGGCCTCGGCTTTGCGTCCACCAATTCGATGCAGCAGGTGCGTCTGGTCGGCGCGGCGCCGACGCTCGCGTCGGCATCGGTCTCGCTCAACACCTCGGTGCTGTATATCGGCCAGGCGATCGGCTCGGCGATCGGTGGATTGCTGTTCGCGCGCGAATGGCTCTATAGCGCGGGCTATGTGGCCACGGCCTTGGTCGCGGCGGCCCTTGCGGTCGTGGTCATGACGCGGCCGCGACAGACGGTGCGCGCTGCCGCAGCCGAGTGAGCCTCGCGCTTGACGCGCTCGAGAGCGTTTTCGAGCGAAGTGAATAACGGTCCGCGAGAGACGCGTTGCGCGTCACCACTTCACGCTCTGGCTCGGCACGATGAATGCCGTCGTGCTCGGCTTGTTCGGATTGTGGGTGAAGTAGCCGTAGGCGGCAACGATCACGACGAACAAGGCAAGCACGGCCAGCAAATCGATCTGCCGGGGATCGTGCCCGTTGTGGCTGGGTTTCCAGCGCATTTTTGTTTCCTCCCCAAGGGGGCAATGAAACAATGCGCCAACTGTCGCCACAGTTCCGTCGGACAGCAATGCGCGTGGCGTTTGGGAGCGCCGCAACAGATCAAGCGTCGTTGACGCCGCGCCAGCGGCCGTAGCGCCAGGGCAGATACCAGTGTGCCCCGGGCGGCCGCGCCTGTGGGACATTATCGATGCCGGAGGTTCCCCAGGGCTGGCAGCGCAGCAACCTTGCCAGCGTCATCCACCCGCCGGCCCAGAGTCCGAAGCGCTCGATCGCTTCATCGCCATAGACCGAGCAGGTCGGCAGATGCCGGCAGTTGTAGCCGACCAGCGGCGACAGCGTGTGCCGGTAGATCCAGATCAAGGCGCGGCCAAGGTTGCGCGGCATGCGGCGCATGGTGGTGGCACAGTCCATGCATTGCGAATGGTGTGTCGTTGAACGATCGGTCGGTGACATACGCAAGTATGTACGTAATCTTGCGGGGGTTCCAAGCTAAGGAACTGTTCAATTGCAGATATTTACGCCACAGTTGGCTACTATTGCACGGCACCAGTGGCGCTGCAGCAAGAGCTCTATGGACGGTCCAGGTCAGCAACGCTACCGTTCCCATTGCGCGCCGATGACAGATTCGTGGCGCATTGCCATGGGGCCATTGCCACCGCTCGCATCACCAAGGGCTTGGGGGAAGGAACCAAATTGAGGCTCGCGAACTCGCTTTCATTGCGCAATCGGGTGCTCACCGGCGCCGTTGCCCTTTGCCTTGCGGTTTCCGGCACCGCCACATGGGCGGGTAACTCCACGCAGACCAGCTCGACCCTCGAAGAACGCAAGCTGCCGATGAAGTTCAGCTGGATCGCCTGCCAGCCGAATTGCCGCGGCTGGGTGTCGGCGGTCGGCATCATCACGGCTGACAGCCCCAAGGAATTCGACGAGTTCGCGCGCAGCCGCCAGCTCAGCGGCGCCACCATCGTGCTCGACTCCAGCGGCGGCTCGGTCAACGACGCGATCGCGCTCGGCCGCCGCTTCCGCGGTCTCGGCGCGCTGACCACGGTCGGCACCAGCGTCGTCAATGCGGCCGCGCAGGGCGACCGCGCCAGCGTGCTGCCGGATGCCTATTGCGAGTCGATGTGCGTGTTCCTGCTGTTGTCGGGCAAGACGCGCTATGTGCCACCGGCCGCGCACATCCGGGTGCATCAAATCTGGATGGGCGATCGTGCCGATGACGCCAAGGCCGCCAGCTACACCGCGCAGGACCTGATGATCGTCGAGCGCGATATCGGCCGTCTTGCCAAATACACCTTCGATATGGGTGGTGCGGGTGAGCTGTTGTCGCTCGCACTCAGCGTTCCGCCGTGGGAAGATTTGCACGAATTGTCGGCGGCCGAATTGCGGCTGACCAATCTCGTTACCACCGATGCAGTCGCCGACGTGCTGCCGCATCAGGACAACGCAATCCCGGTCGCCGAGGCGAAGCCGAAGAACGCCGATCGCTTCGTCAGCAGCGCGATGCAAGGCGAGGCGCTGCCGCAAGCCGCGAAGGCGACCAAGACCGCCGAGGCTGTAGTGCCGACCGGCGGCACCGCCGCCCCGGCGCCGGTCCAGCCGTCGCAGTAAGGTTGAGGCTGGCGGTCGGGCTTACGCCGGCTGCTTTGCCTTGGCCTCGATCTGGCCGATCGCATCGACCACGGCGTCGAAGGTCAGTAGCGTGGAGGCATGGCGGGCCTTGTAGTCGCGCACCGGCTCGAGCAGCGCGATGTCGGCCCATTTGCCGCCCTGCGGAGGCTGGCCATTTTCCTTCAGCATCTTGCGGACGGTCTCGCGCAATTCGCGCAGCTCATCCGCGGTCGACCCGACCACATGGCTCGCCATGATCGACGAGGAGGCCTGGCCGAGCGCGCAGGCCTTCACGTCATGGGCGAAGTCCGTCACCACGGGGCCGTCCATCTTGAGGTCGACCTTGACGGTCGAACCGCACAATTTCGAATGAGCGGTGGCACTGGCGTCCGGCTCGGCCAGTCGTCCGAGGCGCGGAATATTGCCGGCCAACTCAATGATCCGCTTGTTATAAATGTCGTTCAGCATGGGGGTAGATGCCTGGTTCCGGCTGCGCCGGGCGCTCTTGGCGGCTGGGTCTCACCGTCCTATATATGAACGGCATCGTCCGAAACATAGCCCGGCTATGCTTCCACCGCGGGCCACTTGCGCCGCGGCGGTGCTACAAAGATGGGGACTCAGGCGCCCGGCGGTTCGACGATCCGCCCCGTCTGCCCGGTGACACATCCGGCCCAAAGGCAAATGCCTGGCCGGTCGAACGGAGAAGACATGGACGCCTTGATCAAATCGATTCGCCCCAACAAGCCGGCCGATGCGAAGGCCAGCGAGCTCGACCCCTCAGAATTCCTGTCGGCGGCCGTCCGTGCCGACCAGCCGCGCCCGTCGCGGGCGGAGGCCGAGGACGCCGTGAAGACGCTGCTCGCCTATATCGGCGAGAACACCGGCCGCGAGGGCCTACTCGACACGCCGCGCCGCGTCGTCGAGGCCTATGACGAGCTCTATCAGGGCTATCATCAGTGCCCGGCCGAGGTCCTGAACCGTACCTTCGGCGAGACCGCCGGCTACGACGATTTCGTCCTGGTCCGCGACATCGAATTCACCTCGCAGTGCGAGCATCACATGATGCCGTTCTACGGCAGGGCGCATATCGCCTACACGCCGGTGGAGCGCGTCGTGGGTCTCTCCAAGCTGGCACGGCTGACCGATATCTTCGCTCGCCGCCTGCAGACCCAGGAGCATCTCACCGCGCAGGTCGCGGCCGCGATCGACGAGGTGCTGAAGCCCCGTGGCGTTGCCGTGCTGATCGAGGCGGAGCATACCTGCATGTCGGTGCGCGGCGTCGCCAAGCATGGTGCATCGACCTTCACCAGCCGCTTCACCGGCATGTTCCGCGACAATCCGGCGGAGCAGCAGCGTTTCCTGTCCCTGGTGCGAGGACCGAACCGGTAACCTCGCATTTTCCCAAGCGAGGTTTGCCGTGTCCGCATCGACCCACGATCACGACCGCGAAGAAGGGCTGGACTTCCAGCCCAAATTCGACGCGACAGGTCTTGTGACCTGCGTCGCGACCGATGCCGCGACCGGCGACGTGCTGATGGTCGCGCATATGAACGACGAAGCCCTGCGCAAGACGATCGCGACCGGCGAGGGCTGGTACTTCAGCCGCTCGCGCAATGCGCTGTGGCGCAAGGGCGAGAGCTCGGGCCAGACCCAGCGCGTGATCGAGATCCGGATGGATTGCGATCAGGACGCGGTGTGGATCAAGGTCGAGCAGATCGGCGCGGCTTGCCACACCGGACGGCGCTCCTGTTTCTATCGCGCCGTGAAGCGCGAGGGCGGCAATGTCAGCCTGTCCTTTGTCGACGCCGAGCGGCTGTTCGATCCGGCGCAGGTCTACGGCAAATAGCGGGTCCTGCTGGGCTCTCTGGATCTTAACGTGCCGTTAACCATAATTGCGGCAGGTTGTCGGGACATGGGTGCCGATTGCCGGCGCCCGGCAAGGCACCCGGACAGATGGCGGTCGACCTCTTCAATGCGACGGCTTCGGCAGGTGTTGATGCTTCGCGCCTGAAGGTCGCCGGTTCGATCAAGCAGGCGGCCGCGACTACTGGCACGAGCTTCGAATATTTGCTCACGACCGCGAAGATGGAATCCAATTTCAATCCGCGGGCCGGTGCCACGACCTCGTCGGCGCATGGACTCTATCAATTCATCGACCAGACCTGGCTCGGCACCGTCAAGGAGGCCGGAAGCCAACTGGGCTACGGCCAGTATGCCGACGCCATCACCAAGAATTCCGACGGCAGTTATTCGGTCAGCGATCCCTCAGCGCGGAGCGCGGTCATGAAGCTACGCGACGATCCCGATGCGGCGTCGTCGATGGCGGCGGTGTTGACGCAATCCAACAGCTTCAAGCTCACCGGCACGCTCGGCCGTCGTCCGACCGATGCCGAGCTCTATATGGCGCATTTCATGGGCGTCGGCGGCGCCGGCAAGCTGATCTCGAGCGCCGAGGACAGTCCGAGCGCCAATGCCGCCGCGATGTTTCCGAAAGCGGCGGCCGCCAACCAGTCGATCTTCTACGACAAGTCGGGCAGCGCGCGCAGCGTCAGCCAAGTCTATTCGGTGCTAACCACGCGCTACGCCGCGGCTGCGAATTCGAACGACACGCGCACGGCGTTTGCCGCGGCGGGCGGCGACACCATGTCGCCTTACGCGATCGCAAGCGCGACACCGACACCAGCGCTGACCATGGACACCGCGTCCTATCTTTCGACCTTCCCGAATGCCCGCGCGGCCTCATCAGCCGGTGCGACCTCGGCCGTCGCATCGGCGCAGCCGGCGCCGGCCTTCCGCTCGCTCTACCAGGGCGGCGACCGTTCGGAGCCGATCTCGCCGGCGGTGCAGGAACTGTGGGGCAATTCCGCCTCGCTGACCACGTCGGCGACGCCAAAGGTCCGCGCGCCCGGGCGGCTTGATCTGTTCAGCGATCCGAACGGCACTTACAGCAGCGGCTAGATTGCTGGCTTCGCAGGTGCTTGGCGCGCTGTGGCTGTCTTAACGAAACGTCAATAATCCCAAACGTTTATGGTGAACCCTTTATTAAGCGTCATGGTTTATTTTTCCTTGTAGTGGCGTCGTATGTCGATGCCGTCTCGTTGCGTAAGCCGGCAGGACCATGATCGTTCGGCAGTTCATTAGTTGGATTAGGACCGCTCCGGCAGGCGAGCGGGCAGAGGCGACGCGGGCGTTGGCCCGGGCCTGGCTCATTTCGGATCTCACCGAGGACGACCGCATCGCAGCCGAAGGCGCGCTGCTGATGCTGCTCGACGACCCGTCGCCGCTGGTGCGACAGGCGATGGCCGAGGTGTTTGCATACAGCGCGGAGGCGCCGGCTACGATCGTGCAGGCGCTGTCGGCCGACCAGCCGGCGATCGCGCTGCCGGTGCTGGAGCATTCACCGCTGCTGATCGATGCCGACCTCGTTGACATCGTCGCGACCGGCTCCGACGAGATGCAGTGCGCGATCGCGCGCCGCGCCAATCTGCCCGCCTCGGTGGCGGCGGCGATCGCCGAGGTCGGCTCGGCGGCGGCCGCGCTCGAGCTGATCGAGAATCCCTACGCCGGGCTTGCGCCATTCTCCTGGGACCGCATCGTCGAGCGCCACGGTCATCTCGCGGCCATCCGGGAATCGATGCTGCAGCTGGAAGATTTGCCGTCGGCGACGCGGCTCGCGCTGGTCGCAAAGCTCTCCGACACGCTGGCGCAGTTCGTCGTCGCGCGAAACTGGCTCGGCGCCGACCGCGCCGACCGCATCGCCGGCGAGGCGAAGGAGCGCTCCACGGTGAACATCGCCGCGCGTGCCTTCGGCGACGACATGCAGAACCTGATCACGCATCTGCGCGCCACCGGCCAGCTCACCGCCGGGCTGATCCTGCGCGCGCTGCTGTCGGGCAATCTTGACCTGTTCGGGGCTGCGCTCGCCGAACTGTCCGGGCTGCCCTATGGCCGGGTTTCCGCGCTGTTGAACGACCGCGGCGGCAACGGCCTGCAGGCGCTGCTGCGTCGCGCCGGCCTGCCGGAATCCACCTACGCGGCGTTCCGCGTCGCGCTCGAGGCCAGCCACGAGGTCGGCTATGTCGACAGCGGCGACGGTGCCGCGCGGCTGCATCGCCGCATGGTCGAGCGCGTGCTGACCCATTGCGAGACCGATCATTCGGCCGCCGAGCCGCTGCTGGTCCTGCTGCGCCGCTTTGCGACGGAATCGGCCCGCGAGGATGCGCGCATGTTCTGCGAGGAGCTCGCCGCGGAAGACGCGGTCGCGGTGCTGCCTTACGACGACGATCTGATCGCGGCCTGAAGGCCGCGTTTCCATATTGACGATGATTGAAGCCGTGGCCGCCGCGGCGCGCGGCTATTCGCCAGGTGCGATGCTCGGCGCGAGGATGGCCTCGAGATGCTCGGGGCGGTCGCGGTTGGCGTGGGTCAGGAATTCATCGGCGATACCGCGGAGCTGCTTGCTCAACACGCCGGCCACGACCGCGGTGTCGAGCTTGGTGCGGTTCCGCACGATCGCCTGCACGGCATTGATGTGGTGCGCAATCAGCTGCTGCGGCACCGCGGCGAGGTCGGGCGCGTGCTCGATGATGCGGCACAGGCTCTCGGCCGCCGCCGCCGCCGAGGGATAACCGAACGTTGCGGCGTCGCCCTTGATGTCGTGCGCGGCGCGGAACAGCTCCTCGCGCGTCTTGTCGTTGAAGCCCTCGTGTTGCACCGTGGCGTGCGCGGCGGAGAGGCGGTCGGCCTCGATCGTCATCCACTCCTTGAACTCGCCCGACAGTCCGGCGAGCGCCTTTTCGGCGCGGCCGACCGGATCGTCGAGATCGCTCTCGGGGACGCGCAGCAGCACCTTGCGCAGCGGGTTCGGCTGCGTGATGACATGATGGGTGCCGAAACTCTTCACCTCGATCGTCCCGGGTTTGTCTTTCGCCATGGCGATATCCTAAATGGTCGAGCGCGCCTTCTCGAGCAGCGACGGCTGTTGCAGGATTTCGACCTCGCCGCTGCCGCGGCGTTCGGGGCCGATATAGGTATTGGTGGTGTTGCGGCGGCGGTCGGGACCGAAATAGGTCTTGGTCTTGATGAACGGGCGCGGGTTGGCGACCACGTTCATGATGCGCTGGTAGAGGCCCTTGGCCGAGATAGGCTTGGCCAGGAATTCGGTGACGCCGGCATCGCGCGCCACGGTGACGCGGCGCTTCTCGGAATGTCCGGTCAGCATGATGATCGGCGCGTAGGGATTGCCCTTGGATTCCGGCTGCCGGATCATCTGCGCGAGCTCGAGGCCGTCGAAGATCGGCATCGACCAGTCGGTGATGACGATGTCGGGCACATAGTGGGTGTACATCTCGAGCGCGGTGGCGCCGTCCTCGGCCTCATAGACCTCGCGCGCGCCGAACGAATGCAGCAGCGTCCGCAGAATGCGGCGCATGTGCGGATTGTCGTCGCAAATCAAAAATCGCAGCTTGTTGAAATCGATGCGATACATGGTCCGGTCCCGAACGGGCATACCGGGCCAATGCGGTATTACCCAGCGTTAACCATATCCCGCCCGCGGTTAATGATTGGTTGCCGGGCAGGGTGGGGCGGTACGCCGTCAGTAGCCGAACTGCTCGCGCAGGATGCGCTCTTCGAGCGAATGGCCGGGGTCGAACAGCATCCGCATCGCGATCGTCTTGTCGGAGAGCACCTCGACCCGGCGGACGTCGCGGACCTCGTCATGGTCGGCGACCGCGGCGACCGGGCGCTTCTCGTCCTCGATCACCTCGATCACCACGAAGGCGGAATTTGGCAGCAGCGCGCCGCGCCAGCGCCGCGGCCGGAATGCGCTGATCGGGGTCAGCGCCAGCAGCGCCGCGTTGATCGGCAGGATCGGCCCCTGGGCGGAGAGATTGTAGGCGGTCGACCCGGCCGGCGTTGCCACCAGGATGCCGTCGGCCATCAGCTCGGGCATCCGCTCATGCTCGTCGATCAGGATGCGCAGCTTCGCGACCTGGTAGGTCTGCCGGAACAGCGCGACCTCGTTGATGGCGTGATGTAGATGCACCGCGCCGTGGATGTCGGTCGCGCGCATCAGGAGCGGATTGATCAGCGACTCCCGCGAGGCGGCTAACCGCGTGCGCAGATCGTGCGTCGAATATTCGTTCATCAGGAAGCCGACGGTGCCGCGATGCATGCCGTAGATAGGCTTGCCGCTGCGCATGTTGGCGTGCAGCGTCTGCAGCATCAATCCGTCGCCGCCGAGCGCAACCACGACGTCGGCATCGGCGGCCGAATGGTTGCCGTACATCGCGGTCAGCTGCTCGAGCGCGGTCTGCGCTTCCGCGCTCGCGCTGGCGACGAAGGCGATCTTGTCATACCGCTTGGAGCTAGCCATCGCTCACGAACTCGTTTGGCACGGAACACGCCGCGCTCGTCTATACATCCCGGGCGGCCTTGTCGAGATGGTCCCGTGAGAGACCCGATGCCCAACGGGTGCCGCCAGACTAGCGCAGTTCGCTAGTGATATGCGTAAATGTCGGCCCAGGGAGTGAACGGCATGGCTAACAGTTTTGCGACACAGCTCACCGCGGCGTTGCTGGTGGCCTGCCTCGCAACCGCGGTGCGGGCCGACGACGAGACCCCGCAGCCGTCGCCGTCGCCGAGCGCGCAGGCCCCAAGCGGTCAGAACCTAAGCGGCCAGAAGGGACGGGCAGGGCGCGGCGAGACGGGCTCCGGCGCCAGCGCTGCGGCCAATGCGTCGACCGCCGAGCAGCACCGCCTGCCGCCGGATTCCACGACCAAGCAATCGGTCGCGCTGCCCGGCCGGACACTCGCCTTCAGCGCGACCGCGGGCTCGATCCGCGTGTTCGACGACAAGGGCGAGCCGCTCGCCGACATCGCCTACACCTCCTATCAGCTCGATGGCGCCGAGAAGGCGAGCCGCCCGGTGACGTTCCTGTTCAACGGCGGGCCGGGGTCCGCGTCGGCCTGGTTGCAATTCGGCAATGTCGGGCCGTGGCGACTTCCGTTCGACGGAGCGGTGTCCTCGGCCTCGCCGGAGCTGCAGCCGAATGCCGACACCTGGCTCGATTTTACCGATCTTGTCTTTATCGATCCGGTCGGCACCGGCTACAGCCGTTTCGTCACCACCTCGGAGGATGCGCGCAAGCGCTTCTTCACCGTCGATGGCGATGCCAATTCGGTCGCGCTGGTGATCCGCCGCTGGCTGGAGAAATACGACCGGCTGACCTCGCCGAAATACGTCACCGGCGAAAGCTATGGCGGCATTCGCGGGCCCAAGGTAGTGCGCAATCTGCAAATGCAGCAGGGTGTCGGCGTACGCGGCCTGATCCTGATCTCGCCGGTGCTCGATTTCCGCGACTATACCGGCTCCAGTATCCTGCAATATGTTGCGAGCCTTCCGACCATGACGGCGGTCGCGCGACAGGCGAAGGGCCCGGTGACGCGCGAGGATCTTGCCGACGTCGAGAGCTACGCGCGCGGCGACTTCCTGCTCGATCTCGTCAAAGGGCAGGCTGATACCGAGGCCACCACGCGGCTCGCCGACAAGGTCGCGAGCCTGACCGGCATCGATCCGGCGGTGAGCCGCAGGCTCGCCGGCCGCTTCGACATCGGCGAATTCCGCCGCGAGTTCGATCGCAAGAACGGCAAGGTGACCGGCCGCTACGATGCCTCGGTCGAAGGCTTCGATCCCTATCCGGACTCCAGCTCCTTCCGCTTCAACGATCCGTCCGGCGATCCGCTGATGGCGCCGCTGACCAGCGCCGCCGTCGATCTCACGACGCGCAGATTGAACTGGCGGCCGGACGGCTCCTATCATCTGCTCAGCGAAAGCGTGAACAAGGGCTGGGAGTTCGGCCACGGCATCAGCCCGCCGGAATCGGTGACGCAGCTGCGCCAGATGCTGGCGCTCGACCCCAAGCTGAAGCTCCTGATCGGTCACGGCCTGTTCGATCTCGCGACGCCGTACTTCGCCTCGAAGATCATCCTCGACCAGCTGCCGGCCTTCGCGGCTCCGAGCCGCACCAGGCTCGCGGTCTATCCCGGCGGCCACATGTTCTACTCCCGCGACGGCTCGCGCCAGGCATTCCGCAAGGAGGTCGAGGCGCTGGTAAAGTGAGGGGTGGCCGCTGCCGATCGAAGTGGGGTAGTGGACGGGGCGTGATCTGTTTCCCACGTCGTCCCGGCGAAAGCCGGACCCATACGCCGCGGCGGCGTTGGGACCACACGACTTCGCCGTCCGCTTTGCGTGCTCTCGTCAGCACCACGCTCGGCGTCCACTGCATCTCGACCAACGATCGTGACGACCGCGAGCGCCCCCTCGATCGGGTGAGACGGGTGCATTGAACATCTGATTTGGAGAATATTCTGAAAAGCCGAATTTGCCGGCGGGCGCCGGCGCTATTTGACGGGTATCACTTCGTTCCACCCATCCTCCGATTCCACGCTTCCGAATTGCACCGGGTCAATTCATCTCAGCCATAGGTCTCCACGATGAAGTCGATCAGGGCGCGGAGCTTCGGCGTCATCTTGCGGTTCTTCGGCCACAGGATCTGGCGCGCGCGGGCTTGCGTCGAGTAGTTCGGCAGCAGCACCTGCAGCCGGCCCGCGGCGATATCGTCGGCCAGCAGCTCGTCGCGCATCAGCACGATGCCGGCGCCGGCCAGCGCTGCATAGCGGATGCCGAACGCGCTGTTGATGAAGAGGCGGCTTGTGACATCGACATGCACTTCGCCCTCCGGTCCGACGAAGGTCCATCGCTGCCCGTCCGACCAGCCGGGATAGCGCAGGCATTCATGGTGGATGAGATCCCCCGGATGCGTTGGTGTGCCGCGTTCGGCGAGATAGCTCGGCGCCGCGCACAGCACGGCCGTGTAGGGCGACAACGAGCGCGACATCATGGTGGAGTCGGTCAGCGTGCCGACGCGGATCGCGGCGTCGAGGCCTTCCTCGAGCAGATCGACCATCCTGTCGCTGAGCACGAGGTCGACCGAGACTTCCGGATATCTCTTCATGAAGCGGACCAGCGCGGGCGCCAGGCTGTACGACCCGAAGGCGACCGAGGTCGCGACGCGGAGCTTGCCGCGCGGCGCGCTCAACGCCTCTTCGACCAGCGCATCGCCGACCTCGGCCTGTTCCAGCAAATGCTTGCAGTGATCGAGATAGCTGCGGCCGAGCTCGGTGAGGCCCTGCCGCCGCGTCGACCGGTTGATCAATTGCGAGCCGAGCCGGTCCTCGAGAAAACGGATATGCTTGCCGATCATGGTCGGCGAGATCCGCAGCTCTTTGGCCGCCGCGGTGAAGGAGCCGAGATCGGCGACGCGGGCGAACACGGCCATGCTGGTCAGTCGGTCCATGGATTATAAACCAATGGTTATTTCATTGCGCATCATCGCGCCGCTTATGCAGCGTTGGAATTGGATTTATTACCACGAGTGAGCAATCGGCGCGAATGCGCGCTCGATCGCTTTGGAATGTCGCGGTTGCGCCCGGAGGGGCGCAGTCCGGACGGGTCTCGAACCAGGACAGGAGTGTCAGGATGCCTTTCCAGATTATGATCAATGGGACCAGTCATGCGGTCGATGCCGATGGCGATACGCCGCTGCTGTGGGTGCTGCGCGACGTGCTCGGCATGACCGGCACCAAGTTCGGCTGCGGCATGGCGCTGTGCGGCGCCTGCACGGTGCATCTCGATGACAGCGCGGTGCGCTCCTGCATCACGACGATCGACAGCATCGGCGACTCCAAGATCACGACCATCGAGGCGGTCGGCAAGACGCCGGCGGGCAAGAAGATCCAGGACGCCTGGCTCGCGCACGAGGTGCCGCAATGCGGCTACTGCCAGTCGGGGCAGATCATGTCCGCCTCCGCCTTGCTCGCAAGCAAGCCGAAGCCGACCGATGCGGATATCGACGACGCGATGTCGGGCAACATCTGTCGCTGCGGCACGTATGTGCGCATTCGCGAAGCCATCAAGCAAGCCGCGCAGTCGGGAGGTTGAGCCATGACACTGATGGACCATCTGTCTGAGCGCGCCGCCGACCTGTCGCGGCGCAATTTCCTCCGCGCCAGCGCGATCGCAGGCGGCGGCCTGCTGCTGAGCGTGAGCCTGCCGTTCGCGAGCCGCGAGGGCGAAGCCGCGGCCTCCGGTGGCTTCGCGCCGAATGCCTTCATTCGGATCGGCGGCGACGGCAAGGTCGTGCTCACCATGCCCTATGTCGAGATGGGGCAGGGCACCTACACCTCGATCCCGATGCTGATCGCCGAGGAGCTCGAGATCGGCCTGACGCAGGTGCAGCTCGAGCATGCGCCGCCGAGCGACAAGCTCTATGCCAACCCGCTGCTCGGCGTGCAGGCCACCGGCAATTCGAATGCGATGCGCGGCGCCTGGCAGCCGATGCGCAAAGCCGGCGCCACCGCGAAGGCGATGTTGGTCGCGGCAGCGGCGAAACGCTGGAACGTCGAACCCGGCTCGTGCCGCGCCGAGAACGGCGAGGTGCTTCATGGGGCGACGGGACGCAAGCTCGGTTACGGCGAACTGGCGGCCGACGCGGCGCAGATGCCGGTGCCGGAGAACGTGACGCTGAAGAGCCCGGCCGAGTTCAAGCTGATCGGCACGCCGGCCAAGCGGCTCGATACGCCCTCCAAGATCAACGGCTCGGCGGTCTACGGCATCGATGCACGGCCGCCCGGCGTGAAGGTCGCGACGCTGGCGCAGTCGCCGGTGTTCGGCGGGCGGGTCAAGCGCGTGGATGATGCGGCGGCGAAGGCCGTCAACGGCGTGAGACAGATCGTGAAGCTCGATGACGCGGTCGCCGTGGTGGCCGATCACATGGGGGCGGCGAAGAAAGGTCTCGCGGCGCTCACGATCGAGTGGGACGAGGGGGCTCACGCCAAGCTCGCCACGTCAGATATCGCGCGCGAGCTCGAAGCCGCCACCACGAAGCCGGGCGCGGTCGCGCAGAATATCGGCGACGCCGACAAGGCAATGGCGAACGCGGCGACCAAACTCGAGGCAAGCTATCAGCTGCCGTTCCTCGCCCATGCAACGATGGAGCCGATGAACTGCACCGTGCATGTTCGCGCCGACGGCTGCGAAATCTGGGTCGGCAACCAGGCGCTCTCGCGCGTGCAGGCGGTGGCCGCCAAGATGCTGGACCTGCCGCCGGAGAAGGTGGTGGTGCACAATCACCTGCTCGGCGGCGGTTTTGGCCGCAGGCTCGAGGTCGATGGTGTCATTCGCGCCGTACAGATCGCAAAACAGGTCCGACGCGCCGGTCAAGGTGGTGTGGACCCGCGAGGAGGACATCCAGCACGACATGTACCGGCCGTACTGGTGCGACCGGATTGCGGTCGGTCTCGATGCATCGGGCAAGCCGGTGGCCTGGAACAATCGGTTCGCGGGTTCTTCCGTCATTGCGCGGTGGGCGCCGCCGGCGTTCCGCAACGGTCTCGACCCCGACACGACAGAGGGTGCGATCGATCTCGTCTATGACATTCCGAACTTCCACGTCGAATATGTCCGGGTCGAGCCGCCCGGCATTCCGACCGCGTTCTGGCGCAGCGTCGGGCCCTCGCACAAT
Source organism: Bradyrhizobium sp. JR3.5 (assembly GCF_054057015.1). Classification (NCBI taxonomy): domain Bacteria; kingdom Pseudomonadati; phylum Pseudomonadota; class Alphaproteobacteria; order Hyphomicrobiales; family Nitrobacteraceae; genus Bradyrhizobium; species Bradyrhizobium sp. JR3.5. Next base: position 1,090,691 of record NZ_JBSRYV010000001.1, read on the forward strand.
GTGTTCGTCACCGAAAGCATGATCGACGAGATGGCGGCGGCCGCCAAGCAGGACCCGGTCGAATATCGCAAGGCGCTGCTCGGCAAGTCTCCGCGCGCCAAGGCGGCGCTCGAGCTCGCGGCGGCCAAGGCCGGTTGGGGCGGGAAGCTGCCTGCCGGGCGCGGCCGCGGCGTGTCGCTGCAATTCGTGTTCGGCAGCTACCTCGCACAGGTCGCCGAGGTCGAGGTTGCCAAGGACGGTTCGGTCCGTGTGCATCGCGTCGTCTGCGCGATGGATTGCGGCACCGTGGTCAATCCCGACACCGTGCAGGCGCAGTTGCAGAGCGGCATCAATTTCGGGGTCACCGCCGCGCTCTATGGCGAAATCACGCTGAAGGACGGTCGCATCGAGCAGAGCAATTTCGACAGCTACCAGATGCTGCGGATCGACCAGGCGCCGGCCATCGAGGTCCATATCGTGCCGAGCACCGAGCCGCCCGGCGGCATGGGCGAGACCGGGACATCGGGAATCGTGCCTGCGATCAGCAATGCGATCTTCGCGGCGACCGGCAAGCGGCTGCGAAAGATGCCGGTCGATCCGGCGGTGTTGAAGCAGACGTAAGCTACCGGCCGTCATGGCCGGGCTTGTCCCGGCCATCCAGGTCCTTTCTTATTCGATTGGAGTGAAGACGTGGATGCCCGGGCATAGGCGAGCGGAAGCGACACCGTCCTTCGGACGGCTATGCCCGGGCATGACGGAATGCCGGCTCGATCGTGAAGCCGGGGATTTGCGCCTTGCATTGATCCGTGCGAGGCGGTTCGCCAATCTCAAGTCCGCCCCTCGTGTCACTAACGCTCACGGCTCCACGGGAAGAGCGAGGCCGGGAAATCGGCCGCGTAGCGGTGACCGATCGGCGGGCGGGGCTCTTCTTGCGGAGGATTCGGGTCAGGCTCGACCACCTTCCTGTAAAGATGCCAGGTCGCATGACCAAGCACCGGCAGAACGACGCAGAGACCGACGAAGAATGGCAGTGAACCCACGGCCAGCAATACCGCAACGATCAATCCCCACGCCGCCATCTCAATTGGATTCATCATCACGGCCCGTATCGAGGTGCGGATCGCATCGATCGCTGTGGCATGGCGGTCGAGCATCAGTGGAAACGAGACGACGCTGACGCACAGGGCAGCCAGGGCGAAAAGGAAGCCGACGCCGCATCCGACGATGATGAGCGACCAGCCTTCGGGCGTCGTCAACACGCGCTCTGCGAAATCAGGGATGCTCGCAGCCGGAGCATAGCCGAAAGTCGCAATGTAGATCGCGTCCGCGGCGGCGATCCAGACCCCGAACAGAACGAACAGGAGAATGCCAAGTTCGAGCATGGCGCCAAACGACGGCGCGCGCAGCACCTGCATTGCATCCCAGGCTCCTGGCTCCTCTCCCCGCTCGCGGCGGCGGCTCAGTTCGTAGAGGCCTAATCCGGCGAAAGGACCGATCAGGGCGAAGCCGGCGGCGAGCGGAAACAGCAGCGGCAGAACCGAATAGCCGATCACAAGTCTGAACAGGACAAGTCCGAGGACGGGGTACATCACGCACAGGACGATGGCGTGGGTCGGGATGGCCTTGAAGTCTTCCCAGCCGAGGCGCAGCGCGTCGCCGAGGTCGGAAAGGCTGATCTTGCGAACGACAAAGGCGGTCGAGACGCCAAACAATTGCAGTTTGGGTCGTGCGAATACGGTGGTCATGGTTCCGGTCTCCTTGCTTGTGCCCGCAGGGGAACGGAGCGCCATCAACACACGCACATCCGCCTCATGCGCGAAAATCGCGACTGAGTCCGGCAAATCAGATTCAACCAGAAGGAGCTTGCCGGACGACATCTGTCGCAACCGGTCCAATCAAACTAGTCCGATACGCAGCAGAAGCAAGATGGCGAACGCGGTCGGGAGAATTGTGCAATCGCACAGGCCAGGTTTTGCGATGCACCATCTGATGACGGGTGCCGATCGGTGCCCTCCGGCACGCGATGCATTCGCGCTAACGCGCGCCGGACAGAGGCGGGACATACTCCTCTATTGACGCCGGGCTCGACGAGTACCATCTTCAATGCACTGAACGCCCCCAAGCTCCGATGAGATTGCGGCCGGGACGTTGACCCTTTGTCATGATGTCCCAGCGTCCCGACCGGCAGAATGGGCGAGGCAAAAGGCGCGGTGATGGTGTACGTGACACCATACCTTTGACACCATACCTTTGACGTGAGCTCCGCCCTTTCGTTCGTCTCCGTAGCCTTCAATGGCAAGGAGGAATGAGGGATGGCTGTCGCGCTCGTACTGCTCCTGGTTGCCGTCGCCTCGGTGCTGTTTCACATCTACAGCCCGTGGTGGTGGACGCCGATCGCCTCAAACTGGCGCTACATCGACGACACGATCAATCTGACGTTCTGGATCACCGGTGCGGTGTTCTGCGCGGTCATCGCGTTCATGGCTTACTGTGTGTTCCGCTTCCACCACAAGGAGGGACGGCGGGCCGCCTACAATCCCGAAAACAAGAAGCTCGAATGGTGGCTCAGCATCGTGACGGCAGTCGGCGTCGCCGCCATGTTGGCGCCCGGCCTGGTCGTCTGGCACCAGTTCGTCACCGTTCCCGACGACGCGACCGACGTCGAGGTCGTTGGACAACAGTGGATGTGGAGTTATCGGCTTCCGGGAAAAGACGGCCGGCTCGGCACGTCAGATGCGCGCCTGATCAGTCCCGACAATCCTCTGGGGTTGAATCCCAACGATCCGAACGGACAGGACGACATCGTCGTTCAAAGCGACGATCTGCATCTGCCGGTTGGGAAGCCGGTGAAGGTGTTGCTCCGCTCAATCGACGTTCTGCATGATTTCTACGTGCCCGAGTTCCGGGCCAAGATGGACATGATACCGGGCTCGGTGACCTATTACTGGTTCACGCCCACCCGCACCGGAACATTCGACGTCCTCTGTGCGGAGCTGTGTGGTACCGCGCACGCGCAGATGCGGAGCAGGGTCGTCGTGCAGGAAGCGAAAGAATATCACGCGTGGCTCGAGAGGCAGCGGACGTTTGCGGGGTTGTCAGGCCAGCACGACGTCGCGAAGGCCGCGTACAAGACTGGTAGCGAATGAACATGCCGACGAGGATCAGCCGGATATGAGGTGAACTCGTCGCTGAGCGGAAGACCAAGGAGGCTATTCCGATGGTCGATATCCCGTTTGATGAGGTCGCAGGCATCCCGCCCGCCGAAGTAGGTGAGGTCGAGCTCTATCACCCGCACAGCTGGTGGACGAGGTACGTCTTTTCGCAAGACGCCAAGGTTATCGCCGTCCAGTACTCGATCACGGCGATGTCCATCGGAATGGTTGCGCTGGTGCTGTCGTGGATGATGCGGCTGCAACTGGGATTTCCCGGCACATTCTCCTTCATCGATGCCAATCAGTACCTTCAGTTCATCACCATGCACGGCATGATCATGGTGATCTACCTGCTCACGGCGTTGTTCCTCGGCGGCTTCGGCAACTACCTCATCCCGCTGATGGTTGGCGCGCGGGACATGGTCTTCCCCTACGTGAACATGCTGAGCTACTGGGTCTACCTGCTCGCCGTGCTGGTGCTGGTCGCGACGTTCTTCGTGCCCGGTGGGCCGACCGGCGCCGGCTGGACGCTTTATCCACCACAGGCGATTCTTTCCGGCACCCCCGGGCAGGATTGGGGCATCGTTCTCATGCTGGCCTCGCTGATCCTGTTCATCATCGGTTTCACGATGGGCGGGCTCAATTATGTGGTGACGGTGCTGCAGGCCCGCACGCGCGGCATGACGTTGATGCGGATGCCCCTGACGGTGTGGGGCATCTTCACGGCTACCGTGATGGCGCTGTTGGCCTTCCCGGCGCTGTTCGTCGCCTCGGTGATGCTGTTGCTGGACCGCCTCCTGGGAACCAGCTTCTTCATGCCGACGCTGGTCGAGATGGGCCAGCTGACGAAGTATGGCGGCGGCAGCCCGATCCTGTTCCAGCATTTGTTCTGGTTCTTCGGCCACCCCGAAGTCTACATCGTGGCCTTGCCGGCCTTCGGCATCATTTCCGATCTGATCAGCGTCCACGCGCGAAAAAACATCTTCGGCTATCGCATGATGGTCTGGGCGATCGTGGCGATCGGTGCGCTCAGCTTCGTTGTATGGGCGCACCACATGTATGTGAGCGGCATGAACCCGTATTTCGGGTTCTTCTTCGCCACCACGACACTCATCATCGCCATCCCGACTGCGATCAAGGTCTACAACTGGGTGCTGACGCTGTGGCGCGGCGACATCCATCTCACGGTGCCGATGCTGTTCGCGCTCGCGTTCATCATCACGTTCGTGAACGGCGGCCTGACCGGACTGTTTCTCGGTAACGTGGTTGTGGACGTTCCGCTGTCGGACACGATGTTCGTTGTCGCGCACTTCCACATGGTGATGGGTATCGCGCCGATCATGGCCGTGTTTGGTGGACTCTATCACTGGTATCCGAAAGTCACCGGACGCATGCTCAATGAGGCGCTTGGACGCTTCCACTTCTGGGTGACGTTCATCGGGGCCTATGCGGTCTTCTTCCCGATGCACTATCTGGGCCTGCTCGGGATGCCTCGCCGCTATCACGACATCGGCGAGACAGCCTTTGTCCCGGCATCCGCCCACGACCTCAATGCGTTCATGAGTGTGGCGGCGCTGATTGTCGGCTTCGCCCAGCTTGTCTTCCTGTTCAATCTCATCTGGAGCCTGTTCAAGGGAAAAGAGGCTGGCAGCAACCCCTGGGGAGCCGCCTCGCTGGAGTGGCAGACACCGGAAACCCCGCCCGGACATGGCAACTGGGGCAAGGACCTCCCGATCGTCCATCGCTGGGCCTACGATTACAGCGTGCCGGGCGCTGCGGGGGACTTTGTGCCGCAAAATGAACCGCCGGCCGGATTGGCGACGCAGGGAGCCCATCCGTGAGTGCCATCATCCTGTTCATTGCTACAATTGCAGCGATCGCGGGATGGTGGCTCTCGCAGCAACGGCTGGCTGCCAAGCCGTGGCTGGAGCAGGGTGTGGCCGTCGATCTTCGCGGTGAGCGCGGTTCGTCCGTGCCGACGGCGAAGATCGGACTGGGCGTGTTTCTCGCGGTCGTCGGCTCGTTGTTCGCGCTCCTGATCAGTGCTTACTCCATGCGCAACAGCATGGTGGACTGGCGGGAACTGCCCCTGCCCAGGCTGTTGTGGTTCAATACCGGCGTCCTGGTCATCAGCAGCGTGGCGCTGCAATGGGCGTACATGGCCGCGCGACGCGACGAAATTGACGGCCTGATCGTCGGCCTGCTGATCGGCGGAGCATCCGCCGTGACCTTCCTGGCCGGGCAGCTATTGGTCTGGCAGCAGCTGAAGGTCGCCGGCTATTTCGTGGCGTCCAATCCAGCCAATTCCTTCTTCTACCTGATCACCGCGGTGCACGGACTGCATCTGATGGGCGGTCTGGTGGCGCTCGGCAGGACGACCGCCAATGTGTGGCGTGGCGCGCCGATGATGCAGATGGGCTTGAGCGTGGAGCTCTGCGCCATTTATTGGCATTTCCTGTTGTTGGTCTGGCTGATCTTGCTCGGTCTGATGACGGGCTGGACCGACAATTTGGTCGACATCTGTCGCCAGTTGCTCACCTAGCGAGGGGGCGGGAAGCGATGACGGAAACCACACTTGCAACCCCCAAGCCGTCGCCCGGAACGATACCCGGATTGCGCGGCATCGCCGCCGACTGGGCCTCGGACCAGCGTGCCTTCAAGCACGTGTCCTGGGGGAAGGCCATGATGTGGATCTTCCTTCTGAGCGACACCTTCATCTTCAGCTGCTTCCTGCTGTCGTACATGACGGCGCGAATGTCGACGACCGTGCCGTGGCCCAATCCCAGCGAAGTCTTCGCGCTCAATCTCGGCGGCAAGCACATCCCGCTCATCCTGATCGCGATCATGACTTTCATCCTGATCAGCAGCAGCGGCACGATGGCGATGGCCGTCAACTTCGGTTACCGCCGGGATCGCGCCAAAACGGCAGCCTTGATGCTGGCCACCGCAGCATTTGGCGCGACGTTCGTCGGAATGCAGGCCTTCGAATGGACCAAGCTGATCATGGAGGGCGTGCGGCCGTGGGGCAACCCGTGGGGCGCGCCGCAATTTTGGCGCCTGTTTCTTCATGATCACCGGCTTCCACGGCACCCACGTGACCATCGGTGTGATCTTCCTGATCGCCGTCGCGCGAAAGGTTTGGCGGGGAGACTTCGACGTCGAGCGGCGTGGCTTTTTCACGAGCCGGAGGGGGTATTACGAGATCGTCGAAATCATGGGCCTGTACTGGCACTTCGTCGATCTGGTGTGGGTATTCATCTTTGCCTTTTTCTATCTCTGGTGAGGTTGGCGCATGACAAACGCAGCGGTACATGTGGAAGGGCAGGCAACTCAACATGGGCTGCACGCGTATGTGCACGACGCAGTCGCATCGGGAGCCACGCACGCAAAGGGCCAGCAGCATCCGATCAAGCTCTATCTCGTGGTCTGGGGATGGCTGTTCGTGCTCAGCACCTGCTCATACCTCGTCGACTTCTTCGGCATCCATGGCCATCTCCGCTGGTCACTGATCCTGCTGTTCATGGTGCTGAAGGCCGGCCTGATCGTTGCCGTGTTCATGCACATGGCCTGGGAGCGGTTGGCGTTGGCCTACGCCATCCTGTTGCCGCCGGTGCTCGTGCTGGTCTTTGTGGGGATCATGGTGTTCGAATCCGACTATACGCATCTGCTTCGGGTCATGTTTTTCGCGTCAGCGAGCTAGAGGCAAGACGGCTGAGAACTCGCCACGTCATCTGGGACTCTGCGAAGAAGGCCTTCAACCGATGGCCTCTAGAGTATCGAACTGACGAGGAATCAATCTCGTGCAAATCAATCGTTCAATTCTTCGCCGGAGCTACACGAACATCGGAGACTACGTCGCTTTGACGAAACCGCGCGTCATGTCGCTGGTCGTCTTTACCGCACTGGTCGGTCTTATGGTCGCACCAGGCGGCATCGATCCCGTGACCGGCGTCGTTGCTCTTGCTTGCATAGCTGCGGGAGCTGGCGCCGCAGGTGCGCTCAACATGTGGTACGATGCCGACATCGATGCGGTGATGGCGCGGACCGCCATCCGTCCAATCCCTGGCGGCCGTGTATCGCGCTCGGAAGCATTGGTTTTCGGATTGATGCTCGGGACGTGCGCCGTCCTGGCCCTCGGCACTTTGCTGAATATGGCCGCTGCTGCTCTCCTTGCTTTCACGATTTTCTTCTACGTCGTCGTCTACACGATATGGCTGAAGCGCCGAACACCGCAGAATATCGTCATTGGCGGTGCCGCCGGTGCACTCCCTCCGGTGATCGGCTGGGTCGCGGTCACCGGAAACGTCGGGCTCGAGCCGCTCATCCTGTTCTTGATCATCTTCCTTTGGACGCCACCCCACTTCTGGGCACTGTCGCTCAATCTTGCTGGAGAATATGCCCGCGCCGGTGTGCCGATGTTGCCCGTCGTCGCCGGCAAGACCGAAACAAAGCGCCAGATTCTTCTCTATAGCGTGCTTTTGGTTCCGATCTCGCTGCTACCCTATGCACTGGGATTCGCGGGGGGCATCTATGGCGCGGCCGCCGCGATGCTGGGAGCGATCATGATCTTTCTCGCATGGCAAGTACGTCGAAGCCACGACAAGGAAAGGCGGCCTGCTCGTCGCTTGTTCGTGTTTTCGATGCTCTATCTGGTGCTTCTTTTTGGTGTGCTGCTGATGGATGCTGCACCCTACGCTCAGTCCTACTAACGCGACGCATTCGAATCGACAGCCGCAGGGCTTACTTCGTGCTGTCCCCGGCGAGACCGGGCTTGTCTATTCCGACAAACCGAAATTTTTTCGCCGCGGCGGCCTGCGCCGCAGGGCAAATCAATGGCAGGGCGTTCAGGCCGGCGTTGACCCGCCACAGCATTCGCCGCGCGTTTGCACCGGAGGGCAGGGGACAGTCCCGTAAGAGCAGAACACGCAGCAATCGCCGGCAAGCGGCTTGAGGCGGGTGCCGCAGCCGCGGCAGTCGTAGAAGAACTGGCAGGCATCGGTCGGCATGGTTTCGGTCGCGGCGAATCCGCAGGCCGGACAGGTCAGGGTCGACACGAGTTGCATAGGCCGCGGGTCCGTTGGTCAGCCCCTTATGTCATTTGGGCGATTGCACAGGTCAAGGCCCCGTCTGGCAGGATTGTGATCGGCGGTCGCCAAAGACGGGCTTATCCAGGCGCGATGAACTCGCGAACTGACGTCGATTACGCGCGAATCGAACCCGTCACGGCATCAAAAATATTCATCGTCCGGCCGATCGGGGTGTAACCAAACCGGCCGCTTGAGCGAACCAGATCATAGATGCGCTGCATGACGACCGCGGAACACGAGCTCAAGCAACTGATGCTTGCCAGCCAGGATGGCGATGCGGCGGCCCACCGGGCGTTGCTGGAGCGCCTGAGCCGGCATTTGCGTGCCTACTACAAGAGCAAGCTTGCGAGGAGCGGCCGCGGCGCGGCGGAGGCGGAGGACCTGGTGCAGGAGGCCGTGTTGGCAATTCACCTCCAGCGGCACACCTACGACCCGGCACAGAAGCTGACGCCGTGGGTGCACGCGGTCGCGCGCTACAAGCTGATCGATTTCCTGCGTCGCACGCGGACCTCGCGCGCCGACGTGCCGATCGATGAGGCCGACGACATCACAGCCCATGACGATCATATCGGCGCCGAGAGCAGCTTTGACCTCAGGCGATTGCTAAAGCAATTGCCGGCGAACATGCAGTGCGCGATCGCGGCCGTAAAGCTCGATGGATTGAGCGTCGCAGAAGCGGCGCAGCGATGCGACATGTCGGAATCCAGTGTGAAGGTCAGCATTCATCGCGGGCTGAAGGCTTTGGCCGCGTTGATCGCCGGGAGGACGGAGCCATGAAGACGGATGACCTCATCGCGGCGCTGAGCAACAATGTCGAGCCGGTCGATCGCCGGCTGGTCAGCCGGGCCGTGGCCATTGCGCTTGGGCTGGGGCTGGTTGCAGCGCTTGGCCTCGTGCTTGCCGGGCTCGGCGTTCGCGCCGACCTGACCACGCCGCGTGCCGTGACCTTTCTTCTTCTGAAGCTCGCATTCGCGCTCGGCACTGTCGGCGCTGCGTCGGTCTATCTGACCCGGCTGGCGCGGCCGGGCGGCGAGCGAAAGATCTCGCTTGGACTTGCCGCACTCCCGTTCGGGGCGATCATGCTGCTTGCCGCCATCAGCCTCGGACAGGCGCCCAGCTCCCACTGGAACAGGATGGTCATGGGAGACCAATGGCTCGAATGCCTCATCTCTGTTCCGATCATCGCGATCGTGCCGTTTGCCGTGGTGATCTGGGCGGTCAGAAAGGCGGCGCCGACCAATCTGGTGCAGGCGGGGGCATTCGGCGGCCTTGTCGCAGGTGGCGTGAGCGCCGTCGCCTATGCACTCCACTGCACCGATGACTCGTTGCCCTTTGTCGCGCTGTGGTACGGCGGCACGATCGTGCTGTGCACACTTGCAGGCGCGGCATTGGGACCGCGATTGCTACGCTGGTGAAACGCAGCGATCCGACCTCTCACGTCGGCGTGAGCGTGTAACCGGGAAAACTATTGGCTCCGAACTCATGATCAGAAGCGCAAATCAATGCGCTTCAGGAAAATGATGGAGCCGCTGATGTCGATCAACAAATGCCTTCTTGCCTTCTCAATCCTCGCGCCGCTGGTGGTGGCGTCGGCAACCGCGCAAGCGGGCCTGACGGCCTCCGACAGGAGATACCTGCCCAATGAGGCCGCAGAAACCGCACCGGCGGGTACCGTTGACGTGCAACGCGACCCGATGTCTGCATTCGGCTACGATCAGGGAGCGGCACACTTGCAGCCGGCGAGTGTCCCGGACGCTGCGCGGACGCCGTGGCGCTATCACGGCGGCCCGAAGTCTCAATAGGTGCTCCGTGCAGGCCGCCAGGCCGGCATGAACGATTAACCACCCAAGCTCCCGCTGGTGCAGTTGTGAACAGGGTGACCTTTTCAGCACCCGTCCTTTGTGAGACTGTCGCGACATGAATGTTCGCCAATTGTTCAGATTGCTGCTCGCCGTCCTCGTGACGGCAGGCCTGACAATTGCGCCGCTGGCGACGCCCGCGGCGGCCGGATCTTCGTTGACCGGTATGAGCCAGATGGCGGACATGTCGGACATGACGGCCGATATGCCGTGCTGCCCCGACAAGCAGAAGAGCAATGATTGCCGGGATTGTCCGCTGGTTGCGATCTGCATGTTGAAGGTTTTGCACGAGGGACCATCGACGTTCGGTCTCGCGGTGAGGCCGGCGACGCAGCTGCAATTGCATCCGCATGACGATCTGGTCGCTGACGGGCTGGTCCGTCCGCCGCCCGACCATCCTCCTCGACATTTGGTCTGACTGGCGCCGCAAGCGCCGTTGCTGCCGCGCGACCTTCTGGCGCGTGGACGTCGCATGCCGCGCAAGCGGCAGGCCAAATCCAATCGAGGAGTGAAACGAAATGACGTCGTTCAATACGTCGCGTGCCGTAGCGGCCGCGCTCATCGGCCTGGCGCTGACTGGCACCGCCACTGTCGCGCTCGCCGACATCAAGGACTACGAATTCCAGCTCGTCGACCAGACCGTCCAGGCTGGTCCGGACAAGGTTGTCACCGTTCGGCTGATGAACAAGAAGACCGGCAAGGCCGTGCCTGACGCCGTGATCTTCGCGACGCGGCTCGACATGGCGCCGGACGGCATGCAGGAGATGGCCACCAAGGTCACGCCGATGCCTGGGATCGAACCCGGCACCTATCGGTTCAAGGCGAACTTCGGCATGGCCGGGCGCTGGCAGCTGTCGGTCGGTGCGAAGGTGCAGGGCGAGACCGGCACGGTCGAAAGCAAGCTCGTCGTCACGGCCGGAAAATGAACCGGCTCGCTCTGGCAGGCGTTGCCGCTGCGATCGTTGCAGCGGCAGGCGTCGTATATCCCGGTCGCGGCCTGCCGCCGTGGCCGGGCGCAAATCTTGCCGCCTCCGCCGCGCAAGCGGCGGAAGCTGGCGCGCCGATCTATTTCCGCGATCCGGACGGCAAGCCGTCTTACTCGCTGACACCGAAGAAGACGCCTGACGGCCGCGACTACCAGCCGGTTGCCGCCGGCGCAGATCTCAGCTTCGACGAGGCGGACGCGCCAATGGCGATGCCGGCGGACAACAACGCCACGGCCGCCAAGGGCGAGCGCAAGGTCAAATATTATCGCAATCCGATGGGCCTTCCCGACACCTCGCCGGTGCCGAAGAAGGATTCCATGGGGATGGACTACATCGCCGTCTACGACGGCGAGGACAGCGACGGCGGCTCGATCACGCTGTCGCCGGGAAAAATCCAGCGCACCGGCGTCAAATCCGAAGCGGCGGAGCTGCGCCGCATCCGCACGCTGGTCCGTGCCCCCGGCACGATCCAGCTCGACGAACGGCGGGTCTCCGTCATCGCGATGCGTGCCGAGAGCTATGTGCAGAAGGTCGCCGACATCACGACCGGCAGCCGGGTGACCAAGGGGCAGCCGCTGATGGAGATCTACAGCCCGGCGGTGTCGTCCGCGGCGGCCGAATATGTCGCGACCATGACCTCGAAAGCGATCGCGAATATCGAGCCCTACGGACGCGGCTCCAAGCAGCGGCTGACCAATCTCGACGTTCCCGAGACCGTCATCGCCGAGATGGAGAAAAGCCACACGGTGCCGCTCGCGATCCAGTGGTTGTCGCCGCGCGACGGCATCGTGTTGCAGCGTGCGGCGATCGAGGGCATGCGCGCCCAGCCCGGTGACGTGCTGTTCCGGATCGCCGACGTCTCTGTCGTGTGGGCACTGGTCGACGTCGCTGAGCGCGACCTCGGCAATATCGTGGTCGGCCAGAAGGTCGCGGTGCGGGCCCGCAGCTATCCCGGCCGCACGTTCATGGGCCAGATCAGCGTGATCTATCCGCAGGTCAACAAGGATACGCGCACCGCGCGGGTGCGGATCGAATTGCAGAATGCCGATCTCGCGCTGCTGCCGGACATGTATGTCGACGCCGAGATCGACATTGGCAGCGCGGCGCCGGTGCTGACGGTGGCGGAAAACTCCATCCTCGACACCGGGAGCCGGCAGACCGTGCTGATCGACCGGGGCAACGGGCGGTTCGAGCCCCGCGTGGTCAAGCTCGGGCGGCGCGGCGACGGCTATGTCGAGATCCGCGACGGGATCGCGGAGGGCGATGCGGTCGTCACGTCGGCGACCTTCCTGATCGATGCCGAAAGCAACCTGAAGGCGGCGATCAAGGGCTTTGCCGAGGCCGGCGCTGCGCAAGCGGCAACGGCCGACGGCCAGACGACGGACGGAGGCCGGCCATGATCGTGCGTGTCATCGCCTGGTCGGCGCGCAACCTGCTGCTGGTGCTGTTCGGCACCGGCTTTGCGGCCGCCGCGGGTCTCTACGCGTTGCTGCATCTGCCGCTCGATGCGATCCCCGATCTCTCCGACACCCAGGTCATCGTCTACACCGAGTATCCCGGCCAGGCGCCGCAGGTGATCGAGGACCAGGTCACCTATCCCCTGACCACGGCGATGCTGACGGTGCCGAAATCGAAGGTCGTGCGCGGCTTCTCGTTCTTCGGCGTCTCCTTCGTCTATGTCATCTTCGAGGACGGCACCGACATCTACTGGGCGCGCTCGCGCGTGCTCGAATTCCTCAACGGCGCGGCGTCGCGGCTGCCGGCCGGCGTGTCGCCGACCATCGGTCCCGACGCGACCGGCGTCGGCTGGGTCTACCAGTATGCCGTGATGTCGAAAGAGCTGAATCTTGCCGACACCCGCACCATCCAGGACTGGAACCTGAAATTCGCGCTGGCGAGAGCGGAAGGCGTCGCCGAGGTCGCGAGCGTCGGCGGCTTCGTCAAGCAGTACAATGTGATCCTCGATCCGCAGCGGATGCGCGACCGCGGCATCACCATGCAGCGGATGCGCGATGCGATCCGCGCCAGCAATGCCGATGTCGGCGGCCGCACCGTCGAGCTCTCCGAGTTCGAATATGTCATTCGCGGCAAGGGCTATCTCAGGGATATCAACGATCTCGGCAACATCGTGCTGAAGACCGACAACGGCACGCCGGTGCTGCTGCGCGACGTCGCCCGCGTCGAGCTCGGCCCCGACGAGCGGCGCGGCATCGCCGAATTGAACGGCGAGGGCGAGGTGGCGAGCGGCATCGTGCTGCAACGCTTCGGCGTCAATGCGCTCGACGTGATCGAAAACGTCAAGAAACGCTTCAAGGAGATCGCGACCAGCCTGCCGAAGTCGGTCGAGATCGTGCCGGTCTATGACCGGTCCAACCTGATCTATGCGGCGATCGACACGCTCAAGCGCACGCTGTTCGAGGAGAGCGTCGTGGTCGCGCTGGTCTGCTTCGTGTTCCTGCTGCATGTCCGCAGCGCGCTGGTCGCGATCCTGATGCTGCCGGTCGGCGTGTTGATGGCGTTCGGCGCGATGAAGCTGCTCGGGATCGGTTCCAACATCATGAGTCTCGGCGGCATCGCGATTGCGATCGGCGCCATGATCGATGCGGCGATCGTGATGATCGAGAACGCGCACAAGCACCTGGAGCGGGCCGAGCCCGGCCGGTCGCGGGTCGCGATCCTGATCGAGGCCGCGGCGGAGGTGGGGCCGGCGCTGTTCTTCAGCCTGCTCATCATCACCGTGTCGTTCATGCCGATCTTCACGCTGGAATCGCAGGAGGGGCGGCTGTTCTCGCCGCTCGCCTTCACCAAGACGTTTGCGATGGCGGCAGCCGCGCTGCTGTCGGTGACGCTGGTTCCGGCACTGATGGTGATCTTCGTCCGCGGCAGGATCGTCCCCGAGCACAAGAATCCGATCAATCGCTTCCTGATCTGGATCTACCGTCCGGTCATCAACGGCGTGTTGCGGGCGAAGACGCTGGTGATCCTGCTCGCACTCGGTGCGATCGCCGTGACCGTCTGGCCGGCCCGGCAACTCGGCACCGAGTTCATGCCCGACCTCAACGAGGGCACGCTGCTCTACATGCCGACCACGCTGCCGGGGATTTCGGTGACCAAGGCGGCCGAGCTGCTGCAGATGCAGGACCGCATCATCCGCAGCTTTCCCGAGGTCGTCTCGGTCTACGGCAAGGCCGGCCGCGCCGCGACCGCGACCGACCCGGCGCCGTCGGAGATGTTCGAGACCGTGGTCAACCTCAAGCCGAAACAGCAATGGCGCAAGGGCCTCACACTCGACGGCCTGATCGCCGAGATGGATAAGGCGCTGCAATTTCCTGGCGTCTCCAATGCCTGGACCATGCCGATCAAGGCGCGCATCGACATGCTGTCGACCGGGATCAGAACGCCGGTCGGCGTCAAGGTGATCGGCCCCGATCTCGCCGTGATCGACAAGCTCGCCCGCCAGATCGAGCAGGTCGTGAAAGGCGTGCCCGGCACTTCGTCGGCCTATGCCGAGCGCGGCCTCGGCGGTTACTACCTCGAGATCACGCCGAACCGCGAGGCGTTATCGCGCTACGGCATCGCGGTGCAGGACGTGCAGGACACGATCGCGACCGCGCTCGGCGGCCAGACCGTCACGACGACGGTGGAGGGACGCCAGCGCTTCACGGTCAACATGCGCTATCCGCGCGACCTGCGCGACAATCCGGGCGCGATCGCCAGCGACATCCTGGTGCCGATGCCGGCGGGCGGCGCGGTGCCGCTCGGCGAGGTCGCCGATATCACGCCGGCGCGCGGGCCGACCACGATCAGGACCGAGAACGGGCAGCTTGCGACCTACATCTATGTCGATATCCGCGATCGCGATCTCGGCGGCTATGTCGCGGATGCGCAGCGCGCGGTGCAGGCCGCCGTGCAGTTTCCGCCAGGAGCCTATGTGATCTGGAGCGGGCAATACGAATATCTCGAACGCGCCGCGGCGCGGCTCAAGATCGTGGTGCCGGTGACGCTTCTGATCATTTTCCTGTTGCTCTACCTCAACTTCCGCTCGGTGGCGGAGACCATGATCGTGATGCTGTCGTTGCCGTTCGCGCTGGTCGGCGGGCTCTGGCTGATGTGGGCGCTCGGCTTCAACCTGTCGGTTGCGGTCGCGGTCGGCTTCATCGCGCTCGCCGGTGTCGCCGCCGAGACCGGTGTCGTGATGCTGATGTATCTCAACCATGCGCTGGCCGAGGTCACCGCGCGTCGCGTCGCCGAGGGCCGCACGATCGGTCGCGACGATCTCAACCACGCGATCATCGAGGGCGCGGTCGAGCGGGTGCGGCCGAAGATGATGACGGTGGTTGCCATCATGGCCGGGCTATTGCCGATCATGTGGAGCACCGGCACCGGCTCCGAGATCATGCAGCGCATCGCGGTGCCGATGATCGGCGGCATGATCTCGTCGACCTTGCTGACGCTGATCGTGATTCCCGCTATCTTCGCCGTCGTGAAGGGCATGGGGCTTCGCGTGAGGATGCCGGGAGCGGATGTCGTTGCGCCGGTCGTGCGACAGCGTGTAGCAGGGGCAGGGAATCCGTTGGCTGGTTCAAACCGGATTGAATGATACCCTGAGGGGGTATAGACGATGGCGGTTCGCGGCCGACTGATTTGCAGCCGGGGTGCGGTCAGGTGAGTTCGGGGCGATCACGCAGGTGTTGGTGCGGTTGACGAGGTCAGGGCGGGTGCGGGCGGGATGTTCCATCATCCTGACCTATCTGTTCTGCGTCCTCGCGCCGTCCGTCGCGCTCGCGTTCGGGGCGCCGTTTCCGTGCCTGACCGATGAGGTCCAGCCGGCCGCCGCGGTGCGGGTGCATGATGCCTCGATGGCGCAGGCCGATGGCGCCGCGCACGATCATGCCGCCCACGATCATGGCGGCATGCATATGCATCACGCCGCCGATGGCGCTGAACCTCCTGCCAAGCACAGCCACGACGGCAAGAACGCGCCGGGGCCGTGCTGCGCGATGATGTGCGTGTCGGCGCTGCCGGCCGATCTTCCGTCCGTCACTGCTCCCTTGCGCCCGATCGCGACCCGTCTCGCCGAGGCTCTTCAGAGCCTGCACAGCGAGGCGCCCGCGCGAGCTCTATCGTCCCCCCATCGCCTGATCCTCAGCTGACATCGTGGCTGCGCCGCGCGCTCGCGTGCGCATGCCTGTCATTCATCTGACGATCGGGACAGACCCATGTATTCGCATTTCGGGGCGAGGCTCGCCGCCGTGGCCACACGGCTTGGCAACCGGCTTGGCTGGCGCGCGCCATCCACATTCGTGTCGCGGATCGCCGCCGCCATCCTCGCAGTTGCGCCGCTCGCCGGTTGCATGGCCGACGGCCGGCCGCTTGCCGTCGCAGGCGATCCGGCGAACCCGTCGGCAGGCAGCACCAGCGTCGGCTACCGCTCGACGATCGCGCCCTACAGCAGCCTGCGTCCGGCAACGCCGCTGCCCTGGCGCGAGCGCAACGACGGCGTGACGCCGCCGACCAAGTCGAATCGGTAGGAGGGCGCCATGCGACATCTGGCCATCGTGCCGATCCTGCTGCTGACATCCGCGCTCGCGGGATGCGCGTCGTTCTCGCCCGACAGCGGCATGGGCGCCGTCTCCGAGGTCACCGAGCAGGCGATCGGCAAGAACGTTGCTTTCGTTCGCACCAAAGACGAAGCCACGACCGTCGACGCCGCGGTGAAGCGGCTGCTGGCGCGCAACCTGACCGCGGATGCCGCCGTCCAGCTCGCGCTGCTGAACAACAAGGGTTTGCAGGCCGCCTATAACGAGCTGGCGTTAGCGGAGACGGATCTCGTTGCCGACAGCCTGCCGCCGAACCCGACCTTTTCGGTCTCGCGCATCACCGGCAACGGCGCCAGCGAGGTCGAGCGGCAGGTGGTCGGCGACATCCTGGCGCTGGCGACGCTGCCGGCGCGCTCCGAAATCGCGCGCGAGCGCTTCCGCCAGGCGCAGCTCAGGGCCGCGCTGGCCACCTTGCGGCTCGCCGCCGAGGTGCGGCGCAGCCACGTCGCGGCTGTCGCCGCGAACGAGATGGTCGCGCTGCTGACGGATGCTAAGGCGACCGCCGAATCGACGGCACAGCTCGCCAAGAAACTCGGCGAGACCGGCGGCATGAACAAGCTCGACCAGGCTCGCGAGCAGGTGTTCTACGCCGAGATCACCGCCGACCTCGCCAGCGCGCGGCAGAATGCGGCGAGTTCGCGCGAGCGGCTCGCGCGTCTGCTCGGGCTCTGGGACGGCGATCTCGGCTTCCGACTCCCCAGCAAGTTGCCATTGCTGCCGAAGCGGCCACTGGAACAGCCGTCGATCGAGGTCGCCGCGGTTGGTCATCGCGTCGATCTGCAGATCGCACGGATGGAGATTGTCGCGCTTGCCAAGGCGCTCGATCTCACCGAGGCGACGCGCTTCGTCACGCTGCTCGATGTCGCCGGCATCGACAGGCGGACGCGCGATCCTGAAGGCCCGCCGTTCAGGGAGCGCGGCTTCGACGTCCAGTTCCAGATTCCGATCTTCGACGGCGGCGAGGTGCGGGTGCGTCAGGCGGCCGAGACCTACCGGCAGGCCATGAACCGGCTGACCGAGAAGGCCATCAATGTCCGCTCCGAGGCGCGCGACGCCTACCGCGTCTACCGCTCGACCTACGACATCGCGAGCCACTACCAGCGCGAGGTGCTGCCGCTGCGGCAGATCATCACCGAGGAGATGCAGCTGCGCTTCTCCAGCATGCAGGTCGACGTGTTCGCACTGCTGACCGAAGCGCGGCAGCGGCTCGGCTCGCTGCGCGCAACGATCGATGCCAAACGCGACTTCTGGCTGGCGCAATCCGACCTGCAGACCGCCATCAACGGCGGCGGCCCGGCGGCCGCGCCATCGACACCATCCGCCATCGCCTCGACCGCGCCTGCGGCCGGCGATCATTGAGAGGAGACGTAGATGTTTTCACGTCGAGGATTTTTGGGGAGCGCGGCGCTGGTCGCGGCAAGCGCGGTCAGCGGCCGCGTCCAGGCTGCCGCGATTCCGGAGGCGCCGACCATGGACAGAGCGGTGATGCAGCCGCCGCTGCATCCGACAAGCGGGCCTCGACTACCGGCCCGTCGTCACGCTCAACGGTTGGTCGCTGCCGTGGCGGATGAACGGCGACTGGAAGGAATTCCATCTCGTCGCCGAGCCGGTGGTGCGCGAATTCGCCGACGGCATGAAGGCGAACTTGTGGGGCTATAACGGCCAGGCGCCGGGCCCGACGATCGAGGCGGTTGAAGGCGACAAGGTCCGCATCTTCGTCACCAACAAGCTGCCGGAGCACACCACGGTGCACTGGCACGGCATGATCGTGCCATCAGGCATGGACGGCGTCGGCGGCCTCAACCAGCCGCACATCAAGCCGGGCAAGACCTTCGTTTACGAGTTCGAGCTGAAGCACAGCGGGACCTTCATGTACCACCCGCATTCCGACGAGATGGTGCAGATGGCGATGGGCATGATGGGCATGTTCATCGTGCATCCGCGCGATCCGGCGTTCCGTCCCGTCGACCGCGATTTCGTCTTCATCATGAGCAGCTACCTGATCGACCCCGGCACCTATCTGCCGAAGGTCAACGAGATGACCGATTTCAACATGTGGACCTGGAACAGCCGCGTCTATCCCGGCATCGATCCGATGCCGATCCGGCTCGGCGACAGGATCCGCGTGCGGATCGGCAATCTGACCATGACCAATCATCCGATCCATGTGCACGGACATAATTTCGCGGTGACCTGCACCGACGGCGGCTGGGTGCCGCAGAGCGCGCAATATCCGGAGACCACGACCGACGTGCCGGTCGGCGCCGTGAGGGCGTTCGACATGCTCGCCGACAATCCGGGCGACTGGGCGTTTCACTGCCACAAGTCGCACCACACCATGAACGCGATGGGCCACGACGTGCGCAACTTTATCGGCGTGTCGCGCAAGGATCTGGCCAAGGCGGTCGGCAAGCTCGCGCCCGACGCCATGGTGATGGGATCGACCGGCATGGCGATGGGCAACATGGAGATGCCGGCGCCCGACAACACGCTGCCGATGATGACCGGAACGGGGCCGTTCGGGCCGATCGAGATGGGCGGCATGTTCACCGTGATGAAGATCCGCGAGGGGCTCGGCCGCGACGATTACGCCGATCCCGGTCCCTACAATTATCCGCCGGGCACCGTGGCCTACGAGGTCGACGCGCCCGCCGCCGAACCCGCGCGGCAGCCGCCGGCGGCGCCTGAGCGAAAAGCCAAGCCATCGATGAAGGGAATGAAGATGTAGCGGATCGACGTGCCGTCCAACGAAAAGCAAGCAACAAACTCAGAATGGAGAATCCAATGAATCACCGCACCACGATCGGCATCGCCCTCGTTGCGCTGTCGATCACCGCGGCGCCGTCGCGCGGTCACGAAAAACACGGTCACCAATCCTATTCGGCCGGCGAGCCCGGCGATCCGAGCAAGCCGTCGCGCACGGTCGAGGTCGAGATGAAGGAGATGGAGTTCACGCCATTCCGCATCGAGGTCAAGCGCGGCGAGCAGATCCGTTTCGTGATCAAGAATGCCGGCACCGAGGATCACGAATTCCTGCTCGCGACCACCGAGGAGAATTTGAAGCATGCCGAAGTCATGAAGAAGCATCCGCATATGGAGCATGACGATCCGAACGGCGTCCGCCTCGCGCCCAAGAAGACCGCGGAGATCGTCTGGAAGTTCACCAAGGCCGGAACATTCGAATATTCCTGCCTGATCCCCGATCACCGCGATTACGGGATGACCGGTCGCGTCATCGTGAAATGAAACCAGCAACGAGAGAAAGGACGACCACGATGAACAGGATGATCCGGATTGCAGCCGCAGCTGCGCTGGCGCTGACATTGGGCGGCGCTTTCGCGCAGGCCGCAGCCATCAACGGCGAGGTCAAGAAGATCGACGAGGGCGCAGGCAAGATCACGCTCAAGCACGGGCCGGCCAGGAGCCTCGGCATGGACGAGCCGATGACGATGGTCTACCGGGTCAAGGATCCCGCGCTGCTCAAACAGGTCAAGGTCGGCGACAAGGTCAAGTTCGAAGCCCAGGAGGGCGACGGCGGCTACACCGTCACCGCGATCCAGAAGGCGAAGTGAGGCGACACCCGTCTCGTCGCCCCGCGCGATGGGCTGTCGGCTGAAGCGCAACCGGCAGCCCCAGCGAGCGCAAGACATGATCGTCAAAGCAATGCTGGTTCCAGGCGGATCGGCTTGAATGCGTTGCGCGGGTGGCCTTATCCTGTGGTCTGGAAGGACAAGCGATGAGCGATTGCTGCGAGCAGAAGACGTCCGAATGCTGTGCGCCACCGCCGCTGACGCTGCCGATGAAGGCTGCTGCGCCGACAGCGGACCGCAATCGCACGGTTGATGCGTGCGGCTGCTCGGGCGGCGTTCCGGTGTTTGACGGCCTCGATCCGCGCTACAAGCGCGTGCTCTGGACCGTCATTGCCATCAATGGCGCGATGTTCCTGACCGAGATGATCGCGGGTCAGCTTGCCGGATCGCAGGCGCTCAAGGCGGATGCGCTCGACTTCCTTGCCGATACCGTCACCTATGGGCTGAGCCTTGCGGTGATCGGCGCCGGCCTGCGGATGCGTGCGTCGGCGGCGCTGCTGAAGGGTGCTTCGCTGAGCCTGATGGCGCTCTGGGTCGTCGGCTCGACGGTCTACCAAACTCTCGTTCTCGGTGTGCCGAAGGCCGAGGTGATGGGCGCGATAGGGACGTTGGCGCTTGCGGCGAATCTGTCGTCCGTTCTGCTTCTGCTGCCCTACAAGGACGGTGACGCCAATGTCCGCTCGGTCTGGCTCTGCTCGCGCAACGACGCGATCGGAAACCTCATCGTGATGGTGGCCGCGCTCGGCGTCTGGGGAACCGCCACCGCCTGGCCCGACCTCGCGGTCGCCGCGGTGATGGCGATGATATTCCTCACCTCGTCGGTGCAAATCCTGCGGCAGGCGTGGGCCGAGTATCGCGAGGCGGCGCTGCGCAGCCCGACGGCGGCGCATGGCTGATTGAGCCGCACCTGACCGTGTGCTGCTGCCGGAGGCGTGCGCGGGAATTCGCCTTGCATTTACCTTAAATGATGGCGCCGGGGGAACGTCCGTGGCAGCGGCGCGTTGCTGTGCATCATTCGTGCGCAGAAGGCCCCCTTCATGACAGTCAACGCGGCAATACTGATGGCGGCATTGGTGCTGTCGGGGACCGTGTTGGCGCAGAGCTCCGGTCCGTCGGCCGGCTCAGCGGGAGCCGGGCAGGCCGCCAACGTCACCACCACCGGCCAGGCGCTGAACACCAGCAAGAAGACCGGCGACAGCGGCCCGCCGATCGCGACGGCCGCGCACCCGGCGAAGCCAGCTGACGGCAGCACGGTCGGCGCGAGCCGTCCGCAAAAGCCCGACCGGCGCCTCGAGCACTACCCGTAGGCTGCGGAGCCCAAGCAAAGCAATCAGCTCCAGGATGGGTTACCCATCCTATCGCAGCGATATCGATCAGCAAAAAGCCGGCGCGGTCATTGTGACTACACCGGCTTGATGTTTGAACGGTTCGCTTGCTCAGTAAACCAGGCCGGTGCCCGGGGGCTTCTCCAGCGCGGCAGCGAGCGAGCGATATTCGTCGCTGCTGGTGCCGGCGAGCTGGGCGATGCGGTTCAGGTGGTATTGCGCCTGATCGCGGTTGCCCTGTTCGACCTGCCAGAGGCCGTAATACTGCCAGGTGCGCACATGGGCCGGGTCGGCCTTGAGCGCGCGCTCGTACCAGATCTGCGAGACCTTGTAGTCGCCGAGCTTGCGATAGGAATAGCCGATCAGGTTGGCGACGTCGGCACGGTCATCCTGGCCGAGCGCCTTCAGCTGCTCGATCGCGGCGCTATAGTCGTGCTTGTCGTAGATCGTGGCATAGGCGGCGTGATAGCCGGCCAGGAACTTCTGATCGTCGATCGCGGAGCTCTTGTCCTTCTTCGCCTTCTTGCCCTTGCTGCCGCTGTCGGAAGCCGGCGGGGAGGGATTGTCGCCGCCTGCGGCGTAGGCCGAGATGACCGGCCCGGCCCGGCGAGGGTCATCGAGAGCACTGCGAGGCCCAAAAACTTCCAAAGAAACTTCGGCGACTTGCTCATTCCTGGTTGCTCCTGATCGTTCCTGATCGTGCTCGGTAATCCTACACCCAAGCCTGCTGACTTGAACACCCGAGGGTGCAGAACATTCCCGCCCGGGTCCACGATTGCGTGATCCCCGCCGGCAGCGGGCGGCCAACATGACCAAGATGTCATTCACATGAATGAATACCGTCAGCGCCCTTCAGAACGGGTTCAGCGCGCGGCCCATAAGGTCACGTGCATTGATCGGTGAGGCCGACCATCCGGCCGGAGACCTCTCGATCCCGCAGAGGAGACCACCATGTTGAAGACGATTTCCGCCGCGCTGCTCGCCATGTCCGTGATCGCAGCGCCCGCGCTCGCCGCTGAGGCCGGCAAGGCCGCAACGCCCGCCCCGGTGACCACGACCGCCCCGGCGACCAAGGCCGCCCCCGTCATCAAGAGCGAGCAGCTGCCGTCGAAGGTGCGCAACGCCAACGCCAAGATGCACCACAAGCACTATCGCCATCACCGCCACCACAAGCACATGGGCATGCTGAAGGTGAAGGCGCCGAAGCATGCGACCAAGCACATCCATGCGAAGGTCGCCACCAAGCACGTCGCGCCGGCCAAGCGCGGCTGATCAAGCGCGGCTGAGCCTGATCCGAAGGGCGTCGTTCGATCCACATTGCCCCGCTGCGCCCTTGGGATGCAGAACCGGCCCGTCCGTCCATTGCTTCCCCAATGGCGGCGGGCCGGAGTGCGTCGGGGCTTCCGTTGCGAGGCTGGGCGCCAGCTCGGCGGGAACAACCGAGTTGCGAATTCCCCGCCTGGCGGTTTATGAGACGCGGCCGGGGACTCATGAAACAGCGTCGTTTGCGGACCTCATCAAAACTGGCGGCGATCCTGCTGCTCTCGATGCCACTTGCCGGCTGCCTCACCAGCGACGACGGCGGCAGCTCGACCACCTTTGCCGACGATCGCGGCGTCGCCAACCAGCCGTTTCCGGACAGGTACCGCGACCAGATCCTGGCCTTCATGCGGACCTACCTGAACAATCCGGTCGGGGTCCGCGAAGCCGGGATTGCCGAGCCGGTGCAGCGCACGGTCGGCGGCCGGCTGCGCTACGTGGTCTGCCTGCGCTACAGCGCAAAGGATACCGACGGCAATTACCGCCCGGCCCGGGAGCGCGGCGTCCTGTTCGTCGACGGCCGGCTCGACCGCATCCTCGACAACGCCGCCGAGCCCTGCGCCGGCGCGTCCTACGCGGCATTTCCGGATCTGGAAAAGATGGCGCGCTAGGCATGATCCGGAAAAGTGCGAAGCGGTTTTCCGACAAGATCATGCCCAGACAATGAGCCAAGGCGCGATCTGATCGCGCTTTGGGACGCGGCGGCTTGTCGCAGCAGCAAGCCTGAGCAGTTCGTTAGCGAACTCCGATCACTTTTCGGGGAGCGCTGAACTTCAACTTAGCCGTTTGCGACTTACATACAGCCGAAATACGGCTGCTTAACTGGTGAAAAAACCTTCTCTGCCAAGGAACAAACGGGCGTTGTTGCGACCCTGTCACAGCTCGGAAACATCACAGGTCAGGCATTGCCCCAAAGCAACCTAATTGGCGTCACGTTGTTTGGCTTAACAGCGCAGCGTTCGTAACGGGGATCAGAGATGAAGAAGTTTTTGCTCGGCACAGTCGCGCTGGCCGCCCTTGCGGGCCCGGCATTTGCGGCTGACATGCCGGCCCGCACCTATACCAAGGCACCGCCGCCCTATACCGCCCCGGCGCTCGTCTACAACTGGACCGGTTTTTATATCGGCGGCCATGTCGGCGGCGCGTTCACCGACGGCACCAACCTGATGGGCAGCGACGCGCGCTTCATGGGTGGCGTGCAGGGCGGCTTCGACTATCAGTTCGCGCCGAACTGGGTGATGGGTATCGAGGCGCAGTACTCCTGGCTGCCGAGCTCCTCGAACAATGGCCTGACGTTCCCTGCCGGAACGGTCGTGACCGGCAATACCGACCAGCTCGGTTCGGTGACCGGCCGCCTCGGCTACACTTGGGGTCCGGCGCTACTCTACGCCAAAGGCGGCTACGCCTGGCGCGACAACAACAACATCACGGCGTCGGTCGGCGGCGTGCCGGCGGCCTTCACCACCGATGGTGGTCACAAGGACGGTTACACGGTCGGCGCGGGCCTCGAATACATGTTCGCCCCGAACTGGTCGGCGAAGGCCGAGTACCAGTACTACAATTTCGGCAAGACCACTTTCACCAGCGGTCCGGCCGACATTGTCGGTGCGAGCTTCCGGAACGACGAACATACCGTCAAGCTCGGGGTCAACTACCGCTTCGGCTGGGGCGGTCCGGTGGGCTCCCGCTACTGATCGCGTCGTCGTATCATCGACATCGAAAGGCCGGCCTTCGGGGCGGCCTTTTTTGTTGGCCTGCCGCGTGCCCGCGCTCCCACATTCACCCGATGTTCAGGCCTGATCGTGCAATGCAAAAAATAATTCCTGCATTGCACGGAACTTTCATCGTGATGCGCTATTGTGGGATCGCCGGGCTGGTGGACAAACAAACATGCGTAGCTTTGCGTTAGGGCTGATCATCTCTGCGGTCTCTGTGCCGTGCTTTGCCCAGACCATCCTGAAATCCGAACCCTTGGCACTCGCGCCTTACGAGGTCGTATTCGTGCAGGACGCCTCTTGCACGGCCGGCAAGGTGCTCAAGGTGACCGGGTCGATCCGCGGTCTGCATCGGCGGAAAATCTGCGTCTCGCTCGCCGCCGAACAGGCGTCGCTGGCGACGGCGACGCCGTAGCGGCAGCACGACGGCTGCATCGGCATCCGGTCCGCCTATGCGCACCGGACGACCGACTGTACCTCAGTTCAACCGCGGCTCCAGACGCGCTTCGCGTTCGGCATCGGCCATGTTCTTGGCCGGGTCCTCGTTCGGCTCGGGCTGGCACGGCCGGATTTCGTAGTCATTGTCCAGCACCGGGTGCGGCGACGACTTCTCTTCCTCGGAGACGGTATCCACCACCAGGCCCGATTGCCGGGCAAGCTTCCAGACATCGGCCTCGGTCGGGTAGGCCTTGCTCAGCTTGGCGTCTTGATAGAATAGCGCGTACGGCATTCGTCGTTTCCCCAAACAACCGACAACGCCAAGGCCCGTCCCGGGTTTCACACGAGATCGCCGTTCCGATCACGGAACCGTGAGCTGGATTCAGGCAAGCATCTGAAAATATGAGTCATTTGGGACTTTTTGCCGGAGGAGCCTGAGTCCTTAATGAGCGGTAAACCCCGGAAAAAAGAATCCCCGGGACTCCCCGGGTAGAATCGCCGGATGCTCCGAGCCATGAGAGCGATCCACCAGCCCCCCTACGAACGCGTGCAGCTCGCGCTTGCGGTTGTGCTGCTCACAGCCTGTGCCGCCAACGTGGCGCTGGTCTGGTCGTGGCTCTAGGGAAACTTGGCTCAAGCTAAAACCTGTATGTAGCGGCCCACGCGAAAACGCCGTGGCCGCGCGACCCCGGCACCGATTGACGGGCCGGCCATTCCTTCCATCATTGCCGGCAGAACAAGTGCCCGACGCGGCCTGCGCGGGCGGGCCGCGATCGGGGTGGAGCTGTCATGATCGAGATGCTGAAGGAACGGGTCAATTGCGACGCCGGCCTGGTGCGGCGCGGCCGTTACCTCACCACGACGTTCCTGCTCGAGATCGGCAAGGCCGCCTGGCTGATCGCGATCCATGAGGGCCGCATCGTCGCGGTGACGAAGGGCCCGTTCGTGATGCCGTCGTCGTCGTTTGCACTGCGCACCTCGGACGAGGAATGGGACAGGTTCTGCGAAAAGCGGCCGCCGCCGGGCTCCAACGACCTGATGGCGCTGCTCAAGCGCCGCGTGCTGAGGGCCGAGGGCGAGCTGCAGATCTTCATGGCAAACCTGCGTTACTTCAAGGAGGCGCTCGGCAAGCTGCGCCGCGAGGGAGCGGCCGCATGAGCGCCAAATTCGAACCGATCATCGGTCGCTACATGCATCTCGAGCTGTCAGGCCGGGCGCACCGCGTCTATGTCGAGGAGGCGGGCGAGGGCACGCCGCTGCTCTGCCTGCACACCGCGGGCGCCGACGGTCGGCAATATCGCGGCCTGATGAACGATGTCAGCGTCACGCGCAACCATCGTGTCATCGCGTTCGACATGCCCTGGCACGGCAAGTCGTCGCCGCCCCAGGGCTGGCACGACGAGGAATACCAGCTCACCTCGGCGCAATACATGGCGATGATCCTCGCCGTGATGGAGGCGCTCGATCTCGACCGGCCGATCGTGATCGGCTGCTCGATCGGCGGCCGGATCGCGCTGCATCTCGCGCTCGAGCATCCCGAACGCTTCCGCGCGATCATCGGTCTGCAGGCCGGCGCGCATGTCGATCCCTATTACGACCTGAATTTCCTGCATCGGCCGGACGTGCATGGCGGCGAGGTCGCGGCCGCCATCGTCTCGGGTCTGGTCGGGCCGGACGCGCCCGACAAAGACCGGTGGGAGACGCTGTGGCACTACATGCAGGGCGGGCCCGGCGTGTTCAAGGGCGACCTCTATTTCTACAAGATCGACGGCGATATCCGCGCCCGCGTCGCCGAGATCGACACCAAACGCTGCCCGCTGTTCCTGCTGTCGGGCGAGTACGACTATTCCTGCACGCCGGAGGAGACGCTGGCGGTGGCGAACAGCATTGCCGGCAGTGAGGCCACCATTATGAAGGGCCTCGGGCATTTCCCGATGAGCGAGAACCCGGGCGAGTTCTTGAAGCATCTGCTGCCGGTGCTGGAGAAGGTCGGCGGCGGCTAGAGCGTTTTCAAGCGAACTGGATACCGGTTCGCGCTCAGAAAACGCGTCAGAACAAGAGTCGCCACTCTCGACCTCGTATGGCGCGGTGTGACAGACTGCGTCATCGCACGAAAAGGTTACGCGGGAGGTCTCCATGCTTCCGAAGGCTGAAGCGGCATATTTCGCGATTGCCGATATTTCCGGCTATACCAACTTCCTCGCGGCGGTCGAGCTCGACCACGCGCAGGACATCATCGCCGATTTCATGGACGTGGTGGTGAAAGGGCTGCGCCCGCCATTTCGCCTCGCCAAGTTCGAGGGCGACGCCGCCTTCGTCTACTCGACCGGGACAATCGACGGCTCGCTGCTGCAGGACGCGATCGAGGGCGCCTATTTCAAATTCCGCCGGCGCCTGCGCGACGTCCGCCAGGCCTCGACCTGCGAGTGCAAGGCCTGCGTCGCGATGGGCGATCTCGATTTCAAATTCGTCGTCCATCACGGCGAGATGGTGAAGCAGAAGATGGGCGGCAGGGAAGAGCTCGCCGGGCGCGACGTGATTCTGGTCCACCGGCTGCTCAAGAACACGGTTGGCGAGAAGGTTGGCGGGCGTGCCTACGCGCTCTACAGCGACGCAGCGATCCGTGCCATGCGTCCCCCGGGGCGTCGACCCGGTGGCACAAGGTCTGATCCCGCATCAGGAAACCATCGACATCATCGGCGATGTGACGCTGTGGGCGCGCGATCTCGAGGCGGCGTGGCAGCAGGACGACGCGCAAACGCGGCTGGAGGTGACGCGCGAAGACGCCTACGCGATACTGGAGTTCGACATCGCCGCGCCGCGGCAAACGGTGTGGGAGTTCATCACCGTGCCCGGGCAATGGCAGAAATGGTGGGACGCCGACGACATCGTCGAGGAGTCAGGCAAGGGGCGACGCGGTATCGGCACCAAGAATCATTGCGCGCACGGCAACCATACCAACGTCGAGGAGACGCTCGACTGGCGTCCGGTCGATTACTTCACGGTCGGGATCACGCTGCCGATGCCCGGAGCCCCGCGCATCATCATGACCCGGGCCGTTCTCGACGGCGCAAACGGAACGTCCCGTTTCGAGCTGCGGATCGCCAAGCCGAAGCCGAAAGACAGGGCGTTCCTCGATGGCGCCGCGGCCAAATTCGCCGAACGGATGACCCAGGCCGTGGCCGGCCTCCGATCAATGGTGGAAGGCAAGCAGCATGCCGTTGACGCTATGGAGGAGCCGACGCTGGCGCGATCGAGCGGGCGCTTCCTGAGCGAGCCGGTGAAACCGGGCGCGCGCGGCTGAAGGTCAGCGAACGATTCGGAGATTAAAGGGGCCGGTTACTTGCCGGAGCGCGGCAGCTCGCTGTTGTCGCGGATCGCGGCGCGGACTTTGGCCATGGTCGTGGTGCAGTATTCCTCGCGCTCCCTCAGGAAGCGCTGCTGCTGCGCGCGGAAATTGGCAACACGCTCCCGCACCTCGGATCCGAAATCGCCGCTGATGTCGAGCTTGGCAAATTGCGGCGGCTGCGCCGGCGGCGGCGGGACTTCGACGACGGTCACAGCTAAAGGCTGTGGAGCGGGGGGCAGGCCTTCGATCACGGTCGGCAGCGGAAGCGGTGGCGGCATGAGTGCAGCTTGCACCTCAGCCTCAGGCTTGACGCTGAGCGTGGCGATGGCCTCGACCAAGGCCTGTTCAGCGGCGGTCTGCAACGCGGCAGCGGGTGCAACTGGTGCGGCGGGTGGCGTGGCGGTCGGCTGGGCGGCAGGCGGCGTCACCGTCCGCGGGGGGGCAGGCGTCGGCAGTTCGGCGTCGGGCAGCTTGCCCTTCACCGACTGTACGAAAGCCATTGTCTGCGCGATCAGGAGATCGCGTTCCTTCATCCACTTCATGGCGCACCTTGAGCGCGCGGATTGCATCAGAGCAACCCCGCGGAAGCAAGCACTCGCCATCATGATGGTTGACGAAGACGCCTGTTTTGCAGGCACGGTGACAAAATTGTGACGTGCGTGGGCGCGAGGGACGGTCAGCGCTGGCGGGGATTGGTGTTCGGGACGAACGGGGTACCGACGATCCGGACCGGCGGCTGGGCCAGTGCTTGGCTTGGGACCGGCGCCTGATTCGCGGCCGGTCGGGGCGCCGCGTTGGCCGGCGCGGGCGCCGGATCGAGCAGGGCGACGATGCCGGCAGCGGCCACGCTCAGCAGCGTGAAGCTGCCCAGAAGCATCAAATTTCGGTTGGTCTCGCGTACCCTCATGCGGGGAAAATCGCGTGAGGGGGCATAATGTTCCGAACAAATCCTCAGGCGTTTTCTCGCGGTTTGGCCTCGAGCTTGAGAAAGTGCGGCAGGAGCAGACCTGAAAGCTCAAGTCGCGAGTCCACCGGCCCGGTGTGCCGGCTGGAGCGGGCGCGTTCAGCCTAGTGAGCCATCGCCTCGACAGCTACCGGTTCGGCGCTGCGGGCCTCGATCAGGTCGGCGTAGCGGCCATACTCCTCGGCCATTTCGAGCAGCTTTTCACGCACCGCGGCGTCGGTGACCTGGCGGGCCAGCCGTCGCGCCTGATCGGATTGGAAGCGATAATGGGCTGTGTCGGACATCGTAGGCTCCTCACACATGTGTAAGGACCGTCCGGCAAAGGTTCATCAAGACGTCATTGAAGGGAAGACGTCTTGAAGGGCAGGCGTTATTGAAGGGTGTTGGACCGATCGGTCGCCGTAGCCGCGACCGGGTGGCCGGCCTTGTCCTCGCGGACCTCGACCTCGAACCAACCCATCTCCTTCAGCTCGCGCGCCTTCTTCTCGGCCGCGTCTTCGCTGTCGCGCTTCAGCACGATTTGACTGGTGCCATCCCGGGCAAGGATCAAATAGGTCATTGGCTGAGTCCCATCCCGCATTCTGCATACCCCAATTCGGGTCGCAAGGACAGAAACAAGGCAAGGGATGGGTGATGCTACGGGGATGATCCCACGATTCCTGCCAGGGAGCAGGGTGTCCGGCTGGTTCCCGACCGCTGTCGACATGACCAGCTACGCCGGATGATCGCCGATATCCGAGACGCGCTTGACCGGCGCAAGCTTGATAGGTCAGCTGTCCGCCGTTGGCGTCCAGCGGCAGGCTTACGAGTTGCGTTTCGCAAAGCGCACTGAGATGACGGACATCATTGCTTGCGTGCCTGCCGAGCAGGGCTCCTTCGATGAGTCACCGTTGCCTTGCGCGCAAGTCCTGTCGGCGGTGTGAGCGGAGCCCGGAAGACTACGGCTTCCGTTAAACGTTGTGGGTAATCCAAGTGAGGCTCTTTGATTGAGCCGCGAATACATGCTCGGGTTGGATCAAGGACAATGCGCGGCGCAAGCCATGTAGATCCGGATGGAGGACTCGATGCCCAGGCACTTCGGTTTGAAGGCGACATCGCCGGCGGGACGGTCGACGTTCACGGGATCATCAAGAGATTTGCAGCAGCGGACCGCGGCGGCATCTGCGTCGAAGAATCGTGCTTCGGTCAGTTCGCTGGCATCAAAGCCCGCTTCGCCATGCTCGGAGCTGCCGTATTCTCCTACGAGCTGGCGGGGCTGCTGCGGTCGACGGTCGATCTCGACCGATTGAAGCTGCGCGCGACGAGGCGTGGCTGACAGTCTTCATAGCTCGGACGGCTCGTGCTTTTTGTCGCGCTTCAGGTCCATGCGATCGATGCGTTGATCGATCAATCGATTCAGTCTCTCGTCTCGCAGCGTGTCCTTCCTGAACAGCCCGCCATGCAGGCGATAGGCGAGGAGGAGCAGGACCACAGCAACGCCGACGAGATAGTAGGACCAGTCCATAGTCAGAACCGCGCCTGGCAGTGTCCATTGTGAAACAGCGAGCCTCGGCAACTGTGCCAGGCAGCGCTAACGGCGGCTCGCCAGCATCACCGCAAGGTCAGCTCAATTGGCGCCCGCCAGGATAAACAGATTATTGTAGACGGGCAGTGCAATGAAGGCGACCACATAAGCCACTTGGCGTTCGCTGTTGCCGTGCCAGAGCAACCATATCACGAGGTAGGTTAGGCCCAGTTTGGCAATAAGCCACCATTCTCCCAGCCACTCCTGGGTGAGCCACATGAACGGGTTCAGTTCGCCCATTCCCCGCTGCAAGATCTCGTTGGTGGTGATCAGATCCGAGTAGCCCATCAGCAAGGCGCAGACCAGCAGCATTGCCTTCAGGAACGACGTCCTCGCCCGCAACTGCTTTTCCGTCATCCGGTGCCTGCCCGAAATCCGCTTGTGGCTCCCTGTTGAGCAATTTTGCGGGATGTTTTCGGCGAGTGCAACCCCCCACGACCCGGTTGTCCAACGCCACGCTCCCCAAACCAACCAGGTTGGGCATCCCGTACCGGGGCACGGCCAACCGACCCGTCCCGTTGATTTCGTGAAAAGATGGTGCCGGCTGAGGGGATTGAACCCCCGACCTTCAGTTTACAAAACTGCTGCTCTACCGCTGAGCTAAGCCGGCGACATGGGTATGATTTGCGCGCTCGCATAGCAGACTTGGCGGGGCAGGGCCAGAACCTGAAGGCCAGAACCCGGGAGGTCCGGATCGGCCGTTCGCCTCCACCGGCCAGGCGGCAAAAAAGGCGGCCCGACGGCCGCCTTTTGCGCGTCAGCGGTTCGCCCGAGCTACTGGCAGGGATGTCGCAGGCCGTCGCTGCCGCGGAACCAGGTGCCGGGGGTGCAGACAAAGCCGTTCTGCCGGGCATATTCCTCGCCGCCGATCGGGGTGCGGGCATAGTCGGGGCCGCCGAACGGGGCGGTCGCGATCGCGGCTGCGGTGCCGACCGCGCCGCCAACCACACCGGCCGCGACGCCGGCGGGGCCGGGGTCATAGCGGTTGTAGCTGCCCTGCCAGTCGCGGTCCCGCCGATAGGTGTGGTGGCGATAGGCGGTGCGCGTGGTGCCGGGCGTCATCGTCTGGCATCGGGCATCGGGATCGTCATTCGAGCAGCGCGCGGCGGTACCGATGGTCTGCTGCGCCATCGCGGAGCCGGCCAGGGTCGCAGCGAGCAGGGCTGCTGCGCCAACGGTGGCGCAGCGAATCTTGAGCTGTGTCATGCAAGGTCTCCTCTCGTCGTTGTGACGAGCTAATCTCGCCGCGCCGTGCCTGTTCCGATGCGGCCTTGGCCTGCGTTCAAACCAGTGTGAAGTTCCGTAACTCTCGCGCATGATGCGTTCCGGATGATGCTGTCTTGACGAGAATTGCATGCACACTGGTGACATCGACTACGCCGCCGGCGACGCCAATTTGCGCGGCTATCTTGCGTTCAAGGACCGCGGCGTAAAGCGTCCCGGCGTGCTGGTATTCCACGAAGGGCTCGGGCTCGGCGACTTCGCGATGGAGCGGGCACGCAGGCTTGCCGAGCGTGGCTATGTGGCGTTCGCCGCCGACATGTTCGGCGAGCGGCGGCAGGCCGCCGATCTGCAGCAGGCAATGACGCTGATCGGTCATTTGCGCACCAATCCCGCCACGCTCCGCGCACGTGCCCGCGCCGCGCTCGCGACCCTCGCGGCATCGCCCGAGGTCGATGCTACCCGTTGCGCGGCGATCGGCTTCTGCTTCGGCGGCACGGTCGTGCTCGAGCTTGCGCGCGACGGTGCTGACCTCAAGGCCGTCGTCAGCTTCCATGGCATGCTCTCGACCACGCAGCCTGCGGCAGCGGGGGCGGTGAGGGCGAGCGTGCTGGTCTTGACCGGAGCCGACGATCCGCTGGCGCCTTCCGACCAGGTCGCGGCATTCGAGAACGAGATGCGCGCCGGCAAGGTTGCCGACTGGCAGGTGATCAGCTACGGCAACACGCTGCACGGTTTTGCCAACCCGGCCGCCGACGGCTCGATCATGAAGTCGGCGATGTACGATGCGCGGGCTGACCGCCGCTCCTGGGCGGCGATGCAAGGCCTGTTTGATGAGGTGCTGGTTTGACGAGGTGCCGGCCTGACAAGATCGGCGATGTGGTGTTTGATCTGCCGTCACGCGCCGGCGCGGGGGATTGATGTTCGGAATCTTGAGTCTTGGCTTTCTGCTCGGCATGCAGCATGCGCTGGAGCCGGATCACATCGCGGCGGTATCGAGCATCGCGGCGCGCCGTACCCATGTCGGTGACATCGTCAAGCACGGCCTGACCTGGGGCCTCGGTCACACGCTCACGCTGTTCGTCTTCGCCGGCGCCGCGATCCTGCTCGGGCACGCGATCCCCGAGACGGTCGCGCAGCCGATCGAGACCACGGTCGGCGTCATGCTGGTCGGCCTCGGCGCGCATGTGTGGTGGCGGCTGTGGCGCGATCGCGTGCACTTCCACACCCATTCGCATGGCGACGGCATGACGCATTTCCACGCCCACAGCCATGCCGGTGAAACCGTGGCGCGCGCGTCCACCAGCCCGCATGTCCGCGCGGCGCACAGCCACGCCCATGGCTTCCGCTGGCGCACGCTGCTGGTCGGCCTGATGCACGGCATGGCGGGCTCGGCGGCGCTCTTGGTGCTGACGGTATCGCAGGCCCCGAACCCGGTGATCGGGCTCGGCTATGTCGCGCTGTTCGGCGTCGGCTCGATGATCGGGATGGGCGTGCTGTCCAGTGTGATTGCGGTGCCGCTCGCGGCCTCCGCGCGCTGGCTGACCTGGGCCAATCGCGGCCTGCAAATGGCGGTCGGCGCTGTCACGATTGCGATCGGCGTCCACTCGATCATCGAGAACGCGTTCACCTGACGCATACGCACCCAGAGCCGCCGTTAACGATTCCTGAGCCCGCACGGCCGCATTGACCGGATGCCGATGCTTACGCGTTAGGCTTACCGCCAGTTTGGCCCGCGGCCTTAACCCTTCCGCCAAGCCGTTGGATTAGGCTGCGGGTGGAACAATTCGGGACGCTGGGTGAACATGCGCGGAAGTCTTGCGCTGGCGATATTGGCTGCGATGACCTCGACGGCGCTGGCCGGCGGCGGTTTCGACATCGTCGTGCCCAATCGCCCCGGCGTGCCCATCATCATCAATGGCGTCGACGCCTCCTACGCCGTGGTCGAAAGTGCGATGGGGCTGGCCCGCAACGACTCGATGGTGCCGACCGTCTATGGCGGCCGCCCGATCGATCCCGAGCCGAATGTCGGCCATTATTATCCGAGCCTCGGCCGCATGCCGGGTTACGGCCGCCTCGAGATCGAGCCGCCGGCCAACCGCCGCCTGCCGCAGCCGGCCGAGAGTTATCATCAATCGTGGGGGGCGCAATCCGCGCCGCTCCCGGCACAGTCCAGCGTGCCGGTCGATCCGCCGCCGGTGATCTACGCGCCGCAGTTCAACGGGCCGCGGCCGCTGCCGGGACCGGTCCCGCGGCCACCGCGTCCACGAGGACCCTAAATCAACTGCCCCAAATCAACAGCCCCGCGCGGGCGCCTTCATAGCCACCAAGAGCTACGCGACGAACAGAGAGACCATCAGGAGAGAGTAATGCGTCAAATGATCAAAGGACTGATTGCGGCCGTGGCCGTCATGGTGACCGCGCCCGCAATGGCGTGCGGTTTCAACCCTTGCGGCTATTCCGCGCCCGTCGTGAATTACGGCTGCGGCGGCTGCGGTGGCTACGGCTACGGCTATGGCTATGGCGGTTACGGCGCGGTCGAGCGCCTGCCTGACCCGGATGCGGCCTATCCCGACGCAGCGCAGCAGTACTACTACGTCAACCAGGGACCGAGCTACACCGGCCCGGGCAATTGGGCGCCGCGTCCGTACTACCGCGAAGGCTATGGTCGTCCGTATTACGGCTATCGCCACTACGGCTACCGCCATCACTATCGGCCCTACCGTCCGCACTACGGCTATCGCTACGGATATGCGCCGCATCGCTACGGCCATCCGGTGCTGCGCCGCTACTACTGATCCGACGATCGGTCGAAGAGATATCAGCGCCCGTTCGCGTCAAGCGAGCGGGCGTTTTCGCTCACATCAGTCCGAGCCGGCTGGCGCCGATATAGAGCGCGAGCACGGCGGCGTTCGACACGTTGAGGCTCTTGATCTCGCCGGGCATGTCGAGGCGGGCGACGACGCGGCAGGTCTCGCGCGTCAATTGCCGCAGGCCCTTGCCTTCGGCGCCGAGCACCAGCGCGAGCGGCTGCTGCAATTGAACCTTGCCGAGATCCTCGGTGCCCTCGCTGTCGAGGCCGACGGTCTGGAAGCCGTGATCGTTCAGTTCGTTCAGCGCGCGCGCCAGATTCTGCACGGTGACCATAGGCACCAGCTCGAGCGCGCCGGAGGCGGACTTCGCCAGCACGCCGGTCGCCTCCGGGCTGTGGCGGGCGGTGGTGACGATCGCCTTCACCGCAAACGCCGCGGCCGAGCGCAGGATGGCGCCGACGTTGTGCGGATCGGTGATCTGGTCGAGCACCAGCACGATGCCCTCTTGCGGCAGCGTGTCGATGCCGGGCGAGGGCAGGGGATCGGCCTCCGCCAGAAGCCCCTGATGAACGGCATCGGGGGTGAGGCGCCGGTCGATATCGCCGGGCCGAACGATCTCCGGGGTGACCCGGGTCGCGATGTTTTCGTCGGCAAGGCGCTTGGCGGCGTTCTCGGTGAGATAAAGCTTGCGGATATGGCGGTCCGGGTTGGCGAGTGCGGCCGCCACCGTGTGCCAGCCATATAGAATCACCGGCCCGTCGGAACCAGATTCGAGCTCCCGCCGGGCCCGCGGGCGGCCGAATTTCGGCCCTTTTTGGAAGGGTTTACCGCCCTTGCCTCGGAAATTGGGTTTGCGGTCGCGATCGCTCATGTGAGGCTTGTGTCACGGCTCCCGAATATTGGCAATTTAACCGGCAAATTGCGCGCCCGCTTGGTTGACTTTGGGGACCGCCTTCGCCCATAAACGCGCCCGACCGCGCACCCGCTTCGGGTCGGCCGGTTATCAGCGTCATTTCGATGACCGGTCCGCCGCCACTCGCGCGGCCGGTCTGATGCTGTTGGACGGGGGAGTGTCCCGAGTGGCAAAGGGAGCTGACTGTAAATCAGCCGCCTCATGGCTTCGCAGGTTCGAGTCCTGCCTCCCCCACCACGCCTCGCCCTGACGGGCTACGCGTGGCGGAGCCACGCCTGACCCGTCAGGGCAAAGCGTGTCCGGCGTAGCTTGAGCGCCAGCGAAAGCGAAGACGGACTGGCCAAGGGCCTCGCTTCCACGAACTTCAATTCGACACGTTACTCCCATTTCGCTGGGCATGCCGACAAGGCGTCTCGCGCCGCCACCACGACTCACCCCCGCAAACCACGCCGCAGCAGTTTCGCGAAATCCTGCGCCATCAGCGACGGGGCTTCATGCGTCGGGGAGAGGATGGCGATCTGGTACTGGATCTTCGGCTTGAACGGGCGGATGGCGAGGCCCTCGGTGAAGGGCTTGCTCACCACCGGATCGACGATGCCGACGCCGCGGCCCTCGGCGACGAGCTGGCACGCGGTCGAAAAAAACTCGGTCTCTGCCACCACGTTCCAGCGCGCGCCATATTCGGAGAAGGCGGATGCCAGCTGCTGGTAGATCGGATCGCCGCGAAACAGCGTGACGAACGGGACGCCATCCAAGTCATCAGGGGTGATCTGCTTCAGCTTCGCGAGCGGATGCGCATGCGGCAGCATGCACACGCACTCATACGAGAACACCTCCATGTGCGAGGTCGGATAATCCAGCGGCAGCTCGGCGACCGCGAGATCGAATTGCTGTGTCGAGATCAGCTCGCGGACGGTCGCGGAATTGCGGGTGATGATCTTGATCTGCAGCTCGGGCTTGTTCCTGGCGAACTGCGACAGCAGGCGCGGCAGCAGGTTGATCGAGATGCTCGGATAGGCCGCGATCGCGAGGTGACCGCGCCGCCCGGACCTGATCTCGGCCGCAACACGCGCCGCGTTCTCGGCGGCTTCGAGGGCGCGCGCCGCCTCGACATAGAACAGCTTGGCTTCCGGGGTCGGTTGCAGGCGGCCGCCGCGGCGCAGGAAGAGATTGAGGCCGGTCTCGTGCTCGAGGCCTGCGATCATCGTGCTGATGCCGGGCTGCGACATGCCGAGCAGCTCGGCCGCCCGGGTCATGGTGCCGTGGAGCATCAGGGCGCGGATAGCATTCGAGCTGTCTGAGGCGCATGCGCGACTATACGAATCTGCTATAATGGATACAATTAATATTATTAGAATTACATGACGGGCGGTGCTCCAATGGCGCAACGAGCCATTGAGGAGGCACCGAATGACCGCAGCAACCATCGATCT
This sequence comes from Bradyrhizobium sp. JR3.5, assembly GCF_054057015.1. NCBI lineage: Bacteria > Pseudomonadati > Pseudomonadota > Alphaproteobacteria > Hyphomicrobiales > Nitrobacteraceae > Bradyrhizobium > Bradyrhizobium sp. JR3.5. Next base: position 1,127,999 of record NZ_JBSRYV010000001.1, read on the forward strand.
GACCCGCGCCCGTCTAATTCCAGCCCGCAATGGCGTGGCGGCTCGCCTCGATGCGGGAGAGACGGTCATGGTCGTCAACACCCATGGCAAGCAGGTGGTCGATACCTGGGCCTTCAATGCCCGCGACACCGGCGAGTTCATGTCGATGGAGCACAGCCGCGCATCGATGCTGCGGCTTGTTCCGCGCGTGGGCGACACGCTGACCACCAACAGGCGCCGCGCGATCCTCACCTTCGTCGCCGACACGACGCCGGGAATCCACGACACGCTGATCGCGGCCTGCGACATTCACCGCTATCGCCAGCTCGGTGCGGTCGGCCACCACGACAATTGCACACAGAATCTGGCGCACGCGCTCGAGACCGTCGGCCTGTCGGCTGCGGTAACGCCGGCTCCGCTCAATCTGTTCATGAATGTACCCGTCACCGACAATGGACAACTGGACTTCAAGTCGCCCGTCAGCGAGGCGGGGCAGTATGTGGCGCTGCGTGCGGAGATGGACCTCGTCATCGTGTTCTCCGCCTGTCCGCAGGACATGGTGCCGGTGAACGACATGCGGCCGACCGACGCTCACTTTCTCATCGCCTGATACTGTCAGCGCGGAGAACCAATCATGCGCAAGCTGCCGCCGCTCAATGCCGTCCGCGCGTTCGAAGCCGCGGCGCGCCATGAGAGCTTCACCGCCGCCGCCAATGAACTCTGTGTCACGGTGACGGCGATCAGCCACCAGGTCCGGCAACTCGAGGCGATTCTGGGCCACAAGCTGTTCGAGCGCTCCGGCCGCGCGGTCGTGCTGACCGCGGAGGGCCATGCGCTGTTCCCCATGCTGCGCGACGGCTTCGACCGCATGGCGAGCGCCTTCGCCGCGATCCGTCCGCCGGCCGACGGCGATGCGATCACGGTATCGACCACGCGCGCCTTCGCCGAGCGCTGGCTGATGCCGCGGCTCGCGCGCTTCAACGCGGCGTTTCCGCACCTCGTCGTCCACATCGATGCGACCGAAGAGGTGCGGACGCCGGGCGCAGACGGCGTCGATCTGGCCATCCGCTACGGACGCGCTGACCGTGCCGGCGAGACATCGGTGCTGTTCAGCGATCGCTACATCGCGGTCGCGGCGAGCGCGATCTGTCCGCCCGACGCCCGTCTTGCCATCGACGACGTCCGTTCGCGCTCGCTGCTGGCCTACCGCTGGAAGAATGCCACGCTGGATTCGCCGGCGTGGTCGGCCTGGCTCGCGGGCGTAGATCACGATCCCATGCGGGACTTCCGCATCTCATGGTACAGCGAGGAGCCGCTGGCGCTGCACGCCGCCGAGCGCGGGCTCGGACCGCTGTTGTGCAGCGATGCGCTGGTGGACGAGCAATTGCGTCAGGGCACGCTGCGCCGGCTCGACGGTCCCGCGCTTGCGGGCTTTGCCTATCGTCTCGTCGATGCGCCGAGCGCTGCCCGGCGCAAATCGGTGACGGCGTTCATCGACTGGCTGCGGGCAGAGGCGGCCACCTTTCGTGCAGCTCCCGAACAGGTCATGACACGGGCCGCGTGAAGTAGGGCAGGGTCTCGACGCGGACCTGGTAGGTGCCCGCCTTGACCAGGCCGTCGAGATGGGCGGCGGTGTCCTCGAGCGATGCGAACCAGACCTTGCGTTCGGCGACGACCTGCTCGAGCCAGCGCTCCACGACGCGCCAGCGGGCAAGCCGGCCGGTCAGGAACGGATGCCAGATCCCCATCCAGAATCCGCCGGCCTCATAGGCGGCTTCGAACTCCTCGAACGAGGCGGCAAGGCCCTCGCTCGGCGATTTGACCGGCATCATGTAGCCGATCTCCGCGTAATGGGCGAAGGGCGGCCAATCGTCCGATCCCCAGTGCGGCGGCATCTCGTAGAGCGATCCGCGCGCCGTGCGCATCTGGTAAGGGATGTCGTCGGCCATCAGCGACGAATCGTAGACAAAGCCGTGCTCGATCAGGAGATCGATGGTGGTCTGGTTGGCGTTGTACACCGGCGCACGGTAGCCGCGCGGCTTGCGCCCGGTCATCGCGACGTGGATGCCGAGCGCGCGTTCGAAGGCCTCGCGCTGCTCCACCGAGGAAATCTCCGTCGGATCCTCATGGATGTAGCCGTGATGGCCGATCTCGTGGCCACCCCTGAGGATCGCCTCCACCGCATCCGGATAGCGCTGCATGGTCCAGGCCGGCATGAAGAACGATTGCTTCAGGCCGAGGCGGCGATAGGTCTCCAGGATCCGCGGCACGCCGACGGTCGGCCCGTATCGTCCCATCGTGATCGGATAGAGCCGGTCGAACGAGTCCTTTGGGCGCGCGATGTGGATCAGGCTGTCGGCGTCGACGTCGAACGTGATCGCACAGGCGCAACGCGCGCCGTTCGGCCAGGGGATGGGATTGCGGATCATCGGATCATCCTCGTGCAGCCGGCGGACAGCGGTGCATCATTCCGCCGCCACATTAACAGGCCCGTCGATTCCAAGACACTGCCGGACCAGCACGGGAATCGCGGCAAAGGCGTCGGCGAGCGATCGGCGGTAGCGTTCATCATTGAACTCCTGGTAGTCGACCGCGATCAGGTGACTCTCCTGAACCCCGAGATAGTGCGCGCAGGTGAAGATGTGGGTCTCCAGATGGTTCATGGTTTCCCGCACCCCGCCGGGGCCAAAGCCGAATTCGCCGCGCGAGCTCAGCACCACCAGCGTCTTGCCGCGCATGATCGGTTCGAGCGGAAAGTCGCCGCGGGCGAGATCGAAGCTGAAGGTCTTGTCGATCCGGATCACCTTGTCGAACCACGACTTCAAGGCCGCCGGCATGCCGTAATTGTGCATCGGCGCCCCGATGACGATCACGTTGGCGCGTTCAAGCTCGTCGATCAGCGCATCGGAGAGACGAAGCTCGTCGTGCTGCTCCGCCGTGCGGTCGCCGGGCGCGGTGAAGGCGGCGGCCACCCACGCCTCCGTGATGAGTGGCGGCGGGTTGCGGCCGACGTCGCGCGAGATGATCGTGGCGCCGGGCTCGTGCGTCAGCCAGTGCTCGACAAACGACCTGGAGAGCTTCCGGCTGACCGAACGGTCGCCGCGCGGGCTGGCATCGATATGCAGGAGTGTCGTCATTCGGGGACCTCGGCCGGTTGAGCAGCAATGCGTCGGCCGCACAATGACCCGGTTGCCTCGGTCGGCGTGATTGACGAATCCGGCAGCTGAGTTGAGAAAATCTCAACAGTGAAGCGGGGCGCCATGGTGACGCGGTCTGCGAGCGTGATCGCGGCGGGATCTGTCGCCATTCAGCACGCAAACTTCACTCTCGATCTCGTCTCAACCCGGCTTGAGGATTTCTCATTATCGCCTCACGGCTGCCTGCTGCTCTGATACCCCATCCCGGCCCAACCAATGCGCCGGACAAACGGGGGAAACATGCTGCTCAAACAGACACAGCTTCCGGCGCAGGATGAGGCCGGCTTCGATGCCCACGGAATCGAACCGGTGCCGGCGGCGCACCGCACGTCGTCACCATCAGATCAGTTCTGGATTTGGACCGGCGCGAACATCGCGCCGATCAACTGGGTGCTGGGCGCGCTCGGCATCCAGCTCGGCCTGAGCCTGCTGCAAACGCTTGCCGTCATCGTCGTCGGCAATCTGTTCGGCGCCGCGCTGTTTGCCGCCTTCTGCCTGATGGGACATCGCACCGGCGTGCCGCAGATGGTGCTGGGCCGGCTGGCGTTCGGCCGCCGCGGCGCCTATCTGCCGGCGCTGGCGCAGGTCCTGATGCCGATGGGGTGGGTCGCGATCAACACCTGGATCGTGCTCGATCTCTGCATGGCGGCGCTGGAGCGGATGGGCATTGGCGGCGGCGTCGAGCTCAAATACGCGATCGCGGTGCTGGTGATGCTGTTCCAGATCGGCATCGCGGCCTGGGGCTTCAATGCCATCAAGGTGTTCGAGCGCTACACCATGCCGTTCATCCTGCTGATCATGGCGGTCATGACCGCGCTGGCCTTCCTGCGCGTCGATATCAAGTGGCGGTCCGCGACCGTGACCGGCATGCCGGCCTTCGCCGCGGCGACGCAACTGATGACTGCGATCGGCATCGGCTGGGGTATTTCGTGGCTGACCTATGCCTCCGACTATACGCGCTTCACCAGGCCCTCGCTCGGCGCCGCCAAGGTGTTTCGGGCGACATTCCTCGGCATGTTCCTGCCGACGGTCTGGCTCGCCTTCCTCGGTGCGGCCATTGCGTCAGCCGGCGCCGGTTCCGATCCGTCGAAGCTGATCATCGCAGCTTTCGGTGCGATGGCGTTGCCGGTGCTGCTGGTGCTGCTTCATGGTCCGATCGCGACCAACATCGTCGTGATCTATTCGGCGGCGCTGTCGTCGCTCGCGCTCGATCTGCGGCGGCCTCGATGGGTGATCTCGGTGATCTCCGGCCTGATCGCCTCCGCGATCCTGTACGCCTTCCTGCAGTCGGGTGATTTCGCTCATGCCTTCGACAATTTCATGGTCGCCCTGATCGTCTGGATCAGCCCATGGGCGGGCGTGACGCTCGCCGACTTCTACCTGGTGCGACGCGGCCGCATCGATGTCGCATCGCTCTACGAGGAGGCGGGTGGGGATCGTGATTTCAACTGGGCCGGGCTGATCGCCTTTGCGGCCGGCTTCGTGGCGGCGTGGGCTTTCCAGATGGGCACGATCAAGGCCATGCAAGGTCCGCTGGCGCTGGCGACCGGCGGGGTCGACCTGTCGTGGCTCACCGGCATCGGCGTTGCGATGGCGAGCTACCTTGCGCTGCATCGGCTGCTTGAGCGTCCGTTGGCGCGGAGCGTCCCGTCGCCGGCCGTGGACGCTGCGTCGGTCGAGCCCGCGCCCACATCGACCTGACAGGGGCACGCCTTGCGCCTGCTCACTCCATCCGCGCGAATATCTCCACCAGCGTCTCGCGCAGCCAGCGCTGCGCGGCCACGGTGTCGTTGCGCTGGTGCCAGAACAGGCTGACGATGCGCGGCGGCGCCGGCAGCGGCACCGGCACCGCATGCAGATGGGGCGCCTGGCGGGACTGCGCGCTGAGGTCGCGCGGCAGCACGGCGATCAGGTCGGACTGGCGCACGATCTCGTAGGCGGCGTTGTAATGATTGACGATGGCGACGAGGTTGCGCGACAGCCCGCGAGAGCCGAGAAACTGGTCATAGGTCGGCAAAGTTCGGCCGGCCAGGCTCACATCGACATGCTTGGCGTTGAGGAAACTGCGCACATTCAGCCGCTTCCTGCCCGCAAGCGGGTGATCACGCCGCATGAAGCAGGCATAGTCCACCGTCCACAGCGAGCGCGAACGGATCAGTCCCTGATGCAGCGCCTCATTGACATAAACGCTCAGCACGCAATCGACCCGGTTGTCCTCGAGCTGGTCCGCGATCCCGATGATGGTGTTCGGCACGGTGCGGATGCGCGCCGTCGGCGCCATTTCGGCGAAGCGGTTCAATAGCCGCGGCATCACCAGAGCCGCTACGTAGTCCGACATCGACAGGCTGAACTCGGTCTGCGCACGGCGTGAATCGAAGACCTCCTCGTCGAGTGCGCCGCGGATGCTCTCCAGCGCGCCGCCGATCGGATCCCACAGCGCCACGGCCCGCTGGGTCGGGCGGATTCCCGTGCCGGATCTGACGAACAGGGGATCGCTCAGCGCGTCACGTAGTCGTGCCAGCGCATTGCTGACCGCGGGCTGCGTCATCTTGAGCGCGTTCGCGGCGCGCGTGACGCTGCCCTCCGTCATCAATGCCTCGAAGACTTTCAGGAGATTGAGGTCGAGCGTGCGAAACGGCATTGGCGACATTCATGCTGGTGATATACTAGATCATAATTATAAATTATTGCGATAATTGAGGTTTGTCTATCATTCCCCCGAACACGGGCGCCGGGCCGTGGCTCAGGGGGATATTCATGTCGATGATTTCGGCGCGCATCGAGCGCCTGCCGTTCGCGCGTTTCCATGTGCACCTGCTGCTGATGGGCGGCCTGGGCTATCTGTTCGACGCGATGGACGCCGCCGTGCTGGCGTTCATCCTGCCGGTGCTGCGCACCGCCTGGGGGCTCAGCAATGTCGAGACCGGCGTGCTCGGCAGCAGCACCTTCGTCGGCTATCTGTTCGGCGCACTGCTCGCGGGGACGCTGGGCGACCTGATCGGCCGCCGTGCGGTGATGATGTCGGCGCTCGCGCTCTACAGTGTGGCCTCGCTGGTGAGCGCGACGGTGGATAGCTGGCCGGCGTTCTTCGCCGCGCGCGTCGTCGCCGGCATGGGCACCGGCGCGGAAAGCGCGATCATCGCGCCATATCTCGCGGAATTCGTGGCGCGGCGTTACCGCGGCGCCTTCACCGGCGCGCTCGCCGGCTTCTTCTCGTTCGGCTTCGTCGCCGCCGCCTTGCTCGGCTATTTCATCGTGCCGGCCTACGAGAACGGCTGGCGCATCGTGCTCGTGATCACGGCCATACCTGTCGTGATGCTGCTGTGGTGGCGCCGGTCGCTGCCGGAATCGCCGCGCTGGCTGGAAAGCCGCGGCAGGGTGAAGGAAGCCGAGGCGGTGCTCGATAAAGTCGAGGCGAGCTTCGCGCGCGAGGGCCGCGTGCTGCCACCGCCGGTCGCAGAGCCCGTTGTGCCGGCCGTATCGTCAGGAACGCTGCTGAGCAATTTTGCGGCGCTGTTGGCCGGCCGCCAGGCGCGGATCACCACCATGACCTGGATCATGTGGCTGTCGATCACGTTCAGCTATTATTCCTTCTTCGTCTGGATCCCCGGCCTGCTGGTGCAGAACGGCATGAGCATCACCAAGAGTTTCGGCTATTCGCTCGCGATGTATTGCGCGCAGGTGCCGGGCTATTTCACCGCCGCCTTTTTCAATGAGCGGATCGGCAGGCAGTCCACGATCGCGTCCTACATGATCCTCGGCGGCGCCAGTGCGCTCGGGCTCGCCTTTGCCGCGAGCGACGGGCAGATCATGGCGGCCGGCCTCCTGCTGTCGTTCTTCATGAACGGCACCTATGCCGGCGTCTATGCCTACACGGCCGAAGTGTTTCCGACGGCGATCCGGACCACGGGGGCAGGGCTCGCGTCCGCGATCGGCCGCATCGGCGCGATCATTGCACCCATCCTGGTCGGCTATCTCTACCCGAAGTTCGGCTTTGCCGGCGTGTTCGGCGTCACCACGACGGTGCTGTTGATCGGTGCCGTCACGGTCGTGCTGATGGGCGTGCCGACGCGCGGCCGATCGCTGGAAGACATCGCAAGCGAAGCCGCGTGATCACGTGGGCCGCATCCTGACAGGAGACCTTTATGTCCACGATCCTCTTCAAGAATGCTGCGCTGCTTGATCCGTTGCGATCCGATTTGCTCGAAGGGCACCACGTGCTGGTCGAGGATCGCCTGATCAAGGAGGTGTCCGATCGGCCGATCGAGGCCTCGGCCGATCGCGTCATCGACCTCAAGGGCAAGACCCTGATGCCCGGCCTGATCGACCTGCATGTGCATGCGGTCGCCGTCGAGCTCGACCTGTCGCAGCAGGCTCGGATGGCCAACGTGCTGGTGACGCTGCGCTCGACCATGCTGCTGCGGGGCATGCTGAAGCGCGGCTTCACCACCGTCCGCGATGCCGGCGGCGCCGGCCATGCGCTCAAGCAGGCGATCGACACCGGGCTGACCGATGGGCCCAGGCTGTTCGTCTCCGGCCGCGCGCTCAGCCAGACCGGCGGCCATGGCGACGGGCGCGGCCGCTCGGACTATCTGAGCGACCCGACCTGCTCCTGCTGTGTGCGGGTCGGCGCGATCGCGCGCGTCGTCGACGGCGTCGATGCGGTGCGCAAGGCGGTGCGCGAGGAGCTGCAGATGGGCGCCGACCAGATCAAGATCATGGCGTCCGGCGGCGTTGCGTCGCCCACCGATCCGATCGGCGCATTCGGCTATTCCGAGGACGAGATCCGCGCCATCGTCGCGGAGGCGAAGGCGCGGCACACCTATGTGCTGGCGCATGCCTACACCGCGGAGGCGATCGAGCGCGCGGTGCGCTGCGGCGTGCGCACCATCGAGCACGGCAATCTGGTCGACCTTCCGACCGCGCGCCTGATGGCCGAGCAGGGCGCCTATGCGGTGCCGACGCTCGTCACCTATGAGGCGCTGGCCACCGAAGGCGCCAAATACGGCCTCCCTGCCGCAAGCGTCGCCAAGGTCGCCGACGTGCGTGATGCCGGCCTGCGCTCGCTCGCGATCTATCGCGAGGCCGGCGTCAAGATGGGGTTCGGCACCGATCTGCTCGGGCCGTCGCAGCGCTTGCAGAGCGGGGAGTTCCGGATCCGCGCCGAATTGTTGGGGCCCGCAGGCGGTGATCGCGAGCGCGACCATTGTCGGCGCCGAGGTGCTCGGCATGGAAGGCAAGCTCGGCCGCATCGCGCCGGAGGCTTTCGCCGATTTGCTGGTGGTGGAGGGCAATCCGCTGCGCGATGTAACGTGCCTGCTGGGCCAGGGCGAGCACATCCCGCTGGTGATGAAGGCCGGCAAGGCCGAAGTCGACCGGCTGGGCGGGTGAGCCACCTAAGCACGCTCGCGGGCAAAGCGCTCGTCCTCACGGCGTCACACGGAGGCAGGCCGGGCCGATTTGCTCGTTCACGTTACCGCTGGCAGCGTTGACGCGGCCGCGCGGAAGCACGACATATCGCGTGCCGACCCCACCCGCCGCTCCGGAGCCAGCCATGAACGCGCCCCCCAACATCGATCACGTCACGCCGCAGTCCGACGGCGACGTAGTGAGCTGGCTGACCAACGAGACGCGCGACCAGCGCTTCATCGACAATATCTTCGCCGAGTTGTGCATCCGGCTGCAGCGGACGGGCATTCCGCTCAAGCGGGCGACGATGAATCTCCTGATCCAGCATCCGCAATGGCTCGGCGCCCGGATCATCTGGGCCGACGGCAAGCGCGAGGCCGAGATCACGCGGGTCGACTACGATGTCCAGCAGCGATCAGAATATATCGGCAGTCCGGTCTACGAAATCCATCAGGGTGCCGACGAGGTGCGCGAGAAGCTCGAACATGACCCGTCACAGGGCCGCAAGCACGCACTCTATGACGACATGCGCGCGCAGGGCCTGACCGACTATGTGGCCTGGCCGCTGCTGCATACGCTCGGCAAGCGGCATGTCGTGACCTTCGCGACCGACCGTGCCGGCGGTTTCGATGATGCGCATATCGCCAGCCTGAAGACGGTGCTGCCGGTGCTGGCGCTGGTCAGCGAAATCCGGATGAAGAACCGCCTGGCGCGGACGCTGCTCGAGACCTATGTCGGCTCGCACGCCGGCGAGATGATCCTGGCCGGCGCGACGCGGCGGGGCAGCGGCACGACGGTGAGCGCCGCGATCATGATCTGCGACTTGCGGGATTTCACCCGGATCTCGGACTCCTGGCCGCGCGATGACGTGATCGATCTCCTGAACGACTATTTCGACGCGATGTCGGAGCCGATTGCGCGGCATGGCGGGGAAATCCTGAAATTCATCGGCGACGGCCTGCTCGCCATTTTCCCGCTCAGCGAACCCAAGGCCTGCGCCAACCTGCTGCATGCGGTAGCCGAGGCGCGGCTGGCGATGGCGGCGCTCAGCGAAAGGAACGGCATGATGGGCCGTGCGCCGATGAATTACGGCATCGGCGTCCATGTCGGCGACGTCATGTACGGCAATATCGGATCGCGCACCCGGCTCGACTTTACCGTGATCGGCCCCGCCGTGAACATGGCGTCGCGCCTCGAAGCTCTCACCAAGCAGTTGAAGAAGACGGTGCTGCTGTCCCGCGCCTTCGCGGATCTCGTCGAGCACGATTTCGCGCTCGAACATGTCGGCGAGCACCCGGTGCGCGGCTTCAGCGAGCCGATCGAGCTGTTCGCCTATAACGGCTGAAGAAATCTTCAGGCCGGCGTCGCCTTTTGCGCCGGCGAAGCCCGATCGATAAATCCCTTGGCGAGGGCGTGATAGACGCCCTCCTTGCAGATCAGGCGCGAGCTCGCATGCGCGATCAGGGCCGCGGCCATCAGCGGCACCACCATGGCGTGATTGTCGGTCATCTCGGTGACGATCACGAAGGCCGTAATCGGGGCCTGAACCACGCCGGCGAAATACGAGACCATGCCGAGCAGCATGATGGCCGCAAGCGGCGCGCCGTGGAACAGCGGCGCGATGTTGGAGCCGAGCCCGGCGCCGACCGCGAGGGATGGCGCGAAGATGCCGCCCGGCATGCCGCTGATCGAGGCAAACGTGGTGGCCAGGAATTTCCAGACGCTGAAGCTCGCGGGCAATTGCGATCCGGCTTCGAGCGCGGATTTGACCTGCTGATATCCCGTGCCGTAGATCGCGCCGTCGGAAGCAATTCCGCAAATCGCCGCCGCAAATCCGCAGATCGCGGCAAAGCCGACCGGATAGCGCTTGATCGTGCGTCCAACCGGGTTGGCAAATCCGCGCGCCATTGCGATCAGGATGCGGCTGAACAGGCCGCCCGCCAGACCTCCGGCCAGGCCGCAGAGCGGGACCGCGAGCCAGTCGGTGCCGTTGCGCAGGGCCGTCGCGCTGGTGCCGAAATAGGTGTAGTTGCCCATCAGAGCGAGCGACGTCAGGCCCGCGGCGATCACCGCGCCGATGATCAGGCTGGAGGTTCGCGTCTCGAAGGCACGGCTCATTTCCTCGATGCCGAACACGATCCCGGCCAGCGGGGTGTTGAAGGCTGCCGCGACGCCCGCCGCCGCACCGGCAAGGATCAAGCCCGGTTGACGCCGGGGCGAGAAGCGGCCGAGCGCAAACATGATCGACGCGCCGATCTGCACCGTCGGTCCCTCGCGCCCGACCGATGCGCCACACAGCAGGCCGAACAGGGTCAGCAGAATCTTGCCGGCGGCAATGCGCAGCGAAACCAGGCTTTCGCGCGCGGTCTGGTCGGTCAGATGGCGTGCGGCAATGGCCTGCGGGATGCCGCTTCCCTGCGCGTTCTGAAAAAAGCGATTGGTCAGGTAGACCGACAGCGCGAAGCCTGCGGGCGTCAGCACCAGCGAGGCGTAACGGACATGCGACACCAGTGCGGAGAAGGCGACCTGCGCCAGATCCGCGAGCTGTGCGAGCGCGACAGCCGCCGCACCGACCGCAATGCCGCCCAGCAGGAAGATGGCCCGGCGCTGCCAACGCGCGGAAACGATTCTGAACAGCCGCCTCTGGCGGTTGGAGGGGAAGCCCATTCTGACGCAATTCCGGCTGATGTCGTGGTCCGGTCCGGACGGATCACGTCATTCCTAGCACGCGTCGGTGGTGGGTGAAGCTCAACAAATCAGCAAGGCGTGCCCGCGCAGCCGCCAGATGCCGAAGCCGAAATCTGTGCTTTTTGCCGCGGGCAGCAGATATCCCACCGTCTATCTCCGCCGCCGCTGCTTCCTTGGAAACAGCCGATCGCGGATGTAGCGCGAGGTCGGCGTCAGGCGAAGTCCGCGGGGCTTTTGCCAGGCGGCGCGGTCGATCTCCTTCTTGTCGCCGATCGCCAGCCGTCCCTTGGCGTTCTTGGCGATGAAGATCGCATCGCTCATTCTGCGGCCGGAACGCTTGTTCTTGGCCGTCACTTCCTTCCACAGGCTGAGCCTACCGAGCTTGAGCTTCGGCAGCTCTTCCTTGATCTCACGCTTCAGGCAGTCCTTGCCGGTCTCGCGCGCACGCCTGCGTCCGCCGGGGAACATCCACAGCCCGTCGGATCGACGTCGGACCAGAAGGACCTTGCCGCGCTTCGCGGCAACCAGTTTGGAAGACTTCGTCATGTACTGCGCAATGACCGAAACAGAATCGACCCCATTCTAATTTGTCTATTTGAGTAGACAAGTTCCAAGGGCGAATTGTTCCACAGTCATGTGTCGGCTGTTTGTCAGCCACGGATCGCCTGAGCACTGAGAAAATCCTGACGACGCGCATCCTCGTACGAGGAGCGGCAAGTGAAGAGGCGGCCGGCTGTGACGGTCTGTCGCGGTTTCACCGCGGAAACGCTTGCACACGTTCGCCGTGCGCCCGGGCGTGGTCTCGCTTCATCGAACATCCTCACGTTGAGTTCGTGAGAATGAGGTACTCTTGGTTCCCGTAGCAGGAACTGGCGCGGCCTTCGATGACAAAAGTCCGTGGCAGGCAGCTCTGCCGCTTGACTCAATGTTCTTGTTTTGTTCTAATCGCCTCCACCGTGAATAGGAGGCCGCCATGGACAACCGTATCAGCGAAATTCGCAGGCAGATCAGGGCGCTGCGCGTCAGCATGCTCGAGGCCGAGGCCATCATGCGACAGCAGATCAACCGGGATGAGGACTGCGCCTTCGTGGCCGGAGACCTCCTGAAGATGCGCCTGGTGATGAGCCGTCTGGTCGAAGAGCGGGGCATGTTGGGCGACCGCGAGCCGATCATCGTGCACGCGAGCGTTGCTCCGCGCCGCCGTGCCGCGACGCCGATCTTTCTTCGCGCGGCGAAGCGGGAGCTCGTCGCCGGCGAAGCGCGTGCCTGATGACGCACCTAGGATGCAACGGCTGCGCACCGAGTTGCGCGAGCTCGACGCATCCGTGAATCGGCTGAGGCAGGCCGGACGCGATAGTGCATCGGCGCAGCTTCTGCTGTCGCGCAAGCGCGCCGAGCTGGAGGACGTGATCTGCCGGAGGAAAGATGAGAGAGCCGCTTCGGTATTTCCACGACAGCGATGATCATGCGCCCTGGATCAAGGCGCTGGCCGAGGTCCGGCACATGGCGACGCGGGAAGGCTGGTGCTTTCACCACGTGCAGGCGATCATCGTGGCGATCGACCAGTATGCGGAGGCCGCGCTTGGCAATCGCGAATTCTTCCTCAACCGCCCGCAGACCGTCGGCCCGCTGCGGCGAGGCGAGGTGCCGTAGAACGCAGCATCGCGTACGGCATTTCGCGAGCTGGTGCTGCGGTCAGCACCGCCGTGTGGTTGACGAGCTCAAGGCAATACGTCGGCGGGATGCTTGTCGCGATGCTCGACATATTCGACGCGGGTCTGGTCCGGATGCAGCACCAGCATGTTGCGGCCGGTCGGGACCGGCTTGGGGGCCTCCAGTATCGTGGCGCCGACGCCGGGGAGATGCGCGGCGAATGCGTCGATGTCGTCGACCAGAAACGTCAGATGCGTCGCCGTGAACGGCTTCAGGCTCTGTTCCGTCCCTGCAATGAACAGGATCGAGGCGACCTGCGCCAGCCTGAGATCATATTCGGGATAGTCGAACCGAAGCCGCGCCGGCTGGCCGATCAGGGCTTCGTGGAAGGCCACGGCCTCGTCCAGGCCCTCGAGCGGCAGGTAACGTCTCGCCAGGATATTGAGTATCTTCATCGCCACGTCCTGATGTTCTCATATTGCTGCGACCGCCATCCGGCCCAGCCAGACGACGCGACAAGGCGCGCCGCCGCTTGCGCAGCGCCGCGATCGCTCGATCGATCTGGTCGAGCTTCTCCTGCATCACTGCCGAGCAGTTCACGCGCGCGCCGCGCCGGCCGTCTTCAAGCGCAGTCAGAAGATTGCGAAGCTCGCGGGTCGAGAAGCCTGCGGCGATGAGGTCTCTCACCCACGCAGCCCGTTCGATCTCCAACGCGGAGTAGCTTCGATAGCCGTTCGAATTCCGGCGCGGCACGATCAGGCCAGCCGCCTCATAATGCCGAAGCGCCCGTGCACTCACGCCAAGATGGTGTGCCGCCTCCTGAATCCGCATCGCGATCTCCTGTCGAGGGTCGGCCTAGCACCTTCTCATTAATGTCAATGTCAAGCGCCGTGTTGCGGGGCGCGCCGGGCGCCGCCGCTGAACTCCGTCAATCCGCTGACACGGACGCAGGGGCCAAATGTCCCGGCCTGCCTGATCTGGCCGGGATGGCCAATCCGCTGCCGGCGACATATCGTGACGGTCCGCGGCCGAATCTGAGGCGGATCGTTCATCGTCGGGTCATCTACATCAGGCCATCGTCAGCGCCGCGCCCGCGAGGGGCGGCGGCACATTTTTCGGAGGAGGTTTCGGATGATCAGGGGCTGGCAGATTGCGACGTCGGCGCTCGCCATCGTCGTGATGGTTGCAACGCTGGGCGCAGAGGCGAACGCGGCGCAGTGCGGCAACGGGCCAGGCGGATTCGAAGCCTGGAAGGAGCAGTTTGCCGGCGAGGCGAGGGCCAAGGGCGTCGGTGCCACCGCGATCGACGCGTTGATGCAGGCACATTACGCCAGCGCGACGATCGCCGCGGATCGCGGCCAGCGCAGTTTTGGCCTGTCGCTCGAGCAGTTCATGGCCAAGCGGGGATCTGCGACCATCGTGGCGCGCGGCCGTTCGCTGAAGCAGTCGCAGGCGGCCATGTTCGCCTCGATCCAGCAGCGCTACGGCGTGCCGCCGGGACCGCTGATCGCGATCTGGGGCATGGAGAGCGGCTTCGGCAGCCAGCGCGGCAACCAGAACATGCTGTCGTCGATCGCGACGCTTGCCTATGACTGCCGCCGCCCGGACTTCTTCACCGACCAGCTCTATGCCGCGCTGAAGCTGATCGACCGCGGCACTCTGTCCGGAAGCACGCGCGGCTCGATGCATGGCGAAATCGGCCAGACCCAGTTCATGCCGAAGAACGTCCTCGCCTATGGCACCGGCAATCTCGACGTCGCCGCCAACGCGCTGAGCTCGACGGCGAACTTCCTGCACGCCCATGGCTGGCGCGCCGGCGCCGGTTATCAGCCCGGGGAACCCAACTTTGCCGCGATCGAGGCATGGAATGCAGCGCAGGTCTATCAGAAGGCGATTGCCATCATGGGACGGCAGATCGACGGCCAATGAGCGCAGGGCCGGGGGTTCCTTCATCCCCTGTTAACGCAACGGTGCCCAGATCGTTTGCTGTGAAACGGAGCAGATGGAGACAGGCTCCATGCTCAAGAACGGCACCTATGCGGCGTGGTTTCGGACGTCGCTCGCTGACGGCACCGGCATCGTGCACATGGCCGACGGCAGGCTGTGGGGCAGCGATGCCATCATGCTTTACGACGGCACCTATGAGGTCGACGGCGAGCGCTTCTCCGCCGTGCTCACCGCCAGGCGGCACTCCGAGGGACATGCGACCGTGTTCGGCACCGACGACCTCGTGGTGCGGCTCGAAGGCGTCTGGAGCGGCGCGATCGCGACGGCCGCGGGCAGGGCGGATGCCGTGCCCGATCTCGCCTTCGAGGTGACGCTGATTCCAAGCAATGGGGTGGCGCCCACACCGCCGCCCGATCCGCCGCTGCCGAAGTTCGATCCGAGCAAGCTGCCGAAGCTGCCGAAGCGCTCGAGTCGCTGAGCAACTTTATGCGTCGCTCGGGCCCGCGGTCTCCGGAAACGGCGCGCCGGGGATGTAGAGCTTCAGCGCGCGGATCTCGTAGACCGCCGACGGGTTGACGCTGCGCAGGTCGCGTGCCGCGGCGATCGCTTCTGCTTCATCGGCGCAATCGATCACGTAGAAGCCCAGCAACTGCTCCTTGGTCTCCGAGAACGGGCCGTCGATCACGATGCCGTGGCCGGGCCCGCGCAGGGTGCTGGCGTTGCGGGTCTCGCCGAGCCGTGCAGCCGGGCCGAGCCGCCCCTTCAACCGTTGATGGACCTCGCGCAGACCTGCCATGACGGCTGCGTCCTCATCGGCGCTCCACGACTTGACCTCGGCTTCGACGTGATAGGCCAGGATGGCATAAAGCATCTCGTGAGCTCCTCATTTCTGTTGCGGCAGGCCCAAGGACGGCCCTGAGCCAGCCACGCCGACATTTCATGTGTAGCGGACCGGCCGGTTTTTGTGCTGCGATAAGGTATTCCGCCGGCGGCATGGCGGCGGCGAATCCCGCGGCCTGGACAGGCAAAAAAGGCGCGGCGGAATCGCTTCCGCCGCGCCCCCGGATTTGTTGTCTCGCTGGTCAGGGCTGAGAGCGCCCCGATGCCAGGCTGATTACTCAGAGCCTAGCGGGCGATCCCAGCGAGGTGACAGCGCTTGAGACAAGACACTAGATCACCTCCTTTCTTTGTTGATGGGACCAGCAATATAGGTGGCGAATCTGCCGCTGTTAAGACCGCCGTCCGTCCCATCCGGGCCAGGAACCGGCCGCATTGCGCGAACATATTCTCGTTTACCGGCGCACAAGGACGCCCGCCGAGGCAGTTGAGACGGCCGTCCGGCCGTGTTAGGTGATCGCTCGATGCGGGTGTAGCTCAATGGTAGAGCAGCAGCCTTCCAAGCTGAATACGAGGGTTCGATTCCCTTCACCCGCTCCAATGTTTTCAATCACTTATCGGATTTCTTGATTTCCATTCCGACAAGACGGCTGAATCCATTCCGACAAATGTTCACTTTCTGGCCGTCTGCTTGCGCCGCTTGATGCGCTTCATCTGTGCGTCCTGCTTGGCCTCGTCGTCATGATGAAGGTAGTGCGCCATCGCTTTGGTCGATGACCATTGGCCCTTCTTCATCAGTTGCGTTTCAGTGAGGCCGGATGTGCTCGCTTCCGTCGTGCCGCCATGCCGGCCGAACGACGTGAACGTGAGCTCAGGACGCAAGCCCGCGCCCAGAATGATCTTCTTCGAAATGCGCTCGACCTGAGTCAGCATTTCGCCCTTGCCGCTCCACGGCAAACTACTACCATCTCGGCGCAGCATCAGGCCGCCCGTCGGCCGCAATGCTTTCATGGCGTCAAGCTCTGCCATTAGCAGGGGATAGAGCGGCTTACCCTTGTTATCGAAGAGCGGCTCCCATGAGCCCGTGCTCGTCTTGTAGTTGATGACATAGAGGTGGTTCGGGCGGCTTTCCGGCCGATAGTGCTCCGCCATGAATCGGATGAAGATATGAGCCTTGCGCTGCAGCCATTCCCAACCGATCAGGACACCCGTTGCCAACGACGGATAGCCCAACTCGATCGCTTTCGCACGGAACGCTGCAAGCTCGTCAAAATTAGCATGGGGTGTTTCGCGCGAGGTCGACTGCAGGCCCATCCTCTCAAATGGGTTCTTCGCCGGAAACAGATGGGGGTGTGCCCTTGAGATCGTGTTCCATGCGCCGCGAGCGGTCTTCATCGCGTGGTTCACGGTCGTGCGGCGTTCAACCTTCTCGCCGTCGACATCTTTGTAGAGCAGCTTCCCGAACAGATCGTCCGCAAACGCCGTATCGATGCTCGAAACGCGCCGCGTGCCCAGGCGCCTTCCGTCCTTCAATAGGTATTCGCAGATCATCTTGATGCCGGTTTCATGCACGCGACATTGACCCGGGCTCAAGGGCTGCAAACGCTTCGCTGTTTTCTGTTTCCACGTTCGACGATACTCGTGAAACATCCAGTCCAGCGTTCCGATCACTACTCCAATGCCCACGGGATTTGCATAATCGCCACCCGTCAGCCAGCTGTCGAACGCAGGCAGCAAGATCTTCTCGGCGCGCTGCACAGCCAACTGGTAATCGGTGCCGAGCGGTTCGTTCTTGACTGGACAACCTTTTTTACGTGCCCACGTTGGCACGTCAAAAAAATACGCGAGGCTCCCTTTCTGAAGGCGTTTTCGCCTTGTGTAGCGAGGCAGCGGCAGCGCCGAGCGTCCCATCCTCATCACAGCAAACTCCTGGACACCTCCGGATCGTCCTCAGGGTCTATTGGAATCGATCTTTCTTCCCGTATCAACACGGAAATGCGTCCGTCAGGCCAAATCTCGACGCGCGCGACTTTGCCACCACTGGCGAGGACACCTCTAACAGCGCGCTTAATGTCTGCTTCAGTAAATCGGACTCTCGACATCCAAGGCGGTGGGTACGGAAGCGAAGGCGCAGTTGGTAGTTCATTCAATCATGACCCGCAGTGGTTGCTCCACTGAAAGTAGAAGAAGCTTGGTGCGTGGTGAAGCACCTGAAGGGTTTTAGACTCGAAGTAAGGAAGATCGATCAAAGGAAAGGCTAACGATCATATTTCGTTGAGATAGTAAAAGCGGTGAAGTGAAGTTGGACCTCGTCGCTGTTGTATGGCTGAAGGTAGCTTAAACTTCCCCAATGATGGATTGGAGCGAGAGTTTAAGGTTTTCAGTTGGTTAGAGGGCTGCGTGTGCGCGACGTGTGCACCGGGAGATCAAGAAAAGTCCTGTCACAGGTAGCGTGAGTGGTGGATGGACACGGCCTGAATTTCCGAGGGCAGGAAGTGGGCGAGTGTTTACGGGCAGTTTCAGTTGCTCGAAGTCGAATGATCGAAGATAGTGGGTTTGACTCCCACTCTCTCCGCCATTTCTACGCCACAGCTCCGCGCTCGGACGGCTCGACTTCTTCGAAAGCGCGTTCGCGTTCATGGCCGGCTATGGAATCCGCGCCTATCTGATCGCGCAGTCGCTCAACCAGATCGCAAAGGCGTATGGCGAGAACAACGCGATCCTGGACAATTGCCACGTCCGCATTGCCTTCGCCGCCAACGACGAGCGCACCGCCAAACGAATCTCGGACGCGCTGGGGACCGCGACCGAGCTGCGGGCCCAGCGCAACTATGCCGGTCATCGGCTGGCTCCCTGGCTTAGCCATGTGATGGTCAGCCGTCAGGAGACTGCGCGTCCTTTGCTGACGCCCGGCGAAGTGATGCAGTTTCCGCCTGATCAGGCCATCGTCCTGGTCTCCGGCCTTGCGCCGGTCCGGGCGATGAAGCTGCGGCACTACGAAGACGCAAACTTCGTCAGCCGCCTGCGTAAGCCGCCGTCCTTGACGGGCGACGCATATGCCGACCGGCCGGCCGCACGCCCTGACAATTGGATGGGGTCGGTGCGCTCATCCGCCCGGGTCGCGTGTTCCGCGACGCATATTTGGCAGCAAGAACAGTGGGAACTAAGTCGGCATGATGAATTAGGGTAAGTCGAACTCTCGCCCGTAGCAACGTTTCCGCGTGAATCGCAGCCGATGCTGAAGGTCTACATCGACGATAGCAATGTGGGGGTTGAGCCGGTCTACGTGCTAGCCGGCTGGGTGGCGAACGAAGAGACATGGGCCAGCTTCGAGAAGGAATGGTCAGCCGCGCTGGGGATGTCGCCGCGCCTGACCTACTTCAAGGAAACCGAGGCGAATGGGCGCTCGGGCGAGTTTGCGGGTTGGAGCGACCAGTCCTTCGCGGATAGACTGCATCTGCTTGTGAGGATAATCGCCGACCACAACCTGTTCGGCCTGATTTCGGCGGTGCCGACGAAGCTTTATTTCGAGGTGTTCGGCAAGAACCCCGACAGGTTCTCGCGTACCCCTATTTCTTTATGATTCATGACCTGGTTTCGCGCATGGGCTTCTGGCTTGAGAAGACTGGCTACAAGGGGAAGGTTCAATTCATCTTCGACGAACAGAAGGGCCAAGAGGAAGCGGTAAGCGCCTCGTGGCCTCGGCTTCTCAAGTCTGCGCCGCCCAATGTGAGGCCTCTTCTGAGCGACTATCCGATATTCAGAAGCGACAAGACGACCATGGCGCTTCAAGCGGCCGATTTCTGTGCCGGGCATCTCCACCGCGACCTACGCGGGAAGATGGTTTCTGGTTCCACTGGAAGCGTTGTTCACCCACCGAGAACACCGGATAACATTCCTACCTTGGATGATACGAACAGGGGATGCGATGTCTTCGCCGCATTCGACGGGCCATCGATCTTGTTCCGGCGGCGCGATGGAGATGGGCCGATCCGCATCGACAAGAAGGCGTCTTGAGCGGGGCGCTTCGCGAGTGGTAGACTTTGCCAGTCGTGAACAGGCAACGCATCCTTGGCAAGAAGATGAAGCCAATTCGGCCCGGGAAATGCCGCAAGAGCATGGGCGGAATCTGCTCAAGAAAGGTCGTTATCGAGCGCAACATGGTCCAGACTCGGTGTTCGATCGGCCGGCATGGATCTACAGCGTTATGCATCACGATAAGCATGGAGAGATTTGATGACCGAGACACGCGATTTCCCGACTATCGTCATCGCTTCATTGTCGACCGGCGTGCTGCTCTGCAAGTTCGAGGAGATGCATGACGCGGCTGAGTTCTTGATGGGACATCCGATCTGCACCCATCATTTCGGCAGCCGGGATATCTGGAAGGAGATGCAGCGCACGGTCCTCGAGCAGTGTCCCGGCATCCCAACTGATGCCGCCCCCGGGATCGATGCCACCAACTATCTTGGGTTCGTCGTGAAGCTCGAGGCTGAAATCGGCAAGGCGGTCAAAATCAGAAAAGGCGACGGTCTCACCGCGATGCTTCCGACCGATGGCATTCCGGAGCGCCTGAACGGCCGCACAATAATAGTCGAAGTGCCCTCACAGCGTTCGTAAGACAAACATGTCTATAAGTGACGGCCACAGTTTGACCGCCCCCGATAGCTTGGCAGTTGGTTCGGTGTCTTTATCTCATCCAGAAGCGCACTAACGGCCCGCCATCATTTGGCCTGCCATGCCAAGCACCCCTCTGGAGGAGAGCCTGAGCGATCTTAGTGGTCAGCGGGTCGATCGTTCCCCCATATGTCCTCCGACTGCACCATAAAACCCACAATGCAGCTGCCAAGCTGGAATGGGAAGCGCACTTGCGTAAAAGATCGCACAAGCCCTTTGTCGCCCGCGACTTCCATCCGTGCAAGGCAACGCGATGGCCATGTCGAGACAAGGGAGCGCTCGCCGGGCCTCCGCTTGCGCAAATTGCTGCGGTGCCGGGCAGCATAGCGCAACGAGTTTCATTGGCGCGCCCTCGTCAACGGTTCTGCGCTTTCCTCCTCGATGAACCGCTCTGCAAACTCTGATCGCTGACGCGGCTCGCGTCGCAGGTCAAACCGAGGCCAAAGTTGTCGCGGAATTAGCGAGATCTCTCAATCGGCTTGCCGTTCTTCAACATGCCCGATCCTATCGTTAAGCTCGTGATTGATGCGCATTCAGGCCCGTCGCTTTGCCGGTTCGGGCAGCCTCGACCGCACGCTGCTCTGTACCAATTCGCCATCGAGCTCAGAACCGGTGACTCCTACTAGAGTTTGATTCCTTCCATCGATTTTCTCAGCTCGTCGGCTGATTGTTTGGCGAGAGCACCGCCTTGCACGCTGACCCACGTCTCTGGCCACGCCTTCTTTATTCTTGATATCGTGTGCCCGCCTAGCTTTGGGGGTGGGACCGTACCGCTGCTGTCGATGACTAATGTCCCTATGAAGACGTCATCGTTGCTATGTGCGCAATTCGAAAGTCCAATGCAATGGACGAGTTCGTGCACAAGGATATGGAGGCGCATTGCTTGGCCAGCTTCAGCGCGGCCGATTTTCGGAGTCGCAGGCACTCGCAGCTTCACTGAACTCATCGAGGGGCCACTGCGCGAGTCGACGACGGTCTGTACGGCGCTGCCGTGGAGGCCGGAACCCGGATACGTTTCGGCCACGATCGGGCTGCCAGCTGCACCGTCAGCCTTTCTGAACGCAAGATAGACGCCGTTCTGCTTGAGAAGCTCGTTAATCGTCGTGATCGCTGTATCGAGATCATTGACCCAAACGCTTGGGGTGAAGCTTGGCCCAGGGAATATCTTTAATTCTCCCGCGCGCCGGACCCGTTCGGGCCAAGGCGTTATCTCCGGTTCTGTACATGCCACGATGCGGGCCCCCGTAGAAGGTCGATACAAGGTCCTTGAGGTATATGTCTCGCCCTTGCTCAAATTGGTTCAACCCGACGTCGAACCGCGTCGCTACGTATCACGGTCGTGTGTTCGTGTGCGGAGGAACCGTTCTTATCTGCTTTGCGACTACTCAGCGTAGCTCGGTGGGCATCGCGTTGTCGAAAGCATAATATGGGGAGCCTCATGGCCGACGATGTTGATCTTACGGAGCTGGATTACGATTTCTTTGGTTTTACCTTTCAGCAGAACGAGCAGTACAAAAAGTTCAACAAATATATCGCGAAGCATGCATCGCCACTCGATGCTTCGATGTTGCAGTGGGATCTAGGCGATCCCGTGGTTGATGAAGGACTGCCGAACGGCATTCTCATAGCCTTCCGAAGCATGGGATCGTGGATGGTGGTGAACCATGAGACTGCCGACAGCCATGCCGGCAAATTCGATTCGCTGGAGCAGAAATACTTGGCGGCCAAGAACAGCTACAGGCGTCAGATTGTCGGTCTCCTGAAACAAATACAAAGCCTCCCGACCGGCCGGGCCCTGCTTGACGAATTCGGCACCAGCAAACCATCGTTCGCGAGAATTCGCCCATATAACCTGGATGACGCCAACGCACTGACGGTGGCCGACGACCTTGATCAACAGCAATACATTATTGCCCGCGGTGCCCGCCTAAGTGCCGATCCAAAGAAAAAGGACCTGTTCAAAGTCGTCGGGAAAGGCGGAGGCGCAAATCGTGATGTCCTGTTTTCGCCCGAGAAAGCAGAGCTTCTTCGAAAGAAATTCAAGAAGGCTCACCATGGCCACGCCCCCGCGATTGCAACCGACGAGGTGCTGTACCACGAACTCGTTCGCGCCTCACGAATGATAGCCGGCGTGATGAACTTTGCCTCAGCAGACCATTGGTACTAGGATTCTGAAGAGTATCTCGCAGTCATTTTGACGATTATACGTGTCCGACAAAGGCGGGCCCCCACTTTTCAGAGCGTTCTATGGTCGACCGAAGGCCCCTATAAAGGCAAGGATCCTGCGCCCGATGATGCGTTGTGGGAAGCGGCTGTCTTCCTTGATAATCCGCAGAACACATCTCCATCGCCTGTGCAGCTAATCGAGCGGTTCAGGCTCAGCCAGCCCGACCTGTACTGAAGGCTCGCCCATCTGCCACCCATGGGCGGGTTGGTAAGGAAGTACAATTGGATTTACGGGTACGACCAAATCCGGATCAAAGGACGGACGCGGCCGCGCATGCCGATGGTCGGTCGACCGTGAAAAAATCTCTCATCGAAGCCGCAATGTCACGGCGCTCCGGGCCACCACGTTGACGGCGAGTTCATGGCCGAGCGATCCCGGCAAGACTGATTCCAACATGAACGGGCCATTGGCTCGTCACGCGGGCTGGAAGCCGTCGACCAAGGCTGCCGATCAGCAGGTCTGACGCCGCGCTACGCGGCGAATCCGATGTCACCTGTAGAGGCCTGGACGATTGAGGGAATCGTCTCGGTAGATGGCGAATGCCAGCGAGCGCCGCTTACGCCTTGGCAGCAACGTAGCCGTAATAATTCATCAGAAAATCCGCAAGGGGCAGGGGCTTTAGAGCCCCGCCCTTGCTCGGGTGCGGGATCGCGTAGTCTCCCTTGCCCCAGGTGAAGATCGTTGTCGTCACGTTTCCGTTCGACACTTGAACCTTGTCGCGCAAGACGACCCAGTGCCGCGTGAGCACGGAGCCTTCGTCAGACTGGTCGTCATATTCGATCATGTTGGCGCTTATGAATAGGCATACGCGGTATCCGCCGGCGAGCAGGGCGTTGGCTTCCATGACGTTGTCGATGCCCTTGCTAAATTTCAGATTGGTCTCCTCGCGCACGTCCTGATATCCAGCCTTGCGGAACCATTGCTCCATTTCGCTCGGTACGGTGATTCCAGCGACATCGCTTATTCTGCCGGTGTCGTCAAAATCGAGGAACCAATTTTCGGAGTCGCGGATGGAGGCGCATGTCAGCCAATCAACGTGGTCCAGCGAGTAGGGCGGCGTGTAGTTCTTCACGTCCTTTCCAGGCTTGATCAGCAGGCGGCCGAGGCTCGCTTGCCCCTTTTGATACAGGTCGATGGCGAACCGCGCATACTGCCCCGGCTTGTCGGATGCGTAGCTGAACATCAGCGCGGACGGTCCGCATAGGCTTGCCTGATCCTGATCGATGAGGCTCGGCTTCGCAATGCGCCTGAGAATGCCTATCCCGACGCGGTGCGGGTCGAGCTTCGGAAAGAACGTCGTCCTCGTGTTCTTCAGGAAATCGCAGACCATCTCCGCGGCGAGCTTCTTTTGATCCGAATTGAGGTCGTACGGACCAACCCCGAGCCACTTCTTCTTTTCGTCGCCGACGAAGAGCGTGATGAGCTTTTTTGAAGTCGGCGAGAGCGTTCTGGAGGTGCTCGCAATGGTCATCAGGTCGTCCAGCTCGAATGCAGTGACCGTGCCGTCCGCGACGGTCGCCCTGATGATGTCAACTACTTCCGCGTAATCTAGCTTTGAATCGTCGATCAAACCCTTGCGAAGCGCTGCATCGACGGATGGGGTCGTGATTCCATCCCATTGACCTTTTGGAGAGGGAGGCTTGGCGGCCGCCTTCGTCGAGAGGTCAACGAGCCTACTGAAAGTTGGCCCGCCAGGCCGAATATAGCCGTCAGGCGTGCCCGGGAAGTTCTTTTGCTGGAAATACAGAATTGAGGTGTAGAGGCTGTCGCTGGCATGACCTGTCACGACCACTTGCGGCTTGAGCGTGGTCTCCGCACCCCCGTCGGAAATGGCGATCTTGTTGAGCAGCGAGATGACCAGCTCCTGGTCTTGCTTCCAGTTCTGGCAGCTGCGACCCGTCGCCGCAAACCGACCGACCTTGTCTTTCAACTGCGGCATATCGCCTCCCAGATCCGAACCGCAGATCTACGGTCCGCGTCAGCGCGAGCCTCTCGGCTTGGAGCCGAGCAAATCGTGCGTCCCACTGACGCTCAACGTTCCCGAGCACTCGAAGCCCCCGAAAATTCCGCAGGAACCGGTGACGGTGACGCGCAGGTCCTTGCGCTGATACAGGTCGACCGATATGCCAAATCGCGAAAAGTCATTGGCGCTGTTCGGCAGGATCAGGTCGATGTGATCGATCGCCCAGCGCGGCAAATTGGGGTTGCTCTTCCAGAACAGCTCATTGACGGCGTGATGGCCGAAATTCGGTCCGACCGTGAGGGCGCCGTCCGCTCCCTCGAACACGAAGCCCGTCTCGTCGATGTGGACGTTGACGCGGTCGGGCGCTACCGCGAAATGTAGCGATGTGATGTCTTGCGGCTGCGGGTCCTTGCCGAACTGCGCACTGTAGTCGTCGCTCCATTGCCCTCGGCCGCGCCCAAGCCCGAAGCCGTGCCGGCCCGGAAGGTCTCGCGTCGAGAGCGGTCGGTCGGACAGCTTTGGGCGCCAGATTTCCCGAAATCCCTTGCCGATCGTGGCTGCCATCGACAGATCGAGCGCCCAGTGCGACGGTTTCTCCGGGCTTTTCCCTTCGGCGAAGGCGTCGAATCCATCCGACGTCTTGGCAATCCGAA
This sequence comes from Bradyrhizobium sp. JR3.5, assembly GCF_054057015.1. Lineage (NCBI taxonomy): Bacteria > Pseudomonadati > Pseudomonadota > Alphaproteobacteria > Hyphomicrobiales > Nitrobacteraceae > Bradyrhizobium > Bradyrhizobium sp. JR3.5. The sequence goes on from NZ_JBSRYV010000001.1 coordinate 1,153,229, forward strand.
GCACCTTGATCAGATCTTCCCAATCCTTTGGCAGGAACGTGACGCCGTCGAGCGTGTTCGTCGCGGCCGCTACGCCGTACTTCTCCAATTGACGTCGGATATAGGCCTTTTCGTCGTAGAGGCGGACATTGGGATTCGGCCCCGCGAAATATTTCGACAGATCGATCTGTGGCCGAAGCATGGTTAGCCGGGCGGCGATCTTCCGGTAGGTGTCGGTCGTGGTCGGGTCGGTGGTCGTCACGGGCCGTCCTCAGAGCCAAAGCCTGTCTCCGATTGGTCTGGCCCGAACGCGGTCGGGTTCAACTGAACCTCCCGAGCGGAGAGGCCGACCACTATTCGTGGAGCAGTGACAAGGACGATCCGATGTCGCTTCGGAGCAGGGTGCTAGATGTGCTGAACGGCCCGGCGGTCGCGCGCATGCGCTTCCGGTTTCCGATCCGTGGTAGCCACGTGACGATTGCACCGCAAACTTTCCATCACGTCGCACGCGCGATCCGGTTGGGACAGGTCAGTGTCAGGGTTCCGACGGACCTCGCGGTAGGTGTTGCGGCGCAATATAACGATGTCGCGCGAACGCGAGCGGACGGTACCGTCGTCGCGGCGAATACTCTGGAGGTGGTGTCGGCAACGGGGCGGATGGACGAAGCCTATATCGTCCATGAGGCCTTGCATGCGGCTTACGATCTGCTGCGCACCGGCCTTGACGCCAATGCGGAGGAGTCGTCCGCCTATGTCTGTACTGCGCTTTATTGCCGCATGACAGGTCTACCGCGACCCCGCTGGGCGAACGGCCCGATCTACGCCAATGCCGCCGAGGTCGCCCGAACGCTGCTGTCGCAATATCAGAAGGGTGATCCCGGCATTCCGTGGGTCGGCGAACATGAATGGCGGATGCTGCGCGCCGGTGTGGGCCTTAATTCGGTCTATGCTAGCGGACCTGGCGGCATTCTCACCGGATGGCTCCTCGGCCAACAGTACACCCACGACGGCTGATGGGACGGGACCGCGTCCGCTCCACAAACCAGCGGCCCTGCTCGCTGCCGCGAGTTCCTTACTGAGGTAGACGTCGTTGAGCGTCAGGCCACCAGCAAACCCAGTTTTCCAACCGTCCGCCAGCGAACGGTCAACGCTGTCTCGGGTCGAGAGCTGCAATGGCTCGGCGGCCTGCCCGGCCTCATCCACTTGTTTGACCTGGATGGTTGGTCCGAAGAGTTCAGTCATTTCGGCCGTAATTTGCTCGATCGTCCGAGAGCCGTCGAGTAACTGCAGGAAGTGACGCGTCCTGTCGTCCTCCAATTGCACCGTCTGGTGGAGCAGATTGGTGACCAGCGGGCCGGTCTGCGCCTGTTTGCGGGCGAGCAGGCTCGCATGGGGCCGATCCGTGACTTCTGTCACGAGAAAGGGCGGTGATTTCAGAAAGGAGACCTCTCCGCTGCGAGCCAGGATATAGAGCGCTTCCGTCAATTTCCGTTGGTCGTCGCCTGTTTGCCGGCCCACCAGCAGCGCTCGGGCGCGATGTAGCAGCTCGGTGAACGAGAGTGCGCGCGGCCAGGCCCGGCCAAGACAAAGATGTGCAGCCTTCAGGAGCGGATCGGTCACCGTGATTCGGCTCCCGTCCTGATTTTCAAACTCCATCTCGGAATCGTCGGTCAAGCAGGCGTCGGGTCGACGTGGGCTGGAGGTGCTTAGCAGATAGAACCTGGTGACGAAGTCGAGATCCACCCGGCGGTCAAGAGAGATGTCCTCGTGGCAGAGCAACGTACGCCGAAAGCCGTTGCCGTCAATGAAGTCCTGATACTGATCGCGCGCCATGAACTCGCTTTCGGGAAAGCGCTGCAGCGTGGCGCGGACCTCTTCGGTGTAACCGGCAAGATTGCGACGCGAGAAATCGGCGTCGCTCAGATATTGTAGGCCGTGTCGGCCGGCATCTTCGACGACTTCGTGCAAAAGGAAGGCTGTCGCGCCCTGATCGAGATCGTCGTGAAAAAGCAATTCGTCCGGAGCATTGAGGACGCGGTTGCACTGATCGCGCATGACCGCACCGTGCACTGAGCTGGACTTCGATCCTTCGCTGATAAATTTCACGATGGCGCGAGCTTGTCCAACTTTCTCTTTCATCCCGGTGATGCTCCGGGTGTGGTAGCGCATCATGTCGCGGACCATATCGCGAAGATGCGAGAACGGGTGCGCGTTATAGCTGACGTAGCAGAGCCCCTGTGGTTCCAAATTCTGCTTGAAGATAGCCATCATCTTCTCACGAACGATCGGCGCTACCCATGAATACACGCCATGAGCGATGATGTAGTCAAACTGTCCGAAGGCAGCGTCGACATCCATGATGTCGCAATGCAAAAGCTCGATATTGCTCAAGCCCAATGTGGTGATGTTTCGCCGCCCACGCTCGATCGTCACACCGCTCAGGTCAATCCCGATGAATTCGCTGTCCGGATATTGGAATGCCATCGGCAACAGATTGCCGCCAACGCCGCAGCCGAGCTCCAGAACCCGGCAGCGCTCGACTGGAGCCGGCCGCATGCCGTAGACGGCCGCGATCGTTGCTAGATGGTTCGGGTGAGTGAGCCCGTAGACATGCCCGGGATAATACACCTCGTCATATGGTGTGGCACCGGTGGGCGGCTGGCGGTGCTCGGTCTGGATGTTCATCGCAGTCAGTTCCACGAGTAGACAAACTTGTCGTTCACGATCGAGACGCGCGTCTGCTTGACTTCTTCCTTGGCGAGAGACTTCCTGAGAAATTCACGCGACAGTTCGGGCAACAGAGTGTTGGTGATGATGTTATCGATCATCCGTCCGCCGGAGTCCGGATCGTTGCAACGGGATACGATGTGCTCAACGACCGCATCGTCATAGCCGAAGGCGGCCTTGTGACTGTCGCGGAGGCGCTGTCCGATCCGGTCGAGCTGCAATCTGACGATTCCCGCAAGCATCTCGTCTGAAAGCGGAAAGTAGGGGATCGAGACAATGCGCCCAAGCAACGCGGCAGGGAATACCTTCAGTAACTCTGGCCGTAGCAGCCTGGCGAGCTCTTCCGGCTCGTTGCGATACTTGGGATCGCGCGCCAGTCCCATGATCAAATCAGTGCCGACGTTCGTGGTCAGAATTATCAGTGTGTTCTTGAAGTCGATTCGCCGGCCGTTGCCGTCCTCCATGACCCCCTTGTCGAACACCTGGAAGAAGATCTCATGGACGTCGGGATGGGCCTTCTCCACTTCGTCGAGCAGGATAACGCTGTAGGGCTTGCGGCGGACCGCTTCGGTGAGCCGACCGCCTTCACCATAGCCGACATAACCCGGAGGCGCGCCTTTCAAAGTCGAGACCGTGTGCGCTTCCTGGAACTCCGACATGTTGATCGTGATCATGTTCTGCTCGCCGCCATAAAGGGTTTCGGCAAGCGCGAGGGCGGTTTCTGTCTTGCCCACGCCGGACGGTCCGGCCAGCATGAAAACGCCAATCGGCTTGGACGGGTTGTCCAACTTGGCGCGGCTCGTCTCGATTCGTTTCGCAATCATCGTCAGCCCGTGGGACTGGCCGACCACGCGGCGATTGAGAATTTCTGGTAGCTTCAGGACCGTCTCGATTTCGTCACGCATCATTCTGCCGGTCGGAATGCCGGTCCAGTCAGACACGACAGAGGCGACCGACTGCTGGTCGACATGAGCATAGATCATCCGCTTTTCTGGATTGATGCCCTCCAGTGTCTCGAACTTGCCGCGCAACTCCACGCGTTTCGCTGCTTGATCTTCGTCTCCGTTCTCGGAGAGGATCTCGCGAATGCTGCGAATGTCCTTGACGAGTTCCTGTTCCCTGGCCCAGTCGGCCTCAAGGCCAGTCAGCTTTTCCTTCAGCGCAGCTATGTCGCCGTCGACCTCGGCAATGCGCTCGCTGTTCTCGTCCCCGAGGTCACCATCGTTGACCAGCACTGATCGTTCGGCCTCGCGAGCCGCGATAGCGACGCGAGCGTCCTCGATCAGGGCCGGCGTCGCGCTCTGGCTGATGGCTACCCGCGCCGAGGCTGTGTCCAACAGGCTGACCGCCTTGTCCGGCAGCTGTCGAGATGGAATGTAGCGATGCGACAGGTTGACCGCGGTCACGATCGCGGCGTCCGAAATGCGAACGCCATGATGCTTCTCCATCGGGCCGAGGAGGCCGCGCAGCATGATGCAGCAGGTCTCGACATCCGGCTCATCGACCTGGATCGGCTGGAAGCGTCGTGTGAGTGCGGGGTCCTTCTCGATGTACTGGCGATACTCCGCCCAGGTGGTGGCAGCGATCGTACGCAGCGTGCCGCGGGCGAGTGGAGGTTTAAGCAGATTGGCCGCGTCACCGGTGCCGGCCGCGCCACCAGCCCCGATCAGCGTGTGAGCTTCGTCGATGAACAGAATGATGGGGGTAGGGGAATTCTGTACCTCGTCGATCACCGAGCGCAGGCGCTGCTCGAACTCGCCCTTCATCGAGGCGCCGGCCTGCATCAGGCCGATGTCGAGCGCGCAGAGCCTGACGTTGCGCAGTGGCGGCGGCACTTCGCCAGCGGCAATGCGCTGCGCAAATCCCTCGACTACGGCGGTCTTGCCGACGCCAGCTTCGCCGGTGAGAATTGGATTGTTTTGCCGCCGGCGCATCAACACGTCGATCAATTGGCGGATTTCGTCGTCTCGACCGAGGATCGGGTCCATCTGGCCCGACTTGGCTTTGGCGGTGAGATCTTGGGAGAACCGGTCGAGCGGTGTTGTTCCCTTGGGACTTGCCCGGTCCGCGCCGTCAGTGCCGGCACCGGCCAAGCCGGAGCCGTCCATCGGACGCATGGTCTCTTCCTCAGAGCCTGCCCATACGGCGCGGTGCTCCGCGGCCAATGCGTCTGCGTTTATCTTGGCGAATTCCGGCGAGATGTTGTTGAGCGCACGACGGATCTCATTCGATTTCAGTCCGGCGACCAGGAGATGGCCGGTGCGGATCTGAGTCTCGCCGAAGAACAGCGTGGCGTAGTGCCAGCCACGGTCGAGAATATCGATGACCGAATTGGCGACCCCCGGCATGTCGGTCTCGTTCTTGCGGAAGCCGTTTATGACGCCTGCGAGGTCCGATAGCAGCCGCGCGCGGTCGAGCTTGTAGTGATCCACCGATAGGCTGAGGTCGGTCCGCTCCTGTTGCAGAATGTGAAACAACCAGTGTGCAAGCTCGATGTTGCGGTTGCTGGCGCTTTTGGCGTGGCGCAGGGCCTGTATGAAGGCATCGTAGCCAGCGCGATTCAGCTTTCCAGTCACGGCCTCGAGGCTGATGTCGGTCACGGTGGGGCCTCCTGCTCAATTCCCCCCGGGCGATGTCCCGCCATCGTGGAAATTAGCGCGAATTCCATGATGTTAGGACAATTGGACCGGTGCATTGGTTCAAATCGGCGGGGCATCTGTCGCGGCGCTTCGCCGGGCTCTCAGACGCTCGGCAAGGTGAAAGCGAGCATCGCGGCGATATTCCTCGGTCGAGGCCCAGTTCGGCGAAACCCAGCTGGTCCACCCAAGGCGCCCGCTCTGTCCAAGCTTCATCGGGACGACTGCTCCCGCCGGAATGGCGAGTTCCACCTCCCACTCGAGTTCGTCGCCGATATAGAAGTACACGGCGTCAGCCAGGGGCTCGGACAGGTTAGGCACTTCAGTGGGCAGGAACTGCTCGTATTGAGCGAAATCCTTCACGAAAACGCGAACCCTGATCTTGTCTTCGACACTGAACACCCGCGAGCCCAGAAGCGCGTCGTGGCCGAGCCTGGCGTGCGCCGCGCCGAGGCGGCTGCAATGGCTCGCCTCGAACGGGAGCCAGGTGCCGACAAATTCGTCGATCTCGACCCTGACGTCGAACAGCCCCTGCAGTAGCCGGGCCAGTCGTGACGCGGATTTCGCCCTTGGTGAGATCAGTCCAGCGAAGCTGAGCTTCGCCATGTCTGGTATCGTGTCTCGATTAGCAAAGATATCAGAGCCAAGGCCGGCAAAGGAGCCGACATAGGCGATGAAGCGGTCATCCGATGGCCTGTCATGCTGCGCGATCGGCCGTGCGTCCGCCCAGGCACGAAAGAACAATTGCAGAAAGCGTCCATTGAGAAGGTCGAGAAAGCGCGGAAAGGCGTCGTCTCGCATCAACTGCCAGCCGACGCTCTCGTCTGTGGTGGCCAGAGGCAGTGCGCCTTGGGGCCCGAGCAGACCGAGGAATTTGACCAGGATTCTGAGCCTGCCATCGCGGTCGTCGACTGAGCTCAGATTGGACGCGGGAAATTCCAGATAGGGAGATTGACCAAGGTCAACAAATTCCTCGCGCCGCGCGGCACTGTCGCCGATCCTCGGCCGATCCGGGTTGGATCGCTCTAGCTGGCGTAGCGTCTGGAAGAAATCGAACCGCCAGGGCTCGGCCTTCATCTGGTCGATCAGCATTACAGCGGCCTCCTTGTGCCCATGCGGGCCGGCCAGCGCATGATCTCGCCGCGTTCCGAAGTCGATATGACCGTTTGGGTGAAGGTGTTGAAGCCCGAATAGTCGGCGAAGAAGCGTTCCAGCACAGCCCCGAGCAGGAACACGCCACTGCCTTCGAATGCCTTCTCGTCGAGTGTGACGGTGATCTCCAGGCCGCGCGCTGCGCCACTGCCGGTACGCTCACGCACCCGCCGCACCACGGGCCTGCTCTCGACGCTGCGCACACCGCGAATCTTTCGTTCCGTAGCGTCGTCGAACTGGTCGGCGAACAATGACAGCATCTCCCGCAGTGCTCCCGCGTTCTTGCCGCCGCTGCGTTCTACGAGGCCGAGATAGTTCAAACTCAGCATGTTGATCAGGCGCCAACTGACAACACCGCTATTGGCGATTTCGCTGCGACTGCGCAACTGCGCCACCACCGGCTCGCGTGGCCTGGTGGGCCCTGCTATGCACATCAGCTCGAGCGAGGTGTCATCCAGCAGGCGAAAGTCGGCTCCGCCTTGGCCGACCGGCAGATGTTCCGTGAGATGCCGGTTGGAGCACAACGCCCGGACGCTCAGTTCGGCGGCGGATCCGTCGCCGCTCAGGTCGCGGGGCTCGAGCAGCGAAAGGAACATGTCCGTCCCGGTGTAGTCGGAGGCCGTGCCATATGTCTTTTCCTCGACGGTGCGGCGCCGTGGTAGCCGACGAACTGTAAAATAAAGTCCCTCGATCGATGCGGCCGTGCGGTCGACTGCGGCGGAGTACAGCGGACGCACGTGCCGCTTGTCTTTTTCTGCGGGAAAGTGCGCGTAAACCTCCAGCACCTGGTGCGGCTCGTATTCGAGATAGCGGCTTCGGTCGGGCACCACGTGGTATTCGTGCGTATTTGATTTGACCGGGATGCGATCAGTGGTCTTCTCGAACAGGTTGATTGCCGGGGCAGTGTAGAGACTGAAAGTCTCTGCTCGGACGGAGGCCGCAAGCCGTGAGTTGTGCTCATCGAACGCGAAGACGATATCGATTGACTTGCCGCGCAGCCGCGGCATCACAGCGCGAAGTCCCGTCAGATTGATGCCAAGGAACTTGCGCGGAAACACGAAATACTCCCGCAACAGCTCCGAGCCGCGAAAGACCCGGTTATCGTTAGGAAACAGGGATTCGTTCTCGCCGAAGCCGACTTGTTGCACACAGTCGTTCGGGGCCCGGATGACGACCGGATCGCCGAAATCGTCGAGATAGCGAAAGTAGACATTGATGCAGTTCGAAGTCAGCTGTTCGTAGAGTGCGATAGCGTCGGATTCGGCGCCGGTCAGATAGATGGGCAATTCGCTGGTGCGGCAACCCGCGAACCAGGTTTCCGGCTTGTTGCGAGCCTCCGCGTCTGCCGGCTCTTCGTCGAGCCGCGCGGCGGTCCGGTGAGTCAGGGAAAGCCTGAGCCCCGCAATGACCTCTCCGCCGACCGGAATCCCGAGGGCCTGCAATGCGCCCGCAGTGGCAAAATATTCGGCGCCGGTGACGTCGAAGGGCCAAAGCACTATATCGCGGCACAGCCGGAATCGGCAGGCGAGGCTCCGTTCCCTTTCGCGATAGCTCGCATCGAAGTAGGCGCCCCGGCCGATTTTCCTGCCGTCGCGCAATGCCGGATCGGCATAGGTTGGCTGTGCCTTGACCAGCATGGCAGACGGAGTTGGCGCGAGATAGTTCGGAACCAGCTGTTCAAGCAAGTTTGCCGTGAACTCCGGGAATTCGTGCTTGAGCTTAAGCTGAACGCGAGCAGCAAGGAATGCGGCGCCTTCGAGCAAGCCCGAAATCATCGGATCTGAGCGATCGCGGATCAGCCCCCCGAGGCGCTCCGCGATACCAGGATATTCCTTGGCAAAGTCTTCCGCATGCTCGTACAGCAGAGACAGTTCACGGTTGTAAAAATCGAGGAACTCGCGGTTCATGCTATAGTCGATTGATCTGGATGTCGCCGCTGTCGAGGTCGACGTCCGCGACGAATTCCACGGGCACGTTGAGCGGCTCGCACTTCAGGTCGGACTGCACGACAAAGCGCAGCTTGAGCTGTTCGGGGCTTACGGAGGTGTCGCGCCGCACCCGGATGGACTTGCGATCGAGTCGTGGCTCATACGTCGTAAGCGACATGCGCAGGGCGTCGCTGAGCTCTTCGTCCGTGACCTCGTCGACCGAACGGTTTGCGATGTCGGGGAAACCATAGTTCAAAATCGAGGTGCGGACGCAGCCGCGGCCGGTCAGGTCGAGCGTCGATTCGAGGGCAATGGTATTGAGGAGCGTTTCGACGTCATGCGAAACCTCCCGCCTTAGCAGCGTCTCCGAGATCGGGAAACGACCAGTGCTGCGCCGTCCCGCTATGACCCGCTCACCGAACTGATCGCGCAGTTCGAGTGGCTTGCGCGCATCACGCGCGTCATAAGCCGCACGAAAGGCCAGCATCAATGGTGGAGAGAGCCGGTCCTTCTTTGGCGTAACAGTCATTGACGATCTCCGTACCGCCGACGCCGATTGCCATTCTCGGCAGCCGGCGCCAGACAGGAAGCTACGATCATGCCCATTCCTTGTTGGCCGGAACGTCCCAGCCGAAGGTCGGCGATGCGCCGGCGCCGCCCTTTTCCGTCTGGGTCTTGTAGGTCATCTTCACCTTCGCGAAGTTCAAGCTCACATTTTCGGTGAGACGATCTTCGCCATGCGATCCGCCGGTCGATACGCTGGAGACCAGGACGTGCTTCATCTCGATCTTGAGATACTCCAGCGGATTTTCACCGGCCTTGCGGACAGTCAGGATCGCGGTGTCGATGTGCTTGCCGTTGGCGCAGACCTTGAAGAGTTCAGGCGTCGCCTTGTCGACGAAGTGCGTGAAGTGGAGATCCTGAACGTTGACCTTGCCGGCGCCACCGCCTGACCCGCTGTGGAAGGTGCCGCTTTGGCTCTCGCCAAAGGACCAGCTCAAAATGTCGATCTCGTCCTTGTGCTTGTCGTCAAGCGACTCGCCCTTGATCGGATCGAGTTTCAAAAAGATATCGACAGCCATACTATAGCCCTTTCAAAAAACCTGGATGAGTGACGGTTGCGATAACGCGGCGTCAGGAGCTCGGGCCTGGCAGGCGCGAAACAAGGCTGAGGCCGACGTCCATCGCTTCCAATTGAAAGTGTGGACGGAGAAAGAAGCGCGCGTTGTAGTATCCCGGGTTCTCCTCGTTTGCTATGACCTCGACTTTCGCAGCGGCCAGCGGCTTGCGCGCTTTCTGCGCCTCTGACGATAAGGCCGGATTGGCATCAACGTACTCGTTGATCCAGGTCTGCAGCCAGACCGTCAGCTCATCCTTTTCCTTCATGGACCCGATCTTGTCGCGAACCATGCATTTCAGGTAGTGCGCAAAGCGGGACACTGCGAACATGTAAGGCAGACGTGACGACAGGTTGTCGGATGCGGTTGCGTCCACACCCTTCTCGCCGAAGTATTTCTTCGGCTTGTAGAGCGACTGGGCACCGATGAAGGCGGCCTTGTCGGTGTTCTTGCGATGGATCAGCGGGATAAGGCCCGCCTTTGCAAGCTCGTGCTCGCGGCGATCGCTGATGGCGATCTCGGTGGGGCATTTCAGGTCGACGCCACCGTCGTCGGTCGGGAATGTGTGCGTCGGCAGGTTGATGACCTCGCCGCCCGACTGCACACCGCGGATGCGCGTGCACCAGCCGAACTCCTTGAAGGCGCGGTTGATGTTGACTGCCATCGCATAGGCGGCGTTAATCCAGCCGTATTTGTCACCGGTGTGTCCGTCCGTCTCCTCTTCGAAGGCGAATTCTTCCACGGGCTCCGATTTGGCGCCGTAGGGGAGGCGGCCCAGCGCACGCGGCATGCAAAGGCCGAGATAGCGCGAGTCGTCCTGGTCGCGCAGTCCCTTCCATGCGGCATATTCCGGCGTGTCGAACACCTTGCCGATGTCACGAGGGTTGGACAGTTCGGTCCACGAGTCCATTCCCATCAGCGTAGGCTCGGCCCCGCTGAAGAAGGGGGCATGGGCGGCGCCCGCGATCTTGCTGAGATCACGGAGCAACTGTACGTCGGTGGGCAGGTGGCTGAAGTAATAGTCGCCGATCAGGCAGCCGAATGGCTCGCCGCCCAGCTGGCCAAATTCGTACTCGTAGATCTGCTTAAACAGCGGGCTCTGATCCCAGCGGGCATCGGGATAAAGCCGCAGGTTCCGGTACAGCTCGGTCTTGGAGACGTTCATCACTCGGATCTTGAGGTTCGCGTCGGTCTCGGAATTGAAAACGAGATAGTGGAGGCCGCGCCAGGCGCTCTCGATCGCCTGGAATTCGGGTGTGTGCAGGATCTCGTTCATCTGCGCGGTCAGCTTCTGATCGATCCGCGCGATCATCTCCTCGATGGTGTCGAGCACGTCCGACTTGATGACGCTGGTGTCCTTGAGCGCCTCTTGAACCAGCGTCGACACCGCGTTCTCGACTTCGGTCGCCGCACGTTCGGTGCGCGGTTTGAAGCTTTGCTTCAGTAGGGCAGCAAACTCGTCAGCCTCAACGGTCCCGACTTGGGTGGTCGTCTCTTTATGGGTAGCTTCTTTTGCCATGGTCCCCATTCCTTCGCTTAGCTGTTGGTATCGGCTTCGGTGGACTGGCTGGTCGCGCGCTCGCGCAGCGCGGCCATCAGTTGAGGATCAGCAAGGAGTTTCTTCAGCTGGTCCTCGGCGCCCACCTTGCCATCCATGTAGCGCAGCAGGTTGGCGAGCTGTTCGCGCGCTTCGAGCAGCTTGGCTGTCGCCGGCACTTGACGGGCGACCGCCACCGGCGTGAAGTCCGACATTTTATTGAAGCGCAGGTTGACGGAGATCTTTTCGTCAGACCCATCGTTGAGACGATTGGCGACACGTGTCGTCACGCCGGGCTGGATCGCCGCCATGCGGTTGTCGAAATTGTCCATGTCGAACTCGAGGAACTTGCGCTCCTCGACCTTCGCCTTCTCGACGCCGGGGTTGTTGCCCGAAAGATCGGACAGGACGCCCATGACAAACGGCAGTTCGATTAGCCGCTCGGCGTCGTACGGATCTTCGTAAGTGATGTGCACGCGCGGTGCGCGGTTTCGGCGAATGAATTTTTGACCGCTGTCGGTTGCCATTGGGTTGCCCTCTTCACAAAATCTGTGCGGAAGCCGACTTGCGCGACGCAGGCTGGGGAAGTGCCTCGGTCCTTCGTCAGCGGAGCTTCCTTCTCTCTTAGTCCCGTCGAATCGAAGGCGGGTTCAATTCGATTTGTCGATCGCCTTCAGAGCGCCCTCAGGCAGGACGTCACTCAGCAGGCTGAGGAAATCTCGTTGTGCGAGTTCGCGCGCTCGATCGACCAGGAACGGGATCGGGCTGGATGGCTCCGCGGCGCGGAAGAAAGCAGCAACTTTGGTCAGTAAATCCAACGCCTGCGCTCTGTTTTCTGCTGAAATAACAGCATCTTGAGCGCTATTTTCGGCCGTGGATGGGAGCGATGTGGCGAATTCCGCCATGCGCTCGATCGGCAGGTCGAAAACTTTGTCGCGACCAATATTGATGGCGGCACTTTCGACGTGGGCGGGCATCAGCATCCGCATCACCTCGATAAACGATTTGCCGACCATGCCCTGCGCCTGCCGCACCAGCAAGAGCGCCGGGCTCGACGGTTCCTTTCGCGCGAAATAGTCGGCAGCCGCCGCCAGCGCAGCGGATGCCTGTCCCGGTGAGGTCACGGCGCCGGCCGTTTCAATGGGAAGCTGCTGGTCGTTTTGAGCAGTTTCGTCCCGGGATGGGGCAAGTGCGGCTGGATCGCGTGCGGTGACGAGAGCCGCGAGCCAGTTGGCCATGCCGTTCGCGACAACCGCAAGCCTGTCGAGGCTGATGGGTTGCCCCGAGTTCAACTTTTCGCGCCAAACCGATTTGATGTCGGCAATCTCGGCCGCGACCGCGGAACAGCGGGCGCTCACCGCTTTGAGGGTGTCGAGATCGGTCTCGCCGACAATGCGCTCGATGGTTCCGAGATCGGGCATGTCGACGTCGGCGTCAGCGGCGGGAATTTCGCCCTTGGCAATCTGATAGGCACGGTAGTTGAGGCTGCCGTGCCTGCGATTTTCGATCAGGGGAAGGAATTGGAGCGGGTTGATCACCGTCGGAAACACGTCGATCGCCTCGACGGTGACGGCGCGAAAAGCATAGTCGCCGTCCTCGCCCCTCGGGTGAACCGCTTCCCATTGTTCACGAAGCAGCAGGGTGGTCGCCTTCAGGCAGCTGAGAAAGCCGTCAAGATCGCGGTTCAGGATGGCGAACTTGGCGAGCAGCATGGTCAGGCGCAGATCGCGAGTGCGTGCCAAGAGCGGCTGCGCAGCGGCGAACTGGCCGGCAATGTCGATGGCCTTTGGGTCGAAGCGTCCGCGCTCTCCGTTGGCGTTGACGACCTCGAAATACGACATCGGAAGCAGTGATTCCGCAGCTGCGAAGAAGTTCAGGTACTGGACATCCCCGGCCGCATCCAGGTCTGGCCCGCAGGGATCGTCCGGGGCTATGGGTTGGGTCAGGGATGTGACATCGAGCATGCAAAGATGGTCCGTCGGCGGGGCCCTGGCCCCTATTGCCAAGTCCGTCACAAGTGACGGATCAGGCAGGGGATCATGATCCGATTGTCTGTTAGGTCAGCTTAACGATGGCCTTGGTTCATTCCCGGCGGCCACGACCGTTTCGCGTGAACCAACAAGCTCTTGGAGCCGACTACATGAGTGCCAGGATAGTTCCATCGGGCGCGTACTTTGGCGCGCCAAGAGAGGACACCGGGCGGATTTGTCGGTCATCCTACCGATGGCTGGCTCGGATTTCAGTTGTTTCGTGCTTGACGACCTGATGCGCCGGTTGCGCGAACCGTTCGGCCAGCGAAGGAGTTTAACGCCCACATGGGCCAGCTTACCCAGGATACCCGCCTTTGCGAGCTCAAGACCCCCCTTGGCAAGGACGTTCTGGTTTTTGTCAGGTTCGAGGCCTCTGAAGGTCTGAGTGAACTGTTCGAATATCGTATCGAGGGCCTCAGCGAGGACGCCGATCTCGACTTCGATCGCGCGATCGGCCAGCAGTGCACGCTCACCATCAAATTGCACGGGAAGGAGCGCGAGTTCAGCGGCATTCTCACGGAAGCGCAGTGGCTCGGGGTCAAGAACGACTATTTCAGCTACCGGATCGTGCTGAGACCCTGGTTATGGCTGCTGTCGCGCACCACCGATTGCAGGATTTTTCAGGACAAGAAGGCGCCCGACATCATCAAGGAGGTCTTCAACGAGCGCGGCTTCACGGATTATGAGTCCAAGCTTACCGAAGAGGGCTCCTGTCCAAAGCTCGAGTACTGCGTTCAGTATCGCGAGACCGATCTGGATTTCGTATGCCGGCTGATGGAGCAGCACGGCATCTACTACTTCTTCAAGCATGAGGGTGGCAAGCATACGCTGGTGCTGGCTGACTCCAAGTCCTCGCACAGCCCAATCAACGGTCTCGCAAAGATCCCCTATGTCCCGCTGACCGGATCCGACCGCCGCGAGGAGCAGCATATTTATGAATGGGTTTCCGAGCGTCGGTTTCGCACCGGCAAGTTCGAGCTCAACGACTACAACTACCAGAAACCCAACGCGCAGATGATCAGCGACGCCAAGGGCTCCGAGCACTACACGCGATCCGAGATGGAGTTCTACGACTATCCCGGCAAGTTCAAGGAGAAATCCGACGGCGAGCGATACGCCAAGATCCAGCTCCAGGCCGAGCAGGCGATGGATCGGCGCCGTCGCGGCAACGGCGACGCAGTCAACCTGTTCCCCGGCGGACTAACCAAGCTCGAGAAGCACTCGAAAGACTCGCAGAACGTTGAATATCTCGTCGTACGAGCAGCTCACTCGTTTTCCATCGAGTCCTACCGCACTGGGGGGCCCGGCGACGGCGGACAGCACGTCTACTTCGGCAGCTATGAATTTCTGCCAAGCGATCGGCCGTTTCGATCTCCCATGATGACGCCGAAGCCGAGGATCAATGGTATCCAGACGGCCAAGGTCGTCACCAAGGACGACAATTCGAGCGAGGAGATCGACGTCGAGTCGTTGGGCGAAATCTATGTTCGCTTCTTCTGGGATCGAAAGAAGAAGCGATCGTGCCGGTTGCGCGTGGCCCAAGTCTGGTCCGGCAAGCGCTGGGGCGGTCAGATCATCCCGCGCGTCGGGCAGGAAGTCGTCGTGGAATTCCTGGAAGGAGACCCCGACCGGCCCTTGGTGATCGGCACGGTGTATAACGATGAATACAAGCTGCCCTACGATTTGCCGTCCAAGAAGACGATCGCGGGATTGAAGTCCGACTCGACCAAGGGAGGGGGCGGTTACAACGAATGGAACTTTGAGGACAAGAAAGGGTCCGAGAAGATCACCCTGCACGCCGAAAAGGACTACGACGTGACGGTCCGCGACACCGAGACCAGGACCATCGGTGAAGCAGCGTTCGGCGGCGATACCCGCAAGACCACGCTCAAGAACGGCAATGACAAGCTTGATATCGAATTGGGCGGTCAGCACATCAAGCTGGCGATGGATCAGTCCGTCAA
Source organism: Bradyrhizobium sp. JR3.5 (assembly GCF_054057015.1). Lineage (NCBI taxonomy): Bacteria > Pseudomonadati > Pseudomonadota > Alphaproteobacteria > Hyphomicrobiales > Nitrobacteraceae > Bradyrhizobium > Bradyrhizobium sp. JR3.5. The sequence continues at coordinate 1,168,300 of NZ_JBSRYV010000001.1, forward strand.
TGCGGGGCTGAGCATCACCCTCACGGCCAATGTCAACATCACCCTCCAAGTTGGTCCCAGCCAGATCATCCTGTCCCCCGCCGGAATCGTCATCAACGCACCGACCATCACCATGACCGCGCAGGCCGCCATGGCGCTCGCGGCCGGCGGCCCATTGGTTGCCCACGGCACACCAACCATTGTCGGCTGACGCCATGGGTCAAGTTCGGTTCAGCACAGTCCGCGATCTGTTTGAAGCCTATCCGCTGGCGCGCTACGACGTCGGCAATGCCGCCCCGGACAAGTTGTCGTTGGATTTCCTGCAGGAGGCCGCTGATGCAGGCAACTGGCACCAGGCTGTATCCTTTTGCGCGTACCTGCTCCCTAGGCGCGTGGCCGTCGCCTGGGGATGTCGCTCGTTGCGGCAGATGTTCGATAATTTCGACGGCAACGAAGGCAGGTCACTCAACTTTGCCGAGACCTGGGTCCGGCAGCCAGACGAGCAATCGCGTAACAAGGCGTTGGCGGTCGGCAATGCCAACGATCCCGAGCAGCCGGCGGACTTGGCTGGCGCTGGCGGCGGGCTGGTCTGGCGGGAGCGTCGTCCCTGCGGAATTTGCCCCGGTCGAAGCCAAGCCAGATCAGACGGCGCGGGCGGTTCGCGCGGCTCTTTTGATCGGGCTTTGCCGGCTTACCCGTGAGTCCAGGGACCGGATAATGACGGCCTGCCTGGAGGATGGTATTCAATTGGCACGCGGCGAACCGCGCCCTCTGCGCTGACGAGACGATGTGATGGTGCTTCGCTTCAACATCGAGAACGAGCCCAACCTCCCCGATGGCGGACCTGTGTCATTTACGGTCACCGGCCGGCGCTCGGTCGACATAGGCCGCGATCGTCATCTCGATTGGACATTGCCCGATCCGTCTCGGATGATTTCGGGGAAGCATTGCGAGATCCATTATCGCGACGGTGGCTACTGGTTGCACGACGTCTCGACCAACGGCACCTTTCTCAACGGTGCCGACCAGCGCATGCGGGGAGCGCATCGGCTACGCAATGGCGATCGGCTCGTCATCGGCCATTATGTCATTGGCGTTTCGCTGGACCTGGACGAGCGTGCCGAGGGCACCCCGAGCCATGGCGCGCAGCAGCAAGCTCCTCCCGCGCAGCAGCACGCCGATTATCAGGAACTTTGGGTTCCCGATCGCGACGTGCCGCCGCCAATCGACCCCCAGCAGTTGAGAAGGCCGCGCGAAGCAGCGCGGCCCGTCAATGCGGAATTCCTTGATTGGGCGGCGAGCGTTCCGCCGGCGGGCGTCGACCCCGTCCGGCCGCAGATGCCTCAACGGGAGACGCCTCTGCACGACGACATGAGCTGGGCAGCCGGTCCAGTCGCCACGCCAAACCCGCCGGTCGACATGCTGCACGCGATGCCGACGCCGCGCCGACCATCGGTCTGGGCCGACGATGAAGCGGCTGTCCCGCCACCGCCGGCGCCGCCACCGGCAGGGCATGCGGAAGCGCCGCGGCCGCGGGTGGCCGAGCCGGCACCGGCTACGGCCGCGCCGATCGGCAATCCCGAATTTGCGCGCTTGGTGGCACGTGCTGCCGGACTGCCGGAGAATTTCTTCGCCGACAAGACCGAGGCCGAACTCGCGGAGCAGCTGGGCGTCATACTGCGCATGACCGTGGACAACTTAATGGCTCTGCTGCAGGCACGGACCCAGGCCAAGCAGCTGACGCGCAGCACCGGTCAAACCACCATCCAGGCCATCGAGAACAATCCGCTTAAATTCTCGCCGACCGCGGAAGACGCGATGCGTATCCTGTTCGGGCCGCCGACGCGCAGTTATCTCGATGCGCCGCATGCCTTGGCGCAGGGCTTCAAGGATCTCAAATCCCATCAATTGAAGACCTATGCGGCAATGCAGCATGCCGTCAGGGGGCTGATCGCCAGTATCGATCCGACGCTGATGGCGCGTGAGCTCGAGCTTCAGCGCGGCGCAAGATCCTTTTTCGGCTCGAATAAGAGTAAGTTGTGGGATGAATTCTTGACGCGCTGGAAGGCGCATCTCGGTCGCGACGAAAGCGCGCCGATCGATACCTTCATGCTGCATTTCTCTGAATATTACGACCGCGCAGACAAGTCGGGGTCAAAGTGAACTGTTGGTGACGATGCCGTCGCCGATCATTGCCAAGTGGATGCAGGAATGTCCTGGTACAGCAAAGTATTCTGGTCGGAAGGTCTGTTTCTGCGGCCGCATCATCTGCAGCAGAACGATCGCTATCTCGAGCATCTGCTGGAAAAGCGCGTTCGTTACACAACACCGTACCCATGGGGCTTTGCCCAGCTCGAGATCGATAACGATCTTACTCAACAGAGCAAATTCGCCGTGCGCAGAGCGACCGGTGTCATGCCCGATGGAACGCCGTTCGATATCCCTGCTGACAGTCCGATTCCGGAAGCCATCGAAGTGCCAGATTCGGCCGCAGGCCAGATCGTCTGGCTGATGATGCCGGTCGCTGCGCCCAATACGCGGGAGGTGGATGAGGATCGCACTGACAGCGCAAGTCGTTACGTTCGGACTTCCGAAACGTTTATCGATTCAACCTCGGCGCTGCGCATCGAGGAAGAGATCGATATCGTCTATCCGCGGCTGTCGTTCGAGCTACGCAAGACCAGCAAGCCGGGATACATGGGCCTCGGCATCGCCCGCATCCTCGAAGTACGCGACAAGAACATCCTGTTCGACGACAAGTTTGTGCCGCCGATGCTGGTTTGCGCCGCACATGCGGTCGTCGATGGTTGGCTCAATCGAATTATTGGCTGGGTTGAGACCAAACTCGATGAGCTTGCACGCTACGCGGTCGATCCATCGTCCGGCGGCGGCTTGCAGAGTGTCGACTACCTGGTGCTGCAGGTGCTGAACCGGACCATTCCCGTGCTGACTCATTTCAAGCGGTCCGGTAGCGTGCATCCCGAGCGGCTGTACGAAGAACTGCTGAGGTTTGCCGGTGAGCTTGCGACTTTCGCGACCACTGAACGACGCGCACGGGACTACCCGGCGTACGATCACGACAATCTCGAATACGTCTTCACGCCCCTGGTGCGCGACATCCAGGACTTCCTGAGCGCCCGGCTGGGCAGGCGGGCGATCCGTCTGGAGATCATCGAACGAGCCCAGAACGCATTTGTATCGCCGATTCGCGATCGCGCGTTGTTCCGAAATGCTACCTTGGTGCTGGAGGTTGCCGCGCGGCGGCCTCTCGTCGAGATCCAGAATGAATTCCCGCACCTGTTCAAGGTCGGACCCAACACGAAGATGACTGAGATCGTGCACGCAAACCTGCCGGGTTTGACCTTGGTGCATTTGCCGACGCCGCCACCGCACATCCGGGCCATTACAGACCACGTTTATTTCTACCTCGATCGCAAGTCGCCGCTGTGGCCCGAGTTCAGTACTGCGGCCTCGATCGGGATGCACTTCTCCGGCGACTGGCCGGAGCTTGAGTTGTACCTTTGGGCCATCCTGGAAGAGCGGCCATGACCGACAGGGACAAGCCGGTTAATCCTTTCGGTCGGGGTGAGCGGACCATCATCCGTCCGAACCCCGGCGGGAAGATGCCGCCGGCTCCGGTTCCTCAATCTCCAGCGGGCGAGGGACCTGCAAGCCGTCCAGCGTACTCGCCATCGCCCGTGGCTGGGCCTGGTGCTCCTTCGTCGCCGTCATTTTCTCCCGTACCGCAGGGCGCAAGCTACGCCGCCCCGCCGACCAGCCAGCCGTCGGAGGAGTGGATTTCGACACCGCCGCAGGCTCCGGCGCAGCAACCGATCTTGCCGCCGGGAGCGCCATTGCGCGTCGACGATCTGGTCGCGCCAAACGCCAATCCGGTGATGCGCGCCGGAGGCCCCTTACTGCAGTTGCTTGGCCGGCTGCGAGTAGCGCTGATGAGGGCGTCATTCGCGAGCCTGATGGAGCAGGTCGCCGACGCCATCAAATTCTTCGAGAAGGATATCCGCTCGGCCGGCATTTCCGAGCACCAGGCCAATACCGCGAAGTACATCCTGTGCGCTACCGCCGATGATATTGTGCAGCACATTCCGACCGACGATCGACACGTCTGGGCGCAGTACTCGATGCTCAGCCGGTTCTTCGGCGAACGTGTGGGCGGCGTACGCTTTTTCGAGATTCTCGACCATTTGAAGACTGATCCGCTGGTCAACTATCCAGTGCTCGAACTGCAGCACGCCTGTCTTGCGCTCGGGTTCCAGGGCATTCACCGGACGTCGCCGGGCGGGCTTTTGAACCTCCAGGAGATCCAGCGTAACCTCTATGAAACGCTGCGCCGGGTTCGGCCCAAGCCGACCAACGATTTGTCGCCGCACTGGCGCGGACAGGCCTTGGCCGGTCGGCGGAAGCACTTGCATATGCCCGTTTGGCTGGTGGCGGCCGTGGTCGCCGCGCTGCTGACGGGATCCTATTTTGTGCTGCGGACATTGCTGGCTGGCCGCGCAGAGAATGCCGCGGAAGCAGCGCTGGCATTGCATCCCGGAGATCCAATCGAGCTCAAGCGCCGCGTCGTTGCGCCGCCGCCACCTCCACCTCCGCCGCCACCCCCAGATCGTATTACCCAGCTGCAGCGCATTCGCAACGCGCTTGCGCAGGAGAAGACGGCCTGCGCCATGACGGCGGATCAGACGGCGAGCTTCATCGTGATCAGGGTCTGCGATCTCGCATTGTTTGCCTCGGGCCAGGCAACCATCCTGGATGGCTTCAAGCCGATCGCCGCCCGCGTTGCGGCGACGCTCGACAAGGAGCCCGGCCGCATCCGAGTGGTTGGCCACACCGACAGCTCGCCGATCCGCACCGTGCGTTTTCCCTCGAATTTCGAATTGTCGGTCGAGCGCGCCAAGGCGGTTGCCGCCGCGCTGAAACCCGGCCTCGCGGATGGTTCGCGCATCGACGTCGACGGCAAGGGATCGGATTCACCGATTGCCAGCAATTCGACACCCGAGGGGCGCGCCAAGAACCGTCGGGTCGAAATCTTTATCGAACGTAGCGAATAGGCGGACGCCACAAGTTCACGCGTAAGCGACAGGTACCGGTAAATATGCTTGCCAAGGACATTCTACGCATCGTTCTCTATGGAGTCGGGCTCAGCTCGCTTGGGGCGGTGATCTACCTTGCCGGTCCCTTCATTGCTTTCGGCGACTGGCATCCATTGGAAAATCACATCATTCGCCAGATCGCGATCCTGCTGCTCGGCGCCGCAGCGGCAGGTGTCACCGGTCTTCATTTCTTCAGGAGACGCAAGAACGCGAAGGAAATAGCTGACGGCGTCAGCGGTGCGGATCAGGCCGTCAGCGACGAGCCGGTGCTCAAGGAGCGCATGAAGGACGCGCTCGCAACGCTCAAGACCGCGAGCGGCAACAAGTCCGGTTATCTCTACGATCTGCCCTGGTACGTCATCATCGGTCCGCCCGGTGCAGGAAAAACCACGGCGTTGGTGAATTCGGGGCTTAAGTTTCCGCTCGCGCGAGGGGCAACGCCGGCGGCGATCGCCGGGGTCGGCGGCACTCGCTACTGTGACTGGTGGTTCACCGAGGAAGCGGTGCTGATCGATACTGCCGGTCGCTACACGACCCAGGATTCAAACAGCAAGGCCGACAAGGAAAGCTGGCTGTCTTTTCTGGACATCCTGAAAAAGAATCGGTCGCGCCAGCCGATCAACGGTGTTCTCGTCGCAATCAGTCTGGAAGACGTTCTGACGCTGCCGAAGCAGGAACTCGCGCTTCATGCAGATGCCATCAGGATGCGTCTGCTTGAACTGCATCAACGGCTGAAGGTGAGCTTCCCGGTCTACGCTCTGTTCACCAAGGCCGATCTCGTTGCCGGTTTCACCGAATATTTCGCCTATCTCGGCGAGGCCGGCCGGCGCCAGGTCTGGGGCGCCACCTTCCAGACCGCCGACAAGACCCAGAATCTGGTGGGGCAGGTCCCGGGCGAATTCGATCGCCTCCTGGAGCGCCTGAGCGAGGAAACGCTCGACCGTCTCCAGGACGAGCCGACGCCGCAGCACCGGGTGCAGTTGTTCGGCTTCCCGGCACAGATGGCGCGGCTCAAGCCGCAAATCCACGATTTCCTCAATCAGATTTTTGAGCCGACGCGGTATCACGTGAACGCCAGCCTGCGTGGGTTCTATTTCACCTCCGGCACTCAGCAGGGTACGCCGATCGATCAATTGATCGGATCGCTGGCGCGTACGTTCGGCGCGGAGGAAGTCGGTGCCGGATCATACTCCGGAACCGGCAAGAGCTATTTCCTTGCCGATTTGATTTCGAAGGTCATCATCGGCGAGGCCGACTGGGTTTCGACCGACCAAGCTGCGGTGCGCCGTGCCCTGATCCTCAAGACCGCGGCGCTGTCGGTGATAGGTTTGGTGGCGATCGGATTGATCGGTGCTTGGCTGACAAGCTACAAGCGCAACTCCGACCTCATCGAGCAGAGCTTGCAGGCGGACAGGGAGTATGCGGCCGCCGGGGCGCCGCTCATCAAGCAAACGCTGATCACCGATCACGATCTCGACAAGGTGCTGCCGCTGCTCTATCGACTGCGGAACGCGCCCGTCGGCTACGCATCACGGAATGAGGCGGTTGCGCTCTCGGCGCGCTACGGGCTCAGTCAGCACGCGCGCCTGCTGTCGCCCGCGAAGGCAGCCTATCACACTGCGCTCGAGCGCATGTTCAGGCCTCGCTTGCTGTACCGTTTGGAAGAGCAGCTTAATGCGCGTATCAATGAGCCTGCCTTCGTCTATGAGGCGCTGAAGGTCTACTTGATGCTTGGCGGCCTGCAATCCCCGGACCGGGAGTTGATCCGCTCGTGGATGCAGCGCGACTGGGCGGACAACCTTTATCCCGGCGCGACCAATGCGGAAGGACGGCGTCTGCTCGATGAAAATCTTGTTGCAATGTTCGACCTCGAAACCGAGCAGCCGCCGCTGGTTGGGCTTGACGGCCGGCTGATCAAACAGGCCCAGAATTCGCTGGCGCGCCTCAGCGTGTCGCAACGTGCCTACGAGTTCTTGAAGTCGGAGGCTCGCGGATCGACCGCGGGCGACTGGGTCGTCGGCCGCCGAGGCGGTCCGGACGTAGCAGTTGTGTTCGAAACCACGACCGGGCAGCCCTTGGACAACGTGCGGGTGCCCGAGTTCTTCACTTACAACGGGTTCCAGGAGAGGTTCATCGCTCGACTGCCCGGCTTGTCGGAGCGCATGAAGCGGGAGCGATGGGTGTTGGGTGACGCTGGCCAGCAGTCGGCCATTGACCAGCAGTATGACAACCTGGCTGGCGATCTGCTCAGCATCTACTCCAATGATTTTGTAACGGCGTGGCGTGCTGCGCTTGGCAGTCTGCGTCTGAAGAAATTGCTCGCGGACAAGCCGAAATACGAGGTGCTGAGGGCGCTTTCGGCGCCGACCTCGCCGATGCGGCAAATCCTGGAATCGGTGCGTGATGAGACGATGCTGACCAAGGAACGCCGGAAGCCGGCAAGTGCCGGTACGCCGGCGGTGCCGCCTGCGGTGACCACGCCTGCGCTGTTCAACAATGCCCAGGATGGCACGCCGGGTGCGGCGATCGAGTCGCAGTTCAAGCCCTACCATGCGGTGCTCGAAGGGGAGAGCACCCGCCGGCCAATCGACTCGACGATCGCAAATCTCAACGACATCGCGCAGACTCTGACGTTGATGGTCGAGAATCCGCAACTGACGGCGCAGGCAACTGCGGGGCTTCAGACCCAGGTTGCAGCGCTGCGCAACAACGCCTCGCGCATGCCGCCACCATTTTCCGATATGCTGCGGGCAGCGGCCGCGGAGTTCGAAGGCAGTATCGCCGCCTCCACGGCCGGTCAGATCCTGCAGTCGTTGCGCGATCAAGTCACGCCGGTCTGCCAGCAGACGGTGACCAACCGCTATCCGTTTGTACGGAGCAGCGGTCAGGAAGTGCCGCTCGCGGATTTCGCCAAGCTGTTCAGCCCGAACGGCATCATGGACAAGTTCTTTCACTCAATTTCTGGCGCCCTATGCAGATACGTCGCGTTCGGACTGGGTTTGGCGAAAGGAGAGTCCTGTCGGTCGATCGTTCTCGCCCGACACATTGAAGCAGTTTCAGAATGCCGCCTATATCCGCGATGCCTTTTTCCAGACTGGCGGCGGTGTGCCGGCGGTGTCCTTTGCGATCCGGCCGCCGCCCGCGGCCGGACCGGGCATCACGGTCAAGACTGAGATCGGCGGCACGACGATCACCAGCCCCATTACGCCAGGACCAGCCGCAACTCCCTCTATGTTTGGCGCGCCGCAACCCGCTGCGCCGTCGCCGCCGCAGAGCAATTCACCGACGACCGTGCTCTGGCCGGGCCCATCGCCGCGGACGGCAATCTCGGTCAGCAACGAGACCGGCTCGCCATCGGTGCTTGAGCGCATCGGCCCCTGGTCATTGTTCCGCATGCTGGAGGCTGGCTCGCTGGTCGCCAAGGCGGAAACCGCCAGCGCCACGTTCATTGTTGTTGCCGGACGTGAGCTCAACTATCAGATTTCGACCGGATCGTTGCGCAATCCGCTAAACCTGTCAGTGCTCCGCGAGTTTCGTTGCCCGACCGGAATATGACCATGCGATGCGGCTTATTCGGCAAGATCGGCGCCAAGCGCGATTTCATCGCGATCGCGACGCCGCGCAGCTTCCTGGAGGTCTGGGAGCCGTGGGTGCAGGCTGCTATTTCCGCGAGCCGCCATCAGCTCGGTGCCGCCTGGCAGGGAGCATTCCTGACGGCGCCAGTTTGGCGCTTCTGGCTTGGCGCCGCAATCTGCGGGACCACCGTCGCGGGAGCGATCATGCCGTCGCTTGACGGGGTGGGGCGATACTACCCGTTGACGCTGCATGCGGTATCGGACGGCGCCGACGCACTGCAGCCGCCGCACATCGATCCGCAGGACGAGTGGTTCGGGCAGGTGGAGACGTTCCTGCTATCGACCCTGGACCGGGCCGCAACGTTTGAGCAGATCTCAGATGCGCTGGATCGTCTCGCGTTCCCACGTCTGCGGACGCTGGGGACCGATGGATCGCCAATCGTGACGATGAATGACGCGATGCTGGGAATGGTTTCGACGGTCGATGGGTTTGGCGAGTCATTCGGCACGCTCTGCGGCGCCAACCCGCAAGTCTATGCCGCGGCCAGTTTTTGGTGGACCGCCGGCGGCGAAGGGTTCTCGCCGATCGCACTGTGCTGCCGCGGATTGCCGGATCCGTTTCACTATTCCACGCTGCTGACCGGCAACGTTGGCCGCCCGGTATCCGGGACGGGATGACGAGCGATGGTACACGTCCCATCCCTGTTCGATGTCGGTAGCGTCACTCATGCCGGACGGGTGCGGGCGCGGAACGAGGATTCTTGCCTGGTAAGAACCGACATCGGCCTATGGGCCGTCGCTGACGGCATGGGCGGTCATGAGGCGGGCGATCTTGCCAGCCTCATCGTGGTACAGTCGCTTGATGCGATCGCCGCGCCTGCCTCCGCGGCGGACCTGTTGGCGCAGTGCGAGGCGCGTCTGTTTAGCGCCAACCAGCAGATTTTGGCACTCAGCCAGGCAAGGCAGGGTGCCACTGTCGGGACCACAACGGCGGTCTTGCTGGTACGCGACGGCCATTACGCCTGCATTTGGGCGGGAGACAGCCGGGTGTACCTGATCAACCATCGCGGCATTACACAGGTGTCGCATGATCATAGCGAGTTGGAGGAACTGATCGCTGGCGGTGCTCTATCGCGCGAAGAGGTCCAGGATTGGCCGAACAATGCCATCACCCGGGCTGTCGGCGTTGTCGCCGACCCTGAGTTCGAGGTGGTGACCGGTCCGGCCGAACCGGAAGACGTCTTCGTGATTTGCAGCGACGGCTTGACCCGACACGTGCAGGATGACGAGATTCAGCAGCACGCGGCCACTCGCCTCGCGCAGACAGCCTGCGACGACATGCTTGCGCTTGCGCTCGATCGCGGCGGGCTCGACAACGTGACGATCGTGATCGTGCGGCTGCTCGCGCCACGACCCTCAGAGCCCACGAGGACGCCGTTCGATCGGGAGCCGCGATCATGACCGCGAACGATCCGTTTCGATCGTCCTACCGCGGTGTGCCGGCCGGCACCCGGCTCAACGGCATTTACGAGATCGAAGCGATTATCGGGGCAGGCGGCATGGGGGAAGTCTACCGATGCCGCGAGATCCAGACCGGATCGCCAGTTGCCGTCAAGATGTTGTTGCCCGACATGGTCGACAACGAGGCGGCACTTGCGCTGTTCCGCCGGGAGGCGGCCGCACTTCACAACCTTCCGCATGAAGCGATCGTTCGCTACTTCCTGTTCACGGTCGAACCCGTGCTGCAGCGCCCGTATCTCGCGATGGAATTCGTGAATGGGCGGTCGCTGTCGAACATGCTCGACGATGGGCCGCTGACCTTCGAAGCGCTGATCAAGTTGATGCAGCGTGTCGCATCGGGCCTGCAGGCCGCTCACGAGAACACGGCATTGTCCATCGCGACGTCTCACCCGACAATATCATCGTGCCGCTCGACGATGTCAGGCGAGCGAAGATCATTGACTTTGGTATCGCTCGGTCCACCCAGATGGGTGACAAGACCATTATTGGCTCCGGCTTCGCCGGCAAGGATAATTACGCTTCGCCGGAACAGGTCGGCTTGTACGGCAATGATGTCACCGCGAAGTCCGATGTCTACAGCTTTGGTCTCGTGCTGTTCCATGCCTTGACCGGACAGAAGCTCGATATGGGTGGAAGCCAGTTTCAACTGGTCGAGAAACGTCGGCGTGCGCCCGATCTCGGCGCAGTGGATTTGCGTATCAGGCCCCTGCTCGAGAGGATGCTGCAGCCAGACCCGGCCTTGCGCCCTACCATGGCGGAGGTCGCCAACTGGGCGCCGGCGGGTTCGGTTCAGCCGTCCGCCGCGCCACTCTACGGCTTCGATCCATTGGGGAAGCCGGAAGCCGGGACGTCTCCGCAGCAGGAGCGGGCGCCATCGACCCCGCGGAACTCTCGCGGCGTCTGGCTCGGCGCCAGCGTCGCGGCGCTGCTGCTTCTGCTGGGGGGCGGTGGGTACAGCTTCTATAAATTTGTCTGGTCGACATCGGGCGTAGCGGCCTTGCCGCCACCTCCCAAACTCGCCGCGACGCCCGCGCCGCCGAGGATTGAACCTGCTCTGCCACAGCCAGCACGTCAGGGGCCGGTGAAGCTGCCGTCTCAGCCGACGGTGACGCCGTCTTCGTCGCCCGATGGGCCGGGTCGAGCCGAGCGCATCCGCAAATATGTCGCCCAGTATGTCGGCGGCGACTGCTTCTTCATCCTGCCTGTTGCCGTGAGTTCTAGCGCAGCCGTCATCGAAGGCTTCGGCGCTTCGACCGCGCCGTTCGATACCTTCGACAAGGCGTTTCGAAAGGAACAGGGATTTGAGGCCTCGGTCGGCGTCAGGCAGGTGAATCAGGCCCAATGTCCGGCCGTCAAATTCCTGAGCCAGGTCGGAAGCGACCAAGCGCGTGCCCCGCGCATCAGCCTGTCCGCGACGGAGCTGAAGGCCGGCGAGACCCTCAATGGGACTGTGGAGAATTTTGCCAACCGGGTGGTGGAACTGCTCATGGTCTCGGATCGCGGCGAGGTGCGGAGCCTGTCCTATCTCCTGAAGCCGGGCATCGACTCGCTTTCCTTTGCCCTGCCGATGGAGCGGACGACCGGCCCGCAACTGCTGCTGGTCGTCGCGGCCCCGCGGGTTCTGGATTCGTTGCGCCAGCCGCGACCGATGGCTGCCGACACATTCTTCCTGCAGGCGACGAGCGAAGCTCAGCGTGGCAACGTGACCATCACTGCGGCCGCGCGCTATGTAATGCTCACGGATTAAGCTGCTCTTCAGAACTTGCCGATCATCAAGATCTTCAGGTCGCCATTCGGCGTGAAGTTGCTTGCCGTGAATTGATGCGAGTTATTGGCGGCAGACGGCTTGAGACGGCCGAGACAAAAACTGACCAAATGGTCGTCGCTTCCGGGATCGATCGTCAACCTGAAGGACCGGATTGGACCCGCCCAGTTCGCACCCGTCTTGAGCACGTAGGAAATACGCCGCTCCTGCAGCATTGCGGTGTTCGCCTGGCCGCTACCTGTGCGCTTGTCCAATTCGGCAAGGAACGCATCCGTAATGCAATAGTCTCGCTTGTATCGCTCGACCTCGGGACCCAGCGCTGCGCTGCGACGCAGACCCGAGCGCAAGACCGTGTCAGGGCTGGAGCCGACGCTCGGGCGGTATTGATGTTCGACGATGACGGTACGCGCCGCAGGAAACACTTGCTCGCGAACGGCCGAAGTCTTGGTTATCCAGCCAGGCATGTATTGCTGGCGACCGTTGTCGTTCATGCCGGCAGGCATAAGAAGGCCGCCATCGATCAGCTTGGTTCGGGTTGCCACGGGCAGGTCGGCGATCCGGATATCCCGATCGCCGAGCGGCAGCAAAGGCAGCTTAAATTGACGGAGGAGGGCGGTCACATCCTTGCTGCCGACCATGGCGCGCTGGTCGATGGTCAGCGGCACCGCGTTGCCGTCGATCTTGGTCTCGAACTCGACGAAGTTGACCGGATTGCTCGATGGAAAAGCGATGTTCTCGGCTTCGGACAAATCGATGTCGGGCAGCGGAAAGGCGACAGTGAGTGCAACCGGCTTGCTCGTCTGGTTGACGAATTGGTAGCGAACGCTGACCCTGTCCAACCCGATACGAAGCTCCTCGCTCGCCATGGCCACATCCTTCGTGCGAACGAATTGCAGCCCGCCGATGGACAATTCCGCCGCGGAGTCGTTCGCCTGCGCGGGCCAACCGGTTGCGGCCAACAGGGCGATCATCAGGGCTTGCGATCTCAATGACGGCCCGCTTAACGCTCCATTTGCCATGCCGGCCTCCATGTGGCGCCGCAGCGTGGGATCAATCGATCGCCTGGTAAAGATCTCCCCATTCCGGCTTCCAGACGCCATCCGGGTCGCAAACCACGATCGCGAGCTTCATGTCATTGGCGAGACGGATCGCGCCGCGAAAGGCATCCTGGGCAGGTAGTTGGGAGCTGACCTGGTCGCCGCTCAAGCGTCCCCCGCTTGCGGCGGCTGGCAATACAATTGACCCGGAGGCGCCCCCGTCGTCGCGCCTCAAGACTAGAGTGATCGCGTCGGGCTGGATTTCGCTGACTTGCTCAAATCTATTTCTGGCCATGATTTTGCACTGCAAGCTGAAGGAATTAGAACTATCACCGTCCAGTGAGAGAGTTGAACGGGATTGGGGTTGCTCGTCACTAATTGATGCTGCACTCGCATAGTCTTGGATTAGTCGGACTGACGCTGCATTCGGTTCGGTTACATTGAGGCGGATATGCTTCGTCGATCTAGCAGGATCTGGCTCTCTATCGTCGGCGCGATCATCGTTACCAGCGGGGCAAGGGCCGACGATGCCGTCGTGCGAAGCTTTGCCAGCGGTTCGGCTGCATCCATGGTCGGGATCGTCCCGGCCGGCCAGGACGTCGAACTCGCAGGCCCGCAAGCGCTCACCGCGGACGGACAGGGAAACCTGTTCGTGCTTGATCAGATCAACGGCCGCATTCTGCAGTTCGACCCTAAACAGCCAAACGCGGCTCCTGACATCCTGAAGATGCCAAGCGATGTCCAGCCTACCGACCTCGTCGTTCGTAATGACGACATCATGGTTTGGGACGGAGGCGTGAGGATGCTGAAGGCAGCACCAGGACAGTCTACCCGCGGGCTCGGCGGAGACGTGATTCAGCTGGAGGAAGTCTCATCCCGCGGAACGGACGACCAGGTCGCCATTTCGGCCTTCGCACAGATGGGCTCGCAGGCGTTGAGCAGCCCGACCGACTTGCTCGATCAGAATACGCGTGCGGCTATCGTGAGGACGACGCGGCAGCCCGACCGGCAGTATATCGCCTCGCGCAGCAAGGGATCGGTGATCGCCGATATCATTAGTCCCGACAAAGGGAATAACAGCGTTCGGGTGGAAATCCAGACCATGGTCTCCAACGAGACCATAGGTCAGCTTGGCCTGCGCGTCCGCAACCAGCTCGGCACCGTGGAGTTTCTTGAGATCGACAACAGTGACCGCTTCTATGTGCTGGCCGAGGACATTCCTCCATCGGGCAAGAATGCCACCACATTCGTGGCACGCTATGCCGCGAACGGACGCCTTGAGGGTATCTACGAGTTACCGCTGGAGAACACGCCGTTGACCCGCCGGTTCGTCACCATCTCGGGCGACGGCGATGTCTATTTTCTGCGCACCAAGTCGGAAGGTGTTGAGGTGGTTGGTGTCGGCTTCCGGCCACTGGGGAAAATGTCCATCATTGACGTCAGGCCGTCGCGCACGGCGGGCGCGCCGGCGGCGCAGCCGGATTTCAAGTTCAACGCGACCGCCGCCGTACGGCCGTCCAATCGCCAGCAGGCGATCGAGACGGCCTTCGCCTTTGAGGGCATTCAGTGGAAGCTGACACCGGCGAACTACGGCAGCGATCCCGACAGCCAATGCTCCGGTTTCAGCCGGATTCGCCGGCCGTGGTATCTGCAGGGCAAGGTAAACCAGGAAGTGCGGGGCGTGCCCTATTGCTGGGGTTGCCATGGTTCGCTCGCGAATTTCCGGCAGCGAATCGAAAGCGGGACGCTTGCGGGCAATGTCTGCACCCGCAACGAGCCGCGGCCGGACGTGGCCGGCGTCGACTGCTCAGCGTTCGTCAGCGCCACATGGGGACTTTCCGTCCACTATACGACCGCCGCCATCCCCGCGATCGCCGCACCCGTGACCAACCCCTGGGACCTCAAGCCCGGTGACGCCCTGAACAAGCCGGGTTCCCACGTGATGTTGTTCCTGCGGTTCACGCCGGATCGCAAGGCGGAGGTCATGGAATCCTCGACGGGCGGCTGCAACGGCAGGGTCTGCCGCAACGTCTATCCGCTCGCAAGCCTGCTCGCACGCGGTTACGTTCCGGTCCGCTTTCGCGCGTTCGCAGATGATCAGACCACTGTTTCCGCGAACGCCTATCAGGAGACCGAGGCGCCGACGGGCCGCAAGGCGGCGAACAAGCGGCGCTGAACCTGTGGTCTCCCTGAGGCTACAGATGAACATGGAGTCACCGCCTGTGCGCTGGTTTTAGAAATCAGGACGGCATCCTGACGCTCTACCATGCCGGTGCAGTTCCAGGGCGGACCTGCTTGATATCGAGGTGGATCACAATGCGAAGGCTCAAGGGCTTTGATCAAAGGGCCGGTTGGCTCTGTGCAGCCATCCTGCTTGCTGCGTTGATCGGCCTGCCACCCCAGCGCGCGCATGCGGCGGGTGAACTGTCGATAAGCAATCCCGACGGCGCGGCTCTCCGGGCGCTCGTCATCGGCATCGACGACTACCAGCATGTCCGCAAATTGAAGGGCGCGGTCGCAGATGCCAATGACATCGTGTCCAGCTTGCGGACTATGGGCGTCAGCGATGTGGTCGAGCTGACCAATGCGCAGGCTGATAGGGCAAGCGTGCTGCGTGAGATCAGCTCACTGGTGGAGCGGACAAGGAACAACGATCTCATCTTCCTCTCGATCGCAGGTCACGGCACGCAGGAGCCGGAGCGCGTCAAGGGCTCCGAACCGGACGGAATGGAGAACGTGTTCCTGCTGCCCGATTTTGCTACCACGCCGGCCGGATCGGCCGAGCGGATTCTAGGAAGCGAATTCAACCACTTCATCCGGCAATTCGAATTGCGCGGCGCAAAGGTGATCTTCGTTGCGGATACCTGCCACGGCGGCGGAATGGTGCGCGATATCGATCCGCGTGCGGCGGAGATGAGCTTTCGACAGGTGCCGCGCTACACACTGCTGGTCGATGAATTGAAGCCAGTGTCGAGCAGCGACGACCCGAAGTCCGAACTCGATCTCGACCACACTGCGTTCATCGCCGCGGTCGATCGTTACACTAAGGCGCCGGAAGTGCGGATTCCCGGGATCGATGGCTTGCGCGGCGCTTTGAGTTATGCCGTTGCGCGAGCCGTGGAGGGCAACGCGGACATCAATCATGATGGAAAAGTGACGCTGAAAGAGCTTTTCAGCAATGTTCGGCAGGTGGTCTATCAGTTGTCCGACCAACGTCAGAACATCGTGACGGTATCGTCGCCGGCGCAGATGCCGGAGACCGAGGTCGCTTTCGAATTGACGCGCGGCGTAGTGCTGATCCAAGGGGCGGCCGCGAGAACTGCTCCCGGTCAGGTTCCTGCCGTCCCGCCTGTCGAGAAACAAACCCCAGCGCCGCCAGCCGTTGCGGCCGCTTCGCAAACCGCTGCGGCCGGCGTCGCCGCGACCGGCTCGGCCGCGCCCGGTGCCGCGCTGCCGCCCTTCCGTCTCGTATCACCGATCCGTTTGGCGGCGCTTGACGGCAAGATCAGCTATTTCACGAACGTCAAACCGCAGGACGCCAGTGTGCAGGCCGTTCAACCAACTGATAATCCCGACCTGATCTGGGACCCCGTGTCGCATGACGTAATCGCGTGGGGCGATGTCGTCGCTTATGGTGTTGACGTTGACGGCTTGACGACGGTGGTCAACAGAACTGCGGCAATTCGGGAGCTCAAGCGCATGGCGACGCAGTCGCCGCAGGCGATGCGTATTTGGCCGGATGATCGACAGCAGCGCAGCGGCCAGACCGTCGAGGTCGAATTGTCCGACGTCGGTTCGCGGGCGGTGCTGCTGTTCAACGTGTCCGGAGATGGAACTATCCAAATGCTGTATCCGGTGGGTTCCGATGCCGCGCTTGCTCGATCAGCAAATCTGCGGCTGCCTCTTCGGGTGGGCGAGCCGTTCGGTGCCGAGCAGATCGTTGCGGTGACTTCGCAACAGCGGATGGTTGATCTGGAGAGGGTCTTGATGCAGCTCAACCGGCGCCGCGCTTCGGGGCAGATGATCAAGAGTCTGGAGCGCTATCTGCCGGCGGACGCGCGGATCGCGTCTATCGGCTTGTTCAGCGTTCCCTGACAATACTGTGACTGCAGGTCATGTCGTCAGCGAAGCTGGTTTTCCAGAAGCAATCATGGCTCGCGCTGGTGTTCTCGCTGGCGGGAAGCGGGATCGCGAGCGCCGCGCCGTTGCCATCGGCATTTCCATCTGCCGCGAGAGATACTCCATTGCTCTGGCATGTACAGGCGCCCCGCGGCTCGGCAAACGCTGCCAGCGTGTCGCTTGAAATCCTGCCGGGTCCAACTGTTAACATTGGCGGCAAGGTGTCATTCGGCGTAACCGCCAAAAAGCCTGGCTATCTGATACTCGTGGATGTTGATGCGGAAGGGCGGATGTCCCAGATCTTTCCAACTGCCGAGCTATTGGCGCAGTCGATCGAACGGGACATGAATCGTGTGAAGCCTGGCGTCCAATTTATTGTCCCGACTCCTGCAGCACAGCAACGTGGATTTGAGTATGTCGTCGCGCCGCCGGCCGGGTCCGCTGTGATCGTTGCGATCCTGAGCGAGCGACGTGTGCAATTGCTTGATTTGCCAGACATTCAACGGAAGATTCAGGGGCCGGCCGATACGTTGAGCTATCTGTCGGATTGGACACGTCAGCTGCGTGTAACGGACAGCGGCAGCGGAAAGCTGGTGCCGAACAATTGGTCGTTCGACATCAAATCATACTCTATCAAGTAGGCAAGCGTTCGCGCTTTTACGGCTTACTCGGGCGGTTGAGGAGTGGTCTGTCCAAGGTCCTGCGGCTTTGGCTCTGTTGCCGCCAGCATTGTCAATTGCGGAGGAGACGGCGGCCCGTACACGAGCTCGAGCGCGCCGCCGTGCATGCTGTCCTAGTTGCAGACTTCAACATTGCCGGTACCGCCGCCGGGACCTCCGCCGCCACGGTAATCGAGATGACAGCCGTGACGGACCGGGCGGCATAGATAAGCGTCACACACGATCTGGCCGCTGCCACCAGCGGGCCTAGCGGTCGCTTGCTTTCGCTTGGGGAAATCGGCTGGCGGCTCGGAGCTGTCGCGTACCGGACGATCCGCGCGCGGCGGGCGCTCATCTATGTTGCGCCTCGCCAGCGGCTTTTTCCCGCGGCGCTTCTCGCATTCGTTATCGTCGTTCAGAAACGAGCCCTCGGCACAAGTGATCTTGCGGCACTGATCGCCGTCCGCTTTATAGCCGCGCTCGCAGATCAACGGGCAAACCCGGGCCGGTTTCAGCTTGATTGCATCGAGCGCATCGAGGCTTGCAAGCTTGACGTCAAATTTGGTCCCGGCGTGCCGGTTGAACAGGCTCAGGGAGCGACGCGAGGCTGCGTTCCACTCACCGTCGATGGAGCCGGTGAAGCAGCCGACCCGGCTCAATTCGCTCTGGACTGATTTGGCAAGATCCTCCTGCGGCGGTGCCGCGTTCAAGGCGGCAACCTTCGCTCCCTCGCTATTCTGGGATGGGGCGGCGATTGCAAGATTGTCCGCCTTGGCGCCGTCGATTACGGGGCCATTCGGGGAAAGCATGGCGACCGTTGAGGATTGCGATGCAGTCCGCTTCCGTTCGGCCTCGATCGCTTGTTCCTGCGCAATCTGCTTTGACCTTTCCGCCGCGATACGGGCATCCTCCGCGGCCTTGAAATCTGCGGCCGCTTTTTCCTGTTCGGCTCGCTGGGCACCTTCGGACGCAAGCCGAGCTTTCTGCTGCTCCGCTTCCTGCGCTTTCTTGGTTGCGATAACGCGCGCGTCTTCGGCGTCGATTTGATTGAGCTGAAGCTTGGCCAGATCTGCGTAATATCCGTCGGGATGCTGGGCGAGGAACGCGTTCATAGCGGCCTTGTTGCCGAGTTGCAGGGCCAATTCGTAGTCACGACGAATCTCCGACGAGGCGTTAGCCGGCGGCGGTGGCACCGGCTCCTCTGCCTTTGGTACGAGCGCGACGTCTTCGCCGCCCAGCGAACCATAAACGTATGGCTCCTGTCGATTACCGGTAGCCTGCAAGACATCATCGCGAACAAAGCCGAAAGCCCGACGCAAGTCGAGTCCCGGCTTTGCGATATACTTGACCAACGCTGTCGCGTAAGGACTGTTCTTGCTGTTGCCGTCGAGTGCGGTCAGTCCGGCTTTGGCCGCAAATGCGATCAGCGTATTGGATATCGCGGGTTCCACCCGGGCGAGCCCGCGGCTGATCGCGCGCGAAGCGAGGGTCCGTTTCATCGTGTCGGCGAATGGATTGTTGCGACAAGCGTCAACGATCACGACGCGCAGCTGCTTCGCGGGCTCAATTGCTAGTAGGATGCGATCGAGCGAGAAGGCCTCATCATAGATATCAGTGTCGCGCTCAAGTCTGGCATCCGTCGGAATCAGATAGTTCGTCCCGTCGATCTCGATTCCGTGACCTGCATAGTAGACGACGGCGATGTCGGCATCGCGAGCTTGATCGGCGAAATCCCTCAGTGCCCGCCGCATGTCGCTCGAGGTCAGGTTGAGACGAGACTCCACCAAATCGAACCCGGCGTTCTTCAGGGTCGCGGCGATGGCGGTGGCATCATTGGCAGGATTCGGAAGTAAGGGCGCATTTTGATAGCTCGAATTTCCGACTACCAAAGCCACGCGCTTCGTTGCCCATGCAGGCTGCGAAGCAAGAAGAGCTAAAGCGGCGAGAAGAACAAGAACTCTGAAGTGGGTGTACAAGCTCATGGCTACCGTCCAAAATCGCCCGAACTAGTTTTATCGAAGTTGGCCCCGGACAAACTCGGTCGCGTCAAGCTCTGCGAGCGTGGGAAGGCCTTCTCCAGTACAAGTACCAATCTTAGGTTCAATCCATTCCTAGTATTGTCGTTCAGGGTGGCGAAGACGTTCAACCGCACACGGAAGAGTGTAGGTCACGATTCTGCCTGCCCGATGCGGGGGTGAAAAGGAAGATATTGAAATAGTTATAGTTTCTGCTCCGGCTGTTAGCGCAGTGGCTGGCTGTGCTGGCGTCAGATCCGGTTCGCCAGCGAAGTTCCATCCCCTTGGTAGCGAAGCCCAACTTAAGTGCGCATCAGCATCTAGACCGTGGATCAACGTCGGTCTCATCCTATCTATCCATGCGCTCGCGTCCGGCATAGACGGCCGCTGAGTTTGAGAGAATGGCGCTGCTTATCGGGTAACGATGAGACGGTTCGTTGGTATGTCTCAACCGTTTTGACGCACCCGCGGACGTCTGTCGTACGCTGAGCGCGCAACAATGATTACCGCATGCTGGATGTCCTGAGGCATGTTCCTGACAACTTGCTCCATATCTCGACAATTGGTCGTCAATTTCTCGGCTAGCGGTAGCTGAGTTCTTCAAAGAGTCCTGAGCCGGCAGGCTTTCCCCAAATAATGTAGCGATGATTTCGCCGACCGACACGCCTGTGCTCGTCAAGGTTTGGATCTGGGGCAGGGGTTAGCAAGTCTCTTCTGAGTTATTCGGTCTTGAGAGCGACACACCGGACAGACATTACTTGAAGGTCGGGTTTCCCTTACGGCGGATTTGAATGGCTCCGCCATCCGTGTCAACTTTGGTCCGTACTGGAGGTCGAGATGCGCTGGACCATGTCAATCGGAGCTATGCTCGTCGTCGGGGCCATCTCGGCGGGCGCGGCCGGACCGAGAAACCTCGGCTCTCAACGAAGCGACGGCAGGGAAGCTTCCGTATCGGTGGATCTTGAGCTTGTTATCGCTGTTGACGTTTCTTACTCGATGGATTTGGACGAATTGGCCGTTCAGCGCGAAGGGTATGCCGAGGCGATCTCCTCAAAGGAATTTCTTCAGGCCCTCAAGCAAGGACCGACTAGCAAGTTAGCTGTCACATACTTCGAGTGGTCGGCGTCGAGCGACCAGAAAGTTATTATTCCTTGGCGTGTGATTGATGGGCCGGAATCCGCTGGCGCGGTGGCGGATGAAATCATGAAAGCCCCATTGCACCGAGGTTCACGTACATCAATCTCTGGTGCGATTAATTTCGCCGTTCCGCTGTTCGACGAGAATCGGTTTTTGGGGTCGCGACGCGTGATCGACATTTCTGGTGACGGTCCCAATAACAATGGCATTCCTGTTACCATTGCACGTGATGCCGCAATTGAGAAAGGCATTGCCATCAATGGCCTCCCGATCATGATCAAGGAACCGTCGACTAACGCCATGGATATCAATAATCTCGATTGGTACTATGAGGACTGCGTGATTGGAGGGCCGGGTTCGTTTGTGGTCTCCATCAAGTTGCGCGACGAGATGAAAGAGGCAATTCGAAGCAAGTTAGTCTTTGAGGTGGCGGGTCGCACGCCCGAGCGGTTGGTCGTTCCAGTTATAGAGAATGAGCCGCGCGTACCCTGCTGGATTGGAGAGAAGATTTGGCAAGACCGTTGGGGGCGGTAGGATCTCTATGATTCTTAGCCTGTTCCGCATTCACGAGCGGGTCTGAGGGGAGGCGCGTGAGAATGATGGCAACCCGCTGCCCTAGGATGGCCGTTCAACGAAGGCGACGGCTTTGTTGCTATAAGTCCATATCGCACCGTCGCGTTTGCTAATCCCGAGAAACGCGGTCTTTGTACCGGCATATTTCATGCCCATGTTGCCGCCGTCGATGCCGTAGGCCCAGGGGTCGAGGCACAGAAACTCTGTGACTTTGTCGTCGGCTCCTGCAGTGCGGTGGCCGACGATGCCGACATAGTGGGCACCGCCGAGTGAGGCTCGTACCGGCACCTTGTTTTCGAGGTTCTTGATTGTCCAATCAACCGCTTTGCCGGGATCGCGACCCGCGCTCACCTGGTCGCGAGCCGTCGGTTCGACCATTTTCCAGCCCATGTAGCGGACGAATACGATCTTGAGGATCGAACCGCACCAATATTCATTGCTCACTGCCTTCAGGAAGCCGGCATTGTTCTGGTTCCATGGCAGCTTGCTCTTCTTGTAGTTTTCCATCGACTCGTCCGCGGTCGCCAGCAGAACGGGACGGGTGTTAAGCGGTTCGTCCACCAACATTTCATAAACGCGATGGCGGTTGTCCAATTCATCGCCGGGGTCTTGGTTGCTGTAGAACTTGCGATAGGCGGCGGGCGCCTTTGCCGCGGTCGTGACGCTGTGGAAATAGTGCCAGATCAGGTCGGTTTTCCACGAGGGGTCGCGGGTATGGGCGTCGGACATGGAGACCCTCCATTTACTGCTGCGGCGGCTTTGCGACCTCTTGTAGCGGCGGTCAGACGAGGCGCGCTGAAAGATTCGTCCCCGCTCGATTGACAACGGTTGGCCTTGTAGCAGTGTGTCAGATTGCCGCAGCCATGAACATACTGAGCCGTTTTGGCGGGGATGAAGTCCCGGGTCTAGGCAGCATCATCGGGCGCCTGTGCTCGAATTGGAGCTGATACGATCGCCGGGAAATGGCAGCTCGTCTAGTCGGAGGTCGATGCAGTTTCCTGCGGGCATGACCAATGAGACCGGCGTGCCGGTGGACTCCGGAACTTCATCCCGAACTGCTGCCAAAATGCGGGTTTAGGCGCCCAATCTGAGTCCAGTATTTTTGCGCGCGGCCGAGATTGCGTGTAAGGCGCCAGCAATTTGAGCATCGTTCTTGTCGACCGCGTCCTGGCGTCCGAGGCCATTTGCCGTCGACTTTAATCGGGCGGAACCCGAAAGGCCCTTCGGGGAAAATTTCCAGGGCATGTGAGGCGGTTCACATCGCGACGCTGCGGTCAGCACTAATCAGATCTCTGCAAAACTTCTTCGGGGACAGCTCCAACCGAACGGAGATTTCGCATGAAGGGTCTGATGGTAGCGGTCATCACCGCTTTTGCGCTTCTTACCGCGGTGCTCGGCATCCCGCGATCGCACTCGGTCCCGGCGGTCGGGCGGGCCGATTTGGCAAGCAGTTCAACATTGCAAGAACTGCAAGGCGCCCGCAGCGCAGCCAAGTTGCCGGCCGAGGACTTTGACGACCGGTCGCTGGTCTTTCCGAGAGAGACGACGCGCTAGACGACCACCTGTCGGGCGAAGCGACCCGCAGCCAGGATCAACGCTGAGGGCGCGCTTCATATTGAAACCTGGTCGGACGACGAACGCTATGGACCTAGGAAGGCGGCTGGAGGTGAGTCGTGGTTTCGGAGCAGGCCAAGCGATTCCAACTCACCTCGATGAAGATCAACTTCCAAGATGGCCAAGAGAAACGTCAGCACGACCGCGACGAAAATGAGCGATGGTGACGTCTCAAGGGGCACGTCGCCATCGTGTGGCGAAATCGAATTACGAAGTGATCGCCACAGCGAAATGAAATGCAGATACGTTTTGGATCGTATTTGCATGCCGTCATCCTTGACGCTTCGGGTTCAGCATAGGAGCCGACGACCCTCGGTTCAAGCCGATCAGACGCCATTGCGGCATTGAGTAGCGGAGGCCGTTCCAATTCCGCGGCGCAGCATGGAAACCCAACCACGGCCCTCGTGGTTGACCCGGGTCAAGCGCGTGCATGCTATCCTGCAAGGCAACGGCAACGTGCCGGAGCCGACCCGTGAGCCGCCGATGAATTGGCTCTCAAATCTGTGCGTCGTTACCGCTCTATGGGCATTTGATTCAACGCCGGCGCAAGGTCAACTCGCGGGTCATGGCGGGCCCGTTCGGGCGATTGCGATCTCGAGCGATGGCAACAGTGCTCTGTCAGGCGGCTTCGACACATCAGCAATTCGATGGTCACTCAAGACCGAATCCGCGGAGCAAGTCCTTCGCTTTCACTCCGATGCAGTGAATGCGGTCGCGTTCCTGAAGGATGGACGAATGGCGACAGCCGGAGCCGACGCGCTGATCGCGATCTGGACACCCGGTCGGGAGCAGCCGGATCAGGTCTTCGAGGGCCATCACGCGCCAATCGTTTCGCTCGCCGTCTCGCCGGACGGAACCAAGCTCGCTACGGCATCGTGGGACCATACGGTGGGCGTCTGGTCACTCATCGGCGGCGCGTCGCAGATACTGAAAGGGCATACGCAGAACGTGAACGGAGTTGCCTTTACTGCGGACGGACGATCGCTGGTCAGCGTCGGTTACGACCGCGAGTTGAGGATCTGGCCGATGGTGGCGGCAACGCCGGATGTCGCCCTGCTTCCGTCGCCTCTCAACGCCGTGGCAGTCGCGCCCGACGGCGAGATCATAACGGGCGGGGGCGACGGAAAAGTACGGTTTCTGACGTCGAGCGGGCATGA
Organism: Bradyrhizobium sp. JR3.5; assembly: GCF_054057015.1. Taxonomy (NCBI): domain Bacteria; kingdom Pseudomonadati; phylum Pseudomonadota; class Alphaproteobacteria; order Hyphomicrobiales; family Nitrobacteraceae; genus Bradyrhizobium; species Bradyrhizobium sp. JR3.5. Next base: position 1,192,562 of record NZ_JBSRYV010000001.1, read on the forward strand.
GACCGGCGAGATTCTAGCCGGGTCGACCCCGATCGTCGCGTTGGCGATGTCCACGGACGGCACGTTGATCGCGGCAGCGGAAATTGGCGGAAGAATTTCCGTCATCGACCGGAAGGCGCGGAGCATCGTGCAATCGCTCGCCACTCAGGGAGCGCCGGTTTGGGCAGTGGCATTCCTGCCCGACACCGCAACGTTGCTGACGGGCGGCGCGGACGGCAGGATCCGGCGCTGGAACGCGCAGACGGGCGATCCCGTCGGCTCGTCGCCACAGGCCGCGCAAAGCGATCCCCTAGCAGCCTATGCCGGAGATCGTGGCGCCGTGGTGTTTAGGGCGTGTGTTGCGTGTCACACGCTGTCCGCGGTGGAGCCGCAGCGCGCCGGCCCCACGCTCGATGGCTTGTATGGTCGCAGGATCGCGTCGTTGCCGGGATATCGCTTCTCCGACGCGCTGACGAAAATGGATATCGTCTGGACTCCCGAAACGGTGGCAAGGCTCTTCGAGCTCGGTCCGAATACCTATACGCCGGGTACAAAAATGCCGGAGCAGCGGATCGGGTCGGTCGAGGACCGCAAGGCGCTCACGGATTTCCTGGGGCGTGCCACGTTGGGGCGACGATAGCGGGCCGTTACGCAGCTTTATGCAGCTAGAAGCCGGGCCATTTCTCTATCGGGAGGTTCGTTAGGTTTGGATGCTCCTTGATCAAGCGAACAATGTCGACGTTTGGATGTTCCTTCAGGGCCTCGGAGACGCAATTGTTCACGTACTTCCGGCGCGCGAGCCAATTTGACCTTCCTGCCCTTCGCCTGCGCCTTGCAGGCAACGATCGCCTGTTTCAGGGCGACCTTGTCGGCGTTCGACAGGCGCGCGGCTTCGACGGGCGCCGGGATCATCGCTGCGCCAAGGGCAACTCCAACGGCAATGAACGCAAAATGAGCTTTGGTGAGATGAGACATGGTGCGCCTTCCCAAGTGTGCTGCTCCCAATTGGTTCTAGTTCTTGGTTTCCCGTTCGCGCAGATAATCGTCGGTCGTGCGAGGCGCCGCGCGTTGTGGCACGCCGGCAAACGGGTCGAACTGCTGCTCGCTCATGGTGATCACGCGGCAATCCGCGCACATTCGTACCGTATCGAGCCGCTTGTCGCCGGCGGGATACATCCAGTGCCGGCCCTCGAGTTTCGCTGCGATCTTCTCAATCGTGCTCTTCACGCCAAACGGCTTGTTGCAGCGGATGCAAAGCGCCGGCTCTTCCTCCTTGATGATCGTCGCAGGAGCCCTGGCGGCACGGAAGTCGATCTGCGGTCTGAGCGTGATCACCTTTTCGGGGCAGGTGCTCTGGCACAATCCGCATTGCACGCAGGCATCTTCGACGAATTTGAGCACAGGACGTTCGGGATCGTCGCGCAGCGCGCCGGTCGGGCAGACCGATACGCACGACAGACATAAGGTGCATCCCTCCACATTGACGCTGATCGCGCCGAGTGGTGCGCCTTCAGGCAGCGCGATGACGTCGACCGGCGAAGGCGCCAGGCGGTGCAACTCGTGAAGCGCGACGCGAAGCAACTCGCGCTGTTTGCCGACGGACCGGAAGCTCGCGGGATGCTCGACGGTCGGCGCCGGCTCGATTGACCAGAGCGCCTTGCCCAGTGCGTCGGGATCGTCGGTTTCGATTGCTTCGACCCTGCGTCCTTTCAACCCAAGTCCGGAGATAATCGCATCGGCCATCGCGATCGTCTTGAAGAGGCCAGCGACGTCATGCCGCGGCTTTGCGCGAAGCAGAAAACGTATCCCGGCCGCAGCATAGGTGAAGGAAGCGACGACGGCCTCGAGTCCAACCTGCGTCACCTCGTTCACCGCGAGGGGCAGCACGCTGGCCGGAAGCCCGTCGCCATGACGGGCGAGCGCATCGATCAGCGGAGTGCCGTGCTGGCTATCGTGAAACAGGACGACGGCATTGGCGCCGCCGGCTGCGTGATAGGACAAAAGCATCGCGCGCAATTTGTGCAACAGCGCGTCGGCCGGCGGCAGGGCATAGGTTGCCGCGCCGGTCGGACAGGCGGCGGCGCATTGGCCGCATCCGGCGCAGACCTCCGCATCGATCCTGACGTGATCGCCATCCGGCGTGATCGCCCCGGACGGGCAAAGATCGAGGCAGCGATGACAACCGGTCAGCTTCGATCGCGAATGCACGCAGAGCTCTGCGGTGAAGTTGACGTACTGCGGCTTGTCGAAACTGCCGACGAGATCGCGCGCCTTGAGTACCGCGCGCAGCATCGCGGGCGGATCGCTCGGGTCGGCGCGGAGATAACCTTCGCGCAGGTCATGCGCGGGAAAAAGCGGCGTTCCGCCGGAAAGATCCAGCACGAGGTCGCAGCGCGACGTCAGGCCGTTGCGCGGCGCCTCGAACAGCAGCGCCTCGCGCGAGGAGGGGCGAGGCGCGGCATAGTCGTCGATCACAAGCTCGAAGGCGCCCAAATGTCCCTTGGCGTTGCGAATCGTTCCCCTGACGATCGGGAACGACGTTGTCGCCGGCGGTGCAATCTGCGCTGGCCCCATGATCATGACGGTTACGTCGAGGTGATCTGCCAGCAGTTGGCCCGCTTCAACCGCGATGTCGTCGCGGCCATAGATCAGGATCACGCCCTCGCTCGACAAGGTGACAAACGGGTAGGGCGGCGCGAGCTCGGACGCTGCAGCGAGCAGCCCTGCCATTTTCGGCCCCGCCTGTCGTCCTGCCAGGGACCACCCTGCGGTCTCCCGGATGTTGACGAACTCCGTTCTTTCCGAGCGGCCCTCCATCGCACCGGCAAACAGCGGCGCCTCCTGGGTGCAGCAAATGATCATTGGCGCCGCGACCTTCGCTGCATCGCGAAACCGATTAAGCTCGGCTCGACACAGCTGTCGGAATTCGGCGATCTCGCTGTTGCGACATCCTCGCTTGATCGTTGCGGTGTCGAGACGCATCGTGTCTTCGCACGAGCAGATCAGGATCGTCTTCGGCGAATCCGGCATACGCGGCTATTCACCTCCCAAAGCGGTCGGAGGACGAGGGGCGGACTCGCGCCGTCCCCCTTGCTCGGATAAGCTATTATCACACGGGAAGAAATGGAAGCTGGAGGTCCGTCTGTCGCCGACCGTCCGCACGTGCTCATCGATCTTGGAGCCCGTTGACCTGCCTCCGCCGTTCACGCTGGTGAGGCTGCGCGAGACGCGTGATGCCTTCGCCCATGCCATCGGTATCGCGGAGGAAAGCGGGGCAGGTACACTGACCTATGTGGGGCGCTTCGATCTTGCTGAGTTCGCCGTCGTGCTCGAACCCGGCGAGCCCTTGTGCACCGCGCGCCGGGCCTTCTATGCCGCCATGGTGGCATTGACCGACGCCTTGCGCGCCTATGCACCGCCGAACAAGCAGGTCGCCATCGACTGGCCGGATGCGGTCCGTGTCGACGGCGGGCTCGTCGGTGGCGGCCAGCTTGGCTGGCCATCGTCCGCGAAAGAGGATGAGCCGCCGCGTTGGTTGGTGTTCGGCGCCATGATCCGGACGGTTGCGATGACCGAGGCGGACGCGGCCGTCCATCCGCTCGCTTCGGCGCTCGACCAGGAGGGCTTTGGCGAGGCCGGCGCGGTTCAGATCACTGAAAGCTTTGCGCGGCACCTGATGCTCGCGACCGAAACCTGGCAAGTCGACGGTTTTGACGCAGTCGCCCGCGAATTCCTGAGCCGGCTGACGGACGAACCGCAGACCTCTCGCGCGATCGCTGACAACGGCGATCTTCTGGTGCGCCGGGTCGGAGCAGATGGAACCGAGCGGCGCGATTTGAGGAAATCCCTCCTATCGTCCTCGTGGCTCGATCCGAAGCTCGGAGGGCCGCGCCCGTGAAGCTCTTGCGCACCATTGCGCTCGATCCGTCCGACACGTTCGTATTCGACGTGCCGGCGGAGCCCGGCGAATGGGCGGTGCCGGGCGCGTTCCGCTTCCTTGATCGAGATTTGGCGCAACTGGACGGTAAGGACCGTTCCGCGTTCCGCGGCGGTTTTCTCGGAGTGCAATCCTGGGGTTGGTCGACGCTGACGCAGATCGTTCCAGCGACCGCGGACGATCGCCGCGCGCTGGTGGAACTCCTTGCGAAGCGGCTGGTCGAACGGTTCGGTGCGCCGGATCTTGCAACCGCGCGCGGGGCGGCAGAAGAGGAGGTTGCCTTTGCGCAATCGCTCTGTGCCCATCCGGTTAGCACGCTGATTGCCGTCCACCGCTCGGTGCGCGATGGCGAGGTCCGCGAGTCCTTCCGAAGCTTGCGGCTGCGCGAGGGGCAGAGGCACGGCAAGGCGTTCTCGTTCATGGAAGTGGAGGATGACGTCGAACGAGGCGGCGATCTCAATCTTGCCGAGATGACCAAGGAGCCAGAGAGATGAAGGACTTCTGGATCGCCTGCGGCCACCATCTGCTCGACCGCAACGCGAGCGGCGCGCTCGTTGTCACCGATGAATACCTGAAGGCGTATTTCGCGCGCCCCGAGCTGATGCCGCCGGACAACGCGTGCGCGGTCGAGCGTCGCTTGCACCGGCAATTGCTGGCCGATCCGCGCCTCCCGGTCGGAGACGCGGAGGTGGCCGCGATCGGCGATGCCGACGCGCAGGAAAACTGGCGGTTCGTGCTGGCATTTCGTGACCTCCTGCTGCGCCATCCGACGCTGGAGGCGGCCTATCTCGCGACGGTTCGTTCAGGTTCGGTCAATCTGCCGCCGCTGTTCATGAACCAGTTGGTGCATGTGATCCTGCGCAATGCGCTTGATCGCTGCGAGGATCCGTTTCAGCTGCGCGCGGCCGAGTTGTTTTTTCGGCCGCAACGGATCCTGTCGCACGAGCATTTGCTGCTCCTGGGCGACGATGAAATCCTTGGCGGGCGTAGCCCGACGCCGGTGCTGTCGCTGATGTCCATGCTGGGCGCGACGAACGATACCCAACTCGACGTTCTCAGCGAGGAGAACGCCGACGGCTATTGGCAACGTAGTGACCAGTTCGATATGGCGCTTGATCTGACCGGCCGAGGGCGAGGGCAGGTCGCGCTGGCCGGCGCGATGCGGCGCTGGATCTTGCATCTGCTCGGGATCGCTGTGACGATCGAGCCGCTGGCCGAACTGCGCAACGCGGAACTCACCTGGTATGTGGGCCTGGATTCCGAGGCGACCCGCATCGGTGACTGGCTTTGGCAGGGTGAATCCCTCGACGACCGCATCGCGGGGCGCGTGCTGGCGCTGTTTCGGCTGAGCTTTGCGGATCCCGGCCTGATCGTTGACGCCGCGGGGCGCATGCCGGCCTATCTGATCCTCGCAATGACGTCCGATCAGGTCGTCCGGATGAAACCCCAGAACTTGCTAACGGGGTTGCCAATCAAGCATCTGGAGGCCGTGACGTGAGCCCCGTCGTCGAGCCGCTGGTCCGTATCTCCGTCGGCGTCGTGGTCGAGCGCCGCAGAGCGGATTCTCCGTGGATCGACGTCGTCTGGCGCGGCGTCGGGGTGCTGCCGGATGAGCCGGAGATGACGCCGTGGACGGTGATCCGCGAGCAGGATGGAGTGACGCTGTTTTACGCCGGCAGTGCGACAGTCGATCTCTACCGCTCGGAAACCGATCGCTACCGCGACAATCTCACCTCCGGCGTGCCCAGCATCTGGATCGTGTTGAGCCCTGCCGAGAGAGCCTCGCCCTACCTCCTTTCCGCGGTCACGGCCGATCCCGCCGAAGGGGAAGCGTTCACGGGGGCCGGTGCCAATCTCGTCGAAGCGGTGCCGATGCCTGAGGTGCTGCGCCAGGCGATTGAAGATTTCATCGCCGAGCACCACGTCGAAAAGGAGTTCTTCAAGCGCGAGCGGAGCCGCGCCGATCCGGAAGCGCTGGCGCAACGGCGCCATGAAGGTGAGCACGAATGAGCGAAGACGACTTTCTGGCGCGCTGGTCGCGACGCAAGCAGGCCGCGAGGGACGGCCACGCCGAACCAAGGCCCGAACAACCCGCCGAGGCGAATGCGCCGGCGGCGGCCGGCCCTGACGTGGCGGAGCCCTGTCCGACCGAGTTGGACTTGTCGAGCCTGCCGTCCATTGAATCGATTGATGCCGCGACCGACGTCTCGGCCTTCCTTCGCAAGGGCATTCCTCAGGAATTGAGCCGTGCCGCGCTTCGCCGGGCCTGGAGCGCCGATCCTGCCATTCGCGATTTCATGGGGCTGGCGGAAAACGCCTGGGACTTCAACGACCCGACTGCCATGCCTGGCTTCGGTCCGCTGGACTATTCGGCCGAGCAGGTTGACGCGCTCGTCCGCCGCGTTGTCGGGGACCTCGTGCAGGCCGCCGAGAACGCGACCAACCCGATCGAAGGGACTGTCGAAGACGCCACGCGACCGGCCGTCGCTGCGGTCGACGATTTGGCGCAAGCATCAAATCCGGTAAAGGCGCGCCCGGATCTCCCACTGTCCGATGAGTCCGCAACCGCGGAATTGCCCCCAAGCTCTGCTGCACCGCAACTGCTAGGCCCGGGCGACGAGACTGCCGTTCGGCGGCGCACACATGGTGGCGCGCTACCTCGATAGGCTGCGACCAAATGCTATAGCCGTAGGCTATGCGCATCGATTGACCGCTTCCCAGCTCCCGAATAGTCTTTGTTAAGCAAACGCAATCAAGCGCTTGGCCCCGAGGATGGGAGGGCGGCGTGCGCGATGCGGGCCTTGAAAGTGCCATCGATGCTGCGGGCGGTGTAGCGCAGCTAGCCCGGAAAATCGGTATTGCCCAGCCCTCGGTGTCGAACTGGAACCGGGTGCCGGCGCAACGCGTGATTGCAGTCGAAATCGCGACGGGCATCTCGCGAAAAATTCTTCGTCCCGATCTCTATAGCGAGCTTGCGATATCGGACATGCTCGATCCGATCGAAGCCGGACGCGCGCAGGAATACGCACTGCTTGCGACCCTGCTCTCGTCGGCGCCGTCGCAAGACTTCCTTGAGAAGATCGCGCAACTGAACGGCGATGGGACGCCGCTTGGTCGCGCCCACTCCGCTCTTGCGGAGGCCGCTTCGATCGCGGTCGCAACCGAGGTCGAGCGCGAATATTTTGACCTGTTCGTTGGCGTTGGGCGCGGCGAGCTGCTGCCCTACGCGTCCTACTATCTGACCGGCTTCCTTAATGAGCGCCCGCTGTCGCGACTTCGTGACGATCTGGCCGCGCTTGGCATCGAGCGGGTGGAGAGCAATCCAGAACCCGAGGACCATGCGGCGACGCTATGCGAGATCATGGCGGGCCTTGTGGCTGGTCGTTTCCCGGCGTCGCTCGCAGCACAGCGCGCCTTCTTCGAGAAGCATGTTTCGCGCTGGATCGGACGTTTGTTCGCTGACATGGCGAAGGCCGAACGCGCCAAGTTCTATCGAGCGGTCGGGACGCTGGGATGCGTGTTTTTGGAGATTGAAACAGAGGCCTTCAAGTTCGCCAATTGACGGGGTGCCCGTCCAGGAGAGGTGCAATGAGCGATGAGAAGAAAATGATGGCAGGCCGCCGCGACTTCCTTCGCAAGGTCGGAATCGGCACCGTTGGTGCAGGCGCCGCGCTGGCCCCCCCCTTGATCGCGCCGGCGCAAGCCGACAGCGAGACCGAAGCTGAGAAGCGCAAGGCCCGCTACAAGGAAACCGACCACGTGAAGGCGTACTATCGCGTCAATCGCTATCCACGTTGAGGGAGGCGGCCATGCTGATCAGGAGAACACAGCGTTCCGATTGCGACGGACATGGATCCGTCGCGACCCTCCTGTCCGGCCAGACCGGCGGCCTCGACCGCCGCACATTCCTGCGTCGGTCCGGTCTGGCCGGCGGTGCGCTCGCTGCGCTCAGCACGCTGCCCCTCGGTGGCGTTCGCGAGGCGGAGGCTGCCGCCGCCGGGCCGCTGACCGCGGGAGCGACGGCGCGCAAGAGCATCTGTACGCATTGCTCGGTTGGATGCACCGTGACTGCGGAAGTGCTGAACGGTGTATGGATCGGCCAGGAGCCGACCTGGGATTCCCCGATCAATCGCGGATCGCATTGTGCTAAGGGCGCCTCCGTGCGCGAACTCGTGCACAGTGAGCGGCGGCTGCGCTATCCGATGAAGCTGGTGGGCGGGCAGTGGACCCGGGTCTCCTGGGAGGCCGCGATCAACGAGATCGGCGACAAGCTCCTGGACGTGCGCGAGAAGTCGGGTCCCGATTCCGTCTATTGGCTCGGATCGGCCAAGATGACCAACGAGGGTTCCTACCTATTCCGCAAGCTTGGCGCGTTCTGGGGCACCAACAACACCGACCATCAGGCGCGCATCTGCCATTCGACGACCGTCACCGGCGTGGCCAACACCTGGGGCTACGGCGCGATGACCAACAGCTTCAACGACATCCGCAATGCCAAAACCCAGATGATCATGGGCGGCAATCCGGCCGAGGCGCATCCGGTGTCGTTGCAGCACCTGCTCGAGGGCAAGGAGCTGCAAAAGGCCAACTTTATCGTCATCGACCCGCGCCTGACGCGAACCGCGGCGCACGCGACTGAGTATGTCCGCATGCGGCCAGGCACCGACATTCCGGTGCTCTACGGTATGATGTGGCACATCCTGCAGAACGGCTGGGAGGACAAGGAATTCATCCGGCAGCGCGTCTATGGTTTCGACGATCTTCGCAAGGAGGTCGAAAAATGGAATCCGGAGGAGGTCGAGCGCGTTACCGGCATTCCCGGTGAACAGCTCAAGCGTGTCGCGAAGATGTTCGCAACGGAAAAGCCGTCGACGCTGATCTGGGCCATGGGGCAGACTCAGAAGACGGTCGGCACCGCCAACGTGCGGGCGAGTTGCATCCTGCTCCTGATGACCGGAAATGTTGGCGGACCGGGCATGGGCGCCAACATCTTCCGCGGCCATGACAACGTTCAGGGAGCAACCGACGTCGGACTCGATATCGTCACGCTGCCGTTCTATTACGGGCTCGCCGAGGGCGCGTGGAAGCACTGGTCGCGCGTTTGGGAGGTCGACTATGACTTCCTGAAGTCGCGCTTCGACTCCAAGCAGATCATGGAAGCGCCCGGCATCCCGCTAACCCGCTGGTTCGAGGCCGTGACGCTGCCGAAAGACCAGGTCGCCCAGAAAGACAATGTGCGGGCGGTGTTCGTGCAGGGACACGCGTCTAACAGCATCACCCGCATTCCGGAATCCCTGAAGGGTCTGAAGGCGCTCGACCTGCTTGTCATCGCCGACCCGCATCCGACCACCTGGACCTCGCTCGCGGTGGAGGCCGGGCGCAAGGACGGTCTCTACATTCTCCCGGTCGCCACCCAATTCGAGTGCAAGGGGTCCCGTGTCGCCTCGAACCGCTCGCTGCAGTGGGGCGAGCAGATCGTGAAGCCGATCTTCGAATCCAAGGACGACCTCGAGATCACCTATCTTCTGGCAAAGAAGTTCGGCTTTGCCGACAAGATGTTCAAGAACATCAAGGTCGAGAACAATCTGCCCGAAGCCGAGGACATCCTGCGCGAAATGAATCGCGGCAGCTGGTCGACCGGCTATTGCGGGCAATCGCCCGAGCGTCTCAAGGCCCATATGAAGAACCAGGCGAAGTTCGACATGCTGACGATGCGGGCTCCGAAAGACGATCCGGAAGTCGGCGGCGACTATTACGGCCTGCCCTGGCCGTGCTGGGGCTCGCCGGAGGTCAGGCATCCGGGCACGCCGCTTCTCTACAACACAAATCTCGGCGTGATGGATGGCGGCGGAACGTTCCGGCCGCGCTTTGGCATCGAACGCGAGGAGAAGCTGGCCGACGGCACGACACGGAAGGTCAGTCTGCTCGCCGACGGGTCCTATTCGAAGGATTCGGAAATCAAGGACGGCTATCCGGAATTCACGCTGGCGAGCCTGAAGAAGCTCGGCTGGGACAAGGATCTGACGGAAGCGGAGGTGGCCACGATCAACAGGATCAGTCCGGCCACTCCGGACGCGGTGTCGTGGTCGCTCGACCTTTCGGGCGGCATTCAGCGCGTGGCGCTGATGCACGGCTGCGTGCCTTATGGCAACGGCAAGGCGCGCATGAACGCGTTCGGCTTGCCGGATCCCATTCCGGTTCACCGCGAGCCGATCTACACGCCGCGCGTCGATCTGATTGCCAAATATCCGACGCTTCCCGATGCCAAGCAGTTCCGCATGCCCAACATCGGGTTCTCCGTGCAGAAGGCCGCGGTGGAGAAGGGGATTGCCAAGCAATTCCCGCTCATCCTCTCCTCGGGCCGCCTGGTCGAATACGAGGGCGGCGGCGAAGAGACGCGAACCAATCCGTGGCTCGCCGAACTCCAACAGGACATGTTCATCGAGATCAGCCCCGCCGATGCCGCCGATCGCGGCATCAAGGATGGCGGCTGGGTCTGGGTGAGCGGTGCTGAAAACAACTCGCGTGCCAGAATGAAGGCGTTGGTGACCGAACGGGTCGGGAAGGGCGTTGCTTGGATGCCCTTCCACTTCGGTGGTTGGCTCGCGGGCAAGGACCTTCGCGGCAATTACCCAAAGGGGACCGATCCGATCGTGCTTGGCGAAAGCGCCAATACGATCACGACCTACGGCTATGATCCTGCGACCAATATGCAGGAGACCAAGGTCACCCTTTGCCAGATCGTCGCAGCCTAGAGGAGCAACGCACATGGCTCGGATGAAATTTCTCTGCGACGCCGACCGTTGCATCGAGTGCAATGCCTGCGTGACCGCCTGCAAGAATGAGCACGAGGTGCCCTGGGGCATCAACCGGCGCCGCGTTGTTACCATCAACGACGGCAAGCCCGGAGAGCGATCGATCTCCATGGCTTGCATGCACTGCACCGATGCGCCCTGCGCGGCCGTATGCCCGGTAAATTGCTTCTACACTACCGCCGATGGCGTCGTACTTCACTCCAAGGATCTGTGCATCGGCTGCGGTTATTGCTTCTACGCGTGTCCGTTCGGCGCGCCGCAATACCCGAAGATCGGCAATTTCGGCTCCCGCGGCAAGATGGACAAGTGCACGTTCTGCGCCGGTGGCCCCGAGGCCGACGGCAGCAAGGAGGAGTACGAGAAGTATGGGGCGAATCGCCTCGCCGAGGGGAAATTGCCGCTCTGTGCCGAGATGTGCTCCACAAAATCGTTACTCGCCGGTGATGGCGAGATCATCGCTCAGATCTACAGGGAACGTGTGGTGAAGCGCGGCTACGGCTCGGGCGCCTGGGGCTGGAAAACCGCCTATCGCGAGACGATCGAATCCTGAGGCGGGCTCGCGCAAATACCGGGAGGAGCTCATGGCGTCTCTTGCAAAACACATCCGCCTCGCCCTGGGCGCATGGGCGCTCGCGTTGATGATCACGGCGTCGGTCCCGTCCATCGCCCAACAAATCAACCCGACCGCTAGCGCGGTGAAGGAGCAACAGCTTCTGCAGGAACTCAACCGGATCCAGGGACGTGTCAGTATTCCGGATCAACGGTCAGGCGTGCTGGAGCAGCCGGCGGGGCGCGAGTGGCGCGAATTTCGCAACGTCACCCTGCGCTGGATCGGCGGAGTTGCCATCCTCGGCATGCTCGTGGCGCTCGTCGCCTTCTATCTCATCCGAGGCATGGTCCGCCTCCAGGCCGGGAGATCGGGGCGCACGATCGTGCGCTTCGGCGCCTTTGAGCGCTTCGCGCACTGGATGACTGCGACATGCTTCATCATTCTGGCAATCTCTGGACTGAACATCACCTTCGGCCGTCCGCTGTTGTTGCCGCTGATCGGCCACGAAGCATTCTCCGAATGGTCGCAATGGGCGAAATACGCGCATAACTATTTGAGCTTCCCGTTCACCATCGGGGTGATGTTGATCTTCCTGATGTGGCTCGGCGGCAATATCCCGAACAAGGTCGATGTCGAGTGGATCAAGCGCGGCGGCGGTATCGTGGGTCATGATCATCCGCCGGCCTATCGTTTCAACGCCGGACAGAAGGCGGTCTACTGGATCGTTGTGATCGGCGGCGCTGCCGTTGCGATCACCGGATATGAGCTGATGTTCCCGTTCTATCTGTCCGGCATCGAAGGAATGCAAATGGCCGCGGTGGTCCACGCGATTGTGGCGGTGTTGTTCGTCGCGGTGATGCTGGCCCACATCTACATCGGCACCATCGGTATGCAGGGCGCCTTCGAGGCGATGGGCAGTGGCATCGTGGATGTCAATTGGGCGAAAGAGCACCACAGCCTGTGGCTGGAGGAGGAGGAGACGCGCGCCGCAGCCAAGGATGCGCGCTCGAAGCCGGCCGCCACGGCGGCAGAGTAGGAGCAACGCCGCCTCCCCCGGGGGCGAGATCGCTAAAGCCGCACGGCCGTCGTTGCAAAGGCCTCTGCGACCGGCTCTTGCACGCGGTCAAGGACCGCGGCGCCGAATCCCGCGACGACGACAGCGGCTACGCAGGCGAGCAGGAAGGCTCTCATGGCAATCCTCCCAAAGAGGTCGAGTGCAGGGAGATTACACAAAGTGGATCGTCACGGACAGACGCGCCGTCGAACCCCGGCATTCCCTTCGGCAAGAAACAGGCTCGTTGGATTTCGATTGCTTGAGCTAGCTCAAACTTGCCCATGATGGATCGGAGCGAGAGTTCAAGTTTGTCAGTTGGTTAGAAGGCTGTGTGTGCACGACGTGTGCGCCGGGAGATCAAAGAAATTCTCACCACAGCTAGCGTACGCATGTCCTCTGAGTGGGGCGCCGCCTTGGACGAGCGCAGGTGCACGACCAAAAAGTTCCGATTGTAGGGGATAGGCGAGCGCTGACGAGCAGTCCCGGATCTGGAAAGCGTCGCTCCTTCACTGCGCGATTGCCGCAACTCCAAACACGATCGGGACGCGCGAGCGTCCGTGCGCTGCGACTTGGTTGCCGCTGATAGCCCAGCGCCAGAGGCGGCGTCGGAGTTTTGGCGCGCAACGCGGACATGTGGCAGCGGTTTGCTCGAACAAGTATTGGATACCCGTTCCATTCTCGAACGATATCGCGATGTCCCCGCGGCGCTCAGACAGTCGGGGGTGAGGAAGTGCTCAAGCAGCATCCGCGGCAAGATCAGCCCGAAGGTCATGGCCAAAATGACCAGAAACGCCGTGGCACCATTGGCCGCGATGCTCGTCAGGAGAGTTACCGGAGCATGCGGCCCCAGCGAGACCAACTCGACGACGGCGCTCGCGGCCTCGAATAATAAGAAGCCTGGCATCATCGAAACGACCGCTGAAAGCCCAGTTCAGCGAAGGGGAGATGCAGGCGGTCCACGACCGGTGCGACCACGATACTGACCAGAATACAAGCAACGAGCGCTCCGGTCGCGACATTCGCTCCCGCGAGCGAGATCAGCGCCCAGCGTGCCGCATGTCCGAGCATGCCCGCTGCAATCGGTAGCGGCAGCATGCGCCACGGCATCGAGAAGAAGGTGCCGAAGGAGGCGACCGCCCATCCTGCAGCAATCACGTCAGCCAGGATTGGCACGGGCACGGAAGGCCCTGCGGCGGGGAGGGCGGCGCCGCCGGCGGTGAAGCCAAGCAGCAGGCCGAAACAGATCATCAGCACGACGAGGCCGGCGTATGTCAGGCGAGCGATCCCAAGTGCGATTCGCGTGCGTAAGAGATCGATCGCGCCGTTTAGGAGGTGCGGGCCGGGCACGAGCACCATGCAGGGACAGAATGCGACGAGAGCTGTTGGGATCGGCCGATGCAGGCTGATGGCAGAGACGGCCGCCAGGACGCCGGCGATGAGGGCGGCACAAAGCGGCTGGACGAACGGATTGCGGCTGAACGTCGATAGCCAGCGGCGGGCGAGCGCGCCGAGGGCGGCGCTCGCTGCGATCAGTGTCAAGCTCGTGATGTCGAGCGCGCCGAAGATGACCCCGAGCGACGCCGCGCCGATGGCTGCGAACAACGTGAAGTGGAGCGTGGAGACCGGTGGCAAGCTTCCTGCCATCAACAGTGCCGGCCGTGCTTCCTCTGCGCGTAGCGTGCCCGCGCACAGCCGATCCACAATAGCCGTAATGGCCAGCACCCTGTTCATGTCCATGCCGAGCGGCTTTGCCGGAACGATCTGGGACAAGGATGCGCCTTCGATCTCGACCGTGAGCTTGTCCCAATCCGGCAGCACGCTCGCCGGCATGCCCAGAGCGAGCCCGAGGCGTTCGGCGGTGACCACCGTCCGCTCCGTGGTCTGCCCGTGAGCAAACAGCAGGGCGGCTGTCAGCGCGACAATGTCCAGCGCGGCCTCGCGCGCCGGAGGTTCGAACTCATCAAGCGACAATCGAAAGATGCTCGTCATTGCAAGTCTGCCTCGAAATTCCGGATGCCGGCTCGCGCGACCGATGCAGGCCGCGCGATACCCGATTCTTAGTATCCAGCGCTCTGTCCGCCGTCGACATGGAGGATCTCTCCGGTGACGAACGTGGCTCCTTCGAGGTGCAGCACTGCATCGACAATATCGCGCACCTCTCCCATCCGTCCGACTGGATGCAGCCTGGCCAGGAACTCGTATGTTTCAGGTCCATGCATCGGCGTCTTGATCGCACCGGGCGCCACAGCGTTGACGCGAACTCCCTTGCTTGCGTATTCGATCGCGAGCGACTTCGTTGCCGCATTCAATCCGCCCTTGATCAGGGCTGCCAGCACCGACGGCACCCTGCTCGTCGCGTGTTCATCGAGACTGGTCGTGATCTCGGGATCGGTGATATCGCCGGCGACGGCCAGGATATCCGGATCAGACGACGGCCTGATCGAGCCGGAATTTGCGACAACGCGGAAACCGTGATCGCGAAATCCCCTGACCAAGGCTTCGCCGATACCCCTCGACGCGCCGGTGATGATAGCGACTTTCTGCTCTGCAGCCATGATGGGCCTCCATGATGTCTGTTAAGACGACGGCAACCGCCGCCTTTTGCTACTGTGCGGTCCAGCCGCCGTCGACGGAGATCGCCGTGCCAGTGATCTGGTCTGCTGCGGGCGAACACAGGAACGCCACGGTGCCGCCGAGCTGTTCTGGAGAGACGAACTCCAGGGTCGGTTGCTTCTCAGCCAGGAGTTCCTTCGTTGCTTCCTTCTGACTGATGCTTCTTTGCACGGCGATGTCGCTAATCTGCTTTTCGACCAAGGGCGTTCGCACCCAGCCGGGACAGACGGCGTTGCAAGTTACGCCGCTGCCCGCGGCTTCCAGGCCGACAACCTTTGTCAGGCCGACCAGCCCGTGCTTGGCCGCGACGTAGGCGGCTTTGTGGGTTGATGCGACGAGGCCATGGGTGGAGGCGATGTTGACAATCCGTCCCCAGCGCTGCTTTTTCATCTGAGGCACCGCTGCTGCAATGCCGTGGAACGCAGCCGATAAATTGATCTCAAGGATCGCATTCCACTTGGCAGTGGGAAACTCCTCTACCGGCGCGGTGAACTGGATGCCGGCGTTGTTCACCAGGATGTCGAGGCGTCCGAACTTCTCGACCGTTCTGGCGATCAATCCGCGAACGGCCCGTTCCTTTGACATATCGGCGCCGTCGTGGATGACACGCACGCCGCGCTCACGTTCGATGCCGCTGCGGATTGCCTCGATCTCGCCGGCATCACCGAGGCCGTTCAACACCAGGTCGGCGCCGAGCGTGGCCAATTCTTTCGCGATGCCCAGTCCGATACCGCTGGTCGATCCGGTGACGATTGCTACTTTGCCCTTCAACATGGGAATTCCTTTCAGAGCTTGAGTGAGGGTATGAAAATCAGGCGGCCGTCGCCGCCTTTGCTTTGGCCGAAGGGACCGCGCGGAGGGAGATCGCGAGCCGGTTCCATGCGTTGATAGTTCCGATCAGGATAGTCAGGTTCACGGTCTCGGCTTCGGAGAAGTGCTTGCGGAGCTCTTCATAGACATCGTCGGGCGCATGTGTTTCGGTAATCAGCGTCACCGCCTCGGTCCAAGCCAGCGCTGCACGTTCGCGATCCGTGTAGAGCGGCGCCTCTCGCCAGGCGTTCAGTAAATAGAGCCGTTGCTCGGTCTCGCCGTGCTTGCGCGCATCTTGCGTGTGCATGTTGATGCAGAAGGCGCAGCCGTTGATCTGCGAGGCGCGGGTTCTGACAAGCTCGATCAGCGACTGTTCGAGGCCGGATGACTGGATCTGGGTCTCCACGGCGGTTAACGCTTTGATACTCTCAGGCGCGGCCTGGTAGAAGTTCATGCGGGCCTTCATGGTCGTACTCCTCTAGGGTTGAAGGTAGTCAGTGGGCGCCGCCGGCGTTGAGCTGACCCGGCTTGCTCAGCATCAGCGCGGCGATCAGGGCGATGACCTGTGAGACGCCGAGCAGATAGAAGGTGTCGCTGAAGGCGAGGATGAAGGCCTGCTTCTGGATGACCTTGCCGATCGCGACGTAGGCGTGGTGGACGGCGTCGACGCGGTCGATCACGCCATGGCTCATGAAATACTGCGTGAGTTGATCGAGCCGGGTGCGGGTCGCCTGCTCGAACAACGTGACCTGCTGCGAGAGCACGTTGGAGTGATATTGCTCGCGCTTGGTGAGCAGCGTCTGCAGCGCGGCGATGCCGATCGCGCCACCGAGGTTGCGCATCATGTTGAACAAGGCCGATGCGGATCCAGCGTTCTCTTGCTCGATTCCGGCGGTCGCGACCGCTGAGAGGGGCGCGAAGCAGAGGGCCTGACCAAGGGCACGGACAACGTTCGGCCAAAACAATTGGTCAGCCGCGTAATCGTTTGTCATATAGATATTCATAAAGTTGGAGGCGGCGAACAGCGCAAAACCAATGCCGATCACGAGGCGCGGGTCGACGCGCTGCATCAGTCGCGGCACCAGCGGGATCAGAACGAGCTGCGGCAGGCCGGTCCAGGCCAGCACCATGCCGATCTGCTCGGAGTTGTAGCCCTGGATGCGGGACAGATAGACCGGCAGGATATAGACGGAGCCATACAGCGCGACGCCGAGCAGGAAGTTCGCGAGCACGCCGAAGCCGAAATTGCGGCGGAACAGAATGCGCAGGTTGAGGAGCGGCTTCTTCGCGGTCAGCTCAATCAAGAGGAACAGCGTCAAGGCAATCGCGGCGATCACGGCCAGCCGAACGATGAAGGGCGAGCCGAACCAATCGTCCTTGTTGCCTTCTTCCAGGACGGTCTGAAGTGCGGCAAGCCCAATCGCCATGGTCGCGATGCCGGCCCAGTCGCCTTCGCGCAGCAGCGACAGCTTCATGGGCGTCGCTTCCAGCGAGAAGAACAGCATCGCGATCATGATCGCGCCGGGCGCGACGTTGACATAGAAGACGTATTCCCAGCCGAAATTCTCGGTGAGATAGCCCCCGATGGTCGGACCGATGGCGGGTGCGAATGTCGCGGAGACGGCGAACAGCGCGAGCCCGATCGGCTGCTTCGCCTTCGGCAGCAGCGTGATGATCAGCGTGAATGCCATCGGGATCAGCACGCCGCCGGTGAAGCCCTGCACGGCGCGCAGCGCGATCATCTGTGGCAGGTCCTGCGCCAGCGCGCAGGCTCCAGAGAATACCAGGAACAGGAACGCGTTGGTGAGCAGATAGATGCGCACCGAGAACACCTGCGCGAGCCAGCCGGACAGCGGGATCACCACGATCTCGGCGATCAGGTAGGAGGTCGAGATCCAGCCGCCGTCATCGATGCCAGCGCCGATGCCGCCTTGAATGTCGGCAAGCGAGGCATTGACGATCTGGATGTTGAGCACCGCCATGAACGCGCCGAGCGTGGCGCCGATCACCGCGATCCAGGTTTTTGCGGAGACAGGGGGAGCCGCGACCGACGGCAGATCTTCGGTCGCGGGAGCGGCACCGATGGTCGTTTGCAGTGTGGTCATGGTCGTCTCCTCGCGTACAAAGGAGGATGCAGTGTTCAGCTGCGGGGCGCGCCGCCGCGCGAGGCGAGTTGCTTGTCGGCCTCGCGCTCGGCGATCACAGCCGACTTGGTGTTGACGGTCGGCACCGCCGACATGCCCGGGCGCAGCGAGCCCTTCAGCCTCTCGTCGTCGAGCAGGATCTTGACCGGCACGCGCTGTACGATCTTGGTGAAGTTGCCGGTCGCGTTGTCCGGCGGCAGCAGAGCGAACTCCAGGCCGCTTGCTGGCGACAGGCTGTCAACGTGGCCCTTCAGCTTCGTGGAATGGAAGCTGTCGACCCGCAGCTCGACCGGCGCGCCATTGCGGACATGGGTGAGCTGGGTCTCCTTGAAATTGGCGACCACATAGACTTGATCGAGCGGAACCACCGCCATCAACTGCGTTCCGGCCTGTACGTATTGGCCGACCCGGAGCGATCGCGCGCCGACCGTGCCGTCGACCGGCGCCGTGATCTGCGTGTAAGAGTGGTTCAAAGCAGCCTGCAGTTCGACCGCGCGTGCGCGGTAGCTGGGCGACCGCCTGGGCGCGCTGGGTGGAGAGGACCTCGATCTTCTTGTCGGCGGCGATCAGGCCAGCTTTGCCCTGCTCCAGCTGTGCTGTTTGTGAGCGCAGCGCCGCGTCGGTCTGCTGGGCGCGTTGGATCGTTCCCGAGCCCGACTTCATCAGGTCGTCGTAGCGGGCGCGCTCCTGCTGCGCGAACTTCAGATTGGCTTCGGTCGCGTCGACCTCGGCCGCCTGTTGTTGAATGAGGGGCTGCTGCAATTCGATCTGCGCGTCGAGGTTCTTGACCGCGGCTTCCGCAGCCGCAACGTCGGCCCGGGCCTGGTTCAGCGCGGTCTTGAAGTCGCGGTCGTCGATCCGTGCCAGCAGCTGACCGGCCTTGACCGGCTCGTTATCCGCGACCAGCACTTCGGCGATGTAGCCGGAAACCTTCGGCGCGATGATCGTGGAGTCGGCTTTCACATAGGCGTCGTCGGTCGTTTCGAGGTAGCGGCCGGTCGCGATATAGTAGTGGCCGAAAGAGGTGGCTCCGGCGACGCCGAGGGCGGCGGCGAGGGCAAGCGCTGCCCGCCGGATCGCCTGACGCGACGGAGCAAGACGGGATTTGGCCTTCTGTTCAGGGGCGTAAGAAAGAGTCGACATGGCGTTCTCCGAAACCTGTGGGGTCAAATCTCAATCGCGGCGATGGACGTCATGTGTGACGATGCCGAGCTCGGGTGCCGCAGGGTCCAATCGCCGTGGATCCGCCAGCGTGCGGCGGATATCGTCCAGTCCGCTCTGCCAGTGAGCGCGCATTGCGCTCAGCCCAAACTCGTAGTCCTTGGACTGGCCTTCATAGATCTTGGACTGGTAGATCAGATGGATGATGTTGCAGGAGCGATGGCGGGCCATGTCTGCGATGGCGCGGATTTCCGGATCTTGCTTGGCGCTCTCCGGCAACCTTTCGATCGTCCGCTGCAACGCCTGGCGCATCTTCTGCATCCGTAGTGCCTGGTCCGTGATGGCGCGCGTGCGGCTCGAATATTGAATGTCCTTCTGCCGGCTCGACACCTCCATCATGTCGTGGGGGACGCGGCCCCTGGCCGACCAGAGATCGATCTGGAAGGTCAGCGTGTTACGTGGCTCGCTAGACAGCACGCGCGAGAGAGGAGTGTTCCAGACGACGCCGCCATCCCAATAGTGTTCGCCGTCGATCTCGACTGCGGGGAAGCCCGGCGGCAACGCGCCGGAAGCCATGAAATGCTTCGGTCCGAGCTTACGTTCGGTCGTATCGAAATAAGTCAGGTTGCCGGTGCGGATGTTGACTGCGCCAACGCTGACGCGTACCTCGCCCGAGTTCAAGCGATCGAAGTCGACGAGTCGCTCCAGCGTTTGCTTCAACGGCGATGTGTCGTAGAAGCTTGTGGCTGAATCTCCTGAAAAAGGCGACCAAAGCGGCGATGGGAAGCGCGGCTTGAAGAAGCCGGGCTGGCCATGGAACAAGGCTCGCATCGCGGCAAACGCGTTGTGCATCGAGCGAACATCAAAAGCGAATGGCAAGCCATCGGCCAGCCCTTCGCCGGCGGGCCACCCCCCCACGGGACCGGCGCAGATGGTTTCCCAGAACTCGCGCAGCCGCTCGACCCGCTGATCTTCGGGCGAGCCGGCAATGATGGCTGCATTGAGCGCACCGATCGAAATGCCGGCCAACCAGTTCGGCCGGATGCCGGCCTCGTGGAGCCCCTCGTAGACTCCGGCCTGGTAGGCTCCAAGAGCGCCGCCGCCCTGCAGAACCAAGGCGACGACGTCGTATGGCAATGGCCTGTTTTCCTTCGGTACAGCATTGGTTTGACCGCGCATGACATTCAGCATTTCCAAAACTCCCGATGTTATGGCTGATCCGGTCAACCTGCGTTCGCTTCGATAGGGATTCCGGACCTGGATGAGCGTCGTTGTGCGGCCGCGCCCGGTGACAGGTAGTCGTGGACCACGGCGCCGAGTCCGAGGGTCAGGTCGGCAACGAGGTGCTTGGCCGACAGCACTTGCAGGACTGGCAGTTCGGCGACCGGGGCGAGAGCATGCGAATACAGGTCCAGTGCGGCCGGCCCGGTCCATGCACCCCGCACGGTGATGTCTTCGAGGTGGAAGCGCACGAGCTCGCAGACGCGTGCGGTGCCGTCGACATGCGGGATGATCTTGAGCAGGAAGTTGGGCGCGGCGAGTTTCCTCGCTTCCAGCTCGATATCGAGGGCACGGTGTTTGTAGCCCATCGTGCCCGTCGCGATACGAACCGAGCCATAGTTCAAGGTGCCGACCAGCGTGTCGATCTCGACGGCGAGCTTCGGCTGCGCCAGCTTCTTGGGAAAGCCCCAGAGCTCGCGCCCCCCTGCGATCGGCGGATGATCGTTGAGAAACATCTGATGGGTGAAGCTGCCGGCCTGTCCCTGGTAGGACACTGGAATGACCTGGCCGCTTTCGGTGTAGTCGCCGAAGCCCGTGGAATCCGGCATGCGGATGAACTCGTAGTTCACAACCGGCTCGGTCACCTCGAGCGGCGCCGGTACGATCCGGCGCAGCGCTTCCGGATCTGTCCGGTACTGGATGATGAAGTATTCACGGTTGGTGAAGCGATAGGGGCCCGGTGGAAAAGCCGGGTTTGTCAGTGGCATGGCGAACGCTGTCGCGCGCACGGTCTCGTGCTTCATCATGGTCGGCTCCAGTTGGTTGATGGTGATCGGGCCGTGCTGTTGCGTGGCCAGCGCGGCCCGTTTCGCGCAAGGTGCCTACACTTCGCCGACGTGCTCCGGATCGGCCGAGGCCAGCGCGGCCGCACGCTCTGCCCGGGGCGGATAGATCCACACGGTGTTGATCTGCTGCTTGGTCTGCTTCGCCTCGGTGCCGACGAGTTCGAGCTTCCGATCCCAGCCTCGCGTGAAGATCGCACCGGCCTCTCCCAGATCGAGACAGGTCGCGTATGCCCTTTGGTGATACGGCTTGGCCGGGACTCCCAGGAGCTCAGCGGCGGCATTGTTGCCGGCGAAGGCCCCCATTCGCGTGGCGTGCTGGCACGACATCAAAGCGTAATTGCCGAGATCATCGCACGCTGCTTTGGCGGCATCGCCGGTGGCAAAGACGCCGGCGACCCCGTGCACGCGGAGGTCGCGATCGACAAGCAGCCGACCCAGATTGTCGCGCTCGGCGGGGATGTGCGCAGTCAAGGGAGCGGCGCGCATGCCCGCCGCCCAGATCACGGTCTCGGTTTCGATGTGTTCGCCGGTGGAGAGCGTGACCCCCGATTTGTCGAGCGCCGCGACGCCGGCACCGAGTCGGGTCTCCACGCCGAGCTTGCGCAGTGCATCTTCAATGACCGGGCGGGGACCTGCGCCCATATCAGGAGCGATCGCATTGTTGCGATCGACGATGACAACGCGGGGCTTGGCGTCCTTGCCGAAAATCGCACGGAGCCGCGCAGGCATCTCCGTGGCCGTCTCGATGCCCGTGAATCCGCCGCCGGCAACCACCACCGTGTCGCGTCCGTTCCTTGCCGGCAGACCGGCGAGGCTGTGCAGATGCTTCTCGAGGACGATCGCATCGTCGAGTTGGTCGACGCTGAAGGAGTGTTCGGCGAGGCCGGGAATATTCGGGCGGAAGAGCCGGCTGCCGGTGGCCACGACCAGCCGATCATAGGAGAGCTTCTGTCGCGTGCCCTCCGAAGTGGCGACGTCCACCGCGCGAGACTTGTTGTCGATCGCTTCTGCGCTGCCTTGCACGTAGACAACGTCGATGGCCTTGAGGACCTCCCGGAGAGGTGCCGTCAGGGTCTCGGGCTTGCGTTCGTAGAGCCGCGGGCGAACCACGAGTGTGGGCTCCGGTGCAACCAGCGCGATCTCGAGCTCCTCGGACGAAACGCCCTGGATATCGCGGAGGCGGGCAGCGGAAAGGGCAGCGTACATGCCGGCGAAGCCGGCGCCGATGATGACGAGTCTCATGTGATTTTCTCCTGTGGTTTGATTTTTTCGAGCATAGGCGCGTCATCGCCGCCGCTCCTCGCGTGGCGGTTCGTTGTGGTCGACGACGCGAAGACGTGAAGCGGATTCGCTAGCTCTCAGGGAGAGGAGCAGCTCGGAGCCATCCGCCGCGGCCAGTGCTGACGAAAGAGGACTTGCTCAGTGGCGTTCAGGCTCCAGTCGGCATAGGGAAGCGAAGCGCCATCCCTGTTCATGATGGTCATCACCGGATCTGTGCCTTGTACGTACTGCGCCGGTATTTCCACTTGCTCGCCGGTTGCCGAGGTAAAGCGAACCGCCAGCGAAAGTCCGTACACGATGGTGCTTGCGACAAGTCTCCGTCGCGGCACGATTGCAAGAAGGGGGATGAAGGTCTTCGGGGTCATCGCTTGTCTCCGTCTGTTGGAGGCTTAGGGACCCTGATGATCTAGCGGACCCGAGCTGCGATTGCGCCAGAGCGATTGCGGCCCCTGTCGCGTGATTGCGGCTACCGCAGGCGTCGTCGCCAATCGCTCGGCGTTTCACCGGTCAATCGCCTGAAGGCCGCGGCGAAGGCCGTCTGCGAGGCATAGCCAAGCTCCGCCGCCACCAAGGCGATCGATGTATCGGTGTCGCGCAGCATGTTCATGGCCTGCTCGAGCCGGTATTGGCGCAGCCAGGCATGAGGCGTAAGTCCTGTGCTCTCCTTGAAGGCACGGCAGAAGTGAAAGCGCGACAGGCCGGCATCCGCAGCCAGCGCAGCAAGAGAAACGTCAGCATCGCTATCCGAGCGCAGGCGTTCGATGGCGCGACGCAGTGTCGTCGGCGCCAATCCGCCCAGCGCTGGCTGGAACGTGGTCGGCGCGCCCGCGTGCGCAGCCAACAGACGCGTTGCCAGAAGATCCGTCAGCTGATGCCTGAACAAGGCATCCAGAGCCGCGTTGCCTTCGAGGGCATCTGCCGCGCTCAGGAGCAGCCGGGACGTGATGAGATCGGCATGTCCCGTTCGCTCCAAGAGTGCGCCGGGGCCGTCCTTGTCGGCTTCGCGCGCCACCCGCTCAAGCGTCTTGTGAGGAAGATAGAGCTGGACGACGTTGACGAGCCCGGGAATATCCCATCGGGCGCTTGAGCCGGCCGGAATGATCGTGACGACGCCCGAACGCGCTGTACCAATCGCAACGGATTTTCCGTTGCGCCGCTCCAGCCGCTGCACCCCGGTAGGGTAGGCCATGATGACATGATCAGCCATGGGCTCGACGACGTCGTGCAGAGCGCCATGTTGCCAATAGGCGATCGCGCCGCTGGACGGGTCTGAAGCCATGCGAAGCGGTGCGGTCTTGAGTACGCGGGACATTTCCGCATCGGCGGGACGCCGGTCGTCGACCGGCAGGTCGCTCTGGTGCGCGCTAGGTGCAACTAGCAGAGCCTTCAGAGGATCGTGCGGGATCGGGTTGCTCATGGTTGTGTGCTCGCATCGGGGTGTGCGTCTAAGGGCCGCAAAATTTCGATGCGAGTAGTAGGCGCGTAGAACTACGGGGGCTTTCCCGAAGCGACCGTGCTTTGCCTGATTCCGCCAAAAGCCGCTGCAAGCGCCAAGCGACTGAGGTCGTCGATCTGGCGCGGTGGGGATGGGCGGTTCGGCGCCTTCACAAACGCTCGATGGAACCGACCGGGACTTGCTGAAAGATTGAGCGGACGTCTTTGCTGGCGAGCCCAATCACTTTGAAATTGCTCTTGAAATGACTTTGCGGAGATTGATCCGGTAGCTGCTGGAACCACACCTCGCTCCATTGGACGGCCTAGACGGCCGAGCCTGACCTCCGGTAATAAAATGCCACTTCGAAAGGCGAACATCGCCTGCTCCGACTCCCACCGATGAGATCGACCCGCATGGCACAGGCGGCAGCCTTCGGACAGAGGCTCGGACAGTTCTTGCACCTGAAGGGTGCGCCTCCCTCGCTTATCACGCGTTCACTGCGCAGCGTCGAGCTCGCGGTCACAGAGACCCGGGATGATAACCCCGTGCTGGGTCTTTCCGGCTCGCTGATCGCGGAGGACGCCTTTCTCGTCAGCCTGAAACTTCACGATTATCCGGACTGCGAGCTCTGGGAGCGCGGCAGGTGCATCATGAAGGCGGATGTCCGGGCAGGGACAACATATCTGTACGATCTCAAGCGCGATCCGCGCTACGTTATCAACAAGCCGTTCCATTCCCTCTTTTTCTATCTTCCGCGCTCTGCACTCGACGGCATCGTGGAGCAGTCCGGCGCGCCGCGCATCGGCGAACTCGACTGTCGGATCGGCGTTAGCCATGACGACGAGGTCGTGCGTCAGATCGGCGCGTCGCTGCTACAAGGGCTGCGTCGGCCGGACGAGCCCAACCAGCTTTTCGTCGATCACATGATGCTTGGCGTTCAGCGCGCACATTGCCCAATCCTATGGAGGGCTCCAGCGCATCACAAAACCGTCTCGCGGCGGTCTTGCCCCGTGGCAGGTGAAACGAGCCTGTGAAAAGCTCGACTCCGATCTGGGTGGGAAGTTCTCACTGCAGCAAATCGCGGCTGAATTCGATCTCTCGGTCAGCCATTTTTCACGCGCATTTCGAATCTCCACCGGGCTGCCGCCACACCAATGGCTGCTTCGTCGGCGACTAGAGGCGGCCAAGCAGTTGATGACGGTCCGCGATCTGCCGCTGGCCGAGATCGCACTATCGGCCGGTTTTGCCAATCAAAGCCACTTTACGCGTGTGTTCTCGGCCGCGATCGGCGTCAGTCCGGGCGTTTGGCGCCGCGAAACACATGGCGCGTGGGACGGCGAGACGTAGTCCAGGGCAATGTCAGGGCGATCGGCCTGATAGACGACGCTTCGCCAGCGAGATGGCGTAGGCGGCGCGGCGCGCCGCGAAAATCTCGTCCGGCGGATGACCGATACCTTCGGCGAGATTTGTCGGATCGAAGAAGTCCGCGTCGCACGCCTTGTTTGGCTCGACACCGGTGATCACGATTGTTCCCAGCCGAACCTCTTCCCGACTGTCCTCGTCCGGCCATCGGAGAGTCACGTCGACAGTGGGATCACCGGGACGGTCCAGCAGCGCCAGCACACTGAAGCGGGCGTCGCGTGCCGCAATTCGGTCTTCGAGTTCATCGTGGGGGAAGTCTGCAGACTTCGTCTTGATCCCCTTTATCGGCGCGGCATCTCCGCCGACGGGGACGACCTTGAACTTGATGAACCGTGTCACCCCCATCGAATTCGTTGCTGGAAAGGCGTGCACGCCCCAATAGGTCGTGGCAGTAAAACTCGCGTGCGGCGGAAGCGCCGCGATGTAGTGGGCCTGATGAAGCGTCTCGGGATTGGCGGCGGAGAACGCCTTGATTTTCTCCAGATCCGGTCGTCCGTCGGGTCCCGGAATGCGAGCGCTCAGGAAAGCCAGCATTTGGTCGAGGGTTCTCGCAAAATGCACCGGTGCGCTTTGCGTGAGAATATCCGAGCGAGAGCGACCGCCCCCAAGCCTGAAACTAAAGCCGCGCAGCACGAGGTTGTCGGTGTCGGCCAGTCCTGGATCGCCACCGTCGATCGAGAAGCGCGCCAGCACGCGTGACGGTCTCGTGAAGCTCCTGGATATCGTGATTTCGCCCGCGCGATCGGACGGGAGGTAGGTCCCGTGGACACATTGGCCCTTGGCAAAGCTCGCGCGTACCCTTGCGGGATTGCCGGCTGCCGCTGTCAGGGCGTCAACAATCAACTCAGGCGTGGTGGTACCGACCCGGAATTGGGACATGGCGGGTCTTGGGTTGACCTGCAATGATCTAGCGAACCTTTTGCCGGCCTAGCCCAGAGTGATTGATCTGATTGCAGGGCGATTGGGAGGTCATTGTTTGTCTCCATCTTTTGGAAGTTTAGGGACACTGATCATCTAGCTGGTCGGAGCTGCGATTGCGCCAGAGCAATTGCTGTACCTGTAGAGCGATTGCGGCTACCGCATATGTCGCCGCCAATCGCTCGGTGTTTCGCCGGTCAATCGCCTGAACGCCGCGGCGAAGGCGGTCTGAGAGGCATAACCAAGCTCCGCTGCCACCCAAGCGATTGATGCATCGGTGTCGCGCAGCATGTTCATAGCCCGCTCGAGCCGGTGTTGGCGCAACCAGGCATGAGGTGAAAACCCAGTGCTCTCCTTGAAGGCACGGCAGAAGTGAAAGCGTGACAGACCAGCATCCGAAGCGAGCGCGGCGAGAGAGACGTCCGCGTCGCTATCGGATCGCAGGCGCTCGATGGTGCGGCGCAAGGTGGTCGGTGAGAGCCCACCCGCGGTTGGCTGGAGCGTGGTTGGCGAGCCGGTGTGCGCAGCCAGGAGGCGCGTGGCCAGGAGGTCTGTCAGCTGATGCCTGAACAGCAAATCCAGGGTCCCATTGCCCTCCAGCACATCGGCTGCGCTCAGGAGCAACCGGGAAGTGATTGGGTCGGGATGGGCCGTTCGCTCCAGGAGATCGATCGATGTGGCGGCCTCGGCTTCGTCGGCCACGCGCTTCAGTGTTGATCGAGGAAGATAGAGCTGAACAACATCAACAGGCTTCGGAATATCCCACCGGGAGCTTGATCCGGATGGAATGATTATCACGACCCCGCGACGAAACGTTCCAGTCGCAAGCGATCTTCCTGACCGCCGCTCCACGCACTGTATCGAGCCGTTGTACGCCATGATGACGTGATCGGTCATGGGCTCGACAACATCGTGCAGAGCTCCATGTTTCCAGTGCGCGATGGCGCTATTGGAGGCGTCCGAAGCGATGCGAAGCGGTGCGGTCTTGAGGACACGTGCCATTTCTAGATCGGCGGGACGCCGGTCGGCGACCGGCAATTCAGTCTCGCGCTCGCTAGGCGCGACTAGCGGAGCCCTCAAAGGATCGTTCGGGATCGGCTTGCTCATGGCTGTGTGCTCGCATTGCGGACCAGGACTTGCGTGCTCGGCGTGACTTGCGGCCGGCGCGAAGCCGACGCTACTGGCTGCCCTTGGGTGTGCGCTTGACCTGCAATGATCTAGCCGAACCTCTTGCCGGCCTACCCCAGAGTGATTGATCTAATTGCAGAGCGATTGCTGCTTACCGCATGTCGTCGTCGCCACCCACAACACATGTTTACGAAGCTTGCTTGGGAGCTAAACGCTCTCATGAACTCGATGTCGGTTTGGAAGGACAATGAGGCGGCCCCAGAACCGCTGTTTCATGCTTTCAACACCGCCATTACCGTTTGGCACGTCACCGATTGGCTTTGGCAATACAGTCCCGAGCTACGCATCAAGCTGGCCACAAAATTTCAGTTTGTGTTTGAGGAAACCCCTACCGGCATAAAGAGGGGCCTTGAGAAATTCCAGGATGCTGTCGTTCCGCACTGCGACGCGCTGGGCGTTTGCCGAGAGATTGTGACCGGCTCTAAGCACATGCGGAAGAACAAGGTCGACCCGAACATCAAAGCCCAGGCGGTTTGGGCCAAGGCAATCGATGGCGCCGGATTCGCAAGACCTGGCGACCAGGTTAGGATCGCGACTCGCGGAAAGCAGCTCTGGCCCGCTTCTTGAAAGCGCCTCGCTTGGGGACCCAGGGTCAATCGACGATGAGCGCCGCTTGGCCGCTTAGCAGATATACGCATTAGCCGGCGACCAAACGGTGCCCGAGTTCGACGAAGTCAATCGTTCGGCGTCGCACGTGACGCGCTCAGAACGCGTCAGTAGGTGGCATTGGGGAATTCCTATAGGAGTCAACCGCAAGATTGGGGTCGTAGTTGGGTCCAATCCGCATTAGAGTATCCCTTCCCAGGGGATAGGATGGTCGAATGACGAAACAGCACGTCCACGAAAGCCATGGCCAGATCGTCAAGCGCTTGAAGCGCGCGGAGGGCCACCTTCGCCGCGTCATCGAGATGTTCGACGACGGCCGCTCGTGTCTGGATCTGGCACAACAGCTTCACGCGGTCGAGAAGGCGATCACGGAAGCGAAGCGGACGCTCATTCACGATCACGTCGACAACTGTCTCGACGTCGTGGCCAACGGCGGCTCGAAGCCCACTAAGACCGTGCTCGCCGAATTTAAGGCGATCTCACGCTACCTCTGATCTGGAAGCCGGCCAATGTTTTCTCGAAAGTTCATATGGATGCTCGGGCTGGTCGCCATGGTCGTGGTGGGGGCATTCGCGGTCAGGGGGCCGGGCGTGTCGGCGCTGCGCAAGACGGCGGACATCGCCTCGGCGGAGCCGCCGCAGCGAGCCAAGCCGCCGGCGGAGGAGCGTAAGCCCGTCATCCGGATGGACGAAGAGCGGATCGCGCTGGCAAAGATCGAGCAGGCCAAGTCTGTCCCTGCGACGCTTGCCATGCGTCTGTCTGTCCCGGCTGTGATCGCGCCGGACGCCGATCGCGTTGCGCACGTGTCGGTGAAGCTGTCGGGAACCGTTGCCGAGCTGCGCAAGAACATCGGCGACGAGGTCGAGAAAGGCCAAGTTCTCGGAGCGCTGGAGAGCCGCGAAGTCGCTGATGCAAAGAGCGAATACATGGCCGCCCGACTGTCGAAGGACTTGCAGCAGGACCTGGCGGCCCGCGACAAGGCGGCCTGGGAGAGCAAGGCGATACCCGAGCAGCAATACATCAAGTCGCGCAACGCAGCGTCGCAGACGGCGATGCGTCTCGACATCGCTCGGCAAAAGCTGCTCGCTCTGGGGGGCGACGAAAGCGAGATTGCCGCGATTCCGCAGGCGCCCGAAGGGACGCTGAGGCTCCAGAACGTCCGTGCGCCGATCTCCGGACGGGTTGTGGAGCGCAAGGTTGAACTCGGGACCGCAGTGGGGCGGGATAATCTCGAGACCGAGCTCTTCGTCATCATCGACCTCAGCCGAGTCTGGATCGAGATGACGGTCAACTCGTCCGACCTACCGGCGGTCCGGGAAGGGCAGAGCGTCGCCGTGTCGATCCGTAGCGGAAGCAGCGCAGGTATGGGCAAGATCATCTTCGTCAGCCCGCTGCTGGACAAGGAAACTCGGTCCGCGCGCGTTGTCGCCGCCCTGGACAATCCGGATCGCGTGTGGCGTCCCGGATCGTTCGTGACGGCGGCGATCGCAGTAGATTCGCGCCAAGTCCCGGTGGCAGTCCCGGCGGCCGCCGTGCAGACGGTGGATGGACGCAAGGTCGTGTTCGTGCGAACGCCGGAGGGGTTCGAAAAGCGTGACGTCGCGCTCGGTCGTCGCGACGACGGGATCGTCGAGGTCATGTCCGGGCTTTCCGCCGGCGAAACGATCGCGGCCTCGAACACCTTCCCGTTGAAGGCGGAACTCTCCAAGCCGGGCGACGAGGAGTAAGATGATCGCGCGCATCGTCGATTTCTCCGTCAGGCGTCGCTGGCTGGTTCTGCTGGTAGTGCTGGTCGCTGCCGCGTCCGGCCTGTGGTCGCTGACCAGGCTGCCGATCGACGCGGTCCCCGACGTAACCAACGTCCAGGTACAGGTCAACGCGGTGGCGCCGGCGCTCACGCCGGTCGAGATCGAGAAGCAGGTCACCGTCACTCTGGAGACGGCGCTGGCCGGCATACCCGGCCTGGAGTCGACGCGCTCCTTCTCGCGGAATGGGTTCGCGCAGGTGACCGTCGTCTTCGTCGACGGAACGAACATTTACTTCGCGCGGCAACTCGTTGCCGAGCGCATCAACGATGCCAAATCCTCATTTCCTCCGGGGGTTGAGGTGAAGATGGGACCAGTCTCGACGGGTCTCGGCGAGATTTATTGGTGGGCCGTCGAATACGAAAAGCCCGGCGCCACCGCGCCCATCCGTGATGGCGAGCCCGGCTGGCAGACCGACGGCACCTACCTCACGCCGGAGGGCGAGAGATTAGCGGACGACTTCCGCCGGACAGTTTACCTGCGGACCGTGCAGGACTGGCTCGTCCGTCCGCAGATGAAGACGGTGCCCGGTGTGGCGGGCGCGGACGCGATCGGCGGTTTCGTCAAGCAGTATCAGGTGCAGCCTGATCCTGCGAAGCTCGTTGGCTACGGCCTCTCCTTCAAGCAAGTCATTGAGGCGATCCAAGCCAACAACGCCAGCAGGGGCGCCAACTACATTGAGCAGAACGGTGAGGGGTACGTCGTCCGCGCCGCCGGACGTGTCGAGAACGTCGAGGACATCGGACAGATCGTGGTCTCAACCCGCAATGGAGTGCCAGTGCGGATCAAGGACGTTGCCGACGTCACCATCGGCAAGGAGTTGAGAACGGGCAGCGCCAGCGTCGACGGGCGCGAGGTCGTGCTTGGGACGGCCCTGATGCTGATCGGTGGGAACAGCCGTACCGTCGCCGCCGCAGCGGACGCCAAGATCAAGGAGATCGGCAAGACGCTGCCGCCGGGCATCCAGGCCCGCACCGTGCTGAACCGGACGCAGCTCGTTGACGCCACGATCCACACGGTCGCGACCAATCTCGCCGAAGGCGCGCTGCTGGTGATCGCCGTGCTGTTCCTGATGCTGGGCAACTTCCGGGCAGCCCTGATCACCGCCTGCGTCATTCCAATCACGATGCTAATGACCGCGACGGGCATGCTGCGTGGGCAAGTCAGCGCGAACCTGATGAGCCTTGGGGCGCTCGACTTCGGCTTGATCGTCGACGGCGCCGTGATCGTCTGCGAGAACAGCCTCAGGCACCTCGCCGAGCGTCAGATCGCCTTGGGGCGCGCCCTGACGCGCGACGAACGCCTCAAGACGGTCACGGAATCCGCGATTGAGATGATCCGACCGACAGTCTACGGCCAGCTCATCATCATCATCGTCTACGTGCCGCTGCTCGCCTTTACCGGCGTGGAAGGCAAGACGTTCGAGCCGATGGCCCTGACGGTGATGATCGCGCTGGCCACGGCCTTCGTGATCTCGCTGACCTTCGTTCCAGCGGCGACCGCGATCGCCCTGACCAGGCCGGTGAGGGAGAGCGAGAACCTCCTCGTCCGCCAGCTGAAGGACGTCTATGCACCGATCCTGTCGCGAAGCATCGCAAATCCCGGCCTGGTCGTTGCCTCGGCAGCCGTCCTCTTCGCAGCCTCGCTCGCCGTGTTCTCGCGCCTGGGGCAGGAATTCACGCCGACGCTCGACGAAAAGAACATCGTCATGGAGGTGAAGCGCGTGCCGAGCACGGCGCTCGCCCAAGCCCAGGCCATGCAGCTCGAGATCGAGAAGGTAATCAGCAAATTCCCACAGGTGGCGTTCGTATTCTCGCGCACCGGTACGCCGGACCTGGCGGCCGATCCGATGCCGCCGAGCGCATCTGATACCTACATCATCGTCAAGCCGCAAAGCGAATGGCCCGATCCGTCGATGACCAAGGACGATCTCATTCGGGAGATCGAGGCAGAGGCGACCAAGCTTCCCGGCAACAAGGTGGGATTCTCGCAGCCGATCGAGATGCGCTTTAACGAGCTCATCGCAGGGGTCCGCGAGGACCTCGGCGTCAAGGTGTTCGGCGACGACTTCTCGGAGATGCAGCGGACGGCATCCCGCATCGCGGACGTCCTGAGAAAGATCGATGGTGCCGAAAGCGTGAAAGTGGAGGAGACCAGCGGGCTACCGTTCCTGGAGATCCGGATCGACAAGGCCGAGATCGCGCGGCGCGGCCTCAATCTCGCAGACATCCAGGATCTGGTCGAGACCGCTGTCGGCGGCCGCACAGCGGGACTGGTGTTCGAGGGCGACCGGCGCTTCCACATAGTGGTCCGGTTGAACGACGCACTGCGTAGCGACATCTCCGCACTGGAAAGCCTGCCGGTGCCATTGCCGCATTCGAATCCGAATGCGCCGGCGGCGACCGTGCCCCTGAGCGCCGTCGCAACGTTCGAGCAAACGGAAGGGGCCAACCAGATCAGCCGCGAGAACGGCAAGCGGCGCGTCGTCACCACCGCCGAGGTCCGCGGCCGGGACATCGGATCGCTGGTCTCTGAAGCACAGGCGAGGGTCGCGGAACAGGTGAAGCTGCCGCCGGGGAGTTATCTGGCTTGGGGCGGACAGTTCGAGAACTTCTCGGTCGCGCGCCAGCGGCTCGCCATCGTCGTCCCAGCATGCTTCGCTATGATCTTCGTGCTTCTCTTCGGGGCCCTGGGGTCGGCGCGGGATGCGCTTCTAGTCTTCAGCGCCGTGCCGCTTGCGCTCACCGGCGGAATCGCCGCGCTATGGCTGCGCGGTATGCCGTTCTCTATATCCGCTGCAGTCGGCTTCATCGCCTTGTCGGGCGTCGCGGTGCTCAACGGTCTGGTCATGTTGACCCAGACTCGGTCGCTGATCGATGGCGGCGCGCCTATTGCTCGGGCGATCCGCGAGGGGGCCTTGACGCGCTTCCGTCCGGTCGTGATGACCGCGCTGGTCGCGTCGCTTGGCTTCGCGCCGATGGCGTTGGCCACCGGGACGGGTGCCGAGGTGCAGAAGCCGCTTGCCACCGTCGTGATCGGCGGGCTGCTGACCGCGACGGTATTGACGCTTGTGGTATTGCCGGCACTCTATGCTAGGTTCGCCAGGCAGACGGTGCTCAAGCGAGCCAATGAAGGAAACGGCATGCAACGGGCGGCCGAATGATTGGTAGCTTGGTTATTCTGACCTTTCTGCTGCAATTCGATCGAGACGTAGCCGGTGCCGATGATCGGTCATCAGGTGCGCCCCACCCAGGACGGCGGCCAGCGTTCCCAGCCCGGTCCCGCCGGCAATCAGGAACATGATTAGCAATTGATATTTTACCGCATCAACCGGTTCGACGCCCGCGAGAATCTGGCCAGTCATCATCCCCGGCAAGGAAACGAGGCCGATCGCCGCCATGCTGTTCATGATCGGCATGAAACCGCTTCTCAACGCGTCCCGTATGATTGGCAGCAGGGCTTGGTATCGAGTGCCGCCGAGTGCGAGACAAGATTCTACGGCGGCTCGTTCCCGCACGAGGCTATTTGTCAGCACGTCCAAGCCCAGGCTTATTCCGGTCATGGTGTTACCCAGGATCATGCCCAGCAAAGGCAACGCGTAGCGCGGATGATACCAAGGATCGGGGCGTAGTTCCGTCAGGAGCGCGAACATCGTGACGGTACCGGCGGCGAGAAGTGTGCATCCGGCGCCCAAACCGTACTTCCAAACGCCCGGAAGGCGCCGCTTCTGCCGCGCGACGATTTCCCGCGAGGCGAAGAGAACCATGATGATGGCTGCAAGGGCTGTCCAAAGAGGCGACACCGCGGCAAACAGGAACGTCAGCACGTATCCAACGAGGACGAGCTGAACCACCATGCGCACGGTCGCGATGGCCAGTTGTTTCTCAAGCTTGAGGCGGAGAACAAGCGAGAGAACGCCGTCCATGGCGACAAGGAGCGCGGGTAGGGCCAGATCACTGTACGAAAGCTGGATGTAGGTCACGGCCGGCTTTCCTCGATGCTACCGTCGGGGCCCATCGCGAATATCCTTGACCCGACGCGGCGGGCTTGAGCGTTGTCGTGGGTGCTCCAGATGACGCTCGTTCCATTCGCAATGCGTTCGGTGATCAAGGATTCGACGGTGGCGGCGGATGCCGGGTCGAGCGCCGAAGTTGGCTCGTCCAGCAGAAGCACCCGCGATCGCAGCATGAGCGCCCGCACAAGCCCCAAACGTTGTCTCTCGCCGGTCGAAAGTCTTTGGATCGGCCATGGTCCGCAGTCGTCCGGAAGCCCCAGGCGCGTGACCAGCGGTAGGGCATCACCCCAGGCCGTGAAGTGCTCTTGCACGGTGTCGGACCACCAGCCGGGCTCGGCGGCGAGGTAGGTCACTCGCTTTCGCCAGGCGGGGCCGGGCATCGCCTCTCTCAGCGTTCCGTCAAGCTCGACCGTCCCTTCGTTGGGATCGAGGTCTGCGATGGAGCGAAGCAGCAAAGTCTTCCCGACCCCAGAAGGCCCTTGCAAGGCGACGCATTCGCCGTCCTGCAAGTCGAAGGACACGGAGATGTGCAAGCGCTTGAGTCCGCTGACCGTCAGCATGCGTCAAAGCTTAAGTTGTAGCCGATCGGCAGCGCGCCTGGCGATCTCCGCCGGCGCCTCGTCCGGGTAGGGATGCACCGAGCTGACATTGATCTCGCCGAGCACGTAGCTGTCGCTCCCGTCTGCCTGGACGGGGCCGAGCATGAAGTCGGCGTCCCAGATCGCGGGCAGGTCACCTCGCGCGATGTCCAGCAGCGAGGTTAACTGTGGCGTCCACTCGTCCTCCATCAACCGACGCAGCCGCTGGAAGCGGGGATCTGCGTTCGACGTGTAGAGCCGCGCTCCGGCCTCGGAACGCGCGGCCGGCGAGTCGACCAGGGCTTTGACTTTGTGATGGCCGAAGCCGGCGCAGCGATCGCCTGCCATGTAGCAGCGCACCACGCCTTCGCTCAGGCGCGGCTGGAACGGTTGATCGATCACGCTGCCGCTTTCGAAATACTCAGCGCAGCGGCGGAGAAAATCATCCAGCGTCAGTTCCTCGGGCGCGTCCTTGGTCGCGTCCAGCACTCTGATCATGGGGGCGGTCGGCAGTCTCTCGACCTTCCAGACGCCTTGACCACCGTTGCCCCGGTTGCGCTTGATCACGCGTGGACCGGCGGCGAGCCGTGTCGGCAACTCGGCGCGCATCGCCTCGGCGGTTTGATATAGCGCCGTGTCGCATCCCCACCCCATCGGGCGGGTACGATAGAGTACCTCCTTGGTACCCATCTTGAGGATGACGTCCGGATGAGCGCTGACCCACACGCCGCGGGCGGCGACGTCGCGCAGCAGGGCGTCGAGGCCAGCGCGATTTCGACCGTCTTGAATTGGGTTTACCCAGACGAGTACGCCGTCCACCGCGAGCAACTGCTCGCGGACCTCCTCGGCGAAAGTTTCATCGTAGATCGCCGGGCGTGCTTCGATGCCCACAGCGGCGAGCGCCTCGAAGACGTGGACAAAGCGGCTGTTCTGCGGGGTCGTATCCCGCCGCGCGGCGGCGTCGCCTCGCGAGAGAATGGCTATTGAAGGTGAAAAAGGCTGTCGTTCGGGGTCCATGCGCAAGCTCCACGTGTTGCGTGCTGCGCAGAGCTTGGACCGAAGTCTCACGGGGAGTCTGCTTGTCCCCTCTAAAACATCCTACGGAAATCCTTCTAACGGTTCAAGCCGGCGGTAATGGTGCTCATTCCATGTCTGCTGCTGTGCCGTCGACCCTTGATCCAGCGCAAAAGGACTTCGTCGGCCCACGTCGGATCGTGAGCCATGAAAATGGCTGGCGAACCAGGACAAGAAAACGAGATTCCCGAGCCTAAGCCTTCGCGGCTGGAGGAAGCTCTTAAGATTATCGAGGAGTACGCGAAGGACCTTAGAGAGATCATTAAAAAGCTCCGTCAGCACCTCCAATGAGCCCGCGCCGTAATCGCACCACGGTTCAGATTGAGCGCGTTCGTATGACGCGCGACCGCTCTCGGGGTGGTTCCTAAGGCAGAATGAATTCTTTGTGACGCACTTGGACGAGGGGCTTGATCGAGCCTGACAAAGCCCCCCGTTGACAGCCTCGCCGTCAGGGTTTTTATTCGAGGTTCGGGGATGTGCGATCTCCCCGCGAGGCGATATGCCCAAGAATCGCGTCCTGGATCACCAAGGGCGCAGCATGTCATCTTATACCTCGATCTCCTTTGAAAAATTGGCACGGCTGATCGGCACGGCGAACGCGCCGACGCTGATCGATGTGCGCATCGCTGAAGATTTTGCCGCCGATCCGCGGCTGATCCCCGGCGCGGTTCGCCATTCGCACGTCGATGTGCAGCATTGGGCCTCTCGGATGACTGGCCAATCCGTGGTCGTCGTCTGCAACAAAGGCCAGAAGCTCAGCGAAGGGACGGCCGCCTGGCTGCGTTGTGGCAGCGTGGCTGCCGAAGTTCTCGAAGGCGGACACCTGCGGCTGGGCTGCCGCGGAATTGCACGCAGTCCCGGCCGACAAGATTCCGAAGCGCGACGGGCGGGGCCGTACGGTCTGGGTCACGCGGTCGCGCCCCAAGATCGATCGCATCGCCTGTCCTTGGCTGATTCGCCCCTTCGTCGATCCAACGGCCCAGTTCCTCTATGTGACGGCGTCGGAGGTCGAGGCTGTCGCCGAGCGTTTCGGCGCGACCCCGTTCGACATCGAGAACGTGTTCTGGAGCCATCGCGGTGATCTCTGCACCTTCGATGTGATGGTTCAGGAGTTCGGGCTTTCGACGCCAGCACTCGAACGACTGACGACGATGGTGCGCGCCGCCGATACGGCGCGGCTCGAACTTTCTCCAGAAGCGCCCGGTTTGCTCGCCGCTTCGCTCGGACTGTCGCGCATGTTCGACGACGATCTCGAGCAGTTGAGCGCTGGCATGCTGCTGTACGACGCGTTCTACCGCTGGGGCCGCGACGCGACCAAGGAGACGCACAACTTGCCGACCAACAAGGCGCGGTCGTGACCGGTGCCGATCACTTCGCCTGGGGCAGGGACAACCAGGAGAACGATCATGCGGAATCGAGCAGTCTTGTCTGCAGCGCTGCTGCTGACCATCGCCAGCGGCAGCGCGCCCACCTATGCGCTCACCCAGGATGAGCTCGTCGCCAAGATCGAGGCGGCGGGCTACTCGAAGGTCAGCGACATCAAGTCGACCGCCGAGGGCATGACTGCGACGGCGATCAAGGATGGCAAGCAGGTTCATCTCGTCATCGACAGCAGCGGCCAGATCAAGCAGCGGGATTGAGTTCACAATGATGAAACTGAGGATGATCGTCTGTGCGGCTATCCTGCTGCCGGGAGCAGCTATGTCGGCACCGGCTAACGAACCGCTGGTGGAACATGACTCGATTGCCACCCTGACCCTCGGTGCAGCCATCACTCGGCCGCCCGCGACCGAAACGTTGCGTGGTGTGGTCGACAGCATCGACCAGGGCCGCAACACGATCGAGATACGGCTGTCTCAAGACAGGGAGGAGTTCTTCAAGGTGCAGGACGGCCTGATCTTCGACGCGGTCC
This sequence comes from Bradyrhizobium sp. JR3.5, assembly GCF_054057015.1. NCBI lineage: Bacteria > Pseudomonadati > Pseudomonadota > Alphaproteobacteria > Hyphomicrobiales > Nitrobacteraceae > Bradyrhizobium > Bradyrhizobium sp. JR3.5. Next base: position 1,229,925 of record NZ_JBSRYV010000001.1, read on the forward strand.
GCTTTGGCGACCCCGTCGAGATTTCCGTGCAAACCATCTCCGGCGCACGAACCATCGTGCGCCTCTCGAAGCAATAGGAAGGCGGGGGCTTTTCGCCGCCGCGGAGAACGCGCCGCGGCTCCCGAACCACCTCAAGGAGCAATTCAATGCGAAGAAACACGATCTCGGCTTTTATTGGCGCCGGCTGCTGCCTGTTTGCGTCGACTGCCATCGGGCAGACCTTCGACTGGAAAGTATTCAGCGAGCCTTTCATCACGTCGGCACGGGCTCAAAGTGTCGATTGGCGGAAGATCGACGAAACGTTGGGCCGCAAGCCGGCCGTCTCGGACGACGTGCATCGCTATGGGTTTGCGCGCTCTGACCTCACGGTGACCCTGGATGGCGTCACCATCAAGCCGGCTTTGGCTCTTGGCGCGGGTGGGTAGCGTTCAAGCCGACGCATGGTGGTGTCATGGTGATGGGCGATCTGGTGCTGCTGGAGACCGAGATCAATCCGGTGATGGCCAAGATGATCGCGGGAGGACTCGAGATCACGGCGGTCCACAATCACCTGCTGCGCGCGAGTCCAGCAACCTTCTACATGCATGTCGCCGGCCATGGCGATCCCGCCAAGATTGCCGCCACAATCCGTGACGCACTCGCCGAAAGCAAGACACCGTTGACGAGTGCGCCTCCCGCAAGCCCGCCTCCCGCGGTTGATCTGGATACGGCACAGCTCGATCAGATCATCGGTGCCAAGGGGCAAGCCAATGGCGGCGTCTATCAGTTCGGCGTAAAGCGGCGCGACCCGATCTCGGAAAACGGCATGCCGCTCACCCCGGTTGGTGCGATGGGCGTCGCGACCGGCATCAACTTCCAGCCGACCGGTGGTGGCAAGGCAGCCATCACTGGTGATTTCGTGCTGACCGGCGACGAGGTCAACCCGGTGATCACGGCGCTTCGCACGCATGGCATCGAGGTGACCGCGCTGCATAGCCACATGCTCGACGAGCAGCCGCGGCTGTTCTTCATGCACTTCTGGGCCAATGACGATGCCATCAAGCTCGCCAAGGGCCTGCGGGCTGCGCTCGACAAGACGGCAAGCACAAAAACCTGATGCGATAAAGGGGGATCAGACGATGCGAACATTCACGATTTCGTTCATGATTGCAGTCGGAGTTCTGGCGAGCATGGACGTTGCGGTCGGCGATACCAGTTGCAAGGTCTGCGCCGATCAACAGAAGGCGTGCATGAAGAATTATGCCGGACCGACCTGCAAGTCCGAGTATCAGATGTGCATGAAGTCCTGTAAAAAGTGAGAACGGGGTACCGAAAAGCCTACTTGCGAGATGTCTCATCGCGGCACTCGCCAACCGGCGTCGGGGGCTCGGTTGTCCTCGATGCCAGCTGTTTCGCGGCCGCAGGCGCTCGGAAGCTGAACGGTACGCAGATTAGAACTGGCTTTGCCGAAAACAGCTCACAGACGAGGTTCACTATCGTCCTGTCTATGAGCCGGACGGCACGCTGCGAAGCTTCTCGATGCGCGTGAGGAAGGTCGGCAAATGGATCGTCGAGAGGGACGAGCTTTGCCTGTATCTCGGAGAGACGGACGACGGTTGCTTCCAGGTGACGAGGAGCGGCGAGCAGGTCGAATTGACGCCGGTGGAGCTCGGCGGCGCGCTCGATGGGATTTTGCAGCCGGCGTGTCACGGCAACGGGGACAAGTGATGACGACGACAACAACGAGCACCGGGCGAGGACAAATCGGCGAGACGGTACGCTATTTCCTGCGCCTGGGCTTTCTCGGCTTCGGCGGACCGGTGGCGTTGGTCGGCCAGATGGAGCGCGAACTGGTCGACGAAAAGAAGTGGCTCACCAAGGAGCAGATGCGCGAGACCATCGCCATTTGTCAATCGCTGCCCGGGCCGCTCGCGATCCAGGTCGGCATCTTCATCGCCTATTTGCGCTGCGGCTTCTGGGGCGCGTGGGCTGGCGGCTGGGCCTTCATCTTGCCGAACTTCGTCATCGTGGCTGCGCTAGGCGCGCTTTACGTCCATCTCGGCAACCTGCAGCCGGTAACCGCGATCTTCTATGGGGTCAGCCCCGCGGTGATCGCCCTGATCCTGCATTCCTGCTACCGGCTGGCCAAGCTCGGCATGGAAAACTGGCTGCAATGGGCGATCGCCGCGGTCTGTCTAGCCGTCACCGTGATCCTGCAAGCCGAAGTCGCGTTGCTGTTCATCGGCGCTGGTATCGTCGGCATCATCTACTACGGCAACATCAGGCGATCTCCGGTCGCCCTGCAGCTCGCGGTGATCCCGGCGGCCGCGCCCGCAGCCGCGCCGGTCGCGACCGGCTCGACGCTGGGGAAGCTGTTGTTGTTCTTCCTCAAGGCGGGTTCGCTGACCTTCGGCAGCGGCCTCGTGATAGTTCCCTTTCTGGAGCAAGGGTTGGTGCAGCAATATGGCTGGCTCAACGAGCGCGAGTTCCTGGTGGCTGTCGCGATCGGCATGATGAGCCCCGGGCCGGTCGTGATCACGGCAACCTTCGTCGGCTATCTCGTCGCGGGATTCTGGGGCTCGCTGGTTTCCACCATCGGCATCTTCCTGCCGTCATTCCTGCTCGTTCTGATCGTGGCCCCGTTGCTGGCGCGGCACCGCAAGAATCCGAACCTGCAAGGTTTTGTGAAAGGCGCCTATGCAGCGGCAATCGGAACGATTCTTGGCGCGTGCTTCCTGCTCGGCAAGATCGCGATCGGTGACTGGCTGACAGCGCTGATCGGCGTCGTCTCGCTCGCCGTGCTGTTCCGCTGGAAGGTCAGCAATCCCTTGCTCATCGTCGTCACCGCCGTGGTCGGGCTTGCCGCCTATCCGATCCTGCAGCCTGCATGGGTGCTGACCGAGCTGAAATGAGAGGCTGACGATGTGGACACAGAGCAAGGTGACTCGGCCGTGGTTGCGCCTTGCGGCCATTGCCCTCGCGATCGTGATGGCAGCGGCCGCGCCCACGTCGGCAGACGAGGCCGGGACGATCGTCTTCGTCTGCCAGCACGGCGTAGTGAACGGTCAGATGGCCGCGGCCTATTTCAACAGAGCCGCGCAGGAGCGCCGGCTGCCGTTCAGGGCCGTCTCGCGGGGCATCGATCTTTATCGATCGGTCCCGGTGCGGGTCCAGGACGGCCTTGCGCTCGATGGACTGGAAGCGGCCAACACGCCGCAGCAACTGAGCGTGAATGACATCACCGCGGCGGGCCGGGTGGTGGCATTCGATCAGATTCCGGCGGAGCGGCGAGGGGGCGCCGATGTAACCTATTGGTCTGGCATTCCCTTGGGCATCGACGACTACGAGGCGACCCGCGACCAGATCGTCCAGCGTATCGACGCGCTTATTCCGACGTTGGCGGCGGCAGCTCAACCGGCAGAAAACAAGGCCCCCCTCGAGCTCGAAGCGAAAATCTTGCTCGGCGATGTGCGCGGGCGCATCGATCATCTGGCCGTCGATCTGAAACGACAGCGATTGTTCGTGGCCGAGCTCGGCAACGACAGTGTCGGCGTCGTTGACCTGGCTGCTCACAGCCTGCTCCGGACCCTCACCGGGCTGAACGAGCCCCAGGGTGTCGGCTATGAGCCATCGACCGATACCCTCTATGTTGCCAATGCCCGCGATGGATCGGTGCGACTGTTCGAGGCCAATGAGTACAAGGCGGCCGGACGGATTGAGCTCAGCAGCGATGCGGACAACATCCGGATTGATGCTGCGGCCAAGCGCGTTATCGTCGGCTATGGTGATGGTGGTCTGGCGGTCCTTGACCCGGCCACCCGCGCCAAGGTTCGCAGCGCGCCGCTGAAGGCGCATCCGGAAAGCTTCCAACTTGAGCCGGACGGTGGACGTATCTTCGTCAACCTACCGGATGCGCGCGCGGTCGTGGTGGTTGACGGAACTTCCGGGAAACAGCTCGCCACTTGGCCCTTGAACAAGGGCGGCAATTTCGCGATGGCGATCGATCGCGACCGTGGCCGCATCGTTCTGGCGTACCGCAGTCCCGCCGAACTTGCCGTCTTCTCGACGGATGGAAAGCCGATCGCGAATGCGGAAACCTGTGGCGACGTCGATGACGTCTTCATCGACGGGAAGCGCAACCGTGTCTATGTGAGCTGCGGCGCAGGATACGTCGACGTATTTGAAATCGATGGATCGGTCTACCGCCGGATCACACGCCTGCCGACGGCAACGGGGGCGCGAACGTCCCTCTTTGTGCCGGAGATGGACCGTTTGCTTGTGGCCGTCCGGGCGGGGCCGGCTGGGCCGGCCGCGATCTGGGTGTTCAAACCGATGCCCTGAGATCGATTTCGTAGGGAGGCGGCGCATGTGCAGACGTAGCCGAGGCTTTCGCAGCTCCCCGAGATGCTTTGTGCCACGGGTTGCGGTCACTTTGGCGCTGGTCGCCTGGTCTGTTCCAGCTTCCGCCTATCGCCCATTCGACGGCACCGATGCCGCCGTCGCAAAGAAGGGCGAGATGGAGATCGAACTGCAGCCGGCGGGGCGTTTGCGCGATGAGAGCGGGACAAGCCTGATCGCGCCAGCCTGGGTCATCAACTATGGTTTAAGTGAAGATTGGGAAGCCGTCTTCGAGGGGCAGGGACAAACACCGCTTTCTCCAGCCGGACCAACCAGTCTGACCGCAGCCGGAGCCTTTCTCAAGCATGTGGTTGTGCCCGGGAGCCTGCAGGACAAGACGGGCCCGAGCATTGCGACCGAATTTGGCGTTCTTCTCCCGGACAGCACCGGCAATTCAGGCGTCGGCCTAAGCCTGGCCGGCATTATTTCGCAGCGCTGGGATTGGGGCACCATCCATCTGAACGCTGAGACGGCCCTTACCCGCGACCATCACGGCGATGTCTTTCTTGGCGCGATTATCGAGGGGCCGTCGACCTGGACAGCGCGCCCCGTCGCAGAAATCTTCTACGAGAACGAGTTTGGGAAGGAGGAAACGTTTTCCGGTTTGGTCGGCCTGATCTACCGGGTGCGAGACGATCTGAGCTTCGACGTCGCAGTCCGTCATGCACTCACCGGCAGGCACCCGGTGAACGAGATCCGCGCCGGCTTGACCTTCGGCTTTCCGCTGTCCTTCTTCGAAGGCCACGCCGCACGCGCGGCGTCGCCAATCCCGCCTCGATAGCTACTGGCGATCCTGGTTCTCTGGATGGGCTCGCCAGTCTCGGCCAACCGTCTGATGGTTGTCGTCGGGCGTTGCCTGACCGGCGTGGTCGTTCTCGCCGCTTTGGGCCTTCCAGTCGCGTCCGATCTTGACGTCCTCAGCGCGGCTGCGATCCTGCTCGCGCGAATGGTCCGACTGCTGGGGCGGCTGTGCCTCTTGGACAGGGGTGGACTGCGCTTGCGCGCCGGCTTCGCCGAATGCGAAGATCAGCGCGAAAACGGATAACGCAGCAAGCGATGTAGAGCTCTTCATGGTGGCTCCCTTCCTTATCAGAACTGCGTACTAACTCGCCGGAACGCGCATTGTTCGTAAACGAGCAGGTTTTCATCTACGCCGCGATGGGGCCGGGAAATGCGAGCTCTTGCGAAGGCTTGGACGGTGCAGCCGTCCGTCGGGGAGCCCATGTTTCGCGTGAAGGAAGCCTGGCCAGGGACAATCGCCGCGGCAAGGTTCCTGTTGGTCAATATTTCGGCCTGTGCGTATTGGCCCATTCGCGCGCGTGTTCGATCGGCAGGCGCTGTACGGCTGCGCGAACCTTTTGCGTTGCAGGCAGATTGTCCATACGTTCGCGCCAGCGGCAGAATGCCGGGTACTTTGGATACATTGACTGCCCCTCGGCGGTCAGGCTGAAGGCGAACGTGCTTGGCAGCAGATAGAAATCCGCCATCGAGAGTTCGTCCCCTAACAGGAAGTCCTTGCCATGCGCGAGCTGGAGTTCGGCCACCGCGAGCCCCGTTTCGACCTTGGGCAGCGCATGCGCCACGACCTTCTCGTCAGAGGCGATGCCGAGCTCCGGGAATACCAGACGCTCATGCGTCACGTGGTAGATCATGTAGGGGTAATAGTAGGAATTGACCGCGCTGATCCACTGGTTCATGCGGGCCCGCGCCTTGATGTCTTTCGGCGTCAGCGCCACGCCGCCAAAGGCCTCATCGACATAGGCGGCGATGGCGCTCGTTTCATAGATCGTGAGATCGCCGTGGCTAAGGATCGGCACGCGGTTGAACGGGTGCAGCGCCAGGTGATCGGGCTTGCCCATGACCGGTTCAAGGTCATGGAATTGGTAGGCCACGTCCTTGTGCGTCAGGATCAGTCGGACGATGTTGACAAAAGTGCTGCGTGGAAAACCGTAGACGATCGGACCGGACATCCGTTTTCTCCTTTTGCGCTTGTCGATCAGAGCAAGAACCAGAGCCAGAACGGCTTGGCTGCCTCGCGTAGCGCCTGTTCTCGAGTTAGCCCGAGGTCCTTGAGCAGATGCGGGTCATCCGCAATTTCGCGCAGGGCCTTGCGTTCGTGCTGCCGGTCGAGCCAACTCCACCATCCGTTCCGGCGAACGGGCGGTGAGAGCCCTGAGCTGGATTGATGAAGTGGAATGGCCGGATCAGCGGCCTGCACGGGCGAGATCGACAGGGCGTCGGCTAGCAGGATGGACATGGACGGCTCCAAAATGGCTTGAAATTCTATGCTGGAGCTGTTCAATAATGATGCGGGATGCGTCCTCGCAAAGCATCGTTTCTCGTGCCTGCCATAGTTTTTCTCATGAAGTCGGTCCGATGCGCCCACGTCTGCCTCCGCTCAATGCCCTGAAGGCCTTCGAGGCCGCTGCGCGCCACGAGAGTTTTACGCGTGCAGCCGAAGAGCTTTGTGTCACCCAAGGCGCGGTGAGCCATCAGGTGAAAGCGCTGGAGACGGAGCTTGCGGTAAAGCTGTTTAACCGTGAGCGGCAGCGTCTGATCATCACCGAGGCCGGGCGCGATTATCTTGCGGTCGTGCGCGACGCGCTGGACCGCATCGCCATCGGCACCGAGCGGTTGTTGCAGCGGCAGAATGCCGGTGTGCTCACGGTCTCGACCTCGCCCGACTTCGCCGCCAAATGGCTGGTGCACCGGCTTGGCCATTTCGCCGAGGCGCGTAGCGGCATCGACCTGCGCGTCTCCGCGACGTTGCACCACGTCGACTTCGCGCGCGAGGAAGTAGATCTCGCGGTGCGCCATGGCGACGGCAACTGGCCGGGAATGGACGCGGTGCGGCTGAGCCCGGAACAACTGTTTGCGGTGTGCAGCCCGAAGCTGTTTTCTGGCAAGCGACGCCCGAGCAAACCCGCTGACATCCTGAAATTTCCGCTGATCCACATGGACAACCGCACTGACTGGAGCAACTGGCTGTTGGAGGCGGGTCTCGACGAAGTCGGAGTTACGCATGGTCCGCTACTGAGACCGCGCCAGCATGGTGATTGACGCCGCAATTAACGGGCAGGGGATCGCGTTGGCTCGCACCACTCTGGCAGCATGGGACATCATTAACGGCCATCTGGTCCGGCCCTTTCCGCTGTCGCTGCCGTTGTCAAAGACCTACTGGATCATCTGCCCGAAGGCGACTGCGAACCTGCCGAAGATCGTGACGTTTCGCGACTGGTTGCTCTCGGAGGCCGCAAGCGACCTAAGCCGGCTCAAGAAGCTCGGCGCACCCAAGCGAGAGTGATGTTGAAGCGGCCCCTGACGTCGATCGACGGGAAGAGTGGCTCGAACTACTACTGGAAAAGCAGTCTCACCGTTTTGCGCGATGCGCCATGACGGTGGCATCGAGCGTCTCTTGATTTTGGTTCGCCCGAAGTCTGATGAACGTTCCCGACATCCAGACTTCATTGCAGTCAGCCGATGTACTGCTCGGCATCGTCATGCAGAGCCGATTGTTGGTGATCGCCCAGTTTCTGGTCCACGAACTCCCCGACTCTTCACCGATAAGGACGCCGTCGGGGCGCAAGTACATCATCGGGAAAAACGACCAGGCCATCTGCTAGGGGGATTCAGATCATATGAACAATTTAACATGACCCAAAAAGCATATGTCGCTGGAAGGGCGTCAACGACAACCTTCGTTGTGAACTCACGGCAGTGAGAACTCGCGCGGAGCAAATGATCAAGGAAGACCTCACCTTTCATGGGTATTCTCTAGCATATCCCAATAGCTCTGGGGCCAATGAGGGCTTTGCTTGAAAGCGAGTCAGGGCCGACGTCGCGAATGGGGCAGGATCGAGCGTACGGATGTGTCTTTCTACCCAGATTCTCGGACGCTCATTGGGCGCAGAATTCCCAGATTGGGGGTGTTTTTGCGTGATTCTGAGTGAAGTCTGTTTTTGGTCTAAAGTGTTGAAATGTGAACGAAAATGACGCTCAGTGAAGCTCGCGGATAGTAGCGCAATTTGACTTCCAAGCTGAATACGAGGGTTCGATTCCCTTCACCCGCTCCAATGTTTTCAATCACTTGCGGCACTGCCTCGACTCCATTCGGACAAGGGCACAGCTGCTCCTTCGAAAAAATCCGCGCTTTTGTTCGCGCGGCGTTTCCTCGTGCCGGTAGGATCACGCCGAGCGCTGGAGGGAGCGCGCTGCAACGGCGCGCGGCATCCGTATTGAACTCGGCCCAAGATAGCGGCGACCAATTGTCGGTAGACTGGAGGACCACGACATGCCCGACTGGATTCTCGCGCCGATCTGTGTGGTCGCACTGGGCGGCTTTATCTGGTTCGCGTTTCGACAGGGTTTCAGGGTCAAGCCGGACGAGAACAACCGCGACCACCCGACTTTGCCGCTTGGGCCGGACGGGTCGTGGCGCTAAGGGCGGCGTCGAACGACAGGTGCTGCCGGCGCCACACCTGACCCATGCTCGTGGTGAGATCGTCATGCGGCCGAGGGTGCCAGCGATGGGTGTCAATGGCGTCCATTAAGCTCGGCGATCCTACACCCTTTGGAGTATGCCGATCGTCACGTGAACCTTCTGCCCAGGTGTGTAGACCTAATGTCTGCCGGGATTTTGCATTTCCTTCCTGGGGCTGGAGCCGACGCCGTCCGCATGCATTTTAAGCGGGCGGTGTTGGGCTGATGCGAACTACCGCCCCGTCGCAGCATCCCGCTCCCGCGGCGGAGGCGGCCTATGAAGCGAATGCCCACGAGCGAAGCGATCATCACCGTCGCCTTGTTGGTGATGTTCGCGCTCGTGATCTGGTTTGGCGCCATGCCGTGAGACTAGGGCGCCCGCGCAACGCGCCCGAGAAAATCCGGATCGCGGGGCTGGGCGATGGCTCCGTCAGGGGAGCGAAACGACTCGCAGGTTGTTCGTGCTTCCCGCCTGCCCGAAGGGAATGCCGGCGACAACGACCAGCAGGTCCCGGCTTGATGCAAACTGCTCTGCATGCGCGAGAGCCGTCGCGCGCTCGACCATCTCCTCATAGCTCTGAACGTCGTCGGAAAGAACGCTGTGCGCACCCCAGAGCAGGCACAAGCGGCGCGACACTTCGCGGCTTGGGGTGATGGCGAGGATCGGCAGGCTCGGCCGCTTGCGCGCGACGCGTGCGGCCGTGGTGCCGCTCGACGTGTAGGCCACGATGGCCGCGGCGTGAATGACGGAGGCGAGGTCGGCGGCGGCTGTTGCAACGGCATGCGGCGGCGTTTGCTCTTCGCCGGGCTGGGTCGCCTCGACGATCGAGCGGTACATCTTGTGCTGTTCTGTGCTGCGGATGATGCGATCCATCATCTCGACGGCCTCGCGCGGATAGCGGCCCGTCGCGGATTCCGCCGACAGCATCACAGCATCTGCGCCGTCATAGATCGCCGTCGCAACGTCGGAGACTTCCGCGCGCGTCGGTGTCGGCGCGGCGACCATGGAGTCCAGCATTTGCGTGGCGACGATCACGGGCTTCACCGCGAGACGGCAAGCTCGCACCAGCTCCTTCTGGCGCCCGGGCACGTCCTCATGTGGAATTTCGACGCCGAGATCACCCCGCGCAACCATGATGGCGTCGCACAGCTGGATGATGTCGTCGATCCGCTCGAGTGCTGCCGGCTTCTCGATCTTGGCCATCAGGCCGGCGCGGTCGCCGACCAGGCCTCTCGCCTCGATGACGTCGGAGGGCTTTTGCACGAATGACAGGGCGACCCAGTCGACGCCGAGGTTCAGACCGAACTCCAGATCGAGGCGGTCCTTGGCGGTGAGCGGCGAAAGGTCGAGCACCGTCCCCGGCAGATTGACGCCCTTGTGGTTCGAGATCGTGCCACCGACGATCACCTTGGCTTCGATGAAATCGTCACCGAGCCCGGCGACGCTTACCCGGACCCTGCCGTCGTCGATGAGAAGGTCGTGGCCGGGGGCCACGGCGGCAAAGATTTCCCGGTGCGGGAGCGGAATCGAGGATCGGTCGCCGTCCGATCCGGACAGCACGAACCGGATGGTCTCGCCGGCCGCCACGGCAATCTTGCCATCGCGCAAGGTGCCGACGCGGATCTTGGGACCCTGGAGGTCCATCAGAATGCCGATCGGACGGCTGACTTCCTGTTCCAGCTTTCGGATCGCGGCATGGATGCTCGCGTGGTCGCTCTGGGTTCCGTGGCTGAAGTTCAGACGGAAGGTATCGACGCCGGCCAGCAGCAGCGCTTTGAGCATCTCGGGGGAACTGCTGGCGGGGCCGACGGTTGCGACGATCTTGGCTCGTCGATGACGACGCATGGGTCACCTCATTGCTGGCTTGCCGGCCGCAATCAGCACGGCGCGGATATCGTTGACATTGGTAAGCGTCGGGCCGGTGCGTACGAGGTCTCCAAGGCGGTCGAAGAACGTGTAGCTGTCATGGGCTGCCAGATAGGCCCGTGCGTCGAGGCGATTGGCGGCGGCGCGCCGTAGCGTATCCGGACTGATCAAAGCTCCGGCCGCATCTTCCGTTCCATCAATACCATCACTGTCTCCCGCAATCGCCCAGATATCGGACGTACCGGACAGGGCGATGACAAGCCCCAGCAGGAATTCGGTGTTGCGGCCGCCGCGGCCCGCCGGCCCGCGTCCGATCGTCACCGTCGTCTCGCCGCCGGAGAGCAGCACGGCAGGAGCAGGGCCGGGCTGCGCATGTCTCCCGACCGACCGGGCGATGCCCGCCATCACGGTTCCGAGTTCGCGCGCCTCGCCTTCGATCGCGTCTCCAAGGATGATCGGGGTCAAGCCTTCATCCCGTGCGGCCCTCGCCGCAGCATCAAGCGCGTGGAACGGCGCGGCAGGGATGCGGACATCGGCCTCGATCTCGCCAGGTTTCGGGGTCTCGTCGGCTCGCGCGAGCACGAGCCGCGCCGCGTCCGGCAGGTCGATCGCAAACCGGCGCACGATCTCCTGCGCATCGGCTTTTGTGCTGCTGTCCGGCAGCGAGGGACCGGAGCCGATCGCCGCGGGATCGTCGCCGGGAATATCCGAGATCACCAGGGTCGTGACGTGGGCGGGACGGGCGGCGAGCGCCAGCCGTCCGCCCTTGATCGCGGACAGATGTTTGCGGACGACGTTCATCTCGGCAATGGTTGCGCCGCTTGCAAGCAGGGTACGGTTGACCGCCTGCTTGTCGGCGAGGGTCATCGGGGATGCGGGAAGTGTCATCAGGGCAGAGCCTCCGCCGGACATCAGGGCGATGACGAGATCGTCAGCTGAAAGTCCCTGAACGGCGCTGAGCATGCGAACGGCGGCCGTCTTGCTCGAGTCGTCCGGCACGGGATGAGACGCCTCGAGCACTTCGACGCGGCCCGCGGGAACTGAATGGCCGTGGCGCGTCACCACGACACCTGAAAGGTCGACATCGGGCCAGGCCGCGTCGAGGCCTGCCGCCATCGCGGCTGAAGCTTTGCCCGCGCCGACGACGATGCATCTGCCCTTCGGCTTTGCCGGCAGGGCGCGCGCAATGGTTATCTTTGGATCGCAGCTGGCGATGGCAGCATCGAAGATCTTCCGGAGCGCCGTCCGAGCCCGCAAGTCCGTCCAATCAGTGTTCAATCGCCGCACTCCGGCCAGGTGCCGGCGCGATCGCGGCCTTTGCTGTCGTCTCACTGCCGAGAATGAAGGCGCGCCGCATCGGCTTGATCACCAGCAAGGCCGTGAGAGCTGCGGTCGCATTGAGCGCAACCGCGACGATGAACACGGCCTGCCAACCGAGCTGCGAGGAGATGATGCTCGCAAGCGGTACGAGCAGTGCCGCGGTGCCCTTCGCCGTGTAGAGCATGCCGTTGTTGGTGGTTGCGTACTTGGCGCCGAACGTGTCGCCCGACGTCGCCGGAAACAGGCTGTAGATTTCGCCGAAGACGCCGAAATAGATCGCCGTGGCCAGCACGAAGACAACCGGTATGTGGCCGTAGGTGGACAGCGTCAGCAACATCAGCGCCGCAGTCGCGAACGCGATGAACATCGTGTGCTCGCGGCCGATCGTGTCGGAGACCCAGCCAAAGAACGGACGGCCGAACCCGTCGAACACACGATCGAGCGAGATGGCAAAGGTCAGCGCCGCCATCTGGAAGCCCGCCAGGGTGACCGGCGTGTCCGCGATCTTAAAGTCATGGGCAATCGGCCCGATTTGCGCCGCGGTCATCAACCCGCCGGAAGCCACCATGACGAACACCAGGTACATGACCCAGAAGATCGGCGTGCGCAGGACCTGAGGCGGCGTGTAGTCGATTGCGCTCTGCGGCAGATTGAGCTGCTTTTTCCTCGGGGCCTCGACGCCATGCGGCGGGCGGACGAACCAGGCCAGCAGGAGGACTATGAGGCCTTGCCCGATTCCGAATGTCAGGAAGGTGCTCTGGTAGCCGCTGGCGGCAATCATGTTGGCGATCGGCACGACGGTGAGGGCTGCGCCGGCGCCAAAGCCTGCGGCGGTCGCGCCTGCGGCGAGGCCGCGCCGGTCCGGAAACCATTTCAGCGCGTTGCCGACGCAAGTGCCGTAGACGGCGCCGGCGCCGATGCCCGCGACAATAGCTGCTGTGTAGAGCATGATGAGAGAAGAGGCGTATGAGTTCAGCACCCAGGCCAATCCGATCATCAGCCCGCCGAACATGATGACGATGCGCGGGCCGTATTTGTCCACGAACCAGGCCTCCACCGGCACCAGCCATGTCTCGGTCATCACGAAGATCGTGAAGGCGAGCTGGATGGCCGGACGGCCCCAGTGAAACTTGGCGTCGATCGGATCAACGAACAGCGTCCACCCGTATTGCAGGTTGGCGATCATCGCCATGCAGACGATGCCGATCGCGAGCTGGAGCCAGCGGAAGCCGCCGGGCGACGATGCCGCTTTCGTGCTGGAGATCATGTGCGCTCCCAAAAGAGGTGGTGGTCGTTTGGTCCGGCTGCGTCGGGCTGTCGTCCTGCCGCCGCCTACTGACGAAATTCGTTGGTCAACTCGCCGATTCCGTCGATCGCGACGGTGACCGTATTGACGGACTCCTTCATCACCCCGACGCCGATCGATGTCCCGCAGCAGATCAGGTCGCCCGGCAACAGCGTCATGTCGTGTGAGATCTTGCTGACCAGCGCCTGCGCGCTGAAGATCATGTCGGCGATCGGGTAGTTCTGGCGCTCCACCCCGTTGAGGATGGTGCGCACCACAAGGCGTGCGGGGTCGAGGCCCGAGGCAATCACGGGACCGAAGGGGCCATATCCGTCGAAGCCCTTGGCCCGCGCCCATTGCGGGAAGGTCGGGTCGCGATTGAGAATGTCGGCGGCAGTGACGTCGTTGGTGCAGGTGTAGCCGAAGATGAAGCCGTCGGCCTGTTCGGGGGCTATGGCCGTGCAGCTCTTGCCGATGACAATGCCGAGCTCGCCTTCGTAGGTCGTCTTGCCGTCGTAGCCCAGGGGGCGCGTGATAACGGCGCCAGGCGCGGTCACGCTGGTTTGCGCTTTCAACAGGTAGAGCGGTTCGGCAGGCTCAGGTGATTTTAGCTTCTCGGCCAGCGCGTGGAAATTGTTCCAGAGCGCGATGATCTTGCTCGGCTCGGTTGGCGCGAGCAGCTCGACATCGTCGAGCGCCAACGTCTGTCCGGTCGGTCGTGTGTCGCCGAACATCTCTCCTGCATGCACGGAGATGCCGGACGGGGTGAGTTGCCCGAAGCCGATTTCGGCATGGTGGCGGAAGCGGACCCAGCGCGTCACATTGGCCACCGCGATCACGCCACCGCAAGCGATTGGGCTTCGACGCCGGCCGCCCCGTCATAGAGGCCCGCCAGTCTGGTGCGCTGCGCGACCAGCGCGAGCACCGCGTCGAGGGCAGGCGTCGCAATCCCCGTCATCCGGCCCATCTCCTGCACCACGGTGATCAGCGGATCGATCTCGACGGGACGTCCGCGCTCGAGATCCTGCAGCATCGAGGTTTTGTGCGCGCCGACCTTGCGTGCGCCCTCGATGCGGCGTTCGACATCGACCCGAAACTTGACGCCGAGGCTTTCCGCGATCGCCTGGGCCTCCAGCATGATCGCCCTGGACAGCGCGCGCGTGCCGGGATTGCTGCAGATCACGTCGAGGGTCGCGTGGGTGAGGGCGCTGATCGGGTTGAAGCAGACATTGCCCCACAGCTTGAGCCAGATCTCGTCGCGGATGCGGTCGAGGACGGGCGCCTTCATGCCCGCTGCCGCGAACAGGGCGGCAAGCCGCTCGACATCAGGTGTGATCTCACCGGAGGGTTCGCCGAGCGGAAAGCTGTTGCCGTAGACGTGGCGGATCACGCCGGGCGCCTCGATTTCGGTGGCGGGATAGACCACGCAGCCGATGGCGCGCGCGGGGTCGAGTTCGTTCCACTGCCGTCCGCCGGGATCGATGCTCTCGAGCGCCGATCCTTCGTGCCGTCCGCCATGCTTGTAGAAGTACCAATAGGGAATGCCGTTGACGGCGGTGACGATGCGGGTCCGCTCACCCAGCAGGGGGCGCATCGGTTCGATGACGCCGGTGATCGAATGCGCCTTGAGGCAGATGATGACGAAATCCTGTTCGCCGAGTTCAGCGGGATTATCGGTACAGCGAGGATGCACCACGCGCTCCTCTTCGCCGATCAGGAGCTTCAGGCCATTCTGCCGCATCGCGGCGAGATGCGCGCCCCGCGCGATCAGGCTGACATCGGCGCCAGCGCGCATAAGTTCGACACCGAGATAGCCGCCGATGGCACCGGCGCCGTAGATGCAGACCTTCATGAAATCCTCGCGAGCAGAGTAGGGACACAGCATGAGCCGCAACGGCTCGAACCGAATTGCGTGGCAATGGCCTCGGGAAAATCCGTCAGGCCGCGCAGGCGGCTTCCTCCAGGGCCAAGCCGATGTCCCGCATGCTCACGACGCCGACGAGCCGGCCGTTGTCGATGACGGGAATATGGCGGATGTCGTGACGGACCATCAGTCGCTCGACATCGGTGAGCGCGTCTTGCGAATTGCAGGACACCAGCGGCCGCGGCGAAATGAACTGCGCGACTTTCGCGGCAAGACCACCCGTGCCGCGCTCGGCGATCACAGCGACGACGTCGCGCTCGCTGAACATTCCGACCACGGCGGCGTCGACGCTGCGCGAGGCGTTTCTGACCACGAGTGCGCCGACATTGCTCGCGTACATCAGGTTCGCTGCAATGCTCACGGTTTCGCTCGAGCCGATCGTCACCACGTGCGCACTGTTGGTGCGAAGGATGTCCCCGACATACATGGCTTGGTCCTCCCGGTTGCATCATTGGGTCGTTAAGAAGCAATCGTGGTATACATTATCCCAGAAGTCAAACAAAAGAATTGCCGCGTTACGTAAGAAAATGTCAAAAATACTGACCCGTTCTCAAATTCCGCGATCTTGACTTAAGCGTCTTTTGGTATGCCATATGCCAATCGTGACGCTCGTTATCGGCGAGCAATTTCGTTCTGAACCGCAACCGGTTAGGGGCAGGTCGTGATGAAAAGAGAGCCGATCCGGCGCAAGCCGTCCGATCCCGATTTTCGCGCGCAACCGGATCAGGACGCGCGAGACGGCGGCGTTCAATCGGTCGATCGCGCGCTGCAAATCATGGAAGCGCTTGCAGAGGATGACGAAGGCTATCGGCTGACCGATCTTGCGATCCGCATCGGCTTGCCGCCGTCGACGGCTCACCGGCTGCTGACGACGCTGGAGAACCGCAGGTTCGTGCAGTTCGACCGCGAGGAGTCCAAATGGCACATCGGCGCGCAAAGCTTCGTGGTCGGCTCGACCTTCATGCGCCGGCGCAATTTTTCCGCGCGGGCATTGCCCTATCTGCGCAAGCTGCGCGACCAGACCAGGGAAACCGCCAATCTTGCAGTGGTCGATGATGATTCCATCATCGTCGTATCCCGCATCGAAAGCCGGGAGATCATGCGTTCGCTGACCAAGGTCGGCGGACGCGTGGCGTTGATTGCCTCGGGCGTGGGGAAGGCGGTGCTGGCCGCGTATTCCGATGCCGATATCAACGCGATCATCCGTCGCCGCGGCATGCCGCGCCTGACGGAAAAGTCGATCATTCGGCCGGGCGAGCTGTTTCGAGAATTGGAGACCGTGCGACGCCAGGGCTATGCGGTGGACGATGAAGAGGCGCGGCTCGGCCTGCGCTGCGTGGCCGCAGTCGTCTTCAACGATTGCAGCGAGCCGTTCGCCGCGGTTTCGGTATCGGGGATGGCGGATCGGCTGACCGACGAGCGCTTGCCGGAGATCGGCGCCATCGTGCATCAGATCGCAGCCGAGCTCTCCGCAGAGCTTCGCGGGAGCAGCTGCACGCCGTAGCAGGGCGCAAGGCCCGCGGCTGTTCCCGCCTGTGCCGGTTTCCATTCCTTCGCACGCGCTAATCACTTGGAGACATGCAAGAAATCACAAGCGTTGCCATAGCGCGGAAAATCCAATCGTTTGCGTTGAGATCGATGATCGCGGGCCTGATGATCATGCTCAGGCCAACTCATAGCGAAGCGGGATCATCAGATGAAAATGCGAGCAGTGGATGCAGCAGTGCGCATTCTCGAACGCGAGGGGATCACCTGCGCGTTCGGCGTTCCCGGCGCCGCGATCAACCCGCTTTACTCCGCGCTGAAGCGCAACGGCTCGATCCGGCACATTCTGGCGCGCCACGTCGAAGGCGCCTCGCATATGGCGGAAGGTTATACCAGGGCGAAAGCAGGCAATATCGGCGTTTGCATCGGCACATCGGGCCCCGCCGGAACCGATATGATCACCGGCCTCTATTCGGCGATTGCGGATTCGATTCCGATCCTCTGTATCACCGGTCAGGCGCCGCGGGCGCGGCTCTACAAGGAAGATTTCCAGGCCGTCGACATCGAGGCGATCGCAAAGCCGGTGACGAAATGGGCCGTCACCGTGCGCGAGCCGGCGCTGGTGCCGCGCGTGCTCAGCCAGGCCTTCCATGTCATGCGGTCGGGGCGGCCGGGACCGGTGCTGATCGATCTTCCTCTCGATGTGCAACTGGCCGAGATCGAGTTCGACGACGAGACCTATTCGCCGCTGCCGGTCTACAAGCCTGTGGCGACGCGCAAGCAGATCGAGAAGGCGCTCGACATGCTCAACGCCGCGGATCGGCCGCTGATCGTGGCCGGCGGCGGCGTGATCAACGCCGATGCGTCCGAGCTCCTGGTCGCCTTCGCCGAAGCGGTCAACGTTCCGGTCGTCCCGACGCTGATGGCGTGGGGCGCCATTCCGGACGATCACGCGCTGATGGCCGGTATGGTCGGCCTGCAGACCAGCCATCGCTACGCCAACGCCACGATGCTCGAATCCGATTTCGTGCTCGGCATCGGAAACCGCTGGGCCAACCGGCATACCGGTTCGATCGAGACCTACACCAAGGGTCGCAAATTCGTCCATGTCGACATCGAGCCGACGCAGATCGGACGGGTTTTCAATCCGGACCTCGGCATCGTGTCGGACGCCAAGGCCCGCGCTGGAAATGTTCGTGACCATCGCCCGGGAGTGGCGGAAGTCCGGCAAGTTGCGCGATCGGCAGGCCTGGCCTGCGGCCTGCCGCGACCGCAAGCGCTCGATGCTGCGCAAGAGCCACTTCGACAACATCCCGATCAAGCCGCAGCGCGTCTACGAGGAGATGAACAAGGCGTTCGGCCGCGATACCTGCTACGTGACGGTGATCGGATTGTCGCAGATCGCGGGTGCCCAGTTCCTCAACGTCTATCAGCCGCGCAACTGGATCAACGCCGGGCAGGCCGGTCCGCTCGGCTGGACGTTGCCCGCCGCGCTCGGCGTGCGCGCCGCCGATCCGGACCGCGACATTGTCGCGCTGTCGGGTGATTACGACTTCCAGTTCCTGATCGAGGAGCTCGCGGTCGGGGCGCAGTTCAATCTGCCCTACATCCACGTCGTCGTGAACAATTCATATCTCGGGCTGATCCGGCAGGCGCAGCGCGGCTTCGACATGGATTATCACGTCCAGCTCTCGTTCGAGAACATCAACGCACCCGAGATCGGCGCCTACGGCGTCGACCACGTGACCGTCGCGGAGGGGCTGGGCTGCAAGGCGATCCGGGTGACGGATCCGAACGAGGCACAGGCCGCGTTCGCGACCGCGCGCGAGCTGATGGCGAAGCATCGGGTGCCCGTGGTGGTGGAGTTCATTCTCGAGCGCGTCACCAACATTGCGATGGGAACGGAGATCGACAACATCGTCGAATTCGAGGAGGTGCTCGATCTCCCGCTCGATGACGTGCCGAGCGCACAACGATCCGGCACGCTATTGCCGGCTTGACGACCTCATTCAGCGCTGCCCCAAGCGGAGATACCACCCGTGCCTCAATTTGCCGCCAACCTCACCATGCTCTTCAACGAGCTGCCGTTCCTCGATCGGTTCGCAGCCGCCAAGGCCGCCGGCTTCAACGCAGTCGAGTATCTTTTTCCCTATGACTTCGAAAAGGGCGCGTTGCGGGAGGAGCTGGCGCGCTGTGGGCTGACCCAGGTGCTGCACAATCTTCCGGCCGGCAATTGGGCCGCCGGTGAGCGGGGCATTGCGATCCTGCGCAATCGGGTCGATGAATTTCGCGACGGCGTGGTGCGCGCGATCGACTACGCGAAGGCGCTGGATTGCCGGCAGCTGAACTGCCTGGTCGGTATCGCTCCCGCCGGCGCTGATGCCGCAGAGCTGCGCGAAGTCCTGGTGTCGAATCTGCGCTTCGCCGCCGGCGCGCTTGGCCAGCATGGGATCAAGCTCCTGATCGAGCCGATCAACACGCTCGATATTCCCGGCTTCTTCCTGAGCGGAACGGAACAGGCGGTGCAGCTCATTTCCGACGTGAGTTCATCCAACCTGTTCATCCAGTACGACATCTATCACATGCAGATCATGGAAGGTGATCTGGCGCGGACCCTGCAAAAGCATCTCGGCCGGATCGCGCATGTCCAGCTCGCCGACAATCCTGGCCGTTACGAGCCGGGGACCGGCGAGATCAACTATCCCTATTTGTTCAAGCATCTCGACAGCATCGGGTATCGCGGCTGGATCGGATGCGAATACAAGCCGCGGACGACCACACTCGAGAGCCTCGCCTGGCACGCCGCGCAGACCTTCGTGACCTAGAGCTGTTTCCGTTCCGATCGAATCGGAATGGAGTTCTGGATTTTTGTTTTGACGCGTTTTCTTCACGCGAAGCGGAATCCGCTTCGCTGGAAAACATCCCAATCCGGCTGACAGGAGCGACGACAAATGAAAGACATAGGATTCATCGGGCTCGGCACCATGGGACGTCCGATGGCGAGCCACCTCCTGGCTGCCGGCTATCGCCTGTTCCTGCACGACGTCGCACCCATTTCGCCAGAGCTGATTGCGGCCGGCGGCATCGCTTGCGAGTCCGCCAGGCAGGTGGCGCAGGAAGCAGACGCCGTGATCATCATGGTGCCGGACACGCCGCATGTGGAAGCCGTGCTGTTCGGTCAGAGCGGCGTTGCGGAGGGGGTCTCCAAAGGCATGATCGTGGTCGATATGAGCTCGATCTCGCCGCTGGCGACGAAGGAGTTTGCGCGCAAGATCGATGCGCTCGGAGCCGACTATCTCGACGCGCCGGTTTCCGGCGGCGAGGTTGGCGCAAAGGCGGCAAGCCTGACCATCATGGTCGGCGGGCGGGAGCGGGCGTTCAACGCGATGAAGCCCCTGTTCGACGCGATGGGAAAGAATGTCACGCATGTCGGCGGCAATGGCGACGGCCAGACCACCAAGGTTGCGAACCAGATCATCGTGGCGCTGACCATCGAGGCGGTGAGCGAGGCCCTGCTGTTCGCGTCCAAGGCGGGCGCCGATCCTGCGCTGGTGCGCAAGGCGCTGATGGGCGGCTTTGCCTCGTCCCGGATCCTCGAGGTGCATGGCGAGCGCATGCTGAAGCGCAATTTCGATCCGGGCTTTCGCATCGAGCTGCATCAGAAGGATCTCAACCTCGCGCTGGAAGGTGCGCGGGCGCTCGGCTTGTCGCTGCCGGGCACCGCAGCAGCCCAGCAGCTGTTCAACGCCTGTACCGCCCTCGGCGGCAAGGCCTGGGATCATTCCGCAATTCTGAGGGCGCTGGAAGTCATGGCGGGTCATGAGGTGGCGGCTGCCTGAGCTTCATGCAAGGATCACGGTGCCGAACTGCAATGGCCGGTCCTGATGACGAGCTCGACGGCCCGGCACCCGTATCTCAAAGACCGATCTCTGGCGCCTTGACACGGTAAGTAAAAATATTATTACATACCGTGCTTGGGAGAGACGGCTGATGTTGCAGACAAAACGAAGCTATGGCGGCATGGTGACCGCGCCGCACCACCTCGCGGCGCAGGCTGGGCTCGCGGTCCTGTCGGAAGGTGGCAATGCGATCGAGGCGATGATCGCCGCGGCCGCGACGATTGCCGTGGCCTATCCGCACATGAACGGCCTTGGTGGCGACAGCTTCTGGCTGGTCGGCCGCGCCGGTTCGAAGCCGGTCGGAATTCAGGCTTGCGGACGGGCTGCGATGGCAGCGGATCGCAGCTGGTATCGCGAGCGTGGCTGCAGAAGCATTCCCGGCCGCGGCCCGCTCGCCGCGCTCACCGTCGCCGGCACGGTCGACGGTTGGCAGAAGGCCTATGAGCTCAGCCGTGATCGTCACGACGGTCGGCTCCCGATGGCGCGGCTGCTTGAGCCCGCAATCCGGCATGCCGAGGAGGGCGTGGCCGTTACCAGCACGCTGCACGAGAACATCCGCAAGAAGTGGCATGAGCTCGAAAACGTGCCCGGCTACGCCGAGGTTTATCTGCCGCAAGGCACCCCGCTCGCGGTCGGTGCGCGCCTGCGGCAGCCGCGTGTCGCCGCGACGCTGCGGCGTCTGGCCAAGGCCGGGCTGGCTGATTTCTATCGCGGCGAACTGGCGCGCTCGTTGGCGGTCGACCTCGAGCGGGTAGGGAGCCCGCTGCGATTGGCTGATCTGGAGCGGCATCAGGCATCGCTGGTGACGCCGCTGTCGGTCGAGGTGTCCGGACACAAGGTCTTCAACATGCCTCCGCCGACGCAGGGGCTGGCCTCGCTCCTGATCCTGGCGCTTTATGCCCGGCGCATCGCTGGCGAAGCCGACGGCGTCGATCATCTGCACAGGCTCGTCGAATGCACGAAAGCTGCGTTCCGTATCCGCAACGGCCACGTGACCGATCCCGACTACATGAAACGCCCGGCCGCCGAATTCCTGTCCGAGCAATCGCTCGCCGCGCTTCACGAAACCGTCTCCGACCGCCGCGCCGCGCCGTGGCCCGATCCGTCCAAGCAGGGCGATACGGTGTGGCTCGCTGCGACCGATCGCAGCGGGCTCAGCGTCAGCTTCATTCAAAGCGTCTACTGGGAATTTGGCTCGGGCGTCATCCTGCCCGAAAGCGGCGTCACCTGGCAAAATCGCGGAACGAGCTTCAGCTTAAACGAGACCGATACCAATCGGTTGGATCCGGGACGCCTGCCGTTCCACACGATCCAGCCGGCGATGGCCGAACTCGGCGACGGGCGGCTGATATCCTTCGGCACGATGGGCGGAGAAGGGCAGCCGCAGACCCAGGCCGCCATCTTCTCCCGCTACGCCATGCACGGCCGGGAGCTGCAGTCGGCGATTACGGCGCCGCGCTGGCTGCTCGGTCGCACCTGGGGCGAGGAAAACAACAATTTGAAGATCGAATCCCGCTTCGATCCCGCGATCATCGATCGGCTGCGCGCGCTCGGCCACGACATTCAGGTGACTGGCCCGTTCGAGGAGGTCATGGGACATGCCGGCGCAATCGTCTGGCATCCGGACGGCCTGATGGAAGGGGCCAGCGATCCGCGCAGCGACGGCGTCGTTGCGACCCGCTGAGGGGCATTCGCTGCTCTCGATCCGCACGTATTGCGTCGTGCGGCTTGCCCCGCTAGCGGGACGGCTTGCTGAGGCGCGCCGTCGCCTTCGATCCTGCCGACTTGTCCTTGCGATCCCCGACAGGGGCCGTCAGCCAGGTCAAGATCATGTCCTGCGCATGCTTGCGGCGCAGCTCTAGCCAGTCCGACGCGCCGAGATCCTTGTCGAACATCGCCGACAATGTGTACCGGTTGGAAACGTGGAAATAGCTCATCGCGGTGATTGAGACATAGAGCTGGATGGGATCGACGTCATCGCGAAACAGGCCCGCCGCCACGCCTCGCCGCAGAATGCTTTCGATGCTTGCAACCAGGGGCAAGGTGAGCTCGGCAATCTTGCGCGACTTGCGCATATTGCGTCCGCGTTGAAGGTTCTCGGTGTTGATCAGGGCGATGTAGTTCTGGTGCTGCCCGAAGAAAGTGAACGTGAAATCGATCAACCCGCTCATTGCGGCGATCGGCTCGAGATCATCCAGTTTCAGCCGCTGTTCGGCCGCGCGAATTTCGGTGTAGACGTCCTCGAGGACGGCAATGTAGAGCCCGTTCTTGTCGCCGAAATAGGCGTACAGCAGGCGCATGTTGGCCTTGGCGCGCTGCGCAATCGCCTCGACACGAGCGCCGCCGAGGCCATTGTGACAGAACTCGAAGGTCGCGGCGCGCAGGATCGCTTCCTTGGTGAGCGCGGAGTCGCGAGGCCGCTTTCCGCGTGTGGTGGTGCGGGTGGGGCTGGTCGGTGCTGTCGTCTCTGTCACGGCGTCAACCTTGACTGGGCTCGGGTATTCACGCAGGGCACGTCCGCATCAGGCCACATCGGGCAGCGGACCGGTTCCCGGCGCAAGCAGCTGGGATTGAGATCGGCATTGCGACTGTTCGTCAAGTGCGATTCCTCCATGTTCACTGCTTCCGGGCGCCGGCTGCCACCATCGCGCCGGCGTGCGCGACGAGCCGGCCAGCCTTGTAGACATCGCGGGGCTTGGGACGAGCGACCACGGCTTCCTGGACATGCCGGGCGTCCAGCACGACGAAATCCGCCGTCCCGCCGAGCGTGAGGCCGTAGTCCCTTGAGGCCAAGCGCGCGCGCTGCGTTGGTCGTCACCATGTCAAAGGCCGCGGCCAATTGATCGTCAGTGTTGAAGCCGGAGCGATAGCCGACCATCATTGCGCGCTCGAGCAGATCGCCGTCGCCGTAGGGCCACCAGGAATCGCGGATGTTGTCGTTGCCGGAGAACACGGTGACACCGGCATCGCGAAGCAGCAACACGGGCGGAAATGCGTGTGCGCCCGGAGCATTGGTTAAAATGGCGACGCCGGCCTCGGCAAGCTGCTGCGCGGTACGCTGAGCCACGTCGCTAGCCACTTCGCCGAGCGCGTAGGCATGGCTGATCGTGACCTTGCCGCCAAGACCCGACGCTTTGGTGCGTCGCGCGATCTCCTCGATCTCCGAGATGCCCTGCAAACCGCCGTCATGCAGGTGAATGTCGATGCCGACGCCATGCCGTTCGGCGATCCCGAAGACGACGTCGAGATGCCCGGCGACGTCACCATCATGGCCTGCGGGATCAAGCCCGCCGACCAGATCGGCGCCGGCGCGAACGGCTTCCTCGAGCAATTGGGCCGTTCCGGGCGATGTCAGGATGCCGCTCTGGGGAAACGCGACGATCTGGATCGAAACCTTCTCCCGGTGCGCCTCCCGCGCGGCGGCGATCGGCTCGAAATGTCGCAGACCGACCTCGGCATCGACATCCACATGGCTGCGCATGTGAGTGGTGCCCTGCGAGACGCAAAGGTCGATCAGGGCCGCAGCCCGAACCGGGATCGGCTTGGCGCCGGCGAGCGCTTCCTTCTCGAATTTGACGCGCTCGCGCACGCTGAAGCCGGCGGTGCAGGGCCGATGCGGCTTCCAGTCGTCGCCGATGAAGCATTTGTCGAGGTGGATGTGACCTTCGACCATGCCGGGCAGCACCAGGCGTCGGCCAAGGTCGCGCCTTTCGCCGACTGCGCCGTAGCTTTGCGGGGACGACGCGATCGCCACGATCTTGCCGCCGCGGACGGCGATTTCGACCAGCTGGCCGTCGGTGAGCCGCGCGTTCTGAAAGAGTGTGTCGATGGCAGTCAATTCGAGTCTCCAGTTTTTTATGTCGGGACGATGCGGTCGGGCAGGGCGCGGGAAAATGCCGCGATCTCGCCGGCGGTGGTGATCCAGATGTCCTCGCGCCTTGCGACGATCGCCTGCAGGGCGCGTCGCAGCGGCCGCAACCGGTGCGGCTGGCCGACCAGGTATGGATGCAGCGCGATGCCCATCACCAGCGACTGCTTGGCGGATTGGGTAAGCATCTCCTCGAATGTGTCCGTGATCATGGTCGCAAACTGTTCGCCGCTGTCCTTGCGCCCGACAATCGAGGGGATGTCGTTCAGTTCCTGTGGATAGGGGACGGACAGGATCCGCCCGCCAGCCCTCGTCGAGAACCACACCGGCTGGTCGTCCATGCACCAGTCGAGCAGATATTGGTAGCCCGCTTCGGCGAGAAGGTCCGGCGTTACCGCGGATTGCGAGATCCATGGACCGAGCCAGCCGAGCGGCCGCCGTCCCTCGGCACGCGCGATGACATCGGTCGCCTCCTCGATCAGTCGCTGCTCCTCGGCCGGTGAGAGTACGCCTTGCCGTTCGGAATTGGTCCGTCCATGGCCGACGACCTCGTCGCCGCGCGCGCGAAATGCGTCCATGACTTCCGGGCAGTAGTGATAGATGCTGCTGTTCGCGAGCACGGAGACCGGCAGTTTCAGCTCGTTGAACAGATCGATGAGCCGCCACACACCGACCCGGTTGCCATAATCGCGCCAAGCGTAATTGAGGACGTCCGGATGCGGACCGCCCGGACAGAGTTCGGCGCCAAGTCCATAGCCGAAAGCGAAATGCTCGAGGTTGAGCGCGATGTAGACCGCGAGCCGCTTTCCGTGTGGCCATACGAAGTCGGGGCGGCGCGTGATCGCGCTGTAGCTGTAGCGGTCATGAGAGATGAGACCCCGCGCTGGATCCGCCGCTTGTGCGGATGTTGCACCGCCAAGAACGCCACGTGAGGTGGCCCGCTCCGGTTCTGCTCGAGTCTCCCGTTGCATTGCAATCTCCATTCGGCGCGCGATCAGCCGCTTGACATTCGTCAATTTGTGAAGAAAGTTTTTACTTCCGTCAAGGCCGCGGAGACGGCGGCAGCGGACCAGAGGCGGCTCGGGAGCCGTCGGAGCGGGAGGAATTGCAGAAATGAGCTACGCTTGTACCCCCATCACCGGGTTGTGCCGCCGCGTTGTCTTGCAGGGCGCGCTCGCCATTCTCATCGGCTCTGTGCCACTTGCGGAGCGGGCGCGGGCCGCCGAGCCGATCAAGATCGGCCTGGTCACTGCGCTGTCGGGCCAGTCGGCGCGCGCCGGCGAAGCATTGACCCGCGGCGCCACCATCGCGATCGAGGAGATCAACGCGAAAGGGGGCGTGCTCGGCCGTCCGCTGGAACTGGTGCGCCGTGACGATGAAAGCAATCCCGCGAAGGGGCTGACCGCCGCGCGCGAACTGATCCAGCGCGAGAAGGTCGCGGTGCTGCTCGGCGGTCTCGATACGCCGGTCCAGCTCGCGATCGTGCCGTTCGTCAACAACGTCAAGATGCCGTTCGTGGTGCCCTGGGCCGCCGGAACCAACATCACGCAGAACGGCGCCGCCTCCAACTACGTGTTCCGCGTCTCGGCGATGGACGACGAGGTCGACAAGGCGATCGTTGCGTTTGCCGGCAAGACCTTCGCCGCCAAGAAGCCGGGCCTCATCCTGGTCAACAATCCCTGGGGCGAATCGAACGAGCATGGCCTTCGCGCGGCGCTGAAGGCGGCCGGGATCGAACCGGCGGGTGTCGAGAAGTTCGAGGCGAACGATGTCGACGTGGTCGCGCAATTGTCCCGGCTCAAGCAGGCCGGCGCCGACTCCCTGTTCCTGGTCGGCAATGTCGGTCCATCCTCGCAGGTCGTGAAATCGCTCGACCGGATGGGCTGGGCGCCGCCGATCGTGTCGCATTGGGGACCGGCCGGCGGCCGCTTCACCGAGCTCGCCGGGCCGAGTGCCGAGAGCGTCGTGTTCGTCCAGACCTACAGCTTCTTCGGCAACCTCTCGCCGGTCGGCAAGCGCGTGCTCGCCGAGTTGCAGGCGAAGTATCCGGACATCAAGGGCCCGGCGGACGTGACGCCTGCGGTCGGCTTCGCCAACGCCTATGACAGCGTCCTGGTGATCGCCGGCGCGATCCAGAAGGCCGGCAGCACTGATCCGACCGCCGTCCGTGACGGCTTCTACGGAATCGACCGGCTGGAAGGCCTGATCAAGACCTATGAAAAGCCGTTCGCCCAGGACAAGCACGATGCGCTGACGGCGCAGGACTACATCTGGGCCCACTTCGAAGACAACCACATTTTGCCGTTCAAGAACTGACGGCAGCGGTCGTCCAGCAAGCAGATCGGGGTGATCATCGATGTCGTTTCTTTCGGCGATAATAACCGGAATGGCGCTGGGGAGCATGTACGGTCTGCTCGCGCTGGGCTTTCACGTCACGTACGCCGTATCCGGCACGGTCAACTTCTCGCAGGGCAGCTCGATGACCCTGGGAGCCGTTGCCGGATACTTCTTCCTCATCGTGTGGGGCTGGCCGGCCGCGATCGGCATCCCCGCGGTGCTGCTGGTCTGCGCGGTTTACGGCGTCCTGATTGAACGCTTCGCGGTTCGTCCGTTCGTGCTGCGCGGGTCGGACAACTGGCTGATGGCGACCGTTGCGGTCGGCATCATCGTCGACAATGTGATGCTGTTCGTGTTCGGCAAGGAGCCGCGCAGCTTCCCGTCGATGCTCGCGGCCAAGCCGATCCAGATCGTGGAGGGGGCAGGGGTCTATCCGCTGCAGCTCCTGATTCCCGTGGTCGGGCTGTTGCTTGCGCTGGCGCTGCATCTGATCACCCGCCGCACGCGGCATGGCGTCGCGATGCTTGCGGTGGTGCAGAATCCCAATGCCGCGCGGCTGATGGGCATCAATGTCAGCGGCGCCATTGCCGCGAGCTATGCGGTGTCGGCCATGCTGGCAGGCGTCGCCGCGCTGCTGATCGCGCCGCTGTTCAACGTCTCGTCCGAGATGGGCACGCTGTTCGGCATCAAGGCGTTCGCCGCCGCGATCATCGGCGGTCTCGCCAGCGCCTGGGGCGTCATGCTGGCTGGATTGTGCCTTGGCCTGATCGAGGTGTTCGCGACCAACTATCTCGGGTCGGTCTACACCCAGATCATCACGTTCGCTTCCGTCATCGTCATCCTCGTCGTCATGCCGCACGGGCTGCTCGGCCGAGCTGGAGTTAAGAAGGTATGACCTCGCGCGCCTCCCTTCTCGTCGCGTTCGCGGCGTTCGCCATTGCCATCGGCTATGCCGCGGTCGCGGACAGCTATTCGGTGTTCCTGATCGCGACGATTTCGCTGACGGCGATCGGCTGCATCGGCCTCAACGTCCTGCTCGGCCTCGCGGGCCAGATCTCGCTCGGCCATATCGGCTTCATGGCGATCGGTGCGTACACCACCGTGCTGCTGATGGAGAAGGCCGGCTGGCCCTACCTCGCCGCGACGGCGGGGGCCATCGTGCTGGTCAGCATCGTCGGCGGGCTGCTCGCGATGCCGGCGCTGCGCGTGCGCGGGCCGTATCTGGCGATGGTGACGATTGCCTTTGGCTTCATCGTCGAGCATGTCACGATCGAGTGGCGCGATCTCACCGGCGGCGGCAACGGCCTGATGCTGAGCGCGCCGCCAAGCGTGTTCGGCTATGCGCTGTCCGAGCGTTCGCTTGCCATCGCCGGCGTCGCGCTGGTGTTTGCCGGCCTCATCCTGTTCGAGCGGCTGAAGCGCAGCGGCTGGGGTTATGCCATGCGTGCTGCCCGCGATACCGAGGTCGCGACGCGTTCGCTCGGCATCGATCTGGTGCAGGTCCGCGCCGTGGCCTTCGTGATCTCGGCGGCCGCGATGGCGCTGGCCGGCGCGCTGTTCGCGCCGCTGCAGGGCTATATCAGCCCGAGCTCGTTCCCGTTCCTGCAATCGGTGCTGCTGTTGTTCGCCGTGATGGTCGGCGGCGCCGGCTCGGTGCTCGGCCCGGTGATCGGCGCCGCGCTGGTGGTGCTGCTGCCGGAAGTGCTGTCGGATCTCGCCGAGTATCGCCTACTGGCCTTCGGCGTGCTGCTGTTCGTCGTGCTGCGCGCCGCGCCTTCCGGCATCGTCGGCCTCGCGGAGCAACTCGCGGCAAGAGTCCTGCCGGCACGCAAGCCGGTGGCCGGGCCCGCGATCGCCGCGGCGGAAACTGATGCGGCGATCCTCAAGACCCACAACGCGGCGGGGCTCGACGTGACGGATCTCTCGATCTCGTTCGGCGGCGTGCGCGCGGTCCAGGGCGTATCGTTCAAGGCGGCGCCCGGTGCCGTCACCAGCATCATCGGTCCCAACGGCGCGGGCAAGACGAGCGCGCTCAATCTGCTCTGCGGCTTCTACCGGCCGCAGGCGGGGACGGTGAAGCTCGGCGATTGCGATGTCACGGGCATGACGTCGCATTTGCTGGCGCGGGTCGGCGTGGCGCGCACGTTCCAGACCACGCAGCTGTTCGGGTCGCTCACGATCCTGGAAAACATCCTGCTGGCCGAGCGGGTCGGCCGTCTCGGCGGCGTTGTCTCCGCGCTGCGCAACGCGGAGACCGAGAGTTTCGCCCGGTTCCTGCTGCGCTTTGCCGGTGTCGACGGCGATGTCGATCGTCTTGCGGATTCGCTGTCCCATGGCGAGAAGCGCCTGGTCGAGATCGCGCGCGCGCTCGCTTTGCGGCCCCGCATCCTGCTGCTCGACGAGCCCGCGGCCGGCCTCTCGAAGGGCGACAAGCAGCGCCTGACCGCGCTGTTGCGCCGGATCGCCGATCTCGCGATCGCCGTCATCATCGTCGAGCACGACATGCCGATGATCATGTCGCTGAGCGATCTCATCGTCGTGCTCGACGGCGGCAAGCGCATCGCGATCGGCGATGCGGCGGCGATCCGCAACGATCCGCTGGTCCGCAAGGCCTATCTCGGCGACGCGACGCCCGGCGAGAAGAGCCGCGCGCCGCGGCCGGCGCGGCAGGGCACCGCACTCGAGGTCAAGACGCTCGATTCGTTCTATGGGCTGTCACGCGCCTTGAACGGGATCGATCTGGTGGTCGCTCCCGGCGAGGCGGTCGCCGTGCTCGGCGCCAACGGCGCCGGCAAGACCACCCTGATGCGGTCGATCGCCGGACTCGAGCCGCCGCGCTCCACGGGCGAAGTGCGGCTCGCCGAGACGCGCATCGACCGGATGCCCGCACATGTTCGTGCCCGCCATGGCGTCGTGCTGGTGCCGGAAGGGCGGCAGGTGTTTCCGGAGCTGACGGTGAAGCAGAATCTCCAGCTCGGAGCCTATGCGCGCAAGGGAATAGACCTCGATGCCGAGATCGAGGCGATGTTCGTGCGCTTCCCGCGGCTGAAGGAGCGCATCGATCAGCGCGCCGGCCTGCTGTCCGGAGGCGAGCAGCAGATGCTCGCGGTGGCGCGTGGGCTTCTGACCGGGCCGAAGATCTACATGCTGGACGAGCCGTCGCTCGGTTTGGCGCCGCTCGTGGTCGATGAACTGTTCGCGTCCTTTGAGCGGCTGCGCAGCGAGGGCACGACCATCATCGTGGTCGATCAGATGGCAGGCCACGCGCTCGCGCTGGCCGACCGGGCCTATCTTTTGGAAACGGGTGCGATCCTGAAGAGCGGCGCCGCCGACATCATCGCCGAGGATCCGCTGCTCGAGGCGGCCTATCTGGGTGGCGAGGCCCAGGCCGGCGCGCCACAACGGCTCGCGGCACAGGCACGCTGAGGGAGGCGAGGGCGGATGTTGGTCGAAGGCCGCGAAACGGACGGAAGGCAGTCGGGTCGCGCGGGCGCGCCGGACGAGCGGCGTCCCGAATCCGCAGCGACGGTCTGTGCCGATGTGGAAGTGGGGCTCCTCGCCGACAGGGCGCTTCGCGATCGCGCCGCGGGCCAGGTCGTAGCCGTGTTCGAACGTTCGTTCTACGCCGTGATCGACGGGATCTGGATCTGCGTTGGACGGATCGGCATCGGATCGGGTCCGTTGCATGTGGTCGGCGACTTCCGATGGCCGGGCCTTGTGGTCGGCGATCCCGTGCGGGTCGCGGACTCCATTCTGTGGATCGGAGCGACGTCGCTCGCGAATCTGGCCGCGCGGTCGGTCTGGGCGCCGCCCGCTGCACCACACTGGTCGACGGCCAGCCTGCGACGCGGCCTTGATACCGTCGACGAGGTGTGGGGCGGTGATCTGACTTCGGAGGGCCTCGCCGTGGTCGGGGCCGGACATGCTCCGGGCGACGGCTCTGCGCTGGTTCGGGCTGCCATGCCCGGCCTCGCTGCATTGGAGCTAATCCTCGCAGGCCCGGATGACGATGCGGATCGAGAGTCCGGGCTTGCCAGCCTGGTCGGTCTCGGGCCGGGGCTTACGCCGTCCGGCGACGATCTGATCGGCGGTGCGCTGATCGCGCTGGCAGCGCTCGGACGCATCGAATGTCGCGATGCATTGTGGGACCATTGCCGCGCGCTGCTCGACGGCACCAACGACATCAGCCGAATCCATCTGCGCGCGGCGGCGCTGGGCTACGGCGCGGCGGCACTGCACGCAGCCATCCATGCAACGATGAGCGGCGAGGCCGCCGGATTTCATCGCGCCCTCACGGCCCTCACCGCGATCGGGCATTCATCCGGGCTGGATGCATTTGCCGGCAGTCTGATCGTCCTACGCCACGCCTTGCGCGAGCGGTGACGCCGTTGCAGATCAAATTTCGAGTTCTCCCAGACTGCTCCGAACGAAGTTCGGAGCTCTTTTTTTAAGGCGCTATTGCGCTTCGACCGGTCCGCTGTTCGCGCGGGTACGGAAATTCGCATTCTTCAAGAATCCGGTCTTGACGAAGTAAGTGTTTTCTTATTAACTCGACACAACGAAAACGAACTTGGTTAGGGCGGAGACGATGACGGATCAGGATAGGCCGCAGTATCAGCAGTTGCTGGCGCGCAAGGTCGAAGTCGTGAATGTCGGGCTTGAGGGGTTCGTGAAGGACCTCCGCGACTGCGGCATCGACGTCGTTCACCTCGACTGGAAGCCGTCGGCGGGCGGAGATCCGCAGATGGCGGCCCTGCTCGCGAAGCTCGGTGTGTGAGGGCGCACCGATGAAGCTGATCGAAGACGCAAACCAGCAGGTGCTCGCCCGGATCCTCGAAGGGGAGCCGCGGCTGATCGACATCGTTCCCGCCCGCGAATTGATCCCGGGCCTGCGCGAACGAATGATCCTCCACGCCGGACCGCCGATCTCCTGGGACAGGATGTGCGGCCCGATGCGCGGCGCGGTCGCAGGCGCCATCGTGTTCGAGGGATGGGCGCAGGATCTGCCGACCGCGACCAAGCTCGCCGCCAACGGCGAGATCGAATTTCACCCGAACCACCACTTCGGCGCAGTCGCGGCCCGATGACCGGCATGACGACGATGTCGATGCCGCTGTTCGTGGTCGAGAACGCGCGCTTCGCCAACCGCGCCTATTGCGCGATCAACGAGGGGCTCGGCAAGGTGATGCGCTTCGGCGGCAACGACGCCAGCGTGCTGAAGCGGCTCGCCTGGCTGCGCGACGTGTTCGGGCCGACGCTCGGCAAGGCGATCCGTGCCGCCGGCGGCATCGACCTGAAATCGATCGTCGCGCGGGGCCTGTCGATGGGCGACGAGTTGCATCAACGCAATCTGGCCTGCTCGAGCGTCTTCCTTCGCGAGATCGCACCCTGGATGGCGCGAACCTCGACCGACAACGCCGTTCTCGCCGAATGCCTCGCATTCATCGGGCAGAACGATCAGTTCTTCCTCAACATCGCGATGGCGATGGGCAAGGCGATCACCGATCCGGCCAACGGCATCCGGGGCTCGACCATCGTCACCACGATGTGCCGCAACGGCACCGATTTCGGAATCCGCGTCAGCGGGCTCGGCGAACAATGGTTCACCGCACCGGTCGAAATGCCGGAAGGGCTGTACTTTGCCAGCTATTCCGAGAAGGACGCCAATCCGGACATGGGTGATTCCGCGATCGTCGAGACGATCGGTCTGGGCGGATTCGCGATGGCGGCGGCGCCGGCCGTCGCAGGCTTCGTGGGGGCCGGGGCGCCGTCCGAGGCCGGCAACTTCACCCGCTCGATGGGCGAG
Source organism: Bradyrhizobium sp. JR3.5 (assembly GCF_054057015.1). Taxonomy (NCBI): domain Bacteria; kingdom Pseudomonadati; phylum Pseudomonadota; class Alphaproteobacteria; order Hyphomicrobiales; family Nitrobacteraceae; genus Bradyrhizobium; species Bradyrhizobium sp. JR3.5. The sequence continues at coordinate 1,262,572 of NZ_JBSRYV010000001.1, forward strand.
ATCACGGTTGCGCAGAATCCGGAATGGACCATCGCCGCAATGGACTTCGCGGGCGTGCCGACCGGCATTGATATCCGCCTGGTCGTCGATTCCGGCGTGGTGCCCGTCATCAACACCGGCATCGCGCATCGCGAGCCCGGCATCGGGCAGGTCGGTGCCGGCGTGGTCAAGGCGCCGTTGGCGTGCTTCCAGCAGGCGATCGTCGCGATCGCCAAGGATTTGGGTGTGTCATGAACGTCGTTGTCCTGAACGAGGTCCGCAAGGGGTTCTATCTCGACTCGGTCGCGCTGATGCGGCTGTCGCGCGAGGTGGCCGGCTCGCCCGGCGTGATCGAGGCGGCGTTGATGATGGGAACTCCGTCGAACGCTGCGATCATGCGCAATGCGGGGCTGCTGGAGGAGGGCACTGCCGTGAAGGGCAATGACCTCGTGATCGCGGTCAAGGCCGAGTCGGAGCCCGCTGCCCGCGAAGCCCTCGACAATGCGATCAAGTCGCTCGACAAGCCGAAGACCCAGGGCGAGACGCAGGCTGCCTGGCGGCCGCACTCGATCGCCGCGGCCGTCAAGGCCAGGCCGGAGATCAATCTTGCGCTGATTTCTGTTCCCGGCGAGTTCGCCGCCGCGGAGGCCCGCAAGGCGCTCAATCGCGGCCTGCATGTCCTGATGTTCAGCGACAACGTGTCCCTCGAGGATGAATTGTCGCTCAAGCAGCAGGCGCGGGCGGCCGGCCTCCTGATGATGGGGCCGGATTGCGGAACGGCCGTGATCGGCGGCGCGCCGCTGGCGTTCGCCAACAAGATCAGGCGCGGCAGGATCGGCATCATCGGCGCGTCAGGGACCGGCACGCAGGAGGTCTCATGCCTGATCTCGGAAGCCGGCGCGGGGATCTCCCATGCCATCGGGGTGGGCGGGCGCGATCTGAAGAAGGATATTGGCGGCATCACCACGCTGATGGCGATCGATGCATTCGAGTCCGATCCGGAAACCGATCACGTGGTGCTGATCTCGAAGCCGCCGCATCCCGATGTCGCCAAATCCGTCCTTGAGCGGATCGGCAGAAGCAGGAAGTCGTACACCGTGTGTTTCATCGGTGCCTCGGAGATCGAGCTGCCACCGAACGCCCGCTTCTCGCCGACGCTGAAGGGCGCCGCGGAGCTGGCACTGGGAGACAAGAAGATCGGCACGGGCTTCGATGCGAATGCTGTCGCATCACGGCTTCCGCGGAGCGGCCGAGGCGGGATCGAGGGTTTGTTTGCCGGCGGAACGCTGTGTGCCGAAGCTCAGGTGATCCTCGCTGCCGCGGGTCGGAAGGTGGCGTCGAACGCCGCCATCCCCGGCGTGGTCAAGCTCGGCGTCGAGCCGAACTCCGGACGGGATCGGCTGATCGACCTCGGCGACGACGAATATACCCGTGGCCGGCCGCACCCGATGATCGACCCGTCAGTGCGCGACGATGCGTTGCGTGCTGCGCTCAAGAACCGCGATCTTTCGGTGATCCTGCTCGATCTTGTGCTCGGCTATGGCGCGCATGCAGATCCCGCCGAGCATCTGACGAATATCGTCGCCGATCGCGAGCAAGATGCGCCAGCGTTGATCGCGTCCGTCGTCGGCACGGAGCAGGATCCGCAAGGGCGCTCCGCGCAGGTCAGGAAACTGGAGCAGGCCGGAATCCTCGTTGCGCCGTCGAACGCGCAGGCGTGCGAGCTTGCGGTTGCCATCGTCCAGAATGCCGGGAGGTAAGGAAATGCGTACGCTCAATGACGTGCCGCGTCGCCTGGTGGTCGCGATCGGTGGCAATGCGGTTCACCCCGAGGATATCAGGGGCACTTCCCAGGAGCAGAAGTCCGTCGCGCGGATCACTGCGGAAGCGCTGCTGCCGCTTGCGCAACTCGACAATGAGCTGGTCATCACGCACGGCAACGGCCCGGTCGTCGGCAAGATCATGATGCGCCAGATGCTGACGATGAGCCGAATCCCGCCGATGGACATGGACATCTGCGTCGCGCACAGCCAGGGCGGCATCGGCTATCTCCTGATGCAGGCGATCGAGAATGCCCTCCGCGAGCAGGGCAACCAGCGACATGTGGCAAGCCTGCTGACCCAGGTCGAGGTGGACAAGGACGATCCCGCGTTCAAGAATCCGACGAAGTTCGTTGGACCGTTCTTTTCCGAGGACGAGGCGAAGAAGATCAGCGCGGAGCTCAATTGGGCGATGCGTGAGGATTCAGGGCGCGGCTGGCGTCATGTCGTGCCGTCGCCGAAGCCCAAGCATTGTCTGCGACATCTCGCTGGTCGACGCATTGGTCAAGCGGGGGACGATCGTCATTGCGGGAGGCGGGGGCGGCGTTCCCGTGGTTCGAGATGCAAAGGGCGTGCGCACCGGCGTGCCGGCGGTCATCGACAAGGATCTGACGTCAGCTCATATCGCCAATGTGCTTGATATCGAAGAGTTGCTGATCCTGACCGCGGTCCCGCGCGTTGCAGTAAATTTCGGCAAGCCGAACAAGAAGGATCTGGACCAGGTCAGCCTCGAGGAGATCAAGGCCTACCACCGCGAAGGACATTTTCCTCCGGGAAGCATGGGACCCAAGGTCGATGCGGCGATCCGGTTTCTCGAGGGCGGCGGCAAACGCGCGATCATCAGTCACCTCGACTGTGCCATGGCGGCGCTGCGGGGCGAGACCGGGACGCACGTCGTTCAGTAACCACCGGGATTGGCGCATCGGCGGGACATTCGCCCGTGCCAATCTGCATTCGAGCGTCGAGCAGGATGGGCCCGCGCTCACCGAGTTGAAGCAGTTGGGGCGCATCTGCGCCTCATTCTGATCAGGCGATCGAGCTGGCCGCTGGCTCAAGCTCACACATGCAAGACAGACAAGCAGCCTGCGGGATTCAAGGGAACGACAAGGCGATGGCCATTCAATCCAGCATAAAGGCGAACCTTTACAAGGATTCCGTGTCGTTGATGCGGATCTCGCAGGTCACGGTCGCGCGGACCGGCGTGCAGCGGGTCACGCTGCTGATGGGAACGCGCAGCAACAAGGAGTTCCTGCAGCAGGCCGGGCTGATGAGCCCGGTGCTCGAGAGCGCCAAGCCGGGCGATATCATGATGGTCGTGGCGGACGATGCGCCCGAAAAGCTCGCCGCCGCGGAGCGGGAGATCCACTCGCTGATCGCCGGCGAAAAACCGAAGGGCGGGTCGAATGAGGCAGCGGCGGAAGCACCGCCGCGCTCGATCTCCGGCGGCGTTGCGATTGCCGATCATGCCGACCTCGCATTGATCTCGGTGCCGGGCCCCTATGCCGCTGCCGAAGCCCTGAAGGCCCTGCGCCAGGGCCTCAACGTGCTGCTGTTCAGCGACAATGTGCCGATCGAACAGGAGCAGGCCATCAAGCGCGTTGCGGCGCAGAAGGGCCTGCTGGTGATGGGACCGGATTGCGGCACGGCCATCATCAATGGCGTGCCGCTTGGATTTGCCAACGTCGTTCGGCGCGGCGCGATCGGGCTCGTTGGAGCGTCCGGCACAGGTCTGCAAGAGGTGATGTGCCAGATCCATCGCCATGGCCAGGGCGTCTCGCAGGCGATCGGCACCGGCAGCCACGACGTTTCAAGCGAGGTCGGCGGCATCACCATGTTGCAGGGCCTGGAGCTGCTGGCCGCCGACGCGAAGACCAAAGTTGTCGCCATCGTCTCCAAGCCTCCTGCGCCCGATGTGCAGAAGCGGGTGATCGAGCGCGCTCGCGCAATCGGAAAGCCGGTCGTGATCTGCTTCCTCGGCGGCGAGCCGGCAGCATCCGCCGGCAATGTTCACCGCACGTCGTCGCTCGAGGAGACGGCGCGGCAGGCGGTCGCGCTTGCGGGAGCGCGCCAACCCGGGAGCGATGAACTGTCCATCGAAGCGTTGGCAACGCGGGTCTGTGCGTCGCTGGCGCCGTCGCAGCGCTACCTGCGCGGTCTCTACTCCGGTGGAACGTTCTGCTCGGAAGCCCAGACCATTTGGCGGGCGGCGGGCATTCGTGCCCGGTCGAACGCGCCGCTTGCCGGCGCACACCGCTTGGCCGACGTGGAAGAGAGCCACGGGCACACGGCGATCGATCTGGGCAGTGACGAATTCACGGTGGGACGTCCGCATCCGATGATCGACTATGGCGTGCGGATCGAACGGCTGCTGGAGGAAGCGGACGATCCGACCGTTGCCTGCATCGTCCTGGACGTCGTGCTCGGCTACGGCAGCCACCCCAATCCGGCTGAGATCCTGGCCCCGGCGATCCGCCGGGCGAAGGCCGCGGCGCGAGCGCAGGGGCGGGAGCTTCCCGTGGTCTGCTTCGTCTGCGGCACGGATTCAGATCCGCAGCCCTACGAGACCCAGAAAGCCATGTTGGCGGACGCCGGCGCGGAGATTGTCGGCAGCAGCACGGGCGCAGCGCTTTCCGCACAAGCCATCGCGAGCCGCATGGCCGCGGACGACAACGCCACGGGGCGTCGCGCGATGCAAGGTGGAGAACGATGATGAACGCAGCCTCTTCCGCGCTCCAGGACAAGACATCGGTCATCAGCCTTGGCGCCTCCGGCCTCGATCGCGGCGTCGAAAGCAGTGGTGCCCCGCTGGTGCGTCTGCAGTGGCAGCCGGTCGGCGACGGAAGTCCCGAAGTCGCCTGGAGCCTCGCGCAACTGGTCGGCGACGCCGGCGATGCGGACTGCCTCGGATCACGGATCGATCGCGCCAATGCGGAAGTGCTCGAGCGCATCCTGACTGCACAGCCGGTATGGGTCGACGTCGCGGCCCACGCGTCCGAAGTCTGGCCGGACATGGGACGGACGCTGCTCCATGCCGGTCCACCGATCGCCTGGAACGATATGTGCGGCCCGATGAAGGGGGCGGTCGTCGGCGCAATTCTCTACGAGAAATGGGCGGCGACCCAGCAGGAGGCCGAGCAACTCGTCGCGGCAGGCGGCATCCGCTTCGCGCCGTGCCATGAATTCGGCGCGGTCGGGCCGATGACCGGGATCATCTCACCCTCGATGCCGCTGTTCGTGGTGCAGAACCAGACCACCGGCAACCGCGCCTATGCGCCGATGATGGAATCCGGCGGCGCCAAGACCCTGCGCTTCGGTGCCTTCGCGCCCGAGGTGATCGCAGGCCTCAAGCTGATCGAGAATGTGCTGGCGCCATGCCTGAAGGCCGCGGTCGCCGGCATCGACGGTGGATTGCCGTTGAAGCCGCTGATGTCACAGTCACTGCACATGGGCGACGACGTCCACAATCGCAACACGGCGGCGACCCTGCTGCTGTATCGCGCCGTCACGGAGTCGCTGCTCACATCCTCGATCTCACGCGATCTCGTTCATGAGACACTGCGGACGATCGGAGCGGACGACATGTTCTTCCTCAGCCTGTCGATGGCGGCGTGCAAGGCGACCATGGATGCCGCGCACGGCGTGCCGTTCAGCAGCATCGTCACGGCGATGGCGCGCAACGGCGTGAATGTCGGGATCAGGGTCAGCGGCCTGGATGGGCAATGGTTTGTCGGTCCGGCTGATATTCCGGTCGGCCTGTTTCTGCCCGGCTTCAGCGAGGCCGACGCCAATCCCGATATCGGCGACAGCGCGATCACCGAGACTGCGGGGCTCGGCGCGTTCGCGATGGCGGCGGCTCCTGCGATGGTTCAGTTCGTCGGCGGCACGCCGCAGGACGCCCTGCGATACTCGCGCGAGATGGCGCACGTCACGATCGGCCGCAATCCCGGCTTCACCCTGCCGATGCTCGACTTCATCGGAGCGCCTGTCGGCATCGACATCCGCAAGGTCGTGGACGAGAGCAGGCGGCCGGTCATCAACACCGCAACGGCGCACAAGGAGCCGGGCATGGGCATCATCGGCGCCGGCGTCGTACAGGCGCCGATGAAGTGCTTCGTCGACGCCGTCGGAGCATTGGCGACGATGGCCGCGAGATGACGTTGCTGCGATTTTGAGGACGACGGCGCGGGCGCGCCGCCGATGCAAAAAACGCCGCAGCAAACAATGCGGCAACACCGGGAACGAACAGGAGGAAACAGATGAACGGTACCCGTCGTGCATTTCTGCAAACAGGCCTGCTCTCGGCAGCCTGGATCAGTTCATCAGGCCGGCTCGCCTTCGCCGACGATGCTGCGAAGCCGCTTCGCATCGGCATTCTCATTCCGGGGTCGCGGGCCGACCACGGCTGGATGGAGTCGGCCTACAACGGCATGAAGGCGGCCGAGCAACGCCACGGCAGCAAGGTCGTGATCACGTCGATCGAGAACGTCAAGTTCGCCGACATGGAGCAGGCGCTCGTCACGCTCGCGAGCAAGAACGACATGGTGATCGGCGCCGCGGGGCAGACCCAGGCATCGGTGCTCAAGGTCGCCAAGCGCTTCCCGAAGGTGAAGTTCTCTATCGTCGGCCCGACCGGACAACCGACCGAAAACGTCGCGCAATACGACGTGCTGCAGGCCCAGATCGGCTTCATCGCCGGCGCGCTCGCCGCGATGATGTCGAAGAACGGCGCGGTGAGTTACGTCGGCGGGCTTGAGATTCCGGCCATCGTCAACACCGGAACGGAATTCGCGAACGGCGCCAAGCATGTCAAGCCGGACACCAAATGCTTCGTGACCTACACCGGTGACTTCGACGACGTCGCCAAGGCGAAGGAAGCGACCCTTGCCGCGATCGCGCAGGGGGCGGACGTCCACTACAACATCCTCAATCTCGGCGTGCGCGGAATGGAGCAGGCGGCGCGCGAGAAGGGCACGAGGATGATCGGGAGCTATACCAACTACTGCTCCGACAACAATCCGCTCTACATCGCCTACACGGTCAGCGGCATCGGCTTCATGGTCGAATATGCCATCGACCAAGCCGTCGCCGGAACGTGGCACCCGGAGTACAAGCAGTTCGGCCTCGCCATGGGGCCACGTTCGGCCGACATCGAGATCTGCGCCGGCGCAACGCCCGAGATCCAGGCCAAGATCAAGGAACTCAAGGACGACCTGCTGTCGAACAAGATCAAAGTCAAGGTGGGTTGACCGTGGCTCTTCTCGAACTGTCTGGCTTGACCAAGCGCTTCGGGGCTTTTACCGCGCTCGACTGCATATCGCTGCTGATCGAGCGCGGCGAGGTGCACTGCCTGCTCGGCGAGAACGGCGCCGGCAAGTCGACATTGTGCAATCTGGTGTTCGGGGTGCACCGGCCGGATGCCGGCGGGATGACGCTGGGCGGAGAGCCGTTCGATCCGCGCGGCCCGGCGGAAGCGCTGCAGCGCGGCGTCGTCATGGTGCATCAGCATTTCAGCCTGGTGCCCAACATGAGCGTGGCCGAGAACCTGATGCTCGGCCGCGCCAGCGCGGTGCTGAAGCCGCAGGATATCATCGTGCGGATGGAGCAGCTCGCAGCGGAATACGGGCTCGAAATCGACCCCGAGGCGCGGATCGATGAGCTTTCGGTCGGCGAGCGGCAGCGGGTCGAGATCATCAAATGCCTGCTCGGCGATCCGCAGCTGCTGGTGCTCGACGAACCGACTGCCGTTCTGCAACCGGATGAGATCGATGCGCTGCTGGCGATCTGCCGTCAGGTGGCGCTGCGCGGCAAGTCCGTGATCCTCGTGACGCACAAGCTGGGCGAAATCAGCCGTGTAGCCGATCGCACGACGGTGCTGCGGCAGGGCCGGATCATCGAGACCGTCGCGATGGACGGCGCCGACATCCGGTCGCTGGTGCGCTCGATGGTCGGCCGCGACGTTCAGTCGGCAGGTTCGGTGCTCGCTGCGGCGGTCGACATCGAAGGCAAGACGCCGGCGAAACCCTCAGACGCGGCCGGTCCGGTGTCGGCGGGCGAGGCGGTGCTGCAGATCTCCGACCTCGTGTATCGCGACCCGCATGGCGTGCCGAGGCTCGACGGCCTGAGCCTCACGGTCGGTACCGGCGAGATCGTCGGGATCGCGGGCGTCGAGGGCAACGGCCAGACCGAGCTCGGACTGATCCTGGCCGGCCTCGCCACGCCAAGCGCCGGCGCGATCGTGGTCGGCGGGACACAGGTCGGCGGTTGCACGCCGCAAGAGATCACGGATTCGGGTGTCGGCATCGTTCCCGAGGATCGCCATGCGGTGGCTTGCATCAGGGAATTGTCGGTTGCCGAGAACCTGTTTCTCGGCGCGATCGGAAAATTCAGCCGCTTCGGCCTGCTCGACAAGTCGGCGCGGCGCAAGGCGGCGGAGGCGATGATGCGCGACTTCGACGTGCGGGCGAGCAGCCCGGATGTTTCGATGGCGAGCCTCTCCGGCGGCAATCAGCAGAAGGCGGTGCTCGCGCGCGAGCTGTCGCTCGATCCGCTGGTGTTCCTGCTCGCCGCGCAGCCGACGCGCGGCCTCGACGTCGGTGCGATCGAGGCCGTCTACAATCGGATCCGTGCCGCGCGCGATGACGGCCTCGGGGTGCTTCTGATCTCCAGCGAGCTCGAGGAGCTGATGGCTGTGTCGGATCGGATCGCGGTGATCTACCGCGGAAAGCTGGTTGGCGAGCTCGCGGCCGGGTCGTTCAGCCGCGAGGCGATCGGAGCGATGATGTCGGGGCACGCGCATGTCTAGATTGGCCATGGTTATGAAAAATCCGAAGCTTGCGCGGGTCGCGCAGGGCGCGAAACTCGAGCTCGTGCCGTTGCAGGTTCTGGTTCCGGTGGTATCGACCCTTGTCGCGCTCGGGATCGGCCTGCTCATCATCGCCGCCACCGGCGCCTCCGTCCTCGAGGCGATCGAAGCGTTCTGGGACGGCATGGCGGGAAGCGATTTCAACATCGGTGCTTCGATCAATCGCGCCATCAGCCTCGCGCTGGTCGGGCTCGGCTTCATTTTCGCCAGCCGTGCCAATCTGACCAATGTGGGAGGCGAGGGGCAGATCGCGATGGGCGGCATGTTCGCGACGGCCGCGGCCCTGCATGGCGCCGGCGGCCTGCCGCTGGGACTGGCGTTCATCGTTCCGCTCGCCGTGGGAACGGTCGCCGGCGCCGTCTGGGGCGGCCTCGCAGGCTTCCTCAAGGCGGCACGCGGCACCAACGAGGTCATCAGCACATTGCTGCTCAGCTTCATTGCGCTGCCGCTGGTGTACTGGTCAGTCGAATCCTTTCACCTGCTGCGCAAGCCGATCAGCGACGTGTCGTCGCTGCCGGAATCGGCGGAGATTCCTGACACGACCAAGCTGCCGCTGCTGTTCCCGGACAATGGATCGCCGCTCCACATCGGGTTGCTGATCGCAGCGATCGCGGTCGTCGTGGTGTGGCTGGTGCTCAAGCACAGCACGCTCGGCCTGCGGCTGCGCGCCGTCGGCCTGAATGCGACCGCCTCCCGCCGTGCCGGCATGCGGACGAGCTTCTACGTGATCCTGGCCATGACGGTCTCCGGCGGCCTGGGCGGTCTCGGCGGCGCCATCATGATCCTCGGCCAGCAATTCTATCTGACGAGCGATTTCTCGTCGGGTTACGGATTTGACGGCCTGGTGGTCGGCCTGCTGTCGCGCGGCTCGGCCGTCGGCGTGGTGATCGGCGCGCTGCTGTTCGGCTTCCTACGATCGGGATCCATCAACATGGAAATCTCGGCGCACGTCCCGTCCGCCGTCGTTCTGATCTGCCAGGGCCTGATCGTCATTGTCATTGCAGGCTCCGCGATCCTCACCAACCGAAAGGTGACCCGATGATTGACGAACAGATGGCCGTGTTCATCGGTTCCGGACTTCGCCTCGCGGTTCCGATCATCTTCGCCGCAACCGGCGAGATGCTGAGCGAGCGCGCCGGCGTGCTCAATCTCAGCCTCGATGGCATGATGTTGATGTCGGCCTTCACGGCGGCGCTGGCATCGTGGGCGACCGGCTCGCCGCTTCTCGGCGTAGCGGCCGGCGTATCGGTCGCGATGGCGGTTGCCGCGGTCCAGGCCGTGCTGAGCGTGACATTGCGCGCCAATCAACTGGTGGTGGGGATCGGATTCAACCTCCTGGCGCTGGGAACAACCACGTTTCTCTACCGTGAGATCTTCGGGCCGCTGTCGCGCGATCCGATTCCCGGCTTCGCGCAGCTCAATCTGCCGTGGCTCGCCAGTATCCCGGTGATCGGGCCGGCATTGGCGAACCAGACCGGCCTTGCCTATGTCAGCATCCTGATGGTCGTCGTGACGTGGTTGATCCTGAAGTACACGTCGTTCGGGCTGGCAGTGCGGGCGGTCGGCGAGGATCCGCGCGCCGCGGACAAGGCGGGCATCAGCGTCGCCAGGACGCGCTATCTCGGCGTGCTCTACGCCGGCATCCTGGCGGGCCTCGGCGGCGCCTTCATGTCGGTTGCGGACAGCAATACGTTCACCGAGAACATGACCAAGGGCGCGGGCTATCTCGCGATCACGGCCGTGATCTTCGGCGGCTGGAATCCCTGGTATACGCTGGCGGCGTGCCTGCTGTTCGGCTTTGCGACTGCGCTGCAATTCCTTGTGCCGGCGTTGCAGCTGGATGTGCCGGTCGCGCTGCTGTTGCTGCTGCCATATTTGCTGGCGCTGGTCGCTATCGCCGGCTTCGTCGGAAAGAGCAGACAGCCCTCGGCCCTGACCATTCCGTTCGAACGCGGCGGCTGACCATAACAGACTTCAAGAAAACACAGGCAAGGGAGGAAAGTCCGATGACGAGTTCCAATTTAGCAAAGGCCGCGGAATCCGCCGCGCCCGGCACCGCCAATCCTCTTGGGTCTGCTCCCGGCTACAAATGGCTGGTCGACGACAACAACGTCAACATGGCGATGGCGCTGCCGCCGCCCAGGGCGGTCACGATCGACGCGCAGCCGCAAACCGTGACGGTCGATCTGCACCGCACCGTCCTCATCGTCGTCGACATGCAGAACGACTTCTGCGCGAAGGGGGGATGGGTCGACCATCTCGGCCTCGATCATACGCCGGATCGGGCACCAATCGAGCCGCTGCAGAAGCTTCTCCCGGTGTTGCGGAACGCCGGCGTGCACGTCATCTGGCTGAACTGGGGCAATCGGCCCGATCTGAAGAACATGGCGCCCAACCAGCTCCATCTCTACAAGCCGAAGGGCGTCGGCATCGGCCTTGGCGAGCCGTTGCCGGGCAGTGGCGCGCGCGTGCTACAGAAGGACAGCTGGGCCGCGGCCGTTGTCGATGAATTGAGGCAGGAGCCCGAGGACATTTACGTCGACAAGTACCGGATCAGCGGCTTCTGGGACACGCCGTTGGACAGCATTCTGCGCAATCTCGGAACCAAGACGATCCTGTTTGCCGGCGTCAACACCGATCAATGCGTGCTGCATTCGCTCACCGACGCGAATTTCCTGGGCTACGGTTGCCTTCTGGTCGAGGACTGCTGCGCAACGACGTCGCCGGGCTACTGCGTTGAAGCAACCCTTTTCAACGTCAAGAAGTGCTTCGGCTTTGTGACGCATTCGTCAAACGTCATCGAGGCCATTTCAGGAGCGCATTCGACGGCGTGACGGACTTGGGCACGCTGCTGGTACTGCAACGGCGCGACACGACCTGTGGCGGGCCGCCGCTTGCGACGTCGGCCGCCTCCGAGTGCACACACTAGCCTTGTGACGCCGCTTGCGATTCTCGTCCAGCTGATCCCAGGCGCGGCTCGGTCCCGGCAAGCAGCCGCTGAATGTTCGCGCGGTGGCGCGCGATCACGTAAAGGCCACCTGCGATCACCAGCAGCCGATAGGGCAATGGCTGCTCCAGGGCGCAGACCAGTGCGATCGCAGTGAGCGCCGCCAACATTGAGCTCAGGGAGACAATCCGGGAAATTGCCAGCACAACGCCAAAGGCTGCAGCGGCGCCGAAACCGACCGGCCAGGACAGCGCCAGCAACACGCCGAGCCCCGTCGCGGCGGATTTGCCACCCGTGAAATTCAGCCAGATCGAACGGCTGTGTCCCAACAATACCGCAAGTCCGGCCAGGCAGACCGCCCAAGGCAGCAAGGTTTGCAGATCGATCGCCGTCGGTGGCGTGACCGACAGTAATGTCCCGAGCCAGGGATAGAACCAGCGGGCAAACGCGATCGCTCCCGCGCCCTTCAGCACATCGACCAGCAGGACCGCCAACGCGGGCCACTTGCCCAGGGTACGCAAGACGTTTGTGGCCCCGGTGGACCTGGAGCCGTGCTCTCGGATGTCGATGCCCTTGAGCAATTTCCCGGCGAGATAGCCCGCGGGTATGGAACCGAGAAGGTAGGCCGTCGCCAATCCAGCCGCACTCGCGATCCAAAAAATCATAGGCCTCTCCTCGATGCGCCAGTGTCAGGCAAGCGTCATCCGGAGTCTACCTCTATGCGACGGCCGATATCGTGGATACGAGGGCGCGATTCCTTTACCCGCTCCAATCCCCTTTGGAATAGGCTGGCCTTGCGATAGATACTGCGATCGACATGCCGATCGATCGGCGATACTGCCGCGACGGAGACAGGACACGGAATGACGACGCAATCAATCGAGATTCGCCGCCTCTTGCCTGCCGACGCTGCGCTTTATCGCGACATCCGTATCGAGGCGCTGCGCTTGAGCCCCGAGGCGTTCGGCAGCGCGTATGAGACGGAGAGCGTTCATCGCGTCGGCTGGTTCGCGGAGAGGCTCGCGCACGGGGCGGCGATAATTGGGGCGTTTCGCGGCGGCGAACTCGCCGGCATCGTCGGCTTCATCGCGGCGCAGGGGCCGAAACAGCAGCACAAGGGCATGCTGGTCGCGATGTATGTGCGGCAGCAGGCGCGACGCGCCGGTGTCGGCCGGCTTCTGGTCGATGCTGTGCTCGAGCTCGCCGCGCAATCGGTCGAGCTGGTGCAGCTCGCTGTGGTGAAGGGTAACGAGCCGGCCTGCGGGCTCTACCGGCGCGCCGGCTTTGTCGAGTACGGGCTGGAGAGGCATGCCCTGAAGATCGACGGCCGCTACTACGACGACATCCTGATGGCGAAGGACCTGCTCGGGCGCGACTGACGTCGCACAAAGTGAACCGTCACAATTCCGGCGGCCCATTGCGATAGCCGCATATCCACGCTTAACGTCACGCATCCGCTTGCTGTCATCGCCTCGGGGACGCTTCCATGCCGAAGATCGATCTGACAAAGGTACCGGAACGCAAGGGGACCGGCTATCCGGCCGAGTTCGCCGAACGGTGCGCGGAACGAATCCGGCAGCGTCTCGGCGACGCCGGCGGGCTCGCCGATTTCGGCGTCAATCTGATGCAGCTGCCGCCGGGCAATTGGTCGAGCCAGCGCCATTGGCATTCGGACGAGGACGAGTTCGTCTATGTGCTCGCGGGCGAGGTGGTGCTGATCGAGGACGGCGGCGAGACGGTGCTGCGCGCCGGCGATTGCGCGGCGTTCCCGAAGAATTCCGGCAACGGGCACCATATGATCAATAGGTCGCAGATGACGGCGACCTATCTCGAGGTCGGCTCGCGCTCGCGTGCCGACGTCATCACCTGTTCCGACATCGACATGATGAGCCCGAGCACCGACGGCCGCTTTCTGCACAAGGACGGCCGGCCGTACGAATAGGCCCTGAACCGCAGGCCGGCGCGAAATCCGGCGTTGCAGATTGGCCGGCGAAGGACCAATCTTCCAGTCAGGGAGATTTGGTTGATGGTCCGCGCGGACCTGAGCCGCAGAAATGGTCGTCAGACGCGCTGTGGGGGCAGCTTGCGCGCCAGGACATCATTGTCCGCTTTCCCTTGATGGAGCGCGAAGCCGCGTTGTCGCTTGATCAGCTGGCGCGGCTGCATCCGGTGCCGCAGTGAGCTGCGCCGCAAGAGCGTGCGGCCGCCTCACACCACCAGCCGTCCTTCGCGGTCCGCGACCGTGATCTGGGCTTCCGTTCCCGAGTTGAAGTCGAGCCGGTCCGCCTCGATGCCGTCGCTGAAGATGACGCCGTTCTCCGGCATCAGCGAGCGGACGCTGAGGCGCTCGGCGCGCTCGATGCTGCCACAGACGAGAGTGACCTGCGAGGTGCGGCTTGGAAACGGCTCGCGCACCGCAAAGCGCAGCGCGCCGGCGTCCCAGGCCTGGGGAAGATAAGGCGGGCTGCCGGCGCCGCCGCCGAAGCTGCCTGCGATTGCGAGCGAACCGGTGACGATGCTCTTGAACCAGGCGGTTGAGCCGAGACCGGTCGCGACGATCAGGCCGCTCGAGGACTGACGCTCCTTTTGATCGGCGAGGACGATCTCGTAGACGGCCGATGTATGCGTGCGCGCGCCGATGAAGAGATCGTTGACGGCATAGAGGATCTGACCGTTGGTGAGCGCGGCCTTGGCCATCGTCACTGCCTTGTGGCCGCGTCTGTCGCCTGCGACCTCGCGCAGGAGGGCAGGGAGGTCGCGCGGCACGAACGGCAGCAGGATGCCGTCATAGCGGCTGGCATCCGGATTGAGTCCGATCAGCGGATGGCCGTCGAGATATTTCATCGTGTTGGCGACGACGCCATCCTGGCCGAGCGCCACCACGATGTCGGAGGGGCCGAAGATGAAGTTCGGCAGAAAGCTCCGTTCGATCACCTGGTAACGGCCCCATTGCTCCAGCGCCTGCACGGTGACGCGGCGCTCGGCCTGGTAGACATCGTGCTCGCGTTGGTAATCGGAGAAGTCGGCGCCGAGATGCTCGACATAGAATCGCGCCTGCGCCGCCGTCAGGTATTTTGCGATCAATTCCTCGAGCCGGGTCTTGCGGGTGACGAGGACGATCTTGCGGTCATTGTCGGCGGGCACGGGGAGCCTCCACAACGGGCCTGTCCAGCAGCGTGTTGAGCAGATCGGGCGAGACGTTGAGCTGGCCGATCTTCTCGGCCTTTTCGGCGATGCCGCTGAAGGCTTGCGCGATCAGCTGTCCCGGCTGCATGCCGGCTGCGGCCAGCGCCTGGATCACGCGGGTGTCGACGCCCTCGAAGATCTTCATCAGCGCGCCGACCCGATAGGCCTCGGCATCCGCCAGTGTGCGGGTGTTCTCGGCGTTGAGGCCGACGAAATCCTTGCGCTTGCTCTCCAGCGTGATGTCGGCGACCATGCCGGCCTCGCGCAGCTCGGCCTGCTTCGCCGCGACGCTCGCTTCGGCATCCATCTGGGTCTCCCGGATCGAGCGCTTCTTCTGCTCGACGGCGATCTCGGTGTCGAGCTCGCTCTCGCGGATGGCGCGTTCCTGCTCCACGGCAAAATTGCGCCGCGCGAAGATCGCCTCGTCCGCGCTCTTGAGGATCGCTTCGCGCGCTTCGGCCTCCAGCGCCTTGGCGGTGTCCGGCGTCGGCTTCACGCCGCGGATCGAGACGCCGAGAATCTCGAGGCCGAGGGCGGCGATATCGGCGCGGGCACGCAGTCCGCCCTCGATCAGGCCGGCGATGCGATCGGCGGCTTGCAGCGCCTCCTTCAAGGTCAGTTCCTTCACCGCCTGCTGCGCCAGCACCTCGACGGTCGCGAGAATCCGCTGCGCCAGCTGCTCCGGGTCGTCGGACTCGTAGGTCTTCCCGTCGGCCTTGAGGGTGAAGTTGAGCATCGCGGCGGCCTTCTGCGGCTCGCTGATCCGGTAGGTGACATGGCCCTGGATGGTCAGCGCCTGAAAGTCGCGCGCGATCTGCTGGAAGATGAAGGCGGCGTCGCGGCTGCCGATCGGCACCGCGACCAGCGAGGTGACCGGCCCATAATAGAAGCCGGACAGGCCGGCGCCCTGCTGGGTCACCGCGCCACGGCGGTACTTCATGAGATAGGTGGTCGGCTGGGCCTTGATGAAGCGGAGACCGAACATGGCGTGTACTCCTGAGTAAGTATGTCTAGGCAACTAAGTTAGTTGTACTGTACAACTAAGCATGCTATTGTCAAGCGGTGCCGTGAAAAGGTTCACGCCAGCAGAGCGTTTTCGAGCGAAGTGGGCACCGGTTCGCGTGAAGAAAACGCGTCGAGACAAGAAGCTCAGGAGAAGCGGGGAGAACATGTCCGAGAAGCCGGAACTCGACTTTCCGAGGCCGCTGACGACGGTCGACGTCGTCATTTTCGCCATCCGGTCAGACGCGCTTCAGGTCCTGCTGGTTCAACGCCCGAAGGCGGAAACCGAACCGTTTCCAGGGTCTTGGGCATTGCCCGGCGGCTTCGTCGATATCGCCGGCGATCGCGACCTCGAAGCCTGCGCCGCGCGCAAGTTGAAGGACAAGACCGGCGTGGTCAGTCCGTATCTGGAGCAACTCGGCAGCTGGGGCAGCGCCTCAAGGGATCCGCGCGGCTGGTCTGCGACGCATGCCTACTTCGCATTGCTGCCGGAGCATGCCGCGGGCGGCGCGCTGGCCGCGGATGCGCAGTGGTTCGCGGTCGACGGCGAGAAGGTAAGGCCGAAGCTTGCCTTCGACCATGCCGGGATCCTGCAGGCCGCGGTGCAGCGTTTGCGCAGCAAGGTCGAGTACACGTCGCTGCCCGCCTATCTGATGCCGCCGGAATTCACGCTGCCGGAATTGCAGCGGACCTATGAGATCGTGCTCGATCGTCCGCTGGAGAAAAGCGCCTTCCGCACCCGCATGCTCGCCGCCGACCTGATCGAACCGGTCGCGAAGATGCGCAAGGGACCGAACCGGCCGGCGCAGCTCTATCGGTTGAAGAAGGCCAGGGCGCCGGTGTTCTTTGCGCGCACGTTCAATCCGCCGGGTTGAACGTCATACCGAGAGATCGAAGCCGGGCGTCGCGACGTCGGTCAAGAACGAGGCCAGGAACATTTTTCCAAGTACGTGCCTGGCCGCGGGCGTGCGGGCCTTGAGCCAGCCGCTTCGGATGGCCGCCTTGAATTCCGTTGGCGTGGGCGCTGTCATTTCTGTGTCAGGTGCCGCGCTTGGCGCCATTGCCGACGCGCTGAGCAGGACGCTGGCGTAATAAAGTCGGCTAAGGGCGCGCACGAGCCGAAGCCGGGCACGCACAGCGTCGTCCGGCGCGCGGCCGAGGCATGACCGCAGCAGGTCATCTTGGAGCTCCGCCGACCGCGCGATGCTGTCGCCGATGATGGCGATATCGACCAGCGGATCGTTGCGATAGCCGGACTCCCAGTCGATCATCCAGAGCCGCTTGCCGTCGTACAGGATGTTGGCGGGAATCAGATCATTGTGGCTGGAGAGCGAATTCGCATCATTCCAAACATAGGCCGCGCGGATATGCTCGAAATGTTCGCTGTATCGATCAAGCGTGCCAGGAGCAAACAAGCCGGTACGACAGACGTGGGACCAGAGCCAGCCCACGATATCCGAATAGCGTAGCAGATGTGGAAAGACCGGCGTCGCGTGCAGCCGCGCCAGCAATTCGCCGAGTGCCGTTGCCAACGCAGGCAATCCGCCAGCGTAGCTGCCCAGCGGTTGCCGCGCGACGAAGTCCATCACGGCAATGCGCGAGCCTTCGTCGGCGTAGTAGAGCCTTGGTGCAACGCCGGCTTCTGCGGCGATGCGCAGCGACGTATATTGATGCGGATTTTGCAGCGCGCTCGCTGGTCCCTCGATCCGCAATCGCTGCAGTGGACTGACCAGCCCCTCCGCTCGCAACAGATAGCAGCGGCCGCCCGCATCGATTCGGAACAGCCGCGCCCCCGTCGTGCCGCCTGAGATCTGCGTCATGGCGTCGATCGTTACCCTGCCGATCACCTCACGCAACGCAGCATGCGCTGCATCGCGCTGTTCCGGTGGAAGTGTATCGAGATCACTCATGCACAAAAAGTTAGCATGACGGCTATGCGTACCGAAATCGCATTGATGTTGGGTTCCCGATCCTCAATTGCTGGTCGCGCGCGACGAAGCATGAAACAATGCCGCAAAAATCATGTCGGGAGAAACTTGATGTCGTTCGAGCGGGGGTTGCATTGCGCCGTTGCGTGCAGGATCGTGAAGTGCAGATCATGGATCGCGTTGCCATTATTCTGCCTGATCAGCACGTTCGGAGTAATGCATGACGCCGTCGCGAACGAATCCTTGGCGATCGTGGATGCGCGTGTACCGGCGGTCGACAAAGCGGGCGGGGACCTTCCCTTGACGATGACGATCAAGAACGAGGCCGACAGCGCCGACGCGCTGCTCCGTGTCCGCTGCCCGGTCGCGAATTTTTCCGAGCGCCACATCGTCGATCGCGGCGAAGGCGCGCCCGCCATGCGCTCGATATCCAATATACCAGTCCCGGCCAAGGCGACGCTCGAGCTGAAGCGCGACGGCTATCACGTCATGCTGCTGCAGTTGCGTCAGGCGCTCGCTCCCGGCGAGACGTTCAAATGCGCGATCGTTTTTCAGAAAGCTGGAACTATCGAGACGGAGGTGCAGGTCCAGAAGTGACCCAAGACGAGTGAAGACAAGTGACTAAGGAAGGCGGCGGGCGGCACAGCCGATCGCCGGGACTCAAGGCTTCTCGCGCAACTGCCCGTGTATGACGGGAGGTTCGATCAATGAAGAACGCTGGATCCGGAGGAAATGAACTGATGACAAGGTTGAATTGGGTTAGATCGCATATGCTTGCGGCGGCAGTAGCATCCGCTGCGACCTTGGCGGGCTCGTTCGCGCTCGCCGACGATGTCAACCAGGATCGCCTGCTCAATGCTGACAAGGAAGCAGGCAACTGGCTGCACCACCACAAGAACTATTCGGCGACCCGCTTCTCGTCGCTGGCGGATATCAACAAGGACAACGTCAAGAACCTGAAGGTCGCCTGGACCATGCATCTCGGCGGCGTCGAGGGCGGCGGAATCTGGGGGCACGGCGGCCTGGAGGGAACTCCGATCGTCGAGAACGGATTCATGTACGTCACCGACGGCTGGGGCTCGGTCTACAAGATCGACGCGCACGGCGGCAAAGGCGTGCTGCTCTGGAAGATGGATCCCAAGACCGACCACGACTGGGCCGGCGCGGTCGCCTGCTGCGGCGTCGACAACCGCGGCGTCGCGCTGTGGGACAACCTCGTGATCTCGCACACGCTCGACGGCCGCCTGATCGCGACCAACAAGGAGACCGGGCAGGTCGCCTGGCAGCGTCAGGTCGCCGATCCCGACAAGGGTGAGGTGATCACCGGCGCGCCACTGATCGTCAAGGGCATGGCGATCACGGGCGTCGCTGGCGCCGAATACGGCATTCGCGGCTGGATCGCCGCGACCGACCTGAAGAGCCAGAAGGAAGTCTGGCGTACCCACACGATCCCGGGCAAGGACGAGCCCGGTTCCGAGACCTGGAAGGACGATAAGAACGCCAAGGCGAGCGGTGGTGGATCGACCTGGGTCACCGGCAGCTACGACCCGTCGACCAACACCATCGTCTGGGGCGTCGGCAATCCCGGACCGGACTGGGATAATGAATACCGGCCCGGCGACAACCTCTACACCGACTCGTCGCTCGGTCTCGATGCCGACACCGGCAAGATCAAGTGGCACTACCAGCACACGCCGAACGATCCCTACGACTATGACAGCGTGGCGGAGAACGTGTTGGTCGACGTTCCCGGACCCAACAACACGACGCTGAAGCTCGCGCTCGAGGCCGACCGCAACGGCTTTGCCTATGCGGTCGACCGCAACAGCGGCAAGTTCATCTGGGGTCTGCCCTTCGTCAAGAAGGTGACCTGGACCAAGGGTCTCGACCCCGAGTCCGGCAAGCCGGTGGAGTATGATCCGAAGCAGGGCGTGCAGAAGTACAATGCGTCGGTGACGCCGAGCCGGACCAACAAGGAGACGGATATCTGCCCTGGCAACATGGGCGGCAAGAACTGGCCGCCGACCGCGTATAATCCGAACCTGAAGCTCTGGTACATTCCCGTCATCGAGAGCTGCAACCACATCAAGGTCGAGGAGATGACGCCGGACAAGGTCAAGGCGCGCGAGTTCTTCACCGGCGGCGGACCGAGCCAGCCGGTCAAGATCACCGGCAGCGTGACCGCGATCGACGTCACCACCGGCAAGGTGGCAGGGAAGGCGGAGACGCAATTCCCGAACCTCGGCGGCATCCTGGCGACGCCCGACCTCGTGTTCTCCGGACAGCCGTCCGGCGAGGTGATCGCCTACGACGCGAAGTCGCTACAGCAGCTCTGGCAGTTCAACACCGGCGGTGGCGTCAATGCGCCTCCGATGACGTTCTCGGTGGACGGCAAGCAGTATGTCGCGATCCTGGTCGGCCTCGGCGGTGCCTGGGACAAGTGGTTCATCGATGCCACGCCCGAGCTGAAGCGGATGCAGCCGGGCTCGATGCTCTACGTGTTCGCGCTCTGACATCGCAAGCGCGGGAGGCTTCACATCGAAGCCTCCCGCGTCGATCTGGCCGAGAGAAATCAGACAAGAAACAAGACAAATGAAACAAACATGGCTGGTTGGCGTGTGGCTCGGCTGCGCGTTGGTGACGGGATTTGTGAGTGCGGCGCAGGCACAGTCGGCGAGCGATCCGACTGATGCGGGCAAGGCGGTGTTCAAGCGCGGCAATTGCGTCGGCTGTCACAAATGGCACGGCAATGGCGGCGGCGGTTATGGCGGCGACGCGCTGTCGCTGCGCAAGACCGAGCTGACCCGCGAACAGATCATCGAGACGGTGACGTGCGGACGGCCGGGCACCGGCATGCCGTTCTTCGTGCGCGGCACCTATGACACCACGAAATGCTACGAGATGACCCGGCAGGATGTCGCGGATCGCATGCCGCCCGAGGCGAATGTGTTCCTGCGGCCGAACGAGATCGAGGCGGTCGCCGACTACGTGCTCGCCCACGTCAAGGGCAAGGGTGAGCCGAACTATGACGAATGCATCGCCTTCTTCGGCGATGGCTCGCGTGTCTGCAATATCTACAAGGAGGCCGGCCACGCCGCCGCGTCGCCCGACCAGAGCGAGAAGGCAAAGCCATGAGCAAGCAGGGATCGGCAATCCGCGGGTTGGTCTTCGCCGCGTCAGTCACCGCGGCGGTGCCGGCGATGGCGACGGCGGGAGACTTGCGCGACATCAATGTCGGCATGGAAATCAGCAGCATTCCCGACGCGGGATACATCAACCTGACCTGCGTCGGTGAGAAGACGCACCGATTGGCGGAATGGGCGCAGTGGGCGGCTTGCCCGGCCGGGCCGGACCAGCTGCGCGGCATCCGCTTCGAGTATGACCGCGCGACCGCGCGGGAAGGCACCATGGTCGGCGGCCATCCGGCGATCCTGACCGTCATGATCGACAAGGACGCCAGGATCGCGGCGCTGACGATCGAGACCGATCCGAAGGCGCGGCTCTATCTGCGCAAGAAGGCGTTCCTGCTTGGTCTGCAGGCGAAGTCACGCTACGGCGAGGATGGCTGGACCTGCTCGGAGGCGAAGCCGGGCGCCGACAAGCAGGAGGTCGGCGGCGTATTCGTCGACGAGACGTGCAGCAAGACCACGGATGGTAGAACTGTCGAGATCGAGCGTCACCTCTATCGTGAGCCGAACAAGGAACTCAAGGACATGACCGACGAGACCCGGATCACGATTCGCCGCGCGGGGTCGTAGGAACATCGATCGGGCGCATTTGCGCCGAGTTGCCCACCCGATCTCAAGTCTCGATCGGTGGCGCGTCGGTGTCGATCTGCGGCAACAGGCCGGGCGACTGCCGTTCGACCAGCTCGCGCATCTTTCCGATGATCGCATTGCCTTCCGCCGAGACAATCGAGCTCGGGCCTGCGACGGTGATGACGAGCGGGGGCGTCTGGTCGGCCTCGGTCAGTCGCATCGCAATCGCGCTCAGGCCGGGGGTTCCCATGTCGCGCGTATAGGCGAAGCCCTGCCGGCGGATCGTCGCCAGCGCATTCTGGATATCGCCGAATCGGACGGCGGATGACGGGGCTTCCTCGGCGTTTATCCGCTGCACGATCCGCCGCGCATCCTCATCGTTCATCAGGCTGAGAAACACCCGGCCCGGTGTCGAATGGGTCAGCAGCCGCCGCGCACCGGGTTCGAGATAATAGCGCACTGGCGTCGTGCCCTGCAGCACGCGGATATACTGGCTGTAGAGCTGGTTGCGCGCCACCACGAAGGTGGTCAGCCGCGTCGCCTCATGCAGCTCGCGCGTGATGGCATCGAGCGTCGCTCCCGGCAGCGTCTGGCTCTTGAGCCACCCGCCGAGCAGGGCGACGCGGATGGTCGGCACGTAGCTGCGCGCCTGCCGATCGTGGTCGAGATAGCCGAGTTCGACGAGGCTCTTCAGCAGTGCTGACGTGCTCGACGGCGGATAGTTCAACCGGCGCGCGATCTCGGTCATGGCCGCCGGCCGTTCGATCTCGGCAAAATACTCGAAGATGCGGAGCACGCGATGCGCCGATTTGACGATTGACGGATCGGGGCTGCCGTCGGCGGCGCGAAACAACTCGTCATGCCGGTTGGCCTCGATCACCATCGCCGCGAGATCGTCCGCTTGCGTGCGCACACGGTCGGCGACGATGCGCCTGCGGCCCCGCCGGGACGGGGGCTGGGTATCGGAGCGAACTCCCTTCATCTCTGGCCGCCCGTGTCCTTGAACGCAGCGCAAGCCTGGTGCGCTGCAACATTCTTTGTCGCCTTCTGCTGTCGAATGTGCAGCGAAACCAGTGAAGGTCAAGAGTCCGCGGTGCAGCATGACCGGACGTACTATCAGCGCGCGGACGGCATTTCTTCCACGTATCTGAAATTATTCTCGCGCGGGCGTCCGCTAGTAGACTTCGTAGCGATCGTTCCCGATGTTGCAGGCGAAGTTTGAACACCGAGCGATGACATCGCGCACCGGCACGGCTGCTGCGACGTCATGTCGAACAAGGAGAGCCCCGATGCAGATGAGCGCGCGCGACCTTTGCAGCTCCAACGATGCCGCCGATCCGGCCCGCCATATCTCGCATGATTGCGCAGGCCTCAACTTCTATGACCTCGATCGCGGACTTCGCGGCCTTGTGGGGCTCTATTTGTCGCGCGAGGATCGCGAGCGCCTGGAGCCGCACTTCAAGCGTCTCGGCGAACTGGCGGGCGGCAGGCTCGACCGGCTGGCGCGGATCGCCGACAAGCATGCCCCGGTGCTCAATCCGAGGGACGCCTACGGCCGCGACGAGGACTGGATCGACTATCATCCGGCCTACCGCGAGATGGAGGCGATCGCGTTCGGCGATTTCCAGTTTCACGCCATGAGCCATCGCGCCGGTGTGCTCGGTATGGACCGGCCGCTGCCGGCCGTGGCCAAATACGTGTTTCAGTATCTGTTCGTGCAATCCGAGTTCGGGCTGATGTGCCCGATCAGCGTCACCGATACCTCGACGCACCTTATCCGCAAATTCGGCTCGGACGAGCTCAAGGCCTATCTGCTGCCGAAGATGCTGTCGGACGACATGGCGACGCTGTGGAAGGGCACCCAGTTCATGACCGAGCGCGCCGGCGGCTCCGACGTCGGCGCCGTCGAGACCGTTGCGCGCCGGGATGGCGACGTCTGGCGTCTGACCGGCGACAAATGGTTCTGCTCGCACGCCGATGCCGACGTCGCGCTGATGTTGGCGCGGCCGGAAGGTGCGCCCGATGGCACCAGGGGGCTCGCACTGTTCGCGCTGCCGCGCCACCTCAAGGACGGCCGGCGCAACAGCTACCGGATCGTCCGTCTCAAGGACAAGCTCGGCACCAAATCGATGGCGTCGGGCGAGATCCGGCTCGACAACGCGGTTGCCTATCTGGTCGGCGATCCGGCGCAGGGCCTCAAGCAGATGATGGAGCAGGTCAACCTCTCGCGCCTGTCGCACGGCGTGCGCGCCGCCGCGATGATGCGGCGCTGCGTCAACGAAGCTGTCGTCAGCGCCTCGTCGCGCGTGGCATTTGGCCAGCGCGTCATGGATTTCCCGCTGCTGCGCCGTCAGCTGATGAAGCTGATCGTGCCGACCGAGCAGGCGCTGTCGATGATGCTGGTGGCCGCGCGCGCGATGGACGATGCCAATGCCGGTTCGGCGCAGGCGAGGGACCTGCTGCGCATCCTGACGCCGCTGTTGAAGTACCGCGCCTGCCGCGACAACATTCCGATCGCTACCGGTGCGATGGAGGTGCGCGGCGGCAACGGCTATATCGAGGAATGGGTGCAGCCGCGGCTGGTGCGCGATGCTCATGTCGGCGTGCTCTGGGAGGGCACCAGCAACATCAACGCGCTCGACATCATTTCGCGCGCCGTTGGCAAGAGCGGCGCGCACCGGGCGCTTGCCGCTGTCCTTCAGTCGCGCCTTGAGGAGGCGAAGGTGTTGCCCGAGCCGTTCCGCAAGCGCCTTCGGACAGCGCTCGATCGTTCGATCAGCTTCGCCGAGCAGGTCGCGGCCGATCGGCAATCGGAGCACACGGTGCGGCTGGCGGCGAGCGCGCTCTACCATGCCACCTCGGCCATCACGCTTGCATGGGAAGGATCCCAGCCGGAGGTCGATGCAAGGCGGCTGTTGCTGTCGCGATTCGTGCTCGAGCATCGCCTGACCGCGAAGGACCCGCTGGCGCCGGCCGCCGATGCATGGGAGCGCGACGCCATCGATCTGATGCTGAGCGATGCGCCGGTCACATTCGGTCAAGCGGTCAGGTCCCTGACAGCCTGACCACAAGAGAACAAAAAACATCGCGGGGAGGTCTCTATGCGATCGATTGCGGCCGCGCTCACGGCGGTCTTGTGTCTGGCTGCGGTTGGGTCCGTGCGCGCGCAGGTGTCCGGCGACGTGGTGCGCATCGGCGTCATCAACGACATGTCGGGACTTTATTCCGATCTTGGGGGCGAGGGGTCGGTCGAAGCGGCCCGGCTCGCGATCGAGGATTTTGGCCCGACCGTGCTCGGAAAGAAGGTTGAGCTGATGTCCGCCGACCATCAGAACAAGCCCGATATCGCCTCCGGCATCGTGCGTCGTTGGATCGACGAGAACGGTGTGGATCTGATTGCCGATGGCGGCAATTCGGCGACGGCGCTGGCCATTCAAGCCATCACCCGCGAGAAGAAGCGCATCTTTGTGATTTCTGGGCCCGGTAGTTCCGATCTTACCGGAAAGCAGTGCTCGCCTTATGGGTTTCATTTCACCTATAGCACTTACGCTGAAGCCTCTGCCGTCACCAAGGCCATGCTCAAGAAGGGCGCGGATACGTGGTTCTTCCTGACCGCGGACTACGCCTTCGGCCATGCGCTGGAGCGTGACGCATCAAGCTTCATCACGACCGCGGGGAGCAAGGTCGTTGGCTCGGTTCGCCATCCGCTCGGTGCGTCGGACCTATCGTCGTTCCTGCTTCAGGCACAGAACTCGAAGGCGAAAGTCATTGCATTGGCGAACGCGGGCGGCGATACGGTCAACAGCCTAAAGCAGGCTTCGGAGTTCGGCATCGGAAAATCTGCCGACCAGAACATCGTTGCTCTTCTGATGTTGATCACGGACGTGCATTCGCTCGGCCTTGAGGCGGCGCAGGGCATCATCTACGCGACGTCGTTCTCGTGGACCCAGAACGAGGCAACCCGGACCTTCGGTCATCGCTTCATGGCGCGTCGGCACGGGCAGGCGCCGACCATGATCCAGGCCGGCGTCTACAGTGGAGTGATGCATTATTTGAAGGCAGTGCAGGCGGCCGGAACCGACGATGCTGGCGCCGTAGCCGCCGCCATGCGCAAGCTTCCGGTCAACGATTTCATGACGCAGAATGCACAGATCCGCGAGGATGGGCAGGTGATGCGTTCGATGTATTTGGTCCAGGCCAAATCGCCATCCGAATCGCGCGAGCCTTGGGACTACGAAAAGGTAATCGCGACGATTTCGCCGGACGAAGCCTGGCGGCCGCTCGCGGAAGGCGGTTGTCCGCTTGTGACGAAGGCTCAGTGATGTTTGCGTTCGCAGCGCTCGAGCGTTTTCGAGCGAGGTGGACGCCGGTTCGCGTAAAGAGAAGCGTCAAAACAAGAATCTGGAGCTTCGGTTCTGATTCAATCAGAACCGAAAATGCTCTAGCAGTTTACTGAAAAATCCAAGGAATTGGGCGTTTGTTCTGTCGCGGGTGCCATTTTTGGGATGATTTGTTTGAGAGTTTGAAGCGCTTTGGTGGTCTGAACGCCAAGTTGGCTACGCTGCAACCAGTTTGGGGATGCGGATCAGGTTGTAGGCGATCAGATTGAGCATGAAGTCGGCAGCGACCCGAGCGATGCCGCGATGTTTGGTCTTGCGCATGGTGCCGTGCTGCTTGCCCCAGCCGAAGATGCACTCGATCATCGCCCGGCGCGATTGCGACATGCCATAGCCCGGATGCCGCGTGGTTCGTTGGTCGATGGCGCTGTTGCGGGTCTTGCCGGTTTTGGTGACGGCCTGGTTCTGCGTCACATGCGGTGTCACGTTGATGGCGCGAAGATTGGCCACATGATCGACCGTATCGTACGCTTTGTCCTCACCGGCCGTGATGCGGCAGCCGGCAACTTTGCCTCTCGCCTTCAGCATGATCTCCGAGGCTCGGCGTTCGGCGGTGCCATTGGCGTGCGTGACCATGCCGGCTACCGCCAGCCCATGCCGGTTCTCCATGGTGGCGTGGCCCATATAGCAGAGCTTCGCCTCCCGCCCGGCAGCCTTGCGATAGAGCCGGCTGTCGGGGTCGCTGGTACTCGCATGGGTGTCGTTCTTGCGCTTCTGGCCGTGGAAGTTAGCGCCGTCGTCGTCATCACCGCTGCCGTCTTTGGGGCGAAAGCTCTTCTGTGATGCCCAGGCTTCGATCAGCGTTCCGTCCACCGAGAAATGCTCGTCCGACAATAGTGGCTTGACTTGCGGATGGTTCAGAAGCCGGTTCATGAACGTCGCAAACACCTCGCCGTTCTGCAGCCGGTCGCGGTTCTTGGTGAAGGTGGTCGGGTCCCAGACGGGGGCGTCCGGCGAAAGTCCTACGAACCAGCGGTACAAAAGATTGTAGTCCAGTTGCTCCATCAACTGGCGTTCCGATCGAATGCCGTAGAACACCTGCAGCAACATTGCGCTCAGCAATTGCTCCGGAGGGATCGAGGGCCGTCCTTCGCTCGCGTAAAGCTTCCCCAAGTTACGGTTCATCTCGCCCAGCACATCGCGGACGAGCCCTCGGATCTTCCTCAGCGGATGGTTCGGAGGTACCCGTGCCTCCGGCGAGATGTACGAAAACAACCCGCCTTGATCCGCAAAATCGCCCCGCATGCGAGCCCCCGACGATTCATGATAGATAATTGAATCATCAACCGCAGCCCTTTGCGAGGGCTTTTTCAGCAGACTGCTAGTGCCGTGCCAGCAGCACCACGATGATCAGGACCAGGATGGCGCAGAGCACCTTCCAGAAAGTCACGGGATCGCGGTCGTGCAGCGATTTGCGGGCCGTGACCGCGGGCCCGGCCCAGGTGGCGCCGTTTTCGAGCTCGTGCGCGAACTCGATGGCGTCGCCAAAGCGCTGCGCGGGCTCGACGCTGAGCGCCTTGCCGATCACGGCATCGAGCCAGGCCGGCAAGTCCGGCCGGTAGCGCGACAGCGGCGCCGGCTTGCCGAACCGTGGCCGCGAGAACGGCTCGATCTCGCCGAACGGATAGTTCGCGGTGAACATGCGGTAGACGGTCACGCCGAGCGCGAACAGGTCGGAGGCCTCATCGCCGGCCTTGCCGCCGAACAGTTCGGGCGCCATGTAGCTCGCGGTGCCCGGAATATCCTCGGCGGGGAAATCCTCCAGCAGCGGCACGCGCGCGACGCCGAGGTCGACGAGGCGCAATCCGCCGTCCCGCAGCAGGATCACATTGTCGGGCTTGATGTCGCGATGGATGATGCCGGCTCGGTGCAGCGCCGTGACCGCGCGCACCAGCTTGGTTGCGATCGCAATGCCTTCGGTGAGCGACAGCCGTGGCGCGCGGCCAAGCCGCTGCTCCAGCGTTTCGCCCGCGTAGAGCGGCATTGCCGAATAGAGCCTGGTCTGCCGCTCCGCCGGCACCTCGATGATTTCGCCGATCCAGAGGCTGCGGACGCGCGCGGCGACCCAGGCCTCGCGCACGAAGGCGAGGCGGTAGGAACCTTCGCTGGCGACCCGCGGATGCGGAAACTTCAGCACGACCTCGCGGCCGGCGCGCTTGTCGGTCGCCTTGAACAGGCGGCTGTAGCGCCCGTCGGACAGCACGTCGTGGAGCGCGAAATCGTCGATCGTGTCGCCGCTCTCCGGCAAGTCGAGGATCGGCAGCGTCGCGATCGCGTGGGTGAGATCGTCGCGATCCGCCGGCGGCAGGTCGACGACGTCCAGCACCAGCGCGGTCGTGTTGTCGCTGCTGCCGGCCGCGAGCGCGGCATCGACGATGCTGCGCGCCGATTCGTCAGGCGGCGTGCGCTCCTCCAGCAGTTGCTGGAGGCGGGAATCGGAGAGCGCGCCGTGAACCCCGTCGCTGCAGATCACGAGACGGTCATGCTGCCGCAGCCCGACCGAGGTATAGTCGAAGCGGGCGAACTCCTCGAAACCGATGGCGCGGTTGAGCATGTGGGCGAGGTCGCCGCGGCCGGCGATATGGTCCTGCGTCAAGCGCTCCAGCCGTCCGTCGCTCAGGCGGTAGGCGCGGGTGTCGCCGATATGGATCACATGGCATTGCCGCCGCGACAGGATGATCGAGGAGAACGCGCACGCCATGCCGCTGCGCGCGGCATCGACGCGGCCCTGGCCGTAGATCCAGCTGTTGGCGGCTTCCAGCGCCCGCGCGGCGCGGCGGCGGACGCCGAGCGTCTCGGGCAGCGAATAATAGGCGTCGATGAAGCTGCGGACCGCGACCTCCGCGGCCTCGCGTCCGCCCTTGTGGCCGCCGACGCCGTCGGCGACCGCGGCCACGACGTCGCGGTGCACTGAGCCCGGCTGGCCGAGGCAGGTCGCGACATAGTCCTCATTGGCGGCGCGCTTGCCGGTCTCGCTGGCGAAGCCGACGCGAACGCCCAAATCCGGTTGCGCGCCATTCGCCACGTCCGAGCTATCCTCTCCCCGGGGAGCGGGCCGTCAGACGCGCGCTCCCGACACCGCGCCCCAGGTGGTGCGCCAGCGGACCTTGACCATGGCAAGTCCGATGAACCCAAGCAACGCCAGCGCGCCGAAGAACAGGAAGCCGGCGCCGAAACCGCCGGTCATGCCCTTGGCGAAGCCGAGCGTCTGGGCGAGGAAGAAGCCGCCGATGCCGCCGGCGCAGCCGACAAGCCCGGTCATCAGGCCGATCTCGTGGCGGAAGCGCAGCGGGATCAGCTGGAACACCGCGCCATTGCCCATGCCGAGCGCCAGCACGCCGATCGAGAACAGCAGCACCGAGATCCAGGCGATGCGCGGCAACTCGGTCAACGCCCAGCCGCCCGCAGCCGGCGCCGTCGGGCCTTCCGGCATGAAGGCGATCACGAGATAGGCCGCGACGACGACGCCGAACAGGATCGACAGCGAACGAATGCCGCCGATGCGGTCGGCAATCATGCCGCCGACCGGGCGGAATCCCGAACCGAACGCGACGATCAGCGCGACCAGCATGCCGGCCGCCACGCCCGAGACGTGATACTGCACGGTGAAATAGAGTGGCAGCGCGTTGGCGAGGCCGACGAAGCCGCCGAAGGTGATGAAGTAGAAGAACATGAACCAGCGGCTGTCGGAATCCTTCAGCAGCGCGCCGTAGGCCTTCAGCGAGATCTTCTTGCGCTCGCCCGGCGCGTCCTTGGCCGCGAACGCGTAATAGGCGAGCACCATCAGCATCGGAATCAAGAGGCAGCCGAACACGGCCTGCCAGCCCCAATGTTCGGCAATGCTCGGTGCAAGCAGCGTGTCGAGCACGACGCCCATATTGCCGGCACCGGCGATCCCCATGACCACGCCCTGATATTGCGGCGGATACCAGCGGCTGGCCTGGGGCAGGGCGACCGCGAACGAGGCGCCGCCGACGCCGAGCGCAAGCCCGAACAGCTCGATCGCGAGCTTGCTGGTCAGCCCGAAATGCCAGACCGATGCGGTCGCAACGATCACGACGAGTTGGGCGATGATGCCGGTGCGCTTGGCGCCGATGATGTCGGCGAGAATGCCCATCGGCACGCGCAACAGCGCCCCGGCGAGAACGGGAATGGCGACCAGGGTGAACTTCTCGTTCACGGCCAGGTTCATGTCGCGCGCGATGTAGACGATCAGCGGTCCGAGCGCGACCCACGCCATGAAACTGATGTCGAAATACAGGAACGCGGCGAGCAGGGTCGGCCAGTGACCTGCCTTCTTGAACTCGGCTAGCTTCATCGCAACGTCTCGCGGTGATGCGGCGGAGATAGCCGCACACGTACGGTTCTCTCGGGCGCTGATAAATCGAATGTGGGTGAATGCGTGTGCGCGCTCGTCGTTGAGGCGCACTCCGTCAAGAGTTCAGGTCAGCAATTTGCGTGCCATCGAATCGATCGCGTCGCTTTGCCTTGCAGTCGCAAGACGTTGCCGCGAGATCCCGAACCAAGTTCGGCGATCGGAATTGGCGTGGCTTGCAGCAAGTGCCGCCGCGCAAACGCGCACGCTGATGCTTTCTTGTGCGACGCGCCACGAGCGCGCCATGGCGTATCAATAACGGGTTCACGATTGCGATCGCGGCCGGCGATGCTGTGCTGCACAAGAGATCATCGCCGTGGCTAAAAATTCGGCCAGCCGGCCGCGCGGCGCATCATTGGGCAGGTGCGCGGTCGCCGAAAACGTATTGATTCTGCTGTAAGATTCGTCCGCCCCGAGTTGGCACGCGTTTTGAATATCAGTCAGTAACGGAACATCGGTCGTCATCGAAGACGGTCTGCGCCCGCGGCTGGGCTTCCTACAACTCCAACCTTTATCGGTGCCCATCAACGACGCACATCGCGTCGCTGCGCAGCGCCGTCGGAATTGAAAGGCAGACCATGCTCGACAAAGTGACCAGGCAGAAGCTCGTGGTGATCGGCAACGGGATGGCCGGCATCCGCACGGTGGAGGCGCTGCTCGAGCGCGCCCCCGATCTCTACGACATCACGGTGTTCGGCTCCGAGCCGTACGGTAATTACAACCGCATCCTGCTGTCGCCGGTGCTCGCCGGCGAGAAGACCGTCGACGATATCATGCTCAACACCGTCGACTGGTACGAGGACAATAACATCACGCTGCGCAAGGGCGAGACGATCAGCATGATCGATCGCCGCACCTGTGAAGTCGTCACCGAGGCAGGCGAGCGCGTTCCCTATGACCGCCTGCTGATCGCGACGGGCTCAAATCCGATCATGCTGCCGCTGCCCGGCAAGGACCTGCCGGGCGTGATCGGCTTCCGCGACATCTATGATGTCGACCGCATGATCAAGGCCTCGACCGACTATCGCAACGCGGTCGTGATCGGCGGCGGCCTCTTGGGCCTCGAAGCCGCCAACGGGCTGATGAAGCGCGGCATGAACGTCACGGTGGTGCATCTGCTCGACACCTTGATGGAGCGCCAGCTCGATCCGGTGGCCGGCGGACTGCTGCGCAAGTCGCTGGAAGAGCGCGGCATGGTGTTCAAGATGCCGGCACAGACCCAGGCGATCCTGGGCGAGGACCGCGTCACCGGCGTGCG
Source organism: Bradyrhizobium sp. JR3.5 (assembly GCF_054057015.1). NCBI lineage: Bacteria > Pseudomonadati > Pseudomonadota > Alphaproteobacteria > Hyphomicrobiales > Nitrobacteraceae > Bradyrhizobium > Bradyrhizobium sp. JR3.5. Next base: position 1,294,084 of record NZ_JBSRYV010000001.1, read on the forward strand.
CTTCGGCGACGGCACCGAGCTGCCGGCCGATCTCGTGGTGATGGCAGTCGGCATCCGCCCGAACTTCGAGCTCGCCAAGAAGGCCGGGCTTTACTGCGAGCGCGGCATCGTCGTCTCCGACACCATGCAGACCTATGACGGCCGCATCTACGCGGTCGGCGAATGCGTGCAGCACCGCCGCCAGACCTACGGTCTCGTCGCTCCGCTGTTCGACCAGGCCAAGGTCTGCGCCAACCACCTCGCGATGAAGGGCTTTGCCACCTATGACGGCTCGGTCACCTCAACCAAGCTGAAGGTCACCGGCATCGACCTGTTCTCGGCCGGCGACTTCGCGCCGGGCCCGGACAAGGAGGAGATCGTGCTGCAGGACGCCAATCGCGGCGTCTACAAGCGCATCATCCTGAAGGACAAGAAGATCGTCGGCGCCGTGCTCTATGGCGACACCATCGACGGCCCCTGGTACTTCCAGCATCTGCGCGACGGCACCGACGTCTCGCATATGCGCGAGCGCCTGGTGTTCGGCGCCGCCAATCTTGGCGAGGGCGGAGTCAGCGGCCAAAACTCGGTTGCCGCGATGAGCGACGAGACCGAGATCTGCGGCTGCAATGGCGTCTGCAAGGGCGCGATCGTCAAGGCGATCTCCGAGAAGAAGCTGTTCACACTCGACGACGTCCGCGCCCATACCAAGGCCTCATCTTCCTGCGGCTCCTGCACCGGCCTGGTCGAGCAGGTGCTGGCGTTCACGCTCGGCGGCGACTAATTCGGCGGCGCCGAAGGTCAAGCCGCTGTGCAAGTGCACCGATCACAGCCACGACGACGTTCGCCGCGTCATCGTCGAGCAGCAGCTCAAGACCATTCCCGCCGTCATGCGCTTCATGGAGTGGAAGACGCTCAACGGCTGCCACTCCTGCCGTCCGGCGCTCAATTACTACCTGCTCGCGACCTGGCCGGGCGAGTATCGCGACGACCAGCAGTCGCGCTTCATCAATGAGCGCGTCCACGCCAACATCCAGAAGGACGGCACCTATTCGGTGGTGCCGCGGATGTGGGGCGGTGTCACCACGCCGAGCGAGCTGCGCGCCATCGCCGACGTCGCCGAGAAATTCAACATCCCGACGGTGAAGGTCACCGGCGGCCAGCGCATCGACCTGCTTGGCGTCAAGAAGGAGGACCTGCCGGCGGTGTGGGCCGATCTCAACGACGCCGGCATGGTGTCGGGTCATGCCTACGCCAAGGGCCTGCGCACGGTGAAGACCTGCGTCGGCTCCGAATGGTGCCGCTTCGGCACCCAGGACTCCACCGGCCTCGGCGTCAAGCTCGAGAAGTTCATGTGGGGCTCGTGGACGCCGGCCAAGGTCAAGCTCGGCGTCTCGGGCTGCCCGCGCAACTGCGCGGAAGCGACCTGCAAGGACGTCGGCGTGGTCTGCGTCGATTCCGGCTACGAGATCCATTTCGCCGGCGCCGCGGGCTTGCACATCAAGGGCACCGAGTTCCTGACCAAGGTCGAGACCGAGGACGAGACGCTCGAGGTGATCGTGGCGCTGACCCAGCTTTACCGCGAGGAGGGCTGGTATCTGGAGCGCATGTACAAATGGTGCGACCGCGTCGGTCTCGAGCAGATCAGGAAGCGGGTGGTCGACGACATCGCGAACCGCAAGGCGCTGTTCGCCCGCTTTGCCCATTCGCAGCAGTTCGCGCAGACCGATCCGTGGGCCGAGCGCGCCAGCCGCGGCGTCGACCGCAACGAGTTCGCGCCTCTCGCCGAATTGGAGCTCGCATGACCAGCTGGATCGAAATCGGCGCGCTCGAGGACATTCCGCGGCTCGGCTCGCGCGTGGTGCGCACGCCAGGCGGCAACATCGCGGTGTTCCGGACCGAAAGCGACGAGGTGTTCGCGCTCGACGACCGCTGCCCGCACAAGGGCGGGCCGCTATCGCAAGGCATCGTGCACAACAAGCGCGTGACCTGTCCGCTGCATAATTTCGTCATCGAGCTGGCGAGCGGGCAGGCGGTCGCGCCCGACGAAGGCTGCACGCATACTCATCTGGCCAAGGTCGAGAACGGCGTTGTCTGGTTGTCGGTGCGGCAGGCGGCTGCGGTGAGCTGAGCGGGCAAGGATTGGCGAGCCATGTCCGTCAAGACCACGTGTCCCTATTGCGGTGTCGGCTGTGGCGTCATCGCGTCGAGGGACGCGGCGGGCGCCGTCCGGGTCGAGGGAGACAACCAGCATCCGGCCAATTTCGGCCGGCTTTGCAGCAAGGGCTCGGCGCTCGCCGAGACCATTGATCTCGACGGGCGTTTGCTCGCGCCTGTCGTCGACGGCGCGCCGGCGGCGTGGGATGACGCGCTCGATCGTGTCGCCGATGGCTTCAGTCGCGTTATTCGCGAGCACGGGCCCGACGCGGTCGCGTTCTATGTCTCCGGCCAGCTCCTGACCGAGGACTATTACGTCATCAACAAGCTCGCCAAGGGCTTTGTCGGCACCGCCAATATCGACACCAATTCGCGTCTGTGCATGGCCTCCAGCGTCGCCGGTCACAAACGCGCCTTCGGCAGCGACACCGTGCCGGGCTGTTACGAGGATCTCGAGCAGGCCGACCTTCTGGTGCTGGTCGGCTCTAACGCCGCCTGGTGCCATCCGATCCTGCATCAGCGGATGCTGGCGGCGAAGGAAAAGAACCCGGCGTGCAAGATCGTGGTGATCGATCCGCGCCGCACCGCGACCTGCGAGGGCGCCGATCTGCATCTGCCGCTGCGCTCGGGCAGCGACAGCGTGCTGTTCAACGGGCTGTTCGCGTTCCTCGCCGGCAGCAATGCGGTCGATCGCGGCTTTGTCGGCAATTGCACGACGGGGATCGTCGACGCCCTCAAGCAGGTGGCCGGCCAGACCCTGGCGCAGACGGCTGCGACGTGTGGGCTGAGCGAAGGCGCGGTCGGACTGTTCTTCGACTGGTTCACCCGGACCGAGCGCGTCGTCACGCTGTATTCGCAGGGCATCAACCAGTCGTCGAGCGGCGTCGACAAGGTCAACGCCATCATCAATTGCCACCTCTTGACCGGGCGCATCGGCCGTCCCGGCATGGGGCCGTTCTCGCTGACCGGGCAGCCCAACGCGATGGGCGGCCGCGAGGTCGGCGGGCTCGCCAACCAGCTTGCCGCGCATATGGAGATCGAGAACCCGGCGCATCGCGATCTGGTGCAGCGGTTCTGGCGCGCGCCTGTGATTGCGGAGAAGGGCGGGTTGAAAGCTGTCGACATGTTCGATGCGATCGCCGACGGCCGCATCAAGGCGGTGTGGATCATCTCGACCAATCCGGTGGTGAGCCTGCCCGATGCCGACCGTGCGCGCGCCGCGCTCGACGCCTGCGAGCTCGTCGTGGTGACGGACTGCATGCGCGACACCGACACCACGCGCCATGCCGACGTGCTGCTGCCGGCGCTGGCGTGGGGCGAGAAGGACGGCACCGTCACCAATTCCGAGCGCCGGATTTCGCGGCAGCGGCCGTTCCTCGCCGCACCCGGCGAGGCGCGCGCCGACTGGCGGATCATCTGCGACGTTGCTGCCCGCATGGGCTATCCCGGCTTCGATTACGCGTCAGCCGCAGAGGTGTTCCGCGAGCACGCCGAACTGTCGGGCTTCGAGAATAACGGTCAGCGCGATTTCGACATCTCGGCGCTGGCTGCGCTCGATGACGGCGCCTATGACGCGCTGGCGCCGGTGCAGTGGCCGGTGACGCGTGACCATCCGGCCGGCACGCCGCGGATGTTCGAGAGCCAGCAATTCTTCACGCCGGACCGCAAGGCGCGTTTCGTGCCGGTCGTGCCGCGCGCGGCGCGGCATGCCACCAGCCGCGATTTTCCGCTGGTGCTCAACACCGGCCGGATCAGAGATCAGTGGCACACCATGACCCGGACCGGGAAAACCGGTCGGCTGCTGTCGCATATCTTCGAGCCCTATGCCGAGTTTCACCCCGAGGATGCGCGGCAGGCCGGCCTGCAGAATGAAGGGCTGGTGCGGCTGACGAGTAGCTGGGGCGAGATGATTGCGCGCGTCGTGGTCAGCCCCGACCAGCGCCGCGGCTGTGTGTTCGTGCCGATGCACTGGAACGAGGAATTTGCCGGTGAGGGGCGCGTCAACGCGCTGGTCAATCCGGCGGTCGATCCGCTGTCCGGCCAGCCGGAGTCCAAGCACACGCCGGTCAAGGCCGATCCCTACGCGCCGAAATGGCACGCCTTTATCCTAAGCCGCGATGCGATCAAGCGTCCGGCAACCGGCTACTGGGTTTACGGCAAGGCCGGCGATTGCACGCGGCTGGAGCTTGCGCTCGACGCCCGCCCGGAGAGCTGGCGCGACTGGGCGCGCGCGCAGCTCGGCCTCGAAGGTATCGAGATCGAATGGATCGCCTATCGCGATCCGGCCGCTGGCCGTTTCCGCTACGCGGCGGTGCGCGACGGCCGGCTCGAGGGCTGCGTGTTCATCGCGCCCCATCACGCGCTGCCGTCGCGGGCCTGGCTCGCCGGGTTGTTCGCGGAGCAACAATTGTCGGCCAATGCGCGGATGGCGCTGCTCGCCGGGCGGCCGTTCGGCGCCGGCGAGGATGTCGGTCCGATCGTCTGCTCCTGCTTCAGCGTCGGACGGCACCAGATCACGGCCGAGATTAGGAAGGGCGCCGGCAGCGTCGAGGCGATCGGCCGTTGCCTGAAGGCGGGCACCAATTGCGGCGGCTGCAAGCCCGAGATCGGCAAGCTGGTCGGCGCCGACGACGCAGTCGCGACAGGCGATCGCATCCTGAGTTTCCGCGCGTCGCGGCGGCGCCAGGGCGAAGCGCAAGCCGTGCAATTGGGGCGCTATCCGCCCATAAGCGGATTCGTCATACCCACCTTGAGTGCGTCCGGCCTTGACCCAACCGGGACACGCGCGGTTCAAGGTTGTTGCGACGCAAATTGACCTTTAAACCCCATTTCTATGATCGCAATTTTCTGATGTGATCTTTCAATATTGCGAGCCAGTTTGCTGTCACCTCTGCTCAGGGGCGTCGTGTCGATCACCATCATGTCGTGACCAAAACGATAGAACAGGAAGGACATCACATGCCTTCACGCCGTCATTTTCTGACCGGCACGGTCGCGACCGGTGTCGCGCTGTCAATGCAGTACGTGCCGGCAACAGTCGCGCAGCAAGAGCGAGTGATCGTTGATTCGCAGGTTCACCTGTGGCCCGCGAGCACGCCGGAAAGACCCTGGCTCCCCGGTGCCAAACCGCGCAGCTACCGGAGCCCTTCACCATTGAGCGAATAATTCCACTGATGGACGAGGCTGGCGTCGACCGCGTCGTCATCGTTCCGCCAGTGTCGCTCGAAGGCGAGCGCATCGACTATGCCCAAGAGGCGGTCAAACGGTACCCCGGCCGCTTCGCCATCATGGCGCGTGTCGCCCTCGACAAGCCCGACCGCGCGGCACGGCTTGCGACCTGGCGCGACCAGCCCGGCGTGCTGGGTGTGAGGTTGAACTTCGGCCCCGGCGAAGCGGCGTGGCTGACCGACGGAACCGCGGACTGGTTCTGGCCGGCGGCGGAGAAGGCCCGCCTACCTGTGATGTTTCTGACGTCGGGCCAGACATCGCTGTTCGCCCGCATCGCCGAGCGACACCCGCAACTGACGCTCATCATCGACCACATGGGCGTCGGCGCAGGCCTACGCCCTCGTCATGATTCATCGGATTCCACAAGCAGCAACGCGGTGCCGGAAGCTATTGCCCAGGCGGTCGCGCTCGCAAAGTATGCCAATGTGTCGGTGAAGTTGTCGTCAGTCCCGCTGATTTCGACTGAGCCATATCCATTCCGTGACGTGATCCCGCATATCCACCGCCTATTCGACGCCTACGGACCGGAGCGCTGCCACTGGGGAACCGATGTCACCAATTCATTCGCCCGGGCCACCTACCGGCAGCGCGTGACGCAATTCACAGAGGAGCTTCCGTTCCTCACCGAAAGCGACAAGGACTGGATCATGGGCCGCGCGATCCTGGCGCGGCTTCGCTGGACGTGAACCAGGTTTGCTGCCGCCTCTGGCCCATTGCGGAATTATCACGACACGCTTTAGCACCCGCGGCAGATGCTCTTCAGCTTGTTGTTGAGCAGGCGGTCCTCCTCTTCGGAGGCTGCCTTGGTGTAGGGGTCGTCGGCGTGGCGTTTGTCGGCGGCAAATCCGCCACCGCGACTTACGCCGCCGGCATGCATGCCGTGCAAGCCGCCGCCATGGCCGTGGCCGCCGCGCGCATCCGCCGGCGGTATTGCGGCCGCAACCAGGGTCAGCAGCAGTCCGACTGTTGCGATCGTCCGCATGATGTCCTCCTCGTCGCGGTAAAATACCGCTGATGCTGCGGCAAATCGGTGTCGGCCAACTTCACAATTTCGCGTGGCGGCAATCGGCCCGATACTCGCGGCGGGTTCCCGAAGGACCCCCGCCGCTGCGCCACACGGGGATGGCTTCATGCCGACAATGCAGTGCTCGCGGCAGCAAAATGGTGTATCGGCAAGCTCTGGCGCGCCCAGGAGACGGGCAAGAAACGGGCAAGACACGGTCCGGCGCCGGATAATCAAGATTTAGCGAGATTTCGGAGGAACGTTCATGTCGGCTCTGCCACTTTCGGGCATCAAGATTCTCGACCTCACGCGGGTGCTCGCGGGCCCGCTGTCGGCCCAGATGCTGGCGGATCTCGGCGCCGAGGTGATCAAGATCGAGCGGCCCGGCGGCGGCGACGATGCCCGCGCCTTTGGCCCGCCCTATCTCGCCGATCCCGAAGGCAAGGCGAACAACAACAACTCGTTCTACCTCTGCGCCAACCGCAACAAGAAGTCGGTCACCGTCAACATCGCCAAGCCCGAAGGGCAGGCGATCATCCGCGAGCTCGCCAAGTCGGTCGACGTGATGATGGAGAACTACAAGGTCGGCGATCTCAAGCGCTACGGCCTCGACTACGACACCATCAAGCAGCTCAACCCCGGCATCATCTATTGCTCGGTGACCGGCTTCGGCCAGACCGGTCCCTATGCCACGCGCGCCGGCTATGACGCGATCCTGCAGGCGATGGGCGGCCTGATGAGCGTCACCGGCCATATCGACGGCGAGCCCGGCGCGGGCCCGATGAAGGTCGGTCCCTCGATCGTCGACTACATGACCGGCATGAACACCTCGATCGGAATTCTGTCGGCGCTGTACCATCGCGACGCCAACAACGGCGAAGGGCAGCATGTCGACGTCTGCCTGTTCGATACGGTGATCGCCTCGTTGTCACATTGGCTGCAGATCTATCTCGTCAACGGCAACATGCCGCCGCGCCGCGGCACCTGGGGCAATGGCGGCATGCCCGCCGGCGTGTTCCGCTGCACCGACGGCGAATTGATGCTGGTGGTCGGCAATGACGGCCAGTTCCAGCGCACCTGCGCCGTGCTCGGCGAACCCGAGCTCGCCAACGACAAGCGCTTCATCAAGAACAACGACCGCGTCGTGCACGGCAAGGAGATCATGGCGATCTTCGCCGGCCTGTTCCTGAAGCATCCGGTCGCCTACTGGCTGGAGAAGCTCGAGGAGGCGGGCGTGCCGTCGGGCCCGATCAACAATTTCGAGCAGGTGTTCAGCGATCCGCATGTGCAGTCGCGCGGCATGCGGGTGAAGGTCGATCACCCCTTCGAGCCGAATCTGTCGCTGATCCGCAACGCGCTGACCTTCTCGGGCACGCCGATCACCGAATACCGCGCCCCGCCGCTGCTCGGGGCCGACACCAAGGACGTGCTGGCGACCATCGGCTATGACGACGCCAAGGTCGAAGGACTGAAGGCGCAGGGGATCCTGTAGGCGCTGGTGCGCCAACAGCCGTTAGCCGATAAGGATGAATCGGCCACCGGCCGGGCCGTTCATCCTTCGAGGCTCGCAAGAGCTCGCACCTCAGGATGACGGTCTACTGCGCTACAACACTTCGATCTGTATCGAAGCATTCTTGACACGAGCCTGCTAGATTGGCGCCATCGATCCCTTATCGAGGGTGCCAATCATGAAACGGGAAGTGGTGCGCGTCGAACCGATCTCAAGCTGGCTGGAGCGCTGGAAGGCGCCGGCGTCGGCAGTCACCCGTGCCGGCAACATGGTCTTTGTGTCCGGCCTGCCGCCGTTCGATCCGGCAACCGGCGAGATCGCGGCCGGCGCCTCGATCGAGCGGCAGAGCGAGCTGGTGATGGAGCAGCTCAGGCAGTGCCTGGAGGCCGCCGGCGCGTCGTTCGACAACGTGATGAAGTGCAACATCTTCTGCACCTCGGCAAAACACTTCGCGACCTTCAACGCGATCTACCGGAGATACTTTGCGGACGATCTGCCGGCGCGGATCTTCGTCTGCATCCCGGAATGGACTGGGCCGTTCGATATCGAGATCGATTGCATCGCGATAGTGTAGCGCGGAAAACCCTACAGATCCTGGCGCGTCAGTCGGCCGTGCACCACGACCGGCCGCAGCGCCGGCTTGCTCGGCACGTCGCCCATCGTCAGCGCCATCACCGAGACCGTGACCACGCGATCGATGATGGCGCGGACGTCGTCGAGGTCGCATTTGCCTTCGGATAGCCGCAGCAGGCGTTCCTTCTCGCGGATGGTGTGATGCGCCATCGCGAGCGCGAAGTGCAGGCCCCAGTACAGCTCGGTGTCGTCGCGGCCCGGCATCGCGCGGCGCATCGCCGCGGCGAATTTGCGCAAATGATCGACCTCGCGGTTCTTGATACGGCGGATCGGCGGCACCGATTCGATCGAGGCGCGGATCATGAAGCGCGCCGCGGTCGAGCCCTCGCGATCCGGCCCGAGGCAGCCGCGCAGGGTCGGGCCGACGAGGGCGCGCATGATGTCCTCGATCGAGGCGCGTCCGCCGCCTGATTCCTCGGCCGCCTTCAATTCATTGAGACGTTCGCGGTTGGTCTGGATGCTGCGGGTGACGAACAGCTCCGCGATCAATTCGTCCTTGGAGCCGAAATGATAGTTCACCGCCGCGAGGTTGACGTTTGCCTCCGCGACGATGTCGCGCAGCGTGACGTCGCCGAAGCCGCGGTCGGCATAGAGCCGCTCGGCGGCGGCGAGAATGGCGGATCGGGTCTGGTCGCTGGCCATGGCTGAGAGCCTTTCCGTTATTCCGCGGTGCGCCGGGGAATGACGAAGACGACAGGGAGTTGCATTTCAAACATTTGTATGAAACTATCGTTTGAAGAACCGGAAATGTCAATCCGCTGATCGCGGGGCGGCGTTCTGGCACACCACCGCCGCCGTTTCCGTGAACGCCCTTGCGGGCCGCGGAGGCGAGGTCAACAATGTTGCCCAAAAGGCCAAGGCCCGAACTCAAGGCCTGGTCCAAAGCCCAAGTCTAGGAAACGAGGAGCGTCCCATGGATTTCACGTTGTCGGCCAGGCAGAAGGAATGGCTTGAGCGCGTTCAGGCCTTCATGAAGACGCATGTTCGTCCGGCGGTGCCGATCTACGACAAGCAGGATGCTGAAGGCCCGCGCTGGAAGGTGATCCCGATCCTTGAGGATCTGAAGAAGAAGGCGAAGGCCGAGGGCCTCTGGAACATGTTCATGCCGCCGTCCTCGCATGAGGACGACGAATTCCACGGCGCGGGATTGAGCAACCTCGAATACGCGCTGCTGTCGGAAGAGATGGGCCGTATCTCCTGGGCATCCGAAGTGTTCAACTGCTCCGCTCCCGATACCGGCAACATGGAAGTGTTCATCCGCTACGGCACCAAGGAGCAGAAGCGCAAATGGCTGCGCCCGCTGATGGACGGCGAGATCCGCTCCGCCTTCCTGATGACCGAGCCGGCCGTGGCTTCGTCTGACGCCACCAACATCGAGACCCGCATCGAGCGCGACGGCGACCACTACGTCATCAACGGCCGCAAATGGTGGTCGTCGGGCGTCGGCGATCCCCGCTGCAAGATCGCGATCCTGATGGGCAAGACTGACTTCAACGCCGCCAAGCATCAGCAGCAATCGCAGATCCTGGTGCCGCTCGACACTCCCGGCATCAAGGTCGAGAAGATGCTGCCGGTGTTCGGCTTCGACGATGCGCCGCACGGCCATGCCCAGGTGCTGCTCGAAAACGTCCGCGTGCCGAAGGAGAACATCCTGCTTGGCGAGGGCCGCGGCTTCGAGATCGCGCAGGGCCGTCTCGGCCCGGGCCGCATCCATCACTGCATGCGCACCATCGGCAAGGCCGAGGAGGCGCTGGAGAAGATGGTGAAGCGGCTCGCCTCGCGCACCGCGTTCGGCAAGAAGATCATCGAGCATTCGGTCTGGGAGCAGCGCATCGGCGAGGCCCGCGCCGACATCGAGATGAATCGCCTGCTGTGCCTCAAGGCCGCCGACATGATGGACAAGGTCGGCAACAAAACCGCGCAGGCCGAGATCGCGATGATCAAGGTCACCGCACCGAACATGGCACTGAGGATCATCGACAACGCGATCCAGGCATATGGCGGCGGCGGCGTCTCCGACGAGGCCGGGCTCGCCAAAGACTATGCCCATATCCGTACGCTGCGGCTGGCCGACGGTCCGGACGAGGTGCACAATCGCGCCATTGCCAGACTTGAACTTCGGAAGTATGCAAACACGTCGCACTGAGCATGATGCGGAACGCATGGCGTTCGCGCTGACATCGTGCTCAGAATGAAAAAGAGAAATCAGGCTGGCGTGCCAGCCTGATCGCGGCGGCGCCCGGCGGTGCTGCCGAGAAAAATGAGTTGAGGGAGCGTCATCGTGGCGGACGGCGTCAGGAAAGACGAAGAATTTTCCGGCACAAGGGAAGTCGAGGAGCGCCATCGTATCAACGAGGCGAACCTCGCGGCTTGGATGCAGGAACACGTCGAGGGCTATCAGGGCCCGCTCAAGGTCCTGCAGTTCAAGGGTGGCCAGTCCAACCCGACCTACAAGCTCGAGACCCCCGGCCGCAACTATGTGATGCGGCGCCGTCCGTTCGGTAAATTGTTGCCGTCGGCCCATGCGGTGGATCGCGAGTTCCGCGTCATCGCGGCGCTCGGCAAGCAGAATTTCCCGGTCGCGAAAGCCTACGCGCTGTGCACCGACGATGCGGTGATCGGCTCGGCCTTCTACATCATGTCGATGGAGGAGGGGCGGGTGTTCTGGGATCCGACGCTGCCGAGCCAGCAGCCCGACGCGCGCCGCAAGATCTTCACCAGCAAGATCGAGACGCTGGCGAAGCTGCACATGCTCGATCCCGAAAAGATCGGCCTCGGCGATTTCGGCAAGCCCGGCAATTATTTTGCGCGCCAGGTCGACCGCTGGACCAAGCAGTATCGTGCGTCCGAGACGCAGCACATTCCTGAATTCGAGAAGCTGGCGGAGTGGCTGCCGAAGACGGTGCCGGAGCAAAAGCGCGTCTCGATCGTGCACGGCGACTATCGCCTCGACAACATGATCTTCCACGCCACCGAGCCGCGGGTGCAGGCGGTGCTGGACTGGGAATTGTCGACGCTCGGCGATCCCATGGCCGACTTCACCTATCTGTTGATGCAGTGGACCATGCCGGGTCTCGCCAATGCCGACCTCAAGGCGCTGAACATTCCGAGCCAGGACGAGGCCGCGCAGATCTACTGCGACGTCACCGGCATGGCTGTGCCGGATCTGAACTGGTACTTCTCCTACAACCTGTTCCGCCTCGCCGGCATCACGCAGGGCATTGCGGGCCGGGTCCGCGACGGCACCGCCGCGAATGCCAAGGCCCTCGAGTCGGCCAAGCGCACCGTGCCGCTGTCGCAGGCGTCATGGGAATACGCGCAGAAGGCCGGTGCAACCTGATGAGGAAACGCGGCGCGATCCCTCGCGCCGCTTCTGCTTCCGCTTCACCTCGCCCCGCGTGCGGGGAGAGGTCGGATCGCATAGCAAGATGCGATCCGGGTGAGGGGGACTCTCCGCGAGTCCGTCTTTCACCGAGTTTGCCGAGGCAGCCCGTCACCCCAACCCTCTCCTCGCAAGAGCGGGGCGAGGGAGCACAGGGCCGGCGGCGATCCACCAGAGTTCGCGCCGCTTCTGCGAACTGCGGCATGTTTCCGTATTGTAGCCATCTGTGACTTGAGTTCGCTGCGCCGCTTTGGCAAGTCAGTCCGGTCAACGCCCGCCCTCGTCCTGATCGGACATTTTCACTTTGGCCCTTTCCTCGAATCTTCGCGGCAGCCTGTTCATGGCTGCGGCCATGGCCAGCTTCACGGCCAACGACGCCATCACCAAGGCGGTGTCGGCGGAGCTCAACATCGGGGAGATCCTGCTGGTCCGCGGTCTGGTCGCGATGGTGCTGGTCGCAGCACTCGCCTGGTACCGCGACGCGCTACGCAGTTTTGGCGCACTGCTGATCTGGCCGGTCGGACTGCGCGTGATGGGCGAGATCGGCGGCACGCTGACCTATCTCTCGGCGATTTCGCAGATCCCGCTCGCCAATGCGTCGGCGATCTTCCAGGCGCTGCCGCTCGTGATCACGCTGGGCGCGGCGCTGGTGTTCGGCGAGCCGGTCGGCTGGCGGCGCTGGCTCGCGATCGCCGCCGGCTTCATCGGCGTACTGGTCATCGTCCGGCCGGGGGCGGAGGGCTTCAGCCAGGCGTCGCTTCTGGCGCTGGCGTCGGTCGGCTTCTGCGCGGTGCGCGATCTCGCCACCCGCCGCATCCCGAAAGCGCTGCCGACCGTGTTCATCACGCTGCTCACCACCGTGACGGTGACGACGGCAGGCGCTGCTGTTCTTGTCCCGCTGGGCGGCTGGAAACCGCCGTCCGGCCACGCCCTCGGCCTGCTCGTGCTGGCCGCGGTGCTGATCCTGATCGGCTACCAATGCATCATCGTGTCGCTGCGCACGGGCGACATCTCGGCGGTGGCGCCGTTCCGCTACTCCGCGTTACTGTGGGCGATGCTGCTCGGTTATCTCGCCTTCGGCCACCAGCCCGACGTTCAGATGCTCGCGGGCGCTGCGATCATCGTCGCCTCCGGCCTCTACGCCTTCTACCGCGAGCGCAAGCGCGACAAGCTCCGCCCGGCCGCGACGGGGCCCGGCCTGCCGCCGGACGGGTTGTGATGCAGTGTAGGCGGATTAGCCGAAGGCGTAATCCGCCGACGGTGCGGCGGGTTACGCTTCGCTAACCCGCCCTGCGCTCGGAACATCAGTGAATGCCGGTGAACAGCCGGTTCCAGCGCACCGAGGACGGCCAGCGCCACACTTGCCATGCCGGCGCTTCGTTGCCGATCGAGAAAAAGATCATCTTGGCTTGCCCGATCAGGTTCTCGAACGGCACGTAGCCGACGCCGCCGCGCGCGGGCGGCACGCGGCTGTCGGCCGAGTTGTCGCGGTTGTCGCCCATCGCGAAGAAATGCCCCGGCGGCACCACATAGACCGGCGTGTTGTCGTATTCGGACCGCTCGATGCGATCGAGCGTGTCGTAGCTGACCCCGTTCGGCAGGGTCTCGCGCCAGCGCTTGACGCGGACCGGGCGCGGCCCCTCGTCGCGATCGACATAGTCATCGACCCGCTCGCGCTTCACCGCGGTGCCGTTGATGTACAGCTGCCCGTCGATCATTTGAATGCGATCGCCGGGCAGGCCGATCACGCGCTTGATGAAATCAACGGAGTCGTCGCTCGGCAGCCGGAACACCACGACATCGCCGGGCTTGGGTTCGGAGCCGAAGATGCGGCCCGAGAACAGCGGCGGCGAGAAGGGCAGGGAATAGTGGGTGTAGCCGTAGCTGTATTTCGAGAGAAAAAGGTAGTCGCCGACCAGCAACGTCGATTCCATCGACTCCGACGGGATGTTGAAGGACTGGAACAGGAAGGTGCGGATGACTAGCGCGATGATCAGCGCCTGCACGGCCACGCGGAAAGTTTCCGCGATCCCACCTTGCTGACGTTGCTTTTCGGTCGACATGGTCCCGGTTCCTGTTTCACACCCTACGCATGACCACATCACTTCGCGCAATGCGCGATCAGCCGCGCGATGAAATCGCCGCAAGCCGCGAGCTGCGACATCTCGACGAACTCATCCGGCGTGTGCGCCTGCGCGATCGAGCCGGGGCCGACCACCACCGACGGCACATCGGCCATGCTGACGAACAGGCTCGCCTCGGTGCCGAACGCGACCTTGGCGTGGTCGTTGCGGCCGGCGAGCTGCTTGGCGAGCGTGACGATGGGCGCGTCCGCTGCGGTGTCGAGTGCGGGGTAGTCGAGGATTTCCTCGAAATCGATTCCGCACTCCGGGTGCCGCTTGCGCATGGCAGGCTCGATTTCAGCCTTGGCCCAGGCGATGATCGCGTCCGTCACCTGCCGGGACTCGGTGATGCCGATGCCGCGGCATTCGAATTCCACCACGCAACTGTCAGGCACGATGTTCAGCGCGGCGCCGCCATGCACGATGCTGGTGAGCAGGGTCGAGTGCGGGACGTCGTAGAGGCTGGCTCGCTCGGCATCCGCGGCCAGCAGCGCGGCGCGGCGGCGGATTTCGGTGATCAGGTCGGCCGCGTATTCGATGGCGTTGACGCCATCAGGCGCGATCGAGGAGTGGCGGGCGAGCCCGCGGAACGTGGCGCGCACGCCGTGCTTGCCCTTGTGGCCGATGATCACCTGCATCTGGGTCGGCTCGCCGACGAAGCAGCCGAGCGGCCTGATCGGCTTGCGTGCGACGTCGCGCAGCATCGGGCGCACGCCAACGCAACCGATCTCCTCGTCATAGGAGATCGCAAGATTGATCGGCGTCTTCAGATCGGCCGCGAGCATTTCCGGAACCATCGCAAGACAGACCGCGACAAAGCCCTTCATGTCGGTGGTGCCGCGGCCGTACAGCCGCCCGTCACGCTCGACGAGCTCGAACGGGTTGTGGCTCCAGTCCTGTCCCGCAACCGGCACGACATCGGTATGCCCCGACAGAACCAGCCCGGCCTTGTCCTCGGGGCCGACCGTGACCCACAACGAGGACTTCTGTCCGGTGTCATCGACGATGCGCTGTCCGCTGACGCCAAGCGAGGCGAGGTAGCGCTCGATGTAGTCGATCAGGGGCAGGTTGCTGCGGTCGCTTATGGTGCCGAACGCGACGAGGTCGGCCAAGAGCTTGCGGATACGGTCGGGGCGTTGATTTTGCATTGCCTGTTCGTGTGCGAGGGAGTGTGCGAGGAATTGCTGATGTACCGGCGATCCTGCCAGCAAAGTATAACAGCTGGTTTGCCTGCCGGGGCCAAGCAATATTCGGGCCGCTGCGGGACGTTATTGCGGGTCCGCTTCCGTCGCCCCATGTAACGACCGGGAGATCGCATGATCCAGCAATTGCGCATCTACGAGATATTCGAGAAGAACAAGGCCGCGTTTCACGCCCGGTTCCGCGATCACGCGGCGCGGATCATGACGGGGCGTTACGGGTTCAAATTCGCAAGCATGTAGGAAACGAAAATCGGTGACCGCACCGAGTTCGTGTACTTGCTCGAATGGCCCGACGAGGCGACCAAGATCGCGCAATGGGCGTTATTCATGGCCGATCCCGAATGGAGCGAGATCAAGCGGGTCACCCATGCCGAGCACGGCCCGATGGTTGGGCCATTGCCACAAATGCGCATTGTTGCGTGACGCTGGGGCCACGGCTTGTTTCCAACAACACAACCCTGTGGCTATGGGTCCCGGCTTTCGCCGGGACGACGGTGGTGGATGTGGCGCCGTCATCGCACCATGCAGACTCGCGCCGCGAACGGAGGAGAATGCCGTTGCTAAATCGGCTTGCCCGTATACGGCATCGACGCGGTGAGGCCGCCGTCGACCGGGATGGCCTGGCCGTTGACGTAGGACGCCTCGTCGCTCGCCAGGAACAATCCCATCGCGGCGAGTTCGTGCGGCTGGCCGGGGCGCTTCAGCGGATTGAGTTGGCCGATCTTGTCCTGGGTGCCGCGCTCCTTGGCGCGATCGAACACCGGCTTGGTCATGCCGGTCTCGATCAGGCCCGGGCAGACGGCGTTGATGCGCACGCCGGTGCCGGAGAGCGAGTAGGCGGTGGTCTGCACCAGGCTGATCACGCCGGCCTTGCTCGCGCCATAGGGATGTCCGCTGGCGCCGGCCTTCAGGCCTGCGACCGAGGCGGTGCAGACGATCGAGCCGGAGCCCTGCTTGGTCATGTGCGGGATCGAATGCTTGATCGCGAGGAAGGGCCCGATCAGATTGACGCGCAGCACTTCCTGCCAATGTTCCGGGGTCTGGTCGGCCAGCGGCACGAGGCCGCCGCTGACGCCGGCATTGGCCCAGATCGCGTCGAGCTTGCCGTACGTCGACAGCGCCTTGTCGATGAACGCCTTCACGTCGCTCTCCGAGCCGGCATCGGCGGTGACGGCTTCGACCGTGCCGCCGGCATCGCGCACCAGCTTGGCGGTCTCGTTGACGCCCTCGCTGCGATCGACCGCGATCAGCTTGGCACCTTCCTTGGTGAACAGCAGCGAGGCGGCGCGGCCGATGCCGCTTCCAGCGCCGGTGATGATGACGGATTTGCCTTCGAGGCGGCCCATGGTTTTTCTCCCTGTTCACATGGTCCGTGGCGCGTCTGCCGCGCGACGGAATTCAAACAAAATTTCAAACGTCCGAAGCACTTGAGACGATGTGCGGCGTGACGTACAGCGAGACGGGACAGTATTGAAGGGCTCATCCGATGTCCAATCCAGACAAGCCTCACGTGACGGTGACGCGGTGGTGGTGGGTTCGCCACGCGCCGGTGCGCAGCGACGGCGGCAACATCTACGGACAAGAGGATATCGACTGCGACACCGGCGACGTCGAAGTGTTCGAGGCAGTCGCCAAGATGCTGCCACGCGATGCGGTCTGGTATTCGAGCAATCTGAAGCGCACGCACAAGACCGCGGAAGCGATCTGGGCCGCAGGTTTTCCGAAACCGGCCAACATGACGCAGGAACGCGACTTCGCCGAACAGCATCTCGGCCAGTGGCAGGGCATGAACCGGGCCGCACTGCTCGCGCGCCAGCCCCCCGGCAGAAGCTGGTTTGCCGACGTCAACGAGCCCGCGCCCGGCGGCGAGAGCTTCATGGATCTCTACACACGGGTCTGCCGCACGATCGTGCGGATCACGGCTGCTGAGCCGGGCAAGAACATCATCGCGGTCGGCCACGGCGGCGTGATCCGGGCCGCGGTCGGTCTTGCGCTCGGCGGCCAGCCGGACCGGGGCCTGTCCTTCGACATCGACAATGTCTCGGTGACGCGGCTCGATCACATCGCAGGCATCGGCCTGTCGACCTGGCGGCTACCGATGGTGAACCAGCAGCCCTGGATCGCCGATCCCAGGCACGCCGCGATGCATCAGCCGTCCGGACCTGAAGTCCGGCCGGCGAGCAAGCTTGCGTGATTGCTGCTATCGCAACACCGGAACGCTGCCTAAGCTGAACACAGAATTCAACGCCTTACATCAGGGAGAGAAACATGACCTTGTTCGACATGAAGGGAAAAGTCGCCGTCATCACCGGCTCGACGCGCGGCATCGGGCTCGCCATTGCCGAGCGCATGGCCGAGCACGGCGCCAAGGTCGTGATCTCCTCGCGCAAGGCCGACGTCTGCGAGCAGGTCGCGGGCGACATCAACGGCAAGTTCGGCAAGGGCACCGCGGTCGCGATCGCCGCCAACATCTCGTCGAAGGAAAACCTGCAAAATCTGGTCGACGAGAGCAATCGCGCCTTCGGCAAGATCGACGTGCTGGTCTGCAACGCGGCGTCGAACCCGTATTACGGTCCGCTTGCCGGCATCTCCGACGATCAGTTCCGCAAGATCCTCGACAACAACATCGTCGCCAACAACTGGTTGATCTCGATGGTGGTGCCGCAGATGATCGAGCGCAAGGACGGCTCCATCATCATCGTGTCCTCGATCGGCGGCCTCAAGGGCTCGACCGTGCTCGGCGCCTACGCGATCTCGAAGGCCGCCGACATGCAGCTCGCACGCAACCTCGCCTGCGAATATGGCAAGCACAATATCCGCGTGAACTGCATCGCGCCGGGCCTGATCAAGACCGACTTCGCCAAGGCGCTGTGGGACAATCCGGACACGCTGAAGGCCTCGACCGCGCGCTCGCCGCTGCTGCGGATCGGCGTGCCTGACGAGATCGCCGGCGCCGCCGTGTTGATGGGCTCGCGCGCCGGCGACTTCCTCACCGGCCAGACCATCGTGATCGACGGCGGCGCGACGATCAGCTGACGCGAAGCGTCATCCCGGGGCGCGCGTCAGCGCGAACCCCCGATGCGCAATTGCGCATCGGGGGTCTCGAGCCGCAATGACGTCACTCCACCGCCGCGTAGACGCCGTTGCGCACCAGCGAGCGGGTATATTCGCGCTGGCCCGGCCCCTGCATCATGAAGACCGCGATCAGGTCTTCGCGCGGATCGATCCAGAAGAACGTGCCGGCCATGCCGCTCCAGAAGTATTGGCCGACCGAACCGGAGAACGGCGCGATGCCCTGCTGCATGCGCACGGCGAAGCCGAGGCCGAAACTGTGGCCGGGCGACACCAGCGTGCCCTGGATCTTGACGCGGGCGCCGAGGTGGTCGGAGGCCATGAATTCGAGCGTCTTGCGGCCGATGATCCTGGTGCCGTCGAGCGAGCCGCCGTTGAGCAGCATCTGCGCGAAACGCGCATAGTCCATCGTGGTCGACACCAGTCCGCCGCCGCCGGATTCCATCGCCGGCTTCTCCAGCATGTTGAACAGCTGCACCTTCTCGTTGGTCCAGGGATCATTGGCAAAGGCCTCGGCGAGCCGGCCGGCGTTGGCTTCCGGGGTGTGGAAGGCGGTCTCGTTCATCTGCAGCGGCGAGAGGATGCGTTCAGCGAGGAATTCGCCGAGCGTCTTCCCGCTGACGACTTCGATGATGCGGCCGAGGATGTCGGTGGAGCGGCTGTAGTTCCACTCGGCGCCGGGCTGGCAGATCAGCGGCATGCCGGCGAGCATGGTGGCGTGCTCGGCATTGGTGATCTTGCGGCTGCGCAGCCGCGACTGCTGGTAGAGCTGCTGCACCGGGCCGTTGCCGGTGTGGTCATACGTCAAGCCTGAGGTGTGGCGCAGCAGGTCCTGGATCGTCATCTGCCGTTGGACCGGGACCAGCTCGAGCTTGCCGTTGTGCTCGACGCCGACCTTGGTCTCGGCGAATTCGGGAATGAATTTCGCGACGGGGTCGTTGAGCAGGAAGTGGCCGTCTTCCAGCAGCATCATGATGCCGACCGAGACGATCGGCTTGGTCATCGAGAAGATGCGGAAGATCGTGTCATGCGTCATCGGCGCCGACGCCGCCGGGCTCTGCCGGCCGATCGCATCGAACCAGCCGATCTGGCCGCGCCGCGCCACCAGCACCGTGAAGCCGGGCGCGGTTCCCTTGTCGACCTCGCGCTTGAAGGTGTCGGACAGTGCCTGCAGCCGCGTGCTCGACAGTCCGATCGATTCGGGTTTGGCGAGCGGGAGGGACGGGGTGGTTGGGCTGGCGGCGTGCTTGGTGGCGGTCTGGGCGTTCATGGTCTCTCCCGGGTTCTTGATTCTTGCGGCGGAGCGCCGACGTGGAGTGATGGCCGAAGTCTGGCGCAGAAGTTTTGCAATGAACAGAAGCTTCACCGCTTCGCCCTTGCAAACCGGCCATGCCCTGTGCTTGAAACGGCGCGAACCGGCGGCGACGCTGGTTCCCTGCAGGAGTGTAGCTCAATTGGTAGAGCACCGGTCTCCAAAACCGGGGGTCGCAGGTTCGAGCCCTGCCACTCCTGCCAGATTTTACCCAATCATTTGAAGGTGTTGGCCGAGGTCCTGGACCCCGGCCATGATCGTATTCACTCACTTGATGAGCGGGCAGCCGCCGTCCTTCAGCGGCCGGAACGCCTGGTCGCCGGGCACCTCGGCGAGCACCTTGTAGTAATCCCACGGCGCCTTCGATTCCTCGGGCTTCTTGACCTCGAACAGGAACATCGAGTGCACCATGCGGCCGTCCTCGCGCACCACGCCGTTGTCGGTGAAGGCGTCGCGGACCGGGGTCGCGCGCATCTTCGCCAGCACCGGCTTGGTCTCCTTGGTGCCGGCGGCCTTCACCGCGTTGAGGTAGTGCAGGGTGGCGCTGTAGGTCGCGGCCTGGTTCATGGTCGGCATCCGCTTCATGCGCTCGAAGAAGCGCTTGCCGAAGGCGCGGGTGCGGTCGTTGAGATCCCAGTAGTAGGCCTCGGTGATGATCAGGCCCTGCGCGAGCTTCAGCCCGAGGCTGTGGATGTCCGAGATGAACATCACGATGCCGGCGAGGTTCTGCCCGCCGGCGACGATGCCGAACTCGGCGGCCTGCTTGATCGCGTTGATGGTGTCGCCGCCGCCATTGGCGAGACCGACGATCTTCGCCTTCGACGACTGCGCTTGCAGCAGGAACGACGAGAAGTCCGGCGTGTTGAGCGGATGCCGGGCGCTGCCGAGCACCTTGCCGCCGGCGGCGCGGACCACGTCGCCGGTGTCGCGCTCGATCGAGTGGCCGAACACGTAGTCGGCGGTGATGAAGAACCAGCTGTCGCCGCCGTTCTTGACGATCGCGCTGCCGACGGTGTGGGCGTTGGCGTAGGTGTCGTAGGTCCAGTGCAGTGTGTAGGGCGAGCAGGACTTGCCCGTGATGTCGGAGCTCGCCGCGTCCGTCACGATCATGATCTTCTCGAACTGCTTCGACATCTCCATGCCGGCGAGCGCGGTCGCCGAGGTCGGCATGTCGATGATCATGTCGACATTCTCGGCCTCGTACCATTTGCGGGTGATGGTGGCGGCGACGTCGGCCTTGTTGAGGGCGTCGGCGGTGACGAGCTCGATCGGTTTGCCGAACATCGAGCCACCGAACTCCTCGATCGCCATCTTGGTGGCCTCGACATTCCCGGCGCCGCCGATGTCCGAATAGACCGACTGGAAATCGGTCAGCACGCCGATCTTGAGCGGCGTCTGTTGCGCGAGAGCGGGCCCCGCCAGCGCGGCCGCGATCAGGCCGGCAGCGGACAGACTCGTGACGATGGATTTCATGGTGATGCACCTCCCCAGGATGTTCTTATCGGTTTGTCCGACAAAGCTAGATTTGCCCGGTTCCGGTGTCAATTCGTGCCGGGCGGGTGCGACAATCCGGCCGACAATAGCCGATTTGACGCTATAGATGCCTTCGCCTATCCTTTGTCCGACAAACAACAATGGAGAGCCCAGGGTGACTGCCACGCCGCTGTTTCGGCGCATCGATGTCGCGCCGGCCTACCAGAAGGTCGCGGACGCGATCGAACGCGAGATCGTCAACGGCCGAATCAAGCCGGGCGAGCCGATCGGCACCGAGCAGCAACTGGTCGCGCAGTTCGGCGTCAACCGCTCGACGGTGCGCGAAGGCATTCGCGTGCTCGAGGAGGGCGGGCTGATCCGCCGCGATTCCAGCCGCCGCTTGCAGGCCTGCCTGCCGCGCTACAACAAGCTCGCCACGCGGCTGTCCCGCGCGCTGATCCTGCACGAGGTGACGTTCCGCGAATTGTTCGAGACGTCGATGACGCTGGAGGTCGCGAGCGTCGAGGGTGCGGTGGAGCGCGCGACCGAGGCGAACCTCGCCGAACTCGCCGGCAATCTCGAGCGCAGTGCGGCCGTGGTCGGCAATCCCGCTGATCTCGCCGAGTTCGATGCGGAATTCCACGTGCTGATGGCCAAGGCCTCACAGAACCGCGTGCTGCAACTCGCCCGCGAGCCTGCCGCGCAGCTGTTCTTTCCGACCACCGAGATGATTGTCGGCGGCGTGCCGGAGGGCGGCGCGCGCCTCGTCGAGGCGCATCGCCACATCCTCGATGCGGTCACGCGGCGCGACAAGGAGGCCGGCGTGCTGTGGACGCGGCGGCATTTGCAGGACTGGCGGCGCGGCTTCGAGAAGATCGCCTCGCTCGATCGCTCGGTCGAGCACACCTACATGGAACACGCCTACGCCGCCCGGCAATAGCGACGGCGCGGCGAAGACAAGACAACGACAAAAAGCACATTCGGGAGGGACTAATGAGCGGAGACATCGCAGCAACCATCCAGCGCGCCCGCGAGCACAGCATCGGCGATCTGCTGCGCCGGTCGGCCAAGCGCTACCCCAACAAGGCCGCGCTGATCTGCGGTGAGGTGAGCTGGACCTTCGCGGAGATGGACGCGATCTGCAATCGGCTCGGACGCGGCTTGCTTGCGCTGGGCATTGCGAAGGGCGATCGTGTTGCAGTGCTGTCGCGCAACTCGCATGGCTTTGCCGCGCTGCGCTTCGCGGTGGCGCGGATCGGCGCGATCCTGGTGCCGATCAACTTCATGCTCAATCCCGACGAGATCAATTTCATCCTCGCCAACTCCGGTGCGAAGCTGCTCGCGGTCGGGCCCGATTTCGTGGAGACGGCGCACGCTGCGGCCGCCAAGGGCTCGGCGGTCGAAACCCTGATCTGGCTGCCCGGCGAGGATCCGGCCACCGCGCCCGACGGCATCACGACGTTTGACAGCCTGCTGCACGGCGACGCCTCGGCGCCGGATGCCTCGGTCGACAGCCGCGATCCCGCCCAGATCATCTACACCAGCGGCACGGAGTCGCTGCCGAAAGGCGCGATCCTCACCCATGAAGCCGTGATGTGGCAGTATGTCAGCTGCATCATCGACGGCGGCATGGCGACCGACGACACCGTGCTGCACGCGCTGCCGCTCTATCACTGCGCGCAGCTCGACGTCTTCCTGGGGCCCGCGATCTATCTCGGCGCCACCAGTCTCATTACCGGCAAGCCGGTGCCCGACAACGTCCTGGCGCTGATCGCAGCCCACAAGATCAATGCGTTCTTCGCGCCGCCGACGATCTGGATCGCGATGCTGCGCTCGGGCGCGTTCGATCGCACTGATCTCTCGACCCTGCGCAAAGGCTATTACGGCGCCTCGATCATGCCGGTCGAGGTGTTGCTCGAGCTGCAGCGGCGGTTGCCCGACGCGAAGTTCTGGAATTTCTACGGCCAGACCGAGATCGCACCGCTCGCGACCGTGCTGGCGCCGGAGCTCCAGCTGCCGAAGGCAGGCTCTGCCGGCAAGCCCGCGATCAATGTCGAGACGCGAGTGGTGAAGCCGGACATGACCGACGTCGGGGTCGGGGAGGTCGGCGAGATCGTGCACCGCTCGCCGCATCTCTTGTCCGGCTACTACAACGATCCGGTCAAGACCGCTGCGGCGTTTGCCGGCGGCTGGTTTCATTCCGGCGATCTCGCGACTGTCGATGCCGACGGTTACATCACCGTCGTCGATCGCGTGAAGGACATGATCAAGAGCGGCGGCGAGAATGTGGCAAGCCGCGAGGTCGAGGAGATGATCTACCGGCTGCCCGCGGTGTCGGAGGTCGCGGTGGTCGGGCTGCCCGATCCGCGCTGGATCGAGGCAGTGACCGCGATCGTGGTGGCCAAGGCGGGCGAGAGCCTCGATGCCGAGGCGGTGATCAAGCACTGCGCGGCGTCGATGGCCCATTTCAAGGTGCCGAAGCGGGTCATCTTCGTGGATGCCCTGCCGAAGAACCCGAGCGGCAAGCTGCTCAAGCGCGAACTGCGCCAGCGCTATGTCGGCGGCGCCACGCTGGATCAGGTGGTGCAGAAGAGCTTTGCCGGGTGATCCAGCCGGTCGCCGCGGTGGGCGGCCGGGGCAACGGACCTCGTACCATCAGCCTAAGTCTTTGATTCGAGGGGCCCCGTTCCGATCCGCCGCGGGCGCGGCCGGGGTGGGGCGCGACCCCGCCGACCTTGACCTTTGGCCGGTCTCGCAGTAGATACCCGGCACTCGCAGCCGGCCCGCTTTGATCGCGGATATCCGGCGCGGCCTAATTCCCCGAACATTCGAGCTCGTTTATCGGCTCAACCTTCCAAACGAGGGCTGGGTCCGCAAGGTCGGCTGTTCGGATTCCTTGAAACGTTGCAATCGTCCGGAGACGGACGTGGATCTCACGATGGCTTTCAGCCCGTTCAAATTCCTGCAGGAAGTGCGCTCGGAGACCGCCAAGGTCACCTGGCCGACACGCCGCGAGACGACCATCACGACCATCATGGTGTTCGTGATGGTGGCGCTGGCCTCGATCTTCTTCTTCGCCGCGGACCAGGTCATCCGCTACCTCATCACCCTGGTACTGGGCATCCACTGATGAGCATGGGAACTCAATTGATGGACAAGCGCTGGTACATCGTTCACGCCTATTCGAATTTCGAGAAGAAGGTCGCGGAGTCGATCCGCGAGCAGGCCAAGCAGCGCGGGCTGGAAGAGCTGTTCGAGCAGGTGCTGGTGCCGACCGAGAAGGTCACCGAGGTGCGCCGCGGCCGCAAGATCGACGCCGAGCGCAAGTTCTTCCCGGGCTATGTGCTGGTGAAGATGAAGCTGACCGACGAGGCGTTCCATCTGATCAAGAACACCCCGAAGGTGACCGGCTTCCTGGGCGCTGAAAACAAGCCGATGCCGATCTCGGAATCCGAGGCGATGCGGATCCTGCACCAGGTGCAGGAGGGCGTGGAGCGTCCCAAGGCGTCGGTATCGTTCGAAATCGGCGAGAACGTGCGCGTGGCCGACGGCCCGTTCGCCTCGTTCTCCGGCGTGGTGGAAGAAATCGACGAGGCGCGCTCGCGCGTGAAGGTCGCGGTGTCGATCTTCGGCCGCGCGACCCCCGTGGAACTGGAATTCGGTCAGGTCGAAAAGGTGGTCTGACCGGACGGCGTGGGGTATACGCCCCCCGTCAAGTGAGAGGCCGTGGGAGGGAGGAGGCGGTCGCCAGCCCCTTCAACCGAACCACGGAACCTGAAACCGCCGGCACCGTCCGGCACAACAGGAGTGATAAATGGCAAAGAAAGTGACCGGATACCTGAAGCTTCAGGTCCCGGCCGGTGCGGCGAATCCTTCGCCCCCGATCGGCCCCGCGCTTGGTCAGCGCGGTCTCAACATCATGGAGTTCTGCAAGGCGTTCAACGCGCAGACCCAGAAGGAAGAGAAGAATACCCCAATCCCGGTGGTGATCACGATCTACGCCGATCGTTCGTTCACCTTCGAGATGAAGACGCCCCCGATGTCGTTCTTCCTCAAGCAGGCTGCCAAGATCCAGTCCGGCTCGAAGGCGCCGGGCCGTGACAAGGCCGGCCAGGTGACCAAGGCGCAGGTGCGCGAGATCGCCGAGAAGAAGATGAAGGACTTGAATTGCGACACCATCGAATCGGCCATGAAGATGGTCGAGGGCTCTGCCCGTTCGATGGGTCTGGAAGTTGCGGGGTAACGGGCCATGGCAATCGGAAAGCGTTTGAAGAAGGCCCGCGAGGGTGTCGATCGCGAGAAGCTCTACCCGCTCGCGGACGCCATCAAGATGGTCAAGGAGCGCGCCAAGTCGAAGTTCGACGAGACGATCGAGATCGCGATCAATCTCGGCGTCGACCCGCGCCATGCCGACCAGATGGTCCGCGGCGTCGTCAACCTGCCGAACGGAACCGGCCGTACGCTGCGCGTCGGCGTGTTCGCGCGCGGCGCCAAGGCTGAGGAAGCCAAGGCCGCCGGTGCCGACGTCGTCGGTGCCGAAGACCTGGTCGAGAAGGTGCAGGGCGGTGCGATCGACTTCGATCGTTGTATCGCTACTCCCGACATGATGCCGCTGGTCGGCCGCCTCGGTAAGGTGCTCGGTCCGCGCGGCATGATGCCGAACCCGAAGATAGGCACCGTGACCATGGACGTCACCAACGCCGTGAAGGGCGCCAAGGGCGGCTCGGTCGAGTTCCGCGTCGAGAAGGCCGGCATTGTGCAGGCCGGCATCGGCAAGGCCTCGTTCTCCGAGGACAAGCTGGTCGAGAACGTCAAGGCGCTCGCGGATGCGGTCTCCAAGGCGAAGCCGGCGGGTTCCAAGGGCACCTATATCCAGCGCGTGGCGGTTTCTTCCACCATGGGCCCGGGCGTGAAGGTCGAGCCGGGCACGATCCTCGGCTGAGGTCTTTCGTCGTGACGAAATAAAGAGGGGCGGGATCGGGCAACCGGTTCCGCCCTTTGTTTTGCCGGAGCGTTTTCGGGCGAAGTGGCTACCGGCTCGCGTGAAGAAGACCCGCCAAGACGAGAATCCAAAGCCTCGTTCCGATTCAATCGGAACGGAAAAGGCTCCAGGTGAAGCCGCTCGCAGGAAACAACAATGCCCGATAAGGTGCTGGTCTATTCGCGCTTTCCCAGAAACGAGCTGGTGCGCTTCGGCGAGCGCTACGAACTGCTGAATGCCGCGGGCAAACGGCCGACCGAGATGTTTCCGGCGGCCGAGCTCGGCGAGATCCGGGCCATGATCACATCGGGTGGGACGACACTCGGCGGCGAGGCGATGGACATGCTGCCGAAGCTTGGCGCGATCATCTGCTACGGCACCGGCTATGAGGGGATCGATCTTGCCGCCGCCGCGAAGCGCGGCATTGCGGTCGGCCACAGCCCCGGCGCCAATGCCGCATCGGTTGCCGACATCGCGGTGACGCTGATGCTGGCGGCTGCGCGCCGCCTGCCGGTCGCCGACAATTACGTCCGCAGCGGCGACTGGATCGCCGCCAAGCCGTCGCCGATGATGCGGCCGCAGGCCGGCATGCGCGGCCGCAAGGTCGGCGTGTATGGTCTCGGCGAGATCGGCCGCAAGATCGCGGCGCGGGTCGCTGCGTTCGAGACCGAGGTCGGTTATTTCAGCCGGTCACGGCAGGACGTGCCGTATCAGCACTTTCCGAGCCTCAAGGCGCTCGCCGACTGGTGCAGCGTGCTGATGATCGCGGTGCGCGCCGGCGCGGACACGGTTCACGCCGTCAATGCCGACATCCTAGGCCGGCTCGGCAGCAGCGGGATCGTGGTCAATATCTCGCGCGGCTCCGTCATCGACCAGAAGGCGCTGGTCGCAGCGCTGACCGATGGCGCAATCGCCGGCGCCGGCCTCGACGTGTTCGCCAAGGAGCCCCACGCGCCGGACGAACTGACGGCGCTGCCGAACGTCGTGCTGTCGCCGCATATCGGCGGCCACACCCTGGAATCGCACGTGGCGATGCAGGACTGCGTGCTCGCCAATCTCGAGGCGTTCTTCGCCGGCAAGCCGCTGCCGTTTGAGGTAAGGGGCGCCTGAGCGGCTGGCGGTTCCGACCTCGGAACCGGTTCCCCGGCCGCCATGTGAAACTGGTCTGAAATTTGCTCTTGGCAAGCAGGGCGGGACCGGTTACATAGCGGCTTCCGGGCGTGCTGGCACTTGCTGGCATGTCCGTGCTCGCATTCCGAAAACCTGAGGTGATAGGAGATCATTCCTTTCCGCATGTCCGCAAGGATGCTCGAAAGGAAGGAAACCCGTCGCCTCCAACGGAATGAGAGCAGGGCGTTCGGCTCCGGCCGATAGCCCGATCCTGTCCGAGACTGCAGGCGCCCGCGAGAACTTCGTGTTTTCAACGGCTTAATCGTATGGCCTGCATAGACGGGTGAAGACCGGATTTTGTGCTCCACGTCGCGGCCTGTTCGCGGCTGGGAGGCTGGTTTGGTTCGAACCTCGACAGCCCATGGCCGCAAGGCTCTGGGAGGGCAGGCTTCTAGATGTCGTCTTGCCCGGCATGTCCGAAGGGGTCTTGCGCCCAACGGATCAGGTTTAGGGCGGGACGATGGGTGCAACCCGGCGGTCCTGCCTTCGCGGAAAGGCCGCCAACCGGAAAGAGCTTGCTGTGGAACGAGCGGCAAAAAGAGAGTCGGTCGAACAACTCAACGAGGTCTTCAAGACCACGTCGGTTGCGATCGTTGCTCATTATTCCGGCCTCACCGTGGCCCAGATGCAGAAGCTGCGCATGCAGATGAAGCAGGCGGGTGCGTCGGTGAAGGTCTCGAAGAACCGTCTCGCCAAAATTGCTCTTGAAGGCACTGACGTCGCTGCCATCGGCTCCCTGCTGAAGGGACCGACCGTGATCGCTACTTCGAACGATCCGGTTGCGGCGCCAAAGGTTGCCATCGAATTCGCCAAGGCGAACGAGAAGTTCGTCATCCTCGGCGGCTCGATGGGTAAAACCGTCCTGAATGTCGACAGCGTGAAGGCGCTTGCCTCACTGCCGTCGCTCGACGAACTGCGCGGCAAGATCGTTGGCCTCATCGTGGCGCCGGCGACCAAGCTCGCTCAGCTGTCGAACGCGCCTGCGGCCAAGCTCGCACGCGTCATTCAGGCTCATGCCTCAAAGAGCGAAGCGGCCTGACCCTTCGCTAATCTCAAACCTGGTTCGAACCAAACGTTTAAGGAAACAGATCAATGGCTGACTTGCAGAAAATCGTCGACGACCTCTCGAGCCTCACCGTGCTCGAAGCCGCCGAACTCGCCAAGCTCCTCGAAGAAAAGTGGGGCGTGTCCGCCGCTGCCGCCGTTGCGGTTGCCGGTCCGGCTGCCGGCGGTGCTGCCGCTGCTCCGGCTGAAGAGAAGACCGACTTCACCGTCGTGCTGGCTGCCGCCGGCGACAAGAAGATCGAAGTCATCAAGGAAGTCCGCGCCATCACCGGCCTGGGCCTGAAGGAGGCCAAGGACCTCGTCGAAGGCGCTCCGAAGCCCGTCAAGGAAGGCGTCAACAAGGACGAAGCCGACAAGATCAAGGCCCAGCTCGAGAAGGCTGGCGCCAAGGTCGAGCTCAAGTAATGCGCGATCCGGGAGCGCCGCAGGGCGCTCCCGGGCCATGCAAACGGCGTGCGACAGGTTGTCGCGTGGCGCGCCGGACACAAAAAAGTGTGGGGATCCGTGGACTTAACCCTCGAATCTCCTTTATTGCCATCCCATATCGGGTTGGCAGCAGAAAAACACGGTAGGCGGCGGGGGCGGCAGGGCACCCGGCGGAAGCCGTTGGGAGACAGTCAGATTTCGGGCTTTTTCAGTCCGTAAAGCGGAGCGTTTGGACGAGCGGGTGCAGTGATGCGCCTCGCGCGTCGTTTTGCGTTCTGGAGGTGATGGGGCCGGGCCGGGGATTTAATTCCTGACTTTGCGCTTCGTTCCTTCGGGACGATTCGAAATTCAACCCGGGGGCGATGGCAATCGCGTCCCGGAAGGTTCGCCCCACAAAGGCGACGAAAATGAGAGGCCACGATGGCGCAGCAGACATTCACCGGTCGCAAACGCGTACGCAAGTTTTTCGGTCACATCAAGGAAGTCGCCGAGATGCCGAACCTCATCGAGGTTCAGAAGGCATCCTACGACCAGTTCCTGATAAGGGTTGACGAGCCGGCCGGCGGTCGCCTCGACGAGGGCCTGCAGGCGGTATTCCGCTCGGTATTTCCGATCTCGGACTTCTCCGGCACCTCGATGCTCGAATTCGTCCGCTACGAGTTCGAACAGCCGAAGTATGACGTCGACGAGTGCCGCCAGCGCGGCATGACCTTCGCTGCGCCGCTCAAGGTGACGCTGCGCCTCATCGTGTTCGATATCGACGAGGAAACCGGCGCCAAGTCGGTGAAGGACATCAAGGAGCAGGACGTCTACATGGGCGATATCCCGCTCATGACGATGAACGGCACCTTCGTCGTCAACGGCACCGAGCGCGTCATCGTCTCGCAGATGCACCGTTCGCCCGGCGTGTTCTTCGACCACGACAAGGGCAAGACCCATTCGTCCGGCAAGCTCTTGTTTGCCGCGCGCGTGATTCCGTACCGTGGTTCCTGGCTCGACATCGAGTTCGACGCCAAGGACATCGTGTTCGCGCGCATCGACCGCCGCCGCAAGCTGCCCGTGACCTCGCTGATGTACGCGCTCGGTCTCGACGGCGAGCAGATCCTGTCGACCTTCTACAAGAAGATCACCTATAAGCGGACCAAGGACGGATGGCGCGTGCCGTTCGACGCCAACCGCTTCCGCGGCTACTCGACCATCAACGACCTGATCGACGCCGACACCGGCAAGGTGGTGCTCGAGGCCGGCAAGAAGCTGACCGTGCGCAGCGCGCGCCAGATGCAGGAAAAGGGCCTCAAGGCGCTGCGGATGTCGGACGAGGAGCTCGTCGGCAACTATCTCGCCGAGGATCTCGTCAACCCGAAGACCGGTGAAATCTACGCCGAAGCCGGCGAGGAGATCACCGAGAAGTCGCTCAAGGTGCTGAACGAGCAGGGCTACAAGGACCTGCCGCTGCTCGACATCGACCACGTCAATGTCGGCGCCTACATCCGCAACACGCTGTCGGCCGACAAGAACTTGACGCGCGAGGACGCGCTGTTCGACATCTACCGCGTGATGCGTCCGGGCGAGCCGCCGACGCTGGATTCGGCGCAGGCGATGTTCCAGTCGCTGTTCTTCGATGCCGAGCGCTACGACCTCTCAGCGGTCGGCCGCGTCAAGATGAACATGCGCCTCGAGCTCGATGCGCCCGACACCCATCGCACGCTGCGCAAGGAAGACATCCTGGCGGTCATCAAGACGCTGGTCGACCTGCGCGACGGCAAGGGCGAGATCGACGACATCGACCACCTCGGCAACCGCCGGGTGCGCTCGGTCGGCGAGCTGATGGAGAACCAGTACCGGATCGGCCTGCTCCGCATGGAGCGCGCCATCAAGGAGCGTATGTCGAGCGTCGATATCGACACCGTGATGCCGCAGGACCTGATCAACGCCAAGCCGGCGGCTGCCGCGGTGCGCGAGTTCTTCGGTTCCTCGCAGCTGTCGCAGTTCATGGATCAGACCAACCCGCTGTCGGAGATCACCCACAAGCGGCGCCTGTCGGCGCTTGGCCCGGGCGGTCTGACCCGCGAGCGTGCCGGCTTCGAAGTCCGCGACGTGCATCCGACGCATTACGGCCGAATCTGCCCGATCGAAACGCCGGAAGGTCCGAACATCGGTCTGATCAACTCGCTGGCGACGTTCGCGCGCGTCAACAAGTACGGCTTCGTCGAGACGCCCTATCGCAAGATCAAGGACGGCCGGGTCACCGACGAGGTGGTCTATCTGTCGGCGATGGAAGAGGGCCGCTACCGCGTCGCGCAGGCCAATGTGCCGCTCGATGCCAAGGGCCGCTTCACCGACGACCTGGTGGTCTGCCGTCATGCCGGCGAAGTGCTGCCGGTGACGCCGGACAAGGTCGACTATATGGACGTGTCGCCGAAGCAGCTGGTTTCGGTCGCCGCGGCGCTGATCCCGTTCCTCGAGAACGACGACGCCAACCGCGCGCTGATGGGCTCGAACATGCAGCGCCAGGCGGTGCCGCTGGTTCGCGCCGAGGCGCCGTTCGTCGGCACCGGCATGGAGGGTGTGGTCGCCCGTGACTCGGGCGCGGCGATCGCCGCGCGCCGCTCGGGCGTGATCGACCAGATCGACGCCACCCGCGTCGTGATCCGCGCCACCGAGGATCTCGATCCGACCAAGTCGGGCGTCGATATCTACCGGCTGATGAAGTACCAGCGCTCCAACCAGTCGACCTGCATCAACCAGCGTCCGCTGGTGAAGGTCGGCGACATTGTCAAAAAGGGCGACATCATCGCGGACGGTCCGTCGACCGATCTCGGCGAGCTCGCGCTCGGCCGCAACGTGCTGGTCGCGTTCATGCCGTGGAACGGCTACAACTTCGAAGACTCGATCCTGCTCTCCGAGCGGATCGTGAAGGACGACGTGTTTACCTCGATTCATATCGAAGAATTCGAGGTGATGGCCCGCGACACCAAGCTCGGTCCTGAGGAAATCACCCGCGACATCCCGAACGTTTCGGAAGAAGCGCTGAAGAACCTCGACGAAGCCGGTATCGTCTACATCGGTGCGGAAGTTCGCGCCGGCGACATCCTGGTCGGCAAGATCACGCCGAAGGGCGAGAGCCCGATGACGCCGGAAGAGAAGCTGCTCCGCGCCATCTTCGGCGAGAAGGCCTCCGACGTCCGCGACACCTCGCTGCGCGTGCCTCCGGGCGTGCAGGGCACCATCGTGGAAGTCCGCGTGTTCAACCGCCACGGCGTCGACAAGGACGAGCGTGCGCTGGCGATCGAACGGGAAGAGATCGAGCGTCTGGCCAAGGACCGCGACGACGAGCAGGCGATTCTGGACCGCAACGTCTACAACCGCCTCGCCGAGCTGCTGGAGAACCGCCAGGGCATCGCCGGCCCGAAGGGCTTCAAGAAGGATACCAAGATCACCCGTGCGGTGCTCGACGAGTATCCGAAGTCGCAGTGGTGGCTGTTCGCCTCGCCGAACGACAAGCTGATGGCCGAGATCGAGGCCATGCGGAAGCAGTACGACGAGTCGAAGAAGGGCCTCGAGCAGCGCTTCCTCGACAAGGTCGAGAAGCTGCAGCGTGGCGACGAGTTGCCGCCCGGCGTGATGAAGATGGTCAAGGTCTTCGTCGCGGTGAAGCGCAAGATCCAGCCCGGCGACAAGATGGCCGGCCGTCACGGCAACAAGGGCGTGGTGTCGAAGATCGTGCCGATCGAGGACATGCCGTTCCTCGAGGACGGTACGCACGCCGACATCGTGCTCAATCCGCTCGGCGTGCCTTCGCGCATGAACGTCGGTCAGATCCTTGAGACCCATCTCGGTTGGGCCTGTGCCGGCCTCGGCAAGCGCATCGGCCAGACCATCGACGCCTACTATCAGAAGCAGGATCTCAAGCCACTGCGCGAGACCCTGAAGAAGATCTATGGCGAGGATGAAACCATCAAGTCGCTGAACGACAACGAGCTGGTCGAACTCGGCCGCAATCTGAGCCACGGCGTGCCGATCGCAACGCCGGTGTTCGACGGCGCCAAGGAAGCCGACATCGAGGAGATGCTGAAGCTCGCGGGCTTCGACGCCTCCGGCCAGTCGACCGTCTATGACGGCCGCACCGGCGATGCGTTCGATCGCAAGGTGACGATGGGCTACATCTACATGCTCAAGCTGCACCATCTCGTGGACGACAAGATCCACGCGCGTTCGATCGGTCCGTACTCGCTCGTCACCCAGCAGCCGCTGGGCGGCAAGGCGCAGTTCGGCGGCCAGCGCTTCGGCGAAATGGAGGTCTGGGCGCTGGAAGCCTACGGCGCCGCCTACACGCTGCAGGAAATGCTGACCGTGAAGTCGGACGACGTCGCCGGCCGTACCAAGGTGTACGAGGCGATCGTGCGCGGTGACGATACCTTCGAGGCCGGCATTCCGGAATCGTTCAACGTGCTGGTCAAGGAAATGCGCTCGCTCGGCCTCAACGTCGACCTGCACAATTCCAAGGTGGGACCGGCGCCGACGTCGGAAGCGGCCGAGTAACGCGATGATTTACGCCCGGCGCGAAAGCGCCGGGCCTTCGCGCTCCGCTCGGACGTTGAGTGGGGCGCGCGTTGAATAAAAGTTTCGAATTTGCTGCCGGTGACGATCGGCACGCGAGGAGAAGACCATGAATCAAGAGATTATGAATCTTTTCAATCCGACGACGCCGGCTCAGGTCTTCGACCAGATCCGGATTTCGATCGCGTCTCCGGAGAAGATTCTGTCCTGGTCCTACGGCGAGATCAAGAAGCCGGAGACCATCAACTACCGCACCTTCAAGCCGGAGCGTGACGGCCTGTTCTGCGCGCGCATCTTCGGGCCGATCAAGGACTACGAGTGCTTGTGCGGCAAGTACAAGCGGATGAAGTACAAGGGCATCATCTGCGAGAAGTGCTCGGTCGAAGTGACGCTGTCGCGCGTCCGGCGCGAGCGCATGGGCCATATCGAGCTGGCGGCGCCGGTCGCTCACATTTGGTTCCTGAAGTCGCTGCCGTCGCGCATCGGCCTCTTGCTCGACATGACGCTGAAGGATCTCGAGCGGATCCTGTACTTCGAATACTACGTCGTTCTCGAGCCGGGTCTGACCGCGCTGAAGGACCGTCAGCTGCTGTCGGAAGACGAGTATCTGAAGGCGCAGGACGAGTACGGTCAGGACAGCTTCACCGCCATGATCGGCGCTGAGGCGATCCGCGAGCTGCTCAAGGGGCTCGAGCTCGAGAAGCTCGAGGCGACGCTGCGTGCCGACATGGCGGAGACCGACTCCGACATCAAGCACAAGAAGCTCGCCAAGCGTCTGAAGATCGTCGAGGCCTTCCGCGTCTCCGGCAACAAGCCGGAATGGATGATCATGACGGTCGTGCCGGTGATTCCGCCGGACCTGCGCCCGCTGGTGCCGCTCGACGGCGGCCGGTTCGCGACCTCGGACCTCAACGACCTGTATCGCCGCGTCATCAACCGCAACAACCGCTTGAAGCGGCTGATGGAGCTGCGTGCGCCCGACATCATCATCCGCAACGAAAAGCGCATGCTGCAGGAGGCCGTCGACGCGCTGTTCGACAACGGCCGCCGCGGCCGCGTCATCACCGGCGCCAACAAGCGCCCGCTGAAGTCGCTCGCCGACATGCTGAAGGGCAAGCAGGGCCGGTTCCGCCAGAACCTGCTCGGCAAGCGCGTCGACTATTCGGGCCGTTCGGTGATCGTGGTCGGTCCCGAGCTGCGCCTGCATCAGTGCGGCCTGCCGAAGAAGATGGCGCTCGAGCTGTTCAAGCCGTTCATCTACTCGCGGCTCGACGCCAAGGGTCTGTCCACCACTGTGAAGCAGGCCAAGAAGCTGGTCGAGAAGGAGCGTCCGGAGGTCTGGGATATCCTCGACGAGGTGATCCGCGAGCATCCGGTGCTGCTCAACCGCGCGCCGACGCTGCACAGGTTGGGCATCCAGGCGTTCGAGCCGGTGCTGATCGAGGGCAAGGCGATCCAGCTGCATCCGCTGGTCTGCGCCGCCTTCAACGCCGACTTCGACGGCGACCAGATGGCCGTGCACGTTCCGCTGTCGCTGGAAGCGCAGCTGGAAGCGCGCGTCCTGATGATGTCGACCAACAACATCCTGCATCCGGCGAACGGCCAGCCGATCATCGTGCCATCGCAGGACATCGTGCTCGGCCTCTACTACGTCTCGATCATGCGCGAAGGCCTGCCCGGCGAGGGCAAGATCTTCGGCGACATGGCCGAGCTCGAGCACGCCCTGCATTCGAAGGTCATCCACCTCCACACCAAGATCAAGTACCGGTGGGAAGGCCTCGACGAGGAAGGCAAGATGTCCAAGCGGTGGATCGAAACCACCGCCGGCCGCGTCATGCTCGGCAACCTGCTGCCGAAGAGCACCAAGATCTCGTACGACATCATCAACAAGCTGATGACTAAGCGCGAGATCTCGGGCGTGATCGACCAGGTCTACCGTCACTGTGGTCAGAAGGAGACGGTGATCTTCTGCGATCGCATCATGGCGCTCGGCTTCTACAACGCCTTCAAGGCGGGCATTTCGTTCGGCAAGGACGACATGGTCGTGCCGGCGTCGAAGTGGAAGATCGTGGACCAGACCCGTACGCTGGCGAAGGATTTCGAGCAGCAGTACAATGACGGCCTGATCACTCATGGCGAGAAGTACAACAAGGTCGTCGACGCCTGGTCGAAGGCCGGTGAAGAAGTCGCCAAGGCGATGATGAAGGAGATCTCGTCCACCAAGAAGACGGCGGCGGGCGCGGATGCCGACATCAACTCGATCTACATGATGGCGCACTCCGGTGCGCGTGGTTCGCCGGCCCAGATGCGCCAGCTCGCCGGCATGCGCGGCCTGATGGCCAAGCCGTCGGGCGAGATCATCGAGACGCCGATCATTTCCAACTTCAAGGAAGGTCTGTCGGTGCTCGAGTACTTCAACTCGACCCACGGCGCCCGCAAGGGCCTCGCGGACACCGCGTTGAAGACCGCGAACTCCGGCTACCTGACCCGCCGTCTGGTCGACGTCGCGCAGGACTGCATCATCACGCAGACCGATTGCGGCACCAAACTCGGCATCAAGATGCGCGCCATCGTCGATGCCGGCACGGTCGTTGCCTCGCTCGGCTCGCGCATCCTGGGCCGTACGGCCTGCGATGACGTGCGCGATCCCGCCACCAACGAGATTGTCGTCAAGCGCGACACGTTGATGGAGGAGACCCATGTCGACGCGATCCAGCAGGCCGGCATCCAGGAGGTGAAGATCCGCTCGGCGCTGACCTGCGAGCTGATCAACGGCATCTGCGCCAAGTGCTACGGCCGCGATCTGGCCCGCGGCACCCCGGTCAACCACGGTGAGGCCGTCGGCGTCATCGCGGCGCAGTCGATCGGTGAACCCGGCACGCAGCTGACGATGCGCACGTTCCATATCGGCGGCGCAGCCCAGCTCAACGAGCAGTCGTTCGTCGAATCGAACTTCGACGGCAAGATCGTGATCAGGAACAAGGCGATCGCCCGCAACAGCGAAGGCAACCTGGTCGCGATGGTGCGCAACATGGTCGTTGCGATCGTCGATGCTGACGGCACCGAGCGTGCAACCCACCGTATTCAGTACGGTTCGAAGATGCACGTCGACGAAGGCGACATGGTCAAGCGCGGCCAGCGCATCGCGGAGTGGGATCCCTATACCCGCCCGGTGCTCACCGAAGTCGAGGGCACGATCGGTTTCGAGGATCTGGTCGAAGGCCAGTCGATCTCGGAAACGCTCGACGAGTCGACCGGTATCGCCAAGCGCGTGGTCATCGACTGGCGCACGACGCGCGGCGGTTCGGACCTGCGTCCGGCCATCGTGGTCAAGGGCAAGGACGGCAAGGTGATGAAGCTCGCGCGTGGCGGCGATGCCCGCTACATGCTGTCGGTCGACGCCATTCTGTCGGTCGACATCGGCGCGAAGGTGATGCCCGGCGACATCCTGGCGCGTATCTCGACCGAGAGCGCCAAGACGCGTGACATCACCGGCGGTCTGCCGCGGGTGGCGGAACTGTTCGAGGCTCGCAAGCCGAAGGATGCGGCGATCATCGCGGAGACCGCGGGAACGATCCGCTTCGGCCGCGATTACAAGAACAAGCGCCGCATCTCGATCGAGCCGATGGACAAGACCGAGGAGCCGCGCGAGTACCTGATCCCGAAGGGCAAGCACATCCACCTTCAGGACGGCGACATCGTCGAAAAGGGCGATTTCATCGTCGAAGGCAACCCGGCGCCGCACGACATCCTGGCGATCAAGGGCATCGAGGAACTCGCTGCCTATCTGGTCAACGAAATCCAGGAGGTTTACCGGTTGCAGGGCGTGCTCATCAACGACAAGCACATCGAGGTGATTGTCCGTCAGATGCTGCAGAAAGTCGAAGTCACCGATCAGGGCGACACCGACATGATCTCGGGCGAGCAGGTCGACAAGATCGAGTTCGACGCGCTCAACACCAAGGCCAAGGAGGAGGGCAAGAAGCCCGCCACAGGTACGCCGGTTCTGCTCGGCATCACCAAGGCGAGCTTGCAGACCCGCTCCTTCTTCTCGGCGGCGTCGTTCCAGGAGACCACGCGCGTGCTCACCGAAGCTGCCGTCAACGGCAAGGTGGACCCGCTCGAAGGCCTCAAGGAGAACGTCATCGTCGGCCGCCTGATTCCGGCCGGCACCGGCGCCTCGATGGCGCGGATCCGCGAAGTCGCGGTCAAGCGCGACAAGCTGATCCTCGACGAGCGCGAGAAGCAGCAGGCGGCGATCGTGCCGACGGCTCCGGAAGCGGAGCCGCTGGCGCTGCCGCCCGCGGAATAGGCATCCGCAAGACTACGGGTACGACGAGAAGGCCGGCGTTTAGCCGGCCTTTTTGCTGCTTTCTTTCCCTGCTGCGGTGCAGGGACGCAGTTTGTTCATCTTTCCTTCAGGCAAAAAAGTGCCTTTGCTAGGGTGACTTAGACCGGCTGTTTGGCTCGTGCCGGAGACGACACGGAATCCATATGCTCGACTTGGCGATTGTAGGCGGCGGCCCCGGGGGGCTGATGAGCGCCTGGTATTTGAAGCGCAAACTCGGCGACCTCTGCCGCATCACCATCTTCGAGGCGTCCGATCGCCTCGGCGGCAAGATCGCCACGCGCAAATTCGACACCGCGCCTGCGATGTATGAGGCCGGCGTTGCCGAGATCTACGATTACTCGATGACGGGCCCGGACCCGCTGCGCGAGCTGATCCAGCATTTCGGCCTGCAGACGATCCCGATGGATGCCGAGCAGGTGCAGCTCGACGGCGAGCTGCTGGCCGACGTTCCCGGCATGCGCCGCAAATACGGCGCGAAGACCGCGGCCGCGATCGAGGCGTTCCGCAAGCGCTGCAGCGAGCTGGTGTCGCCGATCGAGTATTACGAGGGCGTCGGCGCCCACGACAACGAACATCCGTGGGCCTACAAGACCGCCGAGCAGATCCTCGACGAAGAGGTCGAGGACGTGACCGCCAAGCGGTTCTTCAAGGTGATGGCGCGCTCCGACCTCGCGACCGAGAGCCACAACACCAACGGCCTCAACGCGCTGAAGAACTACGTCATGGATGTCGACGGCTATATCGGC
This sequence comes from Bradyrhizobium sp. JR3.5, assembly GCF_054057015.1. Taxonomy (NCBI): domain Bacteria; kingdom Pseudomonadati; phylum Pseudomonadota; class Alphaproteobacteria; order Hyphomicrobiales; family Nitrobacteraceae; genus Bradyrhizobium; species Bradyrhizobium sp. JR3.5. The sequence goes on from NZ_JBSRYV010000001.1 coordinate 1,332,454, forward strand.
CTGTATTCGATCCAGAACGGCAACGAGCAGCTGATCGATTGCCTGCGCTCGGAGGTCAGCGCCGACATCCAGCTCAACCATCGCGTCCTCAAGGTCGGCAAGACCGCAAGCGGCCGCTACCAGCTCAACATGATGAACGGCAAGGGGCCGGAGACGCGCGACTTCGACCTCGTGCTGGTCTGCCTGCCACATTCCTGGCTCGCGACCATGCGCTGGGACGGCGAGCAGCTGCGCAAGTCGATGGTCAAGCACGTCGCCTATTTCGATCGTCCGGCGCACTATCTGCGCGTCTCGATCCTGTTCGATGAGCCGTTCTGGGGCGAGAAGATCCCGGGCGCCTGGTTCATGTCGGAAGCGTTCGGCGGCTGCTGCGTCTACAATGAGGGGGCGCGCGCCACGATGTCGGCAAGCACGGCGTGCTGAACTGGCTGATCGCCGGCTCCGACGCGCTCGCCTTCGCCAATCTCAGCGATGAGGAACTGATCGACGCCGCGCTGAAGTCGCTGCCGGCCTCGCTCGGCGATGCGCGTGCGCACTTCCTCGAGGGCAAGACCCATCGCTGGCTGTCGTCGGTCAACGCGCTGCCGGGCGGCCTGCCGGTGCGCGACGTCATGACCAACCACCGTCCCGATCCGAAGCAGCACCCCGGCATCGTGGTGGTCGGCGACTATCTGTTCGATTCGACGCTGAACGGGCTGCTCGATTCCTCCGATGCCGCGACCGACATCATCGTCACCGAGATGATGCGGCTGCGCCGCGCCCGTGCGCAGGACGAAGGCGCGCTGTCCGACAAGATCGACCGCAACTATTTCGAGAATTATCGCGGCGCCGGTCCCTACAGCGAAGTCTGGCGCAACTTCACCGACCCGGCCTATCTGACCGACCTGATCAAGACGGTGTGGGGCAGGTCGAAGGGCTACAAGCTGCTGATCGCCGGCTCCGCCAGCGGCGAGCTGGTCGGCGCGCTGCGCGAGCGCGGCATCGATGCCTGGGGCATCGAGAACAACCGCTACATCCACGGCAAGACGCCGAAGGCGCTCAAGAAGTACAACAAGCTCGGCTCGATCGCCGACATGCCGTTCAAGGACAATGAGTTCGACTTCGTGTTCGAGACCTCGCTGTGCCATCTCGGCGAGAAGCAGGTCGTGCGCGGGGTGCGCGAGCTCAACCGCGTGGTCAAGACCGGCGTCGTGTTCGCGTCGGTGACCTCGGACATGGCGCCGGCGGTGATCGATCGCTACGACCTGCTGCGCGGGGTGAAAAAGCTCGGCACCTGGTGGGAATGGTCGGAATTGTTCTTCGGCAACGGCTTCGACCTGTCGATGCACCGCCGCGACTGCACCGATGCGCTGTGGACGTTGACACTTGCCGCCAACAAAGGGCCGGGGCAGTGGTACGCCGACTCCGACAGCCTGCGCTATTCCTTCTTCGACAAGGTCGAGGCGGATCACGACGACTAGCGGCAGCGAGTGACGGCACCCCTCGCGGTCTTGCGCAAGGCGAGCGGCCCCGTCAACCAACGTCAAAGGCGGCCGTGCCGTGATCCCGAATCCACGGGACCGCGCGCCGCGCCGTTCCAAACGCTTTGCCGAATTCGTTGTGATCGCATAGGATTGTACTGGCAGCATTCGCCGCTGCGGTTTCGATTTGCGGTCATGCCGGCCGTGGAGCAACGGTTGGTTTCATGGCGCCAAGACCTCCTGCATCAGACGATCCGAATCGATCGGCGGCCGACGATCCCGCGCTGAAGAAGAAGTCTGCGGCCGCGGCCGGTCCGCCTGCGGCAACGGCCTCCGCCAAGCCCGCCGCCGCGCCGGCCGATGACGACGATGATGAGGACGAGGACGACGAGTTCGAGCTCGACGACGATGATGACGAGGACCTCGTCGTCTTCACCGCCAGGGAAGCCGCCGGCGCGCTCTCCACGATCTTCAGCTTCGTCAAGCCGATCCTGACCAACTACAAGAAGCCGCTCGCCTTTGTCGCGATCGGCGTGCTGGTCGAGACGTTGTTCAACGTCATCATGCCGCTCAGCCTGAAATTCCTGATCGACGACGCGCTCGGCGAGGAGGATTTCCAGGCCCTTTACAAGATCCTCGGCGTGCTCGCGGTCGCCGGCATCGTCACCTCGATCATCGCGGTTTGGTACGAGCGCTGGGATGCGCGGCTTGGCGCGGGCATCATCGCCGACGTCCGGACCCGCATCTTCGACCACGTCCAGAACCTGCCGTCAGCCTATTTCGCCCGCACCAAGCGCGGCGAGATCCTGTCGCGTTTCTCGATCGATCTGTCGGCCTTCGAGGGCTCGGTCAAGACCTTCGCCAACAGCGCGGCGCTGCCGGGCCTCGAGCTGATCGCCGGCATCATCCTGATGCTGTTCCTGAACTGGCAGCTTGCCGTGGTCGCCTTGCTGGTGTTTCCGATCACGCTGATCGGGCCGCGCATCCTGACGCCGAAGGCGGTGCTGGCCAATTACGAGCAGAAGCAGAACGAAGCCGCGCTGCTCGGCATGGTGCAGGAGAACGTCGCTGCCCAGGCGGTGGTGAAGGCGTTCAACCTGCAGCGCCGGGCGCTCGGCTGGTTCACGCTGCGCAACCGCGACGTCCGGGCCAAGGCCGCGTCAGCCATGTTCCTGTCGACCATGGTGGAGCGCACCGTCACCATTTCGGTGCTGCTGCTTCACCTCGTGGTGCTGGCGATCGGCGCCTATCTCGCCACCAAGGGGCAGATCACGGTCGGCACCTTCGTGACCTTCGAGAGTGCATTCTGGGAGGTGTCGTACAACATCGCCCATCTCATGCATTTCATCCCGGTATCGATCCAGTCTGCGGCGGCAGTGCGGCACATCGAGGAGCTGCTCGACGAGCCGACCCGCGGCGCCGACCGCCCCGGCGCGCCGGATCTGCCGCGCATCACCAACGACATCTCCTTCGACCGCGTCACCTTCCAGTATGAGGGGGCGCAGACGCCGGTGCTCGACAATCTCAGCCTCAAGCTCAATGCCGGCAAGAGCATTGCGATCGTCGGTCCCAGCGGCTCCGGCAAGAGCACGCTGATCAACCTGATCCTGCGGCTCTACGTGCCGGACGAGGGCCGCGTTGCCATTGACGGCGTCGACATCCGCCGGGTCACGCGCGAGTCGCTGCGGGCCAGCATGGCGGTCGTGTTCCAGGAGAACATGCTGTTCAACATGTCGATCCGCGAGAACATCCGGCTCGGCAAGGAAGGGGCCACGGACGCGGAGGTCGAGGACGCCGCGAAGAAGGCCGAGATCCATCGCTACATCATGAGCCTGCCGCAGCGCTACGACACGCCGGTCGGCGAGCGCGGCGACACCTTGTCCGGCGGCCAGCGCCAGCGCATCGCGATCGCGCGCGCGATCATCCGCAACCCGTCCGTGCTGCTGCTCGACGAGGCGACCTCGGCGCTCGACCAGACCACGGAGGCGGCGATCAACCGCACGCTGCTCAAGGTCGCCAAGGGTCGCACCATGATCTGGTCGACGCACCGACTGGCCTCGGTGGTCGAGATGGACGAGATCATCGTGATCTCCGGCGGCAGGGCGATCGAACGCGGCTCGCACGAGCAACTGCTGGCCCTGAATGGCGTCTACCGCAAGCTGTGGGACGACCAGGGGCATGTCCATCACGACGCGGACGACGAGGATGACGACGACGCGGACGATGATGAAGATGACGAGGATGAAGACGACGAGGATGAGGACGAAGACGAGGCGTGAGTCCCGCGCCGCGTCGCCGGCCGGGCGCTAGAATCTTGTTTGACGCGTTTTCTTTACGCGAGCCGGTACCCACTTCGCTCGAAAACGCTCCTGCTGATCACGCCTCTACGCCCTGTCTGCGGCGTGCGGACGCCGCCGGAAGTGATTGGCGGACCGTGCCGCTGACGCTGCCTGCGGGCCGTGCAGCCGGCGCAGCGTGCCCCGGCCGAGATAGCCGAGGAAGCGCGCCCAGCGCTGGGCCTGCCAGTAGGGCCCGCTGCCGATCGACACCTCGCGGAAGTTGAATGCCTTGGCATTCGACCAGGCGTCGCACTCCGCCTTGACCGGATCGTCGTAGAACGCCGTGATCTTCTCCTCGCCCATGCCGTCGGTCGCAAGCCAGGCCGGGATATGGACGTTGCAGAGCTGGGATACGTCGGTGAACACCTTGTCGGTCCCGGTGCCGGTGACGGGGCAGGTGCTGGCGAAAGCGTCGCCGACCAGCACGACGCCGGCCTGCCGATAGCCGGTACTGACATAGACGTCGGCGGGCCTGATCTTGATGTCGCCGGCGACGTCGAACTCACCGGTGAGCCGGCGCAGCCGCGGTAGCGCGGCGTTCAGCGTCTCGACCGGATTGCGCCGCATCGCCCGCAGCCACGGATCGTCGGCCTGGCGGTAGGTGAACAGGTTGGCGCGCATCCGGTTTCCGACCGGAAACAGCGTGATGTAAGGGATGCGGTCGCTCGGCCGCTCCGAAAAGTAGGTCATGGCCGCGAACGGGAAGGCGGGGCGGCCGACGGGGACGAAATCGAAGCCGATCGAGATCGAGTGGCAGAAGCTGGTCACCAGCCGCTCGATGCCGAGCATCCGGCGCAGCCCGACATTCAGGCCGTTGGCGAGCACCACGAGGCGCGCCGAGATCTCCTCGCCGCCCGTGAGCACCAGCCGCTGCCGCTCGGAGCTGGTCGCGACATCGACGACCTTGTCGCGGATGAATTCCGCCGGCCCGGCGATCTCGGCCCGAATCGCAGTGATCAGCGCGTCGTACATGATGCCGTATTGCCGGCTCGGCTGCCGGTCGAGCAGATGGCCGAATCGCGCGATCCAGTTCTCGCCGTCGAGCGTCGCCGAACGCAGCACGGATTCGGCAATCCCGGTGCGGGCGAATCGCGCGAGCTGGAGGTCGCCGCCGATCTTTTCGACGCGGAAGTCGAACGGATAGACCTGATGGGGGTCGATCAGGACGGTCGGTATCCCGGCACGGCCGAGCATGGCGGCTGCGGTCGAGCCCGCAAGACCTCCGCCGATGATCGCGATGTCGGTGTACCGCATGACGTTTTCCGTGGCCGTAGACCGCAATTTTTGCGCTGCGAATGGCAAATAAAGGCTTAGTTTCGAAATTCGCCTTCAGATCCAAGTTGGGGAGAATTGTTTCTAATCATATTTTACCCGGATATAATATGATTCCGCTGACGTGCCGGAGATTCGGATTCGGGCGAGGGGAGGCGCGAAGGCTGTCAGATTTCGTCGCCCGACGAGCACTGCGAAATGCGAAATCTGCAAGCGCCAGAGGCGTTTCTTTGGTTGTCGTTTTACTTGACTTCACTATCTCTCGATTATACAAGGCGCTCACTTAACGACAGGCGGTGAGCTACGCTAGCGTCGGAACGGAACACCCTAGGGCCCTTTTTCAGGCGCCGGACGGGCACCAACCTCGACGAATGCCGCTCAAACGCTGTCGATGATAGCTAGGCAATGCCAGGACGATTTTAGTTCTCTTGAGCACGTCCTCTTGAGGGTGAATTCGGATGCATGACCTCGGTGGCGGACCGGACAGCGAGCGCTGAACGGTTCGGGATCGCGGTCCTCTGTGGCGTCGATGCGCTTTCCGCTCAGTGATGAGTGGTTGGCGCGATTTCGCTTTGCGCGGTTGCTTGTTCCGCGTCGAGCGGGCCGTACGGGACGGCTAGTCCTGAGAAGAAATTTGCGGAGCCATTCAAGGCTTTCGCGCGAACTAAAGGGTGAAGGCTGCATGCCGACGATCAACCAGCTGATCGCAAAACCACGTGAAGTGCAGAAGTCGCGCAAGAAAGTGCCGGCGCTGCAGCAGTCGCCGCAGAAGCGCGGCGTGTGCACGCGCGTCTACACCACGACCCCGAAGAAGCCGAACTCGGCGCTTCGTAAGGTCGCCAAGGTGCGCCTGACCAACGGCTTCGAGGTGATCGGCTACATCCCGGGTGAAGGCCATAACCTGCAGGAGCACTCGGTGGTCATGATCCGCGGCGGCCGCGTCAAGGACTTGCCGGGCGTGCGCTACCACATCCTCCGTGGCGTGCTGGATACCCAGGGCGTCAAGAACCGTAAGCAGCGTCGTTCGAAGTACGGCGCGAAGCGTCCGAAGTAAGCGGGAAACGATCAGATGTCGCGTCGCCATTCTGCTGAGAAGCGTGAAGTTCTTCCGGATCCGAAGTTCGGGAACATCATCATTACGAAGTTCATGAACTCGGTGATGTACGCCGGGAAGAAGTCGGTCGCCGAAAACATCGTCTACGGTGCGCTCGGCATGATCGAGGCCAAGACCAAGCAGCCCCCGCTCGGCGTGTTCGAGCAGGCGCTCGAGAACGTGATGCCGACCATCGAGGTCCGTTCCCGCCGCGTCGGCGGCGCGCGACCTACCAGGTGCCGGTGGAAGTCCGCTCGGTGCGCCGTCAGGCGCTCGGCATCCGCTGGCTGATCTCGGCGGCCCGTGAGCGCAACGAGAAGACCATGACGGAGCGTCTGTCGGCGGAGCTGCTCGACGCCTCGAACAATCGCGGCAACGCCGTCAAGAAGCGTGAGGACGTGCACCGGATGGCGGAAGCCAACCGCGCCTTCTCGCACTATCGCTGGTAAGGCGATCAACGGAATTTAAGGAACAGTCTCATGCCCCGCCAACATGCCATCGAGGACTACCGCAACTTCGGTATCATGGCGCATATCGACGCCGGCAAGACCACGACCACCGAGCGCATTCTGTATTACACCGGCAAGAGCCACAAGATCGGCGAAGTGCACGAAGGTGCCGCGACGATGGACTGGATGGAGCAGGAGCAGGAGCGCGGCATCACGATCACCTCGGCTGCGACCACCGCGTTCTGGAACGGCAAGCGCCTGAACATCATCGACAACCCCCGGCCACGTCGACTTCACCATTGAAGTCGAGCGTTCGCTGCGCGTGCTCGACGGCGCCGTTTGCGTTCTCGACTCCAACCAGGGCGTCGAGCCGCAGACCGAGACCGTCTGGCGCCAGGGCGACAAGTACAAGGTTCCGCGCATCGTCTTCGCCAACAAGATGGACAAGACCGGTGCCGACTTCTTCAAGTGCCTGTCCGACATCGTCGACCGCCTCGGCGCCAAGCCGATCGCGATCCAGCTTCCGATCGGTGCCGAGAACAACTTCAAGGGTCTCGTCGACCTCGTGAAGATGAAGGGCATCGTCTGGAACGATGAATCGCTCGGTGCCAAGTTCGACTATGTCGACATCCCGGAAGATCTGGTCGAGCAGGCCAAGGAATACCGCGAGAAGATGGTGGAAGCCGCCGTCGAGCTCGACGACGACGCTTTGGCTGCCTTCCTCGACGGCAAGGAGCCGGACGAGGCGACCCTGAAGCGCCTGATCCGCAAGGCCGTGCTGACCGGCGCGTTCTATCCGGTGCTGTGCGGCTCCGCGTTCAAGAACAAGGGCGTGCAGCCGCTGCTCGACGCTGTCGTTGACTACCTGCCGTCGCCGGTCGACGTGCCCGCGATCAAGGGCACCGACGATGACGGCAACGAAGTCGTGCGCCATGCGGACGACAAGGAGCCGCTGGCGCTGCTCGCGTTCAAGATCATGGACGACCCCTTCGTCGGCACCATCACCTTCTGCCGCATTTATTCCGGCATCCTGCAGTCGGGCACCGGCGTGGTGAACTCGACCCGCGAGAAGAAAGAGCGTATCGGCCGCATGCTGCTGATGCATGCGAACAACCGCGAAGACATCAAGGAAGCCTATGCCGGCGACATCGTCGCGCTGGCTGGCCTGAAGGAAGCGCGCACCGGTGACACGCTGTGCGATCCCGACAAGCCGGTCATCCTCGAGAAGATGGAATTCCCGGAGCCGGTGATCGAGATCGCGATCGAGCCGAAGTCGAAGGCCGACCAGGAAAAGCTCGGCGTGGCGCTTGCCAAGCTCGCTGCGGAAGATCCGTCGTTCCGCGTGTCGACCGACCAGGAGTCCGGCCAGACCATTCTCAAGGGCATGGGCGAACTGCATCTCGACATCAAGGTCGACATTCTCAAGCGCACCTACAAGGTCGATGCCAACATCGGCGCGCCGCAGGTGGCGTTCCGCGAGCGCGTGACCAAGAAGGCCGAAGTCAAGTACACGCACAAGAAGCAGACTGGCGGTACCGGTCAGTTTGCCGAAGTGTCGATCGTCGTCGAGCCGAACGAGCCCGGCAAGGGCTATGAGTTCGAATCGAAGATCGTCGGCGGTGCGGTGCCGAAGGAATACATCCCCGGCGTCGAGAAGGGCCTCAACAGCGTGATGGGCTCCGGCGTCGTTGCCGGCTTCCCGGTGGTGGACGTCAAAGTGCAGCTGGTCGACGGCAAGTATCACGACGTCGACTCGTCGGCGCTGGCGTTCGAAAATCGCATCGCGGGCTGCGTTCCGCGAGGCGCTGACGAAGGGCAAGTCCGTTCTGCTCGAGCCGATCATGAAGGTCGAGGTGGTGACCCCGGAAGACTACACCGGTTCGGTCATCGGTGACCTGAATTCCCGGCGCGGCCAGATCCAGGGTCAAGACATGCGCGGCAACGCCAACGTCATCAATGCGATGGTGCCGCTCATGAACATGTTCGGTTACGTGAACAACCTGCGCTCGATGAGCCAGGGTCGCGCGACCTTCACAATGCAGTTCGATCACTACGCCGAAGCACCGGCGAACGTGTCGGCTGAAGTCCAGAAAAAGTTTGCTTGATTGTCGTTGGTTAGCAACTAACGACTGAACGGAGAGTCAAATGGCCAAAGCAAAATTCGAGCGTAACAAGCCCCACTGCAACATCGGCACCATCGGTCACGTCGACCATGGCAAGACCTCGCTGACCGCAGCGATCACCAAGGTGCTTGCAGAGACCGGCGGCGCGACGTTCACCGCCTACGACCAGATCGACAAGGCGCCGGAAGAGAAGGCGCGCGGCATCACGATCTCGACCGCTCACGTCGAGTACGAGACGAAGAACCGTCACTATGCCCACGTCGACTGTCCCGGCCACGCCGACTACGTCAAGAACATGATCACCGGTGCCGCCCAGATGGACGGCGCGATCCTGGTCGTGTCGGCTGCTGACGGCCCGATGCCGCAGACCCGCGAGCACATCCTGCTCGCCCGCCAGGTCGGCGTGCCCGCGCTCGTCGTGTTCCTGAACAAGTGCGACATGGTCGACGATCCGGAGCTGCTCGAGCTCGTCGAGCTCGAAGTCCGCGAGCTGCTCTCGAAGTACGAATTCCCGGGCGACAAGATCCCGATCATCAAGGGCTCGGCGCTCGCCGCCCTCGAAGACAAGGACAAGACGCTCGGCCACGACGCCATCCTCGAGCTGATGCGCAATGTCGACGAATACATCCCGCAGCCGGAGCGTCCGATCGACCAGCCGTTCCTGATGCCGGTTGAAGACGTGTTCTCGATCTCGGGCCGCGGCACCGTCGTCACCGGCCGTGTCGAGCGCGGCGTGATCAAGGTCGGCGAGGAAATCGAAATCGTCGGTATCCGCGACACCCAGAAGACCATCGTCACCGGCGTCGAAATGTTCCGCAAGCTGCTCGATCAGGGTCAGGCCGGCGACAACATCGGTGCGCTGCTCCGCGGCACCAAGCGCGAGGAAGTCGAGCGTGGCCAGGTGCTGTGCAAGCCCGGTTCGGTCAAGCCGCACACCAAGTTCAAGGCTGAGGCCTACATCCTCACCAAGGAAGAGGGCGGTCGTCACACCCCGTTCTTCACCAACTACCGCCCGCAGTTCTACTTCCGCACCACCGACGTGACCGGCGTTGTGCACCTGCCCGAAGGCACCGAGATGGTGATGCCGGGCGACAACATCGCGATGGAAGTGCACCTGATCGTGCCGATCGCGATGGAAGAGAAGCTGCGCTTCGCGATCCGCGAAGGCGGCCGCACCGTCGGCGCCGGCGTCGTCGCCGCCATCATCGAGTAAGGGTGGATCAGTCAGTTTGCAGCGGGTGGGTTTGCCCACCCGCAGCTCACCACTCGCTATTCGCTAATTGCGCGACGAAGAAAGAGATACGGCAATGAACGGCCAAAACATTCGCATCCGTCTCAAGGCGTTCGACCATCGAATCCTCGATACGTCGACCCGTGAGATCGTGAACACGGCGAAGCGCACCGGTGCGCAGGTTCGCGGACCGATTCCGCTGCCGACCCGCATCGAGAAGTTCACCGTCAACCGTTCGCCGCACGTTGACAAGAAGAGCCGCGAGCAATTCGAGATGCGCACTCACAAGCGCCTCCTCGACATTGTCGACCCGACCCCGCAGACCGTCGATGCGCTGATGAAGCTCGACCTGGCCGCCGGTGTCGACGTCGAGATCAAGCTCTAAGGTTTTGGATTTTTACGTCCGCCGCTTGCGGACAGAAAAGACAGGAAGCACGCCGATGCGCTCCGGAGTGATCGCACAAAAGGTCGGGATGACGCGGGTCTTTACGGAGACCGGCGAGCATATCCCTGTGACCGTGCTGAAGTTGGGCAACTGCCAGGTGCTGGGCCACCGCACGACCGAGAAGAACGGCTATGTCGCTCTTCAGCTCGGCTCGGGTGCCCGCAAGACGGTGTACATGCCGAAGGCCGAACGCGGCCAGTTCGCGGTCGCCAAGGTCGAGCCGAAGCGCAAGGTCGCCGAGTTCCGCGTGTCCGAGGACGCGCTGATCCCGGTCGGCGCGGAAATCCAGGCGGACCATTTCGTGGTCGGCCAGTTCGTCGACGTGACCGGCACCTCGATCGGCAAGGGCTTCGCCGGCGGCATGAAGCGCTGGAATTTCGGCGGTCTGCGCGCCACCCACGGTGTGTCGGTCTCGCATCGTTCGATCGGTTCGACCGGCGGCCGTCAGGACCCGGGCAAGACCTTCAAGAACAAGAAGATGCCCGGTCACATGGGCGTCGACCGCATCACCACGCTCAACCTGCGCGTGGTTTCGACCGATGTCGAGCGCGGCCTGATCCTTGTCGAAGGCGCCGTTCCCGGCTCCAAGGGCGGCTGGATCTCGGTGCGCGACGCGGTGAAGAAGCCGCTGCCGAAGGAAGCCCCGAAGCCCGGCAAGTTCAAGGTTGCCGGCGGCGAAGCTGCCGAGGCTGCGGCCGAGAAGGAGGGCGTGTGAGATGGAACTGAAAGTCACCACCCTTGAAGGCAAGGACGCCGGCTCGGTTCAGCTGTCGGACGAGATCTTTGGTCTCGAGCCGCGCAAGGACATCATCCAGCGTTGCGTGCAGTGGCAGCTCAACAAGCGCCAGGCCGGTACCCACAAGGCCCAGGGCCGCGCCGACGTCTGGCGCACCGGCAAGAAGATGTACAAGCAGAAGGGCACCGGCGGCGCCCGTCACGGCTCGGCCCGCGTGCCGCAGTTCCGCGGCGGTGGCCGTGCGTTCGGTCCGGTAGTTCGCTCCCATGCGACCGACCTGCCGAAGAAGGTGCGGGCGCTCGCGCTGAAGCATGCGCTGTCGGCCAAGGCCAAGGACGGCGGGCTGATCGTGATCGACAATGCGCAGCTCGAGGCCGCCAAGACCAAGGCGCTGCTCGGTCACTTCTCGGGCCTCGGCCTGACCAACGCGCTGATCATCGACGGTGCGGAGCTGCACAACGGTTTCGCGACCGCGGCCCGCAACATCCCGAACATCGACGTGCTGCCGATCCAGGGCATCAACGTCTACGACATTCTCCGCCGCCACAAGCTGGTGCTGACCAAGGCTGCGGTTGATGCGCTGGAGGCGCGCTTCAAATGAAGAACATCGATCCGCGCCACTACGACGTCATCATCTCGCCGGTCGTGACGGAAAAGGCGACGCTCGCCTCCGAGCACAACAAGGTTATGTTCAAGGTCGCCGGCAAGGCGACCAAGCCGCAGATCAAGGAAGCGGTCGAGAAGCTGTTCGACGTCAAGGTGAAGAGCGTCAACACTCTCGTTCGCAAGGGCAAGACCAAGGTGTTCCGCGGCAATCTCGGCTCGCAGTCGGACTCCAAGCGCGCGATCGTGACCCTTGAAGAGGGCCACCGCATCGACGTGACTACCGGACTATAAGGCGCAACGACGATGGCATTGAAAACCTACAATCCCACGACGCCGGGCCAGCGCCAGCTGGTCATGGTCGATCGTTCGGCGCTCTACAAGGGCAAGCCGGTGAAGACCCTGACCGAGGGCAAGCTCGGCAATGGCGGTCGCAACAACACCGGTCGCATCACCGTGCGTTTCCGCGGCGGCGGCCACAAGAAGGCCTACCGCACCGTCGACTTCCGCCGCGACAAGGTGGACATGCCGGCGGTCGTGGAGCGGCTCGAGTACGATCCGAACCGCACCGCGTTCATCGCGCTGATCAAGTATCAGGACGGCGAGCTGGCCTACATCCTGGCGCCGCAGCGTCTGGCGGCGGGCGACACCGTCGTCGCCGGCAACTATGTCGACGTGAAGCCGGGCAACGTCATGCCGCTCGGCAACATGCCGGTCGGCACGATCGTGCACAACATCGAGCTGAAGATCGGCAAGGGCGGCCAGCTGGCGCGCTCCGCCGGTACCTATGCCCAGATCGTCGGCCGCGACCAGGACTACGTGATCGTCCGCCTGAACTCGGGAGAGCAGCGTCTCGTGCACGGCCGTTGCCGCGGCACCATCGGCGCGGTCTCGAACCCGGATCACATGAACATCTCGATCGGCAAGGCCGGTCGTACCCGCTGGCTCGGCTGGCGTCCGCACAACCGCGGCGTCGTCATGAACCCGATCGATCACCCGCACGGCGGTGGTGAAGGTCGTACCTCGGGCGGTCGTCACCCGGTCACTCCGTGGGGCAAGCCGACCAAGGGCAAGAAGACCCGCACCAACAAGTCGACCAACAAATTCATTCTCCTCAGCCGCCACAAGCGGAAGAAGTAAGGAACGCCGGACATGGTTCGTTCAGTCTGGAAAGGCCCGTTCGTCGAGGGTTCTCTGCTCAAGAAGGCAGATGCCGCGCGCGCGTCCGGCCGTCACGACGTCATCAAGATCTGGAGCCGTCGCTCCACCATACTGCCGCAGTTCGTCGGCCTGACCTTCGGTGTCTACAACGGCCAGAAGCATGTGCCGGTGGCGATCAACGAGGAAATGGTGGGTCACAAGTTCGGCGAGTTCTCGCCGACCCGGACCTTCCACGGCCACTCGGGCGACAAGAAAGCCAAGAAGGCTTGAGGAATAGACGATGAGCAAACCAAAGCGCGAACGTAGCCTCGCGGACAATGAGGCCAAGGCCGTCGCCCGCATGCTGCGCGTCAGCCCGCAGAAGCTCAACCTGGTGGCGCAGCTGATCCGCGGCCGCAAGGCATCGGCTGCGCTCGCCGACCTGCAGTTCTCGCGCAAGCGGATCGCGGTCGACGTCAAGAAGTGCCTGGAATCGGCGATCGCGAACGCCGAGAACAACCATGACCTCGATGTCGACGATCTCGTCGTTGCCGAGGCGCATGTCGGCAACGGCATCGTGATGAAGCGTTTTGCTCCGCGCGGCCGTGGCCGTTCGGGCCGTGTGTTCAAACCGTTCTCGCACCTGACCATCGTGGTTCGTCAGGTCGAGGCCGAGGCAAGCGCCTAAGAAGGGCGCAGGAGAAGACGATGGGTCAAAAGATCAATCCAATCGGGCTGCGTCTCGGCATCAACCGGACCTGGGACTCCCGTTGGTTCGCCGGCAAGCAGGAATACGGCAAGCTCCTGCACGAGGACGTCAAGATCCGCGAGATCCTGCACAAGGAGCTCAAGCAGGCGGCTGTCGCCCGCATCGTGATCGAGCGCCCGCACAAGAAGTGCCGCGTGACGATCCACTCGGCCCGTCCGGGCGTCGTGATCGGCAAGAAGGGCGCCGATATCGACAAGCTGCGCAAGAAGGTTGCCGACATTACCTCGTCGGACGTCGTGATTAACATCGTCGAAATCCGCAAGCCGGAGCTCGATGCGACCCTGGTCGCTGAATCGATCGCCCAGCAGCTTGAGCGCCGCGTTGCGTTCCGCCGCGCCATGAAGCGCGCCGTGCAGTCGGCGATGCGTCTCGGTGCCGAGGGCATCCGCATCAACTGCTCGGGCCGTCTCGGCGGCGCCGAAATCGCGCGCATGGAGTGGTATCGCGAAGGTCGCGTGCCGCTGCACACGCTGCGCGCCGACGTCGACTACGGCGTTGCCACCGCATTCACGACCTTCGGCACTTGCGGCGTCAAGGTCTGGATCTTCAAGGGCGAGATCCTCGAGCACGATCCGATGGCCCAGGACAAGAAGATGGCCGAGGGCGACAACACGCCGCGTTCGCGCCGCGACGCCGCTTGAGGCAAAGCAGGAATTTGAGGGCTTAAAGCCATGATGCAACCTAAGAAGACGAAGTTCCGGAAGGCGCATAAGGGCCGTATCCACGGCGTTGCGACCTCTGGCGCGACGTTGGCGTTCGGCCAGTTCGGCCTGAAGGCGATGGAGCCTGAGCGCGTCACCGCCCGTCAGATCGAAGCCGCCCGCCGCGCGCTGACCCGTCACATGAAGCGCGCCGGCCGCGTCTGGATCCGGGTGTTCCCGGACGTGCCGGTGTCGAAGAAGCCCGCCGAAGTCCGCATGGGCTCCGGCAAGGGTGCGCCTGAATTGTGGGTGGTCCGGATCAAGCCGGGCCGCGTGATGTTCGAGATCGACGGCGTGCCGGTGCAGACCGCCAAGGAGGCGCTGTCGCTCGCCGCCGCCAAGCTGCCGATCAAGACGCGCTTCGTTGCGCGCATTGCGGAGTAAACGCCATGGCCGAGATGAAAGTTGAAGACATTCGCGCGATGAGCGACGACCAGCGGGAAGATGCGGTCCTGAACCTGAAGAAGGAACGCTTCAACCTGCGTTTCCAGCGCGCCACCGGGCAGCTGGAGAACACGTCGCGGATGCGGGAAGCCCGCCGCGATATCGCTCGTATCAAGACCATCGCCGCGCAGCTGCGCGCGAAGAAGAAGTAAGGGGCCAGCTATGCCGAAACGTACTCTGCAGGGCGTGGTCGTGAGCGACAAGCAAGCCAAGACCGTGGTGGTGCGCGTCGATCGCCGCTTCACCCACCCGATCTACAAGAAGACGATCCGCCGTTCCAAGAACTACCACGCGCACGACGAGGACAATCAGTTCAAGCCGGGCGACATGGTCTGGATCGAGGAATCGAAGCCGATCTCGAAGCTGAAGCGCTGGACCGTGGTCCGGGGCGAACACAAGAAAACGGCCTGATTACTTCGGCCTGGCCGAAGACATTCAGGGAAATTTTGGGCGCGCTAAAGCGCAGAAAGAGGACGAGGTGCATCAATGATTCAGATGCAGACCAACCTCGACGTGGCCGATAATTCAGGCGCACGCCGTGTCATGTGCATCAAGGTTCTTGGAGGTTCCAAGCGCCGCTATGCCACCGTGGGCGACGTTATCGTTGTGTCGATCAAGGAAGCCATTCCGCGTGGCAAGGTGAAGAAGGGCGACGTGATGAAGGCCGTCGTGGTCCGGGTCCGCAAGGACATCCGCCGCGCCGACGGTTCGGTCATCCGTTTCGACCGCAACGCCGCCGTGCTGATCAACAATCAGTCCGAGCCGGTCGGCACCCGTATCTTCGGGCCGGTGCCGCGCGAGCTGCGCGCCAAGAACCACATGAAGATCATTTCGCTTGCGCCGGAGGTGCTGTGATGGCTGCCAAGATCCGCAAGGGCGACAAGGTGATGGTGCTCACCGGCCGCGACAAGGGTCGCACCGGCGAGGTGTTCGAGGTGCGTCCGGACGAGAACAAGGCTCTCGTTCGCGGCATCAACATGGTGAAGCGTCACCAGAAGCAGAGCCAGACCCAGGAAGGCGGCATCATCTCCAAGGAGATGCCGATCGACCTGTCCAACATTGCGTATGTCGGCAAGGACGGAAAGCCGACCCGCATTGGGTTCAAGATTCAGGCCGATGGCAAGAAGGTTCGTGTTGCCAAGAGCTCGGGAGCAGAGATCGATGGCTGAGACAGCTTACACGCCGCGCCTGCGCGCGGAGTATGACAAGAAGATCCGCGGCATGATGACCGAGAAGTTCGGTTATGCCAACGTGATGCAGGTGCCGCGCCTCGACAAGGTCGTGCTCAACATGGGCGTCGGCGATTCCGTCAACGACCGCAAGAAGGCCGAGACCGCCGCTGCCGAGCTGAGCCAGATCGCCGGCCAGAAGGCGATCGTGACCTATTCGCGGATCGCGATCGCGACCTTCAAGCTGCGTGAGAACCAGCCGATCGGCTGCAAGGTCACGCTGCGCAAGGCCCATATGTACGAGTTCATCGACCGCCTGGTGAACGTGGCGCTGCCCCGCGTCCGCGACTTCCGCGGCCTGAACCCGAAGAGCTTCGACGGCCGTGGCAACTATTCGCTCGGCATCAAGGAACACATCATTTTCCCCGAGATCGACTTCGACAAGGTCTCGGAAGCGCGTGGCATGGACATCACGGTCTGCACCACCGCCAAGACAGACGACGAGGCGCGCGCCTTGTTGACCGCTTTCAATTTCCCGTTCCGGCAGTGAGTAGCTGAGCCAAAGCCACTCAAACGCGGATACCCAGGAGCCAAGCATGGCAAAGAAGAGTTCGATCGAGAAGAACAACCGGCGCAAGCGGATGGCGAAGAACGCTGCCCCGCAGCGCGAGAAGCTGAAGGCGATCATCGCCGACAAGACCAAGCCGATGGAAGAGCGCTTCGCGGCGACGCTGAAGCTCGCCGAGATGCCGCGCAACTCGTCGCCGACGCGCATCCGCAACCGTTGCGAGCTGACCGGGCGTCCACGCTCGATCTATCGCAAGAATAAGCTCTCGCGCATCGCGCTGCGTGAACTCGGCTCCAAGGGCCTGGTTCCCGGCCTCGTGAAGTCGAGCTGGTAAGGGGAGGGTCGGAACAATGTCTACGCACGATCCGATCAGCGATCTCATCACCCGCATCCGCAACGCGCAGATGCGTTCGAAGTCCAAGGTCTCGAGCCCCGGCTCGAAGATGCGCGCCAACGTGCTCGAAGTGCTGAAGTCCGAGGGTTACATCCGCGGCTACGCCAGCGTCGAGCATGCCTCGGGCCGCAGCGAGCTCGAGATCGAGCTGAAGTATTTCGACGGCGAGCCCGTCATCCGCGAGATCGAGCGGGTGTCGAAGCCGGGCCGCCGCGTTTACGCCTCGGTGAAGAACCTGCCGCGCGTGAACAACGGTCTCGGCATTTCGGTGTTGTCGACGCCGAAGGGAATCATGGCTGACCACGAGGCGCGCGACGCCAACGTGGGCGGCGAAGTTCTCTTCACGGTGTTCTGAGGAAGGATTTTACGATGTCACGTATCGGCAAGAGGCCGGTGGCGATCCCGTCGGGTGTGACGGCAAGCGTCGAGGGCCAGACGGTGAAGGTGAAGGGGCCGAAGGGCCAGCTTCAGTTCGTCGTGCATGACGACGTCGAGGTGAAGTTCGAGAACGGCCAGGTCAAGGTCGCCCCGCGCGTCAAGACCAACCGCGCGCAGGCGATGTACGGCACCGCGCGCGCGCAGGTCGCTAACCTCGTCGAGGGCGTCACCAAGGGCTTCGAGAAGAAGCTCGAGATCACCGGCGTCGGTTACCGCGCCGCGATGCAGGGCAAGAACCTGCAGCTCGCGCTCGGCTACAGCCACGACGTGGTTTACGCGATCCCGGAAGGCATCACCATCGCGGTGCCGAAGCCGACCGAGATCACGATCACCGGCAACGATCCGCAGCGCGTCGGCCAGGTCGCCGCCGAGATCCGCGCCTACCGTCCGCCGGAGCCCTACAAGGGCAAGGGCGTGAAGTACGCCAACGAATTCATCTTCCGCAAGGAAGGCAAGAAGAAGTAACGGAGCCGGTCATGTCACTCAAGGTTACGAATGCCCGGCGCAAGCAGCGCGTCCGCCTTGCGCTTCGCCGCTCGGCAGGCGGCCGTCCGCGGCTGTCGGTGTTCCGCTCGTCCAAGCACATCTACGCCCAGGTCATCGACGACCAGAAGGGCGAGACGCTCGCGTCCGCCTCGTCGCTGGAGAAGAACCTGCGCGACGCCGGCAAGACCGGCGCCGACATCGATGCGGCGAAGGCCGTCGGCAAGCTGCTGGCGGAACGCGCGGCGCAGAAGGGTGTCAAGGAAGTCGTGTTCGATCGCGGCGCCTACATCTATCACGGGCGTGTCAAGGCGCTCGCGGATGCGGCGCGCGAAGGCGGATTGAGCTTCTAAACTTTACGAACGATTACCAGGATAGAGGCGTCAGGCCTCCTAGAGATTGGAAAACACCATGGCAGGTGAACGCGAACGCGGCGGACGCGAACGGAGCAGGGATCGCGAGGAGCGCGACAGCGAGTTCGTCGACAAGCTCGTCCACATCAATCGCGTGGCGAAGGTCGTCAAGGGCGGCAAGCGCTTCGGCTTTGCGGCGCTGGTCGTGATCGGCGATCAGAAGGGCCGGGTCGGTTTCGGCCACGGCAAGGCGCGCGAAGTTCCGGAAGCGATCCGCAAGGCGACCGAATCGGCGAAGCGCAACCTGACGCGGGTCGCGCTGCGCGAAGGCCGCACGCTGCATCACGACATCGCCGGCCGTCACGGCGCCGGCCGCGTCTATCTGCGTGCCGCTCCGGCCGGTACCGGCATCATCGCCGGCGGCCCGATGCGCGCGGTGTTCGAGACGCTCGGCATCCAGGACGTGGTGGCGAAGTCGATCGGCTCGTCGAATCCCTACAACATGGTTCGCGCAACCTTCGACGCGCTGAAGCATCAGGATTCGCCGCGCTCGGTGGCTGCGCGCCGCAACATCAAGGTCTCCACCCTGCAGTCGCGCCGCGTCGGCGGTGACGCCGAAGTGGTGGCGGAATAACAACGCGCGCTTCTCGAAGCGCTATTCGGAGTTACTGTCATGGCCCAGGCCAGCAAGACCATCAAGGTCGAGCAGATCGGCAGCGCAATCCGCCGCCATCACTCGCAGCGTTCGACGCTGATCGGCCTCAAGCTCAACAAGATCGGCCGGGTTGCCGAGCTGCAGGATACCCCTGAAGTTCGCGGCATGATCAGCAAAGTTCAGCATCTCGTCCGCGTCGTCGGCGAGTAAGCAGAGATAAGGAGAAGGGCGATGAAGCTCAGCGATATCGCCGACAACGCCGGCTCGCGCAAGAAGCGCATGCGTGTCGGCCGTGGCATCGGTTCCGGCAAGGGCAAGACCTCGGGCCGCGGCGGCAAGGGCCAGACCGCGCGTTCGGGCGTCCGCATCAAAGGTTTCGAAGGCGGCCAGATGCCGATGCATCGCCGTCTGCCGAAGCGCGGCTTCAACAACATCTTCCGGCTCGACTTCGCCGAGATCAACCTCGACCGTCTGCAGGAAGCGATCGACAACAAGCTGGTCGATGCGGGCGCGACGGTGAACGTCGAGTCGCTGGTGAAGGCCGGCGTGCTGCGCCGCGCCAAGGACGGCCTGCGGCTGCTCGGCCGCGGCGAGATCAAGACCAAGCTGACCATCGAAGCGCACGGCGCTTCCAAGTCGGCCATTGCTGCGGTCGAGAAGGCCGGCGGCTCGGTCAAGATCCTGGCCCCCGCCAAGGACGAAGGCGAGGCGGCGTAACATCTGCGTCATTGCCCGCGGCCTGCGCGGGCAATCCGCAGATCGAATGATGGACTTATCGAGGCCGAGCACCAGATAATGTCCGGTGTCTGCCGACGGCCCGAGAGAACGAGTTTCTTGGGGGCGTCGGCGAAGCGGGCTCCGGGAGAAAGCCGAACATGGTCTCAGCAGCCGAACAACTTGCCGCAAACCTCAATTTCGGACAGCTGGCGAAAGCCGACGAGCTGAAGAAGCGCATCTGGTTCACCCTGGGTGCGCTGCTTGTTTATCGGCTGGGCACCTACATCCCGCTGCCGGGCATCGATCCCAACATCTGGGAACAGGTGTTCCGCAGCCAGTCCGGCGGCATCCTCGGCATGTTCAACATGTTCGCCGGCGGCGGCATCCACCGCATGGCGATCTTCGCGCTGAACATCATGCCGTACATCTCGGCATCGATCATCGTCCAGCTGCTGACCACCGTGTCGCCGCAACTCGAGGCGCTCAAGAAGGAAGGCGAGGCGGGCCGCAAGACGCTGAACCAGTACACCCGCTATCTGACGGTGATCCTGGCGCTGTTCCAGTCCTACGGCATTGCGATCGGCCTCGAAGGCGCCGGCAATGTCGTCAGCGACCCCGGCATGTTCTTCCGGATCTCGACCGCGATCACGCTGACCGGCGGCACCATGTTCCTGATGTGGCTCGGCGAGCAGATCACCTCGCGCGGCATCGGCAACGGTATCTCGCTGATCATCCTGTCCGGCATCGTCGCCGAGCTGCCGTCGGCGCTCGCCAACATGCTGGAACTCGGCCGCCAGGGCGCGATGTCGACCGGCCTGATCCTCATCGTCATCGTGATGGCGGTCGCCGTGATCGCCTTCATCGTGTTCATGGAGCGTGCGCAGCGCCGGCTGCTGATTCAGTATCCAAAGCGCCAGGTCGGCAACAAGATGTTCGAGGGCCAGTCCTCGCATCTGCCGCTCAAGCTCAACACCTCGGGCGTGATTCCGCCGATCTTCGCCTCGTCGCTGCTGCTGCTGCCGACCACGGTTGCGAACTTCAACGCCGGCAAGGGGCCGGAGTGGTTCCAGTGGCTCACCACCCAGCTCAGCCATGGCCGGCCGCTATTCCTGCTCATGTATCTCGCGCTGATCGTGTTCTTCGCGTTCTTCTACACCGCGATCGTGTTCAACCCGACCGAGACCGCGGATAATCTGAAGAAGCATGGCGGCTTTGTCCCGGGCATCCGGCCCGGTGAGCGCACCGCCGAATACATCGACTACGTGCTGTCGCGCATCACGGTGCTCGGTGCGATTTATCTCGCGATCGTCTGCCTGATCCCCGAAATTCTGATTTCCTACGCCTCGGTCCCATTCTACTTTGGTGGCACCTCGCTTTTGATCGTCGTCAGTGTAACGATGGATACGGTGTCGCAGGTTCAGGGCTATCTGCTCGCCCATCAGTATGAAGGGCTGATCAGGAAGTCGAAGCTCAGGGGAGGCCGCCGCCGCTGATCGCGGTGCGGCTTCAAACTCAAAACTCGGGTGTGCGGACGTCGCCCACCTAGCCGGGGGGCGAAACAGATATGAGATTAATCCTTTTGGGGCCGCCGGGCTCGGGCAAGGGAACCCAGGCACAGCGGCTGGTGCACCGGCATGGCATCGTTCAGCTCTCGACCGGCGAGATGCTGCGCGCAGCCGCTGCCGCGGGCACCCCGGTCGGCTTGCAGGCCAAGGAGATCATGGCCAACGGCGGCCTGGTTCCTGACGAGGTCGTGGTGGGAATCATCGCCGACCGGATCGAGGAGCCCGACGCCAAGAAGGGCTTCATTCTCGACGGCTTCCCGCGCACCGTGCCGCAGGCGGAGGCCCTCGACGAGCTGCTCCGGAAAAGGCACCTCAAGCTCGACGCCGTCGTCGAACTGCGCGTCAACGAGAGTGCGCTGCTCGCCCGCGTCGAGAAGCGTGCCGAGGAAACCCGCGCGCGCGGCGAGGAAGTGCGCCTCGACGATACACCGGAAGTGCTGACCAGGCGCCTGGCGCAGTACCGCTCGCTGACGGAACCGCTGATTCACTATTATTCGGAGCGGCGGAAGCTTCTGACGGTCGATGGCATGATGACCATCGAGCACGTCACCCGCGAGATCAACCGGATCCTGACCGCGCTCGGCGCGCTGGAACCGAAGGAGCACGAGGAGCCCAAGAGCGCCTCGAAGGCGTCCAAGACGGCTAAGAAGACCGCGACGAAGGCGACCAGGAAGGCAGCCGAATCGGCCAGTAAGGCCGCCAAACCGGCCCGGAAGGCCGCCAAGGGAGCCTCAAAGCCGGCCTCCAAGGTCAAAGCTGCCAAGAAGGCTGCCAAGAAAACGGCGAAGCAACCGGCCAAGAAGACCGTGAAGAAGGCCGCAAAGCAGGCCGCCCGTACGGCGAATGCCCGGAAGGGGGCAAAGGCCGCCAAAAAGGCAGCAAAAAGGCTCACGAAAAAGCGAGCTAAACGCTAGGAGCGGTTGACGAAACCGACATGAATCCTTTAATAAGCCCCGCATCCAAGTTGGATAGTTTGATGACGATGCCGGGCCCCGAAGGACATCAGGGGAAGGGCGTCGTGTTCGCGTTTGTGGACACAAGCCCGCAGAGAGCAAGAACTTGAGAAGCCCGCATCCGTGATGGAGCGGCGACAGGAGAGAAGTCCGTGGCCCGTATTGCCGGCGTCAACATTCCTACCAACAAGCGCGTGCTGATCGCGCTTCAGTACATCCATGGTATCGGCCAGAAGAACGCGGCCGACATCATCGAGAAGGTCAAGATCCCGGCGGACCGTCGCGTCAGCCAGTTGACCGACCAGGAGGTCCTGCAGATCCGCGAAGTCATCGACCGCGACTATATGGTCGAGGGCGACCTCCGTCGCGAGGTCGGCATCAACATCAAGCGGCTGATGGACCTCGGCTGCTATCGCGGCCTGCGCCATCGCCGTGGTCTGCCGGTGCGCGGCCAGCGCACCCACACCAATGCGCGCACGCGCAAGGGTCCGGCCAAGGCAATCGCCGGCAAGAAGAAGTAAGTTTCGCGAATTGCAGGTGGGGAGCAGCGAATCAAAATTCGCTGCTCGCCATTTGCGTTTTGAGGTGTAGCCGCTGGCACTACGGCGGCGCTTGAGATCACAGGAAAGGTTTGAAATGGGCAAGGAAGCCACCCGCGTACGTCGCCGCGAACGCAAGAACATCGCCTCCGGCATCGCGCACGTGAATTCGTCGTTCAACAACACGACCATCACCATCACCGACGCGCAGGGCAACACCATCGCCTGGTCGTCGGCCGGCACGATGGGCTTCAAGGGCTCGCGCAAGTCGACCCCCTATGCCGCGCAGGTCGCGGCCGAAGACGTCTCCAAGAAGGCGCAGGAACACGGCATGCGCACGCTGGAGGTTGAAGTGGCCGGCCCGGGTTCGGGCCGTGAGTCGGCGCTCCGTGCGCTGCAGGCTGCGGGCTTTACCGTCACCTCGATCCGCGACGTGACCACGATCCCGCACAATGGCTGCCGTCCGCGCAAGCGTCGGCGCGTTTGATCTGTAAGTCGCGGGCGGCCTCCAGCCGCCCTGCGATCGTTTTTGGAATTGACCGCGCGGACTGTTCCGCGATCTCCAACGCCAGGTTCGGCCATTCGACGGGCCCGACGACTGGCCCATGGGTGAACAAGTGACGATCCAGAAAAATTGGCAAGAACTTATTCGACCGAACAAGCTGCAGGTGACGCCGGGCTCGGACGCGAGCCGGTTCGCCACCGTGGTCGCCGAGCCGCTCGAGCGCGGCTTCGGCCAGACGCTCGGCAACGCGCTGCGCCGCATCCTGCTGTCCTCGCTGCAGGGCGCGGCGGTGCAGTCGGTGCACATCGACGGCGTGCTGCACGAGTTCTCCTCGATCGCCGGTGTCCGTGAAGACGTCACCGACATCGTCCTCAACATCAAGGACATCTCGATCAAGATGCAGGGCGAAGGCCCGAAGCGCATGGTCGTGAAGAAGCAGGGCCCGGGCGCCGTCACCGCCGGCGACATCCAGACCGTCGGCGATGTGACCGTGCTCAATCCCGACCTGCAGCTCTGCACGCTGGACGATGGCGCCGAGATCCGCATGGAGTTCACGGTCGCGACCGGCAAGGGCTATGTCGCCGCCGAGCGCAACCGGCCTGAGGATGCGCCGATCGGCCTGATCCCGGTCGACAGCCTGTTCTCGCCGGTCCGCAAGGTTTCCTACAAGGTCGAGAACACCCGTGAGGGCCAGATCCTCGACTACGACAAGCTGACCATGACGATCGAGACCAACGGTGCGATCACGCCGGAGGACGCGGTGGCCTACGCTGCGCGCATCCTGCAGGATCAGCTCAACGTGTTCGTCAACTTCGAAGAGCCGCGCAAGGAAGTCACGCAGGAGATCATCCCCGATCTCGCGTTCAACCCGGCGTTCCTCAAGAAGGTCGACGAACTCGAGCTGTCGGTGCGTTCGGCCAACTGCCTGAAGAACGACAACATCGTCTACATCGGCGACCTCGTGCAGAAGTCGGAAGCGGAAATGCTCCGCACCCCGAACTTCGGCCGCAAGTCGCTGAACGAGATCAAGGAAGTGCTGGCCCAGATGGGTCTGCACCTCGGCATGGAAGTGCCGGGCTGGCCGCCGGAGAACATCGACGAGCTCGCCAAGCGCTTCGAGGATCACTACTGATCCGATTTCACCGTCGTGGCCGGAGCATCTCCGGCCACGATTTTTTGCGCAGCATGATCCCGGAAAAGTGCGGAGCGGCTTTCCGGAAGGATCATGCTCAAACGAGATAGCAAAAGCGCGCTAAGGCGCTTTTGCGGGCGAACGCAGGATGCCCACCTGCAAAACTTGTCGCTGAACCACCGCGGCAGAATTGAAGAAGGAAGAAGTCAATGCGTCACGGCAAGGTTCATCGGAAGCTCAACCGCACCGCCGAGCACCGGCGTGCGATGTTCGCCAACATGGCGGCCGCGCTGATCAAGCACGAGCAGATCGTCACCACGCTGCCGAAGGCCAAGGAGCTGCGGCCGATCGTCGAGAAGCTCGTCACCCTCGGCAAGAAGGGCGGGCTGGCCCTGCGCCGCCAGGCGATCTCCGAGCTGCGCGACCTCGACCAGGTCAGGAAGCTGTTCGACACGCTGGCGACCCGTTACAAGGACCGCCAGGGCGGCTACACCCGCATCATCAAGGCCGGCTTCCGCTACGGCGACAACGCGGCGATGGCCGTGATCGAGTTCGTCGACCGCGACGTCGACGCCAAGGGCCAGGACTCCGGTCCGGCCCAGGGCAAGGAAGCCGAGGCGGCGTAAGCCCGGCTATCGAGCGAAGGTTTTGAAAACGGCGCCCTCGGGCGCCGTTTTTATTTGCGGCGGCGCTCCACCCCGGTCGTCGTCCTGGCGAAAGCCGGGACCCATAACCCCAAGCGGACGTTATCGCGACGGCTGGAGGTGACGGCGTTGCGCCAAAGCGCGGGCTCGTGGCAATGGGTCTTGGCTTTCGCCAAGACGACGGCGTCATTGGCTCCCTCACGCGTCGGTGAGATGCAATTGCGATGCATGATGCCGCGCCCGATATCTCGGTCAGCATCAATGGAGATGAAGCAATGAAAATCGACCTTTCCGGAAAGACTGCACTGGTGACCGGCTCGACCGCGGGCATCGGCAACGCCATCGCCAGGGGGCTGGCAGAGACCGGCGCCGATGTCGTCATCAACGGCCGCAGCCAGGCCAAGGTCGATGCAGCGGTTGCTGCGATCGTCAAGGCGGTGGCGGGCGCAAAAGTCCGCGGCATCGCCGCCGACGTCTCGACGTCGGCCGGTTGCAAGGCGCTGCTCGCCGCGCTGCCCGAGGTCGACATCCTCGTCAACAATGCCGGCATCTTCGAGCCGAAGCCGTTCTTCGACATTCCCGACGAGGACTGGAGCCGCTTCTTCGAGGTCAACGTGATGTCGGGCGTACGGCTGTCGCGCGGCTACATGCAGGGCATGCTGAAGCGCAACTGGGGCCGCATCGTCTTCATCTCCTCGGAATCCGGCCTCAACATCCCGACCGAGATGATCCACTACGGCACCACCAAGACTGCGCAGCTTGCGATCGCACGCGGGCTCGCGCAACTGACCCGCGGCACCGCGGTCACCGTCAACTCCGTGCTGCCCGGACCGACGATGTCCGAGGGCGTAGAGACCTTCGTCAAGGATCTCGCCCAGCAGAACGGCCAGTCGGTCGAGGAAGCCGCCTCCAACTTCGTCAAGCAGCACCGGCCGACCTCGCTGTTGCAGCGCTTTGCCAGCACCGAGGAGATCGCCAATCTCGTCGTCTATGTCTGCTCGAAGCAGGCCTCCGCGACCAACGGCGCGGCGCTGCGCGCCGAGGGCGGCATCGTCAATACCATCGCCTGAGGTGCGGCGATGTCAGCCTATGTGATTTCCGAGGTCGACGTGAAGGATGCCGCAGGCTTCGAGGCCTATCGTACCATCGCCGCCAAGGCCATCGTGCGGTACGGCGGGCGCTATCTGGTGCGCGGCGGTGCGGCCGACGTGGTCGAAGGCGGGCCGCCGCCGAAGAGCATCATCGTCGTCGAATTCCCGTCGATGACGCGGCTGCGCGAGTGGTACGCATCGCCGGAATATGCCGAGGCGCTCAAGCATCGGCGGACCGCGCTGGACCGCCGGCTGATCTTCGTCGAAGGCGTGCCGCCGAGCTAACCCTTGGCGCCGTCGAGGAACTCGCTGAAGCCGGCCGGACGGTAGGGGCCGAAGCATATCTGCTCCAGGACGCCAATACCCGTCCGGTCGCCCTGGCGAGCGCGCACCACCTGTTGCACGTGGACGTTCTCGCGGGCCAGCGGATCGAGCGTGACGGGGTCGAACGACTCGCCGCCGATCTCGAGCTCGCCCTTCCACATGCCCTGGCCCCATTGCGGATGACCGTAGCCGAGGCCCTTCATCTGGAATTTCAGGATCGGGTCGAGCGCGATGGTCGAGGTGTGGCCGTCGATATCGACCAGGTCGATTTCAGCGGACTGCGCCAGCCGGGTGTTCGGCACGTATTTGACACGGTGCCGCGCGGTCGCCATGCGGCGGTCGCGCCCATCGACGACCCCGGGGATCTCGGCCTCGCTTCGGTAGAGCGGCGCGGTGATGCCCTCGCGGACCAGCGCCTCACCCTGCGTCCCGTCGAAGAAGATGGCGTGCGAGATGTGGTCGTCCCAGACCAACGGGGCCCAGAGGAAGAACACGCTCGGCGGCGGCATCGGCACGCCGCCGACATCGCGTTCGCCGACATTGCGAACGCCCCAGGAGCGATCCTTGGTGCCGTAGCAAGTGTGATCGTCGACTTTGATCTCGCCATCGGGGTGGCGCACGACGCCGCTCCAGCGGCCGAACTGGTCGAACCGGGTCGAGTCCATCGCGCGGCGGTCGCCGGACCAAAGCGTCTGCCGTGCTTCCTGGATCGCGGCCGTGCGTGCGGAGAAGGTCAAATCGCAGGCGAGACCCGTCGCATTGTCGTCGAGCACGACCCGCGTCCGCCGCATCGGTTCGATGACCTCCAGCCTGAACGGGCCGACCTGCATCTCGGTGCGCTCGAGCGGCGCCCGCCGCGAACCGTAGAAGCAATGCTGCCGTCCACCACGCTCCACGACGCTGAAGGCGCAATCGAGGATCTTGCGGTGCGGGTAGATCGCGATGCCGATGCCGAAATAATACGCGCCGTCGGCGGTGTAGCCGTTGAACCAGGTTCGGTCATAGACATTGCGGTCGCTGGTCGAGGGAACCGCGATCGGCTCCGGCGTCTGGTGGATGGGGAAGTCGTCCAGTTTGTTGAGCACGCCGATCCCTTTCGCTGTCTTGACGCGTTGTCTTCACGGGAACCATTTCGCCCGATCGCGCTTCAGTCCTGCCAGTATGAAAAACTGTCGTGGTCCAGCGCTTGCGCGCAGGCGCCACGGGTCATTTTCAGGAACAGTGCGTCGCCCCGCTCGGAGCGCTGGACGCTGAGCGCCGAGACGACGCCCATCATGATGCCATGCAGCGTGTAGCGCCGGTAATCCCGCCAGCAATCATCCCAGCCATAGTCCCGCACGCCGCGCCGGATCAGCTCGGAATGATAGAACCGCACCAGATCGGCTTCATGAAGCCGCCGCTCGGACGGATCGACACCGGCCGACAGGAAATAGGCAACGTCGACGATGCCTGGCCCCACCGTCAGCGTCTGCCAATCCAGCGTGGCCATCGGACGTGTGTTGCCGCGCACCTCGAACAGCATGTTGTCGAGCCGGAAGTCCGCGTGCTGCAGCGTTCGCGGCACCGATCGATCGGACTGGTAGCGCGGTATCGCGTCCGGAAGCCTGTCGATCAGATCCAGGAATTCCGGTTCGATTACGCCGTGATATCGCTCCTTGTAGTGACCGATGATGGCGGGCAGCACCGCGCGAAGATCCCTGCGCCGGCTTGCGGCGACCACGAAGCATTGCACCGCGTCGAGCGTCGGGTCGTTCCATCGCGGCGCATGCAGCGCGGCGGCCTCGGCCATCGCCGTCAGGCAGTCCGCGATCGCGCATCCGGCGAGCTGGTCGCCCGGGCGTGCGGGCGCCAGATCTTCCAGGATCAGTGTGAAGTCGTCGGTGGCAGGATCGATTTCGGCGAGGATCGGCCGCGGGGTGTGAATGTCGACGGTGGCCGCCAGCTCGCGATAGAACGCGACCTCGCGGATGTAGAGCGTGTGCGCGGAACCGGAGCGGCGGCTGTCGGGATCTGCGGCCGGGAATTTGCCGACGACGCTTAAGGGCGCGTTCGGCTCATCGCCGTCATAGGTCAGATGAAATCGATAGCTGTCGCCGACGAGGCCATTGCCGACCGGCTTGCAGACGAGTTCGACGACCTTCACCTGGTCGATCGCACCGGCTTCGCGCAGCGCCTGCGTCATCCACTCCGGATCGATCCGCGACGGATCGGCCGTGAGCAAACTCATCGGTTTCCTCCCATCCCCGGGTATCCCCTTGGGGCGTCACCACCGTTCCGGCCGCGTCTCGCGCGGCCGGATTGAGGACGGGGTGATCGTTGCGCAAATCATACAGGCGATGTCATGGCTTTGGCAAAAGCCACGCGCCGGCCTGTGGGGATATCTCGCGAGTTGGTCGGTGCGTAGGGCGGGTTAGCGCCAGCGTAACCTGCCGCTTCTGCTGGTGGGATGGTGGATTACGCCTTCCGCCTTCGCTCGTTGAGCTTCGACGGACGCTGCCTGCCAATCCACCCTACGCAGCGACTCCTACCAGCCCTCCAGCACGATCTTTGCCGCGCGACTTGCCGCTTTCCAGCAGCGCATGGGCGCGCTTGAGGTTGGCGGCGTTGATGGTGCCGAAGGTCTGGTCGAGCGTGGTGCGCAGCACGCCCTTGTCGATCAGGTCGGCAACGTCGTTGAGCAGATGGTGCTGCGCGATCATGTCAGGCGTCTGGAACGATGAGCGCGTGAACATCGATTCCCAGTGTACCGACACCGCCTTGCCCTTGAACACGGCGACGTTGAATTCGGCGGGATCGTCGATCAGGCCGAACTTGCCCTGCGGCGCGATGAAGTCGGCAATCGACTTGTAGTGCTGGTCGGTGAAGGTGAGGCTGGCGACGAGGCCGACCGGCGGCAGCCTCAAGCTCTCGATCTGCTCCTTCATCGGCTGCGAGTGATCGATCACCGCATGCGCACCGAGATCGCGGCACCACTTCTGAGACTCCGGCCGCGTCGCGGTCGCAACCACGGTCAGCCCGGTGAGGCGGCGTGCGAGCTGGATCAGGATCGAGCCGACGCCGCCGGCGCCACCGGTGATCAGCAGCGTGCGTGGATCGAGGCTCTTGCCCGGCACGGCGCCGAGCCGATCGAACAGCAGCTCCCATGCGGTGATCGAGGTGAGGGGCAGGGCGGCGGCCTGCGCGAACGAGAGCGATGCCGGCTTGTTGCCGACGATGCGCTCGTCCACCAGATGAAATTCCGAATTGGTGCCCTGGCGCTGGATCGAGCCCGCGTAGAACACTTCATCGCCGGGCTTGAAGAGCGAGACGTCGGGCCCGACGGCGTCGACCACGCCGGCCGCGTCGAAGCCGAGGATCTTGTAGCTGCCGTCGGACGGCGCCGCGCGCTTGCGCACCTTGTAGTCGACCGGGTTGGCCGAGATCGCCTTCACCGCGACCCTGACGTCGCGCCCCTTCGGTTCGGGCTTGGCGATTTCGAAATCGACGAGCGAATCCGCCGCCTCGATCGGCAGCGATTTTTGGTATCCGACGGCCTTCATGTCTGGTCTCCGTGGTGGGCGATTGCCTGCCGTCTTACCTGTCGCGCTGGCGTCGTTTTGGCAAGTACTGTAAAATCAGGGAACTAGTCCCTGTTTGTATACTATTGGGAAATTACCGATGAAACGGAAGAATTTCGCGCGCCGGCCGGGCTGCGCGGTCGAGGCGGCGCTCGACCTGATCGACGGCAAATGGAAGGGCGTGATCCTGTATCACCTGCAGGCCGGCACCCAGCGCTTCGGCGAGCTGCGGCGGCGGATGCCCGGCATCACCCAGCGCATGCTGACCAAGCAGCTGCGGGCGCTGGAGGACGACGGCCTCGTGACCCGCAAGGTCTACGCCGAGGTGCCGCCGCGGGTCGAATACACGCTCTCCGAACTCGGCGAGAGCCTGCGCCCGGTGATCGATATTTTGAAAGCCTGGGGCGAGGGCCATCAGGAACGGCTGTCCTGTGCGCCGGCGCCGGAAGTCGTTGTGAAGAAGTCGAAGCGCGCGGCCTGACAATTTGTAATGAAGAGGGCCGGGAGCGGTGTGTCGCTCCTGGCCTTTGTTGTCGGCGCTGATCAGATTGCGTCAGAACGCAACCTGCGTGCGCAGCGCGACCGCGTCGAACTTCGAGCCGGCATCCACAGGCGAGGTCGCCGAGGCCTGCTTGGCGATGTCGCCGTGCAGGTAGTTCAGCATGAAGCGGACGTTGTTGTTGACGTACCAGTTCAGCGCGGCGGTGTAGACGGTCTGCCGTCCGCCCGCGATGCCGACGGCCTGGCCGACCTGGTCGTTGAGGTTCATCGTGCTGACGCGGCCGGCGATTTCCCACGCGCCCATGCCGCCGCCGGCAAGCGAGAACGGATCGTGCGGCTTGATACCGCCATAGGAGGCCGTTGCCGGATTGTAGGCGTGGTTCTCGCCGGTCAGCACGTAGCCGACCTGCGCGTAACCGCCGTCGAATTTCAGGCTCGGCGCGCCGAACGGCGGCAGCCCGGTATTCGCAGAGCGGTCGACATTGAACCAATAGTACTCGCCTTGTGCGATGAACGGGCCGTAGGTCGCTGCCGCCTCGACGCCGTAGACCTGCGCGCCAGAGACGTTGGCGATCGCACCGGTCGAGATCAGCGTCGTCGGGTCGATGCGCAGCTCGGGCCGGTCGTTCAGCGTGAGCGTCTGCGCCTGGGTGAGCTGGTTGCGCGGCGGCTGGACCAGCCATTCCGCATCGGCGCCGATATGCACCGAGTAGTTCTTGCCGCTGATCGGATTGCCGGCGACGCGGATGACACCGCCATACTGCTCGGACGTGCCGGCCGGCGCGGCTGACGACGCGGAGTGAATCGCGCCCGTCGTCGGTCCCGTGACATAGCCGCCGATCCAGAGCTGGTCGTTCCACCATCGGGTGCCGGCGCCCGAACGGAAGTCACCGGCCGCGATGTTCTGTGCGATGATGCCGACCGAGGCGCGCTCCATGAACAGGATGTCGTTGGAGCTCGTCGATTCGTCCAGCGTCCACGGGATGTCCATGATGCCGCCTTCGATCGCCATCTTGCCCCCGAACGGCTTGAAGCCGGTGTAGCTCAGATAGGCATTCTCGACGCCGGAGGTGCCGCCGCCAGGCAGCGATCCCGGTGCCGCGCCGCCGAAGCCGTCGGACGAGCCGCCGAAGTCGTAGATCAGCGCGTAATTCCAGTCGCCGAAGAACTTGCCGACGATGCCGATGCGGGCGCGGCGGAGGTTCTCGCCGCTGTCGAGCTTCTGCGGCGAGGTACTTGCGGTGTTCGGACGATAGTCGTAGCCGCCGACATCCCAGTGCACGCGGCTCGTGATCGCAACGCAGTTCTGTTCATCCGCAGTACAGATCGTCGGCCGGTTGTTCGGCAGCGTCACCACGACGCCCGACGGCGCGACCGGGCCCTTGACCGGGATCGCGGCGTTGGCGCTTGCCCGCGCGGCCTTGGCATCCGCCGCCTTCGCGTTGGCGTTCGCGCTGGCTGCGGTCGCGGTATTGGCATTGGTCTGCTTCTGCAGCCTGTCGAGCTTCTGCTCGAGCATCTTCAGCTGCTGCTTCAGCAGCGCGATCTCCGCGTCGCTGCCGCCTCCGGCCGATTGCGAATAGGCCGGCGAGGCGGCGAGCGCCCCTGCCAGCCCTATGGCGATTGCACCAACTTTTGTCGCAGCCATCGTGCACCCCTGTTGTGTTTGAATTCCCCACTCACTCACTGAAACGTCCTAGGAGTTGATCGTGACTGACGCACGACAGGGCTTCCGGGCATCGCAGTTCCGCTTGTTGTCCGCAGGCAACAAGCGGAGCGGCGCAGTGAGATGACAGTCATCATAGAAGTTTGGCGGCGCGCTTCAACGCGGCTGCCGCCGGTTTTGCACCGGTCCGGCGGGGGCCAGTTATCCGGCCGGGCGCCCTTCAATTGCCCGGCGAACACGCCTATATTCCGGCGTTTCCACGAGAGGTGAGAATGCTCCGACCCGTCCGCTTCGCTGCCATATCCGCTCTGTGCACATTGGCTTTCATGGGGAATCTGTCCCCGTCCGCGGCCCAGGACCGCCGCGTGCCGTCCTCACAGGCCGAGCTCCAATTGTCCTATGCGCCGATCGTGCAGCGGGTGCAGCCGGCGGTGGTCAATGTCTACGCGGCCAAGACGGTGCAGAACCGCAATCCGTTTCTGGACGATCCGATCTTCCGCCGCTTCTTCGGCGTCCCGGGGCAGCAGCCCGAGCAGATGCAGCGCTCGCTCGGCTCCGGCGTGATGGTCGATGCTTCCGGCCTCGTGGTCACAAACAATCACGTGATCGAGGGCGCCGACCAGGTGAAGGTCTCGCTCGCTGACAAGCGCGAATACGAGGCCGAGATCGTGCTGAAGGACGGCCGCACCGACCTCGCGGTGCTGCGGCTGAAGGGCACCAACAAGGAGAAGTTCGCGACGCTCGACTTCGCCAATTCGGACCAGCTGCAGGTCGGCGACGTCGTGCTGGCGATCGGCAATCCGTTCGGCGTCGGCCAGACCGTGACACACGGCATCATCTCGGCGCTGGCGCGCACTCAAGTCGGGATCACGGATTATCAATTCTTCATTCAGACCGACGCGGCGATCAATCCCGGCAATTCGGGCGGCGCGCTGGTCGACATGACCGGCCGGCTCGCCGGCATCAATACCGCGATCTTCTCGCGCTCCGGCGGCTCGCAGGGCATCGGCTTCGCGATCCCCGCCAACATGGTGCGCGTGGTGGTGGCCTCCGCCAAGAGCGGCGGCAAGGCGGTGAAGCGGCCCTGGCTCGGTGCGCGGCTGCAGGCGGTCACGCCGGAGATCGCAGAGACGCTCGGGCTGAAGCTGCCGACCGGCGCGCTGGTCGCCAATGTCGCGCCGAACAGCCCGGCGGCGAAGGCCGGACTCAAACTGTCCGATCTGATCGTCGGGATCGACGGGACGCCGATCGACGATCCCAACGCGTTCGACTACCGCTTCGCCACCCGTCCGCTCGGCGGCAACGCGGAGATCGAGGTGCAACGCGCCGGCAAGCCGGTGAAGCTCACCGTGCCGCTGGAGACCGCGCCCGATACCAACCGCGACGAGATCGTGCTGACCGCGCGTTCGCCATTCCAGGGCGCCAAGGTTGCCAACATCTCGCCGGCGCTGGCCGATGAGCTGCATCTCGACGCCGGCGCCGAGGGCGTCGTCGTCACCGAGCTCGCCGATGACGGCACGGCCGCCAATGTCGGCTTCCAGAAGGGCGACATCATCCTCGCCGTCAACAACGAGAAGATCGTGCGCACCAGCGACCTCGACAAGGTGTCGAAGGCGGGGTCACGGATCTGGCGCATCACGCTGGTGCGCGGCGGCCAGCAGATCAACGTGACGCTCGGCGGATGAGCCCGAAGAGACCGCACGAAGCCAGCAATCTCTTTGCCGCGGCGGGGATGGAGCAGGACGCGCCGCACCCGCTGCCGGACCGGCTGCGCCCGCGCACGCTGGCCGACGTCGTCGGCCAGGATCATATCCTCGGCCCACGACGGCGCGCTGACCCGCATGCTGGAGACGCGCACGCTGGGCTCGCTGGTGTTCTGGGGACCGCCCGGCACCGGCAAGACCACCGTGGCGCGGCTTCTCGCTGACGCCACCGAGCTGCATTTCGAGCAGATCTCCGCGGTGTTCTCCGGCGTCGCCGACCTGAAGAAGGCGTTCGATGCCGCGCGGGCCCGGCGCGAGACCGGCAAGGGGACGCTGCTGTTCGTCGACGAGGTGCACAGGTTCAACCGCGCGCAGCAGGACTCCTTCCTGCCGGTGATGGAGGACGGCACCGTGGTGCTGGTCGGCGCCACCACCGAGAACCCGTCGTTCGAGCTCAACGCGGCGCTTCTGTCGCGGGCTCGCGTGCTGGTGTTTCACTCGCTCGATACCGCTGCGATCGAACGGCTGTTTGCCAATGCCGAGAAGATCGAGGGCAAGGCCCTGCCGCTCGATGCGGAAGCGCGCGCCGTGCTGGTGCGGATGGCCGACGGTGACGGCCGGTGCCTCGCTGACATTAGCCGAAGAGGTCTGGCGCGCCGCGCGCAAGGGCGAGGTGTTCAACGCCGAGCAGTTGCAGGCCATCCTGCAGCGCCGCGCGCCGATCTACGACAAATCGGCCGATGGTCACTACAATCTGATCTCGGCGCTGCACAAGTCGGTGCGCGGCTCCGATCCGGATGCGGCATTGTATTATCTCGCGCGCATGCTCGATGCCGGCGAGGACCCGCTGTTCCTGGCGCGGCGCGTGGTGCGCATGGCCGTTGAGGACATTGGTCTCGCCGATCCGCAGGCGTTGGCGGTCTGCAACGCCGCCAAGGATGCCTTTGATTTCCTGGGCTCGCCGGAGGGCGAGCTCGCGATCGCACAGGCCGTGGTCTATCTCGCCACCGCGCCGAAATCGAACGCGGTGTACACTGCGTTCGGCGCTGCGATGCGGACCGCAAAGCAGGGCGGCTCGCTGCTGCCGCCAAAACACATTCTGAATTCGCCGACCAAGCTGATGAAGTCGGAAGGCTACGGCTCCGGCTATCAATATGATCACGACGCGCCCGACGCGTTCTCCGGCCAGGACTATTTCCCGGAAGCGCTCGGCCGCCAGACCTTCTACGATCCGCCCGACCGCGGCTTCGAACGCGAGATCCGCAAGCGGCTGGATTACTGGAACAGGCTGCGCAAGGAGCGGGGTGGGAGCTAGACAAGACGAGATCAGGCTGCGACCGCG
Source organism: Bradyrhizobium sp. JR3.5 (assembly GCF_054057015.1). Lineage (NCBI taxonomy): Bacteria > Pseudomonadati > Pseudomonadota > Alphaproteobacteria > Hyphomicrobiales > Nitrobacteraceae > Bradyrhizobium > Bradyrhizobium sp. JR3.5. Next base: position 1,367,558 of record NZ_JBSRYV010000001.1, read on the forward strand.
AATAACGCGCGTGTTCCCGTCCCGCCTGCGGCGCGGGAGCGTCAGTTGCAGAAGCCCGCAAATGCCATATGCAGCCTGTGTGACTTCGGAATATTAGAAATATATCTCTGAGTTGCCCGACATGTCAAGTTGCTTGGTCGAACGCCGGCCGCCGCCGGCTACTTTGCATGGGGTTGTTCTCGATATTTTGGCAGCGCCCGCTGCGACGGCCCATAACTTCATATGGCTCTAGCGCGTCACTTCACGCTTTTCACGAACTCCAAAATCTCATCCGTCAGCCGCGTGTCCGGCGTGTTGATCGCGTATACCTCCGACGTATGGCTGTGCTGCGGCAGCATGAAGCTGCGCGCGCAGCCGCTCGGCCGCTTGCAACTGGCCTGCTTCAACAGCTCGAACTGCTCGACGAAGCGCGGCGGATCGAGCTCGGCGGCGGTGATCAGAAACGGGATCGGGCTTGCGAGCAGGCCTTGCAGCGAGGAGCGTTCGGCGTAGCGCGACGGGTCGGAGCCGTAATAGGCGAGCTCGGCATCGCCCGCCGGCGAAGCGGTCAGATCGTAGATGCCCGACACCATGATCGCGCCGGCAAGACCGCCGCCCGTCACCTTGTGGAATTCGCTGTGCGAGACATAGCTCGCGACATGGATCGCGCCGGCCGATTGGCCCATGATGAAGATGCGCCTGGGGTCGCCGCCGCGGCTCGCGATGTTCTCCGCGACCCATTGCACGATCGCGCCCATGTCTTCGGCGCCTGCCGGCCATGGAAAGGCCGGCGCCAGGCGGGTAGGTGGCGTTGACGCCGACAAAGCCGCTCTTGGCAGCCCACAGCATGACGTTGTCGTAGAACGGGCTGCCGGGGTTGCGCTTGCTGCCGGCAATGAAGCCGCCGCCATGGATGTAGATCAGCACCGGCCGGGGCGTCGCCGCCGGGTCCGGCGTGAAGACGTCGAGCAGATGGCGGTCGGCAGGGCCATACTTGACGTCGCGCTCGACCTTGACGCCCTGATAGGGCTCCTTCTGCTGCAGCGGTGCGTAGAGCGCGGCCGTTTTCGGCGAGTCGATGACGCGGCCGAGTTCCAGGAGCTTCCAGGCGAGATCCTCCGGCATCGGGCCTTGCTGAGCCAGCGCCGGTCCGGAGAGCATCAGGGCCGCCGCCAAAGCCGATACCGCCAGTCTCATTCCAAAGCTCCTTCCACGGCTCCCGTCGATTGCCGCATGCAGCCAAACATGGCCAATGTTGTGCCGGATTTGTACCGATTTCGCCGTGACGATTCGCGGCATTTGCGCTACCCACGGGCTTAACTTCGGAGTTGCAACCCCATGAGCCGCCGCGTCAAGAGACCTCTCCGCCCAGCCGCCGACCGCGCCAAAGGCGCGCGTCCCCGTCGCGGCGCGGCCGCCGAGCGGGGGCCGGCGCATCGTGCGGGCGGCAAGTCAACAGCGGTGCGCCTCGGCGACAAGCAGCGGGCGCCCAAGCCATTCGTGCCCGAGCCGGAGAAGAGCGTCGCCGAGCCGTCGCCGCTGCCGACCAAGGTGCAGACCGTGGTGGTGACGGCGGACGAGGACAACATGCGCGTCGACCGCTTTCTCGAGGCGCGTTTCCCCGGCCTGTCGTTTTCCCACATCCAGCGTATCGTTCGTAAGGGCGAGTTGCGCGTCAACGGCAAGCGTGCGGACAGCAAGGACCGGCTGGAAGAAGGGCAGAGCGTCCGCATTCCGCCGCTGCGGCTCGATACGCCGAAGGCGGCCGCCAGCCTGTCCGAAGCGGCGAAGAAGACCCTCCAGGATCTCAAGGACATGATCCTGTTCGAGGACGCCGACGTGATGGTGCTGAACAAGCCCGCAGGCCTGGCGGTTCAGGGCGGCTCCGGCATCACGCGCAATGTCGACGACATGCTGGAGGTGATGCGCGACGCCAAGGGGCAGAAGCCGCGGCTGGTGCATCGGCTCGACCGCGAGACCTCGGGCTGCCTGCTGATCGCCAAGACGCGCTTTGCCGCGACCGCTCTGACCGGCTCGTTCCGGCATCGTTCCGCGCGCAAGATCTACTGGGCGCTGGTCGCCGGCGTGCCGAAGCCGAAGCAGGGCCGTATCTCGACCTATCTCGCCAAGGAGGAGAGCGAGGAGGACAGCATCATGCGGATTGCGGCGCATGGCGACGAGGGCGCCAGCCACGCCGTGACCTACTATGCGGTGGTCGAGACCTCGGCGACGAAGCTCGCCTGGGTCTCGCTCAAGCCGGTGACCGGCCGCACCCATCAATTGCGCGCCCACATGGCGCATATCGATCACGCGATCGTCGGCGACCCCAAATACTTCAACAAGGAGAACTGGCAGCTGCCGGGCGGCCTGCAGAACCGGCTGCATCTGCTCGCGCGCCGCATCGTGATTCCGCACCCGCGCGGCGGCGTGATCGACGCGACGGCGCCGCTGCCGCCGCACATGCTGCAATCCTGGAATCTGCTCGGGCTCGAGGCCGATCGCTTCGACCCGATCGAGAACGCGCCCGAGGAGTGACGGCGGACGCCGCCTCCCGATATCCGTCGCGGACAGCAAGAACGATCAAAGCGGCTCACTGCGCCGCGGCTATGTTGCCGCGCGCCGGGCACCGCCGGCATGCAACCATCAGAGAGGCTGTCCATGACCGGGACCTGGTTACGCGTCGCGCTTCTTCTCATTGGCTCGGCTGTCGCCACTGCGGCGGCGCATGCCGAGACCGTGGTGCTCCGCGGCGGCACGCTTTACGCATCGGCGGATGCGGCTGCGCTGCCGGATGCGGCGATCGTGATCACGGACGGCGTCATCAGCGCGGTCGGCAAGTCCGGCGACGTCAAGCTGCCGTCGGATGCGCGCCTGATCGATTGCAGCGGCAAGTCTGTTGTTGCCGGGTTCTGGAATAGCCATGTGCATTTCACGGAACATGTCTGGCACAACGCCGGCGAGGCGCCGGCCGCGCCGCTGACGCAGCACATGCAGGAGATGCTGACCCGATGGGGTTTTACCACGGTCTGGGATCTCGGCTCCGATCCACGGAACACGCTGCCGCTGCGCAAGCGCATCGCAGCAAATGAGGTCGCCGGTCCCAACATTCTGCTCGCCGGCAACGTGTTTCCCAAGGGCGGGCATCCCGTCTACCTGCCGCCCGAAATCCAGCTTCCTGAAGCCGCGACGCCTGAGGAGGCGGCGAAGTGGGCGCGCGACTGGCTCGCGATGGGCGAGGACGGCATCAAGCTGTTCACCGGCGCGTTCATGGGCGATAAACCTGTCATCAACATGGATCCGGCGATCGCCAAGGCGGCCGTCGACGTCGCGCATGCACAGGGCAGGCCGGTGTTCGCGCATCCGCAGAACAAGATCGGCGTCGAGACGGTGATCGCAGCAGACGTCGACGTGCTCGCGCACACGACGCCCAGCGAGCGGAGCTACACGGATGATCAACTTGCGCGGTTCAAGGCGCAGGGGACTGCGCTGATCCCGACGCTGTCGCTGTTCACGACGGTGCTTCTCGACCCCAACGTCACCAACCGCCTGGTGGCCGCGACCGTCAACCAGCTCAAGCAGTTCTCGGAGAACGGCGGCACGGTGCTGTTCGGCACCGATGTCGGCTTCACCACGCTGTACGACACCACGCAGGAATTCCAGCTGATGCATCGCGTGCTGTCGGAACGCCAGGTGCTGGCCTCGCTGACGACCAATCCGGCGCGGTTCTTCAAGGCCGCGAAGAAGGGCAAGGTGGAGCAGGGCTTTGACGCCGATCTCGTAGTGCTCGACAGTGATCCGCTCAGCGACGTCAGCAATCTCGCGAAAGTGAGCATCACCATCCGTGCAGGTCGCGTGATCTATCAGAAGCCGTGAACGGCTGCGTCGGCCTATCTGGCGGGAAGGCGCAAGGTGGCGAGATCCGAGCCGACAATCGTCGTGCCGGTAAATCCGCCTGCCTCGGCGGCGGCGCGATAGTCCGCTTCGGTGAGCGCGCCGCCGGGGACCTTGTAGGGGCCGTGGTGCGTCGCCCCAACCTGCGGCGCGAGGTGGGTCAGCATAAGATACTTGGCGCCCACGCGCTTTGCCATGGCGCCAAGGTCGGGCGCCAGGCTCTGGCGGTAGAAGACGGGCGGCGGCATGCCGCTGTCGCGCTCCGGACCCATGATGGGATGCATGGTCGAGTGCACGATCACCTCGGCGCCTTGTGCCAACTTCTCGACTTGCGCCGACGTCGACGTCGGACGCGGCGGAGCGGCACTGTCATTGCTGGCATCGCCGCCGATCACGACGCTGCCGGCCGGCGTGTCGACGCGATAGGAGGCATGGCCCGCGATGTGGGTCGAGCGGATCGCGCTCACCCGGACCCCGCCCTTCGACCAGATCACCTGTGGCTCGTCCGTCGGCTCGAATGTGATGAGATGCACAAGCTCGGCAGGTCCGCCAGCCAACCGCCTCTTGTCCTCTGAAACCCGCTGTGCGATTTCGCCGGACTGAACAAAGGCGTCGCCGATATGCGCGACAAACTTGCCGCAGCTCAGGGTGAAGCCGAGCGGCGAGGGCGCATCGCTGCTGCAGACGACATCGAGCGCGGCCCCGCCGGAATTCCAGTTCCAGCGCGCGAGCAGCAGGTCGACGAGGCCCTCGGTGTGATCCGAGTGCATATGCGTGAGGAAGACGGCGTCGATCTGGCCGGGCTCGACGTTCAGTTGTGACAGCCTTAGTTCGGTGCCGCGGCCAGCGTCGAACTGCAGCTTCAGCGTGCCGCAATCGGCACTGTCCTCCCCATAGCGCACGAGTGTGCCGGCGCCCGCGACACCATTGCGCAAGGCGGGACCGCTCATGGTGCCGGTCAGGGTGACGAGCAGGCAGGGCGCCGATTGGGCGGGAAGCGGCAGCAGCAGCCAGATGGCGGCCAGCAAGGATGTCGGAAGAATGAAGTGCCGCATGCCGTCCGCTCCCGCGTCGTTCCGGTGATCAGGGAGACTGCCAAAGCCGGCGCCATATCACAACGCTCGGCCGCGCCGCATCGAGGTGTTGTGGCCGGTTGGTCTCGCCGCACGGTGCGGCAAGCTTAAAGCATCAGCTTGTAGCCGAGATGGCTGCCGACGAATCCCAATCGCTCATAGAAGCGGTGCGCGTCGGGGCGCGCCTTGTCGGTGGTCAGCTGCACGAGATCGCAGCCTCTCGCTTTGCATTGCGCGATCGTCCATTCGAACATCTGCTGCCCGACGCCGGAGCTGCGGTGTGCCTCGGCAATTCGGACCGCCTCGATCTGCCCGCGCCAGGCGCCCAGGCGTGCCATTCCGGGAATGAAGCTGAGTTGAAGGGTCCCGATCACCTCGTCGTCCAGGGTCGCCACGACCAGCAATTGGTTGGGATCGGCGAGGATGGCTTTGAAAGCGTCGACGTATCGTGGGTTCGGCGGCGAGCTCGGATCCTCGCGCTGTTTCCCCAGGAGATCGTTGGCGAGCAGGGCGATGATCGCGGGAAGGTCGGCGGGTTGTGCCTGGCGGAAAGCGACTGATGTCATTGAACTGAATTTCCATGGAGAGGAGAACGGTGTCGCCGGACACGTTACAGGCTCGCGCAGGCTATGGACATCCGCTGGACGCAAACGAAATCCGCCGGCCTTTCGGGCCGGCGGATCGGTATGTCGCGAGGTGCGGTGGTCAGTGATCCCAGCCGCCGTCATGATCCCAGCCGCCGCCATGGTGATGGCCGCCGTCGTCGAAGTCGAAGAAGTCAAACAGATCGCTGAGCGCCGGGCTGTTGACCGGAACATAGGGATTGCCGGGCGCGGCAACCGGATTCGGGAAGTTGTCGCGGCTGCGGTTCGTGATCGGCTCCAGGCGCCAATTCCGCTCGATGAATTTGATGATCGAGACGTGATCGGCATATTCATGCGAGATATGGCCGTGCCGCGCGAACGGCGACACCACGATCAGCGGAATACGGGTGCCGTCGCCGAAGTAATCGAGCGGCTGCACATAGCCGGAGTCGAAGTAGCCGCCGCCTTCGTCAAAGGTGATGAAGATCGCGGTGTCCTTCGCATAGTCCGAGGCTTGGACCTGGTCGACGATCTTCTTGGTGAAGCCTTCGAACAGATTGAGTTTGGAGGACGACGGGTGACCGTCGGTGAAGCCGCTCGGCTTGACGATCGAGACCGCCGGCAGCGCGTGCTTGGAGAGGTCGGAGTACAGATCAACCGAGTCCTTGATATGGGCTGCGACCTGGTCCGGGTGCGACATGATCGAGGTGTCGTACTGGAACGGGTTGCAGATGTTGCAGTACTCGTCCGCGGTCGGACCAGCCACACCCCAGTTGAGTTGATAGGGATCGTTGACGTAGTTGTTCCACTGGTCGCCGTAGTACTTCCAGGAGATGTTCCGCTCGTTCAGGCTGTCGCCGATGCTCTTGCGGGTCGACGGCGGGATCGTGAACGGCGTGTTGGACGGATTGGTGTCGGTGTAGGCGTTCTTGCCGTTGCCGAAGTAACCCGGATTGTAGTTGTTCAAGAGATAGTAGTGGCCCGGTTCGCAGTTTGCGTTGATGTGGGCCCCCTTAAGATAGTCCAGGATCGGCTTGACGCCGGGCTGGCTCGGATCCGAGCAGTCGCTGTAGGAGCCGCCGCCGGACACCGGGCTCGTCTGGTAGAGCGGCGCAAAGCCGCCATTGCCGCCGGCGCCGTAGCCGTCCTCGGTGTACCAGTTGTTGGTGCCGGCAGCCGGATTCGGATTCTCGATTTGATGCACGATGCCGGCGTCGGGCGTGCCGCCGAACACCTGCGTGCCGTTCGGGCGGCACCGCGGCGTTGCCGTAGGTGTCGCTGAAGTAGATCATGTCGGCATGACCGAACATGATGTGGTTGGCACCGGTGCCGCCGTTGACGGACTGGTGGAAGTTGTCGCTCATCGCGTATTTCTGCGCGAGAGAGGTGAAGTAGGGCACGTCACCCTTCTGCACGTTGTAGAAGCCGAGCGCCGTCGAACCCTCGCCCGTGGTCGTTGCCGTCGGCGAGTAGTCCGTTGAGAAGTTGGAGGGCTGCGCCGCACCGTTGGCGCCCGCGCCGACGGTCACCTCGACCCAGGCGAACAGGTTGCCACCGCAGCCCGACGGATTGTCACGGCTGGCCGCCGAGTGGTTGCAGTTCAGCTGCTGCCACATCTGGTAGAAGCGATGCACCGGACTTGCCGAATAGGTGTCGTAGGGCATCGCATCGCTGTTGGTGAGCTGGAACGGACCGGCCGGCAGCGCGCTGACATTGGTGATGCGCTGGTCGGGGGTCTGCGAGGTCTGACCGGTGCCGCCGCTCAGGAGGAACTGGTAGTACTCGGACGGCAGGTCGGATTCCGACTGCTGCGCCAACTCAAGCGACGCCTCGCAGGTGGTGATTGGCGAGCTGCCGCATTTGTTCGGGATGTAGGAGACCTTGGGGCCGCCGACCAGTGGAGCCGGCAATTGATCCTTGGGGAAGTTCTGCTTCGGCGGGCTCAGCAGGAACGCATCGTTCAGGCCGGTATCGGTCGCCGCCTGCTGATGCGCCTTCTCGAAGTTCGGCCCGGGGATCGCGTTCTTGTTGCCGTCGAGCTTGACGATGCCCTGCGAGAGCAGGTTGAACACGCTCTGGTCGCGTCGTTCGGGCACGTAGGTCGCGAACACATGGTCGAAGCTGCGGTTCTCGCCGATGATGACGATCACGTGCTTGATCGGCGACCGCGTTTCGTGTCCACCGTGGTGATTCCAGTCCTCCGCTAGCACCGGGCCGGCGGTGAACTGACCCAGCGCAAGCGCGCTGAGGGGTAAGGCGGCAACCTTGCAGCCAACGTGACCTGTGCTTGTCGCGCATTAAAGCTCTCCTTTTTGCTGATTGAGCGGCTTGGTGGAACTTGCAGTGTCTCGCGGCACGACCCTGATGCGTCCCATCATGCCGCCGTCCTCGTGCTCGAGGACGTGGCAGTGGTAGACGAAGGTGCCGACGATGTTGGGATCGCGAAAATCCATGCGCAGGCGCACGCTCGGATATTTCAGCATCCGGGTGTTGTAGTAGGGGACGTTGACGGTATCGCGCAGGAACGGCTCGTTGACGGCGACGCCGGACCAGTCGAGCAGTTGGAAGTGCAGCTGATGGATGTGGAAATCATGCAGCTCCATCGAGCGGTTCTCGATGATCCAGTCCTCGACGTCGCCCTGCCTCACGGTGATGTCGGGAATGTCCGATTGCGGATCGAACGGTTTCGGCGTCTCTCCGTCGATGGTCATGAAGAATTTGGTCGGGCTGTTCGGGTCGTTCGGGTTCTCCGGCTGCTCGGAGAAGAACAGCTTCCTGACGCGCACCGGCGCGACGTTGCCGACCCACGGTCGCTCCGGTCGCGGCAGCGGCTCGGCGTGAGCGGGCAGCGCGGCCTGCGGCTCGCTTGTATTGACCGAGGACGTGATCGCGACCAGCGCGCGGTTGGGATCGTTCTCGCCGGCGGGCCCGGTGTCGACCGCGCGCGTCACCAGCAGGGCCGAGCTGCCGGCCGGCGGTCCCTCGACGATGAATTCGGCGCGCGAGCCCGGCGGCAGGCCGATATGGTTGACCCATTGCACTGATGGCGACGGGCTGCCCTGGAACTGCAACGGCACCCCATCGAGCCCCACAATCCCGATCTGCTGCGGGGAGCGGCCGACCAGCAGCGCGAGGTTGAGATAGGTGATCGCGGACGCGTTCAGGACCCGCCAGAGCTGCCGCTCGCCCGGCTTCATCGTGAGCCGGGCCGGCGGATAGTTCGGATAGGGCACCGGCACGAAGTTGACGGAGAGATCCTTCGACGGCTTGCCGAAGCCGGTGCCGGAGTTGGCGACGTCGCCGTCATTATCGAGCTGGCTCTTGGTCATGACCGGCTCGGATTTCGACGGCGGCGCGTCGGGATTGACGAGATCCTGGTCGCGGATCACGAGCACGCGCTCGGGCAGGCCAGCGAGCTGTGGATCGGCGCGCTCGATGCCTTCGATGATGATGGCGCCCGAGGCGCCGCCGAGCACCTGCGTCTTGCTGAAGCCGTGCAGATGCGGGTGATACCAATACAGGCCGGGCGGTGCATCGTCGGGGATGCGCAGGCGGTACTCGAACGGTGCGTCGTCGGGCTGGATCGAGGTTTTCAGCACGTCATCCTGATGGCAGACCGGCGGCACCGTCAGCCCGTGGAAGTGCAGATTGGTCGAGATCGGCGTCATCGCGCCGCTCTCGCAAACATCGGCCTGCTTTCGCGTCGTGCAGATCGGCGCGCCGGCGAGTGGGCGGTCGATCGCAGGTGCTGCCGTATCGAGGTCGACGAGGTCGTTCTTGAAATGGATGACGAGCTGATCGCCCGGCTTCAGCCGCAAGGTCGGCGACGGCTTGCTGTCCGGCGTCAGATAGCAAAGCGGCTCGTTCCATCCGGCAGCTTCTGATCGTGGATGCTGAGGTCGGTTTCGAGCACGCCGTCGCGGCTGCGCAATTCGGCGGGTTCCTCGATCGCGCTTCCGGGCTCGGGCCGGGCGCAGATGTCCTGCTGCGTCCGCGGCGACTCCGGCAAGCCCGTTGCGCCGAGCCAGGCCGTCATGCCGCTCACGGCAAGCCCGAGGCACGCCGCGGCGATGGCACAACAAACGGTCGAAAGTCGTCCTGCCACGCCGCCCCGCCAATACGCCGCCACCGGCGCGCAAGCGCGCACGGACGCCACGCGTGACGCCGGTCCACGTCTTGCGACCGCGATGGTCGACCAATGCTTCTGTTTGGTGTCGCGAGGTTAGCCGCGCGTTGTTGCCGGAATCTGGTCAGGTTTTTAACGCGCAGATGACGGCGCCTTGCGGCACTTCGACGCGGAAGTGCGCGCGACGTTCAAACTTGCTGAGCGATCAATCGGATGCACCATTCGCGGACCGAATTGCGGAAAAAGCAGGACGCGCAGGCAACCGTCAGATATTTTTCTCTTGCGCGTCGCCGATCGCATCGCGCGCTGTCGTGTTGACGATCGGGATCAACGCCTGAACTGCGCCAGAAACATCCGCAACGAATCGTGCGGGCTCTCGACGTCCGCAATCACCCAGCCGTCGGGACCGTTGACGACGATGAAGTTGAGCGTGACCGTGCGGCCCTCATTGTCGAACGTGACCGTCACATCGGTCCTGTCGAACTGCCGGCGCGGAATTGCGACCGAGATCGGGCCGAGCCGCCAGGTCGGGCTCTGCACCAGGAAATCGTAGGGTGCGTCGTGCAGGGCGGTCCAGGCGCCGCGCAGGCTGGAATCGAAGAATTGGCGGGCGGTTTCGTCGTCGCGCGGCAGCCCATTCGAAAATGCGGCGCTGCCTTTGCCATAATGGGCGTAGACGTTGCGGATCAGCGATTCCGGTGTGCGGAACCCGGCGTCGGTGGCGGCGGCTCCGAAAACCGTCGCCACCAGTGAAAAACCCGCGAGGAATTTGCCGCGTCCCATCAGCTTTATTTGCCGTTGCCGCTGACGTATCTTGCAGGGAAATCCTTCCGAACGAAAGCCAGCCGGCGCGATGCGCGAACTCTTCGACGACGTCCCAGACCAATCCCCGCTCGACCCGCAGGAGGCGGTGCGCCGCCACATCCGCAGGCCGCAGCGCAAGCGGTTCTACACCAGCGCCGGCGTGGCCGAGGCTGATGGCGGATTTTCCATCACGCTCGACGGCAAGCAGATCCGCTCGCCGTCCGGCAAGCCGATCGTGGTGCCGAGCCGTGCGATTGCGGATGCGGTCGCGGCCGAATGGAATGCACAGGGCGAGACCATCGATCCCATGACCATGCCGTTGACGCGCCTGGCCAACAGCGTGATCGAGGGGGTGATCGATCGCGTCGACGAGGTCGCCGACGATGCGGCAAAATTCCTCGGCAGCGACCTGCTTTTCTATCGCGCCGGCCATCCCGACACGCTGGTGGCGCGCGAGGCCAGGCACTGGGACCCGATCCTGTTCTGGGCCGCCGATACGCTCGGCGCCCATTTCGTCATGGCCGAGGGGGTCATGCATGTCGGCCAGCCCGAGCCCGCGATCAAGGCGGCGCGTGCGGCGTTCCCGACCGATCGATGGTCGGTCGCGGCGCTCCATGTGGTGACGACGCTGACCGGCTCGGTGCTGCTGGCGCTCGCGCTCGCCCATGGCGTCCGCGACGAGGACCAGGTCTGGGCCGCCGCCCATGTCGACGAGGACTGGAACATCGAGAAGTGGGGCGTCGACGAGGAGGTCGCTGCGCGTCGCGCTGCCCGGCAGGTCGATTTCAGGGCCGCCGCCGGCGTCCTGAGGGAGTTCGGGCCGGCTGCCGGTTAACGAGACCTTTACGGCGCCGGGCTAGCCTGCGGCTTGATCCTGCCGCCTGGCCGAGACCTCCGACATGGCTATCGCCGTCAATCCCGTGCTGCCGGTGCTTGCCTCGAAGGAGGCGGACAGCGTTGCGCCGGACCTCACGCTGGAGGTCGGCAGCGTCGTCAACGCGCAAGTCTTGAAGGTGCTTTCGGCCGATCTGGTGCGGATCGCGATCGCGAGCCTGTCGATCGACGTTCAGACCGAGGTGCCGCTGCAGCAGGGCCAGAACCTGCAGCTTGCGGTCTCGCAAACCAATGACGGCATCCGCCTGCAACTGGCGGGCGCTGACGCGGGCGATGCCGTGCAATTGTCGCCGGGCGCGACCAACGCCAGCACCGCTCCGCAACCCGTCGCCACGGCGCCGAAGGCTGTGCTGTCGCCGCTCGAGCGCGTCACGATCACTGCGACGGCACAGCATGCGGCGGCGGTGCAGGGCAGCCAGGCGCCGCTGGTTTGCCAACCTCACGGCGGTCGCCGCGGCCAATCTGCCGCCGAAGCTGCAGGCCGCGATCGCGCAGGTGCTGGCGCAGCAGACCGGCCTCAATGAGAATTTGAGCGGCGATGCCGTCAAGGGCGGCTTCCAGAAATCCGGCCTGCTGCTGGAGGCGACCCTTGCCTCGGGCGTTGCGCCGGTGAGCGGCAGCATGCCCGATCTGAAGGCCGCGCTGATCGTGCTGCGGCAGGCGCTGACCTCGCTCGGCGCCGGCGATGCCACAAGGGCCGCGTCCACGCCGCTGCAGCAGCCGGCGCTTGCCAGTGCCGGCACGGCCCCGAGCATTGTGCCGCCGGCAATGCCCGAGCTCGAGGTTCAGGAGATCTTGCTGCCGCAAGCGCGCGTGCCGGTTGCCGAGGATCTCACCCGCGGCGCCACCCACCTTGCCGGCGCTCTCGCGGATGCGCTCGATGCCGGCCCGTCATCGGGCGGCGCGCTCAATCTCATTCAGGAAGCGCTGCATGAGCTCGGCAACCCGGCACGGCAGGGCGCCGCGCCGAGGGAGATGCTGCCCGGCGACGTGCCCGCACGCGGCAGCACGCCGCCACCGCCGTTTCACGGCGCGCTGCCGTCGGCCCAGGCCGTTGCGGGGCCGTCGATTGCTCCCGGCACGCCGCTTGCGACCGCCGCCCACCGCCTCTTGGAAAACACCGACGCGGCACTGGCGCGGCAGACGCTGCTGCAGATCGCCTCGTTGCCGGATCGCGGCGACGGCACGCGTTCGCAGCTCGACGCCATGGTGCCGCGCTGGAATTTCGAGATTCCGTTCCTGACCCAGCAGGGCACGGCGATGGCGCAGTTCGAGATTTCCCGCGACGGCGGCGGCAACGAGGTCGAAGCCGCCAGGCGGGTGTGGCGGGCGCGCTTCACGCTCGACGTCGAGCCGGCCGGTCCGGTGCACGCGCTGGTCTCGCTGAACGGCGAGCGCACCTCGGTGCGGATGTGGGCCGAGCGTCCCTCGACCGCTGCGCAGCTGCGTGCCGGCGCCTCCGAGCTGAGCCAGGCGCTGACCAGGGCCGAGCTCACGCCCGGCGATATCGAGATCCGCGACGGCAGTCCGCCGCAGCCGGCGCCCGCGCGCGCCGGCCATTTCCTGGACCGCGCATCATGAGCGAGATGCAGAACCAGCTCGCGGTCGCGCTGCATTACGATCACGCCGGCGCGCCGCGCGTGGTCGCGAAAGGCAAGGGCGCGATCGGCGCCAAGATCATCGAGGTCGCCAAGGCCAACGACATCCCGATCGAGGAGAACGAGGTCTTGGCCGGCGCGCTCTCGAATGTCGAGCTCGGCGACGAGATCCCGGCCGAGCTCTACAAGGCCGTCGCCGAGGTGCTGGTGTTCGTGCTGCGGCTGTCGGGCCGGGCGCGGTAGCGATAGCGTTTTCAAGCGAAGCGGGCACCGGTTTGCGTGAAGAAAACGCGTCAAACAAGTGAGTCTCATTGCCATCCTTTCACCACGATGGCATCAGCATCGTCGTCAACCCGAACCAGCTCAGGTCCCGTCGTGATCCATCGCCGCCATGCGCTCGGTCTGCTTGCTGCCGCGAGCATCCTGCCGTCGCGCAGCTTCGCCAATGTGTCCTACCAGCGCAGCGAGTTTCGTGAGGACCTGCAAAAGCGGTTCTTCGATCTCGGCACCGAGGGCACCTTCGTCGGCTACAAGGTCGACGACTATCTGATCATCGCGAGCGACAAGGTTCGTTCGGGCGAAGGCAAATTGCCGGCCTCGACCTTCAAGATCCCGAACGCGCTGATCGCGCTCGAGACCGGCGTGGTGCAGGATCCCGACAAGGACGTCTTCAAGTGGGACGGCACGACGCGCAGCATCGAGGCCTGGAACAAGGACCACACGCTGCGCTCGGCGCTCGCGGTGTCAGCCTTCCCGGTGTTCCAGGAGATCGCCCGCCGCATCGGCGCGGAGCGGATGCAGAAGTATCTCGACGTCATCGACTACGGCAACCGCGACATCGGCGGCGGCATCGACCAGTTCTGGGTGACGGGCAATCTGCGCATCGATCCGGTGCAGCAGATCGACTTCCTCGACCGGCTGCGCCGCGGCGTGCTGCCGGTCGGCAAGCGCAGCCAAGAGCTGGTGTGCGACATTCTCCCGGTGACGAAAGTCGGCGACGCCGTCATTCGCGCCAAGACCGGTCTGACCGACAAGGAGCACGGCGCGCTCGGCTGGCTCGTCGGCTGGGCCGAGAAGGGCAGCGAGGTCACCGTGTTCGCGATGAACATGGACTGCAAGACGCAGGCGCAGATCGATGCGCGGATGAGCGTCACGCAGCAATGCCTCACCGATATCGTCGCGCTGTGACGAGCTGATCGCTACGCAAACGCCTTTGCGTCTGTCGTCCGCGCAAACGCCTTGCAGCGCGCTTCAGCGCCCGATCGCGCGCAGCAAGGCCGGCATCAGCTTCGGGTCGCGGCATTGTGCGACGTTGAAGCGCATGAAGCCGGTGGCCGATTGCGTGGTGCTGAACACGTTGCCCGGCGCCAGCACGATGTTGTCGGCGAGCGCCGCGCGCGCCACGTCGGCGGAGTCGCAGCCGTCGGGCAGGCGGCACCAGAGCTGGAAGCCGCCGCGCGGCATCAGCCACGGCTCGATGCCGATGCGCTGCAGCTTCTCGCCGACGTCGCGGCGGGCGCGCGCCAGCCGCCGGCGCAACTCCTCGACATGCTTGCGGTAGAAGCCGGTCGCCAAGACGCTCGCGATGATTTCGGTAGCGACCGCACAGGGGCCGCCGAACCCGGTCGCGACCTGCAGATCGACCAGTTGCTCGATCCAGTCGGCGCGCGCCGCGATGAAGCCGCAGCGCAACGACGCCGACAGCGTCTTGGAGAAGCTGCCGATCCGGATCACGCGGTTCAGCCCGTCGAGCGCCGCGAGCCGCGCCGACGGCTCCGGCTCGAAATCGGCGAAGATGTCGTCCTCGACGATGGTGAGGTCGAAGGCTGCAGAGCCGCGTTCAACACGCGGTGCGCGGTCTGCGGCGACATCGTCGCCCCGGTCGGATTATGCAGACCGGACACGGTGACGTAGAGCCGCGGCCGCTCGGCTTCGAGCACCGCCTCGAAGCTTGCGACATCGGGCCCCGATGGGGTGTAGGGCACGCTGACGAGCTTGACCTGATGGGCGCGCAGCAGCGCCCGGAAATTGAAATAGCAGGGATCGTCGACCAGCACGGTGTCGCCGGGCCGCAGCAGGAAGCGGCATATCAGGTCGACCGCCTGGGTGCCGGACATCGTGAGCAGCACCTGCTCGGGCGACACTTCGAGGCCCTCGTCGGCGAACCGCGCCATCAGGATCCGGCGCAGCGCCAGCGAGCCGCGCGTCGCGCCGTAATCGGCGAGCACGGCGTCGTCGGCCCGCGCCAGGCCGCGGAACGCGCGCCGCAGCGCCTCGGTCGGCATCCAGTCGGCGGGCAGCCAGCCGCAGCCCGGCTTCAGCGCGCCGCTCGCCGGCGTCGAGCGATTGCCGCGACACCCAGAACGGATCGACGGCGCGGTCGTGCTGCGGCTGGTCGTTGGCCAGCGCCAGCGGCGGCAGCGCCGCGGACGAGACATAGAAGCCCGAGCCCGGCCGCGCCCGGATCAGGCCCTCGGCGGCGAGCCGGTCATAGGCCTCGACCACCGTCGAGGGCGAGACGCCCATGGTCGCGGCAAAGCTGCGGATCGAGGGCAGGCGGTCGTCGGCGGCGAGCGCGCGGCTCGCGATCCTGGCGCGGATCGCGTTCATCACGCCGGTGGTCCGGGTCGCCTTTGGCGCATTGAATGGTTGCCGCAAGTGTATGTCTACCTTTACCCATACAGTTTGGCGATATTGTATTGATCCGTAACTGCCTTGGCCAGCCCGTCGCCGCTATCCTCGCCTGCGAACGTTGAGGTGTGCGATGAGCGATTCGAAGACATTGTCGGGGAAGTCTTGGTCGGGGAAGTCTTGGGCGGGTGAGGGGCGCAGCAGCGCTTCGCTGGAGGGCTGGGGCAGCGGCCTCCTCGGCGTGATCATCTTCAGCGGCTCGCTGCCGGCCACCCGCGTCGCGGTCGCCGGGTTCTCGCCGCTGTTCCTGACCTCGGCACGTGCGGCGATCGCAGCGCTGCTCGGCGCGGCACTGCTCGCGCTGCTGCGGCAGCCCTGGCCGCAGCGCAAGGACCTGGTGTCGCTGACCATCGTCGCGCTCGGCGTCGTGATCGGCTTTCCGCTGCTGACCGCGCTGGCACTGCAGCACATCACCTCGGCGCATTCGATCGTGTTCATCGGGCTATTGCCGCTGTCGACCGCCGTGTTCGGCGTGCTGCGCGGCGGCGAGCGGCCGAAGCCGCTGTTCTGGCTGTTCTCCTGCATCGGCAGCGCGACGGTCGGCGCCTTTGCATTGTCGGGCGACGGATCGGCGTCGCTGACCGGCGACCTGCTGATGATTGCTGCCATCATCGTCTGCGGCCTCGGCTATGCCGAAGGCGCGGCGCTGTCGCGCCGGCTCGGCGGCTGGCAGGTGATTTCCTGGGCGCTGGTGCTCTCGGTGCCGGTGGTGCTCGTGATGACCATCATGACACTGCCGCCGAGCTGGCAGGGCATCGGCGCACCGGCCTGGCTCGGGCTCGCCTACGTCTCGATCTTCAGCATGCTGGTCGGCTTCGTGTTCTGGTATCGCGGCCTTGCGCTCGGCGGCATCGCCAGCGTCGGCCAGTTGCAGCTGTTGCAGCCGTTCTTCGGCCTCGCGCTGGCCGGGCTGCTGTTGCATGAGCAGGTACGCTGGTCGATGATCGCTGCGACCATGCTGGTCGTCGCCTGCGTCGTGTTCGCGCGCCGCTTCGCGTGACGGCTAGAGCGGGATGATTTCCATCATCCCGCTCTAGCCCTTTGTTTTGCGCATGATCTTTTCGGAAAACCGCTACACGCTTTTCCGGATCATGCTCTAGCTCAGCTTGAACAGCGTCTGCAGGAAATCGCTGACCGCCTTGCGGGCCTCGATCGCGGTGGCCGGATTGCCGCCGACATGCGGGCTGAGCTCGACGCAGGAATCCTTGTAGCTGAGCGGCGCCTGCGTCGCCGCGTTCATCAGCACGCCGCCTTCGCCTTCTTTGATCGTGCAATGGCGCACGATCTGCGATCCCGTTGCCTCCACCACCATGTTGTTGCCGATCAGGCCGACATCGAAGCCGTGCGCGGAATCCGGATATTCGGTCAGCACCACGTCGCGCTTGGCGGCCTCGAGGCGTGCGACATAGGCCTTGCAGCTCGCGACCGGATTGTAGTCGTCGGGCGTGCCGTGAAAGATCCGGATCGGCCGCGCCGCGACCTCGGTGTCGGTCAGATAGCTGGTCGAGCAGTCCGGATAGATCGGGATGTAGGCCGCGAACTGCACGCCGGACTTGTTCCAGAGCTTGTTGAAGCGGTCGAGGCTCGCATAGAGCGTGGCCTGGCCGCCGCGCGAAAATCCCATCAGCACGATGCGCTCGGGATCGACCCGCGGATGCTTGGCGAGGATCTCGAGCGAATGGTAGATTTCGACGATCAGATTGAGCCGGCCGAGCAGCGCCTGGTTCGGTCCGGTGGCGGTCAGGCCGCGGCCGGAGAAGCCGTCGATCACGAAGGTCGAGATGCCCATGGCGTTGAAGTGGCGGACCCAGCCGTCCATCCCGGCGCCGACACCGCTCGAGCCGTGCATCAGCACCACGACCGGGAGCCGGCCGCTGCCTTGCGCGATGCGGAATTCGCCGCCGACGGTGACCGGCTTGCCGTTGCTGTCGCCGGTGAGGAACTGGTGGTCGGAGATCGTCAGCGAGGGGATGGCGTAGATCTCGGTGCGGGCCGCGATCTCCTTCGGGATCTGTTGCGCGCTGGTCTCGATGCAGGCGAACAGCAGCATGCTGAGAAGCACCGCTCCAATGGCTGCCGATCGGCCGTAGGTGAGCATGATTTCCCCCTCTGACTCGGCCGAATTGTAAAGCGCGCGCTAACCATGCCAAGCGCTAATTCACCCCGTCGGCGGCACGGCCCCGCACTGTTACGGATCGTGTTTCAGTGATCCTTAAGCGGAGCTGCCCACCTTGCGCGCTGACGCGACATCAGAGGGGCAGATGACCTTCAGGTTCATTGCGCCTGACGCGATCAGGTCGGCAAGCCAGCGCGCACTGTTGGAGCAGTGGGATCAACTGGCCGCCGGCCGGCCATTTCCCGCATTCGCCGAGTTGAAGCCGGATCCCGCGACGCACGATCCCCGGCAACTCGTCGCATGGGCGGTCGAAGGCGAGGGACGCCTGCGCAAATTCCGCGCGATGTATCAGGGCGAGCATGTCGCCGAGGCATTCAATTCCGCCTGGGCCGGCAAGACCATGGAGCAGGTGGTCTCGATGTCGCTCCGGCGCATCACGCTGAGGCCGGCGAAGGAGTGCGCCGAGAGTGGTTGCGCGGTCTACATGGTGTTCTCCACCGTCGATGCGAACGACCAGCAGGTCGATTGCGAGCGGCTGCTCCTTCCGTTCGGCAGCGACGGCGAGAAGGTCGAGCATCTGCTGGCGTCCCTGCAATTGACCGTGGTCGGAAGCCGGCCACGCATTCTCAAGCATTTCGACATGCAGGCGGACGTGCGGCTGCAAGGCAGGATCCGCTCCGGCTTCTCGACCGGCGCGACCAGCGAGGCCGCTGGCGACCAGCGCAGGGCTCTCAGGCGCAACGTTGCGCGCGCGGCGCGGATCAGCTTTGCCCGGCGCAGCATGACCTGCATCGTGCGCAACCTCTCCGCGACCGGCGCCGCGGTCGAGGCTACGAATCCCGCCGATATCCCCGACAGCTTCCGCCTTGTGCTGGAAATGGAGACGACCGAGCGGCATTGCCGCGTGATCTGGCGCAGGAAAGGCCGGATCGGCGTCCAGTTCAGCTGAGCTTTCCGATCCGCCCGAGATGGGTGAAGCCAAAGCCAGAGGAATATTTCAGCCCGTAGCCGAGCGCGCGGTCGATCCCGATATGGGCGAGCCAGATCATCGCGATCGAGAGCACCAGCGGTCCTTCGCCGGCAAAACCCAGCGTCATCAGCGCCACCGGCGCCAGATAGGTGTGGGCGGCGTTGTAGGCGATGGCGCCGGCCCGTGGGCTGATCAGGTAGGCGGCAAAGCTGATGTCCGGCACCAGGAACAGCAGGACGTAGACCAGCCAGGAGCCCTCCCACTTGTAGTAGAGCACGGTCATCCCGAGGAACAGCACCAGCCCCTCCAGTCGGAGCAGGGTGCGCACCCCGCCGGTCGCGGCGCCGGTCTCGGCCGTGGTCGCATCAATCATCGCTGTCTCCCCAGATGTCGGAAAATCCTACCGTTTTTGCGCCCGAACCCGCCCACAAGCGCCTTTCCGGTTCCGAAATGACCGTGCTAAAGCCATTCCGCAGACCGGCACCTCGCGCCGGGACGCGGACTGTAGCTAACACGGGCGGAAACAAATGAAAGACATCCTCGACACCCTCGAAGAGCGGCGCGCCGGCGCCAAGCTGGGCGGCGGCGAAAAGCGCATCGAGGCGCAGCACGCCCGCGGCAAGCTGACCGCCCGCGAGCGGATCGAGCTCTTGCTGGACAAGGGCTCGTTCGAGGAATTCGACATGTTCGTCGAGCACCGCTCGATCGAGTTCGGCATGGAGAAGAGCAAGATCCCCGGCGACGGCGTCGTCACCGGCTGGGGCACGGTCAACGGCCGCAAGACCTTCGTGTTCGCCAAGGATTTTACGGTGTTCGGCGGCTCGCTGTCGGAAACCCATGCGCTGAAGATCACAAAACTTCAGGACATGGCGATGAAGGCGAGGGCGCCCATCATCGGCCTCTATGACGCCGGCGGGGCGCGCATCCAGGAAGGCGTCGCCGCGCTCGCAGGCTATTCCTACGTGTTTCGCCGCAACGTGCAGGCCTCGGGCGTGATCCCGCAGATCTCGGTCATCATGGGCCCGTGCGCCGGCGGCGACGTCTATTCGCCTGCCATGACCGACTTCATCTTCATGGTGAAGAACACCAGCTACATGTTCGTCACCGGCCCTGACGTCGTGAAGACCGTCACCAACGAGGTGGTCACGGCGGAGGAACTCGGCGGCGCCTCGGTGCACGCGACGCGCTCCTCGATCGCCGACGGCGCGTTCGAGAACGATGTCGATGCGCTGTTGCAGATGCGCCGGCTGATCGACTTCCTGCCGTCGAACAACACCGACGGCGTGCCGGAATGGCCGAGCTTCGACGATATCGGCCGGGTCGACATGTCGCTGGATACGCTGATCCCCGACAATCCGAACAAGCCCTACGACATGAAGGAACTGATCCTGAAGGTCGTGGACGAGGGCGACTTCTTCGAGATATCGGAGACCTTCGCCAGGAACATCGTCACCGGCTTCGGCCGCATCGCCGGCCGCACCGTGGGCTTCGTCGCCAACCAGCCGATGGTGCTGGCGGGCGTGCTCGACAGTGATGCCTCGCGCAAGGCCGCACGCTTCGTGCGGTTCTGCGATGCCTTCAACATCCCGATCGTCACCTTCGTCGACGTGCCGGGCTTCCTGCCGGGCACCGCGCAGGAATACGGCGGCTTGATCAAGCACGGCGCGAAACTCCTGTTCGCCTATTCGCAGTGCACAGTACCGCTCGTCACCATCATCACGCGCAAGGCCTATGGCGGCGCCTTCGACGTGATGGCGTCGAAGGAGATCGGCGCCGACATGAACTACGCCTGGCCGACCGCCCAGATCGCGGTGATGGGTGCCAAGGGCGCGGTGGAGATCATCTTCCGCTCTGACATCGGCGACCCCGACAAGATCGCCGCGCGCACCAAGGAATACGAAGACCGCTTCCTGTCGCCCTTCATCGCCGCCGAACGCGGCTACATCGACGACGTCATCATGCCACATTCGACGAGGCGCCGGATCGCGCGGGCGCTGGCGATGCTCAGGGATAAGAAGGTCGAGATCCCGGCGAAGAAGCACGACAATCTGCCGTTGTGAGGAATGCGTCGGGCGGATTAGCGACTTGTCCGCCGTAGCTCGAAGAGCGAAGGCGGAAGTGTAACCCGCCATCTTGGTTCCGCGCGATCCGCGGCGGGTTACGGCTCGGCCGAACCCGCCCTACAGGTTCGAACCTGATGACTGAAGACGAGCCGACCGACGAGATTTCCCAGATCGAGGCGGAGATCGAGGAGCTTGCCGAGAGTGCCGAACGGTCTCGCAGGATTATTCTCGGTTCGAAGGTGGCAATCGCCGGCGGGTTCGTGTTGTTGTTCGCTGCGCTGCTCGGCCTGTTCAGTTCTGGTGAGACCGCAGCACTCGGATCAATCGCGCTGGTGCTTGGCGGCATCGTGTCGCTCGGATCGAATGTCAGCACGTTGCGGCAGACCGAGGCCGCGATCAGCAGCGCCGAGGCGCGCCGTGCGCGACTGATCGGCAACATCGATCTTCGGCTGGTTCACGATGCGCCGTTGAAGCTGATGTGAGGCCATACTTCGTAGCCCGGATGAGCCAACGGGTCGCGCGAACGCGCGCCCGATGACAGGCTCCGCGACATCCGGGGCCGCTTTATCCGTATGGTATCGTTCCCGCATATCGCTCCGCTCATGCGGGCTACACGGCTAACTTACCAGTCGCGCAAATAAAACCTGCTCGCGCCGGCTGCGGCATAGTAACCCGACGGGCGATGCTAGTTCCGTTCGGCTGTTCGCGAAAGGGTCGGAATCGGTATGACCGGTAGAACGCGAGGAGGCAGCGTCGTGATGGTTGTGTGACGTCACGCGAACGCAAACGCGGCCGCGCGGCGTCGAATTCCCTGAAACGTGAATGCGCGGTTCACCGAGCGTTCAGGTCGCGGCGAAAAAACTGGCTGACGCAGTTGGTCCAACTCAGCAACAAAGGGAAACTCTGATGGAACGCCGGGATTTTCTGAAGATGGCCTTCGGTGTCGCCGCCGGTGTGGCGACTTTTGCAGCAACCGCCCGGGCGGCGCCGCTCGCGCCGCTTCCGCTCAAGGGGGATGCCCGCGCGCCGGCCGGCAACGATGCGGATCCGGCCGTCACCACCGGCGACGAGGTCGGTCGCCTGAAGCCCGAGGAGGTGCGCTGGCATCACGGTCATCGCGGTTGGCATCACCGGCGCTGGCATCACCGGCATTGGGGCTGGCGCCACCGCCACTGGCGCAGGCATCACTGGCGTCATCATCACTGGCGCCGCTGGTGACATCGGCACCACCTCAAAAAAGAAAAGCCCCGCGCTAGGCGGGGTTTTGTTTATCCAGGTGTGCCGCGATCAGATCGGGCGGCAGCGGCCATAGCGCCAGGCGAAACCGTACGGGCAAGCGCGAACGCGCGGCGCCACCACGACCGCGCCGGGTGCGACGACGACGGGGCGCTCAACAACGACCGGGCCGGGAGCGACGACGACGGGACCACGGTTCCTGACGCAGCCGCCATAGGGACCGTGGTGCCAGCCGGGGCCGCAACCACCGGCAGCATCAGCCGCGCTGATGCCGGCGAATGCGGTCGTCACCAAAACTGCTGCTGCAAAAAGATACTTCATTTCTTCTCCTTTTAATTCGGCCGCGCTGCGGCACCACAACAAACTTTTGATTACCGATTCGCCCGGCCGGATCATTGCAGAAGCCGTGCCCGATGTCGTCGACCATAATGTTGCGGGCTGAACGCGACATGAATGTTGCGCGTCACAGCTGCGTCAGTGCGCCGCAAGCAAGCTCAGCATTGATTTGAAACATTTCGCACGCGCGAGAGCAGTACGCGCCGTCACGAGGATACAAATTGCATCGGAGAGCGAGACAAGCAAGACAATGGGGTCGCGAATGACCGCGCCGATGCCGAATTCAACGCGCGATGTTACTCGCCCGCGCCGAACAGTGCTGCGAACCGCTTCTCGCCGTTGCGCGAGAAATTGACCACGCGGCTGCCCGGTGCGACATCGCGCGCGGCCCATTTCAATTCGGTGAAGCGGTCCATCATGGCAGCGCCGAGCGTGCCGGCGAGGTGGTGGCGCCGCTCGCTCCAGTCGAGGCAGGCCTTGCACACCGGACGGCGCGGATGCGTCAGCGCATCGGCGTCGATCTGCAACTCCTCGGCCATGAAGCGCTTGCCTTCGCCGGTGAGTTCGATCGCCTGCTTGCTCTGGCGCACCAGCTTCTGCCGCCTCATGCTGTCGAGCATCTGCACGCCGAGATCGCCGGCGAGATGGTCGTAGCAGATGCGGGCGCGGCGCAGCG
This sequence comes from Bradyrhizobium sp. JR3.5, assembly GCF_054057015.1. Taxonomy (NCBI): domain Bacteria; kingdom Pseudomonadati; phylum Pseudomonadota; class Alphaproteobacteria; order Hyphomicrobiales; family Nitrobacteraceae; genus Bradyrhizobium; species Bradyrhizobium sp. JR3.5. The sequence continues at coordinate 1,390,595 of NZ_JBSRYV010000001.1, forward strand.
CCGGATCCTTCGGCCCGGTGCGCACGCGCATATGGCCGGCGCGGGCGGCGATGCCCTGCAGGCCTTCGAGCACGTCGGCGACGTCGGGGTCAGAGAGCCGGTAGTAGCGGTGGCGGCCTTGCTTCTCGGGCTCGATCAGCCCGCCGGCCTCGAGCTTGGCGAGATGCGAGCTCGCAGTCTGCGGCGTGATGCCGGCCTCCTGCGCCAGCTCGCTCGCGGTCAGCGCGCGGCCGGTCATCAGCGCGGTCAGCATGTTGCAGCGTGCGGGGTCGCCGACCAGAGCCGCGATCCGGGAGATGTCGGGTCCTGCTTTCATAGTTCGATGATAGCCGAAGCATCGAGGTCGGGCAAGGCGGTAGTGTCGATCATGCCCGTCGCTCGCAATGACGAAAACACCAGGAGGCCATCAATGACCGTCACCGTCTTCATCCGCTACCAGCTCGATCCGTTCAAGCGCGCGATGTTCGAGGAGTATTCGCGGAACTGGCTTTCGATCATCCCGCGCTGCGGCGGCGATCTGCTCGGCTACTGGATGCCGCACGAGGGCACCAACAACATCGCCTTCGCGCTGATCTCGTTCGAAAGCCTCGCCGCCTACGAGGCCTACCGCGCGCGGCTGCGCCAGGACGGCGAGGGCGTGGCGAACTTCAACTTCGCGGAACAAGGCCGCTTCATCCTCGCCGAGGAACGAACATTTCTGCGCAAGGTCGAGCTATAGTCGTTCCATAACGACAACGCGCGGAGGCGCCCATGATTGCCGTGATCTTTGAAGTCTGGCCGAAGGCTGAGCACCGGGAGCTCTATTTTGACCTAGCCGCCGAGCTGAAGCCGATCCTGCAGGAGATCGACGGCTTCATCTCGGTCGAGCGGTTCGAGAGCCTGACCGAGAAGGGCAAGTTCGTGTCGCTGTCATTCTTCCGCGACGAGGCTGCGGTAGAAGCCTGGCGCAACACGGTCGAGCACCGCCGCACCCAGGCCAAGGGCCGCGCGCGGATCTTCGAGAATTATCGGCTGCGGGTCGCGAGCGTGATGCGTGACTACGGCCTGAACGAACGCGATCAGGCGCCGAAGGACAGCCGCGCAGTGCACGAGCCGCACTAGCACCGCGGAGTGTGCGTGCCTATCTCTGCGCGGCCAATGACTCTAGGGAGCGACCAATGCCACTGCCAACTGCTGACAAACGAGCCGCCTTCAAGAAGCTGCACGACAGCGGGTGCTTCATCATTCCGAACCCGTTCGATGTCGGCAGCGCCCGCGCCTTGCAGCATCTCGGCTTCAAGGCGCTCGCCTCGACCAGCGCCGGCTTTGCCTGGACCATCGCGAAGGCCGACAACCGCGTCACCGTCGATGACGTCTGCGACCACCTCACCGCGGTGTGCGCGGCGGTCGATATTCCCGTCAACGCCGATTTCGAGGGCGGCTTCGCGGTCGAGCCGGACAAGGTTGCGGTCAATGTCGCGCGCGGCGTCAAGACCGGTGTTGCCGGCCTCTCGATCGAGGACTCCACGGGAGACGCGGCCAATCCGCTGTTCGAGCACAAGCTCGCGGTCGAGCGCATCAGGGCGGCGCGCAAAGCCATCGATGCCGACCACAGCGGCGTGCTGCTCACCGGCCGCTGCGAGGCGTTCCTGTGGGGCAAGAAGGACCTCAATCTGGTGATCGAGCGGCTGCAGGCCTATTCGGAAGCCGGGGCGGATGTGTTGTATTCGCCGGGCATCTCGACCAAAGAAGAGATATCCGCGGTCGTGAAGGCGGTGGCGCCGAAGCCGGTCAATCTCTTGATCGGCGGCGCGTCCGACCTGACGCTGCAGGCTGTCGGCGACCTCGGCGTGCGCCGGATCAGCGTCGGCGGCGCGCTGGCGCGGATGGCCTGGGCCGGCGTCATGAAGGTGGCCAAGGAAATGGCCGAGAAGGGCACCTTCACCGAATTCGCCAACGGCTATCCCGGCGGCGAGCTCAACAAGATGTTCAAGTAGACTTCGCGCGCAAAAAAGCGGCGGGCCGCTTGGGCCCGCCGCTTGCGCCTGGTCAGTGTCGCCACGCGTTACTTCGCATTCTCCGCTGGCGGGGCCGCCGACTTGTTCATGTCAGACGGCGGGTTTGCCGGGCCGGCCGGCGCCGCGCCCGTGGTCACGCCGGGCTGGCTGTTCGGCTTCGGCGTCACGTCACGCATGCCCGGAGGCGGCGCGGCCGGGTTGACCGGCTGCGTCTGCGCGGTCTGCGTCGACGGCGTCGTGCCGGCCTCGTGCACCGATGTGTTGTTCAACCCGTAGAACAGCGCGCCGAGCACCACGGCCACCGCAACTGCGAACATCGCGATCTTGGTGCTGCTGGCCGGTCCCTCCTGGAGTTCCGGATCCGGCTGCAGCTCGTTGTCCAGGCTGTTCAAGCGCGCCTGACGGCGGATTTCGTCATCGGTCAGGTTGGCGCGATACGGATCGTCAGGGTTGTAAGCCATTTCAAAGTTCCTCCGTTAGCCCCCCAAGGCTAAGCGCGTAGGCTAAACGCTGGAGACAATGGTTGGCGCGTGCGGATGTTCCGCGCCAATGTTGCAACCTGTTCATGCTGGAACCGTCGATCCCCAGGGTTCCGAACCTGTTTCATGAGGCTTTTTCAATGTGGACCATGCCGCCCACCGATTCGGTGTTGCACGTGCTCTCGTTCATTGCCGTTGCGGCGCAATCGATGACGGCGGCGCTGGCGGCCGGCAGACGCAGCATGGATTGGGCCGGCGTCTGCATGTTAGGGGCGATCACCGCGCTCGGCGGCGGCACCATCCGCGACGTGCTGCTCGGCCATTATCCGCTGCTCTGGGTCGCACAACCGATCTACCTTGCGATCGCGGCGGCGGGCGCCTTCGCCACCATCCTGCTGGCGCGGCTGGTGGTCAGGCTCAATCTTGCCTTCCTCGTGCTCGATGCGATCGGGCTCGTGGTGTTCACCATGGCCGGCTGCGACGTGGCCTGGCAGGTCGACGCCTCGCTGCCGATCGTGATCGTCTCCGGCATGATCACCGGCTGCGCCGGCGGCGTGCTGCGCGACATCCTCTGCAACGAGGTGCCGCTGCTGTTTCGCAGCGAGCTCTACGCCAGCGTCTCCGTGGTGACCGGGCTGTTCTATGCGACCGCGTTCGGACTGAACCTCAACCCACCGGTTTGGACCCTGCTGACCTTCGCCCTTGGCCTGACGTTCCGGATGCTGGCGATCCGCTATAAATGGGAGATGCCGAAATTCGTGTTTAGCGGCGAGGAGCGCTGAACGGCTATTTCGCCGTCCGCGCCTTCGCGACCTCGTCCGCGCTGACGGCCGGCGCCGCATTGCCCCAGGCATTGCGGATATAGGTCGCGACATCGGCGACCTCCTGGTCGGTGAGTTTTGGATAGGCCGGCATCGAGCCTGCATTCGGCGCGCGCGGCGTGGTGACGGTCTGCGCGCCGTCGAGGATGATGCGCAGCGTGCTCGCAGGACTAGCCGATTGCAGATTGGCGTTGCCGGGCAGCGGCGGATAGATCCGTGGGCTACCGGAGCCATCGAGCTCATGACAGGCGACGCAGGTCCCGCGATAGATGCGCTCGCCGTTGCTCATCTGCGTGGGCGAGGGCGGGATGACCGCAGGGTCCGGCGCGCCGGCCGGCAGGCTCTTCAGATAGACCGCGATCGCGCGCACATCGGCGTCGCTCATCTTCGAGGTCGAATTGACCACCACCTCGGACATCAATGGGCCGGCATGGCTGTGCCCGTTGCGGCCGCTCTGCAGATATTCGGCGATGTCGCCTGCGCTCCATGATTTCAGCCCGCTGCGTTCTGCGCCGTCGAGTCTGGGCGCGAACATGCCCTGCACCATGTTGCCGCCGAACGCCCGGTCGCGTTTGTCGGCGCCGAAGGCATTCTTCGGCGTATGGCAGGCGCCGCAATGGGCGAGGGCCTCGACGAGGTAGCGGCCGCGATTCCATTCCGCGGTCCTGCTCTGGTCCGGCTGGATGATGCCCGGCGTGAAGAACAGCGCATTCCAGGCCCGCATCAGCACGCGGTAGCAATACGGCCAGCGCAACCGCGGTGGCGGCGCCCTGTTGCTGACCGGCGCCAGCGTCGCGAGATAGGCGCGGATCGCCAGGATGTCGTCGCGGATCAGTCTTGTGAAAGAGGGGTAGGGGAAGGCCGGATAATAATGCTTCCCGTTCGGCGAGACGCCGGTGCGCAGCGCGCGGACGAAATCGTCGTCGCTCCAGCCGCCGATGCCGGTATCGCGATCGGGCGTCAGGTTTGGCGAAAACACTGTGCCGAATGGCGTGTCGATCCGCTTGCCCCCGGCGAAGGGCTTTGCCGGGTCGGCCGTGTGGCAGCTCGCGCAGTCGCCGGCGATCGTGAGCGCCTGACCGCGGGCGACGACGTCGTCGGTTGGTGCGGCGGTGCATTCGTGAGCCGCGAACGCACCGCACAACAGCACACCGGCCAGAATCGCCCTCGTCGTTCGACGTCGTCGCCGCATCCATTCACCTTCCGGTCCACACGACGCGTCACGCCGTTTCGCCGCGGGCCCGTCCTGCGACAGAAACCGAAACGGCCCTGCAATATTCCCGGCACGAAATTGCGATTTTCGAGCGACGGGCTTGGTCGCCCAGAATTGTGCTGCGCCGGCCGGAAAATCCGACATAGACTGGTTCTAACAAGTTCGGATGACTAGCTAAAAAGCAGGCGTCGCGACCAGCGCAAAGAGGGCTAAATGGGAATCAACCAAGGGCCTATATCAGCCTCGACCAGAAATACACCCAAGGCACCGGCCACGTCTTCATGACCGGCATCCAGGCGCTGGTGCGCCTGCCCATGGCGCAGATCAGACGCGACCGCGCCGCAGGCCTCAACACGGCAGGCTTCATCTCCGGCTATCGCGGTTCCCCCCTCGGCGGGTACGACCAGCAGCTGTTCGCCGCCCGCAAGCATCTCGAGCAGTACAACATCAAATTCCAGCCCGGCGTGAACGAGGACCTCGCGGCCACCGCGATCTGGGGCTCGCAGCAGCTCGCCCTGTCACCCGGCGCCAAATATGATGGCGCGGTCGGCATCTGGTACGGCAAGGGCCCCGGCGTCGACCGCTGCGGCGACGTCTTCCGCCACGGCAATGCGGCGGGCTCCGCCAAGCATGGCGGCGTGCTCTGCCTTGCCGGTGACGACCATGGCGCAAAGTCCTCCACCGTCCCGCATCAGTCCGACCACGCCTTCATCTCCGCGCTGATGCCCTACCTCTACCCCTCCAGCATCCATGAAATGATCGAGATGGGCCTGCTGGGCATCGCGATGTCGCGCTACTCCGGCTGCTGGGTCGGCATGAAGGTGATCACCGAGACGGTCGAGACCACGGCCGAGATCGACCTCACCGACGAGATGACGCCCTTCATCATTCCGGCCGATTTCGAGCTGCCGCCGGGCGGCCTCAACATCCGCTGGCCCGACGACCGGTTCGAGCAGGATCGCCGGCTGCAGGACTACAAGGGCTTTGCCGCGATCGCCTTTGCCCGCGCCAACAAGGTCAACCGCGTCACGATGGATTCGCCGAACGCGCGCTACGGCATCATGGCCTCCGGCAAGAGCTACGAGGACATCCGCCAGGCGTTGCGCGAGCTCGGCATTACGCCCGAGATCGCCGCCAAGATCGGCATCCGCCTCTACAAGATCGGCATGCCCTGGCCGCTGGAGCCGGAAGGCGTACGCAATTTCGCCGTCGGCCTCGAGGAGATCTTCATCGTCGAGGAGCGCCGCGAGATCGTCGAGAACCAGGTCAAGCAGGAGCTGTTCAACTGGCGTGACGACGTGCGCCCGCGCATCGTCGGCAAGATGGACGATCACGACAAGCGCTTCCTGACCTTCGCCGCCGAGCTCAGCGTGGCCTCGCTTGCAAGCTCGCTCACCGAACGGCTGCTTCGACTCAATCTCAATCCTGAAATCGCCGAGATGCTGCGCGCCAAGGCCGACTGGTTCAACGGCCGCCAGTCGTCGCAGATGCAGGCGACCGCACCCGTCAGCCGCACGCCGTATTTCTGCTCGGGCTGCCCGCACAACACCTCGACCAAAGTGCCTGAAGGCAGCCGCGCGCTCGGTGGCATCGGCTGCCACTTCATGGCGCTGTGGATGAACCGCTCGACCGAGACCTTCACCCATATGGGCGGCGAGGGCGTACCGTGGGTCGGCATCGCGCCGTTCACCAACGAGAACCACATCTTCGCCAATCTCGGCGACGGGACTTATTTCCACTCCGGCATTCTGGCGATCCGCCAGTCGATCGCCTCCAAGGCCAACATCACCTACAAGATCCTCTACAACGACGCCGTCGCCATGACCGGCGGCCAGCACCACGACGGCGATCTGTCGCCGCAGAAGATCACCTTCCAGCTCCACGCCGAAGGCATCCGCGAGATCTACCTGGTCTCGGAAAATCCGGGTTCTTATCCGGCTGATACCATCGCGCCGGGCGTCAAGCTGTTCCATCGGGATGAGCTCGAGAACGTCCAGAAGATGTGCCGCGACACCAAGGGCACCTCGGCGATCGTGTTCGTGCAGACCTGCGCCGCGGAAAAGCGCCGTCGCCGCAAGCGCGGCCTGATGGAGGATCCGGCGCGCCGCGTGCTGATCAATCCGGCCGTCTGCGAAGGCTGCGGCGACTGCTCGGTGCAGTCGAACTGCATCTCGGTCGAGCCGCTGGAGACGGAATTGGGGCGCAAGCGCACCATCAACCAGTCGACCTGCAACAAGGATTATTCCTGTGTGAAGGGCTTTTGCCCGTCCTTCGTCACGGTCGATGGCGGCACCCTCAAGCGTCGCGCGCCGACCGAGCTTGGCGATATCGGCGCCTTGCCGGAGCCGGCCTCGAAGCCCGCGCTCGACCGGCCCTACAACATCGCGGTCGGCGGCGTCGGCGGCACCGGCGTGCTCACGATCGGCGCGCTGCTCGGCATGGCCGCGCACATCGAGGGTAAGGCCTCGATGATCCTCGACATGTCCGGGCTCGCGCAGAAGGGCGGTGCGGTGCTCAGCCATGTCCGGCTCTCCGAGCACACGGCAGATGTGACCTGTTCGCGCATCGTGACCGGCACGGCCGATCTCGTCCTTGCCGCCGACGAGGTCGTGGCGGTGTCGAAGGAGACCATCACGCTGTGCGAAGCGAGCCGCACCGTCGGCATCATCAACAGCCACATCATCCCGACCGCGGATTTCATCCTCAACCGCGACTTCAATTTCCAGAGCCGCAAGGTCAACAGCGTGCTGGAGACCGAGCTGCGCAAGGACTCCGCCTTCTTCGACTTCACCAAGCCGGCCGAAACGCTGCTCGGCGACTCCATCGCCACCAACATCATGATGATGGGCTTTGCCTATCAGCGCGGGCTGCTGCCGCTGTCGGCGGAATCGATCCTGCAGGCGATCGAGGTCAACGGGGTCTCGATCAAGATGAACACGCAGGCGTTCCAGCTCGGGCGCCTGGCCGCGGCCGATCCGGCGCGGCTCGCCGCGATGATGAAGGGGCAGGACGACGACGTCGCACCGGTCAAGTCGCTGGATGCGATGTCGCTCGACGACATCATCACCCACCGCATGGCGCTTCTGACCGGCTATCAGAACGCGCGTTTGGCAAAACGCTACCGCAAGCTGGTCGACCAGGTCCGCGACATCGCCGTCAAGGGCGGCTATGACGAGGCGCTGCCGCGCGCGGTGGCGATCAACTACGCCAAGCTGCTCGCCTACAAGGACGAGTATGAGGTGGCGCGGCTGTTCACCGACGGCCGCTTCGAGAAGCAGCTGCGCGACCAGTTCGAGGGCGACTTCAAGTTCAACTTCAATCTCGCCCCGCCGATCCTCGGCGGCGGGCTCGATGCGCAGGGCCGGCCGAAGAAGCGGGCGTTCGGTTCGTGGATGATGTCGGTGTTCAAGGTGATGGCGCGATTCCGCTTCCTGCGCGGCACGCCGCTCGATATCTTTGGCTACAACGCCGACCGCAAGCTCGAGCGCGATCTGATCGCGGGCTACGAGAAGGATGTCGCGACGGTGCTGACCCTGCTGTCGCCGCTCAATCACGACATCGCGGTCGAATTGCTGTCGCTGCCCGACCGCATCCGCGGCTACGGCCCGGTGAAGGACAAGGCGATCAAGGAGGCAAAGGTTCGCTACGCGCAACTCGCCGCCGATCTCGCCAACCCGCCGCCCGCGCCGCGGCAGATGGCGGCGGAGTAGGTGCCACATATTCAGTGTCGTCCCGGGCAAGCGAAGCGCGACCCGGGACCCATAACGACCGCATTTCATTGTTGCGCGATGCTGGGGCCACTGCCTTATCTCGCAGCGCAGCCTAGTGGTTATGGGTAGGTCCCCGCCTTCGCCGGGACGACACCTGTTTTGCGGCGTGCATATTGTGCGCTTGTCGCAGTCTCGCCTGACGGAATATTTCCGCGCTTGCCAAGGTCGCGCCGTCGGTTCAGAAAAACGCTGGAGCGAGAAACGCCAGCGGAGAGCGATTTGACCATCAAGGGCAAGGCCTACATTGCCGGGATCTACGAGCATCCCACCCGGCATGCACCCGATAAATCAACAGCACAGCTCCACGCCGAGGTCGCCAAGGGTGCGATCGAGGATGCCGGGCTCACCAAGGACGACATCGACGGCTATTTCTGCGCCGGCGATGCGCCGGGGGGGCTGTGGCCGATGGTCGATTATCTCGGCCTCGACACCAAGAAGCTGCGTCACGTCGACTCCACCGAGACCGGTGGCTGTTCCTATCTGATCCATCTCGGTCACGCCGCCGAGGCGATCGCCGCGGGCAAATGCTCGGTCGCGCTGGTCACGCTCGCAGGCAAGCCGCGCACCGGCCCGATGCCGCCGCGCGCCTCCGGCGCCGAGGCGGACTTCGAATTGGCTTACGGGGCTACCACGCACAATGCCTATGGCATGTGTGCCATGCGCCATATGCACGACTACGGCACCACCTCCGAGCAGCTCGCCTGGATCAAGGTCGCGGCCTCGCATCACGCGCAATACAATCCGCACGCGATGCTGAAGGAGGTCGTCACCGTCGAGGACGTGCTGAACTCGCCGATGATCTCCGATCCGCTGCATCGAATGGACTGCTGCGTCGTCACCGACGGCGGCGGCGCGATGATCGTCACCACGCCGGAGATTGCGAGGAGCCTGAAGAAGCCGCTGGTGCGCCTGATCGGCCATGGCGAAGCGATGAAGGGCCCGCGCGGCGGCAAGGATCTCGATCTCACCTATTCCGCTGGCGTGTGGTCCGGCCCGCGTGCTTTCGAAGAAGCGGGCGTCACGCCGAAGGACATCAAATACGCCTCGATCTATGACAGCTTCACCATCACGGTGCTGATGCAGCTCGAGGACCTCGGCTTCTGCAAGAAGGGCGAGGGCGGCAAGTTCGTCGCCGACGGCAATTTGATCTCGGGCGTCGGCAAGCTGCCGTTCAACACCGACGGCGGCGGCCTGTGCAGCAATCATCCCGTCAATCGCGGCGGCATGACGAAGATCCTCGAGGCGGTGCGCCAGTTGCGCGGCGAGGCGCATCCGAAGGTGCAGGTGAAGAACTGCGACCTCGCGATCGCCCACGGCACCGGCGGTCTGCTCGGCGTTCGCCACGCTGCCTCAACCTGCATTCTGGAGCGTGCGTGATGTCTGAAGCCAAGAAGTACAATGCCCCGGTGACCAATCCGGAGACCGCGTCGTTCTGGGAAGCGGCGAAGGCGGGCAAGTTCATGATCAAGCGCTGCATCACGTGCGGCGAAGCGCATTACTTCCCGCGCGCGATCTGCCCGTTCTGCTTCTCCGACAAGACGGTGTGGGAAGAGTCGAGCGGCGAGGCCACGGTCTACACCTACAGCCTGATGCGGAAATCGCCGACCGGTCCGTATGCGATCGCCTATGTGACGCTGAAGGAAGGTCCGTCGCTGCAGACCAACATCGTCGATTGCGATCTGGAAAAGGTGAAGATCGGCCAGAAGGTCAAGGTGGTGTGGAAGCCGACCGACGGCGCGCCGCTGCCGTTCTTCACGCCGGCCTAAGAAGTACCTTCCCCCCCTTGCGGGGGAAGGTGCGTAGGCGGCCTTCGGCCGCCGTACTAATTAACGCCGATGCCTTGCATCGGCTATGGAAGCTGCCGGAAGAGGGGTGTCTCTCCGCGAGAGACGTGTTTGTGGAGATAACCCCCCTCCCAAACGAGTTTGCGTTTGATGCCGGTGCAGCCCTCTCCCGCAAGGGGAGAGGAGGGCGCTTCAATAGGCACCGTCGACAAAAGAGTTCGGGGAGAAAACAACAATGCCAATCGTGTACGAACAGCTGATGGCCCTGAAGAATCTCGGCCAGAAATACGGCTACAGCGATCGCGACGTGATGCTCTATGCCTATGGCATCGGCCTCGGCGCCGATCCGATGGACGAGAACGAGCTCGCCTTTGTCAATGAGGGCGTGCTGACGCCGCGCCCACTCAAGGTGGTGCCGACGTTCGCGTCGGTCGCGGCTTGGGGCGCCGGCCCCGGCGAGATGAATCTGAACCGCGTGATGGTGGTCGACGGCGAGCGCGACATCACCTTCCACAAGCCGTTCGCGACGGCGGCCCACATCACGGCCGACTCGACGGTGCTCGACGTGTTCGACAAGGGCAAGGACAAGGGCGCGGTGATCCGCCACCAGACCGTGCTGAAGGACGAGAAGGGCGACAAGCTCGCCACGCTGGTCGCCTCGCGCTTCGCCCGCGGCGATGGCGGCTTCGGCGGACCTTCCGACGGCCAGCCCGAGCCGCACAAGGTGCCGGAGCGCGCGCCCGACAAGGTGGTCGATATCACGACGCGGCCCGACCAGGCGCTGATCTACCGGCTCTGCGGCGACCGCAACCCGCTGCACTCCGATCCCGCGTTCGCCAAGAAGGCCGGCTTCCCGCGGCCGATCCTGCACGGCATGTGCACCTACGGCATCACCTGCCGCGGCGTGCTGCAGACCTATGCCGACTACGATCCGACCGCCTTCAAGCAGCACGTGGCGCGGTTCTCCTCGCCGGTGTTTCCCGGCGAGACCGTGACGATGGAGCTGTGGAAGGACGGCAACGTGGTGTCGTTCGAAGCCAAGGTGAAGTCGCGCGGCGTCACCGTGATCAAGAGCGGCAAGACGGTGCTGGCGTAGCTACACGTCGAGGCCGTCGGCTCCCTCGCCCCGCTCTTGCGGGGAGAGGGTGGGGTGAGGGGCTTTCTCCGCGAACTGTGACAGCGGGAGAGACCTGTACCCCCTCACCCGGATCGCGAGGGCGATCCGACCTCTCCCCGCAAGCGGAGAGAGGTGAAGAAGAAAGAACAAAACGGAGAAACGACCATGGGATTACTCGACGGCAAGGTGGCGCTGATCACGGGCGCCGGCGGCGGACTTGGTGAAGCCTACGCAAAGCTGTTTGCGCGCGAGGGCGCGGCGGTGGTGGTCAACGACCTCGGCGGCCCGCGCGACGGCTCCGGCTCCGACAAGTCGATGGCCGACAAGGTGGTCGATGCGATCAAGGCCGAGGGCGGCCGCGCAGTCGCCAACGGCGCCGACATCTCGACCTTGGCCGGCGGCCAGTCGGTGTTCGACGACGCCATCAAGCATTTCGGCCGCGCCGACATCCTGGTCAACAATGCCGGCATCCTGCTCGACGAGACCTTCCACAAGGCCAAGGAAGCCAACTGGGACAGGGTGATGAAGGTGCATCTGAAGGGCACCTTCTGCTGCACCCAGCCGGTGTTTCAAATGGATGCGCGACAATGGCGGCGGCGTCATCGTCAACACGTCCTCGACCTCGGGCCTGATCGGCAATTTCGGCCAGACCAATTATGGCGCGGCCAAGGGCGGCATCTGGGGCCTCTCCAACGTGCTGGCGATCGAGGGCCGCAAGTACAACATCCGGATATGGACGCTGGCGCCGGGGGCCTTGACCCGCATGACCGCGGACCTGCCCCGCTACAAGGAGAATCCGGGTGCGGCGCTCGGCCCGGACGGCATCGCGCCGGCGGTGCTCTACATGGTGAGCGATCTCTCGGGCGACCAGACCGGCAAGGTGCTCGGCGTCTCGGGCCCGCGCGGCGTCCGCGAGATGCGGATGATGGAAATGGAGGGCTGGACGCCGCCGTTCACGGGATGGAAGTCGGAGGACATCGTCACCCACGCCAAGGAGATCTTCTTCTCCGAGGAGGAGATCAAGAAGTCGGCGCGGCGGTTCAAGTAAAGACAAACGGATGCCATTCCGGTGCGATGCGCGGCATCGGGCCGGAATGGATGACCCGCGGCCAAGGGTAGGGAGGGGCTTCCCTATGCGCAATGGCGCGGTGGGAAATGACGCTGTATAGAGGCGGAAACAGATGAGGCACCCATGACCAAACTCACCGCCCAGGCCGCAGGAACCTTTGCGATCGCGCCGACCCCGTTCCACGACGACGGCCGCATCGACGAGGCATCGATCGACCGGCTGACCGATTTCTACACCGACGTCGGCTGCGACGGCGTCACCGTGTTGGGCATTTTGGGCGAGGCACCGAAGCTCGATGCCGCGGAGGCAGAGCAGGTCGCGCTGCGCTTCGTCAAGCGCGCCAAGAAGCTTCAGGTGATCGTCGGCGTCTCGGCGCCGGGCTTTGCCACGATGCGCTCGCTGGCGAAGAAGTCGATGGATGCCGGCGCCGCCGGCGTCATGATCGCGCCGCCGCCGCATCTGCGCACCGACGACCAGATAACAGGCTATTTCAAGCAGGCGCAGGAGGCGATCGGCGACGATATTCCTTGGGTGCTGCAGGACTATCCGCTGACGCTCACCGTGGTGTTCACGCCTGCGGTGATCCGCAAGATCGTGATGGATTCGCCGTCCTGCGTGATGCTCAAGCACGAGGACTGGCCGGGCCTCGAGAAGATCTCGGCCTTGCGCAACTTCCAGAAGGACGGCTCGCTGCGGCCGCTGTCGATCCTGGTCGGCAATGGCGGCCTGTTCCTCGATTTCGAGATGGAGCGCGGCGCCGACGGCGCGATGACGGGCTATGCCTTTCCCGAGCTCCTGATCGACGTCGTCAATTTGTCGAAGGCCGGCAAGCGCGATGCCGCGCATGATCTGTTCGACGCGCATCTGCCGCTGATCCGCTACGAACAGCAGCCTGGCGTTGGCCTGACCGTGCGCAAATACGTGCTGCAGAAGCGCGGCATCATCTCCTCCAGCGCCCAGCGCAAGCCCGGTGCTGTCATCACGCCACAGGCGAGGGCGGAGGTCGATTATCTGCTCTCCCGCGTGGCGCGCGTCGACCGTCGTGCCAATCTGCAACCGCAATCCAGTGCAGCAGGCCAGTAATGACCGAGATTGTTGCCCCGCGCCTTGCGTCGACCGTGCTGCTGCTGCGTGACGGAACGTCGTCCGAAATTGAAGTCTTCATGATGGTCCGCCATCACCAGATCGAGTTCAACTCGGGTGCGCTGGTGTTTCCGGGCGGCAGCGTCGACAAGAACGACAAGGAGATCGCCGCCGATCCCGCGCTCTATTCGGGCGGGGAAGGGCTCGACGGCGACGCGCTCGGTTTCCGCATCGCCGCGATCCGCGAAACCTTCGAGGAGAGCGGCATCCTGCTGGCGCGGCCGCGGGGGTCGAAGGATCTGGTCGACGCCAGGCGCGCGAACGACATCGCGACCGCGCATCGTGCGGCGTTGAACGAAGGCAAGATCACCTTCCTCAAGGTGCTCACGGACAACGGCATGGTGCTCGCGCTCGACGAGCTCGTGCCGTATGCGCACTGGATCACGCCGGAAGGCATGCCGAAGCGCTTCGACACCTGGTTCTTCCTCGCCGCCGCGCCGCCCGAGCAGCTCGGCGCCCATGACGGCAAGGAGTCGACCGACTCGATCTGGGTATCGACGCGCGAGGCGCTGGAAGGCGGCGAGAGCGGCCGCTTCAAGCTGCCGTTCCCGACCACGCGCAACCTGATCCGGCTTGGCAAGCAGCCGAGCGTCGGTGCCGCGCTCGCCGACAGCAAGGGCAAGTCGATCGTCACGGTGATGCCCGTGATGACCAAGACCGCCACCGGCCGCCAGCTCCGCATCCCCAAGGAAGCTGACTACGACGGCGAGGTGTTCGACGTCGGCGCGATGGGCTGAACTCTCGCGGATCCGGGCCACGATACTTCGGCGGGCATCGAAATATAGTCGCCAGAAGCTCGCTATAACCACGTCAATCACCGCGCTGGGCGAACGGCCCGGCGCAAAGGAACCCCGACGTGGCAACATCTCTCGAAGCGGCAATATCTCTCGAAGCCCACCTGACGCTGCCCGGCAGCGATCACACGCTGCTGCTGCGGCACTGGCCGGGCGCGGGCGATCCGGTGCTGTACGTTCACGGCGCGACGTTTCCCTCAGCGCTGTCGGTCGGCTATCGCTTTGGCGGGCGTTCCTGGGCGGACGATCTCAACGCTCGTGGTTTCGACGTCTGGGGTTTCGATTTCACAGGCTTCGGCGGCTCGAGCAGGGCGCGGCAAATGTCGATGCCCGCGAGCGGGGTCGCGCCGCTCGGCCGTGCGCCGGAAGCCGCCAATCAGGTCGGTGCGGTGGTCGATCACATCCGCAAGGTGCGCGCCGGTGTGCCGGTTCATATCGTCGCGCATTCATGGGGCACGATGGCGGCCGGCCGTTTTGCGGCCGATCGTCCGGATGCCGTCGGCCGCCTCGTGCTGTTCGGGCCGATCGTCCGGCGCGAGCTGGAGGGGCTGCCACGCCCCGAGAGCATCGGTGCATGGCGCGAGGTCTCCATCGCGGATCAATTGAAACGATTTGTCGAGGACGTCCCGCCGTCGCATCCGCCGGTGCTGATCGAGCCTGACCTCGCCGAGTGGGGGCCGGCCTATCTGGCGAGCGATGCCGGCGCGGCCGGACGCAATCCGCCGGCGGTCCGGATTCCAAACGGGCCGCAGGCCGACATCATCGCCGCGATGTCGGGACGGCTGCCCTACGACCCGCGCCGCGTCCAGGCGCCGACGCTGATCGTCCGCGGTGAATGGGACAACCTTTGCCAGGATGCCGACGCCGCCTGGCTGACACATGCGCTGGGCGCGTCGCAGAAGGCCGATGTCGTCGTGCCGAGCGCTACGCATTTGATGCATCTTGAACACGGGCGGGAAGGCCTGTTTGCGGCAACCACCGCTTGGCTCGCAGGGGGCGCGTCGTGAGCGGCCCCGCGACCGGCGACGCGCGCCAGCCCCCTATGGGCTTCGAGCTGGCGCTGCTGCTCGCGCTCGCCACCCTCTGGGGCGGCTCCTACATCTTCATCAAGCTCGGCGTCGCGACCATTCCGCCGATCACGCTGATCGCGGCGCGCACTGCAATCGCGGGGCTCTTGCTGCTCGTCATCATGCGGATGCGCGGCGTGACGATGCCGATGGACGGCGCGACCTCGCGCCGCTTCATCTTCCAGGCCTGGCTCAACAGCGTGATCCCGTGGACGCTGATCGCCTGGGGCGAACGCTTCGTCGATGCCGGCCTCGCCACCATCCTCAATTCGGCCTCGCCGATCTTCACCTTCCTGTTCACGGCCGCGATCACCCGTCATGAGGCCGCGAGCCCGCGCAAGCTGTTCGGGGTGATTGCCGGCATGGCCGGCATCTGCCTGATCGTCGGCGTCGATGCGTTCCGCGATCTCGGGGAGGGCATCGTGGCCGAGGTCGCGATCGTCGTCGCCACCATCTGCTACGCCTGCGCCGCGATCTTCAGCCGCGGCTTCAAGGGGCTCGACCCGATGGCGCCGGCCGCGGGCTCCCTGATTGCGGGCGCCGCGGTGCTGATTCCGCTCAGCCTTGCCGTCGAACGGCCCTGGACGCTGACGCCATCGACCAGTTCGCTGCTCGCCTTGCTGGCGCTTGCGGTGTTCTCGACCGCGATCGCCTTCGTGATCTACTTCCGCCTGATCCAGACTCTGGGTTCGGTCGGCACCACCGCGCAGGCCTATCTGCGGGTGCCGATCGGAGTTGCGCTCAGCGTCGCCTTTCTGGACGAACGGCTGAGCCCGACGGCGTGGATCGGGCTCGCCTGCGTCGTGATCGGCGTCGCCGCGATGACGATTCCGGCACGAAGGACCACCACGGCCTGAGGTCATCGCCGCGATGACGATCCCGGCGCGGAGGAACGCCGCGGCTAATGTCCTGTCTCCCGAAACCGGCTGCCGGCTGGATGTCCCCGGATGCGTCAAGGAGGCCGGCATCCCGTCGGACGAGGCCTGACGTCCACCCTGTGCCGGAATCGGCCACCGACGGCCCCCCGGGTGACACGGGTCACACCGCCGGCCGGCGAGGGGCTT
Source organism: Bradyrhizobium sp. JR3.5 (assembly GCF_054057015.1). NCBI lineage: Bacteria > Pseudomonadati > Pseudomonadota > Alphaproteobacteria > Hyphomicrobiales > Nitrobacteraceae > Bradyrhizobium > Bradyrhizobium sp. JR3.5. Next base: position 1,406,913 of record NZ_JBSRYV010000001.1, read on the forward strand.
CAGCATGTTTCCCCAAAGCCCGTAATTTCCCGTATATTGGGGCGCATTGGACCCCGGCCTTGATGACATGACCGCTGAATTGCCGCCGAATTCGCAAGCGCCGCGTGCGTTCTCCCTCTCCATTGGCCAGCTCACGTTCGGCAGCTTCCTGCTGGTGTTGGCTGTGATCATCATCACGTCCACGGCCAGCGTGATCGCGATCCGGCACATCGATACGACCTTCGCCGAGCTGCAACGGCTGCAAAGCGTCGGCGACATCGCCGAGGACATCGATCGTCGCACCAACGAGCTGCGGCTGGCGGCGCGGGACTTCGTCACCGAGCCCGGAAACCAGTCGGCCCAGGTCGCAGAGGCGGCCCAGTCGCTGAGCGAGATCCTGAAGAAGACCCGGATCGAGCTGGCGCCCGAGCAGCAGGACATGATCGACGGCGTCACCCAGCGGCTGGCGACCTATCGCAGCGGGATCGAGCGCATCTCGGCGTTGCTCAGCCGCCGTGCCGAGATCGTCGCCGGGCTGCCGCCGCTGCGCGATGCGTTCGACAAGGCGGTCGCCGCGAGCGATGATGCGGCGCTGGCCAACACGCTGTCGCAGGCGCAGAGCCGCATCGCCACCGCGCTGTTGGCGCACAACACGTCGGCCGCCGAGCAGGCCGCGCAAAGCATGCGGGCGATGACCATCGCCGAACCCGCCCTGCGCGGCGCGGTCGACAATTATGCCGAGGCGATCAGCGCGATTTCAGTCCGCGAGGGCCAGATCGCCGACATCGACCGCGAGGTACTCGGCGCCGAAGGCCGCCTGATCCAGAAGGTCACCGAGCTACTGCGCGAGCTTAGCTCCCGCCGCGGCCATGTGCTGTCGCGCGATTTCGCGCGCACGCTGGCGGAGGCAAAATGGCAGAGCATCGTGCTCGGCACGGCGGGGGTGCTGATCGGCCTGTTCGCTTCGGTGCTGGTGGTTCGCCGCACCGTTCGCCCGCTCGCCCGGATCGCCGGATCGATCCGCAAGGTCGCGGGCGGCGAGAAGAGCGCGTTCATTCCGGGCGCCGATCTCGACAACGAGATCGGCGACATTGCGCGCGCCGCCGAAGTGTTCCGCCAGACCTTGGTCGATGCCGACAGCGCGCGCGAGGCTGCACTGCGCGCGCTTGCCGAGCAACGGCTCGCCGAGGAGAGCTACCACAAGCTATTCGAGGCATCGGTCGACGGCATCTACGTCACGACGCCGGGCGGCGCGCTGCTCAACGCCAATCCGGCGCTGGCGCGGATGATGGGCTATGCCACGCCGCAGGACCTGATCAACGGCATCGGCGACATCGCCTCTACCGTCTATGTCGATCCGGCGGCACGGGAGCAGTACCAGCAGCTGATGCGGCGCGACGGCACGGTGCGCGACTACGAGTATCAGGTGCGCTCGCGCGACGGTACCGTGCTGTGGCTGTCCGATTCCGCGACCGTCGTACGCAACGACGAGGGCGAGGTGGTCCGCTACGAGGGCACGGTGCGCGACATCACCGACCAGAAGCGCGCAGAGGACGCCATCGCCGAAGGCCGCCGGCTGTTGCAGATGGTCATCGACACGGTGCCCGCCGTCATCAACGTCAAGGAACGCAACCTGCGCTACGTGCTGATGAACCGCTACATGGCGGGTATCTTCGGCATCGAGCCGCAGGACGCGATCGGCCAGACCACCGCCGAGCTGATGTCGCGCTACGGCGCAGCCAAGACCGACGAGAACGACAAGCGCGTCCTGTCGGCGCGCCGCGAGCTTGGTTTCTATGAGGAAGAGTACAAGGACGCAGCCGGCAACATGCGGCAATGGCTCGTCAACAAGCTGCCGATCCTCGATGCCCAGGGCGACATCGAGAACATCGTCACGGTCGCGCTCGACATCGGCGAGCGCAAGCGCTCCGAACAGGAGATGCGCAAGGGCGAGGGATTCCGCGGAGGCGGCGCTGCGCAATCTGCGGGAAACCCAGAATTCGCTGATCGAGGCCGAGAAGCTCGCCGCGCTCGGCCGCCTGGTCGCCGGCGTCGCCCATGAGGTCAACAATCCCGTCGGCATCAGCCTCACGGTGGCCTCGGCGCTGGAGCGCAAGACCGCGAACTTCGCGACCCAGGTCGAGCGCGGCGACCTGCGCCGCTCGAGCCTCAACGACTTCCTGAACACGGCGCGGGATGCCTCCTCGCAGCTGGTCGCCAATCTGAACCGCGCCGCCGAGCTGATCCAGTCGTTCAAGCAGGTCGCCGCCGACCGCAATTATTCGGACCAGCGGACCTTCGATCTCGGCGATCTCACCGAGCAGGTGGTGATGAGCCTGCGGCCCGGCCTGCGCAAGCACAATCTGACGCTCAACGTCGATTGCGAGCCGAACCTGATCATGAATTCCTATCCCGGACCGTACGGCCAGGTGCTGACCAACCTGTTCCTCAACGCGGTCGCGCATGCGTTCCCGGACGGCAAGGCCGGCGAGGTCGAGATCCAGGTGCACGCCTCCGGCAACGACTATGTCGAGGTGATCTTCGCCGACAATGGCTGCGGCATGAGCCTCGACGTGCGCCGCCGCGCCTTCGATCCGTTCTTCACGACGCGGCGCGACCAGGGCGGCACCGGGCTCGGGCTGCACATCGTCTACAGCATCGTCACCAATCGCCTCGGCGGCCGGCTCTCGCTCGATTCCGCGCCGGGCAACGGCACCCGCATCCAGATGATCCTGCCGCGCATCGCACCGCTGGAGCAGGCGGCGGAGTAGGTGAGCGATGAGTCGGTGGCGCCAGCTTTAGCTCCGTCATCCTTGAGGTGCGAGCCTCTTCAGCGAGCCTCGAAGGATCGACGGCCACCGACCGGGCCGTGCATCCTTCGAGGCTCGCTACGCTCGCACTTTAGGATGACGGGTCAGATGCCGGTGCGATGACCTAATTGATATCCGCGAGCTTGTGCAGCGTGGCGCCGAAGATCAGGCTCGCCTTGCCGACCAGCGCGGTCCCACTCATGGTGCCGCGGGTGTCGGTGAAGGTGCCGGAGACGCCGATGCCCACCGGCGCGGGCCCGCCGAACAATGGGTTGTCGGTCTCGCGCGGCGTGGTGTGGCGCTGCACGAGGACCTCGCCCTTGAACGCGTCGCCCTTCACCGTGTAGCTGCCGGTGTAATAGAGATAGGCATCGCCGCCGAGAATTTGCCCGTCGCGGAAAAGAATCACTCCGCTGCCCTTGCCGACGCGTCCGTCCAGCAGGGTGACGTGGATTGAGTACAGCCCGTTCTTCATAACGTCCCATGTACCGGCTGTCGCGCCCGCAGCAATCCGGATTGGTTTTTTATGCCAAAGCGAGCAACCTCGTGCAATGCGGCAGGTTGATTCCGGGGGTATCCGGGCTGACCGTGAACCCTCGGTTCCTGCCAGGCGGTGTGACGGCGCGATGACAGCGGACCGTGCGCGCGAATCGAACTGGCCCGCGAAATGCATAGCTCTGGTTGCACTGGCCGGTGAGTGCTGGAGCGAACACATGTCAGACTGGATTGAATCGGGCGGCCGTTTGGCGCGCCCTCGCAATGCCAATGGAACTTGGGCCCGTCGTGCGGGCCGTGTGATGGTGTCTCTCGGGCTGATGATGCTGGTGTTGGCGGCGGCCGTACAAATCGCGCGGGCGCGCGATCCCGACGGCCGCTACGCCAATTCGCCGCTCAAGGAATGGTTCGACGGTCTGCGCAGCGGCAAGGGACCGTGCTGCTCGGATGCCGACGGCAGCGCGGTCAGCGATGTCGATTGGGAGTCGAAGGACGGGCACTACCGCGTGCGCCTCGATGGGGCCTGGGTCGACGTCCCCGACGAGGCTGTGGTCACCGAGCCCAATCGGGTCGGCCGCGCGATGGTCTGGCCGATCAAGAGCTACATGGGCGTGACGATCCGCTGCTTCATGCCCGGCAGCATGACGTAGCGGATCGGTCTTCGCTCACGCGTATTTCTGGTCGCGCTCGAGCAGTTCGATCGAGATGCCCTGCGGGCCGCGGATGAAGCAGATCCGCACGCCGGGGCGGATCGTGGTCGGCTCCTTGGTGAACTCGACACCCTTGGCCTTGATCTCGGCCGCGACCGCGTCGATGTCCTTCACGGTCAGGCCGAAATGATCGAGCCCCTGATACGGCGTCACCGGCGGGGCGTTGACGCCGTCGCCTTGCGTCACCTCCGCGATGAACACCTTGGCGCCGCCGAGCTGGACGTCGATGCGGCCGGGGCCGCGGATGATCTCGCCGCCGAGAATGTCGCGCAGCCAGGTCGCGGTGGCCTCGGGATCGGGACTGCGCAGATGGACGTGGTCCCAGGTGACGACAGGCATTGCGATCTCCTTGTTGTTCTCGCGCGCGCTTGGGGCGCGGCACTCGCTCTCGGGCGGCGCAAATCTAGCGATCGGTCCGTTGGGATACCATGCCTCCGTGATGCCAGCCGCAAGATTGTCGTCCCGGAATGAAACCATTCCGGCGGTCGGTGATTGATCTTGCGTGGCCGCTCGACCTGCGGCCGTCCCGGATGCCGCACGCTGCGATGCCTGCGGCTTCTGTGCTGGGTGACGGCTTGATCGGGCGTCGAGGGTGAGGGCACGACGATGCGGATCGGCTTGGCGTCGTTTCGAAGATTTGGCGCCGGACGTCTCGGTGAGGGCGGCCTTTACGCCAGCCTGCTGCTGTCGGTGATCGCGGTCGCCGGAATTGCGGCGTGGTTCATGCTCCCCGAGCCGAGCGATGCTGGAGACCAGGATGTCTGGCGGGTGTCTTCCGCCGTCATCCGCACCGTGCAGGATGCATCGACCGGGGTGCAGCCCGGCCAAATCACAAATCAAGCTGGAAAGGACACGCCAGCCGCACCGGCAGCTGAGCCGGCCACAGTCGGCGTGGCCACCGCCGCGCAGCCGGCCGAAGCGGCCAAAGCGTCCCGAGCCGGGTACTGAAAGATCGCCGCTGGACAGGCTGCGGATCGCCTCGCAATCCTGGCGGCGCGGCGGGCTGGGCTCGAAGGTGCTGGTCACCCTGACGCTGCGCAATGCCAATGATTTCGCGGTGAAGGATATCGAGATCGCCTGCGCCTTCATCCGCGGCGACGGCAGCCCCGTGACCGAACGCAAGCGGCTGATCCCGGACACCATCGCCATGAGGAGCCGCAAGACCTACCCGCCGATGCTGATCGGGTTCGTAAATGTTAACGCAAACAAGGCGAAATGCACGGTCGTGACCGCCAGCCGCGCCTAAACCCTGCATCCCGAAAAAGTGACCGGGAATTGACTTGCCGGGTGAACCGTAACGGCCAGGCAGGAACTAACTAATAAGCCGACCGTTAGAGAACGACCCGGGAGGGCGGATGGCGTCTGTCCGGGTGATCATGCGCAGACGATGAATTCGTTGCGCGATGACAAGATGTCGTCGCGTCGAGTTGAACCGCGCCCGTAGCGCGGGGGGAGCTACCAAAATGCCTGTGGCGCGTTATTTCCTGTTCGTTGGTGGCGTGCTGCTCGCGCTGCTCTTCATCGTCAATGCCATCGTACCGCAGGAGGCCGTAGTCGCCAGCCAGGGCCTGTCGTCGCCCGGCGTCGACAGCAAGACCATGGTACGCATCAAGTCGACCCAGAAGCTGCCGGAGCGGGTGGTGTATGACACCAACCTGCCGACCATCGTTCCGTCGCAAGTGAACGCGGTCGCCGCAGCGACCCCGGCGGCTGCCAGCGATGCGTCGGCGCAGGCCCGCGTCCGTGACACGTTCGCCCAGTTCATTCCGCCGGAGAAGGCTGACGCGCGCAAGGGGCCGGTCGTGGCCGAGGCGAAGCCGGCCGAGCAGCCGGTGCAGGCGCCGAAGAAGCGCAAGATTGCGCGCAGCCATACCCATTCCCAGCAGCCGATGCGGTTGGCCCAGCCCGGAATGTATCAGCCTTACCGTGTCGCGCAGCAGCAGCCGCGCATGGGCTTCTTCGGAGGCTTCGGTACCTGGTAGGCACGGACACGCCGCAATCGGCAATCGATACGCCGCCGCAAACACTTTGCGGCGGCGTTTTCGTGTCCGCGATGCCAGCCGGGTAACCGGTTGCGGGAAGGCGCCCGGGGTGGCCGGAACCGGTTAGCGCGGCAGGCGCGGAATCTTGTCGGCGAAGCCGTTGTAGCAGGTCAGCCGCTCGTCCTCCTCCTTGACGAACCGGCATTCGGCGACGCCCTTGGCAGGGGCGGCCTTCGGCTTGGGCTGCGGCTTGAAGATCTCATCGTAGCACATCAGTCGCTCCTTGGTGGCGTCGTCGATGTCCTGGCAGGCCTGGAGCTTCTGCGCGACCGATTGCGGCTTGCCGGGTGCTGCGGCCTTCTCGCCCTTCTTGGCCGCCGATTTCTTGCCGACCTGGACCAGCGGCTTGTCGCCGACCATCGGCTGCGAGGCCGCCGCCGGCTTGTCAGCGGCGGGCGGTGGCGTGGTGGCTGGAGCGGTGCCTTGAGCAAGCGCGGCAGCCGGGCAGAGGAGCGCCAGCGCGAGGATGATATGTCTCATGGTGAAAATGTCCGAAGTGGCGTGATGACCGGAAGGATGGCGCCGGGGATCGGAAAAGTCCGGCAAGCGCCGAGGCTTATCGCAAGTTCTGCCCGAATCCTACCCCCGGAGGGGCCCCGCCCGGCACCGATCCACCGGCAAAAACAGGGGCAATTCGTCGCCGGTTCGGCCGCAAGCGAGCGTGATTTGCGTTTGCCGGGCCGGGCGGCTATGACGGCGGCATCTGCGCGACTGGCGCTTGGATGGACCACCATCGGGGAGCGCAGAGACTGAACGCCGCGCGCCTGGGCACCGCTTCGAAACGGAGGTGCCATGACGGCGAACATTCTTGATGGGCATGCACATGCCCAAATTGTCATCGACAAGGTTGCGAGCGAACTGGACCGGCTGCCCCGCGCGCCCGGGCTCACGGTCGTGCTCGTTGGCTGTGACCCGGCGAGCCAGATTTACGTACAGAGCAAGGTCAGGATGGCCGAGCGGATTGGCCTGCGCGGCGAGGTCGAGCGCCTGCCGGATGACGCCAACGAGGCCGATCTGCTTGCCAGGATCGACGCGCTCAATGCGCGCGACGATGTCGACGGCATCCTGATCCAGCTGCCGCTGCCGGCGCATATCGACGCCTTGCGCGTGATGGCGGCGGTCGATCCCGCTAAGGATGTCGACGGCCTGCACGCGCTGAATGCAGGCCGGCTGTTTCACGGCGACGATGCCTTGGTGCCGTGCACGCCGCTCGGCTGTCTCCGGCTGATCAAGTCGATCCGGCGAGATCTCACCGGCGCTCATGCCGTGGTGATCGGCAGCTCCAACATCGTGGGCAAGCCGATGGCCGCGCTGTTGCTGCAGGAGCAGGCGACCGTGACGCAAACCCACATCCACACCCACGGCATCAGCAAGATCTGCCGTCAGGCCGATATCCTGGTCAGCGCGGTGGGGAAGGCTGGGCTCGTGCGCGGCGACTGGATCAAGCCGCAGGCCATCGTGATCGACGTCGGCACCACGCGCGTCGAGAAGCCGGACGGCGGCTACGCGGTGTGCGGCGACGTCTTCTTCGACGAAGCGGTGCAGGTCGCCGGCGCGATCACGCCGGTGCCGCGCGGCGTCGGCCCGATGACGATCGCCTGCCTGATGGAGAACACGGTGAAGGCCGCGAAGGCGAGGGCGGCGCGGCTGCAATAGCCGCGGGGGCTTGTAGCGAGACGCGGGCGGCGGGTGCCGCTCGCGTCGTTTCCGCGCGCCCGGAGCCCGGTGCGCGAAGTTCATGACCCCGGGGGTCATGGAAAGCCCGCAGCATTGGTCTATCGTCGCGCGACAGACGGAGGCGCGCGATGCTGTATGCGGAAGATCTCACCGAGGGCCAGACATTCCAGCTCGGCACCTACACGATCGGCGAAGCCGAGATCCTGGAGTTCGCCCGGCAAATATGATCCGGTGCCGATCCATACCGACCCCGTCGCGGCTGCGGCGGGCCCGTTCGGCGGCCTGATCGCAAGCGGCTTCAACACCATTGCGATCTATCAGCGGCTCGTCGTGGAGGCGATCTGGACCAAGGTGGCGGGCATCGTCGGGCGGAGCTTCGAGATCCGCTTGCCGAGCCCGGTTCGCCCGGGAGCCACGCTCACCGGCCAATCCCGGATCCAGAAAATCACCATCAGGTCGGAGCGGCGCGACGCCGTCGTGATCTTCAAGACCGAGCTCGTCAACGACGAGCAGCGTCCCGTGCTTGTCCTGGTTCTCGATGCGCTGATCCACATGCGACCGGCGGAGCAGGGGCGGACGTAACCTCCGCCCGGATCGATCTGGCCGCCCCGCGATGCTGCGGCTACCATGGCAAGCCTGCGCCGACCTGCAGCGGATCAATGACGTCGTCTTGATACGGCCGGGCTGCCGGACGGCAAGTTCGTCGATACGGTGCAAGACGGATGGCATGGGCGTGAAGCGGAGCAAGCAGACGCGCGGCGAGATCGAAGCCAAACAGCGCAAGGCTGAGGAATGGCGTCGCACGCTGGCGCAACGCGCCGCCGAACGGCAGCGCCTGCGCGACTACAAGATCGCGCTGGCGCGCGACGAGGTTGCGGTGGTCACGAGCCAGCTCGCCGCCTCGAACAGCTATTCGATTCCTGATTTCGTCGAACGCGGAACCTATCGGCCCGAGCCCTTTGTCTGCAAGGATTGCGGCGTTGCCGAGGTCTGGACGCCGTTGCAGCAGAAATGGTGGTACGAGACCGCCAAGGGCGACGTGTTCACCAAGGCCGTGCGCTGCCGGGCCTGCCGCACCAGGGCGCGCGCACGCAAATCCGCTGCGCGCCGCGTGCATCTGGAAGGGCTCGCCAGGAAGAAGCCGTCCGCCACGTAGCGAGCGGGTGCGCCGGACGTCGCGCCACACTTCACATAGCGACGGATCTGGAACCCGCGCGCACGCGGTCAATGCGTCGCGCGTGCGGAACGTTTCGTGGCCTGATCGGTTCGAGACTTCGAAGCCCGCGGCGACGGGCGCGGGCGGGGAGGAACCAGCCAGGGAAACCATTGAAGGAAACCACTCAGGCCGGAACCAACAACAAGGAGCAGCGGATGAAGCTTAATTCCACGCAAGTCAAGCAGACCATGACGCAACTCAACGCGCAGGTGCTTCCGGATGATCATCCGGCGGTGGCGCAGCTGAACAGCGTGTTCGGCGAGCACACATTCTTCGTCGACACTAGCGGGCTCAAGGTGCTCGAACCCGCCCAGAGCTCCGACATGCCGGGGCAGACCGGCGAGGTGGTGAGCCTTGCCGAGTGGAGCGATCCGGAGCTGACGTCGCTGCGGCCGCACGAGCCCGAACCGACCGGCGTGCTCATCACGCTTGAACCCAGCAAGCACTAGGAGCGTTTTCGAAATCGGCCTTCCTGATGGCGACAGTCTCCAACGTCACATCAAGAGGTGCCGAAAGTCACATGGCAAATCGGCGCCGCCTGCGTATGCATCGGTTCGAGATGGGTATCCAGGCGGTGAGGGCCAGATGGGGATCGTGCGGCGCTGGAGCTCTGATGAGGACGAGAAGCTCAGAGAACTCGCCAGGGCCGGCAAGAACGCTCTCGAGATCAGCAACGAACTGACCCGCAGCGCGTCGGCCGTGCGCCGGCGCGCCGAAGTGCTGTCGGTCCTTATCATGGCAAAGGCGTTTCGCGCGCGCCCCTCGCATGTCGCCACCCATCTGGAGCGGGTCGCGATCGATGCGATCCGACATCGCCGGCCGTTTCCCGCGGGTGTCGGCCCGAGCACCATTGCCGGAATGATCGAGAAGGGCTGGATCCTGCCGGAGATGGGGCGGAAATATCGCGTCACCGATGCCGGCGTGGAAGCCGTACGCCGGAAGATCCCGAGCGGGTGAGAACGGGTGGCGGCAAGACGCGCCGTGGACCGACGCGCGATCAGCGGCGGAGGGCAAGATTCTCCGCTCGGGAAGGGCGCTCGCGCCGTTGAGGGAGGATGAGGCTGACCGCCAGCAGTCTCCCATCCAACCGTCCGGCCCGATCGCACCGATGCTCAACGCCCAGCAAGTTCAAGCTCCAGATGACCGATACCAGCGTTTCGCCGATCTTGCGCCGTTCGTTCGTGACGCGATCGGCACCATCGCCGCATTGAGCACGGCGCAGCGGCTGGATGTGGAATTCCTCGAACGCGAATTCATTCCCGCGCTGGGGCTCAATGACGAACTGCTTCACGAGCAGCCGCCGGAGCTTGCACCGAGCTTCGGCGAGGCCTCCACCTCTGGCAGTACCCGAACCAGCTCGCGCCCTATCTGGCCTGGCTCGCGCGCAACGCGTCCGGCATTTCCTCCTATATGGAAATCGGCTGCCGCTGGGGCGGCATGTTCGTCCTGGTTGCGGAGTGGCTGAGGCACAGCGGCGCCGACCTGAAGACCGTGATCGCGCTCGATCCGATCGCGCCGACGCCCTCCATCGCGACCTATTTCGAGCTGCTGCAGGAGCAGGCTTCGATCGAGCCGGTCTATCTCCAGGCCTATTCGACGTCACCGCTGGTCGGTGCCCATGTCGATCGGCTGAGGCCCGACTTCGTTTTCATCGACGGCGATCACAGTCTGCGCGGTGCGATGCAGGATCACCTGCTGGTGCGCTCCCACGCCAGCATCATCGTACATCACGACATCCACTCCCAGGCCTGTCCGGATACGACGCTGCTCTGGAAAGCCCTGAAGGAATTCGAAGCACCTGGCTTCGATGCGTTCGAACTCACCAGCCAGTATCCGTCCGTGAACGGCTCGTTCCTCGGCATCGGCGCGATGAAGCGGCGGTCCGGGCAGACCTAGAAGCGGCGCCCGTCGCGACATGCATTCACCGGCCGGTCGCCGAGATTGAGCTTGCTCTTGTCGCCGCCGGCCCACGCCAGTGTCTTCGGGTCCATCACGCGGAACCAGAGCGGCGGGATCGCGGCAAGACCGAACATGCCGGTGTAGCCGTTCGGCAGCCGCGGGATGTCGTCGAAATCGCGCAGCGACTGGTAGGGGCGCATCGGGTTGGCGTGGTGATCGGAATGACGTTGCAGATGGAACGTCATTAGGTTCGAGACGATGTGGTTGGTGTTCCAGGAGTGGCGCGGCTCGACCGCCTGGTAGCGGCCGTTCGGCAACTTCTCGCGCAGCAATCCGTAGTGCTCGACATAATTGGCCTGGGTCAGCGCATACCAGCCGAGGAAATGATGCGCGACGATGAACGGCGCGACCTTCCAGCCGAACAGCGCGATCAGAATCGCCGCGACGACGAGCGTGAGCGCAAAGCCCTGCAGGATCTCGTTGTTGACCGACCAGACCGGCTCGCCGCGCCGGGTCAGCCGTTCGGCCTCATTGCGCCAGCCGCGCCTGAACGCGCCCGGCAGCTCACGCGTCGCGAAGGCGTAGATCGATTCACCGAAACCGCGCGCTGGCGGGATCTTCCGGCGTCGCGACCCAGGTGTGATGGCCGCGATTGTGCTCGACGCGGAAATGGGCGTAACCGACCGCACAGTTGGCGAGCATGCCGAAGAAGATGTTGAGCCGGTCTGCCTTGTGGCCGAGCTCATGCCCGATCAGGAGCGCGCCGCCATTGATGGTGCCGACGCCGAGCAGCAGGGCGACATACGACCACCACGGCAGCTCCTGCGTGCCGAAGAAGGCGATCAGGGCGACGTAGTTGATCCAGGGAAACACCACGGTGATGCGCGCCAGCCGCAGGTAATACGGATCGGCCTCCATCGCGGCGACCACTTCCGCCGGCGGATTGTGGGTGTCTTCGCCGAACAGCACATCGAGCAGCGGGATCAGGATGAAGATGAAGACGAACGGAATCAGTGTCACCAGCGGATCGTGCGTCCGCAGGAAGAGCCAGTAGGACAACAGCGGGATCAGCGGCGGGATGAACGAGAGCATCCACAGATAGCGCTTGCCGTCCCGGTAGGTGATCGTTTCGCCAGCGGCATTGGTGCCCGTGAAGATCATCGCATTCCCTCCAGCATTTCTTGTCGAGGCGGCGTTCGCCGTTGTCGCAGAGAGGATGCCGCTAGGCGGGCCTGCGCCGCCAGTTCCCAACAGGCCAATTTTGTGGCATTTTGCGCCAAGGCCTGTTCCATCAGGTCCGTTCGGCTGGACGCTCGCGAGGGAGGGCGCCAAGGCAATGCAGGGATCGGAGGCCGATGTCCTTCGCACGCCGGTGTCCGTGAGCTATGCGCGGGCGCTGGTGCGGGCGTTCGGTAAGACGCGGGGCGAACGCGACGAGCTGCTGCATGGCACCGCAATCGAGCAGGACGTGCTCGACCAGCCCGGCGCTCACATGCCGGTGTCGTCGCTGGTGATCCTCGCCGCCAACATCACCCGCCGGCATGGCGAGCTGTGGCCGTTGTCGGCCGCGGCGGTCTGGTCGACGTCGCTGCAGGGCGCGCTCGACGTCGCGACCAGGACGGCACCGACCATCGCGGATGCGCTCAACACCGGCGCGCGCTTCGGGTCGACCCGCGCGCCCTTTATCCGCAACCGGCTGCGCACAACGCCGCGCTCGATCCAGATTGAAATCTCTCCTGCGGTCGCCATGGAAGGCGCGCTGTGGCGCGCCGTGGCGCTGGCGGTCAGCCTCAACGTGCATGCGGTCTATGCGCAGCTGCTCGAGGATGCGATCGATCAGGCGACCTTGCAGTTTCCCTGGCCGCCGCCTGCGGGCGCGGAGCGGCTGATGCAGCATTATTCCTGCGCCGTGAAGTTCAACGCCGCCGCCTTCATCTTCGACGTGCCCAAGCAGCTATGCGCGCGGGCTTCGCCGTTTGCCGATCCGGAATTGCACGCCAAGGCCATCGAAGCGCTCGAGGAAATCGAGAAGCCGCGGTCGGACACCGCGGCGCTGGCGCGGATCGTCGAGAGCCTGATTGCGGCGCGGCTGCCGCAGCGGCTCGGCGAGGAGGAGGCCGCGCGCCTCGTCGGCACCTCGCGGCGGACGCTGGTGCGGCGGCTGGCGGAGGCGGGCTGCGCCTTCCGGCCGCTGCTCGACGGCGTGCTGCGCGAGCGCGCCCGGACAATGCTCGCGGCGAGCACGCAATCGCGCGACGAGATGGCGGCCGCGCTCGGCTACACCGACGCAACGAGCTTCAGCCGCGCCTGCCGGCGCTGGTTCGGCGACAAGAGCCTGCGGAGTTAGCTCAGCGGCGCGCTCTGGCGCGGCTGCGCAGGCTCGCCACCACTTGGCATGTGAGGTTGGGCGGCTGGCGGGTCGTTGCGCTTGCGCTTCGAGGTCCACGCGACGATCGGGTAGGCCAGGAGCGCCAGATAGCTGGAAGGCATTGGATGATCGACGCCAAATGTCTTGGGATTCTGCCCCTTCGGAAGGTGGGCGCTCCCGAACAGCACATCGTAGAACGAGAACAGTCCGGCGAAGTTCTTGTCCCTGGCTTCCGTCTCGCTGCTGTGGTGCCAGTGGTGAAATTCCGGCGACACCAGGATGTGTCGCAGTGGTCCGTAGTTCAGGCGGACATTGGCGTGAACCAGCCAAGTCTGCCAGAAGTAGATCAGAAGGTAAGTGGCGATCGCTTCCGCGGAGAAACCGAGTGCGTAAAGCGGAAACAGCGCCCCGGCCTTCATGAAGATGACGTCGAGCGGGTGCTGATGAACCGCAGCGAGCCAATCCAGTTCCTCGACCGCGTGATGAACGGAATGGATCTGCCACATGGCAGGCACGACGTGCAGGATGCGGTGCGTCCAGTAGACGCCGAGGTCCGCGATCAGGATCACGATGGGCACTTGCACCAGATACGGAAGATCGCCGATCGTCTGCGTCACCGCTGCCGGCAGGATCGACTGATTGACCAGAACGGCCGTCGTCATGATGGCGATCACGCCGCCCACCACCAGCCACCCGTTGAGAAACAGGAAGGCCATATCGGTCAGCAGGCCACGCCTGAGAATCTTCTGAGGCCTCGCGGCGAGCAGTCGCTCGAAAGGCACGAAGATCAAAACCACCAGCAAAAGCTGCTTCAATCCCGATAAATCGTTCATTCAAAATGGCCGTTTGAAATGCCGGTAGCCTATCACCCCGGCGCCCAACAGCGTCAAGGGGAAGGGAAGCCCAAACCGCGGGAGCGTTAATCGGCCCGGTTCCATGTCGCCGGGGGCGTCAGAAACCAGGCAAGTCCAATCGATTTGGGTGGTGCGCCAGTGGCGCGCTCGGAGAGATTCGAACTCCCGACCCTCGGAATCGAAATCCGATGCTCTATCCAGCTGAGCTACGAGCGCGTTGCGGGTCGATTATCAGACTTGGGCTGTCGGGGCCAGCAGGGACGGCGCGGCGTCCGCGCATCCCGCCGGCCTTGCCTTGAGCTCAGAAGCAGGGATGCCGGCGATGATCCTGGCCGATATAGGCGGCCGAGCCCTGGTAGCACGTGTTGGTCGACGGGACCGTCGTAATAGGCGAAGCTGCCGGCGGCCGGGCCCGGGCCGTAATTGTGCAGATAGCTGATGTGGTAGGGCAGGCCCCAATGCGCATGGTGGTGATGCCGGTGGTGGCGCGGAGTGGCCGAGAGGTCGGCCGCTGCAGCCGGGGTGAGGGCCGGAATGGCCAGGGAAACGGTCACGGCGAGGGCGGCGAAAAGCTTGGTCTTGGTCATTGGCGGCCTCCGGGCATTCACGCGGGAATCGGCTTCTCCAGCCGGTCCAAGGTCCTCTAGCACTTCATTTAACCCGGAATCCGGCCGAAAGCTGCGGGAAATCGGTCACAGCGCGCCAAATTTTGCCTTTTTGGGGATGCTTAACGGATTGCCAACACAGTCCGGCCAGAGTCTTGGGGTCAGGTCCGCCCGGGCCGCCTCTCCCTCGGTTTAGAACATTCCATGCGCATCACGCCCCTTGTCGCTTTGCTGCTCTCGGTTCTGGCGGTCACGCCAGCGCGGGCCGTTCTGCACATCACGCGCGACCATGGCGGCTATGTCGAGGAGTACAAGGCCAAGTACAAGCAGATCCGCGAGCGCCGCGAGCGGGTCGTGATCGACGGCATCTGCAATTCGGCCTGCACGCTGGTGTTCGGCATCGTGCCGCTGAACAAGATCTGCGTGACGCCGAAGGCGAGCATCGGCTTCCACCAGGCCTATTACGACAAGGCCTTCACCTTCGGCATCAAGGTCACCAGCCTCGAGGGCACCTCCGACCTGATGTCCTACTATCCCGACACGGTGAAGGACTGGATCCGCCGCAATGGCGGGCTCACCACCGAGATGAAGAAGATCAAGAACGGCGTCGATCTCTGGAAGATCGTCGATCCCTGTCCGGAAGAGTGGTAGGCGCGGACGCTTGCGCGCTCCGGACCTTCTTCCTACGCGGCTTTGCCCGCTTGCCGCGTGCGGCCGGTGCCCGCGACCCGAAACCCTGCGGTCGGAATTTGGAACCGGCAGCACGGGCCATTCGTTTTGCTCATGATGTGTTCATCCTCATGATGCGATTGTGGTCCGAGCAGCGAGAGCGAGCCTCACCGTCGGAACGGACCGGCCTTAGCTCGCACGCGCAGGAGGTTGTGATGGCAACCAGGTCCAATCTTTCGAAGGCTGAACTCGCCCGCGGCGTTGCCGGCGCCGCGTCAGCGTTGGTGCTGAGCGCGCTCGTCCTGTTCGTCGCCGCACATCACCTGAGCGGCGGGTAGACCGGGCGGCGCGTCCACCAAGCCAGTCATGAAAACAGGAAGGTCCCGATCAGGAGGCCGGCCGCAAATGCCCAGAGTCCGAGGGTGCAGGCCGAGATGACCCGAACGAGATTGCGCAGATCCACGTCCTGCCAGCTGCTGTGGGATCGATACGTCAATTGCAGGCACCCCCTGCGGCGGCCGCCTTTGCGTCCTGGTTCCACAGCCTGTTCCCGATACGTGCCCAAATGAAGGCAACCGGTGGTGGCGCCTGATCACGCATTTGCGATCTTTAGAGCATGATGTGTTTATACGGAAACGTACCCTGAATTTTTGAGATAGTTGGCGCACTCCTCCTTGGAGAAGACGTCGAGGAGTTCGCCGACCTTGCGCCAAGTCGCTTCGACATCACGTGGCTGCGCAGCTCGCATCAGGTGTTTGAGCTTGGCGAAGACCTGCTCGATCGGATTGAGGTCGGGGCTATAGGGCGGCAGGAAGAGCAGATGGGCTCCTGTGGCGCGGATGGCGTTGCGCGCCGCCTTGCCCTTGTGACTGCCGAGATTGTCGAGAATGACGAGTTCACCCTTTGCGAGGGTCGGCGCCAGCACCTGCTCGACATAGAGGGTGAAGAGCTCGCCATTGATGGGGCCGTCGATGACCCATGGCGCGCTGATCCGGTCGTGGCGCAGCGCCGCGATGAAGGTCATGGTCTTCCAATGGCCGAAAGGCGCAGACGCCTGGAGACGTTGCCCACTCGGTCCCCAGCCTCGCAGCGGCGCCATGTTGGTTTTGATCCAGGTCTCGTCGATAAAGACCAGGCGCGAGGCGTCGATCCTGCCCTGATGGGTCTTCCAGCGCGTCCGTTTACGCGCGATATCGGGACGATCTTGTTCGGCCGGCAGGATCGTTTTTTTTGAAGCTCAGCCCTTCGGCATGGACGAACGTCCACACTGCCCGCACGTCGGTCTTGATCCCGCGCGCAGCCAGTTCCTGCGTCAGCTTCCGCAAAGTGAATGGGCCGGAGCGAATGCGTTTGCGCAGCCAGTCGGCATTGGTGCCGGACAGAACCGGCTTCTTGTGACCGCCAATCTTGCCGGGAGAAACGCCTCCGGTCTCCCGCCGCAGATTCTTCCACTTCGTCACACAGGAAGGACTGATCTGAAGCGCTTCTGCAATCGAACGAACGGTCTCGCCCGCGTCAGCCCGCGCCAGAGCGAGTTCACGAAGATCTTCCGAATAGGGTCGCGTCATCCATGCTGGCCCCCGTTCCAGCATGGAGTTTGAATCAGAAATTGTCCCTTCTGGGAATCTGGAGGGTTCTGTGAGGTCGCGCTCACGCGAGGGCGCGGCAGGCGCTTATGACGCGACCTCATTGAAGCCGGATTGAACGAAGGCGCGGGAGGCTATTCGCGGTTTTGCAGCTATGGGGATTGTTCGAGATCGCCATGCCCGATCTGCTGGCTCGGCGCGTGAGGCAGAGACACAGGAGTGCGCATCCTGGAAGAGTTGAGATCAGACGCGCTTCGCCTGAGATCGCGATAGGCCTTTTGCTGCATCGGACGGTTGTTGTCGCGCAGTGTGACAGCACGGATTCGACATCGTCCGCGATGATCGAGACGCTGGGAGCGAAATGACGAATGATGATCGTCGTGCACGACATGACTTGGCTCACGATGTGTCGCATCGGAACGGTGATGTTCGAGGGCTGGGGCGTCTGAAGCTATGTCGAAAGCGCTCAATGATGCGCATGACGCCACCACAATCGGGACAGGCAGGAACCTCGGCCCAGGTTTGAGCCTCCGAATCCACAGGCGACGGCTGGCCATCGTTTGGGGCTGTTCGCTCATGATCGAGAAGTTCGCGGCAAAGGGCGAGCTTGGCAGCGCGATGGCGGTTGGCCATGAAGCCGAAGTGGCGGATGCGGTGGAAGCCGTCAGGCAGCGTATGAAGCAGGAAACGGCGAATGAACTCATCGGGCTTGAGATTCATGATCTTTGTCGCGCTGTTTTGGCGATAGTCCTTCCATGAGAAGGCGACATGATCGTCGTCGAGTGCGACGAGCCGGCTGTTGGCGATCGCGACGCGATGGGTGTAGCGGCCGAGATAGGCCAGGACCTGTGCGGGTCCGCCGAAGCGCCGCTTGGCGTATCCGCCAATACGCGCATCGTGATCGGATCGACGCTTTTTGCGCTGGCGTCGACTGCATTGCTTTATCTGGTTCCGGCGAGCCCGATCGACCGGCAACTGCTGCGCGGCACCTTTCACTTTTATCAGGGGCACGCGTTTTTCGTGCCCGTCAAATACGTGGATGGCGAGATCAAGACTGCCCGGCTGTATGAAGATGACAGGCTTCTCGGCCCGGCGAATAGCACCCAGCAAGAGATCATCGACAAGGGCGCCGGCCGATTCGGACTTTACCGGGATCGCTGGGGCTATTTCGGGCCGGCCTTGATGTTCTCGACAAGCGACAATACCGACCCGAACACGAACGGCAGGAAGTATCACCTCAGATGACGATCTGACGTGCGCTGTCTCCGCGTGCCGTCACGTCGTCGGTATCACGCCCAGTTCCTTCGACCGCTGGAGAAGAGCCGTCCGGTAGGGCGGGGAGGGATCGTCATCGTCGTCGTCAGGGATGGCGCAATAGCCGAACTCCTGCTGAATGCGGTGGATCTCCATGACCCGATCGTTCAACCGCTGCAGATGCTCGTTCGAGCTGGCCTTCCAGTAGCGGAAAGTATCGAACGTGATCGGCACGAAGGCGGTGCCGAACAGCGTTGGATCGGGCACGATAGTCCGGCCGAGCAGCAATAGCGGTCGTGACCGACGATGACGAGGGTGGCATACGGCCGCCCTTCACTCACCCTGAGGCCCTTCAGCGATAGTTCCCGCATGCGCGGGTGATGACACCGTTCTTCGGGTGGCACCCAGCAACGCCATGGAAATTCGCGATTGCCCGCTGCCTGATCTTCGGGCAATGACGGCCTGCAATGAACAAGGGCTTCGAGGAAACTGCCGCTCGCCTGGCGCCGGCGATTTTTGTCGTGCTGTGGAGCACGGGATTCATCGGCACCAAATACGTCATCAACAATGCGGAGCCGCTGACTTATCTGGCGATCAGGATGGCGTTCGTGGTGATGGTGATGACGGTCATCGCCGCGGTCGCACGGCCGAAATGGCCCGACCGGACAGGCGTTTTCCACAGTGCGGTGGCCGGCATCCTGGTGCACGGCTTCTATCTCGGCGGCACCGCGATTGCGATCGCGCATTCGATTCCCGCGGGCCTGTCGGCGTTGATCCCGGGCCTGCAGCCGATCCTGACCTCGACCATCGCCAACCGCTGGCTCGGCGAGCGCGTCACGCCGCTGCAATGGGGCGGACTGCTGCTCGGTCTCGCTGGCGTCGTGCTGATCCTGCACAACCGGCCGATGACGGGCGATGCGGGGTGGGGCTGGCTTGCCTCGGGCGTCTCGCTGATCAGCATCACGCTTGGCACGCTCTACCAGCGCCGCTACTGCAACCAGATCGACTGGCGCGCCGGCAATCTCGTGCAGTACGTCGCGGTGACGATCTTTTTCGGCATCGGCGCCTGGCTGTTCGAGACCAACGTCGTGCATTGGACCAGCGAGTTCGTGCTGGCGATCGCCTGGCTGGTGTTCGCGCTGTCGATCGGCTCGATCGGGCTGCTGTATTGGCTGATCCGTCACCATGCCGCGACCTCGGTCGCGAGCCTGTTCTATCTGGTGCCGGCGGTAACCGCGTTGATGGCCTACATCCTGTTCGGCGAGCGGCTCGATCCGGTATCGATCGCCGGCATGGCCGCCTGCGCCGCCGCGGTGCTGGTGGTCAACCGCCGCGCTTAATCCTTGCTCTAATCCCTGCTGCGGATTTTTGCATAAGCCGCAAGCGCGCGCTCGCGGGCCTGCTTGTGATCGACAATCGGCGGCGGATAGGTCTTGCCGAGTTCGACGCCGGCGCTTGCGAGCTCGATCGGTGTTGCGGTCCAGGGCTGATGGATCAGGTCGTTGGGGAGCTGCGCCAGCTCCGGCACCCAGCGCCGGACATAAGCACCGTCCGGATCGAACTTCTCGCCCTGCAGGATCGGATTGAAGACGCGGAAATAGGGCGCGGCATCGGCGCCGGAGCCGGCGACCCATTGCCAGTTCGCCGGATTGGAGCCGGCATCGGCGTCGACCAAAGTGTCCCAGAACCATTGTTCGCCTGCGCGCCAGTCGATCAGCAGGTGCTTCACCAGGAACGAGGCGACCACCATCCGCACCCGGTTGTGCATCACGCCGGTGTGCCAGAGCTCGCGCATGCCGGCATCGACGATCGGATAGCCGGTCAGACCGCGCTGCCAGGCCTTCAATGCGCGCGCGTCGCACTTCCACGGAAAGGCGTCGAAGTGCTCCTGCAAGTTCCGTACGGCCAGGTCGGGGACATCGAACAGCAGATGGCGGCAGAACTCGCGCCAGCCGAGCTCGCTGAGGAACTTGTCGATATCGCCGGCGAGGCGCGGGTGCTCGGCGGCGGCGAAGCGGGCCGCATGCCAGACCTGGCGCGGGCTGATCTCGCCGAAGCGCAGATGCGGGGACAGGCGCGAGGTGCCGTCGCGGTCGGGCCGGTCGCGATCGCCGGCATAGCCGCGGATATTCTCGTCGAGGAATGCCTTCAGCCTGGCCTGTGCCGCGGCTTCGCCCGGAGTCCAGATCTCGCGCAGGCCGCCGGCCCAATCCGGCCGGGTCGGTTCGAGATTCCAGTCGTCGACGGCCTCGCTCGTGATGTCGCCGATGGAGGTGAGCTTCCTCGGTGCCGGCAACGGCTTTTGCGGATCGCCAAGCCCCTGCACACGCCGCCAGAACGGCGTGAACACGCGCAGGCCTCGATTGTCCTTGTTGCGGATGAACTTGGGGTCGACGAGCAGGTCACCAGGGAAAATCTGCGAAGAGATACCGTCGCTTGCGAGCGCGGATGCAACGTCTCGGGCAATTGCTTGATGCGGCGCCTGCGCGATGTCGTTCCAGAACACGGCGTCCGCATGGATGTCGCGCGCCAGCGTGGCGATTACGGAAGCGGCCGGTCCCGTCCGCAGCACCAGCGTTCCGCCGATGGCCTCAAGATTCCTGCGAAGTGCGCGCAGCGACTGCGCCAGCCACCAGCGCGTCGCGCCCCCGAGGGAGCGGGCGGCTGGAGGTTTCAAGGCACGGCTTTCGTCGTCGCGGATAAAAAGGCCAACCACGGGCGCGCCGCGGCTGGCCGCTTCATGCTGGGCCGGGTGATCCGACAGCCGCAGATCGTCGCGGAACCAGACGATAACAGGCTGTGCGCGGGCCACCCGGACGCTGCGTGCCGGCCGTTACTTCGGCTGCGGCACGATGCGGATGTAGGGCTTGGGTTCTTTCCAGCCCTGCGGATAGATCGTCTTGGCTTCGTCATTGCTGACCGAGCCCGCGATGATCACGTCCTCGCCCTGCTTCCAGTCGGCAGGGGTGGCGACGCGGTGCGTGGCGGTGAGTTGCAGCGAGTCGATGACGCGCAGGATCTCCTGGAAGTTCCGCCCCGTGGTCATCGGGTAGACCAGCACCAGCTTGATCTTCTTGTCGGGCCCGATGATGAAGACGTTGCGGACCGTCTGATTGTCCGCCGGCGTGCGGGTGAGGGGATCGCCCGAGGTCGAGGCCGGCAGCATGTCGTAGAGCTTCGAGACGTTGAAATCGGTGTCGCCGATCATCGGATAGTTCGGCGCCGCGCCCTGGGTTTCCTTGATGTCCTCGGACCATTTGGCGTGACGATCGACTGGATCGACCGACAGGCCCATCAGCTTGACACCGCGCTTGTCGAATTCGGGCTTCAGGCGGGCGAGCGCGCCGAGCTCGGTGGTGCAGACCGGGGTGAAGTCCTTGGGATGGGAGAACAAAAGCACCCAGCTATTGCCGATCCAGTCGTGGAACTTGATCTTCCCTTCGGTGGTCTCGGCTTCGAAGTCGGGGGCGACGGCGCCAATCTGAAGTGCCATGATTTTACCTCATCTCTTTGAAGTTGCATCTAAATTTGTATTTGAGGTGGTCTGTTCCAGTATAGGACGCAGAAAGGCTTAAGTGAACGGGTTCTGAAAAAAGGTGAGACATTTCTCCTTGAGGGTGGAATTCCAAGCAACTTGTTTTGATCTGTACTCCTGCGACGAAATATCAGCTGCGGCACAAAAGCTTGGAAATGCCCAGATAAAGCCGCTTATCGCCGTCATCACGCCGGCACCGGCTGCTATAGGACTGAACCGTGACAGCGTTTAAATCGACCAAATAGCAACCATCTAAAAATCTCGGAACCCAAGTTCCGAATCATTAACCACTCGTTTACGCCCGCATGGAAAAGCTGGCCTCAGATAGGAATTGAAAGCTCCCACAATGTCTACCCCAAGTACCAAGACCGCTGAGGCTCTCAGCGGTGCTTTGCATCCATCCTGCCGCAAGACCGCCGCCCATGCGCTGACCATCGTGCGCGATGGCGTGATCACCGGCGAAGGCCCCACCACCAAGGGCCGTATCCATTTCTCCCGGTCACTCGATGCCGATGACGCTGCCTGGTGCGCGCGCATCCTGACGGCGGCCGCGGTCGAGCATCAGCCGGTCAGCCGGGCCGAGATCGAGGCGCTGTTCGCGATCAACGAGGCTGCTGCCGAGCGCAGCGATGGCGGCCGGTTCGACGATCTGCTCGCCAAGGCGATCGCCCATCATGCCGCGTCCGAGTCCGGCCTGCCGGTGCCGCCGCGGACGGTGGCGCTGTCGCCGGATACGAACATCGATCGCTGGGCGCCGACGCAGGGCACCAAGATGGACACCAAGGTTCTGGAATGGATCGCGGGCCGGATGCGCGGTCAGCGCCGCACCGGTCGCGCGCTCGCGGCGATGGTAGCGACGCTGGTCGGCGCGACCGCGCTGCCGCTCGCGGCGCAACTGCCCAACGTGTTCGACATCGGGATGATGTAATCATCCCGAACCAATGGCTTCAGGCGAGAGCGGCGGGGATCACTTCCCCGCCGTTTTCTGTTTGCCGCCGGTCTCCTCGAGCCCGAGCGTCCGCCCCGGGAACCCGGCGACGTCGAAGTAGCGGGTCGAGAGCACGCGCTGGAATTTCAGCACGGTGCGCAGGCCGTTGGCCGAAGGCTTCTTCGACATGATGGTGCCCTCGGCCATCTTCGGCACGATGCCGTTCGGCAGCGCCTCCGACATCACCCGGCCGATCAAGCCGCCATTGTTCGGCGCGCGCAGGCCGAGCAGCTGGGCCGCGGTCATGCCGACATCGGCGTTGCTGACCGGCAGCGGATCGACATAGCCCGTCTTGAAGTCGGGGCCGATCGCGGCGGTGAAGTTGAAGGTGTCGCCGCGGCTGAAGCTGCCATGCATGCCCTGGCCCTGGCGCAGCACGGTGTCGGCGACCTGCACCGAGCAGTTGGTCGGGATCTCGCAGCCGCTCGACCAGGAGCGGAAGTTGACCACGATCGACGGGTTCGGCGTCACCGCCTTGCCCTTCAAATTGAGGTTCGACATCGGCAGCGTGCCGGGGAAGGTGCCAAGCTTGTCGTCGACGAACAGGCCGCTGACATAGTCCTGCTCGAGCAGCGCCTTGATCACGCGGTCGGCGAGCTTCTTGTCGCGGTTCGGCAGATAGATCAGGTCCGAGCCGCCATTGGTCGCGATCACGACATCCGGCTTGGTCGGGTCCTGGCCGAGCACGCCGTTGCCGGCCTTCGGATGGGCGTTGTCGGCGACCTTGGCGTTCTTGTCGTTGGGGTCGAACAGCGGCAGGTTCAGCGCCTTGGCGAGATCGATCGCCAGAAAGCCCATCGGCAGGAAATCCTTCGGCGTGTCGTCATAGGCGATCTTGGCCGAGGGGCTGGTCTTGCTCTCCTTCGAGATCGTCGAGAAGCCGTGGTCGGAGGAGACCATGATGTTGGTGTTGGCGGAAAGCCCGAGCTCGTCGAGCGCCTTGCGGAGCTGGGCGAGGTTGTTGTCGGCATTCTTGATGCCGGCCATCGAGGTCGGGCCGTTGATGCCGGGCGTGATGGTGTTGAGGCTGTCGCCGGTGTTGTGCTGGCTGCCGTCCGGATCGCGCGACCAGAACACCAGCACGAAAGGCTTGTTGCGCGCCTTGAACATCGGCAGCACGACCTTGGTCGCAACATCGGCCATGTAGGCCTGCTGTGGGACGTTGGCCACCGTGGTGCCTGCCGTCTTGGCGTCACCGGCCTTGGCGTTGTCGCCGCGGCTCGGGGTGGCGAGCGGCAGGCCCGCCTTGGTCAGCGCGTCCTTCATCTCGTCGGAGAGCGGCACGCCGGTCTTGCCGCCGGTGGAGTCATCGACCACGATCGTGTTCTTGCCGCGATCGGTGTGGTCGAACAGCAGGGTCGGGCCGACCTTGCCGATGGCCGCGGTGCTAAAACCCTGGCCGCGGGCCATCTTCAGCAGCGTTTCCTCGTTGAGGTAGTCGCCATTGAAGTGATCGTCGATATCGGCGAGCACGGCGTCGTTCTCGATGAAGGGGACCACGGTGTCGCCGGCAGGGACCGAGGTGTAGCCGGTATAGATCGTGTTGGAGAAGGTGCCGGTGTCGCCGAGATAGTGGCCGGTCGACAGCGCCGAGCTGTTCGCCATCGTGAAGGTCGGGAACAGCGAGTGCGAATTCTTGAAGTGGACGCCCTTGTCGCGGATGTCGGTCATCGTCGGCGCCGTCTCCGCGTTTACGATGCCGCCGCGCAGGCCGTCGGGGACGAACAGGATGAGGTTGCGGGGTCTTGCATTCTGCGCGGAAGCGGCGCCGGCTGAAAGCGCGATCATGCTCGCGGACAGTAGTGTAATGGCATGGCGCATTTTGTTATTCCCCCTGATGAAGCCCCGCGGCAGCCCGCCGCAGCTTTCGTTTAGTTTTGCCACATGACAGAAATGTTACAGCGCCTGCCGGGCGCTGTAACTGCCGGATTTTTCTTGGCGACGGCCGGTCAGCAGGCCGTCATTCCGCGGGCTGAACCGCGGTTCTCTCATTGCGCGCAGCGCTGCGGGCATGCCCGTACCGTGCATAGAGCGCGGGCAGGACGGCAAGCGTGAGCAGCGTCGCGCTGATCAGGCCGCCGATCACGACGGTCGCGAGCGGCTTCTGCACCTCGGCGCCGGTGCCGGTGGCGAACGCCATCGGCACGAAACCGAGCGAGGCCACCAGCGCGGTCATCACCACGGGGCGGAACCGGGTGAGGGCGCCTTGCTCGATGGCCTCCCGCATCGGCACGCCGCGCTCGCGCAATTGCCTGACGAAGCTCAGCATCACAAGCCCGTTCAGCACCGCAACGCCCGACAGCGCGATGAAGCCGACCGCCGCCGAGATCGAGAACGGCATGCCGCGCAGCCACAGCGCCGCGACGCCGCCGGTGAGCGCCAGCGGCACCGCGCTGAACACCAGCAGCGCATCGCGCACTGATCCCATCGCCGCCAGCAGCAACAGGAAGATCATCGCAAAGCAGGCCGGCACCACGACGGCAAGGCGCTGGCGCGCCGCGGCGAGATTTTCCGATTGGCCGCCCCAGGTCATCCAGTAGCCGGGCGGCAGCTGCACCGATTGCGTGACCTTTGCCTGAGCTTCCTCGACCACCGAGCCGAGATCGCGGCCGCGGACGTTTGCCGTCACCACGATGCGGCGCTTGCCGTTCTCGCGGCTGATCTGGTTCGGCCCCTCGGTGAAGGAGAACTGCGCGACGCGGTTGAGCGGCAGGCTCTGCACGGGCGAACTCGGCGTTGCCTTCGGCAAGGCGACCGGCAAATTACTCAACGCCTCGAGATCGGAGCGGACGCTCTCCGGCAAGCGCACCACGATGTCGAAGCTGCGATCGCCCTCGTAGACGACGCCGGCATCCTGGCCGCCGACCGCGGCACCGATCACGTCCTGGACCTCCGAGACGCTCAGGCCCCGCCGGGCGATCGCCGCCTTGTCGACCTTGATCTCGAGCACGGGCAGGCCGCCGGCCTGTTCGACCTTGACGTCGGTCGCGCCGCGCACGCCGCGCAGCGCTGCGGCGATCTGGTTGGCGGCCTTCTGCATCGGCTCGAACTCGTCACCGAACACCTTGACCGCGATATCGCCGCGAACGCCGGCGAGCAGTTCGTTGAAGCGCATCTGGATCGGCTGGGTGAATTCATAGACGTTGCCGGGCAGCCGGCCGACCGCCTTCGAGATCTCCTCGATCAACTGCTCCTTGGTCAGCGATGGATCCGGCCACTGGGCGCGCGGCTTCATGGGGGGGGATGATGGGGGGGGATGAAGGTGTCGGACGCGTTCGGCGGCATCGGGTCGCTCGCTACCTCCGCGGTGCCGGTCTTGGAGAAGACGAACGACACCTGGGGAAAGCGGCTGACGGCCTTCTCGACCGAAAGCTGCATCGCCTGCGACTGCGACAGCGCCGTGCTCGGAATTCTGAGCGCGTGCATGGCGATGTTCTTCTCGTCGAGCGAGGGGATGAACTCCTGGCCGATCCGGAAGAACCCGAACAGCGCGGTCGCGAACAACACGACCGCCACGGCGATGACGCGCAGGGGCGTTGCAACCGCGCGCCGGAGCAGCGGGCTGTACCCGCGCTTCAATGCGGCAACGAGCCAGTTCTCCTTCTCCTGCACGCGGCCGGTGATACTGATCGCGATCAGCGCCGGAACCAGCGTCAGCGACAGCACGAAGGCCGCCGCAAGCGCGAGGATCACGGTCAGCGCCATCGGCTCGAACATCTTGCCTTCGACGCCGGTGAAGGTGAGGAGCGGCACGTAGACCAGCAGGATGATGGCCTGGCCGTAAAGGCTCGGCTGCACCATTTCCACGGCGGAGGCCCGTACCGTCGCCAGCCGTTCGTCGCGGGTCAGCACGCGGCCGAGCGCATGCTGCTTCTCGGCGAGATGACGCAGGCTGTTCTCGGTGATGATGACGGCGCCGTCGACGATCAGGCCGAAATCCAGCGCGCCGAGGCTCATCAGATTGGCGCTGATGCGTCCCTGCCACATGCCGATGGCCGTCATCAGCATCGCGATCGGGATCACCAGCGCCGTGATCAGCGCGGCTCGGAAATTACCGAGCAGCACGAACAGCACCGCGATCACCAGCAGCGCGCCTTCGCTGAGATTCCGCGCCACGGTGCCGATCGTCGCATCGACCAGCTGGGTGCGATCGAGCACCGTCTCGACTGCGACGCCCGCCGGCAAGGATGGCGTGATCGCGCGCAGCTTGGCATCGACCGCGGCTGACACGGTGCGGCTGTTGGCGCCGATCAGCATCAGCGCCGTGCCGACCACGACCTCGCGGCCGTTCTCGCTGGCGCTGCCGGTGCGCGTCTCGCCGCCGATCGAGAGCGAGGCGAGGTCGCGGATCCGGACCGGGACGCCGCCGCGGGTGGTGACGACGACGGCACCGAGCTCCTCGATGTTTTCGAGGCGACCGCCGGACCGCACCACGAATCCTTCGCCGTTGCGCTCGATATAGCGCGCACCGCGGCTGACATTATTGCTCTCGATCGCCTTGGCGACGTCGGCAAAGGTGAGACCGAGCGCGATCAGCTTCGCTGCATCGGGTTGGACCTGGTACTGCTTGAGATAGCCGCCGATCGAATCGACGCCGGCAACACCCGGCACCATCTTGATCTGCGGCTTGATGATCCAGTCCTGCACCGTGCGCAGATAGGCGTCCTTTTCGACCTCGCTTTGCAGCACCTGGCCGTCCGCCGTGAGGAAGCGGCCGTCCCTCTGCAGGCCCGGCGCGCCGTCGCTCTGCACCTTCTGGCCGGAGTAATGGACGGTCCACATGTAGATTTCGCCAAGACCGGTCGTGGTCGGGCCAATGCGCGGCTCGATGCCTTGCGGCAGGCGCGCGCGAACTTCGGTCAGGCGTTCGCCGACCTGCTGGCGGGCGAAATAGATATCGGTGGCTTCGCTGAACACCGCCGTGATCTGCGAGAAGCCGTTACGCGAGAGCGACCGCGTGCTCTCCAGCCCTGGCGCGCCCGCCAGCGCCGTCTCGATCGGGAAGGTGATCTGCTTCTCGATTTCCGCCGGCGACAGCGCCGGGGCGACGGTGTTGATCTGGACCTGCTTGTTGGTGATGTCGGGCACTGCGTCGATCGGCAGCTTGGTCAATGCGAGGCCGCCGAGGAACATCAGGATCGCCGCTAATGTGACGACCACCCAGCGCCGCTGGATCGCAAGACCGATGATGCGCTCAATCATGGCCGTGCTCCGCTTCGTCCTTCTCGATCTCGGCCTTCAATGTGAAGGTGTTCTGCACCGCGATGGTCTCGCCGGCGGTAAGACCCGCGACGATTTCGATGTCGTCGTCGTCCTCACGGCCGGTTCGCACCGACCTCGCCTCGAAGCCGTCGGCATCACGCACGAATACGGTCGGCGTGCCCTTGATGGTTTGGATGGCCTTCTTGGTGACCATCACGGTGGACGGCGCGCCAGACAGCGGGACCTCCGCGGTCACGAAGGTGCCCGGTTTCCAGCGGTGATCCTTGTTGGGCAGGGTCGCGATCACGCGGGCATTGCGGGTCTCGCGGTCGAGCAGGGGGCTGACGAAGATCACGCCGGCACTGGCTTCATCCTCGGTGCCGATGGCACGGATCTTGACCGACACGCCTTCGCGAACTGCGCTGATGTCCTCCGGCGAGACCGCCAGATCGACCCAGATGTCGTCGAGATTGACGATGACGTAGAGCTCGCTTTCCTGGCCCTCGCGCCCGATCAGTCCGCCGAGGTCGACGCGCCGTTCGGACACCCGGCCGCTGATCGGCGCGCGAAGGAACTGCGTCCGCAGGCTTTCGGGCGGCTGGCTGGGCAGATCGGCGATCTCGCTTTCCGACAGGCCGAGCGCAAACAGCTTCTGCCGCGCGCCGTCGAGCTTGATCTGGGCGTCATTCGCGGTCAGCCGCGTGCGCAGGAACTCGTTTTCCGAGACGATCCGGGTTTCGACCAGCGTCTTCTGCCTGGCATAGAGGGTTTGCTGCAGATCGTTGGTGAGCCGCGCGGCGAGGTATTCGCTCTTGGCGTCGGCAACCTCACGGCTTTCGATCGCAGCGACAATCTCGCCCTTCTCGACCACGTCGCCGAGACGCTTGCGCAGTTCCGTGACTGTCGCGAGCACGCGGACCGAGACGCGGCCAATATGATCGGCGTCAGGAATCAGCGATCCCGGCGCGAGGAAATGTCGCTTCAGCATGCCGCCGCTGGCCGGTGCGAGCGTGATGCCAGATTCACGAATCTGGTCTTCGCTGAGCTCGATATGTCCGGGGGCCTCATGCCTGGCCTCGGCCCTCGGTGGATCTGCGGTCGCAGTCTCATGCATCGTGGCCGGGAACTTGACCGGCCAGCCGATCCATCCGGCCGCCAGAATGATCAGTGCAATGCCGGCAGCCACGCCGGCGAAAAATAGAACAACCCGTTTCATATGCGCCTCTCCGCAGCGCATGCCGATGGCCCTGCGCTGTCGCGACATCGATCTGTGCGGAAGCGTGCGCGCTACCGGATGGCAGCGGCGCACGGCCGGTCATGCCTACCGGATCAGGCGCGGGGTGGTTTGAAGGGGGAGAGACGATCGGCCGAAGCCGGCAGCCCGATGCTGCCGTCGCCATAGCTATGCGGCGCATAGGCGATCGGGAATGCCGTCTCCTGCGGCGTCACGGAGGCGACGTGGGTCAGGCAGTGATCGCCATGCAGTGAGGCCGGATGCGCGGGAGCCTTGCCGCCGGTGTCGTTGATCGACTGTGCGATCAAGAAACCGGAGGGGGAACTGCATCGTCATCGCCGTCGAAGGCCCAGCCGTGGAAGAACGACAGCACCAGCGCAAGCGAAATCAGCCCCGCAAGCAGGCTGCGCCAGCGGCGCGATCCTGTTGCATGAGCGGAATTCTGAATCATGGTGCGCGAAGCGTCCATGGCCCCTAATTAGCGCCGCGACCGCGCGCATTCAAGTTCGACGCCGCGACAGAATTGCCGCGGATACTATAACGTTACACGCTCTCAGCGGTTCGGCGCATCAGCCAGCGGCGCGCTGCGACGACAGCCCAGATCGCTTCGACCAGTCCGAACGGCCAGGCGCCCTGCAGGAAGCCGTAGGCCGAGCCGAGCGCGCAGGAGACCGCGAAAGCCAGGATGAACCACGGGCTGCGATCCTCGGCTGCGTAGCAGACGAGCATCATCGTCACGGCGAACAAACCGAACAGCGTGAGTGCATCCATTCCGCAGCAGGACCCCTGTTGTAACGCTGTTGATATCTGAGCATGCTTGGGCTGGAATATCCATCCAGCGTCGCCGCCCGAAAGGATTGCCCCCATGAAGCGCATGCATGTTCACGTCGCCGTCAAGGACATCCACCAATCGGTCGGATTCTACTCGGCGTTGTTCGGCGCCGAACCGACGGTCGTGAAATCCGACTATGCCAAATGGATGCTCGACGATCCCCGCGTCAATTTCGCGATCTCGACCCGCGGCCGGGAGCCAGGGCTCGATCATCTCGGCATTCAGGTGGAGAGCGCCGAGGAGCTCGGCGAGGTCGATGGCCGGCTGCGCAAGGCGGGCGGCGAGGTGATCGAGCAGGGACAGACGGTGTGCTGCTATGCCAATTCCGAGAAGTCGTGGATCGACGATCCTGCGGGGATTGCGTGGGAGACCTTCCATACGACGGGTGAAAGCATCGTCTATGGCGACGGCAGCGGCGAGCGGACCGCGCGCGTCGCGCACGAGAAGCTGGACGGGCAGCACAGCGCCTGTTGTGCGCCACAGCCCCAGGCCGCGCCGCCCGAGGCTTCGGCGTGCTGCAGATCGTGAGCTCGGGGCGGTCGCGCATACCGACGCCAAGACGTCGCCGGGCAGTCGTCATGTCGGCGCAGCCGGCTACCGCTGTAAGCAAAGGCTTAATGCCTGCGACATATTATCCCAGCGACGACTCCCCTCCGTGCTAACAGCCCCCTAACCATGCGGCTTTTGCCAATCAAGGATCCTGAGCGATCCTGGCGTCATATCAAGGCACAATGGAAGAAGGACGCTGAAGGCGTCGGAGAGGATTTTGCCACCTTTGGCGGCATCGGTGCCTTTGAAGCGCTGACCGCCAAGGAAGGTGACGGTCAGGGGCTGTATCACCTGACCGACGGCGAACGGGTCCACGCCGTCTGCCAGGTCAGGCGGCTCCTGATGAGCCGATATACGTCGCCGGCTCTCAGCGCGCGTTTCATCAATGTGTCTCCGATCTACGATCTCGGCCTCGCCGATGTCAGCGATTACGCGCAGATGCTCGTGGCGCTGTTCTCCGGCGTCGTCTGGCTGTCGCGTGATGCGCTGGCGGCCAGCCACATCCGTTTTCTCCTCAAGAGTCCGGGCGACTCGCAATTCTTCGCCGCGCTCAAGGCCGCGACGCCGTTCTCTCCATTCTCGAAATTCAGCATTGAGGGCGCGTTGATCGAGTGCAGCCTGAAGGAGACGACCGGGGTCGCCTGATACGGTCGCGTCCCGAGGATTCCCGCGCTGATCGCGCTCGGCTACTCATCCGCCTTAACAGTCCGATAACTGATTTTCCTAACGAGCCCTTGGGTTGTGCTCCCGTACAAGGGCACTCGCAGGGGCAGGAAAATGTCGGTTATCTCAACGAACAGCGTGAAGCCGGAGCACCGGCGGCTGTCGATCAAGGGTGTGCTGCGCGCCACCAGGATGGGTGCCATTCAGTGGCTCGTCCTGAGCGCCGCGCTGCTGGTGCTCGCCATCACGCTTGGCACCGGCTATCTCGCGCTGCAGTTTCGCGAGCGCGCGCTGGAGATGTCCGAACGCGAGCTCAACAACACCGCGCTGCTGCTGTCGCGGCATTTCGATCAGCAGCTCAGCGACCTCCAGCATGTCCACGACGACATCGTGAACTACCTGCGGTCGGAGCAGGTTGAGACCGCCGATCAGTTCGAAAAGAACATGTCGCTTTTGAGCGCGCACGAGATGCTGCGCACGCGGCTGGCCGCGTTGCCGCATGTCGGCGGGCTCAATCTATTCAATGCCAAGGGATGGCTGATCAACTCGTCCGAGATGTGGCCGGTGCCCGACGTCAGCATTGCCGAACGGCGCTATTTCCAGGAGTTCACCTCGGGACGACCGACGTCGCCGGTGATCGTCGAGCCCGCCATGAGCAAGGTGACCGGCAACTGGACCACGATCTTTGCCCGCAAGATCACCGGGCGCAATGGCGAGATCATCGGCTTTGCGAGCCGCGGCGTCGAGCCCAGCCATTTCGAGGATTTCGTGGCCTCGCTGGCGCTGGACGGCGACACCGTGATTTCGATGATCCATCGCGACGGAACGATCATCGCGCGTTATCCGCAGGATGCCGGCGTGGTCGGCCGCAACATCATCGACCAGCCGGTGTTCCAAAAGGTCATCAGCTTCGGCGGCAACACGTCGGGACGGTTCGTTGGCGCTTCTGGCGAGGAGAATGTCGGTGCGGTCAAATCGCTGTCGCATTTTCCAATCCTGATCCTCGCCACCACGAAGACCTCGAGCGCGCTGGAAGACTGGCGCGCCCAGACCAAGCTGCAATTCTGCGCGGCCGTGTTGGCGGTACTGATCATCAGCTTCGCGGTCTTCCTGATCGTCCGCCAGATGCAGCGGCAGCACGATGCGGCGCAGCGCCGGCTGTCCGAGAAGAGCCAGCATCTCGACACCGCGATCAACACCATGACGCAGGGGCTCCTGCTGTTCGACGCCTCGGCGCGGCTCGTGATCTGCAACCAGCGATACATCGACATGTTCGGCCTGTCGCCCGATATCGCCAGGCCCGGCTGCCATCTGCGGGATCTGATCCTGCATCGCCAGGCGCTCGGTTCATTCGTCGGCGATGTCGACGAATACTGTGCGCGGTTCACCAATCCCAGGGGGGACGAAATCCGGGATTCGGTGATCATGACGCCCGACGGCCGCAGCATCCGCCTGATCTACAAACGCGCACCTGACGGCGGCTGGGCTACCACGCTCGAGGACGTCACCGACGGGCGGCGTGCGCAGGCGCAGATCGAGTATCTCGCGCACTACGATGCCCTGACCAATCTGCCGAACCGGACGCTGTTCCAGCGTCACGCGGAAGAATTGTTGCGCGAGGCTACCGTCCGCGAATTCGCGATCCATTACATCGATATCGACGAGTTCAAGCGGATCAATGACACGCTGGGTCATCCGATCGGCGATGAATTCCTCCGGCGCGTGGCCGAGAAGCTGCGCCAGTCGGTCGGGTCGAACGACTTCATCGCACGGCCTCGGTGGCGACGAGTTCGCGATCGTCCAGCATGACATCATGTCGGACGACGACGTCAGCGATCTGGTTGCGCGTGTCTATCAGTCTCTGCGCACGCCGTTCGACTGCCACGGTCATTGGCTGTCGAGCGACGCCAGCATCGGCATTGCGATCGCCCCGCGACACGGCTCCGACCTGTTCGGCCTGCTCAAATGCGCCGACCTCGCCATGTACGCGGCCAAGGCCGCCGGCCGCAGGACCTACCGCTTCTTCGATCCGGCGATGGAGAAGCAGGCCAACCTGCGCCGCGCGCTGGAGGCCGATCTGCGAAGTGCGTTGGCGGAGGACCGCTTCGAGCTGCACTATCAGCCGCTGGTCGACCTGCGCAGCGACGAGGTGACCGGCTGCGAGGCCTTGCTGCGCTGGCGCCATCCGGTGCGCGGCATGATCTCCCCGGCGGAGTTCGTACCGGTCGCCGAGGAGACCGGGCTGATCGAGGAGATCGGGCAGTGGGTGTTGCGCACCGCCTGCATCGAGGCGGCGGCCTGGCCGGCGCATGTGCGCCTGGCAGTCAACGTCTCGCCGATCCAGTTCAAGTCGGAGACGCTGGCGCTGAAGGTAGCGAGCGCACTCGCCGAGAGCGGGCTCGACCCGCGCAGGCTCGAACTCGAGATCACCGAGGCGGTGCTGATCGCCGACGACGATGCGGCGCTTGTCACGCTCGGCCAGCTGCGCGCTCTCGGTGTCCACATCGCGCTCGACGATTTCGGCACCGGCTACTCGTCGCTGCAATATCTGCAGCGCTTCCCGTTCGACAAGATCAAGATCGACCGCAGCTTCGTCAAGGAAGTGACCCGCAACAGCAGCTCGGCCTCGATCATTCGCGCGGTGGTCTCGATCGCCGCCGACCGCAACATGATCACGACCGCCGAGGGCGTCGAGACCGATCAGCAGCGCGACACGGTGCAGATGCTCGGCTGCACGCAGATGCAGGGCTATCTGTTCAGCAAGCCGGTTCCGGCGCAGGATCTCCGGACACTGCTCGCGGCCGATAGCGTCGAGGACGCCGCCTGAGCGGCTCTCGCTGAAAAGTTCCAAAAAATCGACCTGCCGACGTGTCGGGCGCGGAACCGAAACGGTGGAACCGCGTTCCATTGCGGGGCTCGACCGGCAGGCAATCAATGAAGACCGCAGTAACGTCCGCGGCCATGCTGCTGTTTACCTCATGCATGGCGAACGCAGAGAGTGGCCTTGCGTCCTATTATCATGGCATCGGCAGGGGTGCCGAGATGACCTGCGCGCATCGCAGGCGGCCATTCGGCAGCATGGTCACCGTGTCCTACCACGGGAAATCGATCCGGTGCCGGGTCAACGACCGCGGACCGTTCGTTCGCGGACGGATCATCGATGTCTCGACCACGGCGGCGCGCGCGCTCGGCATCCTTCAGCTCGGCGTCGCGCATGTGGTGATCGAGTAGCGCGCGGCCGGCGGCGGGATCAGGGTTTTGAGGCGGTCGCCCGCTGCTCGGCGATCGCCTTGCGGAGCGTGCGCGACAGCGCCTCGACCGAATAGGGTTTCTGGATCAGCTCGAAGCCGCTATGCGCATTCTCGGCGAGCACGTTGCTGTAGCCGCTGGTCAGGACCACCGGCAGGCCGGGAAAGCGATCGCGGATCAGGCCGGCGAGCTCGACGCCATTCATGCCGGGCATGATCACGTCGGAGAACACGAGGTCGGCGGCAAACTCGTTCTCGGAGAGGATCGACAGCGCTGCGTTGGCGTTCGCCGCGCGCTTCACCGAATAGCCGAGATCCTCGAGCAGCTCGGTGGAGAACTGGCCGACATCGTCATTGTCCTCGACCACGAGGACGCGATAGCCGCGGCCGATCGAGGCCTGCTCGATGCCAGCGCTGGCCGCGACCTTGGCGTCCGCCGGGCGCATCGCCTGCGGCAGATAGATCGTGAAGGTTGCGCCGTGCCCGGGCGTGCTGGTCACCTCGATGTCGCCGTCGGATTGCTTGACGAAACCGAACGCCTGGCTCAGCCCGAGGCCCGTTCCCTTGCCGACCTCCTTGGTCGTGAAGAACGGTTCGAAGATCGCATCGAGATTTTCCGGCGAGATGCCGGTACCGGTATCCTGGATCGAGACCGTCACGAAATCACCGCTGCGCGAGGCCTGGGCGCGCAGGGCAGGGATGTGCTTGACCTTCCTCACGCCGATCGTCAGCTGGCCTTCGCCGTTCATGGCATCGCGGCCATTGACCGCAAGGTTGATCATCGCGGTCTCGAACTGGCCGATATCGGCGATCGCAAAGCAGTCGGGATCGTCGATCCTGACCTCGATGTGAATCCGCGCGCCGACCAGCGGACGGATCAGCTGCACCACGCTATCGACCTGCGTCCCGACATTGAACACTTCGGGATTGAGCGGTTGCCTGCGCGCAAATGCCAGGAGCTGCGCGGTGAGCTTGGAGGCCCGCTCCACGGTCTCCGAGATCGCATCGATGTAGCGGCGTCGCCGCTCGTCCGGCAGCTCGCGGCGGCGCAGGAAATCGGTCGCCGAGCGGATGATGGTGAGCAGATTGTTGAAGTCGTGCGCGACACCGCCGGTGAGCTGGCCGACCGCTTCCATCTTTTGCGACTGCCGCAGGGCTTCCTCGCCGCGGCGCCGCTCGGTGATGTCGACGGCCTCCGGCACCGCGCCGACGATCGTGCCGTGCTGGTCCTGCAACGGGCGCATCGCGAAATCGAAATAGCGCTCGCCGATCGGCAGCTGCAATTGCAGCTCGATCTTGACCTCCTCGCCGCGCATCGCGGTCGCAAAGGCATTCTGGATCACGCGCGGCATGCCGTCGGTAGCAGTGAACCATGGCGTGTCCCAGAACGGTTTGCCGACGACGTTGGTGGCCTCGGCGCGGATGCCGGCCAGCGCGGTCTGGTTGGTGTAGAGCAGGTCGCCATCCCGGTTGAGCAGCATCTGATATTGATGGCTGGTTTCCAGGATCGCGCGGGTCTGCGCTTCGCGGGATTCGAGCTGTGCGGTGCGCTCCAGGATGCGCCGCTCCAGCGACTCGTTGAGCTTGCGCAGTTCGATCTCGGCTTCCTTGGCCGCGGTGATGTCGTGGGCGACGCCGATGAAACCGATATGCTTGCCGTTCGGGTCCCAGCGCGGTTGCGATTCCGAGCGCAGCCAGCGCCAATCGCCCGCCGCGTTCCGATAGCGTGCCTCGAGCACGAACGGCTTGAGCGACAATTCGCCGGTGATCTGCTCCTGCAGGATGTTCGGCAAATCATCCGGATGCAGCGCCTTGCGCCAGTCGAACACGACGGCTTCCTCGAACGGCAGGCCGAGGAAATCCAGATAGGCCTGGTTGGCGAAGGAGCGGGTGCGGTCGAGCTTGGTCACCCAGATCGGCACCGGCGCGCTGTCGGCGATCAGGCGGAAGCGTTCCTCGCTCTCGCGCAGGGTTTCCTGCGCCAGCATCTGATCGGTGACGTCGAGATCGGCGCCGACCAGCCGCAGCGCACGGCCGCTGCGGTCGCGGTCGATCTTGGCGACGACACGGATCCAGCGGCTCTCGCCGTCGTTCGGGCGGATGATGCGGTATTCGGCGGCGTAATCCTCGCCGCCGGCCTTGAGCACGCCGAACAGGTGCTTGATGGTTCGTTCGCGATCATCGGGGTGGATGCGCGCGATCCAGTTCTCATAGGTCTCGTTGACCTCCTCGGGCGGCAGGCCGTGCACCAGCAGATATTCGGGAGAGCGGCGGTTGCGCACGCCGTCGCGGAAATCGATCTCGAGCCCGCCGACCCGCGCGATGCGCTGGATCCGTGCCAGCTCGGCCTCGCGCTCCTGGAGCTCGCGATGGGCGCGGTCGCGTTCGCGCGCGATCTCCTCAAGGTGCTGCCGCAGCCGTTCGGCTGCCGCAGCTTCGGGAAGCACATCAGCGGGATCGGGTGGTGTCATACGCGCCGGCAACCTCTCGGCGCAGTTTCACACAGGACGAGGCGGCTTTTCCAGCGTGATTTGCGGCGATCACTTGCCTGTCACTTGCCCTTCATTTGCCTTTGGGCGGGCGGCAGTTATAGGCCCTGCGGAACCCGGCGGCCTGCGCATCCTCCTCGGAGCAGAACCAGCGATCCGGATTGCCGAGGCCGGGGTAACTGCGGCACGCCTGCAGGTGATAGATGCCGACATTGCCGGTGACGCGGGCGCGTACGGCATACTTGCCCTTGATGTTGCAGCTTGCCGGCATCGGCAGGTCGTCAGGGAAGAGCGCATTGCGGATCTGCGTGTCGCGGTCGGCCGGGCAGGCGTTGCCGAGCAGGGCGCCGTCCTTCTTGCCGAGACGAAAATCGCGCGGCGCCACGAAGCAGCCCTTCCACAGCCCCGCACGACTGTCCGTGGCGGTGGCTTGATCCGGCTTGAATCGGCCAGTGGCCGATGTCTCGACGTTGAGGGCGTAGCCCTTCTGAACCATCACCTGGCTGAGGCTGGTCGGGTCGCCCTCGAGCTTGCAGACGCCGAGGCGGCGCTTCTTGAAGGTCGGATCGACGCCGATGTCGTCGCAATGAATTGGTTTGCCGCCGATCAGTCTGGTCAACTGGTCGCGCGCTTCAATCCCGCAGGTCCAGACGTCGGCGTGCTCGTCGATGCAGAGCTGGTCGGCCGCCGGCGCGTCGATGCCGTCGAGCCGATAGACCGTGTTGCCGAGCTGAATTGTGGCGGCGTCCTTGACGATCGCCGTGGCGGCGGGGCCACCGGTCGCAGACAGGGCAGCCGTCGCAGACAGGACAGGGCTCGCGGACAGGCATGTCAGGAGAAGCGTCTTGATGACCGGATTCCGAAACCGCATTTTCTCACTTCAGATCTTTGGCGGGCAGCCGAACTTCTAGCACAGGCAGGTACGATCCAACCAAGGACTGTTCGCACGCGATGCGTGCGCGCCGTCACATCCTGATCGGCATTCCGCGACGTAGAACGGCCGGACATTGCTGTCGAAGGGATGCTGATATGGCCGAGTTCATCATCAACCTCATTGCGGGGATGTCATCACCGACATCTGGACCCTGCAATGTCTCGCGCGCCGGCGGCGGAAGCTAGATGCGCCTCGGCAGACGGCTTCCGAGCAAAGATCCGATTGACTTCATGAGAACAAAATAGGAACATGATGTGCCACCTGAATCCCGGATGCCCCATGATGTCTGCACGGCCCGAATCTGATGACGATGACGGGCTGGAAGCGGCTGTCGATCAGGCCATTTCCGCGTGCGGCGGCAATTTGCGCGCGACCATCCGGGCGCTGATCGTGGCCAATGAATTCCTGGAGAATGAGGTCAGCGAGCTGATGAAGGCCGTCGCGAAAGCGCATTCGCGCGGCCGCTTCAAGACTTATTCGGGCTGAAATACCCCTCCGGCTACCGCCAAGAACCGGCCAAGGACCGGCCAGGCGCCGCGCCCGGTCTGCATTTGCCTCCGGGGCATTTTGCTGTACCACGGAGTGGTTACGCCAATCGCCCGTGCCGGATTGCGCGGGGAGGAATCCTGCCCAAAGCCCAAGCAAGAAGAGCATGTTCAAACGAATCCTGATCGCCAACCGCGGCGAGATCGCCTGCCGGGTCATCAAGACTGCGCGCCGTATGGGGATTGAGACGGTTGCCGTCTACTCCGAGGCCGACCGCGACGCGCTGCATGTCGAGATGGCCGACGACGCCGTGTTGGTCGGCCCGCCGGCCGCGGCCGAGAGCTATCTTCTGATCGACAAGATCGTCGACGCCTGCCGCAAGACCGGCGCGCAGGCCGTGCATCCCGGCTACGGCTTCCTGTCCGAGCGCGAGGCCTTTCCGCGCGCGCTGGAAGCCGCCGGCATCGTCTTCATCGGCCCGAACCCCGGCGCCATCGCCGCGATGGGCGACAAGATCGAATCCAAGAAGGCCGCGGCCAAGGCCAAGGTCTCGACCGTGCCCGGCCATCTCGGCGTCATCGAGGACGACAAGCACGCCGTCCAGATCGCCGACGGAGATCGGCTACCCCGTGATGATCAAGGCCTCCGCCGGCGGCGGCGGCAAGGGCATGCGCATCGCCCATTCGAAGTCGGAGGTTGCCGAAGGCTTCAACCTCGCCAAGGCCGAGGCGAAGTCGTCGTTCGGCGACGACCGCGTCTTCATCGAGAAATTCATCGTCGATCCCAGGCACATCGAGATCCAGATCCTCGGCGACAAGCATGGCAACGTGATCTATCTCGGCGAGCGCGAGTGCTCGATCCAGCGCCGCAATCAGAAGGTCATCGAGGAAGCGCCGTCGCCGCTGCTCGACGAGCAGACCCGCCGCAAGATGGGCGAGCAAGCAGTCGCGCTGGCCAAGGCGGTGAATTACGATTCTGCCGGCACCGTGGAATTCGTCGCCGGCCAGGACAAGAGCTTCTACTTCCTGGAGATGAACACCCGTCTGCAGGTTGAGCATCCCGTCACCGAGCTGATCACCGGCATCGACCTCGTCGAGCAGATGATCCGCGTCGCCGCCGGCGAGAAGCTTGCACTCGCGCAGAAGGACGTCACGCTGACCGGTTGGGCGGTCGAGTCCCGCGTCTATGCCGAGGATCCGTTCCGCAACTTCCTGCCCTCGATCGGCCGGCTGGTGAAATACCGTCCGCCGGCCGAGGCCAGCCATGACGGCATCACGATCCGCAACGACACCGGCGTGCAGGAGGGCGGCGAGATCTCGATCCACTACGATCCGATGATCGCCAAGCTCGTTACCCATGCCCCGTCGCGCGCCGCCGCGATCGAGGCGCAGGCGACCGCGCTCGACGCGTTCTATGTCGACGGCATCAGGCACAACATTCCGTTCCTGTCGGCGCTGATGAACCATCCGCGCTGGCGCGAGGGCCGGCTCTCGACCGGCTTCATCGCGGAAGAATTCCCGAAGGGATTCTCCGCGCGCGCCCCCGAGGGCGAGATCGCGCGGCGGCTCGCGGCAGTCGGTGCCGCGATCGATCACGTGCTGGGCGAGCGCAAGCGGCAGATTTCCGGCCAGATGGGCGGCCGCGTGGTCCAGCGTGAGCGCCGTCGCGCGGTGTGGCTCGATCGCGCCGAAATCGCGCTCGACGTCGCGCGCGAGGATGACGCCATCGCGGTGCGCTTTATCGGCGCCGATGGGCTGCCGGGCAATCCGCACAATCTGGTGTCGAGCTGGGCGCCGGGCGAGCCGGTGTGGCAGGGCACCATCGACGGCAATTTTGTCGCCGTGCAGGTGCGGGCGATCAACAACGGCTTCCGCCTCGCGCATCAAGGCTATGAGGTGCCGGTCTATGTCTTCACCGAGACCGAGGCGACCTCGGCGCGGCTGATGCCGGTGACCTCGGCGGCCGACACCGGCAAGAAGTTGCTGTGTCCGATGCCCGGGCTCGTGGTGTCGATCGCGGTGACCGAGGGCCAGGAGGTCAAGGCCGGCGAGACGCTCGCGGTGGTGGAAGCCATGAAGATGCAGAACGTGCTGCGCGCCGAGCGCGACGGCACGGTCAAGAAGATCCACGCCGCCGCCGGTGCCACGCTCGCGGTCGATGCACTGATCCTGGAGTTCGCCTGAAATTGTCATTCCGGGGCTCGCGAAGCGAGAACCCGGAATCTCGAGATTCTCGGTGCGCAGTTGCGCACCTGAGGGTTCAGTGGTTCGCATTGCGCCGGAATGACCGAGAATGGGGACATAGCAAATGGCCTTTCGCAAGCGCCGCGAAGCACTGCGATCGATTCTCAACGAATCAACCTGCATTCGCCCGGGCTCGGTCTATGACGCGACCTCGATCCGGATTGCGGAGGATCTCGGTTTCGAACTCGGCATGTTCGGCGGCTCGGTGGCGTCGCTCGCCGTGCTCGGCGATCCCGATATTGCGCTGATCACGCTGACGGAGTTCGCTGAACAGGTGCGCCGGATGTCGCGGGCGTCGACCTTGCCGGTGCTTGTCGATGCCGATCACGGCTACGGCAATGCGCTCAACGTTCGCCGCACGGTCCAGGAGGTCGAAGCTGCCGGTGCCGCCGGCCTCACCATCGAGGATACGCTGCTGCCGCAGGCGTTCGGCCAGGCCAAGGCGCAGCTGATCTCGCTCGAGGAAGGCGTCGGCAAGATGAAGGCCGCGCTTGACGGCCGCAGCGATCCGTCGCTCGTCATCCTGGGCCGGACCGGGGCCGTCTCGATCACAGATCTCGACGACGCGATCGCACGCGCCAGGGCCTATGAGGCGGTCGGCGTCGATGGACTGTTCTTCACCGGCATCACGTCGCGCGGGGAGCTCGAGGCGCTCTCGGCCGCCACGACGCTGCCGATCGTGCTTGGCGGCGCGCCGGAGGAGATGACCGCGCTGGATTATCTGGCAAGCCAGCGCGTCAGGATCGCGCTGCAGGGCCACGCGCCGTTCGCGGCCGCGACCCAGGCCGTCTACGAAACGTTGAAGGCGCTGCGCGAAGGCACCTCGCCGAAGAATCTGAAAGGCATCGCCTCGTCCGAACTGACCAGCCGCGTGATGCGCGAGGCGGAGACCAGGGCGCGCAGCGGCGAGTTCCTCGGCCTGAAGAAATGAGCGGTGTGATCCGCCATGTCACGATCAGCGGCCGGGTGCAGGGCGTCGGCTATCGTGCCTGGGTGGACGAGCAGGCGAACTCGCGCGGCCTCGAGGGTTGGGTCCGCAATCGCCGCGACGGCAGCGTCGAGGCGGTGTTCGCTGGCCCCGAGGTCGTCGTCGCTGACATGATCGCGGCCTGCGGCCGCGGACCGTTCTCGGCGCGCGTCGACCGTGTGCACGCCGTATCAGGCAATTCCGATCTTCTGAACCTGCGACGGGCAGGGGAGCGGTTCTCGGTCCTGCCGACGGTATGACGCGTGGTCACGCAACAGCCGTGATCACCAGCGCCTGAATGCGGCCTTCGATCGCGCCCTTGCCGAAGCGCCGCGCGAGCGCCGATGCAGCGTGCTCGGTCGCGGCGTCGAGGCCGATCCCGCCGCGCGCCTCGATCTCGCCGCGCAGCGGTGAGCCCTGGCAAAAACCGATCGCCGGATCGTGCGGCGCGTTCGCCCGGCTCTGCTCCCGGACGGTGTCGATCTCGATCTTGCTGAAGCCCGCGGCCAAAAGATCGGCCCGGATCGGGTCTGCCGCGTAGTGGCCATGGGGCGTGCGCGCGAGGAATCGCGGCGGCTCGGCCGGGAAGACCTCTGCCAATGCCTGGGTCACCACGTCGGCAAACTCGTTCTCTTCGATGCGATCCCACATGCTGAACAGGAAACGGCCGCCCGGCTTCAGGACACGGCGGGCCTCCGAATAGCCCTTGGGCTTGTCGGGGAAGAACATCGCGCCGAACTGGCAGGCGACGACATCGAAGCTCGCACTGCCGAACGGCAGGTTGAGCGCGTCGGCCTGCCGCCACGTGATATCAGCCGCGTCCGGCATCCGCGATTTCGCCCGTTCGAGCATCGGCTCATTCAGGTCGGTCGCCACGATGCGGGTGTCGCGGCCGAGCGCTGCCGACAGCGCGCGGGTCACGGCCCCGGTGCCCGCGGCCGTCTCAAGCAGGTCGCGCGGGCCAATGGCCTTGGCGCGTTGTGCGAGATCGCGTGCGTAGGGTTCAAAAATCATCGGCACGAGGAGCCGGTCGTAAAGTTCTGGAATGGACCCAACGAACTCCTTGTCGGACGCGGGCATCGCAAGCTCCTTGTTGGCCGTGAAGCTGGCTCATGTCGACAGCCCGCGATCCGGCGGAAAAATCGTCCACCCGGATCAGCTTGGACGAAGACGTCGGTCGCGACAAAGGAAAATTCGTCATCTGTGATGAATCACCTCGCTGGGGTCACACAGGCGAGAGGGACACGCTGCGTCATGCGGCG
This sequence comes from Bradyrhizobium sp. JR3.5, assembly GCF_054057015.1. Lineage (NCBI taxonomy): Bacteria > Pseudomonadati > Pseudomonadota > Alphaproteobacteria > Hyphomicrobiales > Nitrobacteraceae > Bradyrhizobium > Bradyrhizobium sp. JR3.5. The sequence continues at coordinate 1,449,709 of NZ_JBSRYV010000001.1, forward strand.
TCCCTGGCGGCATCGATGACCCTTGACTTCTGCTCCGAACAATCTGATATTTCTGTCATGACAGAAATAACCGCCAAGAAAAAACTTCCCGCCGCCGTCGAGCGCTTCATCCTGCATTGGGGCGACATGGGCGACGAATGGGGCGTCAACCGCTCGGTCAGCCAGATCCACGGGCTGCTCTACCTCGCCGAGGCGCCAATGACCGCGGAGGACATCGCCGACACGCTCGGCATGGCGCGCTCCAACGTCTCCAATTCGATCAAAGAATTGCTGTCCTGGGGATTGATCCGGCGGGTGCCGATCCTCGGCGACCGTCGCGACCATTTCGAGGCCGAGACCGATATCTGGGAGGTCGCGGCGAAGATTGCGGCGGGGCGCAAGGAGCGCGAGATCGATCCCGCGCTGGCGGCGCTGCGCGCTTGCGTCTCCGACGCGGCCGACGATCCCGCCATCAGTCCGCTCGCCAGCAAGCGGCTGAAGGAGATGCTGACATTCACCGAGCTGGTCGACCGCTGGTACACGCAGATGCTGAACGTGCCGCGGCCACGCCTGGTCGCATTGATCAAGCTCGGCGAGAAGATCGTGAGTTTCCTGCCGACAGGCAGAGCCAAATAGGGGCGGCGGCGTAACGGGAGTGTGCGATGGCGTCAGCAAGGATATCCACCTTCAAGACAGCGCCGGCTTCCGATACGAAACTGTTCGACGACCATCGCTTCCGCGCGTTGTTGTCGGACGAGGATTGGGGCCGCCTGCCGGTTGCGATCTGGCGGCGCTTCTCGAAGCGGTTCGAGGACGGCAACACCGTCGTCTATGTCGGCGAGGTCGAGGAAGCCTCGAGCAGCCGCGCCGGCTGGTGGCTGGCACAGGCCGCGCGGCTGATCGGCGGACCGCTTCCGACCGGCACCGAGATCGGCGTGCCGATGATCGTCACCGTTACCGAGGACGCCGCGAGCGGCGGCCAGATCTGGACCCGCATCTGCGCGCGCCGCGACGGCTTTCCGCAGGTGATTCATTCCGCCAAGCGTTTTGCCGGGTCGACCGGGCTCGAGGAGTATGTCGGATTCGGCGTCAGCATGGCGTTGCGGATCGCGGTCGAGCACGAGGCGCTGGTGTTTCATAGCGTTGGCTATTCGCTGCGGCTCGGGCCGTTTCGGATGCAATTGCCCGAATGGCTCACGCCAGGCGATCTCACCGTCACGCATTCCGATCTCGGCTGCGGCGACTTCCGCTTCACGCTGGAGATCATCCACCCGCGTTTTGGCCGGCTGATCCGTCAGTCCGCCGTATTCAGGGAGGCTTCGTCATGACGCCGCTGCTGTGGACCTTAGTCGCCATCCAGATCGCGATGGGCGCGTTCGACACCTTCTATCACCACGAATTCACCGAGCGGCTGGCCTGGCGTCCCTCGCAGCGCCATGAGTTGCAGCTGCACAGCGTACGGAACATGCTCTACGCGCTGCTGTTTCTTGCGCTCGGCTGGCTTCAGGTGCACGGCATTCTCGCGATCGGCATCATGGCCGTGCTGGTCGTCGAGGTCGTGATCACGCTTATGGATTTCGTCGAGGAGGATCTGAGCCGAAAGCTGCCGCCGAGCGAGCGGATCAATCATACGCTGCTCGCGATCAACTACGGCGCCATCCTCGTGCTGCTGGTGCCGGTGCTGATCGGCTGGGCGATGCTGCCGACGGCTGTCGTGCCGGCCTATGCGGGCCTGCTAAGCCTGTTCGCAACCGCCGCGGCCTTCGGCGCGGCGCTGTTCGGTGCGCGCGACTTCGCCGCCGCCAGGCGGCTGGGACGGATGGTCAGCGGGCCGGCCGCCACATTGGTCGAGAAATTGCCGGCGCGGCAGACCGTGCTCATCACCGGCGCGACCGGATTCGTCGGCAGCCGTCTGGCGGCAAGCCTCACCGCATCCGGCCATCACGTGATTGCGCTGATCCGCAACCCGGCGAAGGCCGAGATGCTGCCGCCGCCGGTGACGCTGATCACGAGCCTCGACCAACTGCCCGCCGATACCGGGATCGACGCCGTCGTCAATCTCGCGGGCGAGCCGATCGGCAACGGTCTTTGGACCGAAGCCAAGCGCCGCAAGATCATCGCTTCGCGTGTCGACATGACGGCCGAGGTCGTCAGGTTGATCGCGCGGCTCGAACGCAAGCCGTCGGTGCTGGTGAGCGGCTCCGCGATCGGCTGGTATGGTCTCTGGCAGGACCAGGTGCTGACGGAGTCGGCGAAACCCCACGCTTGCTTCAGTCATGAACTGTGCGAGGCCTGGGAGAATGCGGCGAAGCCCGCGGCCGGTCACGGCGTGCGCGTCGCGTATTTGCGGATCGGTCTCGTGGTCGGCACCGACGGCGGTTTCATCACGCGGATGCTGACGCCCTTCGAATTTGGTCTCGGCGGCCCGCTCGGCTCGGGCAAGCAGTGGATGTCATGGATCGAGCGCGACGATCTGGTGCGCCTGATCGCGCATGTGATCGCGAAGCCGGAGCTCTCAGGCCCGATCAACGCCACCGCGCCGATCCCGGTGACCAACACGAAGTTCACCGAGGAGCTCGGACGCCGCCTGCACCGGCCCGCGATCTTCCGCGTGCCTGCCGCGCTGCTCCGCGCCGTCGGCGGCGACTTCGCCAACGAGCTGCTGCTCGGCGGCCAGCGTGTGCTGCCGAACAAGGCGCTCAGCAACGGCTTTGTGTTCCGGCATGAGACCTTGCGCAGCGCGTTCGAGGCGATCTTGTGAGGAGGGCGAGATGCCTGATGACGGTTGCCGTGCATTTGGAGGTTGGCTCGCTGGATGCGGAGCCGCAACGGCTGTGATTGCGGCGATCGGACAGACCGTGCTCATGTTTGCTTCGCACGGCGATCTCGCCCGGTTGCTGTATGGAATCGTTGTGCTCATGCTGCCCTCGGCCGTGATCTTCGTCGTCACATGTGTGCTGACCGCCATTCCCGCAGCGGTCGTGATCTGGCTGAGCGAGGAGTTCGAAATCCGATCCGCGGGGTTCTTCGCCGGTGCAGGTGCTGCGATCGGTGCGTTGAGCATCACGGTGCTGCTGCGGTCTCCGGCCGTCTGGACATCCGGACTTGTCTGTCTGTTCGCCGCCGCCGGATTTGTCGCAGGCCTGACCTACTGGTTTGTCGTGAGAGAGCTGGAAGCCGCCCAGCATTCCTTGTGATGCGGCAGAGCGGTGCCCGCACTACGCTGCAGACGCCACACTCCGGAACGTCGCTGCCAGGGTGCGCAACGCCGCGAGCTTCGCGGGATCGCTGACCTTCGAATGCAGCATCACCTTTGACGGGCCGAGCCGCGGCAGCTTGTGGGTTGGTCCGATGTCGATCAAGCCGGGCGGCGCGATGCGGCGGACGAGGGGGGCAACAGCAAGGCCTGCGAGCGCGGCTGATACCACCGCGATGACGCCGCCGCCGACGAAGCCTTCGGTCCACGCGATGCCGGCCTTGTCGAGCGCGCGCACGACAAGGGCGCGCACGCCGCAGGGCGGTGCGAGCGTAGCGAGCGGCAGTGCGTCGTCGCGCGGCCAGACGAAGCGCTTGGCGGCGAACCAGCCGAATTCGTCCTCGGTCAGTTTCTCGCCTCCACGCCGGCTGCCTTCCTGGCGCACGATCACGGCGTCAAGCTCGCCCGCATCGTAGGCGTCGAGCATTTCACGGGAGAAGCCGATGGTGACGGCGAGCGCAAGCTGCGAGGCCATCGCGTGCAGCCGCTCCAGCAGCGGCACCAGCTCCGGGCCTGCGGCGTGATCACTGATCCCGAGCGTCAACTGCTGCCGCGCCGGTGTCTCGCCGGACACCGCACGGTCATGCACCTCGATCAGCGCGCGGGCGTGGTGCAGGAAGGCCGCGCCATCGGCGGTCAGCCGCACCGCGCGCGGTGAGCGCTCGACCAGGCGCTTGCCGAGCACGGTTTCCAGCCGCTGCAATTTCATGCTGATCGCGGCCTGCGTGGTGCCGAGCGCCTCGGCGGCACGGGTGAAGCCCTGCAGCTCGGCGACGAGGAGGAAGGCCTGCACGGTGTCGATATCGAGCGTCGCCGTCATGATCAACAATCGTTATCATTGCTATCCATATAGATAAGATATCAAGATGATACGCAAAGGTCTAGTTGGAGGAGGCGCGATTGACCCGCGCCAACCGAATTCAAGGAGACCGATCATGCCGCTCGTCACCGTCACCTATGCGACCTCCCGCGAGAGGCCGTCGCTGAAGTCCGACATCGCCGCGGCCGTGTCGGACCTGACCGCAGGGATTCTGCACAAGGACCCCAAGGTCACCGCAATCATCGTGAAGTCCGCCGACGCGGCCGACTGGTTCGCCGGCGGCAAGTCGCTCGCCGAGCAGGGGCTCGCGAGCTACTGGCTCGACATCCACGTCACCGAAGGCACCAACACCAAGGACGACAAGGCGGCCTATCTCGCGGCATTGTTCAAGCGGATGGGCGAATTGCTCGGGCCGCTCCACACCGAGAGCTACGCCCATGTCGACGAGGTGAGGGGCGATGCCTACGGCTTCGGCGGGCTGACCCAGGAGCGCCGTTACATCGCCGGCAAGCTCGAGGTGGCGCCGCAGAAGGCGGCGTAAGCCCTACACCGTTGCTTCCGGCAGGCGCGCTGCGGTGTCCCCGAACACCTCGGTAAACGCCTGCCGGAGCGCGATGTCGACATCCGCCATCGTGACCGGCAGTCCGAGATCGACCAGCGAAGTGACGCCGTAGCGCGGGTCGACCACGCCGCAGGGCACGATCGCCTGGAAGTGCGAGAGGTCGGGCTCGACATTGATCGCGATACCGTGGAACGAGACCCAGCGGCGCAGCCGTACGCCGATCGCGGCGATCTTGTCCTCATGGCCCGGCCCCTTGTCCGGGCGCCGCACCCAAACCCCGACGCGGTCCTCGCGGCGCTCGCCGCGGACGTTGAAGGCAGCGAGCGTGCGGATGATCCATTCCTCGAGCGAGGCGACATAGGCGCGCACATCCGGCCGGCGCCGCTTGAGGTCGAGCATCACATAGGCAACGCGCTGGCCCGGGCCGTGATAGGTGACCTGGCCGCCGCGGCCGCTCTGGAAGGTCGGAAAGCGCGGAGCCAGCAGGTCGTCGGCCTTGCCGCTGGTGCCGGAGGTGTAGAGCGGCGGGTGCTCGAGCAGCCACGCCAGTTCAGGCGCCGAGCCCTCGGCGATCGCCGCTACCCTTGCGTCCATCTCGGCGAGAGAATCGGGGTAGGGCACCGGACGGTCCGAGATCCGCCATTCGACCGCTTCGCCGCCCGAAGGGCGGGCAAAGGTCGTCAAATCGAGGCTTTGGCGGTCGTTAACCATTAGCTAACCCTAACGTGGTCAGGTGAATCCACAATTTAGTTCCAGTTCGGCGGTTCAGAAGTGCCCACCCTCGATAAAGTCAGCGTTGATCTCATGGTGGTCCTCGGCACGACCACCATGCCGATTCACCAGGTCATGCGGCTGTCCCGCGGCGCCATCATCGAACTGGATGCCACCGAGGCCGACGAGGTCAAGATCCTCGCCAACAACCTGCCGGTGGCCAGCGGTGTCGTCCTGGTCGACCGCAACCGGATTGCAGTCGAGGTCAAGCAGATGCTGCCGAAATCTCCCGGGGTTCGCAGTTAATTCACGCATCAAGCGCCTTGTCCCTGCATCCGTGATTTGTTACATGGCCCCCTCGATGCGGCGGCGCCTTAGGGTTCCATCCGACATCCTTAGCGCTCGTGGCGGAATTGGTAGACGCGCTGCCTTGAGGTGGCAGTGGGTAACACCGTGGGGGTTCGAGTCCCTCCGAGCGCACCATAAACCCACATTTGGTTTTGAAATCATTGGACTTTTTTCCGGATGTTACCCGGGAATGTTACCCGTCCGTTCGCGAGCCATGTTCGCATGCTGTTCGCTTCCAGCACCTGCAGAGCTCTTCTTCAGTCCCACAGAGTCCGGTGCTCTCGATTCGCGGTGAGCGATCTGATGCCTCGGTGCGACGGCAGCGATCCTAGCTGTGACGACCGCCTTCCCGATGATCGGATCACCGCCTTTCGAGATGCTTGATCGATTACGCGAAGCTGCTTCTCTCGCAACGTCGGGCTCGACTTCTTGTTCGCTTTTTGTTCTAGTCAAGCATCTTCACTCGCAGGGCTGAAAGATGCCGGATCTTGAATACATCCGAGGCGAGATCGAGCGCATGCGCGTCCAGGTCGGTCGGCAAAGGAAGGAGATCCTGACTCTTCAGCGGGCGGGTATCCCAACTGCAGCGGCCGAAGCACTGCTCGATCGGATGCTTGAAAAGATCGACGGGCTTTGTGCTCAACGCGACCAGCTCAAGAAAGAATTGCCCAAGCCGAAGCCCAAAGCACTGGGAGGCCGGAGCTGGTGAGAAGATGGTTCGACGACGAGCGAGACCGGTCACCATTCCTGACGGAGCTAAATGAAGTCCGGCACAAGGCCACACGGGAGGGCTGGTGCTATGCCCCTGTGGTTTCTGACAGCGTGAAGGCGGTCAGCGGGAAATTCGATCGAGGCGTAATCGATGTCGATGATCGGTGAGAAGGCGAGCGCCTCCCATCACAGCAGCGAGCGTCCCCAATCCTGTTCCTCCAGCGATCAAGAACATGATCATGAGCTGATACTTGACCGCGTCTATTGGTTCGACGCCCGCAAGGATTTGACCCGTCATCATCCCCGGCAAAGAGACAAGGCCGATCGCAGCCATCGAATTGATGGTCGGCATCAATCCGCTCCGCATTGCATCCCGTACGACTGGCAACAGCGCCTGATACCGGGTACCGCCAAGCGCAAGGCAAGCCTCTACGGCGGCCCGCTCACGCACCAAACTATTGGTCAGCACGTCCAAGCCCAGGCTTATCCCGGTCATGGTGTTGCCGAGGATCATACCCAGTAGGGGCAGCGCGTAGCGCGGGTGATACCAGGGATCGGGGCGTAGCTCGGTTAGGAGCGAAAACATCGTAACGGTACCGGCCGCGAGCAGCGTGCACCCGGCTCCCAATCCGTAGCTCCAAATGCCTGGGAGGCGCCGCTTCTGCCGCGCCACGATTTCCCGTGATGCGAAGATAACCATGATGAAGGCTGCAAAGGCGGTCCAGAGCAGCGAGACTGCGGCAAACAAGAAGGTCAATACGTATCCAACGAGCACCAACTGAAGCACCATCCGCACGGTCGCGATGGCCAGTTGCCTCTCAAGCTTGAGGCGGAGGGCAAGCGAGATAGCACCGTCCATGACGACAAGTAGCGCGGGTAGAACCAAATCACTGTAGGCCAGTTGGATGTAAGTCACGGCCGATTTTCCTCGATGCCACCATCGGTGTTCATCATGAAAATCCTTGACCCGACACGGCCAGCCTGGGCGCCATCGTGCGTGCTCCAAAGGACGCTCGTTCCATTCGAAATGCGTTCAGCGATCAAGGATTCCACGACCGCAGCTGATGCCGCGTCGAGCGCCGAAGTCGGTTCGTCCAGCAGAAGTACCCGCGATCGCAGCATGAGCGCACGCACTAGCCCTAACCGTTGCCTCTCTCCGCTGGAAAGTCTTTGGATCGGCCAGGCTCCGCAACTGGGCGACAATCCCAATCGTGCGACCAGCGGTAGCGCGTCGTCCCAGTTGCCGAAGTGCTCCTGCACTGTGTCCGACCACCAGCCCGGCTCGGCAGCGAGGTAGGTCACTCGCTTTCGCCAGACGGGGGCTGGCATCGCCTCCCTGAGTGTTCCGTCCAGTTTGACCGTTCCCTCGTTGGGATCGAGATCTGCGATGGAGCGAAGAAGCAGGGTCTTCCCGACGCCCGAAGGTCCTTGCAGGGCGACGCACTCGCCGTCCTGCAAGTCGAACGAAACAGAGATATGCAAGCGCTTGAGCGCGCTGATCGTCAGCATGTGTCAAAGCGTGAGTTGCAGCCGATCGGCGACCCGCCTGGCAATCTCCGCCGGCGCCTCGTCCGGGTAAGGATGCACCGAGCTGACATTGATTTCGCCGAGCACGAAGCTATCGCTCCCGTCCGTCTGCACCGGGCCGAGCATGAAGTCGGCGTCCCAGATCATGGGCAGGTCACCTCGCGCGATATCCAGCAACGCGGTTAGCTGTGGTGTCCACTCGTCTTCCATCAACCGACGCAGCCGCTGGGGGAAACGCGGGTCTGCATTGGACGTGTAGAGCCGCGGTCCTGCCTCGGAACGTGCGGCAGGAGCTTCGACCAGCGCTTTGACTTTGTGATGACCGAAGCCAGCGCAGCGATCGCCCGCCATATAGCAGCGCACCACACCTTCGCTTAAGCGAGGCTGGAATGGTTGATCGATCACGCTGCCGCTTTCGAAATACTCCGCGCAGCGACGGAGAAAATCATCCAGCGTCAGTGTCTCGGACGCGTCCTTAGTCGCGTCGAGCACCCTTATCATGGGCGAAGTTGGTAACTTCTCGACCTTCCAGACACCCTGGCCGCCGTTACCCCGGCTGCGCTTGATCACGCGCGGACCGGTGGCGAGCCGTGCCGGCAACTCCGCGCGCATTGCCTCCGCGGTTTGATATAGTGCCGTGTCGCTACCCCAGCCCATCGAGCGGGTGCGATAAAGTACCTCCTTGGTGCCCATCTTGAGAATCACGTCTGGATGAGCGCTGACCCACACGCCCCCGCGAGGCGACGTCGCGTAGCAGGGCGTCGAGACTGGCGCGGCTTCGGCCGTCTTGAATTGGGTTAACCCAGACGAGCACTCCGTCGACCGAGAGTAGTTGCTCGCGAACCGCGTCGTCGAACCCCTCGTCGTAGATCGCGGGGTGCGCTTCAATACCGACGGCGGCCAGAGCCTCGAAGACGCGAACGAACCGGCTGCTTTGCACGGTTGCGTCCCGACGCGCGACTGCGTCGCCTCGCGAAAGAATTGCGACGGAATGTCTATGAGGTGACTGTCGTTCGGTATCCATGCGCAAGCTCCACGTGTTGCGTGCTGCGCAGAGCTTGGACCGAAGTCTCATCGGGAGCCTGCTTGATCCCGCTGCGCCATTCTACTTGAGACATTCTGAATATTTCAAGTCTACTATTTTCGGTGTACTGCCAAGTTCGACCCGACGATGAGGTTCTCGTGCGATCGACTTCGTTCCAAATGAGTGGTCGATAGTTTCGAGGGAAGCTCAAGTGATCGCGGGTTGACAGCTCGGACGTCGAGGGCTTGTATTCGGGCGTCGGGGACGTGCGATCTCCCCGCGAGGCGTCATGCCGAAGAATCGCGTCCTGATCACCGAGGACGCAGCATGTCATCATATTCCTCAATCCCATCCGACAAACTCTCTCGTCTCATCGGCGCGGCCAGGGCGCGGTTCGATGTCAGAGGAGGGCTGTCCATGTCTCATCCGCAATGCCGAAGGGCCATTATCACAGCCGTACTTTTGTTCACGGGAGCAAGTGCCATGTCAAACCATGCGATGAGTTTCGAGAGCACGCGGACGGGTGCCTCCCCCGAGGGCTGGACCTCCACCCTCACGGGGGTAGGCGATCCAAGATGGACGGTCGAAAGCGACGAGACCGCACCATCGAAGTCAAAGGTTCTCAAACAATCCGGTCGCGCGACCTACCCCCTACTGCTGAAGAACGACAGCAGCATCAAGGACGGTTTTGTCGAGATCAAGTTCAAGGCCGTTGCAGGATCACAGGATCGCGCCGCCGGCATCGTCTGGCGGGCAAGGGATGCGAACAACTATTACGTGACCAGGGCAAATGCCCTTGAGGACAATGTCGTTCTCTACAAGACCGTCAATGGCGTCCGCAGCCCGCTCGATATTGTCGGCCGGAAGGGAGGGTATGGGACGAACGTTAAGGTTCCGTCCGACATCTGGCATAGCCTGCGCGTCGACTTCAGCGGCTCCCGCTTCCGCGTGTCTTTCAACGGCAAGCAACTGTTCGAGGTCGAAGACTCCACGTTCGCCGACGCCGGCAAGGTCGGGTTGTGGACCAAGGCCGACAGCGTGACGCTGTTCGATCAAATCACCTTTGGCGAAGTGCAACGGTGATCTACTCGTACGGCGTCGGGGAAGTGAGGTGCCGACCAGCGCATTGCCCACAACGACGGGGGGCCGGCCCGCGGCGACGTTGGTCGCCACAGGTCGCTAGAGATTCATCGCTTCGCCGCGGGCATCAGTCGTCGTCATCATCATCATCGTCGGCTGCGCGTAATCGGCCGTTCTGCGCATTGACGACGACCTTGCTGGTTTTGCCTTCCTTCTAGCCGATGGCTTCCATGTATCGCCCCTCGCGGACGATCTGCACGTTGGACCAGCCGTCGGACTGCAGTTTCTGACGCACCTGATCCTCGGTGACAGGCTGGTCGCCTGCAATGAACTCGGGGCCCTTGCCCGGCCCCGCCGTCACCACGGCGATCCCTGTAATGCCGATCATCAGCAGGCCGGCGATGACCCACAGCAGTTTTCGTGTCATCGAGCTTCTCCTTGATTTCACCCCTGAAGACAACGCCCCCTGATCGGGCATCTGCGTCGCTGATTTCGTCAGAGACGCGACAGAAAGTGCGCCAGTGCCGCGATATCCTGGTCACTCAAGGGATAGGCGACCTCCGCCATCGCGGCGACGCCGCCGCCGGATCGAACGCCCGCCTTGTAGTCGTGCAGCGCCTTCACGAGGTATTCCTCGCGTTGGCCGGCGACGCGGGCGACAGCCTTGCTGCCGGCGAAATCATCGCCGTGACAGGCGGCGCAACGTCCGGCGACTGCCGCCTGTTTGCCGGCTTCGGTGAGATCGGGATGATCGTCTGGTGCTTTTGCCGCCGTTGCGTCAGCTGCCTTGAGCGAGGCGAAATAACCGCCGAGGGCGCGAATGTCATCGTTGCTGAGCTGTTCGGCGATGGGGTCCATCACCTCGTTCTTCCGCGCACCGCTGCGGAAGAACACGAGTTGCCATTGCAGGAACTGGTCGGGCTGCGACGCCAATGATGGTGTGTTCTCGGTCGTGGAGACGCCGTTGTCGCCGTGACATGGCGTACAGGCTTCCGCCTTGTTCTGTACGGAGTCCGCGGCAAGGCCGTGCGATGCCGCTCCGATCGCCAGTGCAGAAACGAGAACTGCGAGCACTCTCCATCGCGCTATCGGAGGACGTGACGATGCAGCGGCAGCGCCGCGCCCGCGGATGAAAAGCCGGATTCGAGGTGAGAGGTCGATGACAGACATGCGGCGTCCTTGGTGATTATCGGACGCGATTCTTGGGCATGTCGCCTCGTGGGGAGATCGCTTCCCCAGTGACTCGGACTAAACCGACCGCAACTCTTGTGTCAACGGGATCGGATGACCCGGCGTTCCCGGAATCGGTCAAGAAATCGCGATGCCGGTTCGGAACAGCGGTTCATGAACAACAGGCGTTCCTGGGGCGAGCCTTTGAATCTTTGACCTCACGGCGGGAGTTGAGTTGAAGTTTGTCTGCAGTTTTCCCGGGCCACGGCGGCGCCTAAAAGGATAGGCGCTCACTCGGAATTGTCTGGGTTCCCCGCAGCGCCGCGGCAGTTGACATCGCAAGCAGCAAGGCCTTAATTCAGAACACGGGGAAATGCGATCTCCCCGCGAGGCGACATGCCCAAGAATCGCGTCCTGATCACCAAGGGCGCAGCATGTCATCCTACACCTCGATTTCTTCTGAAAAATTATCACGGCTCATCGGCACGGCGAACGCGCCGATGCTCATCGACGTTCGGATCGACGAAGATTTCACCGCGGACCCGCGGCTGATACCCGGCGCCGTCCGCCGGTCGCACCTCGATGTGCAGGATTGGTCCTCACGCATGACGGGTCAATCCGTGGTTGTCGTCTGCAACAAGGGCCAGAAGCTCAGCGAGGGAACGGCCGCCTGGCTGCGGTGCAGCAGCGTAGCAGCCGAGGTCCTCGAAGGCGGCCACCGTGGCTGGGCCGCCGCGGAATTGCCCACCGTTCCTGCCGACAGAATTCCCAAGCGTGACGGAAGGGGGCGCACGGTCTGGGTCACACGCTCGCGTCCAAAGATCGATCGCATTGCGTGTCCGTGGCTCATCCGCCGTTTCGTCGATCCAGCTGCCCAGTTCCTCTATGTGACGGCCACCGAGGTCGAGGAGGTCGCCGAACGCTTTGGCGCAACGCCGTTCGATATCGAAAACGTATTCTGGAGCCATCGTGGCGAACTCTGCACTTTCGACGTGATGGTGAAGGAGTTCGGGCTTTTGACGCCTGCGCTCGAGCGGCTGGCGACGATGGTGCGTGCCGCCGATACCGCGCGACTTGATCTCTCGCCGGAAGCACCTGGCCTGCTTGCAGCCTCGCTTGGTCTCTCGCGCATGTACGACGACGACCTCGAACAACTCAGCGCCGGGATGCTGCTCTACGACGCGTTCTACCGCTGGTGCCGCGATGCGACCAAGGAAACACATAACTGACCCACCAACAAGGTGAGGCCGTGAGCAGAAGAATCCTGGGGCAGGGACAAGCCAGGAGAACGACCATGCGAAAACCACCAGTCTTGTTTGCGATCCTGATGTTTGCGGCCATGGGCGGACCTTCCTCCGCACAGGCCCTAACGCAGGAGGAACTCATCGCCCGGATTCAAGCCGCCGGCTACTCGGAGGTCAGCGACGTCAAGTCGACGGCCGAGGGGATTACGGCCAAAGCAGCGAAGGACGGCAAGCCGGTGCGGCTCGTCGTCGATAGCAGTGGGCAGGTCAAGGAACAGCGTTGAAATGTCCAGGGACCGACTGGAAGGAGCGACGGAACTTATGCGTACGATCAAAGCGATTGCATTGGCAATCTTTGTCTTGCCCGCTGCGGCGATGGCCGCATCGCAAGCGGACATTCACCAGGTGACCCCCGGAGGGGACGAAATCGCTACGCTGATTCAAACCACGGTTGTGACACGCCCGCCAGCCACCGAGACCCTGCGCGGTGTCGTCGACAGCACGGATCAAGCGACCGATACAATCAAGGTTCGGCTGTCTGCGGACAACACGGAGCAATTCAAGGTGCAGGACGGGTTGATGTTCGATGCAGTCCGTTTCGGCGATCCCGTGCAGATCTCGGTGCAAAACATCTCTGGCGCGCGGACCATCGTGCGCCTGCTGAAGGAGTAGGACGAGTCGGGGGGCTTGACCGCTGCGCGAAGCAGCTATCGGCAATCAAGTTCAAGGAGTCATCCTATGCGAAAAACCATCTCGGCGTTGATCGGTGTCGGCGCCTGCCTGCTGGCCGGCTCTGCCGTCGCCCAGAACTTTAATTGGCAGATATTCAGTGAGCCCTTCATTGCCTCTGCCCGCGCCCAAAGTGTCGATTGGTCAAAGGTGGACGAAATCCTAGGCCGCAAGCCCGCCGTCTCGGATGACGTGCACCGCTACGGCTTCGCGCGTTCCGACCTCTCTGTGACGCTTGACGGAGTCGCCATCAAACCGGCTTTCGCCCTGGGCGGCTGGGTAGCGTTCAAGCCCGCTCATGGCGGCGTCATGGCGATGGGCGACCTTGTGCTGCTGGAGACCGAGGTCAATCCGGTGATGGCCAAGATGATCGCGGGCGGGCTTGAGATCACGGCCATTCATAATCACCTGCTTCGCGGGAACCCGGCAACTTTCTACATGCACGTCGCCGGCCACGGTGATCCCGCCAAGATCGCGGCCACCATTCGTGACGCGCTCGCCGAAAGCAAGACACCGTTGACGGTCGCTGTGCCGTCCAGCCCGCCGCCGGCGGTTGATCTCGACACGGCGCAGCTCGATCAGATCATCGGCACCAAGGGGCAGGCCAATGGCGGCGTCTACCAGTTCAACGTGAAGCGGACCGACCCGATCAAGGAAGACGAGATGCTGCTGACGCCGGTCGGGCCGATGGGTGTTGCGATTGCCATCAACTTCCAGCCAACCGGCGGCGGCAAGGCCGCCATCACAGGCGATTTCGTTCTGACAAGCGATGAGGTCAATCCGGTGCTCAAGGCGTTGCGCACGAATGGCATCGAGGTGACGGCGCTCCATAGTCATATGCTGGACGAGCAACCACGACTGTTCTTCATGCACTTCTGGGCTAATGACGATGCGATCAAGCTCGCCAAGGGCCTGCGCGCCGCGCTCGACAAGACCGCGAGCGCGAAAGGCTAACTCTAAACAGGGGGAATCAAGCGATGCGAAGGGGGTGCGATTGCGTTCATGGTCGCGGTCGGAATGATCGTGAGCGTGGACGCGGCGATCGGCGAGACCAGTTGCAAGGTCTGCGCCGATCAGCAGAAGGCGTGCATGAAGAACTATGCCGGACCGACCTGCAAGTCCGAGTACCGGATGTGCGTGAAGTCCTGCAAGAAATGACACGAACGTCAGTACGAATAGGCATGTTGGTTGTCGTCGCGTCAGGTCTGACGTCGCTGGAGGTTGACTACGTGGCTGCCGCAGAGGCCCGAAAGCTCTCCGGCGCTCAGATCAGGGCCAAGCTTGCTGGAATGCAGCTCACGGACGAGGTGCATTATCGCTATGTCTATGAGCGCCACGGAACGCTGAGAAGCTATTCGATGGGCACGACGAAGGTCGGAAAATGGTCCGTCGAAAAGGACGAACTATGTCTCCGGCTGGGAGAGAATGATGACGGTTGCTACGCGTGACGCTCAGGGGCGAACGTTTTGAATTAGTGCCATCGGGGCTCGGGCTGGCGTTCGACGGGATCGTCGAACCCGCAGACCAAAATTGAGGGGGTAGAACTGTGACGACGGCGACGACAAGCGAGCGCAGCGGAATCGGCGAACTCATCCGCTATTTTCTGAGACTGGGCTTCCTCGGCTTCGGCGGCCCTGTCGCGCTGGTCGGGCAGATGGAGCGCGAGTTGGTTGACGGCAAGAAGTGGCTGACCAAGGAGCAGATGCGCGAAGCTATCGCCATCTGCCAGTCGCTCCCGGGTCCGCTCGCGATCCAGGTCGGCATCTACATTGCCTATTTGCGTTGCGGATTCTGGGGCGCGTGGGCCGGTGGCTGGGCCTTCATTCTGCCGAACTTCGTCATCGTTGCAGCCCTCGGCGCGCTCTTTGTCCACCGGGGGGATCTGCAGCCGGTCACCGCCATCTTCTATGGCGTCAGTCCCGCCGTGATCGCCCTGATCCTGCATTCCTGCTATCGGCTCGCCAAGCTCGGCATGGAAGACTGGCTGCAATGGGTGATCGCCGCGGTCTGCCTGGCCGTGACCGTGATTTTGCAGGCCGAGGTCGCGCTGCTGTTCATCGGGGCCGGCATCGTCGGCATCATCTATTACGGCAATATCAAACGTCCGCCGGTCGCTCTCCAAATCGCTGTGATCCCCGCGACAGCGCCCGCAATCGCGCCGGCGGCGACCGGATCGACGTTGGGCAAGCTGCTGCTGTTCTTCCTCAAGGCGGGCTCGCTGACGTTCGGCAGCGGCCTTGTGATCGTTCCATTCTTGGAGCAGGGGTTGGTGCAGCAATATGGCTGGCTGAACGAGCGCGAATTCCTGGTGGCAGTGGCGATCGGAATGATGAGTCCCGGGCCGGTCGTGATCACGGCCACCTTCGTCGGCTATCTGGTGGCTGGATTCTGGGGCTCGCTGGTTTCCACGGTCGGCATCTTCCTGCCGTCGTTCCTTCTGGTTCTGATCGTGGCACCCTTGCTGGCGCGGCATCGCAAGAATCCGAACGTGCAGGGTTTTGTGAAAGGCGCCTACGCGGCGGCGATCGGGACCATCCTCGGTGCCTGCTTCCTGCTCGGCAAGATCGCGATTGGCGACTGGCTGACCGCGCTCGTCGGCATCGTATCGCTTGCCATCCTGTTCCGCTGGAAGGTCAGCAATCCCTTGCTCATCGCCGCGACCGCGGTGGTCGGGCTCGTGGCCTATCCGATCCTGCAGCCGACATGGGTGCTCACGGGGTTGAAATGAGATGACGGGGACGCGGACATGCGAAAGGCGGGCTCGGGTGTGGCTGCACGTTGCGGCTGCTTTGCTTGCGCTCCTGATGACACCAGCCCCACCTGCACTGGCGGATGAACCGCAGACCATCGTCTTTGTCTGCCAGCACGGGGTGGTGAACAGCCAGATGGCCGCGGCCTATTTTAACAAGGCCGCTCAGGAGCGCGGAGTGCCATTCAGGGCGGTGTCGCGCGGCATCGACCTTTATCGGTCGGTGCCGGTGCGCGTCCAGGACGGTCTTGCGCTCGATGGCCTGGAGGCGGCCAACACGCCACAACAGCTGACCGTGGACGACACCGTCGCAGCGGGGCGGGTCGTGTCGTTTGACCAGATCCCGGCGGAGCAGCGAGGGCGAGCCGAAGTGACCTACTGGTCCGGCATTCCCTTGGGGATCGATGACTATGAGGCCACCCGCGACCAGATCGTGCAGCGGATCGACACGCTCATTCCAACGCTGATGGCAGCTGCTCAATCAGCCGACGACAAGGGGCCCCTCCTGCTCGAAGCGAAGATTTTGCTCGGCGACGTGCGCGGCCGGATCGATCATCTGGCCGTCGACCTGAAACGGCAGCGATTGTTCGTGGCCGAGCTCGGCAATGACACTGTCGGCGTCGTCGACCTGGCCGCTCACAGCCTGCTCCGAACCTTGACGGGGCTGAACGAGCCCCAGGGCGTCGGCTATGAGCCATCGACGGACACCCTCTACGTCGCCAATGCCCGGGACGGATCGGTGCAGCTGTTCGAGGCCGATGCCTATAAGGCGACCGGACGGATCGAACTCGGCAGCGATGCCGACAACATCCGGATCGACACCGCGGCCAAGCGCGTCGTGGTCGGCTATGGCGATGGTGGTCTGGCGATCCTTGACCCATTCACCCGCGCCAAGGTGCGGAGCATACCGCTGAAGGCGCATCCGGAAAGCTTCCAGCTCGAGCCCGACGGAGGGCGCATCTTTGTCAACCTGCCTGACGCGCGGGCGGTCGTGGTGGTCGACGGCGGTTCAGGAAAGCAACTGGCTAGCTGGCGATTGGACAAGGGCGGCAACTTCGCGATGACCGTCGATCACGACCGCAGCCGCGTTCTTCTGGCGTATCGAAGTTCCGCCGAACTTGCCGTTCTTTCGATGGAAGGTAAGTCGATCGCGAATGCGGAGACCTGCGGCGACGTCGACGACCTCTTCATCGATGCAAAGCGCAACCGTATCTATGTGAGTTGTGGCGCCGGGTATCTCGACGTCTTCGAAATCGATGGATCAGCCTATCGCCGGATCGCTCGGCAGCCGACGGCAACGGGCGCACGAACGTCGCTCTTCGTGCCCGAGATGGACCGTTTGCTGGTGGCAGTGCGTGCGGGCCCGGCCGGGCCTGCGGCAATTTGGGTGTTCAAGCCAATGCCTTGAAGTCGGTTTGGAGGGGATGGCGCATGTGCGGACCTGGCCGAGTCATTCGCAGCTTCCCGCGATATTCGGTGCGTGGCGCCATGGTCGCGGCCGGCCTCGTCGTCTTGTCCGCTCCGGCGGCAGCCTATCGCCCCTTCGACGGCACCGATGCTGCCGTCGCCAAAAAGGGCGAGATGGAAATCGAGCTGCAGCCGGCCGGACGTTTGCGCGATGAGAGCGGTGCGAGCCTGATAGCGCCGGCCTGGGTCATCAATTACGGCTTAAGCGAGACCTGGGAGGCCGTCTTCGAAGGCCAAGGGCAGACATCGCTTTCTCCGCCCGGGCCGACCACGCTGACGGCAGCCGGAGCCTTCCTCAAGCATGTCGTCGTGCCCGGCAGCCTGCAGGACAAGACCGGCCCGAGCGTCGCGACCGAATTTGGCGTCCTTCTGCCCGACAGCACCGGCAACTCAGGCGTTGGCGCAAGCTTCGCCGCGATCGTCTCGCAGCGCTGGGATTGGGGCACCATCCATCTCAATGCCGAGACCGCCGTGACCCGCGACCATCATGGCGACGTCTTCCTCGGCGCAATCGTCGAGGGGCCGGCGACGTGGACCGTTCGCCCCGTCGCCGAGATATTCTACGAGAACGAGTTCGGCAAAGAGGAGACGTTCTCGGGACTGGTCGGGCTGATCTACCGCGTGCGGGACGATCTCAGCTTCGACGTCGCAGTCAGGCATGCGCTCACCGGCAGGCATCCGGTGAACGAGATTCGTGCGGGCCTGACCTTCGGCTTTCCACTGTCCTTTTTCGAAGGTCGCGCCACGCACCAATCCTCGTCAATGCCGCCTCGCTGACTATTGGTGATCCCGGTTCTCTGGACGGGCTCGCCAATCTTGACCGACCGTCTGATGGCTGTCGTCGGGTGTTGCCTGGCCGGCGTGGTCGTTCTCGCCGCCTTGGGCCTTCCAATCACGCCCGATCTTGACGTCTTCGGCGCGACTGCGGTCCTGCTCGCGGGTTTGCTCCGACTGCTGGGGCGGCTGCGCCTGTTGTACGGGCGTAGACTGCGCTTTTGCAGCACTTCCGGCGAATGCGAAGGTCAGCGCGGCAGCGGAGATGAACGCGACCGATGTAGATTTTTTCATGGTGTTGTCCCTTCCTCTTGCTATGCATTGACTCACCGTCGTCAGCTTTGTTCGGAAAACAAGCGTATTTTACCAGCACCTAGTCTAGCGGTGGGAACCGAGCGTTCCGCAGTACGCGAATCGTGACCGGATTCCCTGAGATGCGCTGTTGCGCGGGGCGCGGCAATTTATTCGGTAAGCGCTTGTCTCGCCGGGAAATGAAGCCCGGCCGCCGATATCCGCTGCGGCAAGGTTCCTTAGGGTCCATATTTCGGCCGGTGCGAAGTGGCCCAATCGCGCGCGTGTTCGATCGGCACGCGTAGCACGGACGCGCGCACCTTTTGCGTCGCCGGCAGATTGTCCATGCGCTCTCGCCAACGGCAGAATGCCGGGAATCTCGGATACATCGACTGCCCCTCGGAGGTGAGGCTGAAGGCGAATGTGCTCGGTAGCAGATAGAGATCCGCAATCGAGAGTTGGTCCCCGAGCAGAAAGTCCTTGCCGTGGGCAAGCTGGCGTTCGGCGATCGCAAGCCCGGTCTCGATCTTGGGCAGCGCATGCGCGACGACCTTCTCGTCAGAAGCGATGCCCAGTTCGGGGAAAACCAGACGTTCATGAGTCACGTGGTAGATCATGTAAGGGTAGTAATAGGAATTGACCGCGCTGATCCACTGGTTCATGCGCGCCCGCGCCTTGATGTCTTTTGGCGTCAACGATGTGCCGCCAAATGCTTCGTCCACATAGGCGGCAATAGCGCTCGTCTCATAGATGGTGAGATCGCCGTGTGTGAGGATCGGGACACGGTCGAACGGGTGCAGCGCCAGATGATCCGGCTTGCCCATGACCGACTCGAGGTCATGGAAGCGGTAAGCGATGTCCTTGTGTGTCAGGATCAGTCTGACGATGTTGACGAAGGTGCTGCGTGGAAAACCATACACGATCGGATCGGACATCGTTCTCCTCCTTTCTGAATTTTTTTCAGCGCCAGAACGGCTTTACGGCCTCGCGCAGCGCTTCATCGCGGGTTAGGCCGATATCCCTGAGCAAATGCGGGTCGTCGGCGATCTCGCGCAGCGCCATGCGCTGAAGCGGGCGATCGAGCCAGAACCACCATCCGGGCCGGCGAGCGCCTGGTGACGTTCCTGAGCTGGATTGATGATATGGGGTGGACGGGTCGGCGGCATGCGCCGGCGGGATTGACCAAGTATCGGTTAATAGGATTGGGGCATCGAAGGCTCCAAATCGCTTGAATTACCTTACTGGAGCTGTTCAATAGTGCTGCTGGGGAATTCCCCGCAAAGCATCATTTCTCGTGCTTGGCCCAATTTTTCTCATGAAGTCATGCGATGCGCCCGCGTCTGCCGCCGCTCAACGCCCTGAAAGCCTTCGAAGCCGCCGCGCGGCATGAAAGCTTCACGCGCGCAGCCGAAGAGCTTTGTGTCACGCAGGGCGCGGTGAGCCACCAGGTCAAGGCGTTGGAAGCGGAGCTCGCAATAAAGCTGTTCAACCGCGAGCGGCAGCGACTGATTATCACCGAAGCCGGGCGCGATTATCTCACAGTCGTGCGCGATGCCCTCGACCGCATCGCCATCGGCACCGAACGGTTGCTGCAGCGGCAGAATGCAGGTGTGCTCACTGTCTCGACATCGCCGGATTTTGCCGCAAAATGGCTGGTGCATCGGCTCGGTCATTTTGCGGAGGCGCATAGCGGCATCGACCTGCGCGTTTCCGCCACGCTGCATCACGTGGACTTCGCGCGCGAGGAAGTGGATCTTGCGGTACGCCATGGCGACGGCAACTGGCCGGGGCTGGACACGGTGCGGCTGAGCCCCGAGCAGCTATTTGCAGTGTGTAGCCCGAAGCTTTTGTCCGGCAAGCGACGCCTGAGCAAACCGGCGGATATCCTGAAGTTTCCGCTGATCCATATGGACAGCCGCACGGATTGGAACAACTGGCTGCAGGAGGCGGGCCTTAGCGAGATCGGAGCTACACACGGTCCCGTCCTTAACCGCGCCAGCATGGTGATCGATGCTGCCATCAATGCGCAAGGCATCGCGTTGGCGCGCATCACGCTGGCGGCATGGGACCTCATTAACGGCCATCTGGTGCGGCCTTTTCCTCTGTCGCTGCCGTTGTCGAAGAGCTACTGGATCATCTGCCCGAAGGCGACCGCGAACCAGCCGAAGATCGTGACGTTTCGCGACTGGCTACTCTCGGAGGCGGCGAGCGACTTACGCCAGCTTAAGAAGTTCGGCGCGACCCGCTCAGAGAGAAGTCAATGCCGCCAACAGAGTCACCAGTGACGTTGTGGCTGGCGATGGTTTTTGGGGCGCGGCCGATCGCAACGACCTAGTCGTTCAGAGCCGGGGCTTCGACCGTAGTGCGATCGACCATCGCCGGACGAAATTCTGCCGTATCGTATCTTGCCGTGACCGCGCGACGTTGATAGCTTTCGGAGTAGGGGACATGTAGGCTCCCCGATAGACGGCGCTCCGTCCAAGCTTTGCGCAGCACTCGGCGTTTCGAGGAGATTGCGCTTGGACGTCCGTCACTTCACCGAACCCATTCACTTCACCCAACCCGTTGCGTTTGCGGGCCGTCGTACACTCTCGCGCGCCTGTTTCTGCGTGCAAAAGCCTTGTATCCGGATTGGCAATGAAGTGGCGGCCGAATGCGATCATATCCACCTTTCCTTCAGCGATTATCCTTGGGCGATCGGACAAGAGCGCATGATAGGTCTCGATGGGCCGGACCACCCGGTCTGGGTTTCCGGTAAAACCGATGCGATTGAAGACGCGTTGCGCAATCTGATCGACAACGCCGTCGTCTATTCGCTGCCGCGAAGCGAAGTCACGGTGACCGTGCTAACGAAGGGAGCGGTCCCCATTGCTGACTACGGACCTGCAATTCCCGAGCAGGACCGATCGCGCATTTTCGAGCGCTTCTGGCGTGGACGAGCAGCCCAGGGGCGGGGCGCAGGTCTTGGGTTCACAATCGTCGCCCAGGTTGCCGCCGCGCACGGCGGATCGATCGAACGTGCGGATGCTCCTGGCGGCGCGGCCTTCACCCTTCGCCTGCGACTGGCCGAGCCCCACGCAACGCCGCTAAATTGCATCGCCGCAACCTATTAAGAACCTCAGATCAATTAGTGTGCGCCCCGGCCGCTCAGTGCTCGCGCGAGCGTCAGCCGGTCGCCGATTTGCTTAGATCTAGTGCCGGCTAGCGCCAATATCTTTCAGTCCTGAGTCCAGCGCCTCGGCATCCACAAAGAGATCACACTGAATGCCTTCGATGAATTCAGCCACCGCCCAGACGTCTTCGAGTATCACTTCAAGCTGCACCTTGACGAGTTCAACGACCCTACCGTTGGCATCGATCGTTGTAATCCCATTTTCCTCAACCGTATTTCGAGACAGGAGATGCGGCGGGTACATAGCCGTGCAGATGAAACCCTTGTCAGTTTCGGCGATATCTGGCGTGGCCGAGCGATCCACACTGAGACCGGACGCCGAGTAAAATACGCCCTCAATGTAATACCCCGTCAGGCCGACGTGATATTGTCGCTCCTCGCCGTTGCGGAGGCAGGAAATCATAGCCCTCACCGTTGAAGCGCGCTTTTCAGCGCTATCCTGACTAATCGCCATTTGTCGCTCCTCCTTCCGTAAAGTGCAGGATCAGTCGACTAGAAGTGCAGAACGGGCTTCTTGTCAGGTCCGAGCAGCAGGGGATGCCGCTTCCTTGAAGACCAAGCCGTCCGGCTGGAACTTGATGGTCTTTCCGCCGACGACGAACTCGTCAAACCTTCGCGGATCGGCGGAGTTCACACTGTGAGTGAGGAAGTCTTGCGTCTCGAAGCAGAAATCGGGCTTGCCGCCAGTACCTGCAGCGAGGAATTTCTGGAAGTTCTGGGGGGTAATTTTTGCCTTGTTTCGTGCCGACCAATTTGCGTACCGGCGATATAATTTCGGGAAAATCACAGGTCCCTTGTCCGTCGCCAGGACGGCGGTATCGCCCTTCTTCGGTTCGCGCAGATTAAAATCGAATGGTCCGATGGTCTTGCTCAGGTTTTTCCAGTCCGCCGTCTTGTTCGCGCGCGCGGTCTTTGCCAGATCCAGAATTGCCTTGATCTCATCGTTGGTCATTGAGGTGTAGAAGGTCGGGAACGCCCAGCCCTTTTCGACCAGCCAGTGGTTCAAGTTGATCGTCTGGCCATGCATGCTGACCTCGATGTCTCCGACCAGCCGGCCATAGGTGTCAAACACCTCGTTGGGGTGGTCCACCTGAGTGAAGACCCGGCAATCAAGCGTTGTCTTCCCGGTCGAAGCGAGGAAGTCATGCAAGGTCTTGGTCGACGTCGCACCAAGGAACTGCCGGTACGGATGCACGACCGCGTGATATGCATCGAGCTTCGCCTTGCTCAGACCTTTCTTCTCCGTCGGCGACAGCGGAGACGGCTGGAAATGAAGTTCAGTCGCATCGATGCCCTGCAAGCGAATGATCAATTGCCCGTTCTTGATGGGCGGCTTGGTGGTTCGTCCCTTGACGAGTGCGTTCTCAAACACGTGGGTCACCTGGAAGGGCGCCGCGGCATTTTTGCGAAACTGGATCGCGCCGCCGCCGACCTTCACAAGCAGCTTGGTTGTATCGGCGTCGGATCGCCCCATTGGCCAGAACTGATTGACGTCGATTGAGCCTGCGACTTCCAGCATGCCTGCGGGCATAGGATATTCCTCTCACAAACGGTTGTGGGACAAAAAATGAGGTCGAACCCGACGCGCCAGCGGAGCGTCTGGTGGTTATTCCAATTTTAACTCCTCAACTGCTGCTTGATGGTTTCGGCCGCTCGCAGTGCGAGCGCGGCGACCGTCGAGGTCGGGTTGGCCGTCGCGCTGGTGGGAAATACGCTGCTTCCGAGGATGAACAGGTTCGGGTGATCGTGCGTTCGGCAATCCTTGTCGACCACGGAGACCTTGGGATCACCGCCCATCAGCGTCGTTCCCATGATATGGCCGGAACCGCCGTAGATCATGGTATCCGGAGTATCCGGCTGCATCACCCGGTCAGTCGCCCCGAGTTGATCGAAGATGAATTTGTGGACATCGATGACCGTCTTGAAGCAATTCCGGACGTAATCGTCGTCATCGAGGCTGTAGCGGATCATTGGTCTCGGGATGCCGATCCCGTCGTTCTTGCTCGAGAGCGTGACGCGGTTGTTCTCACGCGGCAGCTGTTCGCATGCGCTGTTCAGGGTGATCTGCCGCGTCGCGTGATTGTTGATCTTGTCGCGAAGCGGCTTGCCGAAAAGGCTCCAGTTCTCGACGAAGTCCAGAATTGTGCCGTTCATATTCTGATTGCCGGAGGGATCCTTGGGCGGAATGAGGTTGCCGCGCGGCGAGCTGGTCTTGGTGCTCGCCCACCCGTCGTTCTTGATGGAGGTCTTGAAGCCGGCAAAGCGCGCCCGGAAATCGCCGTCGCGGAACGCCGCGATGTCGGAGGTCGTTTGCGGTCCACGGAAGGGGAACAACGGCTGCGGCGCCAGCGCGAATGACTGCTTGATCGGATGATCCATCAGGTACCGTCCAACCTTGTCGCTGGAATTGGCGGCGCCGGAGGACAGCAGGATTCGCGGGTTCTCGATGCCGTTCGCCGCAAGTATCACGATCCGGCCCGACACACGGTCCGTGGTCCCGTCCGGCCGCTTGTACCAGACGCGAGACACCCACTTCTTCTCGCTGTCGATATCGAGCTTGGTGACGACAGCCTGCGTCCGCAGCACAGCGCCCGCCGAAAGTGCTTTTTCCACGTGAATGATGCCCTCGTACCTCGCCTTGGTCGGACACAGCGGTACGCAGGAGGTATGCCCGTCGCACGGGGGGCGGCCCTGGTAAAATTTGGAGTTGATGGCGTGGGGAACAGTGTTGACCTTCAGTCGCAGCCCATGGTTTGGGACCTGCTTGTCGTTGATTGCTCGGGCAAGCTGCTTGTCGAGATAGCTCGGCACCAGCGCGGGCATCGGAAAGGGCTTGCTGCGGTAGGCGCCGAATTTGCGATCGTAGTAATACTCGTTCTCTTCGTCGCTGCCGGCGACGCCCATTTCGTATTCCGCCTTGACGTACCAGGGCTCGATATCCCGATAGGAGATCGGCCAGTCGAAGCCGACTTTGTAAAGACTCTTCATCTTGAAATCGTTCGGCAGCATGCGGATGTAGATGCCCTGCCAGTGCCAAGTCGAGCCGCCCACGATGCGCTCATAGTAGCTCTTGAAGAACCGCTTCTTGGTGATGGAGTCGGCATCGTAGTCGTAATAGTTCTTTCCACCATCCTCGATTGGGTTTGGCTGGACAAAGCGATACGTTCCCGGAGCGGTGTTGGGATTGACACTGGGGTCGATTGGCAGCACGTCGTCGCCACAGAATGGCGAGTCAGGCGCTTTGGACGGCGAGTTGGTAAAGTTGTGTACCATTGCCCAGCGGCCCAGAGAATCGGCAGGAACGCCGCCGGCCTCGAGGATGATGACCCGAAAGCCGCCCTCGGCGAGCTTAGATGCAGCCATTGCGCCGGCGATTCCGGAACCGACAACGACGACGTCATATTCGGCGTATTCAAGAATTGGTCTCATGGTTGTCACTCCCAGCAACGAGTGATCGGTGATGGCGGGATCCTTCCGGTTCGGCAGATCGAACTGCGTCCGCGGACCCTCTATCGCTTGACGAGCGCTAGACGCTTCGGCCGGGTTGCCCAGTAATTCGCAGGGCCGCCCGGTGTCATCGGCGCATGCGCATGCATGACCTGCCAGATCAGGCCGCGGCCATACTGTTCCGGCGTGCCATAGACCCAGATCTTCTTCCGGGGGTCCGCCGGATCGTCCTGCAGGGGTGACTTTGGGCCCGGAGAAATATCGAGCGGGATATAGAAGGCGGAAATGTACCAGAGATAAATCAGTTGCTTCGCGCCGGCTCGGACCGCGCCGTCGGACGACATCACGATGTTCTTGCGAATGTCGTCATCGCTTGGATTGGCGGGCAAAGTCCTGTAGGCGCGAATGAGGAGGTCCAGATTCTTCGAGAGCTGCGGATGCGTGGCGTAGCGCTCCATGTACTGGTTCGCCAAATGCCGATCGAACTTGGGTATACCGGTCAGCATTGCTGACACGCCAATAAAGCTT
The DNA here is from genome assembly GCF_054057015.1 of Bradyrhizobium sp. JR3.5. Taxonomy (NCBI): domain Bacteria; kingdom Pseudomonadati; phylum Pseudomonadota; class Alphaproteobacteria; order Hyphomicrobiales; family Nitrobacteraceae; genus Bradyrhizobium; species Bradyrhizobium sp. JR3.5. The sequence continues at coordinate 1,475,298 of NZ_JBSRYV010000001.1, forward strand.
TCCAGATAGCTGAGATCGAGATCGTATCCGTCCGGCTTCGGCAGCGCGTCGTAGTGCACGCCCTGCACAAGGGATCGCCTTCCTCCCACAATTCCATGACGGCGCCGGCCGATGCCCCCGGCCACAGCACTGCCGCGGTACCGGCAGCAACGGCAAGTCGCTCTAGGAACCGTCGCCGGGCCAGGTCAGTATCTTCGGGTGGATTTCCGCATCGCGAACTGCTTGTCATGGCCTTCTCCGTTGAACCGGCCAGTATGGGCCGTACGAAAGGTGACAAATGCGCTGGCGAGGCCAGCGAGCATGCAGCAGGTTCCAATCCTCGACAAGCGAATTATCATTAAAATGCAATCAAGAATTGAGATGAAATTTACCCATTGCCTGTGTGGCTGACCGGCGGCCGATGGCTTTGGTTGCCGTCAACCCTTGAGGCGTCATGCGAAGATCATCACAACCGCACGCCACGAAAGATGATCTGGTTCACACGCCCGCTACTTTTTCGTCGAACGAGAAATTCATCGGATGTATTTTGTGAGGGCCTTTTCCTCGCGAGGAAGAGAGGTTAGCTTTGCGTCCTTTAACGCAACGTGGAGTTGACGATGGCCAATGGCTGGAGACGACTTGTTGCGATGCTGACGGGCTGTATGGCGGCCTTGGCGTTTTCCGCCTGTACGGCGCAGCAGGCGCAGATCACCATCCTGGCCACGAACGATATTCATGGGGGTATCGAACCAAATCAACTCGGAGACGGAAGCAAGGAGGGCGGCCTGGCGGCGTTCTCGGGCACTGTTCGAGCCATCAAGGCGGGCTTGAAGAGAAAGTTTGGCGATCAGGCTGGCGTTCTGGTTTTGGACGCCGGCGATCAGTTTCAGGGAACGCTGATCAGCAATTTCAACGAAGGCAGGCTTCTTTTCCAGGCGATGAGCCAAGTCGGCTATGACGCGGTCATCACGGGCAATCACGATTATGACTTTGGTCCGGTGGGTTGGCTGGTCGACACGGCGACCGGGGACCAGGATTCTCGCGCTGCACTTAGAGCTGCGCTTCCCTATGCGCAGTTTCCGTTGATCTCCGCCAACACCTTCCTGCGTGCATCGCTAAAGGATTCGGCCGGCAATCAGATAGAGGTGAAGCCGGAAGGTTGTGAGCCAATTGTTGCCGCTGGGCAGCCGGTGCCCCAAATCGACTGGGACAAAGCGGCGACCCTCGATTTCCTGAAGCCATACCTGATCAGGGATGTTGCAGGTGTTCGCGTCGCCATCATCGGCATCGACAACATGACAACTCCCGTAACGACGACGCCGGCTAACGTGAAGGACCTGTGTTTCGAGCGCGAAGCTGAGGCGTATCTGAGAGTGCGTGCGCAACTGGACCGCAAGGCAGACGTATTCGTGTTGCTTATCCACAACGGCAACGCCAACACACATGATTTGACAGACATGGTCAATACCTTGCTGTCGTCGCCAAGTGCGGCGCATGGAGCGGTAGTCGATGCCGTTGTCTCAGGTCACACGCACTTCATCGATGAGGTCATGGTTGGCCCTGTCCCGATTATCCAATCAGGCGCGCCAACGGCAAGGCCTATGGCCGGATCGATCTGACCTTCGATCGCAGGCTTGGCGGTGTCGACCAGGCCAAGACCAAGCTGTACGCCGGCATCGAGACGTTCCAAAACAAATGCGCCCTGAAGGCCAAGGACTACTGCACCGTGGATTCGGCATCCTATGCCGTGCTTTACGAGGGCGAGCCGTTTCAGAATGACGACGCCATTGTCCAACTCGCTGCCAGGGAAAGGCAGGCGATCGCGCCGCTGGCGGGGCAAGTTCTGGGCAAGGCAACAGGCAAGGTGGAGACCAATTACACCGAAGAGAGCGCTCTTGCCGATGCGCTCACCGACATTTTGCGCACGATCTCCTCGACCGATGTGGCCCTGATCAACACCGGTGGGATTCGCGCGCCGCTTGAGATGGGGGAAGTGACCTATGAGAAGCTTTTCCGGGTGTTTCCGTTCAATAACCACGGGGTGGTGATCGGTCCGATGCGGGCCTCGGTGTTGCTAGAGCATGTTGTTTTTTGCCGGAATCGGGATTCCCAGAAGGGACAATTTCTGATTCAAACTCCATGCTGGAACGGGGGCCAGCATGGATGACGCGACCCTATTCGGAAGATCTTCGTGAACTCGCTCTGGCGCGGGCTGACGCGGGCGAGACCGTGCGTTCGATTGCAGAAGCGCTTCAGATCAGTCCTTCCTGTGTGACAAAGTGGAAGAATCTGCGGCGGGAGACCGGAGGCGTTTCTCCCGGCAAGATCGGCGGTCACAAGAAGCCGGTTCTGTCCGGCACCGATGCCGACTGGCTGCGCAAACGCATTCGCTCCGGCCCATTCACTTTGCGGAAGCTGACGCAGGAACTGGCTGCGCGCGGGATCAAGACCGACGTGCGGGCAGTGTGGACGTTCGTCCATGCCGAAGGGCTGAGCTTCAAAAAAAACGATCCTGCCGGCCGAACAAGATCGTCCCGATATCGCGCGTAAACGGACGCGCTGGAAGACCCATCAGGGCAGGATCGACGCCTCGCGCCTGGTCTTTATCGACGAGACCTGGATCAAAACCAACATGGCGCCGCTGCGAGGCTGGGGACCGAGTGGGCAACGTCTCCAGGCGTCTGCGCCTTTCGGCCATTGGAAGACCATGACCTTCATCGCGGCGCTGCGCCACGACCGGATCAGCGCGCCATGGGTCATCGACGGCCCCATCAATGGCGAGCTCTTCACCCTCTATGTCGAGCAGGTGCTGGCGCCGACCCTCGCAAAGGGTGAACTCGTCATTCTCGACAATCTCGGCAGTCACAAGGGCAAGGCGGCGCGCAACGCCATCCGCGCCACAGGAGCCCATCTGCTCTTCCTGCCGCCCTATAGCCCCGACCTCAATCCGATCGAGCAGGTCTTCGCCAAGCTCAAACACCTGATGCGAGCCGCGCAGCCGCGTGATGTCGAAGCGACTTGGCGCAAGGTCGGCGAACTCCTCGACGTCTTCTCCAAGGAGGAGTGCGCCAACTATCTCAAAACATTCAGGGTACGTTTCCGTATAAACACATCATGCTCTAAGCGCGCTCACCCGATCGGCCCAGGCATGCGGGGATTACGGCGCCCTGATGCAGAGTGGGCTGAAAGTGGTCCTGCAAAAGGACTGCAATCCGCCGTCCGGCAAGCTCGGAACCGATCCGAATGCCAAGCTCATTCACGTTGAAACGCTGGCCGGCAAGGTGCTGCTCGATACGGCAACGGGGGTACCCGCCGCGGGGAGCGAGGATCCGCTGCTGACCGTTGCTACATTGGATTTTCTTGCCGCAGGCGGATCAGGTTACGTCATGTTAAGCGACGCTCCTCTGATCAGGGACATCGGCATCGTGCGCGAGACCATGAAGGATGCGATGAAGGCGGCTCCGGTGACGTTCGCGCCCAACATGGATGGACGCTGGGCTGCTCACACACCGCCTTCGCAATAGATTGGACGGGGAGTTTTCTTCTTCTCGAAATGATTTAGGGGGTATCACGACGACGGCACGCCAACCGCGTCTAATGCTGGCGAGTCAGGATCGTCTTCTCTCGTCCGCAGGAGGGCGAAGTCCTATTGCAGTTTAGCTCGGAGGGATCGGTCACATGGACGATCTAATGACATCTCCTTGTTATATTCCGCGCGAGTTCCTCGCGCACGGACAAGAGCTTCCGAATTTCTCCAGGGCGATGTCCGGGTCGGATACCGTCCGCATCGTGGCCGTCGGATCGTCCTCGACCGAAGGGCATGGCGCCAGTCGCCGAGATGCATCATACCCCGCCCGCCTGGCGGTTGGATTGGCAGCCCGATTTCCCGATCGAAAGTTCGATGTCGTCAACGCCGGCGTCGGAGGACAGGAAGCCCCCGATGAAGCCGCGCGTTTCAAGAACGATGTGCTGTCCAAAAACCCTTCGCTCGTCGTCTGGCAGCTTGGCACAAATGCAGCTTGGAAGGACTATTTTCTGGATGATGTTCAGGCAGCGGTGTTTCGAGGGTGCGACCGTCTTCGTGGATGCAAGACCGACCTCATTCTCATGGACCTGCAATATCCGCACGGTCTTCAAGAGCTACGAGAAGGATCCGGATCGACTGAAGTTTGTAGATAGCCTGATCGAGCATTTCGACTGGTGTTCAGACATCCGCAACAAACTCTTGCACTCCGAGCTTTATCCCGCAGCATTCGGCGGCGAAAAGGACAAACTTTATCTGGTCAATCCGCCAAGTACCGCTGAACGATCCGAACGATGAGATCCGACGCCATCTGCTCGTTGCTATATCCGCCTTGCTCGGCCGATTTCACAGCCTGAGCAATCAATGCGAAGACCTCCGACGGTTCGATTGGAATGAACGTTTCGAGGGTTTGAATGAGGTGATGTGCGATCGGAGCGACGATCGCGGTCGAGAGCCGCATCAAAATTGATTTCGTCTCCCGATACAATCTCACACGCTCTGGCGAGACATCGTCGGTCGGTCCCACGCCGTCATAGTGCGTAATCGGCTACGTTGCTGGGGATACAATCAACGGCGGACTGGCCTGGTCGCGGCCGATCAGGATCGGCGGCCTTCAGGCTCAACGCGATTTTGCCCTGCGGCCCGATCTCATTACCGCGCCGCTCGCGACGATCGGTGGTAGCGCGGCAGTGCCGTCAACCGTCGATGTCTATGTCAACAACATCAAGACGTTTTCTCAGGACGTCGCGTCCGGTCCTTTCAGCGTGAACAATATACCGCTGATTTCAGGCGCCGGCACGACGCAACTCGTGGTGCGGGATTCGGCAGGTCACGAAATCCAGACGTCGGCGCCGTTTTATGCGACCTCGAGCCTGCTTGCGCCCGGGCTGAGCAGCTGGTCGGTGGAGGGCGGATTGCCGCGGCTGTCCTACGGCTCGAGCAGTGACGTCTATGTCGGCTCGCCTGTCGGGTCTGCAACCCTGCGACGAGGTATCTACGACGGCTTGACAGCAGAGGCGCACGTCGAAGGCGGAGCCGGCGTCATCAACGGTGGCATCGGTGGTGTCTTCAGGACCGGGACGATCGGTGTCGCCGCCGTGGCCTTGGCAGGCAGCGGAAGCGGCACGAACCGCGGTCTGCAGAGCTACGCATCCTATGAGACCCGGCTCTTCGGCGTGAGCATTTCGGCGAGTTCGCAACACACCTTCGGCACCTATGACGACCTTGCCTCCGCCACCGCAAGATTGCAAAACATCGCGGCGTTGAACGGCGGCCTGCAAAATCTGAACGGTCTGTTCAATTACCTGCCCGGCAGTATCGCTTCATTGTCGAACTCGTTTGCCTATGTGACGGGCATCTATGGCAGCGCCCGTGCGCCGGTCGCACTCGATCGCATCACTTTCAGCGCTCCGATGCCGTTCGACCCCCGGGCCAGCCTGAGTGCAAGCTTTGTCGATCTGCGCGATGACTCGGGCCATCGGTCCAATATTGTGACGGCCTCCTATTCGCGTTCGTTGCCCTACAATGCGTCGATATTCTCCACCGTCTTCCACGATTTCCGTACCAAGAAGAATACCGGCATGTTTGCCGGTTTGAGCATCCCTTTCGGCGACTCTGCTTCGATCACGACCGGGGTTTCGAGCGGACGGGGCGGTACGACCGGTAGCGTTGATGCCGTCAAGTCGCTTGGGCCGGAGCCCGGCAGCTACGGCTGGCGCGTCCACGATTCCGAAGGCTCATCGAAGTACCGGGAGGCAACAGCTTCCTACAGGTCGAGCTACGGCACCATCCAGGCAGGCGCAAGCCAGGCCGGATCCGGCAGCGCGGGATCGCTGGAATTGCGCGGTTCGATCACCACCATGGGAGGCGGTGTTTTCCTTTCGAACTGGATCGACGACAGTTTCGCGGTGGTCGCGACTGGCGTGCCGGATGTCGAGGTCCTCAGCGAGAACCGCCGGGCGGGTGTCACCGATTCCAGGGGCATGCTGTTGATCCCGACGCTCCGGTCCTACCAGAAGAACAAGATTGCGATCGACCCGACGAATCTTCCGGTCGACGACGAAGCAGCAACGACGCATGACATCGTCGCTCCGGCCGATCGCGCCGGGATGCTCGTCAGATTCGACGTCCGCAAGGAGACGACGGCTGCGCTGGTTACTTTTATCGGGCCTGACAATCGCGTTCTGCCGGCGGGGGCCGTCGGCCACATGACCGGCGGAGGCGAGTTTGTCGTAGGCTACGACGGACAGGCCTATATCAGGGGGCTATCGTCAATGAACGAAGCCGAAATCGAGTTAGCTGGCGCGCGCTGCCACGCCACGTTCGCGTTTGTTCCGAGGCCCGGCGAACAGGTCCGGATCCCCGGGGTCGTGTGCCGATGACGTAGTCATGTCCGACGTAAAACAGTTCCTTCGTACATCAATTTCCTCGATCATCCCTTCTGAACAACCCGCATTGCGAGATCGAAATCGTGGTCATCGGCCCAAAGCGAACCCTGCTCTTTGCTTTGCTGCTGCAACTTGCGGCATCGTTTTCGGCCCACGCTCAAAGCTGCTCCGTTACCTCGGCGTCCGGCAACTACGGATCTGTCGACATTCTGGCCGGCAGCGCCGTCGATACGACCTCGACATTTACCGTAACATGCAGCGGCTGCGCGCTCGGCTGCACGGTCAATGCGTGTGTGCAATTCAACCAAGGGGCGCCCAACAGCAGCAGTTCGGTTCGATCACTGGGAAGTGGTGCGAATACGGCAATACACGAGCTCTACACGGATTCCGGGCGCACGCAGGTCTGGGGATCCTGGGGATACGGAACCACCGCGTATGGCTCCGGCGGCGTCAGCATCAATCTCAGTCTTCCTCTTTTGGGTGGGCCCGCGCAACAAACTCTAACCGTCTATGGGCGCTTCCTCGCCAATCAGCAGGCAACGATACCCGGGACCTACGTCTGGAGTACGACCTCTCCGGTCGTCGCCTACGCGGCCTATCTTCTTGCAAGCCCGAATTGTTCGTCGAACCCGGGAACGACGACAAATGCAGGCTCGTCGCCCTGGACAGCGACAATCGCCGGAAATTGCATTGTTTCGACCACGCCACTCAACTTCGGTAACGCTTCGCTGTTGACGTCGAATGTTGACGGCGTTGGGACGATTTCAGTGAAGTGCACCAATACGACCCCGTACTCGATCGGCCTCGACAATGGACTACACGTAAACGGCAGCCAGCGGCGCATGCAGGCAGGTTCCAGCTTCATCAATTACAATCTCTATACGGACGCGGCCCGGACCAGCGCCTGGACAAGTACGACATCCGCTACAACCTGTACGTCCGGTGCCAACACCTGCGTGCTTGGCACAGGAACAGCGTTGAACCAGAACGTTTCAGTCTATGGGCGCGTTCCGCCGCAAACCTCACCCCCTCCAGGAGTCTACGCCGACACCATCATCGTCACCGTGACCTTCTAGCGCGATCTTGCCGGATTAGCGGTTTGAGAATCCGAAAATCAAAATCGACACGATGCCGATCGCCGCAAATGTCCAACTCTTTCAATTTCGACAGCCGATGACCGCACCGGTTTCGGAGCAGAAACGAGCTCACCGAGACGCAACGAACAAGCTCAAACGCTTCCGCCGCTTCGCCACGCGATATGACCGACGGGCAGACGACTTCCTCGCATTCGTCCACCTCGCCGCAATCTGCATTTGGCTCCGCTGAATGTGGATTCGTCTAGTCAGGCACGCGCTTGCTGGCCGCCGAGGCCTCGGCGCGCGGGGTGCGCCTGGCGACGTGGACCGACGCATTGCTTGCGGCGGGCGGCGCGACACGCAGCGGCGCGGCGTGAAGCCGGCCGTGCGCCGGAGCGGGGAACTGATGCGCGGCCTGCTTCTGGTGGCTGGCCTGGCGCGCCGAGATCGCCTGCGCACGCGGTGCGCCAACTCCGGAGGCCGCTGTCGCGTGCTGTGCGAGACGGCGATCGGCCGCTGAGCGGGCCGCGAGAAGGGTCAGGTCCAGCGCTTCGGGGACGCGAAACACGTCAGCCGCTGGGATCGGCAATGTCGAAACTGACGCGAGTTGGGTGAACTGCGGCTGCGGCCACAGCGTGCGGACGGATGCGCCGACGCGCGCGCGCTGCGCGTGATCGAGAATGTCGGCATCGCGCCAATCCATGTCGGCAAACACCGGGGCCGGCAGCGTCCGCGTCGCGGTGAAGACGAAGTTCGGAATTTTGGGCCAGCGCGTGATTGCGACCGTCTCGGTCGGCGGACGCATGAACCATTGCTGCGGCTCGGTCGGCGTCGCCGGGCGGTCCGCTGTCGCGGGCACGACATGGACGATGCGGTAGCCGCGCTCCTTCAGCGTGTTGAGGATGCGCGGCAGCGCCGCGACGGTGCGCGGCTGGATGTCGTGCAGCAGCAGGATGCCCTTGTGCTTGGCCTCGATCCGCTGGATCGCGAGGTCGTAGACCCGCTGCGGCGAGATGTGGCGCCAGTCGTCAGCTGGGAAGTCGGCGCTCCAGACCTGGATGCCCTGTGACGCCAGATAGGCTTCGGGGATATCGGCGCGCATCAGGCCGGGGATTCGGAAGAACGGCGCGAGCTTGCTCTTGTCGCCGTTGAGGGCGGCGAGCGTCGAGGCGATGCCGTCGTCGACTTCCTGCCGCACGCGCTCGAGCGGCATCTTGTTCATCGTCAGCGGATGGTTCTGGGTGTGCGTGCCGACGGTATGCCCGGCGGCGACCAGCTTGCGCACGCCCTCCGGATTGAACCGGGCCTGGGAGCCGATGGTGAAGAAGGTCGCCTTGACGCACTGGCTGGCGAGGATCGCCAGCACCTGGTTGCTGTATTTCGGCAGCGGCCCGTCGTCGAAGGTCAGCACCACCTCGTGATCGGCGAGCGGCAGTGTCTCCGGATACTGCATGGTGCCGATCCGCGGATGTTCCCTGGGATCGACGACGATGGTCCGCGAGGTGCCGAGCGCGTTGGGGTTACCCGGGCAATCCGCGGCGAGGCCGGCCTGCGGCGTCATCAAGCAGCAGCCCAGCAGCGCCGCGCCGATCACGGTCCACGACCGCTTCCGGATCATCACCAGGACGTCTGCAATCATCAATCTCGGCCGCATTCCAAACGCACTGTCGAATCCTTAGGTGGGGCCCCATGAATGCCGCCTTAACGGTCTGTAATCCACCTTGGGTCCCGGGTTCAATGTGTCCGGTCAGACACGGTTTTCAACGCCGCCGGGACGATGTGGACGACGTGATAATTATGCTCCTGCAGGTACCTTAGGAAGGCCGGCAGCATCTCGGCTGTTCGCATTTGCGGGTCATGCAGCAGGATAATTCCCTTGCGATGGCCCTCCAGCCGCCCGGTGAGCAGCTTGAGTTCCTCCTCGGGGGTCATCTTGTTCCAGTCGCTGGCCCAGAAATCGGCGCCGAACACCGCGATACCGCGCTTTTCCAGGCGCTCGAGCAGGGCGGGGGTCGACTCGAAATAGGGGAACCGGAAGAACGGCGTGCTCGGGACCGTGCTCGCGGTGCCGCGCAAAGCCGTCTGGACCGCTTCGATCCCCCGATTGATGTTCGCTTCGGCCTGATCCGTCGAGAGTTTGTTGGAATGTGGATGGTCCCACGTGTGGTAGCCGATGGTGTGCCCGAGGCGCGCGATCTTGCGGACCATGTCGGGATGATCGGCCGCATTGCGGCCGACCATGAAGAAGGTGGCCTGCACGCATTCGGTTGCAAGTGCCGTCAGCACCTTGTCGGTGACGCCAGGTGTCGGCCCGTCGTCGAAGGTCAGCACGACCTCGCCATCCCGGAGCGGCAGGGTCTGCGGAAAGCTCTTCAGCCCGACGCGCGGATAGGTCGCAGGATCGACCTCGAGCACGCGCGAGGTGCCGAGCGCGTCCTTGCGCGGGCATTCGGCAGCCTGTGCCGAGCCGATCAGCGCAAGCGGCGCGGTCGGGATCAGCGCAACAGGCGCGAGCGCGAGCAGCGTCGCGAGGACGGTGACGATTGACCGTGGGCCGCTCGACATGTTTCTCATTGCAATATTTTTCATTGCACTCGGCACCGTCGATTAGGTAATCCGTTCCGCACTCATCAGAGCAGTTTTTCCCCTCCTGTCAAACCGGCGAATCACGGCATGGCCGAGAATATCGACGTTGTCGAACCCGCCGAGGCCAATCCGCTCGCCCGGATGCCGATGCGGGACGAGGAGGGCCAGCTCCGCCCCGAATTCGTCGCGGAGATCACCCGGGCCATTCGCGCCGCCGACCGGCCCCTGCTGTGCGAGGTGGTGGCGGAACTGCACGAGGCCGATCTCGGCGACCTGATCGAGGCGCTGGAGCCGGACGACCGCGTCACCCTGGTCGAGATCACGGGTACGGACTTCGACTTCTCGGCGCTCAACGAGGTCGACGAGACGGTCCGCGAGGAGATCCTCGAGGAACTCGAGCCGGAGACCGTTGCCGAGGGCGTCCGCGAGCTCGAATCCGACGACGCCGTCGAGCTGCTGGAAAGCCTCGACGAGGAGGACCAGGAAGAGATCCTGGAGAAGCTGCCGGGCGGCCGAACGCGAGGACATCGAGCGCAGCCTGCTGTATCCGGAGAATTCCGCCGGCCGGCGGATGCAGACCGAATTCATCGCGGTGCCGCCGGACTGGAAGGTCGGGCAGGCGATCGATTACATGCGCGACACGCCCGATCTGCCGGACCGCTTCTACGAGATCTATGTGGTCGACGCCGACAAGCATCTGCTCGGTGCGGTGCCGCTCGACGTGCTGCTGCGCACGCGCCGCCCGGTTCCGGTCAAGGACCTGATCGAGGAGGACCGTCGCCGGGTCTCCGCGCTGGAAGACCAGGAAGAGGTCGCGCGGATGTTCGGCAAGTACAATCTGGTCGCGGCTCCCGTGGTCGACACCACCGAGCGGCTGGTCGGCGTGATCACCATCGACGACGTCGTCGACGTGATCGAGGAGGAGGCCGACGAGGACCTCAAGGCGCTGGGCGGCGTTACCCATCCCGAAGAGCTGTCCGACACGGTCTGGACCATCGCCCGCGGCCGCTTCAACTGGCTGCTGGTCAATCTCGCCACCGCGTTCCTGGCCTCCTCGGTGCTCGGCCTGTTCGAGGGGCAGCTCGAGAAGATGGTGGCGCTCGCGGTGCTGGCGCCGATCGTGGCGAGCCAGGGCGGCAATGCCGCGACCCAGACCATGACGGTCGCGGTGCGCGCGCTCGCCACCCGCGAGCTCGGTGCATTCAACGCGACGCGCGTGGTGCTGCGCGAGACCATGGTCGGGCTCGTCAACGGCCTCGCCTTTGCCGTCATCACCGGCATCGCCGCGGTGGCCTGGTTCAGGATCCCCGGCCTCGGCATCGTGATCGGGCTCGCCATCATCTGCAACCTGGTTGCCGGCGCGCTCGGCGGCATCCTGATTCCGATGGTGCTGGAACGGGTGCGCGCCGATCCCGCGGTTGCCTCCGGCACCTTCGTCACGACCGTCACCGATGTGGTCGGCTTCTTCTCGTTTCTCGGCATCGCCACGCTGTGGTTCGGCTTGAAGTAGTTTGGCGCCGGCGGGCGCGTTTATCGTTAATCGCGCCTTAACGGGGTTGGCGGATGATGCTCCTATCTCCAGAGGGGCCATCACGGGGGCCATCATGCAGCGCTTGCGGCTCAAGGCGGACGGACGGATCGTCGAATTGCGCGACGGGCAGGAAATCCCGCTCGCGCCCGCACATCCGGCCGAGGCGGCGATGCAGCCTTCGGCCTCGCAACCGGCCGTGCGCGATCTGCGCCGCCGGGCCCAGCTCACCCAGCTCGAATTCGCCGCCAAGCTCGGCGTACCGGTGGAGACCATCCGCAACTGGGAGCAGGGCAAGCGCGCCCCGCGGGGACCCGCCCGCGCGCTGCTCGCCGTGATCGCTCATTCGCCGGAGACGGTGTTCGCCGCGCTGTCGAGCGAGCCGACGGCGGCGTGAACTGATACGCAGCGCGCGGCGTTCATTGTCGGCCAATTGATCGCGCATGCCGGCCACAACACCGGTGTCGTGCGGGGAGACGGCAACGGGGCCTTCGCTCCCGGCACCGCGTCATGGGGCTTGCCAGCAAGGCGGTTTGGCCGCTTTAATCGAAGCATTGCAGTACGTTCTTATTTTGAAGCGTGGATTTCCCATGAAGGCCATCGAGCAGATCATTGCCGGTTACGTGTCACTGAAGAACCGTCAAGCGCTGGAACAGCTCAGAGACCACCGCCAACACCTGCTGGACGATGTTCGAACCCACAGCGTCCCAGGTTTCAGGCCATCGGTCGTGAACGAGACCCTCGCCGAGGAGATCGAGCTCATCGAGGGAGCATTGGCTCGCTTCGACGAGCACGGATAGCTTGCGACCGGAACGTCAGGCCGGCTGGTCGTCTGACGATCAGCCGCAGCACGGTTGCGTGGCTTTCGGCGCGCAACAGGATTGCTGCTCCTGCAGCCATCGGTCGCGCGGCTTGCAGCTCGATGGACGTGCCGAGAGATAGACGCGGATCGCGGCGTCGCCGGCATCCATGCGTTCCGCGCGATAGATTTGCATCGGCCGTACGCCGTCGCTGACCTCAAAGGTCAGCTTGGCCTGCGGATCGAAGCCGACCGCCTCGTCGACCTTGCGGATGATCGCAAGGAACTTGCCGGCCGGCATGTGGCCCCGGTTTTCCTCTTCGATGTCCCAGAGCTGAATGAAGGTCTCGCTCCAGCTCTCGGGGTTCGCGCCGCAATCGAGCCCTCTGAATGAGCCGGTCTTGACCTCGGTCACGTGGTAGCTGGGGCGGACATCCCGGCCGTCGTAACTGAAGATCAGCGGCTTCTCCTTGTGTGCCTCGAGGCTGGAAAGCAGCGTTGCGGACGAGAGCTCTTCCACCGGCAGCAGGGCGCCGACGGTCGATCGGGTATTGGCAAGCGTATCCATGGCTGCTATCCTCATTTCAATGATTCTTGAATTGTAGGATTATCAAAAGATGGAGGAGCGTCAAGCCCGAACCGCCTTCGCCGCGCTGTCGCAGGAAACGCGGCTGCGGATTGTGCGGTTGCTGGTCCAGGCCGGCCCGGATGGCATGGCTGCAGGGGCGATTGCCGAGGCGGTCGAAGTATCGCCATCCAACGTGTCGTTTCATCTGAAGGACCTCGAGCATGCCGGCATGATCGTGCCGCGTCGCGAGGCGCGTTCAATCATCTACTCGGCGGATTTCACCGGCTTGAGCGACCTCATTGCCTTCCTGATGAAGGATTGCTGCGCGGGCCACCCGGAAATCTGCGCGCCGGCGCTCGCCGATGCCCGGTGCGGGCCGTCCACCGCCAAGAAGAAGGCGCGAGCCTGATGCGCGGCTTCGACCTGCCGCGGCGCCTGGTGGCCGAGGGCCTCGGTACCTTGCTGCTGGTCGCCACCGTCGTTGGCTCCGGAATCATGGCCGAGACCTTGACCAAGGACGTGGCGTTGGCGCTGCTCGGCAACACGCTTCCGACCGGCGCCATCCTGGTGGTGCTGATCACGATCCTTGGACCAATATCAGGCGCGCACTTCAATCCGGCGGTCACGCTGGTGTTCATGCTCAAGGGCGAACTCCGTCCACCGCATGCCGCGCAGTACGTCGCGGCGCAGGTGCTCGGGGGAATCCTCGGCGCAATGGTCGCGCACGCCATGTTCGGCCTGCCGCTCCTGGAGTTCTCGGCCAAGGCAAGGACGGGATTTCCGCAATGGTTTGCCGAATTCGTTGCCGCGTTCGGACTGATCGCAACGATCATCGGTGGCCTCCGGTTTCGTGAGGCCGCAATTCCATGGCTGGTCGGGCTTTACATCACGGCCGCGTACTGGTTCACCGCATCCACGTCTTTCGCCAATCCGGCCGTTGCCATCGCGCGATCGTTCACCGACACGTTTTCCGGCATCCGCGCGCAGGATCTGCCGGGATTCATCGTCGCCGAGGTTCTGGGTGCCATGGTCGCGCTGGCATTCATGACCTGGCTGCTGCGGGGCGCCGAACCCACCAAGGAAGCAATCCGATGACAATCACGATCTACCACAAATCCCGATTGCGGAACGTCGCGCAACACCCTGGCCATGATCCGCCAAAGCGGGGAGGAGCCGGAGATCGTCGAATATCTCAAGACGCCTCCCTCGCGCGACAAGCTGATCGCGCTGATCGCTGCCATGGGCATGACACCGCGCGCGCTGCTCCGCGAGAAGGGCACGCCCTATGCCGCGCTCGATCTCGCCAATCCAAAATGGAGCGACGACGAATTGATCGATTTCATGATGGCGCATCCGATCCTGATCAATCGGCCCATCGTCGTCTCGCCGAAAGGCGTGAAGCTGTGCCGGCCGTCCGAGGCCGTCCTTGATCTCCTCGCCGTTGCCGACATCGGCCGGTTCGTCAAGGAAGACGGCGAAGTGATTTCGCCGAGGACGCCGGGTGCGCGCGCTGAATGAGCCGCCGTGCAGATAACCTCCTGATCGTCGCGCTCGGCACCACGCAAACCCTGGCCTGGGCGTCGAGCTATTATCTGCCGGCCATTCTCGCGGACCCGATTGCGCGGGACCTCGGCATATCCACGAACTGGCTGTTCGCCGCGTTCTCGATGGCGCTCGTGATATCAGGACTGCTCGGTCCGCGCGTCGGCCGCCAGATCGACCGCATGGGCGGGCGCGAAGTGCTTTGCGCGTCCAACCTGATTCTGGCGTCCGGCCTGATCCTGCTCGGGCTTTCGCAGGGCACCGTTCTGATGGCCGCAAGCTGGCTGTTGCTCGGTGTCGGCATGGGCCTTGGCCTGTATGATGCGGCCTTTGCGGCGCTCGGGCGCATCTATGGCAACTCCGCGCGCCGCTCCATCACCGGCATCACCTTGATCGCGGGGTTTGCCAGCACGATCGGCTGGCCGCTCACCGCGTGGGGCCTCGCAACCATCGGCTGGCGCTGGACCTGCTTCGGCTGGGCGGCGGCGCACATTCTGATCTGCCTGCCGCTCAACGCGTTCGTGATGCCCAGACTGAAGAGCGAGCATCGGATCGCAGCCGACACGCCAAAGCCGCATATTCCGATCGACCGCGCGATGGTGCTGCTCGCCTTTGCCTTCGCGGCCGCCTGGAGCGTCACGTCCGCGATGGCGGTGCATTTGCCGCGAATTCTGGAGGCGTTGGGCGCGACGCAGACACAGGCGATCGCGGCGGGCGCATTGATCGGCCCGGCGCAGGTGGCGGCACGGATTGTCGAAGCGAGCCTGCTCAAGCGCTTCCATCCGCTATGGTCGGCGCGATTGGCCTGCATCACGCACCCCTTGGGCGCCTGCGTCATCGGCCTGTTTGGCGGTGGCTTTGCCGGGATTTTCGCGCTGCTGCACGGCGCCGGAAACGGCATCCTGACGATCGCGCGTGGCACGCTGCCGCTGGCGATATTCGGTCCAAAGGATTACGGCTACCGCTTGGGGCTGCTCGGCGCGCCGTCGCGACTGTCCCAAGCGATCGCGCCGCTGGTATTCGGATTTCTGATCTCACCGCTCGGCGGCTATACATTCGCGGTCACGTCGGCTCTCAGTCTCGCTGCGCTCCTTGCGCTGTTCGCACTCAAGGCCGAACCGAAGAGCCCTTCGCAGTAGCGTCGCGACCTTTCATTCGCCGAACAGTATCGATGAACGCCTTGATGATCGGGGAGTGGCCACGACCGCTGTGATGGGCGATGCTGTACTGGGTCTTGATGGTGCGGTCGCTGATCTCGAGCGCGCGCAGGTTCGGATGCGGCACGAATTCGAAGTCGGCGACGACGCTGATGCCGAGCCCGCGCTCGACCGCCTTCCACACACCTTCGCGGCTCTCGATCTCGAACACCGGTTCGATCCTGATGCCCTCGGCCTGCATCGTCGCCTCGAAGGCGCGCCGGGTGGTCGAACCGCGCTCGCGCAGCACGATGGGCTGGTCGGCAAGCTCGCGCAGCCTGACCGACTTCCGCTTGAACCAGGGATGATCCCGGTTGACGAACACGATCACGCGGTGCGTGCGATAGGGGATCATGGTGACGCGCGGATCTTCCCGGCACCTCCGCCAGGATCGCGACGTCGGCCTCGAAATTGACGATGTGACGAAGAGTGCGTTCGGAGTTGCCGAGCAGGGTCGAGATCTGCACCTCAGGGTGATCGCGCTTGAACGCGGCGATGATCTCGGTGGCATGAAACGGCCCGACGGTCGCAACCCGTAGATGCCCCTTGGTTGCCTTGCCATGCGCGGCCAAGAGTTCGTGCGCCTCGTCGCAGAACGTCATGATGCCGCGGGTGATCTCGAACAGCGCGGCGCCGGCTTCGGTGAGCTCGGTGTGCCGCGGCTTGCGGATCAGAAGCTCGACGCCGTAGGTCTCCTCCAGCTCCTTGACCTGGATCGTGAGCGTCGGCTGCCCGACATTGAGCACGCGCGAGGCCGCGGTGAAGCCGCCATGAGCGGCGACCGCATGGAAGGCACGCAGCTGGCTGAACACTATTGACATAATCAATAGAACGCATCCGAAGAATGAATTTGTCAATAGCAGCCGGCGCCGTACCTTCGCGCCAAACGGAGGACGCGCGGATGGACTGGAGTTATTCCAACCCGGTAAGAGTCGAATTCGGAGCCGACAGCTTCGACAAGCTGCAGGCGTTGATCGGCAAGCGCGCCTATGCGCTCGTGACCTATGGCGAGCCGGTCTTCGCCGAGCTCGAGCGGCGGCTGCGCGCTGCGGCGGGGGCTTCGGTTCTAACCATCCGCGATGTCGCGCCCAATCCGGACTACCGCTTGCTCACCGAGCAGACCGCGCGCTTTGCCGGGCTCACCAGGCAGCCCGAGGTGATCGTCGCGCTTGGGGGCGGCTCCGTGATCGATTCCGCAAAGGTGTTCGCGGCTGCCGGCGGTGACTTCGCGATCGTCAAAACCTATCTGGAGACGCAGCAGGGCGCAGATCGCCTTTCAGCCATCCCGATCATCGCGGTGCCGACCACCGCGGGCACCGGCAGCGAGGTGACGTGCTGGGGCACGGTGTGGGACGAGGCCAACGGCAAGAAATATTCGCTGGCGCGGCCGTCGCTCTATCCGACCCATGCGGTGATCGATCCGCGCCTGATGCTCGGCAAGCCGCAGCTTCTGACCATCAGCACCGGCCTCGACGCGCTGTCGCATGCTCTCGAGAGCATCTGGAACGTCAACAACAACCCGGTGTCGGCCAACCATGCGGTGGCGGCGGCGCGCGGCGTTCTCGACGTGCTGCCGAAGCTCGCCAATGACCTTTGCAATCTCGAGCTGCGCAGCCGGATGGCGCAGGCGGCGCTGTTCGCAGGGCTGGCGTTCTCCAACACCAAGACCGCGATCGCGCATTCGCTGTCCTATCCGATCACGCTGCGGCACGGCGTGCAGCACGGCATTGCCTGCTCGTTCTCGCTGCCGATGGTGCTGCGCAGCGTCAAGGGGGCGGGCGGGCTCTGCGAGGACAGCCTCAAGCAGATCTTCGGCGCCGACCTGGCGCGCGCCGCCGACGATCTCGAGGACTTCATGGCGCGGCTCGGCATCTCCTGCAACCCGGCGGCCTACAGGATCGAGCGCGCCGAATGGCACGCGCTGATCGCAGACTCGCTGCAGGGCGAGCGCGGCCGCAACTTCCTGGGATCCAAGGAACGGCTGATCGAGGCATCGCAGACGCTGCGGATGCCGAGCGCGGCAAGCGCGTGACGACGGCATAGCGACACGGAGAGATACAGTGCAAGACAATCGCAAAACCATCACCGTCAACGGACGCCGTTACGACGCGCCGACGCGGCCAACGGTCGTGATCTGCCTCGACGGCTCAGAGCCCGGCTATATCGAGCAGGCGATCGAGGCCGGCGTCGCGCCGACCTTCGCGCGCTTCATGAAGGAGGGCGCGCATGTGCATGCCGCGAGCGTGATCCCGAGCTTCACCAATCCGAACAACCTCTCGATCATCACCGGACGGCCGCCCGCGGTGCACGGCATCGCCGGCAATTATTTCTACGACACGGCAAACGACGCCGAAGTCATGATGAACGATCCGAAATTCCTGCGCGCGCCGACCATCCTGGCCGGCGTGCATGACGCCGGCTACAAGGTCGCCGCCGTCACCGCCAAGGACAAGCTGCGCACCTTGCTGGCCTATGGGCTCGACTATGCGAGCGGCCGTGCCATCGCCTTCTCGTCGGAGAAAGCCGACCAGGCCACCAGGGCCGCCAACGGCATCGACAATGTGCTCGACTTCGTCGGCCTGCCGCTGCCCGAGGTCTATTCGGCGGATCTGTCGCGCTTCGTGTTCGCGGCCGGCGTCAAGCTGGTCGAGCGGCATCGTCCGGACCTGATGTATCTGTCGACCACCGACTACATCCAGCACAAGGTCGGGCTCGGCACCAAAATCGCCAACGACTTTTACGCGATGATCGACGGCTATCTTGCCAGGCTCGATGCGCTCGGCTGCAACGTCGTGGCGACCGCCGACCACGGCATGAACGACAAGTTCTTGCCCGACGGCAGGCCCGACGTGATCTACCTCCAGGACGTCATGGACGACTGGACGGGTACAGGCGCCGCGCGCGTGATCCTGCCGATCACCGATCCCTATGTCGCCCATCACGGCTCGCTCGGCTCGTTCGCGACGATCTACACGCCCGAGGGCGCCGACGTCGACACGCTGCTGATGCGGCTACGCGACATCAAGGGTATCGAGGTGGCGCTGCCGCGCAACGACGCCTGCGCCCGGTTCGAGCTGCCGCCCGACCGGATCGGCGACATCGTCGTGATCTCGACCAGGCACAAGGTGCTTGGCACCAGCGAGTCTCGCCACGATCTGTCCGGCCTGACCGAGCCGCTGCGCTCGCATGGCGGACTGACCGAGCAGCGGGTGCCGCTGATCGCCAACCGCAAGATCGCACTGCCGGCCGGTCATGCCTTGCGCAATTTCGACGTCTTCGACGTCGCGCTCAACCGCATCCAGTGACATCCGGACCTTAAGGACACCACCATGAACATCCAGAGCCCGGCAGTTCGCCACGAGCAGATGCGCATCGCAGGCAGCCTCGTCGACACCGACGAGCATGTCGAGGTTTTCAATCCCTACACCAACAAGGTGGTGGGCACGGTGCCGGCGGCGCGCCCCGAGCATGTGCGCAACGCCTTTGCCAAGGCGACGGCGTTCAAGCCGAAGCTGACGCGCTACGAGCGCCAGCGCATCCTGCTGCGCACCGCCGAGATCCTGGCGGGCCGCAAGGAGGAATTCGCGCGGCTGATCACCGCGGAGTCCGGGCTGTGCTGGAAGGACTCGCTCTACGAGGCCGGCCGCGCCTACGACGTCTACTCCTTTGCTGGGCAGCTTGCGATCAAGGACGACGGCGAGACGTTCTCCTGCGACATCAGCCCGCAAGGCAAGGCGCGCAAGATCTTCACGACGCGGACGCCATTGCTCGGCGCGATCTCGGCGATCACGCCGTTCAACCATCCGCTCAACATGGTGAGCCACAAGATCGCGCCGGCGATCGCCACCAACAACCGCGTGGTGTTGAAGCCGACCGAGCTGACACCGCTGACCGCGCTCGCGCTCGCCGACGTGCTCTACGAAGCCGGGCTGCCGCCCGAGATGCTGTCGGTGGTGACGGGCAATCCGCATTCGATGGGCGATGCGATGATCACCGATCCCGACGTCGATCTCGTGACCTTCACCGGCTCGGTCAGGGTCGGCAAGCACATCGCCGACAAAGCCGGCTACAAGCGTCTGGTGCTCGAGCTCGGCGGCAACGATCCCTTGATCGTGATGGAGGACGCCGACCTGGAGAAGGCGGCCGAGCTTGCGGTCACCGGCGCGACCAAGAATTCCGGCCAGCGCTGCACGGCCGTGAAGCGCATCCTCTGCGTCGAGGCGGTCGCCGACGATTTCGCCGATCTCGTGCTGAAGAAGGCGCGCACCCTGAAGTGCGGCGATCCGATGGACCCGACGGTCGACGTCGGCACCGTGATCCATGAGGGCGCGGCCAGGGAATTCGAGCGCCGCGTCAACGCTGCGGTCACCGACGGCGCCGAGCTCCTGCACGGCAACGACCGCAAAGGCGCGCTGTATCCGCCGACCGTGGTCGACCGGATTCCCTACACCAGCGAGCTGGTGATGCAGGAGACCTTCGGTCCGGTGATCCCGATCATCCGCGTGCCCAACGATATCGAGAGTGTGATCCGGATCTCGAACGCGACGGCATTCGGCCTGTCGTCGGGCGTCTGCACCAACCGGCTCGACTACATCACGCGGTTCGTCAATGAGCTCGATGTCGGCACCGTCAACGTTTGGGAAGTGCCGGGCTACCGGATCGAGATGTCGCCATTCGGCGGGATCAAGGACTCCGGCCTTGGCTACAAGGAAGGCGTGCAGGAGGCGATCAAGAGCTTCACCAACGTCAAGACCTATTCGCTGCCCTGGCCGGTGTAGGGACGCGCGTCGATCCGAAGGGAGGCCGCACGCGCGCAACAACAACAGCGCGGCGGCCCGAGGGTGAACAACAAAACAATCATCAGGGGAGGCTGCAATGTCGATCACGTTCAGTCCGGCGAGCGTCGGCTCGGTCGGAGTCCAGAATCCGGAGCTTGCGACATCGTTCCGCCGCGCGCAGTGGCGGATGCTGTTCGCGGCGATGTTCTGCTATCTGTTCTTCTACACCGGACGGCAAACCTTCGGCTTCGCCATTCCCGGCATCCAGGCCGAGTTCGGCGTCACCAAGGAGGCGCTGGGCTGGGCCAGCGCGGCGCTGCTGTGGTGCTACGCGGTCGGGCAGGCCATCAACGGCAATCTCGGCGACAAGTTCGGCGGCCGCCGCGTGATGAGCGCGGGCGCGATCCTCTCCTTCATCATGAACTGGGCCACCAGCCTCTCGACCGGCATCGTCAGCCTCACCGCGTTCTGGGGCATCAACGGTTACTTCCAGTCGATGGGCTGGGCGCCGGGCAGCCGCCTGCTGTCGAATTGGTGGGGTCGCCACGAGCGCGGCACGGTCTATGGGCTTTACACGTTCGCGGCCGGTCTCGCCTCGGTGCTGTCGTTCGTCACGTCGCTGGTGGTGGTCGGCTATTTCCAGCTCGACTGGCGCTGGATCTTCCGCATCCCGGTGGTGTTGCTGCTGCTCGGCGGCATCGCGTTCTATTTGATCGCGCGCGAGAAGCCCGAGGACATGGGCTTTGCCTCGCCGCATGACGAGGCCGACGACGTCACCGCAACCGAAGCCGCGGTCGACGCCAATGAGGGCTCGCTCGCGCGCTACAAGGCGGTGCTGTCGAACTGGCGCCTTTTGGTCGCCGGCGTCTCGATCGGCTTCCAGAACGCGGCGCGCTACGGCCTTTTGGTCTGGGTGCCCGTGCACTTCCTCGGCAGCAACTGGGCCAAGGCCGGCGCCACCTCGGTAATCGATCCGCGCTGGATCAGCATCGCGCTGCCGGTCGGCATGGCTGTCGGCGCCTTCAGTAACGGTTGGGTCTCGGACAAGGTGTTCGGCTCGCGGCGCTACCTCGCCATCGTGCTCTATATGGTGCTCGCCGCGGTCACCGCGCTGTGCATGTATGCGATCCCGACCACCGAGATATATCTCGGCATGACGGTGCTGTTCCTGTGCGGCTTCTTTACCTACGGCCCGCAATCCTCGTTCTGGGCGCTGTGCCCGGACCTGGTCGGCCACAAGCGGGCAGGGACCGCGACCGGGGTGATGAACTCCTTTGCCTATCTGTTCGCAGGTCTCGGCGAGCCCATCATCGGCCACTTCATGGACAAGCATAACCAGACGTCGCTGGTGTTCCTCGTCGTCGCGATCTGCGCGACCTCCAGCGCGGTGGTGGCAGCCTTCATCCGCCGCTAGTTCATTCACATGCGTTCTGGGCATCTGCCCGGGACGCCGCCGTCAGGGCATCTTGTAGCCCGGATGAGCGAAGCGATGTCCGGGTTGCCGTGGTTCCCGCATGTCGCTTCGCTCATGCGGGCTACGCCTTTTTGCAGCCAGCGGAACGCAGCCGCGCGCGAACGCTCGAGCCCAAACATTGCGCCAATTCGCTGAAACCGCCTGGCCGCGCCGGCGAACTGACGCCCAATTCCTCATCACGGGCTGACTAACAACAAAGCGTAATAGAGATAATATTATGTAAGATCAATATGATATATGAAGTTGCATGCAGAATACAAAATGTGCTTGTCGCCTCGCGCGGCTTGAAGCAGACTTGCGCGGGGCAGGAGAGGGCCGATGACCTTCGATGACGAAGGTCGCGCGGGGCAAAAACAATCTGCCGGCAGAGGAGCGAGCAATGAGCGATCAGGTGTCCACCATCGCAATGGCAGATACGGCGAAGCCTTCCGGCGTGCGCTGGAAGATCTTCCTGCTGATGCTGTTCCTGATCTCGATCAACTATATCGATCGCGCCTCGCTGTCGGTCGCGATGCCTGTGATCGCCAAGGAGTTCGACATCGATCCGGCGATGCAGGGCCTGATCCTGAGTTCGTTCTTCTGGACCTACGCGCTGATGCAGGTGCCGGGCGGCATGCTCGCCGATCGCTTCAAGCCGAGGATCGTGATCGCCCTTGCAACGCTGTTCTGGGGCTTCTTCCAGGCGCTGGCGGCGCTGTCCACCAGCTGGATGCTGCTGCTGCTGACCCGGCTCGGGCTCGGCGCATCGGAAGCGCCGATCTATCCGGCCGGCGGCAAGCTCAACGCGATCTGGATGACGCAGACCGAGCGCGGCCGCGGCGCCACCTTGCTGGACGGCGGCGCGCCGCTCGGTGCTGCGCTCGGCTCGATCGTGATCGCGTGGCTGATGGCGGCCTTCAGCTCCTGGCGCGTCGCCTTCGTTGTCGCGGGCATCGGCACCATGCTGTGCGGGCTGTGGGCCTGGTACTACATCCGTAACGCGCCGCGCGAGCATCCGTCAGTCAATGAGGCGGAGGCGCGCTATCTCGAGGAGGCGCATGCGATCGAGGATGCAGCGACGCCGCCGTCGTCCGGCGCAAGCGGGATGGCCTATTTCCGCTTCCGCTCGGTCTGGTGCATGTGCCTCGGCTGGATGTTCTTCAACACCACGTTTTATGGGCTGTTGACCTGGATGCCGACCTACCTGTTCAAGGTGCACGGCTTCGATATCAAGGCGCTCGGCGGCGCATCCTTCATCATCTTCTTCGCGGGCTTCGTCGGCGAACTGGTCGGCGGCTGGATCGGCGATGGCTGGCGCGCGCGGGGCGGGGCGCCCAACACGGTGTTCCGCACCCTGTTCGGCATCGCGGCGATCATGGCGACCGTGTCGATCTTCCTCGTCGCCTATGTCACCAACGCGGTCGTGGTCGTGGTGCTGCTGTCGACGACGCTGTTCTTCCTGCGATGGTGCGGCATGTACTGGGCGATCCCGTCGGCGCTGGCGGGCCGCGGCAAGTCCGGCTTCCTCGGCGGCTGCATGAATCTCGGCGGCAACATCGCCGGCATCACGACGCCCCTGATCGTCGGCTTCATCGTGCAGGCCACCGGCTCCTACTTCCTCGCGCTGATGTATTTTGCCGCCGCGGGCATTGCGCTGTTGATCTGCTCGACCCTGATCGATTACAGCCGCAAGCTCCCGGTCTGAAACGAGGACGGCCGAATCCTGCCAAGGGTTCGGCCGGTTGATGAGGCAAGCGAATGACACCTCCCGTCCGGCTCGGCATGCTGACGCCGTCGTCGAATACCGCCCTCGAGCCGATCACCTGCGCGATGCTGGCCGGCGTCGACGACGTCTCAGCGCATTTCTCGCGCTTCAAGGTGACGGAGATCGCGCTGTCGGAGCAGGCGCTGCGCCAGTTCGACGCCAGCGAGATTCTGCGCGCGGCAGAATTGCTCGCCCATGCCAAGGTCGACGTCATCGCCTGGAACGGCACCTCGGCAAGCTGGCTCGGCTTCGATCGCGACGAGAGCCTGTGCGAGCAGATCACGGCGGCGACCGGGATCAAGGCCTGCACCACGGTGCTGGCCTATCGCGACCTGCTGCGGCGGATCGGCGCCCAACGCATCGGGTTGGTGACGCCGTATCGCAGGGATGTGCAGGACAAGATCATCGCCAACTGGAATTCGGCCGGGCTGCATTGTTTTGCCGAGCGGCATCTGTCGCTGCAGGACAATTTCTCCTTTGCCGAGGTCAGCGAGGTCGAGGTCGCAGGCCTGATCGAGGAAGTGGTGCGCGAGGGCTGCGATGTCGCCGTCGTGCTCTGCACCAACATGCGCGGCGCCGGCGCCGCCGAGCGGCTGGAGCGCGGTTTTGGCGTGCCGGTGCTGGATTCGATCGCGGTGACGCTGTGGGCGTGTCTCACAGCTGTGGGCTGCGATCCGTCGCGCGTGCACGGCTGGGGCAGCCTGTTCACGAACCCCGATCTGCGCGCAGCGACCGCGATCCCCGATCATGACGATAAAGGCGTGCGGTGACCGAAGCCAAGACTGAAGCCAAGACTGAAGCCAAGACGAGCAGACGGAGCAAGGAATCCAAGCGTGCGATGACGGCGCTGCAGCGGCGCCGGCTGCGCGTGCCGCGGGTCGGACTGCACGAGCAGGCGGCGGCGCGGCTGCGCACCATGATTGTGCGCGGCGAGCTGGCGCCGGGGCAATCGCTGGGGGAGGCGGACCTCTCCGACGCGCTCGGCATTTCGCGGACTCCGTTGCGCGAAGCGCTGAAGCAATTGGCGAACGAAGGCCTGGTCGAGCTGCGGCTCAACCACAGCGCCGTGGTGGCGCCGTTCCGCCGCGCCGAGCTGGCCGAATTGTTCGAGGCGGTCAGCGGCATCGAGCGCTGCGCCGCCGAACTCGCCGCGCTGCGCATGGAGGACGCCGACTTCGAACGGCTCGACGCGTTGCAGGACAAGATCGAGTGGCACCACGGCCGCGGCGAGCTGCGCGACTATTTTCTAGTGAACCAGCAGATCCATTCGGCGATCGTCGGCTTCGCCCGCAACGCGGTGCTGAAGGCGACGCATGAGGCGCTGCTGGCGCGGGCCGAACGGGCGCGTTTCTTCGCGCTCTCGGTGCTCGGGCGCTGGGATGAATCGGTGCGCGAGCACCAGGATATCCTGGCCGCGCTCAGGCGCCGCGATGCGGCGCGGGCCGGGCAGATGCTGGCCCACCATGTGCGCCGCACCGGCGAGATCGTCGCCGAGACGCTGGATGGCAAGGCACTGAACGACGAGGCGGATGACGCCGCGGTACCGGACACTCCCGCAAAGCCGCGCGGCCGCAAGACGAGGAACGTTGCGCCATGAAGATCCTGCTGCTCAATCCCAACACGACAGTGGCGGTCACGGATCTGCTCCATGCCGCCGGCAGCAAGGTGGCTTCAGCCGGCACCGAGCTCGTGCCCGCGACCGCCGCGCGCGGCGTGCCTTATATCGCGACCCGCGCCGAGGCCCAGATCGGCGGCGCGATCGCGCTGGAGATGCTGGCCGAGGCCGGCGGCGGCATCAATGCCGCCATCATCGCCGCGTTCGGCGATCCCGGACTGTTCGGCGCGCGCGAGCTGTTCGCGTTTCCGGTGGTGGGATTGGGCCGAGGCTGCGATGCTCACCGCCTGCATGCTCGGCCGGCGGTTTTCCATTGTGACCTTCGCCGGCGCGCTGGCGCCCTGGTACGAGGAATGCGTCGCCATGCACGGGCTGAGTTCACGCTGCGCCGGCATCCGCACGCTCGACGGTGGCTTCCAGTCGATCTCCGGCGTACAGGCCGAGAAGGAAGAGCTGCTGGTCGCGCTCGCCAACCAGGCGGTCGAACAGGACGGCGCCGACGTTGTCATTCTGTCGGGCGCGCCGCTCGCAGGCCTTGCCGCAAGGGTCCGCGACCGTATTCCGGTGCCCGTGGTCGATCCGGTCGCGGCCGCTGTGCGCCAGGCGGAGACGCTTGCCGTGCTCAAGCCGCGCAAGGCGGTCGCCGGCACCTTCCGGCGGCCTGATCCGAAACCAACGCTCGGACTGGCGGAGCCGCTTGCTGCAATCATCGAACATCGCTCACCGAAAGAGGGGACAGACTGATGTCCTTCGACACCATCATCCCGCGGCGGCACCGTCGTCACCGCTGCCGACACCTTTGCCTGCGATGTCGGAATCCGTGACGGCAAGATCACGGCGCTCGGCCGCGATCTCGGCGATGCGGCCACGATCATCGACGCCACCGACCGGCTCGTGCTGCCGGGCGGCATCGACAGCCACGTCCACTTCGCCCAGCCGTCGGGCGACGGCATCGTGATGGCGGACGGTTTTGCCAGCGGCACCCGCTCGGCGGCGTTCGGCGGCAACACCACCGTGCTGCCGTTCTGCCTGCAGGAGAAGGGCCAGACGCTGCGCGAGGCGCTCAAGCACTACCATTCGCTGGCGGACGGCGAATGCCATGTCGACGTCGCCTTCCATCTGATCGTCACCGATCCGACCGAGCACGTGCTGGGCCAGGAGCTGCCGGCGCTGGTCGAGGACGGCTATACCTCGCTCAAGGTCTTCATGACCTATGAGGGGCTGGCGCTGTCGGATCGCGAGCTGCTCGAGACCATGTCGGTCGCGCGCGAGACCGGCGCGATGCTGATGGTGCATGCGGAAAACTTCGACGCCATCCGCTTCCTGACCGACCGGCTGGAACGCGCCGGCAACATTGCGCCGCGCTTCCACGCCACCTCGCGGCCGATCCCGGTCGAGCGCGAGGCCACCCATCGCGCGATTTCGCTGTCCGAGCTGGTCGACGTGCCGATCATGATCGTGCATGTGTCGAACCGCGAGGCGATGGACGAGATCCGGCGCGCGCAGCAGCGGGGCTTGCGGGTGATGGGCGAAACCTGTCCGCAATACCTTGTCCTGACCGAGAAGGATCTCGACCAGCTCAACATGGAAGGCGCAAAGTACGTCTGCTCGCCGCCACCGCGCGATGTCGCCAGCCAGCAGGCGTGCTGGGAAGGCTTGCAGCAGAAAGTGTTCTCGGTGTTCTCGTCGGACCATTGTCCGTTCCGCTACGACGACCCGCAAGGAAAGCTCGCGCCCAAGGGGCGTACCAGCTTCCGCTGGGTGCCGAACGGCATCCCGGGGGTGGCGACGCGGCTGCCGATCCTGTTCTCCGAGGGCGTGGTGAAGGGGCGCATCGACCTCAACAGCTTCGTCGCCTTCAGCGCCACCAATCACGCCAAGATCTACGGCCTCTATCCGCGCAAGGGCACGATCGCGGTCGGCTCCGATGCCGACATCGCGCTGTGGGACCCCAAGCGCAAGGTGACGATCCGCCACGAGCTGATCCATGACGGCTCCGACTACACGCCCTATGAAGGGCTCGAGGTCACCGGCTGGCCGGTGTTGACCATGGTGCGCGGCAAGGTGGTCGTCGACGACGGCACCCTGGTCGGCAGCAAGGAGCACGGCACATATTTGCCGCGCGCCAAACCCCAGGCGGGGGCAACCATTTCCTAACACCCAAAGCAAGAAGGCAGGAGACCACCATGCCCTACGCGACAACCGACGACGGCGTGCGGCTCTATTTCGAGGAGACCGGATCCGGCCATCCGGTGATCCTGGTCCATGAATTCGCCGGCGACCTGCGCAGCTACGAGCCGCAGATGCGGCATTTCGGCAAGCGTTTCCGGACCATTGCCTATAATGCGCGCGGCTTTCCGCCGTCTGATGTGCCCGAGCAGGTCGCGTCCTATTCGCAGGCACGCGCAGCCGACGATATTCTTGCCGTGCTCGATCACATCGGCGCGCCGAGGGCGCATATCATCGGCCTCTCGATGGGTGGCTTTGCGACCTTGCATTTCGGATTGCGTCATCCGGCGCGGGCGCTGTCGCTGTGCATCGGCGGCTGCGGCTATGGCGCCGAGCTCGACAAGCGCGAGACGTTTCGCGCCGAGGCCGACGTGATCGCGGGCATGATCCGCAACGACGGCATGCCGGCCTTCGCCGAGCGCTACGCCTACGGGCCGACGCGCGTGCAATACGAGAACAAGGACCCGCGCGGCCACGCCGAGTTCAAGACCATGCTGGCCGAGCACTCGGCGGTGGGATCGGCCAACACTCAGCAGGGTGTGCAGAAGGAGCGACCCTCGCTCTACACGCTGGTCGACGAAATGAAGCGCATCACGGTGCCGACGCTGATCATCACCGGTGACGAGGACTGGCCGTGCCTGCTGCCGGGCATTCTGATGAAGCAGAGCATTCCGTCGGCCGCGCTCGCCGTCATGCCGAACTGCGGCCACGCCATCAACATCGAGGAGCCCGACGAATACAACCGGATCGTCGGCGAGTTCCTGGCGCAGGTCGAAAGCGGCCGCTGGCAGCAGCGCGATCCGAGAGCGGTGAGTGCTTCGATCACGGGGATGAAGGACGAGTTGGCTCGGCCAGATACGTCACGTTGAATTGTGCGACTACAGGAATCGTCTCGGACCGTGCGTGCATGAACACGTGGTACGCGCGGATGTAGGTCACATCACGACGCGCGTGCCGGCGTCATTGAGTTCGCGATCGATTCGATGACATCGATGCAATATCCGTTCGCGCGCGCCGCAACCGCCGCGTGAGATCGAACGCGTGACGATCACGTCGCGATGACACGTCAATCGCAAAACCGACACAGAGCTGTTACGCGCGCTGGCTAATGTGCCGCATGTCGACGTCATAAATCCTTAAAAAATGGGGCAAGAAGTGAAGGCGAAATTCCTTTCAACGGTCGGAGTCTGTCTGGTCGCTGCTGCTGCAGTTGTGTGCAGCGCCGCGGCTCACGACGATGATAGAGATCACGATCATCGTCATCCGAACGACATCCACACCGCAACGCCGATCAAGCATCTCGTCATCATCTTCAACGAGAATCGCTCGTTCGATCATTATTTCGCAACCTACCCGAATGCGGCCAATCCGACCGGCTCGATTCCGTTCGTTGCGAAGCCGCATACGCCGAAGGTCAATAACCTCGCCAACGCCAATTTGTTGACCAACAACCCGAACACCAATCCGGCCAACGGCACGGGCGCGACCAATCCGTTCCGCCTCGACCGCACGCAGGCCAACACGCGCTCGCAGAATCACGCCTACACGCCCGAGCAGCAGGCGGTCGACAACGGCAAGGAAGACCTGTTTCCGAAATTCACCGGTCGCGGCACCGCCGGCGGCGTCGGTGCCTTCGGCACCAACGGGCAGGTGATGGGTTATTTCGACGGCAACACGGTCACCGCGTTCTGGAACTACGCACAGAACTTCGCGATGAGCGACAATAGCTGGACCGACACCTTCGGTCCGTCGACGCCCGGCGCACTCGAGGTGGTTGCGGGCCAGACCAACGGTGCGCAGAACATCGTCGGCACGTCATCGTCGATCGCCGACGGCCAGGGCGGCCTGACGTTGATCGGTGATACCGACCCTGCCTACGACTCCTGCTCGAGCACGACCAGCCAGGTCCTGATGACCAGCAAGAACATCGGCGACCTCCTCAATGCCGAGCACATCAGCTGGGGCAGCTTCATGGGCGGCTTCGACCTGACGCTCAAGAACAGCAACGGCACCACCAATTGCGCCCGCAGCACCTTCTCGAGCAACGTCAACGGCAGCATCGTCGACTACATCCCGCACCATGCCTGGTTCCAGTACTACAAGTCGACCGCCAACCCGACCCATGCGCGGCCGAGCTCGGTCGACGCGATCGGCCACACTTATGTGCCCGGCAGCAAGACGCTCGATCCGGCCAATCACGCCTACGATCTCGAGGACTTCTACGCCTCGGTGAAGGCCGGCAACTTCCCCGCCGTCTCCTACATCAAGATGCCGGCCTATCAGGACGGTCATCCCGGCAACTCCGATCCGCTCGACGAGCAGGTGGGCAATGTCGAGCTGATCAACTTCCTGCAGAAGCAGAAGGAGTGGCGCGAGACCGCGGTCATCATCACCTATGACGACTCCGACGGCTGGTATGACCACCAGTACATTGCGCCGATCAGCGCCTCGTATGATCCGACCGCCGACCAGGTCAACGGTCCCGGCCAGTGCGGCCGTGGTATCGGCAAGCAGACGCAGCCCAAGGGCCTGAACGGTCAGCCGGTGAACGGCCGCTGCGGTCCCGGCACGCGGATCCCGTTCCTGCTGATCTCACCTTACGCCAAGAAGAACTTCGTCAGCCACACGCGCATCTCGCAGGCGTCCGTCGTGCGCTTCATCGAAGACAACTGGCTGCACGGCCAGCGTCTCGGCGGCGGCGCGTTCGACGACAGCGTCGAATCGATCACGGACATGTTCGACTTCGATCATGGCCATGATCACGACCGCGACGATCAGGAGAACAAGCTGTTCCTCGATCCGACGGCCGGCACGGTCATCGTCAGCCCGTCTGATGATCATCACCATCACTAACGCTCTGGGATCACTGGACGTCATATGAACGGCCGCATGTTGTGGCTTCTCGGCGCCGGCCTGCTCTGCATGGCCGGCGCCGTTGCGGCAGTCGAGACCCAAGGACTTCCGGGGACAAATCCGAGCCCGGTGCAGCTCAGGCGTCCGCCCGTCGCCCCGTTGTCCGGCATGGCGCAGCTCGGCCAGAAGATATTCTTCGACGCGTCGCTGTCCTCGTCAGGCGCATTGTCGTGCGGCTCCTGTCACAGTCCAGATCACGCCTACGGGCCGCCCAACGATGCGGCGGTCATGTTCGGCGGCCCCGCGCAATCGCGGCAGGGGACGCGCGCCGTTCCGGGACTGACCTATCTGGAACGCCAGCCGAATTTCAGCATCGGACCCGAGAAGGACGAGGACGACAATCTCGTCGACTTCGCGCAACTGGCCGCGGCAGGCCAGCAGGCTGCGCGTGCGAAAAAGGTCGCGACCGGGACCGCGGCGTCGGCGGTCAACATCGTTCCGCAGGGTGGGCTGTTCTGGGATGGCCGCGCCGATACGCTGCAGGACCAGGCGATCTTCCCGCTGCTTGATCCCAATGAGATGGACGGCGGCAGCATCGAGGTGTTGGCGCAGAAGCTGCGCCAGGCGAGCTATGCGCCGCGCTTTGCCGAACTGTTCGGCGCTCAGGTCTTCGACAATACGCGGCTGCTGGTCGCCGAGGCGATGTTCGCGGTCGCGCGCTATCAGGTCGAGGAGCCGAGCTTCCATCCCTACAGCAGCAAGTTCGACTACTGGCTGGAAGGCAAGGCGCGGCTGAGCGAGAGCGAGTTGCGCGGCTTGCAACTGTTCAACGATCCGGACAAGGCCAATTGCGCCGGCTGCCATACTTCGTCGCCGACCCGCGACGGCCTGCCGCCGCTATTCACCGACCATCAGTATGAGGCGCTCGGCGCGCCACGCAACGCCGCGCTCGCCAGCAACCGCGATCCCAACTATTTCGATCTCGGGGCCTGCGGCCCGTATCGCACCGACATTGCCGAGCAGACGCAATATTGCGGGATGTTTCTGACGCCGACCTTGCGCAACACCGCAACCCGCCACGTGTTCTTCCACAACGGCGTCTTCACGAGCCTCGAGCAGGTGCTGGATTTCTATAACTTCCGCGATACCAATCCGGAGAAGGTCTACCCGCGTGCGGCTGACGGTACAGTGCGGAAATACGACGATCTGCCGGAAAAACATCACGGCAATGTCGACGTCGCCGATCCGCCGTTCGAGCGCCGTCTCGGCGACACGCCCGCGATGACGGCGCAGGATGAAGCCGACATCATCGCCTTCCTGAAGACGCTGACCGATGGTTACCAGCCGGAGCGGTGAGCGGTCGCGACGGCTCATCGTGGAACCCATGCGTGAGTTGGCAGGTCCTCGTCATGCGCGCATAATGGGCCCATGAATGTCGTAGAAGGCAACGGTGCCAGAGTTCCCGCGATCGGGCTCGGCACCTGGGAGCTGCGCGGGCGGACCTGCGCCCGCATCGTCGAGCAGGCGCTGCGGCTCGGTTACCGGCACATCGACACCGCCCAGATCTATGACAACGAGCGCGAGGTCGGCGAGGGGCTGCGCGCCTCCGGCATCAAGCGCGACGATGTGTTCCTGACCACCAAGGTCTGGACCACACATTTCATGGCGAAGGATCTCGAACGTTCCGCCAAAGAGAGCCTGGCGCGGCTGCGTATGGCCGAGGTCGATCTGTTGCTGCTGCACTGGCCGCATCCGCACGTGCCGCTTGCCGAGACGCTCGGTGCGCTGGCGCGGGTCAAGCAGGCGGGACTGGCGCGGCATATCGGGGTCTCGAACTTCAACGTGGCGCTGATCGAGGAGGCGGTGGCGGCGTGCCCCGAGCCGCTCGCCTGCGATCAGGTCGAGTACCATCCTTATCTGGGCCAGGCCGACGTGATCGAGGCGTGCACGCGCCATGGCATGGCATTCGTCGCCTACAGCCCGATCGCGAAAGGACGCGTCAAGGGCGACCGCGCGCTGGCGCGGATCGGCGACCGTTATCGCAAGACGGCTGCCCAGGTCTGCCTGCGTTGGCTGGTGCAGCAGAATGTCTCCGCGATCCCGCGCACCTCGAAGCTCGAGCGGCTCCAGGAAAATCTCGACATCTTCGACTTCGAGTTGTCGGATGAGGACATGCGCGAGAATTTCGGCAATCGGGCGCACGGCCGCGCGCTGACGGCCCATCTGAACGCCCATGGCGCGTTGGGTCCTTGCCTGTGAATCGCCGCGCGGAAAATGGCTGGGCAGCGGTCCGGACCATGCTATTGCGCGCTGGCCGATTGCGGTTTTGCACCGAATGGGGATTGAGGCAGGCGGGTTCCACCCGGTATTGTGACCGGCGGGGAGACGACACTGATGTGATCGAGTGGGATGAAGTTTCGGCCAAACGCGGATCTGATGGCATCGGTGTTCGTGCACCTGATGCTGCTCGCGCTGATTTTCCTGTATTCGGAGGTGCATCAGTTCGATCCGGTCGCCGCTGACACGGTGCCGGTCGAGATCGTGACGCCGCAGGAGGTCGCCAGGAGCGAGATCAAGAGCGAGATCAAGCCCGATCCGGTGCCAAGCCCGTCGCCGACGCCGGAGCTGCAGTTACCATCGCTCGACAAGCCCGTGGACACGGCCAAGTCCGAACCACCGGCGCAAGCGCCGGCAGCACAGCCGCAGCAGGCCCAGCAGCAACCGCCGCAGAAGCAGGCGACGCCGCCGGAGCCCAAGCCCAGCCCGGCTCCGCAGCATGCTGCCGTCGAGCCGCCGGCACCGCGGACGCCGGCACCCCAGACGCCGCCGATGCCCCAGCCAATGGCGCAGCAAGCAGCGACGCCATCGCCACCCGCCTA
Source organism: Bradyrhizobium sp. JR3.5 (assembly GCF_054057015.1). Classification (NCBI taxonomy): domain Bacteria; kingdom Pseudomonadati; phylum Pseudomonadota; class Alphaproteobacteria; order Hyphomicrobiales; family Nitrobacteraceae; genus Bradyrhizobium; species Bradyrhizobium sp. JR3.5. Next base: position 1,508,555 of record NZ_JBSRYV010000001.1, read on the forward strand.
TGTGCAGCCCGAGCCGGACCTGTCCGTCAAATACAATGTCATGCTCGGTTTGCCGCCCGACATCCCCATCAAGCCGCCGGCCGAAGCTCCGCACGGCCCCGGTCCCGGCAAGGACAATTTCGACGCCGCCGCCACCGAGCAGGCCGACGTCGGCTCCAGCGTGGTCGCCGAATTCCGCCGTCATCTGAAGAGCTGCATGAAGCTCCCGGCGACGCTGAGCACCGGCGATGACGTCAGGATCAAGCTCAGGGTGTTCATGAAGCCCGATGGCAAGCTCGGCGCATCGCCGTTGCTGATCGAGGCTACCGCATCGGAAAAGGGGCCGCTGCTGCTCAAGAGCGCGACCGAGGCGCTGCAGGCCTGCCAGCCCTATGCGATGCTGCCGCGGGACCGCTACGGCGAATGGAAGGTGCTCGACCTCGACTTCACGCCGCGCGATTTCGCATCGTGAGCCGAGGCAAGTCTCAGCTTCCCATCGCCTGCCAGGCATTCGAGGCGAACTGCCGGCGCCAGATCACGATGACGACCGCGGCGGTGGTGGCGAACAGCACCCAGGGGCTGACGAACCAGCCGAGATAACCGAGCGCGAAGAAGAACGCGCGCTGGCCGCGATTGAAGTGCCGGCCCGCGGTCTCGAACAGCCGCGTGGTGCGGATCACATGCGCCTCGGCTTCCGGTGTATCGCGCTGGCCGGCCGGCGGCATCGCGCCGAACAGGATCGCAACATAGTTGAACAGGCGATAGGCCCAGGCGAATTTGAAGAACGTGTAGATGAAGATCAGGATCAGCCCGATGCACTTGATCTCCCACAAAGCGGGCGAGGGCGTCAGGTTGACCGGCAGCGCACCGAGCACCGCGAGCGCGTCACTGGTCGCGCGCAGCAGCGCCAGCGCGCCGCCAATCGCGATCAGGCTGGTGGAGGCAAAGAACGCGGTGCCGTTCTGCAGGCTGGCCATGATCTGCATGTCGACCATCCGCGCATCGCGGTTGAGCAGATTCCGCACCCAGATCTCGCGATAGACATGCATCCGCGCCGACAGGCTGTCGCGTCCGTAGGCGGTGTGCTCCAGCGTGATGGCATAGACCAGCCATTCCAGCGCGAAGAAGCCGACGGCCAGGACGTCGACCCAATAGCCGGTCATTGGTGCCTTCCTTCGTCAACGCGCGGCAGGTCCGCGCCGCGCTGCATCCGCGTCATGTACAGGTTGAACGCGTGCAATGCACTATGGCAAACTGGCGTGGCAACAGGATTCACAGGCATGCTCAAGCTCGTCATCGGCAACAAGAACTATTCGTCATGGTCGATGCGGCCCTGGCTGGCGCTGCGCACCAACGACATTCCGTTCGAGGAAATCTTCGTTCCGCTCTACACCGACCAGGCCGACAAGGACCGCATCCTCAGCTTCAGCAAGGCCGGCAAGGTGCCGACGCTGATCGACGGCGACGTCACGGTGTGGGATTCGCTGGCGATCATCGAATATCTCTCCGAGAAGTTTCCCGAAGCGAAGCTCTGGCCGTCGGATCGCGCCGCGCGCGCGCATGCCCGCGCGATCTCGGCGGAGATGCACTCCGGCTTCGTGCCGCTGCGCAGCGAATGCGGCATGAACCTGCACCGGCCAATCCGCGCCGTCGCGCTGTCGGACGATGCGCGGGCCAATGTGGCGCGGATCGAGGAGATCTGGGCCGATTGCCACGCGCGCTACGGCAAGCAGGGTCCGTTCCTGTTCGGCGCATTCTCCGGGGCGGACGCGATGTACGCGCCCGTGGTGCATCGTTTCCGCACCTATGCGATCCCGGTGAAGGGCCGAGGCGCAGCACTATGTCGATGCCATGATGCAGCTTCCGGCGTTCCAGCAATGGACCAGCGACGGCCTGGCCGAGACGCTGCGGATCGAGCGATTCGAGGACGCCTGACCGGTCCTGCGCTGCCGAATTGTGACAGCGGCGGCAAAGATCGCGGCTTGACGCCGCGGGGCCGAAGGCGTCGAATCCGAAAGACCGGTTTTGCAAGTCGTGAAAGGACTTAGACCATGGGCATTCTCGATTCCCTGGAGAACTCACCGGAGCTGAAAGGCATGCTTGGCCAGCTCGGGGCGGCCGTCATCCCCGTCGTGCTGGGTCAGGTGATGGGCAATGGCGGGCAGGGCGGCTTGTCGGCGATCGTGGCCAAGCTCGAGCAGGCCGGCCTCGGCGAACAGGTCAAATCCTGGATCGGTACCGGCCAGAACCTGCCGATCACCGCCGAGCAGCTCCAGGAGGTACTGGGCAGCGACACCGTCAAGCAGCTCGCCGCCAAGTTCAACATTCCGGTCGACCAGTTGTCCAAGGTGCTGGCCCAGCAACTTCCGGCTGCGGTCGACGGCGCGAGCCCCAACGGAAAGTTGCCGCATACCGCCTGAGGCCGTGGAACCGGGTTCCGGCCGAGGTCGGCGGGCAGTTTCCGGGTGGCACGTAAATTGCTGCCTATCGCCCTGAAAAACCTGCAAAATCGCACCTTCGCCATGCCCCAATCTTGCTGGATTTGGGGCGGTGCGATGTGCTAGGTTGCCGCAGGGTTCTCAAAATGCCGGCTTGAGCTATCGGGACTGTCAGCTCAGCCAGCAATCTCTAAGAAAATGGAGAGGGCGTTGAAGCATAAGTACTCGATTGGCGAGATCGTCTATTTCACGGCCAGCAACGTGGCGCGCCCCGCTGCGAGCGGCACCTATGAGGTGATCCGCCTGCTGCCGACCGACGGTGACGATTGCCAGTATCGCATCAAGAGCTCGACTGAAGCTTTCGAACGGGTGGCCAAGGAGAGTCAGCTCGCGCTGTCCTGAACGCGTTGTGCGCAAGCCGGTGGCTGGAGCGGGTTCCGCGCCGTCGCCGTCAAAAGGCCCTGTTCGCAGACCCATTGTGCTGAAGGTTGGACGTCGGGATGGCGGCGTTCGCCGTCGCCGGCTGTGCTTACGCTGTGTTGAGGGACATCGCGCATGAATTGGGCTTCCTCGCTGGATCAGATCTGGCGCTCACCGACCTTCCCGATGTGGCTGACGCTGGCTGCGGCGGGCTTCTTTGGGATCGTCGTTCTGGTCACGCTGCTGCGCGCGGAAAAGTCCGTCGCCAACGGTGCGCTGACCGTCATCACGCTGCTGTCGATCGCGGTTGCGGTCGCCGCCACGATCCGCGGCTTCGGGCCGGGCGGGCAGGCGGCGCCCGCCGACACGCGGACGGCGCAATTCACCAGCCAGACCGCGCCGGCGCTGGCCTGCATCGACGACCTTGCCGGAGACGCCGTCCTCAATGCCTGCGAGAAGGTGCTGTTCGGTTCGTCTGACACAGCAGCGGCGGCGGTCAGCTATGCGGCGGCGCAGATTTCGCGCCTGACCGCGCTCGGCGACCTGGCAACCGCAGAGCGCAATTCGACCACCGAGTTGCAGGCGCTGCGCCGCGCCATCGAGCACGACCGCTACGGTCTGGTGGCCTACGCACTGATGGCGCGAGACCACTGCACGCCGACCGCGTGCCCCGCGTTCCGCTCGCTGGGCGACAACCATCAGATCATCAATAACATGAACGAGCGGACCTACGAGAACCTGGTCACGCGCTACGCCGCGTCCTGGAACGCACCGGCGGGCGCGCAGGCGTCGGCTGCCAACGGCCTGATCGCAGCGTTGCCGCCGTCAATGCCCACCGGCAAGCCGACCAATGCGGAGTTTCCGAGCGCGTCCTCGACGCCGCCGGTCAGTATCATGACGCCCGAACCGGCGAAGCCGGCCGCTGCGGCCCAGCCGCCGGCCGCACGCGCCGCCGCCGCGCCGCCCGCTGCCCCGAAGCGGCCGCCCGCGCCGAAGCGCCCGGTCCAGATCGCGCCGGCTCCTGCGCCGGCGGCGCCGCCGCCTGCCGCGGCAAGCGCGCCGGCGGCCGCGAACCAGGAATGAGTGTGATGACGGCGGCTTGAGCCGTCGTCATCACACTGTTCCGGGCAGCAAATCCCGATATCCACTGCCGCTGCTATCGCTCCCTTTCCAAAGCGCGCGCCGGCCGCTACATCCGGCGCATGCCGCTTCATCTCATCAAGCTTGCCGTCGGTTGCGACTCGGTCAAGGAACTCAAGGGCTGGGTCGCCGAACGGATGGCGACCGCGAAGAAAAAGGGCCTGCCGCTCCGTCACGTCCACATCACGCGGATGACGCCGAAACGCGAGGAGGAGATCCTCGCCGGCGGTTCGCTGTATTGGGTGATCCGTGGCGAGATCGCCGCGCGCGAGAAGATCATCGCGATCGAGCCGTTCCGCGACAAGGACGGCATCGGACGCTGCCGGCTGGTGATGCAGCCCAAGGTGATCGCCGTCTCGCCGCGGCCGATGCGGCCGTTCCAGGGCTGGCGCTACCTGACCGCGGACTCCGCGCCCGCGGATCTCACCAAGTCGAGCGCGGCCAGTGTGGCGTCGATGCCGGAGCCCATGCGCCGCGAGTTGCGCGACCTCGGATTGCTCTGAGCAATCGGATTGCTGTGAGCAATCGGAAGACGGCTGGCGCCGATCACTGCGTCACGAGATGCAGCCGGCCCCATTCGGACGCCGGGATCTCGACATAGCGGCCGCCCGCCTTGTCGACGGTGACGTCGAGCAGTTCATGGTCGATCCCCATCTCGCCGAGATATCGCCGGAACTGGTCGGTGAAGATCGAGGTCAGGCCTTCCCGGTGCTCGGCCGAGACGTTGGGCGCGAGCCGGTCGTAGATCTGCATTCTGGCGGTCAGGATAACGCGATTGCCGGGCGGCAGGATGCGATGTACGCCGCCTGCAAGCATCAACACGCAGGCCAGCTCGCAGGCGACACCAGAGAGCTTTTCCTTCGCATCCAGCGGGCCGCCGGGCCGCTTCAGGGCAAAACAGTCCTCATCGGATTTCCCAATGCAGGCCTCGACCTCGGTCGCCGCCACCGCCGCATCGATGCCGCGACCGCGCAGGATCCGGCCGAGGCTGGCAGCGACAGTGAGGTCGGACCCTTGCTTGACATTGATCACGACCGGCAGCTTGCGTCCGTTCTGCCGGTCGAGGATCGCCAGCAAGCGCTTGTAGGTGTCCCACTGCACGACGCCCTCGGCGGCGATCCAGTCCGAGCAGCCCGGACCGCAGGCATCGGGCGCACCATGCGCAACGTAGAAGATCATCGCGCCGGGTGCGGAAATGACCCCGCCGACCGGCGGCCGGGTCTGCGCCTGCGCCGCGACGGCGGCCAACAGCGCGATGCCGAGAGCAATACCTCGCCTGAAATAACTGTTCATTCCGATCGCCTCTGAAAGGCGCGATCATCCCGCGTCGCGGCGGCGGCGCAAGCCCGACCCGACATGGCTAGACCGCGATGTTATCGATCAGGCGCGTGCCGCCGATCCTTGCCGCCACCAGCATCCGCATCGGACCGTCCTTCAGCGAGCCGATCGGCGCCAGCGAGGCGGCGTGGCGGACCTCGAGATAATCCAGCACGAAGCCGGCCTTGGTGATCTCAGCGGCCCCGTCGGCCATTGCGGTCGCGGCGTCCTCGCCGGCGCGCAGGCGGCCTGCCGCTTGCTTCATTACCCGGTTGAGCTCGGGGGCCGCGCGCCGTTCCTCCGTCGAGAGGTAGACGTTGCGCGAGGACATCGCGAGGCCGTCGCGTTCGCGCACCGTCTTCGACCCGATCACCTTGACGCCGAGGTCGAGGTCCGCGGCCATCTGGGTTACGACCCGAAGCTGCTGAAAGTCCTTCTCGCCGAAGATCGCAACATCGGGCCGGACTTGGGTGAACAGCTTGCCGACCACGGTGGCGACGCCGCCGAAGAAGTGCGGCCGGAAGCGATCCTCGAGTCCAGCGGTGGCCGGTCCCTCGGGCACGATCCTTGTGGCGAAGCCGTCCGGGTACATCGCCTTCACTTCGGGGTGCCAGATCAGGTCGACGCCCTCGGCGGCGAGCTTGGCGACGTCTTCCTTCCAGGTGCGCGGGTACGAACCGAAATCTTCGGTCGGCGCGAACTGGGTCGGGTTGACGAAGATCGAAACGACGACCCGCTTGGCGCGACGCTTGGCGAGCCGCACCAGCGACACATGGCCGTCATGGAGCGCTCCCATGGTCGGGACCAGCGCGACGGTCGCCTTCTTGGCGCGCAGGGTGTCGACGGCGCGACGAAGGGCGGGGACGGTACGGACGACGGTGGGATTTCTCGGCATCTGGTCTCGACTCGTGGGACAAGCTGGGTGGGGGAAGTCAGGTGGAACGTTTGGCGTTCGGCAGGTGGCGGAGCTTACCAAGTCCGAACCGCAATCGGCAAACTGCCGCGGCAAGCATTACCCGATCTCGCACGCGCATGGATCGCAGGCCGCGTGCCGCCGATCGCAGCCGGCTTGCGCGTTCGATTCATCATTAAGGACGGCTGCAATTGATTTCCTGTCGCAGTGATGCATTTCACTTGACCGCAGCCGTGCGCGATTTGAAGATCATTGCGGGGATTGAATCATGTTGGTGCAGGCTAGTCAGGGTCAATCCGGCTCCGCACATGTCGTGGTGCTGGGCAACGAGAAGGGCGGTTCGGGCAAGTCGACCACCGCGCTGCATATCGCCGTTGCGCTCCTGAAGGCCGGACAGCGCGTTGCCAGCATCGATCTCGACTGCCGCCAGCAGAGTTTCACCCGCTACATCAGCAATCGCCAGGCCTGGGCGCGGCGTTTCGGGCTCGATCTCGAACTCCCCGCGCATTATTGCATCAAGTACGGCGAGACGATGCAGATCGAGGAGAACGAGAACGCCGAATTCCAGCAGTTCATGGCCGCCGTGAGCGCGGTGTGGAACGTGCCTATGATTTCATCGTCATCGATACCCCGGGCTCGGACAGCTACCTGATGCGGCTCGCGCATTCGATGGCCGACACGCTGGTGACGCCGATCAACGACAGCTTCCTCGATTTCGACGTGCTGGGCACGGTCGACCCCGCGACCTATGCGGTGATCGGCGAGAGCCATTACGCGGAGATGGTGCGCGACACCAGACGCAAGCGCCGCCAACTCGACGGCGCCTCGACCGACTGGATCGTGGTGCGCAACCGGCTGTCGATGCTCGGCTCGCGCAACAAGCAGCTGGTCGCCGACGGCTTGAAGCAACTGTCGCTGCGGCTCGGGTTCCGTTCGGTCGACGGCTTTGCCGAGCGGGTGGTCTACCGCGAATTCTTCCCGCGCGGGCTGACGGCGCTCGACGACATCGACGAGGCGACGCTCGGCACCCGCCCGAGCCTCGGGCACGTCACCGCCCGCGAGGAGGTGATGGGCCTGTTGCGCCAGCTCAAGCTGCCGCTCGACGAGCGCGGCCGCCGCCGCGCCGCCAATCGGGCCGAATGGTTCAGCCAGGTCGACAAGCCGCTGGAAGTCGACGATATCATCGGCAGCTAGGCCGGCAATCCCGGTGGCGGCCCGGCATCGGGCAGATTCTCCAAACGATTAGTGTGGTGGTCGTAGGCGATGAACGGTGGATCGAATGGAACGGCGCCAGTTCATGTCCCTTCTCGGAGGAGCTGCGTTGGCACCGCTCGCCACCTCACCGGCCTACGCGGACCCGTCGGACGCCTGTGGTGTTCCAATCGCGCGGGACGACGGCTGGTCCGTCGCCTCCATCACTGAGGACAAGCTCGCCGACCGCGCCGCGCTGTGCAAGATGGCTGATCGGATTGCCGCCGCGAGCGATGGCAACATCCATTCCGTGCTGGTCGTTCGCAGCGGCAAACTGGTGTTCGAGCGGTACTTCAGGGGGCACGACGAGGTTCCCAGCCGCTTCTATGGCAGCCGGGTCGAAGACGTCGCGTTTAATGCCGATACGCTGCACAACATCAAGTCGGTCTCGAAGAGTGTCGCCTCACTCGCCGTCGGGATCGCGATCGATCGCGGGCTGATCCGCAGCATCAACGAACCGATCTTCAGCTTCTTCCCCGAATTGTCAGATCTGCGGTCCCCCGAAAAGGACCGCATCCAGCTCATGCACGCCCTCACCATGTCGATGGGATTGGCGTGGGTGGAGGCGACCCCGGCGACGGGAGACGACAACGACGAGGTGCGCATGCATCGGGCGTCGGATCCGTGCCGTTACGTCCTCGGTCTTTCGGCAACGGCACCGCCGGGACAGGCGTTCCTCTACAACACCGGCGCGCTTACGCTGGTGTCGGCCATCGTCCGCAAGGCGACCGGACATCCGCTCGACGAATTTGCGCGCACTGCGTTGTTCGAGCCCCTGGGCATTACCAGCTTCGAATGGAGCCGGGTCAAAGGGGATAGCGATGCCGGTGGCGGGTTGCGCCTGCGACCGCGCGACATGGCAAAGATCGGCCAGCTTGTCCTCGCAGGCGGCCGCTGGAACGATCGCCAGATCGTCCCAAAGGCATGGATCGAGACCTCGACGGAATCGAAACTCAAGGCCACGGAGCATCAATCCTATGGATACCTCTGGTGGCTCGGCCAGTCTCGGCTCAACGGGCGCAAGGTCGACTGGATTGGCGCGCTCGGACGAGGCGGGCAGTCGATCCGCATCGTCCCTGAGCTCGATCTCGTTGTCGTGGTGACCGCGGGATATTATCAGGACTACAGCCCGCAGGCGTTTCAAGCGCAGTACGGCGTCTTCAAGGATGTCCTGCAAGGGATTTCGCCTCCGGCCTAAAGCGCAATGAGATTGGGTTGAATCGTCATCGCGCTTTTGATGCTTATTTCAGTCTGATCTGCTTTCAGCCTGATCTGCGCGCAGACGCTTCGTCGACCTGCAGGTGAGGCTCCGCCAGGGCTGTCCCGAGTTCGAGGCCTGGTGGGACACCCATGACGTCAGCAGCAGCGTCGCCGGACGGAAGGTGCTCAGCCATCCCAGGCGCGGCCGGCTCAATTTTGAGTACGCCAGCTTCCAGGCCAACGACGATCCCGGCCTGAAGCTGATCATCTACACCGAAATCGGTTGAAATCCGTGGTTTTCCGGTGATTTCGGCCACACCACGGCCAAAAAGCCGGAACAAAGCAGCCGAAATTCCGTTTCTCCTGAACGTCGGTCCGAGGAGCGATCCAAGGGCGATCCAGGGCTTGAACGAAACCCTGGGAACTCACGTCAAAGAGTAGAGGAGAGCACGAGCCGTCGCGGTAAGGCGTGTGCATCTGCACAAACTATAGGTGCAACGCACAACGTTATGCCACCGAAGCCACAATATTTGGACTTCCTGTCACGGCGCTGTGACATATATTCTCAAAAGGAGGCCGAAGAGCCTCCGGCCAAAATCGCCCTGTAAAGGCGGGCACCTCGAGGACGTCATGAAGCGTGGAATTCTCGTTCTGCTTTCGCTCTCCGTAGTGATCACGGGTGCGTATTTCACTGCGAGCAAGTGGGCGATCCGTCACGAAACTCTCATGTTCAAGGATCCGACCCGCGATGAGCGGCCGGTCGCGGTCGACGTCGCGGTGCGCTTCGACAAGGAGATGCAGGCCGACGCCGGCATGATCAAGCTCCCGGTTGCGATCCTCAATCATGGCAATACCGTCAAATTCACCGAATATTCCTTCCTCGCGAATGTGTTCGCGGCGCGCGGCTATCTGACCGTCAGCATTCAGAACGACCTGCCGTCGGATGGACCGATGGTGACCAAGGCTGGCGAGCTCTATGTCGGGCGCCTGCCGCAGTATCAGCGCGGCATCACCAACATCAAATTCGCGATCGAGGAGATGAAGAAGCGTCAGCCGAACGCGGACTACAGCAAGCTGACGATGGTCGGCCATTCCAACGGCGGCGACATCGCGATGTATTTCGCCAAGCAGTATCCTGACGAGATCAAGAAGGTCGTTACGCTGGACAATCTGCGCGTGCCGTTCATGACCGACGGCAAGTTCAAGATCCTCTCGTTCCGGTCGCACGATCAGCAATTCAAGCCCGATCCCGGCGTGGTGCCGGACGAGGAAGAGTGTGAGAAGGCCGGCATCACCGTTGTGAACACCAACTTCCAGCACAACGACATGCGCGACACCGGGCCGGAGAAGGCCAAGGACTCGATCCAGGCGATGCTCGATAAATTCCTGGCCGACACCGACAGCGATGTCGCGGCGGTCGACACCAGGAATTCGCCGCCGAAGATTCTGGAGCCGGGTCCCGTCTCGGTCTACGTGCCGGTCGAGAAGCCTCAGACGTTCGGCGAGAAGGTCAAGAAATCGCTCTCGCTGACCAAGACCGAGACCAAGAAGGATCCGTCGGTCACGAACTGACGATGCGGCCCGGGATTCGATCCGGGCAGGCGGGCGCGTCACGTTGACCAATCCGATGCCGCGGCCCACATAGTGTTTGCTGTACGAGGCAAGCGCTGATGGCTGGCAAGACGATCAAACCGACATCCGGAAGCGACGTGCGCCCGGCCGATGCGCCTGGCGTGCCGGCGTCGAGCGCCAATGACATCGCCGCGTTCGTGGCGAAGGCGCGCGCGATGTCGCCGCATCGCGCCGGCGCACGCGGCAGGCTGGTGTTCGCGCTCGACGCCACGATGAGCCGGCAGCCGACATGGGACATGGCCTGCACGCTGCAGGCGGACATGTTCCGCGAGGCCGGCTCGCTCGGCAGTCTCGATATCCGCCTCGTCTACTATCGCGGCTTCAACGAGTGCCGCGCGTCGGGCTGGATCTCCGACAGCGCGGCGCTCGCGCGGCTGATGAGCAAGATCGATTGCCAGGGCGGCAATACCCAGATCGGCAAGGTGTTGTCGGAGACCCGCCGCGAGGCGGTTGCGGCAGGTGTGCGCGCGCTCGTGTTCGTCGGCGACGCGATGGAGGAGAACGCCGACGCGCTGTGCGCAAGCGCCGGTGAGCTCGGCCTGCTCAAGGTGCCTGTCTTCATGTTCCAGGAGGGCGCGGACGCAACTGCCGAGCAGACGTTTCGCGAGATCGCGCGGCTGACCGGCGGCGCATGGTGCAGGTTCGATCCCGGGGCGGCGGCACAGCTCCGCGAGCTGCTGCGCGCCGCCGCAGCCTATGCTGCCGGCGGCCGCGAGGCGCTGCTGCAGCTGGCGAAGACGACGAGCGGCGCGGCCAGGCTGATCGGCCAGATGAAATAGGCCGCTTGGCGCGTCAGGCTCCGCCCGACGTCACGGCTTTGGCAATAGCGCCGAGCAGCGCCGACATGTTGGCCGTGACCTGTCCGGTCGCTTCCGCGACGCCGTGCCGTTCGGCGAGCCAGGCCGGATCATTGTAGGAGAACCAGCAGTCGCCGGCTTCGTCCTGCCAGACCAGCGCCTTGAGCGGCAGATCGATCCCGATCGTCTGCGCAGCCTGCATCAACGGCGTGCCGCCCTTCGCGTTGCCAAACACGAACAGCTCGGTGGGACGGAGCGCAAGACCGGCGCCGGCGGCGCCCGCGGCATGATCGATCTGCGCGAACAAGGTCAGCCCGCGCGCCTGCAGTTCGGCCTTGAGCCGGTCGGCGGTTTGCTTCGGCCCGACTTGGCTGCGAAGGCTGATCAGTCCGTCAATCGCCATCAGGCTTCCTCCAGCGCGATTGCCGCAAGCTACTCGATCGCAGGGGGCGGCGCCAACGCGAGGGCGCTTCACGCTCCAGTGAGACGAAGCTTCGCATGCTTTTTGCCGCTGGGTCGCCTATATTCCGCGCATGCCAACCCTGATCGCCGGCGTCGTCGCCGTTGTCATCCTTTATTCCGCGCTGCAGATGTTTCGTGCGGCCAATCCGGCCGTGCTTGCGCGTGCGATCAAGATCGTGGGCGGGGTGCTTGCGCTTGCCGTTGCGGCCTTCACCGGCGTGCGGGGCGAACTGGCGGTCGCAATCCCGCTCGGCATCTTCGGCGCCGGATTGCTCGGCTGGTCGCCGTTCGGGAGCACCGGCTTTCCCAATTTCGGCGGCATGTTCGGCGGTTCGCGCAATCGGGGACAAAGCTCGCGGGTGCGCTCGCAATATCTCGACATGAGCCTCGATCACGACAGCGGCGTGCTCAAGGGCCAGATCGTGGCGGGACCGCAGGCCGGCCACATGCTCGACGAGTTCGACCTGTCGCAGCTTCTGGCGATGGTCCCGAGCTTCGACGCCGAAAGCGTCGCGCTACTTGAAAGCTATCTGGATCGCCGCTTTCCCGCCTGGCGTCAGGACGCACAGGGCGACCGGACAGGGGGGCAGGGCCGCGCGGCGGCGACCGGCAAAATGACGAACGAGGAGGCCTATCAGATCCTTGGCCTGCAGCCGGGAGCGTCGCGTGACGACATCGGCCGGGCTCACCGCACCCTGATGAAGAAACTCCATCCCGACCAGGGGGGCTCGACGTATCTCGCTGCCCGAGTGAACGAGGCCAAGGATACTCTGCTTCGCACGCATCTCTAACTCCGGCAACGCTACTGACGCCACAGCCGAGAGCTGCCTTCCGTTTCTCTGATTGATGCCCCGTCAGGCCCGCCGCTGTCCGGCGTGGCCGATCGTTCTTTCGGGAAAACTTAACCGTAAAAGCTTGACGAGAAGTTTCATTGTTGCGCCGCGCGCGGAAAGGCCGGTCGTTCGCGCGGCGGCCTGCAAAGCAAAAGGGCCGGCGCTTGCGGCGCCGGCCCTTTGAAATCAGACGATCGCGTCGATCAGTTGCGAACGGTGATGCAGGAGATCTCGGCGCGCTTCAGCGTCTTGCACGCCGCTTCGGCCTGATCGCGCTCGAGGCCGGCAAAGCGGGCGCGGTAGAGCTTGCGATTGTCCTTGGCCACGACCTCGGTGAACGGGTCCGCCTTGCTGAGGAGGCCGCGGGCCGAGCTGCGCGCGAGGTCGATGCGCTTGTTGGCCTCGCCTTCGGACTCGAAGCGCGCCAACCTGGATGATCCAGCCGGAATGCGCGGCCCCTGGCTTGACCCCGCTGGTCTGCGGCGCGGCCTGCAGGCTGCGGGTCGGTTCGATCGAGGCCACGGCCTGCGGTGCCGGGGCCGCGGCCGGTGCATGGACGGACGAGGCCGGCAGCACGCCGAGGATGCCGTTGCCGGTGCCGAAATTGGCCGGCTGCGGCGGCATCTCGGGCCTCGAGGTCTCGGCAGCCCGCGCCATCATCGCATTGGAGGTCTCGGGAACTTCGCCGCGCGACGGGATGGTGCTGGTGATCGGGGGCGCGGACTGTGCTGGGCCGGCGGCGGCAAGCTTGATCGGGCCGGCCTTGACCTGCACGGTCTTCACCTTGACCGGCTTCATCGGTTCGGCCGAGCCGGGGATCGCGGCGATCGGCTGGGTCTGGATCACGCCTGAGGTCAGCGGGGCCGGCTCGGGTTTGGCCTGCGGCTCAGGCTTCGCCGGGGGCGGCGGCAGCGCGGCGGCGACGGCCGCCATCAGCGAGGGCTTGCTGGCCGGGCGCGGCGCCTGCACTGCGATGGCTGCCGCGGCGGGCTCCGACGCCGCGACCGGCGCGGTGTCCGCGCTGCGGGCGTTGTCGGCATCGGCAACCTCGACATTGGCATCGGCCGGGTTGCGCTCGGTGATCGCGGCGGCCGTGCGGGTGGTCGCGCCCTTGCCGATGTTCTCGGCCAGGAGGTTGCGCATGATGGCGTCGCGGGAGCCGCCGCTGCGGCCGCCGAGCACCACGCCGACCAGGAAGCGGTTGCCGCGGTGGATCGAGGTCACGAGGTTGAAGCCGGAGGCGCGGGTGTAACCGGTCTTGATGCCGTCGACGCCTTCGACGCTGCCGAGCAGGCGATTGTGACCGGTGATCGTGTGGCCGCGGAAATTGAACGCCGTGGTCGAGAAGTAGCGATAGTAGCGCGGGAAACGATCCTGGATGGCGCGGCCGAGCGTCGACTGATCGCGCGCGGTGGTGATCTGCTCGTCGTTGGGCAGGCCCGAGGCGTTGCGATAGGTGGTCCGGCTCATGCCGAGCGCGCGGGCCTTGCGGGTCATCATCCGGGCGAAGTCGTCTTCGCTGCCGCCGATCGCCTCGGCGATCACGACCGCGGCGTCATTGGCGGAGCGGGTGACGAGACCCTTGATGGCGTCTTCGACCTTGATGGTCTGGCCGGGCCGCAGGCCGAGCTTGGTCGGGTCCTGCTCGGAGGCGTGCTCGGAAACCGGCATCTCGGTGTCGAGCTTCATCTTTCCGGAATCGAGGCGCTCGAACAGCAGATAGAGCGTCATGATCTTGGTGAGCGAGGCGGGGTGCCGCAGGCCGTCGGGACTGTTCGACGTCAGCACCGAGCCGGTGTTGCCGTCGACGACGATCGACGCGAATTGCGGGCTGTAGCTTTCGCGCGCGGCCTCGCTGTGGTGGTGACGGGCGGTGTGACGCCGGTGACGGCGCGCCTCCGCGCTATCACTGGTGATCAGGATCGCCGTCGTGACGGTAACGAGCCCAAGAACGCCAACTCGCAGCGCCCGCGAGGAGGCCAAGGTTGTTCGAAGCATCTACTTCCCCGTCCCAATTTCTATCTAGATCACTGGCTCGTGAGGCGAAATTGTGCCCGGCGGCCATCGATCCTTGCCTGCGCAACAGACCACTTCGGGCAGAACCATCGGCCCTCGTGGCGGCTCAGGTCGCTCTTCTAGCTAAGGTGTTGTTCACAAACAGCTTTCAAGGCTGCCTGTCGGAAGGCGAACAAAGTCCGGGAATCAGGTTAGGCGGACCGAGTTTCCAAAAGATTAAGCAACCGTTGCGTAGTCCCCCGGGGTTTATCGCAAATGCTCAGGATTCGGGCAAATGTCGTTGTGCGTCGCACAATATTCATTGACTTTATTGTGCGATGCGATATTCCAATGGTTGTCAGGGGGCCGGGAGCTTCCCGGCAATGGGAATTTGCGCCTTCAAGTCTGGGAAAAGGAATTCCAATCCATGGTCAAGATCGAAGACATTCAGAACTACGGCAAAGAGCATTTCGAGTCCGTCACTGCGTCTGCGAACAACCTGCAGAGCGGCGTCCAGGCGATCGCCACCGCCTATGGCGACTACGCCAAGAAGTCGTTTGAGGACACCAAGTCGTTCGTCGAGAAGCTGTCGGGCGTGAAGTCGCTGGACAAGGCGCTCGAGGCGCAGACCGAGTACCTGCGCTCGTCCTACGAGACCTTCGTCGCGGAATCGCAGAAGATCGCCGGCCTGTACAGCGACTGCGCCAAGCAGACCTTCAAGCCCTACGAGGGCCTGGTCTCCAAGTTCGCGCCCGCTCAGTAAGCGCTCCTGACCAAGACAAACGAAAGCCCGGCCGTTTCGGCCGGGCTTTTTTGTTGCGCCTGAAGCGGCGGCTATTTCGCCAGCCGCAGCTTGCTGAGAGCAGTTCCGATCGTGTTGAACGTCGTCAGAATCTGGGTCGAGCTGGTCAGCATGTAGAACTTGTCGGGGCTGCTGGCGCAGTTCTTCAGGACGGTCGAGGTCGGATCGGCGGGCGAGCTGGTGTTCACCTGGATGGTGTAGATCGTGTACATCGGCGCACCGTTGGCATCCCTCGCGTTCTGCAGGTTCTGGCACTGCAGGGCCTGCCGTGCATCGATCGGATTGCCCGAGGCCTGCGAACTGCCGTCGCCATAGTCGGGCCAGCGGTCCTCGGTGTTCAGACCATCGGAAAGAATGATGATGACGCGGTTGTAGGTGGTGTTGGAGTCCTCCGCCGGCGCGTTCAGCGGACCGCCCACCAGAAGCGATTGCCACGCCCAGGCGAGGCCGACCGATTGGTCGGTGCCGCCGGTCGGCTGCATGGCGTTGACCGCAGTCTTGAGCGCGCTCCAGTTGTAGCTCAGGGGGATGATCGGCTCGAGCGGCGTCGAGACGCTGCTGTTGCAATAGGCCGTGCTGTTTTCATAGTACTCGTTGGCTGGGAACAGCGTGGTAACGTCGGATGTATTCGGTAGTACGCCGGTCGCATCGTTCGGCTGGGTGCGGTCGGTGATGCAGCCTGTCCATGTGCTGATCGGGTTGGTGGAGGGTTGCTGCCAGTTGTTCACCACGGTTGGCGTCTGGTTGGTCGACGTCCATTGGTTGTTGGTCCATCCGACGACGGCGGTGACCCGGGGCTGGTTCTTGTTGTCGACCGTGTCGTTGGGGCCCGGCTGCGTCCAGTCATGGGTATACAAATTGCCGGTGCACGAGTAGACCCCGTTCTTGGTGCCGCAACTGCAGCCACTCACAGGACTGCCCGTGGAGTCCGTGGGGCATGCACACGAGTTCGAGCCGGTGCAAAATACGCCAGTGCCGGCTGGCGTGCTGACCCAGCAGCCATTGTACTTCGTGTGCGAATTGTAATCGACGCTCGGGCAAATGTAGCCCGAATAGGTCCCGCTCGAGGGGATGTAGGTCGTGTTGGACGAACTGGTCGGGCCCTTCGTGCAGGTGAAGCCGCCGTTGCTGTTGGTCCAGGGGCATCGTGCACCCGGTCCCACCGCGTGCCAGTTCATAGGCAGCGTTGCCCGGGTACTGCCGTTGTTGGGCTGCGCGGTCGGAGGATTGAGCCAGTCGGTCCAGTCGATGTAGTTCTGCGTATAGTTGCTGGCGCCGAGGTTGACGACCTTGGCGAACGGGATGACGGAGATGTAGACGTCGCCGTTGTTCTTGCTGAGCGCGCTGAGCTGGTCGATCAGGCCGCCGGTTCCGGCCACCGCATTTCGCAGCGCGGTAATCTTGCCGTTCTGGCTCATCGATCCCGTGTTATCGAGGGCGAGGGCGACGCGCATCTTGACGTTGCCCCAGGTGGTGGTGGTCGAGGTACCGAAATTCATTTTCTGGAAATTGCCGCCGGACAGATCGGCAAACTTCATGAAATAGGTGTTGATGTAGCCGGACCCGCTCAGGAGAATGGTCGCGGCAGCGCTCGAGGTCGGGGTCGTATAGGTGGCCGAGATATTCTGTGGCAATGCCCTGGCCGTCCTTGTTGGTGAAGAGGCTGTTGAAATAGGTCTGTGCCTTGCTCGGGATCTGCGCGGCCGTGATGGTGCCCATGGTCAGATCCTTGGACAGCATCAGCGCGGTGGAATCGAGGGCCGACTGCATCGCGGTGCGAGCATTGTTGGCGCGTGTATAGTCGACCGCTGCTCCCACGAAGGCGAGGATCGGCAGCATTGCGAAGGTGAAGATCACCGCGACATTGCCGTCGGTCGATCCGGAAAACCGGCGGAGAGCCGCGCGGACGCGATTGGAAATGGCTGAACCAAGCATGGCACTCTCGTGAAAATGGATTGCGCGGCCATCTCCACGTGCGCGGCTAAACAGATGGTGAATCGGGCCGGGGAAACCCTGTGGGCGGCCCGGCGGAAGCTCAAAAGCGGGGCAAAAGCGCGGGCTATCCTGAATGCCGTCTAAATTGGACGCCCTAGTCCTTTGTCAAATCAGCCAGAAATGATTAACCTTTCGACGGTTGCCGCGCCGGGAATCGGACCGGTGGGCTGCGGCGGGTCTGCGCTTGCGGCAGGGCGTCGTGAGGCCCATATTCGGGAGGTCGATCCGGCCGCCGGATCGGACCGGGAGCGGCAATCTGGAAAGCATTGCTGGGGGTTCCGCGATCAGTCTTGCGGCAATCGCGACCACCTTCCAATCGCCAACCGGTTTCCCCTGGGGAATTCGAACGCCTGAGCCATGCTGCGATACACGTTGACAGTCCCGATCTCCGAGCCGGTTTCGGCCATGCCCGCGGTGTCCGCCGCGCCGGTGCCGAAAATGAGCAATGACGACAACCGCAATGGAGCGGGCAGCGGCCCGTCGACCTCGGTCATCACCAAGGTCAAGCCGAAGACCAAGCGCCCGAATCTGTATCGCGTCCTGATCCTGAACGACGACTACACGCCGATGGAGTTCGTGGTTCACGTGCTGGAACGATTCTTCAACAAGGACGCCGAGGCGGCGACCAAGATCATGATGCTGCACGTTCACCATCACGGGATCGGTGAGTGCGGCGTGTTCACCTATGAGATCGCCGAGACCAAGGTGACGCAAGTCATGGACTTCGCGCGCAAGCATCAGCATCCACTGCAATGTGTGATGGAAAAGAAGTAGTTCGCGGGAACGATTGACCTGCCGCGGGAAGCGGAACGGGTCTTGCATCGCGTTTTTGAAGGCAGCGAACGGCGTTCCCGTATGATCACGGGGCGCCGCCGGACAACGTTCCGGTGCCCCGAATTTAGAAGAAAACCATCATCGCGGGACCGGTCTTTCGCCACGATCCGTCGTAACTATATCAATGGCGATCACGAAGGTTGTTATTGCCTGACCCGGTAATGGCGATCATGATGGCCGGGGGCCATAGAGGACGCGAATGCCTACTTTTTCCCAAAGCCTAGAACAATCCTTGCATCGTGCATTGGCGATCGCGAACGAGCGTCACCATCAATACGCGACGCTCGAACACCTTCTGCTGTCCGCTGATCGATGACTCGGATGCGGCGGCGGTGATGCGGGCCTGCAGCGTCGATCTCGACAAGCTGAGGACCAGCCTCGTCAATTATCTCGAGACCGAATTCGAAAACCTGGTGACGGACGGCGCCGACGACGCGAAGCCGACCGCCGGGTTCCAGCGCGTGATCCAGCGCGCGGTGATTCACGTTCAGTCGTCGGGTCGCGAGGAAGTAACCGGCGCCAACGTCCTGATCGCGATCTTCGCCGAGCGCGAGAGCCATGCCGCGTATTTCCTGCAGGAGCAGGACATGACGCGCTACGACGCCGTCAACTACATCAGCCACGGCATCGCCAAGCGGCCCGGCGTCTCCGAGGCGCGGCCGGTGCGCGGCGTCGACGAGGAGACCGAGACCAAGGGCAACGAGGACGCCAAGAAGAAGGGCGAGGCGCTCGATACCTATTGCGTCAACCTCAACAAGAAGGCGCGCGACGGCAAGATCGATCCGGTGATCGGCCGCAATGCCGAGATCAACCGTGCGATCCAGGTCTTGTGCCGCCGCCAGAAGAACAACCCGCTGTTCGTCGGCGAAGCCGGCGTCGGCAAGACCGCGATCGCCGAAGGCCTCGCCAAGCGCATCGTCGATAGCGATGTGCCGGAGGTGCTGGCGGCCGCGACCGTGTTCTCGCTCGACATGGGCACGCTGCTTGCGGGCACCCGTTACCGCGGCGACTTTGAGGAGCGGCTCAAGCAGGTCCTGAAGGAGCTGGAGGCGCATCCGAACGCAATCCTGTTCATCGACGAGATCCACACCGTGATCGGCGCCGGCGCCACCTCCGGCGGCGCGATGGATGCGTCCAATCTGCTGAAGCCTGCGCTGGCTTCGGGCACGATCCGCTGCATGGGCTCGACCACCTACAAGGAATACCGTCAGCACTTCGAGAAGGACCGCGCGCTGGTGCGGCGCTTCCAGAAGATCGACGTCAACGAGCCGACGGTGGAAGACGCGATCGCGATCCTCAAGGGCCTCAAGCCCTATTTCGAGGATTACCATCGGCTGAAATACACCAATGAGGCGATCGAGGCGGCGGTGCAGCTGTCGTCGCGCTACATCCACGACCGCAAGCTGCCCGACAAGGCGATCGACGTGATCGACGAGTCCGGCGCGGCGCAGATGCTGGTCGCCGAGAGCAAGCGTAAGAAGACGATCGGCATCAAGGAGATCGAAACCACGATCGCGACCATGGCGCGGATCCCGCCGAAGAGCGTGTCGAAGGACGATGCCGAGGTGTTGAAGCATCTCGAGCAGACCCTGAAGCGCACGGTGTTCGGTCAGGACAAGGCGATCGAGTCGCTGGCGGCGTCGATCAAGCTGGCGCGTGCCGGCTTGCGCGAGCCGGAGAAGCCGATCGGCAGCTATCTGTTCTCGGGTCCGACCGGCGTCGGCAAGACCGAGGTGGCCAAGCAACTGGCGGCGTCACTCGGTGTCGAGCTGCTACGCTTCGACATGTCCGAATACATGGAGCGGCACACCGTGTCGCGCCTGATCGGCGCGCCTCCCGGCTATGTCGGTTTCGACCAGGGCGGCCTGCTCACCGATGGCGTGGATCAGCATCCGCATTGCGTCGTGCTGCTCGACGAAATCGAGAAGGCGCATCCGGATCTATACAATGTGCTGTTGCAGATCATGGACCATGGTCGGCTCACCGACCATAACGGCAAGCAGGTCAACTTCCGCAACGTGATCCTGATCAT
Source organism: Bradyrhizobium sp. JR3.5 (assembly GCF_054057015.1). Lineage (NCBI taxonomy): Bacteria > Pseudomonadati > Pseudomonadota > Alphaproteobacteria > Hyphomicrobiales > Nitrobacteraceae > Bradyrhizobium > Bradyrhizobium sp. JR3.5. The sequence goes on from NZ_JBSRYV010000001.1 coordinate 1,528,595, forward strand.
GACCACGAACGCGGGCGCGGCTGACCTCGCGCGGCAGGCCTTCGGCTTCACCCGCTCGAAGCGGGAAGGCGATGATCACGAGGCGATCAACCGGCAGTTCGCGCCGGAGTTCCGCAACCGGCTGGATGCGATCGTCTCCTTCGCGCACCTCAATGCCGAGGTGATCGGCATGGTGGTCGAGAAGTTCGTGCTGCAGCTCGAGGCGCAACTCGCCGACCGCGACGTCACGATCGAGCTGTCCGAGCCCGCCAAGGCCTGGCTGATCGAGCACGGCTATGACGAGCAGATGGGCGCGCGTCCGATGGCGCGGATCATCCAGGAGCACATCAAGAAGCCGCTCGCGGATGAGGTGCTGTTCGGCCAGCTCAAGGGCGGCGGACACGTCCGCGTCGTCCTGGTCAAGGACGAGGCGACCGCCAAGGACAAGATCGGCTTCGAATATGTCGAGGGCCCGGTCACCCCGAAGCCCGAGAACCTGCCGCCGCGCAAGCGCAAGCCGCCGAAGGGCGGTCCGGGTGGCGGCGGTGGCGGCACCAAGGGGCCGGCCTCAAAGGGTCCGATGGTCAAGGCCTGAGGCGCGAGCGAACAACCAAATGAAAGGGCCGGCTGAAATAGCCGGCCTTTTTGTTGGACGACTGAGGGGCGCTGCCGCGCAGTGTCACTCGCCCTTCAGCCGCTGGCCCTCATGGACCCGCACCTGCTCGGCGCCGCGGCTGCCGGCCGATGACAGCCTCAGCGTGCTGAGCACAGCGCCCACGACGGCAAAGCCGACGCCGACCATCAGCGAGATCCTGGTTCCGTCGGCCGGATAGCGCGCCAGCAGCATCGCCACCAAGGCGGCACCGATGGTCTGTCCGAGCAGGCGCGCGGTCCCGAGCATGCCGCTGGCGCCGCCGGAGCGCTCGCGCGGCGCGGCGGCGATCATGGTGCGGTTGTTCGGGGTCTGGAACAGGCCGAAGCCTGCGCCGGCGAGCGCCATGCGCCAGATCACGTCGATCGGCGTCGCATGGGCCGGCATGAACGCCAACGTGCCCAATCCCAACGCGAACAGCAGCAGGCCGACGCCGCCGAGCAGGCCGGCCGGGTAGCGCTCGACCAGCCAGCCCGCGATCGGCGCGGCGAATGCGACCGCGATCGGCCACGGCGTGATCAGCAGGCCGATCTGCACCGCCGAATATCCGAAGTGGTTCTCGAGATAGAACGGCATCGCGACGAAGGCCAGCATCTGGCCGCAGAACGAGGCGATCGACGTGCCGATCGACAGCGCGAAGATCGGAATCCGTAAGAGGTCGACTGGTAGCAGCGGCGAGGGCAGATGCTGTTGCCGCCGGTACAGCAGATGGGAAGCGACCGCGGCAATCGCGAATTCCAGCGCGCAGAGATACAGCGCCTCGCCATGGCCGGCGCTGTCGATCGCGCTGATGCCAAATCCGAATGCGATGGCGCTCATCGCGGCGCTCTGCCAGTCGAAGGCGTGGACCGCGGGCCTGGTATGCGGCAGGAAGCGCCAGCCCAGTGCCAGCGTGACGATGCCGAGCGGGACATTGATGGCGAACAGATACGGCCAGGTCCCGACCGCCAGGATGAACGAGGCGATGGTCGGGCCGACCGCAGCCGAGATCGCAACGACCAGCGCGTTGACGCCGATGCCGCGGCCGAGCTGCGAATGCGGATAGATGAAGCGGACCAGCGCAGTGTTGACGCTGAGGATTCCGGCGGCGCCGAACCCCTGCAGGATGCGGGCGATGGTCAGCAGCGGCAGCGTATGCGCCAGCGCGCAGAACAGCGACGCCAGCGTGAACAGCAACAGCCCCGCCAGATAGACGCGGCGATAGCCGATGATCTCGCCGAGCGAGGCGAGCGGCAGCAGCGAGATCGTGATCGCCAGCTGATAGCCGTTGACGATCCAGATCGAGAACGCGGGGCTGGCGTCAAGATCCCGCGCGATGGTCGGCAGTGCAACATTGGCGATCGAGCCGTCGACGACCGCCATCACGAGGCCGAGCGCGATCGTGAGAATGGCCCAATTACGCTGCGGTTGCGGCAGCCCGTCGGGATGCTCAATGATCGCGGACGACATGTCGTGAAATGGCCTTTGGTTCCAGCATTGGCGGGCTTACCGGATGCTGGATTAACCTGGCCTTTGCAACCCCCGAAACGACAGATACCGGCCGCGATCCAAACGCGGCCGGGGAGCTGCGGGAGGACGCTCAGCCCTGGCCGAGCAGTTCCTTGATCCGCCGCTGCAACTGCCGTTTCTTGATCTCGCTGCGGCGGACCCGCTCGTCAAGATCGCTCGCAGGGGTATCCGACGTCATGATCCGGAACGCGAGGCCGACCTTGTTGGCCTGGCGCCAGATCATGCGCGCAAGGAACGAGCGGCCCTTGCGCGCGACGTTGAGATTCATCTCTTCGGGCAGTCGCGTGGCATCACCAAATTCGACGCAGGCGCCGCCTTCGCTGATGTTGCGGACGACGCAATCCATCGTCGAGCCGTGCTCATTGATCTCCGCAACCGCACCGTAAAACACCTTGTCACGTGGGCTCTGGCGCCGGTCCTGCATGGGAAATCCTCCTAAATCAACGGCAGGACTGTACCGGTCCGGACCTGCGAAAAGAAGGGCACGAACGGAACCCGCTGGAGTTAGCGTAAATTGTTTGCATCTGTGAAGGTCAGGATTCCCGGCTATTTTGCGCCGCAAACCACCCGAGAAACTAGTTCGGCACCCGGCTTTGTCGCCAATCGCGCGGCGACAGGCCGTAATGGTCGCGGAACACGCGGCCGAAATGCGAGAGATCGTTAAAGCCCCAGGCGAACGCAATCTCGCCGATGTGGCGATGCGCGTGGGCCGGCGAGGCGAGGTCGCGCTTGCAGCGCTCGAGCCGCTGCGCCAGCACGAAGCGCTGGAACGAGGTATCCTCGTCGGCAAGCAGGCTGTTGACGTAGCGCGGCGAGATGCCGAGCGCCGCGGCGGTTTCCGTGAGGCTGAGCTCGGGGTTCGGCAGATGCGCGAGCACATGCGCCTTCAACCGGTAGATCAGGGCGGAGCGGTGCGTCGAGGCCTGTAGCGCCACGCCGCCGAGCCGCTCGCTGATCGCCATCGCGAGCAGGTCGGCGGCCTGATCGGCGAGGCGAATCGCATTATCAGGATCGAGCTTGTCGGCGATCTCGGACAGCCCGCTGATGAACTGCCAGGCGAGCCGCTGCACCGGGCGATCCGATGTGAACGTGGTCGCCGTCAGGCCCTGGGTGCCGGCAAAGCGCCGGTGCAGCATCGCGCGCGGCACCTGGAAGATGGCCTGCGTGAAGTCGTCGTCGAAGCGCAGTTCGTATGGCCGGGTGGTGTCGTAGAACGCAAACTCGCCTGGTCGGATCACGGTCTCGCGGCCGTCCTGCACCACGCCGCCCGCGCCACTTTGGCCGAGGGCGAACAGAACAAAATCCTCGCTGGTGCGTGCGATCCGTGACGGTGTGCGGAGCACCCGTTGCCGGCCCGACGAGACGACGGAGCATTTCACCGCGCCGAGTTGCGCGCTGGTGATGGCGCCGTGGAAGGCGGTGCCGAGATCGGACTTGCAGTCGAGTTGCACGAACACGTCGCAGACGATGTCCCGCCAGAGCGCGAGGCGCCGATGCGTGGGCGCGCCTTCCGTGGTGAACAGGGCCGGCATGATTTCCTCCCTTCACGAGTGCAAACGCTGGCCACGCAAACAAAGCAAGCTTCGTACCGGGGACGGCTTGGGGAATCTCCTCCGCAGTCGAATTTTCCATTCCGTCCTGGTCGAACGGCGCTGGCGGTCCCGGGGCAGCATGATGTCAGAAGCGGCTGCGGCCGATCAAGTACGAACCGGCCAGCATCGCCGGCCACGAGGAGGACATCATGGGCATCGAACATCCGAAATATCGCGTTGCGGTGGTGCAGGCCGCGCCAGCCTGGCTCGACCTCGACGCCTCCATCGCCAAGAGCATTGCCTTGATCGAGGAGGCCGCCGCCAAGGGTGCCAAACTGATCGCGTTCCCCGAGGCCTTCATCCCCGGCTATCCCTGGTATATCTGGCTGGACTCGCCGGCCTGGGCGATCGGGCGCGGTTTTGTGCAGCGCTATTTCGACAACTCGCTGAGCTATGACAGTCCGCAGGCCGAGAAGCTGCGACTGGCCGTGAAGAAGGCCGGCATGACCGCGGTGCTCGGCCTGTCCGAGCGCGACGGCGGCAGCCTCTATCTGGCGCAATGGCTGATCGGGCCCGACGGCGAGACCATTGCGAAGCGGGCGCAAGCTGCGGCCGACCCACGCCGAGCGCACCGTCTACGGCGAGGGCGATGGCAGCGACCTTGCAGTGCATGACCGTCCCGGCATCGGCCGCCTCGGCGCGCTGTGCTGCTGGGAGCATCTGCAGCCGCTTTCGAAATACGCGATGTACGCCCAGAACGAGCAGGTGCATGTCGCGGCCTGGCCGAGCTTCTCGCTGTACGATCCGTTCGCGCCGGCGCTCGGCTGGGAGGTCAACAACGCGGCCTCGCGGGTCTACGCGGTGGAGGGCTCGTGCTTCGTGCTGGCGCCCTGCGCCACGGTCTCGCAGGCGATGATCGATGAGATGTGCGACCGCGACGACAAGCACGCGCTGCTGCATGTCGGCGGCGGACACGCCGCGATCTACGGGCCCGACGGTAGCTCGATCGCCGAGAAACTGCCGCCCGACCAGGAAGGGCTGCTGCTCGCCGATATCGATCTCGGCGCGATCGGGATCGCCAAGAACGCCGCCGACCCGGCCCGGGCATTACTCGCGGCCCGACGTCACGCGTCTGCTGCTGAACAAGAAGCCCTCGAAGCGCGTCGAGCATTTCGCGCTGCCGCTCGACAGTCTTGAGGAGTTCGACGCGGCCGCGAGCTGAACGCATCAGGCAACATTTAACCGGAGGCGACTGCCATGGAATCCGCGATTCCCTCTCATCTGCAAACAGCGCGCTCCCGTCATCGTCGCGTGCCCGACGATTACGCGCCGCCTTATCCCTCGTTCGTCGCGCGCCACAAGCCCGCGGTCGCAAGCGTCATCATGGCCTATTTCGGGGTGCAGGTTCGCGGCGAGCCGACCGGACCGGTGGCCGAGGCGCTGGCATCGATCGCAACACGCTTTGCCGGTGAGAACGGCCCGACCCATTGGGATCGCGCGCAATATGTCGACCAGGCCGGCTACACCAACGTCGTCTCGGTCGCCTATTGGGACGATGCCGGGCGCTTCGATGCCTGGTTCGCCGGCGCGCGCGAGGCGTGGACCGGCAATGGCGCCACCGATGGTATTGGCCGCTTCATCGAAGTGCTGCGGCCGCATGTTGCGCGTTACGAGACGCTGTTCTCGTCGCTCGGCCGTCCGGAGGGCGTCGCGGTTCTTGCCGACGGCATGAGCGGCGAAGTGCAGGAACACGCCTATTGGGGCGGCATGCGCGACCGCATCCCGCTGTCGCAGACCGACGCGATGATGCCCGGCGGCGAGCCGCGCGTGATCCGCGACGGGGCGCGCATCCGCGTGGTCGCGCATGACAATCTGTGCCTGATCCGCTCCGGTCAGGACTGGAGCGACACCGAGGCGTCGGAGCGCAAGATGTATCTCGACGATGTCGAGCCGGTGCTGCGCGAGGGCATGGAATTCCTGCGCGACGATGGCGTGCCGATCGGCTGCTACGCCAACCGCTACATGCGCGTCGTCGATGCGGATGGAAGGCTGACGGAAAAGTCCTACGGCCAGAGCTGGTGGAAGTCTCTCGCGGCGCTGGAGCGCTGGGCGGAGTCGCATCCGACCCATGTCCGGATCTTCGGCGCGGCGATGAAGTATCTGTCGACCTTGGGACCCGCTGCGAAACTCAGGCTGTATCACGAGGTCACGGTTGCCGCGGCCGACGAGCAGTTCTTCGAATATCTCGGCTGCCACGAACGGACCGGCATGCTGAACGCGGTGCAACTCGCGGCGGCGCGGTCCGCCTGACGCGGGGCGGCTGGTCCGAGCAGGGGCCGCATCGAAGCTGCGTTCGTTCTCCCGCTTGCGGGCAGGGCTATCGCATGGCGCCGACGTGTCCACGTCGTCATAGCCGGATGCGATAGCCCGCCGTCGCAGGGGGCGCACTGCCAAAATATCGAAAACAACCCCATGCAAAGGAGCCGGTGGCTGCCGGCGGACACGGCAACTTGACTCGTCGGGCAAATCAGCGGTATTGTTCTATTATTCAGAAATCGTGATGCGATTGCACTGTCCGCAAGCGGGAGAGGTGCAACGAGCGCGGCGTCAGACCATTCCAGCCAAACATCGCTGTACTCCTAAGGCCGGAGCCGCCCGCCGCGTTCCGTGATCGCCTGCGCCAGTTCGACCGCCGGGCCGCGCCTGGTCCGGCGGGCGGTGCGGACCACGAACTCGACGCTGCCGAGCGGCGGCAGGCCCGATGCCGGCATCGCTTCGAGTCCATCCGGGATCAGGCCCTGCGCCTGCGGGGTGATGCCGAGACCGGCGAGCGCCGCGGCGTGCAGGCCGCTGAGGCTGCCGCTGGAGCAGACGATGCGCCAGGGCCGTCCGAACCGCTCCATCGCCTCCAGCACCACGCTGCGGCTGACGCTCGGCGGCGCGTAGAGGATCAGGGGCAGCGGCTGTTCGGGATCGAGCCGCATGCCCGGCGCGGCGGTCCACACCAGGCGGTCTTGCCACACCAGCTGTCCCAGCGCGTCGCCGGGCCTCCGCTTGCCCAGCACGAGGTCGAGCTCGCCGGCATCGAGTTGCTGGTAACAGCACGGCGCTGAGGCCGATCGTCAGCTCGAGATCGACCTGCGGATGGCGGCGGACGAAGTCGCGCAGCAGATCGGGCAGGCGCGAGCTGGCAAAATCCTCAGCGGCGCCGAACCGGACTTTTCCGCGCACCTGCGACCCCGCGAAGTAATCGCGGGCACGGGCATTGGCCTCCAGGATCGGGCGCGCAAAGCCCGTCATCGCCTCACCGTCGGCGGTGAGCACCACCGAATGGGTGTCGCGCACGAACAGCCGGCGCCCGGCGGCGGCCTCGAGCTTGCGGATGTGCTGGCTCACGGTCGACTGCTTCAGGCCGAGGCGGCGGCCGGCCTCGGTGAAGTTCTGCGTCTGCACCACCGTGAGGAAGGTTTCGAGCTGGGCCGGGTCGAGCATGGCGGCGATCCGTCATTACGTAACGTCATGACAATAACATCGGTAAGCGCAGTTCACAATCGACATGGGGAGCGCCATTTTCCGGTCAAGGAAAGGAAGCCACCATGGACTATCAGCCGCCTGCGTTCATTCGTGCCTGTCGACCCCTACATCGCCGCCATCGTCGGTATGGTCGGCCTCGCCACGCTGCTGCCGCTGCATGGGCAGGGCACCGTGATCGGCGGCTATGCCACCGATGCGGCGATCGCACTGCTGTTCTTCCTGCACGGCGCCCGGCTGTCGACCACGGAGGCGCTGGTCGGCGCCCGGCACTGGCGGCTGCATCTCGTGATCTTCCTGTCGACGTTTGCCCTGTTCCCGCTGCTCGGGCTCGCAGCCCATGCGCTGGCGCCGCATCTGCTGACGCCGGCGTTATGGGCGGGCGTGATCCTGATCTGCATCCTGCCGTCGACCGTGCAGTCGTCGGTGGCCTTCACCTCGATCGCGCACGGCAATGTGTCGGCGGCGCTGTGCTCGGCGACCGCCTCCAATCTGCTCGGCATCGTCGCGACGCCGCTGCTGGCGGGCTTCCTTCTGTCGAGCCATGGCGGGTTCTCCGGCAACGCCGCGCTCGACATCGTCGTGCAGCTGTTGCTGCCGTTCGTGGCAGGGCAATTGTCGCGGCCGATGATCGGCCGCTGGGTTGCCAGGCATCATGCGATGCTCGGCCTGGTCGACCGCGGTTCGATCCTCCTGATCGTCTACACCGCGTTCAGCGACGGCGTCAGCCACGGCATCTGGCATCAGGTCAATGCGACGCAGATGGCCATCGTGCTCGGCCTCGATGCGCTGCTGCTTGTGGTCGTGCTGCTGGTCACCAGTTTCGGCAGCAAGCTGCTCGGCTTCTCGCGTGCCGACCGCATCGCCATCATGTTCTGCGGCTCGAAGAAGAGCCTGGCGAGCGGGCTGCCGATGGCGAGCGTGCTGCTCGCCGGGCAGTCAGTCGGCCTGATCGTGCTGCCGCTGATGCTGTTTCACCAGATCCAGCTGATGACCTGCGCCGCACTGGCGCGCCGGTATGCGGGCGGCGAGGAAGGGACGTCACATGATGCCGCCCCGGTGCACGCGTAGGCATTTCGCCCTCGCTGTCGTCCCCCGGCTTGACCGGGGGACCCTGTACGCCGCGGCTTCTCCGTGACCAACTGGTGTCTCCGGAACACTGGGTCGCCCGGTCGAGCCGGCCGATGACACCGTGAGCTTGGCAAGTAACAGCGCCTGACGCTATGCGACGCGCAGGCCCTTCGCGATTTGCTTCTGCGCATCGAACTCGCGGCGCAGGCGCGCCAGCTCCTCCGCGCTCAGCGCTTCGGCATTGCTGTAATCGCGCTTCCAGGACGCGTCCTCGCTCCAGCGCAGCGGCGATTGCACGGTGGTCTGCGGACCGGGTGCAGTTTCCAGCACGCGCAGCGCGAGCTCCAGCGTGAATGCCTGCGAAGCCACGTCATTCGGCTTGCCGGCGGAGTTGCCGAGCGGGAAATCGGAGAACAGGAAGCGCGGCACCGCGGCGTGCTCGACGATGTCCTTGGCGCAGCCCATCACGACGGTCGGGATGCCATTGGCTTCGAGATGCCGCGCCACCAGGCTGACGGTCTGGTGGCAGACCGGGCAGTTCGGCACCAGCACCGCGGCGTCGACCCTGTCGTCGCGGCAGCGCCTGAGGATTTTGGGCGCATCGGTCTCGATGGTGACGCGCTGGCTGCGGTTGGTCGGGGCGCCGAAGAAGTGCGGCGCGACCTCGCCGATCTTGCCGGCCGCGGCGAGGCGCTTGAGTTGCGCCAGTGGGAACCAGGTGCCGCTGTCGGTCGCCGTGGTGTGGGTGCGGTCATAGGCGATGTGCGAAATCCTTAAGTCGTGTGGCTGCGACGTGTCGCCGTCATAGACCGAATAGAATTTTGCCCCGCCATTGTATTTTGCGCCCGGGCCCTGGTCGCCCCTGGCTGGATCGAACGGTGCCGCCGTCGTGATGATGGCGACGCGGGACTGGCTCAGCGGCTTCTTCAACGGCTGGAACGGGGCGGACGTGTAGTGCGCCCAGCGGTAGGGGGTGGTGTAGCCGATCGCCGCGTAATAATCGCGGGTCCGCTTCATGTAGCCGATCGGGGCGTCGTCGTCGGGGGCAAAGCCTGTTTGATCATCTGAGGCTGCGGCCATTTTGCGCTCCCTTTTGCGCGCCATCATTTCAGTCCATAGCTAGACCACGAGCCTGCGGTGTCAAGCCGCGCCGCGCGGGAACAGATTTGCGATGCGAACAGGTCTTTGCGCCGCATGGGTCATGCTTGTGTTGCTGGTGTCGCCGGCCGGCGCCGGCGCGGAGGACGCGCCTGCCGCAGTACCGGCGACGCCGCCAAGCCCCGAGCAGCCAACGCCGCCCGGCGACAAGCCCGCCGAGAAACCCGCGGCCGCGCCGGCGGAGCAGCCTGCGCCGCCGCCGGGAGAGCAGGCCGCACCATCGGCCGGGAAACCTCCCGCACCTCAGCCAGACACGCCCGCGCCACCTGCCGAGAAGCCCGCGGCCGCAACCGACAAGCCCGCAGACGACGCGCGCGAGAGCGACACCCGCGAGGCGATGTGCCTGATGATCGAGTCGGCGGCGCGGGCGAACGACCTGCCGCTCGAATTCTTCGCGCGCGTGATCTGGCAGGAGAGCCGTTTCCAGGCCGATGCGGTTGGGCCCGTGACCCGGAGCGGCCAGCGTGCGCAGGGCATCGCGCAGTTCATGCCGGGCACCGCCAGCGAGCGCGGGCTGCTCGATCCGCTCGATCCGGTGCAGGCGCTGCCGAAGTCGGCCGAATTCCTCAGCGAGCTGCGCAACCAGTTCGGCAATCTCGGCCTCGCGGCCGCCGCCTACAATGCCGGCCCGCGCCGGATCCAGGACTGGCTCGCCGGCTCCGGCTACATGCCGCAGGAGACGCGCAACTACGTCTCCGCGATCACCGGCTCCAGCGTCGACGACTGGGCCGCCGCCGGCCGCAACGGCAAGATGCCGGAGCGCAGGCCGACTGCGAGTTGCCGCGAGCTCATGGCGCTGTTGAAGCGCGCGCCCAATCCGTTCGTGGCCGGGCTCGAGCAGCACATCACGCTGTCGGCGGCCAAGGTCTGGGGCGTACAGCTCGCCGCCGGCTTCAGCCGCGACAAGGCGCTTGCGATGTATGCCCGTGCCATCAAGCGGCTGTCGAGCGTGATCGGCGATCAGGATCCGAGCCTGCTCGGCTCGCGGCTGCGCAGCCGCGGCAGCGCGATGTTCTACCAGGTGCGCATCGGCGCCGACACGCGCCCCGAGGCCGACGGCCTGTGCAACCGCATCCGCAAGGCGGGCGGGGCGTGCTTCGTGCTGAAGAACCGGGCGTGAGGGCACGGACCTCTCCGCGTCATTGCGAGGAGCGCAGCGACGAAGCAATCCATCCGTCCGCATATGCAGAGGAATGGATTGCTTCGCTTCGCTCGCAATGACGACTGGGGCTGCCACCGTCGCATGGCAGTGCTGTGCAGCCGCTTGCTTGACCTATTGAGCACCGCGCCCTAAGCCGCCGCCATTGCAAAACCATCCGGCTCCCCGTGGCGCTTCCTCCGCTCGATTCTCCGCAATGGCAGACCTCGTTCCGCGCCTTCCTGTGGGGCGCGCGGTCGATCGGCGCGACTGTGCTCACGCTCGTGCTGTTTGCGACCTATCTCGGCATCGGTGCGCTGGCGCATGATTCCGGCTTCTCGCTGGGCTGGACGCTGGCGAGCACGGCGTTCGTCTGGGCGGGGCCTGCACAGATTATCGTGATCACGACGCTCGGCTCCGGCGCCACCGTGCTGCAATCGGCCATCGCGGTCACCGTCAGCGCGATCAGGCTGTTTCCGATGGTGGTGTCGGTGTTGCCGATGATGCGCACCGAAAACACCAAGCGCCGGCATCTGATCCTGGTGGCGCATCTGACAGCCGTGACGCTGTGGGTCGAGTGCTTCCGCTTCCTGCCGCAGGTGCCGCGCAACCGGCGGATCGCCTTCATCCACGGGCTCGGGTGCGGGCTGGTGTCGGTCTGCCTGATCGCCAATACCATCGGCTACACTCTCGCGGCTAACCTCACGCCGCTATTGGCCGCCGGCATGCTGATGCTGACGCCGCTGGCGTTTCTGTTCTCCACCGCGCGCAATTGCCGCGAGCTCGCCGACGTCATCGCGCTGGTGCTTGGGCTCTTGCTGTTCCCGCTGGCGGCGATGCTGAACAGCGGCGTTGACATCCTGGTCAGCGGCGTCGTTGCGGGAACCATCGCCTATGGCGTGCACCGCGCGAGGGCGGGCATCGTGAGGGCGGGCGCATGAGCAGCTTCATCGGCGACTGGCACGCGCTCGCGATCCTGTTCGTGGCAGGCGTCATCCCCAACCAGATCTGGCGCATGCTTGGCCTGTGGTTCGGCGGCGGCATCGACGAGAACTCCGAGCTTCTGGTCTGGGTGAGGGCGGTCGCCACCGCGATCCTCGCCGGTATCATCGCGCAGATCGTCGTGCAGCCGCCGGGCGCGCTCGCCAGCGTGCCGGACTGGCTGCGTTACGGCGCCGTTGCCGCAGGCTTTGTCGCGTTCATGCTGGCGAGGAAATCGATCTTCGCCGGCGTGATCGTGGGCGAAATCGTCATGCTGTCAGGCAAATACTGGCTCGGCTGATTGCGGCAACCGCATTATCCGTTACTCTCGCTCTCCAAGAAACAATAACGGGGGAACGTCATGCGGCGGCGCGCATCATCGGTCTTCATCGTGGCTCTGGCTGCCTTGCTGGCAGCAGCGCTGCCTGCGCGTGCCGCGGACTATCCGTCACGTCCGATCAAGCTCGTGGTGCCCTACGCCGCGGGCGGCCCGACCGACGTGCTCGGCCGCATCGTCGGCGAATATCTCGGGCACGATCTCAAGCAGGTGGTCGTGGTCGAGAACAAGGCCGGCGCGCAGGGCGCGATCGGCGCCGAAGCGGTGGCGCGTTCCGATCCCGACGGCTACACGCTGTTCGTGACGGCCGCCTCGATCTTCGTGCTCAATCCGCTGCTCTACAAGAAGCTGCCCTACGATCCGGCCAGGGATTTCCGCCTGCTATCTCCGTGATCACGGATGCGCCGATGATCATGGAGGTGCATCCGTCCGTCCCGGCAAGGACGATCGCGGAGTTCGTCGCCTACGCCAAGAAGAATCCCGGCAAACTCAATTTCGGATCGGCCGGCACCGGCGGCACCGTTCATCTCGCCGGCGAGATGTTCAAGCAGATGGCCGGCGTCGAGATGACCCACGTGCCCTACAAGGGCGCCGGACCCGCGCTGACCGACCTCTTGTCAGGCAACATCCAGCTGATGTTCGACACGCTCGGCACCGCGCTGCCGCCGGTCAAGTCAGGCATGCTGCGCGCGCTCGCCGTCAGCTCGACCGAGCGCATCCCCGACTTGCCCGATCTGCCGACGATTGCCGAGAGCGGCTACCCCGATTATGCGGTCAGCGTCTGGTATGGTATTGCGGCGCCGTCGAAAGTGCCTGACGAGATCGCCGACAGGATCAAGGCGAGCCTGGACCGGGCCTTGAACGACGAGGCGTTTCGCGCTTCTCTGGTCCGGATCGGCTTTCCGCCGCTGCGCGTAAAGAGCCAGGCCGAGATCGACAAATTCGTGGACACCGATCGCGCGCGGTGGGCGGGCGTGGTCAAGGCGCTGAACATATCGTTGGACTGACACATGGTACGTGAAATGGAATTGCGCCAGGGCGAGGTCGCCGTCGACATGCCGACGGCGCGCGACGCCGGGCTCGTCTTCATCGGTCGCATCCGCACCCCCTGGACCTCGCGGCTGGCGACGCCGCGGCAGGGGCGGCATGACGGTCCGGTGTGCCGGCTCGAGATCTTCGAGCCGTGGGTCGCCGCGATCAAGGGCGTCGATTTCTACTCGAACCTCGAAGTGCTGTACTGGCTGCACCAGTCGCGCCGCGACATCGTGCTGCAAAGCCCGAAGAACAACGGCAGCACCCGTGGCACCTTCTCGCTGCGCTCGCCGGTGCGCCCGAACCCGATCGGCACCTCGATCGTGAAGCTGGTCGGCGTCGAGGACAACGTTCATCTGGGTGCGCGGCCTCGACTGCCTCGACGAGACGCCGCTGATCGACGTCAAGCCCGACCGCTGCGAGTTCACCCCGCTGGCCCCGCCGCAGGCCGGGGATTTCGAGACGGAGTGAAGTCTCACCGCCGTCATTGCGGGGAGCGGAGCGACGAAGCAATCCATCGCTCCACATATGCCGAACGATGGATTGCTTCGCTTCGCTCGCAATGACGAAGAAGCGCTACTTCAACGCGGCGATCAGCTTCGTCGCATTCGCCTCCAGCACCTTGCCGTCTTCCTTGTGGCTGGCGGGCGGCAACAGCGCCACGCCGTCCTTGCGCGGCATCACGTGCATGTGGAGATGGAACACGACCTGACCGCCGGCGGGCTCGTTGAATTGCTGCACGGTGATGCCGTCGGCCTCGAACGCCTTCATCGCGGCGGCCGCGATCTTGTGGGCGGCACGCGCGACGTGGGCGTAGTCGTCCGCCTTGATGTCGAGGATGTTGCGGGCAGGGGCCTTCGGGATGACAAGCGTATGCCCGGGCGAGCGCGGCATGATGTCGAGGAAGGCGAGCACGTGCTCGTTCTCGTAGACCTTGTAGGAGGGAAACTCGCCGCGCAGGATTTTTGCGAAGGGGTTGTTGTTGTCATAGGCGGCGGGCATGGCGGCGGCTCCTCGGATTTTAGAACGCTAATGTCTTGGTCGCGGTCCAAACGTCAAGCGTCGTCGTCGGCTGTCTTCCGGAACGGTCCGGCCTCGGTCAGCTCGCGGCCGACCTCCGCGACATAGTCGCGCTCGCGCTTGAGGTAATCGGCGATCGCCCGGCGCAATCCGGGATCGGCGATGAAATGCGCCGAATAGGTGGTCTGCGGCAGGTAGCCGCGCGCCAGCTTGTGCTCGCCCTGCGCGCCGGCCTCGACCACCTTGAGCCCGCGCTGAACCGCGAAATCGATCGCCTGGTAGTAGCAGACCTCGAAATGCAGGAACGGGTGGTGCTCGATCGCGCCCCAGTTGCGGCCGAACAGCGTGTCCGACCCGATGAAGTTGATCGCGCCGGCGATCCAGCGGCCGTTGCGCTTGGCCATGACCAGCAGCACGTCCCGGCTCATGCTCTCGCCGATCAGCGAGAAGAACTCCCGGGTCAGATACGGCCGGCCCCATTTGCGCGAACCGGTCTCCATGTAGAACTCGAAGAACGCGTCCCAGGCATCCTCGGTGATATCCGAGCCGGTCAGCCAGTGGATGGTGATCCCGGCGGTCACGGCCTCGCGGCGTTCGCGCTTGATGCCCTTGCGGTGACGGGAGTTCAGCGATCCCAAGAAATCGTCGAAGCTCTTGTAGCCCTCATTGTGCCAGTGGAACTGCTGGTCGGTCCGTTGCAGGAAACCGTGTGCACCCAAGAACTTTGCCTCGTCCTCGCGGGCAAAGGTGACGTGCACGGAGGAGGCTTCGGTGGCGTTGCAGAGCGCCCGGAGGCCCCGCGCCAGCGCCGAGCCGATCGCCTCGCGGTCGACACCGTCGCGGATCAGAAGCCTCGGCCCGGTCGCGGGCGTGAAGGGAACGGAGACCTGCAGCTTCGGATAATAGCTGCCGCCGGCGCGGTGATAGGCCTCGGCCCAGCCGCGGTCGAACACGTATTCGCCCTGCGAGTGCGATTTCAGATAGCAGGGCACGACGCCGACGATCCGGCCATCAAGCTTCGCGATCAGATGCCGGGGGCCCCAGCCGGTTCGCGGGCAGGCCGAATTGGAGGCCTCGGCTGCGGCGAAAAAAGCATGTGAAACGAATGGGTTATAGCTCGAAGCTGCAGTCGTCTGGCAATCGCCTGCGGCAGCCTGCGAGGCCAGCGTGTCGAGGTTGTGGATGCTGTCCGCGTCGGCCTTCGGATTGGCGCAGGCATCCCATTCCGCGGCCGGAATGCCGCCGATGTCAGCTACAGCCTCTAGGGTGATTTCAGACGACGCCATCGAGAGTGAAGACCGGTGCCTCTTTTGAGCATGATCTTTCCGGAACAGCTGGCTCCACTTCCGGATCATGCTCCGCATTCCGCCATCGCCGATGACGACCAACGCTTTGACCAACCCTTGCCAAGATCGTGCGTCGCAGCGACGAGTTCAAGACTGCAAAGGGCCTGTCCGGGACATGTCAGGTTCCCGGCACAAACCCCTCGAAGATCATCTGGTCGGCGTAGCGGGCCGCGCGCTCGCGCTGTTCCGCCGTCCGCACGGTCCAGGCCAGCAGCGGGCAGCCGAACACATTGCGGGCGATCCAGGGCGCCGGCGCCGGCAGCTGGTTGACCCAGAAGGCAACGAAATGCGGCTCGGTCTTGAAGCCGTGGCGCAGATACAGCATGCCGTCGCGCTGGGCCGGCGTCAGCTTGGTCCAGGAACTGTCGTCATAGGTGCGCTGAGCGGTGATGCCGCGCGGCAGGTTCGGCATGGTCTCGTGCAACGCCAGCACCTGGTCGGGATCGAACGACATGCCGACAACAGGGCCGGAATAGGACGACAGCACCTCGGCCATCCGCCGAACCAGCTTGCGGTCGCCGTCGAAATGGCTCTTCACCTCGACCACCAGCGGGACGCGGCCGGCGACCAGCGTGCAGAGGTCGCCGAGCGTCATCATCTGCTCGGAGGTGTTCTTGAATTTCACCGCCTTCAGCTCGGCCGCGGTCTTGGCCGACAGCAGGCCCGAACCCTCGGTGAGGCGGCCGAGCGCATCGTCGTGATGCACCATCGCCTCGCCATCGGCGGTGAGCTGGATATCGCACTCGATCGCGAAATTGCCGGCGACCGCGGCACTGGCCGCGGCCGGCATGTTCTCGATGACGCCGCGTGCGGCGTCATGCAGGCCGCGATGGGCGACCGGCCGTTTGGTCAGCCAATCAGGGGCGCGCATCGATCAGGAGACTTCGAACACGCCTTCGACCTCGACCGCGGCGTCCGCGGGCAGCGAGGCGACGCCGACGGTGGTGCGGGCATGGCGGCCCTTGTCACCGAACACAGCAACCATCAGGTCGGAAGCGCCGTTCAGCACCTTCGGTCCGTCGAAAAAGTCCGGCGCCGAGTTGATGAAGCCGCCCAGCCGCACCACGCGCACGACCTTGTCGAGATCGCCGAGCGCGGCCTTGACCTGGGCCAAGAGGTTGATCGCGCAGCCGCGTGCCGCCTCGGTGCCTTGCTCGATCGTGACGCCGGCGCCGAGCTTACCCTTGGCGATCAGCTTGCCTTCGGCGTTGAAGCAAACCTGGCCCGAGACGAACAACAGGTTTCCGCTGCGGACGAAGGGGACATAGTTCGCGACCGGGGAGGTCGGCTCCGGAAGTGTGATGCCCTGTGACGCCAGTTTCTGTTCGACGGTACCCGCCATTTTTTTTCCCCAATTGGATTTGCTCGAAGCCTGAAACGCGGTCAGGGCCAAGTTTGTTTCGATTGTTTCGCGCATCGTGCCGCCGGTTGCAAGCGACGGTAAGGTGAGGGCAGCGCGGCCGTGACGTGCGCAATCGCAGGGAAAACTGCCAAGAATGACGGCAAACTCGCGCCTTACATTGCTATTTTGTCAGACTTGCCCCAGTTGCGGCGCAATACCACCGTCACTATTGTGGCGAATCCCTGCCTCATCGAGGAAAAACCATGACCTTGCCGTTTCGGAATCCGTCGCGTGCCCTGGTGCTCACGATCGCCGTTGCCGCAGGAACCGGTCTGGTGCATGGGGCGGCCGCTGCGGCTGGCGGGCCTTTTCTGGCGCATCAGGCGCTGTACGATCTGAGCCTCGTGAAATCGCGCGGCTCCAATTCGGTCAGCGATGCGCGCGGGCGCATCCTGTACAATTTCTCCGGCAGCTCCTGCGAAGGCTATACCTCCGAATTCCGCCAGGTGTCCGAACTCGACAGCGGCGAGGGCAAGGTGACTTTGTCCGATCTGCGCTCCTCGTCCTGGGAGGACGCGTCGGGCAAGAGCTACCGCTTCAAGATCGACACCCGGATGAACGACAGTGAATCGTCGCCGGTCGACGGGATCGCCGAGCGCGTGGGCGATCATATCACCGTGAAGCTGACCCAGCCGGTGAAGAAGATGTTCAATCTCGACGGCAAGATCGTGTTCCCGACCGAGCAGATCCAGCACATCATCGCCGCCGCCCGCGACGGCAAATCGGTGCTCGAACAGACCGTCTATGACGGCTCCGACAATGGCGAGAAGGTCTACAACACGCTGACCGTGATCGGCCGGCCGATCGCCGGCGACCGCGCGCCGTCATCGCCCGATCCGTCGACCGCGAGCGACGCGATGAAAACCATGACCCGCTGGCCGGTAACGGTGAGCTACTACGACAGCGACGCGCGGGCCAAGGATGGCGAGCAGACGCCGGTCTACGCGATGTCGTTCGAACTCTATGAGAACGGCGTCTCCCGCGCGCTGGTCCTGGATTACAACGATTTCGTGATCTCGGGCGCGTTGGACAAGTTTGACGTCAGGGATTCCAAGCCCTGCAAGTGAGAGGCTGCCCCTCTCGGCATACGCGGCCAGGACGGAGCAAGCCTGAGCCCTCTGCGAGACCACACTGGCCGGATCCGTCCGACACGAGTACGCTTCCCAAAACACGCGTGTCAGGGAGGCACATCATGAGCAAGCTCGACCATCTGCGCCCCAGCGGCCTGCATCACAATCCGGCTTACTCCCACGTCGTGGTCGCCTCGGGTGCGCGCACGATCTACATTTCTGGACAGGTTTCCACCGACGAGGAGGGCCGGGTGGTCGGCGCCGGCGATCTCGCCGCGCAGACCACGCAGGTGATGCAGAATCTCGGCATGGCGTTGAAAGCCGCCGGGGCGAGCTATTCCAACATCGTCAAGATCACGACCTTCGTCGTCGGCTACAGACCGGAGCTTCGCCCGATCATCGGCAAGGCGCGCTCGGCGTTTTTCGAGGGCATGGAGCCGCCGGCCTCTACCCTCGTCGGCGTCACCGCGCTCGCGGCGCCGGAATGGCTGATCGAGATCGAGGCGGTGGCCGTCGCGGATTGAGGACTCTCATGGCGCTGCTGAAGGAACCGTCACCCTGAGGAGCGCGCACTTGCGCGCGTCTCGAAGGGCGACGGCCCGAGTCTTTCCGCACATCCTTCGAGGCTCCCTCCGCTCGCATCTCCAGCGACAAAGGCGAAGCCTTTGCGCGGGGATGACGTCAACTGAGAGCTAATCCTCCGCCGGCTTTCCCGGCCCCTCATAGGCAATGCCCCGGATCACGGCGGCGTTGCCGAACTTCTTGCGCAGATTGTCGATCGCGCGTTCGGCATGCGCCGAGCGACGGTCGAGCATGTCGGAATCGTTGGCCTGCGAGCCCGGGCGCAGCGCGCTGACGCCGGCGCCCATCAGGCGGAAGGCGGTGCCGTCGATTTCCTTGGCCAGCATCTCGCGCGTCACCGCAAAAATCTTTGCCGCCAATTGGGTCGGCGTCTGGATCGATTGTGAACGGGTGCGCTGGCGGAAATCAGCGGTCTTCAGCTTCAGCGTGATGGTGCAGCCCGAGAGGTCGCTGCTCTTCAGCCGCGCCGAGGTCTTCTCTGACAGCTTCCAGAGCAGTTTTTCCAGGATTGCAAAATCGCGGATGTCGGTCTCGAAGGTGGTCTCGCTCGAGATCGTCTTGGCGCCGCGATCGGGGACCACGCTGCGGTCGTCGATGCCGCGCGCCAGCCGCCACAGCCTGCGGCCTTCGCTCGCGAACTGCTTCATCAACTCATTCTCGTCGGCGCGCTGCAGGTCGGCGATGACGCGGAAGCCGCGCTGCACGAGTTTCTCCTGGGTCGCAGGGCCAACGCCGTAGATGAAGCCGACCGGTTTGCTCGCCAGCATCTCGCGCGCTTCGTCCTGGTCGAGCGTGGCGAAGCCCCTCGGCTTGTCGAGATCGGAGGCGATCTTGGCGAGGAACTTGTTGCAGGACAGCCCGACCGACACGGTGATACCGATATCGCGCTCGACGTCGCGGGCGAATTTGGCGAGCACCTTGGCTGGGATCATTGCCGTGGACGCGCTGCGTGCCGGAGAGATCGAGGAAGGCTTCGTCGATCGACAGCGGCTCGACCAGCGGCGTCAGCGCCTGCATGGCCTCGCGCACCTCGCGCCCGACCCGGACATATTTCGCCATGTCGGGCGGGATCACGGTGGCATCGGGGCAGAGTTCCAGCGCCTTGAACATCGGCATCGCCGAGCGGACGCCGTAGGTGCGCGCAATGTAGCAGGCAGCCGACACCACGCCGCGCTTGCCGCCACCGATGATGACAGGACGGTCGGCGATCTCGGGATTGTCGCGCTTCTCGACGGTGGCATAGAACGCGTCGCAGTCGATATGCGCCAGCGCCAACGCAGGCAGTGTGCGGTGGCGGACCAGCCGCGGCGACCCGCAATGGCTGCATCGCTTCACCTTGATATCGAGGTCGCCGAGGCAGTCTCGGCAGAAACTGAGGGGGCCGTCGGTAGCTGGCGCCGCCGTCGTCACGGCACGTCGCGCTCCCATTTCGGGTCGCCCAGCACCTGGTGGGCGGCAGCGATGTTGGTCGGGTGCAGTTCGGAGGCGGCGGCGAACGCCTTCACGGTGGCATCGTCGCGCATCACGAAATCGAGCACGCTCGCAAGAAATTGAGGATTGGACGCAGCGTTCCGCAGCGTCTCCGGACCGATTCCGGTTTCGGCCAGGAACAAGCCCAGCCGCTCGGGATCGCCGGCAATGAAGCCGAGCGCCTGAATCGCAACGATTTCAGCGACTTCCCGGGGGTTGTGAACAGGCTTTTTCAACGCGCCGGTTTGCCTTTCCGTTAACTTATGGTCTCTAATGAGAGGCCCATCATGCCCGAGTCTTCCGCATGTGTTCAAGCAACGGAAACCACGCTGCGGAAGTTGGATATCGGGTTAACGGGTTAGAGCGATTCTGGCGCTAGTTTGAATTCACATTTTCGACGCGCTCCGCGCGCGGTGCGTGAGGTGCCGCAGCCGGGCCTGTTTCCTAAGTCTGGGAGGGACGGGATGGCCAAAACCGTCCTGATCGTGGAGGACAACGAGCTCAACATGAAGCTCTTTCGCGATCTGTTGGAAGCGCATGGCTATCAGACTTCGGGCACCAGCAATGGCTTCGAAGCGCTCGATCTCGTCCGCAAGCTGCGCCCCGACCTCATCCTGATGGATATTCAACTGCCCCAGGTTTCCGGTCTCGAGGTTACGCGCTGGATCAAGGACGATCCCGAACTGCGCACGATTCCGGTGGTCGCGGTCACCGCCTTCGCCATGAAGGGCGACGAAGAACGCATCCGCGAGGGCGGCTGCGAAGCCTATTTGTCCAAGCCGATCTCGGTCGGCAAATTTATTGAGACTGTCCGACGCTTTATCGGATAGGGGAGTTGTGGTGCCATGTCCGCGCGTATCCTCGTCGTCGATGACGTTCCGGCGAACGTCAGGCTGTTGGAAGCCCGTTTGTCAGCCGAATATTTCGATGTGCTGACCGCGTCCAACGGAACCGAGGCGCTGGACATCTGCACGCGCGCGGAATGCGACATCATCCTGCTCGACGTCATGATGCCGGACATGGATGGATTCGAGGTCTGCCGCCGGCTGAAGTCGAATCCGGCGACCCATTTCATTCCCGTCGTCATCGTCACTGCGCTCGACAGTCCTGCCGATCGTGTGCGCGGCCTTGAAGCCGGCGCCGATGACTTCCTGACCAAGCCGGTGTCCGACGTCGTGTTGATCGCACGTGTGCGCTCGCTGACGCGGCTGAAGATGATGACCGATGAGCTGCGCATGCGCGCAATCACCTCGCTCGAGATCGGCATGCAGGCGCCCGAGCGCAGCGCGATCGCCGACCGGGGTACCGGCGGCCGTATCCTGCTGGTCGACGATAGGCCGTCGTCCTACGAGAAGCTGGCGCCGATCCTTTCCGCCGAGCACACCGTCGACGTCGAGACCAATCCGGCGGAAGCCTTGTTTCACGCCGCCGAGGGCAATTACGACCTCCTGATCGTGTCGCTCAGCCTCGACAATTTCGACGGCCTGCGGCTGTGCAGCCAGGCCCGCTCGCTGGAGCGCACGCGCCAGGTGCCGATCCTCGCCGTCTCGGACGCCGACAACAACGCGCGGCTGATGCGCGGGCTCGAGATCGGCGTCAACGACTACCTGCTGCGGCCGGTCGACAAGAACGAACTGCTGGCGCGGGCGCGCACCCAGATCCGCCGCCGCCGCTACACCGATCATCTGCGCGACAACGTGCAGAACTCGATCGAGATGGCGATCACCGATGCGCTGACCGGCCTCAACAACCGGCGCTACATGGAGAGCCATCTCGCGACCTTGGCGGAGCAGGCATCGATCCGCGGCAAGCCGCTGGCGCTGATGATCCTCGACATCGACTACTTCAAGGCGATCAACGACACCTACGGCCACGATGCCGGCGACGACGTGCTGCGCGAATTCGCCGTTCGCATCCGCAAGTCGATCCGCGGCATCGATCTCGCCTGCCGCTATGGCGGCGAGGAGTTCGTGATCGTGATGCCGGAGACGGATCTGCATGTCGCCGGCATGGTCGCCGAGCGGCTGCGCCGCTCGATCGCGGGCGAGCCGTTTGCCGTCGAGAAGGGCGGCAAGCGGATCACGGTCACGATCTCGATCGGGCTGACCACGCTGGAGCGCAAGGGCGAGCAG
Source organism: Bradyrhizobium sp. JR3.5 (assembly GCF_054057015.1). Lineage (NCBI taxonomy): Bacteria > Pseudomonadati > Pseudomonadota > Alphaproteobacteria > Hyphomicrobiales > Nitrobacteraceae > Bradyrhizobium > Bradyrhizobium sp. JR3.5. Next base: position 1,550,537 of record NZ_JBSRYV010000001.1, read on the forward strand.
GTCACCGACGTGCTCAAGCGCGCCGACACCGCGCTCTATCGCGCCAAGCACGATGGCCGCAACCGCGTGGTTTCAGCGGCGGCGTAACGCGCGTTATACCTTCCGTGTCATCCGTCGTCATACCCCGCGAAAGCGGGGTATCCAGTACGCTGCGGCCTCTCGTCTGAGACGACACCGCCTCTGGAATACTGGGTCACCCGCCTGCGCGGGTGACGACAGAGGAAATGAACCTATCGCCCGCGCTTCACCGCGTCATAGGCCAGCCGCTTGAACTCGAACGAGAACGGATGGACGAACGCCATCTGGCGCTGCGCCATCATGACGCCGGCGATGCCCGTCTTCGGCGAGATCCACCACTGCGTGCCCGCGACGCCGCCCCAGTAGCACTCGCCGGCAGCGCCGGGATGATCGATCGGCGAGGGGGTGAGGATCAGGCCGCCGGCAAGCCCGTGCGCCTTGCCGGGTTGCTCGCCCATCATCGCAAAGCGGATCCACTGTCCTTCGGGCAACTGGTTGGACATCATCATGGCGATCGTGTCCGGCTTCAGCAGCGTCGGTCCGCCCGGCAGCAGGCTGCGGATCAGCGCGACCATGTCCGGCAGCGTGGACACCAGCCCGCCGCCGCCGTTGAGCCTTGCGACCGGCCGCAGATAGGCGCCGGGGAAGGGCGCATTGTCGGTGCGGGTAAGGCCCGGCTTCATCGGCTCCATCAGATCGGCACCTGCGTAGTACGCGACAAGGCGCCCGTGATCCTGTTGCGGAACGACGAAGCCGGTATCGACCATGCCGAGCGGATCGAGGATGCGCGCCTTGATGAACCTGTCGAAGGTCTGGCCGCTGACGACTTCCACCAGACGTGCGATCACGTCGATCGCGAGCGAGTATTCCCACGACGTGCCCGGCTGATAGATCAGCGGCAGACCGGCGAGCACGTCGACCATCTCAGCCAAAGTCGTGTTGGGATTGTGCACGCCGCGCTCGTTGAGCGCATTGAAAATGACGGTGCCGGGATCGAAGAAACCGTAGCTCAAGCCGGCGCTGTGGCTCAGCAATTGGCGGATGGTGATCGAGCTCTGCGCCGGCTCGGTGTCATCGATCGAGGTCGCGCCCGGCCGCAGCACCTTGCGGTTGCCGAGCTGCGGGATGAAGGTCTCGATCGGATCGTCGAGCCGGAAACGGCCGTCCTCGAACAACAGCAGCGCCGCGCAGGAGGTGATCAGCTTGGTGTTGGAGAACACCCGGAAGATATGGTCGGTGCGCAGCGGGGTCTGCGCTTCCTTGTCGGCCCATCCGACGCAGCCCGTGTCGGCGATGTCGCGCCCGACCAGAACCGACCAGGAGATTCCGGACAGCAGATTGTTGTCGATATAGCGCTGCATGGCGGCGCGCGCCGGCGCGAAATCGTAGCCGGTGGCCGTCACCTTCAGATCTTCCATGGTCGTTCCCCAGTTGTGCCGCAGGTTGTCGCGCGGTCGTCAATCTCGCCGGACGGAATATCCAATCGGGTATGCCGTCGCGTTCCGTCACGCTACCAACCAAACCGGATTTGTGGACGCAACCGGATTTATCCAGTGCGCTTGTTATCCGCAGCCGCGGCGCCGCCGACCTTGACGCCCGCATTCGCCAGCAGCACGCGGGCGGCTTCCTTGGCCGCACGCGCCATGGCCGGATCGTCGCGCACCAGGTCCTGCGCGATCGAACCGTCGACCAGCAGCGTCAGTTGGGTCGCAAGTGCCTCGGCATCTGCGACGCCGAGCTGCCGCAGCAGATCGCGAAACCAGACCCGGCGGCTTTCCTTGAAGGCGACGGCGATATTGCGCACGGTGCGGTCCTCGTCGTCCGGCCCGAGCTCCGCGACCGCGTTCACGAAAGGACAACCGCGAAAATCCTTCGCCGAGAACCGCCGCTCCAGCGAATCGAAGGTTGCGAGAATCTGCTCGGCCGGCGGCTTGTCGGAGGGGCGGGGCTGCACGAAGCGGCGCTGCAGATATGCCTCGATCAGCGCGTCCTTCGACGGGAAGTGATTGTAGAGCGTGCGTTTGCTGATGCCGATCTCGGCCGCGATGGTGTCGACCCCGATGGCGCGAATGCCCTGCAGGTAGAACAGCTTGTCGGCGGTCTCGAGGATCCGCTCTTTCATGGTCTGTTTGGGAGGCGGGGAAGCCATGCGCCGGCCGTGATCCTCTTCGCTTGACAGGTGGCCCCCTGTATAGCCTAAGTACACAGGTCTGTGTAACCAAAACATGCGTGAATCGCAGGCCGTGGCACTCGTGCCGCGCCGTCATGGGAGAATAAGAACAATGCCCCTGTTGCAGGTCCTGCGTCCCACGCTTCCCATTCTGATCGGCGCCTCGATCATGCTCACGCTGAGCATGGGGCTGCGGCAGAGCCTCGGCATCTTCATGCAGCCGCTGACGCACGACATCGGCATCTCGGTGTCGCATTTCACGCTGGCGCTGGCGGTGCAGAATCTCGCCTGGGGCTTCCTGCAGCCGTTCGCGGGCGCGATGACGGTGCGTTACGGCTTCCGCCCGATCATGGTGGTCGGTGCGCTGGCCTACATCGCGGGCCTCGTGCTGATGACGACGGCGCATGGCCTCGTCGCCATCATGATCGGCGCCGGTGTGCTGATCGGCCTTTCGCTCGCCTGCACCGCGAATGCGATCGCCATGTCGGTCGCGGCGCGCGCGGTGTCGGAGACGGTGCGCTCGACCGTGCTCGGCATGGTCTCCGCCGCGGGCTCGCTCGGTGCACTGCTGTCGGCGCCGATCGGCCAGATGCTCAATGAGGGGTTCGGCTGGCGCGTCGGGCTTGCCGGATTCGTCATCCTGTCGATCGGGATGATTCCGGCCGCGTTGTACGCCGGTCGCGTCGACAAGATTCCGCTGCCGAAGCCCGCAGCCGATGACATCGGCAACGCCACAGCGGCGACCGCGGCCAAGACCGCGTTCGGCAACGCATCCTTCGTGGTGATGACCTGCGCCTACATGGTCTGCGGCATGCAGCTCGTCTTCCTCACCACGCATCTGCCGTCGTATCTGGCGATCTGCGGCCTCGATCCGATGCTGAGCGCGCAGACGCTCGGCATGATCGGCGGCTTCAACGTGCTGGGCTCGCTGTTCTTCGGCTGGGCCGGTCAGCGCTGGAACAAGCTCGCGCTGCTCGGCGGCATCTACATCCTGCGCTCGCTGGCGCTCGCCTGGTACTTCATGCTGCCGGCAACGCCGGGCTCGACGTTGCTGTTCGGCGCTATCATGGGCTTCCTCTGGATGGGCGTCGGTCCGCTGGTCGCGGGCGCGGTGGCCGAGATGTTCGGTCTGCGCTGGCAGGCGATGATCCAGGGCCTTGCCTTCATGAGCCACCAGGTCGGCAGCTTCCTCGGCGCCTACGGAGGAGGGGTGATCTACGACTCGCTCGGCTCCTACACCATGGCCTGGCGGATCGGCGTCGCGCTCGGTCTTGCCGGCGGCATCATCCAGGTCGCCTTCGCGCTGATCCGGCCGGCGCAACCGCCATTGCTCAAGGCCGCCTAGCTTCCGATCCCGGCCAGACGGCGACTGCCCCGTGCGAAGGCAGTCGCCGGTTGCCGCCTATTTTTTCATCGATCGCTTGCTACGAGAACGTGCAGCGGAGCGCGAAGCCGTTCGGTACGCGGATTAAAGTCACAGTGTCTTCAATGTGTTACGCCGCACGCGTCGGTGGCACGAATCTTGATTGAATTTGGCTAGAAATCGTGCCGGAAGCCGTCGCTGCGGTTCCGGCCTGGGGACCTATGGGAAGGGCTGGCCGCGATGAGGCTAGTCGCCGTCATTCTCCAGCCATCCGCGCACCCACGGCCTCCGCCGCGCCGCCGAGCAGGTGGCCTTTGTGCCTTACGTCCGGCCTCATATCGCAGCGACTTCGCTGCATCCCGCCACCCGTACCGCGGCGCTTCGAGACATCACCCTAACCGAGCGCGCAGGTCGCCCTTCGCTCGCGCAGAACGCGCCGCGCCCGTTCCGAACAGCAGCATTTCTTGTGAAGGGAGGACGATGATGGAGTCTGGGACACACACGCGCCAGAAGCTCGTGAGAATCGTGGCTGCCTTGCTGGGAGTGGCGCTTCTTTGCCTGCTGTTCAGCGACCTCGCGCTGGCTGAGGATGCGGCGCCGCCGGCCTGCGGCGGCAAGATTCTCGAGAAGTGCACGCCGAATTCCGGCGACACCGCCTGGATGCTCACGTCCGTCGCGCTCGTCCTGATGATGACGATCCCGGGGCTCGGCCTGTTCTATGGCGGCATGGTGCGCAAGAAGAATGTCGGCGACACCGTAATGACCAGCTTCGCCGTCACCTGCCTGGTCACGATCCTGTTTGCCGTCCTGACCTACAGCCTGGCGTTTCGTGCCGGCACGCCGTTTATCGGCGGTCTGGATCGCATGTTCCTCAAGGACATCCTGAGCGACATCGGCAAGGGTGGCATCGGCAATCCCAATCCGCTTGCCGCGACCATCCCTGAGTCGGTTTACATCTGCTTCCAGATGACGTTCGCCATCATCACGCCGGCGCTGATTGCAGGCGCGTTTGCCGAGCGCATGAAGTTCTCGGCGATGCTCTGGTTCATCGGGCTGTGGGCGATCTTCGTCTATGCGCCGATCGCGCATTGGGTCTGGGGTCCTGACGGGATCTTCTCGGCGGGTAACGATGCCGCCTATGTCAAGGTTCTCGATTTCGCCGGCGGCACCGTCGTGCACATCAATGCCGGCGTGGCCGGGCTGATGTGCGCCATCATGCTTGGCAAGCGCGTCGAGACGGGGCCGGCGCACAACATGGTGCTGACCTTCATCGGCGCCTCGCTGCTGTGGGTCGGCTGGTTCGGCTTCAACGCCGGCTCCGCCGTCACGGCGGGAATGCAGGCGGGCATGGCCATGCTGGTGACCCAGATCGCCACGGCAGTGGCGGCCTTCACCTGGATGCTGGTGGAATGGGCGTTGAAGGGCAAGCCGACCGTCGTCGGCATCTGCTCGGGTGCCGTTGCGGGCCTCGTTGCGATCACGCCGGCCTCCGGTTTCGTCGGGCCGGTCGGCGCTTTCGCCATCGGCATTGCCGCCGGCGTCTGCTGCTACTGGGGATGCACCGGCTTGAAGCGCTTGTTCAGCTACGATGATGCGCTGGACTGCTTCGGCGTCCATGCCCTCGGCGGCATCGTCGGGGCACTGCTGACCGGGGTGTTCGCGGTCGAGCAATATGGTGGAACGGCGGGCGTTCTGGAGGGAAATCCCGGGCAGTTCCTCAATCAATGCATCGGCGTCGCGACGGTTTTCGTGTATGATGCGGTGGTGAGCCTGATCATCCTGTTCGTGATCAATCTCTTCGTCGGGCTTCGCGTGACGCGAGACATCGAGCGCGAAGGGTTGGATCTGGCACTGCACGGCGAGGTCGTGCAGTAGACTTTGGCGGCACTCCGCACAGCCGGCGATGTCAGCCGGCTGGCGCGGATCAAAGCTGTTCGAGGTGATCCGATGAACTGGTTCTATTGGAACACAGCGTGGTCGCTGTTCTTCAGCCTTGTTTGGTTCATGACTATCACACACAATCCGGATGCGCGTATCGCGGACGCGCATCTGCGTGACGAGGCGTTCAAGGGCTAGCTCCGGTAGTAGCGCCACATCCTGAGGAACGTCCGGTGGATCTCGTCGGGCGTCCGGTCGAATGGCTCGAGACTGACGCGGACCACGCCACGATGGTCCATGCGCCACGGCAAGCGCATGAGCAGCCGATAGGCCGGCCGCTTGCGCCAATCGGCCACCAGTGCGCTACCGAGCGGCCCGTTGAGCGCGATCTGCAACTCGTGAACGGTCATCGCGCGCTCGGCGATCTCGACGAGATCGATGCGCGTGATGGCGCGCCAGCGAATCAGCCCGAAGGCCTGGATGAAAATGCCGTACTGGTTGGCGCCGATGGTCGGACGACCGGCCTCCAGCAGAGGGATGTTGTAGTAGGTGAAGCCGCCCGCCGCGGCCGCCGGCGCCAGCCAATAGATCTCGCCCGTGATCCAGCTCGCGGTCAGGAAGATCGCGGCCAAAGCGGCCGTGACATAGACCGGAAAGTAGATGTCCTCGCGGCCGTAGGCGACCGAGTAGCCGCCTGCGTTTCCCTCGTCCAAGCTTGCGATCATCTGAGCCCTGCGCCCGGGACTTGTCCGGGAATCATGCGGGATGACGCAGGCCTACAAAGCAAAAACGGGGCCGCGAGGGCCCCGTTCGAAACGTCGGAAGCAAGCGATCTTACTTGATCTTGGCTTCCTTGAACTCGACGTGCTTGCGCGCGACCGGGTCGTACTTCTTCTTGACCAGCTTGTCGGTCATGGTGCGCGAATTCTTCTTGGCGACGTAATAGAAGCCGGTATCGGCCGTCGACACGAGCTTGACCTTGATGGTGACCGCTTTGGCCATGTGCAAAACCTCGAAACTGCAGGGATATCGGGAGCCGGCCAAATCGGCCCGCGTTTGGCCGGGAAACTAGCCAGAAACCGCCCAAAGTCAAGGATTTCCGAGCCAAAACCACCCCGATTCCGGGCCGATTACCCCCCGAAGAACTGATTTTTGGGTCGCGGCAGGCCCAAATTCTCGCGCAGGGTCCGCCCTTCGTACTCGGTGCGGAAAATCCCGCGCTTTTGCAGTTCCGGGACCACCTTGTCGACGAACTCGAACAGGCCCTGCGGCAGATAGGGGAACATGATGTTGAAGCCGTCGCTGCCGCGGCCGGTCAGCCATTCTTCCATCTGGTCGGCGATGGTCTGCGGCGTGCCGACGAAGGCAAGCCCGCCATAGCCGCCGACGCGCTGGGCGAGCTGGCGCACGGTGAGCTTGTCGCGCGCCGCGACATCGACGAGGCGCTGGCGGCCGCTCTTGCTGGCATTGGTTTCCGGGATCGGCGGCAATTGCCCGTCGGGATCGAAGGCGGACGCATCGGTGCCGAGGATCACCGAGAGCGAGGCGATCGCGCTGTCGTAATGCACGCGGCTGTCGAGCAGCGCGCGCTTCTCCTTGGCTTCGTCGACACTGTCGCCGACCACGACGAAGGCGCCGGGCAGGATCTTCAGGTGCTCGGGATCGCGGCCGATCTTTTCCATGCGGCCCTTGATGTCGGCGTAGAGCTTCTGTCCGTCCGCAAGGCTGCCGCCGCCGGTGAACACGGCTTCCGCCGTCTCGGCCGCAAGCTGCCTGCCGTCGTCGGATGCGCCGGCCTGCACGATCACCGGCCAGCCCTGCACAGGGCGGGCGATGTTGAGGGGGCCGCGCACCGAGAGATATTTGCCCTTGTGGTTGAGCACATGCATCTTGTCAGGATCGACGAACAGCCCGGACTCGACATCGCGCACGAACGCATCGTCAGCGAAGGAGTCCCACAGGCCGGTGACGACATCGTAGAACTCGCGGGCGCGCTTGTAGCGCTCGGCGTGCTCCATGTGATCGTCGAGGCCGAAATTCAAGGCGGCGTCCGGATTGGACGTGGTGACGATATTCCAGCCGGCGCGGCCGCCGGAGATGTGGTCCAGCGAAGCGAAGCGGCGGGCGACGTGATAGGGCTCGTCGAAGGTGGTCGAGCCGGTCGCGATCAGGCCGATATTCTCGGTGACGGCCGCGAGCGCCGAGAGCAGGGTGAACGGCTCGAACGAGGTCACGGTGTGGCTGCGCTTCAGCGCGTTGATCGGCATGTTCAGCACGGCCAGATGGTCGGCCATGAAGAAGGCGTCGAACTTGCCGGCCTCGAGCTTTCGGATCAGCTGCTTGATATGGTCGAAGTTGAAATTGGCGTCGGGCCAGGCCCCGGGATAGCGCCAGGCGCCGGTGTGGATGCTGATCGGCCGCATGAATGCGCCGAGCTTGAGTTGACGCTTCGCCATTGCCCCGTTCCGTCGTTGTTGTCGTTAGCGGAACAGATAGGGAGGCGTTTCGCGGCACGCCATCCCAACGGCGGCAGAAGAATTTTGCAATTTGAGGCGCGGCTGGAGGATAAGTCCGCGTTCGTCTCACGGTCGTCATTGCGAGGAGCGCCAGCGACGAAGATTCCATGGGGAGTGGATAGCGACCAAGTCTGAGGCCAGACTGAGGTTGCACCCATTCAACCTGGAGACGACGATGTTGCTCGATCATCCTTCCGACAAACTGGCCGCTATCCGCACTCAGTTTGGCGCAATTTTCGCGTCATTGGAACTGAGCCGTTCGACTTGGCTGGTCACCTCGCTTTCGCCGGGCAAAGGCGAGAAGATGTCCAAACACAGCGTGGTGGCCGGCGATCTTGCGGAACTGCTGAAGCTGTTCGCGGAGCTGAAGCGCAAGGCGCAGGCGCGCACGGGCGAGAGTTATCCGATCATCACCATCCAGGAGGCGGGGCTGGATGGGTTCTGGCTTCACCGGGCCCTGCAGCAGGAAGGCATTGAGAGCCATGTGGTGGATCCGGCCTCGATTGCGACGCCGCGCCGGCGCCAGCGAGCCAAGACGGACAGGCTGGATGGGGAGACACTGTTGCGGACGCTTCTGGCCTACAAGCGCGGCGAGCCTCGGGTCTGCGCCATGGTTGTTGCTCCCTCTCCCGAAGAGGAGGATCGCCGCCGGCTGTGCCGCGAACGGAGGACATTGATCGCGGAGCGGGTCGAGCATGTGAACCGGATCAAGGGTCTTCTGTTCGCGCAAGGGATATCGGGTTATGCGCCGTTGCGGCGGGATCGACGGAAGCGGCTGGAGGCCTTGCGGACTGGAGACGGGCGCGCATTACTGCCGCATCTGAAGGCGCAGATCGACCGTGAGCTCGACCGGCTCGAACTGCTGCTGGAGCAGATTGCGGCGGTGGAGCGCGAGCAGGATGCGTTGCTGGCCGCGAGCAAGCCGTCGGGCGGGAAGGCTGCATCGACCCCGGTTGCGATGCTGCTCGGTCTGAAGAGTTTGGGCTCGAACTTCGCTGCCGTTCTGTGGTCGGAAGCCTTCTGGCGGCAGTTCGCCAACCGCCGTCAGGTCGCATCTTATGTCGGACTTGCGCCGACGCCCTGGCGCAGTGGTGGGATCGAGCGCGAGCAAGGCGTGTCGAAAGCCGGCAATCCGCGCCTGAGAACCACGATGATCCAGCTCGCTTGGCTCTGGGTGCGCCACCAGCCGCAATCGGCGCTGACCCAATGGTTCAAGGCGCAGTGCGGCCGCAAGCGCGCGATCGTGGCGCTGGCCCGCAAGCTGCTCGTGGCACTGTGGAAATACGTGACCGCCGGCGTCGTGATCGAGGGGGCCGAGATGAAGGCCGCCTGATGCGTGGCTTCCTGCAAGCTTAAAACCAATCTGCCGAGGTTGATCAGCCTCGGCCGATCCGGGCGGACGAACCGATGGATTGCATGGCTTCAAACGCCGCAACGAAGAATGGTCCCGTCCTCTCGAGCCTGCCCGCCGCAAGCGGAATGTTGGTGCAGTCGCCACCGAGCGACGACCGAATGTGAGTTTGATCTGGCATGCAAACCAGATTGCCCGAACTGGCTCGACCCTTGGATCGCCGAACATAGGAGGAGTTCACGCCGCACTTCCCGACCCGACGAGCCTGAAGGCGTGCTCGCTCAGCTCAAGACCAAGCCGCTTCGCGGCGGCCCTGCCGGGCCGGTCTTGACCTGATCTGCGCGCGCCTTCCAAACCGGCCCATGGTCGGGACGAAGAGCTGGCCCGAAAATCGAACAAAGAGCTGACCATAAATCTTGACACACCAAATCCCCATGTGAGCAATCCACAATTCAGCAAGCAGTGAGATGGATTGCTTCGCTTCGCTCGCAATGGCGGGAATCGAGCGTCTCCTACGCCCCCAGCACATCCTTCTGCATCTTGCCGCCGTAGAAATGGAAGAACGGCACCGGCGCGTCGTGACGGAGCGGGCCGGTGGCGAGACGGCGGTCGAGCTCTGCGAGCACGTTCTTGGTCATGGCGTGCGCGTCCGCGAGCGGCTCGGAGCCGATCTCGACCCACACGAGCTCGACCAGCTCGGCATCGGCATGCACCACGCCTTCGACACGATGCGCGATCGTCGAGGCATCGGCGGTGAAGAAGCGCGTATCGAAGCGGCGGACGCGGCCGGGCGGCGTGATCGCGCGCGCGATCAGGAACAGGCCGGACGGATCGGGCAGGAGTCCTGCGTCGGCGAACGGCGCCCAGGGCCCGTCGAGCTTCGTTGTCTTCTCGACCTTGCGGCCGAGGCAGAGCCCGGTCTCTTCGCAGGCTTCGCGGATCGCGGCATTGGCGAGCGCGCGCGCGCGGCCGGGCGTGATCTTCGGGCTGCCCTTCAATAGATTGGCTTCCAGCTCCGGTGTGATCGGGGCTGCGACCGGCACGCGGTTGTCGGCCTTGTCGACGCGGCCGCCGGGGAAAACGAATTTGCCCGGCATGAACACGACCTTGTCGTGGCGCTTGCCGACCAACACCTTCGGCTTGGCACCGGAGCGATCGATCAGGATCAGCGTCGCCGCATCCTTCGGCCGGAAGTATGCGTGATGATCGGCTTCCTTTTCGCCCTGGTGGACGGCGGCGGCAGGGGCGGCAGCTTCAGTCATTTCATCCCTTTCATTTCTTCTTGGTACCCGGTTTAGCTAGACCGGCGGGATGTCGCTAGGGGGATTCTCGTCAAAGCCATGCATGCGCAGGGCCCATTGCAATCCAATCACGGCTCCCTTCACCGGCTGCAATAGCGCCAGCGATGCGAACAGCGTGAACGACAGATAGATCGCAAGTTGCAGCCACACCGGCGGCGAATAGTTGGTCTCGATCCACAGCGCGGTCGGTACCACGATATGGCCGACAATCACGATGACGAGATAGGCGGGCAGATCGTCGGCGCGATGCGGTGTGAAATCGAGATCGCAGACCGGGCAATGGCCGTCGCATTTGAGAAATTTGCGGAACAGCCTGCCTTTTCCGCAGCGTGGGCAGCGGCCAAGGAACCCGCGCTTCATCGCGGTCCACACGTCGCGCTTCTCTGGCTCAGCTGCGTCGCGGGTCCAGACCACCGTGGGCGGTGTCACTTCCATGACTTGCCTCGCTTCGATTTGCCGGATGTCGGCTTCGCCGGCTTGCTGTCCTTCTTCTTGCGTGCCTTCCGTTCCTTGTGCGCTTTCTTGCCGGATCCCTTATTGGGCCCCTTGCCAAATCCAGCGCTGCGGCGCTCGGTTCCGACGCCGTCGTGTTTTCTGCCGCGCGGAATTGTCTGACCGTCGGATAATAGCTCAAAGCGCAGTGCGCCCGCCACCGGCGCGGCCTCGACCAGCCGTACGTCGACGACATCGCCGAGCCGATACATGGTGCCGCTCCGCGTGCCGATCAGCGCCGTGGCGAGTTTCGTCGTAGTTGAAATACTCGCTGCCGATGGTGCGGATCGGGATCAGGCCGTCGGCGCCGGTGTCGTCGAGCTTCACGAACAGGCCGGCTCGCGTGACGCCGGAGATGCGGCCCTGGAACGAAGCGCCGATGCGATCGGCGAGGAAATGCGCGATCAGCCGGTCGGTGGTCTCGCGCTCCGCCTTCATCGCGCGGCGCTCGGTGACGGAAATCTGCGCGGCGATCTCGGCCAGCGTCTCCACGCTCTCGTCGGTCGGCAAGGCGCCTTCGCCAAGGCCGAGCGCGCGGATCAGCGCACGATGCACGATCAGATCGGCGTAGCGGCGGATCGGCGAGGTGAAGTGCGCGTAGCGGCGCAGGTTCAAGCCGAAATGGCCGTAGTTCTCGGCGGAGTATTCGGCCTGCGCCTGCGAACGCAGCACCACCTCGTTGACCAGCGGTTCGTAATCCTCGCCGGCAACCTGCGCCAGCACGCGATTGAATTGCGTGGGACGCAGCGCGCCCTGCTTGGTGAAGGGCAGGTCGAGCGTCTTCAGGAATTCCTGGAGGTTGTGGACCTTCTCCTGGCTCGGCTCGTCATGCACGCGATAGATCAGCGGCAGCGCCTTCTTCTCCAGCATTTCGGCGGCGGCGACGTTGGCGAGGATCATGAACTCCTCGATCAGCCGATGCGCATCAAGTCGCTGCGGCACGATCACCCGATCGACGGTGCCGTCCGGTTTCAGGAGGATCTTGCGCTCGGGCAGATCGAGATCGAGCGGGTCGCGCTCGTTGCGTGCGAGCTTGACCAGCTCATAGGCCGACCACAGCGGCTTCAGGATCGGATCGAGCAGGGGACCCGTCGTGTCATCGGGCCTGCCGTCGATCGCGGCCTGCGCCTGCGCGTAATTGAGCTTTGCTGCCGAGCGCATCAGCACGCGGTGGAAGGTGTGCGATCGCTTGCGGCCGTCAGAGCCGATCACCATGCGCACGGCGAGTGCACCACGCGGTTCGCCCGGCACCAGCGAGCAGAGATTGTTGGAGATGCGCTCGGGCAGCATCGGCACGACGCGATCGGGGAAATACACCGAGTTGCCGCGCTGCAGCGCGTCGCGGTCGAGCGCCGAGCCGGGCCGCACATAGAAGGCGACGTCGGCGATCGCGACATGGACGATGAAGCCGCCCTTGTTGTTCGGATCGGAATCGACCTCGGCATGAACGGCGTCGTCGTGATCCTTGGCATCCGGCGGGTCGATGGTGACAAGCGGCACGTCGCGCCAGTCCTCGCGGCCCTGCAAGGTCGCGGGTTTTGCTTCCTCGGATTCGCGCACGGCGGCGGCGGAGAATACCTGCGGGATATCGTGGGTGTTGATCGCGATCAGGCTGATCGCCTTCTCGCTCGCGATCGAGCCGAGCCGTTCCTTGACGCGGGCGGAGGCGAGCCCATAGCCGCGGGTGCGGATCAAGTCGACGCTGATGAGGTCGCCGTCCTCGGCGTCGCCGCTGTCGGCCTTGGCGATGTTGAGCTCGCGGCCGGCCTGCTTCTTGTCGACCGGGATCAGGCGCCCGCCGCCATCGGGGTTCTTGCGGAAGATGCCGAGGATGCGCGTGCGGCCGTGATCGATCACCTTGATGACGCGGCCGCGATAGGGCGTGCCGTCGTGCTCGTCGGTCACCTCGACGTGGAGCAGCGCGCGGTCGCCGACGCCGGCGGCGGTGCCGGGCTTCGGCCGCCGCGGCGTCTCGATGCGGATTTTCGGGGCGGCGCCGTCTTCGGAGTCCCACTCGGCGGGCGTCGCGATCAACTCGCCGTCGCTGTCGCGGCCGGTGATGTCGGCGAGCAGGGTCGGCGGCAGCGCCGCCGGCTCGTGGATCTTGCGGCGGCGCTTGGCGACCGTGCCGTCGTCGGCGAGTTGGCGGAGGATCCGCTTCAACTCGATGCGGTCGGCGTTCTTCAGGCCGAACTCGCGCGCGATCTCGCGGGTGCCGACCTTGCCTGGATTGGCGCGGATGAAGGCGACGATGGCGTCCCGGCCCGGAAAGCCATGGTCGGGTTTTCGTTTCACTTATCCTCTTGCCTTGCCGGCGCTCTTCTTCGCGGGCGCTTTCGCTGGTGCCGATGACTTTGCAGGCGACGTCTTGGCACCGGAGGCGACCGGCGCGCGCGCCTTGCTGGTCGCATCCGTTTTCGGCTTCGCCGCGGCTTTCTTCGACGCAGCCTTCTTGGCGGGCTTGGCCTCGGCGTCGCCGTCGGTCTCGGTCTCGGTCGCTTCGGACTTGGCTTTCTTGGCCTTGGCGGGCTTTTCCGCCTTCGCCTTCTTGGTCTTCTTGCCGCCGCCCTTGGCCGCGCGCTCGTCGATCAGCGCGATCGCTTCCGCAAGCGTGATCTCGTCCGGGGTGCGGTCGCTCGGGATTGTCGCGTTGACGCCGCCGGCCGCGACATAGGTGCCGTAACGGCCGTTCTTCAGCGCGACGGCGCCGAGCGTCGGGTGATCGCCGAGCGGCTTGCCCGGATCGGCGCCGAAGCGGCGGCCGCTCGGGCCCTTCGCGATCTTCTCCGCGATCAGCGTGACGGCGCGGTTCAAGCCGATATCGAAGACCTCGTCGCCGGCCTCGAGGCTGGCATAGGTCTTCTCGTGCTTCACGAACGGCCCGAACCGGCCGAGGCCGGCGGTGATCGGCTGCCCGGTTTCCGGATGCTTGCCGATCTCGCGCGGCAGCGACAACAGCTTCAGCGCCAGTTGAAGATCGACATCGCCAGGCGAGGTGCCTTTGGGAATGCCGGCGCGCTTCGGCTTCTCGCCTTCGGCGTAATCCTTCTGCTCGCCGAGCTGGATGTAGGGGCCGAACCGGCCGGCCTTCACCGTGACGTCGAACCCGGTGTCGGGATCGGTGCCGAGCACGCGATCGGCACTCTCGGCGCTGTCGGCCGCGAGCGGGCGGGTGTAACGGCATTCCGGATAGTTCGAGCAGCCGACGAAGGCGCCGAACTTGCCGGCCTTGAGGTTAAGCCGCCCGGTGCCGCAGGTCGGGCACTGCCTGACGTCGCCGCCATCGGCGCGCGGCGGATAGATGTGCGGGCCGAGCATCTCGTCGAGCGCATCGAGCACTTCAGCGACGCGGAGGTCCTTGATGTCGTTGACCGCACCGATGAAGCCGCGCCAGAAGTCCTGCAGCACCTGCTGCCAGGCGATCTCGTTGTTGGAGATGCGATCGAGCTGTTCCTCGAGATCGGCCGTGAAGTCGTACTCCACGTAGCGCGAGAAGAAATTCTCCAGGAACGCGACCACGACGCGGCCCTTGTCCTCGCCGTGCAGCCGCTTCTTTTCGAGCTTGACGTAGCCGCGGTCCTTCAACACCTGCAGGATCGAGGCGTAGGTCGAGGGGCGGCCGATGCCGAGCTCTTCCATCCGCTTCACCAATGATGCTTCCGAGAAGCGCGGTGGCGGCTCGGTGAAGTGCTGGGTGACGGCAAGGCTCTGGCGCTTCACCGCCTCGCCCTGGCTCATCGCGGGCAGGCGGCGTGAGTCCTCGTCTTCTTCGTCGTCGCGGCTTTCCTGGTAGAGCGCGAGGAAGCCGTCGAACTTGATGACCTGACCGGAGGCGCGCAGCTCCAGCACGCGGGCGCCGGCCTTGGCCTCGATGTCGACGGTGGTGCGCTCGAGCTCGGCCGATTCCATCTGGCTCGCAATGGTGCGCTTCCAGATCAATTCGTAGAGCCGCGCCTGATCGGTATCGAGCCTTCGGCCGATGGTGGCCGGACGGCGCGACAGATCGGTCGGGCGGATCGCTTCGTGCGCTTCCTGCGCGTTCTTGGCCTTGGCCTGATATTGGCGCGGGGCATCCGGCACATAGGCGTTGCCGTAATCCTCGCCGATCACCTTGCGGGCCTGGGTGATCGCGGACGGATCAATCTGCACGCCGTCGGTTCGCATATAGGTGATGAGACCGGTGGTCTCGCCGCCGATGTCGATGCCCTCATATAGCCGCTGCGCGATGCGCATGGTGTGCGCCGGCGCGAAGCCGAGCTTTCGGCTGGCTTCCTGCTGCAGGGTCGAGGTGGTGAAGGGCGCCTGCGGATTGCGCCGGGCCGGCTTGGCCTCGACGGTCGCGACCCTGAACAGCGCGGCCTCGATCGCCTTCTTGAAGTCCTCGGCTTCCGCGCCGGAGCCGATGTCGAGCCGTGCGATCTTCTTGCCGTCGGCGCCGACGAGCCGGGCCTCGAAGGCTTCGCCGCGCGGCGTCAGCAGCGTCGCGACCAGCGACCAGTACTCCCTCGGCACGAACTTCTCGATCTCGAGCTCGCGGTCGCAGACCAGCCGCAGCGCGACCGATTGCACGCGGCCGGCGGAGCGGGCGCCGGGTAGCTTGCGCCAGAGCACGGGGGAGAGGGTGAAGCCGACCAGATAGTCCAGCGCGCGGCGCGCCATATAGGCGTCGACCAGCGCGCCGTCGATCTGGCGCGGCGCCTTCATGGCGTCGGTGACCGCCTGCTTGGTGATGGCGTTGAACACGACGCGCTCGACCTTCTGGTCCTTCAGCGCGCGCTTCTCCTTCATCACCTCCAGCACGTGCCAGGAGATCGCTTCGCCCTCGCGATCAGGGTCGGTCGCCAGAATCAGGCGGTCGGCCCCCTTGAGCGCCTTGGCGATGTCGTTCAGCCGGCCGGCGGCCTTGGCATCGACCTCCCAGATCATCTGGAAATTGGCGTCCGGATCGACCGAACCGTTCTTGGCCGGGAGGTCGCGAACATGGCCAAACGACGCCAGGACCTCGTAGGAGGACCCCAGATATTTATTGATCGTCTTGGCCTTGGCAGGCGACTCCACAATGACGATATTCATGTCATTCCAATGGCTTATGGGAAAACTTGAAGGCGGGTTCCGCTAGACTCGCGGCCCGCCGTGTCGGGGCGAACATGGGTGCTGGGGCGGTCCCTGTCAAATCGCCAGATATTGAAGGGAGGGCTCAAGCTGTGGAGTTCCTATCCCCAGGGTTGAAAAATGCGTCCTAGAGTTGCGGCCGGAAACGGCGTATCTCTTTATATATAGGGTGGGAATCGGGTTAGGCCTTTTGAGCAGCACAGGGGGTGGGCGGAAGCCCAAGCCGTCCGGCCGACGGCGACCGGAAGGCGACGAGCCAGGTGGGGAGGGCGGCCCGGATGACGCCCTGGTCCTGATCGCAGCGGCCGCGACCGAGCTCGCCAAACTCGCCCAGCGCCACAAATTCGAAGTCCTCGACCATCTGCTCGCGATGACCCGGCTGGAGGCCGACGAGCAATTGCGCGCGCGCAGCCGAAGGAAGCTGTCGTGAGATTCGGTGATGGGCGTGATCGCGGCCCCAGCGTCGCGCAACAATTGAGATTTGGGGTAATGGGTCCTGGCTTTCGCCAGGACGACACCGAATGTGTGGCGCGTCCTGAAGAGGGCTGTGGCCCCAGCGTCGCTCAACAATCACCTTCGCTGGATATGATGGTGTGGACGGCCCCCTACGGCATCAGTGTGCCAGAATGAGGTTGTTGTAAATCTCAGACAAGGAGACCGTCCGTGAGAGAGATTATCCGTATTGGGATGGATACGTCGAAGCATATTTTTGTGCTGCATGGGGTTGATGCGTCCGAGCAGCCGGTCTTACGCAAGAAGCTTTCGCGCAAACTCGTGCTGGAGTTCTTCGCCAAATTGCCGCCGACGGTGATCGGGATGGAGGCATGCGGAGCTTCGCAATATTGGGCGCGCGAGCTTTCCAGGCTGGGCCATGAGGTGAAGCTGATGGCGCCGCAATTGGTGAAGCCCTACGTGATGCGGAACAAGAATGACGGGCGTGATGCAGAAGGCCTGTGTGAGGCGATGAGCCGGCCGAGCATGCGCTTTGTGCCGGTGAAGACGGCCGAGCAGCAGGCTGCGCTGATGCTGATGGGGGTCCGCGACGGACTGATCGCCCGGCGCACCCAATTGACCAACACGATCCGCGGCCATGCGGCGGAGTATGGCCTGATCGCGCCCAAGGGACTGGAGGCGATCGAACCACTGCTGGCGCGGATCGCGCAGGACGAGACGCTTCCCGCTCTGGCGCGCGAGCTGTTTGTCGTGCTGGGCCGGGAGTGCGTCAGGCTCGAGGGCGAGTTGGAGGTGGTTGAGGCCAGGCTGATGGCCTGGCACCGCGGCGATGCCACGGGCCGGCGCCTGGCTCAGATCCCCTCGGTCGGTCCGATCATTGCAACGATGCTGGTGATGAAGACACCTGATCCGGGCGCGTTCCGCTCCGGTCGTCACTTTGCGGCTTGGCTGGGATTGACACCCAAGGACCACTCCACCGCAGGCAAGACCAGGCTTGGCAAGATCACCCGGGCGGGCGATGAGGACCTGCGCCGTCTGCTGGTCGTCGGGGCCACGGCGGTGATCCAGCAGGCCAGGCGGGGGCGCGGTCATCACTCGCGCTGGCTGCTGGCGCTGATCAAGCGTAAGCCGCCGAAGCTTGCGGCCGTAGCGCTCGCCAACAAGGTGGCGCGCATCGTCTGGAAGCTGATGGTGACGGGTGAGAGTTATGACGCCGCACGGCTGAATGCCGCGACGACGGGTACCGCTTAACAGATTGGCCGGCTGGCGGGCTCGCTCGTCAGCCGACCCGGAGCTGCAAGAGCAGATGGAGCGATCGATCGAGCAACGATGCGAGACAATCCGTGGGACCCATCGGCCGTCAACAGGTCGCGGAGTTGTTTGGAACTCGCATCGCGCAAACCATCTTGGCCAGCGGTCTACGCGATCGCACCCAACAGGCCGGACATATGGATGCACGCGATCCGATCTTGCCAAAAGGCTCTTGTGCCACGGGGGCCGTCCACATATGGGTCCCGGCCTGCGCCGGGACGACGATGAGGATGGTGCTCGCACGATGCGACGCACCGTCATTGCGTACTTCATCTCGGTGTCATCGCCCGGCTCGCCACCATCTGCGCCGTAGGATGGGTATCGCTTCGCTCCACCCATCCTACGCAGTCGCGTGACGTCGCGCGCGCTTTGCTGCAGGCCGCGGCTTCAACGTCGTGTCGGCCGCCCCCAGCACGCGTCCGTCCTGCGAAAGCAGTGCGAGCTTCTTGACCGGTTTGCCCTTGTCGCGGTCGACCATGATGGTCGCGATCTCGTCCGGATGGTCGTCGAATTCCTCGGTCCATTGCCGGAGTGCAACCAGGATCGGAAAGATGCCGTGGCCCTTCGGCGTCAGGACGTATTCCTGATAGGCGCTGCCGTCGGAGGCGGGGACCATCTTCAGGATGCCGCGCTCGACCAGCGTGCGCAGCCGGGTGGTGAGGATGTTCTTCGCAAGCCCGAGGCTGGCCTGGAATTCGCCGAAACGGCGCCGGCCGAGGCTGGCGTCGCGGATGATCAGGAGCGACCACCAGTCGCCGAACACGTCGAGTGCGCGTGCCACCGGACAGCTGTCGCCTGCAAGGCTGGTTCGTTTCACGACGCACGCTCCGAAAGTTGGGCCATCACGGTCTTGTGTGGTTGCAATATTAAACCTGATGCCCTAGCTAGGCAACGAAGTTTAATAATGCAACCAACTGGAGGCGGACATGAGACTGGCAAACAAGACGGCGTTGATCACCGGCGGCAACAGCGGCATCGGGCTTGCGACGGCAAAGCTGTTCGTCGCCGAAGGCGCCAAGGTCGTCATTACCGGGCGCAATAAGGAGACGCTCGCGGCCGCAGCGCGGGAACTCGGACCGAACGCGCTCGCGGTGGTGGCCGATGCCACCGATGTCGCAGCGCTGGAAGCCGCGGTGAAGCAGGGCGCGGAGAAGTTCGGCAAGTACGACGTGCTGTTCGCCAATGCCGGCATTCCCGGCCAGACGCCGGTCGGCGGCACCACGCTCGCTGCATTCGAAAATGTGATCCGCACCAATCTCACCGGCGTGTTCTTCACCGTGCAGGCGGTCGCGCCGTATCTCAACGACGGCGCTTCGATCATCCTCAACGGCTCGGTAATTTCGGTGCTCGGCAATCCCGGCTACTCGGCCTATGCCGCGAGCAAGGCCGGCGTGCGCGCGATGGCGCGGGTGATGGCGTCAGAACTGTCGCCGCGCAACATCCGCGTCAACGTGGTGGCGCCGGGCGCCGTGCGTACGCCGATCTGGGGCGCTGCGATCGCAACGCCCGAGGCCGAGAAAGCGTTCGAGCAGCGGATCGGGAAGTCCACGCCGCTCGGACGTATCGGTGAACCCGATCACATCTCGAAGACGGTGTTGTTCCTGGCGTCCGACGACGGTGCGCATGTGCAGGGGCAGGAACTGTTCATCGATGGCGGTGCAACGGCATCTCCCGCCGGCGCGCCGATCTATCGCGGCTAATTTGTTTCGCATTGTAGAGAACGGCCGGTGTGAAGCAGTTCACACCGGCCGATTTTGTACGAGACTATCATGGCTTGTATTGAACCTTTGACGTACTCGCCGGACTCCTGAATGGGCGGGGATTTTTTTCACCACGGAATCATTTTGGAGTTCCTTCATGCCGAAAGCAGCCCGCATTTCGACGCCGATCCCGGTTTCGTCTACCTCCGAAAATGAAAACTCAGACACAGCACAATTTGTGACGGTCGCGCTGTTTTCCGGCGTCGGTTTGTTGATCTCGCTCGTCGCCGTCATCTTCGGCATTCAAGGCGTCTGGTTCTGACTTCATCCGCCTGAAACGACCTGCCGCCACCGAGGTGACGGCAGAAATATGATCGCGTCAGGCGGCGTTCAGGCTGCCGGCGGCCTGCAGCGCGCCTGCGACCGCCTTCTCGCGATGCTCGGGACCGACCTGGATGCCGTCGGCGGGGATCAGCTCGAGATTCTTGACGCCGATGAAACCGAACACCCCGCGCAGATAGGTCTCGAGATGCTCGAGCGCGGCCATCGGCGTGTCGGCGCCGTAATAGCCGCCGCGCGAGATCGCGATGATGACGCGCTTGTTGCCGGCCAGCCCCTCGACGCCGGCGGCGCCGTATTTGAAGGTCTTGCCCGCGACCACGACGCGGTCGATCCAGGCCTTCAGCTGGGAGGGAATGGTGAAATTGTACATCGGCGCGCCGATCACGACGATGTCGGCGGCAAGGAACTCGTCGAGAACCGCCTGGCCGGTTGCGATGTCGTCGCGCACGGACGGGTCCGGCGCCGCGCCCTGGCTGGCGGCGAGGTGCAGGCCGGAGAGGTGGGCCAGCGGGGTCTGGGTGAGATCGCGGTAGCTCACGACCAGGCCGGGATTGGCTTGGCGCAGCCGCTCGACGGCGGCGGCGGAGACCTGGCGGCTGACGGAGTGGGGGCCGAGGACCGAGGAGTCGATGTGCAGAAGCTTCATGGCAGGGGTCACCTTTGGTATAGGTTTGTAACTGGCGCTATATGAGTGACCGTCCTAAATGTCCGCAAGAACGCACATTTTTGAAACCCGAGCACAGCAATGAAACCCGAGCACATCCGTGTGCCTGCCCTTCCGCCCCTGCCTGACCCGGATCACAGCGATTGCCGCGCGGTTGCCTCCGTATTGGCGCGGGTCGGCGACAAGTGGAGCGTGTTCGTGATCATGATGCTGACCGACGGGCCAAAGCGCTTCAACGAGCTGAAGCGGATGATCAACGGCATCTCGCAACGGATGCTGACGTTGACGCTGCGCGGGCTGGAGCGCGATGGCCTGGTCACGCGCACGGTGTTTCCAACCATTCCGCCGCGGGTCGATTACGAGCTCACGGATCTTGGCCATGGTCTGGCCGCGCCCGTGAAGGCGCTCGGCGAATGGGCGTTCGCGCACCTGCCGGAGATCGAGGGCGCGCGGACACGGTTTGACGGACGCAACGAGTAGGGAGTGTTATCCGTCACCCTGAGGAGCGCGCAGCGCGTCTCGAAGGGGCGACGGCCACCAGCCGGGCCGTGCATCCTTCGAGACGCCTGCTGCGCAGGCTCCTCAGGATGACGGTGACGGATTGGAGTAAGCCACCAGCCGCCGCGTTAGATCATCGACACCAGCCCCCCGCCGTGACGCTCGAGCCTGCCGGCAAGCTCGAGCTCCAGCAGCACTGCGCGAACGACAGCGGGCGAGACATCGGCCATCCGGATCAGATCGTCGAGGCTGATCGGGCTCGGTCCGAGCAGATTGATGATGCGGGCGCGATCGGACGCATCGGTGGCAAAATCCAGCGGCTCGTCGTCTTCGCGCGCGGACAGCATGACGGGCCGCTCCATGATCGGCGTGACCGCGCTGATCACGTCGGCGGCTTCGGTGACCAGCGTGGCGCCTTGCTTGATCAAATCGTTGGCGCCGGCGGCGCGCGGATCGATCGGCGAGCCCGGCACCGCGAACACCTCGCGGCCCTGTTCGGCGGCCATCCGTGCCGTGATCAGCGAGCCCGAGCGGTGCGCGGCCTCCACCACCACGACGCCGAGCGATGCGCCCGAGATCAGCCGGTTGCGGCGGGGGAAGTCGCGCGCCCGTGGCACGTGGCCGAGCGGCATCTCCGAGATCGCCGCGCCGCGCGCGAGCAGGGCGGCCAGCAGATCCTCGTGCTCCGGCGGGTAGATCCTATCGTGGCCGCCGGCCAGCACGGCGACCGTGCCGCTTGCAATCGTCGCGCGATGCGCCGCCTGGTCGATGCCGCGGGCAAGGCCGGAGATCACGACAAAGCCGGCGTCGCCGAGATCGCGCGCCAGCTGGCCTGCGAATTTCAGCCCGGCGCCGGACGCATTGCGCGAGCCGACGATCGCGATCATCGGCCGCATCAGCGTATCGCGCGCGCCGCGCACGCCGAGCAGCGGCGGCGCGTCGTCGATGGTGGCAAGCCGCGCCGGATAGTGGGCCTCCTCCGGTGCGACGAGATCGATGCCGAACTTGGCGCAGGCCGCGAGCTCCGCGGCCGCATCGGCCTCGCTCGCGATGCGCCCGGGTCCCGATGCGCCGCCGCGGCGCGCGAGATCGGGCAGGCGCTCCAGCGCATGCGCCGCATCGCCAAAATGGCGGAGCAGCGATGCAAAGGTGCGCGGGCCGACATTGTCGGAGCGGATCAACCGCAGGCGGTTGAGCCGTTCCGTGTCGGTGAGTTCAGTGGTGCTGGGTGACCGGTCATGCATGCGGGGTGTAGCTTCGCCCAACCTGGGATTGTGATCAACCGCGACATTGGCGGACTAGGCGTGACGCGCTACAAGCGGTCGCCAATTCGAGGAAGCCGCCCATGATCTCACTTGCCGACCTCCAAGCGCGTATCGAACAGGGCGCGCTGTCGCCTGAAGCGGCCATCAGCCAATCGCTGCAGGCGATCGATGCGCAGGAGAAGACGATCGGCGCCTTCGTCCGCCACGACACGAAGGCGCGTGCGCAGGATGCCGGGCCGCTGCGCGGGATTGCGGTCGGCATCAAGGACATCATCGATACTGCCGGTTTCCCGACCGAGATGGGGGCTGCGATCTACCGCGGCTATCAGCCGCGCGCCGATGCGCCTGTGGTGATGGCGTTGAAGAAGGGCGGCGCGACCATTGTCGGCAAGACCACGACGACGGCGTTCGCGGCGAACGATCCGACCGCAACGCTCAATCCGCACAATCACGCGCACACGCCGGGCGGCTCGTCGTCGGGCTCGGCGGCCGCGGTCGCCGCCGGGATGATCCCGCTGGCATTGGGCACGCAGACCGGCGGATCGGTGATCCGGCCGGCCTCGTTCTGCGGCGTCGCCGCGATCAAGCCGAGCTACCGGCTGCTGCCGACCGTCGGGGTGAAGTGCTTCTCCTGGACGCTCGATACCGTCGGGCTGTTCGGCGCCGGCGTGCGCGATGTCGCGCTGGGGCTGGCTGCGATGACCAGGCGTCCTGAGCTTGTCGTGCCGTCCGAGGTCGCGGCACCGCGCATCGGCGTCGTGACGCAGGCATTTGCCGGCGCGCCCGAACTATCCGGCGCGGAGGCGTTGCAGAAGGCGGCGCGGGCGGCGGAGCGGGCGGGCGCAACCGTGCGCGAGCTTGCGATGCCTGAGGTCATCGCCGAGGCGTGGCGGATTCATCCGGTGGTGCAGGAGTTCGAGGCGCATCAGTCGTTCGCCTGGGAATACGGCCAGAACTACGATGCGATGCCGCCGCTGCTGCGCGGCCGGCTCGACGAGAGCAAGGGCGGCACGCCCGCCGAATATGATGCGGCGATGGACGTCACGCTGCGCGCGCGGCAGGCGCTGGCCGCGATTTTTGGCGAGGTCGATGTGCTGCTGACGCTGTCGGCGCCGGGCGCCGCGCCGAACGGCTTGGCCTCGACCGGCGATCCCCGTTACAACCGGCTCTGGACGCTGATGGGCGTGCCCTGCGTCAACGTGCCGACGCTGATCGCCGAGGGCGGATTGCCGGTCGGCGTGACCGTGATCGCGGGCTTTGGCAGCGATGCAAAGGCGTTGGCGGCGGCGAGCTTTGTCGAGGACGCGCTGAAGCGGTAGCGACGCGCTACTTCTTCTCGCCGATCTTGCCTTCGGTGCCGGCCTGCAGCCGCTTGATGTTCTCGCGGTGCATGTAGAACAACAGCAGCGTCAGCACGGCGAACAGCGAGGCGAGCGCGTTGTGGCCGAACCACCACAGGAACAGCGGCGTCACGAACGCGGCGACGAGCGCCGATAGCGACGAGTAGCGCGTGGTGGTGGCGGTGCCGATCCAGATCACGGCAAAGATCAGCGCCGCGGGCCAGAACAGGCCGAGCAGCACGCCGATATAGGTCGCGACGCCCTTGCCGCCGCGGAATCTGAGCCAGACCGGGAATAGGTGGCCGAGGAATGCGCCGAGCGCCGCCAGCATTGCCGCGTTCGGGCCGTCGATCGAGCCCGCGATGATGACGGCGACGGTGCCCTTGAGCATGTCGCCGATCAGCGTCGCCGCGGCGAGGCCCTTGTGGCCGGTGCGTAGCACGTTGGTGGCGCCGATATTGCCGGAGCCGATGGTGCGCAGATCCTGCGTGCCGGCGAGCCTGGTGAGGATCATGCCGAACGGGATCGAGCCCAGGAGATAGCCGATCAGGAAGGCGGCGAGCAGCAGCGCGTCAGCAGACATCGCGGTGGTTCCCTGGACGGTCGATCCGGTCCATTTCTGGTAATCCCGTCAATGAAATATTAACCATCAATCCGCACCATGGCCTTGGAAATGAGGGAGCTTATCATGGCTTCTGTTCGCAGGCGGCTGGAGCAGGTTTTCTTTGTGGTTTACGTCGCGGCCATCGTCGTTGGAACGACGATGGAAGCGATGTCGCAACTCGCGGTACGCTGAGTTCCACGCCAATTCAGACGTGTTCGTACACCGTCCGTCCGCCGACGATCGTCCGCGTCACGCGGCCCGAGAAGCGGGCGTCGTCGAACGGCGTATTCTTGCACAGCGATTTGAGATCGTCGCGATCGAGCACCCAGGGGGTGTCGGCGTCGATCACGATCACATCGGCGGGGGCCCCGGCGCGCAGCGTGCCGCCGGGCAGGCCGAGCAGTTCCGCCGGCCGCGTCGACATCGCCCGGATCAGCGTCTTGAACTCCATCTCGCCATTGTGGATCAGCCGCAGCGCCGCCGGCAGCATGGTCTGCAGGCCGACCGCGCCGCTCGCCGCTTCCGCGAACGGCAGCCGCTTGACCTCGACGTCCTGCGGATTGTGATCGCTCATCACGACGTCGATCAGGCCGGAGGCGAGGGCTGCGACCAGCGCCCTGCGGTCCTCCTCGGTGCGCAGCGGCGGCGCCAGCTTGAGGAAGGTGCGGTAGGGGCCGATGTCGTTCTCGTTCAGCGTCACGTGGTTGATCGAGACCGAGGCCGAGACGTTGAGGCCGTTATCGCGGGCACGCTTGAGGATTTCCAGCGACTCGATCGAGGTCAGCGAGGCCGCGTGATAGCGGCCGCCGGTCAGCGCCGCGAGCCGCATGTCGCGCTCGAGCATGATCGACTCGGCGGCGGTCGGAATCCCGGCGAGGCCGAGCCGCGTGGCGAACTCGCCCTCGTTCATCACGCCTTCGCCCACCAGATGCGGGTCCTCGGTGTGATGCACGATCAGCGCGTCGAAATCGCGGGCGTAGGTCAACGCGCGCCGCATCACCTGGGCATTGGTGACGCTGCGGTCGCCATCGGTGAAGGCGACGGCGCCGGCGGCCTTCAACAGGCCGATCTCGGTCATCTCCAGGCCCTGCATGCCCTTGGTCAGCGCCGCCATCGGGTGGATGTTGACGATCGCGGTGTCGCGGGCGCGGCGCAGCACGAAGTCGACGGTCGCCGAATTGTCGATCGCCGGCGAGGTGTCGGGCTGGCAGATGATGGTGGTGATGCCGCCGGCGGCCGCGGCCTGGCTGGCGGATGCAAAGGTCTCGCGGTGGCTGGCTCCGGGCTCGCCGACGAAGGCGCGCATGTCGATCAGGCCGGGGGCCACGATCTTGCCGGCGCAATTGACGATGTCGGTGCCTTCGGGGACGCCGGCGGCTCCGATGCCGCGCTTGGCGTCACGGATCACGCCGTCCGCGATCAGGACGTCGCCCGGACCGTCGAAGTCGCGGGACGGATCGATGACGCGGGCGTTGGCGAGCAGGATGGGGCGGCGGTCAGTCAGCATGGCGTCACGCGTTCGGCAGGTTGCGGGCGAGCGCTTCGAGCACTGCCATGCGCACCGCCACACCCATTTCGACTTGTTCACGGATCAGCGACTGTGCGCCGTCGGCGACGAACGTGTCGATCTCGACACCGCGGTTCATCGGGCCGGGATGCATCACCAGCGCATCGGGCTTGGCGTAAGCGAGCTTCTTCTGGTCGAGGCCGAAATAGTGGAAATACTCCTGGCTCGAAGGCACGAAGGAACCGTTCATGCGCTCGCGCTGCAGCCGCAGCATCATCACGATGTCGGCGCCATTCAGCCCTTCGCGCATGTCGCGCGCGACCTCGACGCCCATCCGCTCGATGCCGCGCGGCAGCAGCGTGGAGGGGCCCACCACGCGGACGCGGGCGCCCATGGTGTTGAGCAGGAAGATGTTGGAACGCGCCACGCGCGGAATGCAGCACGTCGCCGCAGATCGCGATCGTCAGCCCCTCGAGCCGGCCCTTGTTGCGCCGGATCGTCAGCGCGTCGAGCAGCGCCTGGGTCGGGTGCTCGTGGGCACCGTCGCCGGCGTTGATCACGGAACCGTCAACCTTGCGCGCCAGCAGCTCGACCGCACCGGAGGCGTGGTGGCGCACCACCAGGATGTCCGGGTGCATCGCGTTCAGCGTCACCGCGGTGTCCATCAAGGTCTCGCCCTTGCGGGTCGACATCGATGACACCGACATGTTCATGACGTCGGCGCCCAGGCGTTTTCCGGCGATCTCGAACGAGGACTGGGTCCGGGTCGAGGCCTCGAAGAACAGGTTGATCTGGGTGCGGCCGCGCAGACTGGCGCGTTTCTTGTCGACCTGGCGGTTGAGCTCGACATACTCCTCGGAGAGGTCGAGCAGGCCCGTGATGTCGTCAGCGGAAAGGCCTTCGATGCCCAGCAGATGCCGGTGACCGAGGACAAAAGTCGATTTTAATGATGGGGTCATTAAAGCGAGAGCTATAGGCGCGGATGGCCGGTGGGGCAAGCGCGAAGAGGGCCCGGAGGAGTTTTCCCCGAGTAAGATGGGGCTGGGTTTGTCCGCCATCATGCCCGGGCCTATTGCAAGCTGTCCGCGCCTTGCTTTTGCTGGTCTTTCCGGAACAAGACGTGGACGACCGGGCTTCGCCGGAGCGGAGGCGAGGTGATGCCTTGGACGGCCATGCAGCCGGGACAGCGGAGCGAGGACTCGTGAAAATTGCCGTGATCGCACTGCTGGCCATCGAGTTGATCTCAGGGTCGATCTCGTCTGCCTTCGCTCAGAGCCTGCCCGGCGACTTCGTGTTCCTCCGCGACATCGATCCGACCATCATCCAGGACATCCGCTACGCGACCTCCAATAATTTCATGGGGCGGCCGATCGCGGGCTACGGCGCGGCGGAATGCGTGGTGAAGCGGGAGGTGGGGCTGCGGCTCAAGGCCGTGCAGCAGGAACTGGCGCGGCAAAGCCTGTCGCTGAAAATGTTCGATTGCTACCGGCCGGCCCGCGCGGTTGCCGACATGGTGGCGTGGTCGAGGAACGGCAAGGAGACCGCCGCCGAGCGACGCTACAACCCGGCCTTCTCGAAGGCCGATCTGTTCCGCCTCGGCTATATCGCCACCCATTCCGGGCATTCGACCGGCGCCGCGGTCGATCTTACGCTGGTCGATCTTCGCGCCGACAATTCGCGCAAGTTCGATCCGGCCAACGACTATGCCGACTGCACCGCGCCGGTCGCAGCGCGCGCCCCGGAGGGCAGCGTCGACATGGGCACCGGCTACGACTGCTCTGATGCGAAGGGCCATACTGCCTCAGCGGCGATCTCGCCGGCGCAGCGACGCTGGCGCAACCTTCTGGTCGCGGCGATGGCCCGGCAGGGGTTTGCCAACTATTCAAAGGAATGGTGGCACTTCTCGCTGCCGGGGGCCGGCGGGGCGGCCTATGATTTCCCGATCACCCGGGCGCGCTAGTGCAGGATTTTCTTCAAATCCGGGGCATTTTCGCAAGACAAGGCTTGCCATCGCAAAAGTAGCCGAATGCACGTTCAACACTCCTTAATTGTGGCCGGATGAAGTGCGGCCATTTACGGGAGCACGAAGCATGCGTTTCGGAGCCATTGCCATTATTGTCGTCGGCGCTGCCGGCATTGCGATCTACGACCAATACGACAAGAGCGCGAATTACCAGCGCGTCGATGCGCGCATCAGCGGCGTCAGCGAGCAGTGCTATCTGGAAAAGGTCGAGCGCGGCGTCATCACCAAGACGACGTGGACCTCCGACCTGACCCGTTGCGAAATCGCCGAGCTGCTGCGCAAGGAGCACCCGAAGTGGCAGGGCTATGACCTGAAGCACAAGATCGAGGTGAAGGTCGTGTATGTCTCGCCGGTCGACGGCGCCACGCACCAGTCGAGCCTGCAGATGTCCTACTTCCCCAACGGCAAGCCGCTGCGGGCAGGGGACGTGTTTCCGGTGCTGGCCTCCAAGAGTAAGGCGGAGAAGACGCGCACGATCTGACCGTCACCGCGGTCCGGAAGGATGGGAGTTCGACCATGCGTCTGGGGCTCTACGGCATCATCGCGATCGGCGTTGCCGGGTTCTATGTCTACGGCGAGCTCGACAAGCGGGTGAACTTCCGGCCGATCGACGCGCGCGTCAGCAGCGTCAAGGAGCAATGCTACATGGAGAAGACCGAGGGCAATCGGAGCTCGACCTCCGATCTGTTGCCGTGCGAGCTTGTCGAGCTTCTGGCGCGTCACCATCCGAAATGGCAGGGCGCCGACATCAAGCGCAAGATCGAGATCCGGTTTGCCTACATCTCTCCGGTGGACGGCGCCGCGCATGAATCGAACCTGCAATTGGCTGAATATCCCGATAACCGGCAACTGAACAGCGGCGACATCTTTCCGGTCCAGGCGTCCAGGAGGGAGGCGAACCGGACCCGCGCCAACGACTGGGTCGACCGCTGGCTCGGCCGCCATGTGCCGAAGCAGGGAAGCATCTAGCGGACGTGTACTTTTCGCTGCCCCGCGCCGGCTCGCAGGCTTATGATCCGCCGATTCCAGTTACGGCGCTGCCGCCGCCAAAGACCGTTGTCCGGGCATCGCGCGCAGAGCGACCAATCGCCGGGGAGACCATGACGCAGGCTCCGTTCGCCACCCACGACGTCCTCAACCAGTCGCCGCCCTTTGAGGACATCGACCTCTTCACGGCGGACGCGCCACTCGTCGCGGCCGTCGTCGCCAACGGCGGGGCGGCAGCCAGCGCAGAGCTGTCGGATTTCGGCAAGCATTGGGGATCGGCCGTCATGGCGGAGCGCGGCCGGGTCGCCAACGAGAACACGCCGAAACTGCGAACCTTCGATGCCAGGGGCAATCGCCGCGACGAGGTCGAGTTTCATCCGGCCTATCACGAGCTGATGGCGCACTCGGCCCATGCCGGCGTGCACAACTCGACCTGGACCGCCGACGGCAAGCCGGCTGGCGGGGCGGCCGAGGTGGTGCGCGCGGCGAGGTTCTATATCGCGTCCCAGGTCGAGACCGGTCATCTCTGCCCGATCACGATGACGCGCGCCTCGGTCGCGGCGCTGGCCTCGCAGCCGGACATTCTGGCGAAGACGATGCCGGTCATCTCAACGCGCGCCTATGACCCGGGCTTTGCGCCGTGGTGGACCAAGCGCGGCATGACGCTCGGCATGGGCATGACGGAAAAGCAGGGCGGCACCGATGTGCGCGCCAACATGACGCGCGCCGAGCGCGACGGCGGCGCCTGGCGCATCACCGGGCACAAATGGTTCATGTCGGCGCCGATGTGCGACGCGTTTCTCGTGCTGGCGCAAACCAGGGATGGCCTGAGCTGCTTCTTCATGCCGCGCTTTGCGCCCGACGGCACGGTCAATGCGATCCACTTCCAGCGGCTGAAGGACAAGCTCGGCAACCGCTCCAATGCCTCCTCGGAGGTGGAATTCCACGGCGCCCATGCCGAATTGATCGGCGAGGAGGGCAAGGGCATCCGCACCATCATCCAGATGGTGCAGTTGACGCGGCAGGATTGTGCGATCGCCTCCACCGGCCTGATGCGCTCGGGGTTGGCGCACGCGCTCAATCATGCGCGGCACCGCAGCGTATTCCAGAAGCATCTTGCCGACCAGCCGCTGATGCAGGCGGTGCTGTCGGACATGGCGCTGCATGTCGAGGCGTCGATCGCGCTGGTGATGCGGCTCTGCCGCGCCTTCGATCGCGCGCCAACCGATACGGGCGAGGCCGCCTATATGCGGCTGCTGACGCCGGCGATCAAATACTGGACCTGCAAGAGCGCACCCGGCTTCCTCTACGAGGCGATGGAGTGCCTCGGCGGCAATGGTTATGTCGAGGAGGGCATTCTGGCGCGCCATTACCGGGAGTCGCCGGTCAACGCGATCTGGGAAGGCTCAGGCAACGTGATGTGCCTCGACGTGTTGCGCGCGCTCGGCCGCGAGGCCGATGCCGCGCTCGCTGTGCTGCGTACGCTCGCCGACGAGACCAGGGGCCTGCCGGGCGCCGCTGAGGCTATTGCGTCGATCGGACAATCGTTCCGCCGCCCGGACAGCGAGCGCATCGCACGGCTTGCAGTCGAGAAGCTGGCGCTCTTGGCTGCCACCGCGGTGCTCAACCAGTTCTCGCCGAAAAATGCCGAACTGTTCGCGGCGACACGGCTTGCCGAACGCCACGCCGGCATGTACGGCGCTGTGGACCTCTCCGATGCCGATCAGCGCGCGCTGCTGGCGCGGGCGCTGCCATGAAGGTTATCTGATGGACGCACTCAATCCCGATACTCCGCCGACCACCATCGAACCGCCGCCACGTCCCCCTCGGGTGTGGAGGTTCTGGGGCACCTCGCTGTGGGGCCTTCTGATCTTCGCCGCGATGTTCCTCGGCCAGGTTGCCGTGATCGTCTACCGCATCATTGCGCAGGGCGGCGAACTGTCGGCGGCCGGCATCACCCATGTGGTCGCCGACGGTCTGACGATCTCGCTCTCGGTCCTCGCGGGCCTGCCGATGGTGCTCCTGGTGCTGTGGTTCGCGATCCGCCGCACCGGGATCCCGTTCGCCGATTACCTCGGGCTGCGCGGGACGTCGTGGAAGAACGTGATCATCGGCGTCGTCGCACTCGGTGTGCTGGTCGGCGCCTGGGACATGGTATCCCGCGCGGCCGGCCGCGAGGTGACGCCGGGCTTCATGGGCGACGTGCTGAAATCGGCACAGGAGCACAGCGCGCTGTGGCTTCTGGTGATCGCCTTCGCCGTGGCCGCGCCGCTCTGGGAAGAACTGTTCGCGCGCGGCTGGCTCTATCGCGGCTGGTCGGAGACCTCGCTCGGCCCCTATGGCGCGATCCTGCTGTCGTCGATCGTCTGGACCGTGATGCACTTGCAGTACGACTGGTTCTTCCTCTGTGAGGTGCTGTCGATCGGGTTCCTGTTCGGCTATTTGCGCTTCCGCACCGGCTCGACCTGGCTCACCATCCTGCTGCACGGGCTGAACAATTTTGCGGCGACGCTCCAGACCTGGTGGCTGGCGGGATCGTAGACGGTCTCTCTCCGCCCTCATTGCGAGGAGCGAAGCGACGAAGCAATCCATGTCTCAGCGAACGGAGAGATCGATTGCTTCGCTTCGCTTGCAATGACGGGGATATAATAAGGGCGCTCCTCCAGTAAGCGTGCGCGTTTCGGAAAATGGACGATTGATGTCTAATCAAACCCCCGACGCGTTCAACGCGCACATGCTGACCTATCGCCACCATCTTCATCGCTTGAATCGCGTCTTGGCGGAGGAGTACATAAGCCAGCACAGTCATTACCTGTCGATGGCCGTCGATGAGTTGGCCAAGGCGGCCCCCGTTGCCCTTGCCATCGCAGATCTTCACGATGCGATCCGCCGATCGCCCGCGAGAAATTTCTGGCCGATGATCCGCGAAGCAAAAGGTGCGCTCTACATTCGATCAACCGATGCTGGCCAGGAGTGCCCTTGGCCATGGCGGCGAACGCACGGCGGCAACATGCGCTACGATTTGCCGGGGTATCTGCTGTTCTCGCCGTTTCCCCCAAATTTCTGTCGCATGGTGGATGGTGGCCTGAGACATCTTCAAAAATTGGCGAAGCGCGTGCGAGACCTGACGAGCGAGGCTGATGTTTGGGTTCCAGTGCTTGCTGCAGCGATTTTTTGGAGCACGCTCGGGGCGAAGCACCTCATTCCCAAGATGAAGGCGTTCCAAGGTTTTGCGACGCCCGAAAGCAAGGCGGCCTTGGATCGGTGGTCCGATGAACAACAGCCGGATTCGCGAGTCACGCTGCGGATTTCGCAAGGGACGCTTGTGTATACTGACGGCTCAGAACGTTGCGAGATTGCAATCTCTGATGCGCTGAGTATGCCGCTCCGTGTCCCCACGGTGCCTGATCGTTTCGAAGAAAAAGCATTGGGTCCGGGCTGGAGAGCGCCGCTATTTGTGATGGCGCGCCTAAAGCCCGACCGCGGCAATCACGATCGGCATCGTGATCGCGACGAAGATCGTCTGCAGCGTGATGATGCGGAACCCGTAGCGGCGCGTCGCCGTCCGCTCAGGAGGTTGACAGACGGGATGCCAATGCCCCCTTCGAGTGCTATGATCTAGATCAATGAACGAGCGCGGGCCGGACCGAAACCAGGCAGCGGCGGCTGCCATCGTGCGAGCTCTTGTCATGGCTAGGTTAATCCGAACGCTCCTGGCCAGCGTCGTCGCGCTGGCGTCCCTCGGCGCCATCACGCAGCAGGTGCGCGACCAGGGCGTAACCGACACCGAAATCCGGATCGGCAATCTGATGCCGTATAGCGGCACGCTGGAAATCTTCGGTCAGATCGGCAAGGCGGAAGCCGCGTATTTTGACATGATCAACGAACGCGGCGGCATTAATGGCCGCAAGATCCGCTTCATGTCCTACGACGATCTGTCGGATGTTTCCAACGCCATGGACCTCACGCGCATTCTCGTCGAGACCGACAATGTGCTCTTGATGTTCGGTTCGTTCGGCACGCCGGAGAATCTCGCCGTGCGGAAGTATCTCAACGAACGGCAGGTCCCCCAGCTTTTTGTTGCCTCCGGCGATCAGGACCTCAGCGAGCCCTCGGTCTATCCGTGGACCATGGGCTGGCAGCCCTCATACCGCGAGGAGGGGCGCATCTATGCCAATTACATCCAGGCGTTCTATCCTGGAAAGAAGATCGTGGCGCTTTGGGAGAATGACCAGTTTGGCCGGGAATTGTTCAAGGGATTGGTGCAGGGGCTGGGTGACGTCGCCCACAACATCAGGGTCGACATCGCCTATGATGTCGATGACCAGCATCTGGACGGCCACATCTCGATCCTGAAGCAATCGGGCGCCGAGGTCTTTGTGTTTGCCGGAGTGCCGGAAAATGCCACCAAGGTGATCCGGGCCGCGGCCGAGCACGGCTGGCGGCCGGTGTTCGTCGTGAACCAGATGGCGTCATCGATCGAGACGGTGCTCAAGCCGGCCGGCACGGAGAATGCGACCGGCGTCATCACCGCCGCCTTCCTGAAGGATGCGAGCGATCCGGCCTGGAGGGAAGATCAGGGCGCCTGGCGCAGCTTCCTCGACAAGTATACGAAAGCCGGCGGCAAGGACGACGCTGCCGCAGTCTACGGCTATGCCGCCGCCGAAACGATGGTCCAGGTGCTCAGGCAATGCGGCAACGATCTGTCACGCGAAAACGTCATGAAGCAGGCTGCGGCGCTCAGGGATTATCAGGCATCCGCCTTGCTCCCCGGCATCAAGATCAACACCGCGCAGTTCCGACCGGTGGAGCAGTTGCGGTTGCTGCAGTTTGATGGCCGCAGCTGGCAGCCGATCGGTGAGGTGCTTGATACGGCGTTCACCGGTTCGTCCGGAAAATAGCGACGATCAGCGCAACGAGCCGGCCAGCGCAAGCGCATGCCGCGTGCTACGGCCCAACGGCGGCGATCACGATCGGCATCGTGATCGCGGCCAAAATCGTCTGCAGTGTGATGATCTGGGCGAGCAGCGGCGCGTCGCCGCCCATCTGGCGCGCCAGCACATAGGCTGACGGCGAGGTCGGCACCGCGGCGCAGGCCGCGACGATGGCGAGGTTGGCGCCGGTGACGCCGAACCACACCGCGAGCGCGACGGTCAGGACGGGCATTGCGACCAGCTTCAGGACCAGCGCGATACTGGCGGCGAGGCTGGGGCGGAAGATGCCTTTCAGATGCAGTCCGGCGCCGGTCACGAGCAGGCCGATCGCGAGCGACGAGCCGCCGAGCGCGTCGGCGACGTCGTGCCAGATCTTCGGCAGCGGGACATGCGTGACGTTGATGGCGAGCCCGATGACGCAGGCCCAGATCAGCGGGTTCTTCACCACAGTCATCACGATGGCGCCCGCG
The DNA here is from genome assembly GCF_054057015.1 of Bradyrhizobium sp. JR3.5. Classification (NCBI taxonomy): domain Bacteria; kingdom Pseudomonadati; phylum Pseudomonadota; class Alphaproteobacteria; order Hyphomicrobiales; family Nitrobacteraceae; genus Bradyrhizobium; species Bradyrhizobium sp. JR3.5. The sequence continues at coordinate 1,584,836 of NZ_JBSRYV010000001.1, forward strand.
GAGCGCTTCCCGGATGAGGCATATTTCGCCAGCACGGCGACGCTGAAGACGTTGACCAGCGGGATGATCGCGACCATCGCGACCGAGGCCAGCGCAAGTCCGACCTTGCCATAGAGATTGCCAGACACCGACAGCCCGACATAGGTCTGCCAGCGGGTGGCGCCCTGGAAGATCGAGGAGAAGGCGGGGCCGTCGACCCCGGCGCGGGCGAGCGGGCCGCGCAGCGCAAGACACAGCAGGCACATCACGAGCGCGGCGAGCAGCAACGCGCCGCCGACGCCCGCCACCGGCACCTTGGTCAGATCGGCCTTCACCAGCGTCTGTACCAAAAGCACCGGGAACAGCACGTAGTAGGTGAGCTGTTCCAGCCCATGCCATTGGGTGTCGAGCCGCATCAGCGTGCGTCTCAGGACGAAACCGAGCACGATCAGCAAAAACACCGGCAACAGCGCCGCGATCACCACGGCCATCGTCAGCGGTCTCCGCGCAGCTTCGCCAGCCGGTCCAGCGCGCCCTGCAGGATGAAGATCGCGGCGTGCTCGTCGATCACCTCGGCGCGGCGGGCGCGGCTGACGTCCATCCCGATCAGCTCACGTTCGACGGCCGCGGTCGACAGCCGTTCGTCCCACAGCCCGATCGCAAGCGCAGTGAGGCCTGCGAGGTTGCGGGCAAAGGCCCGGGTCGATTGCGCGCGCGGGCCTTCGCTGCCGTCCATGTTGATCGGCAGGCCCAGCACAAAGCCGACAGCGTTGCGCTCGGCTGCGATCGTGAACAGCCGTGCGGCGTCGGCCTTGAACTGCTTGCGATGGATGGTCTCGACGCCGGTCGCGAGCCGCCGGTACGGATCGGAGACGGCAACGCCGATGGTCTTGGTGCCGAGGTCGAGGCCAACCAGCGCGCCCCGGTCAGGCCAGTGCGGCGCGGCTTCGATCAGGGGAAGGATGGGGGCGGGCATGGCGCTAGCGCTTAGCACGCACCTGCGCGCCGAGGCAAAGCTCTTGCTTCACCTCTCCCCATTGGGGAGAGGTCGAATTGCGAAGCAATTCGGGTGAGGGGCTGCGCTCCATCGAGGGACCGTAACCCCTCACCCGGCGCGATGCGCCGACCTCTCCCGATGGGAGAGGTAAGATTGAAGTCGCCTCACGCGGCGATCACCCGATCGTCGCCGCCAAGGCACGCCGCAAGTCCCTGCAACGCGCTGTATTGATGTGCGGTGCGGCGCTGGATGAACAGCGTCTCGACATGCGCGTGCTGTGGACTAAGCTTGTGGATCTTGACGTCGCGCTGGACGTGGTCGCGCTCGACCACCGCGCGCGGCAGCAAAGTGACGCCCATGTCGGCGGCGACGCAGCCGACCATGCCGTCGAGCGTGCCGAGCTCGAAGCGGGCGGCGGACGGCCAGCCGAACTCGGTGAACACCTGTTCGAGGCGTTGCCGGTAGGTGCAGCCGGTGCGGAACACGAGCGCGGTCGGGCCCGACTCCGGCGTGCCGGCGCGCAAGGCCGCGAGCGATTTCCAACGCTGCGCGGTGACGAGCACCAGTTCTTCGGTAAAGGCTGATGTCGCTGACAGTTCGGCGTGCTCGATCGGACCGGCGACAAAGGCGCCATCGAGCGAGCCGTCGAGCACGGCGGCGACGAGATCGGCGGTCGGCGCGGTGCGCAAGGTCAGGCGCACCGCCGGATAGCGGCGATGAAACTCGGCAAGCAGCGTCGGCAGCCGCACCGCGGCTGTCGTCTCCATCGATCCGATCGACAGCGGCCCCTTCGGCTCGCCATCGTCGCGCGCGGCGAGCACCGCTTCGCGCGACAACGCCGCCATGCGCTGCGCATAGGGCAACAGGCGGCGGCCGGCGCCGGTCAACGACATGCCGCGGCTGTGCCGCTCGAACAGCGCAGTGCCGATCTCGGCCTCCAGCGCCTTGATGCGCTGGGTGACGTTGGACTGCACGGTGTTCAGCTCGTCGGCGGCCCGGGTGATGCCGCCGAGCCGGGCGACCGTGGAAAAGGTGAGCAGGTCGGTCAATTCCATCTGGGACCACCGTTTCATTTTAGAGATGGTAACGTTCTCTAGTATTCATTTTCCGAGAATGTTAGGCCCGCTTAGGCTGCGAGTCCAGAACAGCAAGTCCAGAACAGGGAGCAACGCATGCCGATCGGCACCGAATTGACGGCTCGTCTGGGCATCGCGCATCCGATCCTGCTGGCGCCGATGGCGATGATCACGGCCAGCCGGCTGGTGATGGCGGTGAGCGACGCGGGCGGCCTCGGCATTCTGGGCGGCGGCTATGGAGATCGGGCCTGGCTCGAGGTGGAGACTGCGGTGCTCAGCGGATATCACCGCCCGTTCGGGATCGGTTTCATCACCTGGAGCCTCGCCAGGCAGCCCGAGCTGATCGATATCGCACTGGAGGCGCGGCCGCGCGCGGTAATGCTGTCATTCGGCGATCCCGCGCCGTTCGCGGCCAAGATCAAGGCTGCGGGCGCGCTTCTGATCTGCCAGGTGCAAAGTGAGGACATGGCGCAGCAAGCGCTCGATTGCGGCGCCGACATCCTGATTGCGCAGGGCACGGAGGCAGGCGGTCACGGCGCCTCGCGCACCACGCTGGACATCGTGCCTGCGATCATCGATTTCGCGGCAGGGCGCGTCCCGGTCGTCGCAGCCGGCGGCATCGCGGATGGCCGCGGCCTCGCAGCGATGATGATGCTCGGCGCATCCGGCGTGCTGATGGGAACGCGCTTCTATGCCAGCGTCGAAGCCGACGCGCCCGAGCGGGCGAAGCAGCTGATCTGCGCGGCGAAGAGCGGCGAAACGGTGCGCGGCGTGGTGTTCGACTGGTCGCGCAAGCTGATGTGGCCGGCGCCATTCACCGCGCGCTCGCTCTCCAACGACCATCTGCGGCGCTGGAGCGGCCGCGAGATCGAGCTGATGCAACGCGCGGACGAGATCGCGGAGGAATACGCCGCCGCGAGGGCCGCGGCTAATTTCGACGTTGCCGCGGTGTTCGCCGGCGAGTCCGTCGGGCTGATCCATGATATCGTTCCCGCGGCCGAGATCATCGGCCGTATCGTCGCCGAGGCCGAGCAGTCGCTGCGGGGCCGGCGCAACTCTCTTTCCTCTTTGTCCTGAACAAGCGCGAGACAGACCATGTGGCCGGACCGTCGATTGATCGATCGTTTCAAGACCGAATTCCCGATCGTGCTGGCGCCGATGGCCGGCGTGATGGATGCGGAGCTTGTGATTGCGGTGGCGCAGGGCGGCGGGCTCGGCTCGCTGCCATGTGCGATGCTCTCGGCCGAGAAGGCGCGTGAGCAGGTCAAGATCATCCGCCAGCGCGTGTCCGCGCCGGTCAACCTCAACTTCTTCTGCCACAAGGCGGTCGACGCCGATCCGGCACGCGAGGCGCAATGGCGGCAGCGGCTGGGGCCTTACTATCGCGAACACGGCCTCGATCCGGATGCGCCGATCAGCGCGGCGAACCGCGCGCCATTCGACGCGGCATTCTGCGCCGTGGTCGAGGAGCTGAAGCCCGAGGTCGTCAGCTTCCATTTCGGCCTGCCGGAGCCAAAACTGTTGCAGCGGGTGAAGGCCGCGGGCGCCATCGTGATGTCGTCGGCGACGACAGTGAAGGAAGCGATCTGGCTCGAGGAGAACGGTGCCGACGTCGTCATCGCGCAAGGCGCCGACGCCGGCGGCCATCGCGCCATGTTCCTGACCGATGATATCGCCGAGCAGCCCGGCACGTTCTCGCTGCTGCCGCAGGTGGTCGATGCGGTGAAGGTGCCGGTCGTCGCGGCCGGTGGCATCGCCGACGGACGCGGGATCGCCGCGGCCTTTGCGCTCGGCGCATCCGGTGTGCAGATCGGCACGGCGTTCTTGCGCTGTCCGGAATCCAAGGTCAGCGCGGCGGGCCGCGTGGCGCTGGCGCAAGCGAGCGATGAATCGACCGTCATCACCAATGTGATGACCGGCCGCCCGGCGCGGGGTGTCGCCAACCGCGTGATGCGCGAGGTCGGCCCGATCTCACCGGACGCGCCGGCGTTTCCGCACGCGGCGACCGCCCTCGGGCCGCTGAAGGTGGCTGCCGAAAAACAGGGCAAGGTCGATTTCACCAATCTCTGGGCCGGGCAGGCGGTGCGGATGGGCAAGGAGATGCCGGCCGCCGAGCTGACCCGCGCGCTGGCCGGCGCCGCGCTGGCGCGGATGGGCAAGATGGCGGGCTGATTTCACCTCCGCCAGCGCAATTTCGGTGGATGCCCAGGACTGCCGCCTCGGATTTCCGGCTATGGAGAGGCGGCAGTTCACTTGTCGCATCACTTGGCCCACCACCTGGCGCAGGAGCACCACGGCATGATCACCTGTTATCTGCGATACGAAGTCCGCGCGGACAAGCTCGCCGAATTCGAGGCCTATGGTGCGATGTGGCTGGAACTGGTGCCGCGGTTTGGCGGCATTCATCACGGCTATTTCCTGCCTTCCGAGGGAGCAAGCGACGTCGCGTTGGCAATTTTCAGCTTTCCGAGCCTTGCAGCCTACGAACAGTACCGCAAGGATTCAGCGCTCGATCCGGACGTTCAGAAGGCGATCGCCTTCGCGAGGGAGACACGCTGCTTCGTCCGCTATGAGCGGTCGTTCTTTCGGCCATTGCTGCCGAAGCCGACCTAGCCGACCGTGGCAGGCCGGATAGCCCTCTCTCAGGCCTGACGCGCGGGCTCGCTCCGGTTGATCTCCAGGTGCTCGGTCGCGAGCCTGCGATAATGCGCGGCCATTTCCTTGTAATGTTGCCGGGAGATCGGATCCGCGGCGCTCTCGGCGCGGCGCTCGAACATCTCGGCCTTTTCCTGCAGAGCTTTTGCCTGGGACATGGCCATCGTTCGCCTCGCTCAGACCAGACAGGCCACGTAGAGGATCGCGATCCCCAGCACCGTGCCGATCGACCACAGGGCGGGATCCCAGCCCTCCGACCGGGGGCGGCGTTCCAGCGTTTGCATGACGCACTCCGAACTTTTCTATTTGGAGCGAGTAGGCGCCCTGAATGTTTCGCCACCACTTCGTGGCAGCCGCAAAGTGGTTTCGTCGCAGGCTTTTGCGGCCTGAATGCGCGCCGGAATGTCTCGCCCGGGTGCCCGGCAGGGTGCCGAAGCCCCGGGGCTGAGGGATTCGCGCGGTTGCGGCGCAAAACCGGCCTCTGCTATACGGCGGGCTGACCTTTCAGCCCCGAGGCCCTATATAATGTCCGTCGACGCCACGACCGTCCGCCGCATCGCGCATCTGGCGCGGATTGCGGTCAGCGACGCCGAAGTTCCCCATCTCCAGGGCGAGCTGAACGCAATGCTGGCCTTTGTCGAGCAGCTGTCGGAGGTGAATATCGACGGCGTCGAGCCGATGACCTCGGTGACGCCGATGGAGATGAAGAAGCGCGCCGACGTGGTCAATGACGGCGAGATCGCCGACGACATCGTCCGCAATGCGCCCGATACGACCAACCATTTCTTCCTGGTGCCGAAGGTGGTCGAGTAGTTTCTCTGTTCTGGGACGATGGCGATGTGTCTGCTCTGCGACGATGAGAAGGCCTACAAGGCCTATATGGACTTCCTCGATGCGATGGAGCGCAAGGGGAAGGTCGCCGACCCCAATGCGGCGATGGACGCGGTGCTCGACCATCTCGAGGCGCTCGATGCCGCCCGCGCCAGGGAAAATGCCCAGAGAAATATGAGCCCCCGGCAAGACGATCCCGCCAACGACAAGACCCTGTCTCCGTTCTTCTGCAGCCCGATCAATAAATGACCGATTTGACATCGCTGACGATCGCCGACGCCCGCGAGGGCCTGGCGAGCAAGTCTTTCACCGCCCGCGAACTGACTGACGCGCATCTTGCCGCCATCGAGGCCGCGCGCGTGCTCAATGCCTATGTCCTCGAGACGCCGGACCGCGCCCGCGAGATGGCCAGGGCGGCCGACGAGAAAATTGCCAAAGGCGAGGGTGGCCCGCTGGCCGGCATCCCACTCGGCATCAAGGACCTGTTCGCGACCCGCGATATCCGAACCACCGCATGCTCCAAGATCCTCGGCAATTTCATTCCGCCCTACGAGTCGACGGTGACCTCGCAGCTGTGGCGCGACGGCGCGGTGCTGCTCGGCAAGCTCAACAATGACGAGTTCGCGATGGGCTCGTCGAACGAGACCTCGTGCTTCGGCCCGGTCACCAACCCGTGGCGGCGCGAAGGGTCCAACACCACGCTGGTGCCGGGCGGCTCGTCCGGCGGCTCGGCGTCGGCCGTGGCGGCACTGCTCTGCATGGGCGCGACCGCGACCGACACCGGCGGCTCGATCCGCCAGCCGGCGGCGTTCACCGCGACCGTCGGCATCAAGCCGACCTACGGCCGCTGCTCGCGCTGGGGCATCGTGGCGTTTGCATCCTCGCTCGACCAGGCCGGCCCGATCGCGCGCACGACACGCGACGCCGCGATCCTGATGCGCTCGATGGCCGGTCACGATCCCAAGGACACCACGTCAGTCGACATCGCGGTGCCGGATTACGAGGCCGCGATCGGCAAGTCCGTGAAGGGCACGAAGATCGGCATTCCCAGGGAGTATCGGCTCGACGGCATGCCGGCCGAGATCGAAAAACTCTGGAGCGAGGGCGCGCAGTGGCTGGAGGCGGCCGGCGCGGAGCTCGTCGAGGTGTCGCTGCCGCACACCAAATACGCGCTGCCGGCTTATTACATCGTTGCGCCGGCGGAGGCCTCATCGAACCTCGCGCGCTATGACGGCGTGCGCTACGGGCTGCGCGAGCCGGCCAAGAACATCATCGAGATGTACGAGAACTCCCGCGCCGACGGCTTCGGCGACGAGGTACGCCGCCGCGTGCTGATCGGCACCTATGTGCTCTCGGCCGGTTACTACGATGCCTATTATCTGCGTGCGCAGAAGGTGCGGACGCTGATCAAGAAGGACTTTGAAGACTGCTTCGCCAAGGGCGTGCATGCGATCCTGACGCCGGCGACGCCGTCGGCGGCGTTCGGCATCGGCGAGAAGGGCGGCGCCGATCCGGTCGAGATGTATCTCAACGACATCTTCACGGTGACCGTAAACATGGCCGGCCTGCCGGGCATCGCCGTGCCCGCGGGCAAGGACACGCAAGGCCTGCCGCTCGGCCTGCAACTGATCGGCCGTCCGTTCGACGAGGAGACGCTGTTCTCGCTCGGCGCGGTGATCGAACAGGCGGCCGGCCGGTTCGCGGCGCCCAAATGGTGGTGAGCGATGGCGGATTTCCGCGCCAGTCTCGCTGACACTGCGCCTGATGCGGCGCTGTCGCCGCCGCTCGCGGCGTTATGGTGGGCGAGGAAGGGCGATTGGGATCAGGCGCACAAGATCGTGCAGGACGAGGGCGACGCAAATTCGGCCTGGGTGCATGCCTATCTGCATCGCGTCGAGGGCGATCTCGGCAATGCCGGCTACTGGTATCGCCGGGCCGGCCAACCCGTCGCGAGCGATACTGTTGAGGCCGAGTGGGAGCGGATCGTCTCCGCGCTGGTCTGAAATACCGGTGCCAAGTGCGGTGTCTTGTGCGGTGTCTTGGCACCGCGAGCATTAACCCTGTTTCGGCCGCCATGCCGCCGCCCAGATTGGCCGTGATAGGCTGGTGGAACCGGGCGGGGGCCAGCGGCAAAGAGAGTATTCGTGCGTGGGTCGGGCATAGGGGGATGGCTGTCAGCGTTGCTGGTGGCTGCGGTGGCGGTGGGCCTGGCCGGCTGCGCAACCGTCTACAATCTCCCGGGCAATGTGCCGCTCGGCGCCGCGGCTGCCGACACCAACGGTGTCAGCGATATTCCGGCTTATGAAGACGATCTGCTGCTTGCGCTGTCGTTCTCCGGCGGCGGCACGCGCGCGGCGGCGTTTTCGTTCGGCGTGCTGGAGGAGCTCGACCGTGTGCGCTCCAGCGCCGCCGGCACCAAGACGCTGCTCGACCGCGTCGACTTCGTCTCCGGCGTCTCCGGCGGATCGGTCACCGCGGCCTATTTCGGATTGAAGCGGCGTGCGGCGCTCGACGATTTCCGCGAGCGTTTCCTGCTGCGCAATGCCGAGGAGGGACTGAAAACCAGGATCTCGCTCGGCAATATCGGGCGCGCGCTGGGCGGCGGCGTCAACGACAGCCAGTTCACCGACTGGCTCGATCAAAACCTGTTCGACGGCGCGCGGTTCGAGGCATTGCCGGACGACCGCCGGCCGCGGGTGTGGATCAACGCGTCCGACATCTACAACCGCACGCCGTTCGTGTTCGGCAAGACGTCGTTCGATGCGCTGTGCAGCGACATCCGCTCCTATCGTGTCGCCGAAGCGGTGGCGGCGTCCGCCGCGGTGCCGTTGGCCTTCGCCCCGATCGTGCTGCAAACCTATCCCGGCGGCTGCGCGGCGCCGCTGCCGTCCTGGCTCGATCGGGTGCGCAACGATCCGAACGCGCAGCCGCTGCTGCGCTCCTATGCCGAGGCCCAGGCGCGTTACCGCGGCGGCTCGATGCGCTACGTCAAGCTGCTCGATGGCGGCCTCGTCGACAATTACGGCTTGTCGGGGCTGAGCATCGGCCTGCTTGCCGCGCAACGTCCCTACGAGCCGCTGAGCGAACGGCAGGCGGCCAAGCTCAGGCGCATCCTGTTCCTGGTGGTCGATGCCGGCCGCGGCATCTCCGGCGATTTCGTGCAGACGCTCGAAGGGCCGAGTGGTGTCGAGCTGGTGTCCGCGGCCGCCGACACCGCGATCGATGCCAGCGTGCGCTCGAGCTACGCCGCCTTCACGTCGCTCGCCAACGACTGGTCCGGCAAGTTGAAGCACTGGCGCTGCGGCCTGTCGGCGGCGGATCGCGCCAGGCTCGGCGTCGGCGCCGGCTGGAAGTGCGGCGACGTCGCGATCTATGTCGAGCGGCTCGGCTTCGACCGGCTCGGACCGGAGCGCGCCGGCATCCTGAACGCCATCCCGACGCGGCTTTCGCTGCCGCCGGAGCAGGTCGACCAGCTGACCACCGGCGGCGCGGACGCGCTGCGCTCGAGCAAGGCCTACCAGCAGTTCCGGCGCGGTCTCTGATCTCCGCCCCGATGCGCCGGTACGGGCTGCAAGGGGACTGCAAGGCGGCTTGACTGGCGCGATCGGTTGCGCGAAGCCCAATCCATCCCAGATATCACTTGTCCGGAAACCGAGATCCATGACCGCATCTGCCGCCCCTCACAAGCTAATCAAGAGCGCCACCGGCGATTGGGAGGTCGTGATCGGCATGGAGGTCCATGCCCAGGTCACCTCGAACGCGAAGCTGTTCTCTGGCGCGTCGACCGCGTTCGGCGGCGAGCCCAACTCCCACGTCTCGCTGGTCGATGCCGCGATGCCGGGCATGCTGCCCGTGATCAACGAGGAGTGCGTCCGCCAGGCGGTGCGCACCGGTCTCGGGCTGAATGCGCAGGTCAACCTGCGCTCGGTGTTCGACCGCAAGAACTATTTCTATCCGGACTCGCCGCAGGGCTACCAGATCAGCCAGTACAAGTCGCCGATCGTCGGCGAGGGCGAGGTGGTGCTCGAGCTCGATGGCGGCCGCAGCGTCACGATCGGGATCGAGCGGCTGCATCTGGAACAGGACGCCGGCAAGTTGCTGCACGATCAGTCGCCGACGATGTCCTATGTCGACCTCAACCGCTGCGGGGTCGCGCTGATGGAGATCGTCTCCAAGCCCGACATCCGCGATGCCGAGCAGGCCAAGGCCTACGTCACCAAGCTGCGCTCGATCCTGCGCTACCTCGGCACCTGCGACGGCGACATGGAGAAGGGCAATCTGCGCGCCGACGTCAACGTCTCGGTGCGCCGTTACGGCGAGACCGCGCTTGGCACCCGCTGCGAGATCAAGAACATGAACTCGATCAACTTCATCGGCCAGGCGATCGAGTACGAGGCGCGGCGCCAGATCGAGATCATCGAGGACGGCGGCTCGATCGACCAGGAAACCCGGCTGTTCGACCCCCCGAACAAGGGCGAGACGCGTTCGATGCGCTCCAAGGAAGAGGCGCACGACTACCGTTACTTCCCCGATCCCGATCTGCTGCCGCTCGAATTCAGCCAGGCCTTCGTCGACGAACTCAAGGCGCAGCTGCCGGAACTGCCGGACGAGAAGAAGTCCCGTTTTATTACGGGCTTCGGCCTGTCGCCCTATGATGCGAGCGTGCTGGTCGCCGAGCGCGAGAGCGCGGAGTTCTACGAGGCGGTGCTCGCTCGTCTCGCCGACAAAGCGCGCGACGGCAAGCTTGCCGCCAACTGGGTGATCAACGAGCTGTTCGGCCGTCTCAACAAGGAAGGTGTCGCGATCGCAGCCTCGCCGATGTCGGCGGAGCAACTTGCTGCGATCGTCGATCTGATCGGCGAGGGAGCGATTTCCGGCAAGATCGCCAAGGACTTGTTTGAGATCGTCTGGCGGGAGGGGGGCGATCCGCGCGCGCTCGTCGAGGCGCGCGGCATGAAGCAGGTCACCGACCTCGGCGCGATCGAAAAGGTGGTCGACGACATCATCGCGGCCAATCCCGACAAGGTCGAGCAGGCGAAGGCGAAGCCAGCAGCCCTTCAATGGTTCGTCGGTCAGGTGATGAAGTCGTCGGGCGGCAAGGCGAACCCGAAGGCGGTCAACGAGCTCTTGAAGTCCAAGCTCGGCGTCTAAACGAACAGGACAATGATGTTGTCCTTGGCGCATGATCCAGTCGGATCATGCTCCCGCGCCGTCGCGCGCGCGTGAACGCGGCGTGATCTTGCCTCACACCCTCCCTCGACGGTCGCGCTGACGCCTTCCGCGCGCCGAATCGGCGAAGCTGCGATTCGTTCGCGAATCCGGTCCCGGTGACCTCAAACGAGGCAAAAGCGGTCTTACCCACGAAAATTTTTTCGTTGCCAAAAATTACGACTCGGCGTTCGCGACGCGCCGCTTTTCGTCACAGCTTGCGACTCGACGCAATGACGATCGCGCGTCGATCGTTCGGAATGCGAATTCAAGAAATGGCTGCAATACAGGCGTTTCCTGCAACGTTGACAAATGCCGATGTCGGCCGTTGCTGCATTTCTTGTATCGTCGCGTGAATGCAATGCCGATTTGATCGGCGCCGCGCGCTGTGCGCACTGCCACCGCTGCGTCAACACTTCCTTAAGCGGGACACTGTTTTTTTTGGTCTGTTGGTGTATTCGGGAAGTAGTGCATATCGATTCCCGAGTGCACGCAGCGAGAGCCATCTCACATACTGGAGGGCAACATGGCTAAGAAGGCAAAGAAGGCGAAGAAGGCGAAGAAGGCGAAGAGCGCAGTGAAGAAGACTGCGAAGAAGACCCGCAAGGTCGCCAAGAAGAAGTAAGCCTCTCGCCTTGAGAGGATTGCCGGCGGCTTGATGCCGGCACGTCGCGAGAGCCAGCGGACGGACTGCTGAGAGGCACATCCCACCCCAAGGCTCTGGCTGACGAAAGAGGGTGTCGGCGAGACATCAGGTCAAACGGCTGGATCGAATTTCGGAGAGGGCAACCTTCCCAAAAGCGGTCCGGCAGAAGAAACAGAGATTTCTTCGTTCGGTGCGGAGCCCGCTTGGTTCCGCAATTTCACCGGCGACAATGCCGAGCTGAAATCTGGTCCTGACGTGTTCGCCGACCCCCTCGTTCCGGCGGCCCGCGCAGTCCGCGCCCGGCAGCCACTTTCCACATCCCATTTTCTGGATCGACGTCGGGCCTCACGGCCTCGCGTTCCTTTGCGCGCGCGACCGTACCGCGGCTCCGTGGACCGTCCGCCAGGCCTGCCAGCGCGCCGTCAACTCATCGATTGATCACATGCGCCGGCGGCCGGGACCGGCCGATGCCCGCGGCCATTGCCCGCCATGGTTATCGTTTTCCGAAACACCAGGGTAAACCGGCGTTCACGAATGCACGGAAATGCCTGCGGCACAGGCACTTCTGCGATTCCGGGAAGCGCTCCCGGCGGGCCCGATTTACATCCCGTTTCATCGCGATACTTAAACCGCTCTTCAAATTTGATGGGCCATGATCACCCCCAACAAGCCGGCAAACGGCGCGCGGTGATCCCAGGGATCAGCGCGGGGCATGATCCCAAGGATCAGCCCGGGAATGACAGGGTAGCTTAACAGTGGACGGGGGCCGCGCTCGGGGGAGGGCGGCCAACAACAAAAAGGGGAATGACGACAATGTTTCAGGGGGTCATCGATCAGGAAAGCGCTATCCCGGTTGCTGCGACTGCAATCCAGGACGTGCTGTTCGAGCGCGGCATGTATTGGGCGAGCGGCCGCTCCGGCGTGGTCAACCTCGTCGCGGCGCACAAATGGTTCAACCTGGCGGCGCTCAAGGGACGTACCGACGCGATCGCGCACCGCCGCGAAGTCGCCGAGCAGATGTCCGACGTCGAAATCGCTGCCGCCCAGCGCGAAGCCCGCGCCTGGATGACGACGCACTAAGTTTTCGTTTTGACGCGTTTTCTTCACGCGAAACCGGTAATCCACGTCGCTCGAAAACGCACAGCTCGAGCTGGGAGCCTCGGCTCCCTCGCTCCATCTAGAACCAGTAGCGCGCCGCGTAGATCACGGTCATCAATGCTCCGGCGGCGATGACGAACTGCCGGACGATGCGACCAGGCAGGATCCGGATCAGGTGGCCTCCTGTATAGCCGCCGATCATGGCGCCGAGCAGCATCACAGAGGTCTCCGGCCACCGTACCGCTCCCTGCACGATGAAGATCAGTGTGACGGCGAGCGACACGCAGGTCGCCAGCAGGTTCTTCAATGCCTTGACCGCCCTGATGTCGTTGGGTTCCGTGATCGAGAGCACCGCGGTCAAGATGACGCCGAGCCCGGCACCGAAGAACCCTCCATAGACACACGCCAATCCGAGCACGGCACTGCTCGCGCCGGTCGAGGGCAGAGCCGCTGCCTTCTGGTGCCCGACGGTCCATGCTTGGATCTGCGATGCTTGGATCTGTGGCGCGAAGGCAAACAGCAGCGTTGCGAATGCGATCAGGGCCGGCACCGGCAGGACGAACAACCGCTCGGGAAGCAGCAAAAGGACGCCGGCACCGGCCGCGCCGCCAAGCGTGGAGGCGGCGACGAAGCTGATCGTGCGCCGCGTCGGCGGCGGCAGCTTGCCGCGATCGGCGAGGGCTGCGATCAAATGCCCCGGCGAGATCGCCACCGCATTCGATGCATTGGCGATGACGGCGGGCAAGCCTGCGGCGAGCATCGCCGGAAAGGTGATGAGCGTCGCGCCGCCCGCCAATGCATTGATGATGCCCCCCGCGCCGCCGGCTGCGAGCAGCAGAAGACTTGTTCCGGTATCCATCCTTCACCCCTTTGCAGGGTGAGCAGCCTAGCGGGCCGAGCGCCGGCCGGTCTGGAACGTCTGTGACGCCGCTTCAATCGCGCCAGTAGACGCCCGGCCTCGTGCCGAAGGTGTGGCGGAACAGGCGGGTGAGATGGCTCTGGTCGGAAAAGCCCGCATCCGCCGCAACGGCTGCGATCGGCTCGCCGGCGCGCAGCAAATGTCGGGCAAGATTGAGCCGGGCGAGCAGGCGGAAGGTATGCGGCGCAACGCCGAGTTCGCGCCTCACCATGCGGCTGAACCCTTCGCGGCTTCGCCCGAAGCTCGCGGCAATCTCGCCGATCGGCTCGACGCTCTCCGTCAAGGCGGTACCGAGCTTCGCTCTATCGATGCAACCGGCCGGGCGTGACGGCTCGCGCGACAGCGTGTCGTTGGCGATCTCGCCGATATGCTTGGGCGATATCTCGTCGATGCTCCGCCAGCGGTCCCCGACATTGATGATCCGGAGCGACGAGCAGGCGCGGCCCGCCGGAACATAGGCATTCAGGCAAACCGTCTCCGCGCCCGGTGTCGCCATCGGTGTATGCAGCATTCCCGCCGGGATGAGCGCGGCATGGCCCGCCGGCACCGTGACGGTCGCGCCGTCGATGCGAAAGGCGCGCGATCCCGACAGCACCAGCACGATCTGGCTCTCGTCATGGAAGTGCGGTCTGAGGGCGAGCGAGCCGGCACCGCGCCACGACGCCAGCTCGACGATGTCGTCGTTGGTGGCGCGCCGGTAGTTCCAGGCATTGGTCATGGCGAACCGGGTGATCACAGAGGTCTCGAACCGATGGGTGGGTGATCCCCGAACGTAGCACGGGGGTCACCGACTGTCATGGGACGTCACCTCTGCGCGACTGAAGCCATCGGCGAGGCCGTTCGCATCGTCGCGACGGCGATGACGGCGGCGACGAGGTTGGCGGCTGCGCTGATCGCCACCGGGATGAAATAGCTGTGGCTGACGTCGAACGCAAAGCCGGCAGCGCTCGGGCCCAGCAGCGTGCCAACGGCGACGCTGGTGTAGAGGATGCCGATGATGCCGCCGACATTGCGGCCGCCGAAATGGTCGGTGACCACAGCAGGCAGGATCGCCACCCAGCCGCCATAGAACACACCGAACAGCAGCGCAAAGACCGTGAGCGACCAGAAGCTGCCGGCGATTGCCCAGATCGCCAGCGAGACGGCCATGCCGAGATACATCGCAATCAGGAACGCATCGCGGCCGACCCGATCGGCGATGCCGCCGAGGAAGAACCGGCCGGCGGTGCTGCCGACGCCGATCATTCCGAGCAGCAGCACGGCAAGCGTCGGCGCCACCTGATGGTCGACGGCAAAGGGCACCAGGTGCACGAAGGGCACGAACACCCCGAACGCGCTGATCAGGCAGGCCGCATAGAGCCCGGCGAAGCGGGCGGTCTTGACCGCGCCGCGGATCGAGACGCCCTGACGGAGCGGCGCGCCCGAGACTGCTTCGAGCGGATCGCCATCCGGTCCGGTGCCATGGCGGCGCGGATCGTCGGCGATCAGTAGCGATGCTCCGATCCCGGCGACGGCAGCGACGACGCCCAACACGACGTAGGCTTCGCGCCAGCCGAGGCTCGTGATCAGCCAGGTCGCGAGCGGCGGCATCACCAGTGTCCCGACCCCGATCCCGCTGACGGCGAGGCCTGACGCAAAACCGCGCCGCCTGACGAACCAGCGTTGCACGGCGCCCAAGGTCGGAACGTATGCGCAACCGACGCCGGCACCGATGCCGATGCTGTAGGCGGCATAGACCTGGAGGATGGTCTGCGCCTGTCCCGCCAGCACCATGCCGAGACCGACCAGCGCCATTCCGAGGCCAGCGAGCCTGCGGGCGCCCCAGCGGTCGGCAAGCGGGCCGGAGACGATGCCGAGTCCGAAATACAGGAAGCCCGCGAACGAGAACACCAGCGAGACCGAGCCGCGCGAGGCGCCGAACTCCCGCTGCAACGACTCGACAAAGGACGAGAACGTGTAGGCGCTGCCGAAGCCGACGAGCGTCACGACGAAGGCGGCTGCGACGACATACCAGCCATAGAACGGCTTTGCTCTCCGATAACCGGCGTGCATGACGGCGTTCCTCATGATCGTTCTCCCTGTGATGCGCCGCCGCCCGCCTTGGCCGGCGGATAGAGCAGCATCTGCGTGCAGCGAAACAGCGCGATGGCCTTGCCGGTCGCCTCGCTGCGGATCTCGGCATCCCACACCTGGGTCGTGCGGCCGGCATGAACGAGGCGCGCCTCGCAGCTGACGCCGCCTTCGCGCGTGGCGCCGATGAAGTTCGTCTTCAACTCGCCGGTCGCGAAGCCAATCGCGCCGTCCGGCAGGGAGGCGAGGCAGCCGAATCCGCAGGCGCTATCCGCCAGCGCGACGATGCTTGCGCCGTGCAAGAGCCCGTGCGGCGAGAAGTGCTTCGCGGCAATCTCGAAGCGGCCGCGGATGAGGCCGCGTTCGGCTTCGAGCCATTGAAAGTCCAGCAGGCCGGGCAGGCTGCCGGCTTGCGACGCGTTGATGCGGTCGACGCGTTGGCGGATATCGCTGCCTGCACCGGTCCCGTGCAGGGCGAGTCTATTTGGGACCTCGGTCATGTCCTGTCCTGGCTCCATCAGGGAACCGGGAGCCGCTGTCGCGAGCTGTGGAAAAGATTAGAAAAACTAACTCCATTGGCCCGGATTTCTCTGAGTTGACGCGGCTCTCAGCGTTACAATAGGCTGATTGAGCGCCAGGAAGGCGCCATTGGCAAACCAGATTTGCTGCGCGATTGAGATTAGAATATCTAAATCATGGAGAGCCGGCTTCCACCCCTGAACGCGCTCAAGGCGTTCGAGTCCGCCGCCCGCCATCTCTCGGTGAAGCTCGCGGCCGAGGAGCTGTGCGTGACGCCGGGTGCAGTCAGCCAGATGCTCAAGACGCTGGAAGCCCATCTCGGCGTCAAGCTGTTCGAGCGGGTGCCGCGGGGCATCTATCTCACCGACGCCGGGCGCGACTATCTGCCGTCGATCCGCAATGCGTTTCGCCAGATCGCGGAGGCCTCGCGCCGCGTTGCTGCGTCGGTCGACGTCGGTACGCTGACGGTGAGCGTCACGCCGTTCTTTGCGTCGGCCTGGCTGGTGCCGCGCATGGCGTCGTTTCAGGGCGCGCATCCCGAGATCGATCTGCAGATCGTCACCAGCAACACGCTGGTCGATTTCTCGCGCAGCGGAATCGACGTCGCGGTGCGCCACGGCCTCGGCCGCTATCCGGGGCTGCGCAGCGACCGCGTCGTCACAGTCGAGATGGTGGCGGTCGCCTCGCCGTCGCTGGTTGCGCGTCTCGGGCGGCCCGCATCTCCCACAGAGCTTGCGGGCTGGCCGCAGGTGCATGATGCCGATCGCAAGGGGTGGAGCCTGTGGTTTCAGGCCAACGGCATCACGGAGGTGCGCACACCGCGTGGTCCCTCGTTCGACGACAGCGGTCTGCTCCTGAAAGCCGTGCTGACCGGCCAGGGCGCAGGCCTGCTGCCGGCGGCGATGGTCGCAAACGAGATCGAGAGCGGCGAGCTGATCCAGTTGCTTGACACCGCGCATCTGGAGGAGTTCGCCTACTATCTCGTCTGCCCCGACAACCGGCAGGGGTCTTCCGAAGATCGCGGCGTTCAGGGAATGGATATTGGGGCCGGTGGCGCAGTCAGTGCCTGCGGAGCGCTAGCTATCTCGCCGCCGCCGCGACGGCCTACCGATAGAACGCGTTCGGCGGCACACCAAAATGCTTGCGGAACATCGCGGTGAAGGCGCTCTGGCTGGCATAGCCGGCATCGAGCGCGACATCGACCACCCGCGCGCCGCGCGCGAGGCGTTCCAGCGCGAACAGCAAGCGGGCCTGCTGACGCCACTCGCCGAACGTCATGCCGGTTTCGCGCGGGAACAGACGATGGATCGTCTTCGACGTCAGCTTCAGCCGGCGCGCCCAGTGCTCGGCGGTGGAGGCGTCGTCGGGGCGGGCCACCAGCGCCGCGCAGATCCGCGCGAGCCTTTCGTCGCGCGGCATCGGCAGATGCAGCGGTAGCACATCGATTTCGCGCAGCTGGTCGAGCAGCACGCGCATCAGGCGCTCGTCGGACGTCGCAGGCGCATAATCCAGCGGCACACCCATCGCGGCGACGAACAATTCGCGCAGCAGCGGCGAGACCGTGAACACGCAGCTGGTCTGCGGCAGATTGGGAGCCGCGTCGCTGTCCACGAACACAGTGCGGATCTTGACCGCCCCGCACATCCGGACCTCGTGCGCGAGACCGGCCACCAGCCACACCGCGCGATTGGGCGGCACCACCCAGGTGCCCTCGGCGCAGCGCACGATCATCACGCCCTCGATCGCATAGAGCAGCTGGCCGCGCGGATGCGCATGCAGGCCGGTCGATGTGCCGCTCGGATAGTCGATTTCCATCGCCGCCATCGGCCGCGCCGTGGCGTGATAATCGAGGTGCCGTGTGATCAGCTCGTCCAACACGTCTTAGTCTCGCATGTCCCAATCTCGCTAGGTGAGGTCATTCTAGCGTGAGACGGACTTCGGCGCGACAAGTAGTTGCTGGTGTGTCCTTCACCAATGCGCTGCCAGGTCATGCTCAAGAAGAATGCTGCACTTCTCTATCCCTTCGTTGCCATCGTGCTGTGGGCCGGCAACGTCATTGTCTCGCGTCTGTCGGCCCGCACGATCGGTCCGCAGGCGATCACCTTCTATCGCCTGCTGGTCGCGGTGCTGCTGATGTCTCCGTTCGTGGCACGCGCTGCCTGGCGCAATCGCCGCGCGATCTGGCCGCATCTCGGGCCGCTCGCGATCCTCGGCTTCCTTGCGATGTGTCTGTTCCAGAGCCTGTCGTATCTCGCCGCCCAGACCACGACTGCGACCAACATGGCCGTGTTCACCGCACTGACGCCGCTACTGACGGTCGCGCTCAGCGCCGCGCTGCTCGGCGAGCAGCCGACGCTTGGCATGGTCTGCGGCGCGCCGCTGTCGTTCGCAGGCCTCGTCTATCTCGTCAGCGGCGGCGAATTGTCGTCGCTGCTGCAGAACGGCGTGCATGCTGGCGACGCACTGATGCTGCTCGCCGCGATCGTCTACGCGCTGTACGGCGTGCTCCTGAAGCGCTGGAATTTGCCGATCACCGGATGGCAATCGACCTACATGCAGGCGCTGTGCGCGCTGGCCGTGATGTTTCCCGCCTTCCTCGCGACGCCGGCGCCGTTGCGGCAGGTCAACGCCGAGACCTGGCCGCTGATCGTCTATGCCGGCGCGCTGGCCTCGGTGGTGCTGCCGTTCCTGTGGATCCGCGGGGTCGCGCAGCTTGGCCCGAACCGCTGCGCGATCTTCATGAACCTGTTGCCGGTGCTGACGGCCGCGGCCGCGATCGTGCTGCTGGGTGAGCCGGTCAGGACGTTTCACGTCATCGGCGGCGGCCTCGCGCTGCTCGGCGTCGCCTGCGCGCAGGCCTTTCCGCGGCCGCTGTTGCGAGTGCAGCGTGCCTGAGCATGTGACCTATCGTCAAAGCGATGTCTGATCTATTTCTCGCCGGGCTGGCGTCGCGACATCGTGCCCGCATAACTGCACCGCGGCGCCGCTTGAGATCGACGTCGAACTGCCTGTCTGGAGTCCAACGGCCGTGCTCTATTCGGCCTTCTGCGACAGGGTCTTCATCGCGAACTACGTTGGAGGGGACATTATCGTTGCCCAGCTTGGGCGTACGCCGTCCGGCGGGCGGGCTCACGCTGCGTGATCACGCGCAGGCTCTACATCGACGATCTCGCGGTTTTGATCACATGTGAAAGGCCGGGGCAGAATAGAACGCCGCGGTCGGCGGTCACTTGTTCGGTGAAACGGAGTGATCGCCATGCGTGTTGCCTTGGTCTTGACGTTGCCTCTTGTGATCCTGTGGAGTGCGGTTGCCGACGCGGCCGCTGCGCATCACCGGCGCGTGCGACAGCACTTCATCATCCGTCCGAGCGAAGAGGTGGTCGTGCCGGGCGGGTACAGATATCCCGGCTTCGGGCCGATCCCGCCGGGCGAGAACCGAAATCTCGATCCATCCACACGTGGTAGCGGCTGACGTCGGTCGGCGCCGCAGCTCCATCACGTCGATCACGCTGCCCGCGCTGGCGTTTCGGTGGCGAGGGTGATCGTTCCAGGGCTGCTCCGGCGTACCTGAGTGACCCGCCTCACATCACTTCTGGAGCCGTTCTGCGAGTGTTTCGACCAAGGCGATGCAATGGTGCGTCAGCCCAATTGTGGAGGAGGGTAAATCATGCGTGCAATTTCACTGGGCTTCGCCGTCGCAACTGCGATTGCTCTGTTCACGTTCGGTCAGTCGGCTTTTGCCGCCCCCATCGGAGCAGTCCTGAAGGCGTGCGACAGAACCGCAGGATGCAACTATACCCTGAACAAGGCTGGAGACCTGTCGGGCTGTTCCTCGAAGGTCTGCTTCTACTGCCCGAACAACAGCAAGCGGCAGTGCTTCCCGGTGCAGTAAGCAGCCAGGGGCTCGCTTCCAGCGGGCCCCTTTGCTTCTCGGGGACCGAGCTACGCTGCGCCGGTGACCAGCTTGTGCTGAGGTCTCTCGATGGCACGCATTTCGAGCGTGGCGATGGTTCCCTTGAGATTGTCGTGCCGCTCATGGAGCGACCTTGCCAAGATCGGATACCTTGGGTTCGATCGGTCATAAATTCCCGCGCGGGCTTCTTCGGTCGCAATGTCGGCTTCGATCTGCTGGCAGGCCAGGACAAGATCGGACAGCATCTTCCTGACCGTCGACTCTCGTCCGGTGCTCGCGCGAGCTGTCTCAAAACGATGATGCATGTTCATGTGCGTGCTCCGAATGTCCGAGTTCGGCACACCGTGAACAGCTGGCGCCGAACTATTCACGGATACATCGCAAGTCGCCTGCCAGGAGCGGGTCCGTAAGAATACGGTCGGGCCTAAGTCTGATGGGTCTTGCTATTCTCGGCGCCAAGCCGGAATGCAAGCGGTTAGCGTGACGCGCCTGTAGTCTCGAGCGGCGTTCTGATCTCCGGATTCTTCCGCAAACCTGACCGCGGCCTCCATGTCCTGCGAGGCAGACGCGCTATCGCAGAACAGGCTGTGAATTTCAGCCCGGTATCGATATGCCCTGTAGTTCATTGGGTTGTACTGAAGCGCCAGGGTGTAGTTGCTTTGCTCCTCAGTGGCGCCTCGGCGCGCATCATCCGATTGACTGTCGATGTTGGCCAGGCGATTGAGCGCCTGGAGTGTTCCGAGCTCCGTGTACCGTTGAGACATCGCGCCGAAACTTGCGGGAAGTGTTTCGGCCGAAGAAGCAGGCTGCTTCGCCGCGCTCTGTGCGCGTTCAATTTCGATCTTCTTGTATTTGATGGCGTTGTCGTAGTCGCGCAGGCTTTGGAAGGTGCTCGATATTTCGTTGTTGATCGGCGCGATATAGGCAGTCGACAGTCGTCGATCGCTCAGGAGGTTGAGGCATGCCCGTATCTTTGCCTGCGCGGGCAAGACATCGCGACATTCCTTGTCAACCACGCGACGCGCGTCCCGCGAATGCACTGTTGGCGGCGTCTGAGCAGCAGGCAGGACAATAGCCAGTGCGAAGGAGACCGCTAACCTGAGACCGCGACTCGGGCCATCCATCTTATTTCTTCGCCTTCAGCCCGATCTCGACAAGCCGGCGGATACTTCGTGCGGGCTTCATGACTATTTGATGCCAAATAATCAAGCCGAGGGGAAGCTGCGACTTCCACCTCGGCTCTAACCCTCAACCGGCACCGTGGCTACGCCAGCCGCCACAATCACCTCAAGCCTCAAGGCTCGATCATCGATCGCGTAGCCGCTGACGCATTTCATTGATGGACTCAAAAGTGAGGCCGTTCGTGACTGGGATAGACCGAACGGCCTCAGCCGGCCCGCGGTGCCAAAATGGAAGAATGGGCCAGCTGTCGAGCTACGGCGTCGCCAGCCAAATGGTTTCGCCAGCCAATTGCCGTCGCGACCGTCCGGCCGCTTCGAGGTGTTGGATCAGATCACCTTTGCTTCCTTGGTGATGGCGGCAATCGAGGGGCCCGATTTTCGAACGATTGAAGCAAATTGTTGATCGGAGACCTTGAGGCGCTTCCTCAATACTTTGACCTGGACCTTGTCGCGCAGATCCAGCGAATTGCGAAGATAGGTTTGCCTGCGTTTGTTCATGGGAACTTGGCTCGCAAAGGACATGTTGCTCGCGATGTTGCGGCATTGCGTCGACATCGATCGGTCGACGATGGGACCGGTTGCCCTCGCGAACGTGCCGTCGCCGTCTACGCAACGCCCGGCCAGGGGCAACGTTCCTTCAACGATGAGGCCCCTTGCTATGAGCGCGCAGGATCGGTTTGACGACAGGTCGTCAAGACAAACGCTGCCTTGCTACATTGCCAATCGCTGCCAAGCGTAGCGCTCGAGACGGGCCGTGGGGCGGCGACGATCGCCAGCACGACAACCAGGCAAGCCAGCGAAGTTGCGATGACGAGCCTGCCTGCCTTGGATGAGAAGCGCTGCCGTAACCAGGGAGTCAAATCGGCGGATCGGCGAAGCTGGGCGTTACGCAAAACCTGGTCGATATCCTGGAATTGAATGCCGCTGTCCTGCTGCATGGCTTTACTCCGGAAATATTCAGGTGATGAACAACTCAGGCGATGCTGCGCGCGGTTTGTTTCGCGCTCGCTTCAACGTGCCGGGAATGATGTTTCGTTCACGCGGAGGTGACTGCCGGTTCAGGCCAAAGGCGGCTTGTGCAGCCGCTCGTGCGCTGAACAGCGATTTTCCAGAAATTTCAATGATGTCAATGAGACTGGCGGAGACGGAGGGATTCGAACCCTCGATAGGCCTTTACAAGCCTATAACGGTTTAGCAAACCGCCGCCTTCAGCCACTCGGCCACGTCTCCAATGGCGCCGATATGCCCGAGAGGGCGCTAAGCCGCAAGCGGCAGATTCAGTTTGCGGCAAGGTGATTTGGTGGCAGCTGTGCCGCCGGCGGCCCGGGAGCGGGCACTGAGCCTTTATATTGCGCGCCGATTCCGGTGCGATGGCTCAGGTGAGCGCAGGAAATGCAAGCCATAACAATAAGTTTAGGTCGAGATCTGCGCAGGGCTAACCGCGGCCCCTCGCAAGGCTGTTGAAAACCGGCCGCGCCGGCTCATTCCACGCTGGCGCCGCGGCGCAGGTCGGCGTCGATCTGCAATCTGGTGCCGCCGCCGAAGCGGGCGCGGTAGACCTGCAGGTTCTCCATGATCCGCTGGACGTAGTTCCGCGTCTCCGAGAACGGAATCAGCTCGACCCAGTCGACCGCGTCGACCTTGGGATCGCGCGGGTCGCCGTAGCGCTCGATCCACTTCTTCACGCTGCCGCGGCCGGCATTGTAGGCGGCGAAGGTCAGGATGTAGGAGCCGCGATAGTCCTCGAGCAGGCCGCCGAGCTCGGCCGCGCCGAGCATCGCGTTGTAGACCGGGTCGGTCTTCATCCGGTTGAGGTCGAAGCCGATGCCGGCGCGCTTGCAGACGTAGCGTCCGGCGTCCGGCGTCACCTGCATCAGGCCGTAGGCCTGGGCCGGCGACACCACCGCCGGATTGAACGCGCTCTCCTGGCGCGCAATCGCGTAGACGACGCTCTGCTCGACCTCCGGTCCGACCTGGCGGAACGATGGAATGCCGTTCACCGGATATGCGTAGTGGTCGAACGGCAGTCCGCGATTGAGCGCGGCCTTGCCCATCAGCAGCATGCCGCGGGCATCGCCGTGGCGCGCGGTGAGCTCGCCGAGGCCGGCCAGCGCTTCCGGATCGCCATTGTCGCCCATGTCGCCGAAGATCGGGATCGCAAGCTCGCGCGCGTCGATTTCGTAGAGCAGCCCGACCGCGCGCACGATTTCCAGCCGATCGGCGCCGCGGCCGCGCGGCGCGCTGTTCAATTCGATCTGCGGCAGGCCGAGCTTGGCGCGCGCGAGCTGGCCGTAATAGCTGGTCGACTGCTCGGCTGCGCGTGCGTAGGCGGTGCGCGCCTCCTGGCCGCGGCCGGCGGCCTCCGCGGCGCGGCCCTGCCAATAACCGGCACGCGCCAGCGCGGTCGGGTTGGCGCTGCCGACGCCGATCCGCGCGAAATGCTGGGCGGCGAGGGCGGGGTCGTTGAGAAAGCGCAGCGCGATCCAGCCCGAGGTGAATTCCTGCTCGGTCTTGTAGATGTCGCGGGCGGGCAGCGCCGCGTCGCGCGCGATCAGATAGGCGGTGCGAAACTCGTTGACGTCGATCATCTTGCGCGCCAGCAGGCGGCGCTCGACCCACCATTCGTCGACGTTGAAGAGCCGCGCGGCGTCCTTCGGCGCGCTCAGCATCAGCTGCGCGGCTTCGGTGAACTTCTCCTCGCGGCGGAGCAGCTGGATCTTGGCGAACAAATAGCCGGTGTCGCCGGAGAGTTCGCGCGGCACCTCTTCGAGTAGCGCGCGCAGGTTCGAGCCCTTGCGGTTGGCCGCGATGCGCGCCTTGGCGAGCGCCAGATAGCCGGAACCGAGACGCCTGGCCGCGCGGATGCCGGCGGCCTCGTTGTCCGTCCCGTAGAGCATGGTGTCCATGCGCGCCTTGTGGTCGCCGGCGGTCAGGAACGAGCCGAACAGATCGAGCGCGGTGGTTTCGGTGTCCTCGCTCATCGGATCGTTGCGCCAGGCTTCGCGCACCAGGCGCTCGGCATTGCCGCGGTCGCCGCGTCCGATCATCACCTTGGCGAGCGCAAGCCGGCCCTTGGCCGAGACCGGCGATTCATTCTGGAACCAGGCCCACACCGCGGAATCGTCGCGATGGTCGTCCCATAGCGAGGCCTCGATGCGGCGGCGCAGGAAGGTCTGCGAGGGCCAGCTCGGATTGGCGTCAAGGAAGGCGCGGTAGCGCTCGACCGAGGCGCCATTGTCCTCGCTGCGCAGGATCAGCCACTCGGCAAGCTTGCGCGCAACCGGATCGGAGATCGAAGCCTCGGCCTCGGTGGCGTCCGCCGGCTTGCGCTTGCGCAACAGCTCGACGACGCTCGCGAGCGCTTCCTTGTCGGACTGCGACGTCGACGATGTCGCAGCTACCGCCGCAGGCAGCACCGGCTTGCGCGCGATCGGCGCGGCATGCTGGCGGGTCGCCGGAACCAGCGCGGGGGCGGCGGCACGGATGGGCGCCGGCTTGTTCGGCAGACTTCCTGTCGCAGCCGGAGCAGCGGGCTTCGACGCGGTGGTCTTTGCCGCAGTGGGCTTCGTCGTAGTGGTCTTGGACGTGCTGCTCTTTGACGCGGCGGCCTTCGAAGCGTCAGTCTTGGAAGGCGCGGCCCTGGCGCCGTCGGTCTTCGCCGCGCCGGACTTCGAAGAGGTCGTCTTGGCGGCATCCGCCTTGGCAGCGCTGGTCTTGGTGTCGCCGTTCTTGGCGTCGGCTGGCTTTGAAGCGTGTGCCTTCGAGGTGCCGGACTTGGAGGCGTCGGTCTTGGAAGCGCCCTTGGAAGCCGCATTCTTCGAGGCAGCTGTCTTGGAAGCAGCATCCTGGGCAGCCGGCTTCGCGGCTGGAACATCCTCGGCGGCCCATGCGTCGGCCGTGATGGCGGCAAGGCCGACGACGAGCGCCAGGCTCGTCGCCAGCGCCGTCGATCGCAAAGTGCCTGCGCGGGCGGAACGGATCACAGAAGTCCTCTGCGGCCCCGAATCATCTGGTCGGTTGGGCCATGGGTTCTTATTTGATTGAAAACGTAGACAAAATACTAAGAAGCCTGCCGGTGCGGCTGTTTGCGCCAGCACAACGGCGAAATCGCGGCTGGAACCGGCTGGGAATAGGTTCGGTACGGCCCTTTCGCCTGCGGGTCAGACCCGATATGAATTGCCCTTCATGGCGTTTCGCATCAACCGGGTGCCGGTTGCACGGACGTGAAGCACGACAATAACAAGGGTCCGTCGACCTAGCCTTTAGCCTGAAGCGTTTGGAGGAAGTCCATGGCAGCCAAGACAAAATTCCGGGGATCATTCACTGCCTTGGTGACGCCCTTCAAAAACGGCGCGGTGGATGAGGCGGCATTCCGCAGTCTCGTGAACTGGCAGATCGCCGAGGGCACGCACGGCCTGGTGCCGGTTGGCACCACGGGCGAGAGCCCGACGTTGAGCCATGACGAGCACAAGCGCGTGGTCGAGTGGTGCATCGAGGAGGCCAAGGGCCGGGTGCCCGTGATCGCCGGCGCCGGCTCGAATTCGACCAAGGAGGCGATCGAGCTCGCCGAGCACGCGGAGAAGGCCGGCGCCAATGCGGTGCTGGTGGTGACGCCGTACTACAACAAGCCGACCCAGGAAGGCATGTACCAGCACTTCAAGGCGATCAACGATGCGATCGGCATTCCGATCATCATCTACAACATCCCGCCGCGCTCGGTGATCGACATGTCGGTCGACACCATGGCGCGGCTGTTCGAGCTGAAGAACATCGCCGGCGTCAAGGACGCGACCGCGAGCATGGTGCGGGTGTCGCAGCAGCGCGCTGCGATGGGCGAGGACTTCAATCAACTGTCGGGCGAGGACGCGACCATCATCGGCTACATGGCGCATGGCGGCCATGGCTGCATCTCGGTGACCTCGAACGTGGCGCCGCGGCTGTGCTCGGAGTTTCAGACCGCCTGGCAGAAGGGCGATGTCACCACGGCGCTGAAAATCCACGACAAGCTGATGCCGTTGCACACCAACCTGTTCATCGAGAGCAATCCGGCGCCGGTGAAGTATGCGATGTCGCTGCTCGGCAAGCTGGACGAGAAGCTGCGCTTGCCGATGGTGCCGGTCTCTGAATCGACCCGCCAGGCCGTCCGCAGCGCCATGGTGCATGCCGGCCTGATCAACTGAAGCTCTTCAAGCTAACCCCATCGCAGCCAGATTTTGGAAGTGACCGCCATGGCGCTACGTGACGCTGAACAGAAGGGCTCCCAAATGCTCAAGGAGTTCCGTGATTTCGCGATGAAGGGCAATGTCGTCGACCTTGCCGTCGCCGTCATCATCGGCGGCGCCTTCGGTGCCATCGTGACTTCGCTGGTTGGCGACATCATCATGCCGATCATCGGATCTATCGGTGGCCTCGACTTCTCTAATTACTTTATCGGTCTGTCGAAAAACGTCACCGCAACAAATCTCGCCGATGCCAAGAAGCAAGGTGCGGTGCTCGCTTGGGGCAACTTCCTGACGCTGACGATCAACTTCGCGATCGTTGCCTTCGTGCTGTTCATGGTCGTCCGTCTCATGAGTCAGTTCAAGCGCAAGGAAGAGGCCAAGCCTGCCGAGCCGTCGAAGCCGTCCGACGAGGTCGTGCTGCTAACGGAAATCCGCGACCTCCTCAAGAAGGGCTAACGTGGCCGACAAGAACGAACGTCCGATCAAGGTTGTCGCTGAAAACCGAAAGGCCCGCTTCAACTACGCCATCGAGGATACGGTCGAGGCCGGCATTTCGCTGACCGGCACCGAGGTGAAGTCGATCCGCAGCGGCAAGAGCACGATCGCGGAGTCCTATGCGGATTCCAAGAACGGCGAGATATGGCTGATCAACGCCAATATCCCGGAATATCTGCAGGCCAACCGCTTCAACCACGAGCCGAAGCGGCCGCGAAAACTCTTGCTGCATCGCAAGCAGATCAACAAGCTGCTCGGCGCGGTCGACCGCGAGGGCATGACGCTCATTCCGCTGAAGCTGTACTTCAACGAGCGCGGCCGTGCCAAACTGCTGCTCGCGGTCGCCAAGGGCAAGAAGCTGCACGACAAGCGCGAGACCGAGAAGAAGCGCGACTGGGGCCGCGAAAAGGGCCGCCTGATGCGGGCGCGGGGCTAGGGTGTCCGGAGCGCCGCCACTGCGACGACGGCGGATGGAGATTGGTCCGATGAACCAGAGCAGCCTCACCGACGTCGACTGGAGCAAGATCCCGGCACCCACCGACGATGGCGGCGCGGCGCATCTGACCGGCATGACGATCCCGCCGGTCAGGCTGCGCGCCACCGACGACACCTCGGTGGCGCTGTCGGCGCTCGAGGGCCGCACCGTGGTGTTCGCCTATCCGCGAACCGGCGAGCCCGGCAAGATCGGGCTGGTCGACGATTGGGACATGATCCCGGGGGCCCGCGGCTGTACGCCGCAGACCTGCGCCTTCCGCGACCTGTTCGCCGACCTGAAGGCGGCCGGTGCCGCCCAGGTGTTCGGGCTGTCGACGCAGAGCAATGCGTACCAGACCGAGATGGCGTCGCGTCTGCACCTGCCGTTCCCGGTGCTGTCCGACGAAGCGCTGGAACTGACACACGCGCTGAGACTGCCGACGATGTCGGTGGCGGGCCTGACGCTGATCAAGCGGCTAGCGCTCATCATCGACGATGCGCGCATCACGCACGTGTTCTATCCGGTGTTCCCGCCTGACCGGAATGCCGGCGACGTGCTGGAATGGCTGCAGGCCAATCCGCGGAAAGATGAGAGCGCTTCCAAATAAAGTGGATACCGGTTCGCGAAGTGGATACCGGGAGAAGGGCTCTAGCCGAGCTCCTTGCGCACGGTCGCGAAGACCTTGCGGAACATGTCGGTCGTCAGCACGCCGGTGTTCGTATTCGTAGCGCGAGCAGTGGTAGCTGTCGTAGAGCTTGAATGTTCCGGCGCTGTGCACTGCACCGTGCACAAAGGGCGCGTTAGCCAGACGAACATCCAGCGCCTTCAACGTTGATTCGTGTGCGATTCGCCCGAGCAGCACGATCGCGCGCAGCTTCGGCATCGTAGCGATGGTTGCGCGGAGGAATTGCCGGCAGGTGTTAATCTCGGCCGGCAGCGGCTTGTTTTGCGGCGGCACGCAGCGCACCGCGTTGCTGATCCGGCAGTCCACCAGCTTTAAGCCGTCGTCCGGCCGCGCCTGATAGACGCCGCTGGCGAAGCCATATTCGAGCAAGGTCGCGTAGAGCAGATCGCCGGCGTAGTCGCCGGTGAAGGGACGGCCCGTGCGGTTGGCGCCCTGCATGCCCGGCGCGAGCCCGACGATCAACAGCCGCGCATTCGGATCGCCGAACGATTCCACCGGCGAGTTGAACCAGTCCGGGTGGAGTGTGCGGGCCTGTGCACGAAAGTCGGCCAGCCTGACACAGAGCTGACAGTTGCTGTCGGGGCGCGTGGGTGCGGCGACGAGATTACTCGTCGAAATCGTCATCGGCTCCCCGGGGGGCCATGGTGGTCGCGCGCTGCAGGAATTGCGGGGAGTGGTGACGCGGTTCGCGCGGGGCCGGACGTTCGGACGGATCGCGGCCAAGCTTGGATTGCAGCTCGACGAGGTCGGTGAAGACGTCGGCCTGGCGGCGCAGCTCGTCGGCGATCATCGGCGGCTGGCTGGCAATGGTGGAGATGACGGTGACGCGGACGCCGCGGCGCTGCACGGCCTCGACCAGCGAGCGGAAGTCGCCGTCGCCGGAAAACAGGATCATCTGGTCGATGTGCTCAGCCAGCTCCATGGCATCGACGGCAAGCTCGATGTCCATATTGCCCTTCACCTTGCGGCGGCCGCTGGCGTCGATGAACTCCTTGGTCGCCTTGGTGACTACGGTGTAGCCGTTGTAGTCGAGCCAATCGATCAGCGGACGGATCGACGAATACTCCTGATCCTCGATGATCGCCGTGTAGTAGAACGCACGGAGCAGGGTGCCGCGACTCTGGAATTCCTTGAGAAGGCGCTTGTAGTCGATGTCGAAGCCGAGCGTCTTTGCGGTTGCGTAAAGATTGGCTCCATCGATGAAGAGCGCGATCTTGTTGGAAACAGGTGACGACATCAAAGTGTTCTCGCGTGGTTGTTAGTGTTCTTAGCGCGGCGGTGATCAACCGCGCGTAATTTCCGGCGTTGCTGCCTAAAGTTCTGTGAATCTTTCCCCACGACAGTCACCACCGCAATTATGGTGAGGCGAGGGCAAAAAGCCTAGACCTTTGACATTGCAATGAAGAGATTTACTTGCCTGGGACAGCAACCTAGCCATGTCGTCAGACGCTCCGGCCCTTCTGGCCCCGGCAGAGGGGGTTATCAGAGCCTGTTGGGAAGGCAAATCACAAATTTTGCCTTGCGAAACGGGGACTAGCCCTATAACTAACCCTCATAACCTACATGTTCGGTCCCTTTTACCACGGAGCGCCTCGAGATGGCTCGCGTCACCGTCGAAGATTGCATTGATAAGGTCGACAATCGTTTCGACCTCGTCCTGTTGGCTGCGCATCGTGCCCGGATGATCTCGTCGGGATCGCAACTTACGGTTGATCGCGACAACGACAAGAACCCGGTCGTTTCGCTGCGGGAGATCGCCGATTCGACGATCTCGCCGGAGGACCTGAAAGAGGAACTCGTGCACTCCCTGCAGAAGTTCGTCGAGGTCGACGAGCCTGAGCCGGACACTGTGCCGCTGATCGGTTCCGCCGGTGCCAGCGTCGACGCCGACGACACCGAGGTCGCGGTCGAGCGCATGACCGAGGAAGAGCTGCTGAAGGGCCTCGAGGGCCTGGCGCCCCCGGAAGAGCAGCCCGAGGAAGACGAGTAAGCTCGTCATTCGGCTCCGCATCTCGGATCAATTTGCCAAAGGCCCGGACATTGCTCCGGGCCTTTGCTTTTGTTGACAATTTTGCTGTTACGGTGCGTCCTATGCGGGCGCGCGAAATTGAATGGTTCCAGGGCCCGCGCGGGGTGCCGCTTCGTTCGAAAGCGCACTAGATTGAGGAAGAAGGGACGTTCCGGTCCCGCGAGAGGCAGCGAGTTCATGGCGTATCGACGCCGCAGTTCCATCCAGATGCAGGCTGCAACCGAAACGGTCGCGGTCGCGCCGGCGTCGTCCACGGCGGAAAGGCCAGCCAGGCCGCGGACCCGAATGATGCGACAATATGACCTTGTCGAACGCGTCCGGTCCTATAACCCCGACACCAACGAAGACCTGCTCAACCGCGCCTACGTCTACGCCATGAAGGCGCACGGCACGCAGATGCGCGCCTCCGGCGATCCCTATTTCTCGCATCCGCTCGAGGTCGCCGCGATCCTCACCAACCTCAAGCTCGACGACGCCACGATCGTGGCGGCGCTGCTGCACGACACGATCGAGGACACCGAGGCGACGCGGGCCGAGATCGACCATGTGTTCGGCCATGAGATCGGCGCGCTGGTCGAAGGCCTGACCAAGCTGAAGCGGCTGGAGCTGGTGTCGCGCGAGGCCAAGCAGGCCGAGAATTTGCGCAAGCTGCTGCTGGCGATCGCCGACGACGTCCGCGTGCTGCTGATCAAGCTCGCCGACCGCCTGCACAACATGCGCACGCTGGAATTCGTGCCGCCGGCCTCGCGCCGCCGCATCGCCGAGGAGACGCTGGATATCTATGCGCCGCTGGCCGGCCGCATGGGTATGCAGGAGATGCGCGAGGAGCTGGAGGACCTGTCGTTCTTCGTGCTCGATCCCGAGGCTTATGCAGTGGTCAAGCAGCGGCTCGATTCACTGGCCGAGCGCAACCGCAACCTGATCGGCGAGATCGAAGCCCAGCTCTCCAAGAACCTGCAGAAGAACGGCATCACCGCGCGGGTGTTCGGCCGCCGCAAGCAGCCGTTTTCGATCTGGACCAAGATGGAGCGCAAGTCGGTCGGCTTCGAGCAGCTCTCCGACATCTACGGCTTCCGCGTCATCCTCGATGATGTCGGCGCCTGCTACCGCGCGCTCGGCATTGTCCACACCACCTGGCCGGTCGTGCCGGGCCGCTTCAAGGATTACATCTCGACCCCGAAGCAGAACGACTACCGGTCGATCCACACCACCGTGATCGGGCCGGGCAAGCAGCGCGTCGAGCTGCAGATCCGCACCGAGGAGATGAACCAGATCGCCGAGTTCGGTATCGCCGCGCATGCCTTCTACAAGGAAGGGGCGGGCTCGCCGCATGAGCGGCTGAAGCACGAGTCGAACGCGTTCGCCTGGCTGCGCCACACCATCGGCATCCTCTCGGAGAGCTCCAATCCCGAGGAATTCCTCGAGCACACCAAGCTTGAGCTGTTCCACGACCAGGTGTTCTGCTTCACGCCGAAGGGCAAGCTGATCGCGCTGCCGCGCAACGCCAACGTGATCGATTTCGCCTATGCCGTGCACACCGGCGTCGGCAACAGCGCGGTCGGCTGCAAGATCAACGGCAAGTTCGCGCCGCTGTCCTCGGAGCTGCAGAACGGCGATGAGGTCGAGGTGCTGACCTCGAAGGCGCAGTCGGCGCCGCCGTCGGCCTGGGAAGCGCTGGCCCGCACCGGCAAGGCGCGCGCCGCGATCCGGCGTGCCACCCGCGATGCGGTGCGCGACCAGTATGCCGGCCTCGGCCGCCGCATCGTCGACCGCCTGTTTGCCCGCGCCAAGATCGAATATGCCGACGACAAGCTGAAGGGCGCCTTGCCGCGGCTCGCCCGCACCTCGATCGAGGACGTGATGGCCTCCGTCGGACGCGGCGAGATCAAGGCCTCCGACGTCGCGCGCGCGATGTATCCCGACTACAAGGAAGAGCGGCTGGTGCGCTATGGCGCCAAGAAGGGGCTCGCCGCCAAGCTGAAGACGCAGACCCCGCCGCATCCGGCGCGCGCCACTTCGGTGATCCCGGTGCGCGGCATCAATTCCGACCTGCCGGTGAAGTTCGCGCCGAACGGCGGCGCGGTGCCGGGCGATCGGATCGTCGGCATCGTCACGGCGGGTGAGGGGATCACGATCTACCCGATCCAGTCGCCGGCGCTGAAGGATTTCGAGGAGGAGCCGGAGCGCTGGCTCGACGTGCGCTGGGACATCGACGAGACCATGCCGCAGCGCTTCCCCGCGCGCATCCTGGTCCACAATGTCAACGAGCCGGGCAGCCTCGCCCAGATCGCGACCGTGATCGCCGAGCACGACGGCAATATCGACAACATTCACATGTCGCGCCAATCGCCTGACTTCACGGAGCTGACAATCGATCTTGAGGTCTATGACCTCAAGCATCTCAGCGCTATCATAGCGCAGTTGCGCGCCAAGGCCGTCGTTGCACGGGTCGAACGCGTCAATGGGTAAAGACGCATGCGCAGGGCATAGGCGAGCGGAAGCGACGCCTTCCCTTCGGACGGCTATGCCCGCGCATGACAGGCTAGAATTGCAGGTTAGAGACATGTCAAAGGCTGCTCCGCTCCGTCTCGGTATCAATGTCGATCACGTCGCGACCCTGCGCAATGCGCGGGGCGGGGCGCGGCCCGATCCGGTGCGGCTGGCGCTTGCCGCGATCGAGGCCGGCGCCGACGGCATCACGGCGCATTTGCGCGAGGATCGCCGTCACATCCGCGACGAGGACATGGCGCGGCTCAAGGCCGAGATATCCAAGCCGCTGAATTTCGAGATGGCGGCGACCGACGACATGCTGCGGATTTCGCTCGCCACCAAGCCGCACGCCGTCTGTCTGGTGCCGGAACGGCGCCAGGAGCTCACCACCGAAGGCGGCCTCGACGTGGTCGGCCAGCACAATGCGCTGGCGCCGTTCATCGCGCGGCTCAATGATGCCGGCATCCGGGTCTCGCTGTTCATTGCCGCCGATCCCAGGCAAATCGAGATGGCCGCGCAGCTGAAGGCGCCCGTGATCGAGATCCACACCGGCGGCTGGTGCGACGCCGTGGTCGACGGTCACAAGGACAAGGCGGAGGCCGAGTGGAAGCGCATCGTCGCCGGCGCCAAGCTCGCGCAGGCGGCCGGGCTCGAGGTCCATGCCGGCCACGGGCTCGACTACGAGACCGCGGAGATGATCTCCGCGCTGCCCGAAATCCGCGAGCTCAACATCGGCTATTTCATGATGGGCGAGGCGCTGTTCGTCGGCATCGCCGCAACGGTGCGCGAGATGCGTGCGGCAATGAACCACGGCCGTGCCAGGGCGCAAGGTGCCGCCAGCGCATGATCATCGGCATTGGCTCCGACCTGATCGACATCACCCGGATTGCGAAGGTGATCGAGCGGCACGGCGAGCGCTTCCTCGATCGCATCTTCACCGACGCCGAGCGCGCCAAAGCGGTGCGCCGGGCCAACAGCGAGAAGATGGTGGTCGCAACCTACGCCAAGCGGTTCGCCGCGAAGGAGGCCTGCTCCAAGGCGCTCGGCACCGGTATCCGGCGCGGGGTGTGGTGGAAGGACATGGGGGTGGTGAACCTGCCGGGAGGACGGCCGTCGATGCTGCTGACCGGCGGGGCGCTGGCCCGGCTCCAGGAGCTGACACCCGAGGGCATGCAGGCGCAGATCGACCTTTCGATCACCGACGATTGGCCGCTGGCGCAGGCCTTCGTCATAATTTCGGCGGTTGCTCCCGCCAGATGAGCGCGTGGCGCCGGAATTTGCCAGAAAACTTCAGCAAACTAAAAAATCATTGACATTTCAATGAATTGCGAAGTTTTGAGGCGGCGATTGATTGCGCCCCTGCGAACAACCGTCTAAAACGCCGCAGGGTATCGAGCGAGACGCGGATTCCAAGTTTAGGCTGGAATTTGCCCTCAAGATCAGAATCAAGGCCATTTTCCTCACGCGGGGGTCGAACGCTTCGCGTGGAGAGAACGTTCTGCCACCGCGTGGGCATCAGGGCCCTGCGGGAATTGGGAAAGCAATGAGCGCGACCACCGGGACCAAATCTGAGAGCGGCGTGGGCGAGACCATCCGCGTCGTCATCCATGCCCTTCTGATCGCGCTCGTCATCCGCACCTTCCTGTTCCAGCCGTTCAACATCCCCTCGGGGTCGATGAAGGCGACGCTCTTGGTCGGCGACTACCTGTTCGTCTCGAAATATTCCTATGGCTATAGCCACTATTCGATCCCGTTCTCGCCGAACATTTTCTCGGGGCGCATCTTCGGCTCGGAGCCGAACCGCGGCGACATCGTGGTGTTCCGCCTGCCGCGGGATGACTCCACCGACTACATCAAGCGCGTCATCGGACTGCCGGGCGACCGCATCGAGGTCCGGAACGGGTTGCTCTACATCAACGATGAGCCGATCAAGCGCGAGCGGCTGAGCGATTTCGTCGGTGAGGATCCCTGCGGCTCGGCGGATGCCACCGCGCGGGTCAAGCGCTGGAAGGAAACGCTGCCGAACGGCGTCAGCTATGAGTCGCTCGACTGCACCGACAACAGCTACATGGACAACACCATCGTCTACACCGTTCCGCCCGGGCACCTCTTCATGATGGGCGACAACCGCGACAACTCCACCGACAGCCGCTTCCTGTCGCAGGTCGGCTATGTGCCGTTCGAGAACATCATCGGGCGGGCCCAGATGATCTTCTTCTCGATCGCCGAGGGCGAGCAGGCCTGGATGATCTGGCGCTGGCCGTTCGCCGTGCGGTGGAACCGCCTATTCTCCATCGTGCGATGAACGACGATACCGCAGCCATTAACGACCAAGCGCCGACCGGCGAGCCGAGCCAGACGCCCGCCGCCGAAAGCACGGCCGTGCCGAAGAAGCGGCGCAGCAAGGCCGCCAAGGCGGCTGAAGAGAAGGCCGCGATCGCCGGCACCGAGGCGCGTATCGGGTATACGTTCTCGGATGCCGCGCTGCTGACCACCGCGTTCACCCACGTCTCCGCACTGAAGCCCGCCACCCGCAACCGCGCCGACAGCTACCAGCGGCTGGAATTCCTCGGCGACCACGTGCTCGGGCTGATCGTGTCCGACATGCTGTTCCGGGCGTTCCCGAAGGCCGATGAGGGCGAGTTGTCGAAGCGGCTCGCCGATCTCGTGCGCAAGGAAAGCTGCGCCGACGTCGCCAAGTCGCTCGGGCTGCTCGAGGACATCAAGCTCGGCATGGTGAAGGCGGTCGAGGGCGCGCGGCTGCGCAAATCCGTGCTCGGCGATATCTGCGAAGCGGTGATCGGGGCGATCTTTCTCGACGGCGGCTACGAGGCGGCGCGCCAGTTCGTTGAGCGCAACTGGACCGAGCGGATGCACAAGCTGCGCCGGCCGCTGCGCGATCCCAAGACCGTGTTGCAGGAATGGGCGCAAGGCAAGGGATTGCCGACGCCGGTCTATCGCGAGGTCGAACGCACCGGCCCGCACCACGATCCACAATTCCGCGTTGCGGTTGACCTGCCGGGCCTCGCCTCCGCCGAGGGCCTCGGAGGCAACAAGCGCGCGGCCGAGAAAGCAGCAGCATCCGCGATGATCGAGCGTGAAGGCGTCGGTACCAATGACTGACGAAGCCAAAGGGCAGGGGGATGCGACGCGCTGTGGCTTCGTCGCGCTGATCGGCGCGCCCAATGTCGGCAAGTCGACGCTGGTCAATGCGCTGGTGGGCTCCAAGGTCACCATCGTTTCGCGCAAGGTGCAGACCACGCGCGCGCTGATCCGCGGCATCGTGATCGAGGGCAACGCGCAAATCATCCTGGTCGACACGCCCGGCATCTTCGCGCCGCGGCGCCGGCTCGACCGCGCCATGGTGTCGACCGCCTGGAGCGGCGCCCACGACGCCGATCTCGTCTGTGTGCTGCTCGATGCGAAGTCGGGCATCGACGAGGAGGCCAATGCGATCCTCGCCAAGCTCGAAACCGTCGCGCATCCGAAGATCCTGGTGCTGAACAAGGTCGACCTCGTGCAGCGCGAGAAGCTGCTGGCGCTGGCGCAGGCCGCCAACGAGCGGATGCGCTTCGAGCACACCTTCATGATCTCGGCGCTGTCGGGCGATGGCGTTGATGATCTGCGCCAGGCGCTGGCCAAGCTGGTGCCCGCGGGACCGTTCCTCTATCCCGAGGACCAGATGTCGGATGCGCCGATGCGGCATCTGGCGGCCGAGATCACCCGCGAGAAGATCTACAGCCATCTGCATCAGGAATTGCCGTACCAGTCGACGGTCGAGACCGACAGCTGGACCGACCGCAAGGACAAGTCGATCCGCATCGAGCAGACGATCTTTGTCGAGCGCGAGAGCCAGCGCAAGATCGTGCTCGGCAAGGGCGGCGCCACCATCAAGTCGATCGGCGCGCAGGCGCGTGCCGAGATCGCCGAGATCATGGGCGTTCCCGTGCACCTGTTCCTGTTCGTCAAGGTGCGCGAGAACTGGGGCGACGATCCCGACCGCTACAAGGAAATGGGACTGGACTTCCCCAAGGAATGAGCCGGCGCCTGAATGTGCCCAGAGCAGTGAGCGTGCCCAAAGCAATGAACGTGCCCAGAAATGTGCTGTGGTTTGAGGTGCTGCTCTATCTGTCGCTGACGCTCGATGCGTTGTCGGTGGCGTTCCAGGACCGCACGCCGACCGACGTGAGGACTGATCAGATGATCACCGGCGAGACGCTGACCGCCGGCTGCATGATCCTGCTGCTGGTGTATTTCGTCCGGCTCGCCGCGCAGCACCGCAAGAACTGGCCGCGCTGGGCGCTGGGCGCGATGCTGGTGCTGTCGGTGATCTCGCTGGTGCAGGTGATCGGCGAGAAGGGCCTGGAGCTCGACAGCGCCATCGAGGTGGTGTCCTGCATCCTGACCACGGCCGGGCTGTATTATTCCTTCACCGGCGACGCGCAGGGCTGGTTCAACGCGTAGGCTGCGTTGGGCGGGTTAGCCCAACGGGTCCGCGCCAGCGCGGCCCGATGACAGACTACCGGCGTAACCCGCCGCGTAACTTCCTGGCGATATCGGCGGATTACGCTGCGCTAATCCGCCCTACATGATACTTTTGCAGCCATGGAATGGACCGACGAAGGCATCGTGCTGGGCGTGCGGCGGCATGGCGAATCCTCCGCCATTGTCGAACTGTTGACGCGCGAGCACGGCCGCCATCTCGGCCTGGTGCGCGGCGGCGCCGGCTCGCGGATGCGGCCGCTGCTGCAGCCCGGCAACAGCGTCACGGCGGTGTGGCGGGCGCGGCTCGACGAGCATCTCGGCATGTATGCGCTGGAGGGCACGCGGTTGCGGGCGGCGACGCTGCTCGCTTCGTCGCACGCGGTCTATGGCGTGACGCATCTGGCGGCGCTGGCGCGGCTGCTGCCGGAGCGCGATCCGCATCAAGACATCTACGAGATGCTGCAGGGGACGCTCGACGATTTCGACGATGCCGACGTCGCGGCGGTCCACCTGATCCGGTTTGAGCTGGCCATGCTGACCGAGCTCGGCTTCGGGCTTGACCTGGAAAACTGCGCGGCGACTGGAGAGACCTCCGACCTGATCTACGTGTCGCCGAAATCCGGCGGCGCCGTGTCCCGCGCCGCTGGCGAGCCGTGGCGCGACCGGCTGTTGCCGCTGCCGGCGTTCCTGCGCGAAGGCGAGAGCGGCGCCAACAGCTGGTCGGAGCAGGACCTGCGCGACGGCTTCCAGATCACCGGTCTGTTCCTGCTCCGCCACGTGCTGGAGCCGCGAGGGCAGGGCCATTCCGACGCCCGCGACGGCTTTATCAACGCCGTGACCAAGCCGCGAAGCCGAACGGCGGTTCCGTAAGGCCGATTCGGGCCCTAAATTCCCGGTGATTCGCGGCTTGCCCGATTCACCGCCAAGGTTTAACGCCTCCTCATGGGAAAACGACAGGTTCCGCCGGAAAAGCCGGCCGAAATTCACGACGTGCCGCTGCGTGATGCGCTCGAGGAGCGCTATCTTGCTTATGCGCTCTCGACCATCATGCATCGTGCACTGCCGGACGCCCGCGACGGGCTGAAGCCGGTGCACCGGCGCATCCTCTACGGCATGGACCTGCTCGGGCTCGACCCGCGCGCGGCATTCAAGAAGTCGGCCAAGATCGTCGGCGACGTGATGGGCTCGTTCCATCCGCATGGCGACCAGGCGATTTATGACGCCATGGTGCGCCTCGCGCAGGATTTCTCCTCGCGCTACCCGCTGGTCGACGGCCAGGGCAATTTCGGCAATATCGACGGCGATAATCCGGCCGCCTACCGGTACACGGAAGCCCGCATGACGGAAGTCGCGCGGCTCCTGCTCGACGGTATCGACGAGGACGGCGTCGAGTTTCGCCTCAACTACGATGGCCAGTCGAAAGAGCCGGTGGTGCTGCCGGGCGGCTTCCCGAACCTGCTCGCCAACGGCGCGCAGGGCATCGCGGTCGGCATGGCGACCTCGATCCCGCCGCACAACGCCGCCGAGCTCTGCGACGCCGCGCTGCACCTGATCGAGAAGCCCGACGCCAAGTCGAAGGCGCTGCTGAAATGGGTCAAGGGACCGGACTTCCCGACCGGCGGCATCGTCGTCGATTCCAAGGAAGCGATCGTCGAGGCCTACACGACGGGGCGCGGCTCGTTCCGCACCCGCGCGCGCTGGTCGGTGGAGGAGGGTGCCCGCGGTGCCTGGGTCGTCGTCGTCACCGAAATCCCGTGGCTGGTGCAGAAGTCGCGTATGCACGAGAAGATCTCGGAGCTCCTCGACCAGAAGAAGCTGCCGTTGGTCGGTGACGTGCGCGATGAATCCGCTGAGGACGTCCGCTTCGTCATCGAACCGAAGTCGCGCACCGTCGATCCGGCGCTGATGATGGAATCGCTGTTCCGGCTGACCGAGCTGGAAAGCAAGATCTCGCTGAACCTGAACGTGCTGATCAAGGGCCGCATCCCGAAGGTGGTCGGCCTTGCCGAGTGCCTGCGCGAATGGCTCGACCATCTGCGCGACGTGCTGGTCCGCCGTTCCAATTTCCGCAAGACGCAGATCGAGCACCGCCTGGAAGTGCTGGGCGGCCACCTCGTCGCCTATCTGAATCTCGACAAGGTGATCAAGATCATCCGCACCGAGGACGAACCGAAGCCGGTCTTGATGAAGACCTTCAACCTCACAGACGTCCAGGCCGACGCCATCCTCAACATGCGCCTGCGCAATTTGCGTCGCCTGGAGGAGATGGAGATCCGCACCGAGGACAAGGAGCTGCGCAAGGAGCTGAAGGGCATCGAGGGCTTGCTCGGCTCCGAGACCGAGCAATGGGCCAAGGTCAGCGATCAGGTCCGCAAGGTCCGCGATATCTTCGGGCCCAAGACACCGCTCGGCAAGCGCCGCACCACCTTCGCCGATGCGCCCGAGCATGATCTCGCCGCGATCGAGGAAGCCCTGGTCGAGCGCGAGCCGTGCACCGTCGTGATCTCCGAGAAGGGCTGGGTGCGGACGCTGAAGGGCCATGTCGAGGATCTGTCGGGGCTCGCCTTCAAGACCGACGACAAGCTCGAGCACTCGTTCTTTGCCGAGACCACCTCGAAGCTGCTGCTGTTCGCCACCAACGGCAAGTTCTACTCGCTCGATGTCGCCAAGCTGCCGGGCGGCCGCGGCCATGGCGAGCCGATCCGCATGTTCATCGACCTCGAGCAGGACGCCGCGATCATCTCGCTGTTCGTCAACAAGGGCGAGCGCAAATTCCTGATCGCGAGCAGCGAGGGACAGGGCTTCGTCGTCAAGGAAGAGGACTGCGTCGGCAACACCCGCAAGGGCAAGCAGGTGCTCAATGTCGAGATGCCGAACGAGGCCCGTGCGATCACGACCGTGAATGGCGACACCGTTGCCGTGATCGGCACCAACCACAAGATGGTGCTGTTCGGTCTCGACCAGGTGCCGGAGATGGCGCGGGGCCGCGGCGTTCGGCTGCAGAAATACAGCAGCTCGGAGCTGTCCGATGTCGCGGTGTTCGACGCCAAGGCCGGCCTGACATGGAAGGACTCCGCCGGCCGTGAGCACAGCATGACCTTGAAGGAACTGGCCGACTGGCGCGGCAACCGCGCCGACGCCGGTCGGCTCGCCCATGGCCTGCCGAAGTCGAACAAGTTCAATCGCGGCGTGGAGTAGTTGCGGTGGGCGGGTTGGGCGCAAGCCGTAACCCGCCGTTCGACAGCCGTGGTGTGATAGTATCCACATTTCGCCGCGCTATAACCGTCGCCGACGGTATCGGGCGACGGTTGCCATGGCGCACAATCACGACCACGACCATGACCACAGCGGTCATTCTCACGGACATTCCCACGCCGGGCATTCCCATGCCGGGCACAGCCACGCGCCGGACAGTTTCGGTACGGCCTTTGCGGTCGGCGCGTCGCTGAACACTGCCTTCGTCATCGCCGAGCTGATCTTCGGCTATTCCGCCAACTCGCTGGCGCTGGTCTCCGACGCTGTTCACAATCTCTCCGACGTCATCGCGCTGCTGCTGGCCTGGGGCGCGGCGTGGCTGGCCGGCAGGCGCCCGACCGACACCCACACCTACGGCTATCGTCGTGCCTCGATCCTGGCGGCGTTGTTCAATGCCGGGCTGCTGTTGATCGCGGTCGGCGGCATCGCGGTCGAGGCGATCAACCGCTTCCGCGAGCCGGCCGAAGTCGCGAGCTGGACCGTGGTCTGGGTCGCGGCGCTCGGCATCCTGATCAATGGCGGCACGGCGCTGGTGTTCATGCGCGGCCGCGACAGCGACCTCAATGTGCGCGGCGCCTATCTGCACATGGCGGCGGACGCCGGCGTCTCGTTCGGCGTCGTGATCGCCGCGCTGCTGATCATGGCGACCGGCTGGCAGTGGCTCGACCCGGCGATCAGCCTCGTCATTGCCGTGGTGGTGCTGCTGAGCGGCTGGGAGCTTGCCCGCGACAGCGTCAACCTCGCGCTCGACGCGGTGCCGAGGGGCATCGATCTCAAGCAGGTGAGGGACTATCTCGGCGCGCTCGAGGGCGTCACCGAGGTGCACGACCTGCACATCTGGGCGATGAGCACGAGCGAGACGGCGTTGACCGCACACCTGGTGCGGCCCGGCGGACATGACGATGTCTTCCTGCATCGCGTCTGCGCCGAGCTGTCGGAGCGATTCAGCATCCACCACGCGACCCTGCAGGTCGAGATCAGCAGCGAGACCTGCCGGCTGGCGCCGGCGGAAATGGTCTAGCCCGCGGCGAGATTCACTCGCGTTCAATTGATCGATCGACCCACGTCCGTGTCTTCCACGGCCGCCGATGAGGCGGCACATTGCGGCCGCGCGTTGAGCGGGCGCGATCAATGGAGGGCAACGTGAAGAAGGCAATCGGTCTTGCGATGTTGCTGTGGCTCGTGGGCGCCGTGCCGCAGGCAGACGCCCAGCCGGCGAAAACAGGCGTCGAGCGGCTCTACATCCTCAACTGCGGCGAAGGCGTTGCCGGCGACATTTCACGCTGGTCGCCCGGCGTCAATGAAGGCAAGTCGATGGATTTCGTCGACAATTGCTATCTGATCAAGCACGCGCAGGGCTGGTTCCTGTGGGACACCGGCATTCCCGACGCGGTCGCGGCGATGCCGAACGGCCTTGCGCCTCCCGATCCCAAGGCGGTGACCTGGCGGCGGCCGAAGACGCTGGCCGCGCAGCTCGACCAGCTCGGGGTGAAGCCGTCGGACATCAAGGCGATCGCCGTCTCGCATACCCATCCCGATCACATCGGCAATGTCGAGCTGTTCCCGGCCGCGATGCTGTATGTGCAGAAGGCGGAGTATGAATGGCCCGGCGCCAACAACGCGCCGCGCTTCAAGCCGGAGCATCCCGTCACGAAACTCGAGGGCGACCGCGATGTGTTCGGCGACGGCAGCGTCACCATCCTGTCGACGCCGGGCCACACGCCCGGCCACCAGTCGCTGCTGGTGAAGTTGCCGAAGACCGGCGCGGTCGTGCTGACCGCGCGATGCGGTTCACTTCAGGGACAATTGGGACAATCGGCGCGTGCCGAGCCTGAACGCCAGCAAGGAGCAGACGCTGGCTTCGATGCAGAAGATCGCCGACACTCTGACGAAGGAGAAGGCGCAGCTCTGGATCAACCACGACAAGGCCCAGCGCGACGGGCTGAAGCTGTCGCCGGACTTTTATGATTGAGCGGCTTCGGGACCGCGCGCTTTCGCCCAGCCCCGACCGGCCTGATCAGTTGTGCGGGGCGGACGGCGCGGTCACCGACGGGGCGGGCGCGTGCTTCGGCTTCATCGTGCCGGCGTAGAACGACAGCGCGTAGACCAGGATGATGCCGGCCAGATAGACCCCATAGGATTGCGGCGGGGTGATCGCCCACTGCATGAGGCGTCGGATCGGGTTCGGCTGGCCGGCGTGGTTATCCATGCGCCCTTTTGCGCGAAGGCCGGGGCAAAGGGAAGCGGAATCGCCGGCATTCGGTGGCGTCGTTCCGCCCGAAAATGGTGAGGCGCGGCGGCCTTGCAATGCTGGACTGGCGTCCGCATCTGTCACGCGACGACCAGCCCTTCCTCCCGCACCAATTGCCCGGCATAATCCTACGTATGGAACTGACGCCCCGTTTGCGCCTGATGAATTGGCTGGTCCGCCAGGGTCTGACCGGCCTGCCGGAAAACGACCTGCTGCGCGGCTTCTGCGAGCGCTGCCGGGCCGCCGGCATGCCGCTGTCGCGGGCGATCGTCTTCATCGACACCCTGCATCCGATCTTCGAGGGCCGCGGCTTCCGCTGGAACGACGGCGAGAGCAACGAGGCCGACATCTTCGAATACGGCTCGACCAGCAGCGGCGAGGCTAGCCAGAACTGGCGGCGGTCGGCGTTCCATCACATGCTCGAAAACGGCCATGACGAGATGGTGATCGATCTCAACGGCTCGCACGATTTTTCGATGATCGGCGACCTCGCCGAGAAGGGCCACAAGCATTTCGCCGCGTTCGTGCACCG
This sequence comes from Bradyrhizobium sp. JR3.5, assembly GCF_054057015.1. Taxonomy (NCBI): domain Bacteria; kingdom Pseudomonadati; phylum Pseudomonadota; class Alphaproteobacteria; order Hyphomicrobiales; family Nitrobacteraceae; genus Bradyrhizobium; species Bradyrhizobium sp. JR3.5. The sequence continues at coordinate 1,627,847 of NZ_JBSRYV010000001.1, forward strand.
CTTCGGCGAGGCCGGCACGATCGGCGAGATGGACTGCTTCTACTCCTACTACACCACCCGCCGTTCGGACGGCTTCGACGAGAACCATATGTCGGCGCTGCGCGACCTGGTGCCGGTGCTCGGGCTCGCGATCAAGTCGGCCGCCCAGGTCGAGATCGCCCGCACGCTCGGACGGGTCTATCTCGGCCGCGAGACGGCGGAGCAGGTGCTGCGCGGGCGCATGCAGCGCGGCATCACCGAGAAGATCAAGGCCGTGCTGTGGTATTCCGACGTGCGCGGCTCGACCGCGATCAGCGAGCGCATCGGCCCGGACGAGATCATTCCGTTCCTCAACGACTACGCGCAGGCCTCGATCGATGCGATCCATGATGCCGGTGGCGAGGTGCTGAAACTGATCGGCGACGGCGTGCTGGCGATGTTCACCAGCGAGAACATGGCAAGCGCCAGGCGCGCGGCGTTGCGCGCCGAGTACAGATTCCGCCATAACATCCGCGTGCTGAACGATCGCCGCGAGAACGAGGGCCGGCCGACCACCACGGCCTATGTCGGCCTCCATGTCGGTGAGGTCTTCTATGGCAATATCGGCAGCGAGGACCGGCTGGACTTCACGGTGGTCGGGCCCGCCGTCAACGAGGTCAGCCGGATCGCCTCGATGTGCGCTTCGGTCGACCGCGAACTGCTGACCTCGACCGATTTCCGCACCGGCATCGACGCCGCCGGCCGCAACTATCTGGTCTCCACCGGCCGCTTCGTCTTGCGCGGCATCAGCCATGCCCAGGATCTCTATACGCTGGATCCGGCCGTTACCGTCGACGAGGTCGTCGGCGGCAAATATGAACGGTACCTGGCGAGCTGATCTCTCTCCCCGTCATTGCGAGGAGCACAGCGACGAAGCAATCCATGTTCCCACAAGCGGGGGAATGGATTGCTTCGCTTCGCTCGCAATGACGTGAGGGGCGGTTCAGCAGCGCGCGGGTTCGCCGACCATGTCGGGCTGACGCCTGAGCGACACTGCGGGCGACATCAGGATCACCAGCGCCTGGGCAGCGAAGATCGCGGCCGCGAGGTAGAGGCAGGCTTCAGCGCCGTAGAGGCCACCGACGACGGCGCCGAGCGCGGAGCCGAGCGGGCGGGCGCCATAGCTCATGATATTGATCGCGGAGACGCGGCCGAGCAGCGACGGCGGCGTCACCGATTGCCGCAGCGTGGTGGTCGAGATCACCCACAGGATCGGGCCGACACCGAGCAGGAAGAAGCCGAGGCCCGCGAGCAGCGGCGTTGCAATCCAGATGGTCAGCGCCATCACGAGTGAGGCCACGAGACCGGTGACCGGGCCGAGCCCGATCACGGTGCCGAACGCCAGCCGCTTCATCACGCGGGTTGCGAACAGCGCGCCAACCACCATGCCGACCCCGTACATCGCGAGCGTCGTACCGACGCCGGTCGCGCTGAGCCCGAGATGGCGCACCGCATACGGCACGAACACGGCGAGCAGCAGGAAGGACGCAGTGTTGAAGATGAACTGGGTGATGAACACCGGCCGCAGCAAGGCGTGATGCATCACGAAGGCAGCGCCTTCCTTGATGTCCTGCATCGGATGACGTCGCGGGGCAGGCTGGCGTGCCGGCTCGTAGATGCCGGCGAGCAGCACGACCGCGATCGCCGACAGCGCCGCGGCAAAGCCGAATGCCGGCGCAGCGCCGACCCAGCCGACCAGCACGCCGCCGAGCGCGGGTCCGCTGGCGAAAGCGACGGTGCGCGCAAGTTCGATACGGGCATTCGCGGCCGGCAATTGCTGCGAGGTCACCAGCGACGGGACGAGCGCAGGTGCTGCGACGCTGTAGGCGACCGTGCCGCAGACTGCGATGAAGCCGAGCAAAGCGAGCAACGGCAAGGTCATCGCGCCGAACCACAACAACAGCAGGATCGCGGCAAGGGCGGCGGCGCGCAGCGCCTCGGAGCCCGCCATCACCCAGCGCCGCGACACGCGGTCAGCCAGCAGGCCTGCGGGAATCGCAAACAGGATGAACGGCAGCGTCAGCGCGGTCTGCAACAGGCCGGTCTGGCCTTCGCCGACGCCGAGCACCAGCACGGCGACGATGGGCGCGGCCGCAAGCGCAATCTGCTCGGCCGATTGCGCGGCGAGGTTGGACCAGGCCAGGCGGTTGAAGGTGGCGGGCAGGCGCGGCGTATCGGCGGACATGGCAGAATCCTCAGGGAAATTCGATCTGGCCATAGTGTGTGGTTGGAAGACGCCCGATCCCACCCGTTTCCCGACAACGCCAAAAACAAAGCCCGCCGTGAGAGGCGGGCTTTTCGTTGGACAACGAAATTCGCTCTGCAACCGCATCGGACGTGCGTTCCCGCTTGCGGGGGAGGGTTAGGGTGGGGGTCTATCCGCGAGTCGCATCGTGGAGAGCGCCCCCACCCGGATCGCATCTTCGATGCGATCCGACCTCCCCCGCAAGCGGGAGAGGTGAAGCGCATCTGCCGTCAGACCGCGTCACAGCGGTTTGGCAGCCGGAGTAAGTTGGCCGCTGATGGTCCCGACCAGAGCGGTTGGCGCGCTTTCGACGCTCACTGCCGGTGTTTCGGCGACCTCCGTCTTGCGCTGCGCCAGCGCGCTGGTCAGGCTGGTGAGCGCGTCGGGGCCGGCCGGGAAGCCTGCCTCCGCGAGGATCTTGTCGATCATCGGCTTGAACGCCGAAACCGACAGCAATTGCGCGGCGAGGCCGTCGCCGAGCCCGAGGCCGCCATTGCCGTTGGCATGGCCGTTGGCGCCGCCGCGGCCGAGCATGCTGCCGGTGTCGAAGATCCGGATGTCGGAGATCTTCTCGATCGGCTTCACCGCCTCGGCGAGCGCGCTCGGGATCACGTTGATCCGCGCGAGGTTGAGATCGTAGGCGATCATGTCGGCGCTCAGCTTGTTACGCGCTTCCGCCTTCAAGGTTGCGACCTCGGCTTCCGCCTGGCCGAGCGCCTTGACGCCGGCGGCGCGGGTGGTGGCGGCGTTGGCGTCGGCTTTCGCCAGCACGTTGGTGGCCTCGGCCTTGTTGGCCGCAGCCTGCTTCTCGGCCTCCGCCATCACGGTGATCGGCATCGCGTTGGTCTCGGCGACCTTGCGCGCGGCGATCACATTGATGATCTTGTCGCGCTCGGCGACCTCGGTGGCGCGGGCGGTGGTGACCTTTTCCTCGGCTGCAATCGCAAGTGCGCGTGCGGTCTCGGCGATGGTCTGGGCTTCCGACTGCTCCTTGCTCTTGGTCGCGACCGCGATCGCGGCCTCCTGCGCCACGATCTGCAGCTCGCGGTCGGTTTCGGTGGTGCGGCGCTTCACGGCGAGATCGGCCTCGATCTTGCGGGTATCGCGGGCCTGGTTGGCCTCAGTCTGCTTGTTGGCGACCGCGAGCTCCTGCTGGATGCGGTATTCGGCTTCGTTCTGCAACGCGGTCTGTTCGACCTGCGCCGTCTGCGCGCGCATCGCGGCGGTCTTGTTGGCGATGTCGCGCTGCTGTGCCAGCTCGGCCTCGCGCTTGGTGCTCTCGATCGTCAGCGTGGTTTGCCGCGCCACCAGGTCCTGTTGTGCGATATTGACCTCGGTGGTGCGGACGATCTGGTTGCGCTCCTGCTCACGCTCCTTGGTGATCTTGGTCAACGTGGTGAGGCCGTGCGCGTCGAAGAAATTGCTCGGGTTGAAATGCTTGATGTCGCTCTGGTCGAGCCGCGTCAGCGACACCGACTCGAGTTCGAGACCGTTGTTCTGGATGTCGGCGCCGACCGCGTCCTGCACCGCCTTGACGAAGGTCGCGCGCTGCTCCTGCAACTCCTCGAGGTTCATGGTCGCGGCGACCGAGCGCAGGCCGTCGACGAACTTGGCCTCGACCAGCTCGCGGAGCTCGGCCGCGTCATTGGTGCGGTTGCCGAGCGTCTGCGCGGCCAGCGCGATCGACGAAGAGTCGGGTTTGACGCGCAGATAGAACTCGGCGCCGATATCGACACGCATGCGGTCCTTGGTGATCAGCGAGTCCGGGCCGCCACGCGCGACCTCGAGCCGCAGCGTCTTCAGGTTCACCGCGGCGGTGGAGTGGAAGATCGGCAGCACGAGCGAGCCGCCGTCGAGCACCACCTTCTGACCGCCGAGGCCAGTGCGCACATAGGCCTCATCGCGAGTCGAGCGCTTGTAGAGTTTTGCGAAAAGCAGGCCAATGACGAGGATAGCGAGGACGCCAATGGCGACGGGTACAGCAAGTTCCCACATATGTTATGCCCTGTTGGAAGATTGTTGTTATTCAATGAGGTCGGAAGGAGCGGCGATCGCAATGAATCCTTTGGCATCGCGGTCGACCAGCAACACGCTGGCGCCGACCGGCAATGCCTCGGACTCTGCGCTGGCCCGCGCCGACAAGGTGTGCCAGTTGCCGAAGACATCCTTGAGACGGACCCTGCCGGGCAGGCCCTGATCGAGCGGGCCGACCGACACGGTTGCAACCTTGCCGACAAAGTCGCTGTCGTTGACCGCATAGCTCTCGTCGCGCGGAATGATGCGGGCGAGGCCGCGGCTCGTAGTTCTGATCACGGGGACGCTGCCGGCGGCAGCCACCACCGCGGCAATCGAGACCGGAATGGCGGTGCCTGCGGCATGCGCCAGTCCCTGAAGCAGGAAGCCTCCGATCGAGAATATGCCAAGTATCAGGATGATCAGGATCAGGAGGGGAAGCCGCCCGGCGTTGATCCAGAGAAACAGGCCACTGAGAGCGTTGTGGCTCTCGGCCTCGATCGCGAAATCCTTGCCGACGAGTTCGCTGATCGAAAGTCCGACCATGGTGGTCAGCAGCTCGATACCGCCAAGTGCCACCATGATCGCAGCCGCGACCGCGAAGGGCCGCACGTCCGGGGCGAGCAGAATGTCGCCAACTGCACTCATTTTTCTGACTTGATCCTTTCAAGCCGCGCCGCGATTTCCTTTTCGCGGTGCAGGCGATCGAGTTCGTCGAGTTCCTTGTCGCCGAGCACGCTGGAGGCGGGAACACCGGTGACCCGGGCGATCGCCGCCATGGCGCGCTCAGCACTCAATGTATTGGTCGTCGATGGGCCCCGGCTGGTTTCGTCCTTGGCCTCGCGGATCAGACTTTGTTCGAGATCGGCTAGTCGCGCCTCTGCCTCGCGGCGTGCGCCGAGCATGGCTTGCAGCGCCTTGGTCTGCTCGTCGATCTCGAGCTCGATGAAATCCATCGCGCGTTCCAGCGCGATCACCTGCGACCCCAGGTCAATTTGTCGTGCGACACCGGCGCGCGCGAGATCCTCGCGACTTTCCGCAAGTGCGAGACGGATCTTCTCGTTCAGAGCAGTCGTCTCGGTATCCAGTTCTTCGCGCCGCCTCTTCAAGCGGAATTCCTCGGCGCGCGACTTGCCGAGCGCGTAGCGCGCTTCGTCGGCGCCGGCGTCGATCTCGCGGATCGCCTGCTTGACCAGCGCGACCTTGTTGTTGCTCTCGACGTTGTCGATGGTCTGACTCGCGATGGCGGCAAGAAGCCGGCCCATGCGCGCAAGGATGCCTTCGTGAAGCATGGTCTTCTCCTCCGGTTGTGCTGATTTCGATTTGACGGCGATGTGGATTTCGTAGCCGCGTCCATCCGAGATCAAATGCGCCGGGAAGGGGCTTTCCCAGCCCGAGACATATCCCGGCACGTCGAACGGCACCAAGACGCGTCCGCTGACAGTGCTAATGGTCAGTGAAGTTGGGCCCTTGATCGCAAACAACTTGTCGTCGAGCGGTATCCGGCGGACGGCGGCGCCTGCGATGTAGTTGGCGCGGTCGCGCAGGCCGAGCGTCACCAGCCTTGCGGGCAGGCCGGTCTCCTTGCGGATCTTCTCGTAGGCCTGGGCGTGCAGCGAGACCAGGTTGGCGCCGACCGGTGCGACCTCGGCGAGGATCGCCATCATCCGGTCATAGGCCGCAAAGGTCGCCTCGATCGCCTCGATGCCCGACGGGTCAGGGGCGAGGGCGTAGCGCAGCGTTGCGGTTGGCATCTCGACGGGCAGCTTGATCATGCATCCAACGTAAAGCACTTCCTCAGTACTTTACAAGGCAGGCATTCGGTATCATTTTCGTGAACCTAGATGCAGTTGCAAATGAATTGCAATAACGGGAAGGATCGGTCATGCTTCTCGGATGGACGCTCGTACCCCTGAAATGTCTCCCGTTTCTGTTGCCGATACCGTGCCAGATGGCTGGCGGGGCGACGCCGGGCATGCGCGCAGCCTGCCCGAGGTGAACGCGACCGTTGCGGTGCCGAGCACAGGCGTGTGGTGGCGGCGACTGCTGGCCTTCGCGGGGCCGGGCTATCTGGTCTCGGTCGGCTATATGGACCCCGGCAATTGGGCGACCGATCTCGCGGGCGGATCGAAGTTTGGCTACACGCTGCTGTCGGTCATCTTACTCTCCAACCTGATGGCGATCCTGCTGCAGGCGCTTTCGGCCCGGCTTGGCATTGGCCACCGACCGCGACCTGGCGCAGGCCTGCCGGGCGACCTATTCGCGGCCGGTGAATTTGCTGCTGTGGCTCGCCTGCGAGGCCGCGATCATCGCCTGCGACCTCGCCGAGGTGATCGGCACCGCGATCGCGCTGAAGCTATTGTTCGGCATTCCCCTGATCGGCGGCGCGCTGCTTGCGGCGCTCGATGCATTCCTGCTGCTGCTCCTGATGAACCGCGGCTTCCGTTTCCTCGAGGCCTTCGTGATCGCGCTCCTGATCGTCATCGCGGTCTGCTTCGTGGTCCAGATCGCCGCCGCCGCGCCGCCGATTGCCGGCGTGATCGGCGGCTTCATGCCCTCGCGCGAGATCGTCACCAATCCGGAGATGCTCTACATCGCGATCGGCATCATCGGCGCCACCGTGATGCCGCATAACCTCTATCTGCACTCCTCGATCGTGCAGACCCGTGCCTATCCGCGCACCGAGGAGGGCCGGCGCGATGCGATCAAATGGGCGACCACCGACTCCACCATCGCCCTGATGCTGGCGCTGTTCGTCAATGCCGCGATCCTGGTGCTGGCGGCCGCGACCTTCCACAAGAGCGGCCACTCTGACGTCGCCGAGATCGATCAGGCATTCGAGCTGCTGTCGCCGCTGCTCGGGCTCGGCATCGCCTCGACGCTGTTTGCCGTGGCGCTGCTGGCGTCTGGTCTCAACTCGACCGTGACGGCGACGCTGGCCGGCCAGATCGTGATGCAGGGCTTTCTCGACCTCAAGCTGCCCGACTGGTTGCAGCGGCTGGTGACGCGCGGCATCGCGATCGTCCCGGTCATCGTGGTCGCCGCGCTCTATGGCGAGAGAGGCACCGCGCAGCTGCTGGTGTTCAGCCAGGTCGTGCTGTCGATGCAGCTGCCGTTCGCGGTGATCCCGCTGGTGCGCTTCGTGTCCGACAAGCGCAAGATGGGTGCGTTCGCGATTTCGCGCCCCGTTGCGGTGGCAGCATGGATCGTCGCTGGCCTGATCGTGATCCTGAACGTGAAGCTGCTGATCGATACGATCTTCGGCACCTGGAGCGCCTGACTGAAGATGCGCTAGTCCTGCGGCTCGGCCAGCGCCTCGCCTGACGCGTCGACGCGCAGCCAGCCCGACGGCGCGAGTCGCTGCTGCGGCAGGAAGCGGCCCTTGTAGTCCATCTTCTTGGAGCCCTCGATCCAGTAGCCGAGATAGACGTAGGGCAGGCCCTGCCGGCGGGCGCGGGCGATGTGGTCGAGGATCATGAAGGTGCCGAGCGAGCGGGCTTCAAGCCCCGGCTCGAAGAACGAATAGACCATGGACAGCCCGTCGCTGAGCACGTCGGTCAGCGCCACCGCCATCAGCTCGTCGCCGCGGCCGGTGATGGCGCTGTCGGCATTGCGCTTGCGGTACTCGATGATCCGGGTCTCGACATGGCTGTCCTCGACCATCATCGCGTAGTCCAGCACGGTCATGTCGGCCATGCCGCCGTTGCGGTGGCGGCGGTCTCGAGATAGGCGCGGAAGACCGAATATTGCTCCGAGGTCGGGACCGCCGTGCGCTGCTCGCCGATGATGTCGGCATTGCGGGCCAGCACCTTGCGGAAGTTGCGGGACGGGCGGAATTCGTTGGCGACCACCCGGACCGAGACGCAGGCCCGGCAGGCATCGCAGGCCGGGCGGTAGGCGATCGACTGGCTGCGGCGGAAGCCGCCATGGGTCAGCAAGTCGTTGAGATCGCCCGCCTTGTCGCCAACCAGGTGCGTGAAAACCTTCCGCTCGTGCCGGCCCGGCAGATACGGGCAGGGAGAGGGCGCCGTCAGATAGAACTGCGGGGTATCACGCGAGTGCTGGGTCACGTCAGATCGTCGGGCTCCACAAACAATACAGGCAGCCGAGCTAGCATCGCCCCCCGGAGGCTAACGGTCAAATGGTTTAGGCGGGCCTAATAGGAGGCCCGCGCAGCCGGGGTGACCAGGGTCCGGACCGAACTGTTGATAATGACGGTTCCCGAGGATGATGTCGTGCAGCAGCCGGCGACGGCCGTTGAGCAGGCCGACCAGGAGCACCAGCGGCGACAGGAATGAGATCGTCACCCAGAACAGCACCGCGTGGGTGGCGCCGAGCACGAAATAGCCGCGTGCGCCGTACCAGGTGCGCAGTTCCAGATCCATCATCCGCATGCCAATGGTCGCCGAGTGCTGGCCGCCGATCGAGGCGCCGTAATAGACGATCGCCCAGACGATCGAGGCCGGCGACACCAGCCAGAACAGCGCCCAGCCGAGACCGAGCGTGACGAGGCCGAACACCGCAATGAAGATCACCGCCAGGATCACCGGCACCGACAGCACGAAGAGGTCGATCAGGAACGCGAACACGCGCCGCGTCAGCACGCCGCGGAACAGCTCCGGCTGCATCAACGGATCGAACGCATGCGGGGGAACGCCGCCGTCGTTGCGCCAGGCTTCCCTGCGCCAGGTGCCACCGTCATTGCCGTCGGACATGACCAATCTCCGATGAAAGTCCCGCGCAGGACATGGGAGCACGAGGTGTGCCTGCCAAGGCTGCGCCAACATTAACTAGCTGAAATATTCCGGCGATTCGGCGGCCGAAAGCGCCCGCCTCGGTGTAGGCTGGAGGTTGCGTGACGGCGGGGGACATATGGGCACACAGATCGGGTTGCGCTGCCGCTGTGGAGAGGTTCGGGGTGTGGTCACGAACGCCGCGCCGGCGGCCGTCAACCGCGTCGTCTGCTACTGCGACGACTGCCAGGCGTTCCTGCATCGGGTGGGCCGGGCCGATCTCCTCGATGTCCACGGCGGTACCGACATCGTCCAGGTCGCCCCGGCGTCGCTCAGTTTCGTGCAGGGGCATGACAAGATCGCCGGGCTGCGGCTGACGCCCAAAGGACTGTACCGATGGCACACCACCTGCTGCAATTCGCCGGTGGGCAACTCGCTGACACCTGTCGTCCCGTTCGTCGGAATCGTGGCGCAGGCTTTCGACGGCGGCGCACCGCGCGTGGACGAGGTGTTCGGCAAGCCGACCGGCGCAATCCTCGGCAAATATGCGATCGGCGAAGCCCCGAAGGGATCGACCGGCTTCAACCTGCCGCTGATCCTGCGCGCGATCGGCAAGGTGTTGGGCTGGCGCCTGCGCGGCAAGGCCTGGCCGCATCCGTTCTTCAAGCGCGAGACAAATGAGCCGATCTACCCGCTGAGGGTGCTGTCGCAGGACGAGCGCGAGGCGCTGCGCCCGCTCTGCGGTCCACGTCCAACCGCGCCGGCTGGACCGGTGTAGCGCCCTTACGATTCCGCCTTGATCTTCTCGGCGGCCCGCGGCGCGAAATAGGTGAGGATACCGTCGGCGCCGGCGCGCTTGAAGCCGACCAGGCTCTCCATCATCGCGCGCTCGCCGTCGATCCAGCCATTGGCGGCGGCGCCTGCGATCATCGCGTATTCGCCCGACACCTGGTACACGAAGGTCGGCATCGCGAAATGGTCCTTCACGCGACGGACGATGTCGAGATAGGGCATGCCCGGCTTCACCATCACCATGTCGGCGCCCTCGGCGATGTCGAGCTCGACCTCGCGGAGCGCCTCGTCGGAATTGGCGCTGTCCATCTGATAGGTGCGCTTGTCGCCGGTCAGCGTCTTGGCCGAGCCGATCGCGTCGCGGAACGGACCGTAGAAGGCGGAAGCATATTTTGCCGCATAGGACATGATCTGGACGTCGCCGAAGCCGTTGTCGTCGAGCGCCTCGCGGATCGCGCCGATCCGGCCATCCATCATATCCGACGGCGCGATCACGTCGCAGCCGGCCTCGGCCTGGGTCAGCGCCTGCTTGACCAGCACCGCGACGGTCTCGTCGTTGAGGATCTTGCCGCCCTCGATCAGCCCGTCGTGGCCATGGCTAGTGAAGGGATCGAGCGCGACGTCGCAAAGCACGCCGATGTCGGGAAATTCCTTCTTGATCGCGCGCACCGCTTGGCAGACCAGATTGTCGGGGTTGAGGGCCTCCGAGCCTTGCTCGTCGCGCAGGGCCGGCTCGGTGAAGGGGAACAGCGCGATGCAGGGGATATTGAGTTTTGCGGCACGCTCGGCGTCGCGGACGATCTGGTCGACCGTGAGCCGATCGACCCCGGGCATCGAAGCCACCGGCGTACGGGCGTTGTGGCCATCGACCACGAACATCGGCCAGATCAGGTCGTCGGTAGTCAGCACGTTCTCGCGCACCAGGCGGCGGGCCCATTCCGATTTGCGATTGCGGCGCATCCGGATCGTGAGGTCGAGCGAGGGGGAGGCGAGGGCATCAGTCTGGCGCCGCGGCGCATCGCGCAGTTCGATCGGACGCCCGAATTTGATCGCCATGTCTTGTTCTCCTCGACGGACGGCTGGTCTGGACTTGATATAAGTCCGCTTCTAGCACCTGTCAGGGGCGCCGTCATTGCGCCGCTATTGCACCCCTGTTGCATTCTTGGCGCCCTTGATTTGCCGCAACGGCGATTGATTTTTGGCCCCCGGGCGGGCCAAGACTGCGCCATGAACCCCATTTTGCAGCCGCCATTCGGCGATTCGGATGTCTGACACCTCTGCACGCGATCAGGCGCGGGACAACGCCATCTCGGTGAGCGCGATCTCGTCCGACCGGATCGAGCCGGACGACAATGCGTGGACGCGGCGCCTCGTCATCTTCCTGCGCATCATGGCCGTCGTCTCGGTCGCCAAGGGCCTCTATCACTGGGCCCAGGTGACGGGCTTTGTCGGCGGTGAGGAGGAGGCCTTCGAGAACCAGTCGATGGCCTGGCAGACCGCCACGATCTATTTCGCCGTCATCGAGCTCGTCGCCGCTGTCGGGCTCTGGCTCGCGACGCCGTGGGGCGCCGTGGTCTGGCTGACCACTGTGGTGTCGATGGCAGTCATCGAGCTGATGTTTCCGGGCATCTATGGCGGCAGCCTCACCGTGGTCGGGCTCGAGGCCCTGATGCTCGCGGCCTATCTTGCGCTCGCCATGGATGTCGGCGCGCGAACGCCCGCCATAGGCCCGCGCGCTGCAATGGCTTAATGCACTGTTGCCCGGCTGCGACAGCGCGGCGATTAGCTCACGATGACTGACAATATATCGCGGTCGTGCGCGCAACGAGAAGACAGCGTCGTTGGTTCTGCTAGGTGGATGCCTCAGATCGCATCCCATTTAAGGCGTCCCATCGCGGCAGCGCCTTTGCGGGACCTGCCGTCGGGACCCATTTCACCGGATCTCGGCGCGTGTGCCGGCCGGCTTTGCGCGGGCCGACGGCGGAACCGATCTGGCCGCGGCGATGAACGGGGGCCGCTTGCGCGCATCCCACGCGTCCCGCCCCGATGCACTCCCATAAAATTTTCGGAGAATTTTCCGGTAACCGATCGGTCACCGTAAAGGGTTCCCTCATACCCGTTACGCCACCGTTTCGAATTCGGACGCTGCTGTTTCCGAATGTGACAGGTGAGGCACACGAAGCGTGAACAGGGGCCCGCCACCGTCAATGAACAGTTGCGAAAAGTCCTTGATCCATGGGCTTAATCCACGATTCACTGTCTTAAATTCATGATCTCTTTATTCTCTTATTTAAGCGGATATTCAAACGGCCCCCTTACGTTGGACCTATCAGGCGGGACACAAGTTTCGTCGAAATAAAGTCGATAAAAACGACAAACAGGGGAAGTGTCATGATGAAAGCCGTTGCGACAACGGCGGCGGATGCCGCTGATCGCGCTACCGGTCAAGCTCCGGTGCAGCCGCTCTATCTCGAAGCCCTGACTTTGGTGGAGCGGCTGCATCGCCGGCTCCTCGACGTCATCAAGGACGAATTCGATCGTCGTGGTCGCGCCGACATCAACTCGGTGCAGGCGCTGCTCCTCTACAATATCGGTGACAAGGAACTGACCGCCGGCGAGCTGCGCACCCGCGGCTACTATCTCGGCTCCAACGTCTCCTACAATCTGAAGAAGCTCGTCGAGCTCGGCTTCCTCGATCACCAGCGCTCGCGTGTCGATCGTCGCTCGGTCCGCATCCGTCTGACCCCGCAGGGCCAGGAAGTGCGCAAGATCGTCGATGCGCTCTATCAGAAGCACGTCAAGACGGTCGAGCAGGTCGGCGGCATCTCGAACGAGGAGTTCGCGAGCCTAAACAAGTCGCTGCACCGCCTCGAGCGCTTCTGGACCGACCAGATCCTGTATCGCCTCTGAGCCTTCCTCTTCTTGCCTGATGGCCAAGCCGGCCGCTTGAGAAGACCGGCAGCCTCCCTCCAGTCAACGCATCGGTCATGCCCGGCCGATGCGTTTTTCATGCTGCACCTGCGAAAATAAATAGGTCCGGCGAGGAACCAAGCCGCTTCCTGCGCTTTATCCCGTCTCCCAACGGAGAGGCAGGGATATGCTGGTCGAACGCGGGATTGAGGTGCTGAATGTCGAGGTCGTCGGTGACGCCTACGCGATCGCCTCGAATTATCTGCGCAAATCCGGCGCCATTCCTGACACTTTCGCCACCAATGAGCGCCTGCTCGGCATCGTCGTGAAGCTGTTCCAGCGCGGTGAGCTGAACCGACTCCGCCTCGCCAACAAGGCGATCGCGAAGTTTGAGGCCGAGACGCTGGTGGTCGCCTGAGCGTCAACCCGGAGACATCAATGGAAGCCGCGATCGATCGGATCATGCAGACGTATGATCTGCTGCTCAACCGCACGTCCGCTGCAAGCGACGAAGCACGGGCGAAGGTGACAGAGTACGTGCAGACGCTGTTCGAGGCGGGCGAGCGCGATACGCATCGATTGACCGTGTGCGGGCTGACCTATCTGCGCCAGCTCGACGGCAGCACCGACCATGTGAAGGCCGGGTTTACCGGGCTGTAGGGCGTACTTTTTGTCGTCCCTGCGAGATTCAATTGTCAAACAGCCACTCGGTGTCATCACCCGCGCATGCGGGTGATCCAGTATTCGAGAGACGCCTGTGCTTGAGCCGAGAGGCCGCGGCGTACTGGATCGCCCGGTCGAGCCGGGTGATGACAGTGTCGGTGGGGACGTAGCTTCGTATTCTCGCGATACGAATTGTCCGAGTCTTGCTCTTCGTTTCACCCTCTCTTGGATCAGAGGGCGCAGGGAAAGCCGGGTGCCGATCGCACCCATGGGCCCCGAGCAATGGGTAGAAAGCTCGGGGGTAGGACCACAGGTGTAACCGGAGCAATCCGGCTTTCCCTGCGCGATGGGTTACGGCTTATTTCGTGCTCTCCCCGGCGAGACTGGGCTTGCTTGTCACCGCCTTCACAAGACGCGTCAGCGTTTTGTGAAAAGACACCTGCCGCTAGGGCGTCAGGACCAAACGACTTCACCGTCCGCATCACGCGCATTCGTCGACTGCGCGATCAGCGTCCACCGCATCTCACCGCAGCACCCGTGACGATGCGCAGCGCCCCGCGATCGGGTGAGATGGGCAAACCATACATTGAGTTATATTTCGGATAAAGCGAATCAATTTTGCGCGAGGCGGTTCACAGGTTTTGCTGAGTTGCCCGTCGGGTCGTTTGCCGCACGTCGCGGGGAGGCGGTGCCGTGCAAGCACGCGGCTTGTTTTGTGCGGCTCTTGGTGTGTCCCGGAAACGCCGCCGGCCCGGTTCCGCCGCCGGAACACCGTACTGATCCGGATTTCATCAAAAGCCAGGATGGTCGTAATACAACTCTGCCGGCACTGCTTTTTTTTACCGAGCATTTCTTAACTTTTGAGTTTTTACAGATCCATTCCAACCGGCAGAAAAGGACCGTCCATGTGACGGTCCTTTTCGATTGGATTGCTCACCGCAGCAGAAGCCACGCCACGCTGGCAAGCAGGCCCATCAGCGACACCACCGCCGCGCAGACAAAGGCAAGCTCCACGCCGTCGAAATGGTGATGGTTGCGGTGATGGTTCGCCTGCATCGTCGCCCTCCTAGATGGGCGTCCGTTGACCTGGGGACATCAGCCATTCCGACATGTGCGCGGCGGCTTCATTATGCTGCGCTCGCTGCAGTAGCGCGTCACGGTTTCGACCGCCGGGAAGTTGCCCGGCACGGTCGCGAAGTTCTTTCGCTCCCTGCGTGAACCGGATTTCGAGCGCATCGGCTTGCTTCACGCGGCGGCGGATTTGTCCCATGCATTTTCCCTTTATCGGTTCCTGCCCGGAACAAGAGCCCAATTGTCGGGATACCGTAAGGTTCCAAGCTCAAAGCTCCTTCAGCAGCCAATTCCATTACTCCAATGCGTGCGGGAAGAGCGTTGCCGCGCGTCGGCGCAATCCCGTTCACCTGACCCCGGTTCGAGATCCGGCGGTTGTCCTCACGCCAGGTGGACCGCGGCGCGGATCGGGGGAGATACGCACCGGCGATGTGGCGGTGAGCTCCGGTCCCGGCCCGTCGCAGGCGGGGAAGGTATTCTTCAGCCATGTCAATGCTCGTGCCATCGAGGCTGTGTGCCTCCTGATGGTTGATTCCCTTGATCTCGAAACGCTCATGTCGGTTATCCCATGATGCCGCTTCCTCGGCATGCACAACCGTCCCTTCGCGATGCGAGCGCGAATGAATGAAGCGGCCCAGCTTTTCGAATTGAAAATTGCCGGGACGGAATTTTCTCCGCGCTCCCGACTATGACAGACAACTCTGTGCTTGCCGTTCTGGTTCCTGGCAAAGCGACGGTCGATGCGATCCGCCGTCATATTGGCGGGCTTCGCGCCGCCGCTTCGAAGTCAAAACTGAAATGGTGCGACCGAAACGGACAATTTTCCGTCGGCTGATTTTTGCGCGGTGAACTCCACCTCTTTTGACGCCCTGACGTCGCCGACGGATACCGAAATCGCGCCGCTGCACTGCAGGGTTCGCTTGTCCTTGCTCGTCGAAGTCGTGACGATTCTTTCACCGAGCAGGTATTGTGGTTGAAAGTCTTGCGGATCGGGCTTGGCCGTCGACTCCCTGGCGGCGTAGTTGACCAGCGGATTGCGATGGTCATCGGCAATGGCCTGGAGCACGGCCTTTCGGGTGTCGATCGAATCGCACGCGAGCTGATCGCCACAACCGCTCAGAACAAGCAGAAGCGCAAAACCCATGAGCGAAAGCAGTCGTGACGACATGACAATACTTTGTGCGTGGATGGATGGATGCTTTCCGACAACCGACCCCGAGGAGCATGGTTCCTGCGCGCCCTCTTGAGCGCGCGGCCGCCCCACTGCCGGACGACGGCTTTGCCCGGTCTGAAGAGAAAGACGGGAAGCTACCGGAGCCTCGCCTGACCAGTCTGGCCTTTGGCGAGGTCGCTCACGAGTCGCCCGAGCAGCGGGCGAGGGACACATATCCAAACCGATCGACACCCAGCACAGCCGCTGATCCCTGACGGTCCGTGGCCCTTGTTCTGTCGAGGAACCAACAAAAATCGACAGAGTAGACTCGCAGCTCCCGGCCTTTGCCCCCAAGCCCTCCGGGAGTAGCGATCCCCGGCGCTGTGAAACCTCCGGCGCCCGGGGATCGTTGGTTTGCGGATCAAGCAAGCAATCTTGAAACCGAAACACGTCCAAGGGTTGGTCGGTGGGTTGGTCGGTTGTCGCGTGTTCGTTGCCTTCCGCTAGCGGTATCGTCATCAACGCGGGGAATCCGGCTTCACTGCCTCTTGTTCGCCCGGCTGCGGCGAAGTTCGAGGTGCAAGCAAAAGCCCCAGCGCGGGAATGCGCCGGGGCTCGTGTTTCCGCTTTGCTCGTCAACCTGCGTGATCGGCAATGCATCGCCGAGCAGACGGACTTTCGGTGTTACTTGTTCTCTGGGATCCAGGTCGTACTGGCCCGATCGTACTTGAAGCCCGGTGCAGCCTTCAGGCTGTCCTTGGTCTCGTCGAGCGTGAGCCACCACTTGTCGTCCTTCTTTTGCGATTTGACGGCCGTGTACGGCACGATCACGTCCTTCTCGCCGGCGCCGAGAAAGCCGCCGACGCCGACGACGAGGCCGGTGACCTTGCCCGCCTTGTCGACAAGCACGTCGTCGATCGTCCCGATCTTGGATTCCTTCGGATCATAGACATTCTGCTTGTAATAGTTGGTGATGGTCCAGCTGTCCGTCGGGGCGGCGGGCATCGTGGTCGCCGCATGCGCGGCGGTAGCGAACGCCGCAGCCAAGATGCAGCCGATAGCAAACTTCTTCATAAGGGAAACTCCTCGCCTTCAGTGGAGATGACCGATCCGGCAGATGCCGTCACCCAGGATGACGACTGCCGGCACGGCCCAAAGTATGGTGACTGGCGCGCTCGGCGCCCATTAGTCGGACGTGCAGACCTTGACAGTCTTCATGCCGGTCTCGGCTTCGGAGCGCGTCTTGTAGATCGTGCCCGACGGACTGACGACGGTGGTCGTCGTGTCGACCGGCTTCTGATCGACGACCGTGCACTTCTTCGTTTTCACGTCTTGCACGACGTAGAATTCGTCCGCTGCAAATGCAGGCGTGACAAAAGCGGCAAGCAACGCTGCCGCGACAATCGTTTTAACGTTCATGTTCTCTCCTCCAATGCCGTATCTATCGGCGGAGGTGGAACGGGAAGAACTAGCAATGGTTCCTAGAGCTGAACCACCGGCAGTACCGTGCTGCGCGCCGCGCTGCCGCGACGGAATTTTTTGATCAGCGACATTAGCTATTCCGACTTCGAGCGAGCCGGCCGGCTCCCGGCTCGAATCAAGGCAAGCGAAAACCGACTGTCGAGGTGCGGCGATATGCAGCACGGCCTGGTTGTGGCGTCGGGCTTGCCGAAGGCTGTGGCTAATGGTCGCTAAGAACGCGCAGACGCGAGCTCGGCGCGCGATTCCAAAACCCGAGGGACCGCGCGTTTCGATCGACGATGCGACCACGCGACTGGACGCAGCCGGCGATCGGCAAGCCGCGTCTGAAAATCCAGGAGGAAGCCTCATGATCTCGTCCCACATGCGCCTGTTCGGCGCGGTTGTCGCGCTATTGCTTGGGGCGAACGGTCCGGCGTCCCGCGCAGCAGCTCGAGCTCAAGCTGATGGCGCCCGCAGCGCCCGGCGGCGGCTGGGACCAGACCGCACGTTCGATGCAGCAGGCGCTGGTCGCCGCCGGTGTCGCGCGCAGCGTCCAGGTCACCAACGTGCCCGGTGCCGGCGGCAGCGTCGGCATCGCGCAGTTCGTCAACGGCGCCAAGGGCGACGGCAACCAGATGATGGTGAACGGCTTCGTCATGGTGGGCGCGCTCGCCATGAACAAGTCGCCGGTGACGCTGGACCAGGTGACGCCGATCGCGCGCCTCACCGAGGAGACCCAGGTCATCGTGGTGCCGGCGAGTTCGCCGATCAAGACGGCGCAGGACCTCGCCGCCGCGCTCAAGGCCGATATTGCCAAGGTGACCTTTGCCGGCGGCTCGGCCGGCGGCGTCGACCACGTGATGGCGGCGCTGTTCGCAGGCACGGTCGGCGCCGATGCGAAGAAGATCAATTACATTCCGTTCTCGGGCGGCGGCGAGTCGCTCGCCGCCATTCTCGGCGGCAAGGTCACGGCCGGCATTTCCGGCCTCAGCGAGTACGAAGGCCAGATCAAGGCCGGCAAGCTGCGCGCGCTCGGCGTGACCTCGGCGCAGCGTCTGCCCGGCGTCGACATCCCGACCTTCAAGGAGCAGGGGATCGAGCTGGTGCTGGCCAATTGGCGCTCGGTGGTCGCACCGCCCGGCATCACGCCGGAGCAGCGCAAGGTGCTGAGCGACGCTGTCGAGAAGATGGCGAAATCCGATGCCTGGAAGAACATCCTGAAGCAGAAGGGCTGGGATGACGCCTATCTCGGCGGCGATGCCTTCGCCGATTTCCTGAAGAAGGAGATCGCGCGCGTGACCGAGGTGCTGAAGTCCGTCGGCCTCGTGAAGTCATGACGCCGGACACGGCTTCGGAAAATCTCCCGCGCGCGCCGGCACGGCGCGTCGATCGCGCCGGCGTCGCGATCGCCGCCGCGCTTGCCGGGCTCGCCGCGGTGCTGGTCTGGGACGCGGGCAAGCTGCCGTCCACCACGATGTACGGCATGGGGCCGGAGGCGATGCCGGTTGTCGTCGCGATCGGCCTTGTCATCCTCGCGGCCGGCAATCTGATCGACGCGCTGCGCGGCAAGCTGCCGCCGCGCGAGAGCATGGATCCGAAGCCGGTGTGGCTGATCATCGGCGGCCTGGCGCTGCTGATCGCCATTATCGGCCTCGGCGGCGGCTTCATCCTCGCCACCTCGGCGCTGTTCGTCACGACGTCTACCGCCTTCGGCCGACGCGCCGTCGCGGCCGACACCGCGATCGCGCTCGTGATCACGACACTCATCTATCTCGCGTTCGACAAACTGTTGACGCTGAGCCTGCCCGCCGGCCCGCTGGAGCGACTGCTGTGATGGACACCTTCGCCGCGCTGGCGCACGGCATGGCGGTCGCCATGCAGCCGATGAACCTGCTCTATGCCCTGATCGGCGTGTTCCTCGGCACCGCGGTCGGCGTGCTGCCCGGCATCGGTCCGGCGCTGACGGTCGCGCTGCTGCTCCCGGTGACCTACAAGCTCGATCCCGGCGGCTCGCTGATCATGTTCGCCGGGATCTATTATGGCGGCATGTATGGCGGCTCGACCACCGCGATCCTGATCAACACGCCGGGCGAGAGCGCGTCGATGGCGACCGCGCTCGAAGGCAACAAGATGGCCAAGGCCGGCCGCGGCGGCCCGGCGCTGGCGACTTCGGCGATCGGCTCGTTCGTGGCCGGCACCATCGCCACCATCGGCCTCGCGTTCCTCGCGCCATGGCTGGTCGACGTCGCGGTTCGGTTCGGGCCGGAGGATTACTTCGCGCTGATGTGCGTCGCCTTCGTCACGGTATCGGCGACCTTCGGTGACTCGCCGATCCGTGGGCTCACCAGCCTGTTCATCGGTTTGACGCTCGGGCTGGTTGGCATCGACAAGCTCACCGGCCAGGCGCGGCTTGCGTTCGGCATCCCCGAACTGCTCGACGGCGTCGAGGTGACGACGCTCGCGGTCGGCCTGTTCGCGGTCGGGGAGGCGCTCTATGTCGCCTCGCACCGGCATCACGCCGAGGAGAAGCTCGAGCCGGTGCGCGGCTCGCTGTGGATGACGCGGGAGGATTGGCGGCGCTCGTGGAAGCCGTGGCTGCGCGGCACGCTGTTCGGCTTTCCGATCGGGGCGCTGCCGGCCGGTGGCGCGGAGATCCCGACCTTCCTGTCCTATTCAACTGAGCGGCGGCTGACCAAACATCCGGAGGAATTCGGCAAGGGCGCGATCGAGGGCGTCGCGGGACCCGAAGCCGCCAACAACGCGTCCGCCGCGGGCACGCTGGTGCCGCTGTTGACTCTTGGGCTGCCGACCTCGGCCACCGCGGCGATGATGCTTGCGGGCTTCCAGCAATACGGGCTCAATCCGGGGCCGCTATTGTTCGCGGAGCGGCCCGATCTGGTGTGGGGCCTGATCGCGAGCCTGTTCATCGCCAACGGCATGCTGCTGGTGCTCAATCTGCCGCTGGTCGCGCTGTGGGTGCGGCTGCTCGCGATCCCGCAGCCATGGCTCTATGCCGGCATCCTGGTGTTCGCGACCATGGGCACGATCGCGGCGAAGCCGTCGGTCGTCGAGCTGTCGATGCTGGCGGCGGTCGGCGTGATGGGCTTTTTGATGCGGCGGTTCGATTTCCCGATCGCGCCCGTCGTCATCGGATTGATCCTCGGGCCGATCGCGGAAAGCCAGTTGCGCCGCGCGCTGGCGATCAGCCTCGGCGATCCCATGGTGCTGCTGCAAAGCCCGATGTCGGCTGCGCTGCTCGGCATCGCGCTGATCGCGATGCCTGCACCGTTCGTGCTTAGGGGACTGGGGCGTTTCAAGGCGAACGAAGATTAGGACGTGAATCCATCGGCCGCGTCGAGACGGACGGTAACGCTGCCAACATTTGCGTGATCGGGAAATATCCATGCTCCGATCTCGGTCTTCCTTTCAGCAACGCACATGCCTCGCCCGCGCGAGGCGCTATCAAGGCGGCTGAACGATGAAGATGATCTACCTTCTGGCGGCGCTCGTGCTGGCGCCATCTCTTGCGACTCAGGCCTTCGCTCATGCGCGAACCGGCAAAGGCAGCGATCGAACGCATGTCGGCACAGGACCGACAATCGGCAACGGACTGCAGGGATACGGGATCGTCGGTCGTCAGATCGCGGCTCCGCCGTGGAGTTCGGCCTGCATGAACGACACAGGCTCACGACAATGCGACGAGCCCATGTGGGTCTATGGCAGCCCCGACTACGTCGCGCAGTTCAGGAGTGCATTCTGATATCGATCCGCGGGCGGCCGGCGCGACGGGCTCGGATGCCCTTGGGTTGCCGCGGGAAACCTTCGTCACCTAAAAGGCCCGCTCCGGGGCTCGCAATTCGGAGCGGGCCAGTCTGGGCGCGGCAACTGTAGCCGCGCCGCGAACCTAGCGCGACATGCTGACACCAGCCTGACGGCATCAAAAAAATGGAGAGGCGGCTGAACGCCGCCCCTCTGTCTCGATGATGGATTTGTGAACGAAATGTTTCGCGGCACGCTCACCATTTGTAGGCGAGGCTTGCCGTGATGCGCCGGCGATCGCCGTAGTAACAGGAATTGATGGTCGCGCAGCTCGCGACGTAGATCTTGTCGGTGACGTTCACGACATTGAGCGCGGCGCGCCAGTTGTTGTCCCATTCGTAGTGCAGGGCAAGGTCGCCGAGCGCGACTCCGGGGACGCGCGCGGTGTTCGCGATGTCGGCAAAGGACGAGCCGACATAGCGGACGCCGCCGCCGAAGCCGAAGCCGCTCAGCGGGCCGTCGCGGAAGGTGTAGTCGGTCCAGACCGAGGCGAGCTGCCGCGGGGTGTTGGTCGGCACGGTGCCGATCAGCGCGGGATTGAGGTCCTTGCTGACGAACAGCTCGTAGTTGGTGTAGCTCGCCACCAGCTTGAAATCCCGCGTGACGTTCGCCACCGCCTCGAGCTCGACGCCGCGCGAGGTGACCTCGCCATTCTGGGTCTGGAACAGCGTATTGTTCGGATCTGTTGTCAGCGCGTTCTTGCGCTTGAGGTCGAACAGCGCGACGCCGAACCGCGCGTTGAGCCCGACCGGCTCGTACTTGACGCCGACCTCGGTCTGCTCGGAGGTCTCCGGCAGCAGCAACTGGCCCGCCGCATTGGTGCCGATGACCGGATTGTAGCCGGTCATGTAGGAGACGTAGGGCGCGACGCCGCTGTCGAAATTGTAGATCGCGCCGACCCGGCCGGAGAACTTGCTGTCGTCGCGGCTCTGATCGGCGCCGATCCGGTTGTTGTTGGTGAGATCGACCCAGTCCTGGCGTCCCGACAGCACGACCGTGAGGCGGTCGAGCTTGACCTGGTCCTGCAGATAGAGTCCGGCCATGCCCTGGGTGAGATAGGCGTTCTGATACAGCGGGCCGCCATACGGCAGGTTGTTGCCGTAGACCGGATTGAACACGTTGAGATTCGTGCCCATGCCAAAACCCTGCCGGTCGTCGATGCCGTAATATTTCAGATCGACGCCGACCAGCGCGGTGTGCTGCAGCGCGCCGGTTGAGAAGCGATATTCGAGCTGATTGTCGAGGTTGAGCTGCGTGGCGATGCCGCGGGAGTAGAAATTGCCGCGGGAGATGTCGGCGGCCGCCGGCGTCGTCGCGTAGCCGAGCCCGTAGAGCCCGGCGTAATAGACGTCGACATGCGCCATGCGCGCGTTCTGGCGGAAGTCGACGTTATCAGTCACGCTCTTCTGGAACTGATGGCCGACCATCTCCTGGTCGCGGCGGAACTGGTCGACGCTGGGATCGCCGGCGAACAGGCTGGTCGGAATCCGGCCGAACGGCGCGTTGGTGACGGTGCCGACATAGGGCAGGAAGTTCAGCGCGCGGGTGTTGCTGTGCGAGGCCATGCCGAACACGGTAAGGCTGGTGTCGGCGTCGGGCCGCCAGGTCACCGACGGGGCGAAGAAGAAGTTGTTGTCGTAGACATAGTCGGTCTGGGTGCCGCCGCCCTGGGCCTGGCCGACCAGGCGATATTGCACCTGGCCGCCGCCGGGCTGCGCCGCTGCGCCCCCGATGTCGAACTGGGTATAGGCGTTGCCGAAATTATTGACGCCGGTCTCGATGTAGCGAATGGGCTCCGCCTGCGGCAGCTTGCTCACCGCATTGACGAGGCCGCCCGGCGCCGAGCCGCCATACAGGATGCCGGACGGACCGCGCAGCACCTCGACGCGCTCGAGATTGAAGGGCTGCAGCTTCCAGCTCGCATAGGAGGTATAGAACAGCTGCAGGCCGTCGAGGAACAGCGACTCGTTCTGCGCGGGGAAGCCGCGGATCATGAACCAGTCGTTGCGGAAATCCGCGCCGTAGGTGCCGCCGATGACGCCCGGCGTGTAGCGTAGCACTTCGTCGAACTTGCTGACGATCTTCTGGTCGCGGATCTGCTCGGCGCTGATCACAGTCACCGATTGCGGCGTCTGGATGATCGGCGTGCTGGTCTTGGTGCCGCTGGCGCTCTGCCGCGCCAGGTAGCCGGTGACCGGGACGTTGGCGCGCTCGTGCCCAGCGCCGGCGCCTGCAGCCTGCTGTGCTGCCTGTGGCTGCGCTCCTGCCGGCGCGACCGTTGCGCGGCGCGCGGCGCTGCGTGCGCGCGTGGTCCGCTGCGACGGCTGCTGCGATCGCGCCGCTTGCCGGTGCGACGGCGCATCGACCGTCACTGACGGCAATTGCGTCTGCGCGAAGACCTCGTCCGGACCAGCAACCGAAAGCACCACCAGAGCCGAAGCAGCAAACCGCTGCGGCCGAATCCATCCGTCCGTCATTCAACGCCCCCAAAGAGAATTGTCTTCGGCGTCGTTATCACGGCGATTTTCGCGAACAGCCCGCGCGCGGTTAGAAGCTATCGAAGCTGTACGCAAAGCCGGTGTGTGTGACTGAGAGACAACGGAGTACGACGCACAATTGCACGCATCGCGTGAGAGGCTTGAATCGATCCAGTGTTGAACGATTCAAAAATCGAACGATTCAAAATCATCTCGTGACTCGAGCGTCATGATCGCGCGCGTGACGATCGAGAGAGACGGACGTCGGGTGATTGGGGGCGCTCTGGTGAAGTTCGAGGGCGCGGCTCGCCTTGAGGCGTCAGCCTCGGCTGGTCGCGCGATCGGGAAGGGGCGTCCCATCCGCCCCCGCGGGCCCCGGCAGCTATGGCCTGCGGGAGGCCCGGAACCGGGGCGGCGAGGGGCCGGCCCCGCCGGCTGGCAATCCCCGGCATCCCCACCATATCTGGCATAATTGACCGCCGCGGACCGCAACCGCTTGGCCATTTTGGGGTGATGTGATAACCCTCTGAAACCAGCTTCGACCGCCACTCGTGACCGTCCGCATCCCGTGTAAAGGCTTGCGGCGGTGGAGATATTTCGCCGATGACCTCATCCTCCAAGACCGCTGCAACGTCCGCTTCCGCGCCCGATTCCTTCTTCACGGCAACCCTTGCCGAGGCCGATCCCGAGATCGCTGCCGCGATCAAGGGCGAGCTCGGCCGGCAGCGCCATGAGATCGAGCTGATCGCCTCCGAGAACATCGTCAGCCGCGCGGTGCTGGAGGCGCAGGGCTCGGTGATGACCAACAAATACGCGGAAGGTTACCCGGGCGCGCGCTACTACGGCGGTTGCGAATGGGTCGACGTCGCCGAGAACCTGGCGATCGAGCGCGCCAAGAAGCTGTTCGGCGCCGGCTTCGCCAACGTCCAGCCGAACTCCGGCAGCCAGATGAACCAGGCGGTGTTTCTGGCGCTGCTGCAGCCCGGCGACACCTTCATGGGTCTCGACCTCGCGGCCGGCGGCCATCTCACCCACGGCTCGCCGGTCAACATGTCCGGCAAGTGGTTCAAGGCCGCGCATTACACCGTGCGCCGCGAGGACCAGATCATCGACATGGACGAAGTCCAGAAGCAGGCCGAGCAGGTCAAGCCGAAATTGGTCATCGCCGGCGGCTCGGCCTATTCGCGCGCCTGGGACTTCAAGCGCTTCCGCGAGATCGCAGACTCGGTTGGCGCGTATCTCCTGGTCGACATGGCGCATTTCGCGGGCCTCGTTGCCGGCGGCGTGCATGCCTCGCCGGTGCCGCATGCGCACGTCACCACCACGACGACGCACAAATCGCTGCGCGGTCCGCGCGGCGGCCTGATCCTCACCAATGACGAGACGCTCGCCAAGAAGCTGAACTCGGCGATCTTCCCCGGCCTGCAGGGCGGCCCGCTGATGCACGTCATCGCGGCCAAGGCGGTCGCGTTCGCCGAAGCGCTGCGGCCGGACTTCAAGGTCTACGCCAAGAACGTGGTCGAGAACGCCAAGGCGCTGGCGGAGACGCTGCGCGGCCACGGCCTCGACATCGTGTCCGGCGGCACCGACAACCATCTGATGCTGGTCGACCTCAGGCCGAAGGGCCTGAAGGGCAACATCTCCGAGAAGGCGCTGGTGCGCGCTGCGATCACCTGCAACAAGAACGGCATCCCGTTCGATCCCGAGAAGCCGTTCGTCACCTCGGGCCTGCGTCTCGGTACGCCGGCTGCAACCACCCGCGGCTTCGGCGTCGCCGAGTTCAAGCAGGTCGGCGGCATGATCGCGGAAGTGCTGAACGCGCTGGCGCAGTCGCCGGACGGCAAGGCGCCGCTGGTCGAGGCCGCGATCAAGGAACGCGTCAAGGCGCTGACCGATCGCTTCCCGATCTACCAGTAGCCGTTCGCTCGTAAAGGTCTCGTCGGATGCGCTGCCCGAGCTGCAATTCTCTCGATACGCAGGTCAAGGACTCGCGTCCGACCGAGGACTCCGCGGTTATCCGCAGGCGGCGCGTCTGCATGGCCTGCAACTTCCGCTTCACGACCTTCGAGCGGGTGCAGCTGCGCGAGCTGACCGTGATCAAGCGCAATGGCCGCCGCGTGCCGTTCGACCGCGACAAGCTGGTGCGCTCGCTGCAGATCTCGCTGCGCAAACGCCCGGTGGAATCCGAGCGGGTGGAGAAGATGGTGTCCACCATCGTCCGCGAGCTCGAAAGCGGCGGAGAGGCGGAGGTCTCCTCGGAGGCGATCGGAGAGATCGTGATGGAGCATCTGCGCCAGCTCGACGACGTCGCCTATGTGCGCTTCGCCTCGGTCTATCGTAATTTCCGCGAGGCCAAGGACTTTGAAGCCGTGCTCGACGAGCTGACCGGCGAAGACGACCCGCGGATCGCGACGTTGCGAAAATGATCTTCCGCATTCTGGAAGAGCAGCTCGGGCAGAAAGCCAAAGAGGCAAAGGAAACGGCAAAGGCCGCCGATCTGCGCTTCATGCAGCTTGCGCTCGCGCTCGGCCGACGCGGGCTCGGGCGCACTTGGCCCAATCCGGCGGTCGGCGCCGTCATTGTCAAGGATGGCGTGATTGTCGGCCGCGGCTGGACCCAGCCCGGCGGCCGCCCGCATGCCGAGGTCGAGGCATTGAGGCGCGCGGGTGACGCGGCGCGCGGCGCCACGCTCTATGTCACGCTCGAACCCTGCTCGCATTTCGGCCGCTCGCCGCCCTGTGCGGATGCCGTCGTCGCGGCCGGGCTCGCCCGCGTGGTTTCGGCGATCGAGGACCCCAATCCGGAGGTCGGTGGCAAGGGGCACGCCAAGCTGCGCGCCGCCGGCATCGCGGTCGATGTCGGGCTGTGTGCGGCCGAGGCCGCGCGCGACCATGCCGGGCATTTTCGCCGTATCACGGACAAGCGCCCGCACGTGATCCTCAAGCTCGCGGTGTCCGCCGACGACAAGATTGCAGCGGGTGGCCATAAGCCGGTAGCGATTACCGGCGAGGCTGCGCAGAGGCGCGTGCATCTGTTGCGCGCGCAGAGCGATGCGATCCTGGTCGGGATCGGCACGGTGAAGGCCGACGATCCGCTCCTGACCTGCCGGTTGCCCGGCATGGCGGCACGCTCGCCGGTGCGGGTGGTGCTCGATCGCGCACTGCGGATCTCCGGCGACAGCCGCCTGGTGCATTCGGCGCGCGAGACGCCGCTCTGGGTGATGACATCGGATCTTGCCGAGGCGCCGGCCGCGATGAAGCTCGGTGCTGCCGGGGCAGAGGTGATCCGCGTTGCGTCCAGCGCGCAGCCGGGGCTCGATCTGCCGGCGGTGTTGCATGCGCTGGCGGAGAAGGGCGTCACACGGCTGATGGTTGAGGGCGGCGCACGCGTGGCAAATTCTTTCGTGGCAGCCGGCCTGGTCGATGAAATCTGGCTGTTGCGCGGACCTGAACCGATCGGTGCCGATGGCGTTCCCGCGCTGGACGCATTGCCGCTGGCCGCAATCACGCAGTCGCCCGCCTTCCGCCTTCGTGCTAGCGAAACCCTCGATAACGACAGTCTCATGATCTACGAGCGTGCGTAATGTTTACCGGAATTGTCACCGATATCGGTGAGATCACCAGCCTGAAGCCCGTGGCGCAGGGGCAGCTGCACCGGATGCGGATTGCCTGCGACTACGACCAGACCACGATCGCCGACGGCGCCTCGATCGCCTGCAACGGCGTCTGTCTCACCGTGGTCGCCTCCGGCACGGCTGACGGCAAGACCTGGTTCGATGTCGATGCCGCGGCCGAGACGCTCGGCATGACCACCGCCAAGCACTGGGCGCAGGGTGGCCGGCTCAACCTCGAGCGTGCGCTCAAGATCGGCGACGAGCTCGGCGGTCACATCGTGGCCGGGCATGCCGACGGGATCGCCACCATCGTCAAGCGCGATGATCTGCCCGACATGGCGCGTTTCGAGCTGCGAACCAGCCGCGAACTCGCGCGTTTCATTGCGGCGAAGGGATCCATCACGCTGGACGGTGTGTCGCTGACCGTGAATACGGTCGACGACGTCACTTTTTCGGTGCTGATCATCCCGCACACGCTGTCCGTCACGACCCTGAGCGGCTGGAAGGCCGGCAGCGAGGTCAATATCGAGGTCGATCTGATGGCCCGCTATGCCGCGCGGCTGTCGGAGATGAAATAGCCTCGGCATTGCGGCGGAGACAGACATCTTTATCTGCCTGTTCGCCTCGGGCGGCTTCCAGCCGGATGGCTTATGCATTGCGGGCTAAGCCGACCTGAAAAATCAGGCTGATCGCGGTGACATCCGGGCCAGTATTGCCCTTGGCTTTACCGCCTGCTGCGCCTAAAACGCAGCACAACTCCTCCCCAAGTTCCGATTGGTATTGCAATGGCTGACGCGCGGCGCGCACCCCTCAAGGACCAGACCGACATCACCGGCGCACGCGTGCTGATCGTCGAAGCCCGGTTTTATGACGACATCCAGGATGCGCTGCTGGAAGGCGCGCTCGCCGAGCTGAAGACGGCCGGTGCCAGCCACGACGTGATCACGGTGCCGGGCGCCCTGGAGATTCCGGCCGCGATCGCGATTGCGATCGACGCCGCGGCGGCAAACGGCAAGCCCTATGACGCGGCGATCGCGCTCGGCTGCGTGGTGCGCGGCGACACCATCCATTTCGAGATCGTCTCACAGGAGTCCTCGCGCGGATTGATGGATCTGGCCGTGAGCCGGAAATTCCCGCTCGGCAACGGCATCCTCACCGTCAACACCGAGGCGCAGGCCTGGGCGCGGGCGCGCGCCAGCGAGCTGAACAAGGGCGGCGACGCCGCACGCGCGGCGATCGCGATGCTGCGGATCAAACGCCGCCTGGCAAAGGCCTGACCATGGCTGACAACAAGAAGCCTGCGAAAGCCCCTGACAGGAAAGCCAACCGGCGCGGCGCGGCAAGGCTCGCCGCCGTGCAGGCGCTGTACCAGATGGACATTGGCGGCGCGGGCATCAACGACATCTTCGCCGAGTTTGAGAGCCACTGGCTCGGTAACGAGGTCGAGGGCGAGAAATACCTGCCGGCGGAAGCGGCGTTCTTCCGCGACGTCGTCTCCGGCGTGGTGCGCGACCAGGCCAAGCTCGATCCCCTGATCGACGAGGCGCTGTCGAAGGGTTGGCCGCTAAAGCGGATCGACGCGATCCTGCGCGCGGTGCTGAGGGCAGGGTCCTACGAGCTCGAGCACCGCCGGGACGTGCCGGGCCGCGTCGTGGTTTCCGAATATGTCGACGTCGCGCACGCCTTTGTCGAGAAGGACGAGACCGGCATGGTCAACGCGGTGCTCGACCAGATCGCGCGCCAGTTCCGCGGCGACGAGTTTGTGCGGGGTTAGATACCGCGATGCCGTCCCTCACGGTAGCCGTCACCCCGGCGATGAGCGCAAAGCGCTCACGCCTGAGGTGCCGTAGCGAAGCGGAGGCCTCGAAGGGCGGCGGCGTGGCGTTGTGGTCGCATCGGGGCCGTGCATCCTTCGAGGCTCGCTCCGCTCGCACCTCAGGATGACGGGTTGATGACCGAAGCAAGCAAACCGACCTCCGGCGAAGATGCCCTGATCGCGCGCTATTTCAGGCCGCTTGCGACCGACCCGGGCGCGTTCGGGCTCGACGATGACGCCGCCGCGCTGAGGGCGGCCGGCGAGGACATCGTGGTCACCACGGATGCCATCGTCGAGGGCGTGCATTTCCTTGCCGATGATCCGCCCGACACGCTGGCGCGCAAGGCGCTGCGGGTGAACCTCTCCGATATCGCGGCCAAGGGAGCTGTGCCGGCCGGCTTCGTGCTGACGCTGGCGCTGCGCCACGCCGAGGAGGCCTGGCTAAAGCCGTTCGCCCAGGCGCTCGGCGAGGATGCCGGCGATTACAGCTGCCCGCTGCTCGGCGGCGACACGGTCTCGACGCCGGGGCCGCTGATGATCTCGATTACCGCGTTCGGGCGGCTGCCTCAGGGCAAGATGGTGCACCGCGCGGGCGCAAAGGCCGGCGACCGCATGTTCGTGACCGGCACGATCGGGGATGCCGCGCTCGGCCTCGATGTGCTCCGGGGCGGCCCGGTCGCGGCGGCGCTGGCGGGCGATGCCGTCGGCCGGGATTTTCTTGCCGCGCGCTACCGAGTTCCGCAGCCGCGCAACGCCCTTGCCAAGGCCGTCCGCAACTACGCTAGCGCGGCGATGGACGTGTCCGACGGTCTCGCCGGCGATCTGGCCAAGCTTTGCGCGGCCAGCGGCGTGACAGCCGTGATCAATGTGCCGAGCGTCCCATTGTCGCCTGCGACCGCGGGGCTGCTCGCGCGCAAGGCGATCGGGATCGAGACCTTGGTGGCTGGCGGCGATGACTACGAACTCTTGTGCGCGGTCCCGGGCGATCGCGCGGACGCCTTTGTGCGCGAGGCACGGCAGGCCAAGGTCGCGGTCACCGCCATTGGCGGTCTCATTGCAGGCTTGTCACCGCCAAGCTTTCTCGACGGACAGGGCAGGGAACTGGCGCTGAAGCGGCTGTCCTACAGCCATTTCTAGAACGTCCGGCCGAAACGCGCCGACTTTCCTTCTAAATTGCTGCCGATATCGGCGTTTTCGGCCGTAGGTGGCGTTGCACAGCGGTAACGATTTTGGCAAGGTCGCGCCCGATTTGAGGCAATCCGTTTTTGGGGAGGATTGTCCTCGCAAAATAAGCGCCTGCCGCCCCCTAGCGGCACAAGGAAGGCGCGGGGGTTACATCAAGGATCTGAGGCAACATTCAATGACAGCTTTATGGTTGATTGTGCTCTGCGGGGCGCTTTCCATCGTCTACGCGATCTGGGCGACGCAGTCGGTCTTGAACGCGGATGCGGGCAATGCCCGCATGCAGGAAATCGCGGGCGCGGTGCGCGAGGGCGCACAAGCCTATCTGCGGCGGCAATACACCACGATCGGCATGGTCGGTATCGTGATCTTCGTGGTGCTGGCCTACTTCCTTGGCCTTCTGGTGGCGATCGGCTTTGCGATCGGCGCCATCCTGTCGGGGGCGGCCGGCTTCATCGGCATGAACGTCTCGGTGCGCGCCAACGTCCGCACCGCGCAGGCGGCGACCACCTCGCTGGCCGGCGGCCTCGAGCTCGCCTTCAAGGCGGGTGCGATCACGGGCATGCTGGTTGCCGGTCTCGCGCTGCTCGGCGTCACCATCTACTTCATGGTGCTGGTCAAGTTCATGGGGCTGGAAGCGGGCAGCCGCACCGTGGTCGACGCCATGGTGGCGCTCGGCTTCGGCGCCTCGCTGATTTCGATCTTTGCCCGTCTCGGCGGCGGCATCTTCACCAAGGGTGCAGACGTCGGCGGCGACCTCGTCGGCAAGGTCGAGGCCGGCATCCCGGAGGACGATCCGCGCAACCCGGCCACCATCGCCGACAACGTCGGCGACAATGTCGGTGACTGCGCCGGCATGGCGGCGGACCTGTTCGAGACCTATGCGGTGACCGCGGTCGCCACCATGGTGCTCGCGGCGATCTTCTTCGCCAAGACGCCGATCCTGGTGAACATGATGACGCTTCCGCTCGCGATCGGCGGCATCTGCATCATCACCTCGATCATCGGCACCTTCTTCGTCAAGCTCGGCGCCAGCCAGTCGATCATGGGTGCCCTGTACAAGGGCCTGATCGCCACCGGCATCCTGTCGCTGGTCGGCGTCGCGGCTGTGATCAACTGGCTGATCGGCTTCGGCAAGCTCGATGGCGTCGACTACACCGGCATGGCGCTGTTCGAATGCGGCGTGGTGGGCCTCGTCGTCACCGGCCTGATCATCTGGATCACCGAGTACTACACCGGCACCGACTACCGTCCGGTGAAGTCGATTGCGGCGGCCTCGGTCACCGGTCACGGCACCAACGTGATCCAGGGCCTGGCGATCTCGATGGAGGCGACCGCGCTGCCTGCGCTCGTCATCATCGCCGGCATCCTGGTTACCTACAGCCTGGCCGGCCTGTTCGGCATCGCGATCGCGACCGCCACCATGCTGGCGCTGGCCGGCATGATCGTCGCGCTCGACGCCTTCGGCCCGGTCACCGACAACGCCGGCGGCATCGCCGAGATGGCGGGTCTGCCTAAGGAGGTGCGCAAGTCGACCGACGCGCTCGACGCAGTCGGCAACACCACCAAGGCGGTGACCAAGGGCTACGCGATCGGCTCCGCCGGTCTCGGTGCGCTGGTGCTGTTTGCGGCCTATAATGAGGACCTCAAATTCTTCATCGCGGACTCCGCCAACCACCTCTACTTCAAGGGGGTCAATCCCGACTTCTCGCTCAACAACCCCTACGTCGTGGTCGGCCTGCTGTTCGGCGGCCTGCTGCCGTATCTGTTCGGCGCGATGGGTATGACGGCGGTCGGACGCGCCGCCAGCGCGATCGTTGAAGAGGTGCGCCGTCAGTTCCGCGAGAAGCCCGGCATCATGCAGGGCACCGACAAGCCGGACTACGGCAAGGCGGTCGACCTGCTGACCAAGGCAGCGATCAAGGAGATGATCATCCCGTCGCTGCTGCCGGTGCTGTCGCCGATCTTCGTCTACTTCGTGATCTATGCGATCGCGGGCGGCGGCGCGGCCGGCAAAATCGGCGGCGTTCTCCGCGGTCGGCGCCATGCTGCTCGGCGTTATCGTCACCGGCCTGTTCGTCGCGATCTCGATGACATCGGGCGGCGGCGCCTGGGACAACGCCAAGAAGTACATCGAGGACGGCCACTACGGCGGCAAGGGCTCCGACGCTCACAAGTCCGCGGTGACCGGCGACACCGTCGGCGATCCCTACAAGGATACGGCGGGCCCGGCGGTCAACCCGATGATCAAGATCACCAACATCGTGGCGCTGCTGCTGCTGGCGATCCTGGCGCACTAAGTTCTTGGCGCACTGAGCGGCGCGAAACGAACGAATGCAAAACCCCGCGGTGCAAGCCGCGGGGTTTTTGTTTTGCAGGGACTTGGTTCGGTGTACTGCCGGATTGTTCGGCCTTCCGCCAACGAGATCCGCCGAGCACCAGACGCGAACGACACGGAGATCAATCGATGTCGCTCTCATCCGCACGGAACTACGCGCTCCGCGCCTCCAAGTCGCAGGATCAGAAGGAGGCCATCGAGCTGTTGTCGCAGGCGATCCTGCAACTGGCGACGTCGATGGAAGCAACCGACGCCAAGATCAAGAAGATCAACAAGTCATAGTAGTGTGAGCCGCACCGTGCTCTTCCTGTCATTTCGGGGCGGTCCGCAGAACTGAACCGCAGGTGCGCAATTGCGCACCGGGGAATCTCGAGATTCAGGGTTCGATGCTCGCATCGCCCCGGAATGACGGCTGCGCCGTCACTTGACCTCCATCTGCAAGCCTTCCTTCTCGATGATGGCGGCGAACTTTGTGGTCTCCGCGCTGACGAAGTCGGAGAATTGCTGCGGCGTGCCGTAGTCGGCGCGCGCGCCCATGCCACCGATGTTCTTCCTGACGTCGTCGCGCTCCAGCATCGCCTTGATCTGGCGGTTCAGCTCGTCGACCACGGGCGCCGGTGCCGTCTTCGGCAGGAACACGCCGAACCATGAGGCGACGTCGAATTTGGCGAGCTCCGGCGCGCCCTCGCGCATCACAGGCAGATTGGGCGCGGATTCGCTGCGCTCGGCCGTGGTGACGCAGAGCCCGTTCAGCTTGCCGTCCTGCACCTGTGGCAGCGACGGATAGAGATTGTCGAACAGGATCTGGATGTCGCCGGCGAGCCCGGCCTGCAGCGCGGGGCCGGCGCCGCGGAACGGCACATGCGTCATCTTCAGCCCGGTGAGTTGCAGGAACCAGGCGCCGGTGAGGTGAGGGCTCTGCCCGGTGCCGGACGAGCCGTAGGTGAGCTTGTCGGGGTTCTTCTTCAGATAGGCGATCAATTCGGGGATCGATTTGATGCCGGTCGACGGATGCGCCGAGACGATGTTCGGGATCCGGATCATGTTGGAGACCGCCTGCAGCTGGTCGGCCTTGTACGTCAGGTTCCTGAAGATGCTGAAGGCGATCGCGTTGGGGCCGGGATTGCCGATCAGGATGGTGTGGCCGTCGCCCTTGCTGCGCGCGACCTCCGCGGTGCCCGATGGTGCCGCCGGCGCCGGAGCGATTCTCCACCACGACCGACTGGCCCCAGAGCGGCTGCAAATGCGCCGCCAGCAGCCGCCCCATCACGTCGGTCGAGCCACCGGCCGCCGCCGGCACGATGATCCGGACCGTCTCGGACGGTCGCCAGTCGCCCGCACCGAGACTGGCACGCGGCAGGATCGCCGCCGCCGACAATGCGGCCGTGCTCGACAATAGCGTACGACGGGAAAATCTCTTGGCACTCACGCGCCTACCCCCTGCTCAGGCTTCTTGTTTGCGAGCAAGCGTAGGGGACCGCTTGCCCGTGGGGCAAGCGACAAACTGGCGCAGTCCTTCAGGCCTTATTTTTTGAGCATGATCTTTTCGGAAAACCGCTTCGCACTTTTCCGGATCATGCCCTAGTTGAAGCTCAGCAGCTTGAAGAGCGGTGTCAGGTAGGACATTTCCTGGCCCGACGTCGGCGTGGTCCGGCTGACGAAGTCGAAGATCTTGCCGTCCTTCAGGCCGTAATTGGCGAGCCGGCGCACCTGGCGGTTCTTGTCGAAATAGACCGCGATGACGCGCTGGTCGACCACGCGCTGGTTCATGAAGGCAACCGGCCGCGAGGTCCGCTGCGAGATGTAATAGAACACCTCGCCGTCCAGCGTTGCGACCGTCGAGGGGGTGCCGAGCACGATCAGCACCTGATCCTGGCTCGCTCCGATCGGAATCTGCTCGAGCGCTCCATCGGGCAGGATGTAGCCCTTCTGGAATTGCTCGCCGGCGCAGCCGCCGAGCGCGGCAGCGCAGAACAGACCAACGACCGCGATGGCGCGGAAGCGCATGAAGAACCCGCGCGCGGAAGCCGTGCGAGACTGTCTTGGAAGAGTGTGGTTCATCGGCGGAACTGATCCGTCCCCTTGCATCGGCGGGAGCATTGACGTACCGGGCAGCTCAATGGATTGCAATCATGCCGAGCTCCAATGGGCGAACCCTCAACAGGCGTCCTTTGGGGGGCCGGCAGCCGGAACCCGTCATGCTTTGGCCGTTCAATCACTTCAGAAGACCCCGGGTGCCCGCGCGCAGCACCATTGAGACCATCTATGGCATGATCGTGACGCAGGCGCGAGAACCGTTGTTTTACCGTGACTTGGGCGTTCCGGACACGGTTAATGGCCGTTTTGACCTGCTTCTGATGCATCTGTGGCTGGTACTGCGGCGATTGAAATCCGCGGAAGGCGGCGCGGGGCTGTCGCAGGCCCTGTTCGATCATTTCTGCATCGACATGGATGACAATCTCAGGGAAATGGGCGTCGGCGACCTGACGGTGCCGAAGCGCATGCAGGCGTTCGGCGAGGCCTTCTACGGCCGCACCGCGGCCTATGATCTGGCGCTGACCGACAGCGACGAGGCCCTGGCCCAGTCGCTCTGCAAGAACATCCTCAATGGTCAGAACATCGACAAGGCCCGCGAACTGGCCGTCTATGCCAGAGAGGCAATGGCGGTGTTGGCGCGCGCGGACCTCGCGGCGCTGACCCAGGGGGCATGGCGCTTCCCGGCGCCGCAGGCTGCGAGGACCACAGCATGAGCGGCGGCAGCACAGGACGGCCCGATGCCGCGCGGGACCCTTGGCGTGTTCTCGTCAACGTCGGGCAGATCCCGGATACCGGGCTGCATCGCGAGATCGTGGCCGACGAGGCCACGCGCAAGGCGATCGCCGAGGTCGGCGAGTTGCGCGAGGTCGTCTCCGCGCGGGCGGCGTTCGATCTGCAGCCCAAGCGCGACGGCAGCTGCCACGTCACCGGCCGGGTTTGGGCCAGGGTCGGGCAGACCTGCGTGGTGACGCTGGATCCGATCGAGAACGAGATCGACGAGCCGATCGACGTGTTGTTCGCGCCGCCCGAGCAGATCCCGGAGATGGCCGACCTCGTCGACGACGCCGAGCAGGGTGATGAGGAGACGCCGGATCCGCCGGAGCCGATCGTCGGCGGCTTCATCGACATCGGCCGGCTCGCCACCGATGCGCTGTTTCTCGGCATCGACCCCTATCCGCGCAAGGCGGATGCGGTCTTTGAACAAGAGGTTGAAGCGCCTGATCCGGAAAATCATCCCTTCGCCGCGCTCAAGGCGCTGAAGGAAAAGGCTGACGGCAAGAAGCCCAAGGGAAGTTGAGGGGAGTTGAGGGGAGCTGACGGAATTTGAGGGCAGTTTGCTCCAACATTTGAGGGGATGGCTTGCCTGCAGGCCTGCGCGAGGGGGATTTCCGATTACTTCAAGTAAGCGTCATAATAGTTTGAAATATCATGTATTTCTGGTATGTCTTGATGTGTTGCGTGACGGTTCGGCGCCTCGCTTGTTTGTGGTCAAGAGGTTGTGTCGGACCGCGGACACGCTATTGTCGCGGCCCGGCGTTTCGCCGCGCGCCGTTGACGGCGGTGACTTCAAGCTCGCGGTCTTCATCTGAAGGGCTGTGGGAGAGCAGGCTTCCGGGACGTGCATGCCTCATAAGGTTCGAATCGCGCTTGACGCCATGGGGGGCGATGTCGGCGCATCGGTGGTCATTCCCGGCGCCGCGATCTCGTTGAGCCGTCATCCCGACAGCGAATTCCTGCTGGTCGGAGACCGGGCCCAGATCGAGCCGGAGCTTGCGAAACATCCGGCGCTGAAGGCGGTATCGAAGGTGATCCATACCGACGTCGCGGTGAAGAATGACGAGAAGCCGAGCCAGGCGCTGCGGCGGACCCGCAGGGCGTCGTCGATGTGGCTGGCGATCGATGCGGTGAAGCACGGCGAGGCCGACGTTGCGGTCTCCGCCGGCAACTCGGGCGCGCTGATGGCGATGGGCAGCATCAATCTGCGGACGTTGCCGGGCGTCGACCGCCCGGCGCTCGCTGCGGCGTGGCCGACGCTGCGAGGCGATTCAGTGGTGCTCGATCTCGGAGCCTCGATCGGCGGCGACGCCCGCCATCTGGCGACGCTCGCGGTGATGGGCAGCGCCATGGCGAGCGTGCTGTTCAACCTCGAACGGCCGACCGTCGGCCTGCTCAATATCGGGTCCGAGGAGATCAAGGGTCACGGGGAAATCCGCGAGGCCGCCGAGATGCTGCGCGCGATGAACGCACCCCAGTTCAACTATATCGGCTTTGTCGAGGGCGATGCGATCGGCAAGGGGCTCGCCGACGTGATCGTGTCGGAAGGCTTCAGCGGCAATATCGCGCTCAAGGCCGCCGAGGGCACCGCGCGCCAGATGTTCACGCTATTGCGCGAGGCGATGTCGTCGAGCTGGCTGGCGCGGATCGGCTATCTGTTTGCCCGCGGCGCGTTCCAGAAGCTGCGCGACAAGCTCGATCCCAACAAGTCGAATGGCGGCCTGCTGCTCGGCCTGAACGGCGTGGTGGTCAAGAGCCATGGCGGCATCAACGCGGAAGGCTTTGCCTATGCGGTGGATGTTGGCTATGAGATGGCGCACTACGATCTCCTCACCAAGATCAATCAGATGCTCAACCGCGATGGCGGCGCCCTGGTAAAGGCGCAGACCGCGCAGGAGGCTGTCTCGTGACTGCGATACGTTCGGTAGTGCTCGGCTGCGGCTCATATTTGCCGGAGCGGGTTTTGACCAATGCCGAACTGGCGAGCCGAATCGACACGTCCGATGACTGGATCGTGCAGCGCACCGGCATCAGCGAGCGGCACATCGCCGCCGATGACGAGTTCACCTCGCATCTCGCCATCAATGCCGCGCGCGCCGCGCTCGCCGATGCCAAGATCGACCCCCTGTCGATCGACCTGATCGTGCTGGCGACCTCGACCCCCGACAACACGTTTCCGGCGACCGCGGTCGCAGTCCAGCACGGGCTCGGCATCAACCACGGCGTCGCGTTTGATCTGCAGGCGGTGTGCTCCGGCTTCGTCTTTGCGCTGACCACCGCGGACAATTTCCTGCGCGCCGGGGCCCACAAGCGGGCCTTGGTGATCGGCGCCGAAACCTTCTCGCGCATCCTCGACTGGAACGACCGCGGTACTTGCGTGCTGTTCGGCGATGGCGCCGGCGCGGTGGTGCTGGAAGCGCAGCAGCATTCCGGCACGACCGACGATCCAGGCGTGCTGACGACGCATCTGCGCTCGGACGGACGCCACAAGTCGAAGCTGTTCGTCGATGGCGGTCCCGGCTCGACCAAGACGGTCGGCCATCTCCGGATGGAGGGCCGCGAGGTATTCAAGCACGCCGTCGGCATGATCACCGATGTGATCGTCGATGCGTTCAACGCCACTGGCTTCACCGCCGACGACATCAACTGGTTCATTCCGCATCAGGCCAACAAGCGAATCATCGATGCCTCGGCCCACAAGCTGCATATTGCGCCGCAGAAGGTGGTCTTGACAGTCGACAAGCACGGCAACACCTCGGCGGCCTCGATCCCGCTCGCGCTATCGGTTGCCGTGAGGGACGGACGCGTCAAGAAGGGCGATCTGGTGCTGTTCGAGGCGATGGGCGGCGGTTTCACCTGGGGTTCGGCGCTCGTGCGCTGGTAGCGCATCGCCAAAGAGTATCGGTAGGTTGCCGGCATCTTTCCAGCGCCCGGATGCTGGTCACTGTTGACCATTGCGCGCTAAGCTTTTAATTTCAGTCAAGAAATTGTTCGCCGAGAGTGCGGGGCAGGCGATGACCACGGGAACCGGAAAAACAGTGACGCGCGTCGATTTGTGTGAGGCGGTCTACCAAAAGGTAGGTCTGTCACGCACGGAATCATCGGCGTTTGTCGAGTTGGTGCTGAAGGAGATCACCGATTGCCTGGAAAAGGGCGAGACGGTGAAGCTGTCCTCATTCGGCTCCTTCATGGTGCGCAAGAAGGGCCAGCGTATCGGGCGCAATCCAAAGACCGGCACCGAGGTGCCGATCTCGCCGCGGCGGGTGATGGTGTTCAAGCCGTCGGCGATCCTGAAGCAGCGGATCAATGGCCATGCCGTCACCAATGGCGACGGCAGCAAGGCCGACTAGCGCGTTTTCAAGCGAAGTGGATACCCGGTTCGCGTGAAGAAGATGCGCCAAAACCAGAATCCGGAGCCCCGTTTCGATCGGAACGGAAAGGGCTCCAGGCATTGAAGCCAGAGGAGCGGGCATTTGGACAAGGCGCCGGATGCGTTCCGTACCATCAGCGAAGTCGCAGATGAGCTCGATATTCCCCAGCATGTGCTGAGATTCTGGGAAACGCGCTTCGCGCAGATCAAGCCGATGAAGCGCAGCGGCGGACGCCGCTATTATCGCCCCGACGACGTCGACCTGCTCAAAGGTATCCGCCGGCTGCTCTACGGCGAGGGCTACACTATCCGCGGCGTGCAGCGGATCTTGAAAGAGCACGGCATCAAGTCGGTGCAGGGCATCGCCGACCAGACCGCCGCCGTCTCGTTCGGCGCGGTCGAGGAGGCGGTTGGCAACAGCATGGCCGAGCCCGACGATCTCGAGGGCAATGACGGCCTCGATTTCGACGGCGAGGAGGGCGACGGCGACGAGGGGGGGAATCGACTACCGATTCGTCGATCCCGACGTGGATCCGATTCTGTCGACCTACAAGGCGCACGCCCACCCGGGCAAGGCGTCGGCTGCGCCGCCGATGCGCCCGACCGTTCCGCCAGTCGATCGGGAGCGGCTCGAACGCGTGCTGCAGGAGCTGGTCGCCTGCCGGCAGCTGATCGATGCGGCGATGAAGGACGGCTGAGCCAGGGAAGCTGCCATGGGAACCGGGCCCGGATTGCAGCGCTTAAAGGGCCTGCTCCGCCTTGCGCGAACGCAGGATCGCAGCTAATGGAACGGCATCGGAGCGTGGCGCAGCCCGGTTAGCGCACTAGTCTGGGAGACTAGGGGTCGGAGGTTCAAATCCTCTCGCTCCGACCATTTTTCAAAGCATGCGGTGTTTGAGTGCATTCGGGCGTTGTTTACGCCCCGATGCGATCATCGTCAGGTCTCGTAATCCATCGCGGCGATCAGGCAGGCCTTTTCCAGGCGGTTGTTGAGGCATCGCAAGCTTGGCCGTGAACTCGGCGAGTTCAGACTCGCTGAATTCCTCGAACACGGTCTTCTTGAATGCCTTGTGCTGGCCGGAGAGACCCGCCAGATGCTTTCGGGTCTTGTCGGTCAGCGACAGGCGGACCACGCGCGCATCGGCCGGGGAGGGCGCGCGCCGCAGCAGCTCCTTCTGCTCGAGCAGCTTGGACTGCGTGGTCACGAACGACGGATCGACATGCAGCAGCTTCGACACCACGTTGATCGGCACGCCGTCATCCTTGTCGAGGTCCGAGATCGCGATCAGGATCATCCATTGCGGACCGCTGACGCCAAGCGCCTTGCCCCAGAGCTGGCGAACCCGTTCGAGATGCGAGTTGATGGACGAGATCTCGAGCGTAAAGCGTTTGATGATGTCGAGATTCTCGATGGCGCGCAGGCGCGCCTGGTCCTTCCTGATCACTGACACAGCTTCCCCTTCCCTAGGTGCCGACTCAGCTTTGTGCTGATTTATTTCTTGATTCCCGCGTCGGCGGGACATTTTTTCTAGTAAGTCGCTCAGGAAGGCAAGTGAACGTAAAGCAATTATGATGCGTATGTGACGGTTCGGCTATTTGGGGTGCGACAAATTTGCCCATGCACGTAAGGGGCTTAAGTCGAGCGTTGCCGGCGAGACACAGTGTGGCCGCATTCGCATTCCTGACTTTATAAACTATTTTGATTGGGCAACTCGCCCATGCATATTGAACCCGGCG
This sequence comes from Bradyrhizobium sp. JR3.5, assembly GCF_054057015.1. Taxonomy (NCBI): domain Bacteria; kingdom Pseudomonadati; phylum Pseudomonadota; class Alphaproteobacteria; order Hyphomicrobiales; family Nitrobacteraceae; genus Bradyrhizobium; species Bradyrhizobium sp. JR3.5. Next base: position 1,668,069 of record NZ_JBSRYV010000001.1, read on the forward strand.
GTAGGGGAATCTCGATCGTCCCGTTGCGGTGATCGTTCAAGTCCGTCGCACACCACAGATTGATCTGAGGGTGCGAGGTTTGGGGAAAACGGTCTTGGACAATGCGGGAGGATCACGGGGCGCTCGCGACCCGGACTCTACGCGTATGAGCAACTTGGAGGTTTAATATGAAATTGGCGAAGAGCCTTATTCTGGGCTCGGCCGCCGCGCTGGTCGCGGTCGGCGGGGCACAGGCAGCCGATCTTCCCGTTAAGGCCAAAGCGGTCGAATACGTGAAGGTTTGCTCGCTCTATGGTCCGGGCTTCTACTACATTCCCGGCACCGACACCTGCATCAAGCTGGGCGGCTTCGTTCGTGCCGACGTCGTTGTGAACGGCAACAGCGTCTACGGCCCGAACGTCAACGGCGCGAGCGGTGCCAACAACCGTTTCACCAACGGCTACACCTGGCGTTCGCGTGAAGACTTCAACATCGATACGCGCACCGCGACCGAGTACGGCGTGGTCCGCACCTATTTCGATGCGGTGTTCACCTGGACCTCGGACACCTACACCGGTCAGGGCAACGGCTCGTCGGTCTATTCGGCGATCGGCACTGCTGCGGCGCCGAACAACGCTAGCTCTGGCGGCGTTGCTGCCGGTACGGTCGGCGTCTACTACGCCTTCATCCAGTTTGCCGGCTTCACCATGGGTAAGGCGGTCTCGCAGTTCGCTGCTCCCTGGAACGGTTATCCGGGCAACAACTACGACGGTCTCTCGTCGGTGGCGTGAGCACCACCAACGGCATCAACCAGTTCACCTACACCGCGCAGTTCGGCAACGGCGTGTCGCTGGCCCTGTCGGCACAGGACCAGGTTGCGTACATGCAGGCTGGCGTGAACAATCTCTCGGTCGGTGGCGCTTACGGTTCGAGCGACTATGCCGGCACGATCGCGCCGGACTTCGTCGCCGCACTCAAGGTCGACCAGGCTTGGGGTATCTTCCAGGCGTCGGTCGCCGCGCATGACAACCATGCTGCCTACTACGGCGGTACGGAGCTGACCGGTCATCCCGACGACAAGTGGGGTTGGGCTGGTGCACTGGCCCTGTCGATCAAGAACATCCCGACCGGACCTGGCGACACCATCAACGTCCAGGGCGTCTACACCGACGGTGCGACCCGTTACAATATCCAGGAACTGGCCAGCCAGTTCAGCTCGGTCGCCATCTACGGCGGTTCGAACCTGCCCGGCGTCTATCAAAGCGTTGGCTTCGGCACGGCACCCGACACGGTGTTCGGTCTGAACGGTCAGCAGCAGTCGATCAAGACCTGGGGCTTCCGTGGTGCGTACACCCACAACTGGGATCCCTACTGGAACACCAGCTTGTACGGTGCCTTCGCTGCGGTCATGTACAACGACACGGCCAAGTCGCTCATCTGCGGCGTTGGCGGCGTCGGTGGCACGTTCCGCACCGCCTTCGGTGGCGGCGCTGGCGTGACCAGCTGCAACCCCGACTACAACATCTCGCAGATCGGCGTGATCACGCGTTGGACCCCGGTCAAGAACCTGACCTTCTCGGCCGACGTGACCTACGTCCATCTCGATCAGAAGTATGCCGGCACGATCACCACTTCGTCGGCTGGTATCGGCAAGCCGACCGCGACCTACGAGCTGAAGGATCAGGACACTGTCCAGATGCTCTTCCGTGCTCAGCGCAACTGGTAATACCGGTTGATCTGATCACGATCCTACAGAACCCCGGCAGGCAACTGCCGGGGGTTTTTCTTCGACTGGAATAGGTAGCGGAAGATTGGCTGCGTCATTTCGGTCCAGGCGAACAACGAAGACGTGCCATGCGATTCATTCGCGGCAAATTTATTTACTTACCTGATCTACTAAACTATATAGGTGGCGGCCAACACATTGAATGATGGCTCTTAGCTCATGCTAAGCCTCCCAAACCTCCGGCAATGCCCTGCCGGAGGTTTTTGATTCAAGGCGCAGGCCGCCTCCGACGATCGTGACGCGCGCGGCCGTCGCAAACAGTTGATCGCAAGCACGGCCGACATCGTCTGGCCGATTCGATGTCGTCAAGATTTGACGGAATCGATCCGCAGTGCATTCTCGTCATTCATGCGACGCTTCAAGAACAGCCGTCTGGCTCGGATGAGCAGCGGCCATTACTGCTTGATCCGGGATCTCGGGCTGGTGAAGGGCGGCAAGGGGTTGCGGCACCATGAGGTGGTCATCGACTTCTCGTGGCGCGGCCTGCTCAAGCTTGTCTTGAGCGTTGCCACCAGCGTTCTGCGGCGGCGCGCGCCTGTGCAGATCGAGACAGCCGAATAGCGCGGAGCGGTCCCGCGCTCCGACCTGGCGTCACGGGGCGCGGACAAGCGTTCGAGATCGAGCGACATCATCCCGACATCTGAGAGCGCGCATGCGATGACGATGGACTGTGCCACGCCGCTTCTGCGCCTGTCTGATCTGATCAGCGTGAGCCGTCGGCGCAGGCGCCGTCGCGCGGCTTCGGCGGTGTGACCTCGGCTGCAGCGGCTGCAGCGGCAATGCCGGCCGCGATCACCATCAGCGTCGTTGCGACCAATCTGTTCAGGATCTGCACGATCGTTGTCTCCGCTTGTCGATATCGGATTGTTCGCTGCGCGGAATGAATTCGTTACAGCGCCGGCTGCCTTGATCTGCTGCTGGCGGCACACTTGCGCGTGAAGGGCGGGCGCCGTTGCTGCGCGATAATTCGGTGATGTAGAGTGCCGCAGCCGAGCGGCTGGGGCTGCGATCCGCGCTCCAGCCGAAACCAAGAACAAGCAGGCAGGAAGAATCAAGGAAGGAACGGATCTCACATGAAGGATTTCGCCGGAAAGATTGCCGTCATCACCGGTGGCGGCACGGGCATGGGGCGCGAGCTGGCGCGGCAGCTCGTTGCTGAAGGATGCAATGTCGCGATGTGCGACGTCTCGGTCGAGGCGATGGCCGAGACCAAGCGGCTCTGCGAGGTCGAGAAGCTGCCGCAGGGCCTGCGAATCACCACCCACGTTGCCGACGTCTCGATCGAGGATCACTACAAGCGTTTTCGCGATGAGCTGATCGAGCAGCAGGCGACCGACAAGATCCATCTGCTGTTCAACAACGCCGGCATCGGCGGTGGCGGCAGCCTGTTCACCAACACGCGCGAGCAGTGGGAGCGCACCTTCAACATCTGCTGGGGCGGCGTCTATCTCGGCGTCCGCACCTTCCTGCCGCTGCTTGTGAAGGCCGACGAGGGCGCACATCGTCAACACCTCGAGCGTCAACGGCTTCTGGGCGTCGGTCGGCATGGGCGTGTCGCACACCGCCTACAGCGCGGCGAAGTTCGCGGTGAAGGGATTCACCGAGGCGATGGTCAACGATCTCCGCCTCAACGCGCCGCATGTCAAATGCTCGGTCGTGATGCCAGGTCACATCGGCACCTCGATCGTGTCGAACTCGCGCAAGGTGCAGAACGGCGCTGATCAGCTCAATCCCGACGAGCTCAAGCAGGCCCGCCAGCGTCTGCAAGGGCAGGGCATCGACGTCGCCAAGATGTCGGATGCCGACATCCAGCAGCTCGCGCTCGACCGCGCTCGCATCTTCCATGACGAGGCACCGACCTCGGCGGCTGCCGCCGCCAAGATCATCCTCGACGGCGTGAAGGCCGATCGCTGGCGTATCCTGGTCGGCGACGACGCGCATCTGCTCGACGAGCGTGTGCGCAAGACCCCGGAGCAGGCCTACACGTCGGAGTTCTACCAGGGCATCGTGGCGGCGACCGGCTGGAAGGTCGGGTGACTTCGCGTGCAACTGACCTTGTCATTGCGAGCGAAGCGAAGCAATCCATGCTCGGATAACGGAACGATGGATTGCTTCGTCGCTGTCGCTCCTCGCAATGACGGAACTGCACGGATCTACGCTCTGCGACGCAGTCGAAACTACCCGCGCATCGCGCGCTGTCGCGATCCCGCCTGATAGGCGAGGCGGTAATGCCCGGAGCAATAGGGCATGCCGCCGAGCGGCGTGTTGCCGCAAAAGCAGAAATCATCGGCGCCCGGCGTGCTGATCGGCCAGCGGCAACGTTGCTCGCTCAGCTCGAACAGCGAGCAGTTGTTGGCGCTGACGATCGGCGCATCGTCGGGCTCTTGTTCGTAGACCGCCTGCAGCAACCGGAGCTGCTGCTTCGCGGTCGCCCGTTGCGCGGCATGGGCGTTGGATTTCTTCCGCCTTGCCCGGCGTTCGTCCGGCGTCGTGCGCGTGAGGTTCAGCCGCGACAGCTTGCCGATCACCGCATTGCGGCTGACGCCGATATTCACGGCGATGTCGCGGCAGGAGAGGCCGGCTTCAAAGTAGATCTTGAGTTGGTCGACGCGCTCGGGCGTCCAGGTCGGCTCGATGGTAATCATTTTGACGGTTCCACGTTCTGTTGAACCGCCGCGCCGACGCACACGTCGTCAGGGCGTGCGTCCGTTGTCGCGGATTGCAAGCAACCCGTCCTTGATGGCGAGCCGAATGCCTTCCTCGATCAATGTCCGTGCGACGCCCGGGACGCTCGTGCCGTGGGTGCCCTGTCTCACCAGCTTCTCGAGGTAACCAATGGTCGAGAGTGCCAACGTGACCGGGACGCGGTCGGTTTCGGCCTTTTCTGTAGCCATGAGAAAACGCTTAACCCTGAACGCCTGTACTGAAAAGTATCTATTTAGAGTCTATTTAGGAATCTGACGGTCCGTCAAGCCATGAGCGGCGAAACTGGACGCGCACGCTCGCGCGCGCCGGAAGCTGGTTCCGGCGCGCCATCGATGACAAATTTACTAGACAGATGAGTGTGTTAGGATCGCAATTCGACCTTGACTGGGAACTTCTTGAGAAGCCGCTCAGCGGTTTCGGCCTTGTCCGCAGGCGCGCTCACGCTCAGGTACAGCCCGCGGGATGGGTCGGTGATGGCCTCGACACTGACCTCGCCCGATAAGCCTTCTCGAGCCAGCAGCTCGCGCGCGGCTTCGCCGGCGGCGATCTCGCGCAGCTTTGGCTTGAAGATCTTGCCGACCGGCGTGACCGGCATCTCGGGGATCACCGAGACCATGCGCGGCCGCGCCGGCGGCTCCAGGATGTTGTCCTGCACGAAAGCGGCGAGCGCGTTCGGATCGATATGGGCGCCGGGCTGCGCCGAGACGAACAGCATCGGCACTTCGCCGGCATAGGTGTCGGGACGCCCGACGGCCGCGGCCAGCGCCACGCCCGGAAACGCCAGCGCGGCATCCTCGATCGCCCGCGGGTCGATGTTATGGCCGCCGCGGATGATGACGTCCTTGGCGCGGCCCAGGATGTAGACGAAGCCGTCGGCGTCAATCCGGCAGATGTCGCCGGTGCGCAGCCAGCCGTCGCGGAACGCCTCTTCGGTCTGCTTCTTGTCGACGTAACCGGCGAATACCTGCGGGCCCCTGGTTAGGAGCTCGCCGACCGGCGAGGGCCACGGTCCGGTGTGCAGCTTGCCGCCGTCGAGGATCGCGAGCTCGACCAGCGGATTGCGGGTGCCGACGCTCTCGGCGCGCGGCTTGACGCCGTGCACGTCGTGCGTGATGGCGCCGGCGAGCTCCGTCATGCCGTAGAGCTGCTGGATGCAGGCACCGCCCCAGGTCGCAAGATAACGCCGTTCGATTTCCGGCGGGCAGATCGAGGCGCCGGTGGCGGTGACGCGCAGGGTCGAGATGTCGCTGTCCGCGACCGGGATGTCGGCCAGCGCTCCGAGCGTGGTCGGCACGTTGCCGGAGATGTTGACGCGGTATTTCTCGACGATCTTCCAGAAATGCGTGATCAGCGCCGGATCGCGAGCGCCGGCCGGGCCGGGGATGAAAATCGTCGTGCCGGCGGAAAGGCAATTGGCCGTCGTGCAGAACAAGCCACCGACATGGAACAGCGGCAGCGTGATCATCGCGCGCTCGCCGCGATGGAAATCGAGCGCCATGCGCGAGGATACGGTGGAGGCGACCATCGCGCGGTTGGTGAGCCGCGCCACCTTGGGATGACCTGTTGTGCCGCCGGTCGGCAGCATCACGGCGACACGGTCGGCCTCGCTCATATCCTTGGACTTGCCGTAGTCGTCGCGCCATGCTGGATCGGGCCGCAGCACCTCACCGTCGAACGCGATGCTGCCGTCGAGCGGCACGATCACGATGTGCTGCAGTGACGGCACCTCGCGCTGCAACCCTTCGACCCGCTCATAGAGCCCGCCCGGCATGCCTGGCGGCGGCGCCAGCAGCAATTTTGCCTTGATGGCGTTGAGCTGCGCGACAATCGCCTCGCGTGTGAACAGCAGGTTGAGCGGCTCGGCGACACCGCAGGCGGCTGCGCCGAAGATCGCGACCACGGTCGCGGGGCAGGCCGGGAGCAGGACGGCGACCGCGTCGTCCTTGCCGATGCCCTGGCTGCGGAAATAGTTCTCGGCCGCCTTGATGCATCCCATCAGATGATCGTTCGAGATCACGACCGGGTTGGGATCGAGCGGCGAACGCAGATAGATCGCGGCTTCTGCCTCAGGCGCGCCCTGCGGACCACGGGCAATGAGATCGAGGATGCGCGGGCAGGCGGCGAGCGTTTCCTGCATCTCCTGGTCGCGCGCAGCCTCGTCGGCCGGCGAAAGCCTGTCCTTCAGCATATCCGTCCCCGTCCATTTTTGTTCGTTGGGAGCGGGATTGTATCGAGCCGCGCTTGCGGAACACAAGTGCGGCTTATCGACCGGCCGTCAGCCGTGAACGACCGATTTGGCGATCATGCAGTGAATGCCCTTGGAGCCGTTGACCGTCTGCGTAACGCGCAGGTCGGCGGCCAGGCTGCACAGCATATAGGCGTCCTCGCGCGACAGATTGCGCTTCTCGCCAAGCAGCACGATCATGTCGCGCAGCGCCCGCACCACGCACTGGTCGAGATCGGGATCCATCGCCATGGTCATGTAGTGGTCGGCGGTCTCGGCGCGCGGATAGGCGAGCTTGAGATCCTTGCGCAGGGTCAGGCGGAAGCGGCCGGTGAGCGCGGTCTCGATCGCGGTGACGCAGACCTCGCCGTCGCCCTGCACGCCATGGCCGTCGCCGCAGGAGAACAGCGCGCCCGGCACGAACACCGGCAGATACAGCTTGGCGCCGGCCCCGAGCTCCTTGTTGTCGAGATTGCCGCCCATCGCGCGCGGGATCAGCGAGGAGATGCGCCCCCAGGCCGGCGGCGGCGACACGCCCATCACGCCGAAGAACGGCTTCAGCGGCAGGTCGAGCCCCCACGGCATGCGGCCGACCATGCGCTCGCGATCGAGCGGGATGTTGAGGATGCGGGTCTCGTGGAAGTCGTCGGGCAGGGTGCCGGACAGCGGCTTGATCAGATTATAGCCCCAGTCCTGCCGGAGCTGGACGTCGAGAATATCGACCTCGAGCACGTCGCCGGGTTCGGCGCCGCTGACCGCGATCGGGCCGGTCAGGATGTGCCCGGGCACCATCCGCTCGCACTTCGCATGAATGTCGTCGAGCTCCGGCGGCACATAAAACTTGCCGCGGTCCGGCACCACGTCGGGGCCGCCGCTGACGGTCTCGATCGTGACCTCGTCGCCGCTCGCGATGGTCAGGACCGGTTTCAGCTTTGCTTCGAAGAAGCCCCAATGGCAGGTTTCGGGACTGGATTTCAGATGATGATGGGTCATGTGACGGCTTTTGATTGCGCTTCGGGCAGCGTATGACGCTGTAGCAGAACTTCGCAGAGGCTTCGCTTGTTTTTTGTGCTCTCCAAGACGCTCGGCATCATACTGCTGCCGATCAATTTCCTGATCGGTATCGGCGTGATCGGCGCCGTTCTGCTGCTGACGCGGTTTGCTCGGCTCGGCCGCAGGTTGATGGTGGCGTCAGCGCTGCTGCTCGCGATCTGCGGCTTCTCGCCGCTCGGCAATGTCCTGATCTCCGCCCTGGAGCAGCGCTTCCCGCCATGGGACGCCTCGCGCGGCGCGCCCGACGGCATCATCGTGCTCGGCGGCTCGATCGATGCCGATCTGTCGGTTGCGCATGGCACGCCGGTGGTGCGCACTGCGGCGGATCGCGTCGTCGCGGCGGCGGCGCTCGCGCGCAGATATCCGAACGCGCGCCTCGTGTTCACTGGCGGCAGCGCGAACCTGATCTCGAACGACGCGCGCGAAGCCGACTATGCCGCCGAGATGTTCGAGAGCCTCGGCATTGCCAAATCGCGATTGACCATCGAGCGCCGCTCGCGCAACACGGTCGAGAATGCCGAGTTCTCCAGGGCGCTGGTCGATCCCAAGCCGGGTGAGCGCTGGCTGCTCGTGACGTCGGCCTATCACATGCCGCGGTCGGTCGGGCTGTTCCGCAAGGCGGGATTCAATGTCGAGGCCTATCCGGTCGACTGGCGCGTCGGCAATGTCATGAGTTTCGCGACGCTTGCGATCGACGGCCTGTCGCGCACCGATCTCGGCACACGGGAGTGGATCGGGCTGGTTGCCTATCATCTGGCGGGCAAGACCGACGATTTGCTTCCGGGACCGGCCGCACGTTGAGCCGCACCACGAGCTTGTCGCTTCCTCCGGCCAATCCGGCTAACATCAAATCAACAGGCGGCGCCAAGCCGCCGATCACGGGAGTTTTCGCCATGCAACAGCAGACACCGCCGGAACAGTTCGACCTCTCCGCAATCGTGGCCGATCTGAACAACCTGCTGCGGCTGAAGACCACGGTCATCGGCATCAAGATGTTCGCGCGCGTCGAGGAGATGGAGGCGATCCCGAAGATCCGCCGCCCATCGGCGGTCCACACCACGGACCAGATCGTCAGCATGGCCTCGCGGCTCGGCTGGACCGTCGGCATCACCGGCGACGATCTGGTCGGCGCGCAATGCCGCGCGGTGATCGGGCTCGCGCCGCAGGACGAGACGTGGCTTGCCGGCGAGAACTATGTCGGCGTCTGGCACGGCACGGCCGAAGACGCGCGCAAGCGCCAGGAGGCGCTCGACGTGGTGCCTTACGGTCAGTATCAGGCGATGGCGGTGAGCCCGCTGACCAGCGGACGCCTCAATCCGCCCGACATCTGCCTCGTCTATGCGACGCCGGGGCAGATGATCATCCTGATCAACGGGCTGCAGTATACCGGCTACAAGAAGTTCGAGTGGGGCGTGGTCGGCGAAACCGCGTGCGCCGACTCGTGGGGCCGGGCGCTGAAGACCGGCGAGCCGAGCCTGTCGTTGCCGTGCTTCGCCGAGCGCCGCTATGGCGGCGTGCCCGACGAGGAGATGCTGATGGCGCTGCCGCCAGCCTATCTGGTGAAGGCGATCGCGGGGATGAAGCAGCTCGCCAAGAACGGCCTGCGCTACCCGATCGCACCCTATGGCATCCAGGCCGACGTCCGCGCCGGCATGGGCGTGTCCTATGCCAAGAAATAGCTGCAAGAAATAGCTGCAAGAAATAGCTGATTGCGTCGCCGCGCCCGCGATGACAAAAGGGGCGCCCATTTTGCTGCGCAGGGAGCCCGATCCATGTCCTCGTCGAAACTCGACATCGTCGTCTATGGCGCGACCGGCTTCACCGGCCAGCTCGTCGCCGAATATCTCGCCGCGCATTATCGCGACGGCGGCCTGAAATGGGCGATGGCCGGGCGCTGCAAGGACAAGCTCGCCTCGGTTCGTGATGCGATCGGCGCGCCCGCCGACACGCCGCTGATCGTTGCCGATGCCGGCGATGCCGCATCGCTAAAGGCGATGCTGGCGCAGACCAAGTCTGTCATCTCGACGGTCGGTCCGTATCAGCTCTATGGCAATGAGCTGATCGCGGCCTGCGTGGAAAGCGGCACCGACTATTTCGATCTCTGCGGCGAGCCGGTCTGGATGCGGCAGATGATCGACAAGCACGAGGCCGCCGCAAAGGCCAGCGGCGCGCGGATCGTGTTCTCCTGCGGCTTCGACTCGGTGCCGTTCGAACTCGGGGCCTTCTTCGTCCAGGAGGAAGCCAAGCGAGTGTTCGGTGCGCCGGCGCAGCGCGTCAAGGGCCGCGTGCGCGACATGCGCGGCACGCTGTCCGGCGGCACGGTCGCGAGCGCCAAGGCCACCTTCGATGCAGTCGCCAAGGATCTGAGCCTGGTCGCGATCCTCAACAACCCGTTTGCATTGACGCCGGGCTTCGAGGGGCCGAAGCAGCCGCGCGGCAGCAAGCCGGCCTATGAGGACGACCTGCACTCATGGACCGCGCCGTTCATGATGGCGCTGATCAACACGCGCAACGTCCATCGCTCCAACATGCTGATGGGCTTTCCGTACGGCAAGGACTTCGTCTACGACGAGATGGTTTTGACCGGTCCCGGCGAGAAGGGCGAGGCCAATGCCAAGCGGGTGATGGCGCTGAATTCGGAGAAAACCGGGCCCGGCGCGCCGAAGCCGGGCGAGGGACCGTCGAAGGAAGAGCGCGAGAACGGCCGCTACGATCTGCTTTATCTCGCGGTCGCGCCCGACGGCCGCATGGTCCGCGCCGGCATCAAGGGCGATCGCGATCCCGGCTACGGCTCGACCTCGAAGATGATCTCGGAATGCGCGATCTGCCTGTTGCGCGATACGCCCGACGTCGCCGCCGGCTTCTGGACGCCGGGAGCGGCGATGCAGCACAAGCTGATCAAGCGCCTGGTCGATCACGCTGGCCTGACGTTTGAGGTCGAGAAGTAAGTTCTCGCAACAACGCTCGATGTCATCGCCCGCCTCGACCCGGCGATCCAGTACTCCGCGGCTTTCTCGGCTCAAGCACGGACGTCGCTGGAATACTGGATCCCCCGCATTCGCGAAAGCGGGTGATGACGGCGGGGGCCTACGCCGCCGCGCGCGGATCATAGGCGTACATGAAATCCATTCCCTTGGACGACACCGGCAGCAGCAGCTTCAGCATGTGATCGCGCAGCCAGGCGCCGGTCGGGCCGAACTCGCGCTTGCTGTTGCCGTTGCGCCGGGCGATCGCCACGATTTTCTCGGCGCGCGGCCGCCGTTCGTGCTCGAACGCCTGGAACGTCATGCCGAGCTCCTGGCCGTCGCGCATCAGCATGCCGAGCCGCATCGCATCTTCCAGTGCGAGCGATGCGCCCTGGCCCGCATGCGGGCTGGTCGCGTGCGCGGCATCGCCGATCAGGAGCGTGCGCTTGCGCGACCAGGTCGGCAGCGTCGCGACGTCGAGCGTGTCGGTCACCACGATATTCTCGGCGGCCTCGATGATCTCGGGGATCGGCGCGTGCCAGCCGGCGTGGAAATCGCGCAGATGCTGCCTGATCGCGTCCTGGCTTTGCAGGCGGTAGGCGGCCGCGGTCATGCCGTGCGAGGGCTGCGTGCTCCACCACATTCCACCCGTGTCCGGATCGGGGCTGCACAGGCCGTAGCCGAAGAAGCCGCTTTGCCCGAACGTTGTCTCCACCTTCTGGCCGATCGCCAGGCGCTCGAACATGGCCCGCGGCACGAAGCCGCCGAAGCCGATCAGCCCGGTGTCGAACGGCGTCGGGCCGTCGGGGATCACGTGCCGCCGCACCGCCGAATGCACGCCGTCGGCGCCGATCACGAAATCGCCCTCGGCGGTGGTGCCGTCGTTGAAATAGGCGATGACCGGCTGGTCGCCGCGATCCTCGATCTTCACCAGCTTCTTCTCGAGGAACACCGAGACGTTGGAGGCCCAGGCCTTGTCGATCAGCGTCTCGTTCAGGGTCGCGCGGCACATGTTCACCGCGGGCTGGCCGAAACGCTGCTGCATGTTCTGGTTGAGCGAGCCGAGCTTCTTGCCGGCCTGCGAATAGAAATCGAAGGACTCCGCGATCGAGCCGCTGCGGATCAGTTCGTCGGCGAGGCCGAGCTCCGCCAGCACATGCATGCCGTTCGGCGCGATCTGCAAGCCCCCGCCGATCCCGGTGGAGTAGGGCCATGCTTCATAGAGCTCGGCCTCGATGCCGGCGCGGGTCAGGAACATCGCGGTCACCGGACCTGCGATGCCGGCGCCGATGATCAGAGCTTTACGGGGACGTGAGGTCATGCCTTGCTCCATGCATCCGTGTGGGATACCTACGAAAGGTCATTTGCTAATTATCTTAGAAAATAAGATATTAGGCGAGTAAGATACAGGAGCAGCTTTGTCAAGTGCGAAGTCGCGCGCAGCGCTGATGCAGGAACTCGAGGAGGCGATGCGCCGGTCATCCGCGCAGGGCGTGATGTACGGCCAAGCCGTTGCAAACATGGCCGGAATTTCCAATTCCGACATGGAATGCATGGACATCCTCCACCTTGAAGGACGCGTGACCGCGGGACGTCTCGCGGAAGTCACCGGGCTGACCACCGGCGCGATCACCGGCGTGGTCGATCGTCTGGAGAAGGCGGGCTACGTGCGCCGCGAGCGGGACGAGAGCGACCGCCGCAAGGTCTTCATTTCGGTCGTTGAGGAGAAGGCGGCGGAGATCGGCAAGTTCTACGTGCCGATGCAGGAGGCGATGCTCAAGCTCTGGAGCCGCTACACCGACGACGAACTGCGGCTGCTGCTGCGCTTCGCCAATGACGGCTACAAGGGCGTGCTGGAAGCGACCGGCGCATTGAAGGCGGTGATCGACATGCCGCCGGAGCAGCGCGCCGAGCTCAAGCTGCCGCCGAAGTCTCGTCGCTGACCTCGGCCGGTGTCGCGCGGGCGCGCTCGGCCGCCGCATACATGCCCCACATCGTGCCCAGCATCATCCAGAAATGCCGCCAATGGTCGGTATCGATGATGAAGCTCTCGCCGACGATGCCGAGGAACGCCGAGAAGATCGCGAGATAGTCGCGCTGCCACGGCAGCCGCTTGTAGACGTAGCGGAAGCCGATGATCGCGCTGACGAACACCAGCGCAGGATAACAGATGCCCGAGATCCAGCCGCCTGACATGAAGGCGTTGAGGAAGGAGTTGTGGGTGTCCTCGGGGAAGTAGGTGTGGAATTGCAGCGGACCGATTCCGAACGGCAATTCGAGTGCCATCTGGGCGCCGAGGATGTGGCGGCCGAACCGGCCGAAGCGGCCTTCGTCATAGCTTTGGTCGAAGCTCGCGCGCTGCTTGAACATGTCGGCGACCGAGCCGATCGACAGCAGCACCGCGATCAGCGCAATGGCCAGGATCGCGGCGATCAGGGTCATCACGATGATGCGCGAGCGGTGCGCCTGCGAGCGGCTGGTGAACACCATCAGCGCCAGCATGAAGGCCGCGGTGACGATCAGGCCGCCCCAGGCGGCGCGGGAGAACGACAGCAGGATCGCAAGCGAGATGATGCCGAAGGCGATCGCGTTGCGGAACGCCCTGCCGAAGCGGTCGGTGACCACGCTTTGCAGCGTGAACAGCGCCGGCAGGATCAGGAACGCGCCGAGCACGTTCGGGTCCTTGAAGGTGCCGCGGGCGCGGTCATACAGCGTCAGCAGATCGTAGCCGCCGGGCACCAGATGAAAGTAGCCGGCGATGCCCGCAAGCGAGGCGATCATCGCGCCGACGATCAGGCCGCGGCGCAGCATGTCGAGCCGCGCTTCGGTATCCTCCGACATCACCATCGCGAAGAAGATGACGGTGACGGCCATGTACCAGGAGGTGAGGACCCAGTTCACCACTTCCGGCTTGTCGAGGAACGGCACCGCGCCGATGCTGTAGCCGACATTGAGTACGATCAGCGCGAACAACAGCGGCATGAACACGAGCTGCATGCGCAGGCCCGTACCAAAGAACAGCACGCAGGCGGTCAGCGTGACGAGTTCATACGGGCTCGGTTCGATGAACACGATGGCGATCGAGGCCCCGGCGAGCCACACCAGCGCCCGCTGCAGCGCCAGCACGCCTGGCGGCGCTGATGTCGGCGATTGGGACGTCCCGGCTGTCGCCGCATAGGCCATCGGATACTCACGCAACGCGGTACAAAACACACAATAGTTGCTTCGTCATTGCGAGAAGCGAAGCGACGAAGCAATCCACCTATCCCGAGCTACGATATGGATTGCTTCGCTTCGCTCGCAAAGACGGTGGCTAGTTCAATTCTCAGTACGCGTTCTCGCTCTTGGTCATCAGCGAGAACGGGGTCTTGAGCAGGATGTAGAGGTCGAACAGCACCGACCAGTTCTCGATGTAATAGAGGTCGTATTCGACGCGTTTCTGGATCTTCTCGTCGGTGTCGACCTCGCCGCGCCAGCCGTTGATCTGCGCCCATCCGGTGATGCCGGGCTTGACGCGGTGGCGGGCGAAGTAGCCGTCGACGGCCTCGTCGAACAGGCGGTTCTCCAGCTTGCTCTGCACGGCGTGCGGACGCGGGCCGACCAGCGAGAGATTGCCCTTCAGCACCACATTGAACAGCTGCGGCAATTCGTCGAGCGAGGATTTGCGGATGAAGCGGCCGATGCGGGTGACGCGCGGATCGTTCTTGGTCACCACCTTGGAGGCGGTCGGATCGGCCTGGTGATGGTAGAGCGAGCGGAACTTGTAGACGTCGATCCGCTCATTGTTGAAGCCGAAGCGCTTCTGGCGGAACAGCACCGGGCCGGGGCTATCGAGCTTTACCGCAAGCGCCACCAGTCCGAGCACCGGCAGTGCCGCAAGCAAGGCCAGGCCGCCGACCACGCGGTCGAACAGCCATTTCAGCACCAGATCCCAGTCGGTGATCGGCGCCTCGAACACGTCGAGTGTCGGCACCTTGCCGACATAGGAATAGGAGCGGGGGCGGAAGCGCAGCTTGTTGGTATGGGCCGACAGGCGGATGTCGACCGGCAGCACCCAGAGCTTCTTCAGCATTTCCAGGATGCGGGTCTCCGCCGAGATCGGCAGCGCAAACAGCACAAGGTCGACGCGGGTGCGGCGGGCGAACTCGACGATGTCGTCGACCTTGCCGAGCTTCGGTGAGCCGGCGCAGGTCTCCATGGCGCGGGCGTCATTGCGGTCGTCGAACACGCCGAGCACGTGGATGTCCGTGTCGTCGTCGGCATTCAGCGCCTCGATCAGCTTCTCGCCGTTCTGGTCGGCGCCGACGATGATGGTGCGGCGGTCGAGCCGGCCGTCATGGGCCCAGGCGCGCACCATTGAGCGCAGCGCCAGCCGTTCGGCGATCAGCACCGCAAGGCCGACACAGAAGAACGACGACAGCCAGACCCGCGACACCTCGCCGCCGAGCTTGGCCAGGAAGGAGACGCCGATGAACAGCAGGAACACGACGGCCCATGACGAGATCATCCGCGTCATCTGGCGGAGCTGGCCGCGGAAGATCTGCACCTGATAGATGTCGGCGGCCTGGAAGCAGACGACCGCCGCAGCCGACATGCCGAGGATCGAACCGATGTATCCCCAGTGGATGCCGCCTGCGAGCGGCCTGACATAGGCGAGATAGAGCCCGACGCCGACCAGGCTGAGCAGCACGAAATCGGCGAGGCGAACCACGCCGGCGATTACGACCGGTGAGTAGGCGCCGCGAACTTTTTGATTGGTAACGGCGAGCGCGGCCGGCGACAGGCGGCGGCGTCGTTCGACCTGCGGCTGAGCAGCCGTCGCAGACGCAGCGGCATCTAGCATCGAGCGTGCGTTAAACGGTTCCACGAGTCCACGTCCATTCCTGCGCGAGCAGATGGGCATCCGCGCGCAACAGCGAAAATCCCCCGGACGTGACTTAAGGGGACAAATCGGAAGAAACGGTTACGTGTGTAAGAAATGGTTAATGTTTGGCAAATGCGTCGCGATAGCCGGCCAGCACGCCCTCGACCATCGCACCCTGCGAGAAATGTTCGGAAATCCGTTCGCGCAGTTGCTCGGCGCGCGCCGCGGTCGCGGCGGGATTGTCGAGTGCGGCCTTGATGGCGTCGGCCATCGCGCCGGCGTTGCTGGGCGCGAACAGCGCGTCGGTGTGGGTATCGAAGATCTCCGGGATGCCGCCGACATTGGCGGCGATCATCGGAATTCCCGCCGCGCCGGCCTCGATCACCACATAAGGCATCGAATCGCCCCGTGAAGGAACCACCAGAACGCTGCCCTTCGAGAAGCCGAAGCGCGCCTTGACGTGGCCGATGAAGCGGACGGCGTCGCCGAGCGACAGCCGCTTCACCTGCTCCTTGAGCCGTTCGAACTCCTCGCCGTCGCCGCCGAGCGTCAGCGTCACCGGCTTGCCGTCGGCGCGCAGCTTGGCGACCGCGTCGATCAGGAGGTCGGCACCCTTGATGCGCCGGAATTCGCCGACATAGGCCACGTCGGAGGCGTCGTCGGCCTTGGCGACCGGTTCGAATTCCTCCGACGTGACGCCGTTGAAGACGCAGCGGACGAGGCCTGAGGGCTTGCCTACGGTGCGCTGATAGGTGTCGCGGGCAAACGCGCTCTCGAACAGGAACAGGTCGGTACTGTTCATCAGCGTGCGCTCGAGCTGGCTGTAGAAGCGGCCCTTCCAGGTGTCGAGCGGATAGTGCAGCGAGCCGCCGTGCGGCGTGTAGACCCGGATCACCTTGTTCGAGCGCCGCCGCAGCCGGACATAGGCGCCGGCCTTGGCGCCATGACCATGTACGACATCGGGCTTCAGTTTTCGGATCAGGCCGGCGATATGCGCCCAGACCATGAAGTCAGCGAAGCGCGGCTCGCGGCGTATCGCCACCCGGTGGACACCGAGCTTGAGGCGCGGTTCGATCTCGGCGAGGACCGCGTCAGCCCGCGTGCCGCCGGTCAGGCTGTCGGCGACGATGCCGACATGGTGACCGCGTTCGATCTGGCCGTTGGCGACATCGAGGATGTGACGGATGATCCCGCCGACCGGGGCACGGACGACATGCAGGATGCGGAGCGGCCGTTCCTGATTTTGATCCTGTGTCATCGATCAGAACCAGCGTTCGCCGACGAAGACGGTGTCGCCGGGCCCGATCGGCGTGCCCAAGGGAACGACAAAGCGGCCGGCGCCCGATGCATCGGTATGGGTGAGGGTGACCTGGTCGCGCTGGGCGCGCGGCGAGAAGCCGCCGGCGATCGCCACCGCGCTCTCGACCGTCATGTTGGGTACATACGGATATTGGCCGGGGGCTGCGACCTCACCGAGGATGAAGAACGGGCGGTAGGCCTCGATCTCGACCGCCACCGAAGGCTCGCGGATGTAGCCGTTGCGCAGCCGTCCCGTGATCTCGGCGGCGAGTCCGGCAGGAGTGCGGCCGCGCGCCGGCACCGAGCCGATCAGCGGCATGGTGATCGCGCCGGCGGCATCGATAGCATAGGAATTGGTCAGGCCTTCCTGGCCATAGACCACGACGCGAAGCTTGTCGCCGGGGCCAAGATTATAGGCCTCACGCGTCGGCGCGGGATCGGCATAGGCCACGGCCATCGGCGCGGGCGCAGCGAAGCCTTGCTGCCCATACGCCATCGAATCGAGGGCCGGGTCGCCGGCAACCGGCGACGTCCGGCCCATGCAGCCCGACAGCGCGAGCGCAGCAATCAGACAAACGAGGGGAGCGCGCAGATCGCGCATGTGAGGAATCCCGCAACAATATCGGCGTCGATTAACGATACTCATGGTTAACAAACGATGACGGAGTG
Organism: Bradyrhizobium sp. JR3.5; assembly: GCF_054057015.1. Lineage (NCBI taxonomy): Bacteria > Pseudomonadati > Pseudomonadota > Alphaproteobacteria > Hyphomicrobiales > Nitrobacteraceae > Bradyrhizobium > Bradyrhizobium sp. JR3.5. Next base: position 1,685,615 of record NZ_JBSRYV010000001.1, read on the forward strand.
GTGGTGGCCGCCGCATCCGTCAACCGCGCCGATTAACCCAGCAGCAACCTTAATGGACTGTAATCGTCGCCATTGAGATGGAATCGCGGCGTCCGCGGGAGTTGGTTATGCGTTTTGCATTCTGGCGTAGAGGCAAGGAAAAGACTGCGGTGCAACGGGCGTTGCCGAAGTCTGCGCCCGTTGCCGCCGAAGCCGTTGCGAGGCCGGCTTCGCCGACATCAGCTCCTGACAAGCCGGCGCGTCCAGCGGAGGCGACAGATCTCGATCTGCATGTGCTCGGACGCGCGCTGGCGCGCAAGCGAAGCTGGATCATCGTGCCGACCGTGCTCGTGTTTGCGGTGTCGCTTGCCGCAGTCAACGTCGTGACGCCGCGCTACAAGTCGGAGGCGCGAATCCTGATCGACAATCGCGAGAACGCCTTCCTGCGCCCGAACGGCGAGCGCGACCTCGAGCGCACCTCGCTCGACGCCGAGGCCGTGACCAGCCAGGTGCAACTGTTGCTGTCGCGCGATCTCGCCCGCGACATCATCAAGAGGAACAAGCTCGCCGAGCGTCCCGAGTTCGATCCGGTGCTGCGGGGCTTTTCCCCGCTGAAGTCGCTGCTGGCGCTGTTCGGCATCGGCCGCGACCCGTTCAGTCTGACGCCGGAGGAGCGGGTGCTCGATTCCTTTTACGAGCGCTTCCAGGCCTATGCGGTCGACAAGTCGCGCGTCATGGTGATCGAATTCCAGTCGGAGGATCCCGAGCTTGCGGCGCGCGTCGCCAACTCGATTGCCGACGGTTATCTGGTGCTGCAGCAGGCGGCGCGGCAGGACCAGGCCAAGTCCGCCAGCACTTGGCTGCTGGGCGAGATCGACAAGCTGCGCAGCAAGGTCGCGGAAGCGGATTCGCGGGTCGAGGAATTCCGCTCCAAGTCGAGCCTGTTCGTCGGCACCAACAACATCCCGCTGTCGAACCAGCAGATGGGCGAGCTGAACACGCAGCTCAACAATGCCCGCGCGCTGAAGGCGGATGCCGAGACCAAGGCGCGCCTGATCCGCGAAATGCTTCAGGGCGGCAAGCCGATCGAGGCCACGGAAGTGCTCAATTCCGAGCTGATCCGCCGGCTCGCCGAACAGCGCGGCACGCTGCGCGCACAGCTCGCCGAGCAGTCGTCGACGCTGCTCGACAACCATCCGCGCATCAAAGAACTGAAGGCGCAGATCGCCGACCTCGACCGCCAATTGCGCGAGGAAGCAGGCAAGATTTCGCGCTCGCTGGACAACGACGCCCGCGTCGCCGATGGCCGGGTCCAGGCGCTGCAAGTGGGCCTGGATCAATCCAAGAAGCAGGCGTCGTCGAGCAACAGCCAGGACGTCCAGCTGCGCGGATTCGAGCGTGAAGCCAAGGCGCAGCGCGATCTGCTGGAAGCTTATCTCGCAAAATATCGCGAGGCGACCGCACGCGAGAACATCGAGGCCGCGCCGACCGACGGCCGCATCATCTCGCGCGCCACGGTCTCGAACACGCCGGCCTATCCGAAGAAGCTGCCGATCGTGCTGATCGCGACGCTGGCGACGCTGCTGCTGTCGGCCGGCATCATCATCACCGGCGAGCTGCTGCGCATCTCCGCGCCCGGCGCGGTGGGTCGTGCTTTCGCGCCGGCCGCCGCGGTGATCCGGCGCCGTGAACCGGTCATGGAAACCGCAACTGTCGACGAGCCGGCACTGACGCTGCCGCCTGAACCTGAGCTCGCGTCGCCGCTCGCGCCCAGCCTGTCGCCCGAGCCTGATCTGAGGCCCGACCCCGCAGTTGCATATGAGCCGGTCGTCAGCGAGCCGCAGCCCGCGCCCGCCCGGACGGCCAACGAGATCGATGAGCTGGCCGAGCGTCTGGTCGCGGCCGGTCCCGCCGCCCACAAGGTCACGGTGCTCGGCCCGGCTGCCGCCGAGAGCGTCACGCTGACTGTGCTGACGCTGGCCCGTCTGATGGCGCGTCAGGCCAAGGTCGTGGTGGTCGATCTTGTCGCGTCCTCGCCGGCGCTGACGGCGGCCACGGTCGATCCCGGCGCGCCCGGCCTTGCTGAATTGATGCAAGGCGAGGCGACGTTCGCACAGATCATCACCAAGGATCGGCAGTCGCGGGTTCAGATCGTCAGCGCCGGGCGTCCGGGCTTCGATCGCTCGCATCTGCAATCGCCGCGGCTGGCGCTTGCGATCGACGCGCTGCTCCGGGTCTACGACCACGTGCTGCTCGACGCCGGCACGGCCGTCGACCTGCCGGCCGAGCTGCTGACCGCAAAGGCGCAAGCTGTCGTCGTGCCCGACGCCGGCATGGCGCAGGATGCCCGCCGCTCGATGGTCGATCAGCTCAGGGCCGTCGGCTTCTCCGAGGTGACGATGCTGAGCCAGCCCTGCGCGCCGTCGGAAACGGTCGTGGCGGGTCCGCGCGTGGTGGCGGCCTGACCGGACCCCCAAGGCGCGATGAGCTCAGATTGAGACGTCATTCGCGCTTCGCTTTGGGAGGCCGCTTCACATGCTTCCTGATGGCGCCTCAGTGCGCCATCATCGGCTCGCGCATCGATCGCTCGAGGACCGGATCGATCCGCAGCCTGATCGTGACCAGCGCGCCGATCAATCCGACGACCGCGAGCAGCAGCAGGCCTGCTGTGAATCCACCGGTCAGATCCTTCAGATAGCCCATGGCGAACGGGCCCGCGAAGCCCGACAGATTGCCGAGCGAGTTGATCGCGGCAATGCCGGCCGCGGCCGAGGCGCCGTTCAGAATGCTGGCCGGCATCGGCCAGAACATCGGCGGCACAGCCGAAACGCCGATCTGCGCAACGCAGAGCAGGCCGATGATCAGCACGGGACTAGAGACCAGTCCGGCCAGGCCGATGCCGACGGCGGCGAGCACGAGTGCGCCGGCGACATGGTAGCGCCGCTCACCAGTCTTGTCGGAATGGCGGCCGAGCAGCACCATGCCGACCGCGCCGAACACGAAGGGCAGCGCTGCGATCAGGCCGGTCTGGGTGTCGGTGACGCCAAACGCCTTGATGATGGTGGGCAGGAAGAACGCGACGCCGTAGCTCGCTGCGTTGAGGCAGAAGTAGACGAAGGCGCAGGCCAGCACGCGCGAATCGGTGAGCGATTGCAGCACCGAGATGTGCTCCACCGCTTCCTTCTTCTGCCGCTCCATCTCAAGGGTGTTCTGAACCCATTTGATCTCGTCGGGCTGCAGCCAGGTCGCCTGACGCGGGAAGTCGGGCAGGAGGGCGAGCACCGCGAAGCCGACCAGGACCGACGGCAGCGCTTCGCAGATGAACAGCCACTGCCACCCGGTCAGGCCGCCTCCGGACAGGTTGAGCAGCAGGCCCGAGATCGGCGCCCCGATGATGCTCGAGATCGGGATCGCGAGCATGAACAGGCTGATGACGCGGGCCCGATAGATCGTCGGGAACCAGAGCGTCAGATAGAAGATGATGCCGGGGAAGAAGCCGGCCTCGCAGGCGCCGAGCAGCAGGCGAAGGAAGTAGAAGATCCACTCGCTCGAGAGACCGCTCGCCGCAGACATCTGCGGGATGAACGCGAATGCCGCTGAGACGATACCCCAGCTGATCATGATGCGGGCGATCCAGCGCCGCGCGCCAAACCGTTCCAGAAGGATGTTGGAGGGCACTTCGAAGAAGAAGTAGCCGACGAAGAACAGGCCCGCGCCGAGCCCGTAAGCGGCTTCGCTGAGGCCAAGCGCCGTATTCATGTGCAGCTTGGCGAAGCCGACATTGACGCGATCGAGATAGGCCACGAAGTAACACAGGATGAGGAACGGAATCAGCCGCCGCATCATCTTTCCGATTGCGCGCTTCTCGACATCGTCGCTCATCGTTCCCATCCCTTCCGGTTTTTCGATTCGGCGCACGGTAATCGCGCTGCCCGGGGTGGCACTTGGTGCACCCGCAGCGGTCCGTCGCCTTGCCCTTGCAAGTATTGCATTCATTGTTGTGTAATCGACAGCCGCGTGGCTAATGGCATTTGGGAATGGAGCCACGGCGAAACTGTCATGATGCACCGCGGTATAAACGCGGGAACCCCAGAGCGTTTTCCAGCGAAGTGGATACCGGTTCGCGGCAGGAAAACGCGTCAAGACAGAATCTGGAGCCCCGTTCCGATCTAATCGGAACGAAGAGGCCCTTGCCGGGCAGGATGGTAGCAGGCCGTGATCAATAACCTGAAATTGCGCCAGCTGCGCCTGCTGGTCGCTCTCGACAATGAGCGCAAGCTGCAGCTGGCGGCCGAGCGGTTGAACATCACCCAGTCTGCGGCATCGAAGATGCTCGCCGAAATCGAGGCGCTGGCGCGGGTTCCCCTGTTTGAGCGGACGGCGCGCGGCGTCGAGCCCACCGCCTATGGCTCGATCCTGATTCGCGGCGGCAAGAGCGTGCTGGCCGATCTCGACCAGGTCACCGACGAGTTCGCGGGCTACAAGTCCGGCGAGCTCGGCACCGTCTCCGTCGGAACAGTCGCCAAGCCCAGCATCGACCTGGTCGTCGACGTGATCCAGTATCTGGGCGAGAAGCTGAACCGGGTGAACATCTCGCTCGATGTCAGCACCAGCCCGCCATTGATCACGCGTCTGCTCGCGCTCGAGTTCGACTTCGTCGTCGCCAGGATTCCGGCCGGCATCGACCCCCGGCAATTCGACTATTATGAGATCGGCGCAGAAGAGGCGGTGCTGCTGGTTCGTGCCGAGCATCCATTGGCCGGCCGCGAGACCGTCGAGCTGGAGAACATGGCCGACCAGCAGTGGATTTGCCAGCCGCGGGAATCCTTCATGCGCCAGGCGCTGGAGAGGCTGTTCATGAGCCGCGGCGTGACGCCGCCGCGCCGGGTGATCAACACCGAGTCGTTCTTTGCCTCGGTTGGAATCGCCGCCGGCATCGACGCGATCGTGCCGGTTCCCATGCTGGTGTTCGATCTGGTCGACCCGCAGCGGTTCAAGATGCTGCGTCTTCGCGACCGGCTCCTGCTGGAGAATTATGGCCTGATCAAGCTGCGCAAGCGTGCGCTGTCACCTGCCGCGGCGCTGCTATTCGACGCGATGAGGCGGCTCGGCGTACCGAGTGGCGGCGCAGAGCAGGGTGAAGCGGCGAGCTGAGGCTCAGCGGAACATGCTGCGCAGGTTCTGCGCGATTTCGAACAGCGCCGGATTTTGCTTCACGGCGCGCTTGGCGCGGCTGATGGCCGACAGCGCGCTTGCCGCCGGCTTGCCGCGCAGGCTGAGCGGAATGAAGCTGTCGACGATCGCTTCGTCGTCCTTGCAGAACAGCCGCTTGTACTCGTCCGAGCCGATTCCGAGGTCGAAGGCGCGGTAGTTCAGGCCGGCGTGGCGATCGATGATGTCGCGCATCAGGATCAGGCCGGGGCTGAACTTGGAATTCGCCGACATCGTGTAAGTGTTGAACATCATCGAGAACCGATGACCGTCGGAGACGCCGGCGAAGATCGCGATCACTTCCTCGTCGCACTCCAGGGCGTGGATGTCGATCGCGTAGCCCTTGCCGTCGGCGCGCGGCGCAAGGCAGGCGCTGCGAATGAACTGCTCGACGCCGGGCTCGGCGAACACGTCGGGCAGTTTCTGCTCGGCCATGCGCTGCGGCTTGACGCGGAAGAACCAGTCGAGCAGGCGGCAGACGTCGGCGCTGTCGCTTGCGACATGGTAGCGGTAGCCGGGCAGCGCCTGCAGCTTGCGCTCCTTGCCCTTGAGGCGGCGGCGGAAAGAGTTGCTGATCAGTGCCGCGGGTGCCGCGCCGGGCTCGATGATCAGCAGCGGGCAGTCGTTCACCGCAGCCTGGTGCGGCAGCAACGCCAGCGGATTGGGCTGGTCCTGCCAGCGCAGCGGCTGCTGACACAGCACGAGCGCGTCGACGCGAGACCGCTCGGCGATCGATCCGGTCAGCGCCGTGATGTCGGCCTCGGTTGCGTTGGCGGCGAAGTCCTTGTCGTACAGCGCCATGTTGAAGGTTGCATGCTTGCCGCCCATGAAGCCCGCGCAGCTCGCGCCCAGGCGCTGCTCGACGGCGAGCGGCAACAGCAGCAGCGGCCGGCGTTCGCTGTCATGAGCGACGACGATGAAGGGCCGCAGGCCCTCGCGCTCGCCGACCCGGCGCTGCCAGTTGGCGAGGAAATCGAAGCGCTGATAGGGCGTGTAGCTGTGTTGCGGTGTCTCGAGACTGCGCCAGGTCGCCTCGGCCGCAGTGAGGTCATGAAAGATGTCGACGCCGGCGACGCGGATTGCGTTCGGCCATGGTCGCGTCCCCGCCGTCTGGCCTTCAACTGCCGCCGCCATGATCATCTCGGAGCCCAAATTTTTTAAGGTATTAATTTACAGGTCTCGGCTGCGGCCGACCTTCGCAGGGAAATGTCAACAAAGAGTAATAACAATGCCGCGGCGGGGTGTGGGAACCGCCGGCCAGAGGCGGGGATCTTGACGCCGGACAACGGGATTTTGCGGCGGGCCCGGATGGAGCTCGCCTATTTCAGCGGCGCCTTCAGGCTGCGGGAACACGAGGCCGGGGGCGCCGGGGTGATCCTGCGCTTCGCGCGCGTCCGTCCTGCGCGCCGGGGCCGGTTTCAGCCGCTGAAATCCCAGGAGATCACGCCTGCCTTCCTCGATCGCACGCTCCGCGCGCTGAAGCGCTGGAAGTACGACATCGTCGGGATCGACGAGGCCTGCCGCCGCGCGGTGACCCTGCCGGAGCGCCGCCGCTTTGTTTGCCTGAGCTTCGACGGTGCGACCAAGGACTTCGTCACGCATGGCTATCCCGTGCTCGCCAGGCACCGCGTCCCCTTCACCCTCTATCTGCCGACGGCTTTCCCGGACGGCGTGGGCACGGCGTGGTGGCTGGTGCTTGAGGACATCATCGCGCGCGAGAGCCGCATCAGCCTGATGATCGATGGCAGGGAGCGGCATTTCGTGGTCTCGAGCCTGTCGGACAAATACGAGCTGTTCGATTTCCTGTCCGGCTGGCTGCGCAAGCTGTCGCCGTCCGATCTGTCCTATGCGGTGAACGATCTCGGCCGGCGCTATTCGGCCGATGCGGCGCAATTGTCACGCGGCGCGTCGCTCGACTGGACGGATCTGGCGAAGCTTGCGGCTGATCCGAACGTGACGTTCGGCAGCGCTACGGTGAACTATTCCGTCCTGTCGAGCCTCAGGGATGCCGACGCGCAACGCGAGATGGCGATGGGAAAGGCGGTCGCCGAGAGCGCGCTGCGGCGGCCGATCAAGCATTTCGCATTCCCGTTCGGGGACCGCGACGCGTTCCGCCGTCCGCATGTCGTGATGGCCGAGGAGGCCGGCTTCGCCAGCGCGGTGTCGACCATATCAGGTGTGGTCGAGGCGCAAGGGCGCACCAACCTCCACGCACTGCCGCGCATCGCATGGGACGGCCGCGTGCGCTCGCTGCGGATGATGCGCGTGCTGCTCTCGGGTGTGATGTTCGCACCGGTGCGGCCAACGCGGCGTGCGCGCGACGAGGGCGCGATCTAGGCGCGGTCGGGCCGCGACATCCAGGAGACGATCGGCATCGCCGGCAGCACCCAGCCGAGGCCCGCGACGACGTAGAAGATCGCCTGCAGCAGCCCCGAATTGGCGAGCCACGGGGTCTGGGCCACCGTCATACCAAGCAGCGACCACACCACGACCAGGATGAGCAGGGCGATGGTTCCGAGCAATTTGCGGGTGCGTATGGCCATGGCGGATATGTATGACTCGTGATCCAGAGCGTTTTCGAGCGAAGCGGACACCGGTTCGCGCAAAGAAAACGCGTCAAAACAAAAGATTGCTGAGGCCTCGTTCCGACCGATCGGAACGAGGCCTCAGGCGGCGCTTGCGCCGCTTGCGGGCCGGACTATAAGGGGCCCGAAAATCCAATCAAGTCAGGGCGAAATGGCCGGTATTTCCGCACAACCATCGCAGCTCCGCGCCGTCAGGGTCTGGCTGATCGCGGTCGCGGCCCTGATCGCGCTGATGGTCTTGGTCGGCGGCGCCACGCGACTCACCGAGTCCGGCCTGTCGATCGTCGAATGGAAGCCGGTGACCGGCGCGCTGCCGCCCCTGACCGAGGCGCAGTGGACGAAGGCCTTCGAGGGCTACAAGACCATCCCGCAATATCGCGAGCTCAACGCCGGGATGACGCTCGATCAGTTCAAGACGATCTTCTGGTGGGAGTGGAGCCACCGGCTGCTCGGCCGGGTGATCGGCGCTGCCTATCTGCTGCCGTTCCTGTATTTCCTGTGGCGCGGCGCGGTGAGCGGCGAGCTCGGCCGGCGGCTGTGGGTGATCTTCGGTCTCGGTGCGCTGCAGGGCGGCGTCGGCTGGTGGATGGTGGCGTCCGGCCTCTCGGAGCGCGTCGAGGTGTCGCAATATCGGCTGGCGACGCATCTGGTGCTGGCGCTCCTGATCTTCGCGGCGATCGTCTGGACGCTGCGGCGCTTGACGGATCGTCCATCCGTGATTGCGCCACTCAGGCTGAAGATCACGAGCGCCGTGCTGCTCGTGCTGACCTTCGTTCAGCTCTATTTCGGCGCGCTGGTCGCGGGCCTGCGCGCAGGCCGGGTCTACAACACCTGGCCTGAGATCGACGGTGGCTTGATTCCGTCGGCTGACCGGCTGTGGTTCGAGACGCCGTGGTGGCGCAATCTGTTCGACAACACGCTGACGGTGCAGTTCGAGCATCGCATGACCGCTTACCTGCTGTTCGCGCTGGCGATCGCGCATGCGATCGATGCGGTGGGTGTGCGCGCCGGAAGTGCGGTGATAGCGGGCGCATGGTGGCTGGTGGCGGCGATCACGCTGCAGGCGACGCTCGGCATCCTGACGCTGCTGCATCAGGTGCCGATCGATCTGGCGCTGACGCACCAGGCGGTCGCGATCGTCGTGCTGACATTGGCGGTGTTGCAGGCCGAGCGCCTCGCTGCGCGCCGGACCGAACGGGACCAGCCGACCCTCGTTCCGGTCGGCCAGTCGCTTTAGTCCGTCAGGACAAATAGTCGAGCCCGATATCCAGCGCGGCCGAGCTGTGGGTCACCCAGCCGACCGAGATCAAATCAACGCCGGTGGCGGCGATCGCCGCGGCGGTCGCAGCCGTGATGCGGCCGGAGGCTTCGGTGAGCGCCTTGCCGCGCGCCATCGCCACCGCCTGGCTGAGCTGCTCGGTCGTCATGTTGTCGAGCAGGACCGCGTCGACGCCGAGTGCCAGCACCTCTTCAAGCTGCGCCAGCGTGTCGACCTCGACCTCGATCTTCACAAGATGACCGGTATTGGCCTTGGCACGTTCGATCGCGGGGCGGATGCCGCCGGCGAGCGCGATGTGGTTGTCCTTGATCAGCACGGCGTCGTCGAGACCGAAGCGGTGATTGCCGCCGCCGCCGGCGCGCACCGCATATTTCTCCAGCGCACGAAGCCCCGGCGTGGTCTTGCGGGTGCAGACGATCTGCGCGCGCGTACCTGCGACAGCCTTGACCAGCGTGGCGGTTGCGGTCGCGACGCCGCTCAGATGGCAGAGGAAGTTGAGCGCGGTGCGCTCCGCGGTCAGCAGGCTGCGCGCCGGACCGTCGATGATCGCGATCACCTGGTCGGGTTCGACCGCGCTGCCGTCAGGCCGCTCGGTACGGAGCTCGATCGCCGGCGACACTGTCTGGAAGGCTGACCGTGCGATGTCGAGCCCGGCGATCACGCCGGGCTGCCGCGCCCGCATCACCAGCCGGGCCTGCTGGCTGGCCGGCACGATGGCGTCTGCTGTGATATCGCCGGCGCGGCCGAGATCCTCGCGCAAGGCGGTTTGCACGATCGGCTCATACAGCAGCGGCAACAGGGGATTGAGGGTCATGAGCGGGCACTCCTGGCTGGTAGCTTGGATTCAACGATGTCGTGCACGGCGGCGAGCGCCTCGGCACGGGTCAGGGAAGACGGCGCCGCCGACAAAGCGGTGTGCGGGAAATCGGTGCGGAAATGACCGCCGCGGCTTTCCTCGCGCCTGATGGCGGCAACCGCGATCATCAGTCCGACCAATGCTGCGTCGGATGCCCCACCGGGACTACGCGCGAGCGGATAGAGGCCGCGGATCGCGCGTGCAATGCCGTCGTGGTCGCGAAGCACGCCGAGCCCCTGGGTGAGGATCGGACGCACGGCGGAAGGATCGGCGGCGGGCGACAGCGGGTCGTCGCTCAGCCATCGCGCGCGGACCTGCGCTGACGCCTTCGATGCTTTCGGCGACCCAGCGCGCACAGACGATCGCTTCCATCAGCGAGTTGCTGGCGAGCCGGTTGGCGCCGTGCAGCCCGGTGCGCGCGGCCTCGCCGCAGGCCCACAGGCCCTGCACCGTGCTGCGGCCATGGCCGTCAACCGCGATGCCGCCCATGTGGTAGTGGACCGCCGGTCGGATCGGGATCGGATCATTGGCGGGATCGATGCCCGCCATCTTGCAGAACGCGCTGATCACGGGATAGCGCTGCGCGAAGTCCGCGCCCGGATGCTTGCGCGCATCGAGGAAGGTGCGGTGTCCTGCGGCGCGATGGTGCCAGACGGCGCGCGCGACGATGTCGCGTGGCGCGAGCTCGGCGTCGGGCTGATCGGCCATGAAGCGTCGGCCGGTCTCGTCGATCAGGGTCGCGCCATCGCCGCGGATCGCCTCGGTCAACAGTGGCATCGGCCGTGACGGCCCATCGAAGGCCGGTCGGATGAAACTGCACGAATTCGAGATCCGACAGTTTTGCGCCGGCATGGGCCGCGAGCGCGAGCCCTTGGCCGAAACATCCGCCCGGGTTGGTGCTGTCTGAAAACAGCCCACCGATGCCGCCGGTCGCGATCACGACGCGGTTGGTCGCGATCGTCAACGCGCCGCGGTCGCTGGCTGCGAGCACGCCCCTGACCGCATTGTCCTTGACCAGCAGCCGCCGCGCCTCGACGCCTTCCAGCAAGGTGATCGACGGCGTCTGGCGGACCGTGGCGATCAGCGCCCGCATGATCTCGCGGCCGGTGCCGTCGCCGGTGGCGTGCACGATGCGGTTGCGGCCGTGCGCGGCCTCGAGCCCGAGGCGCCAGCTGCCGTCGGCGCGCCGGTCGAAGGCGACGCCGAGCTCGGCTAGATGCTCCACGGCGGCAGGCGCGGCATGAACGATCCGGGATGCTGCGGCCGCATCACAGAGGCCGGCGCCGGCCGCAAGCGTGTCGGCGAGATGGAGGGCAGGAGTGTCATCCGCGCCGACCGGCGCGGCGAGACCGCCCTGCGCCCACATGCTGGATGCTTCGGCGCCGAGCGGCGATTTCGACAGCAGCACGACCGGCTCGGGCGCGAGCTGAAGCGCGGTCATCAGTCCCGCGGCGCCGCCGCCGATGATCACCGGGCGGCCGTTGAGATCGGAGATATCGGTCCTCATATTGCCAGCATCCTTTCGACGCTCTCGCGCGCGCGCGCGGCGATCGCGGGGTCGATCGTGACCTCGTGCTGATTGGTCTCCAGCGCGTGGCGGATGTTCTTCAGCGTGATCCGCTTCATGTGCGGACAGAGATTGCAGGGGCGGACGAAGTCGACATCGGGATTGCTGGCCGCGATGTTGTCGCTCATCGAGCATTCCGTCAGCAGCACGACGCGCGGCGGACGTTTGGTCTCGACAAAAGACTGCATCGCAGCCGTCGACCCCGAAAAGTCCGCTTCGGCGACGACCTCGGGCGGGCATTCCGGATGCGCCAGGATGGTGACGTCGGGATAATTTTCACGCAGCTGGCGCACGTCATCGGCGGTGAACAGTTCGTGCACCTCGCAATGGCCCTTCCAGGCGATGATCTTCTTGCTGGTCTGCTTGGCGATGTTCTGCGCCAGATATTCATCCGGCAGCATGATGACGCGTTCGGCGCCGAGCGATTCCACCACCTTGAGCGCATTGCCTGACGTGCAGCAGATGTCGGACTCGGCCTTCACCGCGGTCGAGGTGTTGACATAGGCGATAACAGGCGCGTCCGGGTAGCGCGCGCGCATCAGCCGCACGTCCTGTGCCGTGATGGAATCCGCCAGCGAGCAACCGGCCTTGAGGTCGGGGATCAACACGGTCTTGGCCGGGTTCAACAGCTTCGCTGTCTCGGCCATGAAGTGCACGCCGGCGAGCACGATGATGTCGGCGTCGACCTTGGTCGCTTCACGCGCGAGCAAGAGACTGTCGCCGACGATGTCGGCGACGCCGTGGAAGATCTCCGGCGTCTGGTAGTTGTGCGCCAGCACCACCGCGTTGCGGCGGCGCTTCAGGTCGAGGATCGCATCGACATCCTCGGCGAAAGTGGCCCATTCGAACGGTGGGACGACGCGCTTGACGCGCTCATAGAGCGGCGCGGTGCGGGTGAGCAGATCGGTATCGAGTGCAACCATTTATACTCTCCTTGAGCATAAGATGGCTTATACTTATCCTGAGCATAAGGCGTGTCAAGAGCGCGAAAGCGGAAGCTTGGTGCCGACGACGGCCCGTTCGGCCAATACGGCATGGCGGAAGCGGAACAGCTTGGCCGGCCGTCCGACGGTATCGGCGGCCATTGCACCAGTCTCTTCAACGAGTTCCTGCTGCTCGATGAGCCGGCGGAAGTTCTGCTTGTGGACCAGCCGGCCTGCGAGCGCTTCAACACTGCGTTGCAGTTGCAGCAGGGTGAACTCGGCCGGCATCAACTCGAATACCACCGGGCGGTATTTGATCTTGGCGCGCAGCCGCGCGATCCCGGTTGCGAGGATGCGGCGATGATCCGCCGTCATCGGCTTGCCCGGCACGATTGGCGCCTCGCGGTCATGCGCGCGTCCAGCTTCCGAGATCAGCAACGCCTCGTACAGCAATTCGTAGCGCTGCAACACAAGTTCTTCGTTCCAGTCGCGGTCATCGAGACCGAAGGTGATCGCGCAGCGCTGCCAGCGCTCGCGCTGCAGCGTGGGTGACGGGGCCGACTTCGCCCACGTCTTCAGCTTCGGCGCGATCATCTTTGCAAGGCAGACCGGCGCGCCGGCGCGATGATCCTCCCAGGGGAAATAGTCGTACCAGCCGGACCAATGTGCCTCGAAACCTTCGCCGACCTGGTCCTCGCGGGTCAGGCCGAGATAGCTGATCGAGACGCTATGCGGCGTCCTGGCGTCGCCGGACCGGCCGCGGTCGGCAAAGGTGTAGAGCTGCTCGACATAGCCGAGCGGATGGCCGGTCTGCGCTTCGACCCACGCCCGCAACGCGGTCTGCAGCGAACGGTGGGTGAACTCGAACGGGCCGCTCGGCAGCGCGGAGCCGCCGGCGATGGTCATGATCTTCGGCGTGCCGTCGGTCACGGCGACCAGCACCGCGACGAGGTCGGCGGTCACCGCGTTGCCCGAAGCCGGTGCGCTGGTTTTCTTCTGCGGCGATCTGGCCACGCGCGCGTCCCGGGCTAGCAGTAGCCGTAGACGCCGCAGGCGTAGGGCAGGCGATCCCAGTAGTCGACATAGGCGCCGCCGTAATACGGGCCGAGATAGTTGTAGGAATGCCAGTTGCCGTAATAGCCGGGCAGCGACGATGACCCCGGCAGCAGCGGTTCGCCCGGCACGAACGGGATATACGGCTCTGCGTTGAGCGGGATCACTTCGGGCTCGACGACCACCAGCTGGCGTCCGCGCCGCACATAGGTCGGCTGCGTGATGGTGGTGCGGTAGGCGTAGTGCCGGCGCGGCAGGCCGGCCGGCAGCTGGCGCGCGGCCTTGACGGTGGCGCGTTTGGTGACGACAGGGCCGTCGGCGGCGTCAGCAGACGAAATCGCAAACAGCGCGATCGCGAGCGGCAATATCCAGCGCAGCATCAATGGTCTCCCGAATCATCCGGAGCCTATCACTGCCACTTTATGCCGGATTGAGCGTTAACGAGAGACCTGTCGGTATTAAGCGTTAACGAGACGGTCGTTCGGGCAAGGTTGCCGGAGCGATGCGGGTGCACCGCTCCGGAACCAATGTCGGGATCAGGCGCGCAGGGCCTGGTCGAGGTCCGCGATCAGGTCTTCCTTGTCCTCGATGCCGATCGACAGCCGCACCACCTCGGGCGCCGCGCCCGACTTCACCTTGGCGGCGTCGTCGAGCTGGCTATGGGTGGTGGAGGCCGGGTGGATCACCAGCGAGCGGGTGTCGCCGACATTGGCGAGATGCGAGAACAGCTTCAGGTTCGACACCAGGTTGACGCCCGCGTCGTAGCCGCCCTTGAGGCTGAAGGTGAACACCGCGCCGGCGCCCTTCGGCGCGTATTTGCGCTGCAGGGCGTTGTACCTGTCGCCAGGCAGGCCGGCATAGTTCACGGCCGACACGGCCGGGTGGGTGGAGAGGAATTCCGCCACCGCCTTGGCATTGTCGCAGTGCTTCTGCATGCGCAACGGCAGCGTCTCGATTCCGGTGAGGATCATGAAGGCGTTGAACGGCGACAGCGCGGGACCGAGGTCGCGCAGGCCGAGCACGCGGCAGGCGATCGCGAAGGCGAAATTGCCAAAGGTCTCCTGGATCCGGATGCCGTGATATTCCGGGCGCGGCTCGCTCAGCATCGGATATTTGTTGTCCTTCGACCAGTCGAAGGTGCCGGCGTCGACGATGATGCCGCCGAGCGAGTTGCCGTGGCCGCCGAGGAACTTGGTCAGGGAGTGCACGACGATGTCGGCACCGTGGTCGATCGGCTTGATCAGATAGGGCGAGGCCAGCGTGTTGTCGACGATCAGCGGCACGCCGGCCTTGCGCGCGACGGCTGCGATTGCCTCGATGTCGGTGATGCTGCCGGCCGGATTGGCGATCGATTCGATGAAGATCGCCTTGGTGTGCGGCGTCACCGCCTGTTCGAAGCTAGCGATATCGTCGGGATCAGCCCAGGCCACGTTCCAGCCGAACGCCTTGAAGGCGTGGGTGAACTGGTTGATCGAGCCGCCGTAGAGCTTGCGTGCCGCAATCACCTCGTCGCCGGGCCTCATCAGCTGCTGCAGCACGACGAGCTGCGCGGCGTGGCCGGAGGCAACCGCAAGTGCCGCCGTGCCGCCTTCGAGCGCTGCGACGCGTTCCTCGAGCACGGCGTTGGTCGGGTTGCCGATGCGGGTATAGATGTTGCCGAATGCCTGCAGGCCGAACAGCGAAGCCGCATGGTCGGCGTCGTTGAAGACGAATGACGTGGTCTGGTAGATCGGCGTCGCCCGCGCGCCGGTGGTGGGCATCAGGCTGTGCGCCGGCGTGCACGGCGAGGGTGGAAAATCCCGGAAGGCGATCGGTCATTCTTTGTGTCCTGTTGTGGCCTGGTCGAAACGCGCGGCATGCTGATGGCGACGACGCTCGCCGTCAAGCTGCGTCGGCGCGCGCGCCGCGGTTTGAAACGGGTGTGCTGCGCTTGACCGGATGATCGCGACGATTATTCCGCTGAACGTCAGCTCGTCTCGGTTTTGTTTTTTGCGGCGCGGTCGGATGCCGCAGTCTGGCCGCCCCCGACGCTCATGCGGTTGAGCGACAGCCGCATGCCCTGCGTCGGGATCGGCGCGCGCTTGGAACTCAGCGTGCGCGAATTGACGCCCATCCAGGAGATCTCCGACGACAGCCGGCCATACTCGATCTTCGGGCAGCGGTTCATCACCACCTTGAGACCCGCGGCTTCCGCCTTCTCGGCGGCGGCATCGTCGCGTGCGCCGAGCTGCATCCAGATCACCTTCGGCAGCGGCGACAATTTCAGCGCCTCCTCGACGACCGGCATGATGTGGCTCGAATTGCGGAAGATGTCGATCATGTCGATCGGGCGATCGATGTCCGCGAGCGATGCGACGAACGGCTTGCCCATCAGCGCCTTGCCGACATGGCCGGGGTTGACCGGGATCATGTCGTAGCCGCGCTGCGCCAGATATTTGAACGCGAAGTAGCTCGGCCGCACATTGACCGGCGAGGCGCCGACCATCGCGATCGATTTCACGTTGTTCAGGATGCTGCGGATGTAGTTGTCGTCGTAGGCGTCGTGGTTCATTTCTGATCAATTGTCCGGTGACGTCATTGCGAGGAGCGTAGCGACGAAGCAATCCGTTCTATCGTCGCATGGAAAGGTGAATTGCTTCGCTCCGCTCGCAATGACGAAGGTTATTTGTCCTGCCACTTCGGGTCGCGCTTCTCGATGAAGGCGCCGATGCCTTCCTCGGCGTCGCGCGCCATCATGTTCTCGGTCATCACCTCGGCCGCGCGAAGCGATAGGCGTCCGCGAGGCTCATCTCGGCCTGGCGATAGAATGCCTCCTTGCCGAGCTTGACGGTGTAGGCCGATTTCAGCGCGACCTTCTCGGCCAACGCGATCGCGGCGTCGCGTTCGGTGCCGGCCGATACCACGCGGTTGACGAGGCCGATGCTCTGCGCCGTTGCCGCCGAGACCGGTTCACCGGTCAGCAGCATCTCCATCGCCTGCTTGCGCGGCACGTTGCGCGACAGCGCCACCATCGGCGTCGAGCAGAACAGCCCGATGTCGACGCCCGGCGTCGCAAACGCCGCCGCCTCGGAGGCGACCGCGAGGTCGCAGCTCGCGACGAGCTGACAGCCCGCCGCGGTGGCGATGCCCTGAACGGAGGCGACCACCGGCTTTGGCAGGTGCACGATCGCCTGCATCATCGCGCTGCAGGCGTTCATGATCTCCGCGAAATAGGCGCGGCCGCGGTCGGCATCGGTGCGGCGCGCGGTGAGCTCCTTGAGGTCATGGCCGGCGCAGAAGGCCGGGCCGTTGGCGGCGAGCACGACGGCACGGATGCTCCTGTCAGCGCCGATATCGTTCAGCGCCGCGTGCAACTCGCCGATCAGGCCCTCGGAGAGGCTGTTGCGGGCCGCGGGGCGATTGAGCGTCAGTAGCGCGATACTGCCGACGGTCTCGCGCAGCAGGATCGGATGGTCTTGCGGCGCTTCTGCGCGGGCGGCTTGGGCGGACATGGTGAAATTCCACTTTGGTCTGTATGACAACTTAATGTAACAGGCAGGCTGAAGCGAGGGCAGGGGCGGCATGGCGATTGCGAAAATGAGCGTGGCTGATCTGGAGGAGTTTCTGCGCAAGGAATTTCCGCAGGCGTTCACCCACGACGACATCAGGATCGAAAGCGCCGACGGCGAGACGGCCCTGCTGCGCCAGCGTTTCAGCGAGCGCATGCTGCGGCCGGGCGGCACGGTGTCCGGACCGACCCTGATGGGGCTGGCGGATTTCGCGATGTATGTGGTGCTATTGTCGGCCATCGGGCCGATCGGCCTTGCCGTCACCACCAACCTCAACATCAACTTCCTGCGCAAGGGGCAGCCGGGGCAGGACGTGCTCGCGGTCGCCAAGCTGCTCAAGCTCGGCAAGCGGCTTGCGGTCGGTGAAGTGAACCTGCTGTCCGGCACCTCGCCCGATCCGATCGCCCATGTCACGGCGACCTATTCCATTCCAACTCAATAGGCTTTTTTCCGGTATTATCGCACCATATTTTCAAGCTATTGTTTTCGTTGATATAAATCGCGCGCGCCGACGTTGACGCGCGGCCGCACCTTCTCTAGAAAGCCGCCAGTTCGGCGCATACGGCGCCGATTTCCTTTTCACGGATTTCACACATGAGCACGTTCTCGGCCAAGCCCGCCGAAGTGACGAAGAAGTGGGTCGTGATCGACGCCAAGGGTCTGGTCGTCGGTCGTCTCGCCACGCTCGTCGCGATGCGCCTGCGCGGCAAACACTTGCCTACCTACACCCCGCATGTCGATTGCGGCGACAATGTCATCATCGTCAACGCCGCGCATGTGGTGCTGACCGGTCGCAAGCGCGACCAGAAGGTCTACTACAAGCACACCGGCTTCATCGGTGGCATCAAGGAGCGCACTGCGAAGCAGATCCTCGAGGGTCGCTTCCCCGAGCGCGTCGTCGAGAAGGCGATCGAGCGCATGATCCCGCGCGGTCCGCTCGGCCGCATGCAGATGGGCAATCTGCGCGTCTATCCGGGTGCCGAGCATCCGCATGAGGCCCAGAGCCCCGAGAAGGTCGATATCGCCTCCCTGAATCGCAAGAACACGAGGGCCGCATAATGTCCGATACTTTGCAGTCCCTCGATCAGCTCTCGCAGGTCAAGCCGGCCGCTCCCGACGCGCCGAAGTACGTCAAGAAGGTCGACAAGTTCAACCGCGCTTACGCCACCGGCAAGCGCAAGGACGCGGTCGCCCGCGTCTGGATCAAGCCGGGCGCCGGCAAGATCTCGGTCAACACCCGCGACATCGAAATCTACTTCGCCCGCCCGGTGCTGCGCATGATGATCCAGCAGCCGCTGGTCGCTGCCGCCCGTAACGGCCAGTACGACGTGATCTGCACCGTCGCCGGCGGCGGTCTCTCCGGCCAGGCCGGTGCGGTCCGCCACGGCATCTCGAAGGCGCTGACCAACTTCGAGCCCGAGCTGCGCGGCGTCCTCAAGAAGGGCGGCTTCCTGACCCGTGACTCCCGTACGGTCGAGCGCAAGAAGTACGGCAAGGCCAAGGCCCGCAAGTCCTTCCAGTTCTCGAAGCGCTAATTCGGGTTGTCAAATTCGCGGCAATTGCCGCGTGCATCGAGTTGCAGAGGGCGCCGCGAGGCGCCCTTTTTGCTGCGCCAAGCCTGGCGTGCTTCGACGCGAATTAGCGCAGTTTTTCATGAAAACTTGCGTGTGCGTGCAAACGAAATTGGAACTCGGGCCTTCTAGCTTGCGGGCTCGCACTGGCGCTGCATCACCGTATTATTTGCGCCTGCGAACGTTGCATCACCGGGCTGGGGTGACACTATGTCGTTCGATCCATCGACGCTTTATCTGTTCGCCACCATGGTTGCGGGCATGCTCGGCGCCATGCTCTGGTTGTTTGGCAGGCAGGAGAACATCGCCGCGCTGAAATGGTGGGGCACCGCCTATCTGCTCGGCGCGGCCTCCGTCGCGCTCTGGACGGTCGGCAGCTCGACGCTCGATCCGCTCGTCTTGCTGGGTCTCAATGCGATCGGCTTCGCCGCCTGCGGCATGGTCTGGAATGCCGCGCGCATCTTCCACGGCCGCAAGGCCAACCTGCCGGGTCTCGTGCTCGGCCCGATCGTGTGGATCGGCGCCGTGACATCAGTCGCGGATCCGGCGATGCGCCTGACGATCGGCGCCGGGATCGTCGCGATCTACGCCGCGCTGACCGCCTCCGAACTCTGGAGCGAGCGCCGCCGCGCGATGCAGAGGCGCTGGATTGCGATCGCGATCCCGGTCGCTCATGGCTGCGTCCTGATGCTGCCGATCCTAGTCGGCGACGTGCTGCGACTAAACGGCCAGAACTTTGTCAGCAGCTTCTGGGTCACGCTGTTCTCGATCGAACTCGTGCTGTACGCGATCGGCACGGTGTTCGTGATCTTCATGATGGTGTCGGACCGCGCGGTCGCCGTGCACAAGACGGCCGCGTCGATCGATCCGTTGAGCGGCATGCTCAACCGCCGCGGCTTCACCGAGGCCTGCACGCGGGTGATCGAGCGGGAGGCCGTTGCCGGCCGGCCCGTCACCGTGATGATCTTCGACATCGACCACTTCAAGTCGATCAACGACCGGTTCGGCCATCCCGCCGGTGACGAGATCCTGAAACTGTTCTCCGCCGTGGTGGTCAACAGCCTCAGGATCAGCGATCTGTCGGGCCGGATCGGCGGCGAGGAATTCGCGGCGCTGCTGCCTTGCTCGCTGGAGGAGGGCGTCTTGGTCGCCGAGCGCGTGCGTGAGGCGTTCGAGAACAGCAACATCACCTGCGAGGACGGCGCGGTCGACACCACGGTCAGCATCGGCGTGGCCGGTGGACCCGCCGGGACCGAGCTCGAGGTGCTGCTGGCCTCGGCCGACACCGCGCTCTATCAGGCCAAGCGCGGCGGCCGCAACCGCGTCGAGGCCGCGGAAGAATTGCCGCTGTCGCTGGAGAACTGGCGGCGCAAGACCGCGGGCCTGCCGGCATCGGCGCGGCAAAAGCCGGCGCCTGCCCGTGCGTGAGCGCAGTAACGACTGGTTAACCGTTCGATCCCATGCTTTCGGGCATGGAGTCGATCAGCACCCGCAATCCGCAATCAGCCCTGATGTCGCTCGAAGCCGACGCGGCTTCGGCGCGCGGCGGCTTCGCCTGCCTGTTCTCGGACTCCGATGAATACGAGACCGCGCTGATCGCCGAACGCCGCGCGCAGGGACGATACCAACCGCCGAGGCGCCGCTGGCCGATCGTGATGCTGGTCGGCGTGGTGCGGATGGTTGTCGGTACCATCCTGCTCTTCAACTGAGCTGCGGCACGTTCGACGGAGCGGGCGTCTGCGCCGGCGCCTGATCCTCGGCCTTGAAGTGGTCGATCATCACCTTGGCGATCGCCATCAGCGGCAGCGCCAGCGCGAGCCCCCAGATGCCGAACACGACGCCGAGCAGGATCTGGAACGCGAACAGCGTTGCCGGCGGGATGTCGAGCGCCTGGCGCTGGATGATCGGCGTCAGCACGTAGCTTTCCAGCGCGTGGACGCCGAGGAACAGGATGAAGGCCGACAGCGCCGCGATCCACCCCGTGGCGAGGCTCGCCAGCACCACGATCAGTCCGCCAAGGATCGCGCCGACCGTCGGGATGAAGGCGAGCAGGCCGGCCTGGATGCCGAGGATGAACGAGCTCGGAATTCCGATGATGGCAAGCCCGATCCAGGTGACGAGGAACACCGCGGTCATAGTGATGATCTGCGCGATCAGCCAGCGCTCAAGCGTCTCGCCGATGCGGTCGACGATGACGGTCGCCTGGGCGCGGTATTTGGCCGGCGCGATGAACAGCAATCCGGCGCGGTAGATGCTCGGTTGGGCCGCGAAGGCGAGCCCGAGGAACAGCACGATGAAGAAATTGCCGACGACGCTGACGGTGCCGAGCAGCACCTTCAGCGTCTGACTGATGATCGCGCCGCCGCTGGAAGCCAGCGCGCCGGCGCCGGGGATGCCATGCGATTGGGGCGCTGCCGGCGTCGTTGTTGTCGTCGTCACGGCGGTGCCTTCCGGCTTTGTCTCGCCAGCGGCGTTGGTGAAATCGAGATAGCTGGTGTCGACACCATGCTGCTCGAGGAACTCCTTGACGCTGCCGAGCTGCGATTTGATCGTGTTGCTCAACACCGTGGCCTGCTGCGCGATGGTGGCGCCGCCGAGGAACACGATGCCGGACAACAGTCCCGCCATCGCCAGGCAGACGATCGCAAGCCGCAATGCGTGAGGCAGCGCGGTCAGCCGGCCGAGCAGGGTGGTCATGGCATTGAGGGCGACCCCGAGCAGCATGCCCGCGAACAGCAGGAACAGGGTCGCGGCGAACTGCCAGGCGAAGGTCAACAGGGCGGCGAACAACACGATGCCGATGCCGCCGACGGCGATCGCCCACGCCATGTCGTTGCGGGCCTGCAGGCGATTGTCAGCCAAGTCTGTCACGGGTGATTCCCCCTTCGCGACGGTGTCTGGCAGTCTTTGGCGAAAATCCCGCCGGGATCAAGCTGGGCGGGCCGTGCCGGTTTGCCGCTGACGCGGCACGGCACCGGGCATGACCGCCGGGCAGCCGGCCGATTGGGGCCCCGAGGGCTGCGAATCTGTGCAGGACTGCAAGGTCCCCTGTGCAGATATAGGCAGTTGATCCGGGAGGAACTCGAAGGCATGATCGTCTCCGCAAAGTCGCAAGCTTAGAATAATCATTGCGCGAGACTTCAATAATGAGACGGCCCGTGGTCGGCGTGATCGGAAACGCCCATCGCATTGAAAATCGTTTCACAGTCCAAATGGTCGGAGAGCGCAACCTTCGCGCGGTTGCCGAGGTGTCGGGTGCCGTGCCCTTGATGTTCGCGGGCAGCCCCGAAATCACCGAGGTCGGCGCCTTGCTCGACGTGGTCGACGGCGTGGTGCTGACCGGGGCCCGTGCCAACGTTCATCCGACCCGCTTCAACACCGAACCGTGCGCGGCCCACGAGCCCTACGACATCCACCGCGACGACGTCGCGCTGGCGCTGTCGGTGGCCTGCGTCGCGCGCGGCGTGCCGATCTTTGGTATCTGCCGCGGCCTTCAGGAGATGAACGTCGCGTTCGGCGGCTCGCTGCATCCAGAGATCCGCGAGATCCCCGGCCGCATGAACCACCGGATGCCGCGGCTGGAGAACGGCGAGATCCATCCCGATCCCACCGTGGTGTTCGCCGACCGTCACGACGTCGCGCTGACGCCGGGCGGCGCCTTCGCAAGGATCCTCGGCTGCGAGACCATTCGGGTCAATTCGCTGCACGGCCAGGGCATCCTCGAGCCCGGCAGGCGCGTCGTGATCGAGGGCATCGCTGAGGATGGCACCATCGAGGCGATCCGCATCGCCGATGCGCCGGGCTTTGCGCTCGGCGTGCAATGGCACGCCGAATACGATCCGCAGCGCAATCCGATCAACCGCGCCCTGTTCGAGGCGTTCGGCGACGCACTGCGCGAGCGCCGGCGGGCGGCGTAGGCACCTCCGCACCGCTGTCGTCCCTGCGAAAGCAAGGGACCCATACTCCGCGGCGGTTGCTGTGGAAAGGACTCGTCGTTCCAACGCTGCTCAACGATGACCATCGGTGGTTATTGATCCCTGCTTTCGCAGGCACGACGCTGAATGCGTGGCACCGTTTATGAGTCACACTTCCGCATTCTCGCGACACGAATCGTCCGAGCTCTGCTGGCGTTCGAGCGGAGCGACTTAGGGCTTTGCTGGCCCGGATCGGCGCGTTGATGCCACAAAATTCAATCTGAGACGCGACCCCGCCGGCCTCCGCGCCTAACCGACCCTTCTCCGTACTTGTACGGATACGAAAGTGGCGGATTGCGGAGCCGGACTCGGCTAAGCAAGAAGGCGCAAGCCACCCGATATTGCCCCGGCGCCGACAATCCTTTCCGATATTGTTTTGCTTTTCCATTTTCCGGTGCAACTGCTCACGGTGAGTTGGTCGGGATGAATTTGTCGGGCCGACTGGCGGCCGGGATGGTGCTTCCCGTCGTCACACTCCTGCTCGCGCTGGGCTTTATCCATGGCGTCGCCTGGCCGGGCATTCTGCTCGCCGGTGGTGTGGTTTCGGTGGTGTTGATGACGGCTGAGATGATTGCGAGGTCGCAGTCCAGAACGCCCGCCCAGTTGGTGCGGGCGGCGGAGGCGCTGTCGCGCGGCGAGCCCGTCTCGATAACGCCCGAGTGGCGACGACGAGGCCGCTCAGCTCGCTGCGACGCTTGCCGAACTGTCCGCGCAATTGGGCAGCAGGCAGCACCTGCTGGAGAAGACCGTCGAGAGCATCCGCGATCCGGTGGTGGTCGCGGACGAGCATGCGATGATCGTGATCGTCAACGCCGCGGCGCGGCGGCTGTACCGTGTCGAACCCGGTTTTGACACCCTGACCGGCGTTCGCACCTTTCAGAACTATTATGCTGACGGCACGACTGTGATGCCGATCGCGGAGACGCCGATGGCGCGTGCGCTGCGCGGCGATGACGTCGACGATTGCGAACTGATCGTCAAACCCCTGCGGGCGGAACCGGCTGTCTGCCTTGTCGCCAACGCCAGGCCGCTGCGCGACGATGCCGGCAATTTGCGCGGCGCGGTCATCGTGCTGCGCGATGTCACCGCGGAGCGTCAGGCGCATCAGGCGCTGGTGGAGAGCGAGCAGATGGCGCAGGCCATCGTCAGGACCGCGCTCGACGCCTTCGTTCAGACCGACCAGGACGGCATCGTGCTCGATTGGAGCCCGCAGTCCGAGGCGCTGACCGGCTGGACGCGCTCCGAGGCGGTCGGCCAGCGCGTGGTCGAACTGGTTTTTCCGGAAGAGTTGCGGGTTGCACACCGGCAGCGGATCACCCGCTTCCTGCAGGAGACCGCGGCCGGCGGCATGGGCATGCGTTATGAAACCGCATCCGTGCACCGCGACGGCCACCGGTTCTATGTCGAGGTTTCGCTCAATGCGCTGCGCCGCGGCGATGGCTGGATCATCAATTCCTTCGTCAGGGACGTCACCCAGCGCCGGCGCGCCGAAGAGCAGTTGATCCAGGCGCAGAAGACGGAATCGCTCGGGCGGTTGACCGGCGGTATCGCGCACGACTTCAACAACATGCTGACCGTGATCACCGGCACGATCGAGATCCTCGCCGACGGCGTCAGGGATAACCCGCAGCTTGCCGCGATCGCCAAGCTGATCAGCGATGCCGCCGATCGCGGCGCGCAACTAACCTCGAGCCTGCTGGCATTCGCGCGCAAGCAGCCGTTGCAGCCCGCCGAGACCGACGTCAACGACTTGATCGGCGAAGTGGTCCGGCTGCTGTCGCAGACGCTGGGGTCGCAGACCGAGATCAGCACGGAGCTCGGCCGCAACGCCTGGCTCGCCTTTGTCGACCGCAGTCAGCTCGGCGCCGCGCTGGTCAATCTCGCCATCAATGCGCGCGATGCGATGCCCGAGGGCGGCACGCTGACCTTTGCGACCCGCAACATGCAGCTCGGGATTCCCGATGCCGTCGCGCACGGCGTCGAGCGCGCCGGCGATCATCTCGTGATCGAGGTGACCGACACCGGTACCGGAATTTCGCCGTCGCATCTGGAGAAGATCTTCGATCCGTTCTTCTCCACCAAGGAGGTCGGGCAGGGCACCGGGCTCGGGCTCAGCATGGTGTTCGGATTCGTCAAGCAGAGCGGCGGCGGGATCGAGGTCAAGAGCGAGCAGGGGCGCGGCACCATCTTCAGGATCTATCTGCCCAAGGCGGACGGCACGGTGCAGGGCGCGATCGAGGAGGACGATCTGCCGGTCAGGGGCGGCAACGAGACCATCCTGTGCGTCGAGGACGACCCGACGATCCGCGACTACGTCACGGGCCAGCTCGAAAGCCTCGGCTACAAGTTGCTGGTCGCGGCAAACGCAGATGCCGCGCTCGAGATCGTCAGCCGCGGCACCGCGTTCGATCTCCTGTTCACCGACATCGTAATGCCGGGCAGCATGAACGGCCGGCAATTGGCGGAGACGCTGATGGCCGGGCGACCGGCGCTGCGGGTGCTGTTCACCTCGGGCTACAGCGATGGCGCGCTGCCGGCGCAACAGGGACGTGGCGGCCATGGCATTCCGCTGCTGACCAAGCCCTATCGGCGCGGCGAGCTGGCGCGGATGCTGCGGCGCTGCCTCGATCTTCAGGTCGACTTTCAGGGCGATCCGGTTCCGCAGCCTTACTCCGTGCAGCCCGATCTGGAACGCTTCCTGCGCGAGAACCCGCCTCAGAAGAACTAGCCCGTCTTATTCATGATTGCCGGGCGGGGCAGCTGGAACATTTCCGGTCGGGGTGAAGGCGCGCGCGAACGCTTCGGCTTTTTCGCCGCTTTTCGACCCGACTTCGTGAACGCGTTGGAGGACGGCAGCGGGGTGACCGGGGGCTCATGCCCCGCGCGTCAGGGTGCTTGCGGGACGAGAGCGTTTGCCAAGCCGCGGAACAGGTCGGCGTCGGGGCACGCCGCAGCGAAGGCGAGACGGACGCGGGTGGCGGTCTCGATGACGCGGGCTGCGATCTTGAGAAGCCTGAGCCTGATCGTGTTGAACTCGGCCGTTGCCAGATCGCGCGGCTTTGGGATGGCATCGCGCACGGCGAGGATGAGCCAATAGGCGGCGGTGTGGAAGACGAGGCGGACCTGGTTGGCGAGCGCCGAGCGGCAACTGGTGCGATCGGAGGCGAGCTGGGTCTTGTGCAGCTTGATCAGGTTCTCGGCCTGTCCGCGAGCGCAATAGAGGCTGTCATAGATCCACTCAGCCGAGCCGATATCCAGGCTGGTGACGACGTAGCGGACGTCGAGCCCTTGTTGGGTTGCCTCGATGCGGGCGACGACGCGGCGCTCACGATGCCAGGAGCCGGCCGCGTGGCGGGTCTCGGTGTAGCCGCGAACCACGATCTTGTTCTCGATCGCACGTTCGGTTCGAACTGCATCACAGACCTCGTCGACCTTTCTGGCGAGCGGCTTCGTGCCGGCTAGCGCGAAGATGTAATCGACGCCGTTTTGCTCGCAAAAAGTCATCGCCTCGGGGCCGGCGTAATGGCTGTCGCCGCGGAAGGTGATACGCGTATCGGGCCAGCGCCGGCGAATGCGCCGAACCAGGCGGCGCAGGTGTGCCCGCACCTCGCGGCCGCTCGGCGTCTTGCCGGGGCGCAGGATGACCGCAACACAGGCCGGCTGTGCTCGGTGTCGTAGACGTGGATCGGCAGGAAGCAGTGTTCATCATAATGGGCGTTGAACAGCGAGAGTTGCTGACGGCCGTGCACCACGTCGACCGTGTCGTCGATGTCGAGCGTGATTGCGCTCGGCGCTCGCGCGTAGCTGTCCATCCATAGGTCAACCAGCACAGAGCTCAGCCGGATCACCTCGCGCAGGTGTGGTGCATTCTCCAGGCGCGATAGGGTCGGCTGCGAACACAGATCCCGGCCAGTGTCCGGCAGTCGGCCGCAAGCCAGCTTGAACGCCGGATCGCCGCGTAAACGATCGAGATCATTGCCATCCTCGTAGCCACACGCGATGGCAAAGATGCGGGCGCGGATCATATCCGCAAGGCTGTGCACGATGCGTCCCGGATCGCGCCGCTCGGGGAATACGCAGGACAACTTCGCGGCCAAGCCGAGGCGCCGGTCCGCCATGGCCAGAAGCATGACGCCGCCATCCGACGTCAGCTTGCCGCCGTCGAACGAGGCTGTGATCTTCTTGCGGGAAACGGCTGGAAATGAGAACGGCAGACTCGTATCGTCGGTCATGGCGAGTGTGGCGGCCCGGATGCGCGGAGGGTGGGTGTCAGCAACCGAATCCTACGCCATCTCAGCGGCTTACGCCACGCTCGCCAGCCTCTCAACAAGCCGCTGATGAATAAGACGGGCTAGTCCACAGCGTGGACCCATCGCTTTCGCAAGCCCCGACACGATAAGGCCGCAAGGTTGCGATCTTCGACGGCCATAATGACGCGGCTCAGCACCTCGCTGAATACCGGGAAGGCGGGCGATGGCGCGCTCACGCCCGTTCCGTTGAAGGACCGCAAGCCACCTCCCGAACTTGATCCAGGGTTTGCGCGCGGACGGCTTCGATGAGGTCACGTTGCGCAAGATCGCGTTCGACAATTGGCTGGCGGTGAAAATCGCTGCACTCTTTCCGTCGATCGTGATCTATTGCGGTTGCACAACAACGGCGCGGCCGGTTAGCGGCCCGATTCAGGGAGCGTGGAATGCAGGACCGCGAATGGTCGAGACGCGACTGGCTCAAGGTGACGGCGGCGACGGCCGTGGGCATGGTGTTCGCCGAACCGTTGCGGGCGGCGCCACCGCCGGCTGAGGCCGTGACGCCGGAGCTGATCGCGGCCGCCAAGAAGGAAGGCAAGATCTCGTTCTACAGTGCACTCGAACTGAACACGGCGGAGCGTCTCGCGCGCGACTTCGAGCAGAAGTATCCGGGGATCAGTGTCCGTGTCGAGCGCTCCGGCGCCGAACGCATCTTCCAGCGCATCGCCCAGGAGCAGGGCAGCGGCATCCATGCCGTCGACGTCGCCAACTCGACCGATCCCGCGCATTACCTCGACTGGAAGAAGAACGACTGGCTCGCGGCCTATCTGCCGGAAGACGTCGCCAGGCATTTTCCGGCCGATCAGATCGATCCCGACGGCACTTCGGCGACATCCTGTGCCTGGTTCGAGGTGATCGGCTACAACACCGAGCAGGTGAAGCGCGAGGAGGCGCCGAAGAGCTACGCCGATCTGCTCGATCCGAAATGGCGCGGCAAGATCGTCAAGGGCCACCCGGGCTACTCCGGCGCGATCTTGACCGCGACCTTCGTGCTGGCGCGCGATCTCGGCTGGCCGTATCTGGAAAAGCTGGCGCAGCAGCGCGTGATGCAGGTGCAATCGGCAGCCGATCCGCCGAAGAAGATCCTGCTCGGCGAGCGCGCGGTCATGGCCGACGGCAACGACTACAATCTCGTGCTGGCCAGGGATCAGGGCAAGCCGGTCGAGGTGGTCTATCCGACTGAGGGCGCGCCGCTGATCATCGTGCCGAGCGGCGTGTTCAAGAGCGCGCCGAACCCGAGCGCGGCACGGCTGTTCCAGAGCTACTTCTTCAGCGCCGAAACCCAGCAGATGCTGGCCGACGAGTTCGCGCACCGTTCGTTCCACGCCAAGGTGAAGGAAAAGGCCGGCCATGTGCCGCTCGACAAATTGAAGATGCTGAAGGCCGATCCGGCCCAGGTGCAGGCGCAGAGCGAGGAGATCAAGGCGCGCTACGCGAAGCTGTTTCGGGTGTGAGCGCGGCCCGTTGGCTCGACCTACCCTACAGATCGCGCTAACCGCCGACTTCTGCGCTGAGCATTGGCCCGAACAGCTCCCATCGCTCGCCCGTGAGCCGTCTGAGCCGCATCTGCTTGATCGGCGCGAAATCGATCGGACTGGTGTTCATCGTAATTCCGGGCAGCAGGTTGTTGGTCCGGAAGGCCTTCAGGTTGGCGGCCTGTTTCATCACGTTGGCGCGCGTGAGGTCGTCGCCGCACTGCTTCAGCACCTGAACCAGCGTCTGGGCGGCGTTGTAGCCAGTTACCACCAGGCTATCGGCTCGATTGCCCTCGGGGAAATACTTGGAGAGATATTGGTCGAATGCCTTCATGCCGGGGTCGTCCTTCCATTGCGGATCGAGCGGATCCATCAGGTAGGCCACCGAAATGATACCTTGTGCGTTCTCGAGGCCCGCAGGCTGGATCACGGCGCCGAGCGAGGAGCCGACCGAGTTGAGGATGTGTAACGGCCTCCAGCCGATCTCGGCGGCTTTCTTGATGGCCTGTGCTGCGAATTTCGGTGTGGCAATGTTGACGAATACATCGGCATTCATCGACTTCATCTTGACGATATGCGTGTCGATCGTCGGCTCGGCCACCTCATAGGCATCCTCGATCACGATCATCGACGCCGCCTTGTCGCCGAGGCCGTCCTTCAGGCCCTTCAGGTAGTCCTTTCCGTAATCGTCATTCTGGTAGAGGACGGCGATCCTGCCGCCCGGCTTTTCCTTCAGGATGTGCTTGGCGTAGATTCGTCCCTCGCTCTGATAACTGGGTTGCCAGCCCATGGTCCACGGAAAGTTCTGCGGATCATTCCACTTGGTCGCACCGGTCTGGATGAACAGCTGCGGCACCTTCTTCGCATTCATGTACTTCTGGATCGCGCCATTGGAGGCCGTGCCGAGAGCGGCGAAGATCAGCAAGACCTCGTCGCCTTCGACCAGCTTGCGCGCCTGCTCGACAGTCTTAGGCGGACTGTAGCCGTCATCATAGGAGATGAAGGTGATCTTTCGTCCATTGATGCCACCCTCGGCGTTGATCTTGCGGAAATAGGCCGCCTGGGCCCGTCCGCTGGTGCCATAGGCGGATGCCGGCCCGCTGTAGGGCATGATGTTCCCGATCTTGATTTCGGTGTCGCTGGCGCCGGTGTCGTATTTCTTCTGGGCAAATGCGCTGCCTATACCGACAGCGAGGATGATGACGGCGGTCGAAAGCGCCGCCATTCGTCGCGCGACGAAAGACATCTCGTTTCTCCCCATGCGAAATGAATGTGTCTGTATGAATGTGCCTGTTTTATCGGAGACCGCTTTTGAGTCCTTGCCGCAAGTGAACACCCGACTCCACACGTTGTCGATTCCGAACATCGCGCTTTCGCGTGTCGGCTCGCGTCACGTCATTGGGTTCGTCAGTATTGCTGACCGTAGTCTTGCGGGCAGCTTGCACCTACGCCGCGCGCATCGCCCGTTGTGCGCGATACGCCTGGGGTGACAGCAGCGTCAGCTTGCGGAACGCCTTTCGAAAGCTGCTCTCGTCCTCATAGCCGGTGGCGCGGGCGATCGCCTTGATCGGCCGCGCGGTCGTCTCCAGCAGCGTGCGGGCGCGCTCGACGCGGCGGCGCGTGATGAAGGCCTGCGGCGGCTCGTGGGTCAATTCGCGGAAGCGGCGGTTCAGCGTGCGTTCGCTCAGGCCGAGCGCGTGCGCGAGGCCGCGCACGGTGATCGGCGCCTTGCCGGTGCGGCGCACCAGCATGTCCGCCTTGATCAGCAGCGGGTCCTGGCCGAGCATGTAGCCGAGCGGCATGAAGATCGCTTGCGTGCGCTGCGCGGTGTCGATCACGGCGTAGTCGGCGCAGACCTTCGCGACCTCCGGGCCCTTCGACGAGCTCGATCAGCCGCAGCAGCAGATCGACCCAGGACATCGGTCCAGCGGCGCAGACCAAACGATCGGCCTGGGTGATGACGGCATCGCTGGCGAGGTCGACCCGGGGATGGCGGCGGCGGAGCTCGCTTTGCAGCCACCAGGTGATGGTGGCGCGGCGGCCATCGAGCAGGCCGGCATTGGCGAGCAGCAGCACGCCGCTGCAGAACGCGCCGATCAACCGGCCGCAGGCATGTTGCTGGCGCAGCCAGGCGCCGGCGCGGTCATATTGCGGTTGCAGGCGCTCGGCAGTGAGATGATCGACCAGGCTGCCGGGAACGATGATCGCGTCGCATGCGGTCCGCTTGCCGACGGCACCATCGACGGCGAGCAACTTCCCGCCACCTGCGCGGACCGCCTTGCCATCGAGCGAGAGCGTTTGCCAACTGAAGCGTGCCTTGCTGCCGCGCAGCTGCATCACGTGGTTGGCGAGCGTGAGGATATCGGCGATGCCGGCGATCGCCGATTGCATGCAGCCTTCCACGGCGAGGATCGCAAGCTTCATGGGACCTCCGGAATTTGCCGTCATCCTAGCCGATCGGTGCGATCAGGCCATGGCAGATATTGCCCGATCTCTGTCCGATCGGCCACTGCCTGAGTTCGCCGTGGCAGGCCATCTTCGTTGCGTTGTTACAACCTCAGCAATGGAGAGAGACCATGCCTTACATCACCATTTCCACCGTCCGCGGCATCTTCGATGTGGCGCAGAAGAAGGCGCTGCTCGAGCGCGTCACCGATCTCATGGTCGAGATCGAGGGGCAGGGTGACCCGGACTTCCGCCGCAACGTCTGGGTTAAGATCGAGGAGGGCGAGCCGGCGAGCTGGTCGCTCGGCGGCATGATGCCAACGCCGGACATGATCGCGGGCAAATTCGGGCCGCTCGACGCCGGCGGGCAGCGGATCGCCAAGGCGAAGGTATAAGAAGAAGCCTGCTTTCACTCCTTCGTCGTTGCGAGCGAAGCGAAGCAATCCATCTCACCGCGCACGCGGAGGCATGGATTGCTTCGTCGCTTCGCTCCGCGCAACGGCGGATGCGGCGCAGGATTACGCGGCTCCCCCGATCGCGGCGGCGGCGCGTTCGGCGATCAGGATCGTCGGCGTCTGGATGTTGCCCGAGATCATGATCGGGATCACCGAGGCGTCGGCGACGCGGAGACTGTCGAGGCCATGGACCTTGAAGGTTTGCGGATCCACCACCGCCATCCTGTCGTTGCCCATCCGGCAGGTCGAGGACGCGTGATACAGCGTCGTGCAATGGCCGCGGACGTAGTCGGCAATGTCGGCGTTGCTGGTCGCTTCCACGCTCGGCGTGATCTCACCCTCGATCAGCTCTTTCAGCGGCGACTGGGCGGCAATGTGGCGGTTGATCCGCACGCCCTCGACCAGCGTTGCGATGTCGCGGCCGCTCGGATCGGACGCGAAGTAACGCGGGTCGATCGCTGGATATTCCAGCGGATCGGCCGAGCGCAGGGTCAGCTCGCCGCGGCTGTTCGGCCGTTGCAAGGTCGAATGCAGCGTGATGCCCGGCTTCGACGACAGGAAGCGGACATAGTCGCGGTGCGGGCTGATGGCGCCATAGAGCTGCAGATCGGGCTCGACATCGGGGCGGCTGCGGACATGGGCACCGGCCGCGACCCAGGGCGAGGAGCGGGGACCGCTGCGGCTGTCCTGCCACTGCTTCAGGCTGGCCTCGAGGCTCTCGTCGGTCCAGGCGCCGACGCCGATTTTCTCCCTGGTGTAGAAGGTGATCGGAATGTTGATGTGGTCCTGCAGATCCTTGCCGACGCCGGGGAGGTCGTGCACCGGCGTCACCCCGACGGCCTGGAGCTCGTCGGCCGGGCCGATGCCGGACAGCAGCAATTGCTGTGCGGTGCCGATCGCGCCTGACGACATCACGACGTCGCCGGCTGCGTGTGCCGTCTTCAGCTGGCCGTTTTCGAGATACGCGACGCCGGTGGCGCGGCCCTTCTCGACGATCACGCGGATCACGCGGACACCGGTCTTGACCGTCAGGTTGCTGCGCTCCAGCGCGGGACGCAGATAGGCCTTGCCGGTGCCGAAGCGCTCGCCCTGCTTGATCACGAACTGGAAGAATCCTGCGCCCTCCTGGCTCGCGCCGTTGAAGTCGCGATTGTGCGCATGACCGGCGGCCTTCGCCGCTTCCAGCCAGAGCTCCTCATGCGGATCGATGAACGGAACATGGGCGACATAAAGCGGCCCATTGGTGCCGTGCAGCGGGCTGTCGGTGAAGTCGGCGTTGTTCTCGAAGGCGATGAAATCCGGCAGCACGCTGCGCCAGCCCCAGCCGGTGCAGCCGGCCTTCTCCCAGCCGTCATAGTCGGAGGGCAGGCCGCGGATGTAGATCATCGCATTCATTGCGCCGGAGCCGCCCACCATCTTGCCGCGCGGCCAGAATATGCGGCGGCCGCGGCAACCGGCCTGCGGCTCGGTGTAGTAGCCCCAATCGACCGCGGTGTTGAACATCGTCGGCCAGTCCGATGGAATATCGGACGCCAGCGGAGCGGCGCGGCCGGCCTCCAGCACCAGCACCTTGCGGGCGGGATCGGCCGAGAGCCGGTTGGCCAGCACGCAGCCGGCCGAGCCCGCGCCCACGATGATCGTATCGTACATCTGTCACTCCACTGGTCACGCCGGCGTGTCGCCGGATACTTCTGCCGTCATCGCGGGACTGCGTGTGCGCAGCCGGCGCAATCTGGCCCAAATGCTCTCAAACAGGCCGATCAGGCCGTTCGGCATCAGCACCATCACGGCCGCGATGATGATGCCGAGCCCGAGCGAGCGAAATTCGCCGATCTCGCGCATCGCTTCATCGGCGGCGACCAGCACGATGGCGCCGACCAGCGGCCCCCAGAGCCGGCCAATGCCGCCCACCACCACCATCGCGATGATGAAGAACAGCTGCGAGAACGACAGCACGCCCGGTCCGATCGCATTGAAATGCGCGGCATAGAGCCCGCCGGCGAGCCCGGTGAAGAATGCCGAGAGGCCGAATACGAGCAGCTGCATCTGGAAGCGGCTGATGCCGCGGGCCATGGCGCAGCCGGGATTGTCGCGCAGCGCGCGGAAGGCGAGCCCGATCGGGCCGCGGATGATGGCCCAGGTGAACAGCATCGTCACCGCGAACAGGGCCACCACCAGCGCGTAGTCCGCCACCAGATATTTGGCCTTGAACATCGCGCGCGTGCCGAGATCGCCGAAGCGGGCAAAGCCGACGGCGCCGCCGGTCAGTTGCCGGCACTGCGTGCCAACCATGACGAAGCAGTCGGTGTCGGTGACGATCAACAGATACATCACCTGTGCGACCGCGAGCGTCAGCAGCGCGGTATAGGCGCCGCTGAGACGCAGGCACGCCGCACCTATCACCAGGCTGAACAGCACGGTCGCAATGGCCGCGAACGGCATGGCGGCCCAGACGTTGAGGCCGAAATAGAGAGCACAGCATCGCGGTGGCGTAGCCCCCGAACCCGAACAGCGCCATCTGCGCCAGCGAGAACACGCCGGAAAAGCCGAACAGCAGGTTCCACTGCGAGGCGACGATGGCATAGAACAGGCCAAGCGTGACCTGACCGATCACGTAGCGGCTGTCGACATAGAAAGGCAGCGCGATCGCCGCGGCGAGCACGAACAGACCGATCAGGAGGTTGGCGAGATCCTGGCGTTTCACATCGACCTCACAGGCGTCGCACTTCGACCCGGCCGAACAATCCGCCGGGCCGGCGGATGAGCACCAGGATCACGATGGCCAAGAGAGCCGGGAAGCCCCAGCGCGCACCGGCCAGGAACTGAACCAGCGCCTCGACAATCGCCAGGCCGAACGAGATGATGATCGCGCCGGGCAGGTTGCCGAGCCCGGCCACCACGCACATGATGAAGGCCTTCAGCATCGGATCGGCGCCGAGCGCCGGCGAAAGCTGGGTGATCGACGACACCAGCACGCCGCAAACGCCGGCGAGCATGCCGGAGAGGATCAGGACCTGCAGATAGACCCGCGCCACCGGCACGCCCATCAGCTTCGCGGCGTCGGGGTTCTGGGCTGTCGCGCGAATGGCGCGGCCGGCCCTGGTCCGGGTGAGAAACAAGGCGGTGGCCCCCATCAGCGCGACGGCGCTGACGATGATGACGAGGTTCTGCCAGGGCAGCACGAAGCCGCCGAGATTGATCGAGCCGCCCACCGCGAGCGGTTGCCCCAGCGGCTGGCCGCCATAGAGCCGCAGCACGACATTCTCGAGGGTGAGCGCGACGCCGAAGGTCGCGATCATGATGGTGGTCTCGAAGGTCTCGGGGCTGCGGCGTGACAGCGGATAGGCGACCAGCATGAAGATCAGCGCACCGATCGCGCCGCCGACCGCGGCTGCGGCAAGCACCGCTGCGGGGACCGGCAAGCCGAGTTGGCCGGCAGCCGTGAACGCCGCGTAGCCGCCGAGCGTCAACAGCGTGCCATGCGCCATGTTCAGCATGCCGAGCGAGCCCCAGACCAGCGAGAGGCCGAGGGTCGCCAGCGCATACAAGGCGCCGGTGGTAATCCCGGAGACGATGACCGGTCCTATGATCTCCACGTCATCAGCCTCCGAGATAGGTTGCGAGCAACTCGTCGCGCTGCAGCAGGACGGACGGTTCGCCCGACCAGACGAAGGCGCCGTTGTCGAGCAGGTGAATGCGGTCGGCGATATCGGCGACGCGGGCCGGGTTCTCCTCGACCAGCAGGATGGTGCGGCCGCTCGCCTTCAGCCGCGCGATCACCTCGTAGATCTGCTCGATGACGATCGGTGCGAGGCCGAGCGACGGCTCGTCGATCAGCATCACCGTGCCCTTCATCATCAGGCCGCGGCCGATGCCGACCATCCGTCGTTCGCCGCCGGAGAGGCTTGCGGCGATCTGGGTCTGCCGCTCCGCAAGTTTTGGCAGCAGCGTGAACACTTCGTCGAGACGCCGGGTCACCGCCGCCTGGTCGGCATCGAGATAGGCGCCCATCAACAAATTCTCGAGCACGCTCATGCCTGCGAACAACAGATCGCCCTGCGGCACGTGGATCACGCCGCCCGCGGCGACGCGATGCGCGGGCAGGCCCGAGATGGTGCGGCCGTTCAAGGACACCGATCCCTTGCGGACCGGAAGCAGGCCGGAGATCGTGCGCAGCAGCGTCGTCTTGCCGTGTCCGTTTGGTCCGACCACCGTGACGAGCTCGCCTGAATTCAGCGACAGCGACACGCCGGTCAGCACGTTGCGGCCGTCATAGCCGGTCACGAGACCGTTCACGACAAGGCAGGGCGGGTTTGACGGTTCAGCCATGCGCGTTCAGCTCCGGCTGCTTGACGAAAAAGGCCTTGAGCCGGCTGGTTGCGGCCTTGCCCAGATAGGTCTCGACCACGGTCTGATCGTCGGCGACCGCCGGGGGCGCGCCTTCGAAGATCGCTTTGCCATGGTGCATGATCACCACGCGCGTCGACAGCGAGAGCAGGAAGCGCATCACATGCTCGATCAGCAGGATCGCGACCCCGGATGTCGACAGCCGCTTCACGACGTCGGCGATGCGATCGACCTCCGACGGGCTGAGGCCGCCGACCGGCTCGTCGAGCAGCAGCAATCGCGGCGAGGTCGCGACGGCGCCTGCGATCATCAAAAGCTTGCGGTCCAGCACCGGCAGGTCGCGCGCGATGCGCTGCCGGCCGGGGAGGCCGACCAGATCGAGCGCAGCGGCGGCACGCTGCCGGGCGGCGCGGCTGATCGAAAAGCCCGGGAAGCGGCGATCAGTGTCGCCGAAATGCGCAGCAATCTCGATATTCTCCTCGACCGAGAGGCTGTCGAATGCCGCGTTGAGCTGAAAGGTGCGGGCGATGCCGGCGCGGCACACCTCGTGCGCCGCAAGTCGGGTGATATCGCGCCCCGCAAACAGAATCCGGCCATCGGTGATCGGGGTAACGGCGGTGACCACATCGAAGAACGTCGTCTTGCCGGCACCGTTCGGTCCGCCGAGACCGACCACCTCGCCCGGCCGAACGGTCAACGACAGGCCGTCCACCGCCCGGAGCGACCCGAACGTCTTGGTCACCCCCTGGCAGATCAGCAGCGGGCCGTTCGTCTGGTCGGAAGAGATCACCGCGCGCGCCTCTTATGCCTTGATCCAGGGCGGCAGCTTCATCGTATCGGTTGCATACAGCGCGGGCGCGATCAGCTTGGGATCGGTTCGGTAGTCCTGGTGCTGTAGGAACTGATGCGCCATGCCGAGTGAGGGATCCTTGACCTGGGTCGGATAGCAGAAGGCGGACTGTCCCTTGGGATCGGCGTGGTAGATGCCGTTGACGCCGCGGTAGATCAGCCGCTTCATCGCTTCCGAGATCTTGCGGGTTTGCTCCTTGTTGCCGGGCTCGCTGGCGCCGCCGGCGATCGCCGCCGACAGCGCGTAGTGCCAGAGCCCGTCATAGGTCTGCGATCCCGTGATGAAGGCGGCGTTGGCGCCGAACTTCTCACGATAGGCCTTGCGATAGGCCGCGGAGAACTCATCGGGCAGGCAGCCGATCACGGTGGAATAGATCACGCCGTTGATGGCTTCCTTGCCGATCTCGCGGAACGCCGGAAGCGAGGGCCCGTATTGCATGTAGACCAGGCTCTGGGTCGGCTCCGGCAGGAACTGGGTCATGAACTGCGCCAGATCCTGCGGCAGGAAGTGCGTCACCGCGATCGCGGCCGGAGGATCCTGGCGCAGCTTGGCGAGCGTCGGCCCCCATTGGTTGGTCGGGAAGGGCACGGTCTCGTAGAGACCGAGCTCGAAGCCGAATTCCTTGACGCGGTCGCGGATCGCGTTGGCGATCACGATCGAATATTCGTTCGCCGAGGGGATGATCGCGATCTTCTTGTTCGGCGGGTTCCATTGCTTATTGTCGATCAGCGATTTCAGGAACAGCAGGAAGCCGGGGCCGTAGTAGAACTCGGGCGGATCACCCTGGAAGCAGGAATAATAGCGCTGCGGATCGCTCAGGAACTTGGTGTTGTGCGAGATCAGCGTGTTGTAGTGCACGAAGATCACGTCGTTGTCGGCGGCGACGTCCATCTCCACCATGTTGGTGCCGACGTTGTAGCCGTTGATGATCGCGCTCGCCGAATGGCGATCGATCAGGCGCTGCATCGCCTGGGTCACAATGTCGGCGCCCATCTCCTTGGTATCCTCGATCGCGATCTGGATCGGACGTCCCAAAATGCCGCCGGCGGCGTTGATCTCTTCGGCGGCGAGCGTGAGGCCGTTCTTGAACTCGATGCCGTCAGCGGCGGCAAAGCCGGACATCGGCAAGGCCGAGCCCACCTTGACCGGGCTGCCCGCGGCGCGCGCGCCGCTGTTCAAGCTCGCCAGCATTGCAATTGAACCTGCGCCGGCGGCGACGCCGCCGAGAAGTGAACGTCGGTCGAGCATGATCGTCAGTACCCTTCGTCTCCGGCGCGGACTATCCGACGCCTCCCTTTAAAGCAGGAGATGCACGGCCGCGGCTGTTGCAGCGGCTGCTGCACGAACCGTGCCATGGCATCCGGCAATCGCTTTCAGCAATCCCATCGTCAACGCGCAGCAGGCAGCCGAGTGACAAGCGCGGCAGCCGCGTCGATCACCGCGGCCTGATGCGGCTGCAATTCATTGCCGCCCCACGCGGCCATCAACGGCTCCCAGGGATCCGCGATATCGGTCTTGATGCCGGATAGTTCTTCGAGCACCGCGAGCCCGCAATAAGGTGCGTACATTTCCGAGTAGCCGCCCTCATGCGTCATCAGGATGCGGCCGTTGCACAACGTCTCGGCAGCAGCGCGCAGCATGTGCGTCATCTCGCGATACGCCGCCGACGACAGCATCATGCGGCCGAGCGGATCGACGCCGGACGCATCGAAGCCGGACGCCACCACGATCATGTCAGGTGTGAAACGATGCAGTGCCGGCAGCACGACGCGTTCGAACGCCGAGCGATAGGCGCCGATGCCCGAGCCGGGCGGCAGCGGCACGTTGATGTTGTAGCCGTCGCCTGCGCCGGCGCCGTTCTCGGCAAGTGAACCGGAGTCGGGCGGAAACAGATTGTCCTGATGCAGAGAGATCGTGAGCACGCTCGGGTCTTCATAGAATACCGCCTGGGTGCCGTTGCCGTGATGCACGTCCCAATCGACGACGGCGACGCGCGAGACCTGCCCCGTGGCCTGCAAATGACGGATCGCAATGCTTGCGTTGGCGAACAGGCAGAAGCCCATGCCGAGGTCGGGCCGGGCATGATGCCCCGGCGGGCGGATCAGCGCGTAGGCTGTCTCGACCGCGCCCGATGCGACCGCTTCGGCGGCAGCGATGGCGCCGCCGGCCGCGAGCAGCGCGATCTCGTAGCTACCGGCGCCGAGCGGCGTCAGGGTGCTGGCGTCGCCGCCGCCGGCGTCGCTG
Organism: Bradyrhizobium sp. JR3.5; assembly: GCF_054057015.1. Classification (NCBI taxonomy): domain Bacteria; kingdom Pseudomonadati; phylum Pseudomonadota; class Alphaproteobacteria; order Hyphomicrobiales; family Nitrobacteraceae; genus Bradyrhizobium; species Bradyrhizobium sp. JR3.5. The sequence continues at coordinate 1,724,284 of NZ_JBSRYV010000001.1, forward strand.
AGGCGCTTGATGTGGGCGATATGATCTGAGGTGTGGACGCGGGCGAGCTCTGCCACCGTTGCTGGGCGCGGTTTGATATGTACGAGATGATCGAGCAGGCCGCTGACCTCGATCAGATTGCGGAAGCGGCGCTTGGTCTCCGGATTCTCGGCATGGGTTCCGGGTTGGATCGTCAGGCCCGGCGGAAACACTTGGGCCCAGTTGCCGGTGTTGTGCCACATGTAAAGTTCATGGCAGACGAACCCAGTAGCCATGCGTGCAATCCCTTGTCCTGGCGGCCCGAACTCGTGTTGATCTATTCGACCGCCCTGATCGCCTCGTCGAAGGTGTCCGCGATCCTATCGGCGTGTTCGGTCGTGAAGGTCAGCGGCGGGGATATGATGAAGGTGTCGGCGAGGTTGCGGATCAGGATGCCCTTGGCGACACAGCGCTCCCAGATCCGCTGACCAAAATTCTCCGCGAGGTCGAACGGCCGCTTGGTCTCGGGATCGGCGACCAGCTCGATGCCGATCATCAGCCCCTTGCCGCGCACGTCGCCCATGTTGGGGTGGCGCTTCTGGATGTCCTTCAGCCGCGCCAGCAGATAGGCGCCGACCTTGCCGGCATTGGCCGGCAGTTCCTCCCGCTCGACGATCCGTAGATTGGCGATCGCGGCCGCGCAGGCGAGGGGATGGCCGGCATAGGTGTTGCCGTGCATGAAAGCGCGGGGCGTGAACTGGGACTTGTCGTCGGACTGGAAGGCCGCATCCACCTTCGCATTGATCAGGGTCGCACCGAGCGGGATGTAGCCGCTGTTGATGCCCTTGGCGAACACCATGATGTCGGGTTTGACGCCCCAGGCGCGGCTGCCGAACATGCTGCCCGAGCGGCCGAAGCCGGTGACGACCTCGTCGGCGATCAGGAGCACACCGTGGCGGTCGCAGACCTCGCGCAGCAGCGGCCAGAAATTCGCGGGCGGCACGATCACGCCGCCGGCGCCCTGCACCGGCTCGGCCATGAACGCCGCAACGCTGCCCGGTCCCTGATAGATGATCTCACGCTCGAGCAATTCGGCGCAGAGCCGGCCGAGCGCCTCCGGATCCGACGTAAACGGGTTGCGGTAGACGTGCGGCGTCTCGACCTGGAAGAAGCCAGGCAGCAGCGGCGCGAACTGCTCCTTGTAGACATTGACGCCGCCTGCCGACAGCGCGCCCAGCGTGACGCCGTGATAGGCGCCGCGCAGCGAGATGATCTTGGTGCGCAGCGGCTCGCCGGCGAGCCGCCAATACTGCTTGGCGAGCTTGATCGCGGCCTCGTTGGCCTCCGATCCGCCGGACGAGAAGAATGCGCGGACCATGCCTTCCGGCGCGGCCAGTCGGCAGAGTTCCTCGGCAAGGGCTACCGACGGGCTGTTGGTGGTGTTGCCGAAGGTTGAATAGAAGCTGAGACGATCGAGCTGCTCGACGATCGCCTGTTTGATCTCGGCGCGACCATGCCCGACATTGACGTTCCAAAGCCCCGCCTGTCCGTCGAGATAGCGCCCACCCTGGCCGTCCGAGACATAGACACCTTCACCGCCCTCGATGCAGATTGGCGGGTTCTCGGCAAGGAAGTTGGCATTGGCGAAGGGGTAGACGACGTGACGAGTGAGCGTGTCGTTGTTTCGAGCGGCTGCTACGGTCATTCTCGTTCCTCTCGATTTTTGTTTCCCCCGGGAACCCGGTGTCGTTGCGTCAAGGATAAACACAGGCGATAAATTTGGTCAAATGACCAATTTTGTGCAACATGCAAATTTGTGCGGCACGGTATGGACAATCGTCGCGCGCACCGGAGAGACGGATGACAACTGCAGGACGTGAACAGGTCGGCGCAAAGGGCGAACGAACGCGACGCCAGATCATCGAGGGAGCGTTGCAAGCGCTGCGAACCGGGGGCGTCGCCGCAACGACGACTCGGGACATCGCGGCTGGCGCCGGCGTTCGCCTCGCCACGCTGCACTATCACTTCGAGAGCAAGAGCGCGTTGCTGCTGGCGGTGCTCGAATATCTGATCGACGAGACGACCGCGGCGTTGCGAGAGGAAACCAGCGATACCGCCGACGTCGCGAGCTGTATCCGCGAATCCCTGCGCGCCGGCTGGCGCTATCTCACGCGAACGCTCGAGCTGCAGATCGTGCAGTATGAACTGACGCTGTACGCGCTGCGCCGTGACGATGCGGCTGGGCTCGCAGCCTATCAGTATGACGCCTACGTCAGGGTCTATCAGGACATCCTGCAAGGCGTTGCGGTTCGAACCGGTGAGCTAGATGCGGCGGGATGCGCCGACGTTGCCCGCTTCATGCTGGCCGGTATCGACGGCTTGCTGTTGCAGGAGCTGGCGAAGCCGAACAAGGCGCGGTCGTCACGGGCGATCGAGACGCTGATCGCGGCAGCCCAGGGATTCGCAAGCAGGGTGTCGAATGATCGCAAGGCGCGAAGATAAGTGTGTGGAGGCGCGCGGGATCGGCAATCGCATATGGCTACGGCCACGTCTCGTAGCACGGGGGCGACGTGCGCCTGCACGATTTCCGAATAATAGAATTATGCCGCTGATTTGCCCGACATGTCAACGTGCCGTGTCGAATGCCGGTACGCCGCCGGCTCCTTTGCATGGGGTTGTTTTCGATGTTTTGGCGGTGCGCCCCTGCGGAGGCAAGCCGTGGGATGAGTAGAGCAAAGCGAAACCCATCATGTCGACGCTTGCGCAAGGCGCGATGGGTTTCGCTTCGCTCTACCCATCCTTCGCACTTCTCGACCCATCCACACAGCGTTCACCCAAAACAAAAGGCGCTTCCGGTGGAAGCGCCTTTCGCATCGTGTCTGCCGTGAAGCTTACAGCGAGTAGTACATTTCGAACTCGACCGGGTGCGGGGTCATTTCGAAACGGGCGACCTCGGTCATCTTCAGCTCGATATAGGCGTCGATGAAGTCGTCGTCGAACACGCCGCCGTTCTTGAGGAACGCGCGATCCTTGTCGAGGCTCTCGAGCGCCTCGCGCAGCGAGCCGCACACGGTCGGGATCTGCTTCAGCTCTTCCTTCGGCAGATCGTAGAGGTCCTTGTCCATCGCCGGACCCGGATCGATCTTGTTCTTGATGCCGTCGAGGCCGGCCATCAGCATCGCGGCGAAGCCGAGATAGGGATTGGCCATCGGATCGGGGAAGCGCACTTCGACGCGCTTGGCCTTTGGGTTCGCCGTGTAGGGGATGCGGCAGGACGCCGAGCGGTTGCGCGCGGAGTAGGCGAGCAGAACCGGCGCCTCATAGCCCGGGACCAGACGCTTGTAGGAGTTGGTCGACGGGTTGGTGAAGGCGTTGATCGCCTTGGCGTGCTTGATGATGCCGCCGATGTAGTGCAGGCAGGTCTCCGACAGGTCGGCATACTTGTTGCCGGCGAAGGTCGGCTTGCCGTCCTTCCAGATCGACTGATGGACGTGCATGCCCGAGCCGTTGTCGCCATAGACCGGCTTCGGCATGAAGGTGGCGGTCTTGCCGTAGATGTGGGCGACCTGGTGGATGCAGTATTTGTAGATCTGCATCTGGTCGGCCATCAGCGTCAGCGTGTCGAACTTCATGCCGAGTTCGTGCTGGGCCGAAGCGACTTCATGGTGGTGCTTCTCGACCTTGACGCCCATCTTGGCCATCGCGCCGAGCATCTCGGAGCGCATGTCCTGCACCGAATCCTGCGGCGGCACCGGGAAGTAGCCGGCCTTGGTGCGGATGCGGTGGCCGAGGTTGCCGCCTTCATATTCGGTGGCCGAGTTGATCGGCAGCTCGGAGGAGTCGAGGCGGAAGCCGGTATTGTAGGGTTCGGCCGAGTAGCGCACGTCGTCGAACACGAAGAACTCGGCCTCGGGGCCGACGAACACGGTGTCGCCCACGCCCATCGACTTCACCATCGCCTCGGCCTTCTTGGCGATGCCGCGGGGGTCGCGGTTATAGGGCTCGCCGGTGGTCGGCTCGAGCACGTCGCAAGTGATGACCATGGTGGTCTCGGCGAAGAACGGGTCGATCGTCGCGGTGACCGGGTCCGGCATCAGGCACATGTCGGATTCATTGATCGCCTTCCAGCCGGCGATCGAGGAGCCGTCGAACATCTGGCCTTCGGAAAAGGTGTCCTCTTCGATCATGCCGACGTCGAAGGTGACGTGCTGCCACTTGCCGCGCGGATCGGTGAAGCGCAGGTCGACGTATTTGACGTCGTTGTCCTTGATCGATTTCAGGACGTCTTTGGCGGTCTTCATGAATACCCCTTATGGATGTGCGGGTCGGTTTCCAGCGGAGAGGGACGTTATTCCCGCTTTTGGCGAGTTCGTGTGACTGCTGAAACGAAATGAGGCTGCCGAAGCAGCCTTTTTTCTCTTTTGCCGTCAGAAAATCCGGATAGCACCGGGCTTAAATAGCGTCCAGCCCGGATTCGCCGGTCCGGATGCGGATGGCTTCCTCGATGTTGGAGACGAAGATCTTGCCGTCGCCGATCCGCCCGGTCTGGGCCGCGCGGCGGATCGCGTCAATCGCTTTCTCGACCAGGTCGTCGCCGATCACGATCTCGATCTTCACCTTGGGCAGGAAGTCGACGATATATTCCGCACCGCGATACAGTTCGGCGTGGCCCTTCTGGCGGCCAAATCCCTTTGCTTCGGTCACGGTGATGCCTTGCAGTCCGACTTCCTGGAGCGCTTCCTTCACCTCGTCGAGCTTGAAGGGCTTGATGATGGCTTCAATCTTCTTCACTGAGCGCCTCCCGGGCATTGCAGATTGCAGGGTCGAGTTCGATGCGCGTGGGGCGCAGTCTGGTTGGTCTTAAGCCTTCCGGCGGGTGGCCGGAAACACGCGCAATGGTCGCATCGAGCGGCATTGTACGCGGCTTCCTCAAAAGCAGGGTCTATGCCAAGTTGTTAAGGTCCCCGATTTCGGAATGTTATCAGCCTTTTAACAGGCAGTCGGCTGGTATCGAACCACATGGGTCATGATATCCAAGCTCAACAAATAGGCAAATAGATCAATCCGTATGCAGTCGGCCAGTAGAAACCCCGCGAACGTCACAGGAATTGCCTCTCGAAAAGGCGAAGCGATTGAGGATTCGGCATGGACGTTCTGACCACCACCGAGATGGAACGCGCCGACCGGCTGACCATCGCAGCCGGTACCCCGGGCTTCGCGCTGATGATGAGCGCCGGCCAGGCCGTCGCTGAAGCCGCAATGGACCTGGTCGAGCAGGGGCCGATCGTCGTCGTCGCCGGCCGCGGCAACAATGGCGGCGACGGCTTTGTCGCCGCCGCCGAGCTCGCCGCGCGCGGCCGCGAGGTGTCGGTGATCCTGCTCTGCGAGCGCGACAGCCTGCGGGGCGACGCGGCGCTGGCGGCGAAGGGCTGGAAATATCCGGTGCTGCCGTTCAACCCGCAGGCGCTGGGCAAGCCGGCGCTGATCATCGACGCGCTGTTCGGTGCCGGGCTCAATCGCCCGGTCAAGGGTGACCCGCTGGAGATGATCGCGGCCATCAACGCCAACGGTACGCCGGTGCTGGCGGTCGACCTGCCAAGCGGCATCAACGGCACGTCGGGCGCCGTCATGGGGGCGGCCGTGCAGGCGACCGAAACCGTCACCTTCTTCCGCAAGAAGCCGGCGCATCTGTTGCTGCCGGGCCGGATGTATAGCGGCCGGGTGCGCGTCGCCGACATCGGCATCGCGGCGCAGGTGCTCGACGAGATCAAGCCGCTGACCGCGGAGAATTTGCCGCAGGCCTGGCGCTGGTCGTTTCCGGTGCCGCGGATCGATGGCCACAAATATGCGAGGGGCCACGCCGTCGTGGTCTCCGGCGACATTGCCTCGACCGGGGCGGCGCGGCTCGCTGCGCGCGCGGCGCTGCGGGCCGGCGCCGGCCTCGTGACGCTGGCCTCGCCGCGCGATGCGCTCGCGGTCAACGCGGCGGCGCTGACCGCGGTGATGGTGCGCGCGGTCGACAATCCGATCCAATTCGCCGAACTGCTCGACGACAAGCGTCTCAACGCCTGCGTTGATCGGCCCTGGCGCGGGCGTCAGCGCGCGCACCCGCGACTTCGTTCACACCGCGTTGTCGGCGCAGCGGCATCTCGTGCTCGACGCCGACGCGCTGACCAGCTTTGCCGGTTCGCCGGATCGGCTGTTCGAGGCGATCAAGGCCTCCGACGGTCTTGGGGTGGTGCTCACCCCGCATGAGGGCGAGTTTCCGCGGCTGTTCAGCGATATCTCCAACAAGCATCCCGGCCGCTCGAAGCTCGAGCGCGTGCGCGCGGCGGCGGAGCGCTCCGGCGCGGTGGTGCTGCTGAAGGGGGCTGATACGGTGATCGCGTCTCCGGACGGCCGCGCCACCATCGCCGCCAACGCGCCGCCATGGCTTGCCACCGCCGGTGCCGGCGACGTGCTGGCGGGCATCATCGCCGGCTTCCTGGCGCAGGGCGTGGCGGCATTCGAGGCGGCCAGCATCGGCGTGTGGTTGCACGGTGAAGGGGCCAGCGAGGCGGGGCCCGGCCTGATCGCGGAAGATCTGACCGAAGTGCTGCCGGCCGTGTTCCGCCGGCTCTATGATGAATTCGGGATTGAGTATTAGGCGGCTCCAGCTTTCCGACATGGATGCCGCCGCACGCGTGCACCGCGCGGCGTTCGACGAAGCGTTGCCGTGGCTCGCGGGCCAGCACACGCCGGACGAAGATCGGTGGTTCTATCGCGAGCGGATGTTTGCGACCTGTACGCTGTGGGGCGCGTTCGACGGCGAGGCGATGAGCGGCGTCATCGCGTTCCACGACGACTGGATCGAACAGCTCTACGTGCTGCCGGCCGCGCAGGGCCGCGGCATCGGCGGCACGCTGCTCGAGATCGCAGAGCAGGGTGCGGACCGGCTGCAACTCTGGACCTTCCAGCGCAACGCGCGGGCTCGCCGCTTCTACGAGGCGCGCGGTTTTGCCGCGGTCGAGGAAACCGACGGCGGCCGCAATGAGGAGAGGGAGCCGGACGTGCGCTATCTCTGGGCACGCAGGGCCGGCGGATGACATATTGATCGGATTGACTGACCCCAGGCGGATCCGGGGAACAGGACGGGGCTCACGGCGGGGCGAAAGATCATCTGGCAATCGGCCACCATTTGAGCACTTAATGCCTGTATCGACGAGCGAAAGTACCCTTGAGCCTCGAAGCCGCGTGGTACGGACCGGAGCAACATGACGAGTCCCTGCCGCGTTCTAATGATCTATCCGAAGTTCGTTCCGGACTCGTTCTGGAACTATACGGAAGCTTGCGAACTCGTCGGCGCGAAGTATCCGGCGGCGCCGCTCGGACTGATCACCGTCGCCGCCATGCTGCCGAAGCATTGGGAGATTCGTCTCGTCAACCGTAACACCGAGTCTTCGACCGACGCGGACCTTGACTGGGCCGATCTTGTCATGATTGGCGGTATGCTCAACCAACAGCCTGATTTTCTCCACCTGATCGATCTCGCCCACCGGCACGGCAAGCCGGTATGTGTCGGCGGGCCCGACGTCTCCTCCAGCCCGCACCTTTACGCCGACGCGGACTTCCAGGTGATCGGCGAGGCCGAGCATATCATCGAGGAATTCATCGCGGCTTGGGAAAGCGGCGCGCGCAAAGGCGTGTTCGTCGCCGAGAAATTCAAGATCGACGTCACATTAAGCCCGATGCCCCGCTACGATCTGATCAAGTTCGATCATTATCTCTTTATTGGCGTGCAATATTCGCGTGGCTGCCCGTTCACCTGCGAGTTCTGCGATATTATTGAGCTGTATGGGCGCGTGCCGCGTACCAAGACCCCCGATCAGATTCTCGCTGAGCTGCAAGCGCTCTACGATCATGGTTATCGTGGGCATGTCGATTTCGTCGACGACAATTTCATCGGCAACAAGAAGAACCTCCGCCTCTTGCTGCCGCGGCTCAAAGCCTGGCTGGAAGAGCGAGACTATCCGTTCGAGTTCTCGACCGAAGCCTCGATCAATATCGCGGATGACAGCGAGCTGTTGCAGGCAATGAAGGACGCGAACTTCTTCGGAATTTTCGTCGGCATAGAGAGTCCGGATCCGGAGACGCTCGTGCAGATGAAGAAAAAGCAGAACACCAGGCGCAACATCGCCGAGAGCGTTCACAAGATCTACGACTATGGCATGTTCGTCACCGCGGGTTTCATCGTCGGATTCGATACCGAAAAGGTCTCGATGGCGCAGGCGATGATCGACTTCATCGAGGAGGCGAGCATTCCAGTCTGCATGGTCGGGCTGCTCTATGCGCTGCCCGGCACACAGCTGACGCGGCGGCTGGCCCAGGAAGGCCGTCTGCACGAGGGCCATGATCTGATGAAGGTCGAGCAGGCGGGCGACCAATGCACGCTCGGCTGTAATTTCGACACCAAGCGTCCGCTTCGCGACATCCTCACGGATTACAGGGCTGTGCTTGGGCACGTCTACAGCCCGACGGCATATGCAGGACGGCTGTCGCGGCTTGCCGCCATGCTCGACCGCTCCGACCGGCGCCGCGACCTGCCGGATGGCGACATGCGCAAGAGGCTTGGCGGCATCGAAGGCGTACACAAGGTCATAAGTGCGTTGCCGGAGGTTCGCGAGCCGTTCTGGAAGACCTTCGTCGAGGTCGCCAAGTCCAATCCAGGCGCGCTGCGCTACATCGTGATGCTGATGGCGCTGTACTTGCACTTCGGGCCGTTCTCGAAATACGTGATCGGCGAGATTGATCGCCGGATTGCCGAGTTGGACGCTGGGCCTCCGATGAGGGCCACGGCGCTTGCTTAGTGATTTCATCAAGTCTTGATAGATGGCAAAGTTCGCCAGAGCATCGGTTCTGAGTGAATCAGAACCGATGCTCTGGCGTTTTGTTTGGACGGCATGACGCTACTCAGGCAACGTCGGTGGAAAGCGAAACGCTCTTCCACGCATCGAATTCCGCTTGCAGCAGTTTCATTTTTTCCTCGACCAGCCGCACAGCATCGCTGCCGAGCAGCAGATGCGCCGGCGGATCGGCCCGACAGTGCGAGTTTCAACATCGCCTGCGCGGCCTTTTGGGGATCGCCGACCTGCCAGCCACTCAGTTCCATGCGACGTTTGCGGATTGGATCGATGACAGCGTCATAATCTCCGATCGACCGCTCCGCCCGTACCATCGATCGTCCGGCCCAGTCGGTGCGAAAGCCGCCCGGCTCGACCGCGGTGACCTTGATGCCGAGATCCTTGACTTCCTTGCCGAGGGATTCCGATATCCCTTCCAGCGCGAACTTGCTGCCATGGTAGTAGCTGAGGCCGGGCATCGTGATGATCCCGCCCATCGACGTGATGTTGAGGATATGCCCGGCGCGCCGCTTGCGCATGAAGGGCAGCACCGCCTGGATCATCGCCACCGCGCCGAAGACGTTGACCTCGAACTGGCGTCGCAGATCGTCGATCGATGATTCCTCCAGAATGCCCTCGTGGCCATAGCCGGCATTGTTCACCAGAATGTCGATCGCGCCGATCCTGTGCTCGACGTCGGCGACGGCGGGCGCGATGGCCTCGGTGTTGGTGATGTCAAGAACCAACGCGTGCCCGCCGGCGCCGAGCGCTTCGAATGTCCGCTTGTCATTCTCGTTGCGCACGGTGCCGGCGACGGTATGGCCGTCGCCCAATGCTGCTTCGGCCAACGCGCGGCCGAAGCCGGACGAAACGCCCGTGATGAGGAAGGTCTTTGCCATAGGAGATGTCCTTTGGATTGAGATCGCGGGCTCGATATAGGCGATATGATTAGTGCAATAATCGGCATAGAGTGGCATGACCTAATGCAGATAATAGAACAATGCAGCATGCTGGCCTTTTCGAGCTGAACGCCGTCGTCGCGATTTCAACGCATCGCAGCTTTCGCGCGGCCGCGACTGAACTCGGCATTTCGCCCTCTGCGTTGAGCCATGCGATCGCCGCGCTGGAAAAGCGGTTGGGCGTGCGCCTCATCAATCGGACGACGCGCAGCGTCGCGCTGTCGGAAGCGGGAGAGCGTTTCCTCGCCAGGGTCAGTCCCGCGCTGCGCGAGATTGCCGGCGCGATGGAGGATGTGAACGAGTTTCGCGACACGCCCGCGGGAACGCTGCGCATCAACCTGAAGGAGCGCGCCGCGCACCAGATCCTCCGCCCGGTCGTCGCAAAGTTTCTGCGGCGCTATCCCGACATGAACGTCGAACTGACCCTGGAGGGACGTCCCATCGATATCGTCGCGGAAGGTTTCGATGCCGGTATCCGGTTGGCCGAAGCCGTGCCGCAGGACATGGTCGCGATCCCCTGCGGCCCGGACACGCGCTTCATTGTCGTCGGCGCGCCCGATTATTTCGCGCGCTGTTCGGTGCCGCGGTCTCCGCTCGATCTGCTCGCCCATGAGTGCATTCGCAGGCGGATGCCCAGCGGCAAGCTGTATCACTGGGAGTTCGAGAAGCGCGGCGGCGAGCAGATGGTGGTGGATGTCAGGGGCAGGCTGACCCTCGACAATGACAGTCTGATGGTCGAAGCCGCGCTCGAAGGCGTGGGACTGGCGTTCGTCAGCGATTTTTGGGTAGCGGGGCATCTCGCCGCCGGCACCCTGCGCGCCGTGCTGGACGACTGGACGCCGCCATTTCCCGGCTTGCGCCTCTACTATCCGCGGCACCGGCACATGACGGCTGGGCTTCGTGCTTTCGTCGACATGGTGCGGGAGGAAACGAAGGTGGCTGCCAGGGGCGGGGAGGTCCACTCGCCCCGGGCCAAACGATCGGGCGATCGTCGCAAGCGCGCGTGAGCCGTCGTGGCCACCCGGTGTTCGGCCGATGGCTTCGCCGGCGTGGACGCGACTGCGTCGGTCCCGCCATGGCTGCGTCACGACACTTTTGGTGGACGCGTGGGGAATTGCGAGATAAAGGCGCATGATATTCCCTCGCATCCTCCGGAAGCTTTCTCGTGAGCGGCAGGCAGAACAATTTCCTCGCGCAGGCGATGCAACAAGGTGTGTTGGCATTGCGGGCGCGGCAGTTTGCTGAAGCCGAGCAGATCGCCACCAACATTCTGAAATCAAACCGCTCGGACAGACACGCCGCGCTTCTGCTGGCGCATGCCCTGATGGGGCAAAAGCGGGGAGGCGAGGCGATTGCACCGCTCGAGCGGCTTGCACGCCGCGGCGACGATGGCGAGGTCGAGACCTTGCTTGGCGCATTGCTGTGCGGTGCAGGGCGCGCCACGGACGGCCTCGCACAGCTTCGGCGCACGGCGGCACGCCGCCCACCATATCTCCCTTCGTTTCAGGAACTCGCCGGGCAGCTTGCCAAGGCCGGTCAATACGACGAGGCGATCAGCACGGTCGAGGCCGGCCTCGCGCTTGCCCCCGGCAGCGTCGATCTGAAGCTCGATCTCGGGCGGCTGTTGCATGATACCAATGACTTCGCGCGGGCTGCGAGTGTCCTGACCGCCGCACGTGATGCTGCGCCGGGACGCCCGGACATTCTTAACCAGCTCGGGCGGGTCCTGATCCTTCATTGGCGACTACGCCGCAGCCGCGGACGCTTTCCGCCGCGTGCTCGCGCTCTATCCGGACGATCGCTCGACCCGCGCCTATCTCGCCACATCCTTGTTCGAGCAGGGTGAGCGCGACGCTGCCGAAGCGGCGCTGCGCTCCATCATTCGTGGTCAGCCCCAGCTGCTGGGACGCGCGGCATTCGTCATGGCCGCGACATCGCATGGTCGCTTCTTCTTCTCCCAGCGCGACGTTGCGAAATTCCTCGGTGGAGAGTGAGGCCGGGCGCATTGGACGAAATCTCGTCGCGCCTCACGCCCTGAAGTTTCTCCGGTAGAGGTTGGGCTGCCGCCTGAGCTCACCCCGGAACTGGCCGACGCGCTTGGCTTCATCCGCGGTGAACGAGGATGTCTGCGCAGTCCAGTCGTCTCGCTTGACCGGAATGCATTGCGCGATGGGAGTCCCCTTGGGGAGGACACCTCTGAAATTCCGGTCGTGCCAGTACGCCGGGAAGTGCACCCAGTTGTCGGTATAGAGGTCCGAATTGACCAGGCCGCTGAGCGTCGTGAACGGCAGGTCGAAGCGGTTGACGGGATGGGTGAAGTAGATCGCGTAGCCTTCGGGTGCCTCGACGGTCCACAGATTGTGGAATTTGAGAAAGAAGCGGCCCTCTTCGAACAGCGGCGTGCCGCTGACCTGACCCGGGTCGTGAAATCCGATCGGCGAGCGCGGAAATTCGGGTGTGCCTCCGGGCGGCAGGTCGTGATCCCAGGTGATTTCGCCGTTCTCGACTCTGAGATCGCAGACCAGTGGCAGCAGGAACCCGCAGGTCATCGCGTCCACGAAGGGCGGGCAGCGCTTGATGGTGTCCTCGTCGTGCAGGTTGATCGAAGAGAAGGCCGTCGCAGGCATTGTCTTGAGCCAGTCGGGAACGCCCTGCGCCGCCGGGATGGGGGCCGGAATTAGTCCCTCAAGCTCCGTCGGACAGCGAAATTTGAGCGTCAGTTTGCTGTTGGTGGACATTGGGCACTCCGATGCCGTGATGACCTACATGAATGCGTTGCAAAGGTGAAGCTCACGATCAGGCGCAAGATCGGCAGATTGCAAGGGCGGTCGGCAGGCTCCATCAATTGCGCACAAGATAGAGCGGCGTTCTCAGCGTCAGCTGATAGGATGGCTTCGGCACCCAGATGATTTGGGCCGTGACCCCGAACAGTCGATTGTCGTTGTCATCCATCCGATCGAGGTCAAGCCGGAGGATGGGCCCGGTGAAGGACTGGATTGGCGTGAAGTTCAGGAGCTGCGCGCCGCCGAAATGCTGTACTCCGACGCGGCCGGTGAATTTCCAGTTGCTCGGCCACTGATAATAGCCGCCGACATAGCCGATGATATTTGGGTGGATCCGGGCGAGATCGGCCGCTACCTCGACGCGGGCGTCCTGGATGCCCGCGAGGATTCCGCGCGTTCCATCCTTGTCGAAGGAATAGTCGAACTCGAGAATGTTGTTGAAGGTCGTCGACCCAGTCGGCCCGTTCGGGATTGCCTGGGTGATTGTCGATTGCCACGTGATGGTCGGGATTGAGCCACCATTCTGGCTGTAGAGGTCCGCCTGAAAGCCGACGTTCCAGCTGGTGACGTCGAAGGCCGACCACCCCTGCGCGGGGCCATAGCTCGTCGTTCCGGAAATGCCGGCATACAGCGAGACCGCATCGGTGACGTCTACCGTCAATGGAAGATCGACGGCGAGGGATTGCCGGGACGGCAAGGAGACGCTTGTCGGAAGCGAGCTGCCGTTCGCGAGCGTAAGCGACTGTAGCGCGCTAAACAGAGCCGGGCTGCCGAAACCTACTGGCAAAGCGCCGGCCGGCACCGTTGCGTAGCTTGTTCGCAAATCGAGATAGATATTTGGCGGAGCGCCGCTGTCGTCGTCGCGATCTTTGCCGAACGCTGGTCCAGCCAAGCATGAGCCGATGAAACAGGCCAGCACAAGGCCCGGAAACGACGGAAAATCGCCGAAAGGGGTGGTCAGAATGCGCGGGGAAACTGGCACGACCTTTGGGCTCCTCCCTTGACCTGGCGAGGCGCTAGCTCACGAGATACTTCGCCACCGCCGGCTCGTTCCATTCGATGCCGAGCCCGGGACCGCGGGCGGTGACTGCGCCGTCTATGATCTCGGCGGGCCTTGCGAGGATCGCGCCCGCGAAGTCGAGGAACTCGAGCCAGTGCGCGGTCGGCGTCACCGCGAGCAGATGCGCGCTGACTTCCGCGAACAGATGGCTCGACATCGGGATCGACGCGGCGTCGGCCTGTCCCTTGACCTGCATCCAGCCGGTGACGCCGCCGACCTTCATCACGTCGGGCATGATGAAGTCGGATGCGCCGGCCGCGATCGCCTCGGCGAAGCCGCGCGGAAACCACCAGTTCTCGCCGGCCTGGATCGGCGTCGGCGAGGTCGCGCGGACCCTGGCGTGGCCGGACAGGCTTTCCTGCGGTACCGGCTCCTCGATCCAGTGCAGGTCGTAGGGCGTAAGCCGGGCGATGCGACGGGTGGCTTCCGCCGGATCGAGCGACTGGTTGAAATCGAGCATCAGCGCGATGTCAGGGCCGAGCAGGGCGCGCACGCCCTTCACGACGCGCTCGTCATTGGCGGCATCGCCGTCGCCGCCCTTGATCTTGATGCCCTTGAAGCCTTGGTCGAGCGAGCGGCGCAGCGCGCGCTCGTCCGCAACGGGATCGACCGCGCCGTAGCTGTCATAGGCCTTGATCGGCCTCGCCGAGCCGCCGAGCAGTTCGACCAGCGGCCGGCCGGCGAGTTGGCCGAGCACATCCCAATAGGCCATGTCGAGGCCCGACACGGCCATCCCGACCAGACCTTGCGCGCTGAGCAGCCGAAACTTGGCGTCCATCGCCTTCATCAGATCGAACGGGGCGACCGGCCTGCCGATTAGCTCGCGACCGATTTCTTCGATCAGATAGCAGAGAGGGTTAAGTGTGAGCTTGCTGTAGGCGAAGATGTAGGTGCGGACCGGTAACGCCTTGATCGGTCTCGACATCGATCAGCACCAGCGGACCGGAATCGATCACGCCAAACGCGGTCTTCACAGGACGCTTGAGCGGTACCACGACGCTTCGTGCCTTCACCCCGCGAATCGCTGCAACTGTCTGGCTCATCGGTGTTTCCTCAGGCGGTTACCACTTCTTGTTATTGGACACTGTACCATCGCAGCAGCCGCGGCGCGGTCCAATCGGTCGCGACCTGCTCGATCAGATAGCGGCCCGGATATTCGGCGAGGAAGGCGATGCGCTGGGTCTGGCCCGGTTCGACCGCGAGCGTGTCGAGCCAGAACGGCTTCCAGCCGTCGTCGAGCCGGTCAAGCAGACGGAAGTGATGGCCGTGCAGGTGAAAGACGCTGGCGATCGTGGCCTGGTTGGTCAGGGCCAGCACGACGGTTCGGCCTGCCTTGGCCTGAAAGGCCGGAGCCGCTGACGGCTTGAAATCCGCCGGATGGACCCAATCGGTGGGCGCGCCGAGCGCCAGATCGAATCGCGTAGCGCTCTTGAGGTCGAGTTGGGCGGGCATGTCATTGCCCGGCAGCGGTGGGGCCGGCGGGAACGGCGCCGTTCGGATCGGCGGCTCGTTCGAGACGGCGAGCTTGCCGACCGGACGGGCTTGCTTGCCGTCGTGCAGCAGGATCGGGAAGCTCGTTCCGGCCGGACCGGCCGCATCGACAAAGACGTCCGTGCGGCTTCCGGGAGCCAGGACCAGCGCGCCGTTGCGGGCCGGGAACGGTTCGGCCGGCTGGCCGTCGATCGCCATCACCCGGGCGTCGAGGTTGTCCAGCTTGACCGCCAGCACGCTGCGTTGGCTGCCATTGATAAAGCGGAGTCTGAGGCGGGCATTGGCCGGTGCCGAGATATCGTATGAAGTCTTGCCGTTAATTGTATGAATTTGCATCGAATCTTTTGGGTCGTTCCCAGGCGGGATCGCGGTTCCATCGGGCTGCAGGCGCCACTCCTCGATCAGCAGAACCTCGTCGCGATCGACGGCGACCGGCGAGGTGCCGGTCACGATCAGCGGGCGCGGCCGCGCCGGCGCCGTGCCCTCTCCGAACAGCGGCTCGCACAGGAAGGTACCCGCATGCCGAAGCGGCAGCTGGAAGGTATCCTTTGCCCCCGTGGCAAGGGGCGCCCGGGAGGCCAGCGGCTCCGCGGCTGGGACGCCATCGAGCCCGCGGCAATCAAGTGCGGCCGCGACCGGCAGCTCGTTGCCGAACGTCACGTCGAGGACCTCGCCGCGCTTGAAGCGGAGATCGCCGCTGCCGAGCGACCAGACCGGGGTCTCCGGTCCGTCGGGACGAAGCAGGATGCGGTCGGCTTTGGCCTGCAGCGTAACCGCCGTCCGGCCCTGCGCCGAGCCGGTGGCCGGCCAAGCGGGGCAAAGCGCCGCGGCGCCGAGGCCGGCGATCAGGTCGCGCCGGGTGAGGGAAAATTGGGGACTTGCTGGGGGGCTTGCCATCCGGCCGATGCGGACCATTTTCAAGTGTACCTGTCCAGTCGCGATCGGTCGCAGGGCGGGCTCTCCAGCGGCCATTTTTTTGCTGCGAACCGGTGGGCGCATGTTATAAGCCCGGCCGCCCGCGGCATCGCGGCCGGACTGGATGCTTTTCGCGCGGGCGTGGCGGAACTGGTAGACGCGCTGGATTTAGGTTCCAGTGACGAAAGTTGTGGGGGTTCGAGTCCCTCCGCCCGCACCAAGCGCTTACAGCGTTTGCATGACGATTCCTTGGAGAACCTTGGGCCCCGAAGGGGACGAGGGTTCGCCGAACCCACAGACGTTAGGCCGCAAGGCTCACCGTCGAACAGATTGACACTGCCACGGCCGCTCGGGCCGCGGCAAAAGCGGAAGAAGATTGATACCATGCAGGTCACCGAGACCCTCAACGAGGGACTGAAGCACGAATTCAAGATCAGCGTTCCGGCATCCGATCTCGATGCCAAGGCGGGCGCCAAGCTGGTCGACCTCAAGGACAAGGTCCGTCTCAACGGCTTCCGTCCCGGCAAGGTGCCGGTGGCGCACCTGAAGAAGATCTACGGCCGGTCTGTCATGGCCGAGACCATCGACCAGACCATCAGCGACACCAACCGGCAGATTTTCGAAGATCGCGGCTTCCGCCTCGCCGGCGAGCCGAAGATCACGATGCCGACCGAGAAGGACCAGGTCGAGGAATTGCTGTCGGGCAAGACCGACCTGACCTACACCGTCGCGATCGAGGTCGTGCCGCAGATCCAGCTCGCCGATTTCAAGTCGTTCTCGGTCGAGAAGCCGGTGGTCGATGTCTCCGACGCCGACGTCGACGATGCCATCAAGCGCATCGCCGAAGGCAGCCGCCCGTACAGCGCCAAGACCGAGGGTGCGGCGGAGAAGGGCGACCGCGTCACCATCAGCTTCAAGGGCACGATCAACGGTGAAGCCTTCGAGGGGGGCACCGGCGAGGGCATCCAGGTCGTGATCGGCGCCGGCCAGTTCATTCCGGGCTTCGAGGAGCAGCTGATCGGCATCGGCACGGGCGAGACCCGCACGCTGAAGGTTGGTTTCCCGAAGAACTACCTGAACGACAAGCTCGCCGGCCAGCCGGCCGAGTTCGAGACCACCGCGACGCTGATCGAGGCGCCCGGTGAGGCCACGATCGACGACGAGTTCGCCAAGACGCTCGGCCTCGAGTCGCTTGACAAGCTGAAGGAAGCCGCGCGCGAGCGCCTGACCGCCGAGTTCGCCGGCGCGACCCGTCAGAAGGTCAAGCGCGCGCTGCTCGACCGGCTCGACGAGAGCCACAAATTCGAGGCGCCGCCGTCGCTTGTCGCCGAAGAGTTCAACCTGATGTGGAACTCGATCAAGGCCGAGATGGACTCGACCGGCAAGTCCTTCGCCGACGAGAACACCACCGAGGATGCGGCCAAGGAAGAGTACCAGAAGATCGCCGACCGCCGTGTCCGCCTCGGCCTCGTGCTGTCGGAGATCGGCGAGAAGAACAAGATCACCGTGACCGACGACGAGGTCTCGCGCGCCGTGATCGAGCGCGCACGCCAGATGCCGGGCCGCGAGAAGGAAGTCTGGGATTACTACCGCAGCAACGCCCAGGCGCTGGCCCAGCTCCGCGCTCCGATCTACGAGGACAAGGTCGTCGACTTCGTCCTGGAGCTCGCCAACGTGACCGAGAAGAAGGTCTCCAAGGATGAGCTGTTCAAGGATGAAGACGCCGAGCAGACTGCCGCCTAATTGCGGCACCTCGCGTTAATGATGAACCGCGAAAGCACGCCCGCGGCGGGTCCCCGTCGCTAGGCGTGCCGACGCGAATCGGCTTGAACTTCTGCGTCCTGCCCAGGTGGCTAGTACGGCCAGTGCCGGTCTTGTCGGCCGGAAATTGGTCCATATCTGGGTTAAGCCTTAACGTTCTGCATCACCCCTAACCCTTGGGTTCTTTCATGCGCGATCCCGTTGAAACCTACATGAACCTCGTGCCGATGGTCGTCGAGCAGACCAATCGCGGCGAACGCGCCTACGACATTTTCTCGCGCCTGCTGAAAGAGCGCATCATCTTCGTCACCGGTCCGGTGGAAGACGGCATGGCGACGCTGACCGTCGCGCAGCTGTTGTTCCTCGAGGCCGAGAATCCGAAGAAGGAAATCTCGATGTACATCAACTCGCCGGGCGGCGTGGTGACGTCGGGCCTTGCGATCTACGACACGATGCAGTTCATCCGTCCGCCGGTGTCGACGCTGTGCACGGGGCAGGCGGCCTCGATGGGCTCGCTGCTGCTCGCAGCCGGCGAGAAGGACATGCGTTTCACGCTGCCGAACTCCCGCATCATGGTGCACCAGCCGTCCGGCGGCTTCCAGGGACAGGCGACCGACATCATGCTGCACGCGCAGGAGATACTGAATCTCAAGAAGCGCCTCAACGAGATCTACGTGAAGCACACCGGCCAGACCTACAAGGCGATCGAGGACGCGCTCGAGCGCGACAAGTTCCTCACCGCCGAGGACGCCAAGGCGTTTGGTCTCGTCGACAAGGTCATCGACAAGCGGCCGGAAGACCCGTCGGCGGCCAAGGCGGCCTAACAAAGCTGCCTGATCTGGACAGGCGACCTGAGGCGTCGGTGTGATCCCCACATTGACGCCTCACATAGTCGGCAAAGCAGGACGGCGGAGTACCCCGCAAGCGCATATGTGGGGGCAGAAAGTTCCGCTTTCGTGCTCATGGCCTGGCGTGGTAATCCCGCAACGTTTCGTGGATTTCGACGCGTATTCCGCGTGCGATCGTGGAAAATCACGGTATTGTCACGGTCTTGAGCCGGCCTTCCGATTAGCGAATTCTTGATAGTCGGGTGCCAGCATGGTTGGCTGTAATGCATCGGCTATGATCGCGGAGATTCGAATAAACCGTGATCCACACGGTCAGTATTGCGTAGGGTCTTTTTTGGTACGGAATTTGCTCTATCTACCCAATACTCCGGTTTTGTGCCGGATTGGGTCGATCTGGCAAACGAGGTCGAACGGCGGACGGAGATAATGAATGAGTAAGGTCGGCACGAGCGACGCCAAGAACACGCTATATTGCTCGTTCTGCGGCAAGAGCCAGCATGAAGTTCGCAAGCTGATTGCCGGACCGACTGTCTTCATTTGCGACGAGTGTGTCGAACTCTGCATGGACATCATTCGCGAGGAGAACAAATCCTCGCTGGTGAAGTCGCGCGACGGCATCCCGACGCCGAAGGAAATCTGCAAGGTCCTGGACGACTACGTGATCGGTCAGAGCCACGCCAAGAAGGTGCTGTCGGTCGCCGTCCACAATCACTACAAGCGGCTTAACCATCAGACCAAGCACAACGACGTCGAGCTGGCGAAGTCGAACATCCTGCTGATCGGTCCGACCGGTTCGGGCAAGACGCTGCTCGCGCAGACGCTGGCCCGCATCCTCGACGTGCCGTTTACCATGGCTGACGCGACGACGCTGACTGAAGCCGGCTATGTCGGTGAAGACGTCGAGAACATCATCCTGAAGCTGCTGCAGGCCGCCGACTACAACGTCGAGCGCGCGCAGCGCGGCATCGTCTATATCGACGAAATCGACAAGATCAGCCGCAAGTCGGACAATCCCTCGATCACCCGCGACGTGTCGGGCGAGGGCGTCCAGCAGGCGCTGCTGAAGATCATGGAAGGCACGGTGGCCTCGGTCCCGCCGCAGGGCGGCCGCAAGCATCCGCAGCAGGAGTTCCTGCAGGTGGACACCACCAACATCCTGTTCATCTGCGGCGGTGCGTTCTCGGGCCTCGAGAAGATCATCTCCGCGCGCGGCCGTTCGACCTCGATCGGCTTCGCGGCGCAGGTGCTGGCGCCGGAGGATCGCCGTACCGGCGAGATCTTCCGTCACGTCGAGCCGGAGGATCTGCTGAAGTACGGCCTGATCCCGGAATTCGTCGGCCGTCTGCCCGTCGTCGCGACGCTGGAGGACCTCGACGAGGGCCTCGCTGAAGAAGATCCTGACCGATCCGAAGAACGCGCTGGTGAAGCAGTACCAGCGACTGTTCGAAATGGAGAACATCGAGCTGACCTTCGCCGACGAGGCGCTTGGCGCGGTCGCCCGCAAGGCGATCGAGCGCAAGACCGGCGCACGCGGTCTGCGGTCGATCCTGGAGAGCATCCTGCTCGAGACCATGTTCGACCTCCCGGGTCTCGAAGGCGTCGAGGAAGTCGTGATCTCGCGCGAGGTCGTCGAGGGCACGGCGCGTCCGCTCTACATCTACGCGGATCGTTCCGACCGCGCCGTCGAGAGCAGCGCGAGCGCGTAAGGCGCAACTTTCTGTCGTCGCAATTCATGCGGCTGCCGGGCGATCCGGCGGCCGTTGCGGCGCAGCAGCAGGTCATTTTCGCGTCGCAGTAAATGCCTGTTTAGCCTATATTTCCCGGCACTTCTCAGACTTGACACCCCCCCGCCTGATAGCCACCTAATGCTATCGGTGAGGGATCTCATGCGTTGAGATTCGTCGCTTTTCGATGCGGAATATGCGGCTACTAACTGCAATCTAATTCCGGATCACCAAGGCACCTTGTGGCGGTTGCGCAAGCAGGCGGACTGCGTGCAAGGGGGCAAAACAAAAGGATAAGGCCATGACGACTTCAAAACCCCGGCCAACGATCGTCCACGGCGAAAGCCATTCCTATCCGGTGCTGCCGCTCCGCGACATCGTCGTCTTCCCGCACATGATTGTGCCGCTCTTCGTCGGCCGCGAGAAATCGATCCGCGCGCTCGAAGAGGTGATGAAGAACGACGCGTTGATCATGCTCGCGACGCAGAAGAACGCGTCCGATGACGATCCGGCTCCCGATTCAATCTACGAGACCGGTACGCTCGCCAGCGTTCTGCAGCTCCTGAAACTGCCCGACGGCACCGTCAAGGTACTGGTCGAGGGCCTCGAGCGCGCGCGTGTCGAGAAATATTCCGACCGCAGCGAGTACTACGAGGAGCGACCGCGGTCGCGCTCGCCGACACTGACGCCAACTCGGTCGAAGCCGAGGCCTTGGCGCGTTCGGTCGTGTCCGACTTCGAAAGCTATGTGAAGCTGAACAAGAAGATCTCCGCCGAAGTCGTCGGCGTGGTTCAAGCGATCACCGATTTCGCCAAGCTCGGCGACACCGTTGCCTCGCATCTCGCGGTCAAGATTGCCGATCGGCAGGCGATCCTGGAGACGTTGTCCGTCACGCAGCGCCTGGAGAAGGTGCTCGGCCTGATGGAGAGCGAGATCTCGGTGTTGCAGGTCGAGAAGCGCATCCGCTCGCGCGTCAAGCGCCAGATGGAGAAGACCCAGCGCGAGTATTACCTGAACGAGCAGATGAAGGCGATCCAGAAGGAGCTCGGCGACGACGAAGGTCGCGACGAGCTGGCCGATCTGGAGGAGAAGATCTCCAAGACCAAGCTGTCGAAGGAAGCGCGCGAGAAGGCCCAACACGAGCTGAAGAAGCTGCGCCAGATGTCGCCGATGTCCGCGGAAGCGACCGTCGTACGCAACTACCTGGATTGGCTGCTGTCGATCCCGTGGGGCAAGAAGTCCAAGGTCAAGAAGGACCTCGAGGCCGCGCAGGCGGTGCTGGACTCCGATCACTACGGGCTCGAGAAGGTCAAGGACCGTATCGTCGAGTATCTTGCGGTGCAGTCGCGCGCCAACAAGCTGACCGGACCGATCCTGTGCCTGGTCGGGCCTCCCGGCGTCGGCAAGACCTCGCTCGGCAAGTCGATCGCGAAGGCGACCGGCCGTGAGTTCGTGCGTGTGTCGCTCGGCGGCGTGCGTGACGAGGCCGAGATCCGCGGTCACCGCCGCACCTATATCGGCTCGATGCCCGGCAAGATCATCCAGTCGATGCGGAAGGCGAAGACCTCGAACCCGCTGTTCCTGTTGGACGAGATCGACAAGATGGGCGCCGATTTCCGCGGCGATCCGTCGTCGGCGCTGCTTGAGGTCCTGGACCCCCCCCGAGCAGAACTCGACCTTCAACGATCATTACCTGGAGGTCGACTACGACCTGTCCAACGTGATGTTCATCACGACCGCGAATACGCTGAATATTCCGGGCCCGCTGATGGACCGCATGGAGATCATCCGGATCGCCGGCTACACCGAGAACGAGAAGGTCGAGATCGCGCGCAAGCATCTGATCCCGAGCGCGCTCTCGAAGCACGGTCTGGACTCCAAGGAATGGTCGATCGATGACGCGGCCTTGCTCTTGATGATCCGCCGCTACACCCGCGAAGCGGGCGTGCGTAATCTGGAGCGTGAGCTCTCCACACTCGCCCGCAAGGCGGTGAAGGAGCTGATGATCTCCAAGAAGAAGTCGGTGAAGGTCACCGAGGCGAACATCGAAGAGTTCCTCGGCGTGCCGAAGTATCGCTTCGGCGAAATCGACGACGAGGATCAGGTCGGTATCGTCACCGGTCTGGCGTGGACCGATGTCGGCGGCGAGCTGTTGACCATTGAAGGCGTCATGATGCCTGGCAAGGGCAAGATGACCGTCACGGGCAATCTGCGCGACGTGATGAAAGAGTCGATCTCGGCGGCGGCGTCTTACGTCCGCTCGCGCGCGATCGTCTACGGCATCGAACCGCCGATGTTCGATCGCCGCGACATCCACGTTCACGTGCCGGAGGGCGCAACGCCGAAGGACGGTCCGTCCGCCGGCGTGGCGATGGCCACCGCGATTATCTCGGTCATGACCGGCATCCCGGTCCGCCACGATGTCGCGATGACCGGCGAGATCACGCTGCGCGGCCGCGTGCTGCCGATCGGCGGTCTGAAGGAGAAGCTTCTGGCTGCCGCACGCGGTGGCATCAAGACGGTGCTGATCCCCGAGGACAACGCCAAGGATCTCACGGAGATTTCCGATGCGATCAAGGGCGGCATGGAGATCATTCCGGTCTCGCGGCTGGATGAGGTCGTTGCCAAGGCGCTGACCCGGGTGCCTGTGCCGATCGTCTGGGAAGAGGAGACCAGCAAGGTCGACGTCAAGCCCGACGCTTCGGATGAAGCGTCCGGTGGCCTGACGGCGCACTGAAGCGAGCTCCAATCGAAATAATGAAACGGCGCCTTCGGGCGCCGTTTTGTTTTGGGATGCGAGCGAGGCTCACAGCCGATCTCCCAATTGAGTTTACTGATGAGGTCCGCGCCTTCGCCTTGTCGAAGCTGTCGGTCCTGCGCTTCCGACGAGTTACGGCTGATGACCCAATCTCACAATCATCTTCGGGTGACGTTCACTCAACGCCTTCAGTTGGAGCAAACTCTTTCGTTCGCTTTGCCGTTCGAATGTGAAACTTCCGGGTTCGACACTATGCTCCCAACCCCAGCGCGTGTGGCACGCGTCGCCGGTGAAGAGCACAGGGCCCGTTGGTGTGCGGGCGACAAACGATATGTGGCCCGCCGTATGTCCCGGCGTCAGGATTGCAAACAACGAACCGTCGCCGAAGACATCGATCGCTCCCTCCAACTTCCCATCCGGGTCGTTCGTGAACTGAAGCTCCTGGATTGCGGGCCTGCCATCGAAGAAGCGATCCTCCATGCCCTGAACGACGACGTTCTCGAACTTCTTCTCCTCGGCTTCGCCGGGACCCGTGTAAAACGGAACGTCTTTGGGAACATCAGGCATGGCCGAGATATGATCGAAATGGAGATGGGTCATGAAGACGCCATTGAGCGGAGCACCTTCAGATTTGATGGCCGACAACGCATCTTCCCGGACCTGAAGCTTGTCCATCTTTGCAAAGTTCCTCAGCACCCACGGGACATCAACGCTCTTCGGATCCTCGGCAAACTGCCTTGAAACACCCGTATCGATCATGAAAAATCCCTTCGTCGGGTGCCGCACGAGATGCGTATAGATCTGGATCGGCTCTTCGTGATCCACGAGCCCCGCCTGAATGGCTTTCGGATCCTTCAGATTGATCAGTCCCGATAGATCAGCCTTCCAATCCGAACTCGCGACCGTCCTGACCTCGATCGGTCCTGGCTTATCGATCAAAGCCTCCATGGCCGATGAGCTAACCGGCGTCCCGAGGCTGGACCGCACCGTTGGATGGGTCGTCTGCGACCAGCCGGGAAGTGTGGCGAAAGCAGCAACAGAAAGCGCAAGGGTGACAAAACCGGCGGCGAAGAGAGATTTGCGAAGCGTGATACCCATATTGGTCTCC
Organism: Bradyrhizobium sp. JR3.5; assembly: GCF_054057015.1. Classification (NCBI taxonomy): domain Bacteria; kingdom Pseudomonadati; phylum Pseudomonadota; class Alphaproteobacteria; order Hyphomicrobiales; family Nitrobacteraceae; genus Bradyrhizobium; species Bradyrhizobium sp. JR3.5. The sequence goes on from NZ_JBSRYV010000001.1 coordinate 1,748,528, forward strand.
AGTTGTCGTGAACGGTCCCGACGTGAACCGCATTGATGCTGGAGCGACGGGAACATAAGTTAGATATGAAGGATCTTTCAGGTTTTGGATTCGCTTATGGGAACCGGTTCGGCGCCATCGCTAAACCCCCGAAAAACACCGCGTCAGGGGCGCGCGATTGCCACCGTCGACGCCATTTTCGAGGCAACTATTCAGGTTTTGCTGGGCGATGGTCTGATGCGTCTCACCACCACGCGCGTGGCGCACCGTGCAGGCGTCTCAGTGGGAACGCTGTACCAGTACTTCCCGAACAAGGAGGCCTTGCTCTTCGCGGTGCTGGAGCAACACCTCGCGCTGCTTGCGGGCGCCATAGAGAAAGCATGCGGCGACAACCCGTGCTCTACGAAAGAGAAGATCGCTGAGACCGTGGTGAGCGCGTATCTTCAGGCGAAGATGGCGCAAGCCGAGATTTCTCCCGCCCTTTATCGCATCGGCATGGAGCTCGACGCGCGAGAGTTGATTGAGTTGGCGTCTCGGCGGAGTGCGAAGGCCATCGAGACAATGCTATCCAATGCCGGTGGTGGCCGTTTCGCCAATCCGAGCTTGCTCGCTCAAACCCTGACCGCAGCCCTTTACGGGACGGTGCCGGCGTTCTGCCACCGGGTCTTGACCCCCGCTGATGGCGCTGAGGCCGAAAGGCAGCTCACGATCATGTTCCGCTCATATCTGGCTGCGCATCAGAGCGACATGCCGGAAGCTAAAGCGTGAGCGAGCTGCTCGCTCCCGGAACTACTCTTTCTTCTCGATGACGAAATTGCCGATCGCCCCGAGGGCCATCAGCACACTGGTGCCGAGGAACACGGCGCGCATGCCGATATGGCCGCCGATGAATCCGCCGGCGAGCGGGCCGATCACCTGGCCCGCATATTGCGCTGAGATCGAATAGCCCAGCATGCTGCCGGTGACCGTGTCGGGCACGTTGTGCCGGATCACGCTTGCGATGCAGGGCAACAGGCCGCCGAGCGCGAGCCCCATCAGGAAGCGGAGCACGATCAGCTGCCAGCCGCTGGCCACGAAGGCCTGCGGGATCAGCAGCAGCGCCGAGGCAGCCAGGCAGACGGTGATGATCCGCCAATGGCCGACGCGATCGGCCAGCTTGCCGAGATGCGACGACGACAGCAGGCTGCCGAACGCCGCCGCCGACATCACGAGGCCGGCGACGAACGTTACCTGCGGCGCCTCGACCAGTTGCGCGACGTAGACCGTGATGATCGGCTCGATCGACATGTTGGCGATCATCAAGAGCAGGCCGGTGCCCCACATCGCGATCAAAGGTCGCTTGTCTGGAACCAGCGACCAGCCGCCGCGCGCCTTGGCGTCTTTCGCCGTCTTCGGACGCGCATCCTCGCGGATCAGGAAGGTCGTGCCGAGGAAGGTGATGAAGATGGCGCCGCCGATCAGGAAGAAGGTCGCGCGGATGCCGATCAGGCCCGGCAACACGCCGCCGATCAAGGGACCGACCAGGCTGCCGGCCATGATGCCGGCCGACAGCACGCCGATCGCCCAGCCGGACCGCGCCTTCGGCGTCTGCGACGCGACCAGCACGGTCGAGCCCGAGGCGTAGCCGCCGAGCAGGCCGGTCAACAGCCGTAGGCCGACCAGCTCATGGACGTTGTGCGCCATGCCGATCAGCGACATAGCAACCGCCATGCCGAGGCTCGCGCGGATCAGCATCAGTTTGCGGCCATAGCGATCCGCGAGCCGTCCCCACAGCGGCGCCGTCAGCGCCGCGCTGAAGAAGGTTGCGCCATAGGCGACGCCCGACCATTGCACGATGGCGGCATGATCGGTCACGCCGAGCTGCTCGACATAGAGCGGCAGGAACGGCAGCAGCAGCGTCATCCCCACGATGGTGGTGAAGGAGCCGAACACGCAGACGATGAGGTTGCGTTTCCAGGGGCCGGCGTCGAGCGCTGCTTCGCGATCGATCTCCATGTTCATGTCAGCGCAGCCCGATGACGGCGAAGCCGCGCGCACGCAGGCCGCGGCGATCTTCGTTCAGCGAACGCAGCAGCCGATCGCGGGTATCGGTGATGTGGTTGGCGGCTTCGCGCGCGGCAGAATCCGGATCGTTGGCCTTGATGAAGCCGAGAATGCGCCGGTGCTCGCGCCAGGCCTGCTCGCGCGAGGGTTCGGTCCACACTTCGAGCCAGCGTGCCCGTGACAGCCGGGTCATGGCGCCGGCGATCGCCTTGACGATGAAGGGATTGCCGGAGAGACGCGCGATCTCGACATGGAAATCGGTGCCGACGCGGTGCCATTCCTCGCGCGGCGCGCCGGACTGGCAGGCATCCAGCGTCGCTTCGACGCCGGCGATGTCGGCCGCGCTCGCCCGCGCGCAGGCGAGGCGGACGGCCGTCGTCTCCAGCGGAATCCTGAACTCGGCCAGCGCCTCCAGCTCACCGAGGTCGATCGGTGCGACGATCCAGTTGCGGCCGTCGCGGCGGACCAGCTCTTCGCCTTCGAGCCGCACCAGCGCGGCGCGGATCGGTGTGCGCGATCCCTCGAACCGGGTCTCGAGCCAGCGCTCGGTCAGCCGCTCGCCGGGGCCAAGGTCGAGAGAGAGGATCATCTCCCGGAGCTGGTCGTGGATCTGAAGCATCTGCGACATGGCGGTCTGCCGGTGGGAGGACGGTCATGCCGACATATCCCAGATTGGTATCCCAAACAATCCCGTTTTGGGATGCCAGTATTGTCTCAACGGGGCACCGACGGTGTTCCGGAGACCTTGCTGGCCGCATCCCCGGGAACGACCTCTTGGCGACCGCCTTGTTGCACGACGCCGAATTGGGAGAACGCAGATGCGGATCGACGGGCAATGCCATTGCGGGGCCGTGACCTATCAGGCCGACATCGATCCCGAACGGGTGTCGATTTGCCATTGTACGGACTGTCAGGCGCTGACTGGTTCACCCTATCGCGTCACGGTGATCTGCGCCGCCGAGCAGGTCCGGCTGACCGCAGGTGCGCCGAAGATTTACGGCAAGCGGGGCGATAACGGCCGGATCCGCTTCCAGCATTTTTGCGGCGACTGTGGTTCCCCCTTGTTCACGAGCGGCGAGGACGGCGGTCCTGACGATTGGGGCATCCGCTGGGGCAGCATTCGCCAGCGCGGCGAATTGACCCCGCGACGCCAAGTCTGGTGCCGCTCCGCCGCGCCCTGGATCAATGATCTCAAGGGATTGCCGGCGCGGCCCAAGGATTGAAGCCCAGGGATTGAGGCCTACGGATTGAGGCTTTGCGACCCTGGCTATCTTGCGCCCGAGGGGCGGGCGAGGCTAAAGAGGCGCGCAGGTACGGGCGGCTAGCTCAGCTGGTTAGAGCATCTCGTTTACACCGAGAGGGTCGGGAGTTCGAATCTCTCGCCGCCTACCAATACTTTCAATAGCTTAGCGAAGTGCTGATTTCGCTACGGCAACGATAACGGCAACGAAACCTCACGCCGCCTTGCCTCTCTTCTTCGAGAATGCGTCGCCTACACTCGATTGATGATCCGGGTGATGGTGTCCGTACGTCGACTCTAGGGTCTTCATCGTCATTCCCAGATATCCGCAGCTTCGAACTTGTCTGCCCGCCGCTGCATCAGCCACGTTGCCGCCGTGTGGCGGAAGGTGTGCCGGACGACCTTCATGTCAGTATCCGGAAAGACGGCCCTAGCAAACCTTCCAAAGGCCTTCTTAGGGTCAGCGGCGCGCCCCTGATATTCGCAGACGTATCGCGTGCCCAGCCGACGCCAACGCCTCAGGTGCGCCAAAAGGCGGGCCGGGATGCGTTGCACAGGCGCCCGCTTGTTCGCTGGCACGTTTTCTCCAAGCCACGTGCGATGGAAGAGACCGTTTTCAACGTCGACATACGGCCGTCCCTGCTCCTTCTCGAAAGAGGTGATCGATTCAACGCAAGCGTCTTTGTCGTTCATAATCATTTTCATTTTCTGTTGTTGATAGGTGTAAAGGCCGCCGCTAACGCGACGGTTGATGGCCGGATAATTCCGGGTCGATTGCAGCACTTAATGAGTGCCCGGGTGCTGCGGGCCGGGTTTGACTAGACCGGTGGAACGCGGAGCGAGCGAAAAGATTGACTCGTCACGGAGGTTCCAATGACACGGAAGAATTGGATGCCACGTCGGTCGGGCGCAATTGATGCCATTACTGGTTCCGGCGCGGCACAGGTTCCCGCTCGGCGGCGCGACTCGGGCAGTCAGGCAAACGAAACCGTTGACGGGCTCGACGCTGACACCGAGTTGTTGCGACACGCGACAGAAGATACGCCGACCGGTGCTGCACCTGACGACGAAGAAGAGACGCCCGTCTTCGATCGGGCCGGTGCTGCGCGGAAAATCTGAGCGAGGAGAGACTGGGCGGCTTCGAAACGACTTCAATGGGTCGTGACTGGGATTATCTCGATCAGGCGCATGTCGTCGTCGCATATCGTCACGGATCGGCCCGTCTCTAGAGCGATCTTTCGGGCCACCTTCTTTGCGGCATCCTCATCGGTGTATTCGAGAACAATAAGGCTTCCTTTCCCGGAGAAAGCGGCCGGGTTCGATACGTTGATGATAATCAAAGGCTGCTTCTGGCTCATTGCGGTGGCCGAAGGCCGGGTGAGGTTAGCCATTCGGTCATATGGGCGACGGCCTCGTCCTGGCGCGCCTTCCTTAGCAAGTCCTCTCGCTCTCGACAGGGGGGAAGCTCTTTTGCCCGTTGGCGAAACTCTTCGGCTTCTTGGGCAAGGCGTCTTTCAAGCGGAATAGTCTGCTCAACCCGGCGCCGTCGCTTCATGGCTCCCTCTCCAAAAGCTGGCGTTGCCACAAAAACAGATTCAAAAAGCCCGAGAGAAAGAAAAGTTCCGCCGGGCGTAGCCATGAATGACCAAACGTCAGCGGGCCACTGGGTTAAACCCGGCCAGACGTTTGCGGGGCAATCAGTTAGGACCACGCAAAATGTAACTAGCTCAATCGGGGGGTTATTTTGGTGGCTGCAATTCCCGTGATGAAAGCCATTTGTTTGGGCGCAACGCATCCGCCTGCAAGGTCTTTCGGCGAGCCCTCTTAAACAGGGTATCGCGCTCCTCACCGGGTGGTAGCTTCTCCGCCTTCTCTCGAAGATGCTTGGCCTCTTTGGTCAGGCGAAGGGTCGTGTCCCCGGAGGTGGTGTAGCTCGGTAGAGCAAAGCCGCCCGGACGCGCGCCTCCAATAGCGCCGTAGCGGGCGGGCGGCTTTGCGGTGGTCACCGGCAGTTCTCCGGTAGGATCGGGTTGCGACACGCCAACGCAACCGAGGAACCACCGATGACCGACGACATGATGAACCTGCGCACGCTCGTGGAGAAGACCCCTGATGCCGATCTGTTGCGCGAGATGATCGGCTTTGCTGCCCAGCGGTTGATGGAGATGGAAGTCGAAGGCCAGACCGGGGCAGCCTACGGCGAGAAGAATCCCGAGCGCCTGGCCCAGCGCAACGGCTACCGCGACCGGACCTGGGAGACCCGGGCCGGCACGGTCGAGCTTCGCATCCCCAAGCTGCGCAAGGGAAGCTACTTTCCGGGTTTCCTGGAGCCGCGCCGGATGGCCGAGAAGGCGCTGACCGCCGTGGTGCAAGAGGCCTATGTGCAGGGCGTCTCGACCCGCTCGGTCGACGATCTGGTGCAGGCGATGGGGATGAGCGGGATCTCCAAGAGCCAGGTGAGCCGGCTCTGCGCGGAGATCGACGACAAGGTGAAGGCATTCCTCGCCCGTCCGATCGAGGGCGACTGGCCGTATCTGTGGATCGACGCCACCTATGTGAAGGTGCGCCAGAACGGCCGTATCGTATCTGTCGCGGTGATCGTCGCGGTCGGCGTCAACAGTGACGGCCGGCGCGAGGTTCTCGGGATGGATATTGGACCGTCCGAAGCCGAGACGTTCTGGACCGCGTTCCTGCGCAAGCTCGCCCGCCGCGGCCTGCGCGGCGTCAAGCTCGTCGTCTCCGACGCCCACGAGGGCATCAAGGCCACCGTGGCCAAGGTGCTCAACGCCAGTTGGCAGCGGTGCCGTGTCCACTTCATGCGCAACGCGCTGGCGCATGCCGGCAAGAGCGGCCGGCGCGTCGTCTCCGCCTTCATCGCCACCGCATTTGCTCAGGACGATGCCGAAGCCGCCCGCACCCAATGGCGTAAGGTTGCCGACCAGCTGCGCCCCAAGCTGCCAAAGCTGGCCTGCTTCCTCGACGAGGCCGAGACCGACGTGCTCGCCTACATGACGTTCCCGCCGCAGCATCGGACCAAGCTGCACTCCACCAACCCGATCGAACGCCTCAACGGCGAAATCAAGCGGCGGACCGAAGTGGTCGGCATCTTCCCCAACGAAGATGCCATCGTCCGCCTCATCGGGGCGATCCTGCTCGAACAGAACGACGAATGGGCGGTCCAACGCGCTCGCTACATGACGCTGGAAACAATCGCGCCATTGAGCGATGATCCCAACGTCAGCCTCACGGCTATCGCCAGCTGACCAGCCCGGCTCTCGCCGGCGAACGCGGTCACCCGCCGCCAGCTACACCACATCACGGGGCACGATCAGGCGAAGGCGGTCGACTAATGACCACAGATATTTGAAGCGACGGCGCTGCATGGTTTTGGCTCCCATGCCTGGCCTGCCCGGATAATAGAACGCGGTAGGATTTGAGCGCGTTCCTTCACAAACGGCGGTTTAGTTCCAATAGCGAAACACCGTAGTCTCCCGCAATCCCACAAGGTTGTGGAAAACCCTAGTCTGACTCTTGCCGGGGCTGGATTTCATTCCGAACAGATTTTTACCGGCACGGGGGTCGCGCTAATGCGGCCCTTTTTGATTCCGGGCGCTCGCGACAGGGAATTAGGACAGCACAACATAACGCCGCCCACTTGAAAATTTTAGCAGACGGCGCTGGTTCTAGTCCTGGAGGGAAAACGTAAAATCCCGAGAGACATTAGCGAGCGCGAGGCGGGGGAAACGCCCAAACTGGCTATGCCGGACGTTTGCGAGGCAATCACTTAGGACCAGGAATGAAGCGAGCCGTTTGTTGCACGCCCGGCGCTGTCCGGAAGAGGCCGCCAACTGAGTCTTTCGGGCAGTCTTCCATTAGAGCCGCAAGGACCAGCCACGCTTCCGCGTCGCGCTGAAGCCTCTTCTGGCGGTGCCCAATATTGCGCTCGGCTTGGGCTATCTTCGCATTTGCCTTTTCTCGGCATTCTGTTGCTGTGAACATCGCTCGACCAGATCAGGCGCGGTAAGGCTCGTCCTGAGCAAAACAGATCATGCCCGCGACTTAAAATAAGCGCTTCACGCAAGGAACTCTTGGCTACATCGTGAAGACGACAATCAGGATCAGCACGGAAAGTGCGATTGTGGCGCAACCGGCTATCGTTATCGCGTCCCATTTCATCCTGTGAACGCTTGAAGCTGTTGCCGCGCCGCTCGTTGATTTGGATCAAGAACGAATAGCGTCCGATGGGGACACCTCACCGGAGGCCCATCCGCTCTACGGCGATTTTCGCGATCTTGCGCGGATCGTTGGTGCCGGCTGCGCAGATGTCGATAACGTCGCGAGCCACCATCCTGCAAAGTGGGTCGTCACGGTCAAGCACGCCTAACAAGTGTAGGGCGTGGTCGAAGGCCTTGTTCAGAAGTTCGATTTCCTCAGGCGTGCGTTCGCAGCCTTTCAGCAACTGATTAATTGGCATTGTTCCAGCCCTCAGCAGCTCACTGGCGCAACTAAGCCAAGTTCCACTTATAGCACGGGAACTCCGTTCACGCCCGGATGACCACGAGGCCTAGGCTTCGCTGTTCGTTCTACGAGGATAAAATTCCTTGAAATGGGTCAAGGGTGGATCGGGCAGCAACATCCAATGGACTTCTCAGTAGTCCTACCGAGAAGAACGGCTAAGCCTCGGTTTCCGCTTGCTTAATCTGAATTAGGACACTCCCAAAATCAACTTGGGACACTGGGGCTCAAATACGGACAGTTACCAAGCGGCAAAATAGGGCGAAACGAGAACGCCCGGTAGCGGCAATGGCACGCGGCTCAATTCAGTTGGGGCGCGAATTTTCCGATTTTCCGCGCGCCGTCCCATAGCTCCACCGGCTGATCGGGAGCCAGTTTCTGGGCCTGTTCGCGTGCGTCATCGTCATTGCCGCAGAACAGGTCAACCCGCCACAAAATGCGATTATCGGGGCTGAGCACGTACGCTGTGTAACCGTGCATCGAAACGTCCTATTCAGCCTGCCTCAACCGAGAACGCCGCACTGTGAAATCTTGTTCCCAGGGACGGGACTGGGCGCAAGCCGCCGCGCAAGAACATTCCGCGTTCACGGCAATGCACGGCAACGATACGGCGTGAACGAACAGCGAAGCGCACAACAGACGTTCGCGAAAATCGCAATAAATTCAATGCTACCAGCTTTGATCTTGTCGTTTACACCGAGAGGGTCGGGAGTTCGAATCTCTCGCCGCCTACCAGCCTTCGCCCTGCGGGCTACGGCTGGGCAAGCCAGCCCTTGTGGATGAATTCATTCGGTGCGGCAGGGCGAAGGCTGTCTCGCCGAAGCTCGAAGAGCGAAGGCGGACCGGTTCAAAATCCCATTGCTGCTGTTCCCCGCGAGCTACGAGCCGAGGCGGACAAAACTATGACTCCCTTCATCATCATTCTTGCCGCTCAGGTTTGATGCCGACGCCGCTGCGATGCTATTCTCTGCGTCTAACCGGGAACTTGATGCATGCGCAAACTCTCCGCGATTTTTCTTCTCACCATGATTGCCGGACCGGCATGGGCGCAGCAGGACCATGTTCAGCGCTATCGCGAAGAGATCGAGAAGTCGCCGTCGGATGTGGCCAACGAGGCACGGCAGCAGCGCGCCTACCAGCGCGCGCTCAGCGGCGTGCCGGACCAGAAGCCCACCGACCCTTGGGGCATTGCGCGCAGCAATGACGGAACGGCCGCCCCGAAGGGCAATGCGGCGAAGACGCCTGCGCCGAAGCCGGCCAAGCCCACGAGCGCTGCCGCCAAGTAATCCGAGAGAGCGGACCAGGTCGATGAGATATTTCGTCTGCAAATTGACCGGACCGCGCCCGACCTTCCCGCAGGACATGACGCCGCAGGAAGCGGCAATCATGCAGGCGCATGTCGCCTATTGCGGCGAATTGCTGCAAGCCGGCAAGGCGCTGATCTTCGGGCCGGTGGCCGATCCCGCCGGCGTCTGGGGACTGGGCGTGCTGCAACTGGCTGACGATGCCGATCCGCAGGAGATCGTCGCCAACGATCCCGTCTGCAAGGCCAATGCCGGATTCACCTATCAGGTGATGCCGATGCTGCGCGCTGCGACGCGCGAGACTTGCTAGGATCGCCCGAAGTTCTCAACAAGGTTGGATCGCATGAACGCAGGCCATCCGCAAAACGCCGATCAGATTGCATACTGGAACGGGCCGGGCGGTCAGCGCTGGGCCTCAAGGCAGGCCGCGCAGGATATCGTGCTGCAGCCGGTGCTCGACCTGCTGATCGATCGCGCCGCGCCGAAGGCCGGCGAGCGCATCGTCGATGTCGGCTGCGGCAGCGGCGCCTCGACGAATGGGTTTGCGACCAAGGTAGGGCCGTCAGGCCATGTGTTCGGCGTCGACGTCTCTGGACCGATGCTGGAGCGGGCACGGCAAAGCACGCCGAAGGATGCGCCGGTCACCTATGCGCTTGCCGACGCCACGGTCTATCCGTTCGATCCCGCAAGCTTCGATCTCCTGGCGTCGCGCTTCGGCGTGATGTTCTTTGCCGATCCGGCGGTGTCGTTCGCCAATCTGCACAAGGCGCTGAAGCCGTCGGGCCGGCTCGCCTTCGCCTGCTGGCAGGAGCCGCGCGAAAACCCGTTCTTCATGGCGCCGCTGCAGGCGGTCTACAAGCACGTGCCGAAGCTGCCGCAGCTTGGTCCCGAAGACCCCGGTCCGTTCTCATTCGCGTCCGAAGCCCGGGTGAAGAGGATCCTCGGTGAAGCCGGCTTCTCCGACATTGCCATGGAGCCGTGCCGGGTCGAACTCGATGTTGCGACCGGGCGCGGCATCGATGCGGCGATCCAGGGCGCGCTCGAGATCGGGCCGGCCAGCCGCGCGCTGGAAGGGCACCCGGATGAGGTTCGCTCCGCCGCCATCGCGTCGATGCGCGAGGCGCTGGCGCCGTTCGTCAAGGGCGATTCCGTGCCGCTGCCGGGCGCGATCTGGATCGTAACGGCGCGGGCCTGATCAGGCTTTCTCTTCCCAGATCATCGCCAGGTGGACGATGGTCTGCACGGCCTTCTCCATATCCTGGCGGCTGACCCATTCGAGCCGCGAATGAAATGCGTGCTCGCCGGCGAAGATGTTCGGGCAGGGCAGGCCCATGAACGAAAGCCGCGAGCCATCCGTGCCGCCGCGGATCGAGGTCTTCACCGGCGATAGCCCGGCGCGCTCGATCGCCTCGATCGCATAGGCGACGATCTGGGGGTGACGATCGATCACCTCTTTCATGTTGCGGTATTGCTGCTTGACCTCCATGCGGTAGGTCGAGCGCGGATATCCCTTCATGACGTCCTGCACGATCTTCTCGAGCAGCGCTTCCTTCTGTTTCAGGCCTTGCTCGGTGAAATCGCGCACGATGAAGTCGATCCGCGCGTTCTCCAGCGCGCCCGACATCGCGACCGGATGCAGGAAGCCTTCCTTGCCTTCGGTGGTCTCGGGCGAGCAGGTGTCCTTCGGCAGGCGGTCGACGATCGCGGCCGCGATCTTGATCGCGTGCTCCATCTTGCCCTTGGCAAAGCCCGGATGGGTCGCGACGCCTTCGATGATGATGCTGGCGCCGTCGGCGGAGAAGGTCTCGTCCTCGATGTGGCCTGCGGTCTCGCCGTCCATGGTGTAGCCGAAATCGGCCCCTAACTTCTTGATGTCGACCTTGTCGACGCCGCGGCCGATCTCCTCGTCCGGCGTGAACAGGATCTTGATGGTGCCGTGCTTCACCTGCGGGTTGGTGACCAGGAAATGCGCGGCGTCCATGATCTCGGCGAGGCCGGCCTTGTTGTCGGCGCCGAGCAGGGTGGTGCCGTCGGTCGTGATGATGTCGTTGCCGATCTGGTCGGCCAGCGCCTCGTGCTCGGCGGCGCGGATCACCTGCGAGGCATCGGCCGGCAGCACGATGTCGCCGCCGCTATAATTCTTCACGAGCTGCGGCTTGACGTTCTTGCCGGTGCAGTCGGGTGAGGTGTCCATGTGCGAGCAGAAGCAGATCACCGGCACCGTCTTGTCGGTGTTGGCCGGGATCGTCGCATAGACGTATCCGTGTGGATCGAGGTGCGCATCGGATATGCCCATCGCCTGCAGCTCGGCGACCAGCAGGCGGCCGAGATTCTTCTGCTTCTCGGTGGAGGGCGTGGTCGGCGAATCCGGATCGGACTGGGTGTCGATCACGACATAGCGCAGGAAGCGCTCGGTGACGGTGTGCTTGAAGTCGAGAGCCGGTGCCAGCATGAAGACCGCGCAAGGATGGAGAACGGGAATAAGACGCTCAGGCGAAGTTGGTTCGGGCAGCAAAGCGCATCGAAAGACAACTCTATAACAGAAAGGCGCCATTCCGGGGCCGCGTCACGAGCCGGAATGGCGCCTGGTATCAAACCGGGAAGGCTAAGAGCCTTAGACGGCTTCCTTCAGCTCCTTGGCGGCGCGGAAGGCGACCTTCTTGCTCGCCTTGATGTGGATCTGCTCGCCGGTCGCCGGGTTGCGGCCCATGCGGGGCGGCGCGCTTGCGAACCTGGAGGATGCCGAGGCCGACGATGCGAATCCGCTCACCCTTCTTGAGGTGCTTGGTGATCCGGGTGACCATGTCGGTCAGGATCGCCTCGGCCTGCTTCTTGGACAGCTCCTGCTCTTCGGCGATGGCCGCCGCCAGGTGCTTCAGCGTGATCGTCGCCGGGGTCGCTGCTTTCTTCGCCATGTGTGGCCCTCCTCGTTGCTGAATGGCTGGATTGCTGCTTTCACGCGAATGGCGCGCCGTTCGCGTCGGGAAAATGCGTCCGGAAAAGTCCTGAAACCGCCGGTTCTGGGGAACGGGCAGCGCCGGGCCCGGCCACAGGAAACCCAGACGTATCAGGCCTTATTTGATTCGGGGCTTTGCTGACTACGCCGTTTCCCCTGAAAACAGGCGACAACTCGCGCCGGTGGCGCGAAAATGCCCGCGCTGTGCAGGGCTCCGCAACGTGCTTGACTATCGGGATGCGGGCCTTTATGCCCTCGTTCCTGCGCGGATCAATCCGATGATCGGCATCCGCGGGAGTAGCTCAGTTGGTTAGAGCGCCGCCCTGTCACGGCGGAGGCCGCGGGTTCGAGTCCCGTCTCTCGCGCCATTTATTTCAATGACTTAGCAGAAATGTCGGTTCCCAAGAGTATTTCTTGGGAGGTCGCCGGAATGCGTTTTTGCGCCTCGGGCAGATCGGTCCTGATGAGCTGGGCGTGGTCGAAACGGTGGGTGCTCCCGACGTTTGCCGGACTGCAAGTCTCGCGCACCTTCTCGTTGTGATCGATCATGTTTGCTATCTTGTCGATCCTCCCCGTCGCGCCGCCGGCGTCACACTCGACAGTGGCCATCAACTGGTTCCCGCGCCTGCGCGTGTGTCCTCCGATGTGACCACATTGCGGTCGACGTTGCCGACACGGGTTCTGCGACGGCATGCGTCGGCTTCGTCTTCAGCGTCTTGTCGCTGCCGGTGCGATGGAAGCTGACGGAACAGATCCAATGTTCTGCGGTCGAGGTCTGTCGCTGTCGCTCCTGGCGACGGCGATCGCTCGTCCATGACGCAAAAACGACATCAGCGGTTCCACCATCTTCCGGAACTCACACGCTCTCGACGGGTCTTAAAGTTGCCGGAGTAAGCGAAGACAGTTCAGGACATTCAAACGACGCGAGCGTGGGCGAGGGCTGATGAAGCGAACCTAACACGGAGGCGTGCCGATGAATTGGAGTTCGTGGCTGAACGAATACTACAACGACGAACTGGAAAGAGCGGACGCCGCCTGCCGAAGGGGAGAGTCCGTATACGACGCACTCAAATGGATCGACGATCCGTATCTGTGGAACGTGCTGCTCTGGAAGGAATATGATGGCTTCAAGGCGATCAAGGCCGCCATTCCCGATCCACCAGATGCTGGCACCCAGAAAAACTGGAGCGGTCGTTCCGGGATGGAGCTCGGCGCCGCCGTCATCGAAACCTATCGCCTGTTGCACGATAAGCTCAGGCGTCATCTGGATAAGCCGTTCGCCGAATGCGCGGTGCTGGACTATGGCTGCGGCTGGGGCAGTGTGCTCCGGTACTTCATGAAGGATGTGCCACTGCGCAATCTGCATGGGTGTGATCCGCACAAGGGCATCATCCAGGTCGCGCAACGCTCCAACCCGCGCGCCGATATCGTGTTGTCGGACAGTCTGCCGAGACGTCTGCCGTTCAACCAGAAATTTGATGTCGCTTACGCGTTATCGATCTGGACGCACCTCTCGCCTGCCGCAAGCGACACATGCCTGACCGCGGTTCACGATTCTCTGGAGAATCGCGGTCTCTTTCTTCTGACCGTTCGGCCGCCGGCATACGCATTCTATGAGCCGATTGCCAAATTGCCCGGCTGGGATCAGCAAAAAATCGCCGAGACTGTGGCGCGGGACGGATTCTACTTCTATCCGCAAAGCTATCCGGTCGATGGCGAAATGACCTACGGCGAGACGATCATCAGCAAGCGGTACATCGAGACGCACTGGACCGACCGGTTTGATCTCGTTGACGTCGGCATGAACGGGATCTCACCGTATCAGAGCATCATCGTTCTCCGAAAGAAGTGAGGCCACAGGGTCGTATCGGCGTTGCTTGGTCGCGGCTGTCGATCTCTCAGGCCGCAGCGTCGTGCCGCGGCAGGGCGCAAGACATCAGGCCGCGACACCGACGGGTCGCGTTGACTGTTGCTGATGCTGCGAAGCTTCCGCTCGCCATTCGGGCGTCAGCCACCACAGCAGGAACAGCAGCGCGATCCCGTTCGACATCAGGCTTGTCGTGAGCGGCACGTTCATGATGGCCTGAACCGCGATGCCCGACGACACTGCGATGAAGCGCGGCGACAGGTGCCGCGAGACCATCGACCCCACCGACAGGATCAGGCCGCATACGAGCGCCGAAACCGGCGTGAGCGCAAGACCGACCGACGCGATGCCTTCGGTGGCGAGGAAGGAGGCGTTGAAATTGCCGTCCCGATAGATCGCTCCGAGCGCGGGGCCGAGCTCGCCATACGGGCAGGTGGTCACCTGTCGCACGATCGATATCTGGCAGAAGCGGGTCAGGTCGCGGTGCGCGAAGAAGTCGGCATATTGATCAAGGGCGAGCGACGGGATTGCGAGGAAGCGCAGATTGATGGCGCTGAACACGACGTAATCCCTGTCGGCGCCGAGCACGGCGAACGCCGTGAGCCCGATGATCATGGGAATGAGGAATGCGAGCACCGTGGCCGGCCGCGGGGTGAACCGGCCGAACAGCCAGAACAGAAACGGCAGCCAGATCGGCAACAGCAGCACGGTCTTGTTGTTGACGACCGGATAGAAGCAAAGCGCAAACAGCAACACGCAAGCGGCCTGCACCCATTGCCTGCGCGACGCGAAATGCGCGAACAGATAAGGCAGGACCGCGCCGATCATGATCCCGGTGAGATAATTCAAAAGCGCCGGCCGCGTGACGGCGTTGCGGGCTGCGCCATAGGGGTTGCCGAGATTGGCGCCGTACGAGATGTCGGCGACCAGCACGGCCAAGGACGACGCCAGCAGCAGCAGCGCAATGCGTTTGATCGCCGTTTCGGACAGGCCGGGCCGCCAAACCGGCATATTCTGGAACATCAGGGGGATCATCGCGGCGGCCAGCGCGGCGATCATGGCCCAGCGGGCGATGGCATGCGGATAATCGAACGCGCTGAAGAAGCTGAGCCAGACGAAGCCGAACACCGCTGAGAGCAGCGCGAAGCTCACCAGATAACCGAAGCTGAAGCGGCCCGCGATGAACGCCGGGATGAAGACGGCCATGACGGCGGTGCCGAGGATGGCCTCGGCAGTGATGCCGGAGCGCCAGACATGCATCGCCGGGAACGCGTGCCCGCAGGCGATCATCGAGGCGGTGCTGAGGACGAAGAACCCAGGGATTGTGACCCCGACAACCAGGTCTTCGCGCGTCAATTGCATCGGCCCGTCCGAATCGAAAGCTGTGCGACAGCTAGCCGATCGACCTCGGGCTGATCAAGTCAAGCAAGGTTAAGCGACGTCTCGGTCTGTATTGTTATGTTTCGGCCGGGCGATCTGTCACCGCGGCGCCGCATTGAATTCACAAACCGCAACCCGCCGCCTTGATCAGGCAAAGAATGCGGCGACCGCGTTGAGGTCGGATTGTCCCGGGGCGTCGCCGCGCAAATTCGCGTCGATGATACGGCGGCAAGCGTCAACCGTGTGGGTATCGCCCAATTCGTTGGCGGCCTCGAGGATCGACCAGACCGTGTCCAAGGGAATGTCGCTCTGCATGGTCGCGTTCGGATCTGACAGCATCGGCGGCGCCGGGGTTAGAATTCGAACAGGTCGCGGCCGCGCCGCGCCAGGGTGTGCAGGTCCGCCACCGTGCCGCGCACGGCGTTGCAGCGGCGGCATTCGATGATGGTGTCGCCGGACGCATGCGCGGGATCGGCGACCTTGATCGCCAGGCTGCCGCAATCCGTGCAGATGATCTTGAATCCGGTCGAAATTACTTGCTGCTGCAAATTCATTGTGGGCCTGCGCCTCTGTTGATGCCGACCTTAATGGAACAATTTTTAAAACTGGGGTCGCGGAGCGGATTGCAATCGAACGACCGCGTTAGGAGGCGATTAAGATTTCGCCGCGGCTGCGCGGTCGCGCGTCAGCCAGACCGCGCATGCAACAACGAGCAGCGGATTGCGGCGCAGGATTGAGAACAAGCTCAGATTGAACAGGTCGTTCTTGATCAGGGTGCCGTCGAGATCGAGCACCAGCGGCAGCGATCTCGCGCGCCCCGCTCTCGGTGGTCCCGCAATCGCCGTAGCCGAACCTGGCGAAGGCCACACCGCCCTGATCAGAGCGCGAGACGATCAGGCCCAACAAAAAAGCCGCCGAAGGCGGCCGCTTTGTCTGCCGAAGCCTGAATACGTTCTAGCGGACCGTCGAGGTGCCCGAGGAGGTGATCGCGACAGGCTTGCCGGCCTTGATGACCTGGTTGGTCTGGGCGGTCTGGGTGAAATCCGCGTTGTTCCGCGCCGAAATGCCGAAAGCCGCAATCCCGATGGCCGCAACGAGGGCAACAACCACAATCTTGAGGTGGGTCGCGCGATCGGCTGAATGGATCGAGTGGTTCATGGTCGCCTCCGGGCGTCTATGCGCCGTCTATGGCCGCTACTGGTAAGCGCCATCTGTTTCCGGATCGTTTCGTGAGTTCCCGGAAATGGTTTCGTGCCACGGGCGGATTGGTTTCACCGTGCCTTGCGTCACAGAAAGAGAGGGCTGAAACTGACCATGGGCGCGGACTGCGCCTGGGAGAAAAATAATAATGAAAACAAGGAACATGACCCGACGGCGGGTGCTGGGAACTGGCTCCGTGGCACTTGCCGCCGCGATGTTTGGTAAGCCGTCTCTTGCCGCTGCAGAGTTCGACTTCAAGCTCGGCGTCAACACTCCGGAAACCCATCCGCTAACAATCCGTCTGGCCGAGGCGGCCAGACTGGTCGGCACGCAGTCGTCCGGCAGGATCAACATCACGGTGTTCGCCAACAGCCAGCTCGGTGGCGATCCGGAGATGCTGTCGCAGGTCCGTGCCGGCGGTATCGAGCTATTGGCGGCACCCAGCATGACCTTGTCGACGCTGGTGCCGCTGTCGGGCCTGCCCAGCATCGGTTTTGCGTTCCAGTCCTACGATCAGGTCTGGGCGGCGATGGATGGCGGCGTCGGCGGCATCGTCCGCGATGCGATCGCCAGGACCGGCGTCGTGCCGCTGAAGAAGGTCTGGGACAACGGCTTCCGCCAGATCACCTCGTCGTCGAGCCGGCAGCTCAACAGCGTCGACGATCTCAAGGGTTTCAAAATTCGCGTGCCGGTGACGGCATTGCTGACGTCGCTGTTCTCAGGACTTGGCGCGCTGCCGTCGAGCATCTCCTACAGCGAGCTCTATTCGGCGCTGCAGACCCACATCGTCGAAGGGCAGGAGAACCCGCTGGCGCAGGTCTCGACCGGAAAGCTCTACGAGGTACAGAAATACTGCGCGCTGTCGAACCATTGCTGGAGCGGCTACTGGATCCTCGGCAACCGCCGCGCGATGGCGGCCCTGCCGCCCGATCTGCTCGAGCTCATCAATGCGGCATTCGATGCGGCGGCAGTGAAGGAGCGCGCCGATCTGGTCGCGATGGACCGCTCGTTGCAGGCCGAGCTGACCGAGAAGGGCATGACCTTCAACACGCCCGATCCAGTGCAGTTCAGGGCAGCCTTGGTGAAAGCCGGTTTCTACACGCAGTGGCAGAAGACCTATGGCGCGGACGCCTGGGCGGCGCTGGAGAAGTACACCGGCAAGCTGACCTGACGGTGTGAGCGCGGCGATCTCCGGCGTCGCGCTCCACTTACCCCTCTCGCGCGCGAACTCCTTTCGCGACGTTCAAATGATCCGGAGCGAGGGTTCCGGTCGAGCTGCAAATCGCCGACGGGTCATTTCGGGACCCTCATGGACGCGTCGCCAGCCGCGTAAAGCCGTCGTCGCTCCAGTCGTCGCTGCCGACGCCGTGGCGCACGAAGAACAGGCCGGCCGGATCGTACTTCTGCTTGATCTCCAGAAGCCGCTGGTAGTTCGGGCCCCCATAGGCCTGCTGCCATTTCGGTTCGAAGAAGCTGCTTTCCGCAAGATAGGCGCGGCCGTCCGGCGCCACCTTTCTGAGTTCGCCGACCGCCTTCGCGATCCCGGCGGCATTCTTGCGCGCATCGGCCAGGTCAGGCTCGTGGCCGCTGAGGCCGGAATAGGCGGGCGGGCCCTCGCTCGCGATGATGGCGAGCACGAAGGCGTCGATCACGGCGGGGTTCGTGGCGGTTTCCCTCGCGGAGGCGATCGCGGCTTCCGATCCGCCGGCCAGCCCTTTCTGGAAGTGCAACTCGACCGTCGCATGGTGGGCGGCCGCCAGCAGGGCTTCGACAAGCCGCGGACGTTCCACGCCGCTCAGCAGCGATGCCGGAAGCCAGAGCGATTCAAAACCGTGGATGAAGTGTCCGGCTTCGCTCAGATTGGCGGCCCAGAACACGTTCTCCGCCGGAGCGCCCGGACGATCGTCGGAGAGGATCGCCTGCGGAGCGCGCTGTCGGATGTAGGCGGCGTCCCAGCGGTGCGCTGCCGGACCGGTGCGGATCGACGGCGGACGGGTGAAGGTGAATTCAGCCTCGGCCGCGGTGACGAAGAGAATGAATGGCTGCCACAGTTCGTCGGCCTGCTGCCTGTCAAGGCCCAGGAACGACAGCTGGACGTCGAGCGTATTGCCGGGCTTGATGTTGACGATCTCGCCCCAGTGGCGGTTATGCAGGCGGTCGGCGTAGAGATCCACGAATGCGCTCACGAGGCGGCGGAATGACGCGTGAGACGCCGCTTTGATCGTCATGGAGGCAAAGCCGAAGACGTCGGGTAGTTCATGGGTGCGCAACGTCAGGCGGGTGACGACGCCAAAGGTGCCGCCGCCGCCCGCCGCGCAAGGCCCAGAACAGGTCCGGGTTGCTGCGGGCATTTGCGATCCGCACGAGGCCGTCCGCGGTGACGATCTCGGCTTCCAGCAGGCTCGCCGCGGCGGTGCCGTAGTTCTTCGAATAGCTGCCGAAGCCGCCGCCCTGCACGAGTCCCGCTACGCCGACGGTTCCACAGCCGCCACCCTGGACATAGCGGCCACCTCGGGTCGTCACCTCATTGTAGACATGCATCCAGATCGCGCCGGCGCCGATGGTGACGGCCGGCTGCGGCGGATCCAGGCAGCCTTGCGGGACGAAGCTGACGTGCAGCGTGATGTCGTGCATCGCGCGGGTCCAGATCATCAGCGAGTCGGGCGCACTCGATGTGCCGAGATAAGAGTGGCCGCCGCCTCTGACGACCAGCCGCAGGTTGTTGTCACGTGCGAAATTGACGGCGGCAACGACGTCACCTGTGTTGCGCGCCGCGACGGCGTAGACACTTGGCTGGGACGCCCATGCATCGAGATAGCCCGTGGTCTGGGTCAGCGCCGGGTCGTCGCCGATGTAGTAGGGGTTCTTCAGCCCCTTGAACACATCGCGGCACGCCGGACCTGTGGGACTGTCCTGACACGCCGCCAACGGCGACTTCACAGCCATGAGGCGGCCGTCAGTTTGCTCGTTCAGCCGGTTCCAGCTGGCGGCCGACGGCCATTGCGGGTTCGAGGGACGCGTTCGCCGAAATATTTGCGAGGAGTTGCTCGCACCCTGCGCAGCGGCAACCGGCCCCGGACCGATCCAGCGCGCCATCGGCGTCAGGGCGGCGCCGATCAGGAGTTCGCGACGATTCATAGGCCGGTCACCTGTCCGTGAGTAGAGCGAATTTCACGCCGTCCGGACGGCGCGCCATACTGTCCTTGCGGGACGCCGCTCGCCTGCCTGTGATAAAGACCTGATCGCGTGACGGATCGCAATTGGGGCCCGGACCTGTCCGCCGGGGCAGGTGACCTGACGAGTTGCAGCATTTACTCCATCCCGACATGTCCACGACGCAGCCAGAGGATTCCATTGAACGCGGCATCGATCGGCGCGTCGAGCGGGGTTGGGATGAGCAAGCGGATTTCGGGGACGAAAATCGCAGCGATGTGACGGCGATCCGACCGGGCGGGGCGAAGCGCGGCTCGATGCTCGCCTATGGTTGGGTGGCGCTGCTGATCGTGGCGAGCGGCGTGGTCAACGTCTTCTCCTCGGTGAGCGAATTCAAACTGTCCGCGGGGTTCGCGCCATTGCGCATGCCCGTGCTGCTCGAGGTGACGAGTGCCATTGCCTGGATCGTGTTTCTGCCGCTGCTGCGAAGCGGCATCACCCGATTGCGTGTCGGTCGCGGCCGAGTGATGGCCGTCACATGGGCAGTGGCGGCGACGTTGCTCTACGCGTTCGCACATCTCGTCACCATGGTCGGGTTGCGCAAGCTGCTGCTGGCCGACGGCTATTCCTTTCATTGGGCAACGGCGTTTCCGCATGAGCTCCAGAAGGACGTCGTCTCGTCGCTGATGGTGGCCGTGGTAATCTGGCTGATGGACCGCAAGGTGTTGGCGATGCCCGTAACACCGATGCTCGCAACACCAGCGCCGCCGGCCTCGGCGCTTGCGCTGCCGCTGGCCGGACCGTCCGTCGACACCGCCAATCCCAGCCTGTGGCTGCGGGACGGCGCCACGAGCTTTCGGGTCGATCCTCGCGATATCGTGGCCGTGACGTCTGCGGGCAACTATGTCGAGTTTAGCCTCCCCAACGGACGTCACCTGATCCGCGGCACGCTTGCGCGGGAGGAGGATCGGCTGAAGCCGTTCGGCCTTGTCCGGGTGCATCGGGCGCGGCTGGTGAATTTGGCGCGGGTCGTGGCAGTCGAGCATCGTCCGGCGGGGGACTTCGTCCTGCGGATGGACAATGGCGAGACGATCGCGGGCAGCAAGCGCTATCGGAATGTCGTGGCGAGCTTCACGGAAAATACCAACAGGTAAGTCCCACGGGACTCCGCGCCGACGACGGCCCATCGTTCTGGACGTGGCGGGATGAAGCGGGGCCTCGTCTTGTGGCACGGAAAACACATCGTCGCGTTTTCGGTTCCATTTTTGTTTTTTGTCATGCGGCAGGACTTCTCAGGGGATACAACCTCCCGCTGAGATTTTCAGTGGCCGCCCATGCGCGGCCCGAGTTGGAATGCCATGCGCGTGTCCGTTGTTGAACGCTTTCGAACCCGTGCATGCTATTGCGCTGGGCGCCTTTTCAATCGTTCCTGTGTGTCTGAGTGTGCCACAGAGCTGAGCGATCCAGTCGGCGAAATGAAACGTGCGGAGGTCCGAGTACGGCGGTCCTCTAGGCGCAGCCTGACGTCGATATCGGCCGGTGCTACATCGCTTGCACTGATCTCTCTGCTCTGTTGGTCGCCGCTCGCGCCGGCGTTCGCTGATGGCGGCACGGGAGGCAATGCCCATCATGGCAATCCCCCAATCTGGTCGGTATCGGTGGCGCAGGTGGAGCGGACGGCCTGGCGGGAGCACCCGGCACCAATGCGGCTGCCGGCACCACCAGCGGCGGCGGAGGTGGCGGAGGCGGTGGCGCCGGAAGCGCGCCGGGTGGCCAAGGCGGGCTCGGTGATACCTCCGGCAGCGCATCGGGCGGCAATGGTGGCGCGGGCGGCGCCGGCGGCGCCAACGGGTTGTCAGTCCCCTTCATCCAGAATGTTGCGCCGATCGTCGGCGGGACAGGCCTGACTGGAGGCAGCGGCGGCAACACCAGCGGCGGTCCCGGCCCTGACGGTGGTGGTGGTGGCGGCGGCGGCTCGGGCGGGCATGCCCTGGTCGTGACGGGGGCTGCCGCAAGCTCGAACGGCTCTACGCTGACGGGCGGCACCGGTGGAACGGGTGGCAGCGGCGGCAACGCCTCGGCGTCGGGCGGTGGTGGCGGCGGTGGTGGCGGTGGCGGGGCTGGCCTGAAGGTTGGCGGGCCCGGGGCAGTCTTCACCAACACGGGTACGATTCAAGGAGGTCTCGGCGGGGTCGGCGGGGTGGGTGGCAACGGACCTACAGGCGGCAATGGCGGCAATGGCGGATCGGGGGGCGTGGGGGTTCTCGGCGCCGGTGTGCCAGCCGTGCTGGTCAATAATGGGTTTATCCAGGGCGGCAATGGCAGTGTCGGAGGCGCCGCAGGTAGCGGTGCTATTGCGATTGCAGGTACGGCAGGGACAGGTGGTGCCGGCATTGTCGGTGCCAATCTCACCGTCATCAACAGCGGCACCGTTGCCGGCGGGATCTCCGGCGCCGGCGGCATCCGCGCCAACGCCATCACCTTTACCGGCGGCAGCAATATACTCGAACTGCAAGCCGGCTCGACCATCATTGGCAACGTGGCCGGCACCGGAAGCGACACGTTGCGGTTGGGTGGCGCGGGTAGTGCGAGCCTCGACGTGTCCGCGATCGGGTCGGCTGCGCAGTATCAGGGTTTTGCGGCATTCGCGAAGACTGGCACCGGCACCTGGACGCTGACCGGCTCGACGACAGCCCTCACGCCCTGGAGCATCAACCAGGGGACGCTGGCGATCTCGACCGATGCCAATCTCGGGGCGGCAAGCAGCGCGCTCACCTTCAACGGTGGTACTTTGCAATACGCAGGTGCCGGATCACTTGTGCTTTCGCCGACCCGCGCCATTACCTTGAATAGCGGCGGCGGCACGTTCGACGTCGCTAACGGTGGTCCTTTCGATGTTCTGTCAATCTCCTCCGCCATTGGCGGCTCTGGGGGCTTGACCAAGATCGGCATAGGCACCCTGGTGTTGAACGGAACAAACACTTATGGCGGGGCGACCATCATCAACGCCGGAACGTTGGATGTCGGTAACGGCAATGCGATTCCCGATACGTCAGCCGTGACGGTCGCCAGCGGTGCGACTCTGGGCATCGCAAATGACGAGACGATTGGTTCGCTCGCGGGCGCGGGCAAGGTGCACAGTCCAATCGCGGGCGGCCAGGTGATCCTGACGTCCGGTGCCGACAACTCGTCGACCACGTTCTCGGGAACGATTTCGAACGGTGCATCTCTGAATCTGACGCTGGGTCTTACGAAGATTGGCACCGGCACCTTCACGCTCTCCGGTGCCAACACCTATACCGGTCCGACCACCGTGAACGGCGGTACGCTAGCGGTAGATGGCTCAATCGTATCTTCGACCACGGTGAATGCCGGCGGCGCACTCGGCGGCAACGGCACGGTCGGCGACACCACCATCAACGCCGGTGGCACGCTCTCGCCGGGCAATTCGATCGGACTGCTGACCGTTCGGGGCAATCTCGTTTTCACGGCAGCGTCGAGCTATCTGGTCGAGGTTTCGCCTGCCAATGCCGACCGCACCAACGTGACGGGGACCGCAACCCTGGGCGGCGCGATCGTGAATGCGAACTTTGCGGCGGGCACTTATGTCGCCAAGCAGTACACCATCGTGAATGCCGCCGGCGGCGTGAACGGCACGTTCAACGGACCGGTCAACACCAATTTGCCGAGCGGATTCAAATCGAGCCTGAGCTACGACGCCAATAATGCTTTTCTGAATCTCGCGCTGGATTTCACATCGACACCGACCCCCAATTTCGGCGGCGGCTTCTCCACCAACCAGCAGAACGTCGCGAACACGCTGGTCAACTACTTCAACACGACCGGCGGCATTCCGATGGCGTATGGCACGTTGAATGCGGCGGGGCTGACGCAGGCGTCCGGCGAGTTGGCGACCGGCTCGCAGCAAACGACGTTCGATGCCATGAACCTGTTCATGGGGCTGCTCACCGATCCCTTCATGAACCGCACGGGCGGAGCGGGGGCGATGGCGGGCGCAACGGGTTATGCGGAGGAGGGCGAAGCGAGCGCCTATGCCGCGACCCGGAAGACCGATGCGTTCGCGATGTTCACCAAGGCGCCGCCGGTGCGTTCGTGCCGCGCTGGAACGTCTGGGCCGCCGGCTTCGGCGGTTCGCAATCGACCAGCGGCAACGCCATGGTTGGATCGAACGACACCACCAGCAGCATCTATGGCACGGCGGTCGGGGCCGATTATCTGTTCTCGCCGAACACCGTTGCGGGATTTGCGATCGCCGGCGGCGGCACCAGCTTCTCGGTCGCGGGCAGCGGCAGCGGCCGGTCCGATCTGTTTCAGGCCGGCGCCTATGTCCGCCACAGCGAAGGTCCGGCCTATGTCTCCGCCGCGCTCGCCTATGGCTGGCAGGACATCACCACCAACCGCACCGTGACGGCCGCTGGCGTCGACCAGCTTCGCGCCGAGTTCAATGCCAACGCCTATTCGGGGCGGCTCGAGGGCGGCTATCGTTTTGTCGCGCCGTGGATCGGCGGCGTCGGCATCACGCCTTACGCCGCGGGCCAGTTCACGACTTTCGAACTGCCCGGTTACGCCGAGCGGGTGATTTCGGGCCTGTCGACGTTTGCGCTGACCTATGGCGGCAAGAGCCTGACCGATACGCGCAGCGAGCTCGGCCTTCGCACCGACAAGTCCTTCCCGGTGCAGGACGGCATCCTGACGCTGCGCACGCGCTTCGCCTGGGCCCACGACTACGACCCCAGCCGCTCGGCTGCCGCGACCTTCCAGGCGCTGCCGGGCACCAGCTTCGTCGTCAACGGCGCGGCGCAGGCAAGCGACTCCGCGCTGACCACAGCATCGGTTGAGATGAACTGGCGAAACGGCTGGTCGGCGGCCGCGACGTTCGAAGGCGAGTTCTCCAACGTCACCTCGAGCTACGCCGAAAAGGGCGTGGTGCGCTATCAGTGGTGAGACGGGCGCGTTTCCGCTTCCATAAACTTGGTATCACGCGCGTGATTACCTGACGCGTAATCGCGCGCGCGATCTCCCTTTGCGATGGTCGGTGCATCGGCGGCGATGTTGCCGATCGATCCGCAAAGGGAAAGACATTATGGCCAGCCAACCGCTTTATGCGACCGCGAGCGACGGCACAAAACTGTTCGTGCAGGATTGGGGCTCGGGTAAGCCGGTGCTGCTGCTTGCCGCCTGGACGTTCAATTCCGGCGTCTGGGGCAGCCAGATCGTCGCGCTGAACGCCAAGGGTTTCCGTTGCGTCGCGCCGGATCGGCGCGGCCACGGCCGTTCCGACATGCCGATGACAGGGTACGATCTCGATACGCTGACCGATGACGTCGATGCCGTGATCGAGCAGCACGATCTGCACGACGTCACGATCGTCGCGCATTCGATGGGATCGATCGAGGCGGTGAACTATCTGGCGCGTCACGGCGCGGACCGTATCGCGCGGCTGGTCTTGGTAGCGCCGACCACGCCGTTCATCGTCCAGACCGAGGACAATCCGATCGCGGTGCCGAGGGCGATGGTCGAGGCGCAGAATGCCGCGATCGCGCAGGACTTCCCGAAATGGATGGGCGAGAACGAGGCGCCGTTCTTCATGCCCGACACGCCCGAGGCCACGCGGGCCTGGATCAGGGAGATGATGCTGAGCGTGCCGCTGCCGGTGGCGCTGGCCTGCCGCAAGACCATCTCGTTCGCCGATCTGCGCGCCGCAGCCAAGAGGATCGATCGCCCGACGCTGATCGTGCACGGCGACAAGGATGCCAGTGCCCCGCTCGAATTGACCGGCGCGAAGACGGCGGCGCTGATCAAGGGCAGCAAGCTTGCCGTCTATGAAGGCGCGCCGCACGCACTGCCGCTGACGCACAGCGCGCGCTTGATGGCCGACTTGCTGGCCTTCATGGACGCTTAGCTGACGCGTGCGATATCCGCACGGATCCAGCGCGCCGCCCAAACGAACAGCAGTGCGCCCAGCGTCGTCGTCACCGCGGCCGACAGCAGCGAGTAGCGAACCGCATCCGTGCCGTACGCGCCCTTCAGGGCGTCGTTGATCATGCCGACGGCGAGGGGGCCAACGCCCTGGCCGAAGCAGGTCGCGGTGAGCAGCACGATCGCCGAAGCCAGCGCCCGCATGCTGGGCTTTGCGACCGTCTGGGCGATCGCAAAGATCGGGCCGAGATGGAAGCCGACCATGAACGAGGTCAACGCGAGCGTCGCGACCATCAGCGTGAAGCTTTGCGTCAGCATGCACAATGCGAAGACGGGGCCCGCGAGGCCGGACATGATCGCGGGCGCCCACAGCTTCCAGCGATCGTCGCGGCGGCCGATCTGCGCTACCACGAGGCCGCCGATCAGCGTGCCCGCCATGCCGGCGAGACCCTTGAAGGTGCCGGCATAGGTGCCGATCTCGGCACTCGTCAAATGATGGATGCGCGCCAGGAACGGCGGGATCCACACCGCAGTGGCGTAGTTGGTGTAGGTCGTGAGACAGAAGCCCACCAGCACGATGACGAAGCTCGGCTGCGAGATCAGAAAGCCCAGCGTCGGTCCGATCGGCTCGGCCTTGAAGGTCTCGGCCATCGCACCGCGCCTCGGCTCGGAGATCGTCAGCCACAGCACCGCGGCGAGCGCGATGCCGGGCAGGCCGGTGGTGAAGAAGGCCATCCGCCAGCCATAGTGCTGATTGACGTAACCGCCGATGAAATAGCCGAGGAAGACGCCGAGATAGGTGCCGATCGCGTAGATGCCGAGCGCGCGCGGACGCTCGTTCTTGTCGAACAGATCGGCGATCATCGATTGCGAGGCCGGCGTGCCCGCGGACTCCCCGATGCCGACGCCGACCCGCGCCAGTGCCAGCGTCGCGACGCTGGAGGCCAGGCCGCAGAGATAGGTCATCGCGCTCCAGAACGCGAAGGCTGCCGCGACGATGTTGCGGCGGTTGAGGCGATCGGCCATCCGCGCAATCGGAATGCCGAGCAGCGAGTAGAACAGCACGAAGCCGAACCCGGCCAACAGGCCCATCGTGGTGTCGCTAAGCGCGAACTCCTTCTTGATGGGCTCGATCAGGACGTTGAAGATCGTGCGGTCGAGGAAGTTGAGGGCGTAGATGATCGTGAGCAAGCCGAGCACGTAGTAACGGCGAGCGGAGGGCAAGGCAGCGGCCCGTGTGGCTGCAGCCGCCTGCGGTGCGACATCGACCATGACTTCCTCCCCCGATGATCTCTGGTCTTTTCTTGTTTGCTTGGGCGCGGGCCCTACGCCTCGCGGATGTAATTCCCTGCCTCGAATTCGACTGGCCCGGCATTGGCGTCGAACGACACGCCGATCGGGTCGCGGCCGGCGGCCACGGCCTCGAGCTGGTCAGAGAGCATCCGGCGGATCATCAGGACGCCGCGGTCGCTCTGGCCGAAGTGCTCTTCCGAATGAACCGTCACCGGCCCCTGGCCGACCTGGGCCTCGTAGTCGCCGGGAAATTGCTGGTGCTCCTGCTCCGTCATGTCCCACCAGAACTTGCCATTGAACTTCGAGCGCATGCGACCGATATCGCCTGACTTCTTGACCCGGCCGGCGACATAGATGCGGAATGAGGTGTCGTCGATCGGCAAGGTCCAGCCGATCGATTCGACGCGGGCGAATTGCGCGACCCGCGGATTCGGCACGACGCGGAGCGTGGGGAGGGCGGCTTCGGTGACGCGATAGAACACCTTGCCGTCGTCCTGCCGGCGGATCGAGCGCACCGCGACGCCACGCGGCGACATCTCGAACTTCACCTCGGGCATCGAGGCCATCATGGTGGTGAATTGCGGCCCTGAGAACGAGCCGTGCAGCACCGGCACATGATAGGGGTCGGCGACGTTCTCGAAATGCTGCAGCCAGTTGCAGGGGATCACGGCGGGCCCGCCGCCGCCGATCGAGGAATCATCGGCCTCGACGAATTCGCCGTCGTCCATATTCTCCAGGCACTCGTAGCGCGGCAGCACCGGCTTCTTATCTGCCGAGCCCATATAGGCGAAGATCAGGCCGTAGCGTTCCTGCACCGGATACCAGGGCTGGCGCACCTTGCCCTTGAACAGGCCGCCTTCGGGCTCGCAGGGCTGTTCGAGGCAGCGGCCCTCGGTGTCGAACTTCCAGCCGTGATAGCAGCAACGGATGCCGTCTTCCTCGACCTTGCCGTAATAGAGTGTGGTGCCGCGATGGCAGCAGCGCGCATGCAAGAGGCCCACCCGGCCATGCCGGTCGCGGAACAGGATCAGGTCTTCGCCGAGTGCACGGACTTTTCTGGGGATATCGGTGGCGTCGCCGACGAGGCCGATCGGGTGCCAGTAGCGGCGCAACAGCTCGCCCATCGGTGTGCCGCGGACGACCGAGGTGAGCTCGGTCCGGGTGGTGGACGGTTTCATCGCATAGGCCGTGCCGAGATCGCGGTCCCGCTGGGTGATGGTCATGCTGGTTTCCTCCCGCCGCCGGATTCTTGCCGCCGGTCGCTGTGTCGTTGACGAAGTCAACGATATATCGATGACAATGTCAACGATCTCGATTAACTTGGCAGCGGCAGGCTTTGTTGGCAGAGGTTGGCGATGACCGAGAAGCTCAGGACTGCGAGGGCCTTGCCGCCGGAAGCGGTGGTCGATGCCGAGCTGGCGCCGATCACCGCGATGATGTCGTCGCGGCTGATGGTGCTGGCGAATCTGCTCAGGCGCGGTGCGCTGCTGCGCTACAAGCGGCTGACCGGCCTCTCCTCGGTCGAGTTCGGCCTGGTTGCCTCGCTCGGTCGGCGGCCGCCGATGAGCGTGGTGCGGCTTGCCGAAGCCGTCGGCATGGACAAGGGCCAGATCAGCCGGGCGCTCGCCGAGCTCGTCGCGCGCAAGCTGGTCGCCAAGGCCGCCAATCCGCGTGACAATCGGGAAACACTTGTCTCCCTCACCAAGGCCGGGCTCGCCGCCCATGACGCCATTGTGGCCGGCGCGCAGGAGCGAAACCGGCGCCTGCTGGAACAGCTTGGTCCACAGGATCTTGAGCTGCTGCTCGGACATCTCGACCGCCTGACGCTGACCGCGGCCGAGATGCTCGCTGCCGAAAGGGAGCTGGGCTGATGCAGGGCACCGGGTGGCCGGCGCAGCGTTGCCCATTGAGGCAGCGCATCCGCCCGATGAGGCCATCAGCCCGCGGGAAGGGGCGGTAAAAGCGTCAAAATAGCTTGTCTTGCGCCCCCTGTTGCGCTGCGCTAAAGCCTCAAGAACAATTCCAATCAACGAATCTGCGGCACGTCCGAAACCGCAGCAAGAAGGCCTCGCCGATGACCGGCATCCTGCAGAATTATCTCCCACTTGTGGTCTTTATCGGGGTCGCGAGCCTGATCGGGCTGGCGCTCCTGATTGCGCCGTTCCTGGTCGCGTTCCAGTCGCCGGATCCGGAAAAGCTGTCCGCCTATGAATGCGGATTCAACGCTTTTGACGACGCCCGCATGAAGTTCGACGTCCGCTTCTATCTGGTGGCGATCCTCTTCATCATCTTCGATCTCGAAGTCGCGTTCCTGTTCCCGTGGGCAGTGGCGTTCGGAAAACTGGGCGCGACCGGCTTCTGGTCGATGATGGTGTTCCTGGCCGTACTGACGGTCGGGTTCGCGTATGAATGGAAGAAAGGCGCGCTCGAATGGGATTGAGCCCCACCGCCGCATCCTCGCAGCCGGCGATTGCGCAAGCTCCGAGAGGCATTCTCGATCCGTCGACCGGCAAGCCGGTCGGCGCCAATGATCCGTTTTTCCTCGAGGTCAATCACGAGCTGTCCGACAAGGGCTTCTTCGTCGCCGCGGCCGACGACCTCATCACCTGGGCGCGCACCGGCTCCCTGATGTGGATGACCTTCGGTCTCGCCTGCTGCGCAGTCGAGATGATGCAGGTCTCGATGCCGCGTTACGACGTCGAGCGCTTCGGCTTTGCGCCGCGCGCCTCGCCGCGGCAGTCCGACGTGATGATCGTCGCGGGCACGCTGACCAACAAGATGGCGCCCGCGCTGCGCAAGGTCTACGACCAGATGCCGGAGCCGCGCTACGTCATCTCGATGGGCTCCTGCGCCAATGGCGGCGGCTACTACCACTATTCGTACTCGGTGGTGCGCGGTTGCGACCGCATAGTGCCGATCGACATCTACGTGCCGGGCTGTCCGCCCACGGCGGAAGCGCTGCTCTACGGCGTGCTGCTGCTGCAGAAGAAGATCCGCCGTATCGGCACTATCGAACGCTAAGGTTTCAGGCATGGACGACGGCAAGCTCGACGCCCTTGGGCAGACGATCGTGAGCGCGCTTCCGGGCGCCGCCACGGCGCACTTGGTCGCGTTCAACCAACTCACTATCGACGTCGAGATTGGCAGAATCGTGGACGTCGTCACTTTTCTGCGTGACGATCCGAACTGCCGCTTCGTCAATTTCACCGACGCGACGGCGGTCGACTATCCGAGCCGCGAAAAGCGCTTCGATGTCGTCTATCATCTGCTGTCGCCGACGCTGAACACACGCATCCGAGTACGGGGGCAAGCCGACGAGACCACGCAGGTGCCGTCGATCATCGGCGTATTCCCCGGCGCCGACTGGTTCGAGCGCGAGACCTACGATCTCTACGGCGTGATCTTCATCGGCCACCCCGACATGCGCCGCCTGCTGACGGATTACGGCTTCGACGGCCATCCGCTGCGCAAGGATTTCCCGCTGACCGGCTTCGTCGAGGTTCGCTACGACGACCAGGAGAAGCGGGTGCTGTACGAGCCGGTCCGGCTCAACCAGGAATTCCGCAAGTTCGATTTCCTGTCGCCGTGGGAGGGGGCCGATTACCCCTTGCCGGGTGACGAAAAGGCGAAGGCGGAACCGAAGGCCTGATCATGAACGAACAGAATCTTCGTAATTTCACCATCAACTTTGGGCCGCAGCATCCGGCCGCCCACGGTGTTTTGCGTCTCGTGCTGGAGCTTGACGGCGAGGTCGTTGAACGCGTCGATCCGCATATCGGCCTGCTTCACCGCGGCACCGAAAAGCTGATCGAGCACAAGACCTATCTGCAGGCGATTCCGTATTTCGACCGGCTCGACTATGTCGCGCCGATGAACCAGGAGCATGCGTTCTGCCTCGCGGCCGAAAAGCTGCTCGGCATCACGGTGCCGCGCCGCGGCCAGCTGATCCGCGTGCTCTATTGCGAGATCGGCCGCATCCTGTCGCATCTGCTCAACGTCACCACGCAGGCGATGGACGTCGGCGCGCTCACCCCGCCGCTGTGGGGCTTCGAAGAGCGCGAAAAGCTGATGGTGTTCTACGAGCGTGCCTCGGGCTCGCGCATGCACGCGGCGTTCTTCCGGGTCGGCGGCGTGCACCAGGATCTACCACCGAAGCTGATCGACGATATCGAGGCGTGGTGCGATCCGTTCCTCAAGGTCGTCGACGACCTCGACACGCTGTTGACCGGCAACCGCATCTTCAAGCAGCGCAACGTCGACATCGGCGTGGTGCCGCTGAAGGAAGCCTGGGAGTGGGGTTTCTCCGGCGTGATGGTGCGCGGCTCGGGCGCGGCCTGGGACCTGCGCAAGTCGCAGCCCTATGAGTGCTACGCCGAGATGGAATTCGACATTCCGATCGGCAAGAACGGCGACTGCTACGGACCGCTACCTGATCCGCATGGAAGAGATGCGCCAGTCGGTACGCATCATGAAGCAGTGCATCCAGAAGCTGAAGGCTGCGGACGGCCAGGGCCCGGTCGTGGTCGAGGACAACAAGATCGCGCCGCCGCGCCGTGGTGACATGAAGCGCTCGATGGAAGCGCTGATCCATCATTTCAAGCTCTACACCGAAGGCGTGCACGTGCCGGCCGGCGAGGTCTACGCCGCGGTCGAGGCGCCGAAGGGCGAGTTCGGCGTCTATCTCGTCGCCGACGGCACCAACAAGCCCTACAAGTGCAAGATCCGCGCGCCGGGCTTCGCCCATCTGCAGGCGATGGATCACATCTGCAAGGGCCATCTGCTGGCCGACGTTTCCGCCATCCTTGGCTCGCTGGACATCGTGTTCGGCGAGGTCGACCGGTGATGATGTCCGCATCCGCACCGCCCGCAATGAGAGTTTGATCGATGTCCGTCCGCCGCCTTGCCCCGAAGGAATTGCAGCCCCGCGAGCTTCACGTTCACGGACGAGAATCTCGCTTGGGCCAAGAAGCAGATCGAGAAATATCCGCCGGGCCGTCAGGCCTCGGCTGCGATCGCGATCCTGTGGCGCGTGCAGGAACAGCATGACGGCTGGGTCTCGGAAGCGGCGATCCGCGCCGTCGCCGACCTGCTCGAGATGCCGCATATCCGCATGCTGGAGATCGCGACCTTCTACACCATGTTCCAGCTCTCGCCGGTCGGCAAGAAGGCGCATGTCCAGGTCTGCGGCACCACGCCATGCCGGCTGCGCGGCGCCGCCGACTTGATCGAGGTGTGCCAGCATCGCATCCATCACGATCCCTTCCAGCTGTCGAAGGACGGCAACTTTTCCTGGGAAGAGGTCGAGTGCCTAGGGGCCTGCGTGAACGCGCCGATGGTGCTGATCTGGAAGGACACCTATGAGGACCTGACCAAGGAAAGCTTCGGCAAGGTGCTAGACGGCTTTGCCGCCGGCAATCCGCCGAAGCCGGGTCCGCAGGTCGACCGTCAGTTCTCGGCGCCCGCAGGCGGGCCGACGACGCTGAAGGAAACCACCTGATGGGGGGCTTTCAGGTGCAGGCAAACGGGCAGGAATACAAGGTGGGGAGGGGCGCTGCGATGAAGGCCTGGCGCACGATCGCCCTGCATACCACTGTCGCGGCCGGCTTCATGTTCCTGCTGCAACGTTACGGCCTTAGCGCGACGCTGGAATCCAGCCTGTTGTGGGCCATCGTGTTCGGCGGCTGTGCCGCCGGGCTCGCTTACTCCCAAGCCAATCGGTGATGTTCGGAAAGTTTTGAGCATGCTCGACGACAAGGACCGCATCTTCAAGAACCTCTACGGCCTCCATGATTGGGGCCTCGAGGGCGCGCGCCGCAGAGGCGCCTGGGATGGCACCAAGGGGATCATCGACAAGGGCCGCGACTGGATCATCAACGAGATGAAGGCCTCGGGCCTGCGCGGCCGCGGCGGTGCGGGCTTTCCGACCGGCATGAAGTGGTCGTTCATGCCGAAGGAGTCCAAGGACGGCCGTCCGAGCTATCTCGTCGTCAATGCGGACGAGTCGGAGCCCGGAACCTGCAAGGACCGCGAGATCATGCGGCACGATCCGCATCTTTTGGTCGAAGGCTGCCTGCTCGCAAGCTTCGCTATGGGCGCGCATGCCTGCTACGTCTATATCCGCGGCGAGTTCATCCGCGAGCGCGAGCGGCTGCAGGCGGCGATCGACCAGGCCTATGAGGCCAAGCTGGTCGGCAAGGACAACATCAATGGCTGGCCGTTCGACATCTATGTCGCGCACGGCGCCGGCGCCTATATCTGCGGCGAGGAGACTGCGCTGCTCGAGAGCCTCGAGGGCAAGAAGGGCCAGCCGCGGCTGAAGCCGCCGTTCCCGGCCAATGTCGGCCTCTATGGTTGCCCGACCACCGTCAACAACGTCGAGTCGGTTGCGGTCGCGCCCGACATCCTGCGCCGCGGCGCCGCCTTGGTTCGCCGCCATCGGCCGGCCGAACAATGTCGGCACCAAGCTGTTCTGCATCTCCGGCCATGTCGAGCGCCCCTGCAACGTCGAAGAGGCGATGGGGATTCCGTTCCGCGAGCTGATCGAGAAGCATTGCGGCGGCATTCGCGGCGGCTGGGACAATCTGAAGGCCGTCATCCCGGGCGGCTCGTCGGTGCGCATGGTGCCGGCCGAGCAGATCATCGACACGCCGATGGATTTCGACAGTTTGAGCAAGCTGCGCTCGGGCCTCGGCACCGCGGCCGTGATCGTGATGGACAAGTCGACCGACCTGATCCGGGCGATCGCGCGCATCTCGTATTTCTACAAGCATGAGAGCTGCGGCCAGTGCACACCGTGCCGCGAGGGCACCGGCTGGATGTGGCGCGTCCTGACCCGCATGGCCGACGGCCGCGCCCACAAGCGCGAGATCGACATGCTGCTCGAAGTCACCAAGCAGGTCGAGGGCCACACCATCTGTGCGCTCGGCGACGCCGCGGCGTGGCCGATCCAGGGCCTGATTGCGCACTTCCGTCACGAGATTGAAGAGCGCATCGATCAGTATTCGCACAAGGCCGATCTCGACGATCAGGGCGTTCGTGATCCCGTCCACATGGTCGCGGCGGAGTAGAGAAGAGACATGAGCAAGATCATCGTCGATGGCAAAGAGATCGATGTGCCGCCGGAGTACACGCTGTTGCAGGCGTGTGAGGCGGCGGGCGCCGAGATTCCGCGCTTCTGCTATCACGAGCGGTTGTCGATCGCCGGCAATTGCCGGATGTGCCTGGTCGAGGTGAAGGGCGGCCCAAAGCCGGTCGCGAGCTGCGCCTGGGCCGTGCGCGACTGCCGTCCGGGACCGAAGGGTGAGCCGCCGGAAATCTCGACCCGTTCGCCGATGGTCAAGAAGGCGCGCGAAGGCGTGATGGAATTCCTGCTGATCAACCATCCGCTGGACTGCCCGATCTGCGACCAGGGCGGCGAGTGCGATCTTCAGGACCAGGCGATGGGCTACGGCGTCGACACCAGCCGTTTCGCCGAGAACAAGCGCGCGGTCGAGGACAAGTATCTCGGCGCGCTGGTCAAGACCTCGATGAACCGCTGCATCCAGTGCACGCGCTGCGTCCGCTTCTCCGCCGAAGTCTGCGGCGCGCCGGAAATGGGCGCGACCGGGCGCGGCGAGGACATGGAGATCACCACCTATCTCGAGCAGGCGCTGAGCTCGGAGCTACAGGGCAATCTCGTCGATATCTGTCCGGTCGGTGCGCTGACCTCGAAGCCCTATGCTTTCGCGGCGCGCCCCTGGGAGCTCGGCAAGACGCAGTCGGTCGACGTCATGGACGGCGTCGGATCGGCTATCCGCGTCGACACCCGCGGCCGCGAGGTGATGCGCATCCTGCCGCGCATCAACGAGGCGGTGAACGAGGAGTGGATCTCCGACAAGACCCGCCACGTCGTCGACGGCCTGCGCACGCAGCGCCTCGACCGTCCGTATGTGCGCGAGAACGGCCAGCTCAAGCCAGCGACCTGGCAGGAAGCATTTGCCGCGATCGCCGCCAAGGCCGGCCGGACCGACGGCAAGCGGATCGGCGCGATCGCGGGCGATCTCGCCGCGGTCGATGAAATGTATGCGCTGAAGGAGCTGCTCGCGAAGTTCGGCTCGGTCAATCGGGCAGTGCAGGGCGGCGACGCTTTTGACGCCAAGGCCGGCCGCGGCTCCTATATCTTCAACCCGACGATTGCCGGCATCGACCAGGCCGACGCGATCCTGATCATCGGCTCGCATCCGCGCAAGGAAGCCGCGGTACTGAACGCGCGGATCCGCAAGCGCTGGCGCACCGGCGGGCTGAAGGTCGGCATGATCGGCGCCAAGGCCGATTTCACCTACGACCATGACTATCTCGGTGCGGGCACCGACACGCTCGCCGATCTCGTGGCCGGCAAGCACTCCTTTGCCGACGTGCTGAAGAACGCCAAGACCCCGATCATCCTGGTCGGCGCCGGCGCCTACGCCAGGCATGACGGCGGGGCGGTGCTGGCGCAGGCGGCCAAGCTCGCCGTCGATGTCGGTGCGCTGAAGGACGGCTGGAACGGCTTTGCCGTGCTGCAGGACACCGCCTCGCGCGCCGGGGCGCTCGATATCGGCTTCTCGCCTTCGGCCGGTGGCCTGACCACGGCGCAGATGACGACCTTCGGGACCCTCGACGTGCTGTTCCTGCTCGGCGCCGACGAGATCAAGGTCCCGGATGGCACCTTCGTCGTCTATATCGGCACCCATGGCGACCAGGGCGCGCACCGCGCCGACGTCATCC
Source organism: Bradyrhizobium sp. JR3.5 (assembly GCF_054057015.1). Taxonomy (NCBI): domain Bacteria; kingdom Pseudomonadati; phylum Pseudomonadota; class Alphaproteobacteria; order Hyphomicrobiales; family Nitrobacteraceae; genus Bradyrhizobium; species Bradyrhizobium sp. JR3.5. The sequence continues at coordinate 1,784,143 of NZ_JBSRYV010000001.1, forward strand.
TGCCGGGCGCCGCCTATACCGAAAAGTCGGGAATCTACGTCAACACAGAGGGCCGGGCGCAGATCGCCAACCGCGCCGCGTTCCCGCCGGGAGAAGCCCGCGAGGACTGGGCGATCATCCGCGCGCTGTCCGACGTGCTCGGCAAGAAGCTGCCGTTCGACTCGCTGCAGGCGCTGCGCCAGGCGATGTTCAAGACCACTCCGCATCTGATGCGGCTCGACCAGATCGAGGCCGGCAAGGCCGACGACGTCAAGGCGCTGGCCGGCAAGGGCGGCAGCGTCGACAAGGCGGCATTCAAGCCGACCGTCGAGGATTTCTATCTGACCAACCCGATCGCGCGGGCCTCTGCCGTGATGGCGGAATGCTCGCGGCTGGCGTCGGGCCGAATGCTGACGGCAGCGGAGTGAGCGTGACCTGATGGCTGAATTCTTCGCAAGCGCGTTCTGGACCGGCTTCCTCTGGCCGCTGATCATCATGGTCGCGGAAAGCCTGTTGCTGCTCGTCGTGCTGCTGATCGCGATCGCCTACATCCTGCTCGCCGACCGCAAGATCTGGGCGGCGGTGCAGATCCGCCGCGGCCCCAACGTGGTCGGCCCGTTCGGATTGCTGCAATCCTTCGCCGACCTCTTGAAGTTCGTGCTGAAGGAGCCGGTGATTCCGTCCGGCTCCAACAAGGGCGTGTTCCTGCTGGCGCCGCTGGTTTCGTGCATCCTGGCGCTGGCCGCCTGGGCCGTGATCCCGTTCAACCTCGGCTGGGTGATTTCCGACATCAATGTCGGCATTCTCTACATCTTCGCGATCTCGTCCTTGTCGATCTACGGCATCATCATGGCCGGCTGGTCGTCGAACTCGAAATACCCGTTCCTGGCCGCGCTGCGCTCGGCGGCGCAGATGGTGTCCTATGAAGTCTCGATCGGCTTCGTCATCATCACCGTCTTGCTCTGCGTCGGCTCGCTGAACCTGTCGGCCGTGGTCGAGGCCCAGAACACCCGCGGTCTGGCGCACCTGATCGGCCTGCCGCAGCTCACCATCCTGAACTGGTATGTGTGGCCGCTGTTCCCGATGTTCGTGGTGTTCTACGTTTCGGCGCTGGCGGAAACCAACCGTCCGCCATTCGATCTCGTCGAAGCTGAATCCGAACTGGTCGCGGGCTTCATGACCGAATACGGCTCGACCCCGTATCTCCTGTTCATGCTCGGCGAGTATGTCGCGATCACCACGATGTGCGCGCTGGCGTCGATCCTGTTCCTGGGCGGCTGGCTGCCGCCGGTCAACCTGCCGCCGTTCACCTGGATTCCGGGCATCGTCTGGTTCGCCCTCAAGGTGTTCTTCATGTTCTTCATGTTCGCGATGGCGAAGGCGATCGTGCCGCGCTACCGCTACGATCAACTGATGCGGCTCGGCTGGAAGGTGTTCCTGCCGCTGTCGCTGGCGATGGTGGTGATCGTGGCCGGTGTGCTGCAGTTCGCCGGCATCGCGCCGAAGTGAGGTCGTCATGAGTGTCAACGTCAACGCAACAGCCCGCTCGCTTCTGCTCTCTGAATTCGTCTCGGCGTTCGTTCTCGCCATGCGCTATTTCTTCAAGCCGAAGCCGACGCTGAATTATCCCTTCGAGAAGGGGCCGATCTCGCCGCGCTTCCGCGGCGAGCACGCGCTGCGCCGTTATCCGAACGGCGAGGAGCGCTGTATCGCCTGCAAGCTGTGCGAGGCGATCTGCCCGGCGCAGGCGATCACGATCGAGGCCGGCCCACGCCGCAACGACGGCACTCGCCGCACGGTGCGCTACGACATCGACATGGTGAAGTGCATCTATTGCGGCCTGTGCCAGGAGGCATGCCCGGTGGACGCCATCGTCGAGGGACCGAATTTCGAATTCGCGACCGAGACCCGCGAGGAACTCTACTATGACAAGGCGAAGCTGCTCGCCAATGGCGACCGCTGGGAGCGCGAGATTGCGAAGTCGATCGCGCTCGACGCGGCGTACCGGTGAGGTGAGGGCATGATCCTTCCGGCGCTGTTCTTCTACCTGTTTGCCGCGGCTTGCGTGGCCTCGGCGGTCATGGTGATTGTCTCGCGCAATCCCGTGCACTCCGTGCTGTACCTGATCCTGGCGTTCGTCAACGCCTCGGGCCTGTTCATCCTGATGGGCGCCGAGTTCCTCGGGATGATGCTGATCGCCTAAACCAATAACACCCCTGGTCTATGTCGGCGCGGTCGCGGTGCTGTTCCTGTTCGTGATCATGATGCTCGACGTCGACTTCGTCGAATTGCGCGAGGGCTTCATGCAGTACCTGCCGATCGGCATCGTGATCGGCGGCATCTTCCTGTTCGAGCTGCTGCTGGTGGTCGGCGCCTGGGTGATCAACCCGTCCGTGACCAAGACGATCACGGCGGCGATCCCGACCAATATCAGCAACACCGAGGCGCTCGGCCTCGTGCTCTACACGAAGTACATCCATTACTTCCAGCTCGCCGGCATGGTGCTCCTGGTCGCGATGATCGGTGCCATCGTGCTGACGCTGCGCCACAAGGCCAACGTCAAGCGGCAGAACATCAACGTGCAGAACGCGCGCACGCCCGACATGGCGATGGCGATGCGCAAGGTGGCGTCGGGGCAGGGCCTGCAGGATGCGGACGCGGCGGAGTGGGTGAAATGACGATCGGGCTGGGGCACTATCTGGCGGTCGGCGCGATCCTGTTCACGCTCGGGATCCTCGGCATCTTCCTGAACCGCAAGAACATCATCGTCATCCTGATGTCGATCGAGCTGATCCTGCTCTCGGTGAACATCAACTTGGTGGCGTTCTCGACGTTCCTCGGCGATATCGTCGGCCAGGTGTTCGCGCTGCTGGTGCTGACGGTGGCCGCCGCCGAGGCCGCGATCGGCCTTGCCGTGCTGGTGGTGTATTTCCGCAACCGCGGTTCGATCGCGGTTGAAGACGTCAATCTGATGAAGGGCTAATCCGGCGATGATACAGGCAATCGTATTTCTGCCTCTGCTGGGAGCCATTCTCGCGGGGATCATCTCGCTGGTCGGCGCGCATGCGCGCTGCCCGAGCGGCGACACCGTCGACCATCACGACGATGCGCATGGCGAGGCCCATGCGTCGGCGGCCCATAATGATCACGTTGGTGACGATCACGGCCACGACGACCACCATGTCGCCGAGCCGCCGGCGGCCGGATCGCGGCTGGCCGAGCTGATCACCACGGGCTTGCTGTTCGTCTCGGCGGCACTGTCCTGGTTCACGCTGGTCGATGTCGGCTTCATGCATCATGACGCGCGCGTCGTGCTGCTGCCCTGGATCACCTCGGGCGACCTGCAGGTGGCCTGGACGCTGCGGGTCGATACCCTGACGGCGGTGATGCTGGTCGTGGTCAACACCGTGTCCGCGCTGGTCCACCTCTATTCCATCGGCTACATGGACGAGGACCCGAACCGGCCGCGCTTCTTCGGCTATCTCTCGCTGTTCACCTTCGCGATGCTGATGCTGGTGACCTCGGACAACCTCGTGCAGCTGTTCTTCGGCTGGGAGGGCGTCGGTCTCGCGAGCTACCTGCTGATCGGGTTCTGGTACCAGAAGCCGTCGGCCAATGCGGCGGCGATCAAGGCGTTCGTGGTCAACCGCGTCGGCGACTTCGGCTTCGCGCTCGGCATCTTCGCGATCTTCGCGCTGGTCGGCTCGACCGACTTCGAGACCATCTTCCATGCCGCGCCCGGGCTGACCGGCAAGACCATCGACTTCTTCGGCTGGCACCCTGACGCGCTGACGCTGACCTGTCTGTTCCTGTTCATGGGCGCGATGGGCAAGTCGGCCCAGTTCCTGCTACACACCTGGTTGCCGGACGCGATGGAAGGCCCGACCCCCGTGTCGGCGCTGATCCATGCCGCGACCATGGTCACCGCCGGCGTCTTCATGGTGGCGCGGCTGTCGCCGCTGTTCGAGCTGTCGCCGACCGCGCAAGCGGTGGTGATGTTCTTCGGCGCGACTACGGCCTTCTTCGCCGCCACGATCGGCCTCGTGCAGAACGACATCAAGCGCATCGTCGCGTACTCGACCTGTTCGCAGCTCGGCTACATGTTCGTGGCGATGGGAGCGGGGGCCTATTCGGTCGGCATGTTCCATTTGTTCACGCACGCCTTCTTCAAGGCCCTGCTGTTCCTCGGTTCCGGCTCGGTGATCTACGCGATGCACCATGAGCAGGACATCCGCAACATGGGCGGCCTGTGGCGCAAGATCCCGTACACGTTCGCGGTGATGTGCATCGGCACCCTGGCGCTGACCGGATTCCCGCTGTTTGCCGGCTACTTCTCCAAGGACGCGATCATCGAGGCGGCCTATGCGGCGCACAACCCGTTCGCGACTTACGCCTATCTCTTGACCATTTTGGCCGCCGGCCTGACCTCGTTCTACTCCTGGCGTCTGATCTTCAAGACGTTCTTCGGCGAGCCGCACGACCAGAAGCACTATGAGGCCGCGCATGAGAGCCCGGTGTGGATGCTGGTGCCGATCGGCGTGCTCGCCGCCGGCTCGATCCTCGCGGGCCTTCCGTTCAAGGAAGTGTTCGCCAGCCCGCACGGCGTCGAGGAGTTTTTCCGCGAGTCCGTGAAGATGAACCCGCATATCCTCGAGGACATGGAGCACATGCCGAGCTGGCTCGCGCCGCTGCCCACCGTCATGATGGCGCTCGGCCTGTTCATCTCGTACCTGTTTTACATCCGCAGGCCGTATCTGCCGGTCGAGCTCGCGAACCAGCAGCCGATGCTGTACCAGTTCCTGCTCAACAAATGGTACTTCGACGAGCTGTACGACTGGATCTTCGTGCGCCCGGCGAAGTGGCTCGGCTACACGCTGTGGAAAAAGGGCGACGGCTTCGTCATCGACGGCTTCGGTCCGGACGGCGTCTCGGCCCGCGTGCTCGACGTCACCCGCAACGTCGTGAAATTGCAGACCGGCTACCTCTATCACTACGCGTTCGCGATGCTGATCGGGGCCGCCGGATTGATCACCTGGTTCATGTTCGGCTTGGGAGGCCAGTAAATGACAACCTGGCCCATCCTTTCCGTCACGACCTTCCTGCCGGCGGTCGGCGCGATCCTGGTCTACCTCTTGGCGCGGGGCGGCGACGAGACCGCGAGCCGCGCGGCGCGCTGGATCGCGCTGTGGACCACGCTGATCACCTTCGCGGTGTCGCTGATGATCCTGGTGGCGCGTTTCGATCCCGCGCAGACCGACTTCCAGTTCGTCGAGAAGACGTCCTGGCTCGCCACCGGCATCACCTATCACATGGGCATCGACGGCATCTCGCTGCCGCTGATCATCCTGACCACCGCGATCATGCCGCTCTGCATCATCGCGAGCTGGAAGTCGGTGACGCAGCGCGTCAGCGAATACATGATGGCGTTCCTGATCCTGGAAACGTTGATGGTCGGCACCTTCTCGGCGCTCGACCTCGTGCTGTTCTATCTGTTCTTCGAGGGCGGCCTGATCCCAATGTTCCTGATCATCGGCGTCTGGGGCGGTCCGCGCCGGGTCTACGCCTCGTTCAAGTTCTTCCTCTATACGTTCCTCGGCTCGGTCTTGATGCTGCTCGCCATCATGGCGCTGTACTGGAACGCCGGCACCACCGACATCCCGACCCTGATGCACACCGCGGTGCCGCGCTCGATGCAGACCTGGGCGTGGCTCGCCTTCTTCGCCTCGTTCGCGGTGAAGATGCCGATGTGGCCGGTGCACACCTGGTTGCCTGATGCGCACGTCGAGGCGCCGACGGCGGGCTCGGTGATCCTGGCCGCGATCCTGCTGAAGATGGGCGGCTACGGCTTCCTGCGCTTCTCGCTGCCGATGTTTCCGCTGGCCTCGCACGACTTCGCGCCGTTCGTGTTCACGCTGTCGGTCATCGCCATCATCTACACCTCGCTGGTGGCGATGATGCAGGAGGACATGAAGAAGCTCATCGCGTACTCCTCGGTCGCGCATATGGGCTTCGTCACCATGGGCATCTTCGCGGTGACCACGCAGGGTGTCGCCGGCGGCATGTTCCAGATGATCTCGCACGGCATCGTCTCCGGCGCGCTGTTCCTCTGCGTCGGCATCGTCTACGACCGCATGCACACCCGCGAGATCGCGGCCTATGGCGGCCTCGTCAACCGGATGCCGCTCTACGCGATGACCTTCATGGTCTTCACCATGGCCAATGTCGGTCTGCCGGGCACGAGCGGATTCGTCGGCGAGTTCATGACCTTGCTCGGCACCTTCAAGATATCGCTGCCGACGGCGTTCTTCGCCACCACGGGCGTGATCCTGTCGGCCTGCTACGCGCTCTGGCTCTACCGCAAGGTGGTGTTCGGCGCGCTGGTCAAGCCGTCGCTGATGTCGATCAAGGATCTGACCTTCCGCGAATGCGTGACGCTGTTCCCGCTGATCGCGCTGACCATCCTGTTCGGCGTCTATCCGAAGCCGGTGCTCGACATGTCGGCCGCCTCGGTGCAGCAGCTCGTCAACAATTACAACACCGCCGTGACTGCCGTGAAGGCAGCCGCGCTGGTTACGCAGTAAGGCCTTAGCCCATGAGCTTTTCCAGTGCAGGTTATCAGTTGCAGCCGGTGCTGCCGGAGCTGGTGCTCGCGGTCGGCGCCATGGTGCTGTTGATGATCGGAGCCTATCGCGGGCAGGGCACGACCCGGCTGATCACCGCGCTCGCGGTGTGTCTGCTGGTGCTGACCGGCGTGCTGGAGCTCTGGCTGCCGGCCGGCAAGCTCGTCACCTTCGGCGGCAGCTTCATCGTCGACGACTTCGCCCGCTTCCTGAAGATCCTCGCTTTGATCGCCTCGGCGGCAACGTTGATCCTGTCGACCGAGTACCTGTCCCAGCCGTCGACCCGCAATTTCGAGTTCTCGATCCTGGTGCTGCTGTCGACGCTCGGCATGATGGTGCTGATCTCGGCCGGCGACCTGATTTCGCTCTATCTCGGCCTCGAGCTGATGAGCCTTGCGCTCTACGTCGTCGCCGCCAGCCAGCGCGACAATGCCAAGTCGAGCGAGGCCGGCCTGAAGTATTTCGTGCTCGGCGCGCTGTCGTCGGGCATGCTGCTCTACGGCGCCTCGCTGATCTACGGCTTCACCGGCACCGTCAGCTTCGCCGGCATCGCGGCGGCCGCGACCACGGGCAGCATCGGCATCGTGTTCGGCCTGGTGTTCCTGCTCGCCGGCCTCTGCTTCAAGGTCTCGGCGGTGCCGTTCCACATGTGGACGCCGGACGTCTATGAGGGCGCACCGACCCCGGTGACGGCGTTCTTCGCCTCGGCCCCGAAGGTCGCGGCGCTCGCCGTGTTCACCCGTGCGACGCTGACCGCGTTCCCGGGCATCGTTACCCAGTGGCAGCAGATCCTGGTGTTCGTGGCGATCGCCTCGATGGCGCTGGGCTCGTTCGCCGCGATCGGCCAGTCCAACATCAAGCGGCTGATGGCCTATTCCTCGATCGGCCATATGGGCTTTGCGCTGGTCGGCCTCGCCTCCGGCACGGTCGAGGGCGCGCAGGGCGTCTTGATCTACATCGCGATCTATGTCGCGATGACGCTCGGCACCTTCTCGATCATCCTTGCCATGAAGCGCAACGGCCACGCGCTGGAGCAGATCAGTGATTTCGCCGGCCTGTCCCGCACCAACCCGCTGATCGCCTTCGTCTTCGCGATGCTGCTGTTCTCGCTGGCCGGCGTGCCGCCGCTCGCCGGCTTCTTCGGCAAATGGTACGTGTTCGTCGCCGCGATCAAGGCCAATCTGTTCACGCTCGCGGTGATCGGCGTGCTGACCAGCGTGGTGGGCGCGTTCTATTATCTGTCGATCGTCAAGGTGATGTATTTCGACCAGCCGCTCGGCAAGCTCGACCCGGTCCGCGTCGAGCTGCGCACCGTGCTGGCGGTCGCAGGCATCTTCAATATCTTCTTCTTCGCCTATCCGGGACCGCTGGTGAGCGTGGCCACGGCGGCGGCGAAGTCGCTGTTCTAAAGTGTTTTCGAGCGAAGTGGACACCGGTTCGCGTGAAGAAAACGCGTCAAAAAAACAACTCAGGGCCGCATCACGCGGCCCTGACGCGTATGATTCCGGACACGGAGGCTGGCTTTCGGACCGGATCATGCGCATAACCTTGACATGACCTTTACGCTCGGACCTCGGGCCATTGCGGCGGGCTATAAGCTCGCCGCCTTCGATCAGATCGGCTCGACCAATGCCGAGGCGATGCTGCGCGCGCGCGATGGCGAACGCGGGCCGATGTGGTTCGTGACGCCGGAGCAGACCGCTGGCCGCGGACGCCGTCAGCGGGTCTGGGTCGCACCGCGCGGCAATCTCGCCAGCAGCATTCTCGAGGTGACCGACGTTCAGCCGGCGGTTGCCGCGACGCTCGGCTTTGCCGCGGGGCTGTCGCTCGAAGCCGCGTTGCGGAAGGTCAGCATCGAGGCGGCGCTGCGGCTCGGGCCGGACAGCCCGAAATTCACCCTGAAATGGCCGAACGACGTGCTGGCCAACGGCAAGAAGCTCTCGGGCATCCTGCTGGAGGCCGAGGCGGTCGGCGACCGGCTTGCAGTCGTCGTCGGCATCGGCACCAACGTCATTGCGGCGCCCGAGGGCACGCCGACGCCTGCGGTATCGCTCGCTGCACTCGGCATCCAGATCGGTGCGGAAGAGCTGTTTGTGGCATTGTCGGATGCTTGGGTCGAGTTTCGCGGCATCTGGGACGATGGCCGCGGCTTTCCGGAGATCCGCAGGCTGTGGCTGGAGCGCGCAGCCGGCCTCGGCGACAGGGTCGCGGTCCAGACCGGCACGACGACCGTTGAAGGTACCTTTGACACCATCGACGACACCGGCTGCCTGATCGTCCGCACCGCGGCCGGGCAGCGCTTGCCCGTAACGGCCGGCGAGGTCTATTTCGGCACCGCAGCCACAGTGAGGGCGAACTGATGGCGCGACCTGACGAGCTTACCTTTGCACCGCTCGGCGGCGTCGGCGAGATAGGCATGAATTTGTCGATCTATGGGCTCGGCAACCGCCACCAGCGCTCGTTCCTCGCGGTCGATCTCGGCGTCTCCTTTGGCGACGAGGAGCATCTTCCGGGCATCGACCTGATCATGCCGGATGTCCGCTTCCTGGAGAAGGAGCGCAACAATCTGATGGGCCTCGTGCTGACGCACGCTCATGAGGACCATTTCGGCGCGATCATCGATCTCTGGCCGAAGCTCGGCTGCAAGATCTACGCGACGCAATTCAGCGCGGCGCTGTTCGAGGCCAAATGCGCCGCCGAGCGCAATCCGCCGAAGATCCCGATCACCGTGATCCCGTCGGGCGGGCGGGTCGATATCGGCCCGTTCAATGTCGAGTTCATCCCGGTCGCGCATTCGATTCCGGAATCGCATGCGCTGGCGATCAAGACCGATGTCGGCACCGTGCTGCATACCGGCGATTGGAAGATCGATCCGACCCCGATCATCGGCCTGCCGACCGACGAGCGGCGGTTGCGCGAGCTCGGTGACGAAGGCGTGCTGGCGCTGGTCGGCGATTCCACCAACGCGGTGCGTGACGGGCGCTCGCCCTCGGAGACCGAGGTTGCCGCCACCATCAAGAAGCTGGTCAAGGCGGCCAAGGGCCGGGTCGCGGTCACGACTTTCGCCTCCAATGTCGCCCGCGTGAGGGCGGTGGCGGACGCCGCAAACGCTGCCGATCGCGAGGTCGTCGTGGTCGGCCGCGCCATGGAGCGGGTGGTGCAGGTCGCGCGCGAATGCGGCTATCTCGACGGCTCGCACAAGTTCCGCAGCGCCGACTATTACGGCCATTTCCCGGCCGACAAGGTGCTGGCGCTGTGCACCGGCAGCCAGGGCGAACCCCGAGCCGCGCTAGCGCGGATCGCTAATGACGACCATCCGCAGGTGACCCTGAACCGGGGGGACACCGTGATCTTCTCCTCCCGCACCATTCCCGGCAACGAGAAGGCGGTCGGCGGCATCATCAACGGGCTGGTGACCCAGGGCGTCGAAATCATCACCGACCGCGAGCATCTGGTGCACGTCTCCGGCCATCCGCGCCGCGACGAGCTGCGCGACATGATCTCCTGGGTGCGACCGCAGCTCCTGATCCCGGTGCATGGCGAGGCGCTGCATCTCGCCGAGCACGCCAAGCTGGCGCGTGCCGCGGGCGTCCCCAAGGTGCTGACCTGCCGCAACGGCGACCTCGTCAAGCTCGGGCCCGGCGATCCCGGCATCGTCGGCGAAGTGCCGTCGGGGCGGCTCTACAAGGACGGAACCATCCTTGAGGATTCCAAGTCGCGCGCCGTGGTCGAGCGGCGGCGGATGGGTTTTGCCGGCTGCGCCTTCGTCGCCGTCGCCATGACCGCGCAGGGCGAGATGGTCGATGATCCCGAAGTTGATCTCGTCGGCATGCCGGAGAAAAATGCCGCGGGCGAATTGTTCGACGACATCGTGTTCGATGTCGTGGTATCGACGATCGAGGGCCTGCCCCGGCCGCGGCGCCGCGATCCGGACGCACTCGGGGAATCGGTGCGCCGTGCGGTGCGGGCCGCGCTGAACGAGCAGTGGGGCAAGAAGCCGATCTGCGTCGTGCACGTTCTGACGGTCTGACACACGCCTTTAAGGCGTGCGCAACGACAAAGGGAGAGAGATATGCTGGGCCGCCTCAATCACGTCGCCATCGCGGTCAAGGACGCCAGGCAGGCCGCCAAGATCTACGGCACGGCCTTCAATGCCGAGATTTCCGATGCGGTGCCGCTGCCGGAGCATGGCGTCATCACCGTGTTCGTGACGCTCCCCAACACCAAGATCGAGTTCATCGAGCCGCTCGGCGAGGCCTCGCCGATCGCGAAGTTCGTCGAGCGCAACGCCGATGGCGGTATCCACCATGTCTGCTACGACGTGCCCGACATCATCGCCGCCCGCGACCGCATGATCGCCGAGGGCGCGCGGGTGCTGGGCGACGGCCAGCCGAAGATCGGCGCACACGGCAAGCCGGTGCTGTTCTTCCACCCCAAGGACTTTTCCGGCGCCTTGGTCGAGATCGAACAGGCCTGAGCCCACATGGTGTACCAGATCTCCACCGGGCTTGCGATCTACTTCGTCCTTTGGTGGCTCGTGCTGTTCCTGACGCTGCCGTTCGGCATTCGCAGCCAGCATGAGGACGGCGTCGGCGCGCCCCGGCACCGATCCCGGCGCGCCGATCCTGGCGCGGATGGGCCGCAAGCTGCTGTGGACCACGCTGATCTCGGCCGTGATCTTCGTGATTGCGATGTGGGCCTATTATTCCGGCTATCTCTCGATTGAGCGGCTGTCGAAGCTAATGGGGATGCCGTTCTAGAGCGCCGAGTTCGTGAACGGCACGGTTAGGTTTGCTCCGGCCGAAACCATTCGGGTGAAGGGCCCGAAATTGCCTCGACCTCGGGCACGAAGCTGCGATCAAGCGCTGCAACTAGCGTTGCCAGATTGTCGACGATTTGCGTCCACCGCTCGGTGCTGCCGATCGGAAACTGGCTCGGCAACTCGACCCCTCTCACTTCACCACGAACCGCGCGGCGCGAGGCATGGAGCGGCAGCGTGGCCTTGAAGCCATGCCCGTTCACCATGCCGATCACCTGCATGAAGGCCGCGACCGAACTGTTCCAGCTGCCAACATCGACCTGAAGCCTGACAGTGAGATTGCCCGGAGTGCGCCGCTGTAGCCTGAATGATCCGCTCTCGCCGCGGCAATCGTAGCCGAGTGGCGTGAAGGCCCGAACGAGATCAGGCTTCTTGGGGCCGGCGCTCGGGCTCCCGCCGGGGGGTGTCGCAGCCACGTTCTCGACCTGATGTGGCAGATCGTGCGGAAGTGTATCGAGCAGCTCGGTCATCTTCGCCCGATACCCACGCACGACCGTGCGGATGGCGTCGTCCATGTCCGGAGTCAAGCCGCCGGGGGACACGGCAGCCGCCGTGGCGGCGGGTGTCGCGACCATCGGCACCTGGATCGTCTTTCGCACCTTGCCGCAGGCTGAGAGCAAGGTTGCGAGATCGGCCGGGGGAGCCGGCAATTTCTTCGCCTGCGGATCGGCTTCGACAATGCGCAGCGCGGCGAGCGACCGCTGCCGCCCATTCACCCACCACTTGTCGTGCACGCTGATGCCGGGCGAGGTCGGGTGCCCTGCGCCGATGTCGACGCCGGCGCGCATCAGGCCCCGGAGCGTCTGAAGGTCAGGCTGAGCGGGCAATTGCGGACCGTCGGAAAAGCCGGGCACCGAGAAATGCAGGTCGATGGCGTGGCATGGAAATGACTTCGGGACGCCCTGTGCGATCTCCTTGAGGATCGCGAAGTCGATCGCCTCGACGGCGCCAGTTTCGGTCACGTTCGACAGCACCCGCGCTTCCGCCTTGCCAGGGCCAACCGAGCCGGTCGTCCGCACGAAGCGCTCCAATTCCGGCCAGCGCTTGACCACCCTGGCGATACTGGAAATGCGCTTCGTCCCCGCGATCGCTTGCACGGCGGCGATCTCGGCGGTGAGCGGGGGATCGGACAGCCTGAGACGTACCGTCGGCTCGCCAAACCCGGCGGCAAGGAAGCCTGCGTGGACTTGCTCGACCATATCGACGAGCGGGTCCTTGCGGCTGGCCGCGAATACCGAGAATACGGCGACGAGCATTGCGTCCTCGACTCGGAAATACATCGTACGTTCTGAAACAACGCCGGCCGGATGGGGTCTGATCGATCCCTGGCTTTAGGGACTTCGTCTGGAGCATTGCGGCGCGTCCCGTCGCCTGCGATTGTGGGCGTCGAACCGGACCGTCAGCCCTTGCGGCAGCCTGCCCGGAATAGCACAACGAGCGGCCAATGGCTCGGGCTCAAGTATTGGGGAGGCGACCACGATGAACCTGCAGGCCCAGCCAGGCTCCGGGCAGAGCGCCTATCGAATCCTGCGCGAAGCCGATCTGCGCGACTATCTCGCGAGCCTTCCCGCCATCGTTACCCAACTCGGTGGAGCGCCGACCGACTGGTCGATCAGCGAGGTCGGCGACGGCAATCTCAACCTCGTCTTCATCGTCATGGGCAACAGCGGCGGCATCGCGGTCAAGCAGGCACTGCCTTATGTGCGGCTGGTCGGCGAGAGCTGGCCGCTGCCGCTGTCGCGGGCACATTATGAACATCTGGCGCTGGTGCATCAGGCGCGACTGGCGCCGAGGCTCGTGCCGGCGGTGCTGCACCACGACGCGCCGCTCGCGCTCACCGCGATGGAGCTGCTCGAGCCGCACATCATCATGCGCAAAGGGCTGATCGGCGCCACGCGCTATCCGCGCTTTGTCGAGGATATCTCGACCTTCCTGGCGCAGACGCTGTTCTTCACGTCCGATCTGGCGCTGTCGGCCGCGGAAAAGAAGCAGGGGATCGCCGATTTCGCCGGCAACCACGCGCTCTGCAAGATCACCGAGGATTTGATCTTCACCGATCCCTATCGCATCGCTGAGCAGAACCGCTGGACCGCACCGTATCTCGACGCGACGGCGGCGGCGTTCCGCGAGGATCTCGACCTGCACGTCGCGATCTCCAGGCTCAAGCTGAAGTTCATGGCGAGCCCGGAGGCGCTGCTGCACGGCGATCTGCACACCGGTTCGATCATGGTGACCGACAGCGAGACCAAGGTGATCGATCCCGAATTCGCCTTCTATGGCCCAATGGGCTTCGACATCGGCGCCGTGATCGGCAATCTCCTGATGGCCTATCTGGCCTCCGCCGGCCATGAGCGCACGGCGGGCAAGCGCGCGTCGTTCGAGGCGTGGCTCTTGGAAACCATCGAAGGCGTCTGGACCGAGTTCTCTCGCAAGTTTCTCGTGCTGTGGCGCAACGAGGCCAAGGGCGACGGCTATCCGCTGTCGCTGTTCGCAGGCGAGGCCGGCGCCGCGCGGCTGGAGGCGGAACGACAGAGCTACATGGCGCGGCTGTTTCAGGACACGGTCGGCTTTGCCGCGGCCAAGACCATCCGGCGCATTCTTGGCCTTGCGCACAACATCGATTTCGAATGGATCGCGGACGAGAAGCAGCGCGCGATCTGCGAGGCGCGCAGCCTCAAGCTCGCGCGCAACATGATGCTGGAAGCAGCGTCCTATACGACGATCGGCACAGTCACCTACGCCGCGCGCGAGCTGCGCCACTGGCAGCCGGATTTCGCCAGGTGATCTGGTGAGCATCGATCGTCGCGTACGGCAAGGATTGGCAAGGATTGTTTGGCAGGCCGTCTGCGGACGATGAGGTGCTGTCCCTGACGGTCGCGGTAGTCGCTGGTATCTTGTCATCCCTCGAGTGCCTACAGCTCAGGAACGACGATCCAGCCGCCGCGGCATGAGCTAGCTTTCGGCCGGACGTACGAAACAGAGAATGCCGGCCTCAGGCGTGAAACAGACCACAGCGCGGTTCGTCGGATTGTCGGTTCTGTCGATGATCCGGTTCGGCGGGACCCGCAGCCAGAATGGCTTCGACATTTTCCAGCGACCATCGATCAATACCTCGTAGCCGTCTCGGTCCTGTCGGAACTCTACCGTTCTACAATCCGCAATCGAGCAGCACGACGCACCGGTGCCTGGTTGCCTGAGGCTCTCAAACCATGGGGCAAGCGTGGCATTCGGGCTATCGGGCGGTGCTGCTACCGCGGCCTGACTTAGAGCAAGCCCGGCCGCGACCGCCATCTTCCAGCCGATCCTCTCACGGTGTGCCCTCGACGCTGACAAAGGAGTAGCCCTCCGCTGCCCCCCAGAGGTTAGCGAATATTTAGGCCATTGCCACGGCGCTTGAGTACGGAATTAACCATGAGCGAGTCGACGCGAGCGATGAGGGGCACAACTTCGACTCCTGACCTGGAGCGAACATCAGAGCTCTGTCGCTGGCGAAAATCACCGAAGGCAGCGGCACGCTGCGGGCGATCGGCGTTGCGCTCGAGCAACACCCTTTGGAAAAGCGTAGGGTCAACGGCTTCCGCCCATTGCGCGTTTCCATTTTGATCCAAATGATCGACCCCGTCGCGTGCTTGGCTGTGCAACAGGGCTCGGATCGAGCCTTTGGAGGCTTCGGGATGATGAACCCGCGGCGAATTGCGACGGTGACGCCGGAGTTGTGCGGGACGGTCGTTCTCGCAAGTTGGCTCTTTGCCTGGCTTGCCGGCTCTGCCGGCATCGGGAACACCGGAGCAGTGCCCATCGAGGGACTAGCACCATCTCTCGCCGCCAATGCCGAACTGGCTGATGCGCGACAGGCAACTGCAGTCGCCAACGTGAACGCTGACGTGGCGATGGCTGCCGAACCCGTGACGTGGCCGGCCTCCGACGCGACGGCCGCGCCGCAGGCAGGCGTCATGGGCAGCGCTGTCGCCAACGCCGATGCGGCGATGGCGGTTGAATCGATGCCGGAGCCGCCGGCCCCTGATGCGATAGCGACCTTGAGCGGACCGAAATCAATCGTCGTGGCTGCGTTGCCGGATTCGTCGCAGATGCTGTCGGTTGAAACATCGCCGGAGCAGACGGCGACAGCGAGGACGCCTCCAGTGTCGAGCGACACCAAGGAGGCCGCGAGACCCCTGGATATTTTCGAAGAGTGCCTCGTCGTTAATGTCTGCATCGACCGGTACCTGTGGGCGCTCTACGAGCGGACGCCCAAGGAAGACACCATCAGCATACAAGAGCAGCGGAAAGTAACGGTCAAAAGGAAGCGCAAGACGGTGACCGTCACCAGGACATTCAGCAGGCGCGTCGATAACGATTTCACGTGGAAAGATCCGAAGGCGGCGGAAAGAATGGGCATGCCGATGATCGACTACGTGATTGGAGGGGTGGATCGGGGCTTCAAGCTCAAGCTCTTTCATGCGCTCTACGCGGCGGAGCAGGCCGGGTTGTCGCCCGGGATAACCAGTGCGTTCCGCGATGACTACCGTCAATCGATCGCGAGCGGCTTGAAGGCGGCGTCCGACAAGTCATACCATGGAGGGAGCTTCCGCGGTGGCTACGGCCACGGGCTTGCCGCTGATATCGTGAGCGTCAAAGGCGCGACGCGCGCGGAGCGTTGGGTTTCCACTGAGGCCCTTTGGAAATGGATCGATGCGCGCGGATCGGATTTTGGAATCGGACGACCATATCTCGATCGAGATCCACCGCATGTCGCGCCGATAGACGGCAAGGAATACGCCGCTCACCGCGGCGGGACGAAAGCTCAACACGCCGAAGCGGATGTCAAGAAGCGCAACCGGGGCGCTCTGCAGGTCGCGGCGAAACGATCAAAAACCGCAAAAGCGTCGAAGGGGAGAACGATCTGATCGGGTTCGGCTGCGCCTTTCAACACGACGCAGGCAAGAATGCCTAGCAATCCCATCATTGTGCAAAAATACGGCGGCGCCTGTCTCGAAACGCCGGCAAAAATCCGCGCAGTCGCGAGCAGCGTCGCCGACTTGCATGGCCGTGGCCATCGTGTCGTGGCGATCGTTTCAGCGATGGGCAAGACCACCGACGAACTCGTCAGGATGGCCTATCAGATCAGCCCGTATCCCAATCGCCGCGAACTCGATATGTTATTGACCACCGGCGAGCGCATCAGCATGTCCTTGATGAGCATGGCGCTGTCTGATCTCGGCGTGTCGGCGATCAGCTTTACCGGCAGTCAGGCCGGTGTGATGACCGACGGATCCCATTCATCCGCACGCATCTTGGATGTGCGGCCCATTCGGGTGCGCGAAGAGCTCGATCGCGGACGCATCGTGGTCTTGGCGGGCTTCCAGGGCGTGGATCCGCTGACCAAGGAAATCACGACGCTTGGCCGGGGTGGCAGCGATACCACTGCGGTCGCCATGGCTGCGGCGCTCAAGGCGGAGTGCTGCGAGATTATCAAGGAAGTCGACGGAGTGTGCTCGGCTGATCCTCGCATCGTCGCGGATGCAAAACCCTTGCGCCAGCTGGATTTCGCATCCCTATCCGAAATGTGTTTCTGGGGCGCAAAAGTCCTGCATTTCCGCAGCGTGGAGCTGGCCCACAGCCAAAACGTACCTCTGGTCTTGAGAAAGTGGGGCGGTGCTCGACACAGCACGCAGGTGATGAAGGAGGTCGCGGATATGGAGAACGGAAAAGTCCTGGCCGTCAACTCAATGGCTCGCATTGAGCACGTGGAGATCGATTCGGCGAACCTCAATCAAGGCTTTGAGAAGTTCGCGCAGCATCTCCAGCAAAATGGCTTGCCTTGGCCGCAACTCCTCGCCTCGGCTTTCACCGACAAAACCCGCATCATGATGACTTGCGATCCGGAGACACTCGACGCGTTGCTGCGCACACTGGACGGGAGCAAAGACCTCCGCAAGCAGCGCGAGACTCTGAGTTCGGTGAGCCTCACTTGCTTCGGCGGCATTTCTCCAAACCTGCCATACAAGGCGGTTCAGACTCTGCAACATCACGGGGTCATCGCCGACAAGTATGTCCTGTCGTCGCATTCGGTAAGTTTCTTTGTTCCGGTGGAAAGCCGTGAGGCTGCGGTCAGGGCTTTGCATTCGCTGATCTAGCACTGCGAATTCGCGATGGAACGGATGAATGATCGTGCACACGGTGTCGGCGCGATTTGCGATCGCCGCGCCCATGCCACTGATTTGCCCGACGGCGCAAGCCCTTCGCGCAAAGATATTTCGTTTTATCCGAAGCGCAACTCGGCGTATGGTTTGTGCGTCTCACCCGATCGAGGGGCGCTTCGCGGTCGTCACGAACGCGGTGTGAGATGCGGTGGACGCGGATTGCGCAACTGACGAGTGCGCATGATGTGAGCGGCGAAGTCGTGTGGTCCTGACGCCCGAGCGGCCGGTGTCTTTTCGAATTGCGCGATGCGCGCTGCGAAGACGGTGACAAAAAGGCCCAGTCTCGCCGGGGAGAGCACGTATGAGCCGTAACCCATCGCGCAGGGAAAGCCGGATTGCTCCGGTTACACCTGTGGTCCTACCCCCGAGCTTTTCTACCCATTGCTCGGGGCCCACGGGTGCGATCGGCACCCGGCTTTCCCTGCGCCCTCTGTTCGAGGAGAGGGCGGAACGAAGAGCAAAGCTCGGGCAGATCATGTCGCGAGAACGCGGATGTGTGATTTACCAGCGCGCCACATATTCGCTGTCGTCCCGGCGAAGGCCGGGATCCATTACCACAAATGCGAATTGTTGCGTGACGCTGGGGCCACGGCTTGTTTCCAACAACACAACCCTGCGGGTATGGGTCCCGGCCTTCGCCGGGACGACGAGAGGAGGGAGCTATTTGCTCGGCTCAATCATCACTCCGCCGCCTGCTCCCGCAGCCGCTGCGCGTAGACGTTGATGATCAGCGCTGCGAGCAGGATCAGACCGCGGATCAATATCTTCAGGAAGCTGTCGATGTTGACGTGGTCGAGGCCGTTGTTGAGCACGCCGAGCACGAACAGGCCGACGATGGTGTTGCCGATGCCGCCGCGGCCGCCGAACAGGCTGGTGCCGCCGACCACGACCGCCGCGATGGAGTCGAGCAGGTACGTGTCGAACTCGTTCTGTTGCGCGCTGCCGAAATGCGCGACCCCGAGCATGCCGCCGATTCCGGAGCACACCGCCGAGATCACCATCACGCTGCCGAGGATGAGCTTGACGTTGAGGCCGGCGAATTCCGCGGCCTCGCGGTTGCCGCCGACCATGTAGACGTAGCGGCCGAACCGCGTGTAGGTCAGCACCAGATGGCCGCCGAGCAGCATCACGGCGGCGACGATCACGATCCAGGGGATGCGGCCGATCGAGCCCGAGCCGAGCGTCGTGATCAGCGGCGGCACCTTGTAGGCGATCTGGCCGCGCACCAGCAGCGCCGAGACGCCGGCCGCGATCTGCATCATGGCCAGCGTCATGATGAAGGAGGGGATGCCGATCATGGTCAGGCCCAGCGCGTTGACGAGGCCAAGCACCGCGCACAGCGCCAGCGCCAGCAGGATCGCGACAAAGCCCGGCATCGGGACATTGGCGATGTTGACGTAGGACTCCTGCAGCGTGAAGTAGGCCACCGCAATGCCGGTGACGTTGGCGATGCTGGCGATCGACAGGTCGATCTCGGCGCACAGGATCACGAAGGTGAGGCCGACAGCGATGATGCCGGTGACCGACACCTGCGTCAGGATATTGCCGAGATTGTCGATGGTCGCAAACGACGGGCTGTGGCGATCGCGAAGAAGCCGCTGAGAAAGATCAGCGTCAAGAACGGCGCGATGTTGCGCATCTGCGAGCGCAGGAACGGCGCCAGCCCGCGCGGCCGCTTGTGATCGGCCGGGCTCGTCGCGCTGTCACTGCTCGCCATAACACTTCTCCATTGGGCGCGCTGAGTTGGTCATCGCGCCCCGTCTATTTTCTTGAGCATGACCTTGTCGGAAAACCGCTTCGCACTTTTCCGGATCATGCTCTAAGCGGCTTCCAGCAGCCGATCCTTGCTGACCGCTTCGCCGGCGAATTCGCGTACCACCGCGCCGCGCTTCAGCACCAGGATCCGGTCGGCCAGCGACAGCACCGTCTCCGGCTCGGTCGACAGCACGATGATCGCAAGGCCCTTGGCGCGGAGGTCGCGCACGATGTTGATCACGTCGTTCTTGGCGCCGACATCCATGCCGCGGGTCGGCTCGCACAGCACCAGAAGGCGCGGCGGGTAGGTCAGCCATTTCGCCAGCGCCACCTTCTGCTGGTTGCCGCCGGAGAGCATGCCGAGATCGAGGCCGACCACCGGCGGCCTGATCTGCAACTGCTCGACCTGGCGCTGGGCGATCGCGCGCTCGCGCACCGGCTTGAGCAGCAGCGCCGCGATCCGCTCGAGGATGCTGATCGAGATGTTCTTGTAGACCGGCTCCTGGTGGAACAGCATGGCGCGGCGGCTCTCCGGCACCAGCGCGACGCCGGCCCGCCGCGCCGCGGCGGTGCTGCGGAAGGTTTTCGCGGCGCCATCGACGACAAGCGTTCCGCTGTCCGGCCTGAGCTTGCCGAACAGGATGCGCGACAGCTCCAGTTGGCCGCAGCCCATGAAGCCGTAGATGCCGAGCACTTCGCCGGCCCGGGCCTCGAACGAGACCTCCTGCAGGCTGCGGCGGAGCGAAAGCTGATCGACCTTCAGCACCACCGGGCCGGCGCTCGATCGGGGGAGCATGAGGTCGTCGGTGTAGCTGTGCTCCAGCGCCTCGCCGCCACGGCCGATCATGGCTTCGATCAGCGCGCCCTTGGTGGTGTCCGCGGATGCGGTCTCGGCGATCTTCCGCCCGTTGCGGAACACGGTCACGACGTCGGAGACCCGCAGGATGTCCTCGATGAAATGCGAGATGAAGACGATGCTGGTGCCTTCGTCCCGGAGCCTGTGCAGCGTCGTGAACAGACGTTCGACCTCGGGCGGGGAGAGGGCGGAGGTCGGCTCGTCGAGGATGATGATGCGCGCGCCGGAGAACAGCACGCGGGCGATCTCGATCAGCTGCTGCAGGCCGATCGGCAGGTCGCCGAGCCGCGTCATCGGATCGACGTCGATGCCAAACCGCGAGAGCTGCTCGCCGGCCTCGCGCGCCATCCGCCGCCATTGCACGACGCCGAGGCGGTTGGTCGGCTGGTTGCCGAGGAAGACGTTCTCGGCGACGGTGAGATCTGGCGCGACGCTGAGCTCCTGATGCACCATGCCGATACCAGCGGCGTGGGCGTCGCGGGTGGAGCGGAAGCGGGTTTCCTTGCCGTCGAGCACGAAGCGGCCGGAGAACTCCGGGTGCACGCCGGCGATGATCTTCATCAGCGTGCTTTTTCCGGCGCCGTTCTCGCCGACGAGACCATGAATCTCGCCGGTGTACAGCGCGAAGTCGACCCCACGAAGGGCTTCGACACCGCCGAAGGCCTTCGTGATCTGGTTCAACTCGAGGATCGGGGAGCGTCCCTGCGACATGGAGACCGCTCAGATCAGGAAGTGATCCTCCATCCATTGCATGCCGGCGGCGTTGGCCTTGGTCACGACGGGACCATCGGTCACGACGTGCTTCGGAATGCCCTGGCCGCTCTTCTCGCCGCCGACCACGGCCGCGACGCCCGCGACGATCGCGCCGCCATGAATGCGGCAGGACGGATTGCGGACGGTTGCGAACATGCGGCCTTCGCTGACCGCCTGGATCGCCGGCGGCATGGCGTCGACGCCGCCGATCAGGATGTTGGTGCGGTTGTGCGCCTTCATGATGTTGGCGGCGGCAAGCGCCATGTCGTCATTGTGGAAGAACGCCGCGTCGATCTGCGGATACTTCGTCAGATAGGTTTCCCAAAGCCGGGCGGTCTTGGAGACGTCCCAGTCGGCGGGCTGGGTATCCAGCACCTCGATGTTCGGGAACTGCTTGACGACGGAGTTGAAGCCCTTGGCGCGGCCCTGCGCGCCGGTGTGGCCGAGCGCGCCCTGGGTCATGATGACCTTGCCCTTGCCGCCGATCGCGTTGCACAGCGCCTGCGTCACCGAGGCGCCCATGAACTCGTTATCGGGGGCGAGGAACGAATGGACGTTGATCTGGTCGAGTGGCGCGATCAGCGTGTCCATGTCGATCACGGGGGTGCCGGCGTCGATCATCTTCTGCACCGGCTGGGTCAGCGTGCCGATGCCGAACGCCTGGATCGCGACGAAGTCCCATTTCTGCGAGGCCATGTTGTCGATCGCGGCACGCTGCTTGACGGCATCGAGCTGGCCGTCGAACCAGGTCACCTCGACGTTGAACAGCTTGCCCCAGAATTCGGCGGCCTGCTTGCCCTGCGCGCACCACGTCGCCTGCAGTCCGGCGTTGGAGAACGCGGCCTTCAGCGGCTTTTCCGAACGTCCCGTTTCGGCTGCGAGCGCGGACGTCACGCCCATTCCACCGAACAGGCCGGCCGCAGCTCCACCTGCCGCCGCCAATTGCAAAAGGTCGCGCCGAGTCGTCGACGCCTTGTCCATCCCCTTGTCGGTCCCTGGCATTGTTTGCTCCCTCTTCGTTTTTCTGCCCGTCGGCGTCAGTTGCACGCGCCGCGGATAAAGGGAGTGTGTCACAATCGGAACGGTGACGCTACGCCTTCGCGTCCATGAGATGTTTCTGTTGCAGCACGATGGCCTCGATGTCGCGAAGCAGCTTGTGCCACGCAGCATCGATCTCGTCAGACCATTGCTCACCGAGAATGTCGCGCAAGCGGGTCCGCGATCACGGCAAAGAATGCGACGAACAATTCGCGCGGCGTCCCGTAGGCATCATGCGAGAACACCTCGGATTCGATCAGGCGAAAATGTCCGCGGCGCTCGCCCGCGAAATCGAGGATGGCTTCGATCGTCAACGCCAGCATCGAGCCTTTCACCGGCTCGCTGCCTTCGGTGCGAAACATCGCCTGCGCCTCGGGATGTTCGCGAAACAAGCGCTGGTACACCAACGGCGTCAGATCATCGCAAGCCGCTGCTCCGAGTTCAAAACTGCGTTCGATTGGATTCGATGATGGAGTCATAGCGCTTTGCGATCATCACATAAAAAAAGAGCAGGGCTCCAAGCCCTGCTCCAAAAATTGTGTCGACCCTATTTGCCCCAAAAATTCGGTTTGATCTTGATTGATGGGGTGACGCTGCTTGTGCGCGTCGGGCTCCTCCCGAGACTTGGACCACCAGGACACACCTCGCGGCTGGCCTGAGCCCGAATTGGTAGACTATCTTTCCAGCCTTGTCATCATTTTCGGCAACGATTGTTCAAATTTCGAGCAATTTGCGAAATGATTGGGATGGTGCCACCGGCGGTTGCGAAAGTGAGCCGAAAACACGTGACGGGGTAAGGGGATACAAAGGCCTGTGGAGCGGCCGCGACGCAAGTGTCACGCCCGGCAATTTCCGTCAGCCGGAAGAAACGAGGGATGTCGATGATCTCGACTTCCGACGGCTGTGGTGGTTAGTTCCGTCCCGGATGGGTTTTGCGATGCGCCGGCGGCTGAAGATTTTTCTGCCCATAGTCCTGGTTGCCCTGCTGGTGCAGATTTTCGCACCGATCGGGGCCTGCTGGGCGACGAGCCTTGCCGCGTCTGACCCGCTCGCGGCCGCCACCATCTGCCATGGCAATGCCGGCTCCGGGGGCGGGCAGGGTGACCAGACCGGTCATGATGCCCATGACGGCTGTTGCTCCGCATGCAGCGTGCTGCAGACCGGTGCACCCGTTGATCATCCGGAGATTACGGCTCACGCCGTCGAGCGGCCTTCAACCCGCATCGCCTGGCTTGATTTCGCGGGCGAATTCGATCGTTCGCCGGCGCGCCACTCCGCGCAAGCCCGCGCGCCGCCGGTTTTTTCCTGACGACGTTCTCGCTGCCGATGCGCGTCGCGCGTCGGCGAGTGCCTTAGAGCAAGCCGGCCGTAGAGCCGGTGTCAGGATTCATCCATGTTTCGATTTCATCCGCGGGCCGGAGCCAGTGCGCTCACGCTGGGCGTCGGGCTTTCCATGCTTATAAACTGGGCAGAGGCGCAGACGACGCTGCCGTCCGTCACGGTCGATGCGCCGCAGGCCGCGCGAGCGAAACCGGCAAGATCCAAGCCGAAGACGCGCGCGGTTGCCGCCCGGCGGCCCGCAAGGCCGCTGGCGCCCCTGGCCGTGGCAGCGGCTGGGCGCGCGCAGCGCGTTACCCCCAGCGCGGCGCGGGACAGCCTGAATCAGGGGCCCGCCGGTCAGACGCAAACCACCGTCGACCGCAGCCAGTTCGACAATCGGCCGTCCTTCTCGGTGGCGGACGTGTTGCGGGACAGTCCGGGTATCTCGGTCAAGCAGGGCAACGGCCCGCGCGATTTCGGCATCTCGATCCGCGGGTCGAACGCCCGCAATGGCTTCGGCATCCGGAATCTCGTGATCTTCGAAGACGGTTTTCCGGTCACCCAGCCGGACGGCCTGTCCCGCAGCGACCTGATCGATCCCCACGCCTATGGCGCGATCGACGTGGTCCGCGGCCCGTCATCGGCGCTCTACGGCAACTATGCGACCGGCGGCGCGCTGAATTTCCGGACCCGGCCGGGCGGCACGATCGACGGCGTCGAATACGGCGTCGACGGAGGCAGCTTCGGCTATCTCAACAACTATCTGGCCGCGGGCAAGAAGGTCGCCAATTTCGAAGGCTCGCTGTTCGCCAGCGACGCGCGCGGCGACGGATATCTCGGCAACAGCTGGTTCAACACCCAGACGGTCAATTTCCTCGGCACCCTGCAGGTGACGCCGGACGACCGTTTCACGTTCAAGCTGATCAACAACGATTTGACGGCGCGCCTGCCGATCCGCTCGTCGCTCAATCAGTTCAACCAGAACCCGTTCCAGCAGGGCTGCACCACCGGCGCTACGGCCGCGGCGGGATGCGGAACCGTCTCTCTGTTCAACAACGGCTTCAACGGAACCAAATCCACCGAGACTGCGGTTCAAGCTGGTCTCGGCCGAGACGACCGCCGGACGATCGTTGGGGGCCGCTGGGAACACGATTTCGACAACACGACTACGTGGCGCAACCAATTCGTCTTCGACGACAGGAACATCAATCAGCCGACGGGATCGACTAGCGCGCTGGGTGACTATCCTTCGTACAACTTCATGAGCGATTTGACCAAGCGCGGCGAATTGTTCGGAATGGATTCGACCACGATGGTCGGGGGTTGGTACAACACCCTCACGACGACCGGTACGACCTGGAACGTTGCGCCCGGGGGGAATGCGACACTCGGACTGCCACAGAGCAGTCTGTATCAATCCACAACCAATTATGGCGTCCGGGCGCGGGAAGAAATCAAGCTGATTCCGTCGGTGACGGCGATCGCTGGGGTCAGCTGGGAAACAACCACGCTAAACGGTGTCAACACTGCGCTGTCCTATCCGGTCATCAACAATCCCGCAATCGTGGGAGCGACCGTGACGCAAGCGGCGCCTGTGTTCACCAACAACGCGCCGGAGTTCGCGCTCGTCTACAAGCCGGACAACGAATGGCAGCTACGTGCTCGCGTAGCGACCGGCTACGGTACGCCGCAGGTCAGCAATCTGTTCGTTCTGCCGAGTGGGTTATCGGGCAACAACACGTCGCTCAAAACCCAGACCAACCTCGGCTACGACCTCGGCGCGGATTGGTCGCCCAACAAGAGCGTGAAGGTTAGCGCCACCGCCTTCTACGAATTCTTCAACAATGAACTTGTTTACTCAGGCGACGCCTGTGGCGGGATTTACATACACCTTTAACGCACCGCGCTCGGATCATCGCGGCGTTGAGCTCGCCGCTCAATGGGGATTTTATCAGGGGTGGCGGCTCACGGCGGCCTACACCTACCTGGACGAAGTATATACCGACTACACGGAAAGCATCAGCGGCTTCACATTCAATCGGGTCGGGAACAAGATTCCCGGCGTCTCGCCGAATGAGCTGACGACACGGCTTGGCTATGACCAGCCGTCAGGTCCGCTACAGGGGCTTGGCGGCTTCGTCGAAGTCCAGTGGAAGGATGGCTTCTACATGGACAACGCCAATCTGCTGCGGGCGCCGGGTTACGAGCTGGTCAATCTCAACGTTCACTACACGACGGATCTGATCTCCGACTATTTCAAGTCGCTGAATCTGTATCTCGAGGTGCGGAACGTGTTCGATCGAACCTACATTGCCTCGGCGAACAATATCGCGAACTCGGTGACGGCAGCGGGCGTTCAAAATCCTGCGAGCATACTGGCGAACACCACGGGCTCGATCTATGCCGGATCGCCGCGGGCGTTTGTCGCGGGCATGAAGATCGCGTTCAAATGAGGAGCGCATCGATGACGTTTCGCAAGACTGCGGCTCGGATCGTGCTGGCGACGATCCTGCTCGGGGCTTTGCCCGATTTCGCCTGCGCGCAGATGAGCCACCAGCATGCCTCGGAAGCGGCGTGCGAGGACACCGTCTTGCGTTGCGCGAGCAAGGTCACTCCGGCCTTCGCGCCGGACGGGACACTGTGGCTGACATGGATGGCCGGAGGTCAAATCTCCGTCGCGAGGTCGAAGGATCGGGGCAAGAGCTTTTCCGCGGCCGTGCAGGTGACCCGGGACTGGCTCAACCTTGATTGGGGCCCGGATGCGCGCCCGAAGCTTGCGATCGACGCCAAGGGAGACATCGCGCTGGCATTCTCGATCTTTCGCGATCAGGCCTTCAACGGCCAGGTGCTGACCACGCGGTCGACCGATGGCGGGCGCAGCTTTGATCCGCCGAAGCCGATCACCGCCAACAACGAGAGCCAGCGCTTCGAGGCGATCGGCTTCGATCCAGGCGGTGCCGTGTTCGCGGTCTGGCTCGACAAGCGCAATCGCGTGCCGGCGCAGCAGCGCGGCGAGAAGTATGACGGTGCCGGATTGTTCTTTGCTTCATCGAAGGACGGTGGCGCGTCCTACTCCGACGCGCAGCTTGTGGCCGACAATACCTGCGAGTGCTGCCGTCTCGCCCTGGCATTCGATGGTTCGGGCCATCCTGTCGTGGTGTTTCGAAACATCTTCGAAGGCGGTGTACGCGACCATGCGATCGTGACGTTCACCGATCTAGCCACGCCCGGCGAGGTGCATCGGGTGAGCCGCGACGACTGGCAGATCGCCGCATGTCCGCATCATGGTCCGAGCCTGACCATTTCGCGCGAGGGAACCTATCACGTGACGTGGTACACCAACGGCAAGGTGCGCAAGGGGTTGTTCTACGCGCGGTCACGCGACGGCGGCAAAACCTTCTCCGATCCGCTTCCGATTGGTCAGCCGAACAGGAGCCCATCACGGCCGCAGGTCATCGCAGGCCCGCAGGGGTTGGTGATGGCGTGGAAGGAGTTCGACGGCGAAAAGACATCGATCAACCTGATGACCTCGCGCGACGACGGAGCGAGCTGGTCGAAACCCGCTGTCATTGCCGACACCGCCGACAGCTCCGACCATCCGCTGCTGGTCTCGGACAGCCGGCAGACCTACCTGTCGTGGATGACGAAGGCCGACGGCTACCATTTTCAAGCGATCGAGGGCGAACCATGAAACGTCATTTGCTCGCTGCTCTTGTCCTGCTCGCAACGCTGCCGTCCGCACTGGCGGCAGGCGAGGGCGCGCCGAAGCCGCTCGAACGCGGCAGCTGGCAGAAGCTGCTACATGCGCACACCGGTCATCCGACCCTGGTGCACTTTTGGGGCGTGACCTGTGGACCATGCAAGTTCGAACTACCGCAGCTTGGCCAGTTCATGAAGGATCATCCCGATATCGACGTCGTTACGATCAGCGCGGATTTGGTTCCGAACCTTCCCGAGGCGACGCGATCGATGCTGGATCACGCCGGGCTCGCTTCCGCCGAGAACTGGATTTTTGGCGACGGCTTTGCCGAGCGATTGAGATTTGAGATCGATCCGGCGTGGCAAGGTGATATCCCGCGAACCATGCTGATTGCTCGTGACGGAACGATCACAACGATCGAAGGATCGGCCGAAATCGCCGATCTGAACAAATGGTCTGACGCCCAGGCCGCAGCAATCCGATAGCACGACCACTTCAACCTGATAAGGAATCCGCCGCCATGAAGACGCTCTCCCGTATCCTTGCTCTCGCAGCGCTGGCTGCAGTCATGTCCACCTCCGCACGCGCCGAGGACGTCAAGGCCGGCGACCTCGTGATCACGCAGGCGTGGACGCGCGCCACGCCGAACGGCGCCAAGATCGGCGGCGGCTATCTGACGATCGAGAACAAGGGGGCGACACCCGACCGGCTGATGTCGGGCTCCGGCGACGTCGCCGGCAAGATCGAAGTCCACGAAATGTCGATGGACAATGGCGTGATGAAGATGCGTGCCCTCGACAAGGGACTGACCATCGAGCCGGGCAAGACCGTGAAGCTCGCACCCGGGAGCTATCATCTGATGATGTTCGACCTGAAGAACCCGCTGAAGCAGGGCGACAAAGTGCCGGTCACGCTCGAATTCGAGAAGGCCGGCAAGGTCTCGGTCTCGCTGGACGTCCAGGCCGTCGGTGCGCAGGCGCCGGGTGGCGGCGATCACTCCGGCCATGGCGACCATTCCGGTCACATGGACATGAAGAAGATGTGAGGGAGCCATGCGATCAAACACGCTGCTCATTGCCACGGCGGCGCTGCTCGCAGCGTCGCCGGCGGTCGCTCATATCACGCTTGAGGGAAAGCAGGCGGCGGTCGGCTCGTATTACAAGGCTGTCTTTGCCGTGCCGCATGGCTGCGCGGGATCGGCGACGATCAAGATCCGCGTGCAGATTCCGGAAGGCGTGATCGGGGTCAAGCCGATGCCGAAGCCCGGCTGGACCCTTGATACGGTCACCGGCAAATATGCCGCCCAATACGACTATAACGGCGCCAAGCTCGCCGAGGGCGTGAAGGAAGTCGCCTGGAGCGGTGGCAAGCTCTCCGACCAGAACTACGACGAGTTCGTGATGCAGACGTTTCTCACCGATACGCTGAAGCCGAACACCACGTTGTATTTTCCCGTCGTGCAGGAATGCGAACAGGGCGTCAGCCGCTGGATCGATGTTCCGGCCGAGGGGCAGGGCGGCGGGCACGACCACGGCAGCAAGACGCCGGCGCCCGGCGTCAAGCTGCTGCCGAAGTCGTAAGCCGTGCGGGCGGTCGCAAGTCTTGTTGTAACAGGCCTGGTTGCGCTGCTGTTGGCGCTGTGCCTTGCGACCTCGGCCCATGCGCATGCCGTCCTGATCGCTGCCGAGCCGGCGGATGGTAGCGTGGTGACGGAGGCACCGAAGACAGTGGTGCTCCGCTTCAACGAAGCGGTGGCGCCGACCGCGGTCAGCCTGCTCGACGCTGCGGGCAAGCCGCGCGACGTCACGATCCGCGCCGTCGATCAATCCGTGATGGTGACCCTGCCGGCCGACTTGCCTCAGGGCACGCAGGTGGTCAGCTATCGCGTGGTGTCGCAGGACGGCCATCCGGTTGCGGGTTCGCTCTTGTTCTCGATCGGCGTCGTCACCGGCTCGGCGGCGCCGGTCGGCGATGGCGTGCTGCATGCGCTGATCTGGCTGGCACGGCTCGGGCTCTATCTCGGGCTGTTTGCCGGCGTCGGCGGTGTGTTCTTTGCCGCCTGGATCGGGCAGGGACCGGCCGGCGAACGGCTGATCATGTGGTCGCTGGCGATCGGCCTCATCGGCGCGATCGCCTCGCTCGGCTTGCAGGGCGTCGACCTGCTGAACCTGCCGATCACGGGCGTGCTGACATGGGCAGCGTGGGCCAGCGCGGCCGGCACCAGCCTGTTTCCCGCGCTGTTGCTAGCCATCGTCGCGATGTTGATCGCGGCGATCGCCTGGCGCAGTCCGTCGTTCAGCGCGGCCTGGATCCGCACCGCGGTCGCAATGATCTGTGTCGGGCTCTCGCTTTCGGTCAGCGGCCATGCCGCCACCGCCTCTCCGCAATGGCTGACGCGGACCGCGCTGTTCATCCATGGCGTCGGCCTCGCCTTCTGGATGGGGGCGCTCGCGCCGCTGGCGGTGCTGGCCTGGCAGCGCAAGGATTCGCTGCTGCGGGTGCTCGGGCGCTTTTCAATGCTCGCGGTGCCGGCGGTCGCGTTGATCGCCTTGTCCGGCCTGGCACTCGCCGTCGTTCAGCTCGAGAGCTTTGGCGCACTGATCGACACCGGATACGGCAACATCCTCCTGGCGAAACTTGTGTTGGTGTCGCTGTTGCTCACGCTCGCTGCGCTGAACCGGCTGGTGTTCACGCCGGCGATCGCGCGCGAATTTCACCGCACGCGGCCGCTGCAGCGCTCGATCGCGCTCGAGTTCGTGCTGATGATCGCGATCCTCGGTCTCGTCGCGCTCTGGCGCTTCACGCCGCCGCCGCGCGTGCTGGCAATGTCGGACGACGTTCCGCTCGCGGTGCACATCCACACCGATGCCGCGATGTTCCAGGTGCTGATCGCGCCGGGCAAGGTCGGGCAGAATGACTTCGTGCTGCAGCTGATGAACGGCGATGCGAGCCCGTTCGCGGCCAAGGAGGCGATGCTGACGCTGAGCCTGCCGGATCGCGGCATCGAGCCGTTGGAACGCAGTGCCGCGCTGGGTCCCGACGGCTATTGGCACGTGAAGAAGGTGCCGTTGCCGGTCCCGGGCCGCTGGCACATGCAGATCGACGCCCTGGTGACCGATTTCAGGAAAGTGACGCTGGAAGACGATTTCGAGGTCAGGTAAACGCACGATCAGCGCGCCGGGCACGCCGGAGGGACGCAAATCGGTCAAATGGCGGAAAATAGCCTGATTTGAAGGGCTTTTGTCATTTGGCGGCCTTGTGTTTTCACAGCCGATCCGGTTTCACTGCTGCGCTTCCCAGGCTTTCCTGATTCCCGAGTAACGCCATGCGATTGTCGCGGTTTTTCCTGCCCATCCTGAAAGAAAACCCGAAAGAGGCGGAGATCGTCTCGCATCGGCTGATGCTGCGCGCGGGCATGATGCGGCAGGAGGCGGCCGGCATCTATGCCTGGCTGCCGCTCGGCTTCCGGGTGCTGAAGAAGATCGAGCAGATCGTTCGCGAGGAGCAGGACCGCGCCGGTGCGCTCGAGCTCTTGATGCCGACGCTGCAGCTTGCCGATCTCTGGCGTGAAAGCGGCCGCTACGACGCCTATGGCCCCGAGATGCTGCGCATCCTCGATCGTCACAAGCGCGAGCTGTTGTACGGACCGACCAACGAGGAAATGATCACGGAGATCTTCCGCTCCTACGTCAAGTCCTACAAGAACCTGCCGCTCAACCTCTACCACATCCAGTGGAAGTTCCGCGACGAACAGCGTCCGCGCTTCGGCGTGATGCGCGGCCGCGAATTCCTGATGAAGGATGCCTATTCGTTCGACCTCGACGAGGCCGGCGCGCGGCGCTCCTACAACAAGATGTTCGTGGCTTATCTGCGCACCTTTGCGCGGATGGGCCTGAAGGCGATCCCGATGCGGGCCGAGACCGGCCCGATCGGCGGCGACCTCAGCCACGAATTCATCGTGCTGGCGGAGACCGGCGAGTCCGGCGTCTACATCAACCGCGATGTGCTCGACCTGCCGGTGCCGGGCGAGGACGTTGATTATGACGGTGATCTCACGCCGATCATCAAGCAGTGGACCTCGGTCTATGCGGCGACCGAGGACGTCCACGAGGCTGCGCGCTTCGAGCAGGAAGTGCCGGAAGCAAAGCGGCTCAACACCCGCGGCATCGAGGTCGGCCAGATCTTCTATTTCGGCACCAAATATTCCGACACCATGAAGGCGATGGTGGCGGGGCCCGACGGCGTCGACGTGCCGATCCATGGCGGCTCCTACGGTGTCGGCGTGTCGCGCCTGGTCGGTGCGATCATCGAAGCCTGTCACGATGACGCGGGCATCATGTGGCCCGAGGCGGTCGCGCCGTTCCGCGTCGCGATCCTCAACCTCAAGCAGGGGGATGCCGCGGTCGACGGTGCCTGCGAGCAGCTTTATCGCGAGCTCTCGGCGAAGGGCGTCGATGTGCTCTACGACGACACCGATCAGCGCGCCGGCGCCAAGTTCGCCGCGGCCGATCTGATCGGTATCCCCTGGCAGATTCTCGTTGGGCCCAAGGGGCTCGCGGAAGGCAAGGTCGAAGTGAAGCGCCGCAGCGACGGTTCACGCGAGAACATGAGCCCCGCGGACGTGGTCGCGAAGCTCGCGGGTTAAAGTTTATTCACGCCGTATCTATCGGCGGGGTAATCCGGCCACATTTGACCCGAATCATGGGATTATCGAGAGATGGATGAGACCATGAACGAGCCAGTCCGTACCCCGCCTTTTGCGCCATTCGAATGGCTGCTGTCCGGACGCTATCTGCGCGCGCGCCGCAAGGAAGGGTTCATTTCGGTCATCGCCGGCTTCTCGTTCCTCGGTATCATGCTCGGCGTTGCCACGCTGATCGTGGTGATGGCCGTCATGAACGGCTTCCGCAAGGAGCTGCTCGACAAGATCCTCGGCCTCAACGGCCACCTTCTGGTGCAGCCATTGGAATCGCCGCTGACCGACTGGAAAGACGTCGCCGACCGCATCAGCCAGGTGCAGGGCATCCGTCTGGCCGCGCCCGTTGTTGACGGACAGGGGCTCGGCTCGTCGCCGTTCAACGCGGCCGGCGTCTTCATCCGCGGCATTCGCGCCGACGATCTCAACAACCTCACCTCGATCGCCAAGAACATCAAGCAGGGCACGCTCGAAGGCTTCGACGAGGGGCAGGGGGTTGCGATCGGCCGCCGGCTTGCCGACCAACTCTCGCTGCATGCCGGTGACATGATCACGCTGGTTTCGCCGAAGGGCGCGGTGACGCCGATGGGCACGACGCCGCGCATCAAGCCCTACAAGATCACGGCGGTGTTCGAGATCGGCATGTCGGAATACGATTCGACCTTCGTGTTCATGCCGCTGGCCGAGGCGCAGGCCTATTTCAACCGCAACAACGACGTGTCCTCGATCGAGGTGTTCACCACCAATCCGGACAAGATCGACACCTACCGCAAGCTGGTGACGGAGGCGGCCGGCCGGCCGGTCTTCCTGGTCGACTGGCGGCAGCGCAACTCGACGTTCTTCAACGCGCTGCAGGTCGAACGCAACGTGATGTTCCTGATCCTGACCATGATCGTACTGGTCGCGGCGCTCAACATCGTCTCCGGGCTGATCATGCTGGTGAAGGACAAGGGCCAGGACATCGCGATCCTGCGCACCATGGGCGCCTCGCAGGGCTCGATCATGCGGATCTTCCTGATTACCGGCGCCTCGATCGGTGTGGTCGGAACGCTGACCGGCTTTGCGGTCGGCATGCTGATCTGCCTGAACATCGAATCGATCAGGCAGTTCCTGTCATGGCTCACCAACACCGAGCTGTTCTCGCCGGAACTGTATTTCCTCTCCAAGCTGCCGGCTGAGGTCGATTTCGGTGAGACGCTCGCCGTCGTGATCATGGCGCTGACGCTGTCCTTCCTTGCGACGCTCTACCCGTCGTGGCGCGCCGCGCGCCTCGATCCGGTCGAAGCGCTCCGGTACGAATAGGGAGCGCACATGGCAGAGGGGGCGGAAGACGTACCGGTCGTCTATCTTCATGATATCAGGCGGGAATACAGGCAGGGCGAAGCGACGCTGACGATCCTGAACGGCGCCAAGCTGGCGCTGTGGCCCGGTCAATCGGTGGCGCTGGTGGCGCCGTCGGGATCCGGCAAGTCGACGCTGCTGCACATCGCGGGCCTGCTGGAGAGTCCCGATGAGGGTGAGGTCTATGTCGCGGGCACGCCGACCTCGCAGATGTCCGACGTCGACCGCACGCAGATTCGCCGCTCCGATATCGGTTTCGTCTATCAGTCGCACCGGCTGCTGCCGGAGTTCTCGGCGCTCGAGAACGTCATGCTGCCGCAGATGATTCGTGGCCTCAAGCGCTCCGAAACCGTGAAACGCGCGACCGAGATCCTGGCCTATCTCGGGCTCGGCGACCGCATCACCCATCGTCCCGCGGAGCTCTCGGGCGGCGAACAGCAGCGTGTGGCGATCGCGCGCGCGGTTGCCAACGCACCGCGGGTGCTGTTTGCGGACGAGCCGACCGGGAATCTGGATCCGGGGACGGCCGATCACGTCTTCAACGCGCTGATGCAGCTCGTGAAGGCGACCCGAGTCGCGATGCTGATCGCGACCCACAACATGGATCTCGCCGCACGGATGGATCGCCGGGTGTCGCTGTCGAATGGGCAGGTCGTCGAGCTCGAGTAGCGTTTCGCGCGAAGTGGGTCGCAGCTCGTGTGAAGAACACACGCTAAGCACGTGAATCTAGGGCTTTTCCGCTCTGCTTCAGGCGGAGCGGAAAGGCTTGAGCCCTCAATAAGCGGCGCGAGGCCGTCTGCCCGACTGGCTCGGCCGACGATCAATCGGCGGCCCGGCATAATATGGATTAGTGATGCACATCGCGGCGAGGCCGGACGCCGAGGCGCGGCACTGCTCCAGCGACGTGTAGCCGCAGTCGGTATCCTCGCCGCCCCATCGGTAGTTCGTCTTGCAGACCGGCGAGGTCGAATCGTATTTCTGGGCATTGGCTGGCGTGCTTGTGATCGCACCCAGCGCCAGGAGCGCCGGAAACAGTGCCAGAACCAGGTTTCGCATCAGAAGCTCCAATCGATCTGGCGCCGGCAACGCTCGCGCCCAACGTCCGTGCAAACAGCCCCCGCGTGCGGGAGCGATCAACTCACATTCCCGCGGCGGCGACGCCGGGCGGGCCTCAGTGGAAGAACAGGTCGAAGAAATTGCCCTCACGGCGGTCCCGCGGGGCGACGTGCAGATAGGAGCGCGGGTCGTTGTCGCCGGCATAATAGGGGTTGGCGATGCAGTTCTGTCCGATGCCGGAGGCGGTGGCGAGGCACGCCTCATAGGACGGATAGGAGCAGTTGCTGAGACCTGGGTAGCGGTCGCCCTGGATGCAGAACGGGTAGCGCACGCCGACGGCATGCGAGGGCGCCGTGCCAAACGTGGCGAGCGCGACCACCGACGCCGCAGCAGCAAGAATCATCGTCCGCATGTGCATTCCTTATCGCTGCGAAGATTCGATCTCGGCGACGATCCAAATCGGACAAGCCGGTTCCGGTCAACACGATCTTACGCGCAGCCGCGCACGCAGCTTCGAATTGTGAAGATTGTGCGGCAGCTATGTGGCGAAAGCTCCTAGAAGTGCTTGTAACGCAGTATTAACTTCAAATTTGAGCGAAGTCGTTTGGGCCTGCCTGTTGCAGCGAAGTTACAGCAATTCCGACGGGGGCTGCTATGACGGTGTCTCGCGGCCTTGGGGGCCTGTAGAAAAAGTTGGAACGGGAAAATGAAAAAGATTTTGCTTGTCACCGCCAGCCTGCTCGCGCTCAGCGCGACCGCTGCCTCTGCGGCTGACCTCGCGGCTCGCCCTTACACGAAGGCTCCGCCGCCCATGGTTGCCGCTGTGTATGATTGGACCGGCTTCTACATCGGTATCAACGGTGGTTGGGGCCAGAGCCACGACAACCGTTCGGTCGACGGTTTCGGCCAGGCTGGCAGCTACGATGCCAACGGCGGCACCGTCGGTGGCCAGGTCGGCTACCGCTGGCAGACCGGCGGCTGGGTCTGGGGTCTGGAAGCTCAGGGCAACTGGGCTGACTTCTCCGGCAGCACCGGCAACCTGCTGGTCCCGGGCGGCACCGTTCGCTCGAAGACCGATGCGTTCGGCCTGTTCACCGGTCAGATCGGCTACGCCTGGAACAACGTCCTGCTGTACGCCAAGGGCGGCGCTGCGGTCACCGATCGCAACTATCAGTTCCTGGCACCCGGCGGCGCGCTGGCGTCCTCGACCGGCTTCGACACCCGTTGGAGCCCGACGGTCGGCGTTGGCCTCGAATTCGCCTTCGCTCAGGGCTGGTCGCTCGGCGTCGAATACAACCACATCTTCGAAGACACGCACGGTGCGACCTTCGTGACCCCGGCTGGCGTCGGCGTGACCGGCTTCCACACCGGTGGCGACACCGACATGGTCCTCGGCCGTCTGAACTACAAGTTCGGTGGCCCGATCATCGCGCGTTACTGATCGCTCGCTTAATCCAAGCGGCATCGAAAACCCCGGGCTTCGGCCCGGGGTTTTTTGTTGGCCTGGCGGATTAACCATCGGCCGTGAAGGCGGCGCGGGCATTCCCGAGCTCGCTTGACTCCCAGAACAAAAAAGGAACAATGTTCTGCATACGTTCCAGTCAGGGAGAGCGGCCATGTTGAAGATTTTTGTGCAGGAAGCTGCAGCGCTGGCGTCGATCACGCT
The DNA here is from genome assembly GCF_054057015.1 of Bradyrhizobium sp. JR3.5. NCBI lineage: Bacteria > Pseudomonadati > Pseudomonadota > Alphaproteobacteria > Hyphomicrobiales > Nitrobacteraceae > Bradyrhizobium > Bradyrhizobium sp. JR3.5. The sequence continues at coordinate 1,819,945 of NZ_JBSRYV010000001.1, forward strand.
GTTCGTCGGGATGATCGCGGTTTGGGCCCAACTGATCACCCAGTTCTGAAATGTGCCCGCAGGGACAGGGCATAGGTTGCGTCTGGGGAAAAGCAGGGCGACCTGCCGCCACGCCGCGTTCGGCGTGGACTTGGCAGGGCTGAGGCCCCACGATGGGATGCGAGTCGGGTCTGATGCTTTCGAGTTCCGGCTTGGGCACTCGCGCCATCCCTGCCTTCAAGAGACCCCCGAGCAGCCATGCCGAATGCCGGATTCGTTCATCTTCACGTTCATTCCGCCTATTCGCTGCTGAAGGGCTCGATCAAGATCGCCAAGCTCGGCGAGCTCGCCAAGGCCGACCGTCAGCCGGCGCTGGCGCTCACCGACACCGACAACATGTTCGGGGCGCTGGAATTCTCGGACAAGATGGCCGGCTACGGCATCCAGCCAATCGTCGGTTGCGAACTGGCGGTGGATTTCGGCGATGTCGACCCCAATACGCGGAGCATCCTGGCGACGACGGGGCCGACGCGAATCGTGCTGCTGGCGGCCCGCGAGCGCGGCTACCGCAGCCTGATGCGGCTGAACTCGCGGGCGTTCCTGGAGACACCGGTCAACCAGACCCCGCACATCAAGCTCGACTGGCTCACCGACGACGCCGAGGATCTGATCGCGCTGACCGGAGGTCCCGACGGGCCGATCGCGCTGGCGCTGCGTGCCGAGCAGGCGGCGCTGGCTGCGACCCGCTGCGAACGCCTGGCGAGCCTGTTCGGCGATCGTCTCTACATCGAATTGCAACGCCACGGCATCGACAAGGAGCGCCGTACCGAGGGCGGTCTGATCGATCTCGCCTACGGCAAGGGCCTGCCGCTGGTTGCGACCAACGAGCCGTATTTCGCCACCAGCGACGACTACGAATCGCATGATGCGCTGCTGTGCATCGCCGGCGGCCATTTGATCGCCGAGACCAACCGCGAGCAATTGACCCCCGATCACCGCTTCAAGACCCGTGCGGAAATGGCGGTGCTGTTCGCCGATATTCCGGAGGCGCTGGCCTCGACGGTGGAGATCGCTGAGCGCTGCTCGTTCCGGCCGAAGACCCGCAAGCCGATCCTGCCGTTCTTCACGGTCGGCGCCGCGGCTAGCTCCGATGCGGCCGCCGACGAAGCCGCCGAGTTGAAGCGCCAGGCCGAGGAGGGGCTCGCCAACCGCCTGCGGGTGCACGGTCTCTCGCCAGGCATGACTGAAGAGGACTACAGCAAGCGACTGGCTTTCGAGCTCGACGTCATCACCCGCATGAAATATGCGGGCTACTTCCTGATCGTCTCGGACTTCATCAAATGGGCGAAGGCGCAGGGCATTCCGGTCGGACCGGGCCGCGGCTCCGGCGCGGGCTCGCTGGTCGCCTGGGTGCTCACCATCACCGACCTCGATCCGATGCGGTTCGCCTTGCTGTTCGAGCGCTTCCTCAATCCCGAACGCGTCTCGATGCCGGACTTCGACATCGACTTCTGCCAGGACCGCCGCGGCGAGGTGATCCAGTACGTTCAGGAGCGCTACGGCCGCGACCAGGTGGCGCAGATCATCACCTTTGGTACGCTGCAGGCGCGCGGCGTGCTGCGCGACGTCGGGCGCGTGCTACAGATGCCGTACGGGCAGGTCGACAAGCTGACCAAGCTGGTGCCGCAGAACCCCGCGGCTCCCGTGACGCTGGCGCAGGCGATCGAAGGCGAGCCCAAGCTGCAGGCGTTCCGCGACGAGGATCCGGTGGTGGCGCGTGCGTTCGACATCGCGCAGCGCCTCGAGGGCCTGACCCGCCACGCCTCGACCCACGCCGCAGGTATCGTGATCGGCGACCGGCCGCTGAGCGAGCTGGTGCCGATGTACCGCGATCCGAAATCCGACATGCCGGTCACCCAGTTCAACATGAAATGGGTCGAGCCGGCGGGCCTCGTGAAGTTCGACTTCCTCGGCCTCAAGACGCTGACGGTGCTCGATGTCGCGGTCAAGCTGCTCAAGCAGCGCGACGTTCATGTCGACCTCGCGACGCTGCCGATCGACGATGCGCCGAGTTACCAGATGCTGGCCCGGGGCGATGTCGTCGGCGTGTTCCAGGTGGAAAGCCAGGGCATGCGGCGCGCGCTGATCGACATGCGGCCGGACCGCTTCGAGGACATCATCGCACTGGTCGCGCTGTATCGCCCGGGCCCGATGGCGAACATCCCGACCTATTGCGCGCGCAAGCACGGCGATGAGGAGTCGGAATATCTGCATCCGATCCTGGAGCCGATCCTGAAGGAGACCTTCGGCGTCATCATCTATCAGGAACAGGTGATGCAGATCGCGCAGCAGATGGCGGGCTATTCGCTCGGCCAGGCCGACCTGCTGCGCCGCGCGATGGGCAAGAAGATCCGCGCCGAGATGGACAAGCAGCGCGACATCTTCGTCGCTGGCGCGATGAAGAACGGCGTTGGGAAGGGGCAGGCGGAGACGATCTTCGAGCTGCTCGCCAAGTTCGCCGACTACGGCTTCAACAAGAGTCACGCGGCGGCCTATGCGCTGGTGTCGTACCACACCGCCTATATGAAGGCGCATTACCCGGTCGAGTTCCTGGCGGCGTCGATGACGCTCGAACTCAACAACACCGACAAGCTTTCCGAATTCCGCTCCGAGGCGCAGCGGCTCGGCATCAAGGTCGAGGCGCCCAACATCAATCGCTCCGGCCCGACCTTCGAGGTCAGCGGCAACACGATCTACTACGCGCTCGCCGCGCTGAAGGGCGTCGGCATCCAGGCGGTGGAGCAGATCATCGAGGAGCGCAACAGGAAGGGCGCCTTTACCTCGCTCGCCGATTTCGCCGCAAGGGTGAGCCCGCGCGCCGTCAACAAGCGGATCATCGAAAGCCTTGCGGCGGCCGGCGCGTTCGACACGCTGGACCCGAACCGGGCCCGCGTCTTCGCCGGTGCCGATGCGATCCTCGCGGCGTGTCAGCGCAGCCACGAGGCGGCGACCTCGGGCCAGAACGACATGTTCGGCAGCGCGCCGGATGCGCCCAGCATCATGCTGCCGCTGGTCGAGCCATGGCTGCCCGCGGACCGGCTGCGGCGCGAATATGATGCGATCGGCTTCTTCCTGTCGGGTCATCCGCTCGACGACTACGCGACCGCGCTGAAGCGGCTGCGCGTGCAGTCCTGGGCGGAATTCTCGCGCGCGGTGAAGACTGGCGCGACGGCGGGCAAGGTCGCGGCAACCGTGGTGTCTCGCATGGAGCGGCGCACCAAAACCGGCAACAAGATGGGCATCATGGGCCTGTCGGATCCGACCGGCCATTTCGAGGCGGTCTTGTTCTCCGAGGGCCTCGCGCAGTACCGCGATGTGCTCGAGCCCGGGGCCGCCGTGCTGTTGCAGCTCGGCGCCGAGCTGCAGGGCGAGGACGTGCGGGCGCGGGTGCTGCACGCCGAGCCGCTGGATCACGCCGCGGCCAAGACGCAAAAGGGCCTGCGGATTTTCGTGCGCGACACCAAGTCGCTGGATTCGATCGCGCGCCGGCTCAACATGCCGGATGCCGCGCTCGCCCCGGCTGGCGCCGCAAAGCCGCCGGCCGTCAAGCCCGCACCGTCAGCAGCGCCGGCAGGTGCGGCCGACGGCGACGTCTCGCTGGTGATGATGCTGGACCTCGAAACCGAGGTCGAGATGAAGCTGCCCGGCCGCTACAAGGTCTCGCCGCAGATCGCCGGCGCAATCAAGGCGGTCGCGGGCGTGGTCGACGTGCAGACGCTGTAGGGGCAGGGCGATCGCATTGGGCTTCCAAAGGGGCGCTGTTTCACTGCCATGATTTTTCTCATCGCTGCTCTTTGCATCGATCGAGGCGTCAGGCGGTTCGAGAAGGCGGCCATCTTGTTCGCCAGGCCCGCGACCACCATCGCCCTTCCTTTTGAGAGCGCAGCGATACCGCTCGCGGCGACCGGACGCGGCTTCATCGTGAGAAGACGCAGCAAGGGTGAGGCAGCTGCGCCGGCCGCCGCGAGAAAGTCGCCGTGCAAGCCGTATCCGGCATGGTGAATTGGCAAAGCAGGACAGCCCAACGGCTTTTGTCACCGACGTCCGGCGCTCGTGTCGGCCGGCTTGTCCGTCCAACGCCCGAATAGGGCGCTGGCATTGGGTGCTTCGCCGGCGAATACGCCCTCATCTGGTCCCGCTGACGGGCCAAAGACGCCCCCTCACCGAGCGGGGCGTCTCTCCTGCTAATCCCTGTCAGCTTGCCGGATTGCGCGCCGTGACGATCCACGTCGCTCTGTCGATCATCACCGACCGCTCGCCGGCGCGGCCCGCGAAGGCGGCACGAACCGCGGCCGAGGCGCGAGCGCGGATGTCGTCGGGCTGATCAGCGAGCGCGCGCGACAGCGGGCCGACCTCGAACGTCATCTTCACCGCGTCGTCGATCGCCGCGTCCCGCGTCGCGCCCTCGCCAAACGGGATGGAAGCATCGAAGGGCGCGATAGCGATATCGGTGAAGCCGGCCGCCGTCAGGATGCGCGCAACCCGCCCCCGGTCGCCGAACGAGAATGGGCCGGGCGCTTCGGGATCGGGCGGCGCCGTCGGCGGGACGATGCCTTTGATCGCGTCCATCGGCAATCGCACCCAATCGTTCTCGGCCGCGCCACGCCAGCAGACGAAAGCGACCCGCCCGCCCGGCTTGAGCGCACGGCGCATATGAGCGAACGCCGCCGTAGGATAGTCAAAGAACATCAGTCCGAAGCGCGAGAACAGGATGTCGAACGCGCCCTCGGGCAGCTCGGCGCTGCTGGCGTCGGCCACCCGGAACTGGACCGGCGTATCCTGTGGCGCAAGCGCGCGCGCTCGGCCGATCAGCGGTTCGGATATGTCCACGCCCAGCACATGGCCCCCCGCGCCGACGCGGGCGGCCAGAGCCAGACTGGACGCGCCCGCGCCGCAGCCGATGTCCAGCACGCGTTCGCCCGTGGCGGGTGCTGCGGCTTCGATCGCGGCCTGGCCGAACACCGCCACCCTGGCATCGAGCCGGGCCTGGTGGGCGACCCAGCGCTCCCCGCTTTGGCCATTCCAGTCGGCGACCTGATAAGCTGATGGCGGCATCACACGTGATCCGCGTTAGCTCACGATTGGTCCAGCCGCAGCTTCATCCAAACCGGCACGAGCTTGGATGGCGAGGCTTCGTTCTGCAGCCTGCGAGTCGAAGTATTCCTCAATCGAATAAACCTTGCTCCATCGCAACTTGAAGACGTGGACGCCCCTGTTCACATACGAGCTTTGGCCGTCAAGTAGCCTCGCGTTGGCCCGCCACCTGACGAACACTGTGGTATTCCATGGCCAACCCGTCACCTCGACCTGCTCAATATCTATGTGCAGCTTCGGGAAAACACGGCCCATGCGCTCGAACCACTGCTTCACCGATTGCTTTCCATGTCGCTCACCCCCCAACGCATGATCTCCGGCAACCCGGTGATAGGCGTTTGGTGTTAGGCCCTTTGCAGCATCATCCCAACGCTGGTTGTTGACATGATCGAAGCTCCTGCGGATCTCTTTTTTGACAATTAGACTGTAGACCATTGATGCACCCTGTTGTTGGATAGCCGACGGCTCTGCAAGACCGATGGATACTTTCCAGATACTGAAAGCTGCTCCGGGTAACGACGCGATCTGTTGGGAAAGCTGGCTGACAGGCGGCCACGCAGACGGCAGCGGCGCAATAGTCAGAGCCATCGGCGAACCTCGGCCTTGTAGCGGCGGTAGTCGTCGCCGAACTTCGCTTCGAGATAGCGCTCCTCGCGGGCGATCACTTGCGTCTGGATCGCGATCAGCACGAACGGGAGCAAGGCGAAGGCGATCGGCCCGTCGAAGCCGATCGCAAGGCCGGCATAGATAAGCGTCATGCCGAGATACATGGGATTGCGGGTCCACCGATAAGGACCGGTCGTTGCGATGAGGGTCGTTGGCTGCGACGGCGGAACGTTGGTACCCAGCCGCCGGAACAGTCCCGCCGCCGCAAGCATCATCGCCGCGCCGGCAACGAACAGCAGCGCGCCCGTCGCGACTAGCAACCGCCAGTCGATGCCGAAAGAGCGCAGGGTGACGAACCGCTCCGCCGCCAGCCCCAACAGCAGCGCTCCCAGATAGACGAAGGGCGGAGGGAAGCGCACACCCGCGCTGTCCCGTTCGACGGCCATGCTCATCCTCCAATCTGCGCTCTGAAGCCAGCATCGACTGCTGGGCGAAGATACCCGCCATCGCGCCTTGCCATATTTCCGGAGTCAGGCCGTGCAAAAGCCGGGGACGGCCACCTTCTGGAACAGATGCGGGCTGGCTACGACGGATGACGGATAGGCCGAAAGCTTCGCGACGAACTCGGGACGGGTGAGGGCGGCGCGGACCGTCTCGGTGGATTCCCACACCACATAGTTCAGGTAGGTCGGGCTATCGCCGATCGCTCGGTGCAGTTGGGTAGAGATGAAGCCCGGCTGCTTCTTCAGGATTTCGGCAGCCGCCGTAAAGGCGTCTAGGAAGCCCGCTTCGTCGGCGGAATCGAGCGTGAAGACGTTGATGAGCACGACGGGCGCGGCCGCGATGCCGAGTTGGCGCTCAAGCGGGAATTTATCGTCTAGGGGCTTGAATGGCTTTAGGACGGCCATGGTGGCGCTCCCGTCTATTGTGAAATTGAAACTGGCGTGATCGATGCTGCTTGCTCTCAAGCCAGCATCGACTGCTGGGCGAAGATACCCGCCATCGCGCCGTGCGATGATGCCAGGGTGACGGATGGCGGCGTGATGGGATTGGCGAGGTCGCCGGCGGCGTAGATGCCGGGCATGCTGGTTTCGCGGCGCTCGTCGACCTTTAGGATGATGCCGAGGGGTGTTTTGACCGTGGCGAGGCCCAGTGATTCATGCAGGCTTGCGGACGGCTTGTTGCGCGGATGCGCGAACAGGATGTCGACCGCGACATCGGGGCCGGTATCGAGCTTGACGGTGGCGTTATGGGCCCCGCGTTGGGCGATCCCAGTGATCCGGCCATCGACGACGGGTGTGTTGCGTCGCGCCAGATCGGCCCGGATATCGGGCGGAATATCGTGACCATCGGCGAAGAGCGTCAACTTGTCGGTCCAATCGTGGAACAGCCTGACCTGATTGTGCGACTGCGGGCCGGACCAGACGAGGCCCCAATGCTGGCCGGCGACTTCAAAGCCGTCGCAATAGGGGCAGGGCACGATGGAGGTGCCCCAGCTTTCGGCGAAGCCCGGAACATCAGGCATCTGGTCGGCGACGCCATAGCTCAGGATCAGACGACGCGCCCTAAAGCTTTCGCCATCGGAAGTGAGGACGTTGAAATCGTCGAGAGCGCCGGAGACACTGTCGGCCCGGGCACTGACCAGCTTGATCGTGGGATAACGCGCCAGCTGCTGCCGCGCCTCGGCCAGGATGTCCAGCGGTGGCTTGTGATCGTGGCCGAGCAGGCCATGCGAGTGGCCGGCGAAGCGATTGCGCGGCAGGCCGGTATCGAGAACGGTGACCTTGCGGCGGGCACGGCCGAGCTGCAGGGCGCCGGCGAGACCGGCAAAGCTGCCGCCGATGATGATGACGTCATCCATGGTGATGGGCTCCGTTTGGAGGACAGGTTGAAACCTACCCATTGGCTTGCATATTTCAGATACTATATGGTATCGTAATTCAAGAATTAGGATACTGTCAAGTATTGGAATTGCCGTGACCGAAAAAAGCCAGGGCCGGCGCGGCCGGCCCGCCAACGAGGCGCTTGGCCAAACGATAGTCGACGCCGCGAGCGAACTCTTTGTGGAATTGGGTTTTCAAGCGACGACATTGGACAAGGTCGCCCAGCGGGCGAAGATATCCAAGCTCAGCATCTATCGGCACTTCGAGAACAAGGAGGCGCTGTTCAGCGCGGCCATCGCGGCCGGCTGCCATCAATTGTTTGCGCCACAGGTCCTTCTTGGAGGCGTCGACGGTTCGGTCGAAGATCACCTCATGGCGGTGGGATCATCACTGCTTCGCACGCTGTTGAGATCAGACGTCCGCAGTATCGAAGCCATGGTCATGGCCGACAAGACGAATCAAGAGTCGTTAAGCAAGCTCCATTACGAAGCCGGGCCCGCCCATGTCATCGCCCAAATCGAGGCCCTGTTGCGTCAGTTGCACGCGAAGGCGCTTCTGAACGTGCCCGATCCTCTCCGGTCCGCCCGCTTGTTTGCTGCGCTTTTCAAAGGATCCGATCTCCTGATGATCGCACGCTTCGATGAGGCGAGAGCAGAGGACGACAACGAAATCGAATCCTATTGCCGGTCGGCCGTCGCCATGTTCATCGCCGCGCACGGTGGCAACGACCACGTGGGCGGATATTTGCCGGCCCCAAGGTCAAAAGACAAAAATTTGAATCGTGCGTGACCGCGTCGGCCAGCAGGTCAAGGCAGGCCAGCCGATCATGAAAACTGACGAGTCGGCCGCACGGTCCGACTAACGTTCTGCTTCGGGTGCGAAAAGCGCTGCCCGCGAGCGGTTGCATGATTTCGGAATATTGGAAATGTAGCCGTGATTTGCCCGACGGGTCAAGCGGCTTGTCCAACGCCGGTCGCCGGCCTGCTCCTTTGCATGGGGTTGTTTTTCGATATTTTGGCCGCGCGCACCCGCGATGGGCCTCCGGCCGCCAAACAGGGCCGTTTCGGCACGATTTGGGCCCGTCCGGCCGGTGTAACCAGCCGTATTTCCTTGCTTCTGGCGCAAATCGCGCTATATACCGCGCCATCTCACACGGAAACATGGCTCTCAAAGGCCGTCCGGTGGCAACCGGGCCATTCAGGCTCGTTTGCTCACACGTTTCCGGAGGAACCAACCGGAGAATTAGATCTATGTCGCTGCCCGAATTCAACATGCGTCAGCTCTTGGAAGCTGGCGTTCACTTTGGCCATCAGTCTCACCGCTGGAACCCGAAGATGCAGGATTACATCTTCGGCGCCCGCAACAACATCCACATCATCGACCTCGCGCAAACTGTGCCGATGCTGCATCGTGCCCTGCAGGCGGTCAGCGATACCGTCGCCAAGGGCGGCCGCATCCTGTTCGTCGGCACCAAGCGCTCGGCCCAGGACGGCGTTGCCGATGCGGCCAAGCGCTCGGCCCAGTATTTCGTCAACTCGCGCTGGCTCGGCGGCACGCTGACCAACTGGAAGACGATCTCGGCCTCGATCAAGCGTCTGCGCCATCTCGACGACGTGCTGTCGTCGGGCGAAGCCAGCTCCTACACCAAGAAGGAGCGGCTGACGCTGCAGCGCGAGCGCGACAAGCTCGACCGTTCGCTCGGCGGCATCAAGGACATGGGCGGTCTTCCCGACATGATCTTCGTGATCGACACCAACAAGGAAGACATCGCGATCCAGGAAGCCCAGCGGCTCAACATCCCGGTCGCTGCGATCGTCGACACCAATTCGGACCCCAAGGGCATCACCTATGTGGTGCCGGGCAATGACGACGCCGGCCGCGCGATCTCGCTATATTGCGATCTCGTGGCGCGCGCCGCCATCGACGGCATCTCGCGTGCGCAGGGCGATTCCGGAATCGATATCGGTGCGTCGGCTGCGCCCGTGCAGGAAGACCTCCCGGCGGCTGCGCCGTCCGGCTTCCAGGGCCTCGCTGGTCCGCGCGGCACCGCCGACAACCTCAAGAAGCTCACCGGCGTGTCCGGTACCATCGAGAAGAAGCTCAACGACCTCGGCATCTTCCACTACTGGCAGCTCGCGGAGCTCGACCACGACACCGCGCACAAGATCGGCGAAGAAGTCGGTCTGCCGAGCCGTGCCGACGCCTGGGTTGCCCAGGCCAAGACGCTCGCCGAAGCGGAATAAAAGTTACACGGCGTGGCCGGGCCTCGCCCGGCCACCGCTCCTATTCCACGAACAACGATTTCCCTGTCGCTGACAGCGGTGCCATCGGGCGCCGCGGTTTCTGTACAGGCAAGAAGGACATTGAACGATGGCAACGATCACAGCAGCGATGGTCAAGGATCTCCGCGAATCGACCGGCGCGGGCATGATGGATTGCAAAGCGGCGCTGACCGAGAACGGCGGCGACATGCAGGCCGCGCAGGATTGGCTGCGCAAGAAGGGCCTGTCCAAGGCCGCCAAGAAGGCCGGCCGCGTGGCCGCCGAGGGCCTGATCGGCGCGCTGACCTCCGGCACCAAGGGCGTGCTGGTCGAGGTCAATTCCGAGACCGACTTCGTTGCGCGTAACGAGCAGTTCCAGGGCCTGGTCAAGATGATCGCCCAGGTCGCGCTGCATAACGGTGCCGATGTCGAGACGATCAAGGCGGCCAAGGTCGGCGACGTCACCGTCGAGACCGCGATCTCCGACGCCATCGCGACGATCGGCGAGAATATGACGCTGCGCCGCGCCGCCTCGCTCGAAGTGAGCAAAGGCGTGGTGTCGAGCTACGTCCACAACGCCGTCGTCGAAGGCGCCGGCAAGATCGGCGTGATCGTGGCGCTGGAGTCCACGGGCAAGACCGACGAACTCGCAGTGCTCGGCCGCCAGCTCGCCATGCACGTCGCGGCGGCAAAGCCGCTGGCGCTCGATCCGGCCGGGCTCGATCCGGAGACCGTCAAGCGCGAGAAGGACGTGCTGGCCGACAAGTACCGCCAGCAGGGCAAGCCGGAGAACGTCATCGAGAAGATCGTCGATTCCGGCCTGAAGACCTACTACAAGGAAGTCTGCCTGCTCGATCAGGCCTTTATCCACGACAGCGGCAAGTCCGTCGCCCAGGCGGTGAAGGAAGCTGAGGGTAAGGTCGGCGGGCCGATCAAAATCGCTGGCTTTGTGAACTATGCTCTCGGTGAGGGAATCGAGAAGCAGGAAAGCGACTTCGCCGCCGAAGTCGCGGCCGCCAGCGGCAAGAAGTAACCGCTGACACCTGGCGTCCGGCGTCCGCGCCGGAGGCCTGCCTGCGCGGGATGAGAAAGCGATCGCATCATGGCTGAGCCGATCTATCGTCGCGTGGTGATCAAGCTGTCCGGCGAATATCTGGCCGGCTCCCACGGGTTCGGTATCGATCAACCGACGGTCGACCGCGTCGCCGACGACCTGATCGCGGCCCGCAAGCTCGGTGTCGAGGTCGCGGTCGTGATCGGCGGCGGCAACATCGTCCGCGGCGTCGAGGTGTCCTCGCGCGGCGTGTCCCGGCCGACCGGTGACACCATGGGCATGCTTGCCACCATGATGAACTGCCTCGCGCTCGAGGCGGCGATCGAGCGCAAGGGGACACCGGCGCGGACCTTGTCGGCATTCGTGATGCCGGAGATTTCCGAGCTGTTCACCCGTAGTGCGACGCACAAATATCTCGCCGAGGGACGCATCGTCCTGCTCGGCGGCGGAACCGGCAACCCGTTCTTCACCACCGATACCACCGCCGTGCTGCGCGCGGCCGAGATCGGTGCAGAGGCGGTGCTGAAAGCCACCAATGTCGACGGCGTCTACAGCGCCGATCCGAAGAAGGACCCCAAAGCCAAACGTTTCGACCGCCTGACCCATTCGCAGGCGATCGAGGGCGGCTACAAGGTCATGGACGCGACCGCTTTCGCACTTGCCCGCGAGACGTCGCTGCCTATCATCGTGTTCTCGATCGCGGAGCCCGGTTCGATCGGTGCGATTCTGCGCGGTACCGGACACGGCACGGTCGTCGCCGGCTGATTGCCGCGCCTCCGGGCGTCGACAGCCGGTTTCTAGTAAAGGGAGAAGCGTCATGGCCGCAGCTGGTTTTGACATCAACGACGTGAAGCGCCGCATGCAGGGCGCGACACAATCGCTCAAGCACGAGCTCGGCGGTCTGCGTACCGGCCGCGCCGCGGCCTCCATGCTGGAGCCGGTCCAGGTCGAGGCTTATGGCTCGCATATGCCGCTCAACCAGGTTGCGACCATCAGCGTGCCCGAGCCGCGCCTGCTCTCGGTGCAGGTCTGGGACAAGGCGATGGTGAAGGCCGTGGAGAAGGCGATCGTCGACTCCAACCTCGGCCTTTCGCCGGCAACCGAAGGCCAGGTGCTTCGCTTGCGGATTCCCGAACTCAACGAGGAGCGCCGCAAGGAGCTGGTCAAGGTCGCGCACAAATACGCGGAAGCGGCCAAGGTCGCGGTACGCCACGTGCGCCGCGACGGCCTCGACGTGATCAAGAAGCTCGAGAAGAATCACGAGATCTCCGAGGACGATCAGGAGCGCCTGTCGAACGAGGTGCAGAAGGCGACCGACGGTGTGATCGCCGAAGTTGATCAGCTGCTTGCCGCCAAGGAAAAGGAAATCCTGACGGTCTGAAGGCGCTACGGGAAAGAGTCGATGTCGAACGCCGCCGCCCCAGCAACCGACGGACCGGATCGCTCCGGCAGTCCGTTGCATGTGGCGATCATCATGGACGGCAATGGGCGCTGGGCCGCTTCGCGCGGCCTGCCGCGCGTCGAGGGCCATCGCCGCGGCGTCGAGGCGCTGCGCCGCGTGGTGCGTGCGGCCCATGAACTCGGCATCGTCTATCTCACGATCTTTTCGTTCAGCTCGGAAAACTGGTCGCGGCCGGCCAGCGAGATCGGCGATCTGTTCGGCCTGCTGCGCCGCTTCATCCGGAACGATCTGGCGACGCTGCATCGTGACGGCGTGCGGGTGCGCGTGATCGGCGAGCGCGCCGGGCTCGATCCCGACATCTGCGCGCTGCTCAACGAGGCCGAGGAGCTGACGCGGAACAACGTCAAGCTCAACCTCGTGGTCGCCTTCAACTACGGCTCGCGGGCGGAGATCGCCGCCGCCGCGCGGCGCCTTGCGCGCGAGGTCGCCGAAGGCAAGCGCGACGCCAACTCCATCGATGCCGATACGCTCGGGCACTATCTCGATGCGCCCGACATTCCGGACCCCGACCTGATCATCCGCACCAGCGGCGAACAGCGTCTGTCGAACTTCCTGATGTGGCAGGCCGCCTATAGCGAGCTCGTGTTCGTGCCGATTCACTGGCCTGATTTCGACAAGGCGGCGCTCGAAGGCGCAATTGCGGAATACGGCAAGCGTGAGCGCCGGTTCGGCGGCCTCGCCGCGAAAACCGGCTCGTGAGCGAGCGCGAAGCCGCACCGGCGGCAGCAAGCGAGCAGGCGGCCGCGAGCGAGCAGGGGTCGCGCAACTTCGCGATGCGCGTGGTTGCGGCGCTAGTGCTGGCGCCGGTTGCGATCGCGCTGGCCTATCTGGGCGGCATCGCCTGGTCGCTACTGGTGACGCTGGTTGCGGTCGGATTGTTCGCGGAATGGCTCATGGTCACCGGGCTCGGACGCGAACTCCGCGTCATGGTGCCTGGTGTTGTCGCGCTGCTGCTCGCCGGACTTTGCCTGATCGCCGGCCGCATCGATGCGGCGCTGGTGGTCCTCGCCGTCGGTGCGGTTGTCGTGGCGCTGACATCGGGCGTGCGGCGCAACTGGGCCATCGCGGGATTGCTCTATGCTGCGGCCGCCGAGATCGCATCGGTGCTGCTGCGTCTCGATACGGCGAAGGGCTTTGCCGCGCTGATGTTCGTGTTGCTGATCGTGTGGGTCACGGATATCGGCGGCTATTTCGCGGGCCGCAGCATCGGTGGGCCGAAGCTTTGGGTGCGTGTCAGCCCCAAGAAGACATGGGCTGGCGCGGCCGGCGGTTTCGTCGCGAGCCTGTTGATTGCGGCCTGCTTTGCCGCCTTCGAGGTCGGCACGGCCGGGCCGCTGCTGATGCTCGGAGCCGTGTTGTCGGTGGTCTCGCAGCTTGGCGATCTCTTCGAATCCGCTGTGAAGCGGCGGTTCGGGGTGAAGGATTCGAGCCACATCATTCCCGGCCATGGCGGCCTTTTGGATCGCCTGGACGGCTTTGTCGCGGCCGTCATTGTGGCGGCGATTTTCGGCTTTCTCCGTGGTGGCGCCGATGGCGTCGGACGCGGTCTTATGATTTGGTGATGAGATGAGCGCAGTTCCGTTGCGTAACAATAAGGCCGCGGCGGCATCCGCCGCGCGGTCCGTGACCGTCCTCGGTGCCACCGGCTCGATCGGCGACAGCACGATGGATCTGCTGCGTGGCGCGCGCGACCGTTACCGGGTCGAGGCGCTGACCGCGAACAGCAATGTCGAGGGATTGGCCAAGCTCGCCAAGGAGTTCGGCGCGCGGTTCGCCGCCATTGCCGATCCGGCGCGGCTTTCCGAATTGAAGGACGCACTGGCCGGAACCCGGATCGAATGCGGAGCCGGAGAGAGCGCCATCATCGAGGCGGCCGCGCGGCCGGCGGATTGGGTGATGGCCGCGGTCAGCGGCGCTGCCGGATTGAAGCCGGCGCTCGCCGCGGTCGATCGCGGCGCAACCGTCGCGCTCGCCAACAAGGAGTGCCTGGTCTGCGCCGGCGACATCTTCATGGAGCGGGCCAAGAAGGCCGGCGCCTGCATCCTGCCGGCGGACTCCGAGCATAATGCGCTGTTCCAGGCGCTGGCGTCCGGCAATCGCGAGGAACTGACGCGGGTGATCATCACTGCGTCCGGCGGGCCGTTCCGCACCTGGGCTCCCGCCGACATCGAGCAGGCGACGCTGGAACAGGCGCTCAAGCATCCGAACTGGAGCATGGGGCAGAAGATCACGATCGATTCCGCCTCGATGATGAACAAGGGCCTCGAGGTGATCGAGGCGTCCTACCTGTTCGCCCTGGCGCCCGACGAGATCGACGTGCTGGTGCACCCGCAGTCGATCATCCACGGCATGGTCGAATTCTCCGATCGCTCCGTGATGGCCCAGCTCGGCACGCCGGACATGCGGATTCCGATCGCGCATTGCCTCGGCTGGCCGGACCGGATCGTCGGCCCGTCCGCCAAGCTCGATCTCGCCAAGATCGGACAGCTGACCTTCGAGGTGCCCGACTTCCAGCGTTTCCCGGGGCTGCGGCTCGCTTACGAGGCACTCCGGCTCGGCAATGGCGCGACAACGGTCTACAACGCGTCGAACGAGATCGCGGTCGCGGCGTTTATTGCTGGCAAGATCAAGTTCGGTGCGATCGCCCGGCTGGTCGAGGCGACGATGAACGATTGGATCAGGTCGGGGAATCAGCCACCACTGAACTCGGCGGATGATGCGATTTCCGTTGACCATATCGCGCGAAATAAAGCTGCCGCCCTATTGCCTCAAATTGCCTTAAAGGCAACCTAGAGGGTTGGGGACGGAGCCTATGGCTCTTGTCGAGGGGAATTCGAATGCCCGAGTATTTTCTTCATAGTATCAATGCGTTGAGCCATGGGCTCCTCGGCTATATCGTTCCCTTTCTGTTCGTCCTGACCATCGTTGTTTTCTTTCACGAGCTCGGCCATTTCCTGGTCGCGCGCTGGGCCGGCGTGAAGGTGCTGACGTTCTCGCTGGGTTTCGGGCCGGAGCTTGCCGGCTTCAACGACCGGCATGGCACACGCTGGAAGATCTCGGCGATTCCGCTCGGCGGTTACGTCAAGTTCTTCGGCGACGACAGCGAAGCGTCGACGCCGTCGACGGAGACGCTCGCCGCCATGACGGCGGAGGAGCGCGAAGGCAGCTTCCATCACAAGTCGGTCGGCAAGCGCACCGCCATCGTCGCGGCCGGTCCGGTCGCGAACTTCATTCTCGGTGCCCTGATTTTCGCGGGCATGGCGCTCTATTACGGCAAGCCCAGCACGATCGCGCGGGTCGATGGCCTGGTCGCCGAGAGCGTCGCTGCGAACGCGGGCTTCAAGGTCGGCGATGTCGTCGTCGATATCGACGGCAGCGCGATCCAGAGCTTCGCCGACATGCAGCGCATCGTAGCTTCGAATGCTGGTTCAGAACTTGGGTTCAAAGTGAAGCGGGACGGCGCGGTCGTTGCGCTGAAGGCGACGCCCGCACTGAAGGAGGTGAAGGATCCCTTCGGCAATGCCCACCGAATCGGCGTGCTCGGAATCGAGCACAAGGCTCAGGTCGGCGAGGCATCCAGCGCTCCGGTCGGCGTCTTTGAAGCCATGAAGATCGGTGTCGAGCAGGTTTGGTACATCATTTCGAGCACGTTCAAGTTCCTGGGGTCGCTGTTCGTCGGGACCGGCAATCCGGCTGAGGTGAGCGGGGTCATTGGAATCGCGAAGCTGTCGGGGCAGGCCGCGAGCGCCGGGTTCCAGTTCGTTATCAATCTTTGCGCCATCCTCTCGGTCTCGATCGGGCTGCTGAATCTGTTTCCGATCCCGCTTTTGGATGGCGGACACCTCTTGTTCTACAGCGCGGAGGCGCTTCGTGGGCGCCCGCTTTCAGAGCGGACGCAGGAGGTGGGTTTCCGAATCGGGCTGGGTTTGGTTCTGATGCTGATGGTGTTTGCGACGTATAACGACATCCTCAGAATCGCTGGGTCCTGAAACGGGGCTTTTCTGTGGCGTTGCCAATGGGCAACGTCTTGGTATGAAAATGGAAATGTTCAGCTGTAGTAAGTTTGCCCCCTTGGCAAAGTTGGCTACAAGCTGAGCGGCAGGTTGGGAATCTGTCGGGTCGTTGGGGAACGGTCCGGCATTGCGAAAGATAAGGGCGCGTTGCGCATGATGTTTGGAATGCGAGTGAGGGGGGGGCTGTTTGCCGCCTTGGTCATGTTCGCCGCGCCGGTGGCGGCGACCTTGGCGGCCGTTGCTGTCTCTGCGCCTGCGCTTGCGCAGACTGTCGATTCGATCACGGTGGAGGGGAACCGCCGCGTCGAGCTCGAAACCATCCGTTCCTATTTCCATCCCGGACCGGGCGGTCGGCTGGGCCAGGCCCAGATCGACGACGGCCTGAAAGCGCTGATCGAGACCGGTCTGTTCCAGGACGTCCATATCGATCAGCGGGGCGGGCGCCTCGTCGTGGTCGTGGTCGAGAACCCGGTGATTGGCCGCGTTGCCTTCGAAGGCAACAAGAAGGTCAAGGACGAGCAGCTCACCGCCGAAGTCCAGTCCAAGCCGCGCGGCACCTTCTCGCGCCCGATGGTGCAGTCGGATGCCCTGCGCATCGCCGAAATCTACCGCCGTTCGGGCCGCTACGACGTGCGGGTCAATCCGCAGATCATCGAGCAGCCGAACAATCGCGTCGACCTGATCTTCGAGGTCAATGAAGGCGTGAAGACCGGTGTGCGGTCGATCGAGTTCGTGGGCAACAATGCCTACTCGGCGTCCCGCCTGCGCGACGTCATCAAGACCCGCGAATCAAATCTCTTGAGCTTCCTCGGCGGCAACGACGTCTACGACCCCGACCGGGTCGAGGCCGACCGTGACCTGCTGCGCCGCTTCTACCTCAAGAACGGCTATGCCGACGTTCAGGTCGTGGCAGCACTGACCGAATACGATCCCGACAAGAAGGGCTTCCTGGTTACCTTCAAGATCGAAGAGGGCCAGCAGTACCGCGTCGCGGCTGTCAACTATACGTCGTCGATCGCAACGCTCGATCCGAACGCGCTGCGCTCGTTCTCGCGCGTCAATATCGGCTCGCTCTACAACGCCGAGGCGCTGGAGAAGTCGGTCGAGGAGATGCAGATCGAGGCGTCACGCCGCGGCTACGCGTTCGCGGTGGTCCGTCCGCGCGGCGATCGCAATTTCGACAATCACACGGTGTCGATCACCTTCGCGATCGATGAAGGTCCGCGCACCTATATCGAGCGCATCAACATCCGCGGCAACAGCCGCACGCGCGACTACGTGATCCGCCGCGAATTCGATATCTCGGAAGGCGACGCCTACAACCGTGCGCTGGTCGACCGCGCCGAGCGCCGGCTGAAGAACCTCGACTTCTTCAAGACGGTGAAGATTACCACCGAGCCCGGGTCCTCCAGCGATCGCGTCATCCTGATCGTCGATCTCGAGGAGAAGTCGACCGGCGACTTCTCGGTGTCGGGTGGCCTATTCGACCACCGATGGCGCGCTGGCTGAAGTCAGCGTCTCCGAGCGCAACCTGCTCGGCCGCGGCCTGTTCGCGAAGGCGTCGGTGACCTACGGCCAGTATGCCCGCGGCTACTCGCTGTCGTTCGTCGAGCCCTATCTGCTCGACTACCGCGTCGCGCTCGGCCTCGATTTCTACCAGCGCCAGCAGCTGTCCAACAGCTACATCGCCTACGGCACCAAGACGCTGGGCTTCAGCCCGCGCCTCGGCTTCAGCCTGCGGGAAGATCTGTCGCTGCAGCTGCGCTACTCGATCTATCAGCAAGAAATCACGCTGCCGTCGACGTTGAACAACTGTAACAACAATCCCTTCCTGGCTGACGGTGTAACGCCCAATCCTGCGTTCAATCCGAGCCCGGCCTATGCGAACCTGAACGGGATCAGCCTGGTGTCGACCAATGGTCTGGGCTGCTTCTATGACGGCGAAGCCTCGTTGCCGGTCCGCAAGGAACTCGCGAACGGCAAGACCCTGACCTCGGCGTTGGGCTACACGCTCAACTACAACACCCTCGACAACAACAAGAACCCGACCGATGGCCTGATCGTCGACTTCAAGCAGGACTTCGCCGGCGTCGGCGGTGACGTCAGCTACATCAAGAGCGCGATCGACGCGAAGTACTACACCCCGCTGGTCTCCGACATCGTCGGCGTGATCCACGCCCAGGGCGGCATCCTGAACAAGCTCGGCAGCGACGAACTGCGCATGCTCGATCACTTCCAGATGGGCCCGAACCTGGTCCGCGGCTTCGCGCCGAACGGTATCGGTCCGCGTGACATCAACCCCTACGGCACCATGGACGCCATCGGCGGCACCAAGTACTGGGGTGTGTCGGCGGAACTGCAGATGCCGTTCTGGTTCTTGCCGAAGGAAGTCGGGCTCAAGGGCGCGGTCTATGCCGACGCTGGCGGGCTATATGACTACAAGGGTCCGACCTCGTGGGCGGCAACCGGCGAAGTCAACCAGCCCGGCTGTATCAAGCCGACGAACAACCCGCCGTCGCCGGGCACCTGTCTAGGCCTGTCGTTTGACGACAGCAAGGTTGTCCGTACCTCGGTCGGTGTCGGCCTGATCTGGCAGTCGCCGTTTGGTCCGCTGCGCTTCGACTACGCTGTACCGCTGACCAAGGGTGCGTATGACCGCGTGCAAGAATTCCGGTTTGGCGGCGGTACGACTTTCTAACACCGCTGCTCGACCGGACTGCGACGGATGGAATGGCGCAGCCGATCTTCTTCAAGAGTCCTCCTTCGTCATCGCTGGCTGAAATCGCCGCGCTGACGAAGGCGCAACTGGTCGACCCCGATAGGGGTGCGCTTCAGATCAGGGGGCTGGCCTCGCTCGACGAGGCCGGTCCGATGCATCTCGCCTTTTTCGACAATCTCAAATACGCCGACCAGCTCGCTGCGACCAAGGCCGGCGCCTGCCTGGTCAGCCCGCGTTTCGAGGCGCAGGTGCCGAAGGGCACCGCCGTGCTGCGGGCCGCAAAACCGTTCCAGGTGTTCGTCGAACTCGCCCGCGAATGGCACGCCGATGCGCTGCGGCCGCAATCCTGGTTCGGGACCGAGGGCATCGCCCCGTCGGCGATCATCGATCCCACCGCGCGCCTCGAGGATGGCGTCATCGTCGATCCGCTGGTCGTGATCGGCCCGCGGGTCGAGATCGGCTCGGGCACCATCATCGGCGCCGGCGCGGTGATCGGCGCCGACGTCAAGATCGGCCGCGACTGCAACGTCGGCGCCAAGACCACCATTCAGTTCGCGTTGATCGGCAACAACGTGCTGATCCACCCGGCCTGCAATATCGGCCAGGACGGCTACGGCTTCATCTTCTTCGGGCCGGCAGGGCACGTGAAGGTGCCGCAGACCGGCCGCGTGGTGATCCAGAACAATGTCGAGGTCGGCGCTGCCTCGACCATCGACCGCGGTTCCCTGC
Source organism: Bradyrhizobium sp. JR3.5 (assembly GCF_054057015.1). Lineage (NCBI taxonomy): Bacteria > Pseudomonadati > Pseudomonadota > Alphaproteobacteria > Hyphomicrobiales > Nitrobacteraceae > Bradyrhizobium > Bradyrhizobium sp. JR3.5. The sequence continues at coordinate 1,839,805 of NZ_JBSRYV010000001.1, forward strand.
GCGACACAGTGATCGGCGAAGGAACCAAAATCGACAACCAGGTCCAGATCGGCCACAATGTGACCATTGGCCGGCACTGCCTGCTCGCGGCCCAGATCGGGCTCGCCGGCAGTCTGACGATCGGCGACAATGTCGCGCTCGGCGCCAAGGTGGGCATCAACAACCACCTCAAGATCGGCGACGGCGCCCAGGTGACGGCGATGAGCGCGGTCAAGGACGACATTCCGGCCAATGGTCGCTGGGGCGGGCATTTCGCCAAGCCGACCAAGCAGTGGTTCAGGGAAATTATCGCGGTGGAGCGCCTGGTGCGCGACAACGAAGCCAAAGGCAAGGAACAGGAGTGATGGAGGAGGCACCGGTCAAATTCGAGCTCGTGGATATCGACGATATCCTGAAGACGCTCCCGCATCGCTTTCCGATGTTGCTGATCGACCGCGTGATCAAGATCCGCACCGACTACAGCGGTATCGGCATCAAGAACGTCACCTTCAACGAGCCGCCGTTCCAGGGGCATTTCCCGGATCGCCCGGTGTACCCCGGCGTGATGATGATCGAGGCGATGGCCCAGACTGCCGGCGTGATCGGAATCAAGTCGGTCGAGGGCACCGAGAAGCCGCGCGCGGTGTATTTCCTCACCATCGACAAGTGCAAGTTCAGGAAGCCGGTGATGCCCGGCGACACCATCGAGTACCACATGCGCTCGCTCGGCCGCCGCAAGACGATGTGGTGGTTTCACGGTGACGCCAAGGTCAACGGTCAGGTTGTCGCCGAGGCCGATGTCGGCGCGATGCTGACGGATTAGAGCGTTTTCGAGCGAAGCGGCCCCCGGACCGCGTGAAGAAAACGCGTCAAAAAAAGCCCTGGGCCGCCGAGGTCAAGACATCCTGCACGCGTATCGGCCGTCCGCACCGGCGATCCGCAGGACGCGGTTGAGGAAGACGCCCATCGATGGTGCGATCATCAGCGCGTCGTAGGTTTCGGCAGGCACGCCGCAATAATGCTGGTAGCTGCCCCTGACCGCGACCAGCAGCGTGCGCTCGCTTGCGCTGTAGCAGACGCGCTGGACGATCGTGCTGCGGTTGATGTCGCGGCAGTCGAAGGCCGAGAGATCGACGCTCGTGCTGTTGCCGAGGTCGGCGGTCTCCGGGCCGATCGGCGCGGAGAACAGGCTGAGGATCAGCGCGGCGGCCCGGACCATGGATCGGTTGCGACCTTCTCGTTTGCAACAGGCCGTCATCATACGTCACTGGACAGGGCGGGCAAAGTCGCGCTAACGACCGCCGAACCCGACACATAGCACCTTGGCGCCACTAACGAATTCCGGACCATAACGACATGAGCATGATCGACCCCACTGCGCGGATTGCGGATGGCGCTGTGATCGGGGCCGGCACCGAGATCGGTCCGTACTGCATCATCGGCCCCAACGTCGTGCTGGGCGAGAACTGCAAGCTGATCGCGCATGTCACGATCAGCGGGCACACGAAGATCGGCGCCGGCTGCGTCATCTCGCCGTTTGCCGCGCTCGGCGGGCCACCGCAGGATCTCAGCTATCGCGGCGAGCCGACCCGTCTCGAAGTCGGCGAGGCCTGCACGATCCGCGAAGGCGTGACGATGAATGTCGGCACGGTCAAGGGCGGTGGGCTCACCCGCGTCGGCGATCGCGGCTTCTTCATGAACAACAGCCATGTCGGCCATGACTGCATGGTCGGCAACGGCGTGATCTTCGCGACGTCAGCGACGCTCGGCGGCCACTGCGAGATCGGCGACTTCGTCTATATCGGCGGCCTGTCGGCGGTGCACCAGTTCACCCGCGTCGGCTCGCAGGTGATGATCGGCGGCGTCTGCGGCGTGCGCGGCGACATCATCCCGTTCGGGTTAGCCAACGGTCAATACGCGGTGCTCGAAGGGCTCAATATCATCGGCATGCGGCGGCGCCAGTTCACCAAGGCCCGGCTGGCGACAGTGCGCGCGTTCTATCAGAGACTGTTCCACGGTCCCGGCATCTTCGCCGAGCGGCTGGCTTCGGTGCAGCCGCTGGCGGGTGAGGATCCTGCGATCGCGGAAATCCTCGCCTTCATCGAGGGCGGCAAGCTCCGGCCGCTCTGTCTTCCCGCCGACGTCAATTGAGCAGGGGATGGCCGCCAGCATGACGTCAGCGGCTCCCTCGGTTTCTTCGCCGGTCGGCGTGATCGCCGGCGGCGGCGCCATGCCGTTCGCGGTCGCCGATCAGCTCACCGCGCGCGGCATCACGCCGGTGCTGTTCGCGCTGCGCGGTGCCTGCGATCCGGCGCGCGCGCAGCGGTTTCGTCATCGCTGGATCTCGGTCGGCCAGCTCGGACGCGCGACCCGGTTGTTCCGCGACGAAGGCTGCCGCGACCTGATCTTCATCGGCACCCTGGTGCGTCCCGCGTTGTCGGAGATCCGGCTCGACTGGGGCACGCTGCGGCTGCTCGGCCATGTCGTGCGCGCGTTCCGCGGCGGCGACGATCATCTGCTGTCGAGCGTCGGCCGCATCCTCGAGCAGCAGGGATTTCGCATGGTCGGAATCAAGGATGTCGCGCCAGATCTCCTGATGCCTGAGGGCGCCGTGACGCGCACGACGCCGGACTCGAGCGCGCTCGCCGACATTGCGCGCGGACGCGGTGTGCTCGATGCGCTTGGACCGTTCGACATCGGTCAGGCCGCCGTGGTGATCGACGGTCACGTGGTTGCGGTCGAGGACATCGAAGGCACCGATGGGCTCCTGGCGCGGGTGGCGCGGCTGCGCGCCGACGGCCGCATCCGCACCAAGGCTGGCCGCGGCGTGCTGGTGAAGGCGCCGAAGAGCAAGCAGGATCTGCGCTTCGATCTGCCGACCATCGGTCCACGCACGGTCGAGGGCGCGGCCGCGGCGGGCATCGCCGGCATCGCCGTGATCGCCGGCAACACGCTTGCCGCCGATCCGCAGGCGCTGATCGAGGCCGCCGACGCCAAAGGGCTGTTTGTCATCGGACTGGCGGGCTGATGCAGGCGCGCAGTCCCAGCAGCGGCCGCAGGATCTTCCTCATCGCGACCGAGGAGTCCGGCGACCGCCTTGGCGCGGCACTGATGAAGGTGCTGCGCCAGCGCCTTGGCGATGCCGTGCAATTTTCCGGCGTCGGCGGCCGGGAGATGACGGGCGAGGGCATCGATCCCCTGTTTCCGATCGAGGAGCTCTCGATCATCGGCTTTGCCGCCGTCGTGAAGCAATTGCCGAAGATCCTGCAATTGATCCGACGCACGGCCGATGCCGTGCTCGCTGATGCGCCTGACATGCTCGTCATCATCGACAGCCCTGACTTCACCCACCGCGTCGCCCGCCGCGTCCGGGCGCGCAACCCGAACATTGCGATCGTCGACTACGTTTCGCCATCGGTCTGGGCGTGGCGGCCGGGCCGGGCGCGCGCGATGCGAGGCTATGTCGATCACGTGCTCGCGCTGCTGCCGTTCGAACCGGAGGAATATCGCAAGCTGCAGGGACCGCCATGCAGCTATGTCGGGCATCCCCTGACCGAGCAGCTCACTTCGCTTCGGCCGAACGAGGAGGAGCAGAAGCGGCGGGATGCGCAGCCGCCCGTCCTGCTGGTACTGCCCGGAAGCCGGCGCAGCGAGATCAGGCATCATCTGGCGCTGTTCGGCGCGGCGCTCGGCGAGCTCAACAAGCACACTCCGTTCGAGCTCGTGCTTCCCACCATGCCGCATCTCGAGGCCATGGTGCGCGAAGGCGTCGCGTCGTGGCCCATGGTGCCGCGGCTCGCCGTCGGCGAGATCGAGAAGCGCGCGGCATTCCGCGTGGCCCGCGCGGCGCTCGCAAAGTCGGGCACGGTGACGCTGGAGCTCGCGCTGTCAGGCATTCCGATGGTGACGGCCTATCGCGTCGGTGCCGCCGAGGCGTTCATCCTGCGCCGTGCGATCCGGGTGTCGTCGGTGATCCTCGCCAATCTCGTGATCGGCAGCGACATCATTCCCGAGTTCCTGCAGGAGAACTGCACGCCGGACAAGCTCGCGCAAGCGCTGGGTGATGTCCTCGCGGCTTCGCCCGACCGTCTGCGGCAGCTCGTGGCGTTCGCGACGATGGACGGGAAGATGTCGACCGGCGACCAGCCGCCGAGCGTCCGCGCCGCCGACATTGTGCTCGCGGAAATGAGCCGGCGTCCCGCCTAGTCATTCGCTCATCCTGTCGTCAGCGGCGGCATACGGCCGCAACGGTTCCGCTTGCTTTGGATATTTAGACTGCGCTAATATTAGTAATAGCTAATATTGATGCGGAGTGCCCTCATGAAGATCGATCCTGTCGCCTATGTCGGAGCAGTTGTCCGCGAAGTCGCCGTCCGGGACCACGATGGCAAGCCGGCGCGGGCTGTCATCGCGACGCGCAGCTACGACACCGACATCGCCGATCTCTGGGACGCGCTGACCAATCCCGAGCGCATTCCGCGTTGGTTCCTGCCGATCTCCGGAGACCTAAAACTCGGCGGCCGCTACCAGTTCGAGGGGCAGGCCGGCGGTCAGATCACGGCCTGCGAGCCGCCGCGTCAGCTTGCTGTGACTTGGGAGTTTGCTGGCACTGTCAGCTGGGTGACGGTGACGCTGGCTGACGACGGTTCCAGCGGAACCCGTTTGGAGCTGGAGCACCTCTCGGTCATCGAAGATGACTTCTGGGATCGCTATGGGCCTGGCGCGGTCGGGGTCGGCTGGGACCTCGCCTTGATGGGGCTCGCTTTGTACTTCGCGACGCCGCCGGGACAGCCATTCGACCGCGCGGCCGCCGCGGCCTGGCCTGCGTCGGCCGACGGCAAGGATTTCATCCGCCGCAGCAGCGCCGACTGGTGCCGAGCCTCGATCAAGGCCGGCACGGATGAGGCGGCCGCGCGCAAGGCAGAAGCCAACACCACCGCGTTCTATTGCGGCGAGCCTGAACCCGGCGGCGGAGGCTAGCGCGCCGTGCACGCCTTCGACATCCTCGGCGATCCCGTCCGCCGGCGTATCCTGGAGTTGCTGGCGACCGGCGAGCACAGTTCGGGCGACGTCGTCGCCGTCGTGCAGCACGAGTTCGGCATCACCCAATCGGCGGTCTCGCAGCAGCTGCGGATCCTGCGCGACGCCGGTTTTGCGTCGGTGCGCGCCGACGGCACGCGCCGCATCTATGCCGTCGAGCCGGGGCGGCTACGCGAGGTCGACGCCTGGCTGGACCGGTTCAGGGCGCTCTGGCTGCCGCGTCTCGATGCGCTCGCGACCGAAGTCGCCCGCGGCAAACGAAAACGGCGCCATCAGGAATGATGGCGCCGTCTCGAACTTGTCAGAGATGACGCCTACTTGCGCTTGTCGATCGTCACATAGTCGCGGCGCGCGACGCCGGTGTAGAGCTGGCGCGGACGGCCGATCTTCTGCTGCGGATCCTCGATCATCTCGCTCCACTGGCTGATCCAGCCGACGGTGCGGGCGACCGCGAACAGCACGGTGAACATCGAGGTCGGGAAGCCCATCGCCTTCAGCGTGATGCCCGAATAGAAGTCGACGTTCGGGTAAAGCTTGCGGTCGATGAAGTAGGGATCGCTGAGCGCGATCTTCTCGAGCTCGAGCGCAACCTTCAACATCGGGTCATTGCCATGGCCGGTCTCGGCCAGCACCGCGTGACACATCTTCTGCATGATCTTGGCGCGCGGATCGTAGTTCTTGTAGACCCGGTGACCGAAGCCCATCAGGCGGACTTCGCTGTTCTTGTCCTTCACCTTGGCGATGAATTCGGGAATCTTGTCGACCGTTCCGATCGACGACAGCATGGCGAGCGCGGCTTCGTTGGCGCCGCCATGGGCCGGACCCCACAGGCAGGCGATGCCGGCCGCGATGCAGGCGAACGGGTTGGCGCCGGAGGAGCCGGCGATACGCACCGTCGAGGTCGACGCGTTCTGCTCGTGATCGGCATGCAGGATGAAGATCTTGTCGAGCGCGTCGGCGAGCACCGGGTTGATCTTGTATTCCTCGCAGGGCACGCTGAAGCACATCTGCAGGAAGTTCTCGGCGAAGGAGAGCGAGTTCTTCGGATACATGAAGGGCTGGCCGATGGTGTACTTGTAGGCCATCGCCGCCAGCGTCGGCACCTTCGCGATCATCCGCATCGAGGCGATCATGCGCTGCCGCGGATCGTTGATGTCGGTGGAGTCGTGGTAGAACGCGGCGAGCGCGCCGACGGCAGCAACCATGATCGCCATCGGATGCGCGTCGCGGCGGAAGCCCTGGAAGAAGCGGGCCATCTGCTCATGCACCATCGTGTGATGGATCACGCGATAGTCGAAATCCTTCTTCTGCGCCGGGGTCGGAAGCTCCCCATAGAGCAGCAGGTAGCAGGTTTCGAGGAAGTCGCCGTGCTCGGCGAGCTGCTCGATCGGGTAGCCGCGGTATTCGAGGATACCGGCGTCGCCGTCGATATAGGTGATCTTCGACTGGCAGCTGCCGGTCGAGGTGAAGCCGGGGTCGTAGGTGAACACCCCGGCCTGGCCGTAGAGCTTGCCGATGTCGATGACATCAGGCCCAACCGTGCCGCTCAGGATCGGGAAATCGTAGTTCTTGTTGCCAATGGTGAGTGTGGCTGTCTTGCTGGATTTTGCGTCCATCGTGAGATCCCCGATGAAATCGTTGCGAAAACCGACCTTGCCCAGTCGCTAATTTGCGGCCCATGGCGGGGCGGAACGGCTTGTGGAGAAAGCGTCCGGCGATGGGTAGCTCATTGCAATGTGCGCTGCAAGATGGACCCTGGAGGGGGTCCATGCAGGATCACGCCGCCTGATCGGCGAGACGGGCAAGGCACTCCTGGCGTCCCAGGACGGCCAGCACGTCGAAGATGCCCGGCGATGTCGTACGTCCCGTCAGCGCCACCCGCAGCGGCTGGGCAACGGCGCCGAGTTTCAGATTGTTCTGCTCGGCGAAATTCCGCATGGCGGTCTCGGTGGTTTCGGCCGTCCAGTCGTTGACGGCTTCCAGCGCGGTGCGCAGCCTGCCGATCAACGCGCGTGTTTCCGGCGTGACGAGCGCTGCCGCTTTCGGATCGAGCTCAAGCGGGCGATCGGCGAAAATGAAGTAGGCGCCCGAGATCAGCTCGATCAGCGTCTTGCTGCGCTCCTTCAGGCTCGGCATCGCCCGCAGCAATTGCGCGCGGGTGGTGTCATTGAGCTTGGCCTTCAGCGCGGCGCCCTCAGGAACATAATCCAGCACGCTCTCGAATTGGCTCACGAGGGATTGATCGTCGCTCTGCCGGATATAGTGGCCGTTGAGGTTCTCCAGCTTGGCGAAATCGAACCGCGCCGCCGAGCGGCCGACGCCCGAGAGATCGAACGCGTCGATCATCTCCTGGGTCGAAAAGATCTCCTGGTCGCCATGGCTCCAGCCGAGCCGGACGAGATAGTTGCGCAAGGCGGCCGGCAGATAGCCCAGCGCGCGGTAGGCATCGACGCCGAGCGCGCCATGCCGCTTCGACAGCTTCGAGCCGTCGGGGCCGTGGATCAGCGGAATGTGGGACATGCTCGGCAGCTCCCACTCCAGCGCGTCGTAGATCTGCTTCTGGCGCGCGGCGTTGATCAGGTGGTCGTCGCCGCGGATGATGTGGGTAACGCCCATATCGTGGTCGTCGACCACGACTGCGAGCATGTAGGTCGGGGTGCCGTCGCCGCGGAGCAGGACGAGGTCGTCGAGGTTCTCATTCTGCCAGACCACGCGGCCCTGAACCTGATCCTCGATCACGGTCTCGCCGGTCTGCGGCGCCTTGAGGCGGATGGTCGGCTTGACGTCGGAAGGCGCGGCGGCCGGATCGCGGTCACGCCACATGCCGTCATACAGGCGGGTGCGGCCCTCGGCGCGCGCCTTCTCGCGCATCGCGGTGAGCTCCTCCGGGGTGGCGTAGCAGTAATAGGCGCGCCCGGCGGCGAGCAGGCCCTCGGCGACCTCGCGATGGCGGGCGGCGCGGCTGAACTGGTAGATGACATCGCCGTCCCAATCGAGCTCGAGCCATTTCAGGGCCGTCCAGGATGGCGTCGATCGCCTCCTTGGTCGAGCGTTCGCGGTCGGTGTCCTCGATCCGGAGCAGCATCTTGCCGCCGAGCTTCCTGGCATAGAGCCAGTTGAACAGCGCGGTGCGGGCACCCCCGATGTGGAGGAAGCCGGTCGGCGAGGGGGCGAAGCGGGTAACGACGGAATTGGTCATGATCGAGTGCGACGTATGCTGGAATGGGCGGTGGTGTATATCAGGAACCGAACATAACTAAAGCCCCGGCTGATCTTTTGCCGGCCAAACCAGGCTTTGAAACCAGACTTTGAAACCAGGCTTGGCCGGACGGCGCGAATTTGGCAGAAGGTTGAGCTGACTCCTCCAGGGAACCCTTTGATGACGATTGACACGACGGCAGAGGCAGGGCGCGACTTCATCCGCGACATCGTCCAGGCCGATCTCTCCTCCCACAAGCACAATCGGATCGTGACCCGCTTCCCGCCGGAGCCGAACGGCTACCTGCATATCGGTCACGCCAAGTCGATTGCCCTGAATTTCGGCATCGCGCAGGAGTTCGGCGGCCAGTGCAATTTGCGCTTCGACGACACCAATCCGACCAAGGAGGAGCAGGAGTACATCGACTCGATCCAGGCCGACGTGCACTGGCTCGGCTACGATTGGGGCAAAAACCTCTTCTTTGCCTCGGACTATTTCGAGCGCCTGTACGATTGGGCCGAGGGCCTGATCAAGGCTGGCCATGCCTATGTCGACGATCAGTCGCAGGAGGAGATCCGGCTGTCCCGAGGTACGCTGACCGAGCCCGGCAAGAACTCGCCGTTCCGCGATCGGTCGGTCGAGGAGAACCTCGACCTGTTCCGCCGCATGAAGGCCGGCGAGTTCACGAACGGCGCCCGCGTGCTGCGCGCCAAAATCGACATGTCCGCCGGCAACATCAACCTGCGCGATCCCGTGCTGTACCGCATCCTGCACGCCCACCATCCGCGCACCGGCGACAAATGGTCGATCTATCCGAGCTACGACTACGCGCACGGCCAGTCGGATGCGATCGAGGGCATCACCCATTCGATCTGTACGCTGGAGTTCGAGGATCACCGGCCGCTCTATGAGTGGCTCCTCGACAAGCTGCCCGTACCCTCGAAGCCGCGTCAGTACGAAATGGCGCGGCTCAATTTGACCTACACGTTGCTGTCCAAGCGCGTGCTGACCCAACTCGTCCGTGATGGCCATGTCTCGGGCTGGGACGATCCGCGGATGCCGACCATCGCCGGCCTGAAGCGGCGCGGCGTGCCGCCGGCCGCGGTACGCGAGTTCATCAAGCGCATCGGCGTCGCCAAGGCCAACAGCGTGGTCGATGTCGGCATGCTCGAATTCTGCATCCGCGAGGAGCTGAACCGCACGTCGCTGCGCCGTATGGCGGTGCTGCGGCCGCTCAAGGTCGTGATCGAGAACTATCCGGAAGGGCAGGTCGAGGAGATCGAGGCGATCAACCATCCCGACAATCCGGATGCCGGCACCCGCAAGATCGCCTTCGGCCGCGAGCTCTATATCGAGCGCGACGACTTCATGGAAAACCCGCCGAAGAAGTTCTTCCGCCTCTCGCCCGGCAATGAGGTGCGGCTGCGCTATGCCTACTTCATCAAGTGCACCAGCGTCGTGAAGAACGACGCCGGCGAGATCGTCGAGCTTCGCGCGACCTACGATCCCGCGACCAAGGGCGGCAACGCGCCCGATGGCCGCAAGGTGAAGGCGACGATGCACTGGTTGCCGGCGGCGCAGTCGAAGCCGGCGGAAATCCGCATCTACAATCAGCTGTTCGCCAACCCGAGCCCGAACGCCGCCGATTTCGCCGCCGACCTCAATCCGCAGTCGCTGGAAGTGCTCAGCGATGCGCGGGTCGAGCCTGCGATCGCCGAGGGCAATTCACCTGAGGCCATGCAATTCGAGCGGCAGGGCTATTTCGTGCGCGATGCGGATTCGACGCCGGACAGGCTGGTATTCAACCGCACCATCGGCCTGCGCGACACCTTCGCCAAGGAAGTCGGCGGCAAGGGTTAGCGCGATCCGGCGCGAATAACGGACGGAGGCGATCGATGCTTGACGAAGCCGACGATATCGCCTCCGCCATCATCGCCAGATGGTCCGCAGGTTTCGGCAAGCTCGATGCGGATACACTTGCTGCGCTCTATTCGCAGCACGCGTTCTTCTTCGGCTCGAACCCGACGCTGTATCGTGGCCGCGACGGCGTGAAGGCCTATTTTAGTGGTCTGCCGCGCTGGCACGCGCCGCGCGTCCAATTCAGCGAGGTCAGGACGGAGCGGGTCAATGACGGCCTCGTCAACATGGCTGCTATCGCGTCCTTTTTCCTCGACGGCGATGTGCCCTCGCTCGCCGTCAAGATCACCTGGGTGATCGCGCGCGAGCACGGCGACTGGAAGATCGTCTGCCATCACGTCTCGTCGCAGACACCGCTGATCTAGGCTCCACGCCGGAGCGTGGCATAAGCGTCGAGGGCCGGCGGGCCCTCGTGGTCAGGCAGCGTTCTTGGCCGGGCGTTGTGCACCTCGCGGCCGCCGCTCAGCCAAGCGATCTTGCCCCTGACTTGCAGGCCGTCTGGACCTCGCTGGATCGCGAGACGGGACCAGGGTCGGAGGCTGTGGAGAGCGGCTTCCGGGCGGACGGCCACATGGTCGTCGGCTTGCGGATCAAACAGCGGCAACACATCGCAGGTCGGACCGATGCCTTTTTGTCCCCGCCGCACCATATGCTCGGAAGAGGGAGGTGAGGATTATGCGCATTCAACACTGGCAGGATGCTGTCAGCCTGTTGGTTGGCGTCTGGCTGGTCGCGTCGCCGTTTGCCCTGGGCTTCTCCGGGGCAGCTCTTTGGATCTCCATCGCACTTGGATTGGGCGTCGTGCTGTTTGCCATCGAGGCATTCATCATTCCGTCCTATCTGGAGGAATGGGGCGAGATGCTGATGGGGCTGGCCCTGGTGCTGGCACCTTGGACGTTCAGCTACGAACATGGATCGGCCACGACGAGCAGCGTGCTCGCCGGCATCGCGGTGATCGTGCTCGCTTGCTGGGAGCTGACGATGGATCGTGATTTTGCCATTTGGTGGCACGATCGCTGGCATCACCGGGCTGGCTGAGAGGGAGCCGACTGAAACGTTGGCCTGACCGCCAGTCACAGGCGGCCGGAGAGATAGGGATTGCGCCAAACCGGATCCGTCCGAGGCGCGTTGACCTCGTGCCGATGCAAGCTCCGCAGCGGAATCACGCGCGTACAGGACGAAGCGTCGTCCCGTACGCGCTGCAAGGCGGCCATGACCAGGCCATGACTCTTGCAGCAAGCGTTGGTCGCTCCCTCAGCGAGGCCACTCGGTCACGATGCGGCTCGCGCCTCGATCTGCTCCCAAATTCTGGTCTTACGTGTCTCCGGCATGATGAAGAGGGCGATCACGAAGCACACCGCGGGAACGACAATCGGGTAGATCAGCGCGTAGCCGATGCTGCCAGTCGCTGCGAAGGCGGCCGATGTGATGAACGGCACCAATCCGCCGCCCCAACCGTTGCCGATATGATACGGCACCGAGACCGAGGTGTACCTGATCCTGGCCGGGAAGAACTCCGCCAGGAACGCGCCGACCGGCCCGTACACCATCCCGACGTAGCAGACGAGGATGAAGATGATGAAGACGGCGACCGGATAGTTGATGTGTCCCGGCTGCGTGACCATGCCGAGCCACAGGTACAGCGGATAGTAGGTGAGCGCGGCAAGCAGCATTCCTCCGAGGATCACGGATTTGCGGCCGATCTGGTCCGACAGCCAGCCAAAGAAGATCAGGCTCGGCGTTGCGATCAGCAGTGCGGCTCCGACGATATAGGCCGAGGTAACCGGATCGACCTTGGAGACCTGCTGCAGGAAGTACAGTGCCCAGAATTGACCGCTGTACCAGACCACGCCCTGTCCGATCAGGACGACGATGGCGATCAAGATGTACTTGATGTTGGTGCTGAGGAAAGCTTCCCGCCAGGGATTCCTGGTCATCTGTCCGCGTGCCTTGATCTCCTGGAAAATCGGCGTCTCCTGGAGCTGGAGGCGGATGTAGATGGCGATCGCGACCAGCACGAACGAGACCAGGAACGGAACGCGCCACGCCCATTCGTCGAAGGCCTGATTGCCGGCCCAGGTCCGGGTCAGGACGATCACGGCCAGCGACACCACGATCCCAAGCGTCGGCGAGGTTTGCAGCCAGCCTGTGTAGTAGCCGCGGCGGTCGTCCGGAACATGCTCGGCGACATAGGTGATGGCGCCGCCATATTCGCCGCCCAGGCAGAGACCCTGGATCATCCGCAAGCCGAACAGAACGAATGCGGCCGTCAGGCCGATCGACTGATAGGTTGGGATCAGTCCGATCGCGCCCGTCCCCAGTCCCATTCCGCTCAGCGTAATGAGAAATGTATATTTGCGGCCGACCCGATCGCCCATCCATCCGAACAGGAAAGCCCCCAGCGGACGGATCAGGAATCCCGCAGTGAACAGCGCGATCGTGCTCAGCAGGGCTGCGACGGGGTGGGATTGCTCAAAGAATTTGACCGACAGAACTGCGGCCAGGCTGCCAAAAATGTAGAAGTCGTACCATTCAATGATGTTTCCCACTGACGCAGCGACAATCACGCGACGAAAATCGCTCGGTACTTGAATTGCCATGTGCTGCTCCTATCAATTGCAAACGCTACTCTTCGCGTTTTCCAGCGCTCGATCCGCTCGCGGCGTGCGCGTGGTGCGCGGCGTTGCAGGCGAGATTTGCGAGTTTGTCCGCAACGCCTGATCTCAGGGGAGTTTTGGGCCTCCTGAGAAGAGCTCCAGCGGCCTTCAGTGCCGCGAGCCGTTGCCACGTCATCCCCGTCTCTCCGGGAGTGGAGGCATCATGACAGTCTAGTCCCAATGGGATCGGCACCTAATGAGACTTTCGGCTCGATCGGTTTGACGCAGGCACCGGCGACGGCCTGCCGCCGGGAGCCGTGACGCAGGTCGGTCCTGGTATCCCGGCTGGCCGGTCCCGTATTCTTGATCTGTTCCGCTAGCGATCAGGTCGCAGCATCCGCTAGCCTGCCGCTCCGGCAGGGATCGCGAGCGGAATGGCGGAGCAGGGCACGACGCCGGGCGGCAGACGCGGCTACGCGGGGACGTGGCCGCCGCGCGCGGCTGCGCCGGTCGGTGGCTATGTTCCGGTGCGCGCCAGCATCTGGCGGCCTCTCGTCGAGACATTGCGGCAATGGGCGCGTGCGGAGACGGGGGCCGGGCGGCTGTTGCCGTGGGTGCCGGTAGCGTTCGGCACCGGCATTGCATTCTATTTTGCGGCTGAGCACGAGCCGGTGCTGTCGGTCGCGGCGACCGTCGCAATCGCGCTCTGCCTGCTGGCGTTGCTGCTTCGGCGGCGCAGCGTGTTTCCCGCCGTCGTGATGCTGGCGGCGGTCGCGGCGGGCTTTGCGACCGCGACATGGAAGACCGCGCGGATCGCCCATGGCGTGCTGGCGCGGCCGATATTTTCCGTGGCACTGACCGGTTTTGTCGAGACACGCGACGTCCGCGAGAAGACCGACCGCTTCGTGCTGCGCATCGTGTCGATGGAAAGCCAGCGCGAGGTGCCGAAACTCGAGCGCGTCAGACTCTCGGTGAAGAAGGGCACCGCGCCCGAGGTCGGCAGCTTCGTCGAATTGAAGGCGCGGCTGATGCCGCCGCTCGGGCCGCAGCGGCCGGGCTCCTATGATTTCGGCCGCGACCTCTATTTCCAGGGTATCGGCGCGTCCGGCTTCGTAATGGGGGCGGTGAAGACCAGGGAGCCGCCGGCGACCGGCGGTCTTGCGCTGCGTTATGCCGCCTTCATGCAGTGGCTGCGCGATGCCATCGACGCGCGGATCCGCACCACGCTCGACGGGGATCAGCGCGCGATCGCAACCGCGCTGCTCACCGGCCGGCGCGATGCGATCACGACGCCGGTCAACGACGCGATGTTCATCTCGGGCCTCGGCCACGTGCTGTCGATTTCCGGCTACCACATGGCCGTGGTCGCGGGCGTCGTCTTCTTCACCATCCGCGCGCTGCTTGCGCTGTTTCCGGCGCTGACGGCGGGACACCCGATCAAGAAATGGGCGGCGGCGGCCGCGCTCGTCGCGGCGGCGTTCTACCTGCTGCTGTCGGGAGCGGAGGTCGCGACCCAGCGATCGTTCTTCATGACGGCCGTGGTGCTGATCGCGGTGATGGTCGACCGCCGCGCGATCACCTTCCGCACGTTGGCGGTGGCGGCGCTGATCGTGCTCGCGATCGCGCCGGAAGCGCTGGTGCATCCGAGCTTTCAGATGTCGTTTGCGGCAACGCTCGGGCTGGCGGCGCTGGTGCAGATCGGGCTGCCGAACCTGCTGGCGTCACCCGATCATTCGGCGACTGCGCGGGTTGCGCTGTGGGGCGGGCGCGAGCTCACGATGCTGATGCTGGCCTCGCTGGTGGCGGGGCTCGCGACCACGCCCTACGCCGCGTTCCATTTCCACCGCGTGACGCCCTACGGGCTGCTGGCGAACCTTGCGGCGATGCCGGTGGTGTCGGCGGTCGTGATGCCGGCCGGCCTGCTCGGGCTCGTCGCCATGCCGTTCGGCTTCGACGGGGTGTTCTGGGCGATCATGGGTTTCGGCATCGACTGGATGATCCTGGTGACGCAATGGGTCGCGGCGCTTCCGGGCGCAGTCGGCCGGATGGCGGCGTTCGGGGTCGGACCGATGATCGTGGCAAGCGCCGGCCTCGTTCTTCTCGGGCTGTTGCACACGCCGCTGCGCTGGTCGGGTGCCGTGCTGCTGGTGGTCGCCTCGGTCTGGGCTGTGCGGGTGCCGCAGCCGGACGTGCTGGTCTCCGCCGACGGCCGCAACGTCGCGGTGCGCGGCGGCGACGGCCGGCTGCATGTGATGCACAGCGCGAAGGACGCCTTCCTCGTCAAGGAGTGGCTGGCGGCGGATGCTGACGCGCGGACTGCCACGGATTCCTCGCTCGGCGAGGGCGTCTCCTGCGATCCGAGCGGCTGCGTGACGCAAGGGCCGGGCGGCGCCTTCGTCGCGCTGGCGAGCCGGCCCGAGGCGCTGGCCGACGACTGCGACCGTGCAGCGCTGATCGTGACCGCGCGGCCGGCACCGCGGGACTGCGCGGCCTCGGTGATCGATGCCGAGCGGCTGCGGCGCCACGGCGCGCTGGTGCTGCGGCGCATCAGCGACGGCTACGCCATCGATGCGGTCAAGCCCGGAGGGATCGACCGGCCATGGTCGCCAGCGGTTCCCGGCGATGGCGAGAGCGAGACCACGCTGCGCGCACCCGCCAGCGCGCCCCGGCCCGCCGTCGATGCGACGCCGGCCGAGACCGATTTGCAGGGCGAGGATTAGCCGTTGTCGGGTAAGGGGCCGGTCGGCAGCTCGAACAGGCCGAGATGGTATTCGTCGGAGTCGGGGCCCGCGTCGGGCTTCTTGACGAGGGTGAAGGAAGCCTCGGGGAATTGCTCCCAGACCTTCAGGTCGTCAGCCGTCACCGTCAGCCAGCCGAACCGGAACATGTAGCGACCCGGCTCCGTGACGCGTCCAGCCTTTTGCCATGTGACCTTGTCGACCACCACGCACGTCCTCCGTGCCCGATGATGCGCCAAGGCGCGCGCCGACGCAATTCTCCAGCTGCGCCCCGGAACCCGGCGTCCGGGGTCGCTCGAAATCGCTTAGGTCATCCGCCGCTGAACAGCTCATTCCGCGGCGACGATGCGCTCAACCCAAAAACAGCGACGCAAATGCGGAGGGCCGTCGCTCCACAACCTTCGGCTTCTGCTCGACCGGCGGATGCAGTGCCGGCAATTGCAGCACGCTGACGCGTTGTCCCTCGACGAGCTGGGTCACCAGCACATGGCTGCCGTCGGGGAATTCGACCGCGTCATGATGGCGATCGGGAACGTCGGGCTCGACTTCATTGAACACGCGCCGACGCGGAAGTTCATCGTCTTGGTCCAGATCCAGCGGCTGTCGTAGCGAACGTTCTCGGCGAAAGCGAGCTCGGTGCCCGGCAGCATGCAGACCGCGACAGTGGGATCGGTCTCCGAAGCAAAGCCGCGGGTCGACGTGCCGCGGAAAGTCGTGGTGATCAGCGTCTCTCCAACAATGGCGGGGCGCGACGCCACGGCGTGCAGACTATAGTCACACATCGGATGGCTCCTCAAATCGAGGTAGCGACCCGTGCCTCTCCTTGAGGCATAGGGCCTCTACCAGAGTGGACGATAGCGAACGAGTGTCTCCTCGCTTCTGGGCGATTGTACGACTGGTCGCCCAACGCTCCCGATCACAAACACGCGACGCTGCGTGAGAGGTATCGGAGCGCATCGGGCAAACAGCACGTTACGCTATCATTCAAGGAACGATCCGATGTGTCGCTCGTTCCCGGCCGCCGCAAGTATTTGAAATTCAGTATTTGCGATAGAGGCCGATCAGCTTGCCCTGGATGCGCACCCGGTTCGGCGGCAGGATGCGCACTTCATAGGCGGTGTTGGCCGGCTCCAGAGCGATTGATGCGCCGCGGCGGCGGAAGCGCTTCAGGGTGGCTTCCTCCTCGTCGATCAGCGCCACCACGATGTCGCCGGTGTTGGCGACGTCGTTGCGCTGGATCAGCGCCATGTCGCCGTCGAGGATGCCGGCATCGACCATCGAGTCGCCGCGCACTTCCAGCGCATAGTGCTCGCCGGAGCCGAGCATGTCGGGCGGTACGCTGATGGTGTGGCTGCGGGTCTGCAGCGCCTCGATCGGCGTACCGGCGGCGATCCGGCCCATCACGGGGACCGCGACCGGACGGTTGCCGTCGTCCTCGGCGATCGGCGGCGTGCTGGTGCGCTTGCCGAGGGTGCCTTCGATCACGCTCGGGGTGAAGCCGCGGCGGCCGTTACCGCCGCCGGCCGAGAGCTCGGGCAGCTTGATGACCTCGATGGCGCGGGCGCGGTTGGGCAGGCGGCGGATGAAGCCGCGCTCTTCCAGCGCAGTGATCAGGCGGTGGATTCCGGATTTCGAGCGCAGGTCGAGCGCATCCTTCATCTCGTCGAACGAGGGCGGTACGCCGGCCTCTTTCAGACGTTCATTGATGAAACGCAGAAGTTCGTACTGTTTGCGCGTGAGCATCTCGAGTATTCCCCCGGTTGGTAGCGTCGTTCGATTCCGAGACTTTTCAGGCGGGGCCAGTCCTCAGGAGCACGGTGCTCATCACAAGCGCTCCTTCGCGGCCTCCCATTTGTACACACCAGTACTCGAAACAAATCATGAACGGACACTATATGTTCGATATGTGTTCCGCAACCACTTAATTTCCGGTGAACACATCCGGCGGGCGCTCAAGCGATGCGGTCTCCGCTGTCACTCGGGCAGCATCAGGATCTCGCATTCGCTGCTTTTGACGGCGGCAGGCGCAAACGGCGGACGCACGAGAAGTGCCCGTGCCGCAGCGAGATTCCCGAGCAGCGACGAGTCCTGCTGCGTGACAGGCGTTGCGATCAGCATGCCGTCCTCGCGCTCCTCGAGGCGTGCGCGCAGATAGTCCTCGCGCTGGTCGTTGGCGGCGAGGTCGCGGCCGAGCACTGCGCTCGCGCGGCGGTGATGAATCGCTTTTCGGCCGCTCAGTGCCCGAATCAACGGCACCAGAAACAGGAAGGCGCAGACATAGGAGGACACCGGATTGCCGGGCAGGCCGATCACCCGCATCGCGCCGAGCCGGCCATGCATCATCGGCTTGCCGGGCCGCATCGCGATCCGCCAGAACGCCATCTCGACGCCCTCGGCCTCCAGCGACTGCTTGACCAGGTCGTGGTCGCCAACCGAGGCGCCGCCGGTCGTGATCAGGATGTCGGCACCGGTCTCGCGCGCCCGGCGGATACCGGCGGTGGTGGCCTCCACCGTGTCGGCGGCAACCCCGAGATCGACGGTCTCGGCGCCTTCGGCGCGCGCCAGCGCCCGCAGCGCATAGCCGTTGGAATAGACGATCTGGCCGGGGCCGGGCGTCGAGCCCGGCATCACCAGCTCGTCGCCGGTCGCCAGCACCGCGACCTTCGGACGGCGGTGCACCGGGAGGTCCGGATAGTTCATGGCGGCCGCCAGCGACAGCGCGCGATCGGAGAGGCGGCTGCCGGCATCGAGCAGCACGTCGCCTTCACGGAAGTCGACGCCGGCCGGGCGGATGTGCCGTCCGGCGGTTGCGGCCTCGGTAATCGTGATGTGGTCGCCGTCGACGGCGGTGTCTTCCTGGATGATGACGGCGTCGGCGCCATCGGGGATCACGCCGCCGGTGAAGATCCGCACCGCTTCGCCGGGGCCGACCGTGCGCTCGAACGGCCGGCCGGCGGCGACTTCGCCGATTACCCTGAGCCGGGCCTTCAGATCACCAGCGTCGGCCGCGCGCACGGCATAGCCGTCCATCGCCGACATCGGCTGCGGCGGCTGGGTGCGCCGGGCGGCGAGGTCGCGCGCCAGGGTGCGGTGGTAGGCGGCATCGAGCGCGACCATCTCCTCCGGCAGCGGTTCGGCGCCGGCGAGGACGGCGGACAGGGCATCGGCAACCGGCATCAGGGCCACGCTCGGAGCTCCTTCAATCCAAATGTTCAATACCAAGTGCAGTCAGAGCCCTCGCCACGTCATCCGTCGATGTCACGTGGATGGCATGAAGGCCGCGCGCCCGCGCGCCCTCGATGTTGGCGGCCAGGTCGTCGAAGAACAGGATCCGCGACGCCGGCACGCCGATGGCTTTTACCACATGATCGTAGGCCTCGGCGTCGGGTTTCCGAAACCCGATCGTCGAGGACAGGAAGACGGTGCGGAAATGGCTGAGCAACTCGGCATGGGTGACCGAGAAATGCGCGACATGGGCCGGATTGGTGTTGGAGAAGGCGTAGAGCGGCATCCGCACGGCGGCGGTCGCGAGCAGGGGGGCAATCCCCGGCATCTCGCCGGTGAAGATCGCATTCCAGCCTTCCAGGAACTGCGTATCGGTGAGGTTGATGCCGAGCGTCCGGCGCAGGTTTGCGAAGAACGCCGCATCGTCGATCCGGCCGATCTCGTGATGCTTGAAGCTGTCGTCGACGACAAAACGCGTGGCGAGGTCGGCCGGCGCGCAGCCGGCATGCTGCGCCCAGTGCGCCATCACCTTCTCGAAGTCGATGTCGAGCACGACGCGGCCGATATCGAACAGCAGCACGTCGACGGAATCGGGAGAGAGTTGCGAGGTCATTGCGTGAAACCGTGTACGAGAATTGCGGGCGGGCGGCAATGTCCCCGATTTGTGCGGCAGGCATGCGACCAAGGTGCTGACGTTGGCCCGGCTCGGTCCATTCTCACGCGGTGTCATCACCCGCGCATGCTGGTGATCCAGTATTCCTGAGGCGCTGGTGCTCGAGCCGAGAGGCCGCGGCGTACTGGATCGCCCGGTCGAGCCGGGTAATGACAGGTGAGGATGAGGTCACAGCTTCGCATTCTCGCGACATGAATTGTCCGAGCTTTGCATCTCATCTCGCCCTCTCTCTTGAGTAGAGGGCGCAGGGAAAGCCGGCTGCCGATCGCACCCAGGGGCCCCGAGCAAAAGGTAGAGAGCTCGGGGGTAGGACCACAGGTGTAACCGGAGCCGCTTCATGGGCCTTCGTCAGTTGCACACTGCGCGTCCACCGCATCTGGACCCACGTTCGTGACGATCGCGAAGCGCCCCTCGATCGGGTGAGACGGGCGAAGCATACACTGAGCTGCACTTCTGATAAGGCGAAATATTTTTGTTGCGGGGGGCTTGCGCCGTCGGGCAAATCAGGGATTGGGCCTTACGCGCTTTCGGTGCGTCAAGCGGCTTGCTGCTTGCCGGGCAGACCTCTCAGATCCTGGAAAGCGCCAGGCCGAGGTAGGCGATGAGCGCGCCGGTGCTGAGAATGACGACGACGAGCGCCTGCTCCGAACGTGCCTGTAGGGTTTTTTCGGCTCACGGCGATGACGCTCCATCCTTCAAGATCATGCTGTCCAACTCACGTCGGCTGTTATCCGTTCCGGTTCCTGCCCGGGAACTTTCATCAATGTCAGCCGCGCGGGCGCGCTAGGTCTCCTCGCGTTCCAGGCCAGAAACGCGCAACGCCGCCCGCATTGAAATACGACGGGCGGCGTTGGTTCTAGCCCCAGGAGGAATGGCAAAATCCTGGCGTTATGGATACGCGCGAGCGAGCAATAAGGTTCAGTCTTCGACCCGTATGAATCCGGTACTCCAAAGGAGCAAAGGAAAGCGCCGGGGGCGAGGTCTAGGATGGTGTGACCAAGTTGCTCTGGCCTCAGCGTGTACCCCCTCGCTGGGGCCTTTCTTTGCGTCGCGGATCCCGCGGCGCCGGGGCTGCGCGCAGCGAGTTTTCAGTCGGCGACCTGACCCGGACAAGCACGCTGTCGAAGCGCCCGGACGGCGTCATCCAGCGGCAAAACGGAAACGGCCCCGGCGCGCTCGCGGAGGCTCACGGTGCCTTGTTGCGCTTCACGCTGCCCGACGACGGCCACGACTGGAATGCCCGCTTCGTGTGCGGCAACGATCCGTCGCGACAGGGTGTCGGCGCTGGCGAACAGGACGCCTCTGATGCCTTCAGCTTCGAGCGCATCGAGAACCTTGACCGCGTATCCGGAGTGATCACGCGAGATCGGCGCGACCGCGACCTGGTCCGGCGACAGCCAGAACGGCAGCGCGCCGGCATGATGTTCAAGCAGCATCGCGATGACGCGACCGATTGAACCGAATACGGCATGGTGGATCATCACCGGGTTCGCGCGATCGCCGTCCGGTCCGACATAGGACGCGTTGAGACGGCCCGGCAGAACGCTGTCGAGCTGAACCGTTCCGCATTGCCAGGATCGGCCCAGCCGGTCCCGCAGCGCGAACTCCAGCTTCGGCCCATAGAAAGCGCCTTCGCTGGGCTGGATCTCGTACGACAGCCCGCACTGGCGCGCGGCCGCGGCAAGGGTCGCTTCCGCCCAATCCCATAATTCGTCCGAGCCGGCGCGCGCGGCCGGCCGGGTGGAGAGCGACACCTCGGGCGCCGGGAAGCCGAACTCGGCATAGACTTCCGAGAGGAGCGCAACGAAGCGGGCGACTTCATTGGGCACGTCCTGCTCGCGGCAGAACACATGGGCGTCGTCCTGCTCGAAGCCGCGCGTGCGCATCAGTCCGTGCAGCGAGCCTGACGGCTCATCGCGGTGACAGACGCCGAACTCGGCGTAGCGCAGCGGCAGGTCGCGCCAGGAACGAAGGCCCTTGTTGAAGATCTGGACGTGGCAGGGACAGGACATCGGCTTGAGCGCCATTGCGCGCTCGCCGTCGGCAAAGCCGAACATGTGCGCGCCGAATTTCTCCCAATGGCCGCTTTGAATCCAGAGGTCGCGGGGCAGCAACTGAGGCGTTCGAACCTCGGCATAGCCCAACCGGCGCATCTTGCGGCGGATGTAGTCCTCCAGGACGCGATAAAGCGTGTTGCCACGCGGATGCCAGAACACCATCCCTGGCGCATCCTCCTGGATGTGCCAGAGATCGAGACGCGTTCCGAGGCTTCTGTGATCGAGATCGTCCATAGCTTGCTCTCCTGATGGAAGCAGCGCGGACGAGTTTGCGCATGAAAAAAGCCCCGTCCGTCGCCGGCGGGGCCTTGTCTGGTTGTGCAGTCTGTTACCGCATACGACCAGGAGACGACCCGCCAAGGCTGGTCGTCGCAGTGGTCAAAGACATCGGACAGATGTTGCGCATGTCGCTATTCTGGATTGTCTGTCCGGTTTCGTCAACCTGCCCGCACGGCGGGAACGGCCGTGGGGCAGCCTCGGTCGTTCGGCGATGCGGGTTCACCGTTCGCCCAGATCGATCGGCGTGAGGATGCCTTGCCGCAGCGCAAGGCGGACCAACTCGATGTCCGTGCCGACGCCGAGCTTGTCCTTGATCATGGAATGCAGGTTCGCAACCGTCTTGGGGCTGAGATGCAGCGTCTCGGCGATCTCGTCGGTGGTCTTTTCCGCCAGCAGCATGCGCAGCACCTCGAACTCCCGTGCGGTCAGGAGATCGGCGGCGGCGCTCTCGCCGGCGAGGTGGCTAAGTGCGAGTTCGTGGTCGATATCCGGGCTGATCGCGATCTTGCCCGACAGCGCATCCATCACGGCGTGCACCAGCGTCTCCGGCGGACTGGTCTTGGTGACATAGCCGCTCGCGCCGGCGCGGATCGCCTGCACGGCAAAGGCCGCGTTCTGGTGCATGGTGAACACCAGGATCTTTGCCCGTTTGTCCCACTGCCTGAGGCGCCGGATGGCCTCGATGCCGCCGATGCCGGGCATCGACAGGTCCATGATGACGAGGTCGGGCCCGGTCTCCTTGTAGAGACGGTAGGCCTCGACCCCGTCGGAGGCCTCGGCGACGACGGCGAGGCCCGGCTGCTTCTGCAGCATTGCCCGGTAGCCCTCCCGAACGACGGCGTGGTCATCGACCAGCAGGATGGTTCGCGCCGCAGTGCTCATGCCGCGCGTTCCAAAAATGCGGCCTCTCGGCCGGCCGCGACGGGAACGCTGACACGGAGCGAAGAGCCGGCGGACTGGCCGGCTTCGAAGTTCAGCCGCCCGCCGAGCGCGGCGACCCGCTCGCGCATACCGAGCAGGCCCATGCCGGACTTCACTTGAGGATCGCCCTGGGGATCGCCGGGCCTGCCATCATCGTCGATCGCGAGCACGATTTCGCCGCCGCCGCCGGCCGAAGCCGTCTCGCGCATCTCAAGCCGCAGCATGACGCGCGTGGCGCCGGCGTGCTTGGCCGCGTTGGTGAGCGCCTCCTGCACGATGCGATAGAGGTTGGCGCCGGTGGAGGCGGCGATGCGCTCGAACGATCCCGTTATGGCGATCTCGAACCGCGGCTGTCCCCGGCTACGGCCGTTCCAGCCGGCGATCAGGCCCTCCAGACTGGCTGCAAGGCCGAGTTCGTCGACGTCGGGCGGGCGCAACCTGAAGAGGGCGCCGCGCAACGTCTCCATCATGTCGGTTGCGGTCCGCGCGATGCCGTCGCATTCGGCGAGCAAGGTAGGGCAATCCTGCCCCGCGGTCAGGCGCGCCGAGGCGGCGAGCGCGCGGATCGCGGCCAGCGATTGCCCGAACTCGTCGTGCAGCTCGCGCGCGAGATGCCGGCGTTCCTCGTCCTGCACCACGATCAGTTTCTGCGTCAGCGCATTGCGGTCGGAGAGCGCAGTGGTGAGGCGCTCGGCGAGATGGTTGAAGACGTCGCCGATCGCCGACAATTCGGCGAGATCGAACGGCGGCAGGCGCGCGGCGAGGTCGCCTGCGGCGATCCGCTCGAGCCCGTCGCGGATCAGCCGTGTCGGACGCAGCGCGCGCGACAGTGCCGCATAGACCAGCGCGCAGAGCAGCGGCAGTGCGAGCATCAGCACCGTCATCAGCCGGCCGGCATCGTGCCAGGCCTCGGCCGTCAGCACGGCCGGATCGACCCAGACCACGGCCTCGCCGATCGCCTGGCCGCGCGCAATCACCGGGCGCACGGTCTCCCGGCCGGGATCGAACAGGCGGCGATAGAGCGCCGCAAAGGCCTGCGGCGGCGCGGCCGTATCGGTCTGCGTGCCGCCGCAGAAGCGCTGGCTGATCTCGCCGCTATTGCTGCGAAACGCGAGGCACAGGCCGGGCGCCATGACCGAGGCGGCAACGCTGTCGAGATCGGGGAAATCGGAGCGCGGATTGTTCAGCCATTGGATCTTGCTCTGCTGCAGCTCCAGCGTCCTGGCGGCGACATCGGCAACGGCAGCGATCCTGGCGCGCACCGAGCGGTCGGCCTCGATCAGGAAGTAGCCGGCGATCGCGGCAAAGCAGAGCATCGACACCGCAGCCACACGCAACGTCAGCCGCAGCTTCAGATCGCTTCCGGACCAATTCCACATTGGCGTATCCTCAGAGGTCGCAGACGACCCTTCGGCGCATGGTTGCGGGCAGGGCCGTCACGCCCATTAAACGGCAGAAAGGAAGCGTCGAGAAGCACTGCCTTGGGTGCGGACCACGGTCGTGAAATTTTCCCGGCACCGGCCGGGAGGCGCTCCGCTGCGGCGCGGCGGCCTGCCGGCCCAGGCTGCGATCGAACCAACCGCACCAGCAGCTGAAAGGCCTCGATCATGCGCCAGTCCCGCCTCGTCGTACGCGCCCTCGCATTGATCGGCCTTCTGGCCGAATCTTGTCCGCTGCGCGCCGAAACCGGCGCCGCCGCGGCTTCCCCGCTTGGCGTCAGCATCGATGATTTCAGCTATCTCGACACCTCGGGCGAGGTGATCGACCAAACCGCCGTGCATCAGAAGCGGCTGGATGCGTTCATGGCTGCGCTGCGCGCCGATGTCGCTGCGGAGCCGCGCTATCGCCTGGTGGCGTCGGCGGCGCCCACAGGCGAGGCCCAAATCAGGGTGGTCGGCGGCGTGCAGAAGATGAGCACGCTGGTGCAGTGGGCCAAGGTGGCGGTCATCGATGTCGGCGCGAGCCGTGTGCTGTATGAAAAGCTCTACACGTTTCGTGGCGACAATGACGAGGCATGGGACCATGCGCGGATGTTCGTGTCGCGCGAGGTGCGCGCCGTTCTTGCCGCTGCGTTGCCGACGGCACGGGCCGCCGCCGCGGCGCCGATCGGGCTTGCGGTGTTCGAGTTCGAGCTCGAGGACAATTCCGCGGCACCGTCGTCCGGTGTTGCAGGCTCCGATGCCGCCACTCTGGCCGATGTCACCCAGGGCGTCCGCAACCGGCTTGCGCAATCGGGCCGCTATCGCCTGGTCGATACCGGCGGCGCAATGGCCGAGCCCGTCAAGGCGCGGGCGCTGCGCGACTGCGACGGTTGCGAGGCGGCGATCGCGCAGAAGCTCGGCGCCGATCAATCGCTGATCGGTGTGATCAGGCGGGTCAGCCGGACCGAATACACGGTCGGCTTCCAGGTGCGCGACGCCCGCAGCGGCGCGGTCGTCTCACGCGGCGACAGCGGCTTGCGGATGGGCGCCGATTACTCATGGACCCGCGGCGCGGTTCACCTGGTCGGCGACCGCCTGCTCGAGGGCGGGGCGCAGCAGTAGCGATCCGGGTGCGGATGTCTCGGGGCTGTGGTCGCAAGCGCTCGGCAGGCGGACCATAGCAAAGCGCGATAGCTGATAGACACATCATCTTCTATCGCCGGGCCTGTGTGTGGGCTATCACCGCCATCTGATCATCGCCCAGGAGCCGCCGATGCGTTTGCCCGCCCTCCTCTTCGCTCTCATGTTCGCCGCGAGCCCCGCGGCAGCCGAGGAGCTGTCGGGCACGCTGCAGAAGATCAAGGAGACCAGGAAGGTCACGCTGGGCTTTCAGGAGGCCTCCGTTCCCTTCAGCTATCTGGACGACAACCAGCGGCCGATCGGCTTCGCGCTCGATATCTGCCTCAAGATCGTCGATGCCGTGAAGAAGGAGATCGGCATGCCCGACATCACGGTCGACTATCTCCCGGTGACCTCGTCGAACCGCATCCCGCTGATGGTCAACGGCACGATCGATCTGCACTGCTCGGCGACCACCAACAGCGCCGAGCGCCAGAAGCAGGTGACCTTCACCAACTCGCACTTCCTGAGCGCGACGCGATTTGCCGCCAAGAAGTCCGCCGGCATCAACGCCATCGACGATCTCAAGGGCAAGTCGGTCACCGCCGTTGCAGGCTCGGTGAACCTCACGCAGCTCATCAAGGTCAACACCGAACGCAAGCTCGGCATCAACGTTCAGCCGGCCAAGGACCAGGCCGAAGCGTTCCTGATGCTGGAGACCGATCGCGCCCAGGCCTATGCGCTCGACGATGTCCAGCTCGCCGTCGCGATTGCCCGATCCAAGCAGCCTTCGCTCTACATGATCAGCGAGGAGGCGTTCTCGAAGGCCGAGCCGTTCGGAATCATGCTGCGCCGGGAGGACGCGCCGTTCAAGGCGCTCGCGGACCGCGCGACGGCCGAGCTCTATGGGAGCCCGGAGATCGAGGTCATGTACAAGAAGTGGCTGGAGCAGCCGACCCCGCCGAACGGCATCAATTACAATGTCCCGATGTCGCCGGCACTGAAGAATGCATTCGCCCATCCGAGCTCGAGCTTCGATCCTGATGTTTATGAGGTTGCAAAGTAGCGCGGCTGACGTAGCCCGCCTGCATGAGCCAACGGGTCGCGCGAACGCGCGCCCGATGACGGGCTCCGCGACATGCGGGGAGGTCACCGCAAACTGAGAGAGCGGCCCCGGATATCGCTGCGCCCATCCGGGCTACGTTCGCGTCGTCGGATATTGTTTTCCGCGCCAAGCCGTCAATCCTTGGAACGGCTTTTCGCGCGCGCGGCGAAAAACGAAATAGCGTCTCATATACATCGGCGGATTTTCTCCTAAGCTTGCAGGCAATGTAACTGCTGATCAGGAGCCTAAGCCGGTGACCACGCCATTTGTCCTTTCGCGACGTTCTGCGCTCGGCGTGCTCGCCGGAAGTCTGGTTGCGGGAAGTGCGCGCGCGGAAACCGGGGCGGGTGAGGGCGCCGATCTCGTTGGCGTCACCTTGCGGGTGGCGTATTACAAGGGCGGCTGGCGTCCGCTGCTGCAGGCGGCGGGCGAGGACAAGACGCCCTACAAAATCGAATGGAAGGAGCTCAACAACGGGGTGCTCCACATCGAGGCCCTGAACGGCGATGCGCTCGACGTCGGTTCGGGCAGCGAGGTTCCCGCGATGTTCGCCGCGCGCCAGAACGCAAAGGTGCGCTTCATCGCCGTCACCCATGAGGATCTCAACATCCAGGTCACGGTGGCGGCAAAGGACGCGCCGATCCATTCGATTGCCGACCTCAAGGGAAAGCGCGTCGGCTATGTGCGCGCGACCACGGCGCATTACTTCCTCGCGAAACAGCTCGAGGAGGCAGGCCTTGGGTTCGGCGATATCGAGGCGATCAATCTGACGCCGTCCGACGGCTACTCGGCGTTCGCCTCCGGCAAGCTCGATGCCTGGGCGATCTATGGCTACAACGGACAGCTCGCCATCGCCAGGCAGGGCGCGCGGCTGCTCAAGACCGGCGTCGGCTATCTCTCGGGCAATTTCCCGATCTACGCCAATCCGAAGGCCATCGACGATCCGCTGCGCCACGCGGCCGTGAGCGATCTGCTGCTGCGGATCCAGCGCGCCTATGCGTTCGCCAACAAGAATTTTCCCCTCTATGCGGCGGCGCAGGTGGCCGAAACCCATCTGCCGTTGCAGGACATTCTCGACCGGTTCGCCCGCCGCAGCGACGACTTCTCGCTGGCTGGTGTAACGTCTGACGTGCCGGACACCCACCAGAAGGTTGCCGACACCTTCCTCAAGCTCGGCGTGCTCGACGCGCGCGCCGAGGTCGGACAATTCTGGGATACGAGCTTCAACGACGCGATCGCCGCGGGCGCAGTAAGGCTCGTGCGGAGTTGACGGCCACGGTGAGGATGTAGCCCATATGGGCTAGGTGATGGACGGGCAGGTTCCCGGAGATCGCGGCATTCCGGACGAGAAAGTTCCAGCATGGCCGCGCGCGGCTGTGCTGTGCTGCCATGCGGACCGGAGAGCTTGCCGGCCGCGCCAGGTCCGTACGATGATGATCCAGATCACGTTGAATCGAACGCGGGTCGGCCCCGTCAGCGGCCTTCAGGCGCCCCGGAGCCAGTTTTTGTTCGCAGCTGATAATTGTCGCTCATGCGGATTGTTGCTCGGAGCTGAAATTGAATCACGACACGTTGGCCAAGCTCACCGTCACCATCATCGTCCTGGCCGCGCTGCTGGTGTGGCGCGTTGCCGACCAGAGGAAAGTGATCGCATGCGGGGTAGACTGCCCGACGGACCTGTCGGCGAACCGGAAGCCCGCTCAATAGGAACAGCTCGTGGATGGATGTTGCCTCGGTGATGCGCGCCCCGCGCCCCTTTCGGCCATCGTGCAGTGCGTATAACGTCGGCGGCAAATAGAAGATCGGTCCCGCGCGCCAGGTAACGACGTGAAGTGAGGAAGCGATGTCCGACATGCTGCTGTTTTCGCCGATGACCATCCGCGGCGTCACGCTGAAGAACCGCATCGTGGTGCCGCCGATGCATCAATATTCGGCCGAGAAGGGCTTTCCGACCGACTGGCATCTGATGAACGCAGGCAAGTTCGCCGCCGGCGGCGCCGGTCTCGTGATCGTCGAATCGACCAAGGTCGAGCGGCGCGGTTGCGGGACGATCGGCGATCTCGGCATCTGGGACGACAAGTTCATCGCGCCGCTCAGCCGGCTCGTCGGCTTCATCAAGCAGCAGAACGCGGTGGCCGGCATCCAGCTCGGCCATTCCGGCCGCAAGGCGCGCGCAAGCCGCCCCTGGGAAGGCGACCGACCGCTCGAACGCAGCGCCGCAATCGAGGATTGGGACGCCTGGACGCCGGTGGCGCCGAGCGCGATCGCTCATAGCGAGCGCTGGCCGGTGCCGCGCGCGCTGGAAACGCTGGAGGTGAAGGACCTCGTCGCGGCCTGGGGGCAGGCGGCGCGGCGCGCGCACGAGGCCGGGTTCGAGGTGCTGGAGCTGCACGGCGCCCATGGCTATCTCGTGCACGAATTCCTCTCGGAGCGTTCGAACCAACGCAGCGATCAATATGGCGGCTCGGAAGCCAACCGGATGCGCTTCCTGATCGAGGTGACGGAGGCCGTGCGCGCGCACTGGCCGGATCACAAGCCGCTGTTCGTGCGGCTGTCGGTCGAGGACAATGCCGGCTGGGGTCCGGAACAGAGCGCGCGGCTGGCGGCGATCCTGAAGCCGAAGGGCGTCGACGTGATCGACTGCTCGTCCGGGGGAATCAGCGAGATGGCGCCGATTCTGGGCAAGGAGATCAAATACAACTATCAGGTGCCGCTGGCGGAATATGTCCGCCGGCATGCCGATATCATGACCATGGCGGTCGGCCTGATCATCCATGGTGACCAGGCCGAGCAAATCCTGCGCGACAAACAAGCAGATTTGATCGCGGTCGGCCGGGAAATCCTCAATAACCCCAACTGGCCGATGGATGCCGCGCTGAAACTCGGGGTTGAAGGGCCATTTCGCCATGTTCCTCCGCAGTTTGGCTATTGGCTGGGCACCCGGGCCAAGCGCGGATTCGGGACCCGGCCGTCGACCTGGCAGAGCGGGCTGCGGGAGGCTGGGCCAGAGGCCGACCGGAAGCCGACTTGAGGCTGACGTGGTGCTGACTAAATGCTGATTTTGGGGCTGACCAGGGCATCGTGACAGGACCGTAATGGTCCAGCGACAAGGCGGCCTTGATCCGACCAAAAAGCCGTTGTGTGGTGCCCCCGTCGGGGTGGGGCAGGCGAACGTTGCGGAACGTTGCCGGCCGATAGCGAAAAAGGATCGCGGATAATGCGCAAACATGTTGGCTTCTTCCTCGGGACGGTTGCGGGAGCGTGTCTCACCCTGCTCGTGGCCTCGCCGCAGGGGGCGCATCTGTTCGCCGTCGCCAATGCCGCCGCGCATGCCGACAACACCTATTCGCAGCTCAACCTGTTCGGCGAGGTGTTCGAGAAGATCAAGACCGACTACGTCGAGAAGCCCGAGGACTCCAAGCTCGTCGAAGGGGCGATCAACGGCATGATCTCCTCGCTCGATCCGCACTCCCGCTACATGAACGAGAAGGGCTGGGCGGAGATGCAGGAGACCACGCATGGCGAGTTCGGCGGGCTCGGCATCGAGGTCACGATGGAGGACGGCTTCGTCAAGGTGGTGGCGCCGATCGACGACACGCCGGCTTCGCGCGCCGGCATCATGTCGGGCGACGTGATCACCTCGATCGACGATGAGCAGATCCAGGGCCTGACGCTCGACCAGGCCGTCAACAAGATGAAGGGCGCGCCCAACAGCTCGATCCGGCTGAAGGTCGTCCGCAAGGACGCCGACAAGCCGATTCGAGGTCTCGATTACCCGCGAGATCATCCGCGTCCGCCCGGTGAAGTATCACGTCGAGGGCGGCGACATCGGCTACATCAGGATCACCTCGTTCAACGAGCAGACCACCGAGGGCCTGCGCAAGGCGATCGGCGAGATCCAGAAGCAGGTCCCGCAGGACAAGCTCGACGGCTACGTCGTCGACCTCCGCAACAACCCGGGCGGCCTGCTCGACCAGGCGGTCTCGGTGACCTCGACGCTGATGCAGCGCGGCGAGGTGGTTTCGACCCGCGGCCGCAATCCGGAAGAGACCCAGCGCTTCACCGCCCACGGCGGCGACATGACCAAGGGCAAGCCGCTCGTGGTGCTGATCAATGGCGGCTCGGCTTCGGCTTCCGAGATCGTCGCCGGGGCGCTGCACGACCACAAGCGCGCGACCCTGATCGGGACCCGCTCGTTCGGTAAGGGCTCGGTGCAGACCATCATTCCGCTCGGCGCCGGCAATGGCGCGCTGGCGCTGACCACGGCGCGCTATTTCACCCCGTCGGGTCATTCGATCCAGGCGCTCGGCATCAAGCCCGACATCGAGGTGCTGCAGGACGTGCCGGACGAGTTCAAGACCCGCTCCGAGCTCAAGGGCGAAGCCTCGATGCGCGGCCACCTCTCCGCCGAGGGCGCCGAGCAGACCGGCTCGCAATCCTACGTGCCGCCGGACGAGAAGAACGACAAGGCGCTGGCCGCGGCGTTCAACCAGCTGCGCGGCGTCACCGTGAACGCCGACGCCAAGAACGCGGACAAGGCTGCGCAGAAGCGGCCGGTGCCGAACTAGGCCCATCTCTGCTTCGTCATGCCCGGGTCACGCTCGGGCATGACGCGTTATCGGTCGTCCACACCTTCCGAAGTCTACGCCGCGCCGGCAACAGGTTTGCGCCGACGCGTGGCGGTCGGACCTGCAGCAGGGCCACGGCGATGCCCGGCCAAGAGCTCGCGGATCTGGGCGGCCGGCTTCGGCGGGCTGAACAGATAGCCCTGCATTTCCGAACAGCCGAGCTCGCGCAGCAATTGCTGCTGCTGCGCGGTCTCGACGCCTTCCGCCGTCGTGGTCATGCTGCGCTCGGCGGCGATGTTGACGACGGCCTCGACGATGCCGGCCGAACCTTGCGGATCGGCGATGTCGGTGACGAAGCAGCGGTCGATCTTGATCTTGTCGAACGGGAAACGCTTCAAATAGCTCAGCGACGAATAGCCGGTGCCGAAATCGTCGAGCGCGATCCTGATGCCGATGGCGCGGAGCTGATGCAGCGCGGCCAGCGCCGTCTCGTCGTCGCGGATCAGCACCGCCTCGGTGATCTCAAGCTCCAGCCGGCCCGCCGACAGGCCCGATGCCGCCAGCGCCGCGATCACCTTGAGCGCCAGCGTGCCGGTCCGGAACTGCACCGGCGAGACGTTGACCGCGAGCTTGACGTGATCGGGCCAGTTCACGGCTTCCTTGCAGGCCGTCATCAGCACCCATTCGCCGAGCTGGTTGATCAGGCCGGTCTCCTCGGCGATCGGCACGAAGTCGGCCGGCGAGATCATGCCGCGCACCGGATGGCGCCAGCGCACCAGCGCCTCGCAGCCGGTGATCTCGTTGCTGCGCAGGTCGACGCAGGGCTGGTAATACACTTCGAGCCCGCTGCCCGCGGCGATGGTCTGCCGCAGCTCCATCTCGAGCTCCCGGCGGGCGCGGGCATCGGCATCCATCGCCGGTTCGAAGAAGCGCGAGACGCGCCGGCCGGCCGACTTCGCCGCATACATCGCAAGGTCGGCGTTCTTCAATATCTGGTCGAGATCGGTGCCGTCCTTCGGCGCCAGCGCAATGCCGATGCTGGCGTCGGTCGTGACCTGGTGGCCGAGGCATTGATAGGGCGAGCGGATGACCTCGTAGATGCGCGCGACGAGGTCGGTGACCTCGACCTCGTTCTTCACGCCGGTCTGCACGATCGCGAATTCGTCGCCGCCGAGCCGGGCGACGAAATCGCCGTCGCCGATCACGCCGGATAGCGTCCGCGCAACGGACTTGAGTAATTCATCGCCGACCATGTGGCCGAGCGAGTCGTTGACGCCCTTGAATTCGTCGATGTCGATATAGAGCACCGCGAGCTGGCTGTCGGGGGCGACATGCGGCAGCTCGCGCTTGATCTCCTCGTGGAACAGCGCGCGGTTCGGCAGGTCGGTGAGAGCATCGTAGTGGGCAAGATGCGTGATGCGCTCCTCGGCGCGGCGGCGCTCGGTGACGTCCTCGTGGGTTGCAAGCCAGCCGCCATCGGCCAGCGGCTCGTTGACGACCTGGATCGAGCGCCCGTCGGGCGTCGCGATCACCATGGTGTTGCGGATGCCGACGTCGCGCAGCACGAGGTTGACGTAGCGCTCGACGTCGCCCTGGAACGAGCCCGTCAGGTGGCGATGCACGATGACGTCGCGGAAGCTGCAGCCGGGCCGGATGACGTCGGCGGATAATCCGTACATCTCGATATAGCGCTTGTTGCAGATCACCAGCCGCTGCGCGGCATCGAACAGCAACAGCCCCTGCGTCATGTTGTTGACGGCGGTGTCGAGCCGGAGCTTCTCCAGCGTCAGGCGTTGCTGCTGGGTGCGGTGCTGCTGCAACAGCTTGCGCACCACGAGCGTCAGTAGGATCGCGATCGCCAGCACCGATGCTGCGGTCACCGCGATCAGCATGCCGATCTGCTCGCGCCAGTTGGCGAGTGCCGCTTCCGTGGTGGTCGTGGCGACGACGACGATCGGGAATTTGGCGAGTGCCCGCGACGACACCAGGCGGTCCTTGCCGTCGACCGGGCTGGTCAATCGCGAGGTGCTCTCGGGCTGCTCGAACACCTGCTGCTGACCGGCCGGGCCGGTGCGGAAGTTCTTCCCGATCATCTCCTCGACATGGGGATAGCGCGCCAGCAGCGTGCCGTCGCGATGGTGCATCGAGATCGCGGCGCCTTCGCCGAGCGCAACGGTCGAGAAGAATTTCTCGAAGGTCGCCGGCTCGACGCCGCGGACGAGTACGCCGAGAAACTCGCCGCGTGGGCCGGTCACCTTGCGGGTGATGGCGGTGGTCCAGACTCCGCTGACGCGGCTGACCACCGGGGCGACCAGCATGTCGGGCGAGTAGGGGCTCGATTTGAAAGTCTGGAAGTAGCTGCGGTCGGCGATGCTGACCTGCGGCAACGGCCAGTCGCCTGAGCTGTTGATCAGCATGCCGTCGGCGTCGAACACGTTGAGTCTGCCGACATTGGACAGCGCGTCCATCTTGGACTTGAGCATTGCATGGATGTCCGCGGCCGACATCCGGCGCTTGTAATTCTCCGGTGTCGCGATCCCGTTGTCGCGCATGAACGCGATCAGGTCGCGCTGGACCACCTCGAAATCCTCGAGCTGCTGGTCGAAATGCCGCGCCAGCAGCAACACGGTGTTCTCGAGCTCACGCTCGCTGTTGTGCAGGGCGCGCTCGCGGAAATTCTCGGCCATCAGGGTGGCGCCGATTGCAATCGCGGCCATCAGCACGGCGCCGCCAAGGATCAGCCAGCGGATCGGACCACTGCCGATCACCGAGGTGACGTTGAACGAGGCGCTGCCGTTTTGCTTCATCTGACGCTATCGCTTCCAGGCGTTTCACCCGGAAGTAGCTTTCGCGCACCTCCGGCCCGCGAAAGTCGTATCCAAACGAAATGGAGCGCGGGTTAGCGAGATTGGTTAACGGATGGTTGCGCGTCTTCGCGAAAGGCTATCCCTGCGCATCGGTCGCGATCACTCGGCTGCGTGATAGTGCCCGGACTTGCCGCCGATCTTCTCGACGAGGTGAATGCCTTCGATCCGGATGCCACGATCGACCGCCTTGACCATGTCGTAGATCGTCAGGCAGGCGACCGAAACCGCGGTCAACGCCTCCATCTCGACGCCGGTCGGCCCCGTCACCTTGACACTGGCGCGGACGATGCAGCCGGGCAGCTTCTCGTCGGTGGCGATGTCGATCGTGACCTTGGTCAGGGCCAGCGGATGGCAGAGCGGGATCAATTCCGAGGTCCGCTTCGCCGCCATGATGCCTGATATCCGCGCGGTCGCCAGCACGTCGCCTTTCTTGGCCTGTCCGGACTCGATCAGCGCGAGCGTTGCCTTGCTCATCAGGACGCGGCCTTCGGCGATCGCGGTCCGTTCGGTCGCGGGCTTGGCCGAGACGTCGACCATGCGCGCCTCGCCCTTGGCGTCGATATGGGTGAGGGCGGCGACGGGTCCCTTCGATCCGGCTTTGGTCTTGCGCGCCATCGCGTCAGCGCGTGCCGGTGGCGCGCGGTGCCGCCTGCCGCGTCAGCAAGGCGCGGGTGGCCGCGGTGACGTCCTGCTGACGCATCAGGCTCTCGCCGACCAGGAAAGTCGACATTCCGACGCGCTCGAGGCGGGCGAGGTCCTCCGGCGTGAAGATGCCGCTCTCGCCGACCATCAGGCGGTCGTCCGGGATCAGCGGCGCCAGTGCCTCGCTGGTTGCGAGTGTCGTCTCGAAGGTGCGCAGATTGCGGTTGTTGACGCCGATCATCGGCGAGCGAAGCTTCAGGGCACGGTCGAGCTCGGCGCGGTCGTGGATCTCGATCAGCACGTCCATGCCATAGCCGAGCGCGGCGTCCTCGATCTCGCAGGCCGCCGCATCGTCGAGCGCGGCCATGATGATCAGGATGCAGTCGGCGCCGTGGGCACGCGCCTCCGCCACCTGATAGGTGTCGAACATGAAGTCCTTGCGCAGCACCGGCAGATTGGTCGCCGTGCGGGCCGCGACCATGAAGTCGAGATGGCCCTGGAACGACGGCGCATCCGTCAGTACCGACAGGCACGCCGCGCCACCCGCCTCATAAGCCTTCGCGAGCACGGGCGGATCGAAGTCGGCCCGGATCAACCCCTTGGAGGGCGAGGCCTTCTTCACCTCCGCGATCAGCGCGTAGTCGCCGCGTGCATGCTTGTCCTTCAGGGCGCGGACGAAGCCGCGTGGAGCTGAGGCCGCTTTCGCCCGCGCCTCGACCTCGGCGAGCGGACGCGCGCGCTTCGCGGCGGCGATCTCCTCGCGCTTGTAAGCCTCGATCTTGGTCAGGATGTCGGACATGTCCCGCGCTCTCAGCCGTTGGAAACCGCGACCAGGTGCTTCAGCCGCGCCGCGGCCGCGCCGCTGTCGAGCGACTGGGCGCCGATCGCCACGCCTTCCTTCAAATCCTTGGCACGGCCGGCCACGATCAGCGCGGCGGCCGCGTTGAGCAAAGCGACGTCGCGATAGGCGCTCGGCTTGCCCTGGAGCACGCTCGACAGCGCGATCGCATTGGCGTCGGCATCACCGCCCTTCAGCGCCTCGCCGCCGACGCGGCCGAGGCCCGCCTCCTCAGGCGTCACCTCGAATGTCCTGATCTCGCCGTTCTCGAGCGTTGCAACGAAGGTCGGGCCGGTGAGGGTGATCTCGTCGAGGCCATCGGAGCCGTGCACGACCCAGACCTTGTCGGAGCCGAGGTTCTTCAACACCTGCGCCAGCGGCTGCACCCATTGCCGCGAGAACACGCCGACCATCTGCCGCTTGACGCCGGCCGGGTTGGAGAGCGGCCCGAGCAGGTTGAAGATGGTGCGGGTGGCAAGCTCGACGCGGGTCGGGCCGACATTCTTCATGGCCGGATGATGCGAAGGCGCGAACATGAAGCCGATGCCGGCTTCCTTGACGCAGCGCCCGACTTGCGCAGGCGTCAGGTCGAGCTTGACCCCAAGCGAGGCCAGCACATCGGCGGCACCCGAGCGCGACGACAGCGCGCGATTGCCGTGCTTGGCGACGGGCACGCCGGCGCCGGCCACGATGAAGGCCGCGCAGGTCGAGACGTTGACCGAGCCGGAGCCGTCGCCGCCGGTGCCGACGATGTCGACGGCTTCCGCCGGTGCGGTGACCCGCAGCATCTTGCCGCGCATCGCGCTGACCGCGCCGGTGATCTCTTCGACGGTCTCGCCGCGCACCCGCAGCGCCATCAACAGCCCGCCCATCTGCGAGGGCGTGGCTTCGCCCGACATCATGCTGTCGAAGGCGGACGCCGCCTCTTCACGCGTCAGCGTGGCGCCGGTGGCGACTTTTCCGATGATCGATTTCAGGTCGTCCATTCGCTGGCTCAGGGTCTGTTGTTGGAGCTTGGTCGCCGCGCAGCGCGTCGTCGCGCTGTCCCGATCATGCTCAATTATTTGCGCCTGTCACCTGTGCGAAGGCTGCCTGGTTGACGGTCACACCGATGTCGGTCTCGATCTTCGCGACATATTGCGCGACCTGCTCGTCGCTCAACGAGCGCCGCAGCGCCTCGCTGAGCTGCTTGACCTCGTTGGAGGCGAAGTCGACCGGGGGCACCGTCACATCGGTGACGCGGAACACCACCCACTGGCTGCCGCCGGCCGCGGAGGTCTGTCCGTCGCCGTCCTTGGCGGTGCGGAATGCGGCCGCGATCACGCCGGCCGGCACGTTGGGCAGCGTGGCCTCGCGGCGGAAGTTCGCGGCGGTCTCGACCTTGACGCCGGCCGCCGTGGCCTCGTCGGCGAGCTTGGCGCCGCTGTCGAGCTTCTGGACCATCTCGGTCGCCTTGGCGCGCAGCCTGGCGGAGATCTGGTCCTCGCGCCACTTGGCCTCGACCTGGTCGCGGACCTCGTCGAGGGTGCGCTCGCGCGACGGCGTGATGCCGAGCACGTCGTACCAGACATAGCCGTTGTTGAACTGGATCGGGTCGTTGTCGACGCCGACGTCGCTGTTGAAGGCCTGCGACACCACGTCGAGGCCGCGTGGGATGTTTGACGCGACCTGGCCGTTCGGCAGACGTCCCGAGCGATCGATCGCGTCGATGGTGACGGCGGTCAATTTCAGCTTCTGCGCCGCGTCGATGACGCTGGAGCCGCCGCCGCGCTCGTCTTCCATCTTGTCGCGGAGCTCAGCGACATTGGCGCGGGCGCGCTCGGTCGCGATCTCGTTCTTCACCTGCTGCGCAAGGGCCTCATAGCTCGGGGTAACGCCGGGCTCGATCTTGCCGACCTTGACCAGCGCGACGCCGAAGCGGCCCTGGATCGGCTGGCTGACTTCGCCTGCCGGCAGCGCGAAGGCGGCATCGCCGACCGCAGGGTCAAGGATCGCCGACTTCGCGACCAGACCGAGGTTGACGTCGGCGGGATTGAGCTTGCGCTCCTTGGCGATGTCGTCGAACGAGGTGCCCGAGGTGATGCGGGCGCGGGCGGCCTGCGCCTCACCGGCGTCCGGAAACACGATCTGCGAGACCTCGCGCTTCTCCGGCGTGCTGAGCCGGTCCTTGCGCTCCTCGAAGATCTTCTTGGCATCCTCGTCGGACACGGTCTCCCACTTGCCGATTTCTTCCGGCGTGATCGCGACGAAGGCGATCTTGCGGTACTCGGGCGCGCGGAACTGGACCTTGTGGTCCTCGAAATAGGCAGCCAGCGCCTCGGGCGAGGGCGGATCGATGGTGCCGGCCTGCGCGGCGCCGAGCGTGACATAGTCGATCGAGCGCTGCTCGTTCTGGAAACGGGTCAGCGCCTCGACCACGGCCTTGGTCGGCTCGATCCCGGACGAGATGGTGCCGGCGATCTGCCGCCGCAGGCCGACGCGGCGCTGCTCGGCGATGTAGCGGCCCTCGGTGTAGCCGAAGTTGCGGATCACGGACTGGAAGCGCTGTGGATCGAACTGGCCGTTGAGGCCCTTGAAGTTCGGATCGTTGTAGATCGTGCGCAGCACCTCGGCATCGGACTGGTTGAGGCCCATGCGGCGCGCTTCCTCGTCCAGCGCGGCCTCCGCGAGCGTCTGCTGCAGCACCTGGCGGTCAATCCCGAAAGCGCGCGCCTGGTCGGGGGTCAGCGGACGGCCGAACTGGCGGCCAAGCTGCTGCAGCCGGTCGGTATAGATCTGGCGGAACTGCTCGGCCGAAATCTCGGTCCCGCCCACCTTGGCGAAGGTCGACTGGCCAAACCCCTTGAAGATGTCGGCAATGCCCCAAATTCCGAAACTGACGATCAAAACGCCCATCACCACGGCCATAATCGTCTTGCCGAGCCAGTTTGATGAGGCTTTCCGCATTCCTCGAAGCATGGGTCCAACTTGTTTTACAGGAGGGGAACCGGGTCGTACCCAAGTGGGACTAAAAGTCGGGACTTTTTGTCCGGCAGCAGGGCGTCACCGAATTGAAAACGCTTATAAAGTGGCTCGTGTCCCCCCGCAACCTCGGGCGCGCGGGCGGAAGCGTCGCACGGCAGGCGCGAAGCCGCGCTCTGGAAGTCGCCGCCCGGCTCTGATAGCGCAGGGGCACGCTTGAATGATGGGAAATCCGACATGACCGACGCCATCCGGCCGCTGATCGCCGGCAACTGGAAAATGAACGGCCTGAAATCCTCTTTTGCCGAGTTCGACGCGATGCTGGCCGGCGCCGGCGATGTCGCCGGGAAGGCCGATCTCTTGGTCTGCCCGCCGGCGACATTGGTCGGGGCCTTTGCCGACAAGGCGCGCGGCTCGAAGGTCGCCGTCGGCGCCCAGGACTGCCATCCGAAAGCGTCGGGCGCCCACACCGGCGACCTCTCGGCGGAAATGTTTAGGGATCTCGGCGCGGTCGCCATCATCGTCGGCCACTCCGAGC
Organism: Bradyrhizobium sp. JR3.5; assembly: GCF_054057015.1. Classification (NCBI taxonomy): domain Bacteria; kingdom Pseudomonadati; phylum Pseudomonadota; class Alphaproteobacteria; order Hyphomicrobiales; family Nitrobacteraceae; genus Bradyrhizobium; species Bradyrhizobium sp. JR3.5. The sequence continues at coordinate 1,878,489 of NZ_JBSRYV010000001.1, forward strand.
GGCGCGCCGACCATGGCGAGACCGATGCCTTGATTCGGCAGAAGGCGGAGGCAGTGTGGCGCGCCGGGCTGACCGCGATCGTCTGTATCGGCGAGACGCGCGAGCAGCGCGACGCCGGCAGGACGCTCGATGTCTGCGGCACCCAGCTTGTCGGCTCGCTGCCCGACGGCTCGACCGCGGCCAATCTGGTGGTGGCCTATGAGCCGGTCTGGGCGATCGGCACTGGCCTGACCCCGACCGCAGAGGATGTCGAGGAAGTTCACAGGTTTATCCGAGGTCAGCTCACCGATCGCTTCAAGGGCGAGGGAAGCCGGACCAGGATTCTCTATGGCGGCTCGGTGAAGCCGTCGAATGCCGCCGAGCTGATGGCCGTCGCCAATGTCAACGGCGCGCTGGTCGGCGGCGCCAGCCTGAAGGCGTCGGACTTTTTGGCGATCGCCGCTGGCTGTTAAGTGGCCGTGGCCGACGCTATGCCTCCGTCATTGCGAGCGAAGCGAAGCAATCCATGGCTCCGCATATGCGGAAATATGGATTGCTTCGTCGCTTCGCTCCTCGCAATGACGGATTCGGGTTACGCCGCCGCGGCCGCGCCGATCCGCTTCCAGTAGATCATCGTCCCGGTGAGGCCGCCATGCGGCTTCAACGCGTAATCGGGGATGATGCCGCTGAGCCGAAAGCCCTGCTTCTCGTAAAGCGGCGCGGCGCCGTCGTCGACGGCGGTGTCGAGCACCAGCAGCGTGCGCCCGTGCGCGATCGCCAGCTGCTCGGCGGCGCGCAGCAATGCCGTCGCCACGCCGCGGTTGCGGTGGCTCACGCGCGTCATCATCTTGGCGATCTCGGCGCGATGCGGCTGGTTCGGCGGCAGCTTCAGCAGCAGCGTTACGGTGCCGATCAGGCTGTCGCCGTCGAACGCGCCGAGCACTACTCGCTCGCCGCGCGCCGCGGCGCCAAGCGAGTCCTGCCAGAATGCCTTCGCGTCATTTAACGGCAGCGGATGCATGAAGCTCACTGAGCCGCCGCTCGCGACGGTCTCGATCAGCAGCGCACCGAGTGCGTTGCACAGGTCCGGCTCGTCCTCGAGCGGCTTGATGGCGAAGTGCGACATGCATCAGCTCCGGGCCAAGGCGACCACGTAGGTGCAGCCGGCGTTGGTTTCGTTGGCGAAGGTGGTCTCAGCGGGCGGCCCGAAGCCGAGGCAATCGCCGGCGGCAAGCACATAGCGCGCGCCGCCCTCGGTGATGACAAGGCTGCCGCTCAGCACCCAGACCAGCTGGCGAATATGGGCGTAGGACGAGGCGGGCAGGGTCACGGACTGCCTCGCCGGCATTTCCACCCGCACCAGCTCGACCGGATGATCGGGACGGCTGAACACCTGGCGGCGCAGATAGCCGGTTTCCGGATCGCTCCAGATCGGCTGCGCGGCCGCGCGCGACAGCCGTTCGCCCTGGCCTTCTGCGCGCAACATCAGGCCGGCCAGAGTGAGGTCGAAGGCCGAGGCGAGACGCACCAGCACGACCGCGGTCGGGCTGACCTCGGCGCGCTCGATCTTGCTGATCGTCGCCTTCGAGACGCCGGAGCGTTCGGCAAGCTCGGCCAGTGACCAGCCCCGGCCGTCGCGCTCGAGCCTGATCCGCTGCGCCAGGCGCTGGCTCAGATCGTCTATCAAAGTATCCATTTTTCTATTATAATAGAAATGGCCGGTTCCGATCAAGGCTCAGGCAAGCGCGGCCGAGGCAGCTTGTGATGTCAGCCATTGCGACTATCTCGGGGGTGACAATGCCCGGTCCAATCGTGTAACAGGGCGCGACTTCACGAAAAACCGCAAAGCCGATAGCGCCGTTTGTCTGGCCGCTTAGCGGCTTGTGACGGAAGGCTTGCGATGCAGACTGTCGTTATCATTATCCATCTCATGATCGTCGCCGTCATGATCGGCGCTGTACTGTTGCAGAAATCCGAAGGCGGGGGCCTTGGCATGGGCGGCGGCGCCGGCTTCATGTCGAGCCGCGGCACCGCGAATCTGTTGTCGCGGACCACCGCGATCCTCGCGGCCGGCTTCTTCCTCACCAGCCTGTTCCTGTCCTGGTATGCGGGCTACGACCGCAAGCCGAGCTCGATCATCGGCACCGGCGCACCGGCGCAGACCCAGCCGGCCAGCGGCGCGCCGATCACTGCACCGACCTCCGGCGGCATCCTCGATTCGCTGAAGAAGACCGACGAGCAGCAGGGGCAGCAGGCTCCGAGCGGCCCGCAGGCACCACGGTCGCAATAAAGCAGGGGCGCCATGCAGGATGCAGCGCTGGCATCCTGCATCAGAAATCCCCATCAATGCTCTGAAATCGCTTCCAATTTAATCTAACCCACAGCCCGGTGGATTGTTTGCCGGGAACAGCCGATTCGTTTTGCGAATCGCTGGAGTCGGCTTAAAGGTAAAGTCCCATGGCGCGGTACATATTCATCACCGGCGGCGTGGTCTCCTCGCTCGGAAAGGGTCTGGCATCGGCGGCGCTCGGCGCTCTGCTGCAGGCCCGAGGCTACAAAGTCCGCCTTCGCAAGCTCGATCCCTATCTCAACCTCGATCCGGGAACGATGTCGCCGTATCAGCACGGCGAAGTGTTCGTGACCGACGACGGCGCCGAGACCGATCTCGATCTCGGCCATTACGAGCGATTCACCGGTCGTCCGGCCACCAAGGCCGACAACATCACGACCGGGCGGATCTACCAGGACATCATCACCAAGGAGCGCCGCGGCGATTATCTCGGCGCCACCATCCAGGTGGTCCCGCACGTCACCAACGCGATCAAGGAATTCGTGCTGTCGGGCAACGACGAGTACGATTTCGTGCTGGTCGAGATCGGCGGCACCGTCGGCGACATCGAGGGCCTGCCGTTCTTCGAGGCGATCCGTCAGCTCAAGAACGAGCTGCCGCGCGATCACGCCGTCTACATTCACCTGACGCTTTTGCCGTACATTCCAAGTGCCGGCGAGCTCAAGACAAAACCGACGCAGCACTCGGTCAAGGAGCTGCGCTCGATCGGCATCCAGCCGGACATCCTGCTGTGCCGCACCGACCGTGAAATCCCGAAGGAAGAGCGGCGCAAGCTCGGCCTGTTCTGCAACGTGCGCGAGAGCGCCGTGATCGAGGCGCGCGACGTCGACAACATCTACGCCGTGCCGGAGGCCTATCACGCGGCCGGTCTCGACGACGAGGTGCTGGCCGCGTTCGGCATCACGGCGAAGATTCCGCCGGCGCTGCAGAGCTGGAACGTCATCAACGAGCGCGTCCGCAATCCGGAAGGCGCGGTGACGATCGCGATCGTCGGCAAGTACACCGGCATGAAGGACGCCTACAAATCGCTGATCGAGGCGCTCTCGCATGGCGGCATCGCCAACAAGGTGAAGGTCAATCTCGACTGGATCGAGAGCGAGGTGTTCGAGAACGAGGACCCGGCGCCGTTCCTCGAGCACGTCAACGGCATCCTGGTGCCCGGCGGCTTCGGCCAGCGCGGCGCCGAGGGCAAGATCCGCGCGGCGCAGTTCGCGCGCGAGCGTGACGTGCCGTATTTCGGCATCTGCTTCGGCATGCAGATGGCCGTGATCGAGGCCGCGCGCAATCTGGTCGGCATCGAGGAGGCCAACTCGACCGAGTTCGGCCCGACCAGTGAGCCGCTGGTCGGCCTGATGACCGAATGGCTGCGCGGCAACGAGCTCGAGAAGCGCTCGCAGAGCGGCGACCTCGGCGGCACCATGCGGCTCGGCGCCTATCCCGCGGCGCTGAACCGCGGCAGCCGCGTCTCGCAGGTCTATGGCGGCGCGACCGAGATCTCGGAGCGGCACCGCCATCGCTACGAGGTCAACACCGCCTACAAGGACCGCCTCGAGCAGCACGGCCTGCGTTTCTCCGGCATGTCGCCCGATGGCGTGCTGCCGGAGATCGTCGAATACGAGGACCATCCCTGGTTCATCGGCGTCCAGTTCCACCCCGAGCTGAAGTCGCGGCCCTTTGAGCCGCACCCGCTGTTTGCGTCGTTCATCGAGGCGGCAGCGAAGCAGAGCCGGCTGATGTAAGCCGCCGTCAGCTGCACCGTCACACGGCGGCGCAGTCCTTGCTGGCCCGGCTTTCCTTCTTGATCGGTGAGATGCCTGCATCGACCGCAGGGGTGACGTCGCGCGTGATGAGCTTGTATTGCGGGCGTCGCGTCAGCCGGTAGACCGCGGCAGGCGGCACGTTGAGGATGGCGCGATCGACCAGCGTGGCGCGCAGACCGAGCCGGTCGAGGATCGGCCGCGGCACCGGGCAGCGCATGCCGTAGGTGAATTGATAGAATGCGCCATTGGGACGCATGTAGCTGAATGCGCCGCTGACGATCGAGATCACCTTGCGCGGCGACATGTTGAGCAGCGGCAGTCCGCTGACCACGGCGCCGACCGGCGCGCCCTCGTACAGCCGTTCCGAGGCCAGCCGCGCGGCGTCCATCCACAGCACGCGCGCGCCGGGAAAGCGGAGCTGCAACAGCCGCATGAAATCCGAACCGTATTCGATCAACGTGAGATCCTGTTGGCGCACGCCGCGCTTCAGCAGCTGATAGGTGAAGGCGCCCGTTCCAGGACCGAGCTCCAGCACCGGACCGGTCTTGGCGCTGATGTCGCGCGTGATCAGTTCGGCGAGCGCTGCGCCCGAGGGCGCGATGGCGCCGACGCGGCCGGGGGCTGCCATCCACGCCGTGAAGAAAGACAGGAGATCATGTGACATTGGGATTCCCAACAAAGTGTCGCCGCGCCTCGACTCGATTGCGTGGCGCGTTCTCTTCTTTGCGGGGCCTGCATTGCGACAACATTGCGCGATGTTGCTGGAGCCCGTTCGGATTGAATCGGAACGGGCTCCAGACTCTGGTCTGACCCGTTTCCTTCACGCCAACCGATGCCCATCCCGGATCAAGTCCGGGACAGACTTCGCTCGAAAATGCGCTGGCATCACGATGCGAACGGTGCCGGCGGTAACGTGAGACGGAAGCTCGCGCCGCCCGTCCGGCCATCGAGCACGGAGACGTGACCGCCATGCAGTCTTGCGATCTCGCGCACCATGTTGAGGCCCAGGCCGGCGCCGCGATCGAGCGGCGCAAGCCGATAGAACGGATCGAAGATCCGGGCGCGCTCATCCTTCGGAATACCGTCACCTTCATCGGTCACGTCGATCGTCGCGGCGCTGCCGACATGGATGGTGATGGTGCCGCGGCGGCCGCCGTGCTGGATGGCGTTCTGCACGAGATTGGTCAGCGCGCGCTCCAGCGCGGCGCGGTCGCCGATCGTTTCGACCCGATCGGCCGATGTATCGAGCGACAATTCGTAGCCGGCCGCGATCGCGAGCGGCGCGAGATCGGCGGCGACATTGCGCGCGACCGCGACGAGATCGACACGGCCGAACGGATTGCGGCACTGGTCGAAACGCTGGATGTCGAGCAGCTGCTCGGCGAGCGTCGCAAGCCGTGCCGCATCCTCGAGCAGGCGGGTTTTCTCCGGCCCTGACGGCAGCGACTCCAGCCGCGTGTTGAGGATCGCGATCGGCGTGCGCAATTCATGCGCGGCATCCGCGACGAAGCGCTGATGACGCGAATAGCCGTCGTCGAGCCGCGTCAGCGCATCGTTGACGGCGCTCACCAGCGGCGCGACTTCGAGCGGCAACTGGTCGGCCGACAGCCGGCTGCCGCGCTGGCGGAAATCGATCCGGCGGGCTTCGTCGGCCGTGGAGTCGATGCCCGCAAACGCGCGCCGCACCACCATCGGCGTCGCGATGAAGGTGGCGCACGCCATCAGCAACAGGCCGGGCAGGGTACTGCCCAGGCACGTCGCCGCCATCACCAGCAGCGCCTTGGTCCCGGTCATCCGGCCTTGTGTCGCGGTAAGAATCTGGACGTTTCCGGCATCCGTGTTGACGCGCTTCAGCCGCGCCGCCGGCTTGCCGGGGCTGTCCTCCAGCATCTGGTAACCGAGCCGCGCCTGGCTGATATGATCGAGGGCATTGCCGATCCGCGCGAAATCTGGTGGCACCTCGCCTTCGGACAGCGTGTGCCCCTCGCGGTCCCGCACGGCGAACCAGAGATCGGGAATCTCGGCCCGCAGCTTGTTGAGATCGTCGGTCGGACGCAGCACCAGTTCGCCCTGCGCGTTGCGCGCGACAGCCGATTGCACGACGTCGACGACGCGATCTTCATCCCGGTTGACCAGCAGGAAGCCCGACGCCCACAGGGCGCCGAGCACCGTGAGCACGAGTCCCGTCAGCAAGATTGCCTGCAGCGCAACCAGGCGCCAGCTCAGTTGCGAGCGCAGGCAGTAGTGATCGGCGGGCTCGCTCATGACACCTGCTTCAGCAGGTAGCCCACGCCCCGGATGCTGTGGATTTCGACGCCGGCATCGGAGTCCGCGAGCTTGCGCCGCAGCCGCGAGACGTGAGCGTCGAGCGCGTTCGACTGAATCTCGTCCTCGAAATTGTAGACGGCTTCCTCGAGCGTCGCGCGCAGCACGGTGCGGCCCATCCGGCGCAGCAGCGTCTCCAGCACCAGCAGCTCGCGCCGCGGCAGCTCGAGCGGGCGGCCATTGACGCTGGCCTCGCGATGGCTGCAGTCGAACGCCATCCGGCCGGCCTTGATGATCTCGAACTGCACGCCGGCGGGACGGCGCAGCACGGCGCGCAGCCGCGCCAACAGCTCCTCGACCGCGAACGGCTTGGCCAGATAGTCGTCAGCGCCGCTGTCGAGGCCGGTGATGCGGTCGGCGAGATCGCCGCGTGCGGTCAGCACGATGATCGGAACGCCGTCGGCCTTGGCGCGCAGCTTCGGGATCAGCGTGAGGCCGTCGCCGTCGGGGAGCTGGCGGTCGAGCAGGACGGCGCCATGCACGTCGGCGGAAATCGCTTCCTCGGCCTCGGCAAGGGTCGGCACATGATCGACGACCATGTCGTAGCCTTTCAGCGCCTGCGACAGCGCCGCCGCCATTTCGGCCTCGTCTTCAACCAGCAGTATCCGCATGTGCTTTTGGGTCCAGTTCCCGTACGGCCGGTTGTAGGGCAAGTAACATTGCAACAACATTGCGGAAATGGCCGCTTCCGACGAGCAGAGGTGCCATGTTGTCGCCCCCTCAAGACAGTCCGGAACCGGCTGGCTATAACCGCCCGCACAACTGGATCTGGGAGGACTGCCAATGATCTACGAGACCCGCGTCTATCGCTGCCTGCCGGGCCGGCTGCCGGCGCTGCTCAAGCGCTTCGAGACCATCACGCTGAAGCTCTGGGACAAGCACGGCATCAGGCAGGCCGGCTTCTTCACGACGCTGGTCGGCGAATCCAACCAGGACCTGACCTATCTGCTGGCCTGGGAATCGCTCGCCGAACGCGAGAAGAAATGGACCGCATTCGCGACCGATCCGGAATGGATCGCCGCGCGCGCCAAGACCGAGGAAGACGGCCAGATCGTTCTCACCATCGAAAACCAGCTGTTGGTGCCGACCGCGTTCTCAGCGGTGAAGTGACGCAGGCTGCCGTCATTGCGAGCGGAGCGAAGCAATCCATTGGCACCGCATATGCGAGCGATGGAGTGCTTCGTCGCTGTCGCTCCGCGCAACGACGGCAGGCGAGAGGGTGCTTGCACGATTTCGGAATACTGGAAATATATCCCTGATTTGCCCGACGGGTCAAGGTGCCATGTCGAACGCCGGTAGCCGCCAGCGCCTTTGCATGGGGTTGTTTTCGATATTTTGGCCGCGCGGACCTGCGGTGGCGAGTTTCTTGCCGGCGAGGCACAGTGCGCCATCTGCTGTAGCGGGTCCCGTCCGAAATGCAGCGGCGAAACTATTGCGGGCAGCCCGACGTCTGATCGCCCTCGCGGACCATCGGCTTGCCATTGATGAAGACGCCGTGGCTGCCTGAAGTGGTCTTGCCGCCGCAATGCGTGCGATCGCCCATCACCACGGCCGGCTTGCCGTTGATCAGGACGTTGGGCACGCCCTCGACGAGCGGACCGCCATTGCTGGTGGTGTCGCCGCTGCGCGCGGCCGGCTTGCCGTTGACGGTGACGCCTGCGGCGCCACCGGTGACGATGCCTGGTTGGCTGCTGGTCTGGGCGTGCGCCAGGCCCGGCATCGCCGATAGGGCGGTCACAGCTCCGATCACAACCGATATGCGCATTTCGTTCCTCATGGGAATCCGTTCCGCGACAACTTATAGGAGCGGTTGGGGCAGGATTGTGATAGCACGGCGCACCCACGGCGTCAGCGCAACCCCCTCATCGTGCGGGATGGCTTGATCCCTCCGGCGCGGGATTGCATGGTCGCCGGCAAAAGGATGCAGCATTTTGACAAATCAAGTTTCCGCGCCAGCCGCCGCGCCGATCGTTGCCGTCGGATCGGCCAAATTCGGCAATGCCTTGCCAATCTCGATCATCGCCGGTCCCTGCCAGCTCGAGAGCCGCGCGCATGCGCTCGAAGTGGCGTCCGCGCTGAAGGAGATCGCAGCAAGGCTAAAGATCGGTCTGGTGTACAAGACCTCGTTCGACAAGGCGAACCGCACCAGCGCGTCGGCCGCGCGCGGCATCGGGCTGAAGCAGGCGCTGCCGATCTTCGCCGAGATCCGTTCTTCGCTCGGGCTGCCCGTGCTGACCGACGTGCATGAACCCGACCAGTGCGCTGAGGCGGCGCAGGCAGTCGACGTGCTGCAGATCCCGGCCTTCCTGTGCCGGCAGACGGATCTCCTGCTGGCTGCGGCTGCGACCGGCAAGGTCGTCAACGTCAAGAAGGGCCAGTTCCTGGCGCCATGGGACATGGCGAATGTGGCCAGCAAGATCACCGGCGCCGGCAATGCCAATGTGCTGGTCACCGAGCGCGGCGCGTCGTTCGGCTACAACACGCTGGTGTCAGACATGCGCGCGTTGCCGATCCTGGCGCGCACCACCGGCGCGCCTGTGATCTTCGACGCCACCCATTCGGTGCAGCAGCCGGGCGGCAAAGGCACGTCCTCGGGCGGCGAACGCGAATTCGTGCCGGTGCTGGCGCGCGCCGCGGTCGCGGTCGGCGTTGCCGGCGTGTTCATCGAGACCCATCCCGATCCGGATCACGCGCCGTCCGACGGTCCCAACATGGTGCCGCTCCGCGACTTCGAATCCCTCGTCAAGCGGCTGATGCAGTTCGACGCGCTCGCCAAGACGGCAGCCTGATCAGCGGACAACGACATGACCGCAACGAGCGGCATGCCGCCGGCCCTCAACGTCATTACGCTGGCGACCTTCGCGGCGAGCCTGTCGGTGCGCGCACTCGATCCGGTGCTGCCGCATGTCGCGGAGGATTTTGGGCGTCAGCATCGCGACCGCGGCGAGCTTCGCCGCAGTGTTCGCCTTCACCTTTGCCGCGGTCCAGCCGGCGATCGGCGCCGCCGCCGATTTGTTCGGCAAGGCGCGGCTGATGACGATCTGCCTTGGCCTGCTCGGCGTCGCCAACATCCTTGGCGCACTCTCGACCTCGTTTCCGATGCTGTTCGTGACCCGCATCCTCGCCGGCATCGGCTCGGGCGGCGTGTTTCCCGTGGCGCTGTCGCTGACCAGCGATCTCGTCGGTTCCGACAAGCGGCAGCTTGCGATCGGGCGAACGCTCGCAGGCTCGATGACCGGCAATTTGCTCGGCGCCACGGCCTCCGGTCTGATCGGCGATTTCCTCGGGTGGCGCGGTGTGCTCGCGGTGCTCGGCGGCCTCGTGATCATCGTTGCGCTCGCGGTTGCGGCCGGCTTTCGCGGCGCTGCGCTGAACCGTCCGCCGCGCACCAGCCTGAAGGCGCTGCGTCACGGCTATCGCACCCATCTTCACCAATCCGAACGCGCGGATCTGCTATTCGGCGGTCTTCATCGAAGGCTGCTGCGTGCTCGGGCTGTTTCCGTTCATCGCCTCGTTCCTGTTCGAGCTCGGCGAGACCTCGCTGTCGATCGCCGGTATCGTGATCGCAGGCTTTGCGATCGGCGGATTGCTCTACACGCTGACGGTGGCGCGCCTGCTGCCGTTGATCGGCGTGAGGGGCATGATGGTCGTCGGCGCAACGCTGGTCGGCATCCAGCTGGTCGGCGTCGCCTTCGGGCCGCACTGGAAGCTGCAGATGGCGAGCCTGCTGGTGATGGGCCTCGGCTTCTACATGATCCACGGCTGCCTGCAGGTGTTCGCCAGCGAGCTGTCGGTCGAGGCGCGCGCCACCGCGCTGTCGCTGCACTCGTTCTTCTTTTTCATGGGGCAGACCGTCGGCCCGATCGCCTATGGCTTCGGCCTGCAACATGCCGGCAAGACCGCGACGCTCGTTTCCGCCGCCGCCGTGATGGTCGTGCTCGGCTTCATCTGCGCGAGATTCCTGAGGCAGCGGCGACCGGCCGACGCCGACCTGCGCCCGGACGTCGAGCCCTAGCGATCCCTCAGGTCATGGACATCACAAGCATCAAGGTATCGTGTCGTTCAGTCGCCTTAGTGCTCGCTATTCAAACAAGATGCGCGTAGCGTGCCTTATCACCGTGCTTCCAACGCGGCCTCTGACGGTGACCGAGGGTAACGAACGCTCCCGCCGTGGTGATGAAGGAGCGTGCGCGTTGTCTGGACGTCGCATGACCGACTGAATTGTGCCGCCGGTCATCGTGCCGCTGTTTCTTCTGCTCTGCCTGGTCGCTGCGGCCGTCTGGCGTGGTTAGCGCGCCGGAGCTGCAATATCTCGTCAATGGCAACAATCAGCTTTTCTCGCGTCAATTCGAGATGCCCGACGCCTGCAGAAGCGCTGAGAAGGGCAAAAGAGCTCCTGGAGCGATTGCAGGGCTCATGACCAATGTATGATCTCGACGTGCCTCCCGTATTCTGACGCTCAGTCTGATCTCGCGTATGCAGCCCAGAATTCTCAAGTCGCGGTGAACCGGCAGCGCCCGGTCGGCCGCCCCACCGTTAACGTGATCATGGCAAAGCTCGACACCGAAGCCTGATAACCGTCGCCCCAACGAGGCAATATTGACCCATGGTCGCGCGTGATAGATGGACCGTAGACTTGGAGTGCCCGCGCTGCGGGAGCATCGACGTAGCTATTCTGTCTCAGGCGGATGGCTATGCTTATGTGAGAGGCGATAGCGGTACGCGCGCTGACCATGTGCCAGCCGGCTTCGCTTGCATTGATCCGGAGGTCTGCTGCTTTCAGTGTTTGAAATGCCAGGTGCGGATACCGTGACATCGAATGTCGCCGCAAAGCGGCTTCAACGGTAGTGTTGGCCTCGAAAGGAACATCCGTCGGTGCTCAGACCGGATGTCCACCGTATCGTGTTTGATCGTGGCCCTATCGCCGCCAGCAGGATCGGCGTATGCTTCCCGTATCGCCGCCCGGCTCGTGGCTTCTATCGGTGATGAGAACGCCGTTGCGCTTTCGCCCCACTCAGGGAACAGCGCCGCCAATGATCAGTTTGCCTCATATTTCCGTGTATTTTTCCTGCGAAAGCTGTGGTGCCACATATGAGGCCTCACAGGATCGCAACGATCGCAGTGGAAAGTTTCACTGCGTTCATTGCGCCAGATTGGTGCATCAATGGTCGGGCACTTTTAGCTATTTGGGCTGGCGATTGTTCCGCACGTCCGCCGAGCTGTCATGATCGGTCATTGCATCCTTTGTGATGACACGCGCTGGGTCTGTAAGACTCACGAGGATCAGCCATGGACAGGCCCCGACGCCTGCACGTGTTGCGGGGCCGGGGCGCCATGTCCTCGTTGCAATATGCCTGAAGGCGAGGCGCGGCTGCCGCGAGGCTTTCGCAACATGTTCGACAACGGAGCCGCGTCATGAAAGACCCTACATCCTGATCTCTCGCGCATTGGATCTCATGCCGGACCGAGGCGACCAATTGGCGTCCAGGTGACGCCGGTGCGCAATCGCCAACTATTGGTCAGCCGTAACCTGCCGGAGGTGCATCCCGACGTCGGCGAGGCTGTACGGCTTGGGAATGAAATGACCGCCGGCCGGGAGGTCGTCGAGGGTTACGTCAGTGGCTGACGTGGCAATGATCGCAATCGGCGGCCAACGATGGCGAACGACATGCGCAAGCCTCAAGCCGTCGATCGAGCCGGGCATCTGGATATCGGTGAAAATCACCCGGATGTCGTCACGCGCTTCAAGAATCGTTATCGCGTCGTCGGCGTTCCCAGCTTCAATGGCGTGGAACCCAGCTTCCTCGACCATGTCGGCGGCCTGCATGCGGATCAGAAAATCGTCTTCGACGACCAGAACAGCCGAGCGTGTCATTGAATGTGCAAGCCCGGCTGTGATTTGCGTGGGACGCAAATTGACCTAGGCTAATCCGGCAGTGGCGGCTCAGTTCCTGTTGATTGCTCAACAATGTCGCTGTCGATCGCCGAGAGGCTTGCGGCTGCACATGAATTCACGTCGGCCTCCAAGTCGTCTTCCGAAAATAAGCGGACGTGGCGAATTTGTGGGTGCTCGGCTTAACCCCGCCCGCGATAAGTCGCGACGCCCTGATCGGGAACCCAGAGGCCTTTCGGCAGCCGGCCGGTCTGGAAGAACACGTCGATTGGAATGCCGCCGCGCGGATACCAGTAGCCGCCGATGCGCAGCCATTTCGGCTTGATCTCGTCTGATATCCGCCGGCCGATCATGACCGTGCAATCCTCATGGAATGCGCCGTGGTTGCGGAAGCTGGCGGCGAACAGCTTCAGCGATTTGGATTCCAAGAGCCAGCGGCCCGGCACGTAGTCGATCACCAGATGCGCGAAATCCGGTTGGCCCGTCACCGGGCAGATCGAGGTGAATTCCGGCACCGTGAAGCGTACCAGATAATCGGTGCCAGCCTGCGGATTGGGCACGCGGTCGAGCCGCGCCTTTTCCGGCGCGTCGGGCCATTCCACCGCACGGCCGAGTTGCAGGCCGGGGGAGGTCGTTGATTTGCTGGATTTCTTCGCCATTCGGGGTCTCCGGGGGGTCTCCTAGCCTATGATCGGGCGTCCGTCACCCGGCCTTTTCCCCCTCGATGCATTGCGCTAGAAGCACCGCCATCCGACCCCCTCACTGCCACAAGAGGTACTCATGACTGACATCGTCGACATCATCGGCCGCGAAATCCTGGATAGCCGCGGCAACCCTACGGTCGAGGTCGATGTGGTGCTGGAGGATGGGTCAATCGGCCGCGCGGCGGTGCCGTCGGGCGCCTCCACCGGCGCCCATGAGGCAGTGGAACTGCGCGACGGCGACAAGTCGCGCTATCTCGGCAAGGGCGTGGAAAAGGCGGTTGCCGCCGTCAATGGCGAGATCTTCGAGGCGCTCAGCGACCAGGCCGTCGAGGAGCAGGTCGCGATCGACCAGATCATGATCGAGCTCGACGGCACGCCGAACAAGAGCCGGCTCGGGGCCAACGCCATCCTCGGCGTGTCGCTGGCCTGCGCCAAGGCCGCGGCCGAATCCTTCGACATGCCGCTGTATCGTTACGTCGGCGGCACCTCGGCGCGGACGCTGCCGGTGCCGATGATGAACATCATCAATGGCGGCGTGCATGCCGACAACCCGATCGACTTCCAGGAATTCATGATCCTGCCGGTCGGCGCCACGTCGTTCGCCGAGGCGCTGCGTTGCGGTTCGGAAATCTTCCACACGCTGCGCGGCGAGCTGAAGAAGGCCGGCCACAACACCAATGTCGGCGACGAGGGCGGCTTCGCACCGAACCTGCCGTCGGCCGACGCCGCGCTTGAGTTCGTCATGAACGCGATCGGCAAGGCCGGCTACAAAGCGGGCGACGACGTCGTGCTCGGCCTCGACTGCGCCTCCACCGAATTCTTCAAGGAAGGCGCCTACGTCTATGGCGGCGAGAACAAGACCCGCTCGCGTTCGGAGCAGGTGAAGTATCTCGCCGATCTCGTCGCCCGCTATCCGATCGTCACCATCGAGGACGGCATGTCGGAAGACGACATGGACGGCTGGAAGGAGCTGACGGACGCGATCGGCAAGAAGTGCCAGCTGGTCGGCGACGATTTGTTCGTCACCAACGTCACGCGGCTTGCCGACGGCATCAAGAACGGTCGAGGCAATTCGATCCTGGTCAAGGTCAACCAGATCGGCACGCTGACCGAGACGCTTGCGGCGATCGAGATGGCCTACAAGGCCGGCTACACCGCCGTGATGTCGCATCGCTCCGGCGAGACCGAGGACTCCACGATTGCCGACCTCGCGGTCGCCACCAATTGCGGGCAGATCAAGACCGGCTCGCTGGCGCGCTCCGACCGCACCGCCAAGTACAACCAGCTGCTGCGCATCGAGCAGCAGCTCGGCACGCAGGCGAAATACGCAGGCAGGGCGGCCTTGAAGGCGCTGGCCTAGCGCCCCAACTGATCGGGACTGAACAAGACGCAAAAAAGGGAGGTCGGGATGAGTGACGGCAAGAGCGGTCTGCAGCTGCGTTCGCTGCTCAAGAAGGATGGCGAACTGGAATTGTCGCTGGTCAATGTCCCGACCCCCGAGCCCGGTCCCGACGAGGTCGTGGTCCGGGTCGAGGCGACCCCGATCAACCCATCTGACCTCGGGCTCCTGATCGGCCCGGCCAACATGGCGGCGGCAAAGGTCTCCGGCAGCAAAGAATTGCCTGTGGTGACCGCTCGCGTGCCGGAAGCGGCGTTGCCTGGCCTCGCCGCGCGGCTCGACGAGTCGATGCCGGTCGGCAATGAAGGTGCCGGTGTCGTGATCAGGACCGGCTCGTCGGACGCGGCGAAAGCCCTGATGGGCCGCACCGTCGCGATGATCGGCGGCGCGATGTATGCGCAATACCGCACGCTGCGGGTCAATGAATGCCTGCCGCTGCCCGACGGCACCACGCCGGCGGAAGGCGCGTCCTGCTTCGTCAATCCGCTGACCGCGCTCGGCATGACCGAGACGATGCGGCGCGAGGGGCACAAGGCGCTGGTGCACACGGCGGCGGCGTCGAACCTCGGCCAGATGCTGAACAGGATCTGCCTCAAGGACGGCATCGGCCTCGTCAACATCGTGCGCAACAAGGAGCAGGCCGACATCCTGCACAAGATCGGCGCCAAGCATGTCGTCGATTCCAGCGCGCCCGATTTCATGGACAAGCTCACCGGCGCGCTGGTCGAGACCGGCGCGACCATCGCCTTCGATGCGATCGGCGGCGGCAAGCTCGCGGGCCAGATCCTGGTCGCGATGGAGACCGCGATCAACAAGACTGCCAAGGTCTACAGCCGCTACGGCTCGAACGTGCACAAGCAGGTCTATGTCTATGGCAGCCTCGATACCCGCGAGATCGAGCTGCCGCGCGGCTTCGGCATGGCCTGGGGCATCGGCGGCTGGCTGCTGTTCCCGTTCCTGATGAAGATCGGTCCGGAGGCCGGCAACAAGCTGCGCCAGCGCGTGGTGGCCGAGTTGAAGACGACTTTCGCCAGTCACTACACCAAGGTGGTGTCGCTGCAGGAGACCCTGCAGCTCGACAACATCGCGGTCTACGGCAAGCGCGCGACCGGCGAGAAATTCCTGATCAACCCGAACAAGGGCGCGTAACCAACCGCGTCTACTCGCGCTCGAATGCCAGCTTCCCGGAGCGTTTGTGACGCTCCAGGGCGTGGCCGATCAGGACATCCATCAGCTCGGATTGCGGCAGGCCGCTGGCCTCCCACAGCCGCGGATACATGCTGATGTTGGTGAAGCCGGGCAGGGTGTTCGCCTCGTTCACGAAGGCCTGCTCGCCGTGCAGGAAGAAGTCGATCCGCGCCATGCCCTCGCAGCCGAGCACGCGGAATGTCTTGATGGCGAGCTCCCTGATGGTTTCGGCGACGGCAGCCGGCACGTTGGCCGGCACCTGCAGCAGCGCGCCATCCGCATCGAGATACTTCGCGTCGTAGGAATAGAAGCCGTGCTTGTCGGACGGAACGATCTCGCCGAGCTGGGAGGCACGGACGCGGCCCTCGGCATCCTCGAGCACGGAGCACTCGACCTCCCGGATCGGCGCGACACCGCGCTCGATCAGGATTTTGGTGTCGAAACGGAACGCCAATCTGCAGCCGGCCTCGAACTCCTCCGCGGTGCGCGCCCTCGACACGCCGACCGATGATCCCATGTTGGCGGGCTTGACGAAGACCTCCTGCGATCCGAGGGCGCTGACCGCGTCGTGATAGCGGATGGGAGCCGCGCTCGACATCGCGACAAAGGGGACGATCGGCAAGCCCGCTTCGCGCATCAGGCGCTTGGCGATGTCCTTGTCCATGCCGGCCGCCGAGCCCATCACGCGCGAGCCGACATAGGCGACATCCGACAATTCCAGCGCGCCCTGCACCGTGCCATCCTCGCCGTTCGGGCCATGCAGGACCGGGAAGACGACATCGAACGCCGGCAATTCCGCCGGTCCTCGAAGCACCACGACGCGGCCCTGTCCGCCCGGCAGCAAAGCGAGTTGCGGTCCCTGGTCCGGAATGGTCAGCGCGCCGCTCCCGGTGCCGGCGCCGTTTCCCGCGTCGGTGACGATCCAGCGGCCATCGCGGGTGATGCCGATCGCGGTCGGGTCATAGCGATCCGGGTCGAGTGAGCGAAGTACGTTGGCGGCTGATGCCCGCGAAACGTCGTGTTCGGCGGAGCGGCCACCGAACAGGATCGCGACCCGGATCTTGCGCTCTGGCATTGTTTGGCCTCTCGACGTCGGCGGGTGATGTAGGAATCCATGGCAGTATGCTCGGACGAAGATGTCGACAATTTGCTGCGCATGGTCCGGGCCGTCGCTTCGGGACCTCCTGGTTGGGTGAAGCCCGATGTTCAGGCAAATTTCGCGAACACTGCGTTTCCGGAATTGGACGATCCATGCACTTGCATCGTTCTTGGCGTGCCGGTAGGTGAAGTGCACCAGTCTTACGCGTAACCCGAGGGGAATTTTGCAATGGCCTATAACATCGTCACGATCGTCGGCAGTATCCGCAAGCAGAGCTTCTCGCTCAAGATCGCCAATGCGCTGGCCAAGCTCGCGCCGGCCTCGCTGAATCTCGATGTGACGACCCTCGAGGGCATTTCCTTCTTCAACCAGGACCTCGAGGCGGCGCCGCCGGCGGACTGGCTGGCCTTTCGCGAGAAGCTACAGAAGTCGAACGGCGTGCTGTTCGTGACGCCCGAATACAACCGCTCGATCCCGGGCGTGCTGAAGAACGCGATCGACGTCGCCTCGCGGCCCTATGGCAAGAGTTCATTCATCGGCAAGCCGGTCGGAATCGTCTCCAACTCGCCGGGCCCGCTCGGCGGGGTCAGCGCGGCGAAGCACCTGCAGAACATCCTGCCGGGCATTTCCGGCCCGATCCTCGGTCAGCCGGAAACCTATCTCAATGGCGTCGGCGATGCCTTCGACGAGAAGGGCGAACTGACCAAGGAAGCGCTCAAGACGGTGTTGCAGCAGTACCTCGACGCCTTCGCAGCCTTCGTCGCGAAGCAGAACGGCTGACCCGGCGCCCCGTTCCGATTGAATCGGAGCGGGGCTCGAGGCTTGTTGTTTTGTCCGGTTTTCTGCGCGCGAACCGCTATCCATCCCGGATCAAGTCCGGGACAGGCTTCGCTCGAAAACGCTCTGGTTTAGCACTCCGTTAACCGCATGGCCGCATCTTCGCGGCCATGGTTTCCCGCACACGCCTCAAATCGATTCTGACCGGGCTCGCCCTCTACACGCTGGCGGCGCTGATGGTCGGGTATTTCGGCGTCAACGCCTACACCGGCAAATACGGCCTGAACGCGCGGCAAGAGCTCGACCAGGAAATCATCGCGCTGACCTCGGAACTGGCGCGGCTGAAGAAGGAACGGGCCGAAGGCGAGCAGCGCGTGTCGCTGTTGCGGTCGGACCGGGTCGATCCCGACATGCTGGACGAGCGCGCGCGCTTCCAGCTCGACTACGCCAATCCGCGCGATCTCGTTCGGGTCAACAAGGCGAATTGACACCGGCAGTGATTTTTGGACAGCGCTTGTCCGAAATTAACTCGCGCCCGTTCTTCAAATTTCAAAATTGATCGATCAGCATCACAAAAATGTCGCGCCGCGCTGCAGTGCGGCATAGCAAAATTCCATCAGGCGAACGCAATCCTTCCAAGGCGATTTGAGTTGGGTTAGAGAGGGTTCTTCGACTTCTCTCACCCGGAATTGCCATGGCCGCACCCAAGAAAACCGTCGCAAAGGAATCAGGGCAGGAGAAGGCTGGCTCTCCGCCTGAATTCTCCAGGGAGCAGGAGCTCAAGGCTCTGCGGGATATGCTCCTGATCCGACGCTTCGAGGAGAAGGCCGGTCAGCTCTACGGCATGGGTGCGATCGGCGGCTTCTGCCATCTCTATATCGGCCAGGAAGCCGTCGTGGTCGGCATGCAGATGGCATTGAAGCAGGGTGACGAGGTCATAACCGGCTACCGCGACCACGGCCACATGCTTGCGTGCGACATGGAAGCCAAGGGCGTGATGGCTGAGTTGACCGGACGCCGCGGCGGCTACTCCCGCGGCAAGGGCGGCTCCATGCACATGTTCAGCAAGGAGAAGCATTTCTACGGCGGTCACGGAATCGTGGGCGCGCAGGTGTCGCTGGGCACCGGCCTTGCGTTCGCCAACCGCTATCGCGGCAACGATAACGTCAGCGTGACCTATTTCGGCGACGGCGCGGCCAACCAGGGCCAGGTCTACGAAAGCTTCAACATGGCGGAGTTGTGGAAGCTGCCGGTGATCTACGTCATCGAGAACAATCGCTATGCGATGGGCACCGCGGTGTCGCGCGCCTCGGCGCAACAGGACTTCTCCAAGCGCGGCGTCTCCTTCAACATTCCCGGCAAGCAGGTCGACGGCATGGATGTGCGCGCTGTGAAGGCCGCCGCCGATGAGGCCACGGCATGGTGCCGCGGCGGCAACGGTCCGATCATTCTCGAGATGCAGACCTACCGTTACCGCGGCCATTCGATGTCCGATCCAGCGAAGTACCGCACTCGCGAGGAGGTCGAGAAGGTTCGCCACGACCAGGACCCGATCGAGCAGGTGCGCAACCGCTTGCTGGCGGCAGGCGTGAGCGAGCAGGATTTGAAGGCGATCGACGCCGAGGTGCGCGAGATCGTCAACGCAGCCGCTGACTTCGCGCAGCACGATCCGGAGCCCGATCCATCCGAGCTCTACACCGACATCTACCGCTGACCCAACCCGCGCAGAAGAATCTCAAGACCGATTTCGGGAGCTGATATGCCCATTCAAGTGCTGATGCCTGCGCTGTCGCCCACCATGGAGAAGGGCAACCTCGCCAAATGGCTGAAAAAGGAAGGCGAGACCATCAAGTCCGGTGACGTCATCGCCGAGATCGAGACCGACAAGGCGACGATGGAGGTCGAGGCGACGGACGAGGGCACGCTCGGCAAGATCCTGATTCCGGAAGGCACCGCCGACGTTGCGGTGAACACGCCGATCGCCACCATCCTGGCCGACGGCGAAAGCGCCGCCGACCTCGCCAAGGCGCCTGCCGCACCGGCGCCGCAGCCGAAGGCCGCGGAGGCTCCCGCTGCGGAAGCCAAGGCGGAAGCGCCGCAGCCTGCGCCGAAGGCGCCCGCCGCGCCGGTCAGCGAAGCACTGCCCGATCCGGAAATTCCGGCGGGTACCGAGATGGTCACCCAGACCATTCGCGAGGCGCTGCGCGATGCGATGGCCGAGGAGATGCGGCGCGACGGCGACGTCTTCATCATGGGCGAAGAGGTCGCCGAGTATCAGGGTGCCTACAAGGTGACGCAGGGCCTGTTGCAGGAATTCGGCGCCCGGCGCGTGATCGACACGCCGATCACCGAGCACGGCTTTGCCGGCGTCGGCGTCGGCGCAGCGATGGCCGGGCTGAAGCCGATCGTCGAGTTCATGACCTGGAATTTCGCGATGCAGGCGATCGACCAGATCATCAACTCCGCCGCCAAGACGCTGTATATGTCCGGCGGCCAGATGGGATGCTCGATCGTGTTCCGCGGCCCGAACGGCGCCGCCGCGCGCGTCGCCGCCCAGCACAGCCAGGACTACGCCGCCTGGTACTCGCAGATCCCGGGCCTCAAGGTGATCGCGCCGTACTCGGCCGCCGACTACAAGGGCCTGCTCAAGGCCGCGATCCGCGATCCCAATCCGGTGGTCTTCCTCGAGAACGAGATGCTGTACGGCCACACCGGCGAGGTGCCGAAGCTGCCCGATTTCGTGGTGCCGATCGGCAAGGCGCGGATCGCGCGCGCCGGCAAGGACGTCACCATCGTCTCCTGGGCGATGGGCATGTCCTATGCGCTGAAGGCCGCCGATGAACTCGCCAAGGAAGGCATCGAGGCCGAGGTGATCGATCTTCGAACCATCCGTCCGATGGACACCGAGACGATCATCAATTCGGTGAAGAAGACCGGCCGTGCGGTCACGGTAGAGGAGGGCTGGCAGCAGAGCGGCGTCGGCTCCGAGGTCGCCGCGCGCATCATGGAGCATGCCTTCGACTATCTCGATGCGCCGGTCGCGCGCGTCTCGGGCAAGGACGTGCCGATGCCCTATGCCGCGAACCTCGAAAAGCTCGCTCTGCCCTCCGTCGCCGAGGTGGTCGCGGCCGCCAAGGCCGTGTCGTACCGGTAACGCCGATGGCCGGTCCGAAGGAGCAGCCGCTGCCGCCTGACGTGATGGGCCGCGAGGACGCCGTCGAGGTGCTGCGCGCCTTCGTCGTCGACGGCGGCCTGTCGATCGCGTTCCAGCGCGCCTTCGAAGAGCCGGACATGTGGGGGCTGATGCTCGTGGACATCGCCCGCCACGCTGCGCGCGCCTATTCGCGCGAGAGCGAATACACCGAAGACGAGGCGCTCGCGCGCATCGTCGAGATGTTCGAAGCCGAAATCGCCCGGCCGACCGACATGGGCCAAACCAAACCGCGGTCGCAACAAGGTCACTGACAATGCCGATCAATATTCTCATGCCCGCGCTGTCGCCGACGATGGAAAAGGGCAACCTCGCCAAGTGGCTCAAGAAAGAGGGCGACAAGGTCAAGTCCGGCGACGTGATCGCGGAGATCGAGACCGACAAGGCGACGATGGAAGTCGAGGCGGTCGACGAAGGCACGATCGCCAGGATCCTGGTGCCCGAAGGCACCCAGGACGTGCCGGTCAACGACGTCATCGCCGTCATGGCCGGTGACGGCGAGGACGTGAAGGCGGCAGCCAGCGCCGGAGCGGGTGCTGCCCCGGCCGCCAAGCCCGCCGAGGCCCCGAAGCCTGCCGCCCAGGCCGCGCCTGCCGCGGCTCCCGCACCGGCGGCTGCGCCCGCGCCGCAGCCGGCCGCAGCGCCCGCCGCTGCGCCGCAGGCTGCTGCACCGGCCGCGCAGGCCAATGGCCACGCCCGCGTGTTCTCCTCGCCGTTGGCACGGCGTCTCGCGAAGGAAGCCGGTATCGATCTCGGCCGCATCACCGGCACCGGCCCGCACGGCCGCGTCATCGCGCGCGACGTCGACGACGCCAAGTCCGGCAAGGGACTGAAGGCGCCGGCAGCTGCGCCCGCGGCCGCTGGGCCGAGCATCGCGCCGTCAATGTCCGACAAGCAGATCCTGGCGCTGTTCGAGCCGGGCTCCTACGAAGTCGTGCCGCATGACGGCATGCGCCGCACCATCGCGCAACGTCTCACCGCCTCGGTGCAGAACGTCCCGCACTTCTATCTCACAATCGACTGCGACATCGGCAAGCTGCTCGCCGCGCGCGAGGAGATCAACGCGGCTGCGCCGAAGGACAAGGAGAAGAAGCCGCTCTACAAGATCTCGGTCAACGACTTCGTCATCAAGGCGATGGCGGTCGCGCTGCAGAAGATCCCGAACTGCAACGTCAGCTGGACCGAGGGCGGCATGCTCAAGCACAAGCATTCCGACGTCGGCGTCGCGGTGGCGATGCCGGGCGGCCTGATCACGCCGATCATCCGCAAGGCCGAGACCAAGACGCTCTCGACCATCTCCAACGAGATGAAGGATTTTGCCGCGCGCGCCCGTGCCCGCAAGCTGAAGCCGGAAGAATACCAGGGCGGCACCACCGCGGTGTCGAACCTCGGCATGTACGGCATCAACCACTTCACCGCCGTGATCAACCCGCCGCACGCCTCGATCCTCGCGGTCGGCACCTCGGAGGAACGTCCGGTGGTGCGCGGCGGCAAGATCGAGATCGCGCACATGATGAGCGTGACCCTGTCGTGCGATCACCGCGCGATCGACGGCGCGCTCGGCGCCGAGCTGATCGGCGCTTTCAAGCAGCTGATCGAAAACCCCGTGATGATGATGGTGTGACGGGCATCAGCCATGTACGCGATCTACGGTCCGTACGTCCTGCTCGCCGCCGTTGCCGTCGCGTTGCTCGTCGCGGTCAACCGCGACCTGATTTCGACGATCCAGTTCAGGATCATGATGATCGCCGCCGTCGTGCTGGCGCTGGCGTGGTCGATATTCCTCGGTGCGGTATGGCAGGAGTACGGATAGATGGCCGGCACGGCTCGCACGCGCTGGCCCTGGATCTCGCTGCTGCTGTCGGCCGCACTGGTGTGCAATCCGGTCGGGTTCGATTTTCTGCACTCCGCGTTCTTCGCCGGCGAACGGCTGGCGCGGAATATCGCCCAGCCGATCGTGCTGACGGCCCTGGCCATCATGGCCGTGGCGATCGGGCTCGAATGGCTGGTCAGGTCGTTGATCGCAAGAAGCCGCGCGCGCGGCGTCACAAATTGAGTTGAACGGGAGCCGCCATGGCCGATACATCCTTTGACGTCATCATCATCGGCTCCGGCCCCGGCGGCTACGTGACCGCGATCCGCGCCGCGCAGCTCGGATTCAAGACCGCGATCGTGGAGAAATCCTATCTCGGCGGCATCTGCCTGAACTGGGGCTGCATCCCGACCAAAGCGCTGCTGCGCTCCGCCGAGATCTATCACTACATGCAGCACGCCAAGGATTACGGGTTGTCGGCCGACAACGTCTCGTTCGATCCGAAGGCGGTGGTGCAGCGCTCGCGCGGGGTCTCGAAGCGCCTCAACGACGGCGTCGGCTTCCTGATGAAGAAGAACAAGGTCACGGTGATCTGGGGCGATGCCACGATCGATGCGCCCGGCAAGATCACGGTGAAGAAATCGGCGGTCGAGGCGCCGAAAGGTGCCAGCGGCGAAGGCACCTATCAGGCCAAGCACATCATCGTCGCGACCGGCGCGCGGCCGCGCGTACTGCCCGGGCTCGAGCCCGACAAGAAGCTGATCTGGACCTATTTCGAGGCGATGGTGCCGGAGCGGATGCCGAAATCGCTGCTGGTGGTCGGCTCCGGCGCGATCGGCATCGAGTTCGCCTCGTTCTTCCACACCATGGGCTCTGACGTCACCGTGGTCGAGGTGCTGCCGCAGATCCTGCCCGTCGAGGACGCCGAGATCGCGGGGCTGGCGCGCAAGCGGTTCGAGAAGATGGGCATCAAGATCATGTCCTCGACCAAGGTCACGAAGCTTGAGAAGAAGGCCGACAGCGTGGTCGCGACCATCGACGACGGCAAGGGCCAGCCGCAGGCCAAGGAGTTCGAGCGCGTGATCTCGGCGGTCGGCGTGGTCGGCAACATCGAGAATCTCGGGCTGGAGAAGCTCGGCGTCAAAACCGACCGCGGCTGCATCGTGATCGACGGTCTCGGCAAGACCAACGTCCCCGGCATCTACGCGATCGGCGACGTCGCGGGACCGCCGATGCTTGCGCACAAGGCCGAGCATGAGGGCGTGATCTGCATCGAGGCGATCAAGGGCCTGCATCCGCACCCGATGGACAAGCTGCTGATCCCGGGCTGCACCTACTGCAAACCCGCAGGTCGCCTCCGTCGGCCTCACCGAAGCCAAGGCCAAGGAAGACGGTCGCGAGGTCCGCGTCGGCCGCTTCCCGTTCGTCGGTAACGGCAAGGCGATCGCGCTCGGCGAGGACCAGGGCCTCGTCAAGGTGGTGTTCGACAAGAAGACCGGCCAGCTGCTCGGCGCGCACATGATCGGCGCCGAGGTCACCGAGCTGATCCAGGGCTATGTCGTGGCGATGAATCTGGAGACCACGGAGGAGGAATTGATGCACACCGTGTTCCCGCATCCGACTTTGTCGGAAATGATGAAGGAAGCGGTACTCGACGCCTACGGGCGCGTGCTGAATATCTGACGTTTGGAGACGTCGCAGGTAGAAGTCCCGTCATCCTGAGGTGCTCGCGGGACGCGAGCCTCGAAGGATGCACGGCCGAGATCATGCAGCAGGGCTCGTCGCCCTTCGAGGGCCGCTAAGACGCGGCCACCTCAGGGTGACGGGTCTGATATCAGTGGACCTAAGAACAAGAAGGATCAGAACCCGTGCACGACAACGACAACCTCACCATCGAACGCCCGACCTTCGTGACCCACCTCGAATGCGCGATGGAGGGCGATCATTATGCGGCGGATCAGGTGCACAACCTCTCCAAGGCCGGCAAGCCGCTGCTGGTGCGCTACGATCTCGCCGGGGTGAAGAAGGCGCTGACCAAGGACGCGCTGGCCGAGCGCCCCGCCGACCTGTGGCGCTACCGCGAGCTGTTGCCGGTGCGCAAATGCAAGGACATCGTCAGTCTCGGCGAAGTCACGACGCCGCTGATCCGGCTGCCGAAGCTTTCCGCACGGCTTGGCGGTGGCGAGATCATCGTCAAGGACGAGGGGCGGCTGCCGACCGGCTCGTTCAAGGCGCGCGGCCTCGTCATGGCGGTCTCGATGGGCAAGGCGCTCGGCATCAAGCACATGGCGATGCCGACCAACGGCAACGCCGGCGCGGCGCTCGCGGCCTACGCGACCTCCTGTGGGATCAAGACCACGATCTTCTGTCCGGCGGATACGCCGGAGGTGAATGTCAGCGAGATCGAGCTGCAGGGCGCCACCGTCTATCGCGTCAACGGCTATATCGACGACTGCGGCAAGATCGTCGGCGAGGGAAAAGCAAAAGTCGGCTGGTTCGATACATCGACCCTGAAGGAGCCGTACCGGATCGAGGGCAAGAAGACGATGGGCCTCGAGCTCGCCGAGCAGCTCGGCTGGGACGTGCCCGATGTGATCTTCTATCCGACCGGTGGCGGCACCGGCCTGATCGGCATGTGGAAGGCGTTCGACGAGCTCGAGAAGATCGGTTTCATCGGTTCGAAACGCCCGCGGATGGTCGCGGTGCAGGCCTCCGGCTGCGCGCCGATGGTGCGCGCCTATGAGGCCGGCACCGAACATGCGGCGCGCTGGGAGGACGCTCACACCATCGCCTCCGGCATCCGCGTGCCGCAGGCGATTGGCGACTTTCTCATCCTGCGCGCGGTGCGCGAGAGCAAGGGATTTGCGATCGCGGTCGACGACGACAAGATCACCGCCGCCCTCAACGAGGTCGCGCGCGAGGAGGGACTGCTGCTGTGCCCCGAGGGGGCAGCGACCTATGCCGCCTACAAGCAGAGCCTTGCCGACGGCCGCGTCACCAACGCAGACCGCGTGATGCTGTTCAATTGCGCCAGCGGCCTGAAATACCCGCTGCCGCCGGTGACCCGCGCGCTCGACCGGCACAAGCCGATCGACTTCTCGCAGTTCTGACGCCTCATCCGAAGGGCCATCTTGTCGAAAGATGGCCCTTCAAAAATGATACGACAAGGAAGATTGAGGGGAGCGCGTGATGCGGAAGCTGGTTCTGGCCGTGCTGGCGATGTTGTCGTTCACCGGGAGCGTTTCGGCGGAAACCTGGCCCGCGCACCCGATCACCATCGTCGTGCCGTTCGCCGCCGGCGGTCCGTCGGATGCGATGGCGCGCATCCTCGCCGAGCGCATGAAAGCGGTCGCTCGGCGAGGTGGTTCTGATCGAGAACGTGACCGGAGCGGGCGGCTCGCTCGGTGTCGGCCGTGCAGTGCGCGCGGCGCCGGACGGCTACACCGTCTCGTTCGGCCATCTCGGCACCCATGTCGCGAACGGCGCGATCTACAAACTCGGCTACGACCTCGTCGATGATCTCGAGCCGGTGGTGCTGCTGCCGAGCAATCCGATGATCATCGTCAGCAAGAACGCCGTGCCGGCGAAGTCGCTGAAGGAGCTGTTGGAGTGGCTGAAGTCGCGGCCGGCGCCGCCGACCGCGGGCACCGCCGGCGCCGGCAGCGGCAGCCATATCGCCGGGCTCTATTTCGAGAACGTCTCCGGCATCAAGCTGCAATACGTGCCCTATCGCGGCACCGGGCCGGCGCTGAACGACCTCGTCGCCGGTCAGATCGATATCATCGTCGACCAGACGTCGAACTCGATCAACCAGGTCCGCGCCGGCAACATCCGCGCCTACGCGGTCACCGATTCCAAGCGGGTCGCGAACGCGCCTGAGGTCCCGACGGTCGACGAGGCCGGCCTGCCGGGCTTCCACATGACGCTGTGGTCCGGCCTCTGGGTGCCGAAGGGCACGCCGAAGGAGATCGTGGACAAGCTCAACGTCGCGGCGATCCAGGCGATGAACGATCCTGCCGTGAAGAAGCAGCTCGAAAATCTCGGCTTGCAGATGCCGCCAAAGGACCAGCTCAAGCCGGACGCACTCGGCGCCTGGCAGAAGGCGGAGATTGCAAAATGGTGGCCGATGATCAAGGCCGCTAATGTGAAGGTGGATTGAGGGGGGTCCCTCCACGTCGTCCCGGCGAAGGCCGGGACCCATAGCCACCGCTGTGGCTTGTTCGCAAATCGTCGAGCCGATTGCCCCTTACGTCGGCCACGGCGTATGGGTCCCGGCCTTCGCCGGGACGACGCAGCATTATTGCGACGGCATTGTCTGCGCCGGCGCCGCGTTGCTCTCCTGCGTCACGACGCGCTCGCCGCTCTTTGCCGCCATCGCCGTGCCTGTGTCCTCGAACCGTGCCTGATAGACCGCGAAATTCTCCATCACGCGCTGGACGTAGTTGCGCGTCTCCGAGATCGGAATCCGCTCTACCCAGTCGACCGGATCGACCTTGGGATCACGCGGGTCGCCATAGGCCTTGATCCAGTCGCGGACGCGGCCGCGGCCGGCGTTGTAGCCGGCAAAGGTCATGATGTGGCAGCCGCGATATTCCGCCAGCAGCGCACTCAGTTCGGCGGCGCCCATCTGGGCGTTGTAGACCGGATCGGAGACCATCCGGCTCCAGTCGTAGCTGACGCCGAAACGCTTGGCGGTGTCGCGGCCGGCTTCGGGCGTCACCTGCATCAGGCCGACGGCATTGGCCGCCGACTTGTCGCGTTGATCGAACGCGCTTTCGGTGCGCGCGATCGAGTAGGTCATGCTGCGCCCGATATCGGGGGCGATCGGGGTGTGCTTGGGAATGCCGATGACCGGGAAGGCGTAATGGTCGAAGGCAAAGCCGCGCGCCAGTGCAATCTTGCCGATCTGCAGCATGGCGCGGGCATCGTTATGGCGGCCGGTGAGCTCGCCGAGCGCCTCGAGCATCCCGACATCTGCGCTTTCCTCGGCAAGGTCGGCGGCGAAATAAAGCACGATATCGGGCTCGCCGATCGCGTAGAGCATGTCGGCGGCACGCACGCGCTCGTCGGCCGCCATGCTGCCGGCGCTGGCCGCCGGCGAGGGCGCGCGCAACTCGACGCCGTCGCGGCCGAGCCTGGCCAGCGCGAGCTGACCATAATAGGCCGTCGGGTAGCGCGCCGCGGCCTGGTAGTCGGCCCGCATCGCCACACTGTTGCCGAGCGCCTCGGCGGCACGGCCGCGCCAATAGGCGGCGCGTGCCAGCACGGTCGGGTTGGTCTGGCCCTCGTCGATCCGTGCGAAATGCGCTGCCGCGGTCCTGGCATCGTCGAGATAGCGCAGCGCGATCCAGCCGCGCATGAAGTGCATGTCGGAGCGGTAATAGGGGTTGTCCGGCGGCGCCGCGGCGCGGATGACGTCATAGGCCGCCTGGTGCTCACCCTGGTCGAGCAGCTTGCGGGAGAGGATGCGGCGCTCGCGCCACCACTGGTCGGTGTCCTGCTGCGCCATCGTCTCGGGCGCCGCGGCAATCGTCACGCGCGCCGCATCGTCGATCCTGTTCTTCGCGAGCAGCCACTGGATGCGGCAGAGGGTGTAGCCGAGGTCGCTACGGGCGTCCGCCGGCACGTCGTTGAGCGTGTCCTCGGCCTTGTTGGATTGTCCGCGGACCGCGCCGCAAGCCTTCACAATGGCCAGCTCGTCGCTGCCGAGGTGCTGTGCTGCGCGCCTCGCGCCGGCGAGATCCTTGGCGCCGATCCGCTTGTCCATGCGCGCGCGATGATCGTCGCGCGCCAGCAGGTCCTTGAATGCGTCATAGGCGTCGCTCTCGGTGCGGTCGGATAGGTCTTCCGAGCGCCAGGCCTCGCGTACCAGCCGCGTGGCGCCGTCGCGATCGCCTTCGGCGAGCAGCGTGCGAGCGAGCGCGAACTTGCCCTTGGCGCTGATCGGCTGGTCGAGGGTGAAGCCGTGCACCGTGGCTGGATCACTGCGCTCCTGCCAGATCCGCGCTTCAGCCCGCTTGCGCAACAGCGTGACGCTTGGCCAGTCCGGATTCGCCGTGACGAATGCCGCATAGCGGCTGAACGGTGCATTCGACTCGGAGTGGCGCAGCAGATACCACTCGACGAGCTTCCGCCCGACGGGGTCGGTGATCTTTGCCTGGATATCGGTCGCGTCGCTGGTCTTGCCGCGGCGCGCCGCGACGATCGCGTCCCTGACCGCGGCGAGATCGCCCGACAATTGCGGCCCGGCGGGTTTCTCCGGCTCGGGCGCCTTCGAGGCCTCGGTGGACTTGGACGAAGCGGATTTGGCCTTCGCTGAGTTACGCTTGTCGGCGCCATGCCTAGCATGGCGCCGCTTGCCGGCGGCGCTCTCGCGCGTCGCCTTGGCGCCGTGCGCCTTCTTGTCCCCGTGGCCACTCTTGGCCTGGTGCTGATGATGCGGTTTGGCGCCCGCCTCAAGCGGAAGCAGCGCGAGCACGGCCACCGTGGCGAGGCACGCCAGCGGACGTAGGCAATGGTTCATTCCCTGGCCCCCCTGAAACGATCAGGCACAAACGGAACGCGTCGTACGCGGCACATCGGCCGCAGATTACCACCACCCTCGATTCTCGAGTCTTAATGCAGCTGCAACTCAACAGGGAAAACACGGCGAAATATGGAATATGACGTGCGGAACCCGCGGGAACCGGGTTTTTGAGGACGTTTTTGAAGGGCCCAAGACTCCGGTTTGACCGGTCCCAGCGGGGATATATTCTCATCAGACGTGCGGCGCGGCGCTTTCTCATGTCAGAGCTGTTCTTTCAGGCCGGTGCGTCATGACGGCTCGTCTCAGAACCATCCTGGATGGCGGGCGCTATTTCGAGGGCCCGCGCTGGCATCGCGGGCGCCTCTGGTTCGTCGACTGCATGGCGCGGATGCTGCTCAGCATCAGCCCGTCAGGCGAACGTCAGGAGTATGCTGCGGTGAGCGACGACACGCCGTGCGGTCTTGGCGTGCTGCCTGATGGCGACATCGTCGTGCTGACGATGTTCAGGAAGCGGCTGCTGCGGTTTTCCGGCGGCGCGCTGTCGCTGTATGCCGATCTCTCCGGGATCGCGACCGGTACGATCGACGACATGATCGTCGACGGGCAAGGCCGCGCTTACGTCGGCGATCTCGGCTTCAATCTGCCGCCGCCGGAGGGCCGCGGCGCCGTCGGCCGCATCATCCTGGTGATGCCCGACGGCAGCGCCCGCGTCGTCGCCGACGGCTTGCGCTTTCCCAACGGTATTGCCGTCTCCTCCGACCATCGCCGGCTCGTCGTCGCTGAGATGGATGGTGCCGGTCTCGCCGACTACGACATCGCGCCGGACGGCGGCCTGAGCCTTCGCGGGCGGTTCGGTCGCGTCAATGATCCCGACGGCATCTGCCTCGACGGCGAGGGCGCAGTCTGGGTCGCGTCCTTCACCGAAGACGCGTTTGTCCGGATCGATCGCAATGGTGTGGAGCGCGCGCGCATCGCGGTGCCCGGCCGCCGCGCGCTCGCCTGTGCACTCGGCGGCGCGGACCGCAGCACGCTGTTCTGCCTAAGCGCGGAGACGTCCTACGAAGAGCTGCGGAAGGGCAAATCGGTGTCGCGGATCGACGTCGTCGAGGTCGATACTCCGGGCGACGGCTATCCCTAGCCGGGGCGAGATTGCTTCTTCTTTTGCTTCTCTTTCTTCTTCAGTATCTCGGCCTGGCTCCTGAAGGCGCGGGCCAGGGAGCGCATCTGATCGGCGACGATTGCGTCCGCGGTCGCCGATGCGACCCGTTCCGCGGTCTGCGCCTGCTTGCGAATTGCCTTGGCCATTTTCATGAAGGACCCAATTGCGCTGCGTCGTCCTGGTTCCCGCGCCAGCGACCGCATCTTGCGGTCTTGAGTTTTGTTCCTGTTTCGTTCATATTGGGCATTCCGGGAGAATGCCATGGACGCCGAGCGAGACCGCGAAATCATCAGGCTCTGGAATGAGCTCCGCCGGCTGCAGCGCGAGGGACGTCCAACGGCGCTGATGGTCCGCCGGATCGAGAAGGCCTTGGCTGCGAGGGAGCAGGAGGCGGCCTGAAGCTCCGGTTTGACGCGTTTGCTTCAGGCGACCGGTGCCTTGTTCGTCCGAAAACGGCTTAGCGCCCGCCGTCCGGCCCCATCACCAGATTGGGCAGCCAGGTCGAGATCTCCGGGAAGAAGCACAGCATCAGCACCGCGAACATCATCAGCAGCACGAAGGGCAGCGTGCCCCAGATCACCTCGCTCAGGGGGATGTCGGGCGCGACGTTGCGGATGACGAAGATGTTGAGCCCTACCGGCGGGTGGATCAGGCCCATCTCCATCACGATGGTCATGACGACGCCGAACCAGATGATGTCGAACTCGGCGGCGCGGAGCGGCGGCAGGATGATCGGCGCGGTCATCAGGATGATCGAGACCGGCGGCAGGAAGAAGCCGAGCACGATCACCATCACGAGGATCGCAAACAAGAGCTCCCAGCGCGGCAGGTGCATCGCGACGATCGCCTCCGCCGCCGATTGCGAGATGTGCAAATAGCTCATCACATAGGAATAGAGCAGCGACATGCCGATGATCAGCATCAGCATGGTCGATTCACGAATGGTGGATTTCAGGATCGGCGACAGATCGCTGGGTTTCCACACGCTGTAGATCACGGCGATCAGTCCGAGCGCCAGGAGGCCGCCGAGGCCGGCAGTTTCCGACGGCGTCGCGTAGCCGCCATAGAGCGCGATCATCACGCCCGTTAGCAGCAGCACGAACGGGATCACGCGCGGCAGCGCGCTGAAGCGTTCGGCCATGGTGAACTCGTCGCGCTGCAGGATCGCGGCATCCTTGCCGGTCGCGTCGTAGACGGCGCGGGCCATGGCGTATTCCTTGCGGAACCGGAACACGGCGTAGAGGCCGAACAACGACACCAGCAGCAGTCCGGGGCCGATGCCGGCCAGAAACAGCCGTCCGAGCGATTTCTCGGCGGCGACGGCAAACAGGATCATTGTGATCGAGGGCGGCAGCAGGATGCCGAGCGTGCCGCCGGCGGCGATGATCCCCGCGGCAAAGCCGCCGGAATAGCCGCGCTTGCGCATCTCGGGGATGCCGGCCGAACCGATCGCCGAGCAGGTCGCGGGCGAGGAACCGGCCATCGCCGCGAACAACGCGCAGGCGAACACGTTGGCGACGCCGAGGCCGCCGGGCACGCGGTGCAGCCAGGCATGCAGCGCCGAGTAGAGATCCTGGCCGGCGCGCGATTTGCCGATCGCCGCGCCCTTCAGGATGAACAGCGGGATCGACAGCAGCGTGATCGAGGCCATCTCCTCGTAGACGTTCTGGGTCACCGTATCGAGCGAGGCCGCCGGCATGTAGATCGCCATGAAGGCGACGGCGACCGCACCGAGCGCGAACGCGATCGGCATGCCGGAGAACATCGCAAACAGGGTGGCAAGCCCGTAGGAGATGCCAATACCAAACACGGTCATCGGCGCGCGCCACCGGTCAGCGGAATGAGGATTTGCAGAAGGAGCTGCACGCAGAGCAGCGTCATGCCGAGCGCCATCAGCCCGTAGGGGATGGCGAGCGGCGGCGACCACATCGAGTTGGACACCTGGCCGTCGACATAGGCTTCGTGCGCCAGGGTCCAGGACTTCCAAGCGAAGAAGGTGCAAAACGCGAAGCTTGCGACATCGACCAGCCACAGCCTGATGCCGTTGGCGCGGGCCGAGAGCAGGCCGACGAACGCCTCGATGCTGACATGGCCGCGCTGGCTCTGCACATAGGCCGAGGTCATGAAGGTGGCGCCGACCAGCAGGAATACGGCGGCCTCGTCCTGCCAGTAGTTCGGGCTGTGGAACAAAGCGCGGCCGAGCACGCTGTAGCTCAGGATCACGCAGGCCGCGATCAAGGCCAGCGCGGCGAACACCACGATGATGTTGTTGCAGACGGACAGCGCCCGCCCGAGCAGAGCCACGGGTGCATTGCCGGTGGCCGTGCTTGCGGTTTCGGCTTGATCCGCGACCGGACCATGCATCATGCGGCGACGTCGCTTGCGAGCTTCAGCAGGTTGGCGGCAGTCGTCGTCTTGGCACCATAGTCCTTCCAGGCGGTATCGCGCGCGATGTCGCGCCACTTGCCGACAATGGCGGCGTCGAGCGCGCTGACCTTGGCGCCTGCCTTTTCATAGACCTTGGTGACTTCGGTATCGTCGTCCTGCGCCCCCTTGCGGCCGAACGCCTCGAGCTCGGCGCCGACAGCGAGGATGATGTCCTGCTGGTTCTTCGGCAGCTTGTCGAAGATCGCCTTCGACATCATCAACGGCTCCAGCATGAACCAGTAGGAGGCGCCGGCGCCCGAGGTCAGCGACTTCGCAACTTCCTCGAGGCGGAACGAGATCAGGCTGGTGGAGGAGGTGATGCCGGCATCGCAGGCGCCGGTCTGCATCGCGGCGTAGATCTCGTTTGAGGGCACCGATAGCACGGCGGCGCCGGCGGTCTGCAGCACCATGTCCATCTCGCGCGAGCCGCCGCGCACCTTGAGGCCCTTGGCGTCTTCGGGCGCCACGATCGCCTTGGAGCGGCTCGCGACGCCGCCGGCCTGCCAGACCCAGGAGATCAGCAGAATGCCCTTGTCGGCAAGGAAGTCGCTCAGCGCCTTGCCGACGGGCTCCTTCTTCCAGCGCAGGCCCTGGTCGTAGGTCGTGACCAAGCCCGGCATCAGGCCGATATTGGTTTCCGGCAATTCGCCGCCGGCATAGGGCATCGGATAGAGGCTGAGATCGAGCGCGCCCTTGCGCATCGCCGAGAACTGCGCGTTGGTCTTGATCAGCGAGGAGTTCGGATAGACCTCGGCAGTGAGGTCGCCGCCCGAGCGCTTGGCGACCTCGGCCGCGAACATCCGGCACAGCCTGTCGCGGAAATCGCCCTTGTCGATGGTGCCGCCGGGGAACTGGTGCGAGATCTTCAGCGTGGTCGCGGCATGCGCGGTCCCGACACCCATCCGCAGGACGGCGGGTGCGGCGAGGGCGGAAGCGAGGACGTGGCGACGTGTGAGCATGGTTGTTCCCCTGAAGAGCTTCTTGAGTGGCTGTTAGACCGGCGCGGAGCTTTAGCTTAGCCGGTCTTCGCGTGAAACTTCTCTAGTCTGATAGTTCGAGGCGCCCTGTTAGTGCGGGCCGGCAGGCGGTCGCAAGTCTTGCCGTTGCTGCGGCGCACACTGCGCCGCCGCCCGATCCTCGCGCGATGAGCGATGGGCGTACGCGCCGGGATGCTTCAAGAATTTGTTATTGAAGGTAACAACCGGCGGCGCAAGTGCGTCGAGGAGAGAGCGGCAAGTCGTCGCGCTCACATTCGACCACACAAGGGATCATCATCATGACCACCAAGACCCGCCTCGGCCTTTCCGCCGCGCTGCTCTCGTTCAGCCTCGCGCTTGCGCCCGCCGCCTTCGCTCAGGACAAGATGGGCAAGGACGATGCGATGAAGAAGGAAGGCACGATGTCCAAGGATGCCATGAAGAAGGACGATGGCATGATGAAGAAGGACGACGCCATGAAGAAGGATGGCGGCGCGATGATGAAGAAAGACGACGGCATGAAGAAGAACTGACCGCCGCCACCGCTCATCCTTCACAGGCCCGCCGCCGTGGCGGGCCTGGTTGCGCCTCAGCGCTTCTTCTTGCCGCGCTCCTTGCGCGCCGCGTAGCGGGCGTCGCGCTTGGCCTTCTGCTCGGCCTCGAGCGCAGCCAGTCGTGCGGTTTCCTCTTCCTTCTCCCGCGCAATGCGGGCGGCCTCGGCTGCGGCGGCCTCTTCCTCGCGGCGCTTCCGTTCGGCCTTCTCGATTTCACGGGCTTCCCTGGCCTTGGCGCGGCGTTCGGCGATAGCCGCGCGCTCCTCGGCCCGTGCCTTCACGGTCGGATCGTCAGCGCCCGGCTGGGTGCGAAACTTGTTGAGGAGGTTTTGCCGCGCCTGCAGGGCCGCTTTCTGGCGGTCGGCAAAACCCGGTTCCTTGAAGCCACTCATAGAGGAAGCCTGCTGCTTTCTGTTCGTTGATGGATGGGGTTCGGTTCGGCGTTCAATAAGTGAATGGCAGCGAAAAGGCCAGTGGTGAACGAGGGGCTGTGGAGCAAAGGAGATATGAGCGGACAGCAAATGGCCGGCGGCGGTCTTTGCGCCGGCTGGCGGCCGGCGTGGTGAGTGGTTGGTCACCGAACCTGCCGACAGGCCTAGCCGCGCTGAAACTGCTCGCGCCGCCCATTGCCGAGCACCTTGGCGACTGTCTCGGCGGTCATCGCGCTCCGGTCCGAGGCGCGCTGCGCTTCCAGCCTGTCGCGCGCCTTTTCGGTGATCAGGAGGCTGATCAGCCGCAATCTGCTGGTCTCGTCGACAACTTCCGAGAGCAGCTGCCTGTAACGCTGATAATCGTAACTCGCTTCTTGTTCGCTCACCGGCACGCCCCGCACACGCGCTCCACTCAGCGAGCAGTTTTTCGCGAGTCGCGCGAGCCCGCAATGGAATTGCAGGTCCGATCGCTGCCGGCGCGCATTTCGTTGTGCGACTGTTGCAGAATTGATCGCACGCAACCGTGCAAACGGTCATGATGCGGGCGATAGCAAGAGGGAACCGAGGCGGCCATGAGCGAATCCGAAGACGGAGGCAACCGCCGCGGGGCGCTAATCGGACTGCTGGTCGCGGTGGTCATGCTCGCGGTCGGTCTCTGGCTTGCGCATGACCTGACGGCGGCGAGCAAGATGCAGGACTGCCTGATGTCGGGCCGGACCAACTGTAATGTGATCGAGCCGGCGCGCTGACCCTGCCTTGCGGCAGTGCAATATCGCTCCCACATCGAGCCCAAAGACTCGGGCTGAACTGTTTGGTCCCGGTTGTGACTGCGGTCACACGCGGGCAGGCGGGCTGCCTCGACTCCCAGAGATCGGCGGGAACCAAGGCCATGATGTCTAAGCTGTGGTCCGGAACGGGCGCGGCACTGGCCGCCGCAGCCGCGGCGGGTGCCGTTTTGGTAGCGTATCTATCCCTGACGCTGGCGTCGCCAGAACCGGTGTCGAGCGCGGCGCTCGGGCCGGCTTGGCAATGCAGCCGGGTGGCTTTCGTGCTGACCACCTGCACGCGGGCGGACGAGGATGAACAAGAGGCCAGGGCTGAGCGCGAGGTCAAGGCTGAGCGCGAGGTCAAGGCGATCCCGGTGCGGGCCAAGGACGATTGTCCGCCGGAACCCTAGGTGGTGTGGATACTTACCGCATCCAAAGGACGATGGCTGCGAGAGTGACGACGGCTAGGTAATTTCGGGCGGTCTTTTCGAAGCGGGTTGCGACGCGTCGGAACTGCTTGAGCTTTGAGAAGCAGCATTCGACGAGGTGACGCTGGGCATAGAGGTGCTTGTCCAGCGGGTATTTGAGTGCGCGTGACGGGTTGTTGGGGATGACGGCGAGCGCGCCCTTGGCGGCGATGGCTTGGCGCAAATGATCGGCGTCATAGGCCGTATCGGCCATGACGACCTCGGCAGGTAGTCCCTCGATCAATGCGGCAGCTTGCGGTGCATCGCCCTTCTGGCCTGCGGTCAGCGCGAACCGTACGGGACATCCCAAGCCACGAACGGCCATATGTATCTTGGTGCTCAGGCCACCGCGCGAGCGGCCGATCGCCTGATCTTCAGACCCCCTTTTTTGGCCCCGGCGGCGTGCTGATGCGCCCGGACGATGGTGGAATCGACGATCAAATATTCGAAGTCCGGATCATCGGACATCGCCTCGAAGATCCGCCACCAGACGCCCTTGATGCTCCACCGACTGAAGCGCCGGAACACGCTGTTCCAATCCCCGAACGCCTCCGGGAGATCACGCCAGGGAGAGCCCGTGCGAACAATCCAAAGTACACCTTCCACGAACATCCGATTGTCGCGCCCAGTGGAGCCCTTCTGGTCGGGGCGACCTATGATCAGCGGCGCCATCCGCTCCCAAGCCGCGTCGCTCAATACCAAACGGTCCATCACACCCAAGACTGCCTCCCCAAAAGCAGTCTTGAATCTGATTTGCGCCTAAAAGGGAATCCTTAGAGTCCACACCACCTAGCCCGTCTTATTCATGATTGCCGGGCGGGGCAGCTGGAACATTTCCGGTCGGGGTGAAGGCGCGCGCGAACGCTTCGGCTTTTTCGCCGCTTTTCGACCCGACTTCGT
Organism: Bradyrhizobium sp. JR3.5; assembly: GCF_054057015.1. Classification (NCBI taxonomy): domain Bacteria; kingdom Pseudomonadati; phylum Pseudomonadota; class Alphaproteobacteria; order Hyphomicrobiales; family Nitrobacteraceae; genus Bradyrhizobium; species Bradyrhizobium sp. JR3.5. Next base: position 1,915,195 of record NZ_JBSRYV010000001.1, read on the forward strand.
GAACGCGTTGGAGGACGGCAGCGGGGTGACCGGGGGCTCATGCCCCGCGCGTCAGGGTGCTTGCGGGACCAGAGCGTTTGCCAAGCCGCGGAACAGGTCGGCGTCGGGGCACGCCGCAGCGAAGGCGAGACGGACGCGGGTGGCGGTCTCGATGACGCGGGCTGCGATCTTGAGAAGCCTGAGCCTGATCGTGTTGAACTCGGCCGTTGCCAGATCGCGCGGCTTTGGGATGGCATCGCGCACGGCGAGGATGAGCCAATAGGCGGCGGTGTGGAAGACGAGGCGGACCTGGTTGGCGAGCGCCGAGCGGCAACTGGTGCGATCGGAGGCGAGCTGGGTCTTGTGCAGCTTGATCAGGTTCTCGGCCTGTCCGCGAGCGCAATAGAGGCTGTCATAGATCCACTCAGCCGAGCCGATATCCAGGCTGGTGACGACGTAGCGGACGTCGAGCCCTTGTTGGGTTGCCTCGATGCGGGCGACGACGCGGCGCTCACGATGCCAGGAGCCGGCCGCGTGGCGGGTCTCGGTGTAGCCGCGAACCACGATCTTGTTCTCGATCGCACGTTCGGTTCGAACTGCATCACAGACCTCGTCGACCTTTCTGGCGAGCGGCTTCGTGCCGGCTAGCGCGAAGATGTAATCGACGCCGTTTTGCTCGCAAAAAGTCATCGCCTCGGGGCCGGCGTAATGGCTGTCGCCGCGGAAGGTGATACGCGTATCGGGCCAGCGCCGGCGAATGCGCCGAACCAGGCGGCGCAGGTGTGCCCGCACCTCGCGGCCGCTCGGCGTCTTGCCGGGGCGCAGGATGACCGCAACAGGCCGGCTGTGCTCGGTGTCGTAGACGTGGATCGGCAGGAAGCAGTGTTCATCATAATGGGCGTTGAACAGCGAGAGTTGCTGACGGCCATGCACCACGTCGACCGTGTCGTCGATGTCGAGCGTGATTGCGCTCGGCGCTCGCGCGTAGCTGTCCATCCATAGGTCAACCAGCACAGAGCTCAGCCGGATCACCTCGCGCAGGTGTGGTGCATTCTCCAGGCGCGATAGGGTCGGCTGCGAACACAGATCCCGGCCAGTGTCCGGCAGTCGGCCGCAAGCCAGCTTGAACGCCGGATCGCCGCGTAAACGATCGAGATCATTGCCATCCTCGTAGCCACACGCGATGGCGAAGATGCGGGCGCGGATCATATCCGCAAGGCTGTGCACGATGCGTCCCGGATCGCGCCGCTCGGGGAATACGCAGGACAACTTCGCGGCCAAGCCGAGGCGCCGGTCCGCCATGGCCAGAAGCATGACGCCGCCATCCGACGTCAGCTTGCCGCCGTCGAACGAGGCTGTGATCTTCCTGCGGGAAACGGCTGGAAATGAGAACGGCAGACTCGTATCGTCGGTCATGGCGAGTGTGGCGGCCCGGATGCGTGGAGGGTGGGTGTCAGCAACCGAATCCTACGCCATCTCAGCGGCTTACGCCACGCTCGCCAGCCTCTCAACAAGCCGCTGATGAATAAGACGGGCTAGCATTCTTAGTTTTTGAGGTATCGCCTTCACGCTGACGGCTACCCACTTCGCGCGAGAGCGCCGGGCCGCGGCCGTATTTCAAACTATTTCTTGGTGGCGCCACGCGGCTTGATGGAGAGGCCAAGGCGCATCGCCATCTTCTTGATTCGCTCCGGGGAACGGCCGGTCGCCTTCACGACCTCCTCCAGCGACTTGGAGGAGCGCGCCAATTCCATCAGTCGTCGGTCCTCCTTGAACGACCACCGCGGCTTTCGGGCCATCTTGTTGGTATCCTTGTGCATTGCTGGGCAACAAAGCCGCCAGGCGGGGTCGCCTGACGGCCTTGCCGGTGTGGGCCCGGACCTTGGGGAAATGTCCGGTGGATAAGCAATACTGCTTCCGGATCAGGTCGCAATTGAAACCGAAATTTAACCTAACCTATCAAGGTTACTTGCAAGAATACTTGGATAGAGCGTGGCAGGAGGCCTTATGCGCAAGGTCGCCATTTTGAGTGCCGCAGCATTTTTACTGTCCGGTTGCTGGTCCGACCCGGAGGTCACGGGATCGACCAACAGCTGCGCGGCCAATCTTTACAGCCAGTACAATCCCAAGGTCATGGATCAGTGCGTCAATGCCTGCATCAAGTGTGACCATGGCAACGTCACGACCTGCACGACCTCCTGTACGCTGAAGGGCGCGCGGTAACCGATCCGCGCACTCACCGACGCGAACAGGGCCCAGCGGTCGCATGCGCGCGCGTTCGCGTGACCGCGCGGCGTCGCGATATTGGCGCGCCTTGCGCAGCGTGATGAACGCCGTTATCGCGTCTGGTCAGCGGCGCCATCGCCGAGCCGGAAACCAAAAAGCGTGGAACAGAGCGCGATGAGCGGGCCTTCCTATGTCGCGGTCGATTGGGGCACCAGCAGCTTCCGGCTCTGGCTGATGAGCGCTGGCGGCGAGGTGTTCGGCGAACGGCGCAGCAACGAGGGTATGACGGTGGCCGCTAGGGCCGGCTTTGCGTCGGTGCTGCAATCGCATCTCGACGCGCTGGGCGCGACGGCCAACCTTCCGGTCGTGATCTGCGGCATGGCCGGCGCGCGGCAGGGCTGGGTCGAGGCCGGCTATGTCGACACACCAGCGCATCTCTCCGATATCCTCAAAGGCGCCGTCGTGGTCAGGGGGCAGCCGCGCGATATCCGCATCCTGCCCGGGATTGCACAGCGCGATGCTGCGGCACCCGATGTGATGCGTGGCGAGGAAACCCAGTTGCTCGGCGCGCTTGGTCTGGAGGCGCCGGGTGAGGCCCTCGTTTGCATGCCGGGAACCCATTCCAAATGGGTGCGCTTGCGCGGTGGAACGGTCGAGCGCTTTGCGACCTTCATGACCGGCGAGTTGTTCAGCGTGGTTGCGCGCGACACCGTTCTCTCGCATGCCGTCGCCGGCGCGGAAGAGGCCGTTGATACCGATGCGTTCCGCTCTGCTGTCATCGAGGCGTTCGCAACGCCGGCGCTATCGGCCAATTTGCTGTTTCGGGTGCGATCCCGGCAGTTGCTGTTCGGCGGCAGCGCGCAGACGGCCCGTGAGACGATCTCCGGCACGTTGATCGGTGCCGAGCTGGCGGCCGGCCTTGCGGAGCGGGAGCGAGCAACGCCGGTTACGCTGATTGCATCGGGCCGGCTGCAGCGGCTCTATCGGATCGCGCTCGAAAGCCTTTCGATTCCGCTCAACGTGATGGATGCGGAGGAGGCGGTTCGCCGTGGCCTCGCCGGCGCCGCGGCGGCGATCTGGACCAATTTAGGGATCAACGCATGAGCATTCCGTTTCCTCCGATGAAGCGTCCGCTGGTCGCGATCCTGCGCGGCGTCAAGCCGGACGAGGCCTTGGGCATCGTGAGCGCGCTGCTCGAGGCTGATATGACCGCGATCGAGATTCCGCTGAACTCGCCCGAGCCGTTCCGTTCGATCGAGATTGCAGCGAAGCGGGCGCCTGCTGATGTCCTGATCGGCGCCGGCACGGTGCTGACCGCGGAAGACGTCGATCGTCTCCATGACGCCGGCGGACGCCTCATGGTGTCGCCGAACGTCGATGTCGACGTGTTGGCGCGCGCGCAGCACCACGCGATGATCACGATGCCCGGTGTGTTCTCGCCGACGGAAGCGCTGCTCGCCGCACGCGGGGGCGCCTCGAGCCTGAAGTTCTTTCCGGCAAGCGTGCTCGGCGCTTCCGGCATCTCGGCGATCCGCGCCGTGCTGCCGCCGGATGTGATGCTCGCCGCGGTCGGCGGCGTCTCGGACCAGAATTTCGCGGAATACGTGAAGGCGGGCATTCGCGCCTTCGGTCTCGGCAGCAGCCTCTACAAGCCGGGCATGACGGCCGCCGATGTTGCGGTCAGGGCGAAAGTCACGATCGAGGCGTATGACAGGGCCGTGCAGGGCGCGAGCTAGCCCGTCTTATTCATGATTGCCGGGCGGGGCAGCTGGAACATTTCCGGTCGGGGTGAAGGCGCGCGCGAACGCTTCGGCTTTTTCGCCGCTTTTCGACCCGACTTCGTGAACGCGTTGGAGGACGGCAGCGGGGTGACCGGGGGCTCATGCCCCGCGCGTCAGGGTGCTTGCGGGACCAGAGCGTTTGCCAAGCCGCGGAACAGGTCGGCGTCGGGGCACGCCGCAGCGAAGGCGAGACGGACGCGGGTGGCGGTCTCGATGACGCGGGCTGCGATCTTGAGAAGCCTGAGCCTGATCGTGTTGAACTCGGCCGTTGCCAGATCGCGCGGCTTTGGGATGGCATCGCGCACGGCGAGGATGAGCCAATAGGCGGCGGTGTGGAAGACGAGGCGGACCTGGTTGGCGAGCGCCGAGCGGCAACTGGTGCGATCGGAGGCGAGCTGGGTCTTGTGCAGCTTGATCAGGTTCTCGGCCTGTCCGCGAGCGCAATAGAGGCTGTCATAGATCCACTCAGCCGAGCCGATATCCAGGCTGGTGACGACGTAGCGGACGTCGAGCCCTTGTTGGGTTGCCTCGATGCGGGCGACGACGCGGCGCTCACGATGCCAGGAGCCGGCCGCGTGGCGGGTCTCGGTGTAGCCGCGAACCACGATCTTGTTCTCGATCGCACGTTCGGTTCGAACTGCATCACAGACCTCGTCGACCTTTCTGGCGAGCGGCTTCGTGCCGGCTAGCGCGAAGATGTAATCGACGCCGTTTTGCTCGCAAAAAGTCATCGCCTCGGGGCCGGCGTAATGGCTGTCGCCGCGGAAGGTGATACGCGTATCGGGCCAGCGCCGGCGAATGCGCCGAACCAGGCGGCGCAGGTGTGCCCGCACCTCGCGGCCGCTCGGCGTCTTGCCGGGGCGCAGGATGACCGCAACAGGCCGGCTGTGCTCGGTGTCGTAGACGTGGATCGGCAGGAAGCAGTGTTCATCATAATGGGCGTTGAACAGCGAGAGTTGCTGACGGCCATGCACCACGTCGACCGTGTCGTCGATGTCGAGCGTGATTGCGCTCGGCGCTCGCGCGTAGCTGTCCATCCATAGGTCAACCAGCACAGAGCTCAGCCGGATCACCTCGCGCAGGTGTGGTGCATTCTCCAGGCGCGATAGGGTCGGCTGCGAACACAGATCCCGGCCAGTGTCCGGCAGTCGGCCGCAAGCCAGCTTGAACGCCGGATCGCCGCGTAAACGATCGAGATCATTGCCATCCTCGTAGCCACACGCGATGGCGAAGATGCGGGCGCGGATCATATCCGCAAGGCTGTGCACGATGCGTCCCGGATCGCGCCGCTCGGGGAATACGCAGGACAACTTCGCGGCCAAGCCGAGGCGCCGGTCCGCCATGGCCAGAAGCATGACGCCGCCATCCGACGTCAGCTTGCCGCCGTCGAACGAGGCTGTGATCTTCTTGCGGGAAACGGCTGGAAATGAGAACGGCAGACTCGTATCGTCGGTCATGGCGAGTGTGGCGGCCCGGATGCGCGGAGGGTGGGTGTCAGCAACCGAATCCTACGCCATCTCAGCGGCTTACGCCACGCTCGCCAGCCTCTCAACAAGCCGCTGATGAATAAGACGGGCTAGGCCCGGTCGTAATTCTTGACCGCGGGCTAATCGTCGCGCTTTCCGCCGTCGATCACCCTGAATAGCGGGGCTGCCTCGCGAGGATTCTCGAGCAGCTCTTCGACCATGGCGATCGCGGCCGCGACGTATTTCCCGGTCGCGGCGTCCAGCGGCCGTTCGGCTTCGTCTGCCAGCGCGAGCTTGGCGCCTTCGAGCAGTTTGCGGGTGCGGATAGCGGACTCGTCGCCGGAAGTCAGGGCGGCGCGCGCGATCGATCGCAGCACGAACAGCTCGCCCTCCAGCCGCAGCAGGCGGTCGTTCAGCTTGCTCAGCACAGTATTCAGGTTCCGCATGTCGTCCTCTCCGGGCGTTGGACCCGTCTTCCATACACGGTCATTCCTGACGAAATTCTTGTGCCGGCCACACACCATTTGGTTTGTTGAACGGCGTCGCCGGCCGCCTCATGTTTCCGGCGGCCCTGGCTCGCGCTGTCGTCCGGCGGAGCGATTTGTGGATCACGGCGAATAGCACTAGTAGAGTGTCCGCGGTCCGGCGGCCCCGGCCGGGTGCCGTGGGCGCATCCGCTTCATTTAGGAACGACGAAGGAACGCATTTGAAGATTGCCGTCGAAACGATCGTTGCCGCGCCGATCGCAGATGTCTGGCGCGCCTACACCACGCCCGACGACATCAAGCAGTGGAATGCGGCCTCCGACGATTGGCACACCACTGCTGCGACCGTGGACCTGCGCGCCGGTGGCGCATTCTCGTCGCGGATGGAAGCCAAGGACGGCAGCATGGGGTTCGATTTCGCCGGCACTTACACCAAGGTCGAGGCACCCCGGCTGCTCGAATATGCGTTCGGCGACCGCACCGCGCAGGTCGCGTTCACGCCTGAGGCGGGAGGCGTCAAGCTGCAGGTCAGCTTCGACGGCGAGGATACCCATTCGGTCGAGCAGCAGCGCGGCGGCTGGCAGGCGATCCTGGATAATTTCAAGCGCTACGTCGAGGCAAAGCAGCGGTCCTGATCCGGCCACTGGAGGCGACGTGATCGATGCAGCAAGGGTCTGGCAGCTTGTGCTGCCAGCGAGACTGCAACCAAGCGCAAGCGGATCGACCAGATGCTGGAAGAATTGAGAGCCGGCGGGGTCTATATGAGAATGGCGCATCGGCCGAGCAAACGGGCGAGGTGATCGTTCTCTCGGCGCGATCGCGAAGGTCGTCAGGAGCAAATGCGATGCGTTGTGTCTTGGCACTTGGCCTACTGGTCATCCTGTGTGTGTCTGCGAGCGCCGCAACACGGCGTCACTCCCACACACGCCAACCCGCAACCGTTCGTTCGCCCACGTCTGCAACGCCGTCGGCGCGCTTCGCCGTTCCTGGCTGGAGCGACGAGGCGACGCGGCAATGGCTCGACCGCGCGTCGGAAAATGCCGGCCGAGGCGGATAGTGCGGTAGCCCCTTGGCGCCATATTCAATCGGCGTCGTCCTCCTCGGTTCCCCGAGAGTTCGATGCCGAGCGCCCGCTGTATTGCCGGGGAGCGCTCGCGGCCCTTCTCGTGCTCACGCCTTCGCTTTCACGTAGTTCCTTCCGCGCGCGCCGTGCGGTTCGCATCGCTCGCTTGATGTTTGAATCATGCGAGTCCTCGTCGAAGAAGAGGACGATCTCGCAGCTTGGGCACTGACGCGAGTAACCGTTCTGCAGCCGCTTGGCGCGATCACGAAAGACGTTCTTGCAGCGAGTGCAACGGATCTGGACGGAGTCTTCCATATCGATCCCAAAATATCGACGAACAATGAGCGCGCTGGCAACCGCTTTGAGGAAGCAATTCCAGATTAAGAAATCACGAAACACGCCGCCCAAGATCGCTGCGAGAATCGGAACCTGCAACGTGGCGAACAGAATACGTTCGGCATCTCAAGCGCCGTCGGAACTTTGTTCACGCACGGAGAACTACGGAATCGTTTCGTGCGCTGAATGATAAAGAACAAGACGCGATCTCAGAGCAGACTGTGCGCATCAAAAAAGAAAAGCCTCAGCGCGTGGGCCGTGCTGAGGCCAAGTTGACACTTTGGTCGTGAGGCACCGTCACCAGCGCCTCGGTGCTTAACCTACCTTTGTTTCTCTGCAGCCAAATAGCCCATATGGGCCATGATCGTTGGCACAGAACGTGCAGAGTTGGAGCTGTCAGGATTTTGCATCACCTTCCTGGGGCTAGGAGCAGCGCCGTCCGCCTATATTTCAAGCGGGCGGCGTTGTGCATTTCGGCAGCCGGTACGTGGCTTCGATCAGGATCAGCGATCCATCGGCCGAATTTCCAGGCTCTCGATCTTGACCGGCGGAGTCGAGAAAGCATCCTCGTTCAACGGAAGCAGCGTGATCGGAGTATTCGTGCCGCCGGTGAGGACATTGTCGCCCGCGCCGCTTTCGTGCGCGTAACTGCCGGCGAGTTGGTCGAGCCCGAGCCACGGCACTGGCGCCATCACCTTCCAGATCATTGCGACTTCCTCGTCGCCGATGAAAATGCCGAGGTTGGGAATGGCTGCGACGTAACGACTGTCCGGTGCGCTATCGGCATGCAGCACGCAATCGAGATTGGTCACCGCGCCGAGGACGAAGCCGGTGTCGGGGGCGCCGCGACACGCGAGCGTTCCGGCCTGCACCTGTTGTGCCTCAGCGGTTGCGATGGGTGTGGCGAGAACTGCCGCGCCCCACACCGCAACGATGACCCAATGACCCGTTGTACGCATGGCGCTGTACAACGCGAATGGACGCGCAATCGGTCCACGCTCTCGCGCGCGGCCTTCGTTGGTGGTTAAGAGAACCTTAGAATTGGGGTCGCTAACGAAACTACGCCGCCGGGCTCGAAATGAATTGTCCCGACGGCGGTCTGTTTCAACCTGGGCCCGCAATCCCAGTGATGTTCTGTCTGCAAGACCGGCGCCAAGGTTCGAGGACCCCGTATTCATACGGGCGTTAGCGTCTCGCGACAGTCTGGTGTTGGCTGCTGACCTTCTTGTGCCCCGGCGGAGGTCCGATTGTCACCCAGACCACCGCGGCAATCACCATTGCCGTCAGGATCGCGCCGACCAAGGGCTGATCGTTGTCCATGCTCCGCGCCTGTTCAGATATGTTGCTCGAGCTTCCGCATCTCCTGCAGGCGAGCCAGGCAGAAATCCCGGTACAATTCGTTGATGAAATCCCACATGACCGAATCCCCTTTTGGTGCAATGACGGGACGCTACCCCGGCTTTGTTTCCGGCCGGCTTCGCGGCTTCCGGAAAATGGCTTCATCGAGGGGGAGTGGCGATCCCGGCAGGATTCGAACCTGCAACCCGCGGAGTAGAAATCCGCTACTCTATCCAGTTGAGCTACGGGACCGTGGCCGCCTTGTAGCACCCGCAATATGAAAAATCCGCCTTTCCGCCAAGTCCGTCCGAACCGATTTTTGTGGTCAGACGACAAAGGCGAGCAGGGGTCCCGTCCTGTGTTGGCCAGACCCGCCCGCCGAGCCGGCATGACGCTGCCGCCGGGGCAGGTCGAAGGAATGTCGGCAATGCAATCTGCGACGTTTTCGTCCGTTCATGTCAGCGCCTTCACTCCGTCACCTTTTCGCGCATTTTTTAGCCCCAACGCGGCGGTCGACCGCGGGGCGTTCAGGAGCTCCATCATGATCGGATTGGTTCGTGCGGCCGCAATTTGCGCCACGCTGGCGCTCGGCTTGGTGAGCGCCCAGGCTGCGGACAAGGCCTTCAGGCGCGACGATCTCGCGGATTCCGCGATCAAGCTGGAAGCCCAGATCAAGAGCGAGGCGGGCGCGGTCAACAAGTCGGCGGCGACCTTGCGCACCGACGCGGACGCAGCCTTCAAGCGCAATGATTTCCGCGGCGGGCTCACGATCCTCGGCCAGATCGCGGCAACCGCGCCCGAGGACGGCGCCAACTGGCTGCGGCTTGCCAGGACCGTGTTCCAGATCCGCTCCGCCAGCTCCAGCGAACAGACCTTCCTGGTGGAGCGCGCCTCCACTGCCGCCTACATCGCCTATCAGCGCGCCGGCAATGCGGGCGAGGAGGCCGATGCGTTGGCCGTGCTCGGCAAGGCGCTCGCGGAGCGCAAGCTGTGGCGTCCGGCGCTCGACGCGCTGCGGCTGTCGCTCGACCTGCGCGAGGTCGCCGATGTCCGGGGCCAGTATGAGAAGATGCGCGACGAGCATGGCTTCCGGCTGCTCGATTATACCGTCGATTCCGATGCGGCCTCGCCGCGGGCCTGCTTCCAGTTCTCCGAGGAACTCGCCAAGCGCGTCGACTTCGCGCCGTATCTCGCACTGGCCGGCACCGACAAGCCGGCTTTGTCGGCGGAAGGCCAGCAGCTCTGCGTCGACGGGCTGAAGCACGGCGAGCGCTACAACATCAATCTGCGCGCCGGCCTGCCGTCGACCGTCAAGGAGACCCTGCCGAAATCCGCTGAGTTCAACATCTATGTCCGCGACCGCAAGCCGTTCGTGCGGTTCACCGGGCGGGCCTACGTGCTGCCGCGGACCGGCCAGCGCGGTATCCCGGTGGTCAGCGTCAACACGCCGGCGGTCACGGTCAACGTGTTCCGGATCGGCGACCGCAACCTGATCAACACCGTGATCGACAGCGACTTCCAGAGCACGCTGAGCCGCTATCAGCTCTCCGATCTCGGCGACCAGCGTGGCGTCAAGGTGTGGTCCGGCGAGCTCGCCACCGCCACCACGTTGAACCAGGACGTCGTCACCGCATTTCCGGTCGACCAGGCGCTCGGCGACCTGCAGCCGGGTGTCTACGTCATGACCGCCGCGGCCAAGGGGCCGGGCAGCGACGATGACGGCACGCTGGCGACGCAATGGTTCATCGTCTCCGACATGGGCCTGTCGGCCTTCTCCGGCAACGACGGTATCCACGTCTTCGTCAATTCGCTGGCCTCGACCGAACCGGTCGCCAATGCCGACGTGAAGCTGGTCGCCCGCAACAACGAGATCCTGGCCACCCGCAAGACCGATGCAGCAGGCCATGTGCTGTTCGAGCAGGGGCTGGCACGCGGCGAGGGTGGATTGTCGCCGGCACTGCTGACGGTGACGGGCGAGAAGGCCGACTACGCCTTCCTGAGCCTGAAGACCAACGCTTTTGACCTCACCGACCGCGGCGTCGCAGGGCGGGCGATCCCGGCCGGTGCGGACGCCTTCGTCTACGCCGAGCGCGGCGTCTATCGCTCCAACGAGACCGTCTATTTGACCGCGCTGCTGCGCGACGGACAGGGCAATGCCTTGACCGGGACGCCGCTGACCATGGTGATCGAGCGGCCCGACGGCGTCGAATTCCGCCGCACCGTGCTGCCCGACCAGGGCGCTGGCGGCCGCATGCTGGCGGTGGCGCTGAACTCCGCGGTGCCGACGGGGACCTGGCGGGCACGTGTCTTTACCGATCCCAAGGGCTCGTCGGTCGGCGAGACCACCTTCATGGTCGAGGATTACATCCCCGAGCGGATCGAATTCGACCTGACCAGCAAGGAGAAGGTGATCAAAGCTGAAGTTCCAGTGGAACTTCAGGTTTCCGGCCACTTCCTCTTATGGCGCGCCGGCCTCGGGCCTGCAGCTCGAAGGCGACATGCTGGTCGCGCCAGCAGCAACCGGCCGACCCGGCTATGCCGGCTACCAGTTCGGCGTCGACGACGAGCAGACCGCGAGCAACGAGCGGACCCCGATCGAGGACCTGCCGGAGGCCGATGCCAATGGCGCGGCGAGCTTCCCGGTCAAGCTCGACAAGGTCCCGGCCTCGACCCGGCCGCAGGAGGCCCAGATCTTCATCCGCATGGCGGAGACCGGCGGCCGTTCGGTCGAGCGCAAGATCGTGCTGCCGGTGGCGCCTGCGGCCTCGCTGATCGGCGTCAAGCCGTTGTTCGGCGACAAGAGTGTGGCCGAGGGCGCCAAGGCCGAGTTCGACGTCGTGTTGGTCGCGCCCGACGGCAAGCAGCTGTCGCGCAACGGGCTGCGCTACGAGCTGTTGAAGCTGGAGTCGCGTTACCAATGGTACCGGCAGAATTCGTCCTGGCAGTATGAGCCGGTCAAATCGACCCGCCGCGTCGCCGACGGCGACGTCAATCTCGCGGCCGACAAGCCGATGCGCCTGACCTTCCAGCCGCAGCCCGGCCGCTACCGGCTCGATGTGAAATCGACCGACGCCGATGGTCCGGTGACCTCGGTGCAGTTCGATGTCGGCTGGTATTCCGACGGCAGTGCCGACACGCCCGACCTGCTCGAAACCTCGATCGACAAGCCGGAATACCAGTCCGGCGACACCATGACGGTGTCGGTCAACGCGCGCACCGCCGGCAAGCTCACGGTCTACGTGCTGGGCGACCGCCTGCTGACGACCCAAAGTGTCGACGTCAAGGAGGGCACCCAGCAGGTCAAGCTACCGGTCGGCAAGGACTGGGGCACCGGCGCCTATGTCATGACGACGCTGCGCCGACCGCTCGATGCCGCCGCCGGGCGCATGCCGGGCCGCGCGATCGGGCTGAAATGGTTCGGCATCGACAAGAAGACACGCACACTGGCCGTCGAGCTCTCGCCACCCGCATTGGTGCGGCCGGGCACGGCGCTGAAGATCCCGGTCAAGCTCGGCGGGCTCAATCCCGGCGAGGACGCCAAGGTGGTGCTCGCCGCGGTCGATGTCGGCATCCTCAACCTGACCAACTACAAGCCGCCGGCGCCGGATGACTACTATCTCGGCCAGCGCCGCCTGACTGCCGAGATCCGTGACCTCTACGGCCAGCTGATCGACGGCATGCAGGGCACCCAGGGTCAGATCCGCAGCGGCGGTGACGCAGCCGGCGCCGAGCTGCAGGGCTCGCCGCCGACGCAGAAGCCGCTCGCGCTCTATTCCGGCATCGTCACGGTCGGTCCCGACGGCACTGCCGAGGTGAGCTTCGACATCCCCGAATTCGCCGGCACGGCGAGGGTGATGGCGGTGGCGTGGAGTGCCACCAAGCTCGGCCGCGCCAATGTTGATGTCATCGTGCGCGATCCCGTGGTGGTGACCGCGACATTGCCGCGTTTCCTGCTGACCGGTGACAAGGGCACCATCAGCATGGATATCGACAACGTCGAGGGCGCCGCCGGCGATTACGCCATCAGCGTCAAGGCGAGCGGCCCGATCAAGGCTTCGGGTAATCCGACCACGACCGTGAAGCTTGCCGCCAAGCAGCGCACGTCGCTGTCGCTGGGCCTCGAGGCCGGCGGCGCGGGGCGCGCCGATTTCGACGTCGACATTTCCGGGCCGAACGGGATAACGTTGGCGCGGCACTATGCGCTCGACGTCAAGCCGGCGACCCAGGTGCTGGCGCGCCGCTCGATCCGCACGCTGGCGAAGGGCGAGAGCCTGACGCTGACCTCCGACATGTTCTCCGATCTGGTGCCGGGCACCGGCAGCGTCTCGGTCTCGGCGAGCCTGTCGACCGCGCTCGATGCGGCGAGCATTCTGAAGGCGCTCGACCGCTACCCTTATGGCTGCTCCGAGCAGATCACCAGCCGCGCGTTGCCGCTGCTCTATGTCAACGATCTCGCCGCCGGCGCCCATCTTGCGATGGACACCGCGGTCGACCAACGCATCCGCGATGCGATCGAGCGGCTCCTGGCGCGGCAAGGATCGAATGGCTCGTTCGGCCTGTGGTCGGCAGGCGGCGACGACGCCTGGCTCGACGCCTACGTCACCGACTTCCTGACCCGGGTCCGTGAAAAGGGCTTTGCGGTGCCGGACGTGCTGTTCAAGAACGCACTCGACCGCGTCAGAAACTCGGTGGTCAATGCCAACGAGCCGGAGAAGGACGGCGGCCGCGATCTGGCCTACGGCCTCTACGTGCTCGCCCGTAACGGCGCTGCGCCGATCGGCGACCTGCGCTATCTCGCCGACACCAAGCTGAACAATCTGGCGACGCCGATCTCCAAGGCGCAGCTGGCCGCGGCGCTGGCGCTGGTCGGCGACAAGGCGAGGGCGGAGCGGGTCTATGGTGCCGCGCTCGACGCGCTGAACCCCAAACCGGTGATCGAGTTCGGCCGCGTCGATTACGGCTCGGCGCTGCGCGATGCGGCCGCGCTGGTTTCGCTCGCAGGCGAGGGCAATGCGCCGCGCACGACGCTGACCCAGGCCGTGCTGCGGGTCGAAGCGGCGCGGGGGCTGTCGCCTTACACCTCGACGCAGGAGAATGCGTGGATGGTGCTGGCGGCACGCGCGCTCGCCAGGGAGACGATGGCGCTCGACATCAACGGCCAGCCGGTCAAGACCGCAGTCTATCGCAGCTACAAGGCCGAGGAGATGACGGGCCAGCCGCTCAAGATCACCAACACCGGCGATGCGCCGGTACAGGCGGTGATCTCGGTGTCGGGCTCGCCGGTGACGCCGGAGCCCGCCGCCTCCAACGGCTTCAAGATCGAGCGCAGCTATTTCACGCTCGACGGCAAGCCGGCCGACGTCAGCAAGGCGAAACAGAATGACCGCTTCGCAGTTGTGCTGAAGGTGACGGAAGCCAAACCGGAATTCGGTCACATCATGGTGGCCGACTATCTGCCGGCGGGGCTCGAGATCGACAATCCGAACCTGGTGTCGTCGGGCGATTCCGGCACGCTCGAGTGGATCGAGGACGGTGTCGAGCCGAAGAACACCGAGTTCCGCGATGACCGCTTCACTGCGGCGATCGACCGGGGCGCCAATGACAAGTCGGTGTTCACGGTCGCCTATGTCGTGCGCGCGGTGTCGCCGGGCAATTACGTGCTGCCGCAGGCCTATGTCGAGGACATGTACAACCCCTCGCGCTACGGCCGCAGCGGCACCGGTGCGGTCGAGGTGAAGCCGGCGAAATGAGTGATCGTGGAATGAGCAAGGACGCGCGTCCAAAACTCTTCTCGTCATGGCCGGGCTTGACCCGGCCTTCCAGGGACACGTCCGCTGGCACGAAAGACATGGATGCCCGGGTCAAGCCCGGGCTTGACAAGCGTAGCGGTCGGTTGGTGCTTCGCATTGCCGACGCTGTTGCGATCGTGCTCGTCATGGTTGCTGCGGCCTTCGCCGCCTGGGTGGTCTCGCTCGGGCCGCTGCCGCTTGCGCAGGCGCAGCAGGTCTCGACGACGGTCATCGACCGCAATGGAAAACTGTTGCGCGCCTATGCAATGGCGGATGGACGCTGGCGGCTACCGGTCGACGCCAAGGCATCGGTCGATCCCACCTATCTGAAGCTGTTGTTCGCCTATGAGGACAAGCGCTTCTACGCGCACCACGGCATCGATCCGCTGGCGCTGTCGCGCGCCGGCTTCCAGCTGCTCACAAGCGGCCATATCGTCTCGGGCGGTTCGACGATCACGATGCAACTGGCGCGGTTGATCGAGCCGCGGCACCAGCGCTCGGTCTATGCAAAGCTGCGGCAGATGGTGCGCGCGGTTGAATTGGAGCGGCAGCTTTCGAAAGACCAGATCCTCGACCTCTACCTTGCGCTGGCGCCATTCGGCGGCAACCTCGAGGGCGTGCGCGCCGCCTCGATCGCCTATTTCGGCAAGGAGCCGAAGCGGCTCTCGCTCGCGGAGGCCGCATTGCTGGTTGCGCTGCCGCAATCTCCGGAGCGGCGGCGGCTCGATCGTTATCCGGACGCGGCCCACGCCGCGCGGGACCGCGTGCTCGACCGCATGGTCGAGGACGGCGCGGTGTCGAAGGACGACGCGGCGCAGGCCCGGGCAACGCCCGTGCCGAAGATGCGCAAGCAGATCCCGATCCTGGCGCCGCATTCGTCCGATCAGGCGATCGCGACGATGAAGGATGCGCCGGTCATCAAGCTCACGCTGGATGCCACCCTGGAACGGAACCTGGAGGCGCTGGCGCGCGACCGCGCCATCGCGCAGGGGCCGGACGTTTCGGTCGCGATCGTCGTGGTCGACAACGAGACGGGCGACGTGCTCGCGCGCGTCGGCTCGGCAGATTATTTCGACGAGCGGCGTGCCGGGCAGGTCGACATGACGCGCGCGGTGCGCTCGCCGGGCTCGACGCTGAAGCCGTTCATCTATGGCCTCGCCTTCGAAGACGGCTTTGTTCATCCCGACAGCCTAATCGAGGATCGGCCGATCCGCTTCGGCACCTATGCTCCGGAAAATTTCGACATGACGTTCCAGGGCACGGTGCCGATCCGCAAGGCGCTGCAATTGTCGTTGAACGTGCCGGCGATCGCGCTGCTCGACCGGGTTGGCGCCAGCCGGCTATCGTCACGGCTGAAGCAGGCCGGCACCAACCTAGTGCTGCCGAAGGACGAGGCACCAGGGCTTGCGATGGGCCTCGGCGGCGTCGGCATCACGCTGCAGGATCTCGCCCAGCTCTATTCCGGTTTGGCGCGGCTCGGTGCGACCAAGCCGCTGCGCGAGATCGTGCAGCCGAATGACGGCCGTGAAACGATGCGGCTGATGGATCAGGCCGCGGCGTGGCAGGTGGGCAATGTCCTGCTCGGCACACCGCCGCCGGAGAACGGCGTGCATAACCGGATCGCGTTCAAGACCGGCACCAGCTACGGCTATCGCGACGCTTGGTCGGTCGGCTTCGACGGTCGCATCACCATCGGGGTCTGGGTCGGTCGCCCGGATGGCGCGCCCGTGCCGGGGCTGGTTGGGCGCACGGCGGCTGCGCCAATCCTGTTCGATGCCTTTGCACGCACCGGGAAGATCCCGGCGGCGTTGCCGAAGCCGCCGCGCGGCGTGCTGGTCGCCTCCAACGCAAAATTGCCGCCGCCGCTGCGCCGGTTCCGGCCGCTCGGCGAACTGGTCCGCAGCGGCAACGACCAGGCGCCACACATCCAGTTTCCGCTGAATGGCTCACGCATCGACGTCGATCAATCCGAGGGCGGTCGTACAGCGATGCCGGTCAAGGTCGCCGGTGGGGTGCTGCCGCTGACGGTACTCGTGAACGGTGTCTCAGCCGGGGACATCGACAGCCGGCGGCAGCGGCTGATCGACCCGCCCGGGCCGGGCTTCGCGCGGCTCACCGTCATCGACGCCACGGGGGCAGCGGATACCGTTGTGATCCGCGTGCAATGATCGCGCGGGAAAGCGGAACAGCACGGTTGTTTGCGCTGCGGTTTCATCGTATGCGAAACCCATGGTGGATAGCCTCCAACCCCGGCGCTTCGGAGCAGGGCAACAGTCTGTAAAACCTGCGCATTCGAGCCGCAGGCTGTTCATGGCGTTCGAGTTCGCGACGGCCAGCCAATGGCGTTCGATTCTGTTCCTGACGCTGACCTGCCTGGTGCTGTTCCTGCCGGGCTTCTTCACCATCCCGCCGATCGACCGTGATGAGGTTCGCTTTGCCCAGGCGACCAAGCAGATGGTCGAGAGCGGCGACTTCGTCGATATCCGCTTCCAGGACGACGTCCGCTACAAGAAACCGGTCGGCATCTACTGGATGCAGGCGGCGGCGCTGAAGACGATCTCCGCGCTCGGGGTGCCGCGCGCCCAGGTCCGCATCTGGGTCTACCGCCTGCCGTCCCTGATCGGCGCCATCGGCGCCGTTTTGCTGACCTATTGGACAGCACTTGCCTTCGTGACGCGACAGGGAGCGGTGCTGGCTGCCTTGATGATGGCAAGCTGCGTGCTACTCGGAGTCGAAGCGCGGCTCGCCAAGACCGACGCGATGTTGTTGCTGACGGTCACAGCGGCGATGGGCGCGATGGCGCGGGTGTATCTGTCCTGGCAACGCGGCGAGGACCCGGCGCATCCATCGTGGGTGCCGCCTGCGATCTTCTGGACGGCGCTGGCGGTCGGCATCCTGCTCAAGGGCCCGCTGATCCTGATGTTCGTCGGCCTTGCCATGGCCGGGCTTGCTACCCTCGATCGATCGGCGGCCTGGTTCTGGCGCATGCGCCCGGTCTGGGGCCTGATGTGGACCCTGGTGCTGGTGCTGCCGTGGTTCGTGCTGATCTTCCTGCGCGCCGGCGAAACCTTCTTTGCCGACTCCGTCGGCGGCGACATGCTGAGCAAGCTCGGCGCACAAGAATCCCACGGCGCGCCGCCCGGGCTCTATCTACTGCTGTTCTGGATCACGTTCTGGCCCGGCGCGCCGCTCGCCGGCTTGGCGGCGCCGGCTGTCTGGCGTGCGCGGCGCGAGCCGGGTGCCCAGTTTCTGCTGGCCTGGTTGATCCCGTCCTGGATCGTGTTCGAGGCGGTGCTGACCAAGCTGCCGCACTACGTGCTGCCGCTCTATCCGGCGATCGCGATCCTGACCGTCGGCGGGCTGGAGCGGCGTGTGCTGTCGCGCTCCCCTTGGCTGTTGCGCGGCGCTGCCTGGTGGTTCGCTATCCCCGCGTTCGGCGCCGTGCTGGTGATCGTCGGCGCCATCAAGGCGATCCATCAGCCGGTGTTTCCGGCTTGGCCATTGTTCGCGGTGGCGATGGTGTTCGGCCTGATCGCCTGGTGGATGTTCGAGGATAGCCGCGCCGAGCGCTCGCTGCTCAATGCGGTGATCGCCGCGGCGCTGATGGCGGGCGCAACCTATGGCGTGGTGCTGCCGCGGCTCACCACCGTGTTTCCGAGCCAGGAGGTCGCGCGCGCGCGCTGCGCAACGTGACCTGCGTCGGCCCGAAGGCGGCGGCTGCCGGCTTCCACGAGCCGAGCCTCGTGTTCATGACCGATACCTCGACGCTGCTCACCGACGGATCGGGCGCCGCGGATTTCCTGGGGCAGGGCTCCTGCCGCTTCGCGCTGGTCGAACAGCGCTCCGAGCGCGCCTTCGTGCAACGCGCCGAGGCGATCGGCCTGCGCTACAACGCGCCGGTGCGGATCGACGGCTACAACATCTCGCAGGGCAAGGCCGTTTCGATCGCGATCTTCCGTTCCGAAGGGACGGAGTGACATGGCGGCGCCGCCAGCCACGGCGGAATCCGCCAACTATTTCGGACGATTGCTGACGCTGGTCTGGCTATCCTTTGCCCAGCTCGTGCGGGCACCGTCGCATTCGCGCCGGGCCGAGGCGGCGCGACGCTCCGCGCGCCACGCACTCCTGCTCGTCGTCGTCGTTGGCGCCGTCATCATCACGCTGATGTATGCGGTCGATGTCGCCGAGATCAGCCTGATGCCGCCACGCGGCACGCCGGGTCTCTGGTGGGTGAAGATACTCACCGATTTCGGCAAGGACGAGTATGTGCTGTGCGCGCTTGGCCTGCTGCTGATTGCGGTCGCCTTGGCGGCACCTGCGCTGCGCGGTGTGCCGCGCGCGACACTGCTCGGCCTCGGAACGAGGCTGCAATACCTGTTCCTGTCGGTCATGTTGTCGGTGGCGGTCGGTGAGCTGATCAAATGGATCGTCGGCCGCGGGCGGCCTTTTGTCGGCGGCAAGGCCAACGCGTTCAACTTCCAGCATTTCGCCGGCACCGAGGCCTATTCGAGCTTTCCGTCGGGACATTCGATCACCGCGCTTGCGCTGGCTTTCGCCGTGTCGGCGGTATGGCCACGCGCACGGGTCGCGATGCTGGTCTATGCGCTGATCATCGTCGCGACGCGGCTCGTGCTGCTGGCCCATCATCCGAGCGACGTGGTGGCCGGCGCGCTGGTCGGCGTGATCGGCGCAATGGCCGTGCGCTACTGGTTCGCCGCCCGCCGCCTTGGTTTCGCCATTGATCGCGATGGCACCGTGTTGGCGCTGTCAGGACCGTCGGAAGGGCGCCTTAAAAGGGTTGCGAGGAACGCCTTCGCCCCATAAAAGCGGTCGCCCGATGGCCGGATCGGGCGGGTTCCAGCCGCTGCCAACACCAACCACGAGTGCCGATTTGCCTGCTTCCGACCAGACGCCGGTCGCCGTTTCCATCGTCGTGCCCGTGCGCAACGAGGCGGACAATATCGCGCCGTTGATCGCCGAGATCGCGGCGGCGCTCGACGGACGCTGGGCCTACGAGATCGTCTACGTCAATGACGGCTCGACCGACGCCACCGGCGAACGGCTGAGCGCGATCATGGCGCAGCGGTCCAATCTCCGGCAGCTCCGCCACGCAGTCTCCTCGGGCCAGTCGGCAGCCGTGCGCAGCGGCGTGCGCGCCGCGCGCGGGGCGATCGTGGCAACGCTTGACGGCGACGGCCAGAACGATCCGACCTTCCTGCCCAACCTGATCGCGGCGGTCGAGAGCGGCAATGGCCGGGTTGGCCTCGCTGCGGGCCAGCGCGTCGGGCGCAAGGACACCGGCTTCAAGAAGCTGCAATCGCGGATCGCCAACGCCGTGCGTGGCATCATCCTGCGCGACGGCACCCGCGACACCGGATGCGGCCTGAAGGCGTTTCCGCGCGAGGTGTTTCTGGCGATGCCCTATTTCGACGGGCTGCATCGTTTCCTTCCGGCGCTGGTCCGCCGCGAGGGGCTCGCGATCGCCTATGTCGACGTCGTCGACCGCCCGCGCCATTCCGGCGTGTCGAATTATGGATTCTTCGACCGGCTCTGGATCGGGATCATGGATCTCGGTGGCGTGTGGTGGCTGATCCGCCGCAAGAAGCCGACGCCGGTCGTCACTGAAGTGACACGCACTGAAGTGCCTGATGTGACCGAGGTGAAGTGATGCTGATTCAGTTCGGCCAGGCGCTCAGCGCCTATTTCTACGAAGTGTTCATCGCCAAGTTCGACTTCTGGCTGGCGTTCGGCCTGATCGCGCAATTGTTCTTCACTGCGCGCTTCCTGGTGCAGTGGATTTCCAGCGAGCGCGCTGGCCAGAGCGTGGTGCCGATGGCGTTCTGGTTCTTCTCGATGGGCGGCGGTTTGATGACGCTGATCTACGGGTTCGCCAAACGCGAGCCTGTCATCATCATCGGGCAGGGCCTCGCGACGCTGATCTACATCCGTAACATCATGCTGATCGTGAAGAACCGCGGCAAGGCGTCGAAGACGCTCGACAGCTGATCAGCGGCCGGCCACCGGCGCAGCAACGTCGGTCGTCTCCGCGGTGCTCTCGCGATCGGCCGCGGTCTCGCCGGCGGCGTCGAGCACGGGATAGGCGACCGAGCAGATGTGCGAATGGATGCGGCGAAGGTCGCGCAACACGTCGAGATGCAGCGAGGTGGTCTCGATGGTCTCGGGCCGGCCTTCGCGCAGGCGCTCCAGATGGCGCTCGACGGCGGCAAGCTCGGCCGCGCGCAGCGCCGCCTTCTCGGTGAGCAGCTTGCGCGCCTCGGCGGCGTCGCCCGACATGAACACGCCGAACGCGAGCCGCAGCGAGTCGATCGTGCGCTTGTGGAACGCCGACAATTCCTCGGCGCCTTCGGCCGAGAATTGCAGGCGATGTTTGATCTTCTTGGTCGCGAGCTCGCTCAGATTCTTGTCGATGATGTCGCCGATATGCTCGAGATTGATCGCGAATGCGACGATCTCCATGGCGCGCTGACCTTCGCGCTCATCGAGGCTGCCGCGGGTAAGTTTTGTCACGTAAAGCTTGATCGCCTCGTTCAGCCGGTCGACGGTGTTGTCCATCTTCGACACCTGGTCGACCATTGCGCGATCGTTGGTCAGCATCGCCGTCATCACCTTGCGCAACATGGCCTCGGTGTGATCGCCCATATGCAGCACCTCGCGCGCGGCATCGGCCAGCGCGAGTGACGGCGTCTCCAGCGCGCTCTCGTCGAGATAGCGCGGCCGTGACGGATCGGTCTCCTGCGCCCGCTTGGGCAACAGGCGCTCGAGCAGACGCGCCATCTGGTCGAGCACCCCGATGAACAGCAGCGCGGTTGCAATGTTGAAGGCAATGTGGAACAGCGCGGTCGCCTTGGCGAGATCGGGCTGCCAGGCGTAAATATGCTCGGTGATCGGGCGCAGGAACGGCGCCACCAGCAGGATGCCGACGATACGGTTGACGAGGTTGCCGACCGGCAGCCGGTAGCTCGCCGGATTGTCGCGCCGCGCCCCCTCCATCAACGGATTGACGGCGCTGCCGAGGTTGGCGCCGAGCACAAGCGCGAACGCGGCATAGGGCGAGATGAACTGGGAGTAGGCCAGCGACATCACCAGCAGCACGCTGGCGACGCTGGAATGGACCAGCCAGGTCACGACCGCGCCGATCAGGATGCAGAGCACGGGATCGCCGGTGATCGCGTTCAGGAATACGCGCACGCCCGGGGCATTCTCGGCCGGCGCCATCGTATCGAGCAGGATATGCAGCGCGAGCAGCATCAAGCCGAGGCCGATCGAGACGCGGCCGAGATCCTTGATCCGGGAGCGCGGCCCGCTGCGGAATGCGACGAGGCCGACAATGAACAGCACCGGCGCCACGGCGGCGACGTTGAACGACAGCACCTGCACGATCAGCGTGGTGCCGATATTGGCGCCGAGCATGATCGCAAGCGCCGGCACCAGGCTGACGATCTCCTCGGCGGCGAAGGAACTGGTGATCAGGGCGGTCGCGGTCGAGCTCTGGAGCAGGGCAGTCAGGCCAAGGCCAGCGCCAAGCGCGGTGAAGCGGTTTTTCAGCGCCCGGGCCAGCAACAGCCGCAAATCGGGCCCGAAGGCCCGCAGAATCCCGCTGTGGACCATATGCAGGCCCCACAGCAGGAGTGCGACGCCCCCCATCAGATCAAGCAGAACAAGACTTCCCATACTTTCTGGATATCCCGGCAAATTCGAGTCGAAGGGGTCACGCTATCGCCAAATGACCTTGGATCAACCCCTTTTTGTTCCCGTTGGAACCGGCTTGTCGGAAGGGCCTGTAACGAGCGCGGCCGCCAAATGAGGCACTGAGGTCACTGGAGCCGGTAAACGAATCTCGAACATGACCGCTCAATTGCGATTGGTTCCGCTAGGCAGTTTCCAATCTTTCCCCGTTATGACGGTGGGAACGAGAAGCTGTCCAGCCGAGAAGCTATCCAGAAAAGGGCTTGGGGATCAGGATGTTTGTCAATCGCCGCAAGAGCGAACGCCGTGAGTGCCGGAGCGTCGCCAAAATTCAATTGGGCACAGGGTCGTTGCCTCGCGACTGCATGATCACCGATATCTCGGCCGGCGGCGTCAAGGTGATCGCTGAATATCTGGAGATTCCGCCGGAATTCACCATCATCCTGTCGAGCGGCAGTCCGCGTCAGTGCCGCCTAGCCTGGCGGATCGGGCACGAATTCGGCGCCCAGTTCGTCGACTGATCCAGCCGCCAGGCTGGCGGTTCGTGTCGCGTCCGGCACCGCTTCTGGGCCGGATGACGGCGAGATGATGGCATCCTTAACCGGAACTTAGGGTTAAGCTGTGAGCATCCCGGAACCTTCGCTGTTCCGAGTCTCCTTGATGTCTGACAAACTGCCCCGACCTTCAGGCCGCATGCACCGTCTCGCCGGCTCGGCATCTGCCGCGCTCCTGCTGATCGGGCTGTCCGCCTGTCAGACCTCAGGTCCGTCCGACATCACTGGGTCATTGGGCGATACGGCGGAATCCACGCCGGCCCCAGCCGACCCGCGGCGCGACATCGCGACCTATCACGAGCGCGTCCGCGCGAACCCCAAGGACACCGACTCCGCGCTGAAATACGCCCGGGCGCTGCGTGCCACCGGCCAGCGGGCGCAGGCGGTCGCGGTCATGGAGCAGGCGGTGCTGGCGCAGCCCAGCAACAAGGCGCTGCTCGCCGGCTACGGACGGGCGCTCGCCGACAACGGCAATTTCCAGCAGGCATTCGACGTGCTCGGGCGCGCCCACACCCCGGAAGACCCGGACTGGCGCATCCTGTCGGCGCAGGGTGCCGTGCTCGATCAGCTCGAGCGCCACGACGAGGCCCGCCAATATTACGCGAGCGCCCTGAAGATCGTGCCTGACGATCCATCGGTGCTCTCCAATCTCGGCCTGTCCTATCTGCTGTCGAAAGATCTGCCGAAGGCCGAGGAAACGCTGCGCCGGGCCCGGGATCGCGCGCCCGACGACATGCGGGTGCGCACCAATCTCGCTGTCGTGGTCGGCCTGCAGGGCCGCCAGGCCGAGGCTGAGACCATCATGAAGGCCGATCTGCCGCCCGATCAGGGATCAGCCAATGTCACCGCGCTGAAGCGGCTGTTGACGCGCAGGGATGCGAGCCGCAGCGATGCGGACAAGATCCCGGTCGCGGCCAGCCGCCGCGACTAGAGCGTTTTCACGCGAAAGTCTGGAAGGCTAGCCGGCGGCGCGGCGTCCATCGCTTCGACGCGACTGCAGCTTCCTGAGGATCGGCGACAGGAACGACTCGCGCGTCTCGGCGAGATCGGGGCGGCCGGTCAGGCGTTGCGCGATCTGCAGGAAGGTCTTGGTGGTGCGGTGACGCGCGGAGACTTCCGCGATCATCTGACCGTTGTTGGCGGCTTCACCGAACAACCTGCAATCGAACGGGATGGTCGCGATCGGCTGGCTCTCGATCGTCTTGGCGAAGTCCTTGACCTCGATCTCGGGGCGCTTCGACATGCCGACCTGGTTCAGGCAGTAGAGCGGCGGGCGGTCGTTCGGACGTGCGGTCCGCAACAGGTTCATCATGTTCTTGGTGTTGCGCATGTTGGCGAGGTCTGGCTCGGCGACGATCAGGATATCGTCGGCGCCGACCAGCACGCGTTTGGTCCAGGCGGTCCATTGATGGGGAACGTCAAGCACGATGCAGGATGTGGTCATGCGCATCGTATCGAAGATGGCATCGAAAGCTTCCGCGCCGAAATCGTAGACCTGGTCGAGCGTGGCCGGTGCCGCCAGCAGGCTGAGGTGATCGCCGCATTTGGCCAGCAGACGCTCCATGAAGGCACTGTCCGGGCGCTCGGGCGAGAACACGGCGTTGGCGATACCCTGTGTCGGATCCTGGTTGTAATCGAGGCCCGCGGTACCGAAGGCGAGGTCGAGATCGACCACGACCGAATCCAGCCCGAGGTCGCGCGCGATGGTCCAGGCGATATTGTGAGCAATGGTCGAGGCGCCGACCCCGCCCTTGGCGCCCGCGACCGCGATCAGACGGCCCACAGAGACTGCCTCCGAGGAGGAGAACAGGCCGCAGATCGAGCGCACGACGTCGAGCACCTTGACCGGCCCGATGACGTAGTCGTTGACGCCGCGCCGGACCAATTCGCGATATGGTGCAGTCTCGCCGGGCGTGCCGAGCACGACGACGCGGGTGCCGGGATCGCAGACCGTGGCGAGTTCGTCGAGACCGGCAAGCAAATCAATGTCCGGCTCGGTCTCCAGCATGATGACGTTAGGCGTCGGCGCCTTATGATAGGCGTCGATGGCGGCAGCGATGCCGCCCATATGGACGGAGAGGTGGGCCTTGGCGAGCCGGCGGTCTTCAGCGGCGGCGCGCGCCGTCGTGGCGGTCGCGACGCTGGCGCAGAACGCCTGCACGGAAATCCGTGGCGCCGGCGCGATGTGGTCGTTGACGTGCTGTGGCTCGTCTTGTTGTTCGGTCATTTCCCGGCGTCGCTCAGCTTGGCTCTATCGGCTTCAGGGTAGGTGGTCGCGGTCGACTCACCCTTGCCGTACTTCTGGAACGCGACCGACCGGCGCGGCGTGTAGGCTGCGGTTTCGGTCCGCGGCTGCACGAGGTCGGACGGATTGGCGACCATCGCAGCCAAATTGCTCTGCGTGGCGCAGCCGAAATTGTCCCACTGCTTGTTCTCGTTGTAGCTGGGATTGTAGATCGACGGACCAAGGTCGGCCGGCCACACGCCGCAGGGCCCGGCGACCGCGGCCATCTTCGGATAGCTGATGCGAATGGTCGGTAGCGCGCGCGGATCGTCGACGCGATAGGAACGCCGCGTGATCGCGTGGGCGGGCACGCCCATCGACGCCAGCATGCCGCGGATCTCCTGGTACACCGCCTGCGCCGAGCGCGCATTCGTGGTACCGGCCGGGACGTCGATTGCGATTGCGCCGGTGCCTTCGCGGCGCCAGGTGCGAGCCAGTCCCATGACGTCGTCGCGTTGCGTTTCGGTGAGATTGCCGCGGGCGCGGCCCACGAACACGACGATTGACTGCTCGCCCTCGGTGACGGCGATCGGATGCCGCTGCCGGTAGTCGTCGGGCACCGTGCCGGTCGTAATATTATCGCCGGTCAGATTGCAGCCGCCAAGCGCGATCGCGGTGGCGAGAAGGGCGCCGGACAGCGACAGCGTCCTCGCATGACCGGCTCGTGTTTTGCGTGTCATCATGGCATCCCCCATCCCTTCAACGCGTCAGTCGATGATGAAGCCGAAATTGACCGGCGTGGCGCCGATCGGCTCGGCACGGGCGGCAACGCCGTAGATGCGATTGACGCGCGCCAGCAGCGCCGACTGCGCGTCGGAGGCCGGGGCGAACCCGTCATCGGGACGCGACAATTCCTTCTGCGCAACGGCGCGCACAACATAGGGCGTCACGATGACCATGAGCTCGGTCTCGTTGTTGACGAAGTCCTGGCTCCTGAACAGCTGTCCGAGCACCGGGATCTGATCGACACCGGGCATTCCGTTGATGGCCTGCTTGGTCTGCTCCTGGATCAATCCCGCCATCGCGATCGAGCCGCCGGAGGGCACTTCCAGCGTGGTGTCGGCGCGGCGGGTCTTGATCGAGGGAATGGTCGTGCCGCCCTGGCCGCCGGTCAACGCGTTGTCCATCGAGACTTCGGAAACCTCGGTCATCACCTTCAGGCTGATGCGCCCCTCGGACAGCACCACCGGGGTGAAGTTGAGCGAGATGCCGAACTTCTTGAAGCTGACGGTCTGGACGCAATTCCCGATCGTGCCAGTCGACGAGGTCTGACAGGTGACGCCGGTCGGAATGGGAAACTCGCCGCCTGACACGAAGGTCGCGGACTCGCCCGAAATCGCCGTGAGGTTGGGCTCGGCCAGCGTCTTCACCACGCCCGCGCTCTCCATCGCGCGCAGCGTCGCGGTGACAGTCGGCACGCCGAGCTTGTTCAGGGCGGCGCCGGTCAGCACGTTGTTGGCGAGCGGTCCGTTGTTGGCGGTGAAGGCGTTGGTGTTGTTGAAGACGACCGCAGCGGTACCATAGTTCATGTTGGCACTGAGATCGACGCCGAGCTGCTTGACGACGTCGCGGCGCACTTCGGCGACGGTGACCTTCAGCATCACCTGGTCGCGGCCGCGCACCACGATGGAGTTGACAACCTTGTCGGCGCCGCCGACCAGCTTGGCTGCGATATCGCCGGCCTGCTGGGCCTCGACCGGGCTTGCCACCGTGCCGGTCAGCACCACGCTCTCACCGACGCCCTCGATCTGGACGCCCGGCAGCATCTGCTTCAGCGCGGCACGCATGCCGTTGAGATCGCGCTTGATCGCGATGTCGTAGGAGGCGACCTGGTTGCCGTCGGCGTCGAAGAAAACCACGTTGGTCTGGCCGACCGCCGCGCCGATGATATAGGCGCGCTGCGCCGAGCGGATCACGGCGTTGGCGATCTTGGGGTCGGCGACCAGGACGTCCTTGGCTTCGCGCGGCAGGTCGACCACCACCGACTTGCCGACGCCGAGCGAGACGAAGCGCGTCTTGGCGGCGATGCTGCTCGTCACCGCGACGTCCGCGTTCTTGTCGGGATCGGTCGCGCTGGCGAGGGCAGGGATCAGCATCAGGGCGGTGACCGCCGAGAATGACAGCGAGCGGACCAGTGTGGCCCGCGTCGCCAGTTGTTTTGCACCAATTGTCATATCGAAGCCCCCATCACTTCTGTGTCGTCTGAGAGCTCGGGATGCCGAAACGCACCACCCGGATGCTCTCGCCCCGCTTCGGGGCATGGTCTGTGGTCTCGTCGCTCTTCTCGTTGACGTCGGCGATGCTGCGCAGCGCCAGCGCCAGCGTGCCGCTCTGCCGTGCCCGCGCGAGCGTCTCGGCCTGTTCGGGCTTGAGCTCGAGGGTCACGGTCTTGCCGATGAGGGAGTTGTTGCCGTCCTTCTCTTTCGGCGCTTGGTCGATCGCCAGCACGCGGACGTTGGACAGCAAGATTTCGGTGGTGATGATGTCGCGGCTGCCCTGTTGCTGATCGGGATTCTTGTCGCGTCGCGACAGGATCACGTCGACGCGGTCGTTGGGCAGGATGAAGCCGCCGGCGCCGGTCTCCGGCGAGATTTCCGTGGAGATCGCGCGCATGCCGGTGGGCAGGATCGCGGCCATGAAGCCGCTGCCATTGGCCTTGACCAGTTTCTGCTCGCGGATCGGCTCGCCGACGATGAAGGGGGCGCGTGCGATCGAGCCGATGACGTCGTTCATGGCGTCGGCATTGGTGTCGTGGCGGATGAACGCGCTGCTTGCGGTTTCGGCCGGCCAGCGCTGCCATTGCACGTCTTCAGGCTTGACCGACTGACCGAGCCCGATATCGGACTTCGCCACCAGCACCTCGACGGTCGGCAATTGTACCATTGGCGGCGCTACCGGCGCCGGTTTGCGATCGCCAACGCTCGCGAGATACATGGCCGCGAGGCCTGCGACGCCGGCGATGCCGAGGACCACGATGCGTGCCGTCTTCATGCGATTGTCTGAATGCCCTTAACGCAGGGCAGTCACGTCCTTGCGGCACTGACAGCCCTTCCCGAGAGCATCAGTACGGCCGCAAAAGTATAAGGGAACTTGATGGAAGGTTCGGACAATTAAGGGTTTGGTGGGGATGGTGAACGGCGAGTTATCGGCGCCGTCGCATCTCCGCAGAATCCCGGAGATCGGGTATGCGCAACGCGTGCGACGTTAGTCGCAACGCGGCGTCTTGGCCGGTCGGTTGTGGTTAACATCGTCTAACGCAGCCGGCGTGGAAAGATCAGAGCGCGGCCTTCAACGCGGCAAAACCGCGATCGAGATCTGCCTTGAGGTCGTCGAGATTTTCGAGCCCGATATGCAGCCGCAGCGTCGGGCCACCCGGCGACCATTCGGTCGCGCTGCGATAGTCGCTGCAGTCGAACGGGATGGCGAGGCTTTCAAAGCCGCCCCAGGAAAAGCCCATGCCGAACAGCGTGAGCGCGTTGAGCATCGCATCGACCGCGGTCTGCGGCACAGGCTTCAGCGCGATGCTGAACAGGCCGGAGGCGCCGGTGAAGTCGCGCTTCCAGATCGCATGCCCGGGATCGGTCTCAAGGCCGGGGTGCAGCACACGAGCGACTTCGGGCCGCGCGCCAAGCCAGCGCGCGATCTCGAGCCCGGAGCGGTGATGCTGCGCCAGCCGCACCGACAGCGTTCGGACCCCGCGCAGCGCGAGATAGACGTCGTCCGGGCCGGCGCAGACGCCGAGCAGGCGGATCGCCTCCTGCACCAGCGGCCAGGCCTTTGCATTGGCCGAGATGGTGCCGAACATGATGTCGGAGTGGCCGCCGATATACTTTGTGCCGGCCTGCATGCTGATGTCGACGCCCTGTTCGAGCGAGCGGTGGTAGAGCGCCGTCGCCCAGGTGTTGTCGTCGATCATGAGCGCGCCGCGGGCATGCGCCACGGCCGAGATCGCGCGGACGTCGGGCATCTCGAAGGATTGCGAACCGGGCGCCTCGACCAGCACCGCGCGGGTATTCGGCTTGAACAGCGTCTCGATGCCGGCGCCGATCAGCGGATCGAAGTAGCTGGTTTCGATGCCGTAGCGCTTCAGCATGTTGTCGCAGAAATTGCGGGTCGGCCGATAGGCGTTGTCGCACACCAGCAGGTGATCGCCGGCCTTCAGCACGGCGAGCAGCGTGGTGCTGATCGCTGCCAGGCCCGACGGGGCGAGGCCGACGCCGGCGCATTGCGGGCCCTCCAGCGCCATCAGCACGTCCTGCAGCGCCCGCGTGGTCGGGCTGCCGTGGCGGCCATAGGTAAATTCGGCGCGATGGGCGTGGAGGTCTTCCGCGGTCGGATAGAGCACGGTCGAGCCGTGAAACACCGGCGGATTGACGAAGCCCTTCTGGGCCTTGGTGTCGCGGCCGGCCGTGACCAGGCGGGTCGCGGCGTCGTGCGGGCGGGAGGGCATGGAGCCGTCGGAGGAGGTCATGGTGTGCTGCCGTTAGATTTTAGACTTTTTGCCGCAGCCAGACCGCGTCGGGAAGACAGGGCCACGCCGGGAGGTGTTACTAACAAGAGGTAGAAGACGTGCGTCAACCCCTTGACCCGGCTCGTCAGTCGCTATGTGATGCGCCGCAACTACCAGTCGCCGCACGTTGAGGGGCCTGCCGCGACCTACGATCCGTTGCCTGGCCGGTTTACACGTCAAACTGACTGTCAGATCAGCATCTTTTGCTGCAAGGGATCATTGGGATGGCCCGTGAACGCGAGGCGATCACAAAGCAAAACGTCCAACGGACGACCCTGAAAGGCCTACCCATGAAACGCGTATCCCTGGCTGTCCTCCTTGCCGCTGCCGCTGCTTTGTCGGTCCAGTCCGCCTCGGCGCAAACCCTCAAGACGGTCAAGGACCGGGGCCAGCTGTCCTGCGGCGTCAGCCAGGGCCTGCCTGGCTTTTCATCACCGGACGACAAGGGGAACTGGACCGGGATCGACGTCGACGTGTGCCGGGCCATTGCCGCCGTGGTGCTCGACGACCCGACCAAGGTCAAGTTCGTGCCGCTGTCGGCCAAGGATCGCTTTACCGCGCTGCAATCCGGCGAGATCGACGTGCTGTCGCGCAACACCACCTGGACGGTGTCGCGCGACACCTCGCTCGGCGCCAATTTCACCGGCGTGACCTATTATGACGGGCAGGGCTTCATGGTGAAGAAGTCGCTCAAGGTCAATTCGGCGCTCGAACTGAACAGCGCTTCGGTCTGCGTGCAGACCGGCACCACGACGGAGCAGAACCTCGCCGACTTCTTCAAGGGCAACAACATGAAGTACGAGGTGATCGCATTCGGCAGCATCGACGAAGCTGTCAAAGCCTATGAGTCCGGACGCTGCGACGTCTTCACTGACGACGCCTCCGGGCTCTATGCCAGCCGTCTGAAGCTCGCGAACCCGGCCGATCACATCGTGCTCCCCGAAATCATTTCCAAGGAGCCGCTGGGGCCGATGGTGCGCCACGGCGACGACCAGTGGTTCGACATCGTGAAGTGGACGCTGTTTGCGATGATCAATGCCGAGGAGCTCGGCATCACCCAGAAGAATGTCGACACGATGCTCAAATCGGACAAGCCGGAAATGAAGCGGGTGCTCGGGACCGACGGCAATCTGGGTGAGCAGCTCGGCCTGACCAAGGACTGGGTGGTGCGCATCGTCAAGGCGGTCGGCAATTACGGCGAGACCTTCGAGCGCAATGTCGGCACCGGCTCGCCGCTCGGCATCGCCCGTGGCGTCAACAATCTCTGGAACAAGGGCGGGATCCAGTACGCGCCGCCGATCCGCTGATCGGTCCGGCCAACGGCTGCCGCGATGAGCATCGCGCCCCGCAAACCACCGCTGCAATTTACCCTCAGGCTGAAGCGTGCGCTTGGCGGCAAGACCGGCTGGAACGGATTAGTCGCCCAGATTGCCTTCGCCGCGGTCCTGGCCTGGATCGCCTACGAGATCGTGGCGAATGCGCGGACGAACCTGGAGACCCAGCACATTGCGTCGGGCTTCGGCTTCCTCAATTACAATGCAGGCTTTGACGTCAATCAGAGCCTGATCGCCTACAACAACTCCGACACCTACTGGCGGGTGTTCTTCGTCGGCTTGTTGAACACGATCCTGGTCTCGGTGATCGGCATTGTCTTTGCCACCGTGATCGGCTTCGTCGTGGCGCTGTGCCGGTTGTCGCCGAACTGGCTGCTGTCGCGGATCGGCGGCATCTACGTCGAGATCGTCAGGAACTTGCCGGTCCTGTTCCAGATCCTGTTCTGGTACCTCGCTGTGCTCGCGGCGCTGCCGGCCCCGCGGCAGAGCATCTCGATCCTCGGTACGTTCTTCCTCAACAATCGCGGCCTGATCGTGCCGCTGCCGGTCAGTGAGCCCGGCCTCTATCCGTTCCTGGCCGCGCTCGCGGTCGGCATCGTCGTGGCGCTGGGCTTGCGGCACCACGCGCGGCGCGCCCTGTTCCAGCGCGGGCAGATGATCCGGATCTGGCCCTATGTGCTGGGTTGCCTGATAGGTCTGCCGCTGGTCTCCATGCTGATCTTCGGCTGGCCGTTGAAATTCGAGCTGCCGCAGCTGAAAGGCTTCAACTTCGCCGGCGGCGCGCGGGTCATCCCCGAATTCGTCGCGCTGACGGTCGCGTTGTCGACCTATACGGCGGCCTTCATCGCCGAGATCGTCCGCGCCGGCGTTATGTCGGTCCACAAGGGACAGATGGAGGCAGGCTCGTCGCTCGGCCTCAGCCGCGCCGCGACGCTGCGCCTGATCGTGGTGCCGCAGGCGATGCGGGTCATCGTGCCGCCGCTGACCAGCCAGTACCTCAATCTCACCAAGAATTCGTCGCTGGCGGTGGCGATCGGCTATCCGGACCTTGTCTCGGTGTTTGCCGGCACCGCGGTTAGCCAGACCGGGCAGGCGATCGAGATCATCGCCATGACGATGGGCGTCTACCTGCTGCTCTCGCTCGCGACGAGCGCGCTGATGAGCGTCTATGGCTGGCGCATCAACCGGAGCATGGCGGCATGACCGATCTGTCCGCCCCGTCCTTTGTCCGGCAGGATCTGGTCGCCGAGCGTGCGGCGCCGGCCAACACCACCGGCTTCATCGGCTTAGTACGAACGCGGCTGCTGAATTCGCCGGGCAACATCCTGCTCACGATCCTCGGGCTATTGCTGGCCTGGTACATCGTTGTCCCGACGATCAAGTTCCTGCTGGTCGACGCGGTCTGGGCCGGCAAGGATCGCACCGCTTGCCTCGCCGAAAAGGCGGGGCACGAGGTCGGTGCCTGCTGGCCCTATATTGAGGCCAAGCTGACGCAGCTGATCTATGGCTTCTATCCGGAAGCGCAGCGCTGGCGGGTCAATCTGACCTATGGGCTCGGCGCCGCGTTGTTGCTGCCGCTGCTAATGCCGCGCCTGCCGGCCAAGGGCATCAACTCCGGCCTGTTTTTCTTCGCATTTCCGGTGGTGGCGTTCTTCCTGCTGCATGGCGGCGGCATCGCGGGCTTCGGCGTGAGCTGGACCGCCGGCGTATTGCAGCTGTTCGAGCAGAGCGTTGGCGGCGCCGGCGATCTGCTGGTCAATCTCAGCAAGAGCTCGGCGATCGCCCCGCTGCCGTGGGCACTGGGCAAGGTGCTTGTCCTGGTCGGCTTTCTGATCCATTGGCTGATCTTTCCGCTGACCTGGCTGCGCGACCAGTTGCAGCTCTCGTCGCTGCCGGTCTGGGGCGATTTCCTGGTCACTGCCGTGGTCGTCTCCGCCGTGCTGTTTGTGCTCGGAGGCGGCATGCGGACCGGCCGCAGAGCGCTGATCGGCAGCCTGCTGACGTTTGCCGGGATAGGCGTTGGCATCAAGCTGATGGGGCTCGATCGCGGCGGCTTTCCCATCGTCGACACGCGACTGTGGGGCGGGCTCCTGGTGACGCTGGTGATCGCGATCACCGGCATCGTTGCCTCGATGCCGATCGGGATTGCGCTTGCGCTCGGCCGTCGCTCCAGCATCCCGCTGATCCGGATCTTCTCGATCGCCTTCATCGAATTCTGGCGCGGCGTGCCGCTGATCACGGTGCTGTTCTTCGCGACCTACATGCTGCCGCTGTTCGTGCCGGGCAATTTCGCCGTCGACGGCCTGTTGCGTGCCCTGATCGGCGTGGCGATCTTTACCGGCGCCTATATGGCCGAGGTGATCAGGGGCGGGTTAGCCGCGGTGGCGCGCGGGCAGGCGGAGGCCGCATCGGCGCTCGGCCTGTCCTGGTGGAAGACGACGTCGCTGATCGTGCTGCCGCAGGCGCTGCGCTACGTCATTCCCGGCATCGTCAACAGCTTCATCTCGCTGTTCAAGGATACCTCGCTGGTGTCGATCGTGGCGCTGTTCGATCTATTGGGTTCCCTGCGGGCATCGTTCTCCGACCCGAACTGGTCGACGCCGACGACGGCCTTTACCGGCTTCGCCTTTGCGGGAATGATCTATTTCGTGTTCTGCTTCGGAATGTCGCGCTACTCGCTGTTCGTCGAACATCGGCTCAACGCTCACCGCCGCCACTGAACAAGGTCACCATGTCCACAACCCCGATCGTCAACATCTCCACGCTCAACAAATGGTACGGCGACTTCCACGTGTTGCGCGACATCAACCTTGAGGTCGGCAAGGGCGAGCGTATCGTGATCTGCGGCCCGTCCGGCTCGGGCAAGTCGACCCTGATCCGCTGCATCAACGCGCTGGAGGAATTCCAGGAAGGCGAGATCGTGGTCGACGGCATCGAGCTCGGCCCGAACCTGCGCCGGGTCGACGAGGTGCGGCGCGAGGTCGGCATGGTGTTTCAGAGCTTCAACCTGTTCCCGCATCTCACCGTGCTCGACAATTGCACGCTGGCGCCGATCTGGGTGCGCAACATCCCGAAGAAGGATGCCGAGGCGGCCGCGATGAAGTTCCTCGAGCGGGTCAAGATCCCGCATCAGGCCAACAAGTTTCCCGGCCAGATGTCGGGCGGTCAGCAGCAGCGCGTCGCGATCGCCCGCGCGCTGACCATGAACCCGAAGGTGATGCTGTTCGACGAGCCGACTTCGGCGCTCGACCCGGAAATGGTCAAGGAGGTGCTCGACACCATGGTCGATCTCGCCAGGGAGGGCATGACCATGCTGGTCGTAACCCACGAAATGGGCTTTGCCCGCGAAGTCGCCAACCGTGTCGTGTTCATGGACGCCGGTCAGATCATCGAGTCGAACACGCCGCAGGAATTCTTCGCCAACCCGCAACACGCGCGGTCGAAGCTGTTCCTGAGCCAGATATTGCGGTGATTTACGCTGTCATTGCGAGCGGGCGAAGCAATCCAATCATCCGCATCGGAAGCATGGATTGCTTCGTCGCAATAGCTCCTCGCAATGACGTCTGCGGGACGTCGTTCGTCAAACGAACGGCAGCTCGATCTTGCTGCGCTTTTCCAGCCATTCCGGGACCGGCAGGTTCTTCGAACGCATGAAGGCCGGGTTGAACAGCTTGGACTGATAGCGGTTGCCGGAGTCGCAGAGAATGGTGACGATGGTCTTGCCGGGGCCGAGCTGCTTGGCGAGTTGGATCGCACCCGCGATGTTGACGCCGGTCGAGCCGCCGAGGCACAGGCCTTCGTGCTCCAGCAGCTCGTAGATGATGGTCACGGCTTCCTCGTCGGAGACCAGGAACGCATCGTCGACGTTCGCTGTCTCGATCACCGGCGTCTTGCGTCCGAGGCCGATGCCTTCGGTGATCGAGTCACCCGGCGTCGATTTGACCTGGCCGTTCTTGAACAGCTCGTACATCGCGAAACCGTGCGGATCGGCACAGGCGGTGACGATGTCCTTGTTCCTTTCCTTCAAATATCGGCTGATGCCGGCGAGCGTGCCGCCGGTGCCGACCGAGCAGATGAAGCCATCGACCTTGCCGTTGGTCTGCTGCCAGATCTCCGGTCCGGTCGAGTCGTAGTGCGCCTTGGGATTGTCGAGGTTGTTCCACTGGTCGGCGAACAGCACGCCGTTCGGCTCGGTCTTGCGCAGCTGCTCGGCGAGACGCCTGCCGAGATGCTGATAGTTGTTCGGATTGGAGTAGGGCAGCGCCGGCGCCTCGACGAGCTCGGCCCCGCACAGGCGCAGCATGTCCTTCTTTTCCTGGCTCTGCGTCTCCGGAATGACGATCAGGGTGCGGTAGCCCCGCGCACTGGCTACGACCGCAAGTCCGATGCCGGTATTGCCCGCGGTCGATTCGACCACGAGCCCGCCGGGCTTCAGATCGCCGCGCTTTTCGGCCTCCAGGATCATCCCCTTGCCGGCGCGATCCTTCACCGACTGGCCGGGATTCATGAATTCGGCCTTGCCGAGAATGGTGCAGCCGGTCAGTTCGGATGCGCGTTTCAGCTTGATGAGGGGGGTGTTGCCGATCGCTTCAATGACGTCTTTGTTGAATGCCATGTCGGGGTAATCTTTTGCCGGTCGGTGTTTTGCTCTGGCCGGAAACTAGTGCGCAGATGACAAAAGGGGAAGGCTTTTGCAGTGCGGCGAATTTCGCGCGGCGGTCTGCGTTAACCAGTCGGCCGTTCGGGGGATGACACGCTGGAAAGATCGTTTTGAAAATCCGCTGCGATTTGGCCAAATCTTGCTGCCAATCGGCGCACCGCGTCAGATTCGGACGACACGGTGAGTTCAAGATGGTCGTTCGATCTTGTACAGCCCCACATTGAGTGCGCCGATTTCAAAGCCGAGCCTGCAATAGGCCAGATAATACTCCCACATCCGCTTGAAGCGGACATCGAAGCCGAGGGCTTCGATCGATGGCCAGGCGTCACGGAACCGATCGCGCCAATCGGCCAGGGTGCGCGCATAGCTGGCAGCGAAGAACTCAGTGGAAACCAGCCGAAGTCCGGAATTGTCGACAAGTTGTTCGATGATCTCGACGGTCGGCAACATTCCGCCCGGAAAAACGTATCGCTGGATGAATTCCGGCCGCCTGCGATAGCTCTCGAAGCGACGTTCGTCGATCGTGATCACCTGCAGCAACGCGATGCCGCCGATTTTTTTATCGAGCCGTTGCCGCAGATTGTCGAAAAACAGCGGCCAGTACGCCTCGCCGACCGCCTCCAGCATCTCGATCGAGACGACACGATCAAACGTACCGTTGGTATCGCGATAGTCCTCCAGGCGTAGAGTTGTTCTGTCGGCGAGATCCCGCTCGGCGAGTTGCTCACAAGCGTAGCCAAGCTGTTCAGTCGACAGTGTCAGGCCGGTGACGTGATGGGCGCCCCGTTCGACAAGATGCCGTGCCAACGCGCCCCAGCCGCAACCGATCTCGAGAACCCTCTCGCCGCCGTTGAGATCGAGCAGTTCGGTGACCCGATCGAGCTTGCTCTGTTGGGCTTGCGCGAGCGTCTGGTGTGGCGAGGTGTAGATCGCCGATGAATAGGTCATGCTCGGGTCGAGCCAGAGGCGGTAGAAATCATTGCCGAGATCGTAATGGGCGCGAATGTTGCGCCGGCTGCCACGCCTGGTATTGCGATTGAGCAGGGCATGACGAAGCCAGTTGAGAGGCTGCGGCGGCCTCAGACGCTCGAACGAGGGGGCGCGGGCCGAACGCGGCGCAGCCGCGCTCAGGAACGAGTAGACGTCGGGCGTCGACCATTCACCGGCAAGGAAGCCTTCGGCAAAACCCAGATCACCGCCGATGAGCAGCCGCAGCAGGCATTTCCAATCATGAATCCTGACATGTGCCTGCTGCTCGCACCGCATGCCGGAGATCACAATGCCGCGCCCACTTGGCGTCTGGAGCAGGATTTCGCCGCAATCGATACGGCGCAACATTCGCCGCAGCAAACTCCCGACAGTCGCGCGCAGCATTGGCGGCCATTCGACGGGCTGCGGGCCGGGGACGGTCTGCGGGTGGTCAGAGTGCATGCGAGTCAATCCGCTGCTGGGGTGAAGGGGGCACGGACGTGATCCCGTGCGGGGAGCGTTGCGGGCGCCTGCGCAACCGCAAGCCCTTCGACCAAAGCCGCAACGCTTCCCAATGAATCGCCAGGATCACCTTGACCGTAACCAGGGGAACCGCAATGAAGTTGTGCAACAGCGCTAGATCGCTGAGTTCGTGGCGTGACGCCGTCAGGCACGCGCCGAGCACTGTTTCTCCGCTCTCGCTTGCGCTGATACCGAGCGCAAAATGTTCGCCCGGCTGATTCAGCCGGAAGTGATAGGACACGTCCATGTCCATGAAGGGAGACACATAGAAGGCCTTGCCGCAGTCATGCCGAATGGTGCCGGCACCGGCCGCGACCGACGCCACATAGGCGTGGCGTTCGCCGAACGTGTTGTGAACCTGATAGATGATCGCGGCGAGCTGGCCGTCATGTCGGTGGCAGAAATAGATGCTGAGCGGATTGAAGCTGTAGCCGAGGGTTCGAGGCATGCAGAAGAGCCGGATCGGCCCTCCGGCGATATCGATCCCTGCCTGCATCAGGCAACGTTCGGCCTGCAGGCGCAGTGGCGTCGCGCTACCGTCGCCGTGATCGGCATCGTGAAGTGCAAAGCAGGTTGAATCTGTTGCGGGAGAACAGCCGCAAACGGGAGGCGAGCAGGGGTATCTCGTCGAGATCGAGCAGCAACCAGAACGTACGATAGCGGAAGCGATGCGTGGTAGGCCGCAGCCGCCGATGCATCACGCTGCCGCGATAGAGGCAGGAGCGGAGCATCATGGTTGCAGCTCCGGTTCGGGCAACGACCTGGCGCCCGCGGTGAGCGCTATGCGTCCGGATTCGTCGGACACGGTCCACGGCCGCCGCACGCCTCCTAGCTGTTCGGCGACCGCAAGCCCTGATTGCAGCCCGTCTTCGTGGAAGCCGGCACCAAAATGCGCGCCGCAGAACCAGGTGTTTTTCTGACCTTGCAGCGACCAGAGCCGGCGCTGTGCGGCGATTGCGGCGGCATCGAAGATCGGGTGCTCGTAGACCTCCGTGTGATGCAGCGTGTCGCTGTGTGGCGGATGCGCCGGATTGAGCGTGACGAAGAGCGGCAAATGCTGGGGAATAGTTCTGGAGCCGGTTCATCCAATAGGTGACGCCGACCGGCGCGGCGACGTTGTCGCGCGATCCGACATAATTCCAGCTCGACCAGGCCGGTCTGCGTCGGGGCATGAATCTGGGATCGGAGTGGAGTACGGTTAGGTTGCGGGTATAGCGGAACGCGCCGAGCAGTTCGGCCTCATCGGGCGTCGGGTCATCGATCGTCGACAATGCCTGATTTGCGTGTGTTGCCAGCACGACGTGATCGTACGGCTGCGTTTCGCCATGAACATCCATGACCAGGACGCGGCCGGGCGATCGGCGTATCCCGACCACGCCGCAGTCGAGCCTGATCCGGTCCGCGAAAGGCTGGACCAGCCGCTGCACATAGACCTGGCTGCCGCCGATCACGGTTTCCCATGGCGGCCGCCTCGTCAATTGGAGCAGCCCGTGATTGTGATGGAAGCGAATGAACGTGGCCGCGGGAAAGGCGAGAATTTCATCCGGAGGCGCCGACCAGATGGCGCTTGCCATCGGTAGCAGGTGGTCGTCGCGGAACGCTGAGCCATAACCACCTTGCACGAGATAGTCGCCGAGGCTGATCGTCTCGTCGCTCAGCCGTGCCGCGTCGCGTGTCGCGCGATTATAGAACCGGACGAGGTCGCGCAGCATCGACCAGAAGCGCGGGCGCAGGAGGTTGCCGGGCTGCGCCAGCAGACCCGAGAGGCCGGTCCCGGAATATTCGAGATTGCCGCGGTCGAGCGAGACCGACAGCGACATCTCCGATGCTTGTGTAGGGACGTCGAGATGCCGGAACAGCGCAGCGAGATTAGGGTAGGTGTTCCGGTTGAACACGATGAAGCCGGTATCCACGGCAACGCGTTCGCGCCCGATGGACGCTATCACGGTGTTGGAATGCCCGCCGAT
This sequence comes from Bradyrhizobium sp. JR3.5, assembly GCF_054057015.1. Lineage (NCBI taxonomy): Bacteria > Pseudomonadati > Pseudomonadota > Alphaproteobacteria > Hyphomicrobiales > Nitrobacteraceae > Bradyrhizobium > Bradyrhizobium sp. JR3.5. The sequence continues at coordinate 1,954,165 of NZ_JBSRYV010000001.1, forward strand.
CCGATCGGACTTCTCGTAAACAGTCACATCGTGGCGCTGGCTGAGCAGCCAGGCAGCCGAGAGGCCGGAAATGCCGGTCCCGATCACGGCTATGTTCAATCGGCCGTCGCTGCTCAACTACAATCCCTCAGCGGCACACAATGCGCCGGCCGATTGCGCGGGCGGCGTCATGGACGGAAACGACGGATATTGCGGGTTGGATCACCGGCAGTGATCCAACCGCGGCCGGATGGCGTTTCCGTTGCATGAATGCAGCCGCCGCTCGACATGTCTCCGGGATCATCGGTCTGGTCAGGCCCGACGCGATCCGGTATTGCGGTCGCAGAGCTGTCAGTAATTGGGAGTGCCCGCGCGGCATGCTGAGTGAAACTCCCGAAAATGGGACGTCGGATGCCGCCAAATGGGCCCGGCTGATCAAAGCCGTTGCTGTTCGCAGAGACCGCGAGGCCTTCGCGGCGTTGTTTCGGCATTTTGCGCCGCGCATCAAGACGTTCATGAAGCGCTCCGGTGCGAGCGAGCAGCTTGCCGACGAACTGGCGCAGGAGGCCTTGTTCGCAGTGTGGTCGAAGGCCAGCCTGTTCGATCCCAGCAGCGCTGGTGCCGCAGCCTGGATATTTACGATCGCGCGAAATCTCCGCATCGACGCGCTCCGTCGTCAGAAACGAACCCCGACGATCGATACGTCCCAGACGGAACTCGAGTTTCAGCAAGATGAGGGACCACTGCCCGACGCCGGGGTGGCGGCATCTGAAATCGAGACGCGGGTTCGCGATGCGCTGTCTGCGCTGCCGGACGAGCAGATGCGGGTGATCGAACTATCTTTCTTTCACGAAACAGCCCACGCGGAGATCGCGAGGGCGCTCGATATCCCGCTCGGCACCGTCAAATCACGCTTGCGGCTGGCAATGGTCCGGCTGCGCAGCTTGCTGGATGACTTCTCATGACCGTCCATCATCACCCCCCGGACGAGTTGTTGGCGATGTTCGCAGCCGGCACGGTCGACCTCGGTCAGCATATTGCAGTTGCCACCCATCTGGTCGGCTGTGCGAAGTGCCGTGCAGTGGTACGCGAGATGGAGCATGTCGGCGGCGCGATGCTGACTGGATTGCCGCCGACCGCGATGTCGGACGGAGCGCTCGCGGCAGTGGCCCGCAGGCTGGACGAGACCTCGCGGACATCCGCGCCGGAGCGGCGCCGGGGGCGGGCATTCCGCGACGTACCGGGTTTGCCGAACTTTTTGGACAGCTATCCCGATAGTTCGTGGAGATGGATCGCACCAAAGGTGCATTTGCGGCCGATCCGGCTGCCCGAGCCGAGCGCGACGCGCGTCTTTCTCCTGAAATCCAGCCCGGGAACGCGGATGATCGAACACACGCACACCGGCTTTGAAATGACCTGCGTGCTGTCAGGAAGCTTCGTCCATGCCGGCGGCCATTTCGGGCCCGGAGATTTCGACTTTGGCGACGGCGCGGTGGATCACGACGTCAGGATCAGTTCGACAGAGGACTGCATCTGCCTGGTCGCAATGCAGGGAGATTTGAAGCTCAACGGGATGATCGGCCGTCTATTGCAGCCGTTGATCCGCATGTGACGGTCGCTCGTGGGAGATGCTCGGTGAGCCTGCTCAAGCTGATCGCCATCATGGCCCTTGCGCTGTCCGCGGTCATGGCGGCCGCCTGGCAGATCCAACGACGGACCGGGGCCACCGGATGGATCGATGTCTGCTGGACATTTGGCACCGGCTTGGTCGCTTGCGTGACCAGCCTTGTTCCGGCCTCAGGAGGTGGCGTACCGACCGCGCGGCAGATCATGGTCGCGCTGCTGGTCGCGATCTGGTCGCTGCGGCTCGGAAGCCATCTTCTGTCGCGGACCTGGAAAGCCGGCGACGACCCGCGTTATCGCGACCTGATCGATCAATGGGGCGACTCGGCCGACAGGCGGATGTTCCTGCAGGTCCAGGCCCAGGCGGCAGTTGGGCTCATCCTCACGATCTCCGTTGCAATCGCGGCGCATAACCCGCGAGCCGTACTTGGGTTTGCGGATTTGTTCGGCGCGGTGCTGCTGCTGACTGGCTTGATCGGGGAGGCATTATCCGACGCGCAGCTCAGCAAATTCCGCTCCGATCCCGCCAATCGACATCGGATTTGCGAGGCCGGATTATGGAAGTGGTCGCGCCATCCGAACTATTTCTTCGAGTGGCTGTGTTGGCTGGCCTATCCGCTGATCGCGATCGATGCCTCGTATCCCGTCGGCTGGATCACGTTGCTTGCACCGGCCTGCATGTATTGGGTTCTGGTCTATGTGTCCGGCGTGCCACCGCTCGAACAGCACATGCTGCGCTCGCGCGGCCAGCAATTTCGCGACGTGCAGGCGCGGACCCGGCCGTTCTTTCCATTTCCGAAGCTGACTTCAGGCGGCTAGCCTTGCCGTAATGAGGCAAGCAGCCGTGGCGGACATGGTGCCGAGTAGTGTTCCCCAGGTCAGATCGAGCAGAGTGAGCTGGAAGGTCCAGTTCCGCACAGTCGCCTGGTTGGTCAAATCGTACGTCATGTAACTGAAAAAGCCGAACAGCGCGCCGCTGAGCGCCGCCTGAGCCAGACTTTCAGACCTTATCGCCGGGAGCACCGCGAACACCACGAGCCCGATCGGGTAGATCAGATAGAAGGCGATTGCCGGAGGCAGGTTGACCTCCGTCGACAAGATGTCGCCGAGCGTCGGGCGGTACAATCGGCTCGCCATCGTTCCAAGCCAGGCCATGTCGCAGAGCAAAAAGACGATGAGTGTCGACAGGTAGGCATAGAGGTAGGTCATGTCGGGGCCCGAAGGTTGAACGCCACTGTCGCGGGGCGCAGCTCTCAATGGGGTAACGACAGATCGCGGCGGCTGGATCATTCCGGCGCGTTGGGGACGGCAAGCTGCGGATTCGAAGCAACAGGGCCGAGAAATCCCCATGAAATCTTTGTTAGAATTAGAACGCCCGGATACTGCTTCCGGTGCGAGGAAACGCTGCAAAAATGGGGAAAACTCGTCTGTCCGGGTGGTGGCGAATCACAGTGGATGCGACGTCGCACAATCGTGACAGGACTGTCCGCCCTATCGTCCCAAGGGTAGGATGGGACAGCCAGGTTCCATTGGAAGCATTACGTGCACGTCACCCAGACCATTGCTGACTGCGTCATTCGTGCGCCACGGGCGAAGTCTGGCTTTGGCGGAGAATGGGTGTGACCCAGCCCGCGTCCGTGATGGCGCCTGGAGGCCGGTTCGGCCTCGCCGTCCGCATGCGACGGCTCGCGGGACGATCGCTTGTCGCGCTCGGCCTGGTCGCGGGTTCAGCCGGCTGCATTCTGACCCAGGACATCCCCGATCCCGCGCTCGACGTGCCGCAGGGCTACAAGGCCGCGCGGCTTGGCCGATCGGGCGACGCGCTTCCGACGCTCGACTGGTGGCGGGGCTTCCGCTCCAAGGAGCTGACGCAGTTGATGGAGGAGGCGCAGACCGTCAACCTCGACATCGCCGCGGCTGTGGCGCGCTTCCGCCAGGCCGACGCGTTGGCGCGGCAGGCCGGCGCGGCGCTGCTCCCGACCCTCAATCTCAACGGGTCTGAAACCTACTCACGCACCTCCGGCTCCAGCGCCAGCGGCCTCACCAATGGCGGGCGCGAAGTGGTGAACTACAGCGCCTCGCTGAGCGCGAGCTACCAGCTCGACTTCTGGGGCCAGAATCGCGACGCCGCGCAGGCGGCGGAGGAGACTGCCGTCGCCAACCGGTTCGACCGCGAGGTGGTGGCACTGACCACGCTCGCCAGCGTCGCCAACGCCTATTTCACGGTGCTTGCCACCCAGGACCGGCTGCGAACCGCACAGCGCAACATCGCCAGCGCCGAGCGCATCCTCAACGCGATCCGGGACCGCTTCAAGGCCGGCACCGGCTCCGATCTCGATGTGGCGCAGCAGGAGAGCGTGCTGGCCAACCAGCGCGCGCTGGTGCCGCCGCTGCGGCAGACGCTTGACCAGAGCATCAACGCGCTCGCGGTGCTGGTGTCGCGGCCGCCGGAGAGCGTACGCGTCGCCGGCGGCTCGCTCAATTCGGTCGCGATCCCGCGCGTCACGCCGGGCCTGCCGTCCGAATTGCTGACCCAACGTCCCGATATCCGCAGGCAGGAGGCGCAGCTCGCATCCGCCACCGCCAATGTCGGCAGTGCGCGGGCGCAGTTCTTCCCGAGCATCCAGCTGACCGGGACGGGTGGCTACCAGAGCCAGGCGCTGGTCTCGCTGTTCCAGCCGCATGCGGCCTTCTTCAATCTGGTCGGCGGCATGACCCAGCCGATCTTCGACGGCGGCCGGATCCTCGGCAATTTCGAGAACGCAAAGGCGCGGCAGGATGAGTTGCTGCAGACCTATCGCAAGACGGTCGTGCAGTCGTTCACCGATGTCGACAACGCGCTGGTCGCGATCCGCGAGACCACGCGGCGGCTGCAGCTGCAGCGCGACGTGCTGTCGTCGTCGCGGCGCGCCTTCGATCTCGCCGAGCAGCAGCTCAAGGCCGGCACCGCCGACATCGTAACTGTGCTAAACACGCAGCTGACCCTGTTCCAGGCGGAAGACGCTTATTCCCAGGCCCAGCTGGCCCGGCTATTGGCGATTGTGAGCCTGTATCAGGCCTTGGGGGGCGGCTGGGAACCGAAGATGGAAAGACCGGTCGATGCTCTTTAAGCCCGACTCGAGGGACGACGAGAAAAGCTCAGCCCCACGCAAGCGGAGCCTGGTTTCGCGCCTGCTTGGGCGCATGGTATCGCTGCTCATCACGCTCGTGATCCTCGGCGGGCTCGGCTATCTCGGCTGGCTTGCTTTCCAGCCCAAGCAAAATGGAGGCGGCGGGCGCGGCGCGGGCGCGCGGCCCGATCTGCCGGTGCCGGTGCTCGCGGCCACGCCGCGTGTGCAGGACGTGGCGGTCTATCTCGACGGCGTCGGCTCGGTAAGGGCGCTCAACACCGTCACGGTGCGCTCGCAGGTCGACGGCAAGTTGCTCAAGGTGAACTTCGTCGAGGGCCAGGACGTCAAGAAGGACGACGTGCTGGGCGAGATCGATCCTGCGATCTATCAGGCGCAGTACGACCAGGCCGTCGCCAAGAAGGCGCAGGACGTCGCGCTGCTCACCAATCAAAAGCTCGACCTTACCCGCTATGAGCAGCTGGCCGCCAGCAATGCCGGCTCCAAGCAGCAGGCCGACACGCAGCGTGCGCTGGTGGCGCAGCAGGAGGCGCTGATCAAGGCCGACCAGGCCGCGATCGACAATACGGGCGCGACCCTGAGCTACACCAAGATCGTCGCGCCGATCTCCGGCCGCGCCGGCCTGCGCCAGGTCGACCAGGGCAACATCATCCACGCCTCCGACACCACCGGGCTTGTGATCCTGACCCAGCTGCAACCGATCGCGGTGTGGTTTAGCCTGCCGCAGCAGCAGATCATGCGAGTCAACGCCGCGGCGGCGAAGGGCCAGCTTGCGGTCGATGTGTTCGGTAATGACGGCGTCACCGTGATCGATACCGGCAAGCTGACCGGTATCGATAACCAGGTCGATCCGACCACCGGCACGCTGAAGCTGAAGGCCGAATTGCCGAATGCCAGCTACCAGCTCTGGCCTGGCCAGTTCGTCAATGTGCGGCTCAAGGTCGAAACCTTGCCGCAGGCCATCGTGGTGCCGACCTCGGCGGTGCAGCGCGGTCCCGCCGGCACGTTCAGTTACGTCATCGGCGAGGACAGCACTGTCACCGCCAAGCCGGTCACGGTCACGCAGCAGAACGAGCATGAAGCCGTCATCGCCAGCGGCCTGAGCACGTCGGACCGCGTCGTGACGACGGGCTTTGCCAATCTCGCCGATGGCTCCAAGGTCGTGGTCGGCAAGGACGACGGGCCGCCGGCAGCCGATCTCGCGCCGCGCAAGCGCAGCCGCACGCCCGACGGCAAGCGCGGGGCGCAAGGCGAGGGCCCAAGCAAGGACCAGGGCAAGGACCAGAGCAAAGACGCCAAGCAGGACGGGCAGGGCAAGAACGGCGAGCATCGCGGCCGACGCGACCACAGCGAGGGCGATCAGAAGGGGCAGACCGGACCGGCACCCGCGCCGGCGGCAGGGGGCGAACAGTCGGGCGGCGCGCCGAAGGCGCAGCCATGACCGACATCCTGACCTCGTAATGTCCGACCTAACAGCGAGCACGCAGCCATGAGCGTCTCCGAACCGTTCATCCGCCGGCCGATCGCCACCTCGCTGCTCGGCATCGCCCTGATGATCGGCGGCGCGCTGGGCTATTGGGCTTTACCGGTCTCGGCGCTGCCGCAGGTCGACTTCCCGACCGTACAGGTGACGACGCAACTGCCGGGCGCGAGCCCCGACGTGGTGGCCTCGCTGATCACGGCGCCGCTGGAGCGGCAGCTCGGGCAGATTCCGTCGCTGTCGTCGATGAACTCGACCAGCTCGTTCGGCGTCAGCCAGATATCGCTGCAGTTCGACCTCAACCGCGATATCGACGGCGCCACCCAGGACGTCCAGGCCGCGATCAATGCCGCCGCCGGCATTCTGCCGAAGACGCTGCCGTACCCGCCTGTCTACGCCAAGGTGAATCCGGCGGACGCGCCGGTCATGACCTTGGCGCTGACCTCGGACACGATCTCGCTGCGGGCGATGAGCGATCTTGCCGATACCATTCTCGGCCAGCGGCTGAGCCAGATCTCCGGCGTCGGCCGGGTCTCGATCCTTGGCGGATTGAAGCCCGCGGTGCGCGTGCAGGCCGATCTGGCGCGGCTTGCGGCCTATGGCATCGCGATGGAGGATCTGCGCAACGCGATCGCCGGCGCCAACGTGTCGGGGCCGAAGGGCTCGCTCGACGGCGCCCAGCAGTCCTATACCATCGCCGCCAACGACCAGATCGCCGCCGCCGACGCCTACCGGCCGATCATCATCGCCTATCGCAACGGCTCGCCGGTGACGATCGGCGATGTCGCGCAGATCGTCGACGGGCTCGAGAACGATCGCACCGGCGGCTGGTACCAGGGCACGCCGGCCGTCATCATCGATATCCAGCGCCAGCCCGGCGCCAACGTCATCGACGTCGTCAAGCAGATCCGCGGCGAAATCCCGCGATTGCAGCGGGCCGTCCCGGCCGGCGTCAAGCTGACCGTGGTCTCCGACCGCACCGTGACGATCCGCGCTTCGGTCCACGACGTGCAGTTCACGCTGATTCTGAGCGTCGTGCTGGTGACACTGGTGGTGCTGTTGTTCCTGCGGTCGCTGCGCGCGACCCTGATCGCCGGCGTCGCGCTGCCGCTGTCGCTGATCACGAGCTTCGGCGTCATGTATTTCGCGGGCTTCAGCCTCGACAATCTGTCGCTGATGGCGCTGACCATCGGAACCGGTTTCGTGGTCGACGACGCCATCGTGATGATCGAGAACATCGTCCGCCATATGGAAGGCGGCGAGACGGTGATGGAGGCCTCGCTGAGGGGCGCCAGCGAAATCGGCTTCACCGTGATCTCGCTGACGGTGTCGCTGATCGCGGTGTTCATCCCGCTGTTGTTCATGTCCGGCCTGGTCGGCCGCATGTTCCGCGAATTCGCGCTGACCCTGACGATCGCGGTCGTGACCTCGGCGATCGTCTCGCTGACCTTGACGCCGATGATGTGCTCGCGGCTGCTCAAGAACATCCACGAAGAGATGGCGGTCCCGGGCCTTGCCGCGGTCAGCCGCTTCATCGACCGCATGGTGGAATTCTATCATCGCACGCTGCTCTGGGTGCTGCAGCGCCAGCGCGCGACGCTGCTGGTGACGTTCGCGACCATCGCGCTGACGCTCATCATGTATGTGCTGGCGCCGAAGGGCTTCCTGCCGCTGCAGGACACGTCATCGATCACGGCGGTGACCGAGGCCGGCCGCGACGTTTCGTTCGCCGAGATGCAGCGACGCCAGAGCGAGGTCTCCGACCTCATCAAGGCCGACCCCGACGTGGTCGGCGTGGTCTCGGTGATCGGCGCCGGCTCGGTCAATCCGACCACCAATGTCGGCCGCCTGGTGATGACGCTGAAGCCGCTCGACCAGCGGCGTGACGGCGTCGTCAAGGTGATCGAGCGACTCAAGCAGAAGATCGCAACGGTCCCCGGCATGACCGTCTACTTCCAGCCGGTGCAGGACGTGCAGATCTCGACCCAGTCGAGCCGCTCGCAATACCAGTACACGCTGACCGCGACCGATGCCGCCGAGGTCTCGCAATGGTCGCAGAAGCTGGTCGCCGAGATGCGGCGCGACCCGATCTTCCGCGATGTCTCCTCGGAAGCGCAGGATGGCGGCCTGCGCGCGGCGCTCGACGTCAACCGCCAGCGCGCCGGCCAGCTCGGCGTCAGTCTGCAGGGCGTCACCGACACGCTGAACGACGCCTTCGCGCAGCGGCAGATCTCGACCATTTACGGCCAGGCCAACCAGTACCGCGTGGTGCTCGAGGCGCTGCCGATGTATCAGCGCGACCCATCGATCCTCGACAAGCTCTATCTGCCGGGCGCCGGCGGCGCGCAGGTGCCGCTGTCGGCGGTGGCGACGCTGGTACGCACCACGGCGCCGCTCGCGATCTCGCACCAGGCGCAATTCCCGTCGGTTTCGCTGAGCTTCAACCTGGCGCCGGGCGAGGCGCTTGGCGACGCGGTCGAGGCGGTGAAGGCGATCGAGACCCGGATCGGGATGCCCAGCAGCATCGTCGGGATCTATTCCGGCGACGCCGCCGAATTCGCGCGCTCGCTGGCCGGACAGCCCTGGTTGATCCTGGCGGCGATCATCACGATCTACATCGTGCTCGGCGTGCTCTACGAGAGCTACATCCACCCGATCACGATCCTGTCGACGCTGCCCTCGGCCGGCGTCGGCGCGATCCTGGCGTTGATGCTGTGCGGGCAGGACCTCTCGGTGATCGGCCTGATCGGCATCATCCTGCTGATGGGCATCGTCAAGAAGAACGCGATCATGATGATCGACTTCGCGCTGGAGGCCGAGCGGCATCAGGGCATGTCGTCCTATGATGCGATCGTGCAGGCCTGCCTGTTGCGGTTCCGGCCGATCATGATGACGACGCTGGCGGCGCTGTTCGGCGCGCTGCCGCTCGCGATCGAGAGCGGCACCGGCGCCGAGCTGCGCTTCCCGCTCGGTATTTCGATCATCGGCGGCCTGCTGCTGAGCCAGCTGCTGACGCTCTACACCACGCCGGTGATCTATCTTGCGCTCGACCGGCTCAACCGTCGGATCGAGCGGGCCGTGCCTGAGCCCGGCCCCAGCGGTCCGCCGATCGCAGGCGCCACCGAGGGCATGCAGTGATCTCGATCTCCGAGCCCTTCATCCGCCGGCCGGTGGGCACCACCTTGCTGGCGATCGGGCTGTTCCTGGTCGGGATCGTCGCCTACGAATTCCTGCCGGTGTCGTCGGTTCCGAATGTCGACTTCCCGACCATCCGGGTGTCGGCGTCGCGGCCCGGCGCCGATCCCTCGGTGATGGCTGCGACCGTCGCCGCGCCGCTGGAGCGCAAGCTCGGCACCATTTCGGGGGTCGACCAGATCACCTCGACGAGTTCGCTCGGCACCACCAGCATCCAGGTGCAGTTCTCGATCGGCCGCAATATCGACCGCGCCGCGCGCGACGTGCAGGCCGCGATCAATGCCTCGCTCGCCGATCTGCCGAGCGACCTGCCGTCGCTACCCAAGTTCCGCAAGGCCAATCCGGCCGCGGCACCCGTGTTCGTGCTGGCGCTGACCTCGAAGACGATCTCGACCAGCGCGATGTACGACGTCGCCGACACCGTGCTGGCGCAGCGCATCTCGCAGGTGCCAGGTGTCGGCGAGGTCACCGTCAGCGGCGCCGACCAGCCGGCGGTGCGCATCGCGCTCAATCCGGTGTCGCTGGCGAATGCCGGGATCGCGACCGACGACGTCCGGCTTGCGATCATCAATGCCAATCCGCTGGGCCCGGTCGGCATCTTCAATGGCGACCGGCTGAGCGAGACGCTTTCGATCAACAAGCAGATGCGCACCGCGGCCGAGTTCCGCGATATCGTCATCAAGAGCTCGAACGGCAATTTCGTCCGCCTCTCGGATGTTGCCGAGGTCGAGGATTCCGTCCGCAACTCGCGCTCGATCGCCTGGTTCAACAAGCAGCCCGCGGTGCTGATCCAGATCACCAAGCAGGGCGACGCCAACGTCATCGACACCGTCGACGGCGTTCGCAGGATGCTGCCGGAACTGAAGCAGTGGATCCCGGCCGGCGTCGAGATCTCGACCCTGGTCGATCGTACCGGAACGATCCGCGCCAGCGTCCAGGACATGCAGTTCACGCTGCTGGCGACCGCCATGCTGGTGATGGTCGTGGTGTTCGTGTTCCTGCGCAGGATCGTACCGACGATCGCAGCCGGCGTTTCGGTGCCGCTGGCGCTGGCCGGCACCTGCGCCGGGATGTGGCTTGCCGGCTTCTCGATCGACAATCTGTCGCTGATGGCGCTCGCGATCTCCGTCGGCTTCGTGGTCGACGACGCCATCGTGATGATCGAAAACATGTACCGCAATCTCGAGCAGGGCATGGCGCCATATCCGGCCGCGGTTGAAGGCGCCAAGCAGATCGGCTTCACGGTGCTGTCGATCTCGCTGTCGCTGATCGCGGCCTTCACGCCGCTGATCTTCATGGACGGGATCGTCGGCCGCCTGCTGCGCGAATTCTCGCTGACCCTGACGTTTGCCATCATCGTGTCGACCCTGGTGTCGGTGACGATCACGCCGATGATCTGCGCGCACTACATCAAGGAGGCGACCTCGGATCGTGCCACCTGGTACGATCGTGTCATCGAGGGCACGCTGTCGCGCGTCGTGGCGTTCTATGCGTTGACCCTGCGCATCGTGCTCGGCTATCCCTTCCTGACCTTGGTGGTGTTCTTCGCCACCGTCGCGCTGACGGTGGTGCTGTACGTCAAGACGCCCAAGGCCTATTTCCCGACCGACGACAGCGGCTTCGTGATCGGGGCGACCCGCGCTTCTGCCGACATCTCGTTCCAATCGATGCTCGGTCTGCAGCAGCGGCTCGCCGACATCGTGATGGCGGACCCCGCGGTCGCTGGCATCGGCTCGTCGGTCGGCTCCGGCGGCGGCCCGGGCGGCGCCACCTCCAATCGCGGCACCATGTTCATCAGCCTGAAGCCGCCGGAGGAGCGGGGAGGCCTGTCGACCGCGCAGGTGATCGATCGGCTGCGCCGCAATCTGTTCATGGTGCCGGGTATCCGCCTGTTCATGTTCGCCGCCCAGGATATCCGCACCGGCGGCCGGCAGAGCGATTCCGACTACCAGTACACGCTCGCCTCGACCGATCTCGATCTGTTGCAGAAATGGGCGCCGCTCGTCGCCAAGCGCATGGAGACGGTGGAGGGCATCACCGATGTCTCCGCCGACCGCGACCCCGGCGGCTTGCAGCTCAACCTCGTGATCGACCGCAAGATCGCCTCCAGCCTCGGCGTCCGGGTGCAGGACATCGACAATGCGCTCAACAACGCGTTCTCGCAGCGGCAGATCTCGTACATCTACACTCAGCGCAACCAGTACGTGGTGGTGCTGGAGATCGATCCGAAATTCCAGAGCGACCCGTCGAACCTCGAGCGCATCTATGTCGCCGGCGCCAATGACGTGCAGGTGCCGCTGTCGGCGCTCGTGCACTACCAGCGCGGACTGTCGGCGCTCGCCGTCTATCACTCCGGCGGCTTCCCCTCGACCACGGTGTCGTTCAACCTGCTGCCGGACGTGCCGCTGGAGGTCGCGACCACGAACATCCAGCAGGCGGTCGACGAGCTGCACATGCCCGAGGGCATTCGCGGCAGCTTCGACGGCAATGCCGGCGACTTCAACAAGACCAGCGGGCGGCAGCCGCTGCTGATCCTCGGCGCGCTGGTCGCGATGTATATCGTGCTCGGCGTGCTCTATGAGAGCCTGGCGCATCCGATCACGATCATCTCGACCTTGCCGTCGGCCGGGCTCGGCGCGTTGCTGGCGTTGCAGGTCACCAACACGCCGCTGACCGTGATCGCCTTTGTCGGCATCATCCTGTTGATCGGCATCGTCAAGAAGAACGGCATCATGATGGTCGACTTCGCGCTCGAGGCCGAGCGGCATCAGGGCCTGTCGTCCCGGGATGCGATCTTCGAGGCCTGCCGGGCGCGCTTCCGCCCGATCCTGATGACGACGATGGCCGCGCTGTTCGCCGGCATTCCGCTGGTGATCGCGACCGGCCCGGGCACCGAGCTGCGGCGGCCGCTCGGCATCACCATCATCGGCGGCCTGTTCGTGTCGCAGATCCTGACGCTCTACACCACGCCGGTGATCTATCTCCTGATCGACCGGTTGCGCCGGCGCCCGTCGCCGTCAGGCGTGCACGCGCCAGCGGAATAGGTTGGATTGAACGGCTTCGCACGCGTATAGCGAAGCGATGTCCGAACCGACCGAAGCAAAGACCGAACTTGCCACCGAGATCCCGGAGTGTCCGCATTGCGGCAAGCCGATGCCGCTGTGCATCTGCGACAGCGTCACGCCGATCAAAAGCCGGATTCAGCTCCTGATCCTGCAGCACCCGCAGGAGCAGGACAGGGCGCTCGGTACGGCGCGGCTCACCGCACGGCACTTTGAGAATGCGGTGGTGCGGATCGGACTGTCCTGGCCGAGCCTTGCCAAGGCGCTCGGCCGGCCGGTGCCCGATCCGTCGCGCTGGGCGGTGCTCTATCTCGGCTCGGCCAAGGTCGAGGATCTCGATACCGACGCCGAGATCGTTGCGATCAACCGCAAGGGTCAGTTGGAGCCGCACCAGCGCGCGATCCTCTCCGACATCGAGGGCATCGTGCTGCTCGACGGCACCTGGAGCCAGGCAAAGGCGCTGTGGTGGCGCAACGCCTGGATGCTGAAGTGCCAGCGGGTGATTCTCGGGCCGAAACAGCCCTCGCTGTACGGCAAGCTGCGCCGGGAACCGCGGCGCGACGGCCTGTCCACCATCGAGGCGGCCGCGATCCTGCTGGCCGGGCTGGAAAAGCGGCCGGATATCGCGGCAACGTTAACTGATAGTTTCGAGCGGATGCTGGCGAGATTCCGCGAAGTGCAGGCCGAAATGCCGGAATTGGCGCCAAAACCGAAGAAGCGGGACTTCCGGAAGCGCCGACGTTAGCTGTCCGGCTTGGTTGCCTATCGCAGTGAGGGCGTATATGAAGTGCGCCGCAAGGGGCCACGTGGCGGAGTGGTTACGCAACGGTCTGCAAAACCGTGTACACCAGTTCAATTCTGGTCGTGGCCTCCACTCATCTCATCAATGGCTTGCAGCCGACAAATGAGAAGCCGCATTAGCTTGCGGCGTACCAGCCTTCAGGAAACGGAATCAGCGGCCACGGCGCCTGGTTGTCATTCGCCGCGCGCGGCGGCGGCTGAATGCGGGGCGACGGTTGGGCCACGAAATCCTCCTGAGCAATTGGCGCGATCGCCGTACGCACGACGTCCAGCAGCAGATCAAATTCGACTTCGCTCATCGCGCTCTCCGAGGTTCGAGAGCACCATGATCGCAAAACTGTGTTCGGTCCGGATTGAGCGATTCGTTCGAATTTTATGAAAAGAACGATGGCACCCGCTTTGGTAAATGGATGATGACCCCGTGGGGAACCTAGGTCGGCACGGCCGGCTCCTCGTGTGAGACAAATCACATCTTGCGAAAAACTCTTCCCGGACTTCCCGGCAGTATTCATAGCCGTCAAATATCGCAGGAATTTTAGGGAGACGTGACAGCGGAGGCAAGCTTCGCAGGATGGTCGGCGATCCCATGTCGCATCGATCCTCAGCTCTTGCCGGCATGGTCCGCCAGCGGGACGGCGTCGGTGCAGCGAGCCGCTCCCGAACGGCGTAGATCGTCTACGCTCGCTGTCTATCGCCGCAGCGAAAGGGAAATTCCCGACATCGGCACGATCGCGGTCATGCCAGCCCGGCGAGGTCTCCCGGCAGCATGGTCTTGAACTGTGTCAGCACCTGCCGCGCCTTCCGCGGCGGCAGCGTGATCGCGTGACGCACGGCGGCTGCGATCAGCGTCATCGTCAGTCCCGAGAAGGTGGTGAGGCTGGCAGCCGGCATGGTGGGCGCAACCCGCCTGACTGCGTCGGACAACAGGCCGGAGAGCACGGCCATGTCGTCCGCATCGAGCTTCTGCAGGGCGCGGTCGGCCTGCGTCGCCTGCCAGATGTCGCGCATCACAGGCTCGCGCATGAACATCTCGTAGTAACTATCGACGATCCGGCATAGCGCCGGGTGCAGGTCGCGCGCGGACGAGACCGCGGCCAGATCGCGCCTGACGCAATCGCGCCCGACCGCGTTATGCCGTTCCGCCAGCGTGCCGATGATCGCGGCCTTGTCGGGGAAATATTGATAAAGCGAGCCGAATGCGACGCCGCTGCGTTCGACGATGTCGCTCATGCGGAAGGCCTCGCTGCCTTTCTCCGCCATGATCTCGGTGGCGCAGGCGAGGATGCGCTCGAACCGCTCGCGGCTGCGCCGCTGCGTCGGAGCAAGCCGCGCCAGCCCGGGTAGGGGGGCCTCCGCCCCGGGCGCGGCCCCTGCGACTGCCGCGGGGGCGGCCTTTCGTCTCGCCATCTGTCTCCTCCGCAATCGGGGTTGACGTCTCAAATACGAGAGTTTATCGCATTTTACAAATGCGAGTACTTCTCGCTTTTGGGGGTGGAGCGATGCGCAATATCCTGACCTCGGGCTTGCTGTGGTTTTCCGCGCTTGGCTGCGGCCTGCTTGCCGGGCTCTATTTCGCGTTCTCGGCGTTCGTCATGAGCGCGCTCGGCCGCATCGACCAGGCCGCCGGCATCTCGGCGATGAACGCGATCAATGTCGACATCGTGCGCTCGCTGTTCATGCCGGTTTTTCTCGGCACCACGCTGTCTTGCGCCGTGCTGGTCGTGCTCGGCGGGTTGCGATGGCAGGAGCCGGGCGCGCTTGCGATGATCTGTGGCGGCGGCCTCTATGTCGTCGGGATGTTCGTCGTCACGGTCGTCTTCAACGTGCCGCTGAACGATCAGCTTGCGGCCACAGATCCCGCGAGCACCGCGGCCGTGCCGGTCTGGGCGCGCTACCTGACCGATTGGACCTTCTGGAACCACCTGCGGACCATCGCTTCGCTTGCGGCGACGGCGCTGTTCATTGCCGCCATCGCCGCGCGATAGAGCGCTTTCCAGAGAGGCGCTTCGCAAGGTCGACTGGGCCAACTAAAATGGATCGGTGCTGTGGAAGAACGTCAATCTCTGCAAGCTCAACGTCCTGAGGCTGCGCTACGACCCCGGCACCAAGACCACCTCGTCCATCGTGGAATGACGTCGGGGGCGGGGTGTGCCCGCGGAAGAATCAGCGGCGCGGCGGAATGGCCGCACCCGACGGTGTTTGACGGTGTTTCCTTGCGCCCGCGGCGCAGATAACGGGACAACCGGGACAGGCCTGCATCGCCCTGGAACGCCGGCAAAGCCTTGCACCGCAGAGGTTTACCGTGCCCCGCTAAAGTTTCGCCGGAGGCCCATTTGGTTCTTTGCAAGGCCGAAAGGCTTTGTTATACGCTGCCCGCTCGCGAACGTTTTGTTCGCCTATTCCTCGGTAGCTCAGCGGTAGAGCATTCGACTGTTAATCGAATGGTCGCTGGTTCGAATCCAGCCCGGGGAGCCAGTTTTGGCCCCATCAAGACCCCTTCAACACCCATCACAAGCCTGTGGTCCGCTACGGACAGACAAAAAACGTCGTCAAATCGACTCAATAACCGTCGACACTTCGTCCTGCCGGGTCTTGAGAGGTGATTTTGATGGCCATTAACCTGATCGACCTGTCGATGCCGCAGCCGACGCTTGTTCCGAGCGATACTCCCGACATCAGCGACGATGAGTGTGTCCGCCGGCTCGCGAGGGCCGTCGAGGAGCATGATTCCGAGCATCTCGATGAAGTAGTCCGCCTGATCGGCCGGCTTGCCGTCACGATCGAATAGGGCGCATCGGCGCGCATTTTGGGAGCGCGTTTTGCATGCCAACGGCGTGTTGCGTTTTGGCGGAGCTTGTTCCAAAAGATGGCCCTGTTCTAGCTTCTCCAGCGGCAATGCCGCGACTTGCAGGGTCCCGCCAATGACCGGTTTTTCGACCGCGCGCCAGTACATGGTGGATGGTCAGGTGCGTCCGAGCGACGTGACCGACGATCGTATTCTCGAAGCCATGCTGACCGTGCCGCGCGAGGTGTTCGTGCCGGCCGGCAAGCAGGCGCTGGCTTATCTGGACCTCGATCTCGACGTGACCGAGGGCGGCGCGGTCAGGCGCTGCCTGATTACGCCGGCGTTGCTCGCCAGGATACTGCAAGCCGCCGAGATCAAGGCGACCGACCGCGTCCTGGTGGTCGGCTGCGCGACCGGCTACGCCGCCGCCATCGTGGCGCACTTTGCCGCCGAGGTCAGCGCAACCGAAAGCGATCCGGCGCTGGCCGCAAAGGCCTCCGCAGCGTTCGCCCAGCTCGGCATCCAGAATGTGACCGTCAAGACCGCAGCAGCTGCCGACGGTGACGCCGCCGGCGCGCCATATGACGTCATCGTTCTCAACGGTGCGACCGAGATTATCCCGACCGGGCTGTTCGGCCAGCTCAAGGAGGGGGGCCGGCTGGTCGGGGTGTTCGGCCTGAGGCCGCCGCCGCGCGCCACCCTTGTGACTCATTCCCACGGGGATTTCGGACATCGCGAGCTGTTCGACGCCACGGCCCCCGTGCTGCCCGGATTGGAACGGGTTCCAGCGTTCGTCTTCTGACCGCTACCGCGGCGCACTGGCTGATAAAATCCCATTCCGAATCAGAAGTGTGGCCCGTTTGCCCCACGTGAAGAGTTTCGACCGCGTTCCGTTGCGGGGTAGTTCCGTTGCCCTTAGCTGCGGACTAAGGTGAGGCGGGACTCACTTCATCTGAAGCGACCGCCGGACTGACTTGCGTGTGGAGACGGCGACTACAATGATTGGATTACCGGGGATGCGAGGGGTGAAAGCTATCACCGCGGCTGCGACTGCCGTCCTTCTGTTGGCGGAGATGGGCCCCGTGCCCGCGCTCGCCGACACTATCGAGGCCGCGCTGGTGCGGTCCTACCAGAACAATCCCCAGCTGAACGCGCAACGCGCGCTGGTCAGGGCGACCGACGAAAACGTTCCCCAGGCGCTGTCAGGCTATCGCCCGCGCGCCGCGCTGACCGTGAACGGCGGATATCAGTACACCGACCAGCAGCAGACGCTCATCAAGGACGCGATCCACGGCACCCAAAATCCGGCCAGCGCCGGCCTGACGGTGAACCAGTCACTGTTCAACGCGCAGACGCCGCAACGGGTGCGCGCTGCCGAGAGCCAGGTGTCGTCGGCGCGCGAAGGTCTGCGCGTGCTCGAGCAGACCGTGATCCTGAGCGCCGCGACCATCTACATGGATTATCTGCGCGACGCTGCGATCGTCGAGGTCCAGCGCAGCAACACGCGGGTGCTGGAGCAGACGCTGAAGCAGACCCAGGATCGCTTCAACGTAGGTGAGGTGACGCGGACGGACGTGGCGCAATCCGAGGCACAGCTCGCGGCTGGCAAGACCCAGCAGCTCACTGCGGAATCGAACCTGACGACGACGCGGTCGAACTTCCGCCGCATCATCGGCAACGAGCCGCAGAATCTCGCGCCCGGCTCGCCGGTCGACCGCTTCCTGCCGGCGACGCTTGCGGCCGCCGTCGAACTCAGCCTGACCCAGAATCCGAACGTCACGTCCGCGATGTACGGCGTCGACGTCAACTTCCTGCAGACCAAGGTTGCCGAAGGCGCGCTGCTGCCGACGGTTGGCTTGCAGGCGTCAGTGACCGAAGGCTACCAGCAACAATTGTCGGTGAACCGCAGCTTCAATGCAGCGGCGCAGGTTCAGGTGTCGGTGCCGATCTATCAGGGCGGCACTGAATACTCGCTGATCCGGCAGTCGAAGGAATCGCTGGCGCAGCAGCGTCTGGTCCTGGAACAGACCAGGGATCAGGCGCGCGCCAACGTCGTCACCGCATGGGGCCAGCTGGTCGCCGGCAAGTCGCAGGTGGCGTCGGCGCAGGCGCAGGTGACCGCGTCCGAAATCGCGCTGAACGGCGTGCGCGAAGAGGCCAAGGCCGGTCAGCGCACCACGCTCGACGTGCTCAACGCGCAGCAGGCGCTGGTCAATGCGCGCAATGCGCTCGTCACCGCGCAACACGACCGCGTCGTTGCATCCTACAACGTGCTGAGCGCGATTGGCCGGCTGTCACCGCAGGTGATGGGCCTTTCGACCAACGTCTATGATCCCACCGTGCATTACCAGCAGGTGCGCGACAACTGGGCCGGCGTACGCACGCCAGACGGCCGCTAAACACCTTCACGTCAACATCGCTTGTCGCGCCATGTTTGTGGTTCTGAGTTAATCAGGACCACAGACTGGCGCGTTTGCTTGCAATCGATAATTGGCCTGACATACCGTTTTGTCGGGCAGCAAGGCGATTCGCGGCGCCGGCGTTGCGTGATGGCAGGGGCGACGCCACCTGTGATCACGCTGCATTGGGCGACACGAAGCTTGCACAAAGCCTCGGGCGGGCTTGATCTGGGGACAAGTCGGGCGGGAGCAATGAAAATCTCCGCCTGCTTCATCGGAACCGGCGAATCCTCTCGGGCTTGATGTAAAATAAGTTTCGATGTGGAGTCGGAGATGACGCAACCTGCGAAGGTCCAAGAGCCCTCGATGGAGGAGATTCTGGCGTCGATCCGTCGCATCATTGCCGACGACGAGGCGAAGCCGGCCGCGGCCGAGAAACCTGCTGCCGCTACGCCGCCGCCGAAGGTCGAGCCGCCTCCGCCAGCAGTCAAGCCCGCGATGAAGAGCCCGCCACCCGCAGCGCCCCCGGCCGCGAAGCCCGCCGCGGCAGCGCCGAAATCACCGCCGCCTGCACCAGCACCGGCCAGCAACAGTCAGGACGACATCGACTCGCTGCTCGCCAGCCTCGACGAGGCGACGCCCGCAGGCCGAGATCCGGCCGTCGCCGCAGCCCGAAGCCGACGTATTCGAGCTCACTGACGACATGGCGCTGCCGGAGCCGGCGGCCACGCCATCGTTCCGCAAGGTCGAGCCGCAGGACGATGTCGAGTTCACGGAAGCGCGCACCCGGGCGCCGGAGCCCATGCGAGAACCGGTTCGAGAGCGAGAACCGCCGGCAATCGAAACGGCGCCGATGCAGCAGATCATCTCGGGAACCACGATGCGGGCGGTCGAATCCGCCTTCAACTCGCTGGCCAACACCGTGCTGAGCAACAATGCTCGGACGCTGGAGGATCTAGTCAAGGAGATGCTGCGACCGATGCTGAAGTCCTGGCTGGACGACAATCTGCCGGGGCTGGTCGAGCGGATCGTCAAGGCCGAGATCGAGCGGGTCTCCCGCGGGCGTTAGCCCCCACCGCCGGCGGTAGCTCCTGCCGCAGGGGGCTTGGCAGCCCTCATTCAGCCCCCAAATGCCCCAGAGTTTCGGTTCTGATAGGATCAGACCCGAAACGCCAGTTCCCTGTTTCGACGTGTTTTCTTCACGCGAACCGGTGTCCACTTCGCCCGAAAACGCTCTCAATGCCGTTTTGACGTGCCGGTCCGGTTGACTCGGTGCGCTCCGGCGGCTTTCTACCCTTTCCCCATGGTCCACAGCGCATTGTCATGATCGAGAAAAACTACCAGCCTGCCGATATCGAGCTCCGAATGGCCCAGCTCTGGGAGGAGAGCGGTGCGTTCAAGGCCGGCCGGCCCGAGCGCAAGGACGCCGCGCCTTTCACCATCGTGATCCCGCCGCCGAACGTGACCGGCTCGCTGCACATGGGCCATGCGCTCAACAACACGCTGCAGGACATCCTGTGCCGCTTCGAGCGGATGCGCGGTCGCGACGTGTTGTGGCAGCCCGGAACCGACCATGCCGGCATCGCCACCCAGATGGTGGTCGAGCGTCAGCTGATGGAACGGCAGGAGCCGGGCCGGCGCGACATGGGCCGCGCCAAGTTCCTCGAGCGGGTCTGGCAGTGGAAGGCCGAGAGCGGCGGCACCATCGTCAACCAGCTCAAGCGCCTCGGCGCCTCCTGCGACTGGTCGCGCGAGCGCTTCACCATGGACGAGGGCCTGTCGCGTGCCGTCGTCAAGGTGTTCGTCGAGTTGCACCGCCAGGGCCTGATCTACAAGGACAAGCGCCTGGTCAATTGGGACCCGAAGCTGCTCACCGCGATCTCCGATCTCGAAGTGCAGCAGGTCGAGGTCAGGGGCCATCTCTGGTACCTGCGCTATCCGATCGAGGGCCGCACCTTCAGCCCCGACGACCCGAAATCGTTCATCGTGGTCGCGACCACGCGTCCGGAGACGATGCTCGGCGACACCGCGGTCGCGGTGCATCCGGACGACGAGCGCTACACCGATCTGGTCGGCAAGCACGTCATCCTGCCGCTGGTCGGCCGCAAGATTCCGATCGTCGCCGACGACTATTCCGATCCGGAGAAGGGCTCGGGCGCGGTCAAGGTGACGCCGGCGCACGACTTCAACGATTTCGAGATCGGCAAGCGTCATGGCCTGCAGCAGATCAGCGTGCTGGACCAGGAAGGCTGCCTGAATCTCACCGGCAACGAGGACTACCTGCGCGGCCTGCCGGCGGGCGCCGACGAATTCGCGGCAGAGTTTCACGGCATCGAGCGCTTCGCCGCGCGCAAGAAGATCGTCGCAAGGTTGGAGGAGTTCGGTTTCCTCGAGCGGATCGAGCCCAACATCCACATGGTGCCGCATGGCGACCGCTCCAATGTCGTGATCGAGCCGTACCTCACCGACCAGTGGTATGTCGACGCCAAGACGCTGGCGCAGCCGGCGATCGCGGCGGTGCGCTCGGGCGAAACCACGTTCGTGCCGAAGAACTGGGAAAAGACCTATTTCGAGTGGATGGAGAACATCCAGCCCTGGTGCATCTCGCGCCAGCTCTGGTGGGGCCATCAGATCCCCGCCTGGTACGGGCCCGACGGCAAGGTGTTCGTTGCCGAGACCGAGGAAGAGGCAGTCGGCAACGCGCTCGGCTACTACGTCGAGCAGGAAGTCATCACGCCGGAGCAGGGCCACGACATGGCGGTCGACCCCGCAAAGCGCGAGGGCTTCATCACGCGTGACGAGGACGTGCTCGACACCTGGTTCTCGTCGGCGCTGTGGCCGTTCTCGACGCTGGGCTGGCCGGACGACACGCCGGAGGTCGCGCGCTACTACCCGACCAATACGCTGGTCACGGGCTTCGACATCATCTTCTTCTGGGTCGCCCGCATGATGATGATGGGCCTCCACTTCATGAAGGAGGCGCCGTTCTCGACCGTCTACATCCACCGTCTCGTCCGTGACGAGAAGGGCGCGAAGATGTCGAAGTCGAAGGGCAATGTCATCGACCCGCTCGGCGTGATCGACGATTTCGGCGCCGACGCGCTGCGCTTCGCGCTGACCCGCGAGGCGGCGCAGGGCCATGACATTCGCCTGTCTCCGCATCTGGTCGAGACCAACCGCAACTTCGCGACCAAGTTCTGGAACGCCTGCCGCTTCGCCGAAATGAACGAGTGCGTGAAGCCGGACGGCTTCGATCCGAAGGGCGCCAAGGAGACCTTGAACCGCTGGATCGCGCACGAGACCTGGCGCGTCACCCGCGAGGTGACCGAGACGATCGAGGATCATCGCTTCAACGATGCGGCCGGCGCGATCTACCGCTTCGTCTGGAACGTGTTCTGCGACTGGTATCTCGAGCTCGCAAAGCCGGTACTGATGGGCGAGGAGGGCGCGGCCAAGGCCGAGACCCGCGCCATGATCGCCTGGACCCGCGACGAGATCCTCAAGCTGCTGCATCCGTTCATGCCCTTCATCACCGAAGAGCTGTGGGCCGTCACCGCGAAGCGCGACGGCCTCCTGGTGCTGGCGCCCTGGCCGCGCAAGTCGGGCGTGACCGGGGAGCAGCTGGCGGCAATCGCAACCGCAGGTCCGGTGGTCGATCCGATCATTCCGCCGGTGATTGCCGCGCTCGACGCCGACGAGTTCAGCGATCCCGCAGCCGAAGCCGAGATCGGCTGGGTGGTCGATCTCGTGACCGCGATGCGGTCGGTGAAGGCGGAAATGAACATCCCGCCGTCGACGCTGACACCGCTGGTGATCGTGACCACCTCCGACGAGACGCGGGACCGTGCCCAACGCTGGAACGACACCATCAAGCGCCTCGCGCGATTGTCGGAGATTTCCTTCGCAGACGCCGCGCCGGAAGGCGCCATGCAGCTGCTTGTGCGCGGCGAAGTCGTCGCGCTGCCGCTGAAGGGCGTGATCGATCTTGCGGCCGAACGCGCGCGGCTGGAGAAGGAGCTCGGCAAGGCCGACGCGGACATCAAGCGGGTCGACGCCAAACTCTCCAACGAGAAGTTCGTCGCCAACGCGCCGGAAGAACTTGTCGAGGAAGAGAAGGAAAAGCGCGCGGCCGCAACGGAGCGCCGCGCCAAGATTCTCGAGGCGATCGAGCTGTTGAAGAAGGCGTCATAGCGGGCGACGCTGCGACGCTCAGAACCGCTTGCTGAGGAATTTCGATCCCTTCAGCCCGTAGCGCCAGGGCAGGTCGACGGCTTTCGTGATGCCGATCCGCAATCCGGTGACGATGTCGGGCGTCTCGGTCCGCGCGTGGAGCGCGATCGGCGGGCGGTCGAGCGGCAATTCGCTGTGCGCGATGGTGATGCCGAGCGCCTCGCAGAGCTTGCCGGGCCCCGAGCACAAGGCGCGCTCATCCTCCAGCCCGCGCCGCCGGCGCATCGCGGCGAGCCCGTGGGTCGGCTCGAGCGCGCGGATCAGCACGGCGCTGGCCGAGCCCGGCGCCTCGCAGACGAAGTTGACGCACCAATGGATGCCGTAGGAGCGGTAGACATAGGAGAAGCCCGGCGGGCCGAACATGATCTGGTTGCGCGGGGTCGGTCCGTTGAACGAGTGGGCCGCCGGCTCGGTGCGTGATGGTAGGCCTCGACCTCGGTGATGATGCCGCCGACGCCGCCGACCAGGAAGGTCGCGCCGATCAGGTCGGCCGCGACCTCGTGGACGCTGCGATCGAAGAAGGCGCGTTTCAGAGCTTTGCCGAGGCGCGGCGCGGTCGCACGGGTCGATCGGGGTTTTTGAGCCATTTTGAGGTGGGAATCGGCGTGGAACGGACCGCAAGACTGCCAATATATGGGCTGATCTGCTAGGGTCGCAGGGCGGGTTGCGAGCCGCGTCAACACCGATTAGCTATGGCCTCTCGCGACTTGCAGGCACAAATGGTCACCATCGTCGACATCATTTCCACCACTCAGCTCCGCCCGCGCCACCCCGAAAAGGTGAACCGGCCGGATGCCGTGTCGCCGCCGAAGCCGGACTGGATCCGCGTCCGCGCGCCGAACACGCGCGGCTATGCCGATACACGGCGGATCGTGAAGGAGAACGGCCTCGTCACGGTGTGCGAGGAGGCGGGCTGCCCCAACATCGGCGAATGCTGGGACAAGAAGCACGCCACCTTCATGATCATGGGTGACACCTGCACCCGTGCCTGTGCGTTCTGCAACGTCAAGACCGGCATGCCCGGCGCGCTCGATGCCCATGAGCCCGAATACGTCGCTGAGGCGGTCTCGAAGCTGGGTCTGACCCATGTCGTGATCACATCGGTGGATCGCGACGATCTCGCCGACGGCGGTGCCGAGCATTTTGCAGAGACCATCCGGGCCATCCGCGCGCGCTGCCCGACCACCACGATCGAGATCCTGACGCCGGACTTCCTGCGCAAGGACGGCGCGCTCGAGCGCGTGGTCGCGGCCAAGCCCGACGTCTTCAACCACAATCTGGAAACCGTGCCGTCGCGCTATCTGACGGTCCGTCCCGGTGCCCGCTATTTCCATTCGATCCGGTTGCTGCAGCGGGTCAAGGAGATGGACCCCACCATCTTCACCAAGTCGGGCATCATGGTCGGCCTCGGCGAGGAACGGCACGAGGTGCTGCAGGTGATGGACGACCTGCGCTCGGCCGAGGTCGATTTCCTGACCATCGGCCAGTACCTGCAGCCGACGCGCAAGCATCACGCCGTGATGCGCTACGTGACGCCGGACGAATTCGCGGGCTACGAGCGTGTCGCCTATACCAAGGGTTTTCTGATGGTGTCGGCGAGTCCGCTGACGCGCTCGTCGCATCATGCCGGCGAGGATTTTGCGAAGCTGCAGGCGGCGCGCACGGCTCGCGGCCGCTAGATTTTGTAAACGGCGGTGAGCCGGCGCCATTACGCGCCGTTGCTTGATCGAGCCTTGGACTGGACCAATGCAACGCGTTCTGGTGATGGGATCGTCGGGGTCCGGTAAGTCGACCTTTGCACGACGGCTCTCCGCCATGACGGGCATCCCGACTGTGTCGATCGACGCGCTGTTCTGGAAGCCGGGCTGGGTCGAGTCCGACAAGGATGAATTCGAGCGGCGCATGGTCGAGGTTACGCAAGCGCCGCGCTGGATCATGGATGGGAACTACATGAAGAGCGGCGCAGGTGAACTGCGCCGGCAGCTCTCCGATACGATCATCTGGTTCGACCTGCCGCGGCTGACCTGCATGCTCGGAATCCTGGGGCGGATCGCCGGCAGCTATGGCCAGGTTCGCCCCGAGATGGCGGAAGGCTGCCCGGAGAAGATCGATCTCGAATTCTTCCGCTATGTCTGGACCTATCGCCAGCAGCAGCGGCCGAAGCTGATCGAATATTTTTCGGGCTTGCGCGCCGATCAATCGCTGGTGTGCTTCACCGATCGGACCCAGGCGGACGATTATCTGAAGCGCCTCGCACTGAAGCAAAACCGTGCGAGTATCCACTGATGCCACGATTCTCAAGCAAGCGGCGGGTCCGCCACACCGCACCTCAAATGTTCGATCTGGTCGCCGACGTCGAGCGCTATCCGGAATTCGTGCCGCTGTGCCAGGCGCTCAAGATCCGCCAGCGGACGCCCAAGGACGACGGTACCGAGGTCGTGGTGGCCGACATGACGGTCTCGTTCAAGTTGGTGCGCGAAACCTTCACCAGCAAGGTGACGCTCGACCGGCCCAACCTGAAGATCCTGGTCGAATATCTGCGCGGCCCGTTCAGCAATCTGGAGAACCGCTGGAGCTTCGAGCCGAAGTCGGAGACCGAATGCGATGTCGGCTTTTTCCTCAATTACGAGTTCAAGAGCCGGATGCTGGCGATGCTGATGGGCTCGATGTTCGACGCCGCATTCTCGCGCTTTGCCGCCGCGTTCGAGAAGCGCGCCGACCAGGTCTACGGCAAGCCGGCCGTGTCGTAGACCCATCCGTCATTGCGAGCGGAGCGAAGATTCCATGGGGAGTGGATAGCGACCAAGTCTGAGGCCAGACTGAGGTTGCACCCATTCAACCTGGAGACGACGATGTTGCTCGATCATCCTTCCGACAAACTGGCCGCTATCCGCACTCAGTTTGGCGCAATTTTCGCGTCATTGGAACTGAGCCGTTCGACTTGGCTGGTCACCTCGCTTTCGCCGGGCAAAGGCGAGAAGATGTCCAAACACAGCGTGGTGGCCGGCGATCTTGCGGAACTGCTGAAGCTGTTCGCGGAGCTGAAGCGCAAGGCGCAGGCGCGCACGGGCGAGAGTTATCCGATCATCACCATCCAGGAGGCGGGGCTGGATGGGTTCTGGCTTCACCGGGCCCTGCAGCAGGAAGGCATTGAGAGCCATGTGGTGGATCCGGCCTCGATTGCGACGCCGCGCCGGCGCCAGCGAGCCAAGACGGACAGGCTGGATGGGGAGACACTGTTGCGGACGCTTCTGGCCTACAAGCGCGGCGAGCCTCGGGTCTGCGCCATGGTTGTTGCTCCCTCTCCCGAAGAGGAGGATCGCCGCCGGCTGTGCCGCGAACGGAGGACATTGATCGCGGAGCGGGTCGAGCATGTGAACCGGATCAAGGGTCTTCTGTTCGCGCAAGGGATATCGGGTTATGCGCCGTTGCGGCGGGATCGACGGAAGCGGCTGGAGGCCTTGCGGACTGGAGACGGGCGCGCATTACTGCCGCATCTGAAGGCGCAGATCGACCGTGAGCTCGACCGGCTCGAACTGCTGCTGGAGCAGATTGCGGCGGTGGAGCGCGAGCAGGATGCGTTGCTGGCCGCGAGCAAGCCGTCGGGCGGGAAGGCTGCATCGACCCCGGTTGCGATGCTGCTCGGTCTGAAGAGTTTGGGCTCGAACTTCGCTGCCGTTCTGTGGTCGGAAGCCTTCTGGCGGCAGTTCGCCAACCGCCGTCAGGTCGCATCTTATGTCGGACTTGCGCCGACGCCCTGGCGCAGTGGTGGGATCGAGCGCGAGCAAGGCGTGTCGAAAGCCGGCAATCCGCGCCTGAGAACCACGATGATCCAGCTCGCTTGGCTCTGGGTGCGCCACCAGCCGCAATCGGCGCTGACCCAATGGTTCAAGGCGCAGTGCGGCCGCAAGCGCGCGCGATCGTGGCGCTGGCCCGCAAGCTGCTCGTGGCACTGTGGAAATACGTGACCGCCGGCGTCGTGATCGAGGGGGCCGAGATGAAGGCCGCCTGATGCGTGGCTTCCTGCAAGCTTAAAACCAATCTGCCGAGGTTGATCAGCCTCGGCCGATCCGGGCGGACGAACCGATGGATTGCATGGCTTCAAACGCCGCAACGAAGAATGGTCCCGTCCTCTCGAGCCTGCCCGCCGCAAGCGGAATGTTGGTGCAGTCGCCACCGAGCGACGACCGAATGTGAGTTTGATCTGGCATGCAAACCAGATTGCCCGAACTGGCTCGACCCTTGGATCGCCGAACATAGGAGGAGTTCACGCCGCACTTCCCGACCCGACGAGCCTGAAGGCGTGCTCGCTCAGCTCAAGACCAAGCCGCTTCGCGGCGGCCCTGCCGGGCCGGTCTTGACCTGATCTGCGCGCGCCTTCCAAACCGGCCCATGGTCGGGACGAAGAGCTGGCCCGAAAATCGAACAAAGAGCTGACCATAAATCTTGACACACCAAATCCCCATGTGAGCAATCCACAGCACCGCATACGCAGAAAGATGGATTGCTTCGTCGCTGTCGCTCCTCGCAATGACGGGGAGGGAGAAGGGGCATCGTCGCCTTCAGCGGTATGCCCCTTTGCGCTTCGTTACGGGCAGGAACGCCGCACGCCGCCCGACGCGATGTAGGTGCCCGAAGCCGGGTCGTAGGAGCGGAAACGCTGGGAGCAATAGGCGTCGTTGTTGGCCTTGGCCTGGCTCGCCGCGATGGCGCCGCCGATGATCGCGCCGGCTGCAAGCCCGCCGATGATCGCCGCGCCGTTTCCACCACCGCCATGGCGATGACCGTAGTAGCCACCGCGGTAACCGTGACGCGGGCCGCCATGCCAGTGACGATACTGCACGTGCTCGACGGAGGTCGGCCGGTCCTGCAACCGCGCGGGCGCGAGCGGTGCGGCGAACGAGGGGGCAATAGTCGACAGCGTCATGGCGCCTGAGGTGATTGCGGCCACGACCAAAGTTCCCAACTTCATCATTTCTCCTTGTTGTGGGATTTTGCTGCTTGGACAAACAATTCAAACAGCAGAGTTGGAACAATAGAAAACGGCGAAGCGACCTCGCAGTTCCACCTGAGATAGGCGGCACTGGGTCGCAGTTGACACAGGGGTGTGAGGAGATTGGCCTTCGCGCGATTCGACTTGCGTAGGCCTATCCGCGTGGCGGCCGCCGGCGTTTCGCGGCGTGGCTTCGCGGCGAACGGGCCACGCGCGGCCGTAATCGGCTGGTAGCCTCGCGGCGCGGCTTTGCGGCCTGCGGCGGGCGTGCAAGCTCCATCAGCATGCGCAGCGCCTCGACCACCGAGCGCTGCCGCACCGTGCTGCGGCCGATCGCGCCAAATCGCTGCTCACGGTGAAGGATGCGGCCGTCGCGCGCGGCGACGGCGAAGTGCACCAGCCCGACCGGTTTGCCCGGCGTCGCGCCGCCGGGGCCCGCGATCCCGGTGATCGAGACCGCAAGGTCGACGCCGGCCTTTTCCAGTGCGCCGATCGCCATCGCGGTCGCGGTTTCCTTGCTCACCGCGCCGAACGTCTCCAGTGTCGCCGCCTTGACGCCGAGCATCACCCGCTTGGCCTCGTTCGAATAGGTGACGAAGCCACGATCGATCACGTCGGAAGAGCCGGGGATGTCGGTGAGCGCGCCGGCGACCAGACCGCCGGTGCAGGACTCGGCGGTCGCGATGGTCAGCTTGCGCATCCGGCACAGGTCGAGCAGCGCGCGGGAGAGGGCACGAGCGTCGCTGCCGCCCATGTCAGGCACCCCAGCCTTTTTCGTCCCAACCTTTGTCGTCCCAGGGCAAACGGACCGTGGCGCTTGCGGTTGCTGCAATGCCTTCCTCACGGCCGGTGAAGCCGAGCCGCTCGCTGGTGGTGGCCTTGACCGCCACGCGCGAGATGTGAACGCCGGAGATCTCCGCGATCTTCGCCCGCATGGTATCACGCAGCGGCCCGATCTTCGGCCGCTCGCAGATCAGCGTCACCTCGAGATTGGCGATCCGGCCACCGCGCGCGGTGACGCGCTCGACGGCGTATTTCAGGAACTGGTCGGAGGAGGCACCTTTCCACTTGGCGTCGCTCGGCGGGAAATGCGAGCCGATGTCGCCGTCGGCCAGCGCGCCGAGGATCGCGTCGACCAGCGCATGCAGCCCGACATCGCCGTCGGAATGGGCCAGGAATCCTTTGCTGTGCGGCACGCGCACACCGCAGATCATGACATGGTCGCCGTCGCCAAAGGCGTGCACGTCGTAGCCGGTGCCGGTCCTGATATCGCCGAGCTGGCTCGCAAGCCGCGCTTCCTCGCGCACGAAATCTTCGGGTGTGGTGAGTTTCATGTTGGCAGCATCGCCTTCAAACGTCGCAACGGTCAATCCCGCCCATTCAGCAAGCGCGGCATCGTCGGTGAAATCGCTGCGGCCCTCGCGGGCGGCACGACGATGCGCCTCCAATATTACGTCGAAACGAAATGCCTGTGGGGTCTGCGCGATCCGCAAGCGGGCGCGCTCCGGCGTCGCCTCGACATCGCCGGTATCACCGGTGACCTTGATTGTGTCGGTGACGGGAATCACGGGGATCGCAGCACCGGTCCGGCCGGCCGCGGCGATCGCGCGCGAGATCACGGCCGCGGTGACGAAGGGGCGCGCGGCATCGTGGATCAGTACGATGTCGGGTTTCTCGCTGGCGAGCGCCTCGAGCCCGGCATGGACCGAGGCCTGCCGGGTCGCGCCGCCCGGCGTCGGCGGTTGGTGGCGGAGGCCTGCGACCGCTTCGTCGAACAGCGCCGCATCATCGGGATTGACCACCGGCTGCACCGCAAGCACGTCGGGGTGTCCGGAGAACGCCTCCATAGCGCGGTAGATCACCGTCTGTCCGCCGATCGTCCGATACTGCTTTGGTCCGCCTGCGCCGGCGCGCAGTCCACGGCCGGCTGCGACAAGGATGGCTGCGGTACGCTCAGGCTTCGACATGTTGAACCAGTGACAGACGAATCGGGGATGAGGGGAGCGGCGGGGACCGCCGCGCACAGCCCTTAGCATGACCGCTGCGCAAAAACAGAGCGTTTGCCAATGACTGTGGGAAAAGCAGATTTTGTTGCAGTGCACTTGCACAGATGCTAGGAATGTCTAAACTGTAGGCATGAGCCTTGACTGCACAAGAATTGTGCGCAGAATAGACGGCGTCAGCTGCAATGGCGTGGCTGACAGAACGACGAGACGGCTGTGACCGGCGTGCAAAGTACTCCTCGTAACCCATTGAAGATAGGCGATATTGCTGTCGCCAACCGGGTTCTCCTCGCGCCCATGTCCGGCATCACCGACGCGCCCTTCCGGCGACTCGCCGCCACTTTGGGCGCCGGGCTGGTGGTCTCCGAGATGACCGCCAGCGACGATCTGGTGAATGGCAAGCCGATGTCGAAGCTGCGTTGTGAGGCAGCCGGGATCGGGCCGCATGTGGTTCAGCTCGCCGGCTGCGAGACCCATTGGATGGCGGAGGGCGCGCGGATCGCCGAGGGCGCCGGCGCCGACATCATCGATATCAACATGGGCTGCCCGGCGCGCCACGTGACCGGCGGCCAGTCAGGCTCGGCCCTGATGCGCGACCTCGACCACGCGGTGACGTTGATCGAGGCGACGCTGTCGGCGGTCAAGGTGCCGGTGACGCTGAAGATGCGACTTGGCTGGGACGATCGCTCGCTCAATGCGCCCGAATTGGCGCGCCGCGCCGAGGCATCAGGCGTGCAGATGATCACCGTGCATGGCCGCACGCGCTGCCAGTTCTACAAGGGCGAGGCGAACTGGAGCGCGGTGCGCGCGGTCAAGGACGCCGTCACGATCCCGGTCGTGGTCAATGGCGACATCACCTCGTTCGACAAGGCGCTCGGCGCGCTGGAGATTTCGGGCGCCGACGCCGTCATGATCGGGCGCCGGCGCGCAGGGGCAGCCCTGGCTGCCCGGCCAGATCGGCCGCCGGCTCGAGACCGGCATCGCCGAGGCTGCGCCGTCGCTTGCCGAGCAGCTCAAGCATGTTCGCGCGCTCTATGACGAGGTCTGCAGCCACTATGGCCTGCGTATCGGGCTCAGGCATGCGCGCAAGCATCTCGGCTGGGCGCTGGAGACTGCTGCGGCCTATAGCTGCGCGCCGGCGGCAACCTTGAAGACCTGGCGGCAGGCGATCCTGACCTCGGAGGAGCCGTCCAGCGTGCATCGCGCACTCGAGGACGCCTACGACGATTTTGCCTGGAGTGCTGCCGCATGACGTCAGCCATGGAATTTCGCCGGCCCGTGCCCACCGACGGCGAGGCCATCCTCAACGCGCTGCCCAATCCGGTGCTGCTGGTCGCACCCGACGGCCGGATCGTCGATGCCAACATCGCCGCCGAGTCCTTCTTCGAGATATCGACCCAGTTCCTGCGCCGGCAGTCGCTGAAGGAGCTGGTGCCGTTCGGCAGCCCGCTGCTGGCGCTGATCGAGCAGGTGCGCGCCAGCGGCTCGCCGGTCAACGAATACAAGGTCGATCTCGGTACGCCGCGGATCGGCGGCGATCGCCAGGTCGATCTCCATGTTGCGCCGCTGACCGAGCGGCCCGGGCATATCGTGGTGATGCTGCAGGAGCGCACCATCGCCGACAAGATGGACCGCCAGCTCACCCATCGCAGCGCGGCGCGCTCGGTGATCGCGCTGGCCGCGATGCTCGCCCATGAGATCAAGAACCCGCTGTCCGGCATCCGCGGCGCCGCCCAGCTCCTGGAGCAACAGGCGTCCTCCGAGGACCGGCTGCTGACGCGGCTGATCTGCGACGAGGCGGACCGCATCGTCACGCTGGTCGACCGCATGGAAGTGTTCGGCGACGACCGTCCGGTGGCGCGCGGCCCGGTCAACATCCATTCGGTGCTCGACCATGTGAAGCGGCTGGCGCAATCCGGCTTCGCCCGCAACGTCCGCTTCATCGAGGACTATGATCCGTCGCTGCCGCCGGTGCTGGCCAATCAGGACCAGCTGATCCAGGTGTTCCTCAATCTCGTGAAGAACGCCGCCGAAGCGGTTGCCGATCTCGGCACCGATGCGGAGATCCACCTCACCACGGCGTTCCGGCCCGGCGTGCGGCTGTCGGTGCCCGGCAAGAAATCGCGGGTCTCGCTGCCGCTGGAATTCTGCGTCAAGGACAATGGTTCAGGCGTGCCGGAAGACCTGTTGCCGAACCTGTTCGATCCCTTCGTCACCACCAAGCAGACCGGCAGCGGGCTCGGCCTCGCGTTGGTCGCCAAGATCGTCGGCGATCACGGCGGCATCATCGAATGCGAGTCGCAGCCGCGCAAGACCACCTTCCGCGTGCTGATGCCGATGTACAGCGCCGCCAAGCAACACGATCACAGCAACCGCGATGACGTTCCGGGTACGTCCTCGCCTGCCTCTCAGGGCGCACGATGAGGAACAACAATGCCTGCAGGTAGCATACTTGTCGCTGACGACGACACCGCCATCCGGACCGTCCTGAACCAGGCGCTGTCGCGCGCCGGCTATGAGGTGCGCCTGACCGGTAACGCCGCCACGCTATGGCGCTGGGTCAGCCAGGGCGAGGGCGATCTCGTCATCACCGACGTGGTGATGCCCGACGAGAACGCGTTCGATCTGCTGCCGCGGATCAAGAAGATGCGGCCGAACCTGCCTGTCATCGTGATGAGTGCGCAGAACACCTTCATGACCGCGATCCGCGCCTCCGAGCGCGGCGCCTACGAATATCTGCCGAAGCCGTTCGACCTGAAGGAGCTGATCACCATCGTCGGCCGCGCGCTGGCCGAGCCGAAGGAACGGGTCTCCAGTTCCGCCGACGACGGCGAGTTCGACTCGATCCCGCTGGTCGGCCGCTCCCCGGCGATGCAGGAGATCTACCGCGTGCTGGCGCGGCTGATGCAGACCGATCTCACCGTGATGATCTCGGGCGAGTCAGGCACCGGCAAGGAGCTGGTCGCCCGCGCGCTGCACGATTACGGCCGGCGCCGCAACGGCCCGTTCGTCGCGGTCAACATGGCGGCGATCCCGCGCGACCTGATCGAATCCGAATTGTTCGGCCATGAGCGCGGCGCCTTCACCGGCGCCAACACCCGCGCCTCCGGCCGCTTCGAGCAGGCCGAGGGCGGCACGCTGTTCCTCGACGAGATCGGCGACATGCCGATGGAGGCGCAGACCCGTCTGCTCCGCGTGCTGCAGCAGGGCGAATACACCACCGTCGGCGGCCGCACGCCGATCAAGACCGACGTGCGCATCGTCGCGGCCTCCAATAAGGATCTGCGCATCCTGATCCAGCAGGGCCTGTTCCGCGAAGATCTGTTCTTCCGCCTCAACGTGGTGCCGCTGCGGCTGCCGCCGCTGCGCGAGCGGATCGAGGATCTGCCCGACCTGATCCGGCACTTCTTCTCGCTCGCCCGAGAAGGACGGTCTGCCGCCGAAGAAGCTCGACGCCCAGGCGCTGGAGCGGCTCAAGCAGCACCGCTGGCCGGGTAACGTCCGCGAGCTGGAAAACCTCGCCCGGCGGCTCGCCGCGCTCTATCCGCAGGACGTCATCACCGCCTCCGTCATCGACGGCGAGCTGGCGCCGCCGGCCGTCACCTCGGGCAGCACCGCGACCGTCGGCGTCGACAATCTCGGCGGTGCCGTGGAGGCCTATCTGTCCTCGCACTTCTCCGGTTTCCCGAACGGCGTGCCGCCGCCGGGCCTCTACCACCGCATCCTGAAGGAGATCGAGATTCCGCTTCTGACCGCCGCGCTGGCGGCGACCCGCGGCAACCAGATCCGGGCCGCCGACCTGCTCGGATTGAACCGCAACACGCTGCGCAAGAAGATCCGCGACCTCGATATCCAGGTCTACCGGAGCGGTGGCTAGGGCTGACGGGGCGGGGCGCGAGCCTCGCCACCGTTTTTGAGTAGTCACAAATGGTTTTGGAGGACACGGCGCCGCACCGCGGTTCGCGCCGCGGAAATGTCGCAATTCGGCAACATTGTGATATGATTGCATCAGTTCGCAATTCCCGCGGGCGATCGCACTCAGCTCAATTGCCGGTATGACCAGCGCAGAGACCACCGCTTCGACGTTACACGCGCCCGCGGCCGAGCCCAATGCAGAGGCGCGGGGCTTCCCACTGCGGCGCTGGCTGGCGCCGTTCGCCGTGGCTATCGCGCTGCTGTCCGCCTTCCTGACCTTCGTGGTGCTGACCGGCCTGACCCCGATCGAGCCGACCTCAGACGTCGTCCGCTCCTTCCTGATGATCAACGCCGCCACGATCCTGCTGCTGGTCGGCATCATCGTCCGGGAAGTCTGGCAGATGGTGCAGGCGAGGCGGCGCGGCCGGGCGGCAGCACGGCTGCACGTGCAGATCGTCGGCCTGTTCTCGGTGATCGCGGTCTTGCCCGCCGTGCTGGTGTCGATCGTCGCCAATGTCACCATCGAGCGCGGCCTCGACCGGCTGTTCTCGGGTCCCACCAAGCAGGTGATCCAGAACTCGCTGACGATCGCCAGCGCCTACATGCAGGAGCACGCGCAGCTCATCAACGGCGACACGCTGGCGATGGCCAACGATCT
This sequence comes from Bradyrhizobium sp. JR3.5, assembly GCF_054057015.1. Lineage (NCBI taxonomy): Bacteria > Pseudomonadati > Pseudomonadota > Alphaproteobacteria > Hyphomicrobiales > Nitrobacteraceae > Bradyrhizobium > Bradyrhizobium sp. JR3.5. Next base: position 1,988,416 of record NZ_JBSRYV010000001.1, read on the forward strand.
CGCCCATGCACGTCCGCTCTACGACCAGGATCGCATGACGTTCCTGCAACTCCTGACCGCCGGCGCCGAGGCGCGCAATTTGCCGGTCGCGGTTCTGATGGACAAGGACGGCAAGATCGTCGCCAGCGCGGAAACCGGCGTTCGCTTCAACTATGAAGCGCCGCCACCCGACATCCTCAAGGACATCAACGAGACCGAGCCGAAGATCTCGGTCTTTCCCGAAAACTACGTCGCCTCCGTGGTCCGCCTCCGGGCCTATGACGACATGTTCCTGTATGTGGCGCGTCTGCTCGATCCGGCTGTCGTCGCCCAGCTCAAGCAGACCCAGACCAGTGCCGCCGAATACGCCCAGCTCGAGACCCGCCGGCTGGGCATCCAGGTGGCGTTCGCGCTGATGTTCGCGGTGATCGCGCTGACCATCCTGATGGCTTCGGTGCTGATCGGCCTGAATTTCGCCAACGGGCTGGTGTCGCCGATCCGCCAGCTGATGGGCGCCGCGAGCGAGGTCTCGACCGGCAACCTCAATGTCCAGGTGCCGGTCCACAAATCGGCAAGCGACCTCGCGATGCTCGGTGAAATCTTCAACAAGATGACCCAGGAACTGCGCACCCAGCGCAACGAGCTGGTCGACGCCAGCGAGACCATCGACAGCCGCCGCCGCTTCATCGAGGCGGTGCTGTCATCGGCCAGCGCCGGGATCATCGGGGTCGACGCCTCCGGCACCATCGGCGTCCTCAATCGTTCGGCCGAAAAGCTGATCGGGCACGCCGAGTCGGAGACGCTCGGCCATCCGCTCTCGGACGTGCTGCCCGAGCTCGACGAGATGATGAAGACGGCGCGCGAGGGCACCCAGCGCCTGGTGCAGGGGCAGGTCACCATCCTGCGCGACGGCAATGAGCGCAATCTGTCGGTTCGCGTCTCGGCCGAGCAGACCAGCCAATCCCGCGACAGCTATATCATCACGCTCGACGACATCACCGAGCTGGTCTCCGCGCAGCGCACCTCGGCCTGGGGCGACGTCGCCCGCCGCATCGCCCACGAGATCAAGAACCCGTTGACCCCGATCCAGCTCTCTGCCGAGCGCATTCGCCGCAAGTTCGGCAAGGCCATCACCGAAGAGAAGGACAAATCGATCTTCGAGCAGTGCACCGACACCATCGTGCGCCAGGTCGACGACATCAGGCGCATGGTCGACGAGTTCTCGCGCTTTGCGCGGATGCCCAAGCCCGTGATGGAAGGCGAGGACGTCGCCGACGTGGTGCGCCAGGCGGTGTTCCTGATGAAGGTCGCGCATCCGGATCTCGACATCGAGGCCGACATCAAGCAGTCGCCGCTGCCGGCACAGTTCGACCGCAGGCTGATCTCGCAGGCGCTGACCAACATCATCAAGAACGCGACCGAGGCGATCGAGCAGGTCCCGCGCGAGGAGCTCGGCAAGGGCCGCATCGATGTCGTGGCGCAGCGCGAAGGCGACGACATCCTGATCGATGTCGTCGACAACGGCATCGGCCTGCCCAAGGTCGCCCGTGCGCGCCTGCTCGAGCCCTATGTCACGACGCGTGCGAAGGGCACCGGCCTTGGACTTGCGATCGTCGGTCGCGTTCTGGAGGACCATGGCGGTCGCATCGAGCTCAAGGACGCGTCCGATTTCCGCGAGGGCCAGCGCGGTGCCTGGATGCGGCTGCGCTTTTCCGTCACGGGCCAGGCGGCCAAACCGGAGAGCAAGGAACAAAAGCCGGACGTGAAATCATCCGACCCCGACAGCGAAAAAAATCCGCCGCAAGAGCCGACCAACGGCCCGGCACAGGCGACCAACAATGAACCAAAAATCCAACGACCAATCCAAGAACCCGATCAGCAAGAACCAAATAACCAAGAGCCAAATGCACAAGAGCCAAGAAGCCAACAGCCAAGAATCAAAGCCGCGACGGGCGACTGACAACGCAGGTGTAACCCATGGCAAGTGACATTCTGATTGTCGACGACGAAGCTGACATTCGCGACCTCGTTGCGGGTATCCTGGACGATGAGGGGTTCTCCACGCGCACCGCGCGCGACAGCGATTCGGCGCTTGCCGAGATCGCCAACCGCCGCCCCAACCTGGTCTTCCTCGACATCTGGCTGCAGGGCTCCAAGCTCGACGGCCTGCAACTGCTCGAGCAGATCAAGAAGGACAATGCCGATCTGCCGGTCGTGATGATCTCCGGCCACGGCAACATCGAAACCGCCGTCGCAGCGATCAAGCGCGGCGCCTATGACTTCATCGAGAAGCCGTTCAAGTCTGACCGGCTGATCCTGGTCGCGACCCGCGCGCTGGAGACCTCGCGCCTCAAGCGCGAGGTGAAGGAGCTCAAGCAACTGGCGCCGGCTGCGAGCGTCCTGACCGGCCGCTCGGCCTGCATGAACCAGCTGCGCCAGACCATCGACCGCGCCGCCAAGGCCAACAGCCGCATCCTGATCGTCGGTCCCTCCGGCGCCGGCAAGGAGCTCGCCGCGCGCACGCTGCATCACGCCTCCGGACGCGCCGAGGGGCCGTTCGTGGTGATCAATGCGGCCGCGATCACGCCGGAGCGCATGGAGATCGAGCTGTTCGGCATCGAGGGATCGAACGGCGAGCAGCAGCGCAAGGCCGGCGCGCTCGAGGAAGCGCATGGCGGCACGCTGTTCATCGACGAGATCGCGGACATGCCGCGCGAGACCCAGAACAAGATCCTGCGCGTGCTGGTCGATCAAACCTTCCAGCGCCAGGGCGGTACCGGCAAGGTCCATGTCGACGTCCGCATCATCTCCTCGACCGCGCGCAACCTCGAGGAGGAAATCGCGGCAGGGCGTTTCCGCGAGGATCTCTATCATCGTCTCTCGGTGGTGCCGATCCGCGTGCCGCCACTATCGGAGCGCCGCGAGGACATCCCCGAGCTGATCGACTATTTCATGGACCAGATCTCGGCGGCCACCGGCCTGCCGAAGCGGCAGATCGGACAGGACGCGATGGCCGTGCTGCAATCGCATGTCTGGCCGGGCAACGTCCGCCAGCTCCGCAACAATGTCGAGCGCGTGATGATCCTGGCCGGCGGCGGCCCGGAGGCGATCATTACCGCCGATATGCTGCCGCAGGACGTCGGCTCCATGGTGCCGGCGATGCCGACCTCCAACAATGGCGAGCACATCATGGGCTTGCCGCTGCGCGAGGCGCGTGAGGTGTTCGAGCGCGATTATCTGATCGCCCAGATCAGCCGCTTCTCCGGCAACATCTCGCGCACCGCGGAGTTCGTCGGCATGGAGCGCTCAGCACTGCATCGCAAGCTGAAGGCGCTCGGGGTCGGCTGACGCTCGGGGTCGGCTGAACCCCGATAAGCCTCGGCCGGCAATCGCCGGCGGCTTGGCGCGAAGCCTCGGCGGTCACCCGCCGGGGACGCAGGGCCAGGCTCGGGTCCGGGTGGGCCGGCCAGCGAGGCGAGGGCGGGGCCGGCACAACCGGGGGATTTATCCACTCTCCACGAGAATATTCGTCTCTTTCCCTGCACTTTCTTAGAATTGCCACCGTGTTCCTACCGACTGCACCGCGAACCGGCTTGCCTAAAAACCGCGCGTGGCCTCTAATCCTACCGCTACGCCTGCCAGAGGGGGATCTCAGGGCAGGTGGGCGACCGGAGGAGGCTCCGTTAGAGAGCCGCAACCGGTTCAATAAAAAGAAGCACAAGCTTGCGGGACAAAAACAATGGCGGCAGACCGCGCACAAAATCTACAAGACACCTTCCTTAATCACGTTCGTAAAACAAAAACGCCACTGACGATATTTCTGGTCAACGGGGTAAAGCTGCAGGGCATTGTCACATGGTTCGACAATTTCTGCTTGCTGCTGCGGCGCGACGGTCACTCGCAGCTTGTCTACAAGCACGCGATCTCGACCATCATGCCCGGCGCTCCGATTCAGCTGTTCGAAGGTGGTGAGGACGCACCGGCTTGAGAGTGAACTGATTGGAACCCTTCAATCCTGAAGGGGGCGTCGACCGGACCAAGTCTAGGCCCGGGTCGGCGGGGGACTTGAGCACCGGGCGGGTGATCGTCATCGGCCCGTACCTGCGCATGCGCCGTGGCGACGGCGATGCGCAAACGGATTCCTCTGTCCGCGACTACGAAGCGCGAATCGAGGAAGCCGCCGGCCTCGCCGGTGCGATCGACCTCACTGTGGTGGAATCCGTCGTCGCGCCGATCAGCCAGATCCGGCCCGCGACCTATCTCGGCAAGGGCAAGGTCGAGGAGATCAACGGCCTCGTCGCCGGCGACAAGGTCGAGCTCGTGGTGATGGATTGCGCGTTGTCGCCGATCCAGCAGCGCAACCTCGAGAAGGCCTGGAGCACCAAGGTGCTCGACCGCACCGGCCTGATCCTGGAAATCTTCGGCCGCCGCGCCAAGACCAAGGAAGGCGCGCTGCAGGTCGAGCTCGCGCATCTCAATTACCAGCGCAGCCGCCTGGTGCGGTCGTGGACCCATCTCGAACGCCAGCGCGGCGGCTTCGGCTTCATGGGCGGCCCGGGCGAGACCCAGATCGAGGCCGACCGCCGCCTGATTGGAGACCGCATCACGCGGCTTGAGAACGAGTTGAAGAAGGTGCAGGCGACGCGGCGGTTGCATCGCGCCGGACGCCAGCGCGTGCCGTACCGCGTGGTGGCGTTGGTCGGCTACACCAATGCCGGCAAATCAACCCTGTTCAACCGCCTGACGCGCGCCGACGTGCAGGCCGCGGACATGCTGTTTGCGACGCTCGACCCGACCCTGCGCGCGCTCAACCTGCCGCATGGCGGCAAGGCGATGCTGTCGGACACGGTCGGCTTCATCTCGAATCTGCCGACCCAGCTGGTGGCCGCGTTCCGCGCCACGCTGGAGGAGGTGCTGGAAGCCGATATCATCCTGCATGTCCGCGACATCTCCCATGAGGATGCGGAGGCGCAGGAGCGCGACGTCGAGGCGGTGCTGCACCAGCTCGGCATCGATCCCGACGCCGACGGCGGCCAGCGCATCATCGAGGTCTGGAACAAGATCGATCGCTTCGATCCGGAGGAACGGGACAATCTGCGCAACATCGCTGCGCGCCGGCCGCCGGAGCGGCCGTGCTTCCTGGTCTCGGCCGTCACAGGCGAGGGGATCCAGGAGCTCCTGGCCGCGATCGAGGATCGCCTCGCGGCCAAGCGCATCACGCTCAATCTTTCGATCGATGCCTCCGACGGCGCCGGCATCAGCTGGCTGCATCGCAATGCCGAGGTCCTGAACAAGGAGCTCAATGGCGAGCGTTTCGACATGACGGTGCGGGTCGATGAGACCAAGCGCGACATCGTCATGTCACGATTCGATGCTCTGCCGCACGGGACGTAACGTCCCGGACATCCGCGCCGGCAAGGGGGTCGAAGTGGGATCGATGTTCAACCGTCGAACATTTCTCGGCGGCGGCCTGGCGAGCGCTGCGGTCGCAGGATTTTCAACGCGTGGGACCGCCGACAATGCCGCTTTCGTCGACGCACCCGCGCTCCGGCCGGTTCTTGCGCGTCCGGACCGCATGTTTCGTGTCACGGTATGCCTGCGTCCGTTCCGCGCTGCCGGTCCGCGCATCGAAGCGGAATGGATCGACGGCAAATATGTCGTCCACAATTACGGACACGGCGGCAGCGGCTGGTCGCTGTCCTGGGGCGCCGCGCAGGAGGCCGTGCCGCTCGCCCTGCAATTGAGCGCGCGCAACGTTGCCGTCCTCGGCGCCGGCGCGATCGGTCTGACGACGGCGATCACCGCCCAGAGGATGGGCGCGACCGTCACGATCTACGCCAAGGAGCGCTTCCCGCAGGTGCGCTCGGCGCGTGCGACGGGGGACTGGTCGCCGGATTCGCGTATCGCGATGGAAGCAGACGTCACGCCGGACTTTGCCGACCGCTGGGAGCGGATGGCGCGCACGACCTTTGCCACCCATCAAAGCTATCTCGGCCTTGCCGGCAATCCGATCGAATGGACCGATCGCTATTTGCTGTCCGACGATGCACCTGAGGCCGACGGCCGTCCGCACAGGCGCCAGCATGCCTCGGGCGACGGCTCGAAGAAATTCCTCGAATTGCGCGGCCGGATCAGGTCGCTGACGCCGCGATGGGATTTGCTGGCCGCCGGATCAAATCCGTTTCCCGCACCATACGCGTGGAAAAGCGCCTCGCTCACCTACAACGTCACGGATCTCTACCGTCAGCTCGAAGCTGAGTTTCAGCGCGCCGGCGGGCTGTTCGTGCCGATCGAACTGCACACGCCGTCCGATCTTTCGAAGATCCGCGAAACCGTCATTGTCAACTGCACCGGCTACGGCGCCCGTGCGCTGTTTCGTGACGAGAGCATCGTTCCGGTGCGCGGCCAGATCGCCTGGCTCATTCCTCAGCCGGATGTCAATTACGGCGTCTTCTACCGTAACCTCAGCGTCCTCGGCCGGCGCGACGGCATCGTCGTCCAGCCGGTCGGCGACAACGACTATTTCGGCTTCAACGACGACAACGAAACGCCGGATCTTGCCGCCGCGCGCCTGGCGGTGGACGACGCCGCGAAACTGTTCGGCCGGGCCTGATCGGCCCTCCGGCACGGCACCTCGCAATCTCCCGAAATGTGACGGCGCCGTGACGCGGCCTCACTCGACCGCGCCTGCGACGTGCCGCCGCACTTTCTGTTTGAAATCTGCGCCGCCTTGGTTCATTGCGCTGCTGGACGCAAAGCCGAGGCGGATCGATGCAGGACACCAGCGAAACCATCACCCACGACACGCTCGCCGGCCAGAACGGGGACCTTGCCCATGTGCGGGCGCCCGAGATCGTCGATGCCCTCAATGCCCGGGAGCCGGCGGATGCGGCGAAGCTGCTGCAATCGCTGCCGGCCGAGAAGGCGATCGAGGTGCTCGACCTGCCCGGGCTCGACAACACCTGCGAGATCCTGGCCGAGCTGCCGAAGGACACGGCGGTGTCGCTGCTGTCGGGCGTCTCCGACGACCGCGCCGCCGACATCTTCAAGGAACTGGTCGAGCCGCTGCGCACCACGCTGCTGAACGGCCTCAATCCGGATACCCGCAACGTCATCTCCGGGCTGCTGGCCTATCCCGAACGCAGCGCCGGCAGCATCATGACGACCGAATTCGTCAGCGTGCCCTCGAACTGGACCATCGCAGAGGTCCTGCATCACATCCGGATGGTCGAGCGCACCCGCGAGACCGTCTACTCGATCTTCGTGATCGACCCGATCAAGAAGACGCTGATCCAGGCGGTGCCGCTGCGCCGCCTGATCTCGGCCGACCCGCATGCCAATGTGCTCACCGCGGCACCGGCGCGGAAGCCGCTGATGATCTCGCCGGAGGCCGACCGCATGGAGGCGGCGCGGCTGATCTCGCGCTACGATCTGCTCGCGGTCGCGGTCGTCGACGGCCCCGGTCATATCCTCGGCATCGTGACGGTCGACGACGTCATCGACGCCATCGTCGAGGAATCGACCGAGGACGCCCAGAAGTTCGGCGGCATGGAAGCGATCGATGAGCCTTATCTGCGGATCGGCTTCCTCGAAATGATCAAGAAGCGCGGCGGCTGGCTGTGTGCGTTGTTCCTCTCGGAAATGCTGACCGCAACCGCGATGCAGTCGTACCAGAGCGAGCTCGAGAAGGCGATCGTCCTGACGCTGTTCATCCCGTTGATCATGAGCTCCGGCGGCAATTCCGGCTCCCAGGCTACCTCGCTCCTGATCCGATCGCTGGCGTTGCATGAGGTGCGGCTGCGCGACTGGTGGCGCGTCGCCTTGCGCGAACTGCCGACCGGAATCGTGCTCGGCTCCATCCTGGGGGTGATCGGCATCGTCAGGATCACGCTCTGGCAGACGCTTGGCCTGTTCGACTACGGCCCGCATTGGATGCTGGTGGCCATGACCGTCGGCGCCGCGCTGGTCGGCATCGTCACCTTCGGCTCGCTGTCCGGATCGATGCTGCCGTTCATCCTTAAACGCATCGGTTTCGATCCTGCGAGCGCGTCCGCGCCCTTCGTCGCGACGCTGGTCGACGTCACCGGCCTCGTGATCTATTTCGGCGTTGCTGCCGTGATCCTGCATGGGACGCTGTTGTAGGGTGTGTCCACCGCCACGAGTCGCCGCCGCGAAACGGCAGCGATGGAGCCGAAACGTCTCCAAAACCTGACGACATCCGAATTGTTCGTGGAAAGTGGTAGTCTCGTGAACCAAGGAAAAGGTTCATGGCCCACGACGAAAATAATTACCTTGCAGCTCCCGGTGCGCAGCGGGAGGATTTGCATGGCCGGGCCGTCCACGAGATCGGGCAAAGTCGAGAGCATGGATCGTTGGAAGGCTGATCTCTGAACTAGGCAGGTCCAGTCCGGCTCGATCGCCACTGGTCGCCTGTCAGGAATTCCTCAATCGTTGCGTTTGAACAGGAGGAACTTCCATGTATCTCAAATCATATTTTCTTTTCGCGGTCGTTCTCGCAGGGATCGCTGCCGCATTAGGCACTGCAACGCGTGCGGCCGAGCCGGCGGCCCGGATCACCATCCTGTACGATGCGTTCGGTACCGATACCGCGATGACAAAGGATTGGGGCTTCTCCGCCCTCATTGAAGTCGGCGGAAAGCGCATCCTGTTCGATACCGGGGACAACGCGAAGATCTTCGCTGCCAATGTCAAGGCGAAGGATGTGGACCTTACCAACCTCGATTTCGTCGTATTGTCTCACCGGCACTCCGATCACATGGCGGGCCTGAGCTATGTCTTAAGCGTCAATCCGAAGATCAAGATTTATGCCCCCAAGGAGGGATTTGGCATCTACGGCTCGTCGCTGCCGTCGAGCTTCTACCGCAAGGACGAGTCGCTGCCGCCGGAGATGCGGTACTATGACGGCAAGCCGCCCGAGATCATGAAATTCGGTGCTGCCTGGGCGGATGCCAACTTTGAGTTGATCGACCAAACGACCGAAATCGCACCTGGCATTACACTCATAGCTCTGATTTCGGATCTGCCGGGAACGAAGGAGCTCAAGGAACTGTCCCTGGCGGTGAATACTGCAGACGGAATCGTGCTCGTTGTTGGCTGCTCGCATCCTGGAATCGAGCGTATCGTCGAGGCTGCGGCAGCAATCAACCCCAGGATTCGGCTGATCGCCGGAGGCTTCCACCTGGTCATCGCCCCTGACGAGGTGATCACGAAAGTGACGGCCGCGCTGCAAGACCGTTTCAAGGTCGAAAGCATCGCCCCCGGACACTGCACCGGCGAGCCAACATTCGCTGCCCTGAAGAAGGCATTTGGCGACAAGTACATTTATGCCGGCGCCGGCACGTCGATTGCTATCGGTGCCGAAGGAAGTTCGAACACGAAGCGCGGCGAGGGAATGACCCCCGACGACCTCAGGGTCTATCGCAAGCTGGCGGTCCGGAACGATCCGTTCGGTGTCATGCGCGCGCAAGCCCGACGGGCTGGTGCTGATCTCTAGGCGGAGTTTCGAGGCGCGCGAGGAGAGAAAATCTATGTCGTGCGCTTCGCCTCATTCCACAGCGCGTCCATTTCCTCCAGCGACGCGCCCTCGAGCGAGCGTCCCTTCGCAGCGAGGGCCTTTTCGATATAGGCAAACCGCCGCTCGAACTTGGCGTTGGTCGCGCGCAGTGCGGTTTCGGGATCGGCGTCGACGTGGCGGGCGAGGTTGACCAGCGCGAACATCAGGTCGCCGGTCTCCTCCGCGATCTCGGCTCTGTCGTTGCGGTCGAGCGCGGCCTCGATCTCGTCGGCCTCCTCGCGGATCTTGGCGAGCACGGCGCGCGGGTCGTTCCAGTCGAAGCCGAGCGGTGGACGCCTTGCGCTGCAACTCCATCGCCCGCGTCAGGGCCGGGAGGCCGGCCTTCACGCTGGCGAGCAAGGATGTGTGCGCGGTCTCCTCCGGGGGCCGCCGCGCGGCGCGCTCGGCCTTCTCCTCGGCCTTGATGCGCTCCCAGGCGCTCTTGACGCCGGCGGGCTGGATGTTGCCGTCCTTGTCGGCAAACACATGCGGATGACGGCGGATCATCTTCTTCGTGATCGCCTCGACCACGTCGCCGAACGCAAACGCGTTCTGCTCCTCGGCCATCCTTGCGTGATAGACCACCTGCAGCAGGAGGTCGCCGAGCTCCTCGCGTAAATCCTCGAAATCGCCGCGCGCGATCGCATCCGCGACTTCATAGGCCTCCTCGATCGTGTAGGGCGCGATCGTTTCAAAATTCTGTTCGAGGTCCCAGGGGCAGCCGGTCACCGGCGTGCGCAGCGCAGCCATGATCTCGATCAGGCGGGAAATGTCGCGGGAAGGGGTCATCGGGCACCGGACTGTGAGCGGTATATGCCTTATGCCAAATCAGCCCTGTCGATCCCAGCAAAACGCGCCGGAATCGCGGCGCTGTCCACCGATTGGCCGTGGCGCCAAGGAGTGGTAAAGCGCGTTCCATGACCAATCAGAACAATTCCGACACCGCGCTGGTGCTGTTTTCCGGCGGCCAGGATTCCACCACCTGCCTGGCCTGGGCGTTGGACCGCTTCGCGCGCGTCGAAATGCTCGGCTACACCTACGGCCAGCGCCACGCGATCGAGCTCGACTGCCGCGACCGCCTGCTGGACGGCATCAGGGCTCTGCGGCCGGACTGGGCAGCAAAGCTCGGCGACAGCCACACGCTCGCGATCCCGACGCTGTCGGAGATTTCCGATACCGCGCTGACCCGCGACGTCGCGATCGAAATGGGTGCGGACGGGTTGCCCAACACCTTCGTCCCCGGCCGCAACCTCGTGTTCCTCACCTTCGCGGGCGCGCTGGCCTATCGGCGCGGCATCCGCCACATCATCGGCGGCATGTGCGAGACCGACTATTCCGGCTATCCGGATTGCCGCGACGAGACCATCAAGGCGTTGCAGTCCGCGCTCTGCCTCGGCATGGCCCGAGATTTCGAGCTGCACACGCCGCTGATGTGGCTCGACAAGGCCGCGACCTGGCGGCTCGCGCACGAGCTTGGCGGGGCAGGGCTGGTCGATCTGATCCGCGAGCACTCGCACACCTGCTATCTCGGCGAACGCGGCGCCCAGCACGATTGGGGCTATGGCTGCGGCGAGTGCCCGGCCTGCAGCCTGCGGGCCAAGGGCTGGCGGGAGTATGTCGCGCAGGGCGGCCCGTAACCGCGGGCGGACCGCCGTCCGCAGGGGCGCACTGCGAAAATATCGAAAACAACCCCATGCAAAGGTGCCGGCGGCCGCCGGCGTTCGACCTGGCAACTTGACACGTCGGGCAAATCAGCGGTACTCTTCTATTATTCAGAAATCGTGGAGGCTCGGCTCGACCGGACGATCCGGACAGCGCCTTGAAGAGCGAACCCATCCTCATCGTCGTCCTGGCGAAGGCCAGGACCCATTACCCCAAATGAGAATTGTTGCGCGATGCTGGGGGGCGCGATCCCGTCCATCATCAAATGCGGTGGTTATGGGTCCTGGCTTTCGCCAGGACGACGAGTGTGATGAGGCGCGCGACGACGAACGAAGGAGAGAGCGCGCCGTTACTCAAAATCCGCCGCCGTCAGCTCGATCGGTTTGCCGTGCGGGGTACGGTCGGCGGCGCGGTCCCAGGCGTCGCGGTAGCGGTGCAGCGTCTCCGGTGTCGTGACGCCCTTGGCGGCCACGAGGTGTTCGAGGGTCGCGAGCCAATGCTGGTAATAGGTGTCGCCGGTGTCGGGATCGCCGGCAGCCTGCGCGCGCTTGATCTGATCGGCGAGGGCGGCGGCCCATTCGGGCCAGGTGAACACGCCGCGGTCATGCAGCGTCAACGCCATGGCGAACGCCTGCGCCTCCCAAGGTGCGCGGAACACCGGGCCGTCCTGATCGCGGGGAATGCTGGACACGGCGCTGGTCGCGCGCGCGGCGGCGCCGGCATCCATCAGATCGCCTCCAGATACGGTTCGAACGCGTCGATCGAGACCTTGATGGTCGGATCGGAGTCCGGCCCCCACAATTCGCGTCCATCGAACACGACGGTGTACAGCCACTGCGGATGCTCGCCAGCGTCGTTCGCCGCGGTATCGGGAAACACGTGACAGCCATGATCGCGCTCGACCACACCGACATGACCGCGCACGTAGCGCGGCAGCCGCGTGTGCGTGACGGGATGGATGTTCTTCGCCCGCACCCGATCGCCGGCCTTGAACTTCGCCGGCGCCGGTGCGGCGCGGCCGAACTTGCCGCGCACCATGATGCGCTCGACGTCGGCCATCGAGAACTTGCCGTGCTTGAGCGATTTCGCCGGCGCGACGGAATGTCCGGCCGCGACGTCGTCCTTGGAGATATAGCCCTTGTCGAGCAGCAGGGCTTCCAGCCCGAGCAGCCATTTCCTGTAGTAGGAGCTCGACAGATAGACCTGCGGGGGCAGGGTCTCGCGATAGAAGCGCGATGCGTCGATGTTGAAGGCGCCGGCGGCGCCCATCGCGCGGACCATGGCGAGCACCCGCGATTCCCATTCCTGATGGAACATCGGCTCGTTCGGCTCGGGCTCGACCTTGCCGAACCCGTCCATGCCGCCCATGTCGTGGACGCCGTTCACGACGGTGCTCCCGGCGTTTTCGGGAAGCCGGTGCCGATCATGGAATCGCGCGTCACGAGGTCGGCGAGATGTTCTTCGCTCCAGCCTTCAGTGCCCGCGGGCCGCATCGGCAGCACCAGGAAGCGCGTTTCAGCCGTAGAGTCCCAGACCCGGATTTCGGTCTCCTTCGGCAGGCTGACGCCGAAATCGGCGAGCACGCCGCGCGGATCCTTGACCGCGCGTGACCGATACGGCGAGGCCTTGTACCAGACCGGCGGCAGGCCGAGCATCTCCCAAGGGTAACAGGAGCACAAAGTGCAGACGACCATGTTGTGACGGCCAGGCGTGTTCTCGATCGCGACCAGATGGTCGCCGACCCGGCTGACATGGCCGAGGGTGCCGACCGCCTTGCTGGCGTCCTCGAGCAGCGCCTTCTTGAAGGCGGGATCGGTCCAGGCCTTGGCGACGACCCGGGCGCCGTTATGCGGGCCGATCTTCGTCTCATAGGCCTGCACGATGGCGTCGAGCGCGGCAGCCTCGACGTAGCCTTTCTCGGTCAGGATCGATTCCAGCGCGCGCACGCGCAGTTCGGTCTCCGACAGTTCGGAATGGTCGTGATCGTGGTGGTGATGATCATGTTCGCTCATGCCCGCAGAATAGGCGAAACCGCCGTGCTATGTCGAGGCAAGCAGTACACAACAATGCGAGCAGGGAGGTATGCGTGGTTGACGATGTGACGATCGAGAAGGGCCTCGGACCGGAGGGCCGCATCGCGGTGGTGCGGTTCGACCGCGGCGACGGTATCAACGCGCTGTCGCCGGAGGCGCTGCGGCAATTGACCGATGCGGCGCGCAGTTTCGAGGACGATGGCGAAACCTCGGTGGTGGTGCTGACCGGCGGCGCCAAATCGTTCAGCGCCGGTTTCGACCTCAAGGATGCCGAAGGGCGCTCGCGCAAGACGATGGATATGGGCACGCTGCGCCGTCACCTGAAGCTCGGGCCGCGGCTGACGCGCGCCTGGCAGGAGATGGAACAGGTCACGATCGGCGCGATCGAGGGCTTCTGCGTCGGTGGTGGCGTGGCGCTCGCGGTCGCACTGGACTTCCGGGTGATGGCGCGCGACGCGCATCTACGCGTGCCGGAGATCGCGCTCGGCATGAACATGAGCTGGCAGAGTGTGCCGCGCATGCTGCATTTGATGGGGCCGGCGCGCACCAAGCAGGCCGTGATCCTGGCCGACGACCGGATCTCGGCCGACGAGGCTTACGAATGGGGCCTGGTAGAGCAGGTGGTTGATCCGGGCAAATCATATGAGGCCGCGATGGCGCTCGCGGCCAAGGTCGCCGCCCAGCCGCCGATTTCGGTCGCGATGACCAAGCTGACGGTCAACCGGCTGGCCCATGCGCTCGACGATCTCGCCAGCCACATGGATATCGACCAGTTCGCGCTGGCGAGCCTGACCGACGATCACAAGGAGGGCGTCGCGGCCTTCCTCGGACGGCGCAAGCCGCGCTTCAGGGGACGCTGACAGGTGTCGCGGTCGACAAGCGCCGCACTAAAGCATGATGAGATTAGGTTGGGCTGGAATGGCGTAGAAAGTTCACCTCTCCCTTTGGGAGAGGTCGATTTGCGCAGCAAATCGGGTGAGGGGTTGCGGTCTATCGAGAGAGCAAGAGCCCTCACCCGGATTGCACCGGACGATGCTTCGCATCGCCGAGAGCAATCCGACCTCTCCCCGACGGGGAGAGGTGAACCGAAAGCGCGGCAAGCCGGTTCAACCAAAATTCATCCCGCACTAGCGTTTGGTGATGCGGTCGCGGGCGGCGAGGTCGGCCTCCCAACCGAACACCGAGCGGCCGTCAAGCGCCGGCGAACGCGCGCGCTCGTTGGCGACGTAAGCATCGAAGGACGGACCGGTTGCGGTCAGCTCCAGCCTGCGGGCCTGGTCATCCAGCCGCTTCAGCGCCTGCAACTCCTCGTCGCGGCCGAGCTTCGCCTGCCGTACCGCCGATTTCAGCACGCCGATGGTCTCGTCATAGACCTTGATCGGCACCGGGAACGGATGACGGTCCTTGCCGCCATGCGCGAGTGAGAAACGCGCCGGATCGCGGAAGCGATACGGCGTCCCGTGGACGACCTCGGCGACCATGGCGAGCGACTCGACGGTGCGGGCGCCGACGCCCGGCGTGAGCAGCAGCTCGGGGAAATCCAGCGGCCCGCGCTCGGCCGCGGCGGCGAGGGTGCCGTGCAGGCGGCGGATGAAGACGTCGCTCGAGCGCACATCGTGATGCTCGGGCATGATCAGGTGCAACAGATCGCCCTGCGCCGCGACCTGCTCGGTCAACTCGGCATATTCACGCGCGATGCCATCGGGACCGAGCGCGGCGAGCAGATCGAGCTGAGCCTGGCGCGAGGCGTCGGCGCGGTGATCGGTGAGATTGACGATCTCGCCCTGCGCTGGACCGTCGATCGCGCTGTGCGGCTCGTCGACGAAGCTGCGCAGCCCCTCGGAATGCCAGTGGTAGCGTCGCGCCTGCCGCTTGTGATCGTTCATGCCTTGCTGGACCACGGTCCATTTGCCGTCCGCGGTGACGAAGAAGCCGTGTAGGTAGAGCTCGAAGCCGTCCTGGACCGCGGCACTGTCGACCTTGGCGACCAAGCGGCTGGCGCGGGTGAGGGCAACGCCGTCGACGCCGGTCCGGTCGCCCAGCGCCGACAATTCATCCGGCGTGCGCCGCGAATGCTTGCCGCGACCACCGCAGACGTAGATGCCGAGCTCGTCCTGCAGCGGCGCCAGCCCGCGCTTGAGCGCGCCGATGACGCTCGTGGTGATACCGGACGAATGCCAGTCCATGCCCATCACGGCGCCGAACGACTGGAACCAGAACGGATGCGAGAGCCGCTGCAGGAACGCGTCACGGCCGTAATGATGGACCACAGCCTGCGTGATGATCGCGCCCAGCGTTGCCATGCGCTCCGCGAGCCACGGCGGCACGCGTCCACCATGGAGCGGGAGATCAGCGCTGCCGGTACGTCGGGCCATTGGTCTCCAAGTCTCGAACTGGTGTCGTTGAGTCGGGGGCAGACTATCAGGCAAAGCCTTCGGGGGTTGTTGAATCCCCGCATAAGACCGACACACAGAACGGAATTCCTTAGCTTTTTCTTGAAAGTTTCCCTTCATAAAAAAGCGCGAAATCCTCCATAAGAGTGTCGTAACGGGGTGGTTCCCCGACATAAGCTTGTCGCGCCTTCTGGAAAATCTCGGAAAACCCGAAATCATGATCATGGACCGTGGAATTGCCGGCGCGATGGGCAAGGGCGCTCTGTCTGGGCCTCGTTCGCCGCGTCTCAACCGCCGGGCGTTTCTATTCGGCTCCGCTGCCGGTCTTGCCGCACTGGGCCTAGCCGGTTGTGCATCCGACTACATGAGCCTGGCCGAGGCGGAGAAAGTCTACGGGCCCGTGCCTGACGAGAAATTCCCGATCCCTGCGGTCGATGTTAGCAAGGTCAAACCGCAATATTTTCGCAAGACAGTGCGCTACGACAGCGATGAGGCACCCGGTACGATCATCATCGATCCCGGCAAGTACTATGTTTACCGCATTGAAGGAGAGGGAAACGCGACCCGCTATGGCGCCAATGTCGGCCGCGATGGATTCCGGTGGAGCGGGGAGGCTTATGTCGGGCGCAAAGCCGAATGGCCTACCTGGACGCCACCCAAGGAGATGATCGCGCGCCAGCCGGAGGCAGGCAAATATGCCCGCGGCATGCCGGGAGGTCTCGACAATCCACTCGGCGCCCGCGTGCTCTACCTCTATCAAAACGGGGCATATACGCTTTACACGATCTATAGCACCAGCGCCCCCGAAACCATCGGGAACGGCATTACGAGCGGCTGCACCGGCCTCCTCAGTCAGGACATGATCGACCTCTATTCGCGAACGCCTCTCAAAACCAAGGTGATCGTGCTCCCGGCCTAGGCAACGGCAGGCCGAGGATGCGCTCGCATCGCAGCAGGCGGCCGTCGCAGGGGATCGCAATCACGCACGATGCGGACAAGAAAATGAGCCTTCCGCAGGTCTTTCGATTGCGCCGCCTTCGCCATCTTCGGCAGCGTCTACACCGGCGGCTATGACCGACACCGGCGTGTCGCAGACGTCGCAAGGTATCGCCCAACTCGGTGGTCAGCCGGACATACCAGGAGCGACCTTAGGGATCGCAGAGATGCGTTGCGACGGCCTATGGGATGAAATGCGAACCGTATAGGGGAAGCCACAGCTGGGCCACCAAACCGGATCGACTTCCATATCCGAAATTCGCATAAGGTATATTATGGAATATTTATATATACAATTAGATCAGATACTTAGTTGGAAATTTTCGCACCAGCCCGCAGCTTGGCGGCTGTCCGGGCTTGTCTCGGTCGTTGGTCGAGCTCGTCGAGACACGCCAGCGATCCACGCGCACGCATCTCGTCAGAAAGCCGATATTGCCGCGGCGTACGGACGCTGCAATAAGCGCCAGCTGTGCAGAGATCGCTGGTGACCCCGCGGCATCAGGTCCGTATAGGATGGCATCTCAGAACAACAACAAGCCTCTCGAGGGAGCAAACCCAATGAGCTTTTCACGACGCACGCTGCTGAAGGTTTCCGCCGCTTCCGCCGTCCTGGGCGGAATTGGCGCGCCGTATGTCGCGCGCGCCCAGTCGGCCGAGTTCTCGTACAAGTTCGCCAACAACCTGCCGGAGTCGCACCCGTTTCGTGGCGCGCGCCCGGGAGATGGCCGCGGCGATCAAGACCGAGACCAACGGCCGGTTCGACCTGCAGGTGTTCCCGAACAGCCAGCTTGGCTCCGATACGGACATGCTGAGCCAGGTGCGCTCCGGCGGCGTCGAGTTCTTCACGCTGTCCGGCCTGATCCTGGCGACCCTGGTGCCGGCAGCCTCGATCAACGGCATCGGCTTCGCATTCCCGGACTATCCCACGGTCTGGAAGGCCATGGATGGCGAGCTCGGCGCCTATGTGCGCGGCGAGATCAACAAGGCCGGCCTCGAGGTCATGGACAGGATCTGGGACAATGGCTTCCGCCAGACCACGTCCTCGACCAAGCCGATCAACGGTCCTGACGATCTCAAGGGCTTCAAGATCCGCGTGCCGGTGTCGCCGCTGTGGACCTCGATGTTCAAGGCGTTCGATGCGTCGCCCGCCTCGATCAATTTCAGCGAGGTCTATTCGGCGCTGCAGACCAAGATCGTCGAGGGCCAGGAAAATCCGCTGGCGCTGATCTCGGCGGCGAAGCTGTACGAGGTGCAGAAATACTGCTCGATGACCAACCACATGTGGGACGGCTTCTGGTTCCTGATGAACCGCCGTGCCTGGGCGGCGCTGCCGGACGATATCAAGACCATCGTCGCCAAGAACGTCAACGCGGCCGCCGTCAAGGAGCGCGAGGACACCGAGAAGCTCAACGCCACCGTGAAGCAGGAGCTCACCGGCAAGGGCCTCGTGTTCAACCAGCCCGAGGTCGGGCCGTTCCGCGACAAGCTGCGCGCCGCCGGCTTCTACGCCGAGTGGAAGGGCAAGTACGGCGAGAAGGCCTGGGATCTGCTCGAGAAGTCCGTCGGCAAACTGTCCTGATCGATCAAGCGGGAGGCGTGCCATGGCTCATGTCGAGATGACGCCGGCCGTGGCCGGCGAGGCGGCGTCACAGCCCCCTCGCCGCCGCTCTGTTCTCGGTTCCATCGAGGCGACGCTCGGATGGCTGGTCGAAATCCCGGCGGCGATCCTAGTCGTCGCCGAGGTCGTCATCCTGTTCGCCGGCGTGGTGTCGCGTTACGTGCTGCATGCGCCGCTGATCTGGTCCGACGAACTGGCGTCGATCCTGTTCCTGTGGCTTGCGATGCTGGGTTCGGCGGTCGCGTTCCGTCGCGGCGAGCACATGCGGATGACAGCGCTGGTCGCAAGCGCAGGGCCCAGGCTGTGGGGCTATCTCGACGTGGTCGCGACCTGCGCCGCGCTGGCGTTCCTGATCCTGATCGTGCGGCCGGCCTATGAATACGCCTACGAGGAAAGCTTCATCACGACGCCGGCGCTGCAGATCTCCAATACCTGGCGCGCGGCGGCGCTGCCGGTCGGCACCTGCCTGATGGGGCTGTTTGCGCTGCTGCGGCTGGCGCGGGTCGGCGACGTCAAAACCTTCCTGCTGGCCGCGCTGACGGTCGTCGCGTTGATCGGCGTGTTCTGGCTGGCGCAGCCGATGCTGCGGCCGCTCGGCAACCTCAATCTGATCATCTTCTTCGTCGGCGTGGTCGGCTTCTGCGTGTTCGCCGGCGTGCCGATCGGCTTTGCCTTCGGCATGGCGATCTTCGGCTATCTGGCGCTGACCACGCGGACGCCGCTGATGGTGCTGGTCGGCCGGATGGACGAGGGCATGAGCCACCTCATCCTGCTGTCGGTGCCGCTGTTCGTCTTCCTCGGCCTGCTGATCGAGATGACCGGCATGGCGCGCGCGATGGTGGCGTTCCTGGCGAGCCTGCTCGGGCATGTCCGCGGCGGCCTGCATTACGTGCTGGTCGGCGCCATGTATCTGGTGTCCGGCATTTCCGGATCGAAGGCTGCCGACATGGCGGCCGTCGCACCCGTGCTGTTTCCGGAAATGAAGGAGCGCGGCGCCAAGCCGGGCGATCTGGTCGCCCTGCTCGCCGCCACCGGCGCGCAGACCGAAACCATTCCGCCGAGCCTCGTTCTGATCACGATCGGTTCGGTTACCGGCGTCTCGATCTCGGCGCTGTTCACCGGCGGATTGCTGCCGGGCGTCGTGCTGGCAATCACGCTGTCCGGACTGGTGTGGTGGCGCTACCGCGGCGAGAACTTGAGCCACGTGCAGCGCGCCACCGGCAGCGAGATCGGCAAGGCGTTGGTATTCGCCCTGCCCGCATTGGCCTTGCCCTTCGTGATCCGCTACGCCGTGGTCGAAGGCATCGCCACGGCCACCGAAGTCTCGACCATCGGCATCGTCTACGCCTTCGTCATCGGCCTCCTGATCTACCGCAAGTTCAACTGGCGGCGGCTGTTGCCGATGCTGATCGACACGGCGTGCCTGTCGGGCGCGATCCTCTTCATCATCGGCACCGCGACCGGCATGGCCTGGGGCCTGACCCAGTCCGGCTTCTCGCGGGCGCTGGCGGCGTCGATGACCGGGCTGCCCGGCGGTTCGGCGACCTTCATCGCGGTCTCGATCCTGGCCTTCGTGATCCTCGGCAGCGTGCTGGAGGGCATTCCGGCCATCGTGCTGTTCGGGCCGCTGCTGTTTCCGATTGCGCGCCAGGTCGGCGTCCACGAGGTGCACTACGCCATGATCATCATCCTGGCGATGGGCATCGGATTGTTCGCGCCGCCGTTCGGCGTCGGCTATTATGCCGCCTGCGCCATCGGGCGCGTCGATCCGGCCGAGGGTATCCGGCCGATCTGGGGTTACATGCTGGCGCTGTTGATCGGCCTGATCATCGTCGCCATCTTCCCCTGGATATCGATTGGATTCCTTTGAGAACCTAGCGGATTGGATAGAGCCATGAGTGCAGCTCAAAACCAGTACTCGATCGGGCTGGACAAGACGCCCGCCAACTACGTGCCGCTGACGCCGCTGAGCTTCCTGGCCCGCTCGGCCGCCGTCTATCCCGACCATGTCAGCGCGGTCTATGAGGGCCGCACCTTCACCTGGAAAGAGACCTACGAACGCTGCAAGCGCTTTGCGTCCTATCTTGCGGGCCACGGCATCGGTCATGGCGACACGGTCGCGGCGATGCTGCCGAACATCCCGGCGATGAACGAACTGCACTTCGCGGTGCCGATGACCGGCGCGGTGCTGAACGCGCTCAACATCCGCCTCGATGCGGCGTCGATCGCGTTCCAGCTCGATCATGGCGGCGCCAGGATCATCCTCGTCGACCCCGAGTTCTCCGGCGTGATCGCGGAAGCCCTGACCCTGATGAAGGGCCCAAAGCCGTTCGTGATCGACGTCGATGATGCCGCCTTCGCCGGCGGCGAGCGGATCGGCGAGATCGAGTATGAGGCTGCGGTCGCCTCCGGCGATCCCGCATTCGCCGAGCGGCCGCCGGCCGACGAATGGGATGCGATCGCGCTGAGCTATACGTCGGGCACGACGGGCAATCCGAAGGGCGTCGTCACCCATCACCGCGGCGCCTATCTCAACGCCGTCAGCAACATTCTCGCCGGCAATCTCGGCCAGCATCCGGTCTATCTCTGGACGCTGCCGATGTTTCACTGCAACGGCTGGTGCTTCCCCTGGACGATCGCGGCGACCGCCGGCGTCAATGTCTGCTTGCGCAAGGTCGATCCGGCAAAAATCTTCGAGCTGATCCCGAAACACGGCGTCACCCACATGTGCGGCGCGCCGATCGTCTACAACACGCTGATCAATGCGCCCGACGCGCCGAAGGGCGGAAAGGCGAAGCCCGTCGTCGGCCTGATCGCGGGCGCGGCGCCGCCGGTTGCGGTCCTTGAGGGCGCCGAGCGCATCGGCATTAAGCTGACCCATGTCTACGGGCTGACCGAAGTCTACGGCCCCGCCTCCGTCTGCGCGGAGCAGCCGGGCTGGGATGAGCTGTCGGCCGATCAGCGCGCGCAGCTGAAGCGACGCCAGGGCGTGGCCTACCCGCTGCAGGAAGACGTCACCGTGCTCGACCCCGAGACCATGCGCGAGGTGCCGCGCGACGGCGAGACCATCGGCGAGGTCATGTTCCGCGGCAACATCGTGATGAAGGGCTATCTGAAGAACGAGAAGGCGACGCAGGAAGCGTTTGCCGGCGGCTGGTTTCACACCGGCGATCTCGGCGTGCTCGACGAGCACGGCTACGTCATCATCAAGGACCGCTCCAAGGACATCATCATCTCCGGCGGCGAGAACGTCTCCTCGGTCGAGGTCGAGGATATCCTCTACAAGCACCCGGCCGTGCTGTTCGCCGCGGTTGTCGCCAAGCCCGATCTGAAATGGGGCGAGGTGCCCTGCGCCTTCCTGGAGCTGAAGGACGGCGCCAAGGCGACCGAGGCTGAGATCATCGCCTATTGCCGCGAGCATATGTCGGGCTTCAAGACGCCGAAGTCGGTGGTATTCGGCGTGATCCCGAAGACCTCGACCGGCAAGATCCAGAAATTCCTGCTGCGCAACCAGGTCGGATCGGCCAAGGCGATTACGGCCTAACGCTCAGTCCTCCGCAAGGCGGCCGAGCAGCTCGTAGAGCACCGCTTTTTGGCTGGCCTTGAGTGGTGCCAGCGTGGTCGCAGTGCACTCGATCTCGATCGGGATCAACTGCTCGACCAGCGCCACGCCGGCCGCGGTCAGGTCGATCAGGATCAGCCGCTTGTCGGTCGCGTCGCGCCGGGTCGTGACCAGCTGCCGCTTCTTCAGCCGCAGCACCACGTCGCGGATATTGGCCGGCTCCATCGCGACCAGCCGCCCGAGCAGGTTCTGCGACAGTGCCCCGCGCTCGTAGAGCCGGGCCAGCGTCGCGTATTGCGGCGCCGTCAGATCGTAGGACCCGATCCGCTCGACCAGGTTGGACGACGCGCGCTGATAGGCGCGGCGCAGCAGGAAGCCGACCTGGTCCTCCAGCCGGTAGTCCGACGCGCCCCGCCGAACCGGCGCGTCCGCTTTAGTCGACGTTCTCGGCATCGCGGTACATCACCTTGTGGCGCGTGGTCGACACCCATTCGTCGATCTGGGCTTCAGTCATGAAGTGCTGATCATCGAACCTGTTCCAGTTGCTGATGTCAGCCAGACTCTTCTTCCAGCGCTTGTACGGCGGCTTGGCCGGCGGACCGAAGCACATGATGTCGAGCACGGACAATTCATCGGGGATGCCGAGCAGCGGCTTCATCGCTTGCTGCGCCTTCTCCTGCCCGATCGCGGTCACCCACCAGACATTATAGCCGAGCGCGGCCGCCGCGAGATGGGCCGACATCGTCGCCGCCGCCACGCTCTGCAGCAGGATGCGTTCGGCGTTCTCCTTGTACATCTTGTCGAGCTCGGAGCCGTCGTTGAGCACGGGAAACGCCTTGACCCAGCGGAAGTCGCTGGCGACGACGATGAAGCCGGGGGCCGACGCGAGGCCGCGATAATCGGGCGTCGGAAACTTCATCTTGAGCCGGGCGCGTGCGACCTGCTCCTCGCGGAAGTATTCCGTGATCCTGTTCTTGAGGTCCTGATCGGTGACGGCAATGAAGTGCCAAGGCTGGGCATTGGCGCCCGAAGGCGCGTGCCGCGCGGCCTCCAGGATCATGTCGTAATGCTCCGGCGGCATCACGTAGCTGGCGTCGAACGCCCGGGTCGTCAGGCGGTTCTTCACGACATCCATCAGCGCGTCATATCGCGTGCGATCGGAGTAGTCCCGCACTGCCAAAGCTTCTGCCATTGAGGCCTCCCGATATCGTTATGATCATAACGATATCGACAATGTGCAAAAGGTCAATGGCCGACTGCAGTGTCGGTCGATCACCCTGACGTGCGGAACCGCGCGTCCGCGGTAGGCGCGCCAGGTCCGGCCAGCTCAGGACTATTGAGTTTTCAGCCTGCCCGATCGAGCGTCAGGCGCATGCCGTCATAGCCCGGGATGACGCCAGCCGGCAGGCTCTGCCGCAGCACCTCGTAGTCGAGGTCGGAGTGCATGTTGGTGATGACCGCGCGCTTCGGCTTGAAGCGCTCGATCCACGACAGCGCGTCCGCAACGCTGAAATGGCTGGGATGCGGCGCATAGCGCAGGCCGTCGACGATCCAGAGATCGAGACCTTCCAGTGCCGGCCAGCTCGCCTCGGGAATGTCGTGCAGATCGGGCGTGTAGGCGGCGTCGCCGACGCGGTAGCCGAGCGCAGGAATCCGGCCATGCTGCACCAGGAAGGCCTCGAGCTTCAGCGGACCGCCCTTCCCCTGGACGGTGTGGCTCTCGCCGGCCTCGATCGAATGCCGGGTCAGGATCGGCGGATAGTCGCTGCCTTCCGGCGAGATGAAGCAATAGGAGAACCGCGCCATGATGTCCTTGGCGGTCGACTGGTTGAAGTAGACCGGGATACGGCGGCGCTGGTGCAGCACCACCGAGCGCAGATCGTCGATGCCGTGGGTCTGGTCGGCGTGCTCGTGCGTCAGGAACACCGCGTCGATATGCTCGACGTCGCCGTCGATCAGCTGCTCGCGCAAATCCGGCGACGTATCGATCACAACCCGCGTGGTGCCGTGCTCCATGGTGCGCTCCGCCATGATCGAGCAGCGGCGGCGGCGATTCCTGGGATTGTTGGGATCACAGGCGCCCCAGCCGAGCGCGGGACGCGGCACGCCGGCGGATGAGCCGCAGCCCAGAATGGTCAGTGTCAGCGTCATGCAGCAACCTTCGGCGCCGGCACCTTGGAGAACAGCCGGAAGAAGTTTTCGGTGGTCTGCCGCGAGATCTCCTCCAGCGAGACGCCGCGGGTCTCGGCGAGCACCTTGGCGACCTCGACGACGTAGGACGGCTCGTTGCGCTTGCCGCGGAATTTTCCGGGCGCCAGATACGGCGCGTCGGTCTCGACCATGATGCGATCGGCCGGTAGCTCGGCGGCCAGCGCACGCAGGGTGTCCGACTTCTTGAAGGTCAGGATGCCCGTGAACGAGATCGATAGCCCAAGCCCAATCGCTTTCATCGCGAGCTCGCGGCCGCCGGTGTAGCAGTGCAGCACGGCCTTGAACGGCCCCTTCGCGACCTCATCCTCCAGGATGCGGCCGCAATCCTCGTCGGCCTCCCTGGTGTGGATGACGAGCGGCAGGCCGGTTGCGCGCGCAGCAGTGATGTGCGCGCGAAAACCGCGCTCCTGGGCCTCGCGCGAACCATGCTCATAGAAATAGTCGAGCCCCGCCTCGCCGAGCGCCACGACTTTCGGGTGCTTGGTCAGCTCGATCAGTTCGCTGGCCGGGATGCCGTCCTCTTCGTCGGCATGATGCGGATGGGTGCCGACCGAACAGTAGACGTCGGGAAACCGCTCCGTGATCGCAAGCAGGCCGCCGAGCCGCCTCACCCGGGTCGAGATCGTAACGATGCGGCCGATGCCGGCCGCTTCGGCGCGTCCGACGATCCCGTCGAGATCGTCGGCGAAATCAGGAAAGTCCAGATGGCAGTGACTGTCGACCAGCATAACTTTCGAACCACTCACTCGGTCTTCGGTTCCACATAGCGCGGAAACACGCCGACCGGCGCCGGCAGAACCGTACCCGGCCTGATCCGCTCCGCGATCGCGGCGAAGCTGCGCGCATCCGCTGATATGCCGAGGCTGTCGAGCATCTTGCCGCAGGATTCCGGCATCACGGCCTGCGCCATGATCGCGATCTGCCGCACCACTTCGGCGGTGACATAGAGCACCGTCTTCTGGCGCGCCGGATCCGTCTTGGCCAGCGCCCATGGCGCCTCGCCGGCAAAGTAGCGATTGGCTTCGGCGACCACGGCCCAGACCGTGTTGAGCCATTGATGGATCTGCTGCGTCGCCATCGCGGTCCGCGACGTCTCCAGCATGGCGTCGGCCTGCGCCAGGATCGCCTTGTCGTTATCGCTGAATTCGCCCGGCTCCGGCAGCACGCCGCCGAGTTGCTTGGCGATCATCGACAGCGAACGCTGGGCGAGATTGCCGAAATCATTGGCGAGGTCGGCATTGATACGCGCGACGATGGCCTCGTGGTTGTAGTTGCCGTCTTGGCCGAACGGCACTTCGCGCAGGAAGAAGTAGCGCAGCTGGTCGACGCCGTACTGGTTCGCCAGATTGAAGGGGTCAACCACGTTGCCGACCGACTTCGACATCTTCTCGCCCCTGTTGAACAGGAATCCGTGCGCATAGACGCGCCTCTGCAACGGGATGCCGGCCGACATCAGGAAGGCCGGCCAGTACACCGCGTGGAAGCGGATGATGTCCTTGCCGATGATGTGCACATCGGCCGGCCAGTAGCGCCAGTACTTGTCGCTCTCGTCGGGATAGCCGACGCCGGTGATGTAGTTGGTCAGTGCGTCGACCCAGACATACATCACGTGCTCGGGATCGTTGGGGACCTTGACGCCCCAGTCGAAGGTGGTGCGCGAGATCGAGAGATCCTTCAGCCCGCCCCGCACGAAGCTCATCACCTCGTTGCGGCGCGAATCCGGGCCGATGAAATCGGGCTGGCTCTCATAGAGGTGCAAGAGCTTGTCCTGGTAGGCCGACAGCTTGAAGAAGTAGCTCTTCTCCTCGACCCATTCGACGGGGGTGCCCTGTGGGCCCCGGCGGACATTGTCCTCGCCGACTGTTGTCTCATCCTCGGCGTAATAGGCCTCGTCACGTACCGAGTACCAGCCGGCATAGGCGTCGATATAGATGTCGCCATTGTCTTGCATGCGGCGCCAGATTTCCTGCACCGATTTGTGGTGGGCAGGTTCGGAGGTGCGGATGAAGCGGTCGAACGAGACGTTGAGCCGCTCGTCCATCTCCTTGAAGCGCGCAGCGTTGCGGGTGGCGAGATCGTGCGGCGTCATCCCCTCGCCCTGCGCGGTCTGGATCATCTTCTGTCCGTGCTCGTCGGTGCCGGTCAGGAAGAACACATCCTTGCCGTCGAGCCGCTGGAAGCGCGCCAGCGCATCGGTCGCGATCGCCTCATAGGCGTGGCCGATATGCGGCTGGCCGTTCGGATACGCGATCGCGGTCGTGATGTAGTAGACGTTGCCGCGGTCCGCGGCAGGTGCTGAGACCGGCGCGCGCTCAGCAGCGGTCGCTGCGGGCTTGGCTTGCTTGGGCGCGCGGACCGCTGCCGCCTTCGGAGCCTTCTCGGCCGCTGGAGCTTTCGGCGCAGCGGGCTTCCTTGCAGCCGGAGCTACGGCCGCAGCGGCTGCCTTCTCCGGCAGAGCCTTGGTGGGCCTCCTGGCAGCTTTCTTGACGGCCTTTTGGGCGACCTTCTTTGCCGTCGACTTCTTGGCACCTGTCTTGGCCTTGGTGGCTATCTTCGCCTTTTTGGTGACGCGCCCACCCTTCTTGGTCTTGGTCTTGGCAGCGCGCGACTTCGCCGTGGCTTTCCTGGTCGCGCGGGCGGGCGATGCCTTCTTCGTCTTCTTGGCCTTCTTCGACGATTTCTTCTTAGCAGTCGCCACCACGGAATCCTTTGCAGATCGAAACGAGATTGTCGGGAGTGTTGTCAGACAGATGTATTTTCGGACGAGTGTGTTTTCGGACGGGTGCGTTGTCAGACTGATTGTTTTCAGACTTGGCGTCTACCGGGTCGCGTCCGCGAGCATCGAAAACACCGAGAAAACCAGCGGCTTGCGCTCCAGATTGTAGGCTTCGGTATCGCGCGCGGTGCGGACGATCTTTTCCCATACCTCCGCCAGCCGTGCAAGGCGCGGCAGATTGGCATTGGCGTCACCGGTTCGCATGCGCTCGCTCATCCAGCGATCGATGCCGTCGATGAAAGCGGCGAGCGCGACGCGGTCGCTGGTGCCGAGCGCATCGCCCAGCGCGTGCAGTTCGCGCGGATCGACGCTCGGAAGCGTTGCGAGCAGAGCGGCCGTGCGCTGCTGTAGCTTGAGCGCATCGCCGCCGAGCAGCGATAGCGCCCGCCCGACACTGCCCTCGGATGCTGCGGCAGCTTCCGCCAGCGCTGGATCGTCGGCCTCGATGTCGGTTGAGGCCGCGGCCGCGCGCACCACATCGCTCGTCTCCAGCGGCCGCAGCAGCAATTTGCGGCAGCGGGACAGGATGGTCGGCAGCACCCGTGACGGCGCGTGGCTGACCAGCAGGAACAGCGACTGCTGCGGCGGCTCCTCGAGGATCTTCAGCAGCGCGTTGGCGGCATTGGGATTGAGCTCATCGACCGTATCGACGATGCAGACGCGCCAGCCGTCGACCGCCGCGGTCGAGCCGAAGAACGAGATCGTCTCGCGGGTCTCGTCGACCGTGATCACGGTGCGCATCACGCCGCGGTCGTTGAGGCCGCGCTCCAGCACCAGCAGCCCGCCATGGGCGCCCGCCGTGATCTGGCGCGCCACCGGATCGGACGGATCGACGCGCAGCGTCGGCGCCGCCTGCACCTGGGACGACTTCGGATTGCGGAACGCCAGCACGAACCGCGCCATGCGGTAGGCCAGCGTAGCCTTGCCGATGCCCTGCGCGCCGCCGATCAGCCAGGCATGCGGAATTCGTCCGCTGCGATAGGCATCGAGCAGTGCGGTCTCCGCCTCGCGATGCCCGAACAGATCGGGGGTTTCGCGCGGGTGGCGAGCGGGGTTCTCCTGTTCGACCTTGCGTGCGCTCATGCGGGATTGTCTGCCGTGAGCGTTGCGCGCAGATGCTCGCGCAGCGCGGCCCAGATCCTCGCCGCAACCGTGTCCGGATCGGCCGTCGCGTCGATCAGCACGCAGCGTTGTGGATCGTCAGCCCCGATCTTGCGGTAGGCATCACGCAAATCCTGATGGAACTTGATGCCCTCGGCTTCGAAGCGATCCGCCGTGGCATTGCCGCGGCGCAGGGCGGCGCGCTGCAGTCCGACTTCGACCGGCACATCGAGGATGAAGGTGAGATCGGGTTTGAGATCGCCGATGGTGACGCGCTGCATGGCATTGACGAGGCCGGGCGACACCTGCCCGAGCTGGCCTTGATAGGCGCGTGTGGAATCGAAGAAGCGATCGCACAGCACCCAGATGCCCTGGTTGAGCGCCGGCAGGATCACGGTGCGGACATGGTCGTCACGCGCGGCGGCAAACAGCAGCGTCTCGGCTTCCGGCCCGAGCAGCTTGCCCATCCCAGACAGCACGAGGTGACGGATGATCTCCGCCCCCGGCGAGCCGCCGGGCTCACGGGTCACGATCGCGCGCAGCTTGGCGACATCGAGCCGTTCGGCGAGCTTGCGGATCTGGGTCGATTTCCCCGATCCCTCGCCGCCCTCAAAGGTGATGAAGCGACCGCGCAAGCTCGGCCGTTGGACTGCTGCTTCCGCCATGTCAGAGCTTCTCGACCCCTGCGCGGAACATTCCGATCACGAGCTCCTGGGCGCCGTCGAGTGCGCGGCGCATCGTCGATCCCGTGCCGACGGCATCCGCCGCGAACACCGGAGTCTCCACCGCGACATTGGCGCCACGCCAGACCCGGACGACGCCGATCTGCTGGCCGGCGGTGATCGGCGCCTTGACCGGGCCGCTATAGATGACGCGCGCGAGCAGCTTGTCGTTGCCGTTCTTCGACACCATCACCTTGATCGGATCGGGGCTGACCAGCTTGACCGAGCGGCGATCGCCGCCGAACACCCGGGCGTAGCCGACCGGCTGGTTGGCCGCGATCAGGACCCGGGTCTCGAAGCTGCGGAACCCCCATTCCAGCATCTTCTTGGCTTCGGTCGCGCGGTCTTCGGAATCCTCGAGGCCATTGACCACGACGATCAGCCTTGTGTCGTTCTGCACGGCCGAGCCGACCATGCCGTAGCCGCCGTCCTTGGTGTAGCCGGTCTTCAGGCCGTCGGCGCCGGGCAAAGCGTTCAGCAGCGGGTTGCGATTCTGCTGGCGGATTTTGTTCCAGGTGAATTCCTTCTCGCCGAACAGCTTGTACCGGTCCGGGTAAGTCAGGATGAGGTGGCGCGCCAGGATCGCGAGTTCCCGCACCGTCATCTTGTTGGACGGATCCGGCAGTCCGTTGGAGTTGCCGAAGGTCGACTTCGTCATGCCGAGCTCGCGGGCGCGCTTGGTCATGAAATCGGTCGCAAACGTATGCTCGTTGCCGGCGATGCCCTCGGCCAGCGCGATGCAGGCGTCGTTGCCGCTCGGGATGATCGCACCGTGCAGGAGGTCGTCGACCGAGACCTTGCTGTTGATCGCCGCGAACATCGTCGAGGTCCCGGACGGCGCCCCGCCCCGCCGCCAGGCGTTCTCGCTAATCCGGTACTCGTCGGTCAGCTTGATGTCGCCCTTCTTGATGGCGTCGAACACCACCTCGGCGGTCATCAGCTTCATCATGCTGGAGGGCGCGCGCAGCTCGTCGGCATTCTTCTCGAACAGCACGCTGCCCGAGGAGGCCTCGACCAGGATCGCGGTCGGCGCATCGCCGTCGAACCCGCCATCTTCCTTCTTGGCGCCCTGGACGCTGTTATTGGCGGCATAAACCATCCCGCCGCAGCCGATCGACAGCACCACCACGGCCGCGACCAGGCCACGCCAAGAGCGCCCAGCGCGAGCGAACAACGTGCGGGGAATTGCGATCTGGGCTGCCATCGGCGATGTCCTGAAAGACTGCGTTCTAACAGCTGGAAGTATCGCAAACAACTGAGGTTTCGCCGCTTGTGCACGGCCGGCTGGATTGCCGGCAGCGCTGAACGCCCGTATCCTTGGAACCAGCTAACGACAACAGAACCGGCAAACAAGGCGGAAACGCGAATGTCATCCTCCCGCACCATTTCCGCCAACGGCATCGACATGTTCGTGCGTGAGGCCGGGCAAGGCCCACTGGTCGTGCTCTGCCATGGCTGGCCGGAACTGTCCTACTCATGGCGGCACCAGATCGCAGCCCTCGCCGCGGCAGGATTCCGGGTCGCAGCCCCTGATATGCGCGGCTTCGGCCGGACCACCGCGCCGGCCGATGTCGGCGCCTACACGATCTTCGATACGGTGGGCGACATGGTCGCACTGGTGGCCGCGCTCGGCGAGCGGAAGGCGATGATCGTCGGTCACGATTGGGGAGCGCCGGTCGCCTGGCACGCGGCCCTGTTCCGTCCTGATATCTTCACCAAGGTCGCCGGCCTCAGCGTGCCGCCGCCGTTCCGTGGCCGCGGCCGTCCGCTGGAAACCTTGCGCGAGGGCGGCATCACCAATTTCTATTGGCAATACTTCCAGCCGCCCGGCGTGGCGGAGGCCGAATTCGAGCGCGACATCGCCCACACCATGCGACTGGTGCTCGGGCGCGGCGTCTCCGATCCAAGCTCGATGTTCGTCGACGAAGCCAAGGGTTTCCTCGGCAAGCTGCCGGCCGGAATGCCGCTGCCGGCCTGGCTGACCGAGGCCGACATCGCCGAATTCGCCGAGGGCTACCGGCAGTCCGGCTTCCGCGGCGGCCTGAACTGGTACCGCAATCTCGACCGCAATTGGGAGCTGACCGCGCCCTGGCAGGATGCGCAGATCCATCAGCCGTCGCTGTTCATCGCCGGCTCGAACGATTCGGTGATTACCGGGCTGATCGGTGCCAAGCGGGTCGCCGACATGGAACGCGTGCTGCCGAACCTGCGGCAGAAGCTGATCATCGAGGGCGCCGGCCACTGGATCCAGCAGGAGCGCCCGGCCGAGGTCAACGCGGCGCTGATCGCATTTCTGAAATGATCAGGCCAAAAGCTTGATTCGCAACGGCTTGATTCAGTAGAGGCCGCGCCCGCTCAGCACTTCGGCCGGTCCACGCGCGTCGATCGGCACATAGGCCGCCGCCGGGCTCGGGGCCGCGGCGTAGCGCGCGTCACCCTCGTAGGAGACCTCGCGCGGATTGTTCGGCACGCGGCGGTGCGACCGGCTCGAGGCCGACATTTCCGAGGTGGCGCTGACCGAGGCGTAGTCGGACTGGGTGTTGCCGAGGCTGTAGGGCCGCCCTTCAGGCAGCGGGACATCGCCCCGGACCCGGCCCGACGAGGTCGACATCTCCGGCACGAACGGCCGGGCCGAGGCGACCCGGACCATCGACGGGGACGGCGCCGGCGTACCAGTGCGCAGGGTCGCCATCAGCTGGCGGTCGTCGGAGCCTTCCAGCGGCGCCCGGCCGACATATTCGACGCGGACGCGCGCGACGCCATTGCCTTTGAAATCAAGCAGTTCGGCCGCCTTGTTCGAGACGTCGATGAGACGATTGCCGTGGTACGGGCCGCGGTCGTTGACGCGAACGACGAGCGATCGGCCGTTGCTCAGATTGGTGACGCGCGCGTAGCTCGGCATCGGCAAGGTCGGATGGGCGGCCGTGAGCGAGCCCATGTCGAACACCTCGCCGTTGGCGGTCAGGCGGCCGTGAAAATCATCGCCATACCAGGACGCCAAGCCCTCGGCGCGGTAATTCTCGTTCTCTTCCGGCACATAGGTGCGGCCGGCGACGACATAGGGTTTGCCGATGCGGTAGGTGCCGCCGCCTTTCGGCACGGGGTCGCCGAGCGCCACCACACGCGGGCTCGAGGACACGCCGTATTTGGGATCGACCCGGCTGGCGAACTGGTTCGACGAGGCACAATTGGCGACGACGAGGCACGTGGCCACCGCAACGGCGCCGCGCGCCGTCCGGATCATCGAATCTGGCCGTCTAATCCCCATCTGCCCCAAGTACCATTCTGCCCGGACCCGCGCCTACTCCGAGGCGTCGGGATCGATTCTGTCACTGTGCGGCCCACCTCCGCACCGGATGGTGAAGATATCGCAACCGGAACACGGCGGAAATGGGGAGAGCCGTCGGGCGGTGGCGCCTTGGTGAATGGTCTGTTGCGCTTCCTCCGTCCTTCTACGGACCTCCCTCCGCGCAGAATGCCCTCGCCTGTCCCGCTATCAGACACACTGTTGCAGCAAATCATCAGTCGGGGGGCATCTTCAATTCCAACAATTGAATCTTTTTGACTGTGCAAGGCTGCAATCGTTTTCTCTTCCGCGTGGGGCGCAAAGGAAGTTTGCGATGATCGAGACGGTTACAGCGGTAATGGGCCTGGTGAGTGCGGCGATCTTCTTGGCGCACGCCGTGGAAGGCTATCGGTACCGGGCCTGACAGTGCGTTGAAGGCGGAAAGACGCGTCACCTCTTTCCAGGAGAGAATGTTCGGAAAGCTTTAATCAATTCGGATGAGCATCGATTGAAGGCAGGTGTGTCATGCGTAATCACGATTTGGTCTCCGACGGATTTCTAACCCTGACCGCAGCAAGCCTCGTGCTGCTGTGCTCGAGCCTGCTGGCCTTCGCTTTCGGCTGAACACGAGATGTCCTGGGCGCCGTCTGCGCCCATGCGACAAGCGTCGGCTACCCTCACCTCATTTCTCGCCGCCCGAACCCCGGCTTCAGCCTTAGCGTGCTGGCGATACCAGCCCAGGCAAGTGTTCGGCTGCTATCATCTGCACGGCAGATCCGCCGTCTTCTCCCAGACCCGGTCCTGACGCATCCTCCATGTTCCCAGCGAGAGGATTCGCGAATGACGGGCGCAGTAAGAGAGGGAACGTCTGCGCTGCTGGTCAGCACGGACGGCCGGTTGCTGATGCAACTGCGCGACGACCTTTCCTCACGTTTCCGACCCTGGCAGGATCAGCCTGTTTGGCGGGCGGCGGGAAGGCACCGAGACTTTCCTGGAATGCGTGGTGCGCGAAATCCACGAGGAAATTGGCCACTACCTGCCGCCCGAACGTTTCGAGCTGATCGGCCGTTATTTCGGGCCGGATCATTCGACGCCAGGCGGCAGCCTCCACGGCGAGGTGTTCCTCGCGCGGGACGTGCCGATCGACCGGTTGAGGGTCACTGAAGGCCGCCTCGAGATCGTCGCCGTCGACGACCTCGAACGCATCAGCGGCAGGCTTGCACGCCCGGCGGAATATGCGCTCGCGATCTTCCTGAAGCGCGAACCAGTTACCTGAGCGATGAAACCAGCTCGCGGACGAGCTCGTCGATCATCGGCAGCGCATCCGCGGGATGGACAACATCGATATCGTGCACATGCCAGTAGGTCACCTTGTCGGCGACCTCGGGGAACCGCCGCTCGATCAGCGGACGATGCTCGGCCTCCTTGAGCGCGATCACCAGGTCCACGCCGTCGAAGTCAGCCAATGAACATGGCTGCGGATAGCGCGTTGCGCCCTCCGGAACGATGCCGCTGGTGCGAAGCCGGTCATCGGCAAACACCGACATGGCGCCGACATTGTCGGGCGAGCCCCGTTCGGCGGCGCCTCGCGAGGAGGCGCGCCACGGCAGGTTTTCGCCGCGCGCAAGATGATTGAACAGCTCCTCTGCGTATCGACTGCGGTAGTAGTTGCCGGTGCAAAGGAAGAGAACGCGCTTCATGGGCATCATGATGGCCAACGGCGGTGGTCGCGGTCAACCGTGGTGCGTGCATGCGACGATGACCCGCGGCCAATTGCTGCGGCCTCGGCGCCGTAGCATCGGCTGAAGGCCGGGTTGTCCTCGCGCTCAAATTCAGTCGGTTGGTTGCTGGTGGACCGAGCTAACGGCCCATTTCGCTCCGGTGTTCTCGCCAAGTTCGCGTTGCGTTCGGCGTCGCCCTACGCTAAGGGCCTGATCCGAATGATCCGGAAGGGTGGCCGAGTGGTTTAAGGCACCGGTCTTGAAAACCGGCGTGCCCGCAAGGGTACCGTGGGTTCGAATCCCACCCCTTCCGCCACAACTCATTGAAATTGCTGTTTTATTGCGGATTTGGTTGATTGTGCGCACAAATGGCTGCACAATGAGAACGACCCCGGTGTGGGCGGCACGCCGGGGTCGCCATTCTAAAACTCCCGACCGGGGGGCTGGGTGTGAGAGCCGGGAGCATTTTCAATGACTCCCGACGCTGCCGGTTGTTCCTGAGGTCTGCGTCAGCAGACCCGCAAGTTCTCGGCGGAACTCTTAATCCCAAATATCCATCGCCCCGAAGAATTCCGGTGTCCATCATCCCCGTTTGGGCCGGTGCGGTCCCAGGGATTGACAACCATGGTGCAGAACATCGTCGCCGGACTTGTCGTAGTGGCTTTGATTGTGATCGGTTCGATTAGCTACGCCCAGAAGCACCATCACTGTGAGCAGGGGTACGTGCTCAAACATTGGCGTGCGCACTCGCTCAAGAAAACCCAAGAGACCTGCGGATCAATGAGCCCTTCAATTTAGCTCACTACCATGCCGAGCTCGGCGCACACAGGAAGTGATACAGTCTTCACGGCCGCTGGCGTGTCGACGCCTCCTGCTCAACCATCGACACCAGCAAAGTCAAATGCTCGGCCAGCCTCGCGAACAGCTCTCGCTTCGGAACGTCGGTGGTAAGATCGCGGATCATCGCGCACTCCGCCGCATCGCAGCGGAGCTTCTCTAAATAGTTCAGGATGTCCTTCATTTTTGTCCCTTTTCCCGACGCTATACCCATGCTGGGAGAAAGAACACTGATGAATCCCTCCGATCAGAAGCCCAGGTAAGCGACCCTGGCGCGGGGAGCGCCAAGGTCGCCACTTTCAACTCCCGGCTCCGGCACGGTCTCTGCAGTTAGTTTGATGCTGGGGATTTCAGTGTCCCAGTTCAGGAAGAACCCGCCGGGCGTGTATTTGTGAGACCGGCGGCGTCTTTTTGGAATTAGCGCGGCGTAAGCCCCCAGAAGGCAATGAGCAGCAGGGCGCAAGCGCCGAGTCCCATCAGCGACACTAGGGCTTCCAGCTCCATGGCCCGAATCAACTCCGCCCGTTTGCAAAGCATGCGCGCGGGCGGAGTTTTTGTCGTCGTCAAAGGCGGCCTGCCAACTTAAGGCCAAACCAATGAAAATGGCACCCGTTTGGATCCTTTAGAGCGCCGTGCGAGTTGATGCCCCATCGAGGGGCTGAACCCGGAGGCGGGTAATGTGCGACGTTCCTCGGGATATTCAAAGAAAGTTCGAGCGACGGTGGGCCGCCAGATTTGCGCGGCCAGCGGAAACGCGCCGGCCCGAAAGGCATCAATCTCAAAAGCCGGGCCAACCCGTCGCCGCTTCCCTGAAGGCTCAGAGAAAAACCGGCCGAATTGAACCGACGGGCTTGAGTACGACTACGGAGCGTTAGCCCACTCTCAGATTTTCCGCGGACGTTTTGCCCCGGTTTTCCCTCTCTTCGTAACTCACCTTGGCACCCTCGTTGAGGCTGCTCAGACCGGCCTTCTCTACGGCCGAAATGTGCACGAATACGTCTTTGCCCCCGTTGTCGGGCTGAATGAACCCGTACCCCTTCGTGGGATTAAACCATTTAACAGTACCTGTAGCCACGTCGTCTCTCCAATTGAAGTAAGGCGCCCAGCCTAGCGTTAGCGGAACCAGCCGCCTAGGCCCTCCTCGCGACGAAGCCGTTTCCAAGATCCGTTAGCAAACCAGCAACCAGATCGGCGCAGGCTTCCCCGTGGGACGGGACCGTTGGGGACGTAGATCGGTCGCGTTTCGGGGAGGAGCCTGGCGCGCGGGCCCTGACGCCGGCTCCTCTTCCATTAACCTTGTGTTAACGAAGCCGCAGTCATGCGCCCCCGATCCTGCTAGAACATCGCCCACTGGGGATTTCAGGGCCCAGGGCTGGAAGAACAGGCCGCCGTCGGGACGCTGCATTTCGAGCCCGGCGGCGTACTTTTTCGCATTCGCCTCGTCAGTCCGATCGCGCGCGCCGGGTGCCACTTATCCGCAGCATGCCCGCAGCATATCCACAGTGGTTGAGAGTGCGTGAAATGGCGCAGCGCCAATGACTTGCTGCGCACAAGCGCACAGGCAGCCCCGCCGGGCGTGAACCGGCGGGCCCTCGTTCGTCAGGCCCAATCATGTGGCGCGGGTCGCACGACCGAATGGTATCGACCGCGGCTGCGTTGCAACTCGCGATTTAATGGCCTGGGCGTGCTCAACGATGAGCCAGAGCGTGCGGTTTATCTGATCGAGACACGTCTCCGCATCGGGAGCGGTCGTGAGCACGCAGAGAAGCGTGGCGTGGTCGATGATGGCGTCGCAGTCATCGGGTGTGTTGTTGGCGATCATTCTATCATCTCCCCTAATTCGCCCGGGCTGTGGAAGCCGGCGCTTTCCCTCTTCGCCGCCATCAGGTGGAGGATTCTCGGGGCTGTAGCCCAGCCGCTCCAGCACGAGGAAGCTGCGAGTGACGGCTATGTCGAGGATTTGCGCGCAGTCGAGCAGGTGCTGCTTCGTGGCACACATTTCATCAAGGGCGCCAGGCAACACGCCTTTAGGCGCCAACTGTGCGAACTTCTCCTGCATGCCGGAGTGGTCCTCTTGGAGGAACGCTGTCGCTAGACGAATCCACGGCAGATGCTTCTGCGCCCAATCTTCATTCGACCACTTGAAGGGAAGATCCAGCGGTTCAAACGTCATGGCGTCCCGCTCCGGCTGGGTAGCAGGACGACTCGAAGAAACGATCCGCAGATGTGATGGTTGACCGTGCTTCATGGCTCACGCCTCCACCAGCGCGCGCCGGCTCATGGCCGGGATTGTTTCCGAGGCACCACCGTCCCGACTGCGGGGCTCGTCGACCTTGACGAGCGCGCCGGTCAGACCGTCGTCCTCGGCGCGACGGAACGCAGCCGCGACGAACGGGTCGCGGATCAGCGAAGACAGGGGTTTTGTGGTATGATTTGAGTCAGCTCGCGCCATAGGTCACTCCTTGGCTTGGGTTAGAGCCGAGCAGGTGTTCCAGCACTTGCTCGGCTTGTCTTTTTATGACATTATAAATTCATGCCGTCAAGAATAAATGACATTAAAAAATCAAAGCGCGGACGCCCCTCCGTCGAGAGCGAGGCGGTTACCGTGCGCATGACCCATGATGCGCTGCAAACGCTGGACGATTGGCGCCGGCAGCAGGACGACCTGCCCGGCCGCCCAGAAGCCATCCGCCGGCTGGTCGAGATTGGACTAAAGGTAGAGAAATAGCCGGTTAGTTTTTGAGGCCAGCTGCGATTCTCGATGCGATTGAAATTGTTTCAATTTTCGGTCGTAGCACGCATGTACGCCACACTCCGGGCAACAATTTTGGTTTGGAATGCAGTGTCAGATTAATTGACACTTAAGGATTCACGAACTATTTCTAATTCCAACAACACCCCGCCCGCCTCTCCATGGAAGCGCATATGGTGGGGTTTTCCTTGCCTTGAGTTACAATTTTGGCGCGAACCCCCTTCAAGAAACCCGCGCGCGAGCTTGGAGACTTAACGTTCCTTCTGGCTACCCGCGGCCTCAGGTTCGAGAACTGGGCGGATGCTCACACGCATTTGGAGCACATCGGGTACTATCGCTTCACCGGTTATCTAAGACCATTCAAGATTGGCGGTACAGGCGCGGACGCCGAGAATTTTAAACCGAACACGACTTTCGAGTTAGTTCACGACCGATACATTTTCGATCGGCGGCTTCGAATCTTAATCCTGGAGGCTGTTGAGAAAATTGAGATAGCCGCACGCGCGGCCATTTCAGACGCCGTTGCATGCCGACACGGTCCTCATTGGTACATGGACCGCAATTTGTTCGCTCGCCCCGGCTTTTATCATCGGGCTCAAAAGTTCGATGTCGTGAAGTGGCACGCCGCCTTCCTTGAGGACGTGAAGCGGCAAATCGGTCACGACGATGCACGAAGACAGGACGTTTTCGTAAAGCACTACTACGAGACCTACAGCGATCCAGACATGCCTCCATGCTGGATGGTCTTCGAGATTATTACTTTCGGATCCATCTCGCAGTGCCTGAAGTTCCTCAAGCACCCAGAGTACGGAGAGGTTTGCAAGAAATTCGGTCTGAGCCACCAGATCATAAGCTCATGGCTTCACGCGCTCTCTTATGTGCGCAATCTATGCGCTCACCATTCACGCCTCTGGAACCGCGTTCTCACCATCAAACCCACGATACCGAATGCGCACCGGTTAGCTTTCGGGAATAAGAACGATCGCATCTACGCTGCATTGCTAGCAATGCAAATTTTGCTTCAGCAGATCTGGTCGAACAATGAATGGGCAGAGAATTTGCGTGCCTTGATCGACGAACATCCGACCATTCCACTGGGTGCGATGGGCTTCCCCGCGCAGATTGGGATAAGCTGGCCGAGTGGTCGTTTGACTCAGATTAAGCTTCCCCATGCATCGCGGGCTGAGGCGCGGCACTGTCCAATTCCTAGCGGCTCCTCTCCGCGTTCAATCGGCGCGTGCCCTAGCAGCAAGGGTGACGCTAGTCCGGTGTTCTCCACCGTAAAATCACGGATTGCAGCCGCCCTTAGCCGCGCTTCCGCGCTCGTCTAGGTTGCGATAAGCTGCTTGCTTTCCTTCGGGGCCATTTCAATGAACCGCTCAGTCTGGGCAATTGCCGCCCTATTCTACATTGCCGGTGCGCTCTCGATCGTGATCGTTTGGCAGATTTTCGGCGGATCACCGTCGCTGCAGTTGGCGGCGAAAACGGGCGCATCGCCGGACAGCGCCAACGTGAAAAGCGCGAAGACGCAGTTGGGCAAGTTCTTGTTTGACCCATACAGCGCTCAATACGAAGACATCCGAGAAATCAAGACCGAGATTGGAGCCATGGTTTGCGGGCTTGTTAATGCCAAGAACCGAATGGGCGGCTACGTCGGAAGAAAACCATTTTATTACATGGCCATAAATGGAGAGGTGGCTGTGATCCGCAACAATTCGGATGCGTTCGTCTATAGTTCATTTGCGAAATACTGCTTCCCGGATCGTCGCTTCCCGCGCAATTCTGGCGATGACGCGGGATGGGGTACAGACAACTAACTTGTCTGTTCGGACAAGCTATTCATTGCCGTCGCCCGGATGAATCCGGGCTAGCCCGTCTTATTCATCAGCGGCTTGTTGAGAGGCTGGCGAGCGTGGCGTAAGCCGCTGAGATGGCGTAGGATTCGGTTGCTGACACCCACCCTCCGCGCATCCGGGCCGCCACACTCGCCATGACCGACGATACGAGTCTGCCGTTCTCATTTCCAGCCGTTTCCCGCAAGAAGATCACAGCCTCGTTCGACGGCGGCAAGCTGACGTCGGATGGCGGCGTCATGCTTCTGGCCATGGCGGACCGGCGCCTCGGCTTGGCCGCGAAGTTGTCCTGCGTATTCCCCGAGCGGCGCGATCCGGGACGCATCGTGCACAGCCTTGCGGATATGATCCGCGCCCGCATCTTCGCCATCGCGTGTGGCTACGAGGATGGCAATGATCTCGATCGTTTACGCGGCGATCCGGCGTTCAAGCTGGCTTGCGGCCGACTGCCGGACACTGGCCGGGATCTGTGTTCGCAGCCGACCCTATCGCGCCTGGAGAATGCACCACACCTGCGCGAGGTGATCCGGCTGAGCTCTGTGCTGGTTGACCTATGGATGGACAGCTACGCGCGAGCGCCGAGCGCAATCACGCTCGACATCGACGACACGGTCGACGTGGTGCATGGCCGTCAGCAACTCTCGCTGTTCAACGCCCATTATGATGAACACTGCTTCCTGCCGATCCACGTCTACGACACCGAGCACAGCCGGCCTGTTGCGGTCATCCTGCGCCCCGGCAAGACGCCGAGCGGCCGCGAGGTGCGGGCACACCTGCGCCGCCTGGTTCGGCGCATTCGCCGGCGCTGGCCCGATACGCGTATCACCTTCCGCGGCGACAGCCATTACGCCGGCCCCGAGGCGATGACTTTTTGCGAGCAAAACGGCGTCGATTACATCTTCGCGCTAGCCGGCACGAAGCCGCTCGCCAGAAAGGTCGACGAGGTCTGTGATGCATTTCGAACCGAACGTGCGATCGAGAACAAGATCGTGGTTCGCGGCTACACCGAGACCCGCCACGCGGCCGGCTCCTGGCATCGTGAGCGCCGCGTCGTCGCCCGCATCGAGGCAACCCAACAAGGGCTCGACGTCCGCTACGTCGTCACCAGCCTGGATATCGGCTCGGCTGAGTGGATCTATGACAGCCTCTATTGCGCTCGCGGACAGGCCGAGAACCTGATCAAGCTGCACAAGACCCAGCTCGCCTCCGATCGCACCAGTTGCCGCTCGGCGCTCGCCAACCAGGTCCGCCTCGTCTTCCACACCGCCGCCTATTGGCTCATCCTCGCCGTGCGCGATGCCATCCCAAAGCCGCGCGATCTGGCAACGGCCGAGTTCAACACGATCAGGCTCAGGCTTCTCAAGATCGCAGCCCGCGTCATCGAGACCGCCACCCGCGTCCGTCTCGCCTTCGCTGCGGCGTGCCCCGACGCCGACCTGTTCCGCGGCTTGGCAAACGCTCTCGTCCCGCAAGCACCCTGACGCGCGGGGCATGAGCCCCGGTCACCCCGCTGCCGTCCTCCAACGCGTTCACGAAGTCGGGTCGAAAAGCGGCGAAAAAGCCGAAGCGTTCGCGCGCGCCTTCACCCCGACCGGAAATGTTCCAGCTGCCCCGCCCGGCAATCATGAATAAGACGGGCTAGACCAATCCGTTGTGATCGTCGCCTTCCTGGTCGCGAGGCGTAGAGGCCTTCACCCGCTGCTCGATCGGCGCGATCATGGGCCCATGCCCTGGCGCCGCAAGCCCGCTCACTTCCTCCGCTACTGGTCCGGCCCCGTCGATCGCAACGCCGGCTTCAAGACGGTGCTGGTGTTCTGCGTCGGGTGCCAGCACCACAACGGCCGGCTGAAGCTCGCCGACCTTCCGGATTGGGACTGGTACGATATCTCCGCGCACCTGAAGTGCACCGCATGCGGCAAGGTCGGCTGGGTCGATACCCGGCTGGACTGGGGCGAAGTGATTAACTTTGCGAAGGGCGTTTCTGGCTGATTCAGCGCCCCGTAAAAGCCCGGCCTTGCCCTCCATCGCCGGTTGTCTCTTTCTGAGAGCCGAAACGGCAACCCTGATGGCTGACATCGAAGTCTATACCGCCCGCTATGAACGCGAGCATGGCCACCCGCCAGCCGGGCGCCGGTTCTGGCTATTCACGCTGGTGTCGGAGACCGGCGCGATCCTCTACGAGGTCAAGCTCAACGAGCAGATGATCTACCCGGCGGCTCTGGATCGTGCCCTCGCGATCGCTCAACAGCGGAACGCCTTCCGGATCATCGTGGAACCCTAACCTCGCCACGCCGAGTATCGCGACATAAAAAGCACCAGCGCCCCTACCGGGCGCTGGTGCTGTAGTTTCCGCAAGCGTTGTAGCGTCGCCGCTGCGTGTCCTGGAGTTTCCTCAAACCGGCCTGCGCAGGACAATGCGCCATTGGTCTATGCGGAACTCGCAAAACCAGCCCAGGATACCTATCTCCCAGGCATGCCGATTACCCGAAAGCAGCTCGAAATCCCGACGGAGGTGGCTCGCCAGTTTGCCGCAGACATGAAGGCGTATCACGCTGCGCAGGATGACAACCGACGCGACCGGATCGCGGTCGGCACGCGGCATATGCTGTTGCAACACATGCCGACTGGCACCAAACTACGGCTGAGCGAAATCAAAGAACTGTTTGAGCGGATGAGATGAAAGTTTGGACCTATACCGACACGAACAAAATTGTTGGCGATCCAGATCACCTGAAAGTCTTTGCGACGAACGATACCGCGGAAGCTTGGTTTAAGCAGAATGATCCCGAGGGTGTCGCGTTCGCCTATGAAGTTATTTTAGGGCCACGTTACTTGGCCAAGACACTCCTTGTGCTTTCTGTCTTGCTTCTCGGGGTCGCCGATCTCTACACCACGAACACGATCTTGAATCTCGGCATGGGCGAGCTGAACCCGTTCATGCACATCGCTCAGACATGGCTCGGCCCGTGGTGGCTTTTCCCGAAGCTAGCCTTGACCTACTTCATGATGTGGCTGCTTTGGCGCAGCAACAACCCTTACAACATCGCTGTCGTGGTGGCGTTCTGCTGTACACCAGTACTGAACAATCTCCTCGTCATCGCCAGCTCACACTGACGTCCAATCGTTTGGCATTATGGCGGCCACCCCGAAGTAAACCCGAATGGGACAGATCCAGAAAACGCCGACGCCCCGAGGTTGGCCGTTAGATTGTCACCGGCTACTGGACTGCCGTAAGGACTGAATGCAACCGCCGGCGCCATTGCGGCTACAGGGTAAGAGGCGCCGCCCGTGTTCGTTGCGGGATTCGCGGTGCCGACGCCATTCCAGTTACCACCGTTAACTCGAAACCATATTCGCGCGTTATCGGCATCGAACGCGACGCCAATGATATTACCTGCGGATAAGCCGGCCCCGAGTGATCCCGACGGACCGCCGTTGCTGACAATGCTGCCACTGCCCAGCCACACGCCGACTCCGGAGCCCGTATTCCCGTTGACAGCCGGGAAATAGCCATAGCTCGCTGCCATGACGCCAACAAAGTCCGTGCTTCCATGCGACGCGCCGACGGTGACTTCAAAATAGAACTTTCCGGAGCTCTGGTAAGAGATTGACCTGGCGCCACCCGTGCTGGTGTTCGTGCGCGTCGCGGTCAGATCTGCATTTGAGAGCGTAGCGTTAGAAACCGAGCCGGGGTCGAAGGCAGAACTCACGCTGACAACGGGTGGAGGCGCGGTAATCGCGCCAACTCGACACTGCAGGATCGACTCCGCAGTGATCTCAACAAGCCAATTGACCCCAGTCACGATGCGACCTCCGCGTGATCTTCAATCGCATGAGCGAAGCCGCGCTCGAGGGCTTCCGCCGCGGTCCAGACGCGCCCCTCCGCCATCCAATCGCGGGCGCGCTGCTCGGTGACACCGAGACGAGACGCCAACATCACCGCTTCAAAATCATCTGTCGCGGTCAGGGAGTTATTGATCGCCTCTTTCGCGTCCTCTGACAGCTGCCGCATTGCCTCGAATTGGGATGGGGAGCAAATCCTCGCCGATCGGTGAATTAGAACCGTTCCGCCCGTTGCTATGGTTCGAAAGTCGGCTGCCAGCGCGAGAAAGATTGCTGCGCTCGAGCACCTTCCGGCAATGTGGGCCGTGACATGCCATGGGTGCTGTAACAGAGCCAGGGCGATGGCCGCCGCGCTCCCGGCTTCACCACCGGCGCAATCGATCAACATCGATATAGAGCGGTCACTCGCGTCGCGGATGGCTTGCAAATAGCGACTGCTGTCGCGCTTCGTAGCGCGACCCTCCGCAATATCGATTCCGCGCGGTACCGACGAATGAAACTTCAGCGCCAAAGGCTGCGCGGAACCTCTTGGGCGGAACGGCGGATTTGGACACTCAGGCAGCGCCACCGCCTCGGCTCTAGGCTCCGCGTGGATAACATAGATCTCGGGCACGAAGCTCACGCCGACCATCCCGCGGTGAAGCCAGACGGTACGGCATAGGTAAAAGCCGTCGCTCCGAAGTTGGCCGTGAGATTATCGCCGGCTACAGGGCTGCCGAACGGGCTAAACCCGACGACCGGCGCGTATTGCGCGGCAAGTAACGAAACGCCGCCTGTATTTGTCGCGGGATCATTTGTCCCGATGTTGTCCCAGCTTCCGCCATTGAGCGCATACCAAACCTTCCCGTTGCCGGCGTCGTGCGCCACACGGATAATGCTTCCCCCAGCATTAGCTGCGCCACCCACTGATCCGACAGTGCCGCCGTTATTTACGATATTGCCACTGCCCAACCAGACGCCAGACCCAGCGCCGGTATTGCCGTTTGTAAGCGCGCCGTACCCATAGCTGGATGCCATAATACCGATCGCGTCGGTGCTCCCGTGCGAAGCACCGACAGTGACTTCAAAATAAAACTTGCCGGCGCTCTTGTAGGAAATCGATTGCGCGCCGCCGGTGCTGGTGTTGCTGCGCGTCGCGGTCAAGTTGCCGTTGGAGAGCGCGGCGTTTGAGAGAGATGCAGCATCGAACGTTGTCGGCACGGCTGAAGCCGATACGACAGCGGCTCGTCTTGCCACAAGCTGGGGACTAAACAGCATGGGAGTCTCCAACGCTCGATCCGATATTGCCCGGTTTCATCGATGGTTCCTGGTTGCCATTATCACTTGAAATGCTTCTCGAGCCGCTTGCGCACGGCCGAAGGGGGTTTCTTCGAGATGTGATGCGGGGCCAGACTCGACTTCGGCCCGGCGGGCCGCGGCGCAGTCAGCCGATCCACGATCGCCCTGCCGGCGTCTTTCGCACTGCGCGATGATCGGGGCGGCTTTGCTTTGCTCACTGTGCCGCGCCCGATCGCAAACTTTTGGCGGGGATCTCGACGGTGGCGGTCGCCTTCGTACCCGCGGGCCGCGGCGCAGTGTGATGGGCGGTCACAGCCTTGACGTGAGACTCCGTGGCGTTCGCCAGATGTTCGGAGGCGGCTCGGTGGTCGACGCCAGGCGGGAGTGCTTTGGGAATAGTCATTGATTGTCCTTTTCAATAATCAGGCGGCTTTGCGTTGGTTGAATTCATCGAGCGTGGTCGCTTCGATGCCGTTGGCGAGCTCGTCCGCAGTCGGTTCTCGCTCCACGCCGCGCTCGAGATCGACCACGCGCCCACGGCGCAGCCACGGCACTAGCTCCTTGGCCTCGATCGGCGCGGCGGCGACCTCAAACTGTTCCGCCGTCAGGCCGGTGTCGATGCGGGCACTGTCGCGGCCGGCTTCCACCGCC
Source organism: Bradyrhizobium sp. JR3.5 (assembly GCF_054057015.1). Classification (NCBI taxonomy): domain Bacteria; kingdom Pseudomonadati; phylum Pseudomonadota; class Alphaproteobacteria; order Hyphomicrobiales; family Nitrobacteraceae; genus Bradyrhizobium; species Bradyrhizobium sp. JR3.5. The sequence continues at coordinate 2,033,264 of NZ_JBSRYV010000001.1, forward strand.
GAGGCGGCCACGTCGATCGCGCTGGCCAGTTCCTCGATTTCATCGATCAGGGAGCCGTGTACATCGCGCAGAGCCCGCTCTTTCAGCAACTTCAGATGACTATCGGACGCGCCACTCAACATGGATGGCGCCTCGAGGATTGCAGCGCGGATCTGTGGATCGATCTTGTCGGGTCCGGTGATCTTGTCGCGCTCGCCCTGCGGCAGACCGCGAAGCCAGGTCCGAATCTCCATTCGCGCGATGGCTCCGGCGGCGTCGGTAGGATCGGCCTTCGGCAGTTGAAGGCGGCCGCGCTTTTCCTCAAGTTCCAGTTTGGCGCTCGAGATCGCGCGGCGCCCCTGGTGGAATGCCGGCACCGCTTGGTGCAAGATGTGGTTCTTGAACTGATCCTGCCGTCCCTGGTCGGTGTAACGGGTGTCCGCAGCGAGCTGACGGCCGATGCTCTCGGCGAGATCGACGGCAGACAAGGCGCCAAGATAGGCCTTCTCCAGACGCTCGACGGTCGAGCCCGGCTTGGATTTCAATTCCCACATACGAATTTCGTGGTTGGGCCGTCCCGGAACGTCATTCGGTAGGATCTTGCGACGTCCCCTGATCCCCAGTTTCTCGCCGATTGAACTCATTAGCCTGGTCTCCTCATCGTCGTGTTGCGTAACCGCCGGCCAACGGGCCTTCGGTGATCGGGCCGTCATTGATGGTGCTGCGCCGCTCGATGCGGCCAGCAATTAACTTGCCGCCATACGTCATCTGCACCGCGCCAATCGGCTGCGGCTTCGTCATCAGTTCGGTCAGCGCCCAGACCAACGCATCAGCACGGTCGGGCGAGCCTTCGCCGAGGTATCCCTCGCCCGTCATGGCAGCGAGTTGATCTTCAAGCTCGGCGAAGCCGCCCGCGTGGCGCACCCTGTTCTGCTCGTAAAGGCTGGCTATCGGCTCAGCACGCTGGATCTTGCCCCGGGACGCGGTGACTTCGCGATAAGGCACGTCAGGATCAACCGTGCGGATGACGTGCTGAACCATGGCGCCGCCGAAATTGCGCTCCGCTACAATCCGATCGGCCTTGAATTCGTGATAGGCAGCCACCGCACGCGCGCCCCAAATGCCGGGCGACGCCTTGATGGTACGGTCAGCCAGCACATAGCCGAAGCCGTCCGCGCCAAGACCAGCAACCATGATGCCGACAGCGTCGCCGCCGTCCTCCTGGCCGCCGGTGCCTGAGGGATCGATCGCAACCACAACGCGCTTGAGATCAGGAACGGTGCCGGCGAACCGCGCCCGCTCGAGCATGTCGCGGGTCCACAGCGCGCCCTGGACGTCGTCGAGGATTTCGGCGTTCAGCTCCTGCCTTCCGAGCCTGGTCCCCTCATATCGAGCCCGGATAGCGTTCAGGAACGGCTGCGCAAGGTTGGCGGCATTCTCAAACGTCGTGCCGCGGGTAACGACGACGTCGTCCCGCTTGAGCAATTCCTTCACCAGCTTGATCGGTCGTGGGGTGGTAGTCGCAATCCAACGCGGCCGCTGGCCGAGCCGAAGCCCAAACTGGAGCATTGACCAGGCTGCATCAGGATCATTCCAGGCCGCCAGCTCGTCGGCCCAAGCCAGATCGAACTGCGGACCACGGAGACGATCGGCCTCCTCGCTCGAGAAGGTGTGAGCGATGGCGCCGTTGGGCCACGTCAGCTTGCGCTTTGAGGGCTCATATTCCGGACGACACCAATCAGAAGAGATTGCCAGAATGCCGCTCTCGCCCTCCACCATCGTGTCTCGGGCATCCGCAGCGGTCGGGGCCACCATCGCCACACGCCGCGCCCTGCCCGTCTCAACCTCTTCCTTGACCCACTCGGCGCCGGTCCTGGTCTTGCCGAACCCGCGGCCGGCCATGACGAGCCAGCCATTCCAATCGCCGGCCGGAGGTAACTGCGACGGACGCGCCTTCGCACGCCAGCCACCATCGGCCAGCGTGTCAGCCAGTCGTGATGCGAGGCTACGCAGCGACATGGTCGATTACCTGACTCATGGACGGGCTTGGCAGGCTCACTGGTGAGCCCTCCTCGTCCAGGTCGCGCAATGCCGCCACCACCGACGCACGCGCATCAGGGAACGCGGCAAGGGCCTTGAGCATTGTGGCCTGCATCCGCAGGAAAGCCGGATGCTCGGCCAGGACCGCAACGTTGTTCGTGATGTTGATGGATTGGGCCATTGAGCCCAGTTCACCGGTAACGCGGGCGATAGTCTCGAGCACCGACGTCAGCCGGCCGGCCACGTAAGCCACGCCTCGGCCATCTCCGGCCTCGTTCATCGCGGCCAGTTGACCGGACAACACAGTGCGGACCATGCGGAGATGGTCGAGGACGCTGTCGCCCTCGCTGGCCGCCTTCTCCGCCAGTTCGGCTAGCTGAGCCGGACCGCAGAGATACGACGCCTTTGCCTCGTCCGAGACGTGGTTGTGCCAATGCCGATGGATGCTGTCCCGCTCAAGGCCGAACTTCTCGGCCAAGCTATCGAGGCTTGCGCCACCAGCGCGCAATAGCTCGATGCGCCATCTTTCGGCGTGGGTGCAGACTTTGCAACGTGAGGAGCGAATGACGCCCATGGGCAGCGTGACTTTCCAGTACATCCGTGGAAAGCCCGCTCCGCTTGCGCGGCCATGGGCACATCGAGCGAACTCGATGCAGCAAATATATGCGAAAAACCGTCGCGTTCAAGAGCCAGTTTGTGCGTAGCGTTGCTAGTAGGCGTCCGGTGACGTCCGAGAACGCTGAAGTTACTAATTTATTTTGCTAATTCGGCGGACGGAGCATCCGCCAAGTATCACCGAAGCGTTATATCGACGACACTACAACGGCCAAGCAGCGTCGCGCAGACGAGCCGGCTAGCGCAGGAACACCCACATCAACAGCACCGAGACCAGAGCATATGTGCTGGTAACGGTAATGCCCAAGTACAGACGCTCCATAGCGGCCTCCCACTTCAAGGTGCCGCCCCCTCACCCATTCAGCCTAGCGCACGCCTAAGCTCCGAGCAGTTGGGATCGGGATTAGTCCCTGCAGCACGCTGAGTACTCCCCCGAGATATAGAGGTAGTGTGGGTTTCCCCTACTGGGACAGTAGTGTGGAAACTCCACCCTGGGAGATGTCCTCGACAGTGTGGGTTTCCCCTACTGTGACAGTGTGGGTTTTCCACCCTGGGGATTTGTTTTTGGCCATGCGCGCTACCCGAGCGAGCTGGTTGGCCGCCTCGACTGTTTTGACGTTACGCCACTCGTGCGAGGGGTTTGGGCTGCTTTTGCTGTTGACGCATGTGAGCCGGAAGTAATTGGGCCAGCGGAATTCGCCCGCGCTCGGCTTCCCCCTCTGAGTGATCTCCACGAAGCCGAGAGCCTCCAGTTCGCGGATTGCCGGCGCGATTGCTTGCCGATCGATCCCGTACTCCATAAACTGGTCGTAGGTGACCGGCAGCCGCCCGTTGTCGTTGCCGCCGTGGTGCGCGAGCTCGATGCAGACGCGGTCGAACACGCGATGTGCTGACAAGCTCAGCACCCGCCACGCGGGACTGGTCAGCATTTCGATAGTACGGGCAGAGAACTGCCCGTCTATCTGATTGTTGCGTCTCTTTCCCAACGGATGTCAGCCTTCCCGAGCCCGCTTAGCGAGCCCTTCCATGAAGGCGACTTCGTTCTCGGATGAAATGTAGATGAAAGTGTCCTGGTCGTCGTTCCAGCCGGCCTGCTGGCGTATGATCAGTTCGCCAACCCTGTTGCGGTACGCGGCGGTCGCGCGCTGCTCTCTAAGGATGATGGAATCGTCGTCGTTCCAATTGAACTCGACCTCCTCGCGCAGGATGGCGTCAGCTTTCTCCGCCAGCGCAATCTTGTCGACCTTCGCCCGATCCGCCTTCAGGGCAGGACTTTCCGGATCTATGTGCGGCGCCCGAGCCAGCAACAATTCCTCGCGGGATATGCCGTTGGCCAGTTCGAGCTGTTCGGGCTTGATTTGCTTATTCATGGCTGCGCCTCCCCGTGCAGAATCGGGACGAGCACAGCGGCCATGGCCAAACTGATTGCACAGCGCCGCGTTAGACGACGCGCTTGCAGATAATGAAGCGAGGGCGTACATTCCGAACCGATCGAAGCGCCAGCCAGATCAAGTTTCGGAGCCCCGCACGCCGCCAGCGTTGCGGGGTTTTCCATGGGTGACTGCATCAGGCCGCTGCCTCCGCCTCTAGCAGCGCTTGGCCCAAGGCCAGGCTGTCGATTAGCCCCTTAACCGCGCCATGATCCCTGCCCACAACGAGATGGCGCGGCGTCGAACTCCAACCGGTGTCGGGCCGGTTCTCGAACACGCGAATCTCGAGCTTTGCATTGCCATTGAAGTTCCTGATGGTGATACGAAACTCTTCTCTTCCGCTTTTTTTGACTGAGGCCACAATCCTCGGGTGATCTTCAAAGGCCATCTATGCGGCCTCCCGGATCTTGCCGGCGGCCTTGAGGCGCTCCGACTTCCAGGCCTGAATCTCGTCAGACAGCCAAGCGACGGACCGCTCCGTAATCTTGAAGTTTTTGGGGAAGGTTTGAGCTTCCATCCGCTCGTAAATGGCAGAGCGGGTTAAGCCGGTCTCCTGCTGCACCCGTTCAAGGCGCCAAAACTGGTTCGACATCTGCAAATCCTCTTTTGCGTTCCCCGGAGGGATTCCGGTGACGCCCAGAGAATTACTATTCCGTCGGGGTATTACGATTGCGGGTCTTACCCTTTGTGGGCGGTGAGCCGTCGCCCATTACGCGCCGGATAGATTTCAGCAGGACGTCCTTCTGTATGTTCGGCTCGAGTCCCCGAAGGGCGGTCTTGTTTCGCTGAATCTCGAAATTATGAAATTGGATAGCTTCGGGTCTGGCGCGTCCCTTGCCGACGTTCTTGCGGAATTCTCGTAGCTGTCGTTCGGAAATCTTCCCGCCCGCGGCTTTGGCCACCGAGCGAAGGGCCTCCGCTAACCCGACGCCCAGATGATCTTTCAAATAGGTGACGGCCGCCGCACAGGCAGCCCACTGCTCGCTTTCTATTAGTGGCTTTTCATTGCTGCGCGCGAGGCGGTCTGCGATCTCGCCGGCAAGCTCGGTAAGGGGCATCGAGAGTTCTGTTGGAACGCCGATCTGGCCCAGATAATAGCACAGCGTGGCGATGGTCCGTACCTGCCTGACGCGCTGGTTGTTTTCTGTCGCGACATCGCGAAGTTGCGCGATGAGAGCGCCACGATGTATCTCAAGCGGGTCTATGATCATCGCGGACCCTTCATGGCAACAACTATGTCGGTCTTGGCGCGGGGTATCGAAGCGCAATAATCGGCCCAGTCTTGCATCAGCCGGCGCCGCCGCTCGAGCATGTTGGAGCGCCTGTAGGCCGCCTCAACCTTGTCGCTGACCGTATGAGACAACGCGATCTCCGCCATCTCGTTCGGATAGCTGGTCATGTCGCCGCACCAATCCCGGAAGGACGACCTGAAGCCATGCACGGTGGCATATTCAGGTTTGTAGCCCATGCCCTTGAGTAGTTCGGACATGGCTGCGTTTGATAACCCGGCTCCCTTTTCGCTGCCCGGAAAGAGATATTCCCCTTCGCGTGGCGCGGTCTCCAGGACAGTAAGGACCTGTTTCGAGAGCGGAACGACGTGATCTCGTTTGCGGGCTCCTCGCTTGCCCTTCAGCCGGTCCTTGGGAACGATCCAGAGCTTCGCCGCCTTGTCGATCTCGCCGACCTTGCCGCCGATCGTATCGCCAGTGCGCGCCGCTGTCAGAATCGTGAATTCCAGGGCCCTGGCACTGATGCTGTTGCGCGCTCTAAGCTTCGCCATGAAGTCGGGGATTTCGGGATAAGGCAATGCCGGGTGATGTACGACGGGCGCGACCTGCGATTTGGCCGGCAACACCTGATCAAGATGGCCGCGCCACCTGGCAGGGTTTTCACCAGTCCTAAGCTCCAGCACCTTTGCGCGATCGAGAACCTTCTCGATCCGGCCGCGGACCCGATTGGCGGTCTCCGTCTTCTCGGTCCAGATCGGCTGTAGGATCTTCGTGATATGCGCCGTCTCGACCATTTGGACCGGAAGACTGCCAATGATGGGATATGCGTAAGTCTCGAGCGTAGATGTCCACTGGGCAGCGTGCTTCGCGTTTTTCCAGCCCGATCGATGCGCAGCTATGTAACCCTCGGCACATTCCTTAAACGTGAGTGCCTTGGCCTTCTCGGCCGCCTGGGCGGCCTTCCTGACGTCGCGGTCTGCGATGGGGTCGATGCCGTCGACCACGAGCAGGTGCGCCGCAGCGGCTTTCTTGCGGGCGTCTGCGAGTGATACACGGTCATAGTCCCCGAGGCCCATCTTGCGGGCGACGCCTGCGATCATGAACCTGAATACCCACGCCTTGGTGATCCGTCGCTTGTCCTTCGGAGTAGGATTTCTCGGACTGACCTGCAGGTATAGGCCGTCACCGTCACCGTAGAGGCCGGGCCTTAAGTCGTTCTTCTTTGTGAAATTGACTGAGAGCTTGTTGCGGGCGCGGCCCATAGGTTCTCTCGCTGAACAATGCTACGCACAAATCGTTTGTGGAACATACCGGAAATCTTCGGACGCCGCCAGACCGTAGAATTGCGAGAAACACTTATTTTGCAGGACTTTTCAAACGTTCTCGGATAGCTGCGGACACTATTCAGTCGGACACCCCTTCCGCCACCTGCCCTCGATGTGCCCAGCCGTCGCAGTCAGGTCTGCCGGATGAACTCCGCGATCAGGCCGCCGATTTCCTCCGGGGCATCCTCCAGACAGTAATGCCCGACACCGGTGAGACGCCTGACCGGTGCCGCCGGGAAGATCGCGGAAAACAGCGGCAGGAAATGCTCTGCGTGCAGGGTGCGGTCCGCCTCGCCCCAGATGGCGAGCGCCGGCCTGCTGCGGATCGCGCGGTCGGCGGCGGGATCCGGCGCGTCGAACCTGTGCGCACCGGTCGCAAAGCCCCTGGCCCATCCGATCGCACCGAGACAGTCGGCCGGGCGTGCGAAGGGTGCGCCGTAGGCGGCGAGCCAGGTGTCGGTGATGACGGCGTTGTTCTCGAAACCATTGAGCTTGAGCGTGCTCAGGATGTTGAAACCGAGTTGGCCGAGAACCGGCTCGAGCTCGCCGTTCGCCTCGGCCTTTGCGATCCATTGAAACCACCGCGAAGCTAGCGCATTGGCCGTGACGCGCTCGAACAGATCGCTCTGCCCGAACGGCGTCGGCCCGTTGGCCGAGATGATGCGGCGGATGCGATCCGGATGCCTGACCGCGAACCCCATGCCGACGGGGCCGCCGAAGTCATGCATGACCAGCGTGATGTCGGTGAGATCGAGCGCAAGGACCAGCGCTTCGAGATTGTCGACATGGTCCTGCAGCCAATAGCTGCGCTGCGCCGGCGTCGCGCTCTTGCCGAACCCCATGTGATCCGGAACGACCACGCGCTGCGTGGCGCTGAGGGCCGGCACAAGATGGCGAAACAGATAGCCCCAGGTCGGTTCGCCATGAAGGCAGAGCACCACCTCGCCGTCCCGCGGGCCCTCGTCGACATAATGCATCCGGAAACCTGGAGCCGTGCTGAAATGCGGCGTGAACGGAAAGGTGCCGTCGAAGGTGGCGTCGGACTGGATCATGGCTCGGCCTCGGATGGTTTTAGATTGAAACCATCGTGTATCGCTTGTGGTTTTACTTTGCAACCGATATACCGAGCCCCGACGGGGCGGTCTTTCGGGCCGCGCACCGATCAGAATATGGATTGAGGAGCGTCAGGCGGACCACGATGGCGAAGCGAGTGAGCCACAGGGACTCGATGTGCGGCGTGGCCCGGCCGCTGGATGCGATCGGAGACTGGTGGTCGCTGCTGATCGTCCGCGATGCATTCGACGGGCTGCGCCGGTTCGGCGAATTTCAGAAGAGCCTTGGGCTTGCCAAGAACATCCTCTCCGCCCGGCTCCGTAATCTGCTGGCGCACGGAATCATGGAGACCGCGCCTGCAGCGGACGGCAGCCCGTACCAGGAATATGTGCTGACCGAAAAGGGACGCGGGCTGTTCCCGCTCCTCGTCGCGCTCCGGCAGTGGGGTGAGGATTTCTTCTTCGAGCCCGACGAAGCGCATGTGCTGCTGGTTGATCGAAAGAATGGACTGCCGGTGCGCCGCCTCGAGCTGAGAGCGCAGGACGGACGCGTCGTTGGTGCAGAAGACACGATGGTGCGGCTGCCGCGGGCTTCACATGAGAACGGCAGCGCGTGAGACGCGCGTGCGCTACGCCGGACCGCTGCCAGCAACCGGATGTTAACCGTCCGTGCCGCAGCATCCGCGCGTGGAGGTTCGACCAATGCAGACATTCCGGATTTCGCTGAGCGATGGGGAGCGGAAATTCCACACCGCGATTCAGGCGCCGGATCCCGCGTCCGCGCGTATCAAGGCCGCCTACTTCTTCGACATATCGAAATGGCGGATCTTGAGTGTGTCGCTGAGCGGAGCCAGCGCCGCCGCGGCGTAGTCGCTGCGCGCCCTACGCCATCCGGTCGAGCTCAGACGCGGCAAGTTTTGCAATCTGCAGGTCGATTTCGGCGAGCGGATCATCATCGCCGAGGAACCACGCTGCCGATAAGCCGGTCCAGGCGACGATCCATGACAGCAAGCGACGGCGATCCAGCTTCGCTGCTTCCGCGACGATGTCGAGACGCCGGGCAAAGCGTCCAGGTTCGGTCGCAACCGGCCGTGCCGGATCAGCAAGATCCGGATTGGTGAAGATGTTGGCGAAGTCGAAGCCACGCTCACCGACGAGATGCTTGGGATCGATCGCAAGCCAGCCGCGCGCACCGAAGTCGAGCACATTGTCATGGTGCAGATCGCCATGCAGCACCACGATCTCGCGCTGATCGCCGAGCAGCGCTTCGGCGATGTCAGCCGATCGGTTCAGGATGCCGCCGTGCGCCCTCGCCGCCGGCCGCAGCTCGCGAAACCAGGCTTTCAGTGGCGTCAGGTCCGGCCGTGGTTTCGTTCGCCTTGCGTGAAGCCGATCGGCCGTTGCACAGAGAATCCTGCAGGCCTCATCGTCACGGCCGGTTCGCGCCATGTCGCTGAGCGAAGCGGTACCCATCGCCCGTTCGAGCAGGACCGCCTCGCCGTCACGGGCAAGGACGCGCGCCGCGCCGTCGCCATCCCACCACTCCATGACGATGGCACCGAGCCGTTCGTCCGGCTCGTTCGAGAGCTTGAGCATTGCCGGTTCGCCGTGCCGCCGCACCGGCAGCAACCGTGCGGCGTGCGTCACGATCGGATCGCCGTCGGGGACGAGGCTCCAGGCCGAGAGATAGGGATCGAACATCGGGCGGGTTGACTGGGTGATCAAGGGACCTAACCCTCGTTCTAAGCATTGCCTGCGCGCGCTGCCACGCTGGTTCCCTGCGGCGCATCGTGGCAGGGCCCGCGCCAACCGGTTCCCCGCCGCCCTGCCCATGTTGGCTGATGACAGCCCCCACCCTTCTCGCGCTACAATGTCGCAGCCGGTGCGACGGAGGGTGTGGTGATGCCGCGAAAGGGAATTACCGGACACGACGATTGGGTGGTCACGGAAGCTCTGGCCACCGCGCTGGTCGCGCTCGAACAGTTGCCGTCGAAGCATCAGCCGCGCGCGCATATGGAGGACGTCCGGAAGCTCCTGACCGCGAGATGTGAGGCCGGAGCCGTCACGCTGCATCTTGCGCAAGCCAAGTGCCGGTTGTTTCCCGATACCGATCCGCTGACCATCTATGAGGAATACGGCCTCAAGGACGGACTTGGGTAGCGGCCGCCGTCGCGGCGGCGCCCTGAAGAGCCGCGTGAAGGTCGAACGGCTAGAGCGTTTTCGAGCGAAGTGGATAGCGGTTCGCGTGAAGAAAACGCGTCAAAACTAGAATCTAGAGCTCCGTTCCGATTCAATCGGAACGGAAAAGGCTCTAGTCGTGCGCTGACGCGCCAGATCGTGCCGTTGCCGTCTTCGGAGACCAGCAGCGCGCCGTCCCGCGCCACGGTGACACCCACCGGACGGCCCCAGACCTCATTGTCGCCGATGACAAAGCCGGTGACGAAATCCTCGTACTCGCCGGTCGGCAGACCGTCCTTCAACCTGATGCGAATGACCTTGTAGCCGGTTCGCTTCGCGCGATTCCACGAGCCGTGTTCGGCTGCAAACCCGTCGCCGCGATATTCGGCCGGAAAGCTGCTGCCGGTGTAGAAGGTCAGGCCGAGTGAGGCCGAGTGCGCCTGCAACAACACGTCGGGAGTAGTCACCTTGTCCTTGAGGTCGGGCCGCGCGCCCTTATGCGCGGGGTCTTCGTTGGCGCCTATATAGTACCAGGGCCAGCCGTAGAACGCGCCCTCGCGAATACGCGTCACATAGTCGGGCACGAGATTGTCGCCGCGGCCGTCGCGCTCGTTGGTCGAACACCAGGGCGTGCCGCTTCCAGGCTGGATCGCAAGTCCGACGCAGTTGCGGATACCGGTGGCGAACAGTTTCTGGTTCTTGCCGTCGGGATCGAAGGCCAGCACAGCCGCACGGTCGGTTTCCGATCCCCAGGCCGCACCAAGCGCGTGATCGCGGCTCCAGCTCTCGATACCTTCCGGCGGCCGGCCAAGGCCCTCGCCCGCGTTGCCGACGGAGCCCACCGACACCAGCATCCGCTTGTCGTCGGGCGTAAACACGATGTCACGCGTGGAATGGCCGTAGCCGTGAGGAAGGTTTGCGACGATGCTCTCAGGCTTTCCCGGCGCCCTGAGATCGCCGTTGCGGTAGGCAAAGCGCACGACGCTGTCGGTGTTGGCGACGTAGAGCCATTGCGGATTGTCGCCGTTTGGAAAGAACGCGATGCCGAACGGCCGGTTCAGTCCGGTTGCGTAGACCTCATTGGTCGCCGGCTTGGTGGCGCCGTCGGTGCTGCGCAGGACACGGATGCGGCCGGAGCTGGTTTCCACGACGAAGATATCGCCGTTGGGCGCGGCCCGGACAATGCGCGGACCGCTCAGTCCGCTCGCAAACAACCCGACCTTGAACCCCGCCGGCACCTGCGGCGCCGCCGATGCAGGGCGCGACACGACACGGGATGAGTTGCTGCTGGACGCCGTTGCCCCCGGCTTGGGCAAGTCCTGCGGCGTGATCAGACGCACCGTGCCCGGTCTGTCGCGGTGCCAGTCGCCGAAGGCCTCCACGCCCTTCAGCACAGGTTCAGCGCCCGACCGCGCGATGCTGGTCGCTGCGAGGATGACGACGGAAATGCTCACGCCGGCAAGGTTTGTCTTACGCATTTGCTCCTCGCGCGAGGTCCTGTCAGATGCGCCGCTCATAGCGCAGTTCGCGCGCAGGATGCATTCACAATGTCCTCTGTATCGTTGGCCGTTGGGAAGCGCCGTCGCATCACAGGCGAGCTGCTCCGCAGCATGCACTACACGGCCCGGGAACTGACCATGGGCTTGCGCTCGGCCGTCGTCGGTTCGCAGAACGCCGGCGTGTCTCCAACAAGCGGCTTGAGGGGAACCGTGAGCCGGCAGATCAGGCCCTCGGCGCGCCAATCGAAATCGGCCCGTCCGCCGAGCTGGGTCTCGATGCTGGCGATGACGCTTCGTGTGCCGAAGCCTTTCTGCTTCGGCTTGGTCACCGGAGGCCCGCCGGATTCCACCCAGGCCAGGATCAGCGTGTCGTCCGCCACTTCCCAGGTGATCGCGAGCCGGCCCGGCAACACCGACAGGCTGCCATATTTGGCGGAGTTGGTGACGAGCTCATGCAGCGCCAGTGCCAACGTCTGCGCGGTCGCGGGCTGCAACTGCACCTCTCCGCCGGCGATCCGGATCTGTCCGGCCTCGGAATAAGGCGCGATCTCCTCGGTCACCAACCGCCGGATTTCGGCGCCCTGCCAGCTCGACAGCGACAGCACGGTGTGAACGCGCGCCAGCGCCGTGATGCGGCCCTCGACCGCCCGCACATAGGCGGTCACGTTCTGCGCGCGCGTCAGGCGCACGATCGACTGCGCCAGCGCGAGCGCGTTCTTGGCGCGATGGTCGACCTCGCGGGTCAACAGGCTCTGCCGTTCCTCGGCCTTCTTGCGATCGGTGATGTCGACGGTGACGCCGCTGACCCGCACCACCCTGCCGCTCCTGTCGCTGGTCGCCGCAGCCGTGCCGACGCACCAGCGGATCTCGCCGTCCGGCCGCACGACGCGGAATTCGGCCTCATAGGATGTGTGGCCGTTGCCGAAGCCGGTCCAGCCCTGGCGGAGTTGTTCGACATCGTCGGGATGAAACAGCGCTTGGATATTATCGGAGGTCAGTGCGAAGGATTTCGGATCGACGCCGAAGATCTTGTATTGCCCCTCGTCCCACATCCAGTCGCCGTTGACCCAATCCCAGTCCCACGAGCCCATCTTGCCCGCGGCAATCGCCATGCTGCGGCGCGCCTCGCTCTCGACCAGCCGTGTGGTCGACTGCTCGAGCTCGGCAGTGCGGGCGCGCACCCGGTCCTCGAGCTCGGCGTTGAGGCGTTCGAGTTGCCGCGTCTTGCGGTAGAGTTCGGCGAACACGCGGATTTTTGCGCGCAACACTTCCGGCACGACCGGCACCGGCACGTAATCGACCGCGCCCATTTCGTAGCCGCGCAGCCGGTCGATATCGCTGACCTGGATTGCCGAGATGAAGATCATCGCGGTCTTCTGAAAGCGCGGATGCTCGCGGATCATCGCGGCGAGTTCGAAGCCGTCGAGCTCGGGCATGCACACGTCGACCAGGATGACCGCCACTTCATTCTTGAGCAGGAACTCCAGCGCCTCGCGGCCCGACGAAGCGGCCACGAGCGTCTCGCCGAGCTCCTTCAGGATGACCTCATAGGCCAGCAGCTTGGCCGGCTGGTCATCGACCAGAAGGATGTTTACCTTTTCATGGTCCATCATAATCGATCGCCGATCAGCGGTGCAGCCACATGCGGATCGCCAGCAGCAATTGCTCGGTGTTCACGGGTTTCGCCAGATAATCGGATGCGCCTGCCTCCAGGCATTTCTCCCGGTCACCTTTCATCGCCTTCGCGGTCAGCGCGATGATCGGCAGCCGCGCAAAAGCGGGATTTTGCCGGATGGCGCCGATGGTCTGGTAACCGTCCATCTGCGGCATCATGATGTCCATCAGCACGATCGCGATCTTCGGATTGGACTCCACCAGCGAGATCGCCTCGTGACCGGTTGTCGCAGTCAACACCTTCATACCTCGCCGCTCCAGCACGCTCGACAGCGCGAAGATGTTGCGGGCGTCGTCGTCGACCAGGAGCGCGGTCTTGCCAATAAGATCCTCATCGGAACTATTGAGCTTCTCCAGCATCCTCTGTTTTTCGACAGGCAATTCCGTGATCACACGGTGCAGGAACAGTGACGTTTCGTCGAGCAGACGTTCCGGCGACTCCACACCTTTGACGACGATGCTGCGCGCCATTCGTGTGCAGTTCCGCGTCCTCTTCGGCCGAAAGTTCCCGGCCGGTAAACACGACAACGGGTATACTGGAGAGCGTCTCGTCCTTGCGGATTTGATCCAGCACCTCGAAGCCGCTCATATCGGGCAGGCGCAGATCGAGCACGACACAGTCGCATGGATGCTCGCGCAACGTTGAGAGCGCCCCCGCCCCGGTTCCGCTGGTCACGATCTCGATATCCTCGTGGCCGAGCAACTCGGTGATGCTGAGCTGCTCCGCCGCATTGTCCTCCACGATCAGCAGGCGCTTGCGACGCGGTCTGGCGTATTCCTTGATCTGCGACAGCGCCGCGCTGACGCCCTCGGTCGTGGTCGGCTTGTTGACGAAGGAGAAGGCGCCGCGCGCCAGCGCATGTTGCCGGTCCTCGTCGAGCGTAATGACCTGGACTGGAATGTGACGGGTGAGCGGATTGTGCTTGAGCTGGCTCAGCACCGTCCAGCCCAGCATGTCGGGCAGGAAGACGTCGAGCGAAACCGCGCTCGGCTGGAACTGCTTGGCGAGATCCAGCGCCTCGGCGCCCCGGCTTGCGACCAGAACCTTGAAGCCCTTGTCGCGCGCCAGATCGATCAGCACCCGCGCGTAATGCGGGTCGTCCTCGACGATCAAGAGGATCGTGTCGCCGGGCTCGAGATCGAGCCGGTCGTCCGGCAGCTGCTCGATCACCCGCTCCTGTGTGCCGGACGATTGCAGCGACGGCGCCGCCGTGTGCGGCATCGCCAGCGGCTGCGCCGGCGGGCGCAGAGCGGCAGACGGTCCGGCATATTTCAGCGGCAGATAGAGCGTGAAGGTCGAACCCTTGCTCGGTGCGCTTCGCAGATGGATCTCGCCGCCGAGCAGGCCGGCCAGTTCGCGGCTGATGGCAAGGCCGAGGCCCGTGCCGCCATATTTGCGGCTGGTGCCGGCGTCGGCCTGCTGGAATGCCTCGAAGATCAGCTTCTGCTTGTCCTGAGGAATGCCGATGCCGGTATCCGACACCTCGAATGCGACCACGGCTGGTGCGGCGTTCAGGATCGGATGCTCGGCGCTCCAGCCTCCGAGTGCAGCCGACACGGTCAGGCTGACGCCGCCCTCCGCGGTGAACTTGAATGCGTTGGACAGCAGATTCTTCAGCACCTGCTGCAACCGCTTGGAGTCCGTCACCATGCTGCGCGCAAGATTGGCGTCGACATCGATGCTGAAGGAGAGATGCCGGTTCTCCGCCTCGTGCCGGAACGGCCGCCCGACCGTCTCGAGCAGGCTCGAGGTGAGGATTTCCTCGGCATCGACCGTCACCGTGCCGGACTCGATCTTGGACAGATCGAGGATGTCGCTGATCAGGTTCAACAGGTCGGTGCCGGCGCCATGAATGGTGCGGGCGAACTCGACCTGCTTGCCGGTCAGATTGCCGTCCGGATTCTCGGTGAGCTGCTGGCCCAGGATCAGGATCGAGTTCAGCGGCGTGCGCAGCTCGTGCGACATGTTGGCGAGGAATTCGGACTTGTACTTCGAGGTCAGCGACAGCTCGGTCGCCTTCTCTTCCAGCGCGCGGCGGGCCTGCTCGATTTCCTGATTCTTGCGCTCGACGTCGACATTGCGTTCGGCAAGCTGCTGGGCCTTCTGCTCGAGCTGGTCGTTGGTCTGCTGCAACTCCTTCTGCTGGGTCTGCAATTCGCCGGCGAGCTGCTGCGACTGCTTGAGCAGCGCCTCGGTCTGCATCGTCGCCTCGATACTGTTGAGCACGATGCCGATGCTGTCGGTCAGCTGTTCGAGGAAGGTGATCTGCGATGTCGTGAACGACGAGATCGAGGACAGCTCGATCACCGCCTTGACCTGGTTCTCGAACAGTACCGGGAATACGACGAGGTTCTTCGGCATGATCCGCATCAGCGCCGAATTGATCGGCACCGCATCGCCGGGAATATCGGAGACGAGGCGCTGGCGCTTGTCGAGTGCGCACTGGCCGATCAGTCCCTCGCCGAACTGCACGATCTGCGGATGCGGATTGCTGCTGTCGCTGGCATAGGCCGACAGCAAGCGCAGCTGCGCATTCTCGGGATTGTCGACCTGGTAGATCACGCCCATATGCGCGTTGATCAGCGGCGCCAACTCGGTCAGCAGCAGGCGGCCGACGGTCGCAAGATCGCGCTGGCCCTGCAGCATGTTGGTGAAGCGCGCCAGATTGGTCTTCAGCCAGTCCTGCACGGTGTTGCGCTCCGTGGTGAGACGGAGGTTGCCGATCATCGTGTTGATGTTGTCCTTGAGCTCCGCGACCTCGCCGCGCACGTCGACCTGGATCGAGCGTGTCAGGTCGCCCTTGGTCACGGCGGTCGCCACTTCCGCGATCGCGCGCACCTGGGAGGTCAGGTTGGCCGCCAGCAGGTTGACGTTGCCGGTCAAGTCCTTCCAGGTGCCTTCGGTGCCGGGCACGTTGGCCTGACCGCCGAGCCGTCCCTCGACGCCGACCTCGCGCGCCACGCTGGTCACCTGTTCGGCGAAGGTCGCAAGCGTCTCCGTCATGTTGTTGATCGTGTCAGCGAGCGCTGCCACCTCGCCCTTCGACTTCACTGTCAGGTTCTGCTTCAGGTCGCCATTGGCGACGGCGGTCACCACCTTGACGATGCCGCGCACTTGCTCGGTCAGGTTCGCCGCCATGACGTTGACGGTGTCGGTGAGGTCCTTCCAGGTGCCGGCAACGCCGCGCACCTCGGCCTGACCGCCCAGCTTGCCCTCGGTGCCGACCTCGCGCGCGACGCGCGTCACCTCGCCGGCGAAGGCGTTGAGCTGGTCCACCATCGTGTTGATGGTGTTCTTCAGCTCGAGGATTTCGCCCTTCACGTCGACCGTGATCTTGCGCGACAGGTCGCCGCGCGCCACGGCGGTCGTCACTTCGGCGATGTTGCGGACCTGCGTGGTCAGGTTCGCCGCCAAGAGGTTGACGTTGTCGGTGAGGTCCTTCCAGGTACCGCCGACGCCGGGCACCACGGCCTGGCCGCCCAGCCGTCCCTCGGTGCCGACCTCGCGCGCCACGCGCGTCACTTCGGCGGCGAACGAGCGCAGCTGCTCGACCATCGTGTTCAAGGTGTCCTTGAGCAGCAGGATTTCGCCGCGCACGTCCACCGTGATCTTCTTCGACAGATCGCCGCCGGCGATCGCGGTCGCGACCTCGGCGATGTTGCGGACCTGCGCCGTGAGATTCGACGCCATGAAGTTGACGTTGTCGGTGAGGTCCTTCCACGTGCCGGCGACGCCGGGCACCTCGGCCTGGCCGCCGAGCTTGCCTTCGGTGCCGACCTCGCGCGCCACGCGCGTCACCTCGCCGGCGAAGCCGTTGAGCTGGTCGACCATCGTGTTGATGGTGTTCTTCAGCTCGAGGATTTCGCCCTTCACGTCGACCGTGATCTTGCGCGACAGGTCGCCGCGCGCCACGGCGGTCGTCACTTCGGCGATGTTGCGGACCTGCGCCGTGAGGTTGCCGGCCATCGAGTTTGACGCTGTCGGTCAGGTCCTTCCAGGTGCCGGCGACACCGGGCACGTTGGCCTGGCCGCCGAGGCTGCCGTCGGTGCCGACCTCGCGCGCCACGCGCGTCACCTCGCCCGCGAAGCGGTTGAGCTGGTCGACCATCGTGTTGAGCGTTTCCTTCAGCTGAAGGATTTCGCCGCGGACGTCGACCGTGATCTTGCGCGACAGGTCGCCGCCGGCGATCGCGGTCGCGACTTCCGCGATGTTGCGGACCTGCGCCGTCAGGTTGCCGGCCATCGAGTTGACGCTATCGGTCAAATCCTTCCAGGTGCCGGCGACGCCGGGCACCTCGGCCTGGCCGCCGAGCTTGCCGTCGGTGCCGACCTCGCGCGCCACGCGCGTCACTTCGCCGGCGAAGGCGTTGAGCTGGTCGACCATCGTGTTGAGCGTTTCCTTCAGCTGAAGGATTTCGCCCGACACGTTCACGGTGATCTTCTTCGACAGGTCGCCCTTCGCCACCGCGGTCGCGACCTCGGCGATGTTGCGGACCTGTGCCGTCAGGTTCGAGGCCATCGAGTTGACGCTGTCGGTCAAATCCTTCCAGGTGCCCGCGACGCCGCGCACCTCGGCCTGGCCGCCGAGCTTGCCCTCGGTGCCGACCTCGCGCGCCACGCGCGTCACCTCGCCGGCGAAGGCGTTGAGCTGGTCCACCATCGTGTTGATGGTGTCCTTCAGCTCGAGGATTTCACCGCGCACGTCCACCGTGATCTTCTTCGAGAGGTCGCCGTTGGCGACCGCGGTGGTGACGCCGGCGATATTGCGGACCTGCGCGGTCAGGTTTGACGCCATGAAGTTGACGTTGTCGGTCAGGTCCTTCCAGGTTCCGGCGACGCCGAGCACGTTGGCCTGGCCGCCGAGCTTGCCTTCGGTGCCGACCTCGCGCGCCACGCGCGTCACTTCCGACGCAAACGCATTGAGCTGGTCGACCATCGTGTTCAGCGTTTCCTTCAGCTGAAGGATCTCGCGCCGATACGTTCACCGTGATCTTCTTCGACAGGTCGCCGCCGGCGATCGCGGTCGCGACGTCGGCGATGTTGCGGACCTGTGCGGTCAGGTTCGAGGCCATGAAGTTGACGTTGTCGGTGAGGTCCTTCCAGGTGCCGGCGACGCCGGGCACCTGGGCCTGGCCGCCGAGTTTGCCTTCGGTGCCGACTTCGCGCGCCACGCGCGTCACTTCCGACGCAAACGAGTTGAGCTGGTCCACCATCGTGTTGATGGTGTCCTTCAACTCGAGGATCTCGCCGCTGACGTCGACCGTGATCTTGCGCGACAGGTCGCCGCGCGCCACGGCCGTGGTCACGTTGGCGATGTTGCGGACCTGGGCGGTCAGGTTGCCGCACATCGCGTTCACCGAGTCGGTGAGGTCCTTCCAGGTGCCGGCAACGCCGGGCACGATCGCCTGGCCGCCGAGCTTGCCGTCGGTACCGACCTCGCGCGCCACGCGCGTCACTTCCGAGGCGAATGACCGCAGCTGATCGACCATCGTGTTGATGGCCTCCTTTAGCTGCAGGATCTCGCCGCGGACGTCGACCGTGATCTTCTTGGACAAGTCGCCGTTGGCGACCGCGATCGTCACCTCGGCGATGTTGCGGACCTGGCCGGTCAGGTTGTTGGCCATCGAGTTGACGCTCTCGGTCAGGTCCTTCCAGACGCCGGTCACTTCCGGGACCTGGGCCTGGCCGCCGAGCTTGCCCTCGGTACCGACTTCGCGGGCCACGCGCGTGACCTCGGAAGTAAACACCGAGAGCTGCTTGATCATCGTGTTGACGATGTTCGCCGACTGCAGGAATTCGCCGCGCAGCGGCCTGCCCTCGACGTCGAGCTGCACGGTCTGCAGCAGGTCGCCCTGCGCCACCGCGGCGACCGCGCGGGTGACCTCGCGAGTCGGCCACAGCAAATCGTCGATCAGGGTGTTGACCGAGCTTTCCATATCGGCCCAGGCGCCGCTGGCGAGGCCGAAATTGACGCGCTGGCGGGTCTGCCCCTCACGGCCGACGACCTGTCCGACGCGCGCCAATTGCAGCGCCATGCGCTCATTGGCGGCGGCGATTTCGTTGAAGGCGTCCGCGATCTTGCCGTCGATACCGAGATAGTCGCCACGCATGCGAACCGAGAAGTCGCCACCGCGCATCGCCTGCAGCGATTGCAGCAGATCGTGCGAGGAATCGAGGCTTCCGTTCGATAATTGGGCACGGTGTGTATCAGCACGGGGACGAGGCGGCGAACCGAGATCGGTCATGTAATTTCCCCTACGCGCTGGCCACGAATCCAGGGACTCGGAGAAGCCAGTGCAACTACCAGTGCAACTATAAGAATGACTGCCCTTGATCTATTCAAGCGGGAAAACGCCAAAACCGCGATTTGTGACGCAAACCGAGGGGCTTAATCGTCGGTGGAACCAAAAGTTCCAATGCGCATTGGAACTTTTTGCGCAGTAGCGTAAGCCGTTCGTATTGCTTGGTCCGATCGGCGCATTTGATCGCATTGGAACATTGGCCTCGCTGGAACGTTCCCGGCGTTGGCAGGATTGGTGATGGTTAAGAATTCAGGCCAGCTCAAGCGGGGCATCTTCCAAAGCGAGCGCAGCTTCCGGCCGTTGGTTGGAGGGGCGATTGACTATGGGATTTGCACGCTCGCCCCCGATGGACGGGTGATCAACTGGAACAACGGCGCCGAGCGCATCACCGGCTATCCGGCCAAGGCGATCCTCGGCAAGCACTTCTCGGTCTTCTATCCTGCGGAGGATCGTGCATCGGGCCTTCCCGCCAAAGCGTTGCAGATGGCGCGGAAGGAAAAGCACGCCGTGGCCGAGGGCTGGTGCATCCGTAAGGATGGCTCGCAATTCTACGCCTCTGTGGTCATCGATCCGATCTACGAGAAGCGCAAGCTGATCGGCTACGCGATGGTCACCCGCGACGTGACCGAGCGCCGACAAGCGCGCGCGGATCTCGACGCCAGCGAAAGCCAGTTCCGCCTGCTGGTGAGCAACGTCACCGACTACGCGCTGTACATGCTGACGCCGGCCGGCATCGTCGCCAACTGGAACGCCGGCGGCGAGCGCATCAAGGGCTATTCGCCCGGTGAAATCATCGGCCAGAGCTTCGCACGCTTCTACACACCGGCCGACCAGGCCGCGGGCAAGCCGGCCCGTGCGCTCAAGATCGCGGAAGAGACCGGGCACTACGAGGAGGATGGCTGGCGGGTCCGCAAGGACGGCTCGTTCTTCTGGGCCAGCGTCGTGATCGATCCGATCCGCGACAGCGACGGCAGCCTGGTCGGCTTTGCCAAGATCACGCGGGACATTTCCGAGCGGCGTGAGGCGCAGCAGAAGCTCGAACTGGTGCAGCGACAGCTCGCGGAATCGCAGAAGATGGATGCGCTGGGCCAATTGACCGGCGGCGTCGCGCACGACTTCAACAACCTCCTGATGATCATTTCGGGCAATCTGCACCGGATCAAGCGCGAGGTGACAAGCGAGCGCGGCCAGCTTGCCCTGAGTGCGATCGAAACCGCATCCGAGCGCGCCGCATCCCTGACCAGCCAGCTGCTCACCTTCGCACGCCGCCAGAGCGTCAACCCGCAGACCATCGATGTCGCCGACAGGATCACCGCGGTGCGCGAGGTGCTGAGCAGCGCGCTCGGCGGCGCGATCAAGCTGAACATGGAGATCCAGCCGGATCTCTGGCCGGTCTCCGTCGACCCGAACGAGTTTGAGACCGCGTTGATCAACCTTGTCGTCAATGGGCGGGACGCGATGGCTGGTGGCGGTACACTGACGGTCTCGGCCCGAAACGTACCCGCAACCACCGAGGTGGCCATCGGCGTAGCCGATACCGGCGAAGGCATCCCCCAGGATGTGCTGAGCAAGGTCTTCGACCCGTTCTTCACCACCAAGCCGGTCGGCAAAGGGACCGGCCTCGGACTGTCCCAGGTCCACGGCTTCGCCCACCAGGCCGACGGCCGGATCGAGATTGCAAGCACGCTCGGCAAGGGCACCACGGTCAGCATCTACCTCCCGCGCGGGACCGCGGCCGCAACGGGGACGACTGCGGGCCACAGCGTGCGCGGCTCCGCAACCGTCCTGCTGATCGAGGACAATCCGGCGGTTGCCGATGCGAGCACGGGCTTGCTCGAACAGCTCGGTTACACCGTGCGCTGGGCTTCGAACGCAGAGGCTGCCTTATCGGAAATCGAGACCAACGGGGTCGACGTGGTCTTCAGCGACATCGTGATGCCCGGCAAGATGGATGGGCTCAAGCTGGCGCGCGCGATCCGGGACAGGAGGCCCGAGCTGCCGATCCTGCTGACGACGGGTTACAGCAAGAGTGCGCGCGACGTGCGGTCCGACTTTCCGGTCCTGCGCAAGCCGTACCGCATTCACGACCTCAGCCGCGAACTCTCGAAGCTGACGGGGCACCGCTCCGAAAGCGTGCCGGACGATCTCCCGGCAAATGAAGATCTGCCCAGAAAAGCGAGAGCGCGGTCATAATTTTCAAACGGAGGGCTAACGGTCCGCTGGCCAGGTTCGCCGCACCAATTGCACCCGTTCGATGCGGCTGCATTGTTCGCAGCGATATTGAAGGATGTCCCTGCCCTCGCTGCCCGGAGAGCTGCTCTCAAGCCGCATCGTCCTGATGCAGCTGATGCAGGAGATCAGCGTCAGCAACGGGCTGCGATCGTCATTCATCGATGCCCGCGGTGGCGCGGTCGGATCGGCGATCATGGCGCTGGGCGATGCTATGGTGTTGGCTCTCACCACAAGAAAATGCCCACCCGCGGCTAGGGTTCCCGCCCCGAAACCAGATTCGGACTCGAGCCGGTGTGTGACGCGCCCTCCCGCTCGGGCCGACCGATCAAACCCTCGCGTTGCTCTGGCCCGGCCTGAGCCTGCCTTTGTCCGATTTGTCGGGAGCCGGCTTGCCGGCCGCAACGGCACGATCCGCAAAGCTTCTGCTCAGCCGCTCTCGCACCGTGGGGAGGCGCTCGCCGCCGCCGGCGGCCTTCCACCGGCCGATGAGCTCGGTCACTTCGGCGCGCATCGCCATCAGCCGGTAGGACGCTTCGCTGCAATCCAGATCGCGGTTGACTTGATCCCGGATCGAAGCCTCGACCAGGCTCATCTCAGCCCGCAAAGTGCTGATCTTACGACGAATTTCGTTGATCTTGTTGTCCATGGGTTGTTAGAACAAAAATAGAACATATTGTCAAGTCACGATCAGGCAAGCGAGGTGAGCGATGAGCATGGCAGCGGTAAGATTTGGCGGGGTTGCGGAGCGGCTTGGCGGGCTGATGTCGCGTGCCCAGGCGCTGCGGTTGCGGACCTTGGCCGAGGAGGCCTATCAGCCGAACCAGTACGCGCGCGACCTGACGTCGGAGGAAGCCGAACGGCGCATCGATGCCCTTCGGGCGGAGATCGCACTGGCGGATTCCTTCTGAACCGCCCAACCCGGACACTCCCTTAAGGCTTTGATATAGCGGCACAGCTAGGTCTGTTCTGTTATTGCTGTTTGCCTTTTGGGGGAGCCTTTCGTGCTGGAGCTGGAGAAGGGGTCGCCGCTTGCGTTCCCGATCACGCTGAAAGACGGGCGAACACTCGCAACCGTCGGCGACGCGGCGGACTACCTGTCAGCGCTGAACATTGATCAGCGCGAGCGCGGGTACTGGAAGACGGCGATCATGATGTTCAACAACGCCATGCGCGAACCCAGCTATCTGAGGATCGCAACGATGAACCTGCGTTCTGCGCTTGTGTACGACCGCCTCGTCGACGACGTCGGCCACTGATTGTGGTGTTGCAGCTACAGCCGAATCGGCGCGCCTTTCGTAAGGCCCGTTCGTTATGGCCGCAAACAAGGTAACGGCGGTACACGCGACGGCCGGGTGCGCAATGCGCTTCGGCCGCACTCTCGGGCCGCCGCGGAGGGCCAAGGCGGCCCATTTCTTTTCAAAGCAATTTGGCGCGGACGAACAGCATCCGCAGCGCGGAAGTTGCTTGCACCGTCAGCATGGCGTTACCCGCTGCGCGCTCCAGCGCGACCAGCGCGTCGTCATGCAGCGAGCGGAACTCCATCCATTCGACGGCGCTGAGATTGCTGATGAAGCGGTAGGCCTGACCGACGGTCGCGAGCGTTACCGTCTCGCCGTTCAGCCGCACTCTGAATGTCGCCTTCAGCGGCGTGTCGGATTTGGAAACATCACCCATGGCGCGGTTGTGCTCTGCGGCGCGTTAATGTCAATCTAATTTCTCTGCTCCCATCGAGGTGTGCCGGCTCCACGGAATCGCAATGTCTGTTAGCGTTTCGTGGGGGTGATTCGTGCCTGATCTTGCCAACACAGCCTATCTCGATGCGCTCAATTCCGAGCAGCGCCGCGCCGTCGAGCACGGGGTCGGCAAGGATGGCATCGTCGGCGCCCCGCTGCTGGTGATCGCGGGCGCGGGCTCCGGTAAGACCAATACGCTCGCCCATCGCGTCGCGCATCTGATCGTCGCGGGCGTCGATCCGCGCCGCATCCTGTTGATGACCTTTTCGCGACGCGCAGCCGCCGAGATGGCCGGCCGCGTCGAACGCATCGCGCGGCGCGTGCTCGGCGATCGCGCCTCGATCATGACCGATGCGCTGAATTGGGCGGGCACGTTCCACGGCATCGGCGCGCGGCTGCTCCGGGAATTCGCCGAACGCATCGCCCTCGACCCGGCTTTCACGATCCATGACCGTGAGGATTCCGCCGACCTGATGAACCTGGTCCGCCACGATCTCGGGTTCTCCCGCACCGAAAGCCGGTTTCCCACCAAAGGCACATGCCTTGCGATCTATTCGCGCTGCGTGAACGCGGAGATGCCGATCGAGGCCGTGCTGGGCCAGTTCTTCCCGTGGTGCTCCGGCTGGGCCAGCGAGTTGAAGCAATTGTTTGCGGCCTATGTCGAAGCCAAGCAGCGGCAGAACGTGCTCGATTACGACGACCTTCTGCTCTACTGGGCGCAGATGGTGACGGACACTGCGCTGGCCGAGGAGATCGGCGGCCGCTTCGACCATGTGATGGTCGACGAATATCAGGACACCAACCGCCTGCAGTCCTCCATCCTGCTCGCGCTCAAGCCGGCGGGACGCGGGCTCACCGTCGTCGGCGACGACGCACAGTCGATCTACTCGTTCCGCGCCGCCACCGTGCGCAACATCCTCGACTTCCCGGCGCAGTTCAGCCCGGCCGCCGAGATCGTCACGCTCGACCGCAACTATCGCTCGACGCAGCCGATCCTGGCGGCCGCCAACGGCGTGATCTCGCTCGCCAAGGAACGCTTCACCAAGAACCTGTGGACCGACCGGACCTCGACCCGCAAGCCGCTGCTCGTCACGATCCGCGACGAAGCCGATCAAGCCCGTTACATCGTCGAGCAGGTGCTGGCCAACCGTGAGGAAGGCGCGCTGTTGAAGCATCAGGCGGTGCTGTTCCGCACCTCCTCGCACAGCGGTCCGCTGGAGGTCGAGCTGACCCGCCGCAACATTCCCTTCGTGAAGTTCGGCGGCCTCAAATTCCTCGATGCCGCGCACGTCAAGGACATGCTGGCGCTGCTGCGCTTCACCGCGAATCCGCGCGACCGGGTCGCCGGCTTTCGCATCCTGCATCTGTTGCCTGGCGTCGGGCCGGCCTCGGCGCAGCGCGTGCTCGACCGCATGGCAGAAACCGCCGATCCGATCGCGGAGCTCGCAGCGTTGCCGGCCCCGCCCCGCGCCGGCGCCGACTGGCAGCTGTTCGTCGAGGCGATCGAGAACCTTCGCTACTCGGAATGGCCCGTCGACATCGAACGCGCGCGCCTCTGGTACGAGCCGCATCTCGATCGAATCCACGAAGACAGCGAAGTCCGCCGCGCCGACCTCATTCAGCTCCAGCAGATCGCCGCCAGCTATCCGTCACGCGAACGCTTCCTCACCGAGCTCACGCTCGATCCGCCCGATGCGACCAGTGACCAGGCCGGCGTGCCGCTGCTCGACGAGGATTATCTGATCCTGTCGACCATCCACTCCGCCAAGGGGCAGGAATGGAAATCCGTCTACGTGCTCAACGTCGTCGACGGCTGCATGCCCTCCGATCTCGGCGCCGGCACGTCGGCTGAACTCGAGGAGGAGCGCCGCCTGCTCTATGTCGCCATGACCCGCGCCAAGGACGATCTGCATCTACTGGTGCCGCAGCGTTTCTTCGTCCACGGCCAGGCCGCCAAGGGCGACCGCCACATGTACGCCTCGCGTACCCGCTTCATCCCGGAAAGGCTGCTGCCGATGTTCGAGCGGACCGGCTGGCCGCGCGCTGCGGCCGCGCAGACCTCCTCCGCCAACCGGGCGCCGCCGATCGATATCGGCGCCCGGATGCGCGGCATGTGGCGCTGACCCGGTTCAAAAGGATTTCACGTGGGCGGGAACGAAGCCGCCGGTTCGGCGTTGAGGCGACGTTCGTAATCGGCAAACGACCATCCCGACGGCTTCGGCGCGCAATGGCACGCTGGAGCCGTCTTTTTTTGCGCTGCGTCAATTCAGGCAGAAAACAGCATAACCGGCTGGTCGAAGCCCTTCAGCGTATAATCGGAACCGGCCGCGGTGATCATGTCGCGGGTTCGATCGCGCACGGCCGTCGTGACCAGGATCTCGCCGGATTTTGCCATCGCCTGGGCACGTGCCGCGCGATTGACCACCGTGCCGACAGCCGTCAGGTCGCGATGGGTCTGGCCGAACTCTCCGAAATTGGTGTCGCCACTGTCCATCCCGATCCCGATGCCGAGCTCGATGTCGCCGGCGCCGATCGTCCGCGCCAGGGCGTCGTGCCTTTCCTGGAAACGGCGCTGGATGTCGCGCGCTGCCAGCAAGGCCTGCACGGCATGATCGTCCCGGCGCACCGGAAAATTGAAGATCGCGAACACGGCATCGCCGATCGTCTTGTTGAGAATGCCGTCATAGCGCCAGATCGCGGCGGCGCAGTCGTCGTAGAACGCATCGAGCAGCGACGTCAGCCCGTCCTGCGCGATGGTCTGCGTCAGCGTCGTGTAGCCGCGCAGATCGGCGAACAGGATGGTGGCGTCGATGGTCACGGCGCGTGCCTTCATGATCTTCGAGAAGGCCATCTCGCAGATCGTGCAGGTGTTCGGGTTCATGCGACTCGGCCGGATACCGAACAGGCGGAACGGCGCCGACAAGGGACCGCGCAGCGGGATCGGCATGTGCAGGTTTTGCCAGCAGCCGAGGCAGATCGTTGCGGGTTCCGGAGTCATCGGCGCCTCACCTGCTGTTCCAGCAACGAAACCACCCCAGCCTGGCTCGGTCGGTCATGGCGTCCCCACGAGATTGCCGCGCTCAGGCGGTCGTCACGAAACTCACTCCAATCCGCGTCTTCTTGCTCCAGATCACCTGGCAGTCATAGACAACCGAGGCGTCCCGGGCCATCACCAGGCGGAATCGGTGCGGGACGAAGGCCGGATTCTCGACCTCGATGGCGGCCCCTTCCGGCGATATGTTCACGATCGTGCAATGCATGACCGAACCGCCCGACGAGACATAGCCGGGTTGATTGACCTCGGTTCGCGGATGCTTGCGCTTTTCGTCCACCCGGACTGCCCCCTAAACTTTCTTCACGCAAACGTGGGCGATCGGCATTGCAGGAGTCAACGGCTCCCGCAGCCCGCATCAGGCTTTCGCACCACGATTTGTGCGCAGCAGTAAGCCGAATTGCTTATCGCACCCGTGCAGATGAGCCCCGCGTCGGTGCGGGCTTGCCGTTCGCGACAGCGCGAGGATAGCCTCACCCTATGGGCGATGCGCTGGCGCGACGCACGCTCCCAACAACAACGAACAGGCGCCATAGGGAGACGCGCCATGTTCGAGATTCTCGATCGCCGGACGACTCTGACCGGCAACCAGATCAAGATCCTTGCGGCGGCCATCATCGGCGATGCGCTGGAGTTCTTCGACTACTTCTTCTGATCGGCTTTGTGCTCGCATTCCTGATCGGGCCGTGGAAACTCACCTTTGGCCAGTCGGCCACCGTGCTGATGAGCTCCGGCATCGGTGCCATCCTCGGCCCCTATCTATGGGGCTGGCTCGCCGACCGGGTCGGGCGCCGCATCGTCTTCATCGGCACCGTGCTGAATTTCTCGATCGCGACCGGCCTGCTCTATTTCACGCCCGACAATGGCTGGGTCTATCTGGCGATCCTGCGCTTCTTCGTCGGCACCGGCGTCGGCGGACTTTATTGCGTCGACCTGCCGCTGGTGCAGGAGTTCATGCCCTCGCACAAGCGCGGCTGGGTCGGCGGGCTCGTCACCTGCGTGATCCCGCTCGGCGTCGGGCTCGGCGCGGTGCTCGGCGCGGTCATGGGCACCGATCAGTGGCGGCTGCTGTTTGCGATCGGCGTGCTGCCCGCTGTCCTGGTGCTGCTGATCCGGCTCTGGGTTCCGGAGTCGCCGCGCTGGCTGTGCCGGCAGGGACGCTATGACGAAGCCCGCAAGTCGCTGGCCTGGGCGCTGCAGGTGCCGCCATCGGAGCTGCCCTTGCCGAGCGCGGCCGACGCCGGCCCAATCGTCAAGACAAGCTGGTTCGACCTGTTCAAATATCCGCGCAGCCTGATCGTCTCCTGGCTCGGCAACGCCGGCGCGCAGACCGGCGTCTACGGCATCACGCTGTGGGCGCCCGCGCTGTTCGTGCTGCTCCTGAAGGTCACGCCGCAGGAGGCCGCCAAGATGATGATCCTGCTCAGCCTCACCGGCTTCCTCGGACGCATCTCGTTCTCCTACTTCTCGGAACTGCTGGGACGGCGCATCGCCGGCGGCCTGCTCGGCTTCGGCGCCGGCGCGCTGACCATCATTGCCGGCTATCACTACGACGCGACACTGTTCGGCATGTCGGCATTCTGGCTGCTGCTCGGCGCCGCGTTCTTCTTCGCCGACGGTGGCTTTGCGATCGTCGGGCCCTATGCCGCGGAGGTCTGGCCGTCGCATCTGCGCACCACGGGGATGGGATCGGCCTACGGCTTCGGCGGCATCGGCAAAATCATCGGGCCGGTCGGGCTTGCCCTGATCGTCGGCTCGAACAACTACCTCAAGCCGGATGTACCGCTCACCCAGATCCCGACCGCCTTCGTCTATCTCGGCTGCTGGTTCCTGATGGCGGGCGCCGTCTATCTGTTCTTCGGGCTCGAGACCCGGGGCAAGTCGATCGAGCAGATCGACAAGGAGCTCAATGCGACCGCCGACGTCGCGGCCGCCGCAACGATCCGGCGCGCCTGAGGGAGGTGAATATGAGCGTGACTGCTGCCGATCTTGCCGGCGATCGCGACGTGATCGCCCGCGCCGAGGCAATCAGGGACGCGGTTGCAGCCGCCTCCGACGAGATCGAGACGTCCCGCCGCCTGCCGCCCGATCTGCTCGACCGGCTGCATGAGGCGCGGCTGTTCCGCCTGCTGTTGCCGCGCTCGACCGAGGGGATCGAAACCGATCCCGTCACCTTCTTCCATGTCATCGAGACCATCGCCAAGGCCGATGCCTCGACGGCGTGGTGCCTGAGCCAGGCCGGCGGCTGTGCGATGTCGGCGGCCTATCTCGACCTGCCGGTCGCGCAGGAGATGTTTGCCGATCCGCGCGCCGTGCTGGCTTGGGGACCCGGCCCGAAGGTCAAGGCGATCGAGTGCGCGGACGGCTACCGCGTCACCGGGGTCTGGTCGTTTGCCTCCGGCGGGCGGCACGCCACCTGGCTAGGCGCCCACTGCCCGGTCTATGCCGCGGACGGCTCGCCGCGCCGCGACGTCAATGGCGAGCAGGTCGAGCGCACCATGCTGGTGCGGACCGAAGACGTCGAATGGACCGACATCTGGAACACGGTCGGGCTGCGCGGCACTGCCAGCGACCAGTTCGCGCTCAACGACGTCTTCGTCCGCGCGGACCATTCGATCACCCGCGAGTTCGATCGCGAATGCCGCGAGAATGGTCCGCTGTACCGGATGAGCAACCACACCTGCTATCAGGTCGGATTCGCCGGGGTCGCCTGCGGCATTGCGCGCAGCGCACTGGACAATTTCGTCGATATCGCCCGCAATAAGGTGCCGCGCGGCATGAAGAAGACGCTGCGCGACAATGCCGTGGTGCAATCCGGCCTCGCCCAGGCCGAAGTCAATCTGCGCGCCGCCCGCGCCTTCCTGCTGCAGTCGATGGCGGATATCTGGCAGGACCTGGTTGCCGGGCACAGCATTACGGTCGCGCAGCGCATGACGATCCGGATGGCGGCAACGCACGCCATCCACAAGGCGCGGGAAGCCGTCGACTTTGCCTACAACACGGCCGGCGCCACCGCGATCTTCGACGGCCATCCGTTGGAGCGGCGCTTCCGCGACATCCACACCGTGACCCAGCAACTGCAGGGGCGCTTCAGCCATTTCGAGACCGTCGGCGCCTGGATGCTGGGCGTCGATGCCGACCTCAGCTTCGTTTAACCCGATTTCTCAGGGAGAAGAACCATGCCACTGGGTGGACTACAGCATTTCACGATCGAACCGCAGGACCTGGAGAAGACCAAGGCGTTCTATTGCGATGTGCTCGGGCTCGAGAATGGCGATCGTCCGCCGCTCGATTTCCCCGGCTACTGGCTCTATTCCGGCGGCCAGGCCACTGTCCATTTAATGGGCACTCGCAAACCGCGCGACGGCATCGTGGTGCGCGGCACCGAGAAGAAATATGAGGACACCGGGCGGCTCGATCATATTGCCTTCGCCGCCACCGACGTCGACGCCGTGCGCAAACGCCTGCAGGCGAAGAACGTCAGCTTCCGCGAGCAGATCGTGCCGCGCACCGGCGACACTCAGATATTCCTCTACGATCCCGACGGCGTCGGCGTGGAGCTGAACTTCCCGAAGGGCTGAACAGCCTTCGCCGGATTATTCCGCTGCTCAACAATTGGCCGGCGCATGTGCCGGCCAAATCTTCATGTCAGCAAGACGGTTCCCGACAAGGCCCTGACTCGGCCATCACTCGGGCGTGATCCGGTCCGTTTTTCTTCAACATTGAATGACGAATTAGCCAGGCCGCGCCGCTGCGGCAGAATAGCCGGGGTGCTGCGCCTTTAACCTACCCCAGGGCTTGGTGGCCCGGCTATTCGTCCCCACTTCGCTGTCGGAAATGACCCTAGTCCAGCCCGCGTTCGTGGCTGAGGCGGACCATTTCGTTGATGAAGATTTGTTTCTGCTTGTCGTCGAGGCTCGCATAGAGCGGCTCGGCGGCGTCGGCGACGCCGCGCTGATCGATTGCGCGGTCATTGAGGAACTGGGCCTCGTTGCGCATCTGCTCGATGATGTCATCAGGCGGATCGCGCTGCGCCCGTGCAATGCGGAGGTTGAGGCGGTCGGCGCCATTGTGCCCGAGATAGTGCATCGCACTGTTGAAGCCGGCCCAATTCTTCTCCTGCTCCGGCGTCAGGTTGAGTTCCTTCTTGATCCGCTCGATGTTGGCGTCGCTGTTCGCGACGATCTGTTCGGCCGTGAGCTGCGGTGCGCCGGCTTGGGTCAGCACGGTCGGCGCTTGCTTCGCACCCTTGTCCTTGGCGGCGGCCTTGGCCGATTTGGCGGCCTTGGCGCCCTGCTTGTCGCCGGACGCCGGAGCCTGTGCATTCTTGCCGTTGCCGGCATTGGGGTTGGCGTTGTTGTTACCGGTCAAGACCCCGGTCACGCCGGTCACCACCCCGACGACGCCGCCGATTGCTCCGCCCAGAACGCCGCCAACCGGTCCGGCGGCCTTGTTACCTTCGCGCGCGCCGTTTTCGACGCCCTGCACGATCTGCGCATCGACCATGTGAGGCACTGCAAGCAGCGTGACGGCGGCGGCCCCAACCGCGGCGCACAATCTCCATTGCGCTCGCAGCTTCGCTACCGGGATGAGCATGATCGAGTCTCCGTGATCGATGGTGTGAATTGGACTGACGCGGCGGGCAGGGTCGACGAATCCGGAGTTTATCGTTTCCGGCTTCAGCAAGTCTATCGGTCGCGCCGGGCATCAACATGGCGGAACACGGCTCGGTCAGGGCTCGGCCGGAAACCTGCGGCTCAACCGCGCACCGTCTACAAGCATCGCCGCGCCGACCTCCGCGTGCGTCGCAGCATGATCACCGGACGCGCGGCAAACCATGGGCAACTGCAGTGATGCCGATGACTCTGCCTGCGATTTGACCACAACGTTAGTACTACGTGGCACGGGCATCTCGTTTCTCGACAGCAGCCGGCAATTCTGTTCTGATCAGCGTGAACGAAATCCCGCGACGTCGCGCGAACGCGACGCACAAAAACAATAACGGGATTCAAAAAGTCTTTTGTCCGTCGGCTACCAGGGAGGGAATGCCATGTCACGGAAGAAGCTTTCGCGCCGAGAATTCGTTGCAGCGACAGCGCTGTCATCGGCGGCGCTCATTACAGCCCCCTACGTACGTGGCGCCTACGCAGCAGCGGAAAGCTCACGATGGGCTTCTGGGATCATTGGGTGCCGGGCGCAAACAGCGCGTCCACCGAACTCGTCAAGGAATGGGGCGCCAAGGAAAAAGTCGAGGTCGAGATCGACTACATCACCAGCCAGGGCAACAAGAACATCGTCACCATCGCCGCCGAGGCGCAGGCGAAATCCGGTCACGATATCTTCCAGATGCCGACGTGGTGGCCGCAGTCCAATGCCGAACTGCTCGAGCCGGTCAACGACATCATGGACCCGCTCATCAAGCTGAACGGCGACGTCAACGGTACAGTGAAGTATCTCGGCCAGGCCGACGGCAAATGGCTCGGCGTTCCCGCCAGCGTCGGCAGCCAGATCAAGGGTCCCTGCTCGCGCATCGACCTGATGAAGAAGTATGCCAATATCGACGTGCAGGAAATGTATCCGGCCGGAAGCCCTCCGAAAGCGGACAACTGGACCCTCGATACGTTCCTCAAGGCGGCTGAAGCCTGCCACAAGGCCGGCTTCCCGTTCGGCATCGGTCTCGGCGAGACCAGCGACAGCGTCGATACTGCCGGCGCGATCTTTCAGTCGTTCGGTGCGCAACTGGTCGACGCCAAGGGCAACCTCACCGTAAAGACCGACGCGGTGCGCCAGTCGCTCGAATTCTACAAGAAACTTCTTGCTTTCCTGCCGCCCGATGTTTCCGCATGGGACGATGCCTCCAACAACAAGTGGCTGGTCTCGGGCAGGGGTGCGATGATCATGAACCCGCCGAGCGCCTGGGCGGTCGCCAAGCGCGATGCTCCGCAGGTCGCAGAGCAATGCTGGACACATGGGTTCCCGGCCGGGCCGAAGGGACGCTTCGCGCCCTATTTGCCGTTCTTCTGGTCGATCTGGTCGTTCTCGAAGAACAAGGAAGCGGCGAAGAGCCTGCTGTCCTTCCTGTCGCAACCCGCATCGATCGAAAAGATGGTGGTCGCGAGCGGCGGATATGACCTGCCGGCCTACGAAAAGCTCACAACGTTGAAGGTTTGGGCTGAGGAAGCGCCGCCAAAGGGCACGCTCTACCACTATCCGAATCCCTACCATCATCAGACGCTGTCGATCGCGGCATCGCCCGCGCCGCCCAAGGTCGCGCAGCAGATCTACTTCCAGGCCACCCTGACCAAGATGTGCCTGCGCTACTACCAAGGTGAAGGCCTGGAAAAGACGCTCGCCTGGGCCGAAGGCGAGTGCGAAGGCTTCATGCGAAGCTGACGAACGGACGAGCTCGCGCGCGGCCGCCGATCGTGCTGGCCGCGCGGGGTCTCGTCTTTATAGACCAACCGCCGGACCGGCGAGCCGTGCAACCAACCCGCGCGAGGAACCTGCGTAATGGTTGATGTCGCATTCCAATCCAACCGCACAGCCGCGGCCCCGACAGGGCGAAGGCGCGCCGGCCTGCGCAACGCGCTGCGGCGCAAGTCGATGTCAGCATTCCTGATGACGCTGCCGCTGATCCTCCTGATCGCCGTGCTCGTGATCTATCCGGCCCTCTATTCCCTGCATCTGGCGACGCTGAACAAGGCGATGACGAAGTTCGTCGGCTTCGGCAATTTCGAGTTCCTGTTCAAGCGCGAAACCTTCTGGCTGGTGGTCAAGCAATCCTGCATCTTTGCGATATCGGCGGTGGTCTTCAAAGCGCTGATCGGTTTCATCGTCGCGCATTTCGTGCACAATGTTCCCGCCAACAAGCAGCGCAAATGGCGCGGCATGCTGCTGGTGCCATGGGTGATCCCGCCGGCGATGAGCACGCTGGCCTGGCTGTGGCTGTTCGACCCGTCCTACAGCGCCTTCAACTACACGCTTGCGTTCTTCGGCCTCGGGCCGATCCCGTGGACCGGCGACGCGATGTGGGCGCGCTTCTCGGTGATCCTGGTCAATGTCTGGTACGGCGCGCCGTTCTTCATGATCATGTATCTGGCGGCGCTGAAATCGGTGCCCGAGCAGCTCTATGAGGCGGCCGCGATCGACGGCGCCAATTGGTGGCAGCGGATCTGGTACGTGACCTTGCCGATGATGCGCAACATCATCGCGATCACGACGCTGTTCTCGCTGATCGTAACCTTCGCCAATTTCGACATCGTGCGCATCCTGACCGCGGGCGGGCCGCTCGACCACACCCACATCTTCGCCACCTGGGCGTTCCGCGTCGGCATCGAGGGCAGCGACATTCCGCTCGGCGCCAGCGTCTCGCTGTTCATGGTGCCGATCCTCGCGGTCGCGGCGATCTTCATCCTGCGCGACATCACCAAACGCGGGAATGAATCCTGATGAGCACGGTGACGATCGACAAGTCGGGACCGACCCGCAAGGTCAAATACGGCAGCATGAGTCGCGACCGGACCTGGGCGCTACGCTGGTCCTATTTCTTCCTGACGCTGTTTGCGATCTTCTCGCTGGTGCCGCCGCTCTACATGCTGATCACCTCCCTGAAAGGCAGCGCGGAGATCTCGGCGGCGACCAATCCGTGGTGGGTCTACCACCCGACACTCGAGAACTACGTTCAGCTCCTGACGTCGAACCAGTTCCTGCGCTTCTTCTGGAATTCGGCCTGGGTCTCGATCATCGTGGTCACCATCACGATGCTGATCAGCGTGCCGGCTGCCTTTGCGCTGGCGCGGATGAAGTTCTGGGGCTCGGCGACGCTCGCGACCGGGGTGTTCCTCACCTATCTCATTCCGGACAGCCTGCTGTTCATCCCGCTGTTCAAGATGTTCGCGGTAATCGGCGACTGGACCGGAATTCAGCTCATCAACCGCTGGTATGTGCTGCTGTTCATTTACCCGACGCTGACGGTGCCGTTCTGCACCTGGATCATGATCGGCTATTTCGCCTCGATCCCAAAGGAGCTCGATGAGGCCGCGATCATCGACGGCGCGAGCTGGTTCCAGACGCTGACGCGGATCTTCATCCCGGTCGCCCTGCCCGGCCTGATCGCGGCGACGATCTTTGCCTTCACCGTCTCCTGGGCCCAGTTCCTCTATCCCCTGGTTTTCACCACCTCGACCGATCAGCTTGTGCTGCCGGTCGGCATCATCACGACCCTGATCAAGGGCGACGTCTTCAACTGGGGGCAGATCATGACCGGCGCCCTGCTCGGCGCCGCGCCGCCGCTGATCATCTACGCCTTCCTGATGGACTACTACATTGCCGGCCTGACCGCCGGTGCGACAAAAGGTTGAACGCGACAAAGGTAGGATTCATGGCCGACGTCAGTTTGCGCAAGGTGGTGAAACGTTACGACGAGGTCGAGGCGGTGCGCGGCATCGACCTCGATATCGCCGACCATGAGTTCGTGGTGCTGGTCGGGCCGAGCGGCTGCGGCAAGTCGACGACGCTGCGGATGATCGCCGGCCTCGAGGACATTTCCGACGGCGATATCATGATCGGCGGCGATGTCGTCAACGACGTGCCGCCGAAGGACCGTGACATCGCAATGGTGTTCCAGAACTATGCGCTGTATCCGCACATGACCGTCGCCGAGAACATGTCGTTCGGGCTGCGGCTCAAGCACTACCCCAAGGCCGAGATCAAGAGCCGGGTGACGGAAGCCGCCCGCATGCTCGACATCACCGACCTGATCGACCGCAAGCCGAAGCAGCTCTCCGGCGGCCAGCGCCAGCGCGTCGCGATGGGACGCGCGATCGTGCGCAACCCGAAGGTGTTCCTGTTCGACGAGCCGTTGTCCAACCTCGACGCCAAGCTGCGCGTGCAGATGCGGATCGAGATCAAGAAGGTGCATCAGAAGGTCCGCACCACGACCGTCTACGTCACCCATGACCAGGTCGAGGCGATGACGCTGGCCGATCGCGTGGTGGTGATGAACCACGGCAGGATCGAGCAGATCGGCACGCCCAACGAGCTGTATCACAAGCCGGCGACCCGGTTCGTCGCAAGCTTCATCGGCTCGCCGGCGATGAACTTCGTGCCGTGCCGGCTCGAAGACGTCGGCGGCAAGCTCAACGTGCGGCTGACCGATCGGCTCTCCTTTCCGCTGCCGCCGGCGCGCGCCGCCCGCTACCAGGGCCTTTCCCGTACCGACAAGCTGCTGCTGGGTCTGCGGCCCGAGCATATCATGGAGGCGCGGCCGCACGCCGAGCCCGGCATCGAGCCGTTCGATGCGATGCTCGACGTCACGGAGCCGATGGGCATGGAGACGCTGGTCTACTTCACGCTCGAGGGCTCCCAGCTCTGCGGCCGGGTCAATCCCAATGCCGGCGCGCGGGATGGCAGCCCGCTCCGATTGGCTGTGGACCTCAACAATATGCATTTGCTAAACGAGGTGACCGGCGCCGTGCTTTGACGGCGCACAAGAACCTCAAGGGCAGGAAATGGCTACCAACAAGAAGAAGATTTTCATCACCCAGACTCTGTCTCCGGGGGCACGGGCCCTCCTCAATGAACGCGATGATGTAGAACTCGTCGAATTTCCCAACCTGATCTCGGCCAAGGACTTCCAGGCGATGCTGGAGCAGCATGCGCCGGTCCATGGCGTGGCGCTCGGCGCGACCCGCTTCGGCGAGGCGGAGCTGGAGGCGTCCAAGGGCATGTTGGTGGTGACCCGGATCGGCGTCGGTTATGACGCAGTCGACGTGCCGGCGCTGTCCCGCCGCAAGGTGCCGCTGATGGTCGCAGGCACCGCGAACTCGCCGTCGGTCGCAGAGCACGCCCTGTTCATGATGCTGACGCTGGCCAAGCGCGCGCAGGAAATGCACGCGATGGTCAAGGAAGGCACCTGGGCGAGCCGGCTCGGCGTGCTGCCGTTCGACCTCTACGGCAAGACGGTCCTGATTGTCGGCTTCGGCCGCATCGGCACCCGTACCGCCAAGCGCTGCCTTGCGATGGAAATGAACGTGCTGGTCTACGATCCCTACAAGGCGGCCGGCGAGATCACCGCGGCCGGCTGTGAGGCGGTGCCGAGCCTCGAAGCAGCGCTGCCGCGGGCGGATTTCGTCACGATCCATTGCCCGAAGTCGCCCGAGACGGTCGGCCTGTTCAACGCCGCACGGATCAGGCTGATGAAGCCAACCGCCTATCTCATCAACACCGCCCGCGGCGGCATCGTGGACGAGAAGGCGCTGCACGACGCGCTGGCGTCGGGCAAGCTCGCCGGCGCCGGCCTCGACGTGTTCGAGGTCGAGCCTCCGTCGGTCGGCCAGCCCCTGCACGCCCTGCCGAATGTGATCATGGCACCGCACGTCGCGGGCGTGACGGTAGAGGCTGTCGATCGCATGAGCGAGCAGACCGCGCGCAATATCCTGAGCGTGCTGGACGGCAATCCGCTGCGCCAGAACGTGATCAATCAGGACGTCCTCGGCTGAGCTTTCAGCCCTTCTCGTTTGCGCCGCGGCCGATCCCCGAGGTCGGCCCGGCGATGCGGAGCACGCACATGGCTTTCAAGGAATTCGGCAACTACGACGCGGTCGGTCTCGCCGAGCTCGTCCGCAACAAGGACGTCACGGCAAGGGAGCTGCTCGACGAGGCGATTGCGCGCACGACCGCCGTCGATCCGAAGATCAACGCAGTCGTCGTCAAGCATTACGACTACGCCGAGCGCCAGATCGCCAAGGGGTTGCCTGACGGCCCCTTCACCGGCGTGCCGTTCCTGCTGAAGGATCTCGATCTGCTCGAGGGCACCCGCACCACGTCGGGCGCCAGTCTGCTGAAGGACTTCGTCGCCGATCACAACGGTACGCTGGCCCAGCGTTTCCTCGATGCGGGTCTTGCGATCTTCGGCAAGAGCGCGAGCCCGGAATTCGGGCTGATGCCGACGACGGAATCGCGCCTGTTCGGCCCGACCCGCAATCCCTGGAATCTCGATCATTCCTCCGGTGGCTCGTCCGGCGGCGCGGGGGCTGCTGTCGCCGCGCGCATCCTGCCCGTTGCGCATGCCAGCGACGGCGGCGGCTCGATCCGGATCCCCGCCTCCGCCTCCGGCGTATTCGGCATGAAGCCGACGCGCGCCCGCAACCCGTGCGGTCCCGATCGCGGTGAGGGCTGGGGCGGCTTCTCCGTCGGCCATGTGCTGAGCATCAGCGTCCGCGACAGCGCGGTCATGATGGATGCGATCCATGGTCCTGAGCCGTCGAGCCTCTACGTCGCGCCGCCGCCGGAGCGGCCGTTTTCCCAGGAGGTCGGCCGCGATCCCGGCCATCTGCGCATCAGCTTTACCGACAAGTCGCCCTATGGCGATGCGATCGATCCCGAGATCGCCGCAGCAGTCCGCGACATTGCCAAGCTGCTGGCGGGCCTCGGCCATCATGTCGAGGAGCGTGCGCCGTCACTTGCCGCCGATCCCGCCGCCGTCATGACGACGATCGTGGGCGGCAACACGGCGCTGACCATCCGCCTGCTCGAACAGCGCGTCGGGCGCACGCTGACGTCGGACGATGTCGAGCGGCTGACGCTCGCCAGCGGTCAGAACTCGGTCAAGATGACCCCCGCCGACTACGTCGCCGCGCAGCTTGCGGCGTTCCAGATCTCGCGCGGGCTTGCGACCTTCTTCGAGGGCTGCGACATCTTCCTCAGCCCAACCTTGTGCGCGCCGCCGCTCCGCATTGGCGAGTTGAACACGATGTCCGAGGACCTGACGCACATCGCGCCGGTGCTGCGCCGCTACATGCCTGGCACCTCGATGTTCAACATGTCCGGGCAGCCGGCAATGTCGGTGCCGCTGGCCTGGAACAAGGCCGGCCTGCCGCTCGGCATGATGTTCGCGGCCAAGCTTGGCGAGGAAGGACTGCTGTTCCGCCTGGCCGGCCAGCTCGAACAGGCTCGTCCCTGGAAGGACCGGCATCCGCCGGTCTGCGCCTAGCTCAATCGGGCGCGACAAAGGGTAGTCCAATCAGGTAGATAGGAAGGGCGCCGGCACGATTCCGCCGGCGTCATGCCTGGGAGACCGAACCGTGAGTGACCCGACCGACAATGCGCTCGCCGCAATCGCGAGCATTCTCGATCAGACGACGACGCCTCCCGACAAGTCCAAGTCGTCCGACACCAAGTCGTCCGACAAGGCCGCGGACAAGGCATCCGAGCCTGCCGAGGAGCCGCCGGTCTCGATAGCGATGCCACCGCCCCTGCCATCGTCCGTCGAGGTCGTCACCGTCGAGGCGGTGTCCATCAAGACTGTGTCCGTCGAGAGCGCGCCTGCCGAGCCGACGACAGTCGAGCAGCCGCCGATCGAGGAACCCGAGCTACTGGTCGAACAGTCTGAGCCGAGTGAGACCGAGCTGAGTGAACCCGAGCCGAGCGTGCCAGAGCCAGAGCCGATCCAGCCGCCCCAACCGATCGAGG
This sequence comes from Bradyrhizobium sp. JR3.5, assembly GCF_054057015.1. NCBI lineage: Bacteria > Pseudomonadati > Pseudomonadota > Alphaproteobacteria > Hyphomicrobiales > Nitrobacteraceae > Bradyrhizobium > Bradyrhizobium sp. JR3.5. The sequence continues at coordinate 2,072,076 of NZ_JBSRYV010000001.1, forward strand.
CCAATGGCTATTCCAAGTCCGGCCCAGGCCCGATGGCCGCGCTGCGCTTCCGCTGGACAGTGCGCGAGAACGGCGCCCAATACTATGTCGACGAGACCGTCGGCGAAGGATCGACCCCGCTGGTCAACGGCCCGATGGACAGGGACGCCGCGATCAAATTCGTCGACGATCGCGAGGCCGAAGCGCGGCGCCGCTTCGAGCATTTCAAGCACGAGATCGTCAGCCGTACGGCGGCCGCCCTTCAGGCGAGCAAGGACCGCCACGAGGCCTGACACGCGATACGTGCTCACGGGCATCGCAAAAAGGCGGATGGAGAAAACTTGATGTTTCGCGCGCTGGCTGGCCTTGCTCTCGCTTTGCTCATTTCTGCCGCGCAAGCGCAGCCGGCGCCGTCCCGGCTCGATGAGATCGTCAAGCGCGGCACGCTGCGCGTCGGCATGACCGGCGACTACCTGCCCTTCACGGCGCTCGACAAGGAGACGAACGCGTTTCGCGGCTTCGACGTCGACATGGCGCAATCGCTCGGCAAGGCGCTCGGCGTCAAGGTCGAGTTCGTGCCGACATCGTGGCCGCAGATGATGAAGGATTTCGAGGCCGACAATTTCGACATCGCGATGGGCGGCGTCTCCATTACCTTCGACCGGCAGAAGAAGGGCCTGTTCTCGACGCCGATCATGCGCGAGGGCAAGACGCCGATCGCGCGCTGCGCCGACAAGGGCAAGTTTGAGACGATCGCCGAGATCGACAAGCCCGGCACCCGTGTCATCGTCAATCCCGGCGGCACCAACGAGCGTTTTGCGCGCGCCAACGTGAAGGCCGCGGACATCCGTGTCTTCAACGACAACACTAAAATCTTCGACGAGATCGCCAAGGGTGACGCTGACCTGATGATGACCGACGCGTCCGAGACGCGCTATCAGCAGAAGCTGCATCCCGGCGTGCTCTGCGCCGTGCATCCCGACAAGCCGTTCGACTTCGCGGAAAAGGCCTACTGGATGCAGCGCGACGTCGCGTTGAAGGCGTTTGTCGACCAGTGGCTCCATATCGCGCACGAAGACGGCAGCTACGCGAAGATCTATGCCGTGTGGTTTGAATAGGCTGCGTCAGGTTCACTGCTCGCGGGCCGCAAATTGATGCGCACGGCCTGAATCCGATCGCAATCCAGTGATTTGAACCTGGGGTTGCGAGGGCACGACTCATGTTCTGACCGTGATTTGGGGCACGTTCAGCGAGGCGCCTACTAAATAGCCTCGCGAACGGGATTCCCTGCACTGGAGGTCGAGATGAGAAAGCTTCTGGCGATCGCCACGCTCGTGCTGGCCAGCACGGCGACAGCGCAGGCGCAATATACGTTCGATTACGGCGGCCGCACCATTCGCATCGATCCCGATCGCGGAACGGTTTCGATCCCCGGCGTCTATGACAATACCGGCCGCAGCACCAAGCGCGCCAAGCACAGGGACGCCGAGCAGAAGCACGAGACGGCTCCGAAGGACGCCAAAACGGATTCTCCGTCCATGCCTGTCACGCCACCCGCGGCCGCTGCCTCACCCTCTTCGACTGCCGTTGATCAGGCCGCGGCGCCAGCGACAACGACAGAGCCTGCAAACACGAGCGTTGCGCCACCTCCGGCTACGGTAGCAACCACACCGCCACCACCACCCGCGCCGCCAGTTGTGCAACAAAGCGCCGCGCCGGCGTCGGCAAAGCCGGCCCCAGCGCCAACGGTCGGCGCCGCATCGCCCGCGCCCAAGCCGGCAGCAAACCCCGCACAAGCAGCCAACTCGCCGCTCGGCGTCTGGCTGACCGAAGAGAAGGAAGGCAAGGTCCGCATCGAGCAATGCGGCGCCAATCTCTGCGGTTATTCGGTCGACAAGACATCGAACGCCAACGGCGAGGAGGTGCTGATCAACATGAAGCCGGGCAAGGACAAATGGAGCGGCCGCATCTTCGATCCCAATAGCGGCAGCACCTACGATTCCACCATCGCACTGAAGAGCCCCGACACGCTGCGTGTCCAGGGCTGCGCGTTCGGCGGCATGTTCTGTGGCGGCCAGACCTGGACGCGGGTGAACTGATTACCTGCAAGTCGTCGTAGCCCGGATTACGCTTCGCTCCGTCCGAGCTACGCATACGAGCAACAAAAAAGCCCCGCAGTGCGCGGGGCTTTCCTTTGGCTTGCTACGCCGGCTCAGCCTACCTTGCCGTTGTATTCCTCGTCGGTGACGTGCTCCATCCAGGTCGAATAGACGCCGTCGAGCGCCTCCTGCATGGCGATGTGGGTCATGCTGTTGTCGGGCGAAGCGCCATGCCAATGCTTCTCGTTCGGCGGGATCCAGACGACGTCGCCCGGGCGGATCTCCTGGATCGGCCCGCCCTTGGCCTGCACGCGGCCGATGCCCGAGATCACGTACAGCGTCTGTCCGAGCGGATGGGTATGCCAGGCGGTGCGCGCACCGGGCTCGAATGACACGCGCGAAGCATTCAGCCGCGCCGGCGCCGGCGCCATGTTGATCGGGTCCTGCAGCACGCTGCCGGTGAAGTTCTCCTTCGGCGCGCGGCGAGTCGGCCGCGAGCCGGAAACGTGGATATCCATGGGGTTACCTCCCTTTCTTGACGTTATTTCTTGGTTGCGGCGTAGCGCGCCTTGGTCTCGGCATTCATCGGATACAGGCCGGGCAGCTGGGCGCCATTGTTCACCTCGTTGACGATCCAGGCCTCCATCCGCTCCTGCTCGGGTCCCTCGGCCAGCACCTGGTCAAGGAACGCCTGCGGGATCAGCACCGCGCCGTCCTGGTCGGCCACCACCACGTCGTTCGGAAACACGGCAACGCCGCCGCAGCCGATCGGTTCGCCCCAGCCGACGAAGGTCAGACCTGCAACCGACGGCGGCGCCGCGTAGCCGTCGCACCAGACCGGCAGGCCGGTGCCGAGCACGCCCTCAACGTCACGCACCACGCCATCGGTGATCAGCGCCGTCACCCCGCGCTTGACCATGCGCGCGCAGAGGATGTCGCCGAAAATGCCGGCATCGGCGATGCCCATGGCATCGACCACGGCAATGCAGCCCGCCGGCATCGCCTCGATCGCGGTACGGGTCGAGATCGGCGACGACCAGGATTCCGGCGTCGCCAGATCCTCGCGGGCCGGCACGAAGCGCAGCGTGAAGGCCGGTCCGACCAACCGCTTCTGCCCAGGCTTCAAGGGCTTGGTGCCGCGCATCCAGATGTTGCGCAGGCCCTTCTTGAGCAGGACCGTGGTGATGGTGGCGGTGGACACGTGCGACAGCGTCGCGATCGCTTCGGCGGACAGTGACATCTGGAAAGCTTGCTCCGATGGGAGGAAAAGACCGGCGCATGTTGCCGGGCGAAGGCCCTGCGTCAAGGGCTGCGCGAAAAAGCTGCGATCACCTAAATTTATCGCCGGCATGCCGATTAATTTATTGAAGTTGCTGCATCATTTTGCACGAAGCGAATTCCGTTTTGAATCGAAACACGCTAGCTTGATGGCCGATCCAATCTGCTTGAGCCGATGGCCGAACCCTTAAGTCCTCCCCGCCTTTTGCCGAGTGGCGACAGCGCCATCACGGTGGAATTCAGCCGCACCATCGATGACACCGCCAACCGGCGGGTGCTCGCGCTCGACCGCGTGATCGCAGCCGAGCCGATCGCCGGGATCACCGAGACCGTGCCGACCTACCGGTCGCTGCTGGTGCATTACGATCCCGTGCAGATCACCTTCGATGCGCTCGGCGAGCAGTTGCTTGCGCGCGCCGCCAAGGCACCGCCGACCGAAGGCGGAGCGCGGCGCTGGCGGATCCCCATCACCTATGGCGGCGAGCACGGCATCGATCTTGAGGATGTGGCGAAGGCACTCCAGACCACGCCCGATGAGATCGTCGCGCGCCACGCCGCCGGCGACTACCGCGTCGCCATGATTGGTTTCACGCCCGGCTGGTCCTATCTCAGCGGGCTGGACAAGTTCCTGCATATACCCAGGCGCAAGGAGCCGCGGCTCGTGACCCCGGCCGGCACCATCTCGATCGGCGGCATCCAGACCGGCGTACAGTGCCTCGCCGGCCCGAGCGGCTGGCACCTGCTCGGCCGCACTCCGGTGCGAACCTACCAATTGCATCGCGATCCGACCTTCCTGCTGGAGCCGGGCGATGCCGTCAGCTTTACGGCAGTGGATGCCAAGACCTTTGCCGAACAGGACCGCGCCGCCGAGGCCGGTGAGTTCATCGCAGAACTGGTGGCACCATGAGCAAGCTCGTCGTCACCTCGATCGGCCCGGCCAGCTCGGTACAGGACGGCGGACGCCCGGGCTCGCAGCGCTACGGCCTGACGCCGAGCGGCGCGATGGATAGGCTTTCGCTGGCGGCCGCCAATACGCTGGTCGGCAATGAACCGTTCGCTGCTGCGGTCGAGATCGGTCCATTCGGCGCCTCCTTCACCGCACGCGGCGGCGCCGTGCGCGTCGGGCTCGCTGGCGCATCGCGCAATGCGGAGATCGGTGGCCGGCCGGTCGCCTTCGACAGTTCGGCAACGCTCGCCGACGGTGAGACGCTCAATCTCGGTTTTGCGCGCGGCGGCTCGTTCAGCTATCTCGCGATCGAGCACGGCATCGAGGGCGAGCCAATGTTCGGCAGCCTCGCCGTCAACGCCCGGGCCGGGCTCGGCAGCCCCTACCCGCGGCCGCTGCAAAGCGGCGACGAGTTGAAGACGAAAGCTGCGAGCGGCGCCGCCGAGCGCCGCATCGAATTGCTGGCCGCCACCGATGCGCCGATCCGCATCGTGTTCGGCCCGCAGGGCGACGAGTTCACCGCGGAAAACAAGCAGCTGTTCCTCGACAGCGAGTGGAAAATCTCGGCCACCAGCGACCGCATGGGCTACCGGCTCGAAGGGGCCGTCATCAAGCACCGCGACGGCCACAACATCGTCTCCGACGGCACCGTCAACGGCAGCATCCAGGTGCCTGGCAACGGCCAGCCGATCGTGCTTATGCCGGACCGCGGCACAAGCGGTGGTTATCCAAAGATCGCGACCGTGATCACGGCCGATCTTGGCCGCTTCGCGCAGACCTCCGCCGGCCGGCCGTTCCGCTTCAAGGCCGTAACCATGGCGGAAGCGCAGGCCGAGGCGATCAAGTTCCACGCGCTGCTGCATTCCCTGCCCGATCGCCTCCGCGGCATCGACGATTTCGGTCTCAACATCGAGGCGCTGCGGGATGCGAATGTCGCGGGTCAGGCCGTCAGCGCCGTCGATGTGTCGACCTGGCAAGTTGCGCTGCCCTGAATCAAATACGAACAACGAACGGATCGATCGTCATGACTGCAACCATCGACCTCAATTGCGATCTCGGCGAAAGTTTCGGCCCCTGGGAAATGGGCAATGATGCCGCGATGATCGAGCTTGCAACTTCGGTCAACGTAGCCTGCGGCTTCCATGCCGGCGACGCTGACATCATGCGCAAGACCGTCGAGCTCGCGAAGGCGCGTGGCGTCAGCGTCGGCGCCCATCCCGGCTACCGCGACCTGCATGGCTTTGGCCGCCGCCCGATGCCGGGGCTGACATCGTCCGAGATCGAGAACCTGATCGCCTATCAGATCGGCGCGCTGCAGGCGATCGCAACCGCCGCTGGCCACAAGGTTACCCATGTGAAGGCACATGGCGCGATCTCCAACGTCGCCTGCGAGGACGACATGACCGCACGGGCGATCGCCAATGCGATCAAGGCGGTCGACCGCAATCTCATCTTCGTGGTGCTCGCCAACTCAAAGCTGGTGCGCGCGGGCGAAGCCGCCAATCTGCGGATGGCGCATGAAGTATTTGCCGACCGCGCGTATGAGGACGACGGCAATCTGGTGTCGCGCAAGAAGCCCGGCGCGGTGCTGCACGATCCCAAGGCGATCGCCGAGCGCGTGGTGCGGATGGTGCAGGACGGCGCGGTCGTCTCGGTCACCGGCAAGGTGATCAAGATGCAGACCGATACCGTCTGCATCCATGGCGACACGCATGGCGCCGTCGAGATTGCGCGCGGCCTGCGCGAGGCGCTGAGCAAGGCCGGCATCACGGTCGCGCCGTTCAAGACCGCGCACTGAGCCGCGCACACGTCGACTGCCAAGGGCCGGCCGCCGCGCCGACCCTTTTAGATTCCGTTAAGAGTCTTCTTAAACCCAAACTTGCCGGTTTGATTGCTAGGTGCAGCTTCCGAGCCTTTGATTGTCCTCTCAGGAATTGGGTACGAAAGCATGTTCCGCACCAGCCTCTCCCTCGCAATTGCGGCGGTTGCCACGGCCGCCTTCACCAGCGCAGCCTCCGCCGGCTGCTACAGCTGCTATACGCCGCCGCCCCAGCCCTGCACGACCTGCTATCAGGTGCAGACCGTGCCGCCGCAGTATCGCACCGTGCAGGAGACCGTGATGGTGTCGCCGGGCCGCGTCATCGCGCATCGCACGCCGGCGCAGTATCGTACCGTGATGGTGCCAAAGACCGTGATGGTCGCGCCCGAAGGCGTCGCCTATGAGCGCATCGCGCCGCAATACGCCACCCAGGAACGCACCCAGATGGTCTCGCCGGGCTATTCCTACTACGCGCCGGTCCAGCCGACCTGCAACACTTGCGGCGGTGGATATGGCTACGGCTACGGATATGCACGCGGCTACGGCTACTGAGCCGCCAGCATCCAGACAACACAAAGCCGCCGCCTGGGGACATCAGACGGCGGCTTTTGAATTTTCAGAAGGGCTCAGAACGGGTGGACGGACAGCGTGCCGAACACGATGGCCGCGATCACGGCGAACGCGCTGTAGAGCGCCGCAGTGTGAATTCCGGTCTCCGACTTCCTCGAAACTTGTCGCGCGCAATGATGCAGGCGGGCTTCCGCCGATAGCTCGCGCATGGTCGATCTCCAACGCCCCATTGTCGGGCATATGGAATAGCGTTCGCGCCCGGATGCAAGCGGGTGGCAAAAATAGCGATGCCGCCGCCTTCGGGAACACGGTTCCGAGAGGATTATTCTGCCTCGCGAGTTCGCCCGAGAATCTTATTCGTCGCAATTCGAGGCGTCGGGAACCCACGCCAGCCCGCAATAACCGAAAATCTCGAAAACAACCCCATGCAAAGGAGCCGGAGGCGGCGGCCGCGGCGGCGCTCAGGGCTTCCAGCGCCCGATCTTGAAGGCCGCCAGATGGCCCGGAACGTCGCTCGGATCGAACGGCGGACCGGCGAACGCGCCGATGGCGTTGGAGGTGCCAGCCGGGCGCCCGGCTGCGGCGTCGTAGAGGTCCGGCCTGAACACCGCCATGGCAGCCTCCAGTGCCTCCGGCCGGTACGGCGTCTGGCCCCAGCGAACCATCTGCGCGTAGAGCCAGGCCGCCTGCCCCGGATCCGGCCGCGCTGCCGCCTCGCGCCCGACCAGCAAATAGCGACTGCTTTCGCGCATGGTGCCGTCGGGCGAGATCTTCAGCCGGCCGTCGAGCGTGCGCTGGATGACGCCGGCGTCGACGCCGAGCCGCTCGGGTGAGCTGAGGATGCGAGCGACCTCGGGCCGGTTTTCCGGCTGCTCGATGAACTCCGCGGCGCGCAGATGCGCGCGCACCAGCGCGGCCACGACGTCGGCGTTCTTCTCCGACCAGCTCTGGCGCACCGCCAGCACCTTCTCCACCGCGCTGAGCAGGATGTCCGAGACGAAATGCAGGATGTGGCCGACGCCGAGATCGACCGCGATCGAATTCCAGGGCGCGCCGACGCAGAACGCGTCGACATGGCCGTTGGCGAGACTGTCGACCATGTAGGGCGGCGGCAGCACCACGAGCTGGACGTCCTCGTCGGGATCGACGCCGCCGGCGGCCATCCAGAACCGCAATTGATAATTGTGGGTCGAGAACGGAAAGGTCATGCCGAACGTCAACGGCTCGGCCCCGCTCTTGCGCCGCTTGGCCACGACGCGGGCAAGCGCGCGCGAGGTCGCCATCGGATCGAAGCGGTCGCCGTCGATCTCTTCCATCAGCGCGGCGTGCAGCGCCGGCGATACGGTGATGGCGTTGCCGTTGAGCCCGAGATTGAAAGGCGCTGCGATCGGCACCTTGACGTGCCCGAGCCCGAGGCTCGAGGCGATTGCCACCGGCGCCAGCAGATGAGCGGCGTCGAACAGGCCGATATTGAGCTTGTCGCGGACGTTCGACCACGACACTTCCCGTACCAGCGTAACATCGAGGCCTTCAGTCGCCGCGAATCCCTTGTCGACCGCGACGATCAGGGCGGCAGCGTCCACCAGCGGAATGAATCCGATGTGCAGGGGTGTGGTCATTTCAGAAGCTCCGACGCCGTCAGGATCGATTGCGCGATCTCCCCGATCTTCTTCTTCTCGCGCATCGCGGTCGAGCGCATCAGCACATAGGCCTCTTCCTCGGTCAGCCCCTTCACCTTCATCAGAATGCCCTTGGCGCGGTCGATCACCTTACGCTCCTCCAGCGCATGCTTGGTGCGGTCGAGTTCATCCTGCAGCTTGGCAAAGGCATTGAAGCGGGACACGCAGAGATCGAGGATCGGCTTCATCCGCTCCTTCTTGAGGCCGTCGACGATGTAGGCGGAGACGCCCGCCTCCACCGAGGCCTGGATCGAGGCGGCGTCGCTCTGGTCGACGAACATCGCGATCGGGCGGCGGACCGCACGGCTGACCTGGAACATTTGTTCCAGCACGTCGCGGCTGGGATTCTCGAGGTCGATGACGATGATCTCGGGATCGAGCGCATAGATCCGCGACAGCAGGCTCTGCATCTCGCTGATATGGACCACGTCCGTATAGCCGGCCTCCCGCAGTCCCTCCTCGAGGATGGCCGCACGGATCGGGCTCTCGTCGACGATGACGATCTTGGGAGACGATTCAGCGCTCATCGACCACTCTTAAAGCCCGGCAAGAACCATCCATATCACGCCGGGACGGTGCGGAAAGGGTTGTAATTCTCGGCAATTGGGACTAGCTCCTGCCCATCAATCAGGCAGATTCAGAGATATGCAAGAGGCCGCTACGCCGAAAGTGAGCTTTGTGTCCTTGGGGTGCCCCAAGGCGCTGGTCGATTCCGAGCGCATCATCACCCGGCTGCGCGCGGAAGGCTATGAACTGGCGCGCAAGCATGACGGCGCCGACATCGTCATCGTCAACACCTGCGGCTTCCTCGACAGCGCCAAGCAGGAATCGCTCGCGGCGATCGGCGAGGCCATGGCCGAGAACGGCAAGGTCATCGTCACCGGCTGCATGGGCGCCGAGCCGGAGCAGATCGAGAGCGCCTATCCCGGCGTGCTGTCGATCACGGGACCGCAGCAATATGAGAGCGTGCTGGACGCCGTGCACCGCGCGCTGCCGCCGGCGCATAATCCGCACCTCGACCTGGTGCCGCCGCAGGGCGTCAAGCTGACACCGCGCCACTACGCCTATCTGAAGATATCCGAAGGCTGCAACAATCGCTGCAGCTTCTGCATCATCCCGAAGCTGCGCGGCGATCTGGTGTCGCGGCCGGCCAACGACGTGCTGCGCGAGGCCGAGAGACTGGTGAAGGCCGGCGTCAAGGAATTGCTCGTGATCTCGCAGGACACCTCGGCCTATGGCGTCGACCTGAAATACGCCGAGAGCCCGTGGCAGGATCGCAGCGTGCGCGCGAAATTCTTCGACCTCGCCAAGGAGCTCGGCGAGCTCGGCGCCTGGGTGCGGCTGCAATATGTCTACCCCTATCCGCATGTCGACGAGGTGATCGGCCTGATGACCGAGGGCAAGGTGCTGCCCTATCTCGACATCCCGTTCCAGCATGCGAGCCCCGACGTGCTGCGCGCGATGAAGCGTCCGGCCGCACAGGAGAAGACGCTGGCGCGGATCCAGAAGTGGCGCGAGCAATGCCCGGAGCTGACGCTGCGCTCGACCTTCATCGTCGGCTTCCCCGGCGAGACCGATTCCGATTTCGCCTATCTGCTCGACTGGCTCGATGAAGCCGGGATCGACCGCCTCGGTTGCTTCAAATACGAGCCGGTCGCGGGCGCCACGTCGAACGCGATCGGCAATGCCGTGCCCGACGAGGTCAAGCAGGAGCGCTGGAATGCGCTGATGGCGCGGCAGCAGAAGATTTCGGCGAGGCGCCTCAGGCGCAAGGTCGGCACCCGCCAGCAGGTGATCATCGATGAGGTCGGCCCGACGGTCGCCAAGGGCCGGTCAAAGGCCGACGCGCCCGAGATCGACGGCGCCGTCTATCTCACCAGCCGCCGCCCGCTCAAGGTCGGCGAGATCGTCACCGCGAAGATCGAGCGCGCCGACCAATACGACCTGCACGGCAGCGTCGCGGGATTCTGACACGCTTGACACCACCGGCCCTTCGGCTGTATGGCCCTGCGCCATGAAGCTGAACCGGACCCACCGCCGCGCCATCAACCGTCGTCGCACCCGCGACGATGCTGGGCTGCGCCGTGTCCGACGCCACCGCTGATTAGCTAAATCAGCCAAGGTTTTCGAGAAGGCCGCGCCCGCAAAGCGCGGCCTTCTCGCTTTTTCGGCCTGCCCTTTCCCACACCGACCTCAGAGGAGATCGACATGACCAACGCACCCCATCCGTTCGATGCGCTGATGGACATCACCGCTCGCCCCGAGGTCGTCTTCGTGCGCGGCGCAGGCTCGTATTTGTGGGACTCCAACCGCAACCGCTATCTCGATTTCGTGCAGGGCTGGGCCGTGAATCCGCTCGGCCACTCGCCGGTCATCGTTGCCGATGCGCTGGCCGCGCAGGCCAGGCGGCTCTTGACGCCGAGCCCGGCATTCTACAACGAGCAGAGCCTGAAGCTGGCGAAGATGCTGGTCGATAAGAGTTGCTTCGATCAGGTGTTCTTCGCCAATTCCGGCGCGGAAGCCAATGAAGGCGCGATCAAGCTCGCGCGCAAATTCGGCGCCAAGTACAAGAACGGCGCGCACGAGATCGTCACCTTCGAAGGCGGCTTCCACGGCCGGACGCTCGCGACCATGTCGGCGTCGGGCAAGAAGGCGTTCGAGCCGCTGTTCGAGCCGAAAGTCTCGGGCTTCCGGAAAGCGCGGCTGAACGACATCGAGTCGGTACGCCAGCTGATCACCGCGTCGACGGTCGCGGTCATGCTGGAGCCGATCCAGGGCGAAGCCGGCGTGTGGCCGGCGACCGACGCGTTCCTCAGAGAGTTGCGGGCGCTGACCCAGCAGCGTGGGCTGCTGCTGATCGTCGACGAGATCCAGACCGGCATGGGCCGGACCGGAAAGCTGTTCGGTTACGAACACGCGGGCATCGAGCCCGACATCATGACGCTCGGCAAGGGCATCGGCGGCGGCGTGCCGCTCGCAGCGCTGCTTGCGACCGAGCATGCCTCCTGCTTCGATCACGGCGATCAGGGCGGCACCTTCAACGGCAATCCCCTGATGTGCGCCGCCGGGCTTGTCGTGCTCGATCAGATCGGCCGGCCCGATTTCCTGAAATTGGTCACCGACACCGGGCTGCTGCTCGAGCGCGAATTGCAGCGGCTGTCGGCACGGCACGGGCTCGGCGAGATCAGAGGCCGCGGCCTGCTGCTCGCGCTCGATCTCAAGATGCCGATCGGCGCGGCCGTCGTCGCCGAGGCGTTCGCGGCCGGTGTGCTGGTCAACTCGCCGCAGCCGGACACGCTGCGCTTCATGCCGGCGCTCGATGTCACGCGGGAGGAGATTTCCGCGGTCATCGATTGCCTCGATACCGTGCTGACGAAAGTCGGCGCGGCGCGGCGGGTGGCGTGACGGCGACTGCAAACGTCATTGCGAGCCACCCGGTCGGCGCGAAGCGCCGCCGGATGACAGGCTCCGCGAAGCAATCCACCTTTCCACTCGGGGATAGAATGGATTGCTTCGTCGCTTCAGCGCAAAATTGCTTAGCAATGTTGTCGCGAGCTCCTCGCAATGACGGAGAAAACTACGGCCGCAAAATCGCCGCGCCCGTGGTCGCCCGGCTCTCCAGATCGATATGCGCCTTGGCGACGTCCTTGAGCGCATAGGCGTGGTTGATCGGGACGTGCAGCTTGCCGTTGATCACGGCGGCGAACAGCGTATCGGCGCCTTCAAGCAATTCCTTGCGGGTGCCGACATAGTCGTTGAGCTTCGGCCGCGTCGCGAACAGCGAACCGTGGTTGTTGAGCTCGGCGAGCGGGAACGGCGGCACCGGGCCGGAAGCGTTGCCGAACGAGACGAACAGGCCGCGTGGCCGCAGGCACGACAGCGATCCCGGAAACGTGGTCTTGCCGACGCCGTCATAGACGACGTCGCAGAGCTCGCCGCGGCTGATCTGCTTGACGCGTTCGACGAAGTTCTCCTCATTGTAGAGGATGACGTGGTCGCAGCCATTGGCGAGCGCGATATCGGCCTTCGCCTTCGAGCCGACGGTGCCGATGACATGCGCGCCGAGCGCATGCGCCCACTGGCAGGCCAGCAGCCCAATGCCGCCGGCTGCGGCGTGGATCAGCACCCGATGGCCCTGCTCGACCTTGAAGGTCTTGTGCAGGAGGTACCAGACCGTGAGCCCCTTGAGCATCAGCACGGCGCCCTGTTCATAGGTGATATGGTCGGGCAGTTTGACCAGCTTGTCGGCCGGGATGACACGCTCGGAGGCGTAACCGCCGAGGTTGTAGTAGTAGGCGACGCGATCGCCGGGGTGGAAATTGGTCACCCCCGGACCGACGGCCACGACCTCACCCGCGGCCTCGTTGCCGGCGATGAACGGCAGGCCGGGCGCCTTGTAGAGGCCGGTGCGGAAATAGACGTCGATGAAATTCAGCCCGACCGCATGCTGGCGGATGCGGACCTCGCCGGTCCCCGGCGCCCCCACCTCGACATCCTCATAGGTCAGGACCTCAGGGCCCCCCACCTTGTGCACCCGCACAGCCTTGGTCATGTCGTCGCTCCCTCAGATCTCAGCGTCAAACGAGCGAATGCCATCGGCGCCGGCTTGTCAACCAAGCGGCCTGGAACCGGGGCTAGCGCGCCGGCTTCTTGCGGTTGCGCCTGGCGAGCACGTTGAACATCTCGACTGCCGCCGAGAATGCGATCGCGAAATAGATGTAGCCGCGCGGAATGTGGAATTTGAATCCGTCGGCCACCAGCGCCACGCCGATCAGCACCAGGAACGCCAGCGCCAGCATCTTGGTGGTCGGATGCTCCGCGACAAACCGCGCCACCGGTCCCGACGAGATGTACATGATCGCGCAGGCGATCACGACCGCCGCGATCATGATCTCGATGTCTTGCGCCATGCCGATCGCGGTGATGATCGAATCCAGCGAGAACACCAGGTCGATGATGATGATCTGCACGATCACCCAGAAGAACGCGTTGGGGCTCGGCGTGCTATTCTCCTCGGCGTCACGCGCCTCGACCTCGCCGTGGATCTCGTGGGTCGCTTTCGCGATCAGGAACAGGCCGCCGCCGATCAGGATGATGTCGCGCCACGACAGCGCGACGCTCTCGATGGTGATCACAGGCTGCGTCAGCCCGATCAGCCAGACCAGGACGCTGAGCAGGATGATGCGGAATACCAGCGCGAGCAGCAGGCCGATCTGCCGCGCCCGGTTGGCCTGCGGCTGCGGAATCCGCGAGACGAGCACCGACAGGAAGATGACGTTGTCGATGCCGAGCACGATCTCGAGCGCAGTCAGGGTCAGCAGCGCTGCCCAGGCTTCCGGGCTGGTGATCAATTGCGTCATGCTCTGAAGGCTTTCATCCGGCGGATCAGGGTATCGCTGCCGACGATGTAGACGGCGATGGCGCAGAGACCGAAGGTGATCGGGGCTCCGACCATGAAATCGTTGGCGAGCGTGTACATGCCGAGCAGCGCCCAGACGCCAAGCAGCCACAGCGTGAGCCAGCGCAGCCGCACCACGCGGAACGGGTGCAGAACATGGAACGGCGCAAAGGTCAGCACGATCAGGAGCGCGACCACGATCGTCGAGAGCACCGGCGGCAAATGCAGCAGGAACAGATAGAACGCCGCCGCATTCCACAGCGCCGGGAAGCCGCGGAAATGATTGTCGTCGGCCTTCATGCGGCGGTCGGCGAAATACAGCGCACTGGAAACCACGATGCCGATGCCGAGGATAGGCGCGGCCAGCGGCAGCAGCATGCCGCTCGCGGTGATCGCATAGGCCGGCACGAACACATAGGTGACGAAATCAACCACCAGGTCGAGCACCTCGCCCGACCAGTTCGGCTGCAGCCGCACCACGTCGAGCCGGCGCGCCAGCGGGCCGTCGATCCCGTCGATGATCAGTGCGACCCCGAGCCAGGCGAACATGTTGGCCCAGTGCTCGCGCACCGCCTCCAGCATCGCCAGCAGCGCAACCCCGGCGCCGAGCGCCGTGAAGATATGAACGGAGAATGCGGCGGTCCGCATCCGTTCTGGCAACGCATCCGGCTGGCTCGAGTGCTCCATCGGCCGAAGTGCTATCAGGAATCGGCCAGCTTTGCATATGCAGTCTTGCGGCGTTCCGCCGCGCAGATCGTTCGAAACTCTTGGTGGTTACCGATGGCTTGAAAATCGGGCCAAGCATGTCAAATGTCCTGATATGACCGACAGCTCCCTGGATTATGACGTTATCGTAATAGGCGGCGGCCCGGCCGGATTGACGGCTGCGATTGCCCTCGCCGACGCCGGCGCGCGGACCGCGCTGTTGGCGCGCCGCGCTCCCTATGCCGACAATCGGACCACCGCGCTGCTCGGCGCCTCGACCGAGATCCTGGAGCGGCTCGACGTCTGGCGGCGCTGCAGCGACAAGGCCGCCGCGCTCAAGACCATGCGCCTCGTCGACGACACCGGCCGCCTGATCCGCGCGCCAGAAGTGCGGTTCTCCTCCGACGAGATCGGCCGCGAGCAATTCGGCTTCAACATCGACAATCGCTCGCTGGTCGCAGCGCTCGAGGAGCGTGCCGGCGAGATGGCCGCGCTGACGCGGTTCGACGACGAGGCCGCCTCTGTGCAACCGGATGATGCTGCGGTCACCGTGGTGACGCGGCAGGGCCAGACGTTATCGGCCCGGCTCGTGGTCGGCGCCGACGGGCGCAATTCATTGTCCCGCGAGGCCGCCGGCATCGAGGTGGTCAGCCGCGAGCTTGGCCAATCCGCCCTCACCTTCAACATCAGCCACAGCCGGCCGCACCGGAACATCTCGACCGAGTTTCACACCGAGCACGGCCCCTGCGTGTTCGTGCCGCTCAGCGGCAACCGCAGCAGCGTGGTCTGGGTCTCGGCGCCCAAGGAGGCCGAACGGCTGAAGGCGCTTGGCGATGACGAATTATCCGAAGCGGCCGAGCGGCAGTCGCATTCGATTCTCGGGCGCGTCGAGGTCCAGGGCGGCCGCCACGTGTTTCCCCTCGCCATCGAGCGGCCCCGGCAATTCGTCAAGGACCGGATCGCGCTGGTCGGCGAATCCGCTCATGTGCTGCCGCCGATCGGCGCGCAGGGCCTCAACATGGGGCTGCGCGATGCCGCCGACATCGCCGAGATCACAGGCCGGGCAATCGGCCGCGGCGAGGATCCCGGCGCGCCAAATGTGCTGTCGCGCTACCAGGCGGCGCGGCGACCCGACGTCGCCAGCCGGACCTGGGCGATCGACATCGCCAACCGGTCGCTGCTCAGCGATTTCCTGGGCGTGCAGACGGCGCGTGCCGCCGGCCTGCATCTGATCGGCGCCTTCGGCCCGCTGCGGCGGCTCGCGATGCGCGAGGGCCTCGCGCCGTCATGGCGGCGGTAGCGTTCCTCTAGGGAAACACCAGCCGTCCGCTCTGGATGAACCACATCACGCTGGTCAGCGTGACCACCGAGGCGAAGGTGCCGATCAGCACCGCAACCGACGCCGGCTCGATCCAGGTGTCGTTCTGCCGTGCAATCACGAACACGTTGAGCGCCGGCGGCAGCGAAGCCATCAGCACCGCGGTCGCAGCCCACGGCTGCGCGAACGGACCGAACAGCAGCATCAGTCCGAAGGCCAGCAGCGGATGGATCAGAAGCTTGATCGCGACCACGCCCGGCACCTCCCACGGCACCCGCTCGAACGGCCGCAGCGCCACGGTGATGCCGAGCACGAACAGCGCCGTCGGCGCGGCGGCGTTCTGCAGGAACTGGATGGTGCGGTCGAGCGCGACCGGAATCGGGATGTGAAACGCGGCGACCAGCGCGCCGAACACCGCCGACATGATCAGCGGGTTCTGCACGATCTGCCGCAGCACCACGCCGAACGCGTGCAGCAGCGAGGGATGGTCGCGGTCGGTGAGCTCGATCAGGAGCGGCACGATCGAGAACAGGAAGATGCTGTCGCAGCAGAAGATCAGTGCGGTCGGCGCCGCTGCCTTGGTGCCGAGCACGGCGAGCGCGAGCCCAGGGCCCATGTAGCCGATATTGCCGTAGGCGCCCGACAGGCCGGCCAGCGTCGCCTCGCGCAGCGACAGCCCGCCGATCAGCTTGCCCGCGATCATCGCCAGGAAGAACGCGATCACGGTTCCAAGCGTGGTGGCGATCAGGAATGGCGGGTTGTTCAGCTCGGCGAACGGTGTCTTCGACATGATCCCGAACAGCAGCGCCGGCAACGAAACGTAAAGCAGGAAGAAATTCATCCAGGCGAGCCCGCTCTCGGGCAAACCCTTGGCTTTTCCGCACGCGTAGCCGATGAAGATCAAGCCGAAATACGGCAACGCCAGATTGAGGATATCGATCATTCTGAAAGTAGTTTCTCGGCCGGATTTCGAGTCGTTTCGGCCCGGCTAGAATCGGTAAACCGGGGTTAATTCGAGGCTTAGCCCCTAGCATCGGCCACAATGTTGGTCTATCGACGAACCATGATCAAAGCGCGCACCGCCAAATTCCAGATCGGGCAGATCGTCCGTCACCGGGTGTTCTCCTTCCGGGGCGTGATTTTTGATATCGACCCGGAGTTCAACAACACCGAGGAATGGTGGCTGTCGATCCCCGAGGACATGCGGCCGCACAAGGACCAGCCGTTCTATCATCTGCTCGCTGAAAACTCGGAGACCGAGTACGTCGCCTATGTGTCCGAGCAGAACTTGCTGCCCGACGATTCCGGCGAACCGATCCGGCACTCGCAGGTGGCGGAGATCTTCGTGAAGGACAAATCGGGCGGCTACCGTCCGCGCAATCCGTCGCTGAACTGACGCGCGGCTCCCGTCCGGCGACAGACGCGACGGCGTGGCTTCCGAACTGCTCATACCCCCTCACGCGCGGCCAGCGCCGCCGCGATCGCCCAGACCGCAAACCCCGCCAGCGCCAGTCCCGCGCCGACAAGACCGGTCGACGTCCAGCCGTAACCGGCGGCGACGGCCATTCCGCCGAGCCACGGCCCCAGCGCATTGGCGACGTTGAAGGCGGAATGGTTGAGCGCCGCGGCGAGGCTTTGGGCTTCGCCCGCGACATCCATCAGCCGGGTCTGCAACACGGTGGCAAGCGCTCCGCCCAGCCCGATCAGGAACACGTCGGCGCACAGCGTCCAGAAATTCGCGGCCGCCAGCGGATACAACGCCAACGTCGCCGCCGACCACAGCAGCAGCCCGCCCGCGGTCGTCATCAGCGCGCGGTCGGCAAAGCGCGGCACGATGATGTTGCCGGCGGTGAGGCCAGCCCCAAACACGCATAGCGTGACGGGCACCAGCGCGGGCGACGTGTGCGTCACCGCCAGCATGGTCGACGCCAGATAAGTGTAGACCGAGAACAGTCCGCCGAAACCGATGGCGCCGATCCCAAGCGTGAGCCAGACGTGCTTGCGCCCGAGCGCCGACAATTCGCGGAGCGGGCTCGCCTTGCTGTCGGCGACGTCACGCGGGGCGAAGATCAGGACCAGGATGGCGGTCAGGAGCGCGAGGCCGGCAACGATCGCGAACGCCCAGCGCCAGCCGATCGCCTGCCCCACGCCATTTGCGAGCGGCACGCCGATCGTCGTCGCGATGGTGAGGCCGAGCAGCACGCGGCCGACCGCCGCGGTGCGCTTGTCGATCGGGACCAGTGAAGCCGCGACCAGCATGGCGATGCCGAAATAGGCGCCGTGCGGCAGCCCGGCGAGGAAGCGCAGCACCAGCATGGTGTGGTAGTCGGGCGCGAGCCCGGAGAGGCCGTTCATCAGCGCAAAGAAGCCCATCAGCGCGATCAGCAGCGTCCGCCGCGCCATGCGCGCCGACAGCACAGCGATCACAGGCGCGCCGACCACGACGCCGAGCGCGTAGGCGCTGATCGCGTGACCGGCCTGGGGCTCACTGATGTGCAGATCATGGGCGAAGAACGGCAGCAGGCTCATGGTTGCGAATTCGGCGATGCCGATCGCGAACCCGCCCATCGCCAGCGCGAGATGAACGATGCCCGGATGGAAGCTCCCGGGGGCGTTGTCCTGGTTGAGGCGCCCGCCGACATCGGCCGGAGCACGCCCGGTCGACGGCTCCGAAGGCCGGGAGAGCGGTTCCCGCCGCTGCGTGTTGACTCGCTGGGACATTGGGGAGACTTCCATGATTGCGAACGGCGGACGGGCTTGCGACCCAGGCAAGGTCCAGTCGCATCGCGCCATCAGGCGTCCGCACGGCGGCCAGGGTTCGCACAGAACCACGCGCAGATTTGCGCATCGAAGGCGCGCGTGCCGCGCTTTCGTCTGGCCTCCCGTGACGGATTTATGATTGGGCTTCGACGCCGGACTTGTCCGGATAACGCAACCACGATGCGGCTCGGCCGCGATCGATTTGCCTTAGGGCGACCATCGCACACGATGGGCACGGTCACCAGCGCGGCAGGCTGCCATCAGCCAGTCCGTTTCGCATGACAAAAAAGGCGCCCTTGCGGGCGCCTTTTGCTTGCGACGGTCTCGCGCTTTCTTGAACGCGTGATCGACGTTGTTACTTGGCTGCCGGATTGGCCGGAGCCGGCGCAGCGGCACCGCCCGCGCCCTCCAGCTTCTTGCGCTGTTCTTCGGCGCGCTTCTGCAACTCTTCCTGCAGCTTCTTCGAGTTTTCCTCGAACACCTTCGGATCGGTCGGCGGGCCGTCATAGGCCTTGGCGAATTCGGTGTTGAGCGGCAGCGGCAGCGTCAGCGGCGCGCCATTCGAATTGATCGCCTGGACCACGAGGTTCTGGCCCTTCTTCATGTTGGCGATCAGCTCGGGGGTTGCTTCATAGTCGGACATGCAGCCGTTCTGGAAGCAGATCACATAGGGCGCCTGCTGCGGCGGGTTGCCGTCGACGATGATGCGGGTGCCGTGCACGAGCTGCATGCCGAGCGGCAGCGTGACGCGCAGGATCTTCTTCGGCTCGCCTTCCGGCTCGATGATCACGGCGGCAATCACCGGCTGGCCCGACTCGATGCGGCCGTCCTTGCCGGTGAAGCAAACCTGTTTGGCGTTGGCTTCCTGGCCCTTCAGGCAGAACTTGGTCCAGGGGGCGTAGATCAGCTGGATCTGCTGATCCTGGGGCGGCTGCTGGGCGGCGGCAGCGGGCGCCTGACCTGCGGCCGGTGCTTGGGCAGCTGGTGCCTGGGCTGCCGGGGCCGGCGCCTTCGGAGCTGCCTTGGGTGCCGCCTTGGGCGCTGCCTTCGGTGCCGCAGGCGCCGGCGCTGCCGGCTGCTGGGCCCAAGCGGCAGGAACCAGGAGCGCTGCAGAGAATGCCGTCGCCGCCCATCAGGGCAACAACTCGCCCATGCGGCCGGACCGGGGCGGCCAAGATACGGAAATTCATTGCGGAAAACCCTTTCTGAACGGCAGCGCCCGAAACCGCTGCAGGCGCCGACACATAGCCGTTTGGGCGGCTGTCTCCTAGTCAATTGAGGCGGATACGTGACAGGCGTTCCCGCCCCTCCAATTGCACGCCTTCAATACAGCGGCGCGCGGAAAGATCAATGCCGACAAGCGCATTTGCGCCCATGTGACGGCGAGTTTCAGCGCCCTGTGATAAACCTTCAGGCGTGACGTTTCGCGAATCAAATCCGGCGCCTCACGCACGTGTTCCCGGGCACGTTTGGCGCGCCGCATTGGCCGTCGTCTGGCTTGTCCTGGGATTCCTGACGAGCGCGCTCGCCCCTGCGGTCGCCACCGAGAGTTACGCGATCGCGATGCACGGTGCCCCGGCGCTCCCGGCCGACTTTACTCACCTGCCCTACGCCAATCCTGACGCCCCCAGAAGGGCGGCCGTCTGGTCCTGAGCCCCCGGGACGGCACCTTCGACAGCCTCAATCCCCTGATTGTCAGGGGGCTCGCGGTGCAGCAGCTCCGGGGCTACGCCTACGAGCGCGGCTATGTCTACGAAAGCCTGATGGTGCGGAACAATGACGAGCCCTTCACGTTGTACGGCCTGCTCGCCCGCAGCGTCGAGACCGACGATGCCAGAAGCTATGTGACATTCCACATCGATCCTCGCGCGCGCTTCTCCGACGGACACGAGGTCACGGCGGACGACGTCGTGTTCTCGCTCGAACTGCTGCGCGATCACGGCCGTCCGCTGCATCACCAGTATTATTCGAAAGTCGCCAAGGCCGAGGTGCTCGATCCGCGCACGGTGCGGTTCGATTTTGGCGGCGTTGCGGACCGCGAATTGCCGCTGATCCTCGGCCTGATGCCGATCCTGCCGCGCCACGCCACCGACGTCTCCAAATTCGAGGAGACCACATTGGCGCCGCCGATCGGCTCCGGCCCGTACCGCGTGACGGCGGTCAAGCCCGGCAGCAGCGTGACCTTCACCCGCAATCCGGATTACTGGGGGCGCGACCTGCCGGTGAACCGCGGCCTCTGGAATTTCGACGAGATCAGGCTCGATTACTACCGCGACGCCAACGGCCAGTTCGAGGCGTTCAAGCGCGGCCTCTATGACTTCAGGACCGAGCCCGAACCGCTGCGCTGGCATGACGGCTACGACTTCCCCGCCGCGAAAAGCGGCGAGGTGATCCGCGACACCATCAAGATCGGCACGCCCGATCCGTCCGAATTCCTGGTGTTCAACACCAGGCGGCCGAAGTTCGCCGACGTCAGGGTGCGCCAGGCGCTGCTGATGCTGTTCGATTTCGAATGGATCAACCGCAATTACTATTTTGGACTCTATTCGCGCGCCGGCGGCTATTTCGCCGGCTCGGATTTGTCCGCCTATGGCCGCCCGGCCGATGACCGCGAGCGCGATCTGCTCAAGCCGTATCTATCGCATATTGCGCCCGACATTCTCGAGGGCCGCTATCGCCTCCCCGACACCGACGGCTCAGGCCGCGACCGCACCGTTCTGCGCAACGTGCTCGCGCTGCTGTCGGAGGCGGGCTACGCGCTCGACGGCACGGTGTTGAAGCAGCGCTCGACCGGGACGCCGCTCCGGATCGAAATCCTGGTGACGACACGCGAGCATGAACGGATCGCCCTCGCCTATCAGCGCGACCTGAAGCGAGCCGGCATCGACGCCGCGGTCCGGGTGGTCGACGCGGTGCAGTTCGAGCAACGCCGGGTCGCCTATGACTTCGACATGATCCCCATTCGCTGGGACCAGTCGCTGTCGCCGGGCAACGAGCAGTGGTTCTACTGGGGCAGCCAGGCCGCCGACGTGCCGGGCACCCGCAACTACATGGGCGCCAGGGATCCGGCCATCGACGCCACGATCGCCGCGCTGCTCGCGGCGCGGGAGCGGCCGGCCTTCGTCTCGGCGGTGCGGGCGCTGGACCGGGCCCTGATGTCCGGCTTCTACGCTATCCCCCTATTTAACTTGGGAGAGCAATGGATCGCGCGCTGGAATCGGATAGAACGGCCTTCGGCCACCGCGTTGACGGGCTACCTGCCGGAGACCTGGTGGCAGAAGCCCGGCGCGCAATCCAAGTGAGCTGCCAAGTGAGCTGCCAAGTGAGCTGCCAAGTGAGCTGCCAAGTGAGCTGCCAAGTGAGCTGCGACCCGACGCGGCATGGTCCGACCTGATCGAAGCGATGCAACCGACGTTGAACCTGTGAACCAGTCGATCACCTCGCCCACGCTCGATACGCTGTTCAAGCGCAGTTTGGCGCGGCAACCCGAGGCGCTGGCGCTGGTCGACCCGATCAACAAGCAGCGCGTCACCGGACAGACTCGCAAGCGCCTGACCTATGCTCAGGCCGACCGCGCGATCTCGGCGATCGCCGCCCACTTCGTCGAGAGCGGATTGCCGGCCAATACGGTGATCGCGGTTCAGCTTCCTTCGACGATCGAATTCGCCCTGACCGTGCTCGCCGCCTATCGTGTCGGCCTCGTGGTGGCGCCGTTGCCGCTGCTGTGGCGGCAGGCCGAGCTGACGTCCGTGCTCAACCGCACCGCGGCGCGGGCGATCGTCACCTGCGGCAGGATCGACGGCGTCTCCTACGCCGACATCGCCATGAACGCCGCGGCGGAAGCCTTTTCGATCCGCCATGTCTGCGGCTTCGGCACCGATCTGCCCGAAGGCATGGCGTCGCTCGATGACGCGATCCTGCAGGAATCCCGGACTGCGCGCCCGATGATTCAGGACGGCCGCAAGCCGGCGCTGATCTCCTTCGACGTCACCAGCGAGGGCTTTCGTCCGGTGCCGCGCGCGCATTTCGGCCTGATCGCCGGCGGGCTCGCGATGTCGCTGGAGAGCGACCTGGCCCAGGGCGCGACCATCATGTCGGCATTTGCGCCGATGTCGTTTGCGGGCATCTGTTCGTCGCTGGTGACCTGGCTGCTGTCGGGCGGAACGCTCGTCATGCATCACCCGTTCGACGAGGAAGCGTTCGAAACCCAGTTCAACGATCACGGCTGCGACACGCTGATCGCGCCGGCGCAGTTCGCGCTGCGGCTCGACGAGTGCGGCCTGTCGGAACGCCTGCCCACGCTGCGCAACGCGATCGGCCTCTGGCGGACGCCGGAGCAGGTAGCCTCCAGTGCGCACTGGACGTCGCGGCGGGTGACCCTGACCGACGTCTATCTGTTCGGCGAGGCCGGGCTGTTCGGCGCCCGCCGCAACGCCGAGGACGGTTCGCCGGCCCCGATCAAGCCCGGCCCGCACAGCGCGCCGCGTGAGGCTCCCGGCGCATCGATCGCCGGCGAGATCCTGCTGACCCCGAAGGGCACGCTCGGCCTGCGCGGGCCCATGGTGCCGGTCGCCGCTTATGCGCCGCCGCCGCCCCCGGGCGACAGTCTGATTGCGCCGCCGCCGCGTGATTACGTCGACACCGAATATGCCGCGCGGGTCGACCGCGCGACCGGCGCCGTCAACATCACCGCCCCGCCGTCAGGGGTCATGACGGTCGGCGGCTACCGCTTTCTTGCCGGGGAGCTGCAGGAGTGGTCGCGCCGACTCGGCCAGGGCGCATTGTTGACGGCACTGCCCGACCGCCTGAGCGGGCACCGGCTGGCCGGACGGGCTCAGGACAATGCGCGGGCCCGCGACGCCCTGACAGAACTTGGGCTTAACCCGTTGATGGTCGAAGCATTTCGCGACCGCGGCGGCACCGGAATGCCTTAAAATCTTATCATTGCGTTAGTCTTAGCATTGTGTTGACGCCGCATTAAGCCATGCCAACTAGCATCGAAGCCGTTTGCTGATCTGTGCATTGGTTTCGAGCGTTCGAATGTCTCAACAAGGTCCGGTCCTCATCGTATCGGCGTCGGCAAAGCCGCCGTTTGCCGCGGTCCTCGATGAGACGAAACTGTTTCCGGTCGTTGGTCACCGACTGGCACGAGGTCGGACGCGCCATCGAGCAGGTCAAGCCGGCTGCGATCATCGCGGCCGCCGAGGGCGTCGACTTCGTCACCCTGTCGGGCCTGGCCAAGCGCGCTGCCGCCCGCGCACCCTATCTGCCGCTGATCGCGGTCGATCCCGCGACCACCCTGCCCGACACCGTCATCGCGTTCTTCCAGCACAAAGGCATGCCGGATCGCCTGGTCGCCCGGCTCAACGCGTCCTTACGCGTTCGCGCCTTGCATGCGACCGTGATGCGCCGCCTGGTGCCGCCGGCGCCGATCGCATTATCCGATATCGATCCGGTCGGAGAGGCCACCGCGCTCCTGATCGGTCGCGGCGGCGCCTACCCGGCCCTGTCGGTGGCGCTCGGCGAACGCGCCGGCGTGGTCGGCGCGCTCAGCATCGAGGCGGCCGCAAAGCACCTCTCCAACCGCGACATCGACGGCATCGTGCTGGCCGAGGGCTTCACCCCGCGCGTGTATGGATGCCTTCCTGACGGTGCTGACCGAGGATGTTCGCTTCCGTCCGTTGCCCGTCATCGTCGCCTCCGGTGAGCTGACGCCGCGTTACGAGCTGCCCAATCTCGAGATCGTCACGGCCGGGCCGACGCGCGTCGGCGACATGGTGCTGCCGATGATCCGGCAGCATGCCTTCGAGGCGCGGCTCGGCCGCATGCTCAAGGCGATCGACGCCAAGGGCCTGATCGATCCCCGCACCGGTCTGCTCACCAAGGCCGCGTTCGAGCGCGACTTCGCGACCGCCGTCTACCAGACCGCCGAGCGCGGCGGCGCGCTCTCGGTGGCGCGGTTCACCTTCGACAACACCCAGCCGCGCGCGCAATTCGACGGCGCGCGGATCATCAGCCGGCTGATGCGCCAGGCCGATTTCGGCGCCGTGCACGACGACCGGTCGCTCGTCGTGGCATTCGCCGGGACCGACCTGCGCAACGCCCAGGCGATCACGCGGCGATTGGCAAGCGTGATGCGCCACACCCAGAACGGCCGCCGCGACACCAGGGCCGAGCCGGCCGTCAGCATCGCAACGCTGCTGCCGGGCGATTCCGCCCTCTCGCTGCTGGGACGGCTGTTCGGGGCGGCGCAGCGCGCGGCGTCGTAAAGCTTCGCGCAAACAAAACGCACCGCAAACTGCTACGACGCAAATCCGCAGTTCCAAGAAGCTCCCTGTTGGAGTATTCTGAGACAAATGCAACTTTGAGGCGTGGGGTGTGGGGGTACAAGCGCGGTTCTGGTCAGAGATGGCGACGCTCAAGCGCGATGCGCTTTACGTCGACCTTTGGCTTGCCCAGACCGAGTTGATCGATCGAGGAATCAAGGCCTTTCTGGCAATAGCGGCTAGCTCTTCGATTGGCGGATGGCTCATTTTCCAGCAATACGCGTTCTTGTGGGCTGCGATCGTTGCGGCATCGCAGGTGCTTCAGGCCGTTAAGGAGTATTTGCCCTACAAGAATCGGCTTAAAGCGTTGGCGGGGCTTTCCGTAGATTTGAACGCCCTCTGTCTCGTTGCCGAAGATCAATGGTACAGGGTGAGTAACGGGACCGAATTCGACGACGATATCCACGATTTGCGGATGCAGCTCAAACGCAAGAAGCTTGCCGCACTGCAGAAGACTTTTCCTGTAGCCGGTTTACCGAAGAAGGCCAAACTCGTTGAAAAAGCGGACGCCGAGGCCGAACAATATTTTTCATCTTATCAGTTAGAAGGATAGGTACGCCATGACAGAAAAAAAGAGCAATCCACCTTCACCGTCGATCTCCCTCGATCATAAGGGCTCGGTCCTACCACCCTCAGCGCCGAAAATCCCCATGCCTCAAGTAAAGCCCACGCAGGGAGCGAAGCCGATCCAACCGACAAAGCCTAAAGGGAAGTAGCTCAGATTTGTGCCCCGCTGAGGTTGCCAAATGGCGGCCTCGCCAATGACCAAATCAAACTTCGATTGCAGACCGTCGACGATGTACTCGACCGCAGACTGCAATGGAGCGAGTTTGTGTGCACCTAAGCTAGGTGGTTTCAATGGGCAACGAAATAATCCGACCAATCGATGAAAACACCGCGAAGGCCATTGAGGAGAGTGCGCGCTTCGGAGGAAAGCTAGTGGACGCAGGTAGCGCCGCAGGCGGCTACTTGAGCCAGACCTTAGGGACATTGCCTCATAATCTTGTCGGGCTCATCGGTGATCAAGTTGAGTACTGGCGAAGACGGAGGTTCATCGAGCTCAGTGCAGACTTGGAAAGACGGTTGGCAGAGCGCGGCGTGAAAGGTATTGAGCCAAGTCCTACCCTGGCGATCCCGATCCTCGAGGCCGCAGTTGATGAAACACGATCGGAACTCAAGGAGCTGTGGGAGCGGTTGCTCGCTAACGCCTTCGATCCCGCCCGCACGAATTCCCTAAGGGACTCCTTCGTTGAAATCTTAAAGAAATTTGATCCCATGGACGCGCTCGTGTTTGAAGCAATGGCGGCGCCTATCGGAGATTTGAAACCAAACGCCCGCGACTTTGTCCTAGCTCAGTTGCAAAGCAAGTCGTCGATCGAGGAGATTTTGGTCTCGTTCGAAAATCTCCAATCGCTTGGATGCATTAGCAATGTAAATCGCGATTCGTGGAACCCAGTGCTCTCCAACCGGGGGAGGCTTCTTTACAGGGCTCTAACCGCTTAGACTCGGCTCAGCAACGCGGCAGCCAACACCTGCAGGCGAGAAAATATCTGGCTGCGCCCACGCCGCTGGCTGGAGGTTCGAGTCGGGTTTGGATCGCCCAGTTCGATTTTCGGCATTATTCTTGTGATCTCTCGAGTGCCCGACGAGTTCGCTTTCCACGGTGAAGGGAAGTCTCACGCCGCCTTCTTGCTCTCGGCGAGATTGGCGAGCTGGCGCAGGATCTCGGTGGTGCCGGCGAGCCGCTCTTCGGGCGTATCCCAG
The DNA here is from genome assembly GCF_054057015.1 of Bradyrhizobium sp. JR3.5. NCBI lineage: Bacteria > Pseudomonadati > Pseudomonadota > Alphaproteobacteria > Hyphomicrobiales > Nitrobacteraceae > Bradyrhizobium > Bradyrhizobium sp. JR3.5. The sequence continues at coordinate 2,098,717 of NZ_JBSRYV010000001.1, forward strand.
TCCTGGAAGAACACCACCTTCATGTCCGGCCGCACCTTGGCGGCCTGGCCGTGCTGGCGGATGAACATCACGAGCCGCTCCGGATGCGCGAAGCTGTTGTCGCGGAACGCGATCACGGCACCCTTCGGGCCGGCATCGACCTTCCCGACATTGGCCCTGCGGCAGTAGGCCTTGATCGCGGCGACCTTGAACAGGTACCGCACCTCGTCCGGCAGCACGCCGAAGCGATCGCGCATCTCGGCGGCGAAGGCGTCGATCTCGTCGTCGGTCTCGAGATCGGCGAGGCGGCGATAGAGCGACAGCCGCACGCTGAGATCGTTGACGTAGTCCTCTGGAATCAGGACCGGCATGCCGATCGTGATCTGCGGTGACCAGCGGTCGGCGGCGGGCTCGGCGACGCCGGCCTTGAGGTTGATGATCGCCTCCTCCAGCATCGACTGGTACAGCTCGAAGCCGACTTCCTTGATGTGGCCGGACTGCTCTTCGCCGAGCAGATTGCCGGCGCCGCGGATGTCGAGGTCGTGCGAGGCGAGCTGGAAGCCCGCGCCCAGCGTCTCCAGCGACTGCAGCACCTTCAGCCGCCGCTCCGCCTGCGCCGTGATCTTCTGCTGTGCCGGCAGCGTGAATAGCGCATAGGCGCGCAGCTTCGACCGCCCGACACGGCCGCGCAGCTGGTAGAGCTGGGCGAGACCAAACATGTCGGCGCGGTGCACGATCAGCGTGTTGGCGTTCGGGATGTCGAGGCCGGACTCCACGATCGTGGTCGACAGCAGGACGTCGTATTTGCCGTCGTAGAACGCGGACATGATGTCCTCGATCACGGTCGGCGGCATCTGGCCGTGGGCGACCGCGACCTTCATCTCCGGCACGTTCTTGTCGAGGAAATCCTTGACGCCGGCGAGATCCTCGATCCGCGGCACGACGTAGAACGCCTGCCCGCCGCGGTAGCGCTCGCGCAGCAGCGCCTCGCGGATCATCAGGGGATCGTGTGGCGCCACGAAGGTGCGCACCGCGAGGCGATCGACCGGCGGCGAGGCAATGATCGAGAGCTCACGGACGCCGGTCAGCGCGAGTTGCAGCGTGCGCGGGATCGGGGTTGCCGACAGCGTCAGCACATGGACCTGGGCGCGCAGCTGCTTCAGCCGCTCCTTGTGGCTAACGCCGAAGTGCTGCTCCTCGTCGACGATCAGGAGGCCGAGGTCCTTGAACTTGATGGCCTTGCCGAGCAGCGCATGGGTGCCGACCACGATGTCGACATTGCCGTCCGTGAGCCCCTTCTTGACCTGGTTCAACTCCTTGGTCGACACCAGCCGCGACGCCTGCGCCACGTTGACCGGGAAGCCGCGGAAGCGCTCCGTGAAGGTCCGCGAGTGCTGCCGAGCCAGCAGCGTGGTCGGCACCACGACCGCGACCTGCCGGCCCTCCAGCGCCACGGCGAATGCCGCGCGCAATGCCACCTCGGTCTTGCCGAAGCCGACGTCGCCGCAGATCAGGCGGTCCATCGGGCGGCCGATCTCGAGGTCGTTCAAGGTCGAAGTGATGGCGCCAAGCTGATCCTCGGTCTCCTCATAGGGGAAGCGCGCGCAGAACTCGTCATAGATGTGCGGCTGCAGCGGGAATTTCGGCGCCTCGTGTAGCTGCCGCTCGGCGGCGATCTTGATCAATTCGCCGGCGATCTCGCGGATGCGGTTCTTGAGCTTCGCCTTGCGCGCCTGCCAGCCGCCGCCGCCCAGACGGTCGAGCTCGACATTGGCGCTGTCGGAGCCGTAGCGCGACAGCAGCTCGATGTTCTCGACCGGCAGGAATAGCTTGGTCTCCGCGGCATAATGCAGCTCGAGACAGTCATGCGGCGCGCCGGAGACTTCCAGCGTCTGCAGCCCGACGAAGCGGCCGATGCCGTGCTCGACATGGACCACGAGATCGCCGGTCGCAAGGCTCGTCACCTCGGAGATGAAATTGTCGAGCTTGCGGCTCGCCTTGCGCGGACGCACCAGGCGGTCGCCGAGAATGTCCTGCTCGCTGATGACGGCGAATTCGTCGGTCTCGAAGCCGGACTCCATGCCCACCACAGCCAGCATGGTCTCGTTGCGCGGGGTCGCCTGCACGATCCGCCAGGTGTTGACGCTGGTGGTGTTGAGCAGCTTGTGGTCGCGCAACATCGCGCCCATGCGGTCGCGCGAACCCTCGCTCCACAGCGCGACGATCACCTTCTTGCGCTGCGACTGCAACGCACCGATATGGCCGACCACGGCCTCGAATACGTTGACGTTGCCGTCGGCTCGCTCCGGCGCGAAATTGCGGCCTTGCCGCGCGCCGGCGTCGAACACGTCGGGCGAGCCTTCCGGCACCGCGAACGGCGTCAGCCGCGCCAGCGGTGCCTGGCCGAGCAGCCTGGTCCATTCGGCCTCGGACAGGTAGAGCTTGTCCGGCGGCAGCGGCTTGTAGATCGCGCCGCTGCCCGGATGCTCCAGCGCCTCGCGCCGCGCGTCATAGTAGTCGGCAATCTGCGTGAAGCGCTCGCGCGCGGCGTCCTCGCCCTGCGGCTCGATCGCGATCGTCGCACTGTCGAGATAGTCGAACAGCGTGTCCATCCGCTCCTGGAACAGCGGCAGCCAGTGCTCCATGCCGGGATGGCGCCGTCCCTCGGAGACCGCCTCATAGAGCTGGTCGTCGCGTCCCGGCGCGCCGAACGCGGCGACATAGCCCATGCGGAAGCGGCGGATGGTTTCGGTCGTGAGCTGGAATTCGGACACCGGCACGAGGTCGAGCCCGCGCATGTCGAGCAGCGTGCGCTGGGTCTCGGCATCGAAAGTGCGGATCGATTCCAGGGAGTCGCCGAAGAAGTCGAACCGCACCGGCTGGTCGAGGCCGGCCGGAAACAGATCGAGGATGCCGCCACGGACGGCATATTCGCCGGGCTCGCGCACCGTGGACGAGCGGGTGTAGCCATTGTGCTCAAGCCAGGCGACGACGGAGTCCATCGGCACGACGTTGCCGGGCGCAACCGACAGCGCCTGCGCCGCGACCTGATCGCGCGCCGGTACGCGTTGCACGGCGGCGTTCACGGTTGTGAGCACGATCAGCGGCTTGTCGCTGCCGACCAGCCGCGACAGCTTGGCGAGCGCCGTCAGCCGCTGCGCCAGAATGCCGGAATGCGGCGAGACGCGGTCATAGGGCTGGCAGTCCCAGGCCGGGACCTGCATGACAGCGATATCGGGTGCAAAGAATTCCAGCGCGCGGGCGAGCTGCTGCATCCGCGCGCCGTCGCGGCACACCACGGCGAGGCTGACCGCCGGCCGCTTCGGCTGCGCGGCAATGGCGCGCGCCAGATCGGAGATGACGAGCCCTTCGGCGCCCTCGGCGACGTTGGCGATGGTCAGCACCCGGCCGGGCGCGAGCATCGCGGCCGGTGATTTCATCGGCTGCTTCATGCGCTGGGATCCGCCACCCGGAACGCCTTGATGCGGGCAAACAGCGCGGTGGCATATTCGGCCGCCAGCACCTTGTCGCCGGTCAGCGCGGCATAGAGGTCGGGATCCGGCACCTCGATCAGATGCTCGAGCTCGCCGATCTCCTGGTCGGAAAGGTCCGCGATGGTCGCATCGGCAAAGCGGCCCAGGATCAGGTCCATCTCCCGGGTGCCGCGATGCCAGCAGCGAAACAAAAGCCGCTTGCGGCGGTCATCGAGCCCGTGGCTCGATCGTGTCGATCCCGTCATGTCCCAAAATCCATCGAACGCCAAAAGCCCGGACGTGCCGGGCGGGGCTTGATATAGCGATGGGGACGGCCGATGTCAGCCCTCTTTCGCTGCGTTTTGGGGATACCTTTCAGGCCTGCCGTTCAGCTGTGCCTTGGGCGCGTGCCTTGGGCGCAGGCCGTCATTGCCGGGCTTGACCCGGCAATCCATCCTCTTTTGAAGATGGATGCGCGGGTCAAGCCCGCGCATGACGTGAGTCGCGTGTAGAGGACACCGATGCGCCCCAGCCTGCTCAATCCGCTGTTTGCCCAGGTCACGACCCTCCAGGGTGTCGGCCCGAAGCAGGGACAAGCTGCTGCGCTATCTGCTCGACCGCAGCGAGACACCGCGACTGGTCGATCTGCTGCTGCACCTGCCGGCGAGCGTGATCGATCGGCGCGCACGGCCGAAGATCCGCGACGCCGCGGTCGGAACCATGGTGACGCTCGAGGTCACCGTCGACCGCCATCGTCCGCCGCCACCGCGCAATTCGCGCGCGCCCTACCTCGTCTATGCCAGCGACGACACCGGCGACGTGGTGCTGACCTTCTTCCGCGCCCAGCCCGGCTATGTCGAGAAGCTGCTGCCGGTCGGCGAGAAGCGCTACGTCTCAGGCACGCTGGCGATGTATGACGGCATCCCGCAGATCGTGCATCCCGACCGCGTCGTCGACGAGGCCGGCTTTGCCAAGCTCTCCGGCATCGATCCGGTCTATCCGCTGACCGAGGGGCTTGCGATCGGCTCGCTCCGCCGTGCGATTGCGCAGGCGCTGACCAAGCTGCCGGATCTGCCGGAGTGGATCAGTCCCCGGAGGTGCTGCGCCGCTGCAACTTCCCGCCGATCAGGGAGGCGCTGACCCGCGTCCATGTTCCGGTCGAGCTGACCGATATCCTGCCCGATGGTCCGTTCTGGTCGCGGCTCGCGTTCGACGAACTGCTCGCCGGCCAGCTCGCGCTGGCGCTGATCCGCGCCACGCTGCGCCGCCCCGCCGGCGTCCGCAATGCCGGTGACGGCCATCTGCGCAACCGGATCATCGACGCCCTGCCCTATGCGCTGACCAAATCGCAGCAGCACGCGGTTGCCGCGATCATCGCGGACCTGCAACAGCCGGTGCGGATGCTGCGCCTCGTGCAGGGCGATGTCGGCTCCGGCAAGACCGTGGTGGCGCTGCTGGCGGCCGCCGCCGTCGCCGAAGCCGGCAAGCAGGCCGCGTTGATGGCGCCGACTGAAATTCTGGCGCGCCAGCACATCAAGACCATCGCGCCGCTCGCCGAGAGCGCCGGCATGCGCGTCGCCATCCTCACCGGCCGCGAGAAGGGCAAGGAGCGCCGCGAGCTCCTGGCGCGACTCGAGGCCGGCGAGATCGACCTTTTGGTCGGCACCCACGCACTGATCCAAGACGACGTGATCTACAAGGCGCTCGCGCTCGCCGTGGTCGACGAGCAGCATCGCTTCGGCGTACGCGAACGTCTCGCACTGACCTCCAAGGGCGAGGCCGTCGATGTGCTGGTGCTGAGCGCCACGCCGATCCCGCGCACGCTGGTGCTGACCTATTTCGGCGACATGGACGTCTCGGAACTACGCGAAAAGCCCGCCGGCCGCCAGCCGATCGACACCCGCGCGGTGCCGATGAGCCGGATCGAGGATGTCATGGACGGCGTCGGCCGCGCGCTTGGCGCCGGTAAGCTGGTCTACTGGATCTGCCCGCTGGTCGATGAATCCGAAGCCGAGGGCACCGAGCACCTCACCAACGCGACCGAGCGTTTCGAGTCGCTACAGAAGCGGTTCGGCGATCGCGTCGGCCTGGTGCACGGCCAGATGAAGGGCACCGAGAAGGATCGCGTGATGGCGCAATTTGCCGCGCACGAGATCGGGCTCCTGGTCGCAACCACGGTGGTCGAGGTCGGCGTCGATGTCCCGGCGGCGACCATCATGGTGATCGAGAACGCCGAACGCTTTGGCCTCGCGCAACTGCACCAGCTGCGAGGCCGCATCGGCCGCGGCTCGGAAGCCTCGACCTGCCTTTTGCTGTACAAGGAGCCGCTCGGCGAGATGTCGAAGGCGCGGCTGAAAGTGATCCGCGAGACCACCGATGGCTTCCGGATCGCCGAAGAAGATCTGAAGTTGCGCGGCGAAGGCGACGTGCTCGGCATCCGCCAGAGCGGCCTGCCCGGCTATCGCATCGCGCGCTCCGAGGTGCACGGCCAGCTCATCACGCAGGCGCGCGACGAGGCGCTGCGGATCATGAAGGACGATCCGAAGCTGAAGGGCGAACGCGGCGAAGCGCTGCGCTGCCTGCTCTATCTCTATGAGCGCGACGAAGCCGTGCCGCTGATCGGCGCGGGTTAGCTGCCGCCACCGTCGTTGCGAGCCAAGCGAAGCGATCCATCCCTCCACGTATGCGGAGCCATGGATTGCTTCGTCGCTTCGCTCCTCGCAATGACGAGGATGGATTGGAGGCTTGCTACTCCACCTTCGCCGGCGCAGGCTGAGTGGCCGGCTGCAACGAGGCCTGGTTGGCGACGCGCGCGGCGTTGGCCATGCCGGCGAGCGCTGCGGCGCGCTGCTTCTGGTCGTTGGCGCCCGGCTGCACCACGCCGGCCGACATGATCAGGGTCGCTGCGTCCTCGGTGCTCATCTCGATCTCGATGATCTTGCTCCTCGGCACGTAGAAGAAGAAGCCGGTGGTCGGGTTCGGCGCACACGGCAGGAACACCGAGATGTGCTCCTCTTCGCCGGGCAGGCTGGCCGCGAGTTCGGCGCTCGGCGCCTGCGAGATCAGCACGATCGACCACATCCCGGGCGAGGGAAATTCGACCAGGCCAACGCGCCGGAAGCTCGAGCCGTTGCCGGAGAACAGCGTCTCGAACACTTGCTTCAGGCCGCGATAGATCGCACGCACCGCAGGAATCCGTCCGAGCAACCGCTCGCCGAGATCGACCAGGGTTCGCCCGATCAGGTTGGCGGTGAGGAAGCCGAGCAGCGTGAGCGCGATGACGGCGACGATCAGACCGGAACCCGGCAATCCGAACGGCAGATAGGTTTCCGGCCGATAGGCCGTGGGCACGAACGGGCGGACCAGATTGTCGACCCAGTTCACGAACCACCAGGTCAGATAGAAGGTGATCGCGATCGGCCCGGCCACCACCAGGCCGGTCAGGAAATAGTTGCGGAACCGCGCCATCAGCCCGCGGGGAGTGTCCGGGGGCAGTTCACCTGGCGCGGGGGGAGGCACTTTGTTGGACGTCATTGCTGTTCCAGATCGTCGAAGCGGCCGTCCTCACCAGCATGATCCGGAAAAGTGCGCCGGCGGATTTCCGAAAAGATCGTGTATAAACAAAAGGCTAGCGCGAGATGATGATCCTGCCCCGAACTTCGGCGCGCAGCCCCCCTGAGCTAAGCCATTCTAGCAGGTTTTTGAAGGGCTGCGTGACAGCGTCACTTGCGGCTATTCGACCGTGACCGATTTGGCCAGATTGCGGGGTTGATCGACGTCGGTGCCCATCACCACGGCAGTATGATAGGCGAGCAGCTGCACCGGAACGGCATAGACCATCGGCGCGAAGGTCGACCCCATGTCCGGCATCACGATCGTCACCAGCGACTGGATGGTCGCCTCCGCGGCGCCCCTGGCGTCGGTCATCAGGATGATCTTGCCGCCGCGGGCGGCGACCTCCTGCATGTTGGAGACGGTCTTCTCGAACACCTTGTCATAGGGCGCGATCACCACGACCGGCATGTGCTCGTCGATCAGCGCGATCGGACCGTGCTTGAGCTCGCCGGCGGCATAGCCCTCGGCATGGATGTAGGAGAGATTTCCTTCAGCTTCAGCGCGCCTTCCAGCGCCAGCGGATAGCTGGTGCCGCGGCCGAGATAGAGCACGTCGCGCGACTTCGAGATCTCGCGCGCCAGCTTTTCGATCTGCGGCTCTGACGTGAGCGCCTCCGACATCAGCCGCGGAATCTCGACCAGGCCATGCACCAGCTTGGCCTCGTCGGCATCGGACAGCTCGCCGCGCGCCTTGCCGGCGGCAACCGCAAGCGCGGCCAGCACCATCAGCTGGCAGGTGAACGCCTTGGTCGAGGCGACGCCGATCTCGGGACCGGCCAGTGTCTGCAGCACGGTCTCGCTTTCGCGCGCGATCGTCGAGGTCGGCACGTTGACGACGGACAACGTATGCGCGCCCTGCGCCTTGGCGTAGCGGAGCGCCGCCAGCGTGTCGGCGGTCTCGCCGGACTGCGAGATGAAGATCGCAAGGTCGCCCTTGCGGAGCGGCGCTTCGCGGTAGCGGAATTCGGACGCGACATCGAGCTCGACCGGAACGCGCGCCAGCCGCTCGAGCCAGTATTTTGCGACAAAGCCGGCATAGCTCGCGGTGCCGCAGGCCGTGATCGAGATGCGCTGGATATCCTTGAAATCGAACGGCAGCTTGACCGGCAGGGCGACGCGCTCGGTCGCCATGTCGACATAACGCGCGAGCGTGTGCCCTACCACTTCGGGCTGTTCGTGGATCTCCTTCGCCATGAAGTGGCGATAGTTCGCCTTGTCGACCAAAGCCGTTGCGGTGGTGTGCTTGATCGCTTCGCGGTGGACGATCGCGTTGTCCTTGTCGAAGATCGTCGCGCCCTTGCGGTTCAGCACCACCCAGTCGCCGTCCTCGAGATAGCTGATCGTATCGGTCAACGGCCCGAGCGCGATCGCGTCGGAGCCGAGATACATCTCGCCCTCGCCATGGCCGACCGCGAGCGGCGGGCCGTTGCGGGCGCCGATCATCAGGTCGTCCTCGCCGGCGAAGATGAATCCGAGCGCGAAGGCGCCGCGCAGCTGCGACAGCACAGCCCTCACCGCCTCGACCGGCGCGACGCCACCTTTGAGCAGGTTATCGACCAGATGCACCACGACCTCGGTGTCGGTCTCGGTGGAGAACACCGCGCCCTTGTGCTCGAGTTCCTCGCGCAGCTCGCGGAAATTCTCGATGATGCCGTTATGCACCACGGCGACGCGTTCGGTGGCGTGCGGATGCGCGTTGTTCTCGGTCGGCCTGCCATGGGTGGCCCAGCGGGTGTGGCCGATGCCGGTGTGGCCGCCGAGCGGCTTTGCCTCCAGCAGGGCCTCGAGATTCTTCAGCTTGCCCTCGGCGCGGCGCCGCGCCAGGCCGCCGTTCTCCAGCGTGGCGACACCCGCGGAATCATAGCCGCGGTACTCCAGCCGCTTGAGCGAATCCACCAGTTGCTCCGCGACCGGAGCGCGTCCAAGAATGCCGACGATGCCGCACATGCGGTTCAATGTCCCCAATAATCGCCGAAAATTTGGCCAAAGCGGCGACACGGTCCCTTAACGGGAATCGCCGGCCGCAAGATACTCAATAATTATTGCCGATTGCGACAGTCTTAAACGGCAAGGTGGATGCGAAAGGCTGGTTAATCGGGGCAAACCACGGCCCGACAAAATCGCCTCGCGCGCCCCGATGCCCGGAGCTCGAATACACACGTTAAGGGTGTGTTACACGGCGCCAAACAATCCAACACGATCAAACACGGTTCGCGCAGCATGCCAAGAGTGCGTTTGCTCTGGCTGGGGGCAATGTGGGCCACAGGAATAATTTCGACACGTTGCGGCTGTTCGCAGCCTGCAACGTCCTGCTGCAGCATGCGGCCTTTCTGCAGGTTCCGTGGCCCAGGCCGATACCTCTGCTGGTCGCTTACACGTCCGGCGTTCCAATCTTCTTCATCATCAGCGGATTCCTCATCACCGGCACCTTCCTTCGCAGTGATGGGACGTCGTCACCTTTCTCCGCAATCGATGCCTGCGCATCTATCCGGCACTCTGGCTCAATCTCGCGATCGTTCTCGCGCTGCTGGTCGCATTCGGCGCATTGCCGCTCGGCGCACTGCTCAACCCGGACTTCCTTCGATACTGGACGGTGATCCTTGCGACCGGGTCCGACGCGCTCGCCAACTGGCTGCTGCCGCCATACCCCTTCGCCTGGAATGACGCGCTGCCATTCCTGCCCGTTGTCGCGCTGTGGACCATTGTGCTCGAATTGGGATTCTATCTGATCGTTCCGGTGATTTTCCTGCCGCCGGTCCTGCGCTACCGATGGGCCTCAGTGGCCGTGGTTCTCGCCCTCACCATCTATTCGCATCGTCTGACGAGCGTGACCGCGACCGACGAGGTCACTCGAGGCATAAATCCGCTGTTCTATTTCTGGGTCTTCGGCATCGGCTCGCTTTTTTCGCTGCTTTGGAGCCGAATCGACCGGCTGTTCCGCGACAAGTTCATCCTGTGGGCCCTGCTCTATGCCGAGGCGATTGCCTTCTTCGGCGACCAGCACGGCATCGTGTATGACCACCCGACACTGCGATCGACCGTGCTGACGATCCTTCTTGCCTGCTGCGTGATGTCGGCAGCCTTCAGCTGGACCAATCTTTCAAAGCTGCTCGCGGGCACCGACCTGTCATACGGCATCTATCTGCATCACGTGCCGATCGTGATGCTGCTGCACGCCTTCGGATGGCAAGGCTTCCCGGCCGCAGCCCTCCTGATCGTTGCGACGACCATCGCGGCGGCCGCGACCTGGCGCGTCATCGAGCAACCGGCGCTGCGCTTCAAGATCCGTCCGGCCCGCAAGCCTTCGAACTCCGCCGAAGACGGCCGCGCCGACGGATTGGAAAGCCCGGCGTGCCGCGCCGGCTGATCGCCTGCCGGCCGCGCGGGAACCGATGCGGCACGCGTCCATGCGGGTGAATCTGGCATGTCCGGCAACCACCACGTGTGCCACACATCAACGCACCGTTAACGCCTTTCGGCGAGGCTGCCGGCGCCGGAGGTGGCCCGATGCACACTGCGCATGATCGCGAGGCACGTCGCCTCGATACGCTCGCGGAACTCGACATCCTCGACACGCCGCGTGAACTCGCCTTTGACCGCTTGACCTCGCTGTGCCGCAAGATGTTCCGCGTCCCGATGTCGACGCTGACCTTCATCGACGGCCATCGGCAATGGTTCAAGGCCTCCGACGGGCTGGACTTGCGCGAAACCGATCGGCGGCCGGCGCCGTGCAATTTGACCATCGCGCAGGACGAGCCTCTGGTCGTCCCCGACATGCTCCACGACGCCCGCTTTGCCGACAACCTCTTCGTGCGCGGGGCGCCGTTCGTGCGTTTCTATGCAGGCGCACAGCTCAAGGTGTCCGGCGTCGTGATCGGCAGCCTGTGCGCCATCGACACTCGCCCTCGGTCTGACTTCGACGCCGAGGCGACCAGCATGCTGGTCGATCTTGCCGCCATCGCCGTCGACGAACTGATGCTGCGGAACCTGTCGATGCAGGACGGCCTCACCGGCTGCTCGTCGCGGCGCGCCTTCCGCGGCGAAGGCGAACGGCTGACCGCGCTGGCCGCGCGGCATCTCAGTCCGCTTGCCTGCGCCGTGCTCGATGTCGATCACTTCAAGCAGGTCAACGACACCTATGGGCACGCCGTCGGCGACATGGTGCTGGCGGCGGTCGCGGACTCCGCGCGCTGTGCGCTGCGCGGCTCCGATGTGATCGGCCGGCTCGGCGGCGAAGAATTCGGCATCCTGCTGCCGCACACCAAGCTCGACCAGGCGATGGGCGTGCTCGAGAAGGTGCGCGCCGCCGTCGCGGCAACCCGGATCGAGACGCCGGCCGGCACGGTCAGTGTCACCTGCAGCCTTGGCGGCGCTGCGCTCTCGCCCGGCAACTGCTTCGACGACATGCTGCGCAACGCCGACCTCGCGATGTACGGCGCCAAGCAGGCCGGCCGCAACCAGGCGCTGGCCTGGGTCGACCGGGCGCGCCGTCGATTGCGCCGACCGCACGGCGCGTGTTCAAGGCCGGCACGATCAGCTTCAATGCCGGCCATTCCGCGATCGACTGCACGGTGCGCGGCCTGTCGCGCGACACCGCGACGATTGAGGTGCTGTCCACCTCGGGCATCCCCGATCAGTTCAAGCTCGCGATTGCCGCCGACGCGCTGTCGCGGGCCTGCCGCATCACCGCGAAGGCCGACAACCGGATCGAGGTCGCCTTCACCTGACCGGCCAAGCGAGATAGCCTGTCGCGGATAATGAGAAACCTCCATGTCGAGCGAACAGCCGCCGCCCCTCGCAAAACCGTTCTGGCGCCGCGGCCTCGCCGGCGTCCTCGATTTCATCACCGTGTTCTTCGGCGGCGGCTACGCCATCGGCGCCGCCACTGGCCAGACCACGAAGGACGGCTTCAACCTGACTGGCGGTCCCGCGCTGCTGCTGTTCGCGCTGATCGTGCTGTATTTCTATCTCGGCTGGAAGGTGGTCGGCGGCACGCTGTGGCAGCGTATCCTCGGCGCGCGGTAGCGTTGCACCGCATTGCGGCCGACGTCCCCAAATCAAAGAAAATTTGCCGGCTCCGCGGCACGCTCCCTTAACGGAGCATCGCCGGTCGTGGCGCGACATCTTCGCCGCAACCGGGCTTGGGCCAGAAAATGACACGGCGACCTGCCAGCATCAGGTCCACGCAGATCGCGAAAGCCAATCACCCAGAAAGGTCGCCAATGACTGATGTCGCAGCTTCCGGCAGGCCCACCTTCGAGGTCGAAACCGACGCGTCCAGGCGCTACTGGCACAACGGCAGCCACAACACGCTGCCGCCGCCGGACATGATGGGCGCCTACATGCGCAACCGTCCGGTGCCACAGGGGCCGGTCGAAGCCCGCAAGGCCTGGATCATCGGCAGCGGCATCGCGGGACTGGCCGCGGCCTTCTACATGATCCGCGACGGCGGCATGAAGGGCGAGGACATCACCATCCTCGACACGATGCACATCGAGGGCGGTTCGCTCGACGGCGCCGGCGATCCCGAGAACGGTTACATCATCCGCGGCGGCCGCGAGATGAACTGGAACTACGACAATCTCTGGGACATGTTCCAGGACGTGCAGGCGCTCGAATTGCCCGAAGGATACAGCGTTCTCGACGAATACCGGCTCGTCAACGACAACGATCCGAACTTCTCCAAGGCGCGGCTGATGCACAAGCGCGGCCAGATCCGCGACTTCTCGACGCTCGGCCTGTCGAAGCCGCAGCAATGGGAACTGATCCGCCTGCTTCTGAAGCGCAAGGAGGATCTCGACGACATCACCATCGAGCAATATTTCAGCCCGGGCTTCCTCGAGACCAATTTCTGGTTCCTCTGGCGCTCGATGTTTGCCTTCGAGAACTGGCAGAGCCTGCTCGAAATGAAGCTCTACATGCATCGCTTCCTCGATGCGATCGACGGGCTGACCGATATGTCGGCGCTGATCTTTCCGAAGTACAAACCAGTTCGACAGCTTCGTCCGTCCGCTGGTGACCCATCTGCGCGAACGCGGCGTCAAGGTGCAGTTCGATACGCGCGTCCACGATCTCGACATCAAGGTCGAGGGCGATGCCCGCACGGTGACCGCGATCCACGCCAAGGTGGGTGGCGGCGACACCAGGATTCCGATCGGTCCGAAAGACCTGGTCTTTGCACTCACGGGATCGATGACCGAGGGCACCGCCTATGGCGACATGGACCACGCCCCGGTTCTTGCGCGCGGCAAGCATGATCCGGGCGAAGCCAGCGACTGGACGCTGTGGACGAACCTGGCGAAGAAATCGCCGATCTTTGGCAAGCCCGAAAAATTCTACGGCAATGTCGACAAGTCGATGTGGGAGTCGGTCACCCTCACCTGCAAGCCGTCGCCCTTCGTCGACCGGCTGAAGGAGCTTTCGGTCAACGATCCCTATTCCGGCAAGACAGTGACCGGCGGGATCATCACCTTCACCGACTCCAATTGGGTGCTCAGCTTCACCTGCAACCGGCAGCCGCACTTTCCGACCCAGCCCAAGGACGTCCTGGTCGTCTGGGTCTATGCGTTGCTGATGGACAAGGAGGGCAACTACGTCAAGAAGCCGATGCCGGCCTGCACCGGCCGCGAAATCCTGGCGGAGCTTTGCTATCACCTCGGCATCGAGGACAAGCTGGACGCCGTGGTGGCGAACACCAAGGCCCGCCTCGCCTTGATGCCCTACATCACCGCGATGTTCATGCCCCGCGCGGCGGGCGACCGGCCGCATCCGGTCCCCGCGGGCTGCACCAATCTGGGGCTGATGGGCCAGTTCGTGGAAACCTCGAACGACATCATCTTCACAATGGACAGCTCGGTCCGCACCGCGCGGGTCGCGGTGTACACGCTGCTCGAACTCCCCAAGCAGGTGCCCGACATCAGCCCCACGCAATATGATATCCGCACCATCCTGAAGGGGGCGCGTGCCCTGAACAACAACGAACCATTCCCGGGTGAACGCCTGCTGCACCGGCTGCTCGACAAGACGTACTACGCCCACATTCTTCCGCCATTGCCCGAACCCGACTCCACGCGACGCGGCAGTGCGGAGCGCGAACTGGCGGGACTTCTCGGCAAGGGCGATCAGGCGCTCGGCGCCGTCATCGGCTGGCTGGAACGAATTCGAGAGAGCATCTCGACCCGCAAAGGTTAGCGCATGCAGTCATAAGCGTGTCACGTCCGCGTTGATCGCAACACCGGCGTCCAGTTCCTGCCGGACGCCTTAAGGTTCAACCCGGTAGAGCCGCCATCGCTCCGGCACGCCCTTGAGCTGGTGCGCGCCGCGATCCTTGAAACGGATATCGGACTCCCGCATCAGGTCCTTGACCGCGCTCGAGACCAGCACCTCGCCGGCCCGTGCCTTGGCAGCGACGCGCGCACCGATGTGAAACGCGAGACCGATGACCTCGGCGCCGCTCACCTTGTATTCGCCGGCATGTAATCCCACCCTGATCTCGAGCCCCAGCGTGCGCACGGCCTTGACGATCGCGGTCGCGCAACCGATCCCGGCAGCGGGCGCGCGGAACGTCGCCAGCACACCGTCTCCCGTCGTCACGACCTCCTTGCCGCGCAAGGCCTTCAGCTCGCGGCGAACGGCGGCGTAGTAGTGATTCATCACCGTTGCCCAGCGCGAGTCGCCGAGCCGCGCGGCTTTTTCGGTGGATCGGACGATATCGACGAAGAGGATGGTGGCGAGCGCCTGTTTGAGCTCCGAGCCTCGATCGGCGGTGCGACGCCGGTTCGCTATATTTCCCGTCAGCGGTTCATAGCGATGGCTGCGCCGCCGCGCGATTGCGGCCTTGGTGTAGTCCTGGGCACGCTGCACCGTGCGGCAGCGAATGGTTTTTTCCTGCGGTGGAAACGTCCAGTAGACCTTTCGCCCCGCTCCGGCGCCCTGAACCTCAACGGCGCCCCATTTCAGGAAGACCGTCGAGCCAGCCCGTCGAATGCACCATGCCTTTGACGTGTATCCGGACACGTTCGACTGATGCACTCCGATGCGAAGGAATTTGGGCATGAGCGTGCGGCCGATCGAACGAGCGCTTTGGGGGCTAACCTGGGGTAAAGCGTAGCCATACATTTCCGCATTGGCAACGGTGCTCGTTTCCGCACTGATCAAAAGCGTCGGGCTCTGCGATGTCCGCATGCGACCCAAATGAGATCTGGCTTTTTGGTCAACTCCTGGCATCGCGCCTCTGCCCATTCGATACGGCGTCAGCATCGACGGACAGAATTGCCTCGTCCTGCGCTTTTGCCATCGGCTGTTCTTCGTCGCTAAATCGTGCCGGGGTCAGCCGGCTGCGGTCGACCGTGATGCCAAAGATGTCGAAGCGGTTGTAGTAGCCGACGACGTCGTGAAACTGCTTCGGCTCGACGCAGCGATTGAGATCGATCTCCGCGTAGGCGATCCCTTCCTGGTCCTGCAATTCATCGCCAAAGACACCACCCGTCGGATCGACGAAGAAGCTCGCCGCACGCGGCGTCTGGTCGATCACGTCGGCGATGGTTCCGTCGCGTTCAATGAGGAAGGCCCGCATCGGCTGGTCCATGTAGCCGGCGGTGACGATCCCGAATACCTTGGCTTCGAAGCAATGGGCGCTGGCCCGGATGCGGTTGGCGGCGACGTTGTCGAAATTGCCGCCGCCTGCCGGGCGCCGCGTCGGCCACATCGGCGGCCAGCTCGAGATGTGCACCTGTTCGCCCTGCGCCATCAGTGCGAAGCGGGCCAATGGATTGGTGTTCTCGCCACAGATCAACCCACCGATCCGGCCCTGCCGTGTCTCGGCGACCTTGAGGCCCGCACCGTCCCCCGACGACCACACCAGCTTCTCATAGAAGGTCGGAACCAGCTTGCGGTGATGAACCAGAATTTCGCCGGTCTCGCCGATCAACAGGTTCGAGTTCCACAGCCCCCCAACGCTGACGGCCGAGCGCTCGCTGATGCCGATCGAGACGGTGACGCCGAGGCCGCGCGCCTCGGCGCACAGCCGCGCCACTTCCGGTCCGTCCACCAGCACGGACTGCTCCGCCATCCGCACGAACAGATCGTGATTGTCGATCGGCGGCCACAGCGCGGCCCAGACCGGAAAAGCGGGAATGTAGGTTTCGGGAAATGCGATCAGCTCGGCGCCGGCCCTGGCTGCCTCGCGCATGATGGCGATCGCCTTTTCGGTGGTCGCCCGGCCGTCGAGGAAGACGGGCGCGGCGTGGACGGCAGCAGCCTTGAAACGAGGGAGCATGACGAAAATCCCGGCTAGGACTAGGGAGGCGAAGCGGTATCATCCCTGCCTTCGCGGCATGCATGGGAATTGTCGCAAGGTCGGTTGCGAAGGATCGGAGCCGACCGCGCGCTGGAACGGGAATTGCTTTGCTGGCAAGGTCCGCAATCCGGAGGCAGGTCATGTTCGATACGATCAACTGGGACGATTTGCGGGTCTTTCTCTGTGCCGCGCGTGCCGGAAATTTGAGTCAGACGGCAAAGCGGCTGCGGCTGGATCATTCCACCGTGAGTCGGCGGATCGCCCAGATGGAAGCTTCCCTCGGGATTGCGGTGTTCGAACGCCACCGCACCGGGCTCAAGCTCAACGAAGTCGGCGAGCGCTTGCTGCGTCATGCCGAGCGGGTCGAGAGCGCGGTGATCGCCATTCGTGAGGAGGCCAGCGCCAGCGACACCCAGGAACTCGTCGGGACCGTGCGGCTCGCCACCATGGAAGGGATCGCCTCGCTCTATCTGGCGCAACGCTTCGCGAAACTGCGTCGCACCGCGCCGCAACTCTCCGTCGAACTCGTCACATCAGCGCAGACGGTCTATGTGCACAAGCGCGAAGCCGATCTGTTCGTGTCGTTCTTCCGGCCACCCGGTCCGGGCCTGATCTCCGAGCGCATCGGCAAGTTTCGGCTCGGGCTATTCGCGAGCCAGAGCTATCTCGACAATCACGGCATGCCTGCAAGCCTTCGCGACCTCGCCGATCATTGGTTCGTCTCCTATATCGAGGACCTGATCCAGGTCGATTCGGTGCGCTGGCTCGCCGACGTCATCGAGGAGCCGAAGATCGCCTTCCACTCCAACAGCATGATCGCACAGATGAACGCCGCGGCGGGCGGCCTCGGCATCGTCATGCTGCCGAGCTTTGCCACCAACGACCGGCCCGACCTGATCCCCGTGCTGCCCGCCCTCGCCGGCACCTTTCGCGAGGTCTGGCTCAACGTCCACAGCGACCTGCAATTTGCCCCGCGCATCCGCGCCGTCCGCGCGTTTCTGAAAAATACCCTGAAGCAGGACCCCGACATGCAGGTCACACTGGCCGATGCCCTGCCGCAGCCGCGCACGGCAGATTGCAAAAATCCATAGTTCCCTTCCATCGGAGCCCGGCTGAAGCTCGTCCGATTGGCGCAAGGTAGCGCGCGCTGAAGTTTTGAGGGGGCAAACATGAACGTGGTTATTCCCGGCAATACCGATCCGGCGCCGAGCGTCAGCGCCTTGGCCAAGAAACTGGCCAAGAAGCGGCTAATCGTCGCGCTCGTGCTCAGTGCAGCGATGATCGTGATCTATTTCAGCTTCATGGGGCTGTTCGCGTTCGACAAGGCGCTGCTCGGCACCATCCTGGTGCCCGGCCTGTCGCTCTGCATTGTGCTCGGCCCGCTCGTCATCATCTCCTCCTTCGCGCTCTGCCTGGTCTACGTGCTGTGGGCGAACCGGGTGTTCGATGCCGGCATCCGCAATCTTCGCTAAAGGGACCAGAGCAAGATGGGCAGCAGCACGCTTTCGATCGGGTTCTTCTTCGCCTTCATGGCGTTGACGCTGGCGATCACCTATTGGGCCGCACGGCGCACGCGCACCACCGAACACTTCTTCGCCGCCGGCGGCCAGGTCACGCCGTGGCAGAACGGCTGGGCACTCGCGGGTGACTTCCTGAGCGCCGCCGCGCTGCTCGGCATTGCCGGCATCGTCACCTCAAACGGCTTCGACGGCATGATCTATTCGATCGGGTGGCTGGTCGGCTGGCCGATCATCCTGTTCCTGATCGTCGAACCGTTGCGCAACGTCGGCCGCTTCACCTTCGCCGACGTCGTGGCCTATCGGCTGCGCCAGCGCCCGGTGCGCCTCGCCGGCGCCGTCGGGACACTTGCCGTCATCCTGTTTTACCTGATCGCCCAGATGGTCGCGACGGGATCGCTGATCAAGCTGCTGTTCGGCCTGCCCTACACCTGGTCGGTCGTCGTGGTCGGCAGCGTCATGCTGATCTATGTGCTGTTCGGCGGCATGCTGGCAACGACCTGGGTGCAGGTGGTGAAGGCTGCGCTGCTGATGGGCGGCGGCATCCTGCTCGCCTTCCTCGTGTTGACCCATTTCGAGATGAACCCGCTCAAGCTGTTCGCCGCGGCATCCGAGAAATACGGCACCAAGGTGCTGCAGCCGGGATCGAAGGTGGTCTCGGGCCAATGGGACGCCATCTCGCTCGGGCTCGGCCTGATGTTCGGCACCGCCGCGATGCCGCATGTGCTGATGCGGGCCTATACGGTGAAGGATGCCAAGGCCGCGCGGCTGTCGATCCTCTATGCCACCGGCCTGATCGGCGTCTTTCATCTCATGGTCTTCATCATCGGCTTCGGCGCCATGGTGCTGGTCGGTGCCGACGCGGTGGCAAAAGCCGGAGGCGGCGGCAACATGGCAGCGCCGCTGCTGGCGCTTACGGTCGGCGGCAATGCCTTCTTCGGCTTCATCTGTGCGGTCGCATTCGCGACCATGCTCGCCGTCGTCGCCGGGCTGACACTGTCGGGCGTCGCCACGCTCTGCCACGACGTCTGGACCAATGTGATCCGCAACGGCAGCGCTTCCGAGGCCGAGCAGCTCAAGGTCGCGCGCGTCGCGACCGTCATGATTTCGATCTTCGCCATCTTTCTTGGCATCGCGTTCGAGGGCCAGAACGTCGCCTTCATGGCGGGCCCTTGCGTTCTCGATCGCCTGCGCTGCCAACTTTCCCTCGCTGGTGCTCGCCATCACCTGGCGCCGCTTCACGACGCCTGCAGCCGTGGCGAGCATCCTCGTCGGCACGCTGAGCTCGCTGGTGCTGATCTATCTGTCGCCGACCATCCAACTCGACATTCTCGGCAAGCCGCTGGCCGCGGTCGAGCATCAATGGTGGTTCGTGTCGCTGCGCAATCCGGCGATTATCAGCATGCCGTTGTCCTTCGCGGTCGCGATCTTGCTATCGCTGGTCACGACGGAGAAGAACGCCAATCTCGCCTTTGACGAGATGCAGCGGCGCATCCTGCTCGGACCGGTTCAGCCGAGCACCAACGCGCAGGGCCAGACGAGGAATGCGGCCTGAACCGCGTCGACCGATCGACGACACAATCGCGTTCTTGCGGGCACCGGTTCCCTCAACTTCGTTCGGCGACGGCTATGGCCCGGCCCGCGTACCTGGCTGGTTCCCCGAGCGGCTGCCAACCCGCCCGGGCCCCCCAACAGGCGCGGCCGAAAGCAGCCGGCCAAGGCCAAGATTTTTTTCGCCGCACTTCTTGACTTTGAAAACCCGTTTTCTAATTTTTCTCTCGCTAGGCCCCCACGGGCTTAGCTCCTGAACGCCAATCGGGTTCAGGCGAGACGGGCACCGGTCGTTTCCGGTGCCGTTCATATCCATCTTGCTCTATGGAGGATTTGGCTATGCGCACATACGACTTCTCTCCCCTGTTCCGGTCAGCCATCGGCTTTGACCGGCTCTTTGACCTCGCTGAAACCGTCCAGCGTGCCAGCGAGGACAACTATCCCCCCTATAACATCGAGCGGCTTGCGGAAGATCGGTACCAGATCGCGCTCGCGGTTGCCGGCTTTGCACCTGACGAGATCTCGGTAACGGCAGAGCAGAACGTTCTGACCATCGAGGGCACGAAGGTCGAAAAGGCCGAACGTGAATATATCTATCAAGGCATCTCGACCCGTCGCTTCAAGCGACAGTTCAGTCTGGCCGATCATGTCGAGGTTAAGAGCGCCGCCTTTGACAACGGCCTGCTCAAGGTCGAGCTCGCCCGTGAAGTCCCCGAGGCCATGAAGCCGAGGCGAATTGCGATCAATGCGCTTCCAAACAAGGCAACGCGCCAGTTGGAAGGCGTTGCAGCCTGACGACCCGCATAGCCGCGCTCCGCCGGGGCGCGGCTCCTCATTTTCGATTTCGTCCTGAGAATGGAGGCACCCATGCGGCCGACGACCGCGCCTGTTGACAACATCCTTGCATTTCGCCTGCCAACGAGAGGCAGGCAAAAGTACGAGCATCCTCGCGATCTGGTCCGCGACCCCTACCTCACGAAGGCGACGAAGAGAGCCATTCTGGCATCCTGGGCTTCGGATGCCTGCGCCGTTGCGTCCAATCCTGCGCTGCGTGCTCCTGCAGAACTCAGATCGCCCGTTCCAGTCAGCGATATCCTGGATGCGCTGCGCGCCCTTGATGATCCGCGTGAACCACCCGGAGGAAGGCCGGCTCGGCTGCGCTCCACGCTGCGCAACGTCGCTGCTGCATAGGAGTGCTGATCCATGACCGGCATCAGACTGCCGAAGCAAGTCATCGAGAGGATTGAAGAGCGTTGGTGGTCACGATTCAGCAAAGAGAAGCAGCGAACTTCAGAATTGATTGACGAGCGCCTCGAACGGCTGCGCACGCATCGGAACAATATCGGCCGGTATAGGCGGCTGCTCAATACCGAGCTTTCCGACTTGGAACGCAAGTTCATTGAACGACGTCTTTCTGAAGAGAAGATGGCGATGCAGATATTGGTGGCCGACATACCGCCTCTCGCCATTGACCGACCACCGGACGATGAAATTATCAGCCGATCTGGCGAGGCGCAGCCATGACAGAACTGCAGCGTCTGCTCGTACGTGGCAGTGAAAAAATCATAGGCCATTATCAATTCCTGCTCGATACTGCGAAGTCGGAGCTCTATTCAAGCGAAGAATCAATGAAGAACGTCAGATGCTGAACAATCTGCTTCAAGGCTCGAACCGGTCTGCGCGTGCCGCCTGACGCATCTGCGACAAACGGACCCGACGGGCAACGCAGCCAAAACCCGTCAATCACTGCACGCAAGAATATTTCGCTTTATCAGAAGCGCCACTCAGTGCTATGAATTGTCCCGTCTCACCCGATCGAGGGGCGCTGCGCATCGTCACGGGTGCTGCGGTGAGATGCAGTGGACGCTGATCGCGCAGTCGACGAATGCGAGTGAAGCGGACGGTGAAGTCGTGTGGTCCCGACGCCCTAGCGGTAGGTGTCTCCCCGCAAAGCGCGCAAGCGCTTCTGCGGAGACGGTGACAAAAAAGCCCAGTCTCGCCGGGGAGAGCGCGAAATAAGCCGTAACCCATCGCGCAGGGAAAGCCGGGATGTTCCCGGTTACACTCGTGGTCCTGCCTCCCGTGCTTTTTGTTGCACGGGACCCATGGGTGCGATCGGCAACCCGGCTTTCTCTGCGCCCTCTGTTCGAGATGAGGGCGGAATGAAATGCAAAGCTCGGGCAAAAGATGTCGCGAGAACGCGGAAGTGTTGCTCACATATCGTGCAACACACTCAGTGTCGTCCTGGCGAAAGCCAGGACGACGATTGAGGAGATCGCGGGCTCATCTCTATCACCGTCATGCCCGCGCAAGGCTTCGCCTTTGTCGCTGGGGGAGGCCGTGAAGCGGCCGACTCGAAGCACGACGACTGCATCACTTCCCCTTCGCGGCCTTCGCCTTCAGCTTCGCCGCGCGATAGCGGGCGGCGCCGCCTTCGCGGATCGATTGTTCACTGCGCTCGAGCGCCATCGCGTCGTCGGGGACGTCCTTGGTGATCACCGAGCCCGAGCCGATATAGGCGCCCTTGCCGATCGTCACCGGCGCGACCAGCGACGTGTTGGTACCGACGAAGGCGCCCTCGCCGATCAGCGTCTTGTGCTTGAGGAAACCGTCATAGTTGCAGGTGATGGTGCCGGCGCCGAGGTTGGAATTGGCGCCGACATGGGCGTCGCCGATATAGGAGAGATGGTTGACCTTGACGCCGGCCTCGAGCGTTGCGGCCTTGGTCTCGACGAAATTGCCGATCCGCGCGCCATCGCCGAGCGAGGTGCCGGGCCGCAGCCGGGCATAGGGACCGACCGACACCTTCTTGCCGATGCGGGCCTCGACGATATGCGAGAACGAATGGACCACGGCGCCGTCGTCGATCGAAACGCCGGGTCCGATCACGACGAACGGCTCGATCACCACGTCCTTGCCGAATTTGGTGTCGGCGGCGAGATAGACGGTGTCCGGCGCGATCAGGGTCACGCCGGCCTCGAGCGCCTGCTTGCGCAGCCGCGCCTGCATCACGGCCTCCGCCTCGGCGAGCTGCGCCTTGGTGTTGATGCCGCGAACTTCGTCTTCGCTGGTTTCGATCACGACGGCCTCCAGTCCCAATTCCCTGACGATGCCGACGGCATCGGTCAGATAATATTCGTCCTTGGCGTTGGCGTTGCCGATCTTCTCGATGATCGCGAGCGCCCTCCTGCCGTCGAACGCCATCACGCCGGCATTGCACAGCGTGATCCTGCGCTCTTCGGGACTGGCGTCGGCCTGCTCGCGGATCGCAACCAGCTTGCCGTTCTCGGTCACCAGGCGGCCGTAGCCGGTCGGGTCAGCGGCCTGGAAGCCGAGCACCGCAAGCGCAGCGCCGTCGCGCAACGGCGCGCGCATCCGCGCAAAAGTCTCGGCCGAGATCAGCGGCGTGTCGCCGAACGCGACCAGCAGGTCGTCGGCGCCGCGGGCGAGCGCCTCGCGTGCCGCCAGCACCGCATGCGCCGTGCCGAGCCGCTCGCGCTGCACGAAGGTCTGCGCATCGGGCCGCACCCGGCGCGCCTCGGCGGCGACCGCCTCGTGGTCCGGGCCGATCACGACCGCGAGATGAGATCCCTCGCCGGAGGCTGCGGCATCGAGCACATGCGCCAGCAGTGACTGCCCGGCCACCGGGTGCAACACCTTCGGCAGCGACGAGCGCATCCGCGTGCCCTCGCCGGCCGCAAGCACCACTGTCAGGCTCGTACGCGCAGTCATTCAGCATCCTCGACGGTTCGCGCAGTCAGCTGCGCATCGCTTTCTTCGAGGCCGTCTTTAATTGTTTTCCCCGGCAGAAGAAACCGATTCGCCTCCGTGGCCCCTCAGATTCAAGTTCCCGGTCCATTTCCTGTTAATCTTTGCCTCGTGATTCGGCGGGCCTTGAGGAGGGCCAAGCGGGCTTTGGCCAAAGATCCCGACAATCTGGCGGCGGATTTCGACACCGAAAGCACCACCGGCTTTTTGGCCGAGGAGGATGCTTTCGATCGCCGCATGCTGTGGCGGCTCGGCTCGTGGGGCGTGGCTGCGGTCGGTGCCGTCACCATCGCCGTGATGGCCAACCAGTCGGCGCTGACGCTGCGGCGCGACCAGGTCGCCGCATCTGATGTCGCGCGCCAGGCCCAGCAGCTGCAGACGCTGGCGAAGGAGAGCCACAACGAGACGCGGCGGCTGGCATCGGCGATCGATACGCTCAACGGCGACCGCGACCGGCTGTATTCGCGCGTCACCACGCTGGAACAGGGTCTCGACTCCGTGACCGGCACGATCGCAAAACAGCCGGTGGCGGCCGTACCGGCACCACCAACTCCGGCAGCGTCGCCTGCTACGCCGCCCGCATCAGCCAATTCGGCGCCAGCAGTGGCGGCACCAGCCGTTGCCGCCGTCGCAACGACGCCGCCTGCCCCGTTGGACAAGCCGGCCGCGACCGACAAGGTGGTTGCATCCATCGAAAGCAAGGCGCCGGCACCGGTCGAGAAATCCATGCCGGCCGACAAGAAGCCGACGGCCGCCGCGAGCAGGCCGCAGGTTGCTGCGGAGAAGCCGTCGGCCCCCGAGAGCTCGCCGCCGGTTTCTGCCTCCGCCCCATCAGTTGCCAGTCCGATGAGCGCCGCGGCTGCCGCGGCCAGCACCGACGAAGTAAAGGCGGCCGCGCCAGCGCCCGCGGCCACGCCGGCTGCGGACAAGCCGCTGATGGCTTCGCACGATCCTGCGCCAAGCAAGGCAACCGAAGCGGCCAAGCCGCCGACCTCGAGCGATGTCAACGCCGCGCCGATCCCGCCGCTGATGATCACCCGGGATCCGGACTCCGACGTCGAAGACGAGGCGCCGAAGGCGCAGATCCAGCGCACCGAGTTCGGCGTCGATCTCGGCACGGCAAATTCGGTCAACGGACTGCGCGCGCTCTGGCGCAGCCTCTTGAAGTCGAAGGCCAACGCGCCGCTGGCTGCGCTGCGGCCGATCATCGTCATCAAGGAGAACGGCAACGGGCTCGGCATGCAGTTGCGCCTGGTTGCCGGGCCACTGAACGACGCCGGGACCGCCGCCAGGATTTGCGCCGGCCTCAGCCTGGTCCAGCGGACCTGCGAGACGGCGATCTATGACGGCCAGCGGTTGGCCCTGAACGAGCCGCTTGCCGGAACCAAGCCGGCGTTGCCGCACCGGCGGGCCGCGCCGAGGCGCACGGTCGCACCGCCGCAGCCGGTTGCGGAGGAAAAGAAGCCGGAGCCGACGACAATCTCCTCGATGTTCCGGCGGAACAGCCAATAATCATGTCCGGCAAAGGATTGCGGCCAAATTCTCAACCGATTCCGCTGCTCTGACCGAGCCTTGTCCGAAACCCCGTTCCCGACCATAGTGCCACGATGACAAAACCTCCGTTCCGCCTCTCCCCCTATCAGGTCCAGTTCCTGATGGTCGTGGGCTTCGTCACCGTCGGCTACGCGCTGTATGTGCGCTATCTCGCCATCGAATTCTCGCCGGTTGCACTGGCGTGCGACGCCGGCACGCAGACCATGCTCTGCAAGGCCCGCGCACTGTCGACCGTGCTGTTCAAAAACTCGGTGTTCGGGATCACCGCGCTGGTGATTGCGGTATTGAACCTGACGCGGCCGTCGATCGTACTGCTCACCGTCGGCTTGATCGCAGCCGGGCTCGGGATCGTGCTCTACAACGTCGTGCTGTCGGGGCTCGCGATCGGCTTATTTATCGTGGGTTTTGCGCGGCCCGCGCCCGCCACAGCGTAGCGGCGAGCAAGAGGTACATCACGCAGGTCCAGTCCGACTGCCAGTTGATCGTGCCCTCGTTGTAGATCGTGAAGAGGGCGGCGATCGCCAACAGACCGGCGAACACGGATTCCGCGAGCGGCCGGATGCCTGCCTTCGGGCGATTGAGCATGGTGAGCAGCGCGAACGGCACCACCGCCATGGTGAGCGAGGCGTAGGGGAAATCGCGGTAGCGCGGATCGAAGGCGAAGCCGAGCGCGGTCTCGGCCGCGATCACCGTGGTGATGACCAGCACGATCGCGAGCAATGCGCCGATCGCACCCTTGCCGCGATAGTCGCGCGGCCCGACCAGTTCCAGGAAGGTCGGCAGCGAGCGCCCGGCGATCAGCGCATGCGCGGTCAGCAGGGGCGAAGCGATCGCGGCCGCGAGCAGCACGCCCCAATGCAGCCAGCCGCCGACGCCGTAGCTCTCGTAATACATCTTGTCGCCGGCGATCCCGAGCAGCGTCCCCGCCGTCGTCGCCGAAATCGCGACCGCGATCCAGGCCGATGGCCGCGGCGTCCAGGGCCGGCGGCGCAGCGTCAGCCAGGCCGCGAGGAAAGTGGCGATGGACAGCGCCATGCCACCCGCCATCTGCAGCTTCCAGTCGGGGTAATTGCTGATCGCAACGCCGGGCGGGTACTTCACCTGCCGCCTGGCGGCATCGAACAAGCCCCAATTGCCGCCGACTGTGCCCTCGAGCTTGCGCTTCCAGGGCTGGTCATAGGCCTCGATCAGGTTGACCCGAAAGCCCTCGCGCTTGGCGAGATCGAGGATCTCGGACACCACCCGCGCCTGGTTGGTGCGCGACGGCAATGCGCCCTCCCGCATCCGTCCCGCGCTCGGCCAGCCGGTCTCGCCGATCAGTATCTCCTTGCCGGGGAACGTCACCGCCATCCGCTTGCGAATATCGTCGACATGCGCCGCGGCGTACTTCGCCTTGACCGGGATGTCCTCCCAATATGGCAGGATGTGAATGGTGACGAAATCGACCGCGTCATAGATCTCGCGGTTCTTCACCCAGTATTCCCAGACGTCGGCATAGGTGACAGGGAGATTGCCCGCCGCCGCCTTCACCGCGCGGATGTTGCCGGCAAGATCGGCGGCGGTCATCTCGCCGCGCAGCAGCACCTCGTTGCCGACGATCAGCGAGGTGACGACGCCGGGATATTCCTTGGCGAGCCGGACCGCGATCGCGATCTGCTGCAAATTCTTGAAGCGGTTGCTGCTGAGCCAGATGCCCTGCATCACCTTCAGCCCGACCTTGGCCGCCACGCCGGGGACCTGGTCGAGGCCGTTCTCGATCGAATAGGTCCGCACGCAGTCGGTGACCTTGGCGAGATCGGCGAGGTCCTGCTCGATCTGCTCGACCGGAATTTGCGTGGCGGGATCAAGCGGCGTCTGGGCGCCACGGAACGGCGTGTAGGACACGCATTGCAGCTTTGCGGCAGGATCGATCGGCGCACGCGCGAGCGTAATCGGTGTAGCGAGCCACCACCACACGGATGCAATCACGGCGAGCGAGATCAGGAGAAGCGCCAGCGGCGTACGAAGCGAAATCGGTTCCATCCTCCGGGGGACCGTCGAATTAGCCGGTCACAGCCCGTCTGCCAAGTCCAGGAATCGGTCAATACCATGGTTGTCCTGCGACAGTTTTGCGCTGGGTCGATAAAGTTGTGAGTTTGCTGGACAAAATACCAAATTCCAGTCATCAGATTTCGCCAGAGTCTCCGCCGCACTGGAGACCTATTTGGACGGCATCACGCGAGCCGTTAGGATGATCCCGCAGGGGCCGGAACATATCGGGGAATGCATGCGTCGACGGCTGCTTGAGTTGAAGAACACTGCTTTGCGCCATCTTGCCGTAACGGGCCTCGTCACAGCGCTCGCGCTCTTGAACGGAGCCGGCGGCGCGTTCGCCCAGAGCGGCACGCCGAATCCGCCTGATCAGGCCAAACAGCAGCCTGGACAGCCCGACGCCAATGCCAACGCCCTGCGGGAGGCCAACCAGCGCAAGGTCGAGGAGTTCGTCGAGGCCCAGCAGGCCATCAACGGTCCGGCCGGCAACCCCGAATGCGTCTGGCTCGGCCGCCGCGTGGTTCGCCTGATGTGGAACGACGACCTCGACACCGCGTTCCGCCATCTCGACCTCTACGACCGGTTCGGCTGCCCCGGCGGTCACGTGCAAGCCGCCTTCCGCTGCCTGACCCGGTTCGGCGCCCAGATCGACGACAAGGTGCGCGGCAGCCTCGACGGCCGCATCCACGCCTGCTGGATCAACCCGGGTGCCCAGCCGCAGGCCGCGGCAGCCGCCGCGCCCACCCCGGCGCCGTCGACGGCCGGCAATGCCGCCCCTGCGCCAGCCGCTTCGCCCTCGCCTGCGCCGACCCCGTCGGCGACACCGGCGCCGGCATCGAAATAGCCGCATGGCGCGATCGGATCCGGCCGCGATTTTTTTCGCGGCTGGAACGGCTTGCGCCCTTAAAACGCCATCGCGGCACACCAGTTGTTAAATCGGATGGCGGAGATATCTTTCCCTCCGCCGCTATGTTGGTCGAACCCAGGGGACGGGTTCGCTTAGTCCTCAATCTCAGGCCCCGTATGGTTTAACCGCGATGCGCGCCGTCGTCGCCGTCCTGTTGCTTGTCACCGCCGCCCACGCCGCCATGTGGGGTCTCTTCCAGGAGAAACAGTCGGCGCCCGATTTCCGTGGCACGTTGCCGAGCCTGTCCTACGCCCCGTTCGAGTCCGGCCACTCCGTCGCGGACGTTGCCGCCGACAGCGAGAAGGTGCGCACCGACCTGCGAAAGCTCTCGACCCTCACCAAAGCGGTCCGCCTCTATTCGTCGACCGAAGGCAACGAGCTGGTGCCGCCGGTCGCCGCCGAGTTCGGCATGAAGGTCACGGTCGGCGCCTGGATCGACAAGGATGCCAACCGCAACAATCGCGAGATCGAAGCCGCGATCAACCTTGCCAAGCGCAACAGCAACGTCATCGGCATTGTGGTCGGCAACGAAACCGTGTTCCGCGGCGAGCAGGTCCCGCTCGAAAACCTCGGCTCGGTTCCGGAGACCGGAGTGCCGCCGGAGGAGTCCGAGCGGATCCTCCGCGAGGAGGCGCAGCGCCTGCACGACGCGGAAACGCAGCCCGAGGACAAGCGGGCCGAAGCCGTCAAATGGGCGATCGCCGAAAGCAACGTGCACCGGCTGATCAAGGTGATCCAGCGCGTCAAGAAGTCGGTCAACGTTCCCGTCACGACCGGCGAAATCTGGAACATCTGGCGCGACCATCCGCAGCTCGCCAATTCGTCCGACTTCATCGCCGCGCACGTGCTGCCCTATTGGGAAAACTTCACCGACAAGCAGGCGGTGGATCAGGCGGTCGACCGCTACAACCTGTTGCGCGACTCGTTCCCCGGCAAGCGCATCCTGATCGCCGAATTCGGCTGGCCGAGCCAGGGCTACAATCTGCGCAGCGCCGAGCCCGGTCCGTTCCAGCAGGCCACCGTGCTGCGCAACTTCGTCGCGCGCGCCGAAGCCATCGGCATGGACTACAACATCGTCGAAGCCATCGATCAGCCGTGGAAGTTCTTCGAAGGCGGCGTCGGTCCCTACTGGGGCATCCTCAATGCCGACCGCGAGGCGAAGTTCGCCTGGACCGGCCCGGTCACCGACCTGAACTACTGGAAGATCGCGCTGGTCGCCGTGCTGGTCGGCCTCTTCATGTCGCTGCCGATCCTGCGGCTGGACCAGCCGACCGTGATGCAGGCACTGCTGCTGTCGGCCGCAGCCAACGGTGTCGGCGCCTGGGTTGCGACCGTGTTCTCGTACTGGACCACGCACTACTTCGTCTGGGGTTCGGCCTTCGCGCTCAGCCTTGGCCTCGTGCTGCTGGTTCCGCTGGTCCTGATCGCGATGGCGCGGATCGAGGAGATCGCAGCGGTCGCATTCGGCCGCGGCCCGCGCCGGCTGATCGGCAGGAGCGCGACCCTCGCACCGGCCACGATGGGCGAGAATGTGACGTTCCCGAAAGTCTCGATCCACATCCCGGCCTATTTCGAACCGGTCGAGATGCTGAAGCAGACGCTCGATGCGGTGTCGCGGCTCGACTATCCGAATTTCGAGTGCGTCTGCATCATCAACAACACGCCCGATCCCGACTTCTGGCGGCCGATCCAGGATCACTGCCGGATGCTCGGTGAGCGCTTCAAGTTCATCAATGCCGAGAAGGTGCAGGGCTTCAAGGCCGGCGCGCTGCGCATCGCGATGGAGCGGACCGCGGCGGACGCCGAGATCATCGGCATCATCGATGCCGACTATGTCGTGCATCCGGACTGGCTCAAGGATCTGGTGCCGGCCTTTGCCGATCCGCGCGTCGGCCTGGTGCAGGCGCCGCAGGAGCATCGCGACGGCGACCGCTCGCTGATGCACTACATTATGAACGGCGAATATGCCGGGTTCTTCGATATCGGCATGGTCCAGCGTAACGAGTTCAACGCCATCATCGTGCACGGCACGATGTGCCTGATCCGCCGCGCCGCGATGGACAAGGCCGGCGGCTGGTCCAGCGACACGATCTGCGAGGACACCGATCTCGGTCTCTCGATCCAGCAACAGGGTTGGCTCACGCACTACACCAATGTGCGTTACGGCGAAGGCCTGCTGCCCGACACCTATGAGGCCTTCAAGAAGCAGCGCCATCGCTGGGCCTATGGCGGCTTCCAGATCGTCAAGAAGCATTGGCGGCGCTTCCTGCCCGGCGCGAGCCGGCTGACGCCGGACCAGCGCCGCGAGTTCTCGCTCGGCTGGCTCAATTGGTTAGGGGCCGAAAGCCTCGGCGTCGTGGTCGCGATCCTCAATCTGATCTGGGTCCCGATCGTCGCCTTTGCCGACATCGCGATCCCCGACAAGATCCTGACCCTGCCGATCATCGCCTCCTTCATCGTCTCGCTGGTGCATTTCGTCGCGCTCTACCGGCTGCGGGTGAATATCAAGGCCGGCCAGATGCTGGGCGCCATGATCGCGGCGATGAGCGTGCAGTGGACAGTGTCGCGCGCGGTGGCGCAGGGCCTGATCACCGAGCATCTCGCCTTCGCCCGCACCTCGAAAGGCGGCCTGTCGCGGATGTCGATCGAATTCCAGGCGTTCTGGGAAGCCGTGATCGGCGTGCTGCTGCTGGTCGGCGCCATCGTGCTTGTCGTCACCAACGGCTACAAGCAGGTGCGCGAGATCTACATCTTCGCCGCGGTGCTGGTGCTTGAAAGCCTGCCGTTCCTCTCCGCCGTCGCCATCGCGATCCTGGAGAATTCGCGGATCAACGAGTTCGCGTTCTGGCGCAACAGCGCGATCCGGACGGCGGAACTGATCGGGCTCCGCCCGGTCAGCCTGCCCTCGGTCGCCGCCCCGTCGCAGCCGGTCGGCTCGGAAATCCGCCACGACAGCTGAGCCAACTTCAAGAAACCGGCCTAACCCGAGGCGCCGGAACGGCAAATCCGCCGTCACGGTGCACAATTGACCGCCCTTCGGCTATTGACCCGATGGGCCCTGCCCCCTACACAGCGCGGGCTGGAGCATGATCCGGAGCGGCTCAAGGCCTGCGTCCGGATCCGATGTTCAGGTGAGTGAGCGCGTAGCTCAGGCGGTAGAGCACGTGACTTTTAATCATGGGGTCGAGGGTTCGAGTCCCTCCGCGCTCACCAATTCCCCAGAGAACTTTCCCGTTAGGCTTAGGCAGCTTGAGTTGGTCGGGCTGAACACAGAGGCCGCCAATCTTGTCGAGCATCCGTTCAAGCAGCGCTTCGGTCGCTGCCGTTGGCCATCCCTCTTTCCATGTGCAAAATGCGATACCACCAGGAGCTAGCACATGAAACTTGCCAGGGCAGTCGCAGTTTGGGTCGTGCCCTGCGTACTTGCTGCAACTGCCAACGCACAGAGCTGCCTCATGGGCCCCATCAAAACGAAGGATGGCTCGCTGCAGACGTGGACTGTCGTCAACCACTGCGGCGCACCGGTAACAGTGCGCTATTCGCTGAAAGGTCCCCTAGGCAAAGATGCAAAAAGCGCGGTCGTCCCCGCTTGCAGTAGGCAGCGGATTGTTCAGACCTTCGAGACAGACCAGATTGATTTTCTAGAAACGACATATGGTCCAGGCTGGGAGAAGATTTGCCCATCATTGGACGATGAGATTCGACCCAAGAAGCGACCGGAAAATTCAACCAACGAAGCAGATCAGATCCCATTTCCATCCATAAGCCCTCCGCCCTTGGCCGGTCCCAAGCCAATAGGCCCTGCGGGAGGGAAACCCATTCCCAAGGGATAGTCTGGGGATTGATTTCTCAGTGCCCCCGCGACCCGCAACAGTCTGGATGCTCCCGCAGCTGCGACTAGCTCAGTGTCGACCGAATTTCACGCTGTTCAAGCTGACGGAGCCGAAGTTGCAGCCGTGCCCTCACTTCCCAAGCCGATCACAGATACCGTCACCGCTACCCGCTCACGGTCCCACCGTCAGCGGCAGCTCGCCCTGGCCGCTCGTCCAGTCGATGATGTCGAGCTGCAGCCCTCGCTTCAGCATCTCGGCCTCGAGGCTGCCGGCGTGGCGTTTCCACTCGGGTGTGGCGCGCACCCGGAATTTTGGCTCTTCGCCGTGTGCCTCGAAATCATCGTCGGCCTTGAGCGCGCCGCGGACGGCTTCGTACATCATCCTCAAGCTGGCGTCGGTGAAGGCGCCGTAGTCCATCGGTCGTCTCCCTCAGCACTCTCGGAACGCAAAAGGCCACCACGGAGCTTGTCGTGGCGGCCTTCGGCGTAGCGGCCCATCCAGACGGCCCAACATGAGCGTGGATGAGTCGCGTTAATGAAACGTTGTTCGTGCGGCGGCATCCCTCCGTGGAGCTCGCCGACAAAGCCGGCAAAGGAGGGCCCCGCCGAAGCGAGGTCCTCTTTGGTTACGCGCGGTGCGTCCCGCTCCCGTTTAGTCGTCGTCCCAGTCACGACCACGGATCACGATGCCACGGTCGCGGTAGTAATCGCGGTGATGGTACCAGCCGTGGTGCCAGCCGCGATCGTGCTCCCGGTATACGCGCGGACCGTCATACCGATAGCTGTAATAGCCGGGGCTGCTACCGAAATAGACGCCGACACCCTGCGCGCTGGCAATGGTCGGTGCCGCTATCGAGAGGGCCGCCGCTGCGGCAAGAGCGTAAGTAAGCTTCGTCATGACATCCTCCTTTCCAGTACCAGGGCTAACGGCCGGCGTCCGCACATGTTGCAGGAACACGTTCGGAACTTTCCTGAACGCGTGTTCACCATCATGGTGAGTTCGATGTGATCCGCGGTGCGAAGTCGAGGGAACCTCGACGCGTTCCAATCACCGAGATCGTAGAGGCTGGCAGCGCTCAGATCGTGATGCGGTCGAAGTCGTTGGCTAGCCGGCTATTCGGGAAGGTCCCCGTCGCCTCCACCAGAATGTCCTCGTCCGGGTAGCGGCCCGAGATGTGCGTGAGGACGAGCTGCTTGACCGCGCTCCGCGCCGCAAGCGCGGCTGCTTCGGTGGCCGTCAAATGCCCGTACTCGTGCGCGGTGGCCGCGTCGCGCGCGAGAAACGTCGCTTCGATCACCAACACGTCGGCGTCTCTAACGTGGTCGTCCAGCCCCTCGGTGGTTTCGGTATCGCCGACAATGACGAGCTTCCTTCGTCCCTGGGCGGGACCAAGCACCTGCTCCGGATCGATGGTCCGGCCGTCGTCCAACCTCACCTGCCTTCCCTCCGCGAGCTCCCTGCGAACGGGCCCATCAGGAACGCGCAGCGCTAGCAGCCGGTCCGGGAGGAGATGCCGGCGGATCGCGCTTTGAAACGAGAAGGCGAAACTGTCCGTGTCCCGGTGCCGGACCGGAAAACAGTCGATGGTGAATTCGCCTGCGTCGAGGACTCGTCCCTCGGCCAATGGCGCGAGGTCAAGTGGGATCGGCGCTCGGCCTTCGCCCCAAAGCCCTGCCAGCATGCGGACGACGACATCGAGCGTGCCGGGCCCGCCATGAATTGTCATCGCATCCGAACTTTGCCGCAACCGCAGGGTCGAAAACAGCCCGGGAATGCCGAGCACATGATCGAAATGCCCATGCGTCAGCAGGAGGTGATCAAGCCTTCGAAAGCCGGCGCCGCTCCGCAGCAGCTGACGCTGCGTTCCCTCGCCGCAATCGACCAAGATACGACTGCCGACTGCCTCGACGAGAATGCCAGGGTGGTTTCGTTCGGGCGACGGCACGCTTGCCGACGTTCCCAGAAAAGTCAGCGCGAACATCGCAACACCTCTTGGACTGCCGACGGCTCCGCGCCCTAGACGGAGCTTCTGATGGCAGCCTCGTCCTGCGTGTTCAAGCGCGAGATGTTGGCGACAATGGCGGGACCACGGTCGTCCCGAAGCCGGCGCCCTTACCAACCTCACCGCCGCCGTGGCCGAGCAAGCCGGCTGCTTCGCATAGGCGGTCGCACCACGCCCTTGTCAGCCTCTCAATCGGATCACAGCCTCAAGCATCGAAACAGTTGGGCCAGCGCCGTGTTGGCGGATTGTGCGCGCCGTTCGAGGATTTCGGCCGCCGTGGCGTAGTTGCGTGCCAGGATCTGGAGCGCGCGTCGAGCATCCGGCAGCGTGGACTGCTTGGCCATCTCCAGGCACTGGTGCTCGAAGTAGCGAAGCTCCTCAAGTTCGGTCATTGCGATTCGTCCGATTTCATCTGCATCTTCGAACTCAGTGCGCCAACGGCCTAGTGAAAGTTTGGCAAGATTGTTGCGGACGCGGGATGATCTGGTCGGAGTGTTGCTGGAAGCGTGATTTGATAATCACTGCTCCGTGACCAGTGCGGTGCGCGCTGCGCGGATCGACAAGCCCGCCCGATCGTTTCAGTATGCGTGAGTCTTGTTTGGGACGCAGCAACGTCTTGACCGCGGTGTTGGGGCATCTTCGCGCGGATTTCGGTGGCGAGGCATTTGGTGGCGTGGTTGGCGCAGGCCCGTGGCCGGCGTGTCCTTGAGTTGGCATTGTTGAACCCGATGAAGAAACGCGATTGGGCCTTTGTGGCCGCCTGTGTGGCCGGCGCGATGTTGTTCGGTGTCTGGAGTTTCCAGATGGGGATCGCATTTCATCGCTCCCGGCAGGGCGCAACCGATCTCTCCAGCTCGCACCGGCGTGGCCAGGACGGCTCTCAGGACGGCTCTTCCGCGAGTAGCCCTGCCCGGCCCGCGGCCGACGACAGCGACCAGCAGGCCCGACAGCCGCGATAGCTGGCGCAATTGCGTTCTTCACCGCCGCATCGCCTCGATCTAAGCCCACGCCAGCCCCGCGACGACAGCGGGATCATCATCGTCGGTCCTTGCACCGGTGAGACGCCTGCGGCGCGGGCTGTCCTTGGCGCGACGATGACGCGCGTCAAACCGGCGTAGCGCCATCGGCACACGCCGCGCGAGGCTTTGAGCGAGCTCGATGGCCTGTCTGACCACGGTCATCACAGTCGCCACGCGCGTGAACAAGCCGATCAGGAAGATCATGGAGAAGACGTCGATATAGGCCAGCACATCGCCGACCAGCATCAATTCGGGAGGAAGCGGAATCCGGTGCAGATAGGCACCGATCACGATGACGACCGGGATCAGCGCGATCAGCTTCCGCAATGTCAGCCGATCCAGCAAGGCCGCGAGCTCAACGACCAGGACCTGCCAGAGCCAGTCGCCAAGCGCGGCCGGCTTGTCGATCGTCCAAGTCTGCCAAAAGGTCCGCCACAACGGCTGCCACAGCTGCCGCCAGTTCCGTTTCCACATCGCAGCGTCCGCATCCTCTCGAGCGCAATACCTGTGGTTACGGCTTCGACGACGCCTCGCTGCCGTCGCCCTCGACCGCGGCGCCTTGCACATCAACCGAATCGGCCGATGGAAAGATGCGCTCGTAGTTGGCCCGGGCCTCGCGAATCAGACGCGCACGCTCGCGTTCAGACTTCGACATGAACCTGATGATCTCGCCCATGTGCTCTCCAACGCAGGGTGAATTCTCCGACCATCGGCAATGCAACCATCATGCCTGATGGCCGCCCGGCCGACATGCTCGCGGCGTTTATCGTATCCGCCGCGGCGATATCCGCTGCTGGCTGAACGCAACACGGGGATTGATGCCGCAATAGGCATCGCGGCCTGACGCCGACGCCTGGCACTGCTCGTAGGTCTGATAGCCGCAATAACCGGGGTATCCCTCATCCCTGCCCTGGATGCACCAGGGATAATCGTAGGGATCGGCCGCCGCCGGCTGTGCGGAGCCGACAATCCAGCTCGTTCCGAGCGCCGCGAACGCCAGAATTGCCCAATTCGACCTGCGCATGATCCTGCTTCCTTCTCGATCGGCACCCAGCCGTTGATTTAGGTACGCCGGGAAGATCTGCGAGGTTTCCGCTCACCGCCTCAAGAAGGTGTGACCCGAGCGCGAGGGAGCGCATCGGAAGCCAGGGCGATCCGGATGGGCGCGGGACCACACAAAAAACACGAGGCCCGGTGTGCCTAGGAGCCCGGGCCTCGTGTCTGATGTCCCCCGCCTCAGTGGCGGATCAGGCGTTGTGGTTACGCGAGCTTGCCCGCGCGATCCATCCCGGATGACTACGGGGGTCAGGCGCGCGCAGATTTCACTTGCTGTAGCTGTAGAACCCCTGCCCGGTCTTGCGGCCGAGATGGCCGGCATCGACCATCTCCTTCAGCAGCGGCGCCGGCCGGTATTTGGGATCGTTGAAGCCGGTGTAGAACACCTCCATCACCGACAGCATGGTGTCGAGCCCGATCAGGTCGGCAAGCGCGAGCGGGCCGATCGGATGGTTGCAGCCGAGCTTCATGCCGGCATCGATCTCTTCCGCGGTCGCAATGCCTTCCTGCAGCGCGAAGATCGCCTCGTTGATCATCGGGCACAGGATGCGGTTCACCGCAAAGCCCGGGCTGTTCTTCGCGGTGATCGCGACCTTGCCGACACGCTTGGCAAATGCTTCGGCCTTGGCGACCGTGTCGTCCGAGGTCTGCAGGCCGCGGATCAGTTCGAGCAGCGCCATCACCGGGACCGGATTGAAGAAGTGCATCCCGATGAAGCGGTCGGGACGATCGGTCGAGGCCGCAAGGCGGGTGATCGAGATCGACGAGGTGTTGGTCGCGACCAGCGCGCTCGGCTTCAGCCCGGCGCAGAGATCCCTGAGGATCTTGACCTTCAGCTCCTCGTTCTCGGTGGCCGCTTCGATCACGAGATCGCAGGCGGCAAGCTTGGACTTGTCGGTGGTCGCGTTGATCCGCGCGAGGGTCGCATCGCGATCGGCCGCCGTCATCTTCTCCTTGGAGACCAGGCGGTCGAGACTGGACCCGACCGTCTTCAGGCCGCGTTGTACCGCCGCGTCCGAGATATCCACCATGGTTACGGCAAGCCCTGCCGCCGCGCAGATTTGCGCGATACCGTTGCCCATGGTTCCGGCGCCGATGATGCCAACCGTCTCGATCATTGTGTCTGTCCCTTCTCGTCGCTTGCGCCGCCGCGCGGCCGCATCGTCAAAAACGGCGAACCCCCTTAGGGTCCGCGGATGGCGCATGCATAGCAGTCCGGCCGAACGGCCGATACAGGACACGGCGGTATTCTGGCGAGGTCTATTCCGGGCGCGGCGGGATAGATCGCCGTGGCGGGACGGCGGGGCGCGGTGGCAATTGGGTGCGCGGCGGCTCGCCCGCGCGCGACGGCTCGAGCACGCGGTTGAGCCGTACGATCCACCAGGCGAACCGGCCGTAGCTGCGGCGCAGCGCCGACCCAAATCCCTCGTCGATGTCTTGGTCCCGATCCATGCCGCTCTTGTTAACGCCGATCCTTGAAGGAACGGTGTGACGCAATCACGGGCTGCGCCGGCCGCCGTTAGGAATTTGGCAACCATCGGCGCGCAATCTGAAGGCTTCGGCGCCGGTAATCTCCCGGATTGCACAGGGAAGCCCCCGCGCTGCAGCATCGCCATTGCGGCGCGCCTCCCTATTAGTTGATCGAATTTTCCGCCGGGCGCCGCGACATAAGGACATTAGACGACGAGGGCTACGCCCATGCTTTCTGAAAAGTTCTTTTTGGTGCTCGAGACATTGCTCAACGGCCAGACCCATTCCGACGGCAGCCCGCGTGTGGTGAGCACATCGCCCCACATCCCGGTCAAGCTTCCGCAGGAAAGCCAGCCGGAACGCAGGACCCCTCGCTAGGCTTCGTGCCGCGAGCCAGCCTGATCGATCGCCGCGACGAGCGAAGCCGATCGTCCGTCTCGCGCCCGTGATCCAGCTCATAGTCGGTGCAGGTGAGCCGCGCTACACCACTCCCGCAACGAAGTGGTGCCGCCTTGAACTATGAAACCGACAGCAAGACCGATTTCGGGAGCATCGCCGTCGCGATCTGCGTCGCCGCCTACACAGCGATCATGCTCGCCTATCTCGCCCAACACGATCTCGGCCTGACCGCCACGCAAACGCGTCATCTTTCGATGATAGCCGCGCTGTTCCTTGCGCTGCCGATCGCGCTGGATTTGCTGCGCACCGGCCCCGGCAAGGCGCGCTGAGCCGGGCACCGGCGCGCATGCCGTATCCGATCTCCCCTGCCGAACACACGCCTGCGCAACATAGCGCTAGGTGAAGCGACGCGAATCAGCGTTACTTTGCAACTGATCACTTCGTAGGATTTGGCTGCATGACCCAGCCCAGCGTCCTGGATCAGAAGATTTTGGATCAGAACATTCGCGAGCTGCAGGAATGGCTCCGCACCGCTTGGCAACAGCTTGCGGACCCCTCGCTCACCGCCTTCTCCCGACGCGAACTGCGCAACCAGATGAAGCAATGCAACGCCGATTTGCGCGTGCAGCTGCAAGCCGCTTCCAAACGGATGCTGAGCCAGCCTTCTGCATCGGGCAAGACGTTCGTCCGACCTGAGCTGCGGATACTCGCCTAGGAGCGTTTTCCAGCGCAGCGGATTGCGGCCCGCGTGAAGAAAACGTGCCGGTGTCACGAGCGCCAGCGCGCCAAAATGCCGAGATCTCCTGCTGCATGCGCGCCACACGCACCCTCTGCTTGTGCAGGGGTGCCCGACAAGGCACAGCAAAACGGCCCCGGTATGCCTATATTGGGCGTCGCAGAGCGGCCCATGCCGCCAAACCTCAGGGACTCCCGTGTTATATCTGGAACTTGCGATCGTGGCGGTCTTGATCGTCGTCAACGGTCTGTTGTCGATGTCGGAGCTCGCGATCGTCTCCTCCCGTCCGGCGCGCCTCGCCGCGCTGGTCGAACGCGGCGTCAGCGGCTCGCGCCGCGCGCTTGCGCTGGCCTCCGATCCCGGAAAATTCCTCTCCACAGTGCAGATCGGCATCACGCTGATCGGCGTGCTGTCGGGCGCCTTCTCGGGCGCGACGCTGGGCCAGCGCCTCTCGCAATGGCTGTTCGAGCTTGGCGTGCCGGCCAACGTCGCCGACGCTGCCGGTGTCGGCATCGTGGTCGGCGTGATCACCTATGCCTCGCTGATCGTCGGCGAGCTGGTGCCGAAGCAGATCGCGCTGCGCGATCCCGAGGCGATCGCGGTGCGGGCCGCGCCGGCGATGACGGTGATGGCAAAATTGTCGCTGCCGGTGGTGTGGCTGCTCGACCGCTCCGGCAAGTCGCTGCTGTGGCTGCTCGGCCATCGTGAAGATGCGCAGGACCGCGTCAGCGAAGACGAGATCAAGACGCTGGTGGTGGAAGCCGAAAACGCCGGCGTGCTGGAGCCCGGCGAAAAGGAGATGATCGCCGGCGTGATGCGGCTTGGCGATCTGCCGGTCGGCGCCGTCATGACGCCGCGCCACGAGGTCAGCCTGATCGACCTCGCCGCCCCCACGGCCGAGATCCTGTCGGCGCTGCAAAAGAGCAGTCATTCGCGCTGCGTGGTGTTCGACGGCAACCGCGATCATGCGCTCGGCATCGTGCAGGCCAAGGACGTGCTCGACGTCTACCTCGCCGGCCGGACGCCCGAGATCCGCGCGCTGACGCGCGATGCGCCGATCATTCCGGAGACCGTCGACGCCCGCGACGTGGTCGCGATCCTGCGCGACTCCGCGGTGCATATCGGCCTCGTGCACGACGAATACGGCACCTTCCAGGGCGTCGTGACCAGCGCCGACATCCTCGAGGCCATCGTCGGCGCCTTCCATACCGAGGAAGGCCCGGCCGAGCCCGCCTATGTCAGGCGCGACGACGACGGCTCCTATTTGATCTCGGGCTGGATGCCGGCGCTCGAATTCAGCGAACTGCTCGGCATCGCACTGCCCTCGCCGCGGCCCTACCCGCAGACCGCCGCCGGCTTCCTGCTGCATGCGTTTGGCGCGATCCCCGATGTCGGTGCGAAAATCAATGCGCAGGGTTGGGACTTCGAGATCGTCGATCTCGACGGCCGGCGTATCGACAAGGTGCTGGCGAGCAAGCAGCCGACGGCCTGAGGTTGCCAGCCGGTCGACCTGTTGATAACGGGCAGGACAACAAAACAGGCGGCCGCGGTGTGCTATCGGCATGGCGGCCGCCCAACCAAATCCCGCGTAACCCCCACGGAATTGATCCCATGCGCCTTACCCTCGTCGGTTCCCGCCATTTCGGCGTGACGACCTTGAACATGCTGCGCGAGCACGCCGTCGAGATTGCCCGGGCGGTCGTCCATGACGGCGAGGACCGGCTGGCAGCCGCCGCCCGCGCAGCCGGCATCGAGGTCGTGGTCCAGGCCGATCCCAAGCTGGTGACGGCCGCCGAGATCGCGCCGGGCACCGACCTGATCGTCACGGCCCACAGCCACGCCCGGGTCAGCAAGGAGGCCCTTGCCGTGGCCAAGTTTGGTGGCGTCGGCTACCACCCGTCGCTGCTGCCCCGCCACCGCGGCATCGCGGCGGTGGAATGGACCATCAAGGAAGGCGATCCGATCGCCGGCGGCAGCATCTATCACCTCGCCGACCGCATGGACGCCGGCGCCATCGCCGCCCAGGACTGGGTGTTCGTCAAAAAGGGCGAGACCGCACGCGAATTGTGGGAGCGTGCGCTGGCACCGCTTGGCCTGCGCCTGCTCGGGGAGGTCATCGACTACGCGAAGGCCTTCAAGACGCTGCCGGCCAAGCCCCAGGATGAGCAGTTTGCGACCAGGGCGCCTAACCTCAGCCCCGGCAAACACTAATCCGCAAATCCGCAACCTTGGTATCTAAATACCCGATGCAATCAAGCGACGGAACAGATCCTTCGTTCCTGCCCCGGAACCAGATTCACTATGATGTGTTTGAGTTCACAGGAACATTCGGGGGCTCCCGCGACGCAGCAAATTTTGAACACATTGTGACAGGATAAGCCGCGTCATCACACGAAATTACAGGGATTTGATTCATGCGTTCGATCCGCATTCGCGACCTGATTTTGGTCACCTCGGTCGCTTCGGCTGTTGCCCTCACCGCTGCTCCCGTGTCCGCCCAGCAGCCCTATGATGGCCTCTGGAGCGTCACTGTGGTCACCAAGACCGGCAGCTGCGAGCCGTCGTCCAGTTCAACGGTGAATGTCGTCGACGGAAAGATCTCAGCGCAGGGTGCGGGGATCTCCGGAACCGTGGGCAGCGGGGGCCTTGTGCGAGTCTCGATCAATGGTGCATATGCGAACGGACAACTCAGTGGCAACTCCGGATCGGGGAAGTGGAATGGGGCATCAGCTGGCGTACCGTGTAGCGGCCGATGGGAAGCATCCCGTCAGTAAGATCACCAGCGGATCGAGTTTCTTCGCCATCGCGCGGCGGCCAGCATTTGCAGCCGCCGCATTTTTCGTGACCGCATTGGCAAGCACCGCGAGCCATGCCCAGTCCAGCCCGTTCGCCGGCATGGCTGGCACCTGGTCGGGCGCCGGCACGGTCACCCTGGATGACGGTTCCAGCGAGCGCATCCGCTGCCGTGCGACCTACCACGTCGGCGGGCCCCGGATGACTATGGGCCTCACCTGCGCCAGCGACGCCTACAAGTTCAACCTGGCGGCCGATGTGCAGGCCGAGGGTAATGCGGTCACGGGCTCCTGGAGCGAGTCCAGCCGCAACGTCAATGGTGATCTGCGAGGTCGCGGCGGCGGCGGCAACTTCCAGATCGTTGCCAGCGCGCCCGGCTTCAATGCCGACATCGCGATGCGCACCGCCGGCAACAAGCAGTCCGTCACGATCAGGGCCGACAGCCAGTTCCGCGGCGCCAATATCACGCTGTCGAGGTAACCAATCGATACGCCGACGAGAAAAGCCCTCGGGTCATCCCCGAGGGCTTTTTGCTGGCTGCGCGGCAACCACCGCGCGCGCGTCTCGACGGTTCTATGCGGCAGGCACGAACGCGGTGACCTCGATCTCGACCTTGGCGCGTTGATCGACCAGCCCGTCGATATAGAGCAGCGTGGACGGCGGGAAATTGCGTCCGAGCGTCTCCTTCCACGCCGCGCCGATACCGGCGCCCGCGGCCTCGTATTCGCTGCGGCTGGTCAGATACCAGGTCAGGCGGACGATGTGCTCGGGACCGGCGCCGGCTTCGTTCAACAGCTTGATGATGCGCTTCAGAGCCGTGCCGACCTGGGCAGCCATCTCGGGCGCGTACTCGCCCTTCTCATCGCCGCCGGTCTGCCCCGCCAGCACGATCCATTTGCCGGGCGCGTCGAACGCGACACCGTGCGAGAATCCGCGGGGTTTCGACCATTCGGCCGGTTGCAAGACACGCATGAGCAGATCCTCCTGATGTGATTATTCGCGCTCTGCTTAGCAGAGATCACGTGGTTGACGCACCACGCATCGGCAGAATTGCGCGTTGCAAATTCATACCAGCTCGCCGATACCGGGAATCCCACCTCATCTCATTCCGATCATGGATCGCACGCCCTCAAAGACCCGCGCAGCACTTTGGATGTCCGGTTGGCTCGCGCTGATGCTGATCGTGGCGGTGGCCGGCCGCGAGGCGACGCGCGAGGTCAACGTCTTCCAGCTGATGGCCGTGCGCGGCGTGCTCGGCTTCGTGATGCTGTATCCGCTGGTCCACATCCATGGCGGGTTTGCGATCGTGAAGACCGCGCGCGTGCACCTGCACATCGCGCGCAACCTGATCCATTTCTGCGCGCAGCTTGGCTGGTTCTATGCG
Organism: Bradyrhizobium sp. JR3.5; assembly: GCF_054057015.1. NCBI lineage: Bacteria > Pseudomonadati > Pseudomonadota > Alphaproteobacteria > Hyphomicrobiales > Nitrobacteraceae > Bradyrhizobium > Bradyrhizobium sp. JR3.5. The sequence continues at coordinate 2,141,101 of NZ_JBSRYV010000001.1, forward strand.
CTGACACTGATCCCGATCGGCCAAGTGGTCGCGATCGAGTTCACCATGCCGATCTGGACCGCGATCCTCGCGGCGGGCTTCCTGGGCGAACGGATGACATCCTGGAAGATCGTCGCGATCGTGCTTGGCCTCATCGGCGTCATCGTGATCGTGCGGCCGGCGACCGGTGCGATCAATCCGGGCCAACTGATCGCGCTCGCCGCGGCCATGGGATTCGGGATCTCGATCGCCGTGGTCAAATCGCTGACGCGGACCGAGCAGGCGCTGACGATCATCTTCTGGATGCTGGTGGTGCAGTCGCTCGCCAGCATCGGGCCTGCGCTCTATGTCTGGACCTGGCCGCCGCTCTCCACCTGGGGCTGGCTTGCCGTGATCGCATTCTGCGGCACCTTTTCGCATTACTGCATGGCGCGCGCCCTGCTCCACGCTGACGCGACCGTCGTGATCCCGATGGATTTCGTCCGGGTCCCGCTGACCGCGATCGTCGGGTGGCTGATTTATGCCGAGCAGCTCGACGCCTATACGGTGCTTGGCGCCGCCATGATCCTGGCCGGCAACCTCCTGAACCTGAAGCCCGCTGCAAAGGTGTCGGCGCGCGCAAGATGACGGCGGCGCAGCGCTATACCGCTGCGGCTCGACCGCGAAGCCCGGGGATCATGCCGGGCTTCCCTGCTTCGAAAGCGTGCTACTTCCCCGCGGCCTTGCGCAGCGCCGCGTTGATGCGGTCCTGCCAGCCAGGGCCGCCCTCCTGGAAATATGCCAGCACGTCCTGATCGATCCGCAGCGTGACCTGCTCCCGGACGCCGGGGACCGGGACGGCCGCAGTCTTTGGCAGCGCATCCGCGACCTTGGTGGTGGCCCGCTTGAACGCCGCCTCGGCTTCGCTACGGGCATCGTTCAGGGTTCGCGGTCGTCTCGGCTGGTCGGCCATGTCCTAGATTCCTTCAAACAGCACCGTCGAGAGATAGCGCTCCGAGAATGACGGCACAATCGCCAGGATGGTCTTGCCCGCAGCCTCCGGCCGCTTGCCGATCTGCAAGGCGGCCGCGATCGCTGCCCCCGACGAGATGCCGCCGGGGATGCCTTCGTTGCGCGCCAGCGCGCGCGCGGTCTCGATCGCGGTGGCGCTGTTGATCTTGACGATCTCGTCGATCACCGAGCGGTCGAGGATGTCAGGGATGAAGCCTGCGCCGATGCCCTGGATCTTGTGCGGCGTATGCTGGCCGCCCGACAGCACCGGGCTCTCCTCCGGCTCCACCGCGACAACCCGCAATGACGGCTTGCGCGGCTTCAGCACCTGCCCGACGCCGGTGATGGTGCCGCCGGTGCCGACGCCGGCGACGAAATAATCGATGTTGCCGCCGGTGTCGTTCCAGATCTCCTCCGCCGTGGTGCGGCGATGGATTTCGGGGTTGGCGAGGTTCTTGAACTGCTGCGGCATGACGGCGTTGGGGGTCGTGCGCACGAGTTCTTCCGCGGTCGCGATCGAGCCCTTCATGCCCTGCGCCGCCGGGGTCAGCACGATCTCTGCACCGAGAAAGGCGAGCATTCGCCGCCGCTCGATCGACATCGACTCCGGCATCACGAGCTTCAGCCGATAGCCGCGCGACGCCGCGACGTAGGCCAGCGCAATCCCGGTATTGCCCGAGGTCGGCTCGATCAGCACGGTGTCGGCGTTGATGATGCCGGCCTTCTCCATCGCCACGATCATCGCCGCACCGATGCGGTCCTTCACGCTGGCCGCCGGATTGAAGTATTCCAGCTTGGCGAGGATCGTCGCGTTGACGCCGCTTGCCTGCGGCAGTCTGCGCAGCCGCACGATCGGCGTCGAGCCGATCGCATCGACGATGGAGTCAAAGACGCGGCCGCGTCCGGGTTGCACTGCACTCGTTGTCGACGGCGCGTCCATCAAGCGGCTCCTGTTGCGGGATATGCTGGAAATATGCGGTCTTCTCTCATTAGAAGCAGCGCATCATGACGCGCAAGTGAGAAACCGCCGAGGCGCCAATTCGTTGCATCGCAAAATAAGAACCTACGCAAATAACGTAAAACCTACGCATTTGTGTTGCGACAAGGTCAAACAAGTGCGTCTATATACTTTCGTCAGGTGCAGCTCAGAACGCAAAGGGAGGCGCGCATGCCGGCACTTGCTGAAGCTCTGTCGACCGTAACGTCCAGGCCCGATCCGCGCGGCAGCGATTTGCCGACCTGTCCGGTGTGTGCTGACTCCATGGTGGCGGCCGAAGCGTCCGCCTACCTGTTCGACAATTTGATCAGCTATCTCTGGACCTGCGACAATTGCGGTTACGGGTTCGTGACCAAGCACACGGTGAAACCGATCGTGTGCAACTGATCACACAGCTCACCTCGGAGCGATGTCACCGCGCGCCCAACCGGCGCGCGTTTTCGTTTTAAAATCCTCGAAGGTGCCGCTTGCCACCGCGTCGCGGATGCCCTGCATCAGCTCCTGGTAATAGGCGACGTTGATTTCGGACAGCAGCATTGCCCCAAGGGTTTCGCCGGCACGCACCAGATGGTGCAGATAGGCGCGCGAAGTGTTGCGCGCTCCCGGCCACGTGCTCTCTTCATCGAGCGGACGCGGATCGTCGATGTGCCGGGCGTTGCGCAGGTTGATCTGCCCGAACCGGGTGAACGCCATGCCATGCCGCCCGTTCCGGGTCGGCATCACACAGTCGAACATGTCGACGCCACGCGCCACCGCCTCCAGAATGTCCTCCGGCGTGCCGACGCCCATCAGATAGCGCGGCCGATCGGACGGCACCGCCGGCGCGGTCTCCTCGATCATCGACAGCATCACCGCCTGCGGCTCGCCGACCGCCAGCCCGCCGATCGCGTAGCCGTGAAAGCCGATTTCCGTCAGGCCGCGCGCGCTGGCGTGGCGGAGATCGGGGATGTCGCCGCCCTGGACGATGCCGAACAGCATGTAACCGTCCGGTGCGCTCTCGAAGGCACGCTTGGAGCGCTCGGCCCAGCGCAGCGACAGCTGCATCGCGCGCTCGATGTCGGCGCGCTCGGCCGGCAGCCGCACGCACTCGTCCATCTGCATCGCGATATCGGAGCCGAGCAGCCGCTGCACCTCGATCGAGCGCTCCGGCGACAGCTCGACCTTGGCGCCGTCGATATGCGAGCGGAAGGTCACGGCCTTCTCGGTCACCTTGCGCAGCTCCGAGAGCGACATCACCTGGAAGCCGCCGGAATCCGTCAGCATCGGCCCGCCCCAGCCGGTAAAGCGCTGCAGGCCGCCAAGCCCCGCGATCCGCTCGGCGCCCGGCCGCAGCATCAGGTGATAGGTGTTGCCGAGCACGATATCGGCACCGGCATCGCGCACCTCGCGCCAATGCATGCCCTTCATCGCCCCGGCGGTACCGACCGGCATGAATGCGGGCGTCCGGACGACGCCATGCGGCGTGGTCAGGCGCCCGGTGCGGGCGGCGCCATCAGTGGCCAGCAGTTCGAAATGATTGGGAAGATTCATGCGGCTGCTTATTGCGTGTCGCCGGTGCCCGATCAACCCGTCGGGTAACGGCCTCCACGCGACTTCGTGAACGGCAGCGGCCGGGCGGATGCTTGCCCCGGAACGGTCGTTCCGTTAAACAAAACGAAACCGTATCGTTTTATGTCGAGAATGAGGCGGCGGATCGTTCCCCGCCGCGACTGCAATCCGCGTGAAACCTGACTGGCCGAGATGTTCCCACCCTGCAGCGCCCGGCCTGACGGCGTCCGCGATCGGATGACAACCGCTCATGCGATCCGGCATGCGGTGCTGCTGTGCGGGCTCGCCTTCGCGCTGGCGGCCTGCAGCTCGCTGCCGCGGATGCCTTACACGGCTGCTGACGCCGCCAATTCGCGGGTGCTCGATCTCGACGGGCTGCGCCGCTACGCCGACGAGCCGGCGTCCAAATTCCGGCTCGAGAAGAGCGACCGCGCCCCGATCAAGACCTATCTCGCCCTCTCCGGCGGCGGCGCCGACGGCGCCTTTGGCGTCGGCGTCCTCAATGGCTGGACCGCGGCCGGCAACCGCCCGAGCTTCTCGGTCGTCTCCGGTGTCAGCACCGGCGGACTGATCGCGCCCTTTGCATTCCTCGGCCCGCGCTACGACGATACGCTGAGGGAGGTCTACACGTCAGGGATCGCCGAAAGCCTGCTGCAGGACCCGAGCCTGATGCGGGTGCTGTTCGGCTCCGGCCTGTTCGGCAACAAGCGGCTCCGCGAGCTGGTGGCGCGTTACGTCGGCCAGGACGTCCTGAGCGAGGTGGCGCGCGAAAACGCCAAGGGCCGAAAGCTCCTGATCGTCACCACCGATCTCGACACCCAGCGCACGGTGATCTGGGACATGGGACGGATCGCCGCCGTCGGAACGCCCGAGGCGCTACAGCTGTTTCGCGACGTGATGGCGGCCTCCGCCAGCATCCCGCTGGTATTTCCGCCGATCATGATCGACGCCGAGGGTCAGGGCCGCCGCTTCCAGGAGATGCATGTCGACGGCGGCGTGACTGCGCCGGTCCTGACGCTGCCGGACGCACTGCTGTTTCGCGAACGCGCCTGGCCCGCCGATGGCCGCATGAACATCTACATCCTCGTCAACAAGAAGCTCGAGGGCAACTTCGAGCTGGTGTCGAACTCGACGATCGACGTCGCCTCACGCAGCATTTCCGCAATCACCCAGGCGCAGACGCGCTCGGTCATTCTCTCGACCTATGATTTCGCCCGGCGCAACCGGCTGGGCTTCCATCTGTCCTACATCGAGCGCGACTATCCGGCGCCGGAAACCCAGGGCTTCGACACCGCCTATATGCGCGCGCTCTACCAGCACGGCTACGAGAAGGCCGCCGCGGGGCAGGCCTGGACCGCGACGCCGCCCTGAGCGGGCCAGCCCCCGGGTACCACCGAATGGACGAATCCGCATCGCGCGGGTTATAGACCGGACAGACCCGTCCGAACGCAAACGAGATGAATGGGCAATGGGATTGACGGCAACCAAGGCCAAGGTGGCCAAGCGCGGCGTGATCAAGTCACGTGGCGGCCGGCCGACCCGGGATGCTGCGATCGAGCGCGACCAGCGGCTGATCGAGGTCGCCACGCGCCTGTTCCTCGAGCGCGGCTTCGATGCGACGTCGATCGACGCCGTTGCCGAGGCGGCCCGCGTCAGCAAGCCCACCGTCTACGGACAGTACGGAGACAAGCGCGGCCTGTTCACCGCGGTGCTCAGGCGCGAAATTGCCCGCTGGCTTGCCCCGCTCGCCGCCGCGGCGGCCGAAGCGCAGGCCGGCGATAGCTGCGATGGTTCGGTCGAGGAAAGGCTGATCGAGCTCGGGCGCCAGCTGCTGGTGCTGAACTGCAGTGCCGACTCCATCGCCTTCAGCCGGATCCTGACCGCGCAGGCGATCAATTTCCCCGAGGTCGCCAAGCTTGCCGTCGACGAAGGCTGGTCGAAAGCGGTGTCGACGACGGCGGATTTCTTCGACCATCTGGTCGACAATGGCGCCCTCGACCTCGAGGACACGACGATCGCGGCCGAGACCTTCCTCAACATGGTGGTCGGCCACACCCACCGGATGGCGACATTCGGGATTCTGATCGACATGAAGGCCGCCGTGACGCGGATGGAAGTCTCGATCCGGCTGTTCCTCGCCGGTGCCGTGGGACCGCGGGACCGCCTGCGCGACGCCGCCAAGGCCCGTCGCCGGCCGGCGCGCTGACCGTTTTATAGGATCGTTTCGTCGTCTTACACGTTGCCGTGATGAGTCTTGAATAAACAGAACGAAACCGTATTGTTTAGTTGCAAAGAGACGCTCAGCCCGGATCGCCCCCCAAGGGTTCTGCGTCACCTTGTAACTTCGATCGTCACGACGGAGCTGCCGCCATCGCTCCGCCTGAACGTTCGGCGGCCGACCTCTGACTAACAGAGGTCGGCCGCACCTTTCTCGGCCCGCCCCTCTGCGAACGCGGGTCATGCGCGTGCACATGTTCAATACAGGTTAGACGATGAGGACAGGACGATTGCGCGCACTGAGGCATTGGGCATTGGGAGCGCGGCTGCTTGCAACCGCTCTGCTGGCGCTGCCCTTCGCGCCGCCGGCCCATGCGATCACGAGCTCGGCTGCCGCCGCGCTCACCCCGCAGGACAGTGACAGCGCGCTCGACGTACATGCGGTTCGCCGCGAGCTCGACAGCTTCCAGTCCGCCCAGATCTCGCTGCGCAAGGCGATGGCGATTGCGGAGGCGCTGCACTCAGGCTCGATCACCGCCGACATCAGCTTCGACGGCGCGTCGGATCCCGCAGTCTACCGGGTCAAGACCATGCAGCAGAACCGCATCTGGCAGCATGCGATCGACGCCTCGACCGGCCAAGTGGTCGGCGGCGAGCCGCCTTCGCCGCTGGCCTCCCTCGGCGCCGAAGACCGCGACAATCTCGTCGTGCTCAGGGCGCTGCGGCATCGGCTCGCCGATGCGGTGCGCGTCGCCGAGCACACGACCTCGGGCAAGGCGATCAGCGGCGGCTTGATGCGCGAACGCGGCAAGCTCAATTTCATCATCGTGGTGCTGACGGGCGGCGACCTGAAAGAGGTGATCCTCGAGCCGCCCGGCGCGCGCAGGCGCTGAGCGCGGCGCAAGCGCTGCCAGGTTCTCCCTTGCCAAGTTTTTGCCCAAAAGCCGTTGACGGACGCCGATCTCTGCCGCATAAGTCCGCACCATGATCACCGCGACCAAACGCACGACCAAAACCACCAAGCCCTCTGGGGCCTCGGGAGGCGTGCGCGCGTAGTCGGTCGTACAGCATCATCTCTACCCGAAGCCCCGCCTGATGAAGGTCCGGGGCTTTTTTGTTGCCCGCGTCATGCTCAAATTCGAATGGAGGACAAAGTGAGTAACGATCCCGTCGTCGCGATTGTCGGCGTCACCGGCGCAGTCGGCGCCGAATTCATCGCCACCATGGACAAGCGCGGCTTCCGCGTCGGCAAGCTGAAGGCGCTGGCGAGCGCCCGTTCGGCCGGCAAGACCGTCAGCTTCCGCGGCAAGCCGGTCGTGATCGAGGAGCTGACCGAGCGCGCCTTCGAGGGCGTCGACATCGCGCTGTTCTCGGCGGGCAGCGGCATCTCGAAGAAGTTCGCGCCCGTTGCCGTGAAGTGCGGCGCCGTCGTGGTCGACAATTCGTCGGCCTTCCGGATGGACCCGAACGTGCCGCTGGTGATCCCCGAGATCAACGCCAATCGCATCCGCGACCACAAGGGCATCATCGCCAACCCGAACTGCGCCGCCATCACCGCGCTGGTGCCGCTGTGGCCGATCCACCAGAAGAACCGCATCAAGCGCGTGATCATCTCGACTTACCAGGCCGCGAGCGGCGCGGGAGCAGCCGCAATGGAGGAGCTCGTCGAATCCACCCGCGCCAATCTCAACGGACAGGTCTACACCCCGAAGGTGATGCCACACCCCTACGCCTTCAACCTGTTCAACCACAACACGGCCATCGATCCGGAGACCGGCTACAACGACGAAGAGACCAAGGTCATCAAGGAGACCCACAAGATCTTCGAGGACGAGAAGATCGCCGTCGGCGTCACCTGCGTGCGGGTGCCGGTGCTGCGCGCGCATTGCGAGACGATCACCTTCGAATGCGAGAAGCCGATCACCGAGGACCAAGTGCGCGCGATCATGGCGCAGGCGCCGGGCGTCAAGATCGTCGACGACCGCGCGAAGAACTATTTCCCGATGCCGATCGATGCGTCCGGTCAGGATGACGTGCTGGTCGGCCGCATCCGCAAGGATCTCAGCGACCCCAGCGGGCACTCGATCTCGATGTTCGTCGCGGCCGATCAGCTGCTCAAGGGCGCCGCGCTGAACGCGGTGCAGATCGCCGAGCTGTTGCCCGAACGCGCAATGGCGTGAGGTCGCGGCGATACCAAACCCGTCATCCCCGCACAATGGCGTAACCATTGTCGTGGAGGTGCGAGCGGAGCGAGTCTCGAAGGATGCACGGCCCCAGTCGGGCCGTCGCCCTTCGAGGGCCGCTGAAGAGCGGCCACCTCAGGGTGACGGTGATAAAGTTGAGTTTGCTGAACTACCCGCCCGCGCGGAACAGCAAACAGGCATCGCCGTATGAATAGAACCGGTAGCCGTCGCTGATCGCGTGCGCGTAGGCGTTCTGCATCGTCTCGAGGCCGGAGAAGGCCGAGACCAGCATGAACAGCGTTGAACGCGGCAGGTGGAAGTTCGTCAGCAGGATATCGACCGCGCGGAAGCGATAGCCCGGCGTGATGAAGATCGAGGTTTCCGCCGCAAACGGCTGGATGGTGCCGTCGGCATTGGCAGCGCTCTCCAGCAGCCGCAGGGACGTGGTGCCGATCGCGACGATCCGGCCGCCCTTTGCGCGCGCGGCATTCAGGGCAGAAGCGGTCTCGGCGGTGATGCATCCCCATTCGGCATGCATCCTATGCTCGGAGGTTTCGTCCACTTTGACCGGCAGGAACGTCCCTGCCCCGACATGCAGCGTCAGGCGATGCAGATCGACGCCGCGGCTCTTCAGCGTGGCCTCGAGCGCCGGCGTGAAATGCAATCCCGCCGTCGGCGCGGCGACCGCGCCTTCATTGGCGGCGAACATGGTCTGGTAGTCGCTGACGTCCTGGTCGTCGGGCATGCGCTTGGAGGCGATGTAGGGCGGCAGCGGCGTGGCGCCGACATCGGCGATGGCCTGGTCGAGCACCGGACCATGGAACGAGAATGACAGCGTCACCTCGCCTTCCTGCCCCTTGGCCTCGACCTCTGCATCGAGATTGCCGAGCAGGCAGACCTTGCCCTCATTGCCGAAGCGGATGGTGTCGCCGGGCGCAAGCTTCTTCGCCGGCTTCACCAGCGCCTGCCAGCGCGAGCCGTCGAGCCGCTTGATCAAGGTCGCCTCGATCTTCGGCTCGGTCTCGCGCCCGATCCGGCGGCCCTTGAGCTGGGCTGCGATCACCTTGGTGTCGTTGACGACGATCTGATCGCCGGGCTCCAGCCAATGCGGCAGGTCCGCGATCGTGGCGTCGCGCAGCACGCCGTCCGGATGCACCACCAGCATCCGCGCGGAATCGCGCGGGCTCGCGGGGCGAAGCGCGATGCTCTCGGGCGGCAGTTCGAAATCAAAGAGATCGGTGCGCATGGCGCGATTGTAACTTCAACGTTGTCATTCCGGGTACGTCGCTTTCGCCACGCCCCGGAATGACGAAGTGTTCAGCTCAAGCCGCGTCGGCGGCCATGCGCGCCTTGACGATCTTGTCCGGATCCTTCACCGGCTCGCCGCGCTTGATCTTGTCGACGTTCTCCATGCCCTCGGTGACCTTGCCCCAGACCGTGTACTGGCCGTTGAGGAAGGAGGCGTCGTCGAAGCAGATGAAGAACTGGCTGTCGCCGGAATCCGGATTGGCGGCGCGGGCCATCGAGGCGGTGCCGCGGACGTGCGGCTCCTTGTTGAACTCGGCCTTCAGCTTTTTGCCGGAGCCGCCCATGCCGGTGCCCTGCGGGCAGCCGGTCTGCGCCATGAAGCCGTCGATCACGCGATGGAACACGATGCCGTCGTAGAAGCCTTCGCGCACCAGCTCCTTGATCCGCGCGACGTGACCGGGAGCGAGATCCGGGCGCATCTCGATCGTGACCGGGCCCTGGGTGGTTTCGAGGATCAGAGTATTTTCGGTAGCAGCCATGCTCGCTTCTCCTGGCTTCGGGGTGGATATTTCTTGTTCCTGAACGGGATCGCGAATGGACGGCCCGCAACCGCGCCGCCCAGGCTCTCGGTAAATGGCATCGGCGTGCAGCGTTGCAGCGCATCCATCACGGCGACCCGGTATGCGATCCGGTCGTTGTCGGTCGCCTCCTGCGATTCATAGCTGATCCTGGGATGCCCGAGGATCGCGCCCTCTCGGTTGAAGCTGACAATGACGGTAATGTCGATCGGGCCGGCCTTGTCCGCCGGCGGCGGCCGCCAGCAGCGATGGATGGCAAGAACAACGTCCCTGATCGTATTGAGTTGCTCCGGCTCGGCCGCCACCGATCCGGCCAGCGCGAGCCACAGCACAAGCGGCGCGGCGAACCAGGCAAGTGGTCTGCTGCGCGCCGCCATCGCCGATCACTTGATGTCGGATGCGACCTGCACCTTCACCATCTTGTCGGGATCGGTGACGGCGCCGCCGGGAGAGCCCGCGGGAGCCTTCTTCAGCTTGTCGACCACGTCCATGCCCGACACCACCTCGCCGACCACGGTGTACTGGCCGTTGAGGCTCGATCCGTCGGCGAACATGATGAAGAACTGCGAATTGGCGCTGTCGACGCTGTCGCCGCGCCGGGCCATGCCGACGATACCGCGCTTGAACGGGACCTGCGAGAATTCCTGCTTCAGGTTCGGATATTTCGAGCCGCCGGTGCCGTTGAAGTTCTGGCCGTCGCCGGTCTGCGCCATGAAGCCATCCATCACGCGATGGAATGGCACGTTGTTGTAGAAGCCCTCGCGCGCCAGCTGCTTGATGCGCTCGGCATGCTGGGGCGCGATGTCGGTGCGCAGCTTGATGACGATGCGGCCCTTGGTGGTGTCGATCACGATCGCATTGGCCTTGTCGAGATTGGCAGGCAGCGGCTGCGCGACCGCAGGCACGACGCAGAGCAGCGCGGCAACGAATGCAAGAATGCGGATCATGGAAACTCCGGACCTTTGACGTTCTGGGTGTGGCAGGCCGCCGGTATCAGCCGGCGAACTTGGCCTTCAGGCTAGCGGCGACTGATGACGGCACGAATGCAGAAAAGTCGCCGCCCATCTGGGCGATTTGGCGCACCAGTGTGGCGGTGATCGGGCGGACCGCGACCGACGCCGGAACGAACACGGTATGCACCTCGGGCGCCATCGCCTCGTTCATGCCGGCCAGCTGCATCTCGTAGTCGAGATCGGTGCCGTCGCGCAGACCACGAATCATCAGCGTGGCCTTGGCCGCGCGCGCCGCCGCGACCGTGAGGTTGTCATAGGTCGCGCTTTCGAAGGCGCAGCCCGCCTTCTGGGCGATGGGGCCGAACACCTCATGGACCATGGCCAGCCGTTCCTCGGTGGAGAACAGCGGCTTCTTGCCGGGATGGACGCCGATGGCGACGATCAGGCGGTCACAGAGGAAGACGGCCTGTCTCACCACGTCCAGATGGCCGTTGGTGACGGGATCGAAGGAGCCGGGATAGAGCGCGATACGGGACATGGTCCCTCCTAACCCGCCCGGCTCTCCCCGGCAAGCCGCCCGGGTTCCGCCCGTCGCGCAAAATAAATCTCCACTCGTCCAGTGAACGAGTTGTGGGATGCCAGCGTCTACGTGGGTGAATGTTTCGTCGGCCGTTGGCGGACGAAACAAACCGGCCGGCGATGAAACCATTTTCCACCCTGGCGAAGACACCAGGAAACGTGCGGCCGGTAGACATTGGACAACGAAACGACGGGCCCGGGGGGCCCGATCCTATGGGGACCGTCATGATCAAGGCACTTTCCGCTATCACCGTTGCCGCGTTCATTGCCGCCGCGCTCACTGTTCTGCCGGGCTTTGCGCCGCAGGTCGCGGCCTCCACCCCGCAGCCGCTGGCCAAGAGCGACCGTCTCGACATCCACCCGGCCGGCAAGGACTGCTCGCAGCAGGCCTGGCCGAATTTCGAGGCCTCGTGCCTGCGCAGCGCCGGCAACAAGACGGTGGTTCGCGAAGCCCGCCTCGTTACCGCCGACCGCACGCCGTAGGCGCTTTCAAGCCACCTCGACGCTCGTCCATGTGAGGACTACGCGTCCCCAGACCTTTGCCGCTCCGACGCGATCCGAACGGAAAATGCCTCGTCAGCCCGGTGTAAGCTCGGGCCGTCACACAAAACCCAATGGTAATTTGCGACGTCCCGTCGCAGACTATCGTCTAAGGCGCCCGACCGGATGACCCGGCGGGCGCAAGCCATCGGGGGATTGCCGTGACCAGTACGCCCGCCATCGTTTCTTCTGGCCATCCTCCAACCAGCCCGATTCCGTTTGCCGTCACGCTCGGTGCCCTGGGTGTCGTCTATGGCGACATCGGCACCAGCCCGCTCTACGCCCTGAAGGAAGCCGCCAAGGCCGCCGCCCATGGCGGGCCACTCAGCCAAACTGCCGTGCTGGGCACGGTCTCGCTGATCCTGTGGGCGCTGATCCTCATCATTTCAGTCAAATACGCCATGCTGATCCTGCGCGCGGACAACCGCGGCGAAGGCGGCATCGTCGCGCTACTGGCGCTGCTCTCGGCACGCAACGCGGCGCCTGGCACCTGGCGCGCGCATCTGTTGGTTGTCGGCCTGGTCGGCGCCGCCCTGCTCTATGGCGACGGCGCGATCACGCCGGCCATTTCCGTGCTGTCGGCGATCGAAGGCCTGAAGGTCGACGCGCCCTCGCTGGCGCCGGCGGTGGTGCCGCTCACCGTCGTGATCCTGATCGGCCTGTTCTTCATGCAGAAGCAGGGCACCGGCTTCATCGGCAAGATCTTCGGCCCGGTGATGCTGTTCTGGTTCGCCGTGCTCGCGGCGCTGGGCATTCACGGCATCGTCAAGGCGCCCGGCGTGCTGGTCGCACTGAGCCCGTTCTATGCGTTCGATTTCCTGATCCATCAGGATTTTCACGTCAGCTTCGCGATCCTCGGTGCCGCGTTCCTCGCCGTCACCGGCGGTGAGGCGATGTATGCCGACATGGGGCATTTCGGCCGCTTTCCGATCAGGCTCGCGTGGTTCGCCATCTGCCTGCCCGCGCTGGTGCTGAACTATTTCGGCCAGGCCGGCGAGCTGATCAACGACCCAAGCTCGATCGACAACCCGTTCTTCCAGCTCGCCCCCGGCTGGGCGCATTACCCGCTCGTCCTGCTCGCGACGGTAGCGACCGTGATCGCCTCACAGGCCATCATCTCCGGTGTGTTCTCGCTGACCCAGCAGTCGATCCAGCTCGGCTTCCTGCCGCGGATGCATATCCACCACACCACGAGCGATGCGATCGGACAGATCTATGTGCCGCTGGTGAACTGGCTGCTCGCGGCCGCAACGCTCGGCGCCGTGCTCGCCTTCGGCACCTCGGACGCACTCGCCGGCGCCTACGGCATCGCCGTGTCGCTGTTGATGGCGATCACCACGCTGCTCGCTGCGCTTGGTCGCGATCCACTGGGGCTATTCGCCGATCATCGTGATCGCCGTGAACGGCTTCTTCTTCATCATCGACGCGATCTTCTTTGCGGCGAACACCGAGAAACTGCTCGAGGGCGGCTGGTTCCCGCTGCTGCTTGCGGCCGCGGTGGCGTTCCTGATGATGACCTGGCGCGGCGGCGTCAAGCTGGTCGAAAGGGCGCGCGGCAAGCTGCGCCAGCCCGAGGAGGATCTGATCGAGACCGCGGTCAACAAGTGCAGCGCCCGCCTGCCCGGCACCGCCGTGTTCCTGGCCTCGGCCCCCAACGGGGTGCCGCTCGCGCTGACCCAGTTCGTCAAGCACAATCACGTGCTGCATCAGCGCGTGCTGTTGGTCACCGTGCAGATCGAGGAGCGGCCGCGGATTCCCGAAGAGGAACGCGCCGACGTCAACGAGATCAGCCCGGGCATCACCCGGATCATCCTGCACTACGGCTTCATGCAGTACCCGACGATCTACGAAGGGCTGCAGCTCGCCTGCCGGCAGGGCAAGCTGCCCGGCATCGATCTCTCCGACGTGACCTACTACATCGGCCGTGAAACCATCATCCCGCGCGAGGACGTTCCGGGCATGTGGGTATGGCGTGAATCGTTATTCGCCTTCCTGCAGCGCAACGCCGAGCGGTCGGCGGCGTTCTTTGGCGTGCCGACCGGTCAGGTCGTGGAGTTCGGCACCGAGATCGAGATTTGATCGAGCGGCTCACGTCGCCCGGATGTCTCTGCGTTACATTCCGGGCTACGTGACGGCAAAGCAAGCCTCGTTCGATTTAGGCCGTCGCGGGCCAACGATCATGCAACATGCGACGGGGCCGCAAGCACCATCGCGGGGCTGACGGGCTGGTTCACCACGAGTGTACCTCCATGGCCGTCGCTGGAGGTGACGAAGGTTGACGCGATGTAGTTGCCCAGCAGCGCGATGTTCGCGGCATGTGTGCCATCGGTCAAACTAAGCGTGCCGCCTGTGCTGTCGCCCGAATAGCCCGGGACGACCGCCTTCGAAAACGCGATGTCCGCGAAATCGATGGCGTCGTTGCCCGTCATTCCCGCAACCGTTCCGGTGAAGCTCCGGGAGTCATCCAGCTTCAGCGTGCCGCTGTCTGACGCAAAGGAAAGATCGGCAGCGCTCGCCGAAGGCAGATCGAGCGTTTGTCCGGCCGCGATGGTCGGCGGATCCTCAACCGTGAACGGGCTCGACCAGTTTCCCCAGACCGTGCCATCGAACGCGCGAATCCAGAGCGTGTCGCTGCTTGAACCGACCTTGTAGGTCAGCTGCGAAAGTTGAGACGCCGATACATAGTTGTCCTGGTTCGGTGCCAGCGCCGCCCCATTGAGGAAGAACGCGCCGCCGCCACCTCCGGTGTCCCACACGTCATACTGTGTTGCCGCACTTCCGAACGGGTCGGAATAGGTAAAGAGCACGGAGCCGGGATAGATCTGGCCCTGAATGGATGTCACCGTCGGGTTGACCGGCGCGACGACCGGGCCGGTGTCGATCGGCGCGGTGACCGTGAATGCACTGGACCATGCGCCCCAAACCGTCCCGTCATTGGCCCGCACCCAAAGCGTGTCCGCTCCGGATCCCGATTGGTAGGTCAGGTAAGGAAGCTGTGCGGCAGTGAAAATATTGTCGCCGTTGGGCTGGAGTGCCTGCCCGTTGAAGACGAAATGCCCGTCACCGCCGCCGGTGTCCCACACGTCATACTGCGTGGCGGCGCTTCCGAACGGATCGCTGTAGGTAAACAGCGAGGACGCGGCGTAGCTTTGCCCATGGGTCGCGTTCAGATTTTGCACAATCTCGACGGGGCCGGGATCGACAGGAGCCGAGATGGTAAAGGCGTTCGACCAGGCTCCCCAGACGGTCCCGTCATTAGCCCGTATCCAGAGCGTGTCGATGCCCGATCCGGATTGATAGGAGAGCGATGAGAGTTGGGCGGCCGTGACATAGTTGTCGCGCCGAGCGGGAAGCCCGATGCCGTTGAGTGAGAAATGGCCGCCGGTGACGCCGCTGTCCCAGACATCGTATGCGACTGCGGCGCTTCCGAACGGGTCGCTGTAGGTGAACAGCGACGACACGGAATAGTTCTGGGCATGAACAGCCACATGGTTGGCGACAGTTTCGACCGGACCGCTGTCAAGCGGGGCAGTCACCGTAAACGCTGCCGACCAGCTACCCCACACGGTCCCGTCGTTGGCGCGTACCCACAAGCGTATCCGCGCCGGAGCCCGACTGGTAGACGAGCTGCGAGAGCTGCGCGGCCGTGATGATGTTGTCCGTGTTGGGGTTGAGCGCCACGCCGTTCAGAACGAAATGCCCGCCGCCGGTGCCACTGTCCCAGAAATCATACTGCGTAGCGCCGACCCCGAACGGATCGCTGTAGGTGAACAGCGTGCTGGCCGCGTAGCTCTGCCCGTGCGCCGCCTGGATCGACGCCACGGCCTCCACCGGTCCGGTATCGATCGGACCGACCACCGTGAAGGCATTCGACCAGGAGCTCCACACGTAGCCGTCGAACGCACGGACCCACAGCGTGTCGGAGCCGGAGCCGGCCGTGTACGTCAGACTGGAGAGCTGACCGGCATTGATGATGATGTCCTGACCGCCTGCATAAGGCGCAAGCGCGCCCAGCTGAAAATAGCCGCCGCCGGATCCTGTGTTCCAAACGTCATATTCCGTGGCGGCACTGCCGAGCGAGTCGCTGTGTCGCTGTAGCTGAACAACGACGCCGCGCTGAAGATTTGGTTGTGCGTGGCGGTCTTGCTGACCCCCACGACACTAGGCGTATCCACGGGGGCCGTGATCTGAATGGCCTGCCAGGAGCCCGTGACGCTTCCGTAGACGTACTGGACCCAGAACGTGTCGCTACCGGATCCCGCAAAATAAGTGGCCTGCGCCAATTGTGCAGCCGTCAGGCCGACCGTTACGCCGTTCGGCTGGAGTGCCCCGTTGACGGTGACCTTCGCTCCGCCGCTACCGGTCTCCCAGATATTGTAGAGCGTGATTGTGGCGCTCCCGGATGCGGCTCCCCCAGACACCAGGCTCGCCAGCGGCATGCTCCCCGCATGCGGGAAACCGAAGGAGGAAACGTTCAGAGATCCGTCCGTGTCGGCGTCCAGGATGTTGTAGTACCCGTGCCCGCCTGTCGAGGGATCCCCGGACCAGCGGCTGACGGCAGTGAAGCCGCTGACCGTGACGCCGCCGGACGCGCCATTGACGGCCCAGGTCGAGCTCGCGCCGTTGATGGCGAGCTGCACGATGCCAAAGTCGATCGCGCCCGGAGAAACCGGCTGGCCGTTCAGGAAATACACCGGCGTGTCCCATTCGGTCGCGATCTGCGACAGCGCCTGAACCTCGGAGCCAAGCGCCGAGAAGCCTGCATTCACCAGCTCGGTTGCATCGTTGGCAAGTTGTGAGCCGATCGCGAGCGGGGACTGTCCGTTTGGTTGCAGGAGCGCATTGACCAACGGCTCGATTGCATTGAAGGTGCTCTGAACGCTGTAGCCGTTCGCGATGTAGGCGTTCAACGTCGATACGAATTGGACGTTCGCGGCGATCAAGTTATTGTAATAGGCGAATGCGCCGACTTCGAGTGCGACCGTGATGACGCTGCCCTGGATAGAGCCGAATGGCTTGTATTGGAGGAGCGTGTAAACCCCGTTGACGCCGGCTTCGTTGAGGTGGTCGACATATTCCGGGTCGGGGATGAGAAGCACACCGGCGATCGCGTTTGTCGAGATCGTGTAACTCTGCACCAGCGTGGGTGATGCCGAGATCGTCGTCTGCCAGGCAGGGCCGCCATCGGCGGCGATCAGTGTCGGGCTTCCCAGGATTGAATAAGTCTGTACCGCGTTAGATAATATTATGAGTGCCATGCAACTGTACCTGCCGTCTAAACCGTAGAGGCAATGGCAGTGAGATATCAAATGTTGCGGCGAATTGCGAGAGCCCGGATTTCATCTCGCTCCATCCGGGCTACGGGTGCTGTCAGGGAATGTCAGGCGATGCGCCTCTCCAACTGAAGCCACGGCTGTCGGTCTCGATCGACCAGGCGCTGGCGATCATCAACCGCGCCGCGCCGGGCGCGACCGTGCGCGACGTCATCGCGCCGCGCGGCGGCGCGATCGGCACGATCCTCGAGATCGCGCTGACGGACGGGCCAAGCTGCATCCTCAAGGTCTATCCGCAGAGCTGCATTGGAAGATGGCGAAGGAGGTCTATGTCCACGAACTGTTGCGCGACGTCGATATCCCCGTCCCCCGCATTCTCCTCGCCGACGACACGCGCGCAGTGATCGGCCTCAGCTTCGTGCTGATGAGCAAGCTCAACGGCATCGAGCCCAGCCGGCGCGATCCGGCGCTGAGCGATGAGGAGCAGTTTGCGATCTTCGCCGAGATGGGCGCCGCGCTGCGCAGGATCAACGACATCACGCTCGACATTTTCGGCTATATCGGCCCGAACGGGGTCTGGACGCCGCACCATCCATGCCGGCAACGTGCTGGTGACGCCGCATGGCACGCCGCAACTCTGCGGCATCGTCGATTTCGAGAACGCGACCGCCGGCGATCCTTTTATGGATATCGCCAAGGCGCTGTACTATCTTACCCCGAAGGATGCGTCGCGGCGTGAAGGCTTGCTCGCCGGCTATGGCGCGCTTCACCGCCCCGACTGGGAGGCCACGATCGCGCTTTACCGGCTCGCCGCCACGCTGGAGCTGTGGTGCTGGATGGCGCAGATCGGACGGCCGGATGCGCTTGCCGGTCTCAGTAGAGAACTCGAGAATTCCACCGGCCAGGGCATGGCCTATTGACCGAAATCGGACGCGGCATCCAAGGCCTGGACGGTCTATTTGCCGATCGCGAGACGACGAACGCCGGATGCGGTCAGACCGAGTTCACCGAGCCGTCTGACTGCGTAGCCGAAACCGACAAGCCGCTCGCCGTGCAACTGGGGAATCTCCCGTTGCGCTTCGCCCTTGCCGACCTCGACCAGGGAGGCGAACTCGTCCGAACTGAGGGCTTGGGGATCATCCGTCATGACGCGGCCTCGTCGGTCCAGACCTTGAACGAAACCAGCGTGTTTGGCCCAAACGTCTGGGTGATCGGAACGTCGGAGGCATCCCGTCCCTGTGCGATCAGAACCCGGCCGATCCTCGGCACGTTGTTGCGCGGATCGAACATTTGCCAGCGGCCTCCGATATAGGCCTCGAACCAGCCGGCGAAATCACCAGCCGCCCAAGGCAGCGGGGTGCCGATGTCGCTGAGATAGCCGGTGCAATAGCGCGCCGGAATGTTCATGCAGCGGCAGAAGGCAATCGCCAGATGTGCGTAGTCGCGGCACACGCCCTTGCCTTCGTCGAAGACCTCCCACGCCGTCTTGGTGGCGCGGGCGTGCTCGTAGCCGAAAGCGATGTGGCGATGGACGAAGTCGCAAATGGCCTGGACCCGCGGCCAGCCCGGCGGCGTGCCCTCGAACAGCTTCCACGCGATTTCCGAAAGCCGGTCGGTCTCGCAATAGCGGCTGCCAAGCAGATAGACCAGCGTGTCCGCCGGCAAGTCCTCGACCGCGTGCTGGCCGGCCGAAGCAAACACCGGATCAGGCTCACCGCTGTCGCGCACGACGCCATCGGCCGCCAGACGCATCGGACCGGCCGGCGCAACGATACGGCTGCACCAATTGCCGAACCCGTCGCGATACGGCGTGATCGGCACCGCGGGGTTGGTGGTCAGGTGGTCCGGGACGATGATATCGGACGCGCGCGTGAAATGCGTGCCCAGCACCATGATCATGGGTGTCGGCTGGGGGAACTCGTAGTGCATTTCGAATCCGACGCGAAGCTTCATTCGAAATACGTTCCTGATTGTCCTACCGACATGGCGACGATGCGGTCGAATACAAGGTACGATCTGCCTGATCGGACAAATACCCGCATCGCGCGAGAAAGTGCTGGCTATTCGCTGCAATCGCGCGCAGGAACGACGACGCTTGCCGGCTGGCGCGGCTTGCCAGCGCGAGGCGAACCCGACGAATGTTCCAGTCGGGTGGTTGAAAGCCTCCTCCGTGCGTTCGAGACAGATTCGAACGCACTCACCGAAAGACCTTCATGCAAAATCTCTCGCCTCGTCACGTCAAGACCGAAGAGTCCGTGCGCCTCGGCGTGACTTCCGGTTGGTATTCCACAAAAGTCAGCGGAACATTCGTGACCGGCCCGCACGACACCGAAGCCGATTGCCTGCGCAAGATCGCCGAGATCAATCCTCCCCCGCCCAGGAAGAAGAAGTAACTCCTGCGCGACCAGATTGGACGCGCTCGCAAGCGGGCCAACCAAGACGCATATCGGCAAGATGGCCAAACAAACCCGCGTTCGCCTCCTGGAGGTTATAGTGAGTGCGCAGAAAAAGCCCACTCGCTGGAAATGGCATGTTTCCGAAGGCGGCTTGGAGCTCGTGCACGGCTACGCGACGTCACGCGAAACAGCGCAACGGGACGGCGATAGCGTTCTGTTCACGATGCTATCTGCCCCCCAGGCGCCCTGAACGGGTCCCCTTCTAACATAGACGCAAGGTCTCGAAGCCCGCCGAAACGACCCTCGGGCGCAGCCCTGCGCGTGCCCGAGCAATCCGGCACCAGTCAACCTGGCGTGGCCCCAACCACGAGCCGCATGCAACGAACCACGTTCGGGAACGGCTCTACTCGCCGTTCCCGTTCGCGCCGTTCTCTTCCTCCGGAATGTGCTCGACCGAGACGACATGCTCGTCCTCGGCGGTATCGAACACGATCACGCCCTGGGTCGAGCGGCCGGCGACGCGGATGTCGGCCACCGGGCAACGGATCAGCTGCCCCTTGTCGGTGACCAGCATGATCTGGTCGGCGTCCTCGACCGGGAACGACGCCACCAGGTTGCCGTTGCGGTTGTTGACGCTCATCGCGACGATGCCTTTGCCGCCGCGGCCGGTGGTGCGGTACTCGTAGGACGAGGTCCGCTTGCCGAAGCCGTTCACGGAGACCGTAAGCACCACCTGCTCGGCCGCCGACAGCTCGGCGTAGCGCTCCTGCGACAGCTGGATCGCGTTCGTCGTCGTCTCCTCGCCCTCGGCATCCGCCGGCTCTTCGCTTGCGGCCTCGCCCGCCACCGCACGGCGCATCTTCAGGTAGGCTGAGCGTTCGTCCGAGGTGGTCTCGACATGGCGCAGGATCGCGAGCGAGATCAGCTTGTCGGCCTCGGCCAGCGCGATACCGCGCACACCCATCGAGGTACGGCCGGTGAAGACGCGCACGTCGGTGACCGGGAAGCGGATGCATTGCCCGCCGGCGGCGGTCAGCAGCACGTCGTCGCGCTCGGTGCATATTTGCACGTCGACGATCGCCTCACCTTCTCCGAGCTTCATGGCGATGATGCCGGAACGGCGGACGTCGACGAAATCGGACAGCTTGTTGCGGCGAACGGTGCCGCTGGTGGTCGCGAACATCACGTCGAGATTGCCCCAGGAGGATTCATCCTCCGGCAGCGGCATGATCGTGGTGATGCGCTCGCCCTGCTCCAGCGGCAGGATGTTGATCAGCGCCTTGCCGCGCGCGTTTGGAGCTGCCATCGGCAGCCGCCAGACCTTCTCCTTGTAGACCTGGCCGCGCGACGAGAAGAACAGCACCGGTGTGTGGGTCGAGGCCACGAACAGGCGCGAGACGAAATCCTCGTCGCGGGTCTGCATGCCGGCGCGGCCCTTGCCGCCGCGGCGCTGCGCCCGGTAGGTCGACAGCGGCACGCGCTTGACGTAGCCCGCATGCGATACGGTGACGACCATGTCCTCGCGCTGGATCAGGTCCTCGTCCTCGACCTCGCCTTCCTGCTCGATGATCACGGTCTTGCGCGGGGTGGCGAACTGCTGCTTCACCTCGGCGAGCTCGGTCTTGACGATGCCCTGCACGCGGGCACGCGAGCGCAGGATGTCGAGATAATCGGCGATCTCGGCCCGCGAGCTTGTCGAGCTCCTCGGATATTTCGTCCCGCCCCAGTGCGGTCAGGCGCTGCAGCCGGAGATCGAGGATGGCCCTGGCCTGCTCCATCGACAGCCGGAGCGTGCCGTCATCGTTGATGCGATGCCGGGGATCGTCGATCAGCGTGATCATCGCCTCGACGTCGCGCGCCGGCCAGTCGCGCGACATTAGAGCCTCGCGCGCGGTGTTCGGATCAGGCGAGGTTCGGATGACACGGATCATCTCATCGATGTTGGCGACCGCGATCGCAAGACCAACCAAAATGTGGGCGCGATCACGGGCTTTGCCGAGCAGGAACTTGGTCCGCCGGGTCACCACCTGCTCGCGGAACGCGACGAAGATGGTGAGCAGGTCCTTCAGATTCATCGTCTGCGGACGGCCGGAATCCAGCGCCAGGATGTTGGCCGGGAAATTCGTCTGCAGCGGCGTGAACCGGTAGAGCTGGTTCAGCACCACGTCGGGCACCGCTTCGCGCTTCAGCTCGATGACGACGCGATAGCCGTCACGGTCGGACTCGTCGCGCAGGTCGCCGATGCCCTCGATCTTCTTCTCTTTCACGAGATCGGCGATGCGCTCGACCATCGTCGCCTTGTTCACCTGATAGGGAATCTCGGTGATGATGATCGCTTCGCGATCTTTCCTGATCGTGTCGATCGCAACCTTGCCGCGCATCACGATCGAGCCGCGGCCGAGATGGTAGGCGCTGCGAATGCCCTGGCGGCCCAGGATGACGCCGCCGGTCGGGAAGTCCGGTCCGGGAATGATGTCGATCAACTCGTCGATCGTGAGCGCCGGATTATCGATCAGCGCCACGCAGGCGTCGACGACCTCGCCGAGATTGTGCGGCGGGATGTTGGTCGCCATGCCGACGGCGATGCCGCCGGCGCCATTGACCAGCAGGTTCGGGAACCGGGCCGGCAGAACCGACGGCTCCTTCTCCGAGTTGTCGTAGTTCGGCTGGAAATCGACGGTGTCCATGTCGATGTCGGCCAGAACGGCAAGCGCCGCCTTCGTCAGCCGTGCCTCGGTATATCGATAGGCCGCCGGCGGATCGCCGTCCACCGAGCCGAAATTGCCCTGGCCGTCGATCAGCGGCACCCGCAGCGAGAAGTCTTGCGCCATGCGGACCATCGCGTCGTAAATCGACTGGTCGCCATGCGGATGATATTTACCGATCACGTCGCCGACGACGCGGGCGGACTTGACGTATTTCTTGTCCGGCGTGTGTCCCTGCTCATGCATCGAATAGAGGATGCGCCGGTGCACCGGCTTGAGCCCGTCGCGCGCGTCGGGCAACGCACGCGACACGATCACGCTCATCGCGTAATCGAGGTAGGACTTCTTCATCTCGTCGAGAATGGAAACGGGACGAATATCTGAGGGCACCGGCGGCTCGCCGGGCTTGTCGTCTTCGGGTTCGGACAAAGGGGAAATCCGGTCAGTTCTGCTGGGGAATCATATAGACCATCGGAGGCCTGATAACCACCCTTGCGCGGCTCCGGCAAGCCGTTTTTCCCTTCGTTTTTTCATGCACTTACGGGTTTGTTTGCGGCTTCGGTCGCAGCCCGGCCCGGGAAGCGAATTGTGAGCGGCGAATTGCGAATGGAACGCGGGTTCCCCCTTCGCGATTTCGCTTCCCTCAGTGCCCGAACACCACTGCGTGCATGATCCGCCCGGGCATGAAGGTGAACAGGCCGGCAATCACCAGCGCGCCGAAGAAAATGCCGATCATCGTGAACTTGTGGCGGCGGACGTTGTGGCTCCGCGCGGCCGTCACGCCGAGCACCAGCATGACCAGCGAGAAGATCGACAGCAGGTGGATCGGGCTCCACGGGCCCACCAGCTGGATCTGATGGATCCAGAACGAGCTCCCGGCGACGACCAGCATCAGGATCACCCAGATCCAGCCCAGCGTCCGGTGCGGCAGCGTGCCCTTCGGTGCGGCGAGCTGGATGGAGCCGAGCACGAAGGCCGCCATCGCGGCAAAGGCGTGGAGCGGGATCGCAGGCGCAGCGTCGAACAATGGCGCGAGGCTCATGATGACAGCCCTCGAGTGAAGCCCACGGCCAGACGTCGCTCGCCGCAGGCCAATGTAAATATCATTCACATTGGCCTGTGTCAAAGTCTGAGGAACCCGCGCTGGCCGTCTTCGGTTGGACAAGGTCGCGCAGGCGTTTAGAGAGTTATCCTCATAGTCCACACGAGGAAACTGCCACGACAAATCTCGACGCCGCTCCGGGTTAATGATCGTCACGGAACGGCGTCTGACCGAATCTCGGAAAGCCTGACCTCCGGTCAGAACGGGATGTCGTCGTCCATGTCGCTGTTGCGGCTGCCGCCGCCGGCGGCGACCGCCCGGCGCGGCGCCGAGCTGACCGGACCGGACGAACCGAAATCGCTGCCGCCGCTATCATCGGCGAAGCTGCCGCCTCCACCGCCCCGCCCGTCGAGCATGGTGAGGTTGGAGTTGAAACCCTGCAGCACGACCTCGGTCGAGTACTTCTCGACGCCGCTCTGGTCGGTCCATTTGCGGGTCTGCAACTGACCCTCGATGTACACCTTGGCGCCCTTCTTCAGGTACTGCTCGGCGACCTTGCAGAGGCCCTCGTTGAAGATCACGACGCGGTGCCACTCGGTCTTTTCCTTGCGCTCGCCGGTGCCCTTGTCGCGCCAGGTTTCCGAGGTGGCGATGGAAAGATTGGCGATCGGACGACCGTCCTGCGTCCGCCGGATCTCCGGATCCTTACCGAGGTTTCCAACCAGGATCACCTTGTTCACGCTTCCTGCCATCGCATCATCTCCACTCAAACCGGGCGCCGGACATCGGTCGCCACTCTCAACCTTCGCCACTTACTTTGCAGGCGTCGTGGATGACCCTATACGACGGCGCCGGTTCGCTGCCTTTGCCGTCGCGCGGCTTATCCACGGATATTGACATATAGCACCGCCGCGGAGAATGTTCCAGTTTTGTTCGCTACAACCAGCCGTAGAAGCGGCCGATGGCGATGGCGTGGCCGCGGATTTCGACCGCTGCCATCAACGGGCTCCGAAGCTCTACAAAAATGCTAGTTAAATCAGTGTCTTGCATTGTCGACACTTCTATCGCGAGTGTTGCATTTGGGAGACGGCGTTTCCGGTTGAATCAAAGTATAGGTACCAGCTATCAGACGGGCGCTCGCGTCTGAGATCGCGCTTCGGGACCTTTGGAAGCCGATCGGGAAGCTGGGGGTTTGATAATGAAGAAGTTTTTGCTCGCTACGGTTGCCCTGATTGCGTTCGCTGCGCCGGCCGCGGCTGCCGATCTCGCTGCGCGCCCCTACACCAAGGCGCCCCCGCCGATGATTGCCGCCGTCTATGACTGGAGCGGCTTCTACATCGGCGCCAACGGCGGCTGGGGCTCGAGCCACAATTGCTGGGACCAGGTCCCGGGCGGCGTGCTGCTCGGCTCGGATGGTTGCCATGATGCGACCGGCGGCGTTGCCGGTGGCCAGATCGGCTATCGCTGGCAGGCAGGCGCTTGGGTGTTTGGCCTCGAAGCGCAGGGCGACTGGGCTGACCTGAAGGGCAGCAACAACAGCGCGATCTTCCCGGGTCTCTTCACCAACCAGAGCAAGATCGACGCGTTCGGCCTGTTCACCGGCCAGATCGGCTACGCCGTCAACAACGTGCTGCTCTACGCCAAGGGCGGTGCGGCGCTGACCGACAACCGCTTCAGCACCTACTTCACGCCGACCGGCGTCCTCGCCGGCAGCACCAGCGACACCCGCTGGGGCGGCACCATCGGCGCCGGCATCGAAGTCGGCTTCGCGCCGAACTGGACCGCCGGTGTCGAATACGACCACCTGTTCATGCAGGACAAGACCTACAACCTCACCACCCCGACCGGCGCGCTGTTCAGCAGCATCCGCGATCGCCAGGACGTCGACCTCGTCACCGTCCGCGTGAACTACAAGTGGGGCGGCCCGGTGGTTCCGCGCTACTGATCGCGCGATCCGATTTGATCCAGGCAAAAGGCCGGCCTCGCGCCGGCCTTTTTGTTTGCGTGGTCGGCTCACTTATATGGTCGGCGCGCTCCGCGCTGGGGTTGGACCGCCGGCGACGGTGTCGAATACATGTTCGCCGCCAACTGGTCGGCCAAGCTCGAGTACAACTACATCG
Organism: Bradyrhizobium sp. JR3.5; assembly: GCF_054057015.1. Lineage (NCBI taxonomy): Bacteria > Pseudomonadati > Pseudomonadota > Alphaproteobacteria > Hyphomicrobiales > Nitrobacteraceae > Bradyrhizobium > Bradyrhizobium sp. JR3.5. The sequence continues at coordinate 2,166,449 of NZ_JBSRYV010000001.1, forward strand.
ATCTCGGCAAGGTCGCGCCGATCCAGTACACGCCCGCGATCAACGATCGCTCGGAATGGAAGGACACGTTCCACACCGTCAAGCTCGGCATCAACTACCACTTCAACGCGCCGAGCCCGGTCGTATCAGCGAAGTACTGAGCAACCGGCGGTCGCTTCGCATCGGAGACAAGAGCCGGCCTTGTGTCGGCTTTTTTTGCGGGCAAGCGCGCGCTTCGCCGAGCCATTTTCCGTGCATTGTGGTTTCACGGGTACACAACTTCCAAGATTTCTATGTAGAAACACCTGATCGTCACACGACACTGCTGTGACGTTCCCTTCAATATTTGAAGGGACAACAAGAAAATGGGACTGGGACTTTGAAAATCAGGAATGTTTTGCTGGCATCGGCCGGCATGTTTGCCCTCAGCGCAATTGCACCGGCAATGGCCGCCGATATGGCCGCCCGCGCGCCTTACGTGAAGGCGCCGCCGCCGGCCGCGATCTACAACTGGACCGGCTTCTACATCGGCGGATTCGGTGGCTATGCCAGCGAGGAATCCGGCAACCCGAAGATGGAAGGCGGCTTCGCCGGCGGCACCATCGGCTACAACTGGCAGGCCGGTAACATCGTGTACGGCCTCGAGGCCGACGGCGCCTGGGCTGACGTCGACGCTTCGGTGAGCACGCTCGGCGTCACCGTGAAGAGCAAGGTCGACGCGCTCGGCACCGCGCGCGGCCGCATCGGCTTCGCCGTCGACAAGGTGCTGTTCTACGGCACCGGCGGCTACGCCTGGGTCGACAACAAGATCAGCGTCAGCGCGCCCGGCGTGACCGCTTCGCAGAGCAACTTCCACTCCGGCTGGACGGTCGGCGCCGGCATCGAGGCGTTCATCGCGCCGCAGTGGTCGGTCAAGGGCGAGTACCTGTATCGCAGCCTCGGCAGCGAGACCTACTTCGGCGTTCCCTCCCCCGACCTCAACCTGCACAGCGTCCAGTTCGGCGTGAACTATCACTTCGGCGGCCCGATCGTCGCCAAGTACTAAGCCAAGTCCTGAGATCGATCTGCGATCAGATCGCACGGAAAGGCCGGCCTCGCGCCGGCCTTTTTGCGTAAGAGCGTTTTCGACCGAAGTGGATCCCCGTTCGCGTAAGGAAAACGCGTCAAAACAGAAATCCAGAGCCCCGTTCCGATTCCATCGGAACGGGAAAGGCCTGCCGGAACCGGGCCCTGCTGACGGCTGCTGCCATCAGGCAAACTATCCGTTGATGGATGCGACTCAGCACTGGAAATTGTCGGCCGTTCTTCCTACGTTCCAGTCTTCTCACCCATCGGCGCAAGGTCCCGGCAGCACCGGCGATGCGCGCCCAAAAGGCGCCCGATCATGCGCCCGGAAATGTCGCTATGGATGAAGTGCTCAAGGCGAAGCGCCAAAACAACGCCGGCTCCTCATCGCGCGCCATCACGATCCGCGGCGCGCGCGAACACAATCTGAAGAACATCGACGTCGAGATTCCGCGCGACAAGCTCGTGGTGTTCACCGGCCTGTCGGGCTCAGGCAAGTCGTCGCTCGCATTCGACACCATCTATGCCGAGGGCCAGCGCCGCTACGTCGAGTCGCTGTCGGCCTACGCGCGCCAGTTCCTCGAGATGATGCAGAAGCCGGATGTCGACCAGATCGACGGCCTGTCGCCGGCGATCTCGATCGAGCAGAAGACCACGTCGAAGAATCCGCGCTCCACCGTCGGCACCGTCACCGAGATCTACGACTACATGCGCCTGTTGTGGGCGCGCGTCGGCGTGCCCTATTCGCCGGCCACGGGGCTACCGATCGAGAGCCAGATCGTCTCGCAGATGGTCGACCGCGTGCTGGCGCTGCCGGAAGGCACCCGCCTCTATCTGCTGGCGCCGGTCGTGCGCGGCCGCAAGGGCGAGTACAAGAAGGAGCTCGCCGAGTACCTCAAGAAGGGCTTTCAGCGCGTCAAGATCGACGGCACCTTCCATGAGCTGTCGGAGGCGCCGGCGCTCGACAAGAAATTCCCGCACGACATCGACGTCGTGGTCGACCGCATCGTGGTGCGTCCCGACCTCTCCCAGCGCCTCGCCGAAAGCTTTGAGACCGCCCTGAAGCTCGCCGAGGGCCTCGCCGTGATCGAATACGCCGACGCGCCTGCGGCGGCACCGGCCGAGGACAAAAAGAAGACCGCGAAGATCCACGACAAGAGCGGGCCCGAGCGCATCCTGTTCTCGGAAAAGTTCGCCTGCCCGGTCTCCGGCTTCACCATCCCCGAGATCGAGCCGCGCCTGTTCTCGTTCAACAACCCCTATGGCGCGTGTCCGGCCTGCGGCGGCCTCGGCGTCGAGCAGCACATCGACGAAGACCTGGTCATCCCCGACAAGGAGCTGACCTTGCGCAAGGGCGCGATCGCGCCGTGGGCGAAGTCGTCCTCGCCCTATTACATCCAGACCCTGACCGCGCTCGGCAAGCACTACAAGTTCACGCTCGACACCAAGTGGAAGGACCTGACCAAGAAGGTGCAGGCCGCGCTGCTGCACGGCTCAGGCGACGACGAGATCAAGTTCTCCTATGAGGACGGCGTCCGCTCCTACGACACCAAGAAGCCGTTCGAGGGCGTCGTCACCAACATCAACCGCCGCTACCGCGAGACCGAGAGCGAATGGGCGCGCGAGGAGCTCGGCAAGTATTTCTCCGACGTGCCCTGCGCCGGCTGCAACGGCTATCGGCTGAAGCCCGAGGCGCTGTGCGTCAAGATCGGCGGCAAGCACATCGGCGAGATCTCCGAGCTCTCGGTCAGGCGCGCCGGCGAATGGTTCGAGACCGTGCCGGAAGCGCTGAATGCGCAGCAGAACGAGATCGCGACGCGCATCCTCAAGGAGATCCGCGAGCGCCTGACCTTCCTGCTCGACGTCGGCCTCAACTACCTGACGCTGTCGCGTTCGTCAGGCACGCTGTCCGGCGGCGAGAGCCAGCGCATCCGCCTGGCCTCGCAGATCGGCTCGGGACTGACCGGCGTGCTCTACGTGCTGGACGAGCCGTCGATCGGCCTGCACCAGCGCGACAACGCCCGCCTGCTCGACACGCTGAAGCGGCTCCGCGACCTCGGCAATACCGTGGTCGTGGTCGAGCATGACGAGGACGCCATCCGGCTTGCCGACTATGTGCTCGATATCGGTCCCGGCGCCGGCATGCATGGCGGCCACATCGTCGCCGAAGGCACGCCCGACCAGATCATGCGCAACCCGAAATCGCTGACCGGCAAGTACCTCACCGGCGAGCTTTCGGTCCCCGTGCCCGACCGACGGCCGCCGAACCACCGGCGCACCATCAAGGTCATCAACGCCCGCGGCAACAATCTGAAGAACGTCTCGGCCGAGATCCCGCTCGGCCTGTTCACCTGCGTCACCGGCGTCTCCGGCGGCGGCAAGTCGACCCTGCTGATCGACACGCTCTACAAATCGATCGCGCGCAAGCTGAACAATGCCAGCGAAGGCGCCGCCCCGCACGACCGCATCGAGGGCCTCGAGCACATCGACAAGATCATCGACATCGACCAGTCGCCGATCGGCCGCACCCCGCGCTCCAATCCGGCGACCTATACCGGCGCCTTCACGCCGATCCGCGAATGGTTCGCCGGCCTGCCCGAGGCGAAAGCGCGCGGCTACGAGCCCGGGCGCTTCTCCTTCAACGTCAAGGGCGGCCGCTGCGAGGCCTGCCAGGGCGACGGGGTCATCAAGATCGAGATGCACTTCCTGCCTGACGTCTACGTCACCTGCGACACCTGCAAGGGCAAGCGCTACAACCGCGAGACGCTGGAGGTGCTGTTCAAGGGCAAGAGCATCGCCGACGTGCTCGACATGACGGTCGAGGAAGCCGCCGAGTTCTTCAAGGCGGTGCCGCGGGTGCGCGAGACGTTCCAGACCCTGCATCGTGTCGGCCTCGACTACATCCATGTCGGCCAGCAGGCCACCACGCTGTCCGGCGGCGAAGCCCAGCGCGTCAAGCTGGCGAAGGAACTGTCCAAGCGCGCCACCGGCCGCACGCTCTACATCCTGGACGAGCCGACCACCGGCCTGCACTTCCACGACGTCGCGAAACTGCTCGAGGTGCTGCGCGAGTTGGTCGCCCAGGGCAACACGGTGGTGGTGATCGAGCACAATCTCGAAGTCATCAAGACCGCCGACTGGGTGATCGACCTCGGCCCCGAAGGCGGCGACGGCGGCGGCGAGATCGTCGCCTGGGGCCCGCCCGAGGACATCGTCAAAGCGCCGAGGAGCTACACCGGCAAGTTTCTGGCGCCGGTGCTGAAGAAGGCGAACAGCAAGCCGAGAAAGAGCTCAGCGAGCGAGGCGGCGGAGTAGCAGGAGTGCCTCTGTACACATATGTCGCGAGCTACAGAGGGTCGACGTGTGCCGTGCAGGGCAGCTACAGCAACTACAAGGGCTTTGCACCACAGGCGCTTGCGCAGATTCCGGATGGTGCGCTTCCAGGGCTAACCCCAGCCATACGAAAAGACCTGGCCAAAGCTTGGGGCGAATGGGAGCAGGTGCCGGAATTATCGCGGGTGTGGCGGATCAGCTTTAAGGTGGGCGATTACGAGATGATCGTGTACGCGGTCGAAACTAAATCCTAGCCCAGCTCACCTCCTATCTTCCGCCCCAACGAGAATTGTTAGCAAGTAGCCCGGATGAGTTCGTAGGGTGGATTAGCGAAGCGTAATCCACCGATCCCTTTGCGAAATTGCGGCGGGTTACGCCTAAGGCTAACCCGCCCTACGCGCTATCTCAATTCCCACGGTAGGTGGCGATCTGCCAGACATTTGCCCAGGAATCCTGGACCGTCGCTCGTCTGTCGCCATAAGGCGTATCCGCAGGCGTCTCGATCGATTCAGCGCCTGCCGCAATCGCCCGCCGATAGGTCTCGTCCACGTTCTCAACGTAGACATAGAGAAAGGCCGGCATGGCCTCGCGGACGCCTCCACCGTCGCTGATCAGGATAATCGAGTCTCCGATCCGCATTTCCGTTGGCGCTCCGGAACGGACGTCGCCATCCGCGCCGAAAACGTCTCTCAGGAATCCGGTCAAGCCGCTGAGGTCGCTCGTGACAATACGCGGTATGACGGAAGGCCAGCCGACGGGCTTGAATGGGGGCATGGGTCTGCCTTGACTAAACAACGACGATGCATCGTCGATCTAAGATACCGGGAAGCAAGTTGCCCGCATGAGCGAAGCGATATGCGGGACCGTCGGTAGTCGTCGACGACCGTCCCGCATATCGCTTCGCTCATGCGGACTACGGAGCTCCAATCTGTGCGCGACCGGTCACGCCTGCGCCTTACACCGCCCAATAATTCGGGTGCGTGTATGCGTGTGAGCGGTCGCCCCAGTCGAACTCGTCGCCGTCGAATTCGGACGGGCCGGTGCGCAGATCGTCCAGCGTCACCTCGGCCTCGAAGGCCTGGCGCTCGGGATCGAATTTCAAGGCCGTCCACCTGACCGGATAGTGGTGGTGGCTGCTGAGCACGCCACCGGTCTTGATCACGGCGTAGGCCACCGTTCCGCTCACCTTGTCGAGCATCAGCCGCTCGATCGAACCGAGCTTCGTGCCGTCGCGCCCGAACACGCAGACATGCTCGACGCGGTCGCTGGGTACCAAGGTATGATGCATGGCATCCTCCCTATTTTCCCTGGTTCAACTGACATTATAGCACCAGAGCACGCCGGATGTGCAGAGATCGCATCCATCGCGGCGCGCCAAACCCGCCTGCTCACCGCCGCGACTTCACCCACCGCAGCCAAGCCGTTAGCGGCCGCCCGATGCCTTCGCGGCGATTCCCGACCTTGAGCCGTCAAGCAAATTCGGCGACGCCTTGATCCAGCGCAAAGTCCGGGACGGTCTTTTCGTCTACTGATTCCTCCAACCTTCTGCGTGGATCACTGCCATGGTCATCGACATTCTGTCCCGGGAGCACCGCAATATCGAGCGGCTACTTACCGTTCTTGAACACGAGCTGGACATCTTCGATCACGCCGGCCGGCCGGACTACGAGGTGATCGGCAGCGTCATCGCCTATTTCGAGGTCTACACAGAACTCTATCATCACCGCCAGGAAGATCTGATTTTCGCCAAGCTCCAGGTCCGCGATCCGGTCGCTGCCGCGAAAATCGGCGATCTTGCGCGCGAGCATCAAAAGGGCTCCGATCGCCTGCGCCGCGTCGCGCATGCCGTCGCCAATGTGCGCGCCGGGGCCGAAATTCCGCGCGAGAATGTCGACGCCATCATCCGCGATTTCCTGGCGCACGAGCGGCGGCACATCATGATGGAAGACCGCGATTTCTTCCCGACCGCGGTCAAGGCATTGACGGCTCAGGACTGGGCCGAAATCGCGTCCGCCCTGTCCCCGCACAAAGACCCGTTGTTCAGCGATGTGACCGAAGCGCGGTTCGACGTCCTGCGCGACCATATCATGGAGCTGGAGAAGGAGGCGGAAGCCGAGCGGCACTAGCCACCTTGCCGCCGGCTGCCGGCGCATCGACCCACATCTCACCGATTACAATCCAATCCATTTCCGGAGACTCTCATGATGGGAATGAAATTCGGCGCCGCCTGGTCTGTCGGCAGCGTCGCGCTCGCCGCCGCCTTGCTCGCGACATCTCCGGCGCCGGTCCGGGCGATGGACGGTGACCCGATCGCGGGCCAGGCCATCTTCCAGCGCACTTGTGTGAACTGCCATTCGCTCGATGTCGGCGTGAACAAGGTCGGCCCGAGCCTGTGGCACGTCGTTGGCCGCCAGCCGGCGTCGGTCCAGGGCTTCGACTATTCGGACGCCATGCGCGGCAACAAGATGCCCTGGGACGTGGCGGCGCTGGATACCTACCTCGCCGATCCCCGCGGCGACGTTCACGGTGCGAAAATGTTCTTCAAGGGGCTGCCCGACGCCCATGATCGCGCCGACGTCATTGCCTATCTGAAGACAGCGCGCTGAAACTCGCAGCGCGTGTGCGATGAAGGAGCCCGCATGTCGCTTCGCTCAGGCGGGCTACCGGCCGCAGCTACTCCGTCCGCCTGAGAAACGCCCCGAACGCCCTTGGGCCGTCGCCGACCTTCACCTCGCCGATCACCTTCATCTCGGCGGCATTGATCACACTCAGCGTGTTGCTCTCCCAGTTCGCAACCACGATGCGCTTGCCGTCGGCCGTCGCCTCGATGCCCTCGGGATAGTCGCCGACCGTGATCCGCTTCACCGGCTGCAAGGTCGCGAGGTCGAACACGCTGACCTTGCCGTCATACTGGTCGGTGACGAAACCGCGGCCCTGCGCCAGCGCCACGGCATAGGGGCGCAGGCCGACATGGACGCGGCCGATCTCGCGCGCGGTCGCGATGTCGATCACGGAGACGTCGTTGGAGCCGACATTGGCAGTGTAGGCGCGCTTGCCTTGGGCATCGATGATGACGCCGAACGGACGGGTCCCGACCTTCACGATCCCTCTCCGCTCGTGCGCGGAAATGTCTGTGATCGACACGCTGTCGTCGTCGCGATCGGCCGAGAGCAGCAGCCGCCCGTCCGGCGTCACGGCAAGCCCGGACGGCGAAGCGCCGACCGCAAGACTGGCGACGACCCGCCGCTCCCCGGCATCGATCACCCGCACCGCGGCGGCGAACCAGTCGGCGACATAGACGGTCGCGCCGTCGGGTGCCACCGCGATGCCGAGCGGCCCGCCGCCGACCTCGATCCGGCCGACCACCTTGCGCGCCGACGCATCGACCACCGTGACCGCCTTGGCATCGGGGCTCGTCACATAGGCGAAGCGGCCGTCATGGCTGACGGCGACGCCCGCGGGCTTGCCGCCGATCGGGATGGTCGCAACCGGCTTCGAGGTCGAAAGATCGACGATTGTGAGATCGTCGCTGAGCTGGTTGGTGACGAACGCCTCCTCGGCGCGCGCGCCGCTGAAGCCGGCGAGCAGCGCCAGCAGCGCGATTGCGCGCATGCTCAGCTTCCGCTCTCGATCTTCTTCTTCAGCGCCGCCAGCCCGCCTCTGTAGAGCTCGCTCACCGCCTTCACCGCGGCCTCGTCGTTCAGCTCCGGCGGCGGATCGTTGTTCGGAAAGCCGCGATAGAAAGCGCCGGCCCATTCCAGCTTCGCTTTGCCGCCCGGCGCCGGCGAGACCGACAGCGTCGAGGAGTAATTGGTGACCGGCAGCACCTTCACGTCGACAGCCGTGATCCGGTACGAATAGCTCATCATCTCGGGCTCGTATTTGTAGAGCTCCTCGTCAATGGTAATGCCGGGCGCCAGGGTCAGCCGCCGCGTGGCGCCGATCTCGTTGCCCTTCTCGCCCTCGGTCTTGGCGACACCGGCAAGCCAGCTCATGTCCTGGAAATTGCCGATCACGGCCCACACCTTGGCCTGCGGCGCATCGATCTCGATGGATTCCCGCACCTTCTGGCGGGTCGGCCCATGGGCCCAAGCGGCCCCCAACACAGCCAATACCGCCACCACCACGCCGGCCTTCGCGATCGTCAGCCTCATCCTTGGTCTCTCCCGATGTCTGTCGGCCACGCGCCGCCCGGCGCATGCCGCAGTTTATGATTGGGGTTTTAGACCAGGTCGGCGACCTGCTTCTTGCACCAGAGCGAAGTCGCAGCCGCCGGCTTCCCCGGGAGGCAAGCCTGCCGGGCATCAGCGTCAGTCCTCGATCGCCGCCTCGACGAACCCCTTCGGGTCGTCGCAGAACTCGCGCATCAACCGGTAGTGGTCGGTCTCGCGCAGGCTGACCGGCTCGAGCCCGTATTTGCTCAGCCGCAGCAGCGTCGCGTCGGGATAGGCCATCAGGACCGGCGCATGCGTGGCCATGATCACCTGGCAGTGGCCGGTGCCGTTCATCCGGTGCAGCAGCTTGAGGAATTCGATCTGCCGTGACGGCGACAGCGCGGATTCCGGCTCATCGAAGATAAAGATGCCCTGCCGCTGGCAGCGCTCCTCGAAGAAGCGCAGGAAACCCTCTCCGTGGGAATGCGACAGGAAGTCCGGCGGCAGCTTGCCTGCGTCCTGCGCTGCCTCGTCCAGATACCTTGCCACCGAGAAGAAGCTCTCGGCGCGGAAGAACCAGCCGTTGGTGATCTTGGGCAGCCAGCTCGCGCGCAGCGCTGACGCCAGCGAGCCGCCCATTTTCTCCAGCGCACGACCATGGTCGACCGGCCGATAGCCGTTGCCGCCGCCGGCATCGTCATAGCCGGCCATCACGGCGATGCCCTCGAGCAGCGTCGACTTGCCGGTGCCGTTCTCGCCGACGATGATGGTGATCGCCCGATCGAAGCTGAGTTCGAATTCGTCGCGCAACAGCGGCAGCACGAACGGATATGCGTTGCGATCGGGAATGCGCTCGGGGTTGAGCCAGACCCGCCTCAGATACGGCGCCGGCATGTTGATCGGGCGGTGTCGTCCTCTGGCCATTCGTCCTGCTTCCGGCACTCCGCGGCGGCGCCAACCACGATCCCAGATAGAGGTGAACCCGTCAAGAACACAACGGGAACGTTCGGATCGGTCTGGCGCGCACGTCTGCGCACAATGCTAGGTTCAACGTCCCGCGCATACGACGCGGGATCAGCAAGCCTTGTTGGGATTCCCGAAATGACAACCTCGCCTCCAGAAGGGTTCAAGCTCCTGCCGAGCCGCCCAGGGTTCATCGACCATAATGGCCCCTACTACTGGCGCGAGACCGGCGACGCCGCGCCTGAATGGGGGTTTCAGAGCGACGACCGGCACGGCAATCCCTACGGCTACATTCATGGCGGGGCGATCCTCGGCTTTCTCGATACCGCCCTTGGCAGTGCCGTGTTCATGGCAACGAAACGCAAATGCGCGACCGTTTCGCTGGACACCCGCTTCGTTGGCGGCGCCGCGCCTGGTCCATGGATCATCGGCCGCACGACCGTGAAAAAGGTGACGCGGACCTTCGCCTTCGTCGATGCTGAGGCCTTCGCCGGCGACAGGCTGCTGGTGACGGCCGCAGCGGTCTTCCGCGTCTTCGATGAATGAGCGGATGCCAAGCCGCAGCTACATGCTTTTCCGCAAAGCGATCCTCACCGAGCAGCAGGTGATCTGCAGCTATGACGATCGGCCGCGCGAGCTCTGCCCGCATATCATCGGCCACAGCAAGAGCGGTGAAGAGGTCGTGCTGGCGTGGCAGTTCGCCGGCGAAAGTTCGGGCAAGCTGCCGCAATGGCGCTGCCTGCGGCTTGCCCAGGTCAGCGCGATCAGCTTGCGCAAGGGTCGCTGGCACGAAGGCGGCTCGCACCGCACCGAGCAGACCTGTGTCAGTGCGATCGACCTCGACGTCAACATCCATGTCCGCAAGCGGCGGTGAGCGGCCCTTACCTGTCGCGAGGATGCAGATGTGTGTCTCACAGGCGGCGTCACACACTCGCCGTCGTCCCGGCGAAGGCCGGGACGACGCGCGGGATGGAGTACGCCCCGCCCCTACGGCCGCTCCGCCTCCTCCAGAACTTCCAGCACCAGCTCCATCGTCATCAGCACGGGATTGTCGCCGCGCACCAGGCGTCCCTCGGCGATGCCGCCGAGATAGTCGACCAGCGCGACGTCGAGACTGGCGCGCACCCGACGATTGGCGTCGGGTGCGATCTGGCCCGCGGTCACCGCGAGCTCGGTCGCGAACGGCACCACGCTGTGGCCATCGCTGAAGACCGCGCCGATGGTCGAGCCGACGCCGCCATGCAGCCGCGCGCGCAGGATGCCGTGCTGGCGACAGAAGCCTTCCAGCGCACAGGCGAAATCCTGGTTCGGGCGCAGCCGCAACGCGAAGGCATGGCTCGTGGTCTTCGCCCCGCGCGGCGCGCTGGCGACCGGACCGAACAGCTTGAAATTGGTCTCGCTGTCGGGCTCGGCCACAAACGTCGCGCCGTCGATGCCGAACGCGCTGACCTCGAACGGCTCGGCGACGATGGTCTCATCCGGCAGCATGTGTCCGCCATTGAAGCGGCCGTCGGCCTCGGTCCACAACCCGTGGCAATGGAAGAACGGTGTGCCGCCGCGTTCGCCGAAGGTCAGCGCCGCGAGCTTGAGCCGTGTCACGCCGTCGGGACGGAACGTGTCGCTGTAGAACGCAGCGTTGACTCCGTCCTTCGACAGCGCCGGCATCACATAGGCGAACGGCCCGAGCGCGCCACCGGTCGCGCTCAGCACGCCGCCGGAAAATCCCTCCGCCGCAAAGCCGCGGCGCACGGCTTCGAGCAAGGGAATGCCGGCCTGCAGCACGAAGGAAAAGGCGCGGCCGCGTGCGGCGACCCATTGGATGCGCTCGGCGACCGCAGCGCCGGGCTGGGCGATGCTGCGCATCGCCTCACGCTCCCGTCGATTTGGCAATCACCTCGAGCAGCCCGCGCGCCTCGAGCTCGTCGCGGATCAGCCGCTTCGGCACCTTGCCGTAGCCGGACTTTGGCAGTGCCTCCCAGAAGAAGAAGCGTTTTGGCATCTTGTAGCGCGGCACCTTCGGCGCGAGGTACGCCGCAAGCTCCGCCTCCGCGACCGCCTCGGTGCCCTCGCGCGCGACGCAGACGGCGACACCGACCTCGCCCCAAAACGGATCGGGTACACCGAGCACGGCGACCTCGCCGACCGCGGGATGGGTCAAGAGCTTCTCCTCGATCTCGCGCGGATAGATGTTGGAGCCGCCCGAGATGTACATGTCGGAGGCGCGGCCGGTGATGTAGACGAAGCCCTCCTCGTCCATGTGGCCGAGGTCGCCGGTGCGAAACCAGCCGTCGCGGAACGCCTTCGCATTGGCCTCGGGATTGTCGTAGTAGCCGGCGAACACGCCGGGGCCGATCACGCAAATCTCGCCGGTCTCGTGCGCCTTCAGCTCGCTTCCGTCGTCGCCCTGGATCGAGACCTGCATCCCGGTGCGTTCGAAGCCGCAGGTTCCGATCCGGGCATGCGGTCCGTCCTCGGGATCGTGCAGGCCGGGCGGCAGCACGGTGATGTTGCCGGTGACCTCGCCGAGGCCGAAATATTGCACCAGCACACCGCCGAGCTTGTGCAGCGCCGCCTTCTGGTCCTCGCGATACATCGGCGCGCCGGCATAGATGATGTAGCGCAGCGAGGAGTGGTCGTGCTGATCGGCGGCGGGATGCTCGACCATCATCTTCAGGATGGTCGGCACCGTGAACATGTTGCTGACGCGGTATTTGGCGATCAGGCGGAACGCCTCGGCGATGTCGAATTTCTCCGACGGCAGCAGGATCGTCGGCACGCCGCGCGCAGCCTGCACCAGCTGATGCACACCGGCGCCATGCGACAGCGGCGCCACCACCAGCGAGGCGTCCTGTTCGGTGGTGCCGGGCATCAGGTCGGCGAGATGGTTGGTGATGACGAAGGCCATCTGGCCGTGGGTCAAGACCGCGGCCTTGGAGCGGCCGGTGGTGCCGGAGGTGAAGAAGAACCAGCAGGGATCGTCGTACTCGACCGGCACATTCTCGACCGCAGCGCCGGCATGCTTGGCGATGACGTCGCCAACGGTGGCCTCGCCGAACGTGCCCTCCTCGCCGATCCGCCAGACGAATTCGAGCGCGGGATTGGCGGCCGCCTTGGCATGCTCGGGGAAGTCGGCCTGGCACAGAAACGCCTTGGCGCCGGAGGCCGCCGCCAGATAGGCGACCTCGTCGGGCATCAGGCGGAAATTGGTCGGCACCCAGACCGCGCCGAGCCGGAACGCCGCGAACATCGACCAGAACATCTCGTCGCAGTTCTTGGAATGCACCAGGATGCGGTCGCCCTTGCTGATGCCGCGCGCGGCAAGCGCCGCCGCCAGCGCCGAGACGTTCTGGTCGATACGGCGCCAGGACCAGGCCTTCTCGTTCCAGATGAAGCCGGGACGATCGCCATGGCGGCGGGCGTTCTGGGTCAGGATGTAGGCGAGGTTCATCACCCGGCGCGACACCCGCGCGATCCCGCCGCGCGGCGCAGCCGCCTCGGTCCCGCTCATTGCCGCCCCGCCGATACGCGCAACAGAGAGGACATGGTCAGGACGGTCATCGGCTGTTTCCTCGGTCAGAACCGGGCGTCTTCAAGCGCCGCAAGGGATTGGTGCCACCCGGTTTATCGCCAAGCAGCGCGCCTCGGCAAGGCCCGCCGGGCGCGGCGCGATGATACCGCGCCGGCGGTCGCCAACCCGACAATGCCTGGCCTGACAGTACCTGGCCGGAGGCCGCTATTGCGGATGCTTGGCCAGGTCCTGCTCGGTCAGGTTCCAGTCCTGCCAGAGCTGCAGTGCGCCGATCAGGGCGACCAGCCCGCCGAGCAGGATGTGCCAGAGCTGCAGCGCCTGATCATCCGAATAGCCGAAGATGTTGGGCGACGCGATCAACCAGAGGCCGAGCACGATGCTCGCCACCTCCTCCCAGCGGTGCAGCGCGACATATTCGAGCTGAGCGAGGCCCAGCACCAGCATGCCGACCACGAAGCTGTTGAGCACCAGGTGGCTGCGCTCGACATCGACGACGTCGCTGACCTGGATCGGAAACCAGGGCGAGACCATGATCAGCACGCCGAGCAGCATGCCGAGCCAGTCCTCCCAGGGGCGGTGTGTGCCGAAGAAACGATTGTCCGACATGACGAACCTCCTTGCGACAAGGGGCATACGTCAGCGGCCGGCCTCACCACTCGGCACCAGACGACCATTGGGCCGCATCCGGGGGCGTATGTCTGGGAACAAGCCTAATCGAATTGCATCGGCCCGCAAGGCCCGATCGGCGTATGTGCGATGCGGCAGGATCGACGGCTGCGGGCGGCGTGTCAGCGCGCTCCGCCGAGCCGGGCCAGCGCTTCCCTGGCGGACTTCAGATCGGGCTGCAGCTCGAGCGCCTTGCGGAAATCGGCCGCCGCGCCTTTCCGGTCGCCGAGCCGCAGCTTGGCCTGGCCGCGGTTGTTCCAGGAATAGACGTCGGCGGGATCGTATTGCAGCGCCTTGTCGTAATCGGCGAGCCCGCCCTTGTTGTCGCCCTGGAAGAGCCGGATCATGCCGCGGTTGCGCCAGCCGCGCGCATCGGTCGGCGCAATCTTCGCCGCCTCGCCGTAGTCCGCGGCAGCACGATCGAGCTGCTCGGCATCGCGATAGACATTGCCGCGATTGATATAGGCGAGCGCGTTGGGCTCGAGCTTGATCTCGGTGGTGTAGTCGGCGATCGCATGCGCCGCATCGCGCTTGCGGTAATAGACAAAGCCGCGATTGCCATAGGCGGTGGCGAGCTGCGGATTGTATTTGATGGCGAGGCTGAGATCGGCCAGCGCGCGGTCGAGATCGCCCTTGTTGAGCCACGCATCGCCGCGATTGTTGTAGGCCAGCGCGAAGGCCGGATCGATGCGGATCGCCTCGTCGTAATCGGCGATCGCATCGTCGAGATCGCGCTTCAAGGCGTAAACCCGGCCGCGGTTGGTGTAGGCACAGGCATAGGCGGGATCGAGCTTGATGGCCTCGTTGAGGTCGGCAAGCGCGGCGTCGAGCTCGCGTTTTTCGGTCAGTCCGTGGCCGCGGTTGCAATAGGCACCGGCCAGCCGCCTCCCGGTCTGGGTCTTGCCGTCGATCACGGCCGTGCAGGCGGTGACGCGATCGCCTGGGTCCGTCGTGGCGCCGATGCAAGTCTGCCAGCTAGGATCATCGGCTGCCGCCGCTTTCGGAGGATTTGGCAGCGTCAACGTGGCGCCGAGCAATGCGGCGGTCAGGCAGGCCAAAATGCGCATCTCGTCAATCCACAAATGTCAATTTGCGGGTTGGTCGCGGCTTTGCACCGGCGGGTTCAACGGGCTTAGATCAAGGCCAGTGAATCAACCGGGATTTTGCGATGGCTGCCGTCAGCGACAACAAGGCCGAGAGGCGCTTCGAGCTCGATACCGAGGGCGGCACAGCCTTTGCCAATTACCGGCAGACGCCCTCGGCTGTGATCATCACCCATACCGAGACACCGCGCGCCCTGCGCGGCCGCGGCATCGCGTCGGAGCTGATCAAGGGCGCGCTGGAGCTGATCCGCGCCGAAGGCAACAAGGTCATCGGCGGCTGCAGCTTCGTGGTGGACTACCTCGACAAGCATCCGGAATACGCGGATCTTGCGGGTTAGCACCGCGTTCGTCAGACGATCTTGATCGACATGTCGGGCAGGCCCTCGAGCTTGCAGAGCAGCACGTCGCCCTTGACGACCGGGCCGACATTCTCCGGCGTTCCGGAATAGATGATGTCGCCGGCCTTCAGCTCGAAGGCCTCGGAGAGCTTTGCGATCTGCTCGGCGACGCTCCAGATCATGTTCTTCAGATCCGAGCTCTGTCGCACCGTGCCGTTGACCGCGAGCGAGATCGCGCCCCGCGTGAAATGGCCGGTCTTATCAGCCGGGTGGATCGGCCCGAGCACCGCCGCATGGTCAAAGCTCTTGCCGATCTCCCACGGCTTCTTCTCCGCGGCCATGCCGTTCTGCAAATCGCGCCGCGTCATGTCGAGGCCGAGCGCGTAGCCATAGACGTGATCGAGCGCCTTGTCGGCGGGGATGTTGGTGCCGCCGGACTTCAGCGCGGCGACCAGCTCGACCTCGTGGTGATAGTTCTTGGTCAGCGACGGATAGGGATGATCGGCGACCGTGCCGATCGCGACATTCTGGATCGCATCCGTCGGCTTCTGGAAGAAGAACGGCGGCTCGCGCGTCGGATCGGAGCCGCGCTCGATCGCATGCGCGGCGTAGTTGCGGCCGATGCAGTAGATGCGGCGGACCTGGAACACCTCGGTGGCGCCGACGATCGGGATCGTCACGGCCGGGACCGCGAACATCGCCTTCGGCGCGGCCTCGGCGTGGGCAGGCACAGATTGCGCGGCGGCGCCGGCCAGTGCGAGGGCGCCGGTCGCAAGCATCGTCCGGCGATCGAGATCAGTCGTCGGAGTTTTCGTGGGAGTTTTCATGGGCGTTCTCCTTCTTGTCAGCCGATCTATAGATGCTCGCCGGTCCATAAAAAAGGGCCCGCGCTGGCGCGGGCCCTGGCCGTGTGCGGGATGACGATCCCGTCAGTGCTTGATATCCGGGGGCAGCTTGCCGCCGTTGGCCGCAAGCTTCGTCATCACCTGCTTGTGCAGCCAGATGTTCATGCTGGCAGAATCGTTGGTGTCGCCGGTGTAACCGAGCTCCTTGGCGAGCTCCTTGCGCGCCGACAGGCTGGAGTCGATGTCGAGCGCCTTCATCAGATCGACGATCGAGGTCCGCCACTCAAGCTTCTCGCCCTTCGCGGCAACCGCCTTGTCGAGGATGGGGGCGACGTCAACGGACTGCGCGGGCGCCGCACCGGCGGGTACCGCGGCAGGAGACGGCGAGGCGCTACCGGATCCACCGGCGGGAGCTGCGCTTGTGGCCGTTCCGCCGGCGGACGCGGCGCTGGCGCTGCTGCCGAAGATCGCGCCCATGATTTTTCCGAAAATGCTCATCGTTCGCTCCCAAGAGAGTTGAGATGTGAAGGCCACGCGGCAATGCACCGGCTGACCGAGGTCGCAGTTCAAGTGTATCGCTCCCTCAATACCTTGCCAATGCGACATTCACTTAAGCGTGAGTGCTTTTGGCGCGGTTTGGGAGTACCCTCATTCAACAGTTCGCGACACGGCCAGTTCTCTGCTCTGTCTTTCGCGTCTGGCTTGCTCGTGATCGCTTCGAGAGGCGGTACGTTTGTGCCCGCGCGGCGGGCGCAGAATGCGCCCGTCCAGAGGGAGACAACGACCATGGCCAGTCCATACCAAGGCAATGTCACATCGATGACGCAGAGCGGACAAGGCCCCGCATCTGCGCCGGTTATCCGCACCATCGGCCTGTCCGATTTGCATCAAGCGCTGCGTCTCGGCTGGGAAGACTTCAAGGCAGTACCAAGCCACGCCATTATCCTGTGCCTGATCTATCCCGTGCTCGGCATCGTGCTTGCTCGCACCGTGCACGGCTATTCCGTGCTGCCTCTGCTGTTTCCGCTGGCCGCGGGCTTTGCCCTGCTCGGCCCGTTCGCCGCGATCGGCCTCTACGAGATGAGCCGCCGCCGCGAGGACGGCGGTGAGGCATCCGCATGGGACGCCATGCAGGTATTCCGCTCGCCGTCATTCGGCGCGATGCTCGGGGTCGGAACGTTGCTGTTCGCACTGTTCGTGACCTGGATCGCCACCGCGCAGGCGATCTACACTGCGGTGTTCGGCTATCAGGTCGCGGCCAACATTCCCGATTTTGCCGAGCGCGTGCTGACCACCCCGCAAGGCTGGTGGCTGATCGTGGTCGGTTGCAGCGTCGGCTTCCTGTTCGCGCTCGTCGCGCTGTGCATCAGCGTGGTCGCCTTCCCCATGATGCTCGACCGCCAGGCAACCGCCGGCGAAGCCATGGTGACGTCGATGCGCGCCGTCGCACAGAACCCGGTGCCGATGGCGGCCTGGGGCCTGATCGTCGCGGTGCTGCTGGTGCTCGGCACGATCCCGTTCTTCCTCGGGCTCGCCGTCGTGATCCCCCTGCTCGGTCACGCCACCTGGCATCTCTATCGCGAGGTCATCGTCAAGGATCCGAACGCACGGCCGGTGATCCCCGAGCCGCGCGAGCGCAAGCCCGCCGCCGACTTCCCGGCCAACCTGTTCCCGTGGCGACGCAGCGATCGCGGCTAAGCGCCAGTCACCCCGAACGCGTAAACGCCAAAGCAACCGCCGGCCGATTACATTCGGCCGGCGGTTTGTCGTTCCGGATCGTCAAATGGGTGTGAAGTTGGCGTGGCATTTGCAGCACCTGCCTGAGATAAACGGCTCGATCACGAGCCATGTTTTGGCCGCTGTTGCCGCGAACATACCCGCCGGGTTTCGCGACCAATCGATGACATCGCAGACTCCGGAGTGAAATTGCCAATGACCTCGCGCTTTTCCTTTCACACGCTCGCCGTCGGGGCGTGGATGTTGACCTCGACCGTGTCTGCGCTCGCCGCCCAATGCGGCACGGGCACGTTCGAGTCCTGGCTCGACGATTTCAAGAAAGAGGCTGTGACGAAGGGCATTTCGCAGAACGCGATCCAGGCCGGGTTGAATGGCGTCACGCAGGACAAGGCCATCCTGGCGCGCGACCATTCGCAGCAGGTGTTCAGCCAGACCTTCGAGCAGTTCTCGGGTCGCATGGTGCCGCCGCGGCTCAATCGCGGCTCCGACATGATGAAGCGCTACGGCTCGGTGCTGTCGCGAATCGAGGAGGCCTACGGCGTGCCCGGTGAAATCCTGGTCGCGATCTGGGGGCTGGAGACCGATTTCGGTGTCAACACAGGCAAGTTTCCGACCCTACGCTCGCTGGCGACGCTGGCCTTTGATTGCCGCCGCTCCGACATGTTCAAGGCCGAGTTGATGGATGCGTTGCGCATCGTCGAGCGTGGTGATCTCGCACCGCAGGAGATGCGCGGCGCCTGGGCCGGCGAGCTCGGCCAGACCCAGTTCATGCCGTCGTCCTACATCAAATTCGCGGTCGATTTCGACGGCAACGGTAAACGCGACCTCCTGCACAACGTACCTGACGTGCTGGCCTCGACGGCGAACTTCCTGAAGAGCTACGGCTGGAAGAAAGGCAAAGGCTGGGAGCCCGGCAGCGAGAATTTCGCGGTCATCCAGCAGTGGAACAAGAGCGAGGTGTACGCCAAGACGATCGGCTACTTCGCCACCCAGCTCGCGAAGGCTCCGTAGCGCGGTGGAGTTGCGTAGCGGCGAGAAGCCCGCACGTCGGCTCTGCTTCGATCACCGCTGCTCCTGCTCCAGATGAATCAAAAAGGGCCGATCGCCCCAGGCGATCGGCCCTTATCGCCATGATCAAAAGCTTACTTCGCCATGCTCTCTTCGGCAGCCTTGCTGAGATGCGCGCCGCATGCGCCCCACTTGTTGTTCAGCATCGCGTCCTGCGCGAGCGAGACTTCCTTCTCCGCCGTGAATTTGACCTCATTGTCGGCCATAGCTTCGACGGCCGCTTCAGTCTTGCCGAAATTGGCACCGCTGCAGCCGACGCCCATATGATGACGATGAGCCGCCTGCGCGGGAGCAGCGACAGCGTAAGCAACGGCAGCCATGCCGGCTGCGGCGATGAATGTTTTAATCATGGGATGATCCATCTCTTGTTCTTGGACAGATCCCTGCGTGATTGCGGAATCTGCAGCGCAATTATTCGCTGTTCCCGACACCATTCAGAATGAACTTCGCGCGATACGAATGTGATCGGCGCTGCACGCGGATCGCGCATGCGTTGCATAGTGTTTCGATTACATGTCGGAAAGGAAGCGGCGCCGCATTAGCTCTGCTGCCAACGTTCACTTCAATCGAAATGCACTTCCGATAATCCTCAGCACGACGGAGATCCCTACAGCCCAGAGGACCGAATTACCTCTCACGTCAATGCGACTGATTGACGCTCCGTCCGGAGGGGGCGCCCGCGCCAAAATATGAATTAATAATCATTCTAATGCCGTCTTGTCGCATGCGAATCACGCATGGAACACGTCGACGTGATCCGACGAGCGAGGGCGCGAAAAAACTTGATTTGGCGGTCTTTAATTACCACATACCTGACCTGATCTAGCTTACAAAAATTCTACCAACCAATTGATTACATGAATATTTTAGCGATTCTCCGTATGTCGGCGGAACTTTCGTTTACAGGCCCGCTCGCCAAGCGCCAAACGGTTAATTGAAACTTACCGGCGCCATGCGTTTTGGGTCTAGCTGCATCGCACCATTGGAACTACCGCGCCGCACCATATCATCTATATTCAGTTCAACGATGAGGCTTTGGAAAAGCTGAATCTGAATTACTAGGAGACTACCATGTTGCTCTCGCTCATCCGCATGATCCAAGCTTTCCGGGATTATCAGCGCAATGTTAGCGAACTGTCCCAGCTCAGCGATCGTGAACTGGCCGATATCGGCCTCGACCGCTCGGACATTCCGCGCGTTGCCGCCGGTACCTACAACGGCTAATCGGCCATAAGCCATCTGACGAACGGATAACGCCCGCTTCCACAGCGGGCGTTCTCGTTTCCGGTGCGGTTTCAGATGCATATGATCTCGAAACGCGCTAACGCTGCGCGATGACACCGCATCAATCCTCTTCCCAACCCGTGCACATCGTGGGCGCGGGGCTCGCCGGCTCGGAAGCCGCCTGGCAGGTTGCCAATTCCGGCGTCCGTGCCGTCCTGCATGAAATGCGCCCGCACCGAATGACCGAGGCGCACCGGACCGAGGGCTGCGCCGAACTGGTCTGCTCGAATTCCTTCCGCTCCGACGATGCCGCCAACAACGCAGTCGGGCTGCTGCATGCTGAGATGCGGCGGCTGGGCTCCCTCATCATGCGCGCGGCCGATGCCAACCAGGTGCCCGCCGGCGGCGCGCTGGCGGTCGACCGCGACGGCTTTTCCGCTGCCG
Organism: Bradyrhizobium sp. JR3.5; assembly: GCF_054057015.1. Lineage (NCBI taxonomy): Bacteria > Pseudomonadati > Pseudomonadota > Alphaproteobacteria > Hyphomicrobiales > Nitrobacteraceae > Bradyrhizobium > Bradyrhizobium sp. JR3.5. The sequence continues at coordinate 2,186,897 of NZ_JBSRYV010000001.1, forward strand.
TCACCAAAGCGCTGAACGAACATCCGCTGATCGAGATCAGCCGCGAGGAAGTCGCAGGCCTGCCGCCCGCCGACTGGGGCAACGTGATCGTCGCCACCGGCCCCCTCACCTCGGCGCCGCTCGCCGACGCCATCAGGCAGCTCACCGACGAGAATGCGCTGGCGTTCTTCGATGCGATCGCACCGATCGTGCACAAGGATTCCATCGACATGTCGGTGGCCTGGTTTCAGTCGCGCTACGACAAGGTCGGTCCCGGCGGCACCGGCGCCGACTACATCAACTGCCCGATGACCAAGGAGCAATATGACGCCTTCGTCGCGGCGCTGCTCGACGGCGAGAAGGTCGACTTCAAGGATTGGGAGACCAACACGCCCTATTTCGACGGCTGCCTGCCGGTCGAGGTGATGGCCGAGCGCGGTCAGGAGACGCTGCGCCACGGGCCGATGAAGCCGGTGGGATTGACCAATCCGCACAATCCGACGGTCAAGGCATATGCGATCGTCCAGCTGCGGCAGGACAACAAGCTCGGCACGCTCTACAACATCGTCGGTTTCCAGACCAAGCTGAAGCATGGCGCGCAGCAGTGCGTGTTCCGCACCATCCCGGGCCTCGAGAATGCGGAGTTCGCCCGCCTCGGCGGCCTGCATCGCAACACCTTCCTGAATTCACCGAAGCTGCTCGATAGCCAGCTGCGCCTACGCGCGCAGCCGCGGCTGCGTTTCGCCGGCCAGATGACGGGCTGCGAGGGCTACGTCGAATCGGCCAGCGTCGGCCTGATTGCGGGGCTCTGCGCTGCCGCCGACATGCGCGGCACCGCGCTGACGCCACCGCCCGCCACCACCGCGCTCGGCGCGCTGCTCGGCCACATCACCGGCGGTCATATCGAGACGATCGACGCCGGTGCGCGCTCGTTCCAGCCGATGAACATCAATTTCGGTCTGTTCCCGCCGCTGGCCAGCCCTCCGACCAAGAAGCCGGACGGCTCGCGGCTGCGCGGCAACGAGAAGACGGTCGCCAAGAAGCAGGCGATCAGCGCGCGGGCGCTCACCGACCTCGACCATTGGATCGCAGAGTACCTGCGCGTTGCGGCAGCGGCCTGACAGTCATGAGCTTGCCGAATGACGACGACGCCACCCTGTCGGCGCGATGGAGCCAGGGCGTGTTGCTCAAGCGCGACGTGTTCTCGACGGTCGAGCGCGGCCGTTTCCGGACCGATGGCGGCGAGGTCGAGGGCGTGCTGCGCCGGCTCGATCAGGTGCCGTTCTGGTCGTTCGCCGTGGCGCTGCATCTGTTCTCGCGCGAACGCCGCGCGCTCACCTTGGCGCGCGATCTCGACGTCGGCCCCAAGCTGTTGTGGGCAGGCAGGCGCGCGCTGGTGCGCGGCTTCATCGACGGCGCGGCGCTGCATCTGGCGAAGCCGCATGGCGACGTCGCCTATTTCCGCTCCGCCAAGGCCGCCTTGCGCAAGCTGCATCGCGCCGGCATCTGCCACAACGACCTCGCCAAGGAGCAGAACTGGCTGGTCGGCCGCGACGGCCGCGCCTACCTCACCGACTTCCAGCTTGCTGCCTGCTTCAAGAGCCGAAGCCGGCTGTTCCGCATCGCAGCCTATGAGGATCTGCGGCATCTGTTGAAGCACAAGCGCAGCTACGCGCCGGAGGCGTTGACGCCGAAGGAGCGCAAGGTGCTTGCGAAGAAGTCCGCGGTCGCCAGCGTCTGGCTCAAGACCGGCAAGAAGGTCTATCAGGCGATCACCCGCGGCATCTTCAATTTTACCGACCGCGAGGGCGGCGGCCGGCGGCTGGTCAACGACGCGCCGGTGCTGGTCGATCTGATCCGCAGGAATCCAGATGTGCGCGACACCGCGATCGTCGCCTTTGCCGACAGGCGCGTCGGCGTCGGACTCTACGCCTTCGTCGAGGCCGACCAGTCCGCGCTGGAAAGGACGCTGCGCAACGAGCTTGCCGCGGCCAAGGGCGTCAAGCCGCCCGAACACATCCAGATCGTGCATGCATTGCCGCGCGATGCGACCGGCAAGCCGCGCACCGAAATCCTGCAACTCGTCGCCATGAACCAGATCGACCTGATCGAGCCGATGATGCGCAGCGACGCCGATCGCGAGTTCCTCAAGGACATCCTCGAGCAACGCAAGAATCTGCGCGACCGCTTCAATTTCGAAGTTGCCGAGATGGATCGGCCGGCGGGCCAAGCGCGATGATGCCGGATTGAATCAAAGTCGCGCGTTGGGCTCTCGTTTGAGCGCGATCTCCGCATCGACGCGCACGCTTCCGTGCGCGCAGCTCTCGACAAACGGAGCGTGACGCGCCAATCTTGCGAGGGGGTATCGCGCTCAAGGGACTAGCTTAATGCCACTGACCCGTGGCCGTATCGGGGGATATGATGCCGAGCGGATGGCGTTCGGATTCACCATGATGCACGGCGACCAGGAAATTGAATGCCAGATCAGCGACGCTGCAATGGACGACTTGGCCGGCACGCGCGGAACGGCGAGCATCGCTCGCCAGGCCCAGTTCGTTGCGCTGCGCGACGCCGTCGAACGGATCGCATCCGACATCTTTGACAGCGGCCCGGTGGTCAAAGGCGCGACGATCCGGATCTTCACCAAGCACATCTCGAAGGAACAGAGCTAGCGACCGAACTCTTCGGTGCGCGCAGCCCGCCACAACGTCCAGAGCGTGCGCAGGCGCGACGCCGGCTTCGGCAGGAACGGATCGTAGTCGGCCCTCCTCACCCGGTTCAGCTCGCGCCTGACGTGAGCGAGCGGCAGGAAGATCGGCCTCACGCCGGACGGCACATCCGCAAGCAGCCCGAATGCGGTCTTGAGATGACCCTGAGCCTCGTCAGCAAGCTGATCGATCGCAGCAAGGATGTTCGGCGTCGGCTTGCCGGCAAACACCTCCTCTTTGCTGCTGCCGTGCTGTTGCAGCAGTTGCAGCGGCAGAAACAGCTGCTGCCGCGAGGCGTCGCGGCCCAGCGCCGCGATGACCTGCGCCATGCCTTGCGCGAGGCCGGCATGACGGGCCAGATGATCGATCGCCTCCGATGGCCGCGCCACCACGCGCGTGGCTTGCGCGAACAGCGCCGATGCCGTGGCGTTGAGGTAGCCCTCGAGCGCGGCCAGCGACGGCATCGCGTCGTTGTAGAGATCGAACTGATGCTCCTCGACCAGGAGCGAGAACGGCGAGACCGGCAGGCGGTGATTGCGGATCGCATACAGCAGCTCTGCCGCGACCGGATTGCCCTCGACGCCGCCGTGTCCGGCCCCGGCCAGCATGTCGGTCCACCATTGCAGCCGCATCTCGCCGGGCAGCGGCTGGCTGACCTGCTCGTGCACGCGCGAGACTTCGATGTTGAAGGCGTAGATCGCGAGCAGCGCCCGGCGCTCCGGACCCGGCATGAACAAGGTCGACGCGTAGCGCACGAAGTCATGGGTCCGCGTCAGATCGGCGCAGAACGCCGCGCCGTCGGTCGGCGCCTCCGTCGTGCTCATGGCACCGCGATCAGCGCCGCCGCGACGCGACGCCGCTCGCCCAGCATGATGTTGTAGGTGCGGATCGCGGGGCCCGTCTGCATCGGGTCGAGCATCACCCGCACCGCGCGCAGGGCCTCGCGCAGGCCCCTTGGCGGCACCCAGACCTCGGTGCCGGTGCCGACGATCAGTGTATCGATCGCATTGGCGGCCGCGAATACCTTCTGCAGCGCGTATTCGTCGATCTCCTGCGGCCTGGTCACCGGCCAGGCCCAGATCGCGTCGGGCAGGCACAACAGCGAGCCGCGGTGCGACATATCGGCAAACGCGAAGCCGCCCTTGCCGTAGGCCTCGATCGGCGCCGACCTCGGAAGATGGGGAGCGTCCGAGGAGTTGCTCATGACCGGCTACTTCTTGGCTGCCGCGTTCGGCTTCTTCTCCGATTCATCGGCGGCGGCGTCGCGCCTCGTGGTGCCGACGCCGAGATAGATCAGGATCGGTGCCGCGATGAAGATCGAGGTGTAGGTGCCGACCAGCACCACGCCGAACATCATGACGGCGGTGAAGCTGTGAATAGCCTGGCCGCCGAACAGCAACAGCGCGAGCAGCGCCAGGGTCACGGTGACGTGGGTGATGATCGAGCGCGACAGCGTCGAGTTGATCGATTCATTCAGCAGCTGCGGCATCGGCATCTTCTTGTAGCGCCGCAGCATCTCGCGGATACGGTCGTAGATGACGACGGTGTCGTTGAGCGAATAGCCGAGAATCGTCAGCAGCGCCGCGATGCTGGTGAGATCGAAATCGACCTGGGTGATCGACATGAAGCCGATCGTCAGCACGATGTCGTGGACGTTGGCGATCATGGCGCCGAGCGCGAACTGCCACTCGAACCGGAACCAGAGATAGATCAGGATGCCGACGATCGCGAGCATCAGGCCGAGCATGCCGTAGGCGAGCAATTCGCCGGAGACGCGCGGTCCCACCACTTCGACGCGGCGGTAGTCGACGGAATCGCCGAGCGCGCCACGAACCTTCGTCACCGCGTCCTGTTGCGCCTGATCACCGCCGGGTTGCTCGGCGACGCGGATCAGCACTTCGGCCGGACCTCCGAACTGCTGCAACTGCACCTCGCCGAGACCAAGACCGTTCAAGGTCGTGCGCATCGCGGCAATGTCGGCGGTGCCGGACTTGGCCCGTACCTCCAGCAGTGTACCGCCCTTGAAGTCGATGCCGAAATTCAGGCCGTGAGTGAAGAACAGCGTGATGGCAAGGATCGAGAGCAGCGCCGAGATCGGGAAGCTGATGCGCCGAAAGCGCGTGAAGTCGAAATGCGTGTCGTCGGGCACGATGCGCAGCGCCGGCATCAGCCCGAGCGCCGCGACCACGGTCAGCACGGCAATCAGGATGCCAAGGCCAATGAGAACGGTATGAGTCACAATAGGCCTCTCAGATCGGCACGGTTTGCGGCCGCTTCCACCGCACCCATGCCGCGACGATCAGGCGCGTCAAGGTAAAGGCGGTGAACACCGTGGTGATGATGCCGATGCCGAGCGTCACGGCAAAGCCGCGCACCGGTCCGGTGCCGATGTAGAACAGCACCGCGGCAGCGATGAAGGTGGTGATGTTGGAATCGAGGATGGTCGCCAGCGCCCGCTTGAAGCCGGCGTCGATCGCCGAGATCGCGTTGCGGCCGCCGCGCAATTCCTCGCGGATGCGCTCGTAGATCAGCACGTTGGAGTCGACCGCGATGCCGACCGTCAGCACGATGCCGGCGATGCCGGGCAAGGTCAGCGTGGCGTTAAGCAGCGACAGCAGCCCGAAGATCATGGCGACGTTGATGGCCACCGCCATGTTGGCGAACACCCCGAACAGCCGGTAGGTGATCAGCATGAACACGATGACCAGGATCGAGCCGACATAGGCCGCAAGCTCACCCTTTTCAATCGAGTCCTGCCCGAGGCCGGGACCGACCGTGCGCTCCTCGACCACCGTCAGCGGTGCCGGCAGCGCGCCGGCGCGCATCAGGATCGCCAGATCGTTGGCCGACTGCACCGTGAAGCTGCCCGAGATCTGGCCCTGTCCGCCGGTGATCGGCTCGCGAATCACGGGTGCCGAGATCACCTTGTTGTCGAGCACGATCGCAAAGGGCTGGCCGACATTATCGGCGGTCGCCTGAGCGAATTTGCGCGCGCCCGAGGTATTGAACTTGAAGCTGACGATCGCCTCGCCGGTACGCTGGTCGAAGCCGGGTTGGGCATCGGAGAGTTCACTTCCCGAAACCAGGACCTGCTTCTTCACAATGTACGGAACCGGTGGCGGCGATGCGCTCACGAGCCGCTCCGAGTCCGCCGGCACGGTAGCCTGATCGGGCGACGCCGTGGTGTCGACCATGCGGAATTCCATCTTCGCGGTCTTGCCGAGCAGCTCCTTCAGATGGGTCGGGTCCTGCAGGCCCGGCACCTGCACCAGGATGCGGTCGGTGCCCTGACGCTGGATCAAGGGCTCGACGGTGCCGAGCTCGTTGACGCGGCGTTCGACGATCTGGATCGACTGTTCGATGGTCTTGCGCATCCGCTCGATCATCGCGGGCTGTGACACGGTCAGGCGGATCAAGCCGCCCCCCGCGTCCGTCACATCGACATCGCGCTGGCCGCCGGAGCCGAGCAAGCCGCCGATCGGCTGCGCGACCTCGCGAAGCTTCGTCAGCGCCGCCGGAACATCGGCTTCCTTGGCGATCCGGGCCTCGACGGCGTCGTTCCGGATCGTGATGCCTCCGGTAAAGCCGATCCGGGCGTCACGCAGCGCCTTCCTTGTGTCGTCGCGAACCTGTTCGAGCTTCTCCTTCTTCACATAATTGGCGTCGACCTCGAGCAGCAGATACGAGCCGCCCTGCAAATCGAGACCGAGAACGAGGCGCCGTTGCGCCCAGGCCGGCCAGGTCTTGACCTGCGCTTCGGGGAAGAAATTGGGCACGGCGCACAGGCAGACCACCAGCGCTGTCAGGATAATCCCCAGCGCTCGCCACCGCGTGAAATACAACATCGAATTGACCTGTCAGATTCGGCAAAAGGCTCCGCGGCAATCAGCTCGCGGGTGCCTCGTCCTTGGCATCGCCCTTCGCCGGCTCACCCTTGGTACGCACGCCCGAAATCATCTGGCGCATCTGCCGCACGCGAACGCCGTCCGAAATCTCGAACTCGATCTGGTCGTCGTCGACCACCTTGGTCACCTTGCCGACGAGGCCGCCCGAGGTCACCACGGTGTCGCCGCGGCGGATGTTCTTCACGAGATCCGCATGATCGCGCACCTTCCGCTGCTGCGGGCGCAGAATCAGGAAGTACATGATGACGAAGATCAGCGCGAATGGCAGCAGCGACATCAACATGCTGTTGGTATCAGTGCCAGCTCCAGCCTGAGCAAACGCAGGAGTAATCAGCATTCGGACGATCCTCGGATAAGACGGGAAAGAACCGGCAGCGCCCTCGGGTTCGGGGCGGTATGGCGGTCCGGACAAATTCGCGCGGACTATAGCGGCCGCGGTCCCAATTGCAACGTTAACGGACCTTCATTTAGGGCGCTTGCGGGACCGCCGCCAGCCCGATAAGGCTGCGCCATCAGGAACTGGACAAATGCCGAAAAAAGCCAAGAAAACTCCCAGTAAAACAGCCCGCAAAACCGCCCCTCAAGCTGCCGCCAAGCGTGCCGCAAACGCCGCGACAAAACGCCCGGTCATGCCGCTCGACGGCGCCACTGCCGAGCGGATCGCGAATGCCCTGGAGACCATTGCGAGCCGCCTTGTGGCCGCCTCCCCGGCCCCCGATCCGGCCGAGTCGTTCGGTGCCGCGGACGCCTTTGTCTGGCATCCGGACGGACGCCTCGCCCCGGTGCCGCGCGTCAGCCGCGTCGAGATCGGCCTGCTCAAGGGTGTCGACCGGATGCGCGATATCCTGATGGAGAATACCGAGCGCTTCGCCAACGGACTGCCCGCCAACAATGCGCTGCTGTGGGGCGCCCGCGGCATGGGCAAGTCGTCGCTGGTCAAGGCGACGCATGCCAGCCTCAATGTCGATCGCAAGCCGGCCGACCGGCTGAAGCTGATCGAGATCCACCGCGAGGACATCGAGAGCCTGCCCGGCCTGATGGAGCTGCTGCGCAGCTCCTCGTTCCGCTTCATCGTGTTCTGCGACGACCTCTCCTTCGACGGCAACGACGCCTCGTACAAATCGCTCAAGGCGGTGCTGGAAGGCGGTATCGAGGGACGCCCCGAGAACGTCATCCTCTATGCGACCTCGAACCGGCGGCATCTCTTGGCACGCGAGATGATCGAGAACGAGCGCTCGACCGCGATCAATCCGGGCGAAGCGGTCGAAGAGAAGGTGTCGCTGTCGGACCGCTTCGGTCTCTGGCTCGGCTTCCACCGCTGCAGCCAGGACGAGTACCTCGCGATGGTGAAGGGCTATTGCGACCATTTCGGCATCGAGATCGCCGAGGACGAACTCGAGCGCGAGGCGCTCGAATGGTCGACCACCCGCGGCTCGCGCTCCGGCCGCGTCGCCTGGCAGTACACGCAGGAACTCGCCGGCCGGCTCGGCGTGCGGCTGAGCGGAACATAGCGCGAGCCGCACGACCGGCAAATCGCAGGCCTTCTGGATTCGGTGCGGCATGGGTACACTCGACGCATGCCGGCCGAACCCAGCACGACTGCGAGACAATGTGGCGAGTGCACCGCTTGCTGCGATGGCTGGCTGAAAATCCGGATACGTGGCCACGACGTCCATCCGGGCCAGCCGTGCCCGTTCAGCAGCGCGGGCAAATGCACGATCTACGACGAGCGTCCGGTCGATCCGTGCCGGAAGTTCGTCTGCGGCTGGCTTACGCCGACAAGCCCGCTGCCCGACTGGATGCGTCCGGATAGATCCGATGTCATCTTTCTTCCGGCAAGCTTTGTCTGGCGCACCATTCCAGTCGACGTTGCGGTTGCCATCGGCGCTCATCCGAAAGCCAAGGCGCGCGCGTGGCTGGAAGCCTTCAGCCGCGACGCGCGCCGTCCCCTGCTGCTGCAATCGGACGGGGATTGGCACGCGTTTGGACCGCCGCAATTCTTGAGCGACATGGTCGAGCGTCTCTCAGACGAGCGAGACCCCTGGCAACCGGTCTAGGCCTCGCGTCAGTCGCGAGTTCGCTTCGAACTCGGCAGAAACTGGCATCCATTATTCCAATTCCAATTCAAATTTCTGCGCCGCAATATTTTATATCAGCATTGCTGTCTTATTTTTGAGATTTAATTTCTGATCAGACATTCAACTGCATGCATGTAAGTCAAATCTTATTCCCAAACCCACAGTGCGACAAATTGATGCAGCGCAATAGTACCCATAGTACCATTTAAGCCACATCGGGTGTTTATCTGCCTTAGCGGGCCCGCATCCATGTATCTGGTGTTTGGTATACATTAACGTTCCTCCACTTTGTGACCCTCAGCACACCGCTGAGGAGATCCGACAAAGGGGGGATTAGATGAAGAAGGGACTTCTCGCCGGAACCGCACTCGCGGCAATCGGCCTGGCGCTCACGCAACAGCCGGTGCAGGCAGCAACGCTCGACGACGTAATGGCGCGTCTGGATGCGCTCGAACGAAACAATGCGAAGCTCGCGAAGGAGAATGCACAGCTCCGGGATCGCGTGAACAACATCACAAGCCGCAGCGCCGCGCCCCCTGCGGCAACCACAACGCCAAAAGGCAACCCGGTGCAGCATGCCGGCGTCGCGCCCTCCCCGACACCGGCTCCGGAGCATGCCGTCGTCAGCATCGGAGGTGCGCCGCTCTACAGCAAGGCGCCGGGCGGCAACGCCTTCGTCGACAACACCACCGTCACGCTCTACGGCCACGTGGATCTATCCGGCGACGTCTTCAACGCCGGCGTGTTCGATCAGGGCACCAAGTTCGGCGTGGCAAGCAACCTCACCTTTTTCGGCGTCCACGCGCGTCACGATCTCGCACCGTATGGCTTCGCCGGGTGGGCCGCCGTCGCCCAGTTTGAATCCCTCGTCGAGGTCGCCGCGGTGCCGACCGAGCGTGCCGCGCTCGGAACGCGCGACAGCTTCATCGGCATGGCAACGCCGTGGGGCACGATCAAGGCTGGCAAATCGGATACACCCTACAAGAAAGCCACATCGAAGTTCGATCCGTTCTCGGCGACGCTCGGCGACTACAACTCGATCATGGGCAATACCGGCGGCGACCTGCGTGCGGAGTTCGATTGGCGTGCGGCCCATGCTCTCTGGTACGAATCGCCGGTCTGGAACGGCTTCCAGACCACACTGATGATCTCGCCCGGGCAGAACACCGCAAAGGACAACAGCGATTTCGCGCTCGGCGACTTCAACTGCCCCGCCACGTCCGCGCGCGGCAGCGGCAGCGGCTTCCCGCTGACAGCGGCGCCCGAAGGCTGTACCGACGGCTCGTATGGCAACCTGTACAGCGCCTCGCTGACCTACAATCAGGGACCGTTCACGGCGGTCGCAGCCTACGAGATGCATGAGGGCACCAACCGCACCGGCGATGAAGCCGTCACGCCGTTGAGCAACGGCGGCGTGCTGATCGTTCCGCCGGGAGCCGTCGGCATCGCCAACGAATGGGCCGCGAAGATCGGCGCCGGGTATCGCCTCGACGACGGCATCGGCAAGCTGCAGCTCTACGGCATCTACGAGGTGATGCGGCGCGAGAACACCGTGGCCGACTTCAACGAGCGGTCGCGCGACGGCTACTTCCTCAGCGCCACCCAGAGCGTCGGCGCCTGGGACGTCAGCGCGTCATGGGCCCACGCCAACGCCTCTCCCGGCTCGCCCGGTACCGGCGTGCTCAACAACTACACCGTCACTCCGGCACCGGGATCGGCCGACTTTGCGCTCAACACGCTCGACAGCAGCGCCGATCAATATGCGGCCGGCGTCAAGTACCACTTCAGCCCGTTTGCGACCTGGTATCTTGTCGGCAGTTACCTGCGCAACGGCCCCGGCGCGCATTACTGCCTCGGCGTGAGCGGTCATGGGTATGGCATATGCGGCCGCGACGCCAACAACAACGTGGTCGCCGGCAACAAGGCGAGCGCCGTGACCACCGGCATGACCTTCGACTTCTAGATCAAACAAAACGGGGGAGGCTTGCGCCTCCCCCGTTGTCTTTGTTGTGAGACTTGGAAGTCCCGGCGCGCAACTTACGCGCCGTTGAGGAACTGGAGCGGATCGACCGGAGACGATCCCTTGCGAATTTCGAAGTGGAGCTGCGGCGAGCCCGCCTCGCCCGACTGGCCCGACTTGGCGATCACCTGGCCGCGCTTGATGGTATCGCCGCGCTTCACCAGGATTTCGCTCGTATGGGCGTAGGCGGTGACATAGCCGTTGGAATGGCGAACCAGCACGAGATTGCCGTAGCCCTTCAGCTCATTGCCCGAATAGGCGACGACGCCGTCCTCGGCCGCTTTCACCGGCGTGCCTTCGGGCACCGCGACGTTGATGCCGTCATTGACCTTGCCGTTGGTCTTCGAGCCGTAGGCTGTGATGACCTTGCCGCGCACCGGCCAGCGGAACGTCGGCAACGCGCCGGTGGCTTCGCTCGACTTGGTGACAACGGGCGCTTCTGCGGCGGCCGCCGGCTGTTCGACGGTCGCGGTCGGCTGAACCAGCCGCGCGCTCTGCTGCGGCAGCGCGGTGGCGACGACCTTCGGGGCCGCCATCGCCGGTGCCGGGGCAACCACAAGCGGTGCGGCAGCAACGCCTTGCGCAACCGGGGCCGGGGCCGCCATCGCGGTCTTGGCGCCCGGCACCACCAGCTTCATGCCGAGGCTGAGCCGTGCCGACTGATCGAGATTGTTGGCGCGGGCAAGCTCCGCCACGGGAATGTGGTGCTGGCGCGCGATGCTGTGCAGCGTGTCGCCGCGATTGACGTAGTGGACGCCGGCGGGTGCCGCTGCCACGGCAACGGGCCGCGTGGCCGGCGCAGCCATCGCCGGCGCTGCTGCGGCGGCCATCGGGCGCGGAATGACCAGCTGCTGACCGGGCGACAGCGCGCGCGGTCCCTTGTAGCCATTGGCGCGCAGGATCTCGGCGGTCGAGACGTTGTAGCGGCGCGCCAGCACTTCGAGCGTATCGCTGGTGCCGACGATGATGGTGGTGCCGCTGTGTCCGGCGTGCGCAGCAGCGACCGATTGCGGAACGGTGCCGGTGGCCTCGATCTGTGGGCGCGCAGGCGGCGGCGTGTAGGACGAAAGCCCGCGCCCTCCTCCGGAGACGCCAGCGTTGGCGACCGGGTAGGACTGCGGCGCCGCAACCGGCGGCGGCAGCGGCTGTGACTGGTACTGTGAATATTGCGGTTGCGTTCGCGGCCGCGCGTATTGCGGCAGCTCGCGCGGCGGCTGTGCCTGCACGGTGCCGGTCGGCTGCGGATCAAACGCAAACGGATTCTGCGAGTAGGAGTTTTGCGAGAAGCGCGACGACATGTCGGCGCTGCAACCGGCAAAAGCCATGGACATCAGCGTCAGCACCGCAACCTGCGGTACGCGACGCGAGCGAAGCAACTCGACAACCCCAGACATGGTTACTCACTCGTACGCAACAAAAGACTGTTTTGAGTAAACACCTCGCGAGTAAATAACCGCTTAACCCTGCGAATAAGGCGTTGGCGCCAAGCAGCAAATCGCGAAATTACAATTCGCGGGCGATTCCCGGCAGCGCCGGCACAAAGCGGACGTCGACCAATTCCTTGCGGTCGAAACCGCTCTGCGTCCGCACCACGCGGACCAGCGTCTGGGTACCCTGATGCGGCCCGACCGGGGCGATCAGGATGCCGCCCGGATCGAGCCGCTCCAGCAGCTTCTCCGGGATCTGCTCCATCGCCGCGGTGACGATGATGCGGTCGAAATCGCCGGCCCCGGCCGGAACGTCGAAGCCGTCGCCGAGCAGCACCTCGATGTTGTAATAGCCCAGCTTTTCGAGGCGCTTGCGGGCACCATCGGCCAGCGTCCGGTAGCGCTCGATGGTCAGAACCTGCTTGCACAGCCGGGACAGCACGGCCGCCTGATAGCCCGAGCCGGTACCGATCTCGAGCACGCGGTGGTCCTTCTGCAGCTGCAGCTGCTCGGTCATGTAGGCCACGACGAAAGGCTGGCTGATGGTCTGCCCGCAGGCGATCCCAAGCGCACTGTCGCGGTAGGCCTCGTTGCGATCGTGCGGATCGACGAACACCTCCCGCGGCACCTCCTCCATGGTGCGCAATACCGCCTGATCGCTCACCCCTCGCCGCCGCAGGGTGAGCTGAAACATCATCTTCTCGGTCGGATCGGGCTTCACGGCCATGTTCATCAGCGTCTCTAGGCGGCAGCGCGGAATCTTGCCCTGGCTTGATGCCATTGAAATCCGAAATACCGCGTTAAGGAAAAATTTCCCGTCACCATTTGTTCCCGGTCAGGAACCACTAGTCCGATTTCGTGTTGGCGCCAACACGGCAGCTTCCCATATAATCGACAGCGATGCGCGGCTAACGCCCGGGCGCGCCGGGGCTCTGGTTGTACGGTTTGCACCCGGTCGGAGACTGGACGAATCCTGCGCAACAAAGTCGGTCAGAACGATCCGGCGACGCAGCGTCGCGCGCTGGAAACCGACTAATTCCTAAACGTTTGCATTGCGCCTTATAGTGTTATTTGCGAGCCTATTTCAGGGACGGGCAAGGATTCCATCATGACAGCGATACGGCCGGCGGGCTGTTCAGTTTTCCTCGTGGAGGACGAGGTCATGATCCGGATGATGGTCGCCGATATGCTGGAAGAGCTCGGCCACAGCGTCGCGGCCGAGGCCGGCGAGATCGGCGAAGCGGTCAAGCTCGCGCAATCGACCGAATTCGACCTCGCGATCCTGGACGTCAATGTCAACGGCAAGGTGATCACCCCGGTCGCCGAGCTGATCAACGCCCGAAACCGTCCCTTCATCTTCGCGACCGGCTATGGCTCGTCCGGCCTGCCCCCGGAGTATCGCGATCGTCCGGCGCTGCAAAAGCCCTTCCAGCTGGAAACGCTTGCGCAGGCGATCTCCAGCGCGATGCGGAGCGCGCCGGTTTAAAACCTGCCCCGCAGTCGTAGCCCGGATGCAGCGAAGCGCAATCCGGGCTACAGATCTCACTTGATCACTTCAACGTCGCGGTCAGCGCTTCCGAAAATGCTTCATCGGTGCGGTCGAGCCGCAGCGGCGTCACCGAGACGTAGCGCGCGGCAAGCGCGGCGAGATCGGTGCCTTCGGCCGGCGCATCCATCATCGCCGCGCGCTCGAAGCCGATCCAGAAATACGGATTGCCGCGTCCGTCGTGACGACGATCGATCTTCAGGAAACCTTGATTGCGCTTGCCCTGCCGCGTGATCCGGATGCCCTTGACGTCCTCGGGCATACAGGACGGGAAGTTGACATTGATGACGGTGTTCCGGGGAACGCCTGCGCCGATCACCTTGCGGATGATGTCGGGTCCGAATTTCAGCGCGGTCTCCCACAGCGGCGCGTTGCGCGTCTCGATGGAGAACTCCTGCGACAACGCAAATGACGGAAAGCCCAGGATGGTGCCTTCCAGCGCGCCGGCGATGGTGCCGGAATAGACCACGTCCTCGGCGACGTTGCGGCCCTTGTTGACGCCGCTCAGCACGAGATCGGGCAGCTTGTCTCCGAGGATGTGGCGCGCACCCATGATGACGCAATCGGTCGGCGTGCCGCGCACCGCGAAGTGACGCGGGCTGACTTCGCGCAGACGCAGCGGATCGTTGAGCGACAGCGAATGCGAGACGCCGGACTGGTCGAGCTCGGGGGCGACGATCCAGACGTCGTCGGACAATGAGCGTGCGATCTGCTCGACGACCTGCAGGCCGGGGGCGTGGATGCCGTCATCATTGGTGCAGAGAATTCGCATCCGTCAAAGTGCCTCTTGTTCCGATATGACGCGGGTTTCTTGAATTGCGGTTTCTTGAGTTGCGGTGTCTTGAGTTGATTGCCGTCTTAACCGGCTAGGGCCGCGGAGGCAAACGCGGCCCGTGCCATCGCGCCGACGTGACGCGCCACGGATGCACGAATCGGCCGCTGCCGGCGATCTTGCGGTCGAACACCGGCCAGGCTGGCCGCCGGACAACCGTAACGACCGGCGCCAGCACTGGCGCTTCGAGTTTCTTAACCGGCGCGGCCTGTCGCATCTCGGACGTGAGGGGCTCGGATTTGAGCGGCTCCGTCTTCGCAGGTTCAGCTTTGGCAGGTTCAGCTTTGGCAGGTTCGACCTTGGCAGCTTCAGGTTTGGGAGCTTCGGCCCTGGGCGATTCAACCTTGGGCGGTTCACCCCTCCGAGATTCAGGTTTGCGCGGCTCCGGAGTGACCGGAGCCGGCTGGAGAAGCTCGGGCCTCGGAGCCTTCGGAAGCGCCGATTCGGGGAGCTCTGATCTGACGGGCGGCGCATCAGGCTTGGGCGTTTCGAGTTTGCGCGGTTCGGGCTTGGGCGGTGGCGCGGGCGCCTCTTCGGCCGGCTTTACGACGGGCACGGCCGCAACCGATTTCGATTTCAGCCTCGCCAGCAGCTCCTCGATCGAGGGCACCGATTCCACGTCAAGCGGAGCCCGCGGCGCGGCCGGCGGCATGGCCCGGACCGGAGGCGGCGGCGGCGCGACGGCTGCGGGCGCGGGCAGATCGTCCGGCGCCAGTTGAGCGAACTTGCCGCGCGCGATCTCCAGCGCCTTGTCGAAATCGGGCCTGTCGATCCAGGCCTTCGATTGCACCTCGGTCACGCGGGCTTCCCACAAGCGCGCGGCCTCGATGTCGTAATAGCCCATCTGCTTCTGATTGATCAGCTGCAGACCGTGGCCGGTGACGGCCCATTGTCGGCCAAGCCAGTGGATGTCACGGTGGAGCGGCATCACACTGGCCCTCGCCTCACATGCCGTGCTCGATGACTTTGAGCCCGCCCATATAGGGCTGCAGCACGTCGGGCACCGCGATCGAGCCATCCTGCTGCTGATAGGTCTCCATGACGGCGATCAAGGCGCGCCCGACCGCCGTGCCGGAGCCGTTCAGCGTATGCACGAAGCGCGGCTTGCCGTCGGGGCCGCGATAGCGCGCGTCCATGCGTCGCGCCTGGAAATCCCCGCACACCGAGCAGCTCGAAATCTCGCGATAGGCACCGCCATCGCCCTGCCCCGGCATCCACACCTCGATATCGTAGGTCTTTTGTGCGGAGAAGCCCATGTCGCCGGCGCACAGCGTCATCACCCGATAATGCAGATCGAGCTTCTGCAGCACCTGCTCGGCGCAGGACAGCATGCGCTCGAGCTCATCCTTGCTGGCTTCCGGCGTCGTGATCGACACCAATTCGACTTTCGTGAACTGGTGCTGCCGGATCATGCCGCGCGTATCGCGTCCCGCAGCTCCAGCTTCGGCGCGGAAGCACGGCGTCAGCGCGGCGAGCCGCATCGGCAGGTCTTTTTCGTCGAGGATGGATTCGCGCGCGAGGTTGGTCAGCGAGACTTCCGCGGTCGGAATCAGGCCGAGGCGCTCGCTGCGCAGGTCGGCATTCGGCGCCGAGAGCAATTCGCCCTTGATCGCCCAGAACTGATCGTCCTCGAATTTCGGCAACTGGCCGGTGCCGAACATCACGGCGTCGCGCACCAGCAGCGGCGGATTGATCTCGGCATAGCCGTGCTCGCCGGTGTGCAAATCGAGCATGAATTGCCCGATCGCGCGCTCGAGCCGCGCCAGTCCCTTCTTCAGCACCACGAAGCGCGCGCCGGACAATTTCGCCGCCGCCTCGAAATCCATATAGCCGAGCGCGGTGCCGAGATCGTCGTGCGGCTTCGGCGCAAAGCCGTAATCACGCTTCTTGCCGAACACGTGGTGCTGGACGTTGCCGTGCTCATCGGTGCCGTCGGGCACCTCGTCGAGCGGCAAGTTCGGAATGGACGACAGCTCTTTCGTCAGCTCGTCGTCAAACGATTTCGCGGCGGCCTCGAGCTCCGGCATCGTGGTCTTGAGCTCGGCGACCTCGGCCATCAGCTTGGCCGCGCGCGCCTCGTCCTTTGCCTTCTTGGCGTCGCCGATCTCCTTCGAGGCCGCATTGCGTCGCGCCTGGGCCTGCTCCGACGCCAGGATCGCCGCACGCCGCTTCTCGTCGATCGCCAGCAGCGACGGCGACAGGGCCCCAAGTCCGCGGCGTTTCAGGCCGGCGTCGAAGGCTGTCGGGTCGTCGCGGATCGCTTTGATGTCGTGCATGGCGGGGAGTCCTAACGTCGCGCTTCAAGATAACGTTGCATGTCAACGTTTGCGGCGTGCCTCAACTAGCACAAGTGTCATCGCCCGCGAAGGCGGGCGATCCAGTATTCCAGGGACGTCAATGTGTCGCCGAGAAGCCGCGGCGCACTGGATACCCCGCTTTCGCGGGGTATGACGCCCGGATCTGTGACGAAATCACCCTACTCGGCCGGATTGGTCGCCGACGGCGCGCTCGAGGTAGTGGCCTTCTTCTCCACGATCCCGACCGCGATGATGGCGCCCTCGTAGAGCAAGAGCAGCGGGATCGCGAGCGAGGCCTGGCTCAGCACATCGGGCGGCGTCAGCACGGCGGCGATGATGAAGGCGATCACGATGAAGTAGCGCCGCTTCTCCTTCAGCATCTTCGAGGTGACGATGCCGATGCGGCCAAGCAGCGTCAGGATCACCGGCAGCTGGAATGCGATGCCGAAGGCGAAGATCAGCGACATCATCAGCGAGAGATACTCGCCGACCTTGGGCAGCAACTGGATCTGCGCCGTCTCCGTGCCGGCCGACTGCTGCATGCCGAGCGAAAAGCGGGTCAGCATCGGGAAGACCACGAAATAGACCATCATCGCGCCAAGCACGAAGAACACCGGCGTCGCGATCAGATAGGGCAGGAACGCGTTGCGCTCATGCTTGTAGAGCCCGGGCGCCACGAACTTGTAGATCTGCGTCGCGACGATCGGAAACGAGATGAAGCCGGCGCCGAACAACGCGAGCTTGAGCTGCGTCAGAAAATATTCGAGCAGCGCGGTATAGATGAATTTGGAATTTTCCGGCCCTGCCACCCAGATGAAGGGCCAGACCAGGACGTTGAATATCTGCTTGGCGAAGAAGAAGCAGATGATGAAAGCGACGCCGAAGCCGAGCAGCGCCTTGATCAGCCGCGAGCGCAGCTCGATCAAATGATCCATCAAGGGGGCCTTGGAGGCCTCGATGTCTTCGGCGCTCATGACGCCCTCGCGTCCTTGAGCACGTCAGGCTGTGGCGGCGTCTCATCCTGCGCAGGCGCCGGCTCGGGCTTCACCTCGCTGGTGATCGCGAGCGGCTCGCCGGCGGCAGCGTGCGCCTCGGCCTCGACAAAGGTTTCCCGTGTCGGCGGTGCGGGTGTTGTCGGAGTGACCGGTGCGTCGCTTGACGTCACCGGTGCGTCGATCGCGGAGGCGACCTGCGCATCGACCGGCTTGTCGATCTGCAGGGCGTCGCTGACGTCCTTGTGCAGCGAGGTCATGATGTTGCCGCTGGTGATGCCGGTTGCGGCTTCCCTGACCTCGTCAAAACTCTTCTTGAGGTCGGCCATCTCGGCCTCGCGCATGGCCTCCTGGAACTGGCCCTGGAATTCGGAGGCCATCTTGCGGGCCTTGCCCATCCATTGCCCGACCATGCGCAGCACGCCCGGCAGCTCTTTCGGGCCGATGGCGATCAGCGCGACGACCGCGATGACGACCAGTTCACTCCACCCGATATCGAACATGAATTGTTCCGCCTAAGCGCGCCGCCATCGGCCCCATTGGTCCTAGCAGGATGTGGGGCTGCCGGCGCCTTTTCTCAATCGGCGTCCATAGCGCTTCCGAGCGACGGCGTCACCGTTTCGCGCAAAGAAAAACGTCGAAATATGCGTCAGTACAAGCGCGTTAGACGGCCTTGCTGCCGACATCCTGGCGCGCGGCCGACGGCGCCGCATTGTGGTCGATCGCCTTGGTGGACTCCGGCTTGTCCGCGACCTTGTCGTCGTCCTGCATGCCTTTCTTGAAGGCCTTGATGCCTTGGGCGACGTCACCCATCAGGTCCGAAATCTTGCCGCGTCCGAACAGCAGCAGGACCACTGCGATCACGACGATCCAGTGCCAAATGCTAAGCGAACCCATCCTGCAACCCTCCAGAAATGGCCGGCTGACCGGCCTGAACTTTGCCGGAAGTTAGGCCCGCGGGGTGTCAAAAACAAGGACCTCGGCCGCGGCAAATCGCTGTCGCGGCTACGTAATATTGCTAGGCTTAACCGGGAATATTCCGGGCTATTCGCCCTTCTCCTCGTCGCCGTCGTCATCGCCCGCGTGGTCGATGGGCTCGTCCGGCTCACCAGCGTCAGGTTCGGCAGCGTCAGGTTCGGCCGCGTCCACGTCGGCGGCAACTTCCGCTTCGAGGTCGGTTTCGGCCTCGGCTGTCGTTTCGACCTCGGCAGTCCCAACCTCGGCAACCGTTTCGCTCTCGGTCTTCGGTTCCTCGGCTTCCGGCTCGACGGCCGGCGCGAGCAGCAGTTCCAGCGTATCGCCGGGCTCGAGCGGCTCCTCGTCTTCCCGCAGCGTCGCATCATCCGATGGCGAGGGAACAGAAAAGCCGGTCGGCAGGCGCGAGTCGAGCAGACCGGTGCCCTTCAGCTCCTCGAGTCCCGGCAGGTCGCCGAGCGCTTCCAGGCTGAACTGCGACAGGAAGGCGTCGGTGGTTCCGAAGGTCAACGGCCGCCCCGGCGTCTTGCGGCGGCCGCGCGGACGGATCCAGCCGGTCTCCAGCAGCACGTCGATCGTTCCCTTCGACGTGACCACGCCGCGAATCTCTTCGATCTCGGCGCGGGTCACCGGCTGGTGATAGGCAACGATCGCCAGCACCTCGATCGCTGCACGCGACAGCTTCCGGGTCTCGGTGCTCTCGCGCGTCATCAGCCACGACAGATCGCCGGCGGTGCGGAACGTCCACTTGTTGGCGACCCGAACCAGGTTGACGCCGCGCGGCGCATATTCTGCCTGCAACTGTGCGAGCGCCGCCTTGATATCGACGCCGTCGGGCATCCGCTTTGCCAGCGTTGCCTGATCAATCGGCTCGGCCGATGCGAACAACAGGGCTTCAAGAAGCCGCAATTCCTCAGGACGCGCTACCGGATGATCCATAGGAGAAACCTCCTCCTCGGGCTCGTCTCTGCGCACTTCCGCCAAGCTTGCCATGGGCTTGCTCTCCTTCTTCCACTTACTCAACCGACAGGTCCGGCGCAGCCATTGCGGCCTGCGCTTGACGCTTTCGGAAATAGATCGGCGCGAACGCCTGCTTCTGGTTGATTTCCATCTCGCCCTCGCGAACCAGTTCGAGGGCAGCAGCGAAGCTCGATGCGAACACCGTGGCCTTCTGCTTGGGATCGGCGACGTAGTTCATCAGGTACTCGTCGAGGCAGCTCCAGTCCTCGGCGAGGCCGACCAGCCGCTCCAGCGAGGCGCGCGCTTCCGCCAGCGACCACACCGTCCGCTTCGCCAGATGCACCGAGGTCAGCA
This sequence comes from Bradyrhizobium sp. JR3.5, assembly GCF_054057015.1. Taxonomy (NCBI): domain Bacteria; kingdom Pseudomonadati; phylum Pseudomonadota; class Alphaproteobacteria; order Hyphomicrobiales; family Nitrobacteraceae; genus Bradyrhizobium; species Bradyrhizobium sp. JR3.5. The sequence continues at coordinate 2,206,970 of NZ_JBSRYV010000001.1, forward strand.
CGCGTGACGCACGCTGCGTGGCATAGGCCGACAGCAGGTCGTACAGGGTCGCGGTGAACTTCGGATGCTTGATCTCGGCGATCGATTCCGGATTGCCGCGCGGGAAGATATCGCGCTGGAACTGCGGCCGGTTCATCAGCCGGTTCGCCGCCTCGCGGATCGCTTCCAGACGGCGCAGCCGGTTGGCGAGCGCGGTCGCCATTTCCTCGGCGCTCGGCCCCTCCGCGCTCGGCGGCTCGGGCAACAAGAGCCGCGATTTCAGGAACGCAAGCCAGGCCGCCATCACAAGATAGTCGGCCGCAAGCTCGAGGCGGATTTTGCGCGCGGCCTCGATGAACGAAAGATATTGGTCGGCGAGCGCAAGGATCGAAATCTTCGACAGGTCGACCTTCTGCTGCCGCGCCAGCGTCAACAGCAGGTCGAGCGGGCCCTCATAACCTTCGACGTCGACGACCAGCGCCGGTTCGCCCTCGGCGAGGTCGGCCGGCCGCCCGGTCTCAAACGATAGAATTTCAGCGGTCATGCCGTCCCTACCCGATTCAACAACGCATCCAGTTCAGCCCGTGTCGCCTGCCGGTCGAGCGGTTCAGGCTGCTTCCGCGCGGCGAGCGTCGCCTTGGCCCGCTCAAGCGCCTTGCCAGCCAGTTCCGGCGTCTCCCGCGCGACCTCGCGCATTTCGTCAATATTGCCGTTGCAGTGCAGAACCATGTCGCAACCGGCGCTGACGATGGCGCGGGTCCGCTCGGCAATTGATCCGGCCAGCGCATTCATCGACACGTCATCACTCATCAACAAACCTTGGAACCCGATCAGGCCGCGAATCACCTGTTCGATGATTGTCGCAGAAGTCGTCGCCGGATGGACGGGGTCCAGCGCGCTAAACACAACATGTGCAGTCATCGCCATCGGCAGGTCCGCCAGCGGCCGGAACGCGGCAAAATCGGTCCGTGCCAGCTCATCTCTGGCGGTATCGAGCGTCGGAAGGCGAAAATGGCTGTCCGCGGTGGCGCGACCATGGCCGGGAATATGCTTGAGAACCGGCAGCACGCCGCCCTGTTCCAGCCCGTCCGTGACCGCACGGGCGATCGCCGCGACCTTGTCCGGCTCGGTTCCGTAGGCCCGATTGCCGATCACCGCATCTGCGCCTGCCACCGGAACGTCGGCCAACGGCAAGCAATCGACGGTGATTCCAATATCGATCAGGTCGGCCGCAATCAGCCGTGAGCTGAGCCGGGCCGCCGTCAGGCCGAGCGTCGGGTCGATGTCGTAGAGCGCGCTGAAGCTGGCGCCGGGCGGATAGACCGGCCAATGCGGCGGTCCGAGCCGCTGCACCCGCCCGCCTTCCTGGTCGATCAGGACCGCCGCGTCAGCCATGCCGGCTGCCGACCTGAGTTCCCCAACAAGAGCGGCCACTTGGGCAGGACTCTCGATGTTGCGCTTGAACAGGATGAAGCCCCATGGCCGCTCGGCGCGAATGAATTCGCGTTCAGCGTCGTTGAGGATCGGCCCGGATACGCCCGTGATGAATGCGCGGTTCGTCATTTGGCCGATTAGGCCGTATGCAGCTCACGGGTCAAGGAAACGGCCTTTAATTTCTTTGGATGAGGCACTGCGGCCCACCGGCCGACATCAGGCTCCGGCACACTTGGTTCGCCTCTTCCGATGACGCGAACGGGCCGGCAAAGGCGCGGTAGTAGACGCCCTTCTCACCGAGATCGACGCGTTTCACCACCAAAGGCTGCGAACCGAGCACGTTGCGATACTTGCCCTGCAGCGTACGATAGGACGACTGTGCGTCCGCCTCGTTCTTCTGCGACGACACCTGGACCAGATATCCGCCGCCGCCAACCGAGGCAGTGGTGGTCGACGCCACCCGCGTCGGGGGCGTTGCCGGAGCCGCCTCACCCTGCCCGGGAACCAGCGCCATTGGCGCGTTCACGCTGGCATTGGCCGCAGCCGGGTTACCGCGCGACACCGGAGGCTTCGCAGCGGCCGCAGGTTTGGCCGGCACGGCGGCCGCGGCCTGTGCGCCATCGGCCGAATCGCCCTTGACCGCGAGCGTGCGAACCCTGCGCGGCTCGTTGTTCGGCAAGGTCCCGTTCGCGCTGATCGGCGCCGGCGCGGGCTGCGCCGTCTGCACGCTGGCGGCCGGCGGCGGATTCGCATTCGCATTCAGCGGCGGAAACACGACGCGCGGTCCGGCGGTCTTCGAATTGACGTCGACCGGGGTCTCTTCGCGCGACACGATCTTCTCGGTGCCGTCACCCGCTGCCATGCGATCCGGCGTCTTGGCCGGCGCATCGGCCTGGGCCGGGATCACCTTGGTCGGCGTGTTGTCGGCCTTGATGATCGGCGGCTCACCGCTGCGGGGCGAGCCGACATAGGTCCGGTAGGCGTACGCGCCACCGACGCCGAACACGCCAAGCGCCAGCACCGCGGCGACCGCCATCAGGCCACTGCTCCGCCGGCGCGGTTCAGGCTCTTCCTCGTCGGCCTCATACGCATAGGGATCGTCCGGATAGGATGGATCGCGCTGCAGATCCTGTTCGCCCGCTTCCAGCTGACCGTAAAGCGCGTCGTCATAGCGCGACGGATCGTGGCCCTGATCGCCACTCTGATAGGACGGCTCGTCGTCAAAGGCCTCTGGCTGTCGCGGGGGCTCGACCGGCCGATAGGTTGCGACCGGTTCGGGCGCAGGCGGCTGCGCATGCTGGGCCGCATAGCGGTGCAACGGATGCACCGGCTTCGGCTGGTAGTCCTGTTCGGGCTCTTCGTACTCGGTGTGCTGCACAGGCGGCGGAGCGACGGTCTCCTGCCGCGCGCGCTGCATCCAGGGCGGCGGGCCCGCGGGCGGTGCATCCTCGTCCTCGGCCTGCGGATCATATTGCTGCGGCCGCGCATTGGCGCGCGACTGCAGCGGACGCGGCGGCGGCTTGTTCGCGCTGCCGAATGGATCCGTCTGCCCGATCAGTCGGGCCAGTTCGGCAAGCGGATCGCTCTCGACCTTGGAGGTCGTGTCGGCGGAAAAATGTCGGTCCTGATATCGATCAGCCATCGTGATGATGCATCCCCTTCGGGACAGCGCCAAGATCGCCGGCACAGCCGGTCCGAACGAGTTGGCCCCTGCCAGATGCCCTCACAAATCCCCACTCGTGAGGGCCTAATGCCCCTGCCTACCGCATCTCGGTCGGAGCGTGGACGCCTAGAACAGCTAAGCCCGATGCCAGAACCGAGACGACGCCCTGAACCATTGCCAGTCGCGCCCTCGTGATCTCTGCATCATTATTGATAATGAAGCGTAAATAGGGCAAATCGCGCCCCTTGGTCCACAGCGCATGAAATTCACTGGCCAAATCATATAGATAAAAAGCGATTCGGTGCGGCTCGTGGGCCACCGCGGCAGCTTCGATCATCCGGGGATAGAGCGCAAGCCGCTTGAGCAGGTCGAGCTCGGCCGGGTCGGTCAGGCGTTCGACCGCAGCGTTCCGGAGATAGGCCAGCCGCGCCTCGTCGGTCCCGGGCAGATCTGGAACCGCCTCCTCCCGCGCATTGCGGAAGATCGAATGGCCGCGGGCGTGACCGTACTGGACGTAGAAGACGGCGTTGTCTTTCGACTGCTCGATCACCTTGGCGAGGTCGAAATCGAGCACCGCGTCGTTCTTGCGGAACAGCATCATGAACCGGACCGCGTCCGAGCCGACTTCGTCGACCACCTCGCGCAGCGTGACGAATTCGCCGGAGCGTTTCGACATCTTCACCGGCTCGCCGTCGCGCAGCAGCTTGACGAGCTGCACGATCTTGACGTCGAGCGTGGCTTTGCCGGCAGTCACCGCCTTCACCGCCGCCTGCATCCGCTTGATGTAGCCGCCGTGGTCGGCGCCGAACACGTCGATCAGGTTGGTGAAGCCGCGCTCGAACTTGTTGCGGTGGTTGGCGATGTCGGACGCGAAATAGGTGTACGAGCCGTCCGACTTGATCAGCGGACGATCGACGTCATCGCCGTAGGCGGTGGCGCGGAACAGCGACTGCTCGCGGTCTTCATAATCCTCGACCGGCTTGCCCTTCGGCGGCGGCAGGCGGCCCTCGTAAATGTCGCCCTTCGCGCGCAGGAAATCGATCGTCTCGGCGACCTTGTTGTTGCCTGCTGTGATCAGCGAGCGCTCGGAGAAGAACACGTCGTGATGGATGTTGAGCGCGGCGAGATCGCCCCTGATCATCTCCATCATCATGGCGATCGCCTTGTCGCGCACGATCGGCAGCCACGCGGCTTCCGTCATGTCGAGCAGCTTCTCGCCGTATTCCTTGGCGAGCGCCTCGCCGACCGGCACGAGGTAGTCGCCGGGATAGAGCCCTTCTGGAATCGCGCCGATATCCTGACCCAACGCTTCGCGGTAACGCAGGAATGCTGAGCGTGCGAGCACGTCGACCTGGGCGCCGGCATCGTTGATGTAATATTCGCGGCAGACGTCGAAGCCCGCGAATTGCAGCAGGCTGCACAGCGCATCGCCGAACACGGCGCCGCGGCAGTGGCCGACATGCATCGGCCCGGTCGGGTTGGCCGAGACGTATTCGACATTGACCTTCTCGGCCTTGCCGATGTCGCTGCGCCCGTAGGCCGAGCCGGCGGCCAGCACGGCGCGCAGCGCGTCCGCCCAGACCTGCGGCTTCAAGGTCAGGTTGATGAAGCCGGGCCCGGCGACATCGACGGACGCCACCAGCGCGTCGGCGCGCAGCCGCTCGGCGATATTGTCGGCGAGCTCGCGCGGCTTGGCCTTGGCCTCCTTGGCGAGCACCATTGCGGCATTGGTCGCCATGTCGCCGTGGCTGGCATCGCGCGGCGGCTCGACCACGACGCGTGACAGATCGATGCCCGCGGGCCAATTATCCTCGGCAGCGACAGCGGCACAGATCGCGTGCACGCGCGCCAGCATGTCGGCAAAAAGGTGTGGTGTCGCAGGGGTGTCGGCCATGGCAGGGCGCTAACGCAAATCCGGGGTCGAGTCAAAAAGCCTTTGGTGCTCGATCAGGGCGAAACGGTCGGTCATCCCGGCAATGAAATTGCCGATCCGCCTGTTCCGCGCGCTCCCGGTCTCCTGCACGCTCCCCTCGATCCATTCCGCCGGCAAGTCGCCCGGCGACTGCCGGTAGCGCTCATAGAGATTGCGGACCACCTGCTCCGCCTCACGCATGACCAGCATCACCCGCGGGTGGCGATACATCCGCCGGAACAGGAACGCCTTGATCGCCGCCTCCTGCTCGGCCACCTCAGGCGGAAACGCGATCAGCGGCGCGTTGTGGTGGCGCACGTCCTGGGCCGATTGCGGCTGCGCAACCGCAAGACGCCGGGCCGCCTCGCTGAAGACCGCGTTGATGAAATGTGAGATTAGCTCTCGCACCAGTTCGGCGCCGCGCCGGACCTCGTCGAGCCCGGGGTAATGGCGATCGATCTCGACGATGATCTCTGATGTCAGCGGCATCTCCTTGAGGTCGTCGACCGCAAACAAACCGGCGCGCAGGCCGTCGTCGATATCGTGAGCGTCATAGGCGATGTCGTCGGCAAAGGCCGCGATCTGCGCCTCGAGCGAGGCATAGCTCCAGAGCTCGAGATCGTAGGTCTGATTGTAGTCGGCGATCCCGATCGGAATGCCGCTGTCGAGATAGCGGCCGGCCGGCGCGCCGTTGCGTTCGGTCAGCGGGCCGTTGTGCTTGACTATACCCTCGAGCGATTCCCAGGTCAGGTTCAGTCCGCCGAACTCTGGATAGCGATGCTCCAGCGAGGTGACGACCCGCAGCGCCTGCGCATTGTGGTCAAAGCCGCCATCATCCTTGAGGCAGTCGTCGAGCGCCCGCTCCCCGGCATGCCCGAACGGCGGATGGCCGAGGTCGTGCGCCAGCGCCAGCGTCTCGGTCAGATCCTCGTCGACCCCAAGCTGGCGCGCCAGCGCGCGGGCGATCTGCGCGACCTCGAGCGAATGGGTCAGCCGGGTGCGGTAGTGATCGCCCTCATGGAAGACGAAGACCTGGGTCTTGTGCTTGAGGCGGCGGAACGCGGTGGAGTGGATCACCCGGTCACAGTCGCGCCGGAACGGGCTGCGGGTCCGGCTCGGCGGCTCCGCGACCAGGCGGCCGCGGCTGTGGTCGGGGTCGCAGGCATAAGGCGCACGGGGGGCAGCCATTCCGACCGACACGGTATTTTAGTCCTTATCCATTTGATTCCATGGTCCGACGCACTTAACTATGACTGAGGCGGCCGACCAAATGAATTGGGCATGACGCCGAGCATGATCCGATCAAACCATGCTCAAATAGGGTTTCGGAGACCGATATGACTGCTGCCATCACCGTCAGCGAACGGGCCGCCCGCCGGATCGGGCAGATCCTCAGCAAGGAAGGCCAAGGCGCCAAGCTGCGCATTTCGGTCGAGGGCGGCGGCTGCTCCGGTTTCCAGTACAAATTCGACGTCGAGCGCACCCAGGCCGATGACGACCTCGTGATCGAGCGCGACAGCGCGGTGGTGCTGATCGACCCCGCCTCGGTCCCGTTCCTCGCGGGCTCGGAAGTCGACTTCGTCGATGACCTGATCGGCGCCTCGTTCCGCGTCGTCAATCCGAACGCCACCGCGTCCTGCGGCTGCGGCACCAGCTTCTCGATCTGACGCTTCCTCGCCTGACGTGGCTTCTCGACGCCAACCGGTGACCGGTTCGCCGGAGACGCCAACTATTCCGCTGCGACCACCTGCGGCCGCTCCACGTCCCCATCCGCCTCCGCCTGCGGATCGAGCTTGCGGCGCAGCCTGCGGTCGATGCGGTCCAGATAGATGTAGATGACAGGCGTGATGAACAGCGTCAGCAGCTGCGACACGCAGAGGCCGCCGACCACCGCGACGCCGAGCGGCTGACGCAACTCTGCGCCGGCGCCCGCGCCGAGCGCGATCGGCAGCGTGCCGAAGATCGCCGCGAATGTCGTCATCATGATCGGGCGGAAACGCAGCAGCGCAGCCTCGCGGATCGCGTGCTCGGCGCTGAGGCCGACGCGGCGGCGCTCGAGCGCGAAGTCCACCATCATGATCGCGTTCTTCTTCACGATGCCGACCAGCATCACGATGCCGATCATCGCAATCACCGACAGCTCCATCCCGAACAGCATCAGCGTCAGGATCGCGCCGATTCCGGCCGACGGCAGGCCCGAGATGATCGTGATCGGGTGGATGAAGCTCTCGTAGAGGATGCCGAGAATCACGAAGGCCGCGAACACGGCGGCGAGGATCAGGACACCCTGCCCGCGCAGCGAGTCCTGGAAAACTTGCGCAGTGCCGGAGAACCCGGTCGCAATCGTCGGCGGCAAATTCGCGTTCTGCTCGAGCTCGGTGATCTTGTCGACCGCATAGCCGAGCGAATTGCCGGGCGCGAGATTGAACGAGATCGTCACCGCCGGCTGCTGGCCCTGGTGGTTGATCTGCAGCGGCCCGACTGTCGGCACCAGTCGCGCCACCGCATCCAGCGGGATGGTCTGGCCGCTCGCGGTCTTCATGTAGAGTTTCGAGAGATCGGACGGATCGACGCGGAACTGCGGCTGCACCTCCAGAATGATCTGGTAGTCGTTCGACGGCATGTAGATGGTACCGACCTGCCGCGAACCGTAGGCGTTGTAGAGCTGGTTGCGGACCTGGTCGACGGTGATGCCGTAGACCGCCGCCTTCTCGCGGTCGATGTCGACCGTCATCTGCGGGTTCTTGATGTAGAGATCGGTGGTGACGTCGAGGAGCCCTGCGATCTTCTCGATCTTGTCGCGCATCTCGGGCGCCAGCCGGTACAACGACTCGGTATCGCCGCTCTGCATCACATACTGATACTGGCTCTTGGAGATGCGCCCGCCGATGTTGAGGTTCTGGACGCTCTGGAAGAACGCCTGCATGCCCGGGATCTCGCGCGCCTTCTGCCGCAGCCGCCCGATCACCACGGTGGCGTTGTCGCGCGTCTTCTGCGGCTTCAGCGCGATGAACAAGCGGCCGTAATTGGTGGTCGGATTGGGACCGCCCGAGCCGACGGTGGAATTGATGTAATCGATCGCCGGATCGGTCCGCATCACCTCGACCAGCGCGTGCTGGCGCACCTTCATCGCCTCGAACGACGTATCGGTCGCTGCCTCCGTCACACCGATCAGGAAGCCGGTATCCTCCTGCGGGAAGAAGCCCTTCGGCACCATCATGTAGAGATAGATGGTGCCGCCGAGCGTCGCGAGCGTCACCACCAGCATCAGGGCTTTCTTGGCCAGCACCCAGTCCAGCGCCCATTCATAGGCGCGCAGCCAGGCCTCGAACATCGCCTCGAACGCCCGCAACACGATGTTCGGACGCTTGGTCGCGTCATGGGCGCGCAGCACACGGGCGCACAGCATCGGCGTCAGGGTCAGCGACACGAAGCCGGAGACGATGATCGCGACCGAGATCGTGACGGCGAATTCGCGGAACACGCGGCCGACGATGCCGCCCATCAGCAGCACCGGGATGAACACCGCGATCAGCGAGAAGGTGATCGAGATGATCGTGAAGCCGATCTCGCGGGCGCCCTTCAGCGCCGCCTCGAACGGCTTCATGCCGTGCTCGATATGGCGGACGATGTTCTCCAGCATGACGATGGCGTCGTCGACCACGAAGCCGACCGAGAGCGTCAGCGCCAGTAGCGTCATGTTGTTGATAGAGTAATCCAGCGCGTACATCGCCGCACAAGTTCCGAACAGCGAGATCGGCACCGCGAGTGCCGGGATGAAGGTCGCCGACGCCGAGCGCAGGAACAGGAAGATCACGAGGATCACCAGCGCGATCGCGATCAGCAGGGTCTCCTCGACGTCGCTGACCGCCTGCCGGATCGAGACCGAGCGATCCATCATGACCTGCATCGTCACCGAGGGCGGGATCGCGGCGCGCAGCGAGGGCAATTTCGCCAGCACGGCGTCGACGACGGCCACAGTGTTGGCGTCGGGCTGCTTCTGGATCGCGAGCACGATCGCACGCTCGTCGTTCATCCAGGTCGCGATCTTGTCGTTCTCGACGCTGTCATAGACCTTGGCGATCTCGTCGAGCCGGACCGGCGAGCCGTTGCGCCAGGCGACGTAGATCTGGCGGTAGTCGGCCGCCTTATCCATCTGGCCGGAGGCCTGCAGCGCGACGTCTTGCTTGGGGCCGTTCAGCGTGCCGACGGGCGTCGAGGAATTGGCGCGCGAGACCGCAGCGCGGATATCCTCCATCGAGACGCCGCGGGCGGCAGCGGCCTCCGGATCGGCCTGGACGCGGATCGCAAATTTCTGCGCGCCGTAGATCAGCACTTGGGCGACGCCCGGCAGCTGCGACAGCGCCTGCCCGATCGTGATGTCGCCATATTCGTTGACCGCCGACAGTGGCAGCGTCGCCGACCCCAGCGAGACGAACAGCACCGGGAAGTCGGCCGGGTTGACCTTCCGGAAGCTCGGCGGAATCGTCATCTCGATCGGCAGCCGGCGCTGCGCGATCGTCAACGCCGTCTGCACGTCGAGCGCGGCGGCATCGATGTTGCGGTTGAGGTCGAACTGGATGGTGATGACGCTCGTGCCCTGCGAGGAGTTCGAGGACATCGAGGAGATGCCGGCAATGGTCGAGAGCTGACGCTCGATGATGCCGGCGACCGAGGCCGCCATGGTGTCGGCGCTGGCGCCCGGCAACGTGGCGGTGACCGCGATGGTCGGGAAGTCCACCTTGGGCAGCGCCGAGACCGGCAGCAGGCGGAAGCCGAACACGCCGAATGCGATGATCGACGCCGTGATCAGCGTCGTCATGACCGGGCGGCGGATGCAGAGCTCGGAGAGCGTCATCGGTCAGGCTCCGGCCTTGCGCGCCCGCAGCTCGACCCGCGATCCCTCCGACAGCAGCAGCTGGCCATCGACGACGATGCTTTCATCGCCCGCCAATCCGTCAGAGATCACCGAGCTGCCCTGGAAGGTGCGATCGACCTTGACTGGCCGGACCTTGGCGACGCCGTCCTGGACGACGAAAACGAAATTGCCGTTCTGGCTGCGCTGGACTGCGACCGTCGGCACCACGACCGCGTCTTCGCTGCGGATGATCAGCTTGGTCTGTACAATGGTGCCGGGCCACAGCGTCTCGCTCGCATTGTTCATGATGCCGCGCACGGTGACCATGCCGGTGGTCGCATCGACGGCGTTTTCGACCATCGCGACCTTGCCGCTCTCGGAACGCTGATGGCCGGGAATGGTCGCGATCACCTTGGGATCGTCCTTCCCCATGGCGTCGCGCAGATCGATCAGCGCACGCTGGGGAATGGCGAAGGTGACATAGACCGGCGCCATCTGGTTGATGACGGCCAACGGCTGGGTGTCGGCAGGACGGACGAAATTCCCGACCTTGACGTTGGCGGCACTGATCCGGCCCGCAAACGGCGCGCGGATCACGGTGTAGCTCTTCTGGACGCGGAGGTTTTCCAGCGCGAACTGGTCGGCCTTGATGGTGCCGATCAGGACGTCGGACTGGGTCTTGGCATTGTCGAGGTTGACCTGCGTGGTCGCGCCCTTGCCGACCAGCTCGGTGTAGCGGCGGAGGTCGCGCTGCGCGCCCTCGAGCTGGGCCTGGTCGCGGGCCAGGACGCCCTCGGCCTGCTCGATCTGGGCGTCGATCTGCCGCGCGTCGAGCATGAACAGCAGGTCGCCCTCATTGACCTTGGCGCCGTCCTCGAAATGGACCGAGATGATGGTGGTCTCCAGCCGCGACTTCAACGCCACGCTTGAGATCGGCGTGACCGTTCCGATCGCGTCGACATCCACCGGCACCGACCTGCGTTCGGCCTTGGCGAGATCCACCGAAACCACGCGCGGCCGCGGCGTCCCCTGCGCGGTGGCGGCACCGCCACCCATCCATGAAGTGCGGGTCATGTAAGCCGCCCCGGCCGCAATGCCGAGAACAGCGACAGTCAGAACCAAATTGCGTTTTTTCATACGTCTTGCACGTGCGCCGCCCGCTTCCCTTAGGGCCGGGACGCATCGCAACTCCCCGTCGGCAATTGTTACGCCTTGTTTCCGGAGAGGGTTAGCACAGGCGGATCGCCCATGGTATGCCACCTAAGTAAAATCCTACGGCTTCAATCCGGTCACTTGCATGCGCATCGCTACGTGGAACGTCAACTCGGTCCGGCAACGGATCGAACTTCTGGTCGCCTGGCTGAAGGAGTGTTCCCCCGACATCGTCTGCCTGCAGGAGATCAAATGCGTCGACGACGCGTTTCCGCGGCTCGAGGTCGAGGCGCTCGGATATAATGTCGTCACCCACGGCCAGAAGACCTTCAACGGCGTCGCGCTGCTCTCCAAGCTGCCATTCGACGAGACCAAGTCGGGCCTCGCCGGCGACGATGAGGACGCGCATGCCCGCTTCCTCGAAGGCGTCGTCACGCTGAAACAGGGCGTGGTGCGGGTCGCGTGCCTTTACCTGCCCAACGGCAACCCCGCCAACACCGACAAATATCCGTACAAGCTCAAATGGATGTCGCGGCTTCTTGAGTACACGCGGGAACGGCTTAAGGCCGAGGAGCCGCTGATCCTGGCCGGCGACTTCAACGTCATTCCGGCGGCCCGCGACGTCTACAATCCGGCCGCCTGGGCCGACGATGCCCTGTTCCGCCCTGCGACCCGCGAGGCCTTCCAGTCGCTGCTCGGCCTCGGCCTCACCGATGCGCTGCGCGCGGTCAATGACGAGCCAGGCCAGTACACCTTCTGGGACTATCAGGCCGGCGCCTGGCAGAAGAACTGGGGCCTGCGCATCGACCATCTGCTGATGTCGCCGCAGGCCAGCGACCGGCTGATCGATGTTGGAATCGACAGCTATGTCCGCGCCTGGGAGAAGCCGTCCGACCATGTCCCGGTCTGGGCCGATCTCGATTTCGAGACCGCCTGAGCCCGCCGGCCGCGGGGGATATCAATCCCGGCGGCCTCTAATCGCGACGACCCTGCACCCAATGCTCGAGCATCTGCAGTGCCATCGCGCGGTCGTCTTCGGATGCCTTGGCGATCGCCCGGTTGTAGCTTTCCTTGATCCAGGCCTCTTCCGGCGTCGCGCTGTCGCGCGCCAGGGTCAGCCACATCAGGCCACGGGCCCGCTGCGGCGGCAGCCGGTCGCCGTTGAACAGCATCTGGCCGAGCAGCGCCTGCGCCTGGTGCTGGCCCTTCTGGGCGGCGAGCCCGAGCCAGCGTGCGCCATAGCGGAAATCGTCCCGCGAGGCGTCCGGCGTCTTCAAATACAGCCGGGCAAGGTCGTACTGGGCATCGGCGTTGCCGAAATAGGACGCGGCATAGGAGAACATCTCCCGCGCCCGTTCGGTGTCCGCCTTGACCTTGGAATTGGGAATGCCGCTCAGATAATAGCGGCCGAGCGCCACGAAGGCGTTGGCCACGATCGAGGCCTGCGGCGCCGACGGAGAATCCTCGGCATGCGCATTGGCGATCCGGCTGAAATACTCAAAGGCGCGCATGTCGTCCTGGATGACGCCGTCGCCCTCGGCGTACATCTTGCCGAGCTTCCACTGCGCCACGGGGTGACCGCCCTCGGCCTGGTACTGCAGCGTGCTGAAGGAGGAGGTCGGCGCGGTCGCCGCAGGGGCAACCGGCGTGGCGGCCCGCTTCAGCGCACCGGCCGTGCCGGGCTGCGGAGCGACCACCGGAAGAACGGTATCCTGGGGGCTGACCGGGGCGCCGTCGAATCCGAATCCGGGGCCCGCCACTGGAATGGCCCCTAACGCAAACGCAAATATCGCACGCTTAAACGTCCGCATAACACTGTTTCTCGTACGCGCCACCCGGATGGGTGACTGCGCCATCCACCGCCGGCCCCACTTGCTCGGCGTACTTCCACAGCGCACCAGATGTATGGTTCGTCGCGCGAGGGGCCCATTTGGTCTTACGATTTGCGAGTTCGGCGTCGCTCAAATTTACGTTAAGGGTGCCGGCGACCGCATCGATCTCGATGATGTCGCCGTCTTGCAACAACCCGATCGGCCCGCCGACGGCCGCTTCAGGTCCAATATGTCCGATGCAGAAGCCACGGGTGGCGCCGGAGAACCGGCCATCGGTGATCAGGGCAATCTTGCCGCCCATCCCCTGCCCGGTCAGCGCCGCCGTGGTCGCCAGCATCTCCCGCATCCCGGGACCGCCCTTCGGTCCCTCGTAGCGGATCACAATCACTTCGCCTTCCTTGTAGGTGCGCTTCTGCACCGCCTCGAAGGCGTCTTCCTCGCGGTCGAAGCACCGGGCCGGACCGGTAAACTTCAGGTTGGACATTCCCGCGACCTTCACGATCGCACCCTCCGGAGCGAGATTACCCTTCAGTCCGACAACGCCACCTGTCACGGTGATCGGATTGTCGGCGGGCCGCACCACGTCCTGGTGCGGATTCCATTTCACGCTTTTGAGGTTTTCGGCGATCGTTCGGCCAGTGACGGTCAGGCAATTCCCGTGCAGGTGGCCATTGTCGAGCAGCGTTTTCATCAGCAGCGGAATGCCGCCAACTTCAAACATGTCTTTGGCAACATAACGGCCGCCCGGCTTCAAATCCGCGACGTATGGAGTCTTTTTGAAGATTTCGGCAACGTCGAACAAATTGAATTTAATGCCGCACTCATGGGCGATCGCCGGCAGGTGCAGCGCAGCATTGGTCGAACCACCTGAGGCTGCAACCACGGCCGCAGCATTTTCAAGGGCTTCCCGGGTGACGATGTCGCGGGGCCGGATGTTTTTCTCGATCAGCTCCATCACCTTCTCGCCGGCGGCGGAGCAGAAGGCGTCGCGGATCTCGTAAGGCGCCGGGGCCCCGGCCGAATACGGGAGCGCGAGGCCGATCGCCTCGGACACGGTCGCCATGGTGTTGGCGGTGAACTGGGCGCCGCAGGCGCCGGCCGACGGGCACGCCACCCGCTCGATCTCGTCGAGGTCCTCGTCCGACATGGCGCCGACCGAGTGCTTGCCGACTGCCTCGAACATGTCCTGCACGGTCACCGGCTGTCCGCGGAAGTTGCCGGGCAAAATCGAGCCGCCATAGATGAAGATCGAGGGCACGTTGAGCCGGACCATCGCCATCATCATGCCTGGCAGCGACTTGTCGCAGCCGGCGAGCCCGACCAGCGCATCATAGGAGTGACCGCGGACGGTCAGCTCGACCGAATCGGCGATGCATTCCCGCGACGGCAGCGACGAGCGCATGCCGTCATGGCCCATCGCGATGCCGTCGGTCACGGTGATGGTGCACGAACTCGCGCGGCGTGCCGCCAGCGGACGCCACGCCCTTCTTCACCGCCTGCGCCTGGCGCATCAGCGAGATGTTGCAGGGGGCCGCTTCATTCCAACATGAAGCAACGCCGACAAATGGTTGATGAATCTGGGTTGTCGTCAGCCCCATCGCATAGAGATAGGACCGATGCGGTGCGCGCTGGGGCCCTTCCGTCACGTGACGGCTCGGCAGCCTGCCCTTGATGTTCGTCTTTCCGTCCACCTTGGCGTCCATCGCGACCCTGTTCCCGGCGCTGTTTCCTCCAACAACGCCGGAACCGATCAAAAGTCCCGTCGTCGCGAGCGCTGGCTATTCAGCTAGGTGAACATCCTTTCATGTCAGGGTGTGGCCAAAAAGCGGCGCGACTACGGACCGCCTGTGTTTAGGGTTAAATGTCGATTCACTGTTGCGACGACGCAACAATCGTGGCTCCCGGGCAACCATGTATTATCGACCCTTATGGGAACCTGACACGTACCTGACTAAATAGATGTGTAGTTGCTATCTCGCGACGTAACTCGCCCGAGTTGCGGATTGTATTGCCGCCCTCTCTTGAACAGAGGGCGCAGGGAAAGCCGGGTGCCGATCGCACCCATGGGCCCCGTGCAAAAGGTAGAAAGCTCGGGGGTAGGACCACAGGTGTAACCGGAGCAATCCGGCTTTCCCTGCGCGATGGGTTACGGCTTATTTCGTGCTCTCCCCGGCGAGACTGGGCTTGCTTGTCACTGCCTTCACAAGACGCGTCAGCGTCTTGTGAAAAGACACCTGCCGCTAGGGCGTCAGGACCACACGACTTCACCGTCCGCATCACGCGCATTCGTCGACTGCGCAATCCGCGTCCACCGCATCTCGACCCCGCGTTCGTGACGACCGCGAAGCGCCCCTCGATCGGGTGAGACGGGTGAACCATACACCGAGTTGTATTTCTGATAAAGCGAATTATATTTGCGAAGGAGGCTTGCGCCGTCGGGCAACTCAGTGATCGCGCAATTCGGCCGACGAAACCATGAAAATGATACCTCCGGCAAAATGCGAACCAACTAAAATTTGCGAGATTGTATTGACCCGGTTTTACTACCAGTAGCGGCAAAGCTGCTCCGTTCATTCACGGGGCGGATTCAGTGCTTCAACGTAGCGGCATCATCGCATCATTCATTCTACTATGTTGCGTGGGGAATTCTGGAACATCACTCGCCGACGAGCAGTGCTCGATGAGCGTACTCGAGACCGATCCCCGTCAAGCCATCAGGAACTGCACTTTCACCCTAAGCCAAGACCAGCTTGCGCCGGCGGACCGTGCCAAAGCGTTGAAAGTGCGCGGTCGCGCTCTCTACAGAACCGAGCATCTGGACGATGCCATCGGGGATTATGAAGCCGCCCTCAAGATCGCGCCTGACGATCCGGAATTGCACTTGCGCCGCGGCTGGACGGCATTTGACAAGCGGGATTTCGATGCATTGTTCGCGCATGCCCACCGCGCGCTGGAACTCAGGCCCGGATATGGCGATGTGTACGGCATGATTGGCGCAGCCCTTTCTCTGGGTGGACCGGAGAAACTCGCGCAGGCGAGAGCGGCATACGATGAGGCGATCCGGTTGCAACCGGATGAACCGCTGGCACGGTACAATCGGTTCCTTCTGCTCAAGACCAACAACTTCAACAGTGAAGCCATTGAGGAAGCCGAGGCGATCCTTCGATTGCCGACGCCTCTTATCACCCGACCATCGGCCGTCACCTGCTATGTGAGGAAAACTACCTACCGGATCGCAATGGCGATCGAGCGCGCGCTTTTGCTCAGGATCGTGGGACGCATCGATGAAGCCCAGCAGGCCTACGACCATGCGGTCGAAATCGATCCGGATCCGCTGACATACGCCTGGCGCGCGGAATTCAGGCTTACACAGGCCGCATACGCTCCAGGCGCCCCTCCGCCATCGCTGAGCGCTGCGCAGGACGATCTCGACAAGGCACTGGCCCTCGATCCCGACTACTGGTTCAGCCTAAACCAACAGGCGATGCTCCACTTCGGCCGCCGCGAATATCAGGTGGCCGCAGCCGAATTTGCGCGGGCACTGAAGGGATATCCGATCAACGGGACAATGCGATGGTACTACGCGAAGACGCTGCGAGCCCTCGGAAAGAACGAGGAAGCAGCCTCCGAGGGCATCACGGCATTCCAACTGGATCCGGGGTTCATGGAGTGGGAGCTCGGCGAACTTCAAAAGCGCGGATACCTCGCCGCAATCGCGGCCGATACCGACCCGCGGCCGGCCGTAATCGATGCGGTTCACGCCTGCATGCTTGACGAGGACTGCCGATGACAAGAATTCAGAATTTCATCGTGCATTGCGCGGCCGTCCTGGTCGTCGCGGCAATCACGCCGGCGCTCGCATTCGACACCGGGCAATCCGCGGCCGGTGGCATCGACGTGGCCACCACCCCCTGCATGATCGCGAAGTACAAGAAGCAGCCCTGCCCGTTGCCGGCACTCGCCGACGTGACGGACTCGAAACAGCAGGCGGCCGCACGCATCGATCGCGCGAAGTTCCTACATTGATACGGGAGAACTGCCCAATGCGCTCGTCGAAGCGGACGAGGCACTGAGGCTCACTCCAAACGACGTAGATATTCGTCACCTCGTGGCGCGCCTTGCGCTGACGACTGGAGATAGCGCTCGCGCCGAACGCGAGATCAAGCTCGCCTTGCAACAGCGCCCCGACGATGCAAACCTGCAAGCGACTGATGCTGCGCGCCTGATCGACACGCGACCGGATCAGGCATTGCCCCTGTTCGACAGGATATTGTCGGCGCATCCCGACCATCGTTTCTCCCGGGAAGCACGCGCGAGGCTTCGCTTGGCACTTGGACTGCCCAAGGAGGCTGTGGCTGACCTGGATTTCCTCGTTAACGGCGGTCAGCGAAATACCAACCTGCTGGCGCTCCGTGGGAAGGCCAACGTCGCAGCTGGGCATCCGCAGCAGGCGGTAACCGACCTGACCGAAGCCATGAAGGAGGAGCCGCGGCTCGATCTGGTCGTCACGCGCGCCATAGCCAACGAAATTCTGGGCGACGACGCTGCGGCGCTGGAGGACTACAACACGATCCTTGGCCCGATCGGAAGCCGGCCTAATTATGCCATCGGCGGCAACGAACTCGCCCGCTACCGCATGCAGCGGGCTCTCGTCTCGGTTCGCTTGAAGCGCTTCGGGGATGCAGCGGCGGAAGCTGTCGAGGCATTGAATGCGGGCGGCCGCCGCACATTGCTGAAGGCGCAGGTGTTTCTTCGCCAGAACGGTTTCCCGAACGTCGCTCTGGACGGTCTGCCCTCGGAAGAACTCAAGAAGGCCATGCAGGCCTGCATGGGCCTGAATTCATGCTTCGAGAAGGTCAGCGATTCACTGTGATGGGGAGTACGGACGTGGCCACCTGAAATAGCGCGTCATAGGATCGGTGGAGCGCAGCCTTACCCATCAAAACCGCCGCCGACAGGATGGCTATCGCTTCTGCCTGTTCGCGCTACGGCGCACGAGTCGCTCCGCCCATCCGACGGTCTACTCAGCCGCCAGCTTCGGCGGTGCCGGAGGCGCCCAGCACTCGACACGATTCCGGCCGTGCTCCTTGGCCAGGTAGAGCGCGGCATCGGCGGCCTTCATCAGCGCCTCGATCCCGGGCATGCTGGTGAGGGCCTCGGCAACGCCGATGCTCACCGTCAGCGGCACAGGACGATCATCCGCCCCCAACTTCAATCCTTCCGCCCTCTTGCGAATGCGCTCGGCGACTGTCCGGGCGCGCGACAACGTCGTTTCCGGCAGCAGAACCGCGAACTCCTCGCCTCCGACACGGCCGACAACGTCGGACTTGCGCTTGCCGCGTGTGCAAATCTCGGCGACGGCTTTGATGGCCTCGTCGCCGGCCGCATGACCGAGCCGGTCATTGATGCTCTTGAAGTAGTCGATATCGACCATCAGGACGGAGACGGAGCGATAGTAGCGCTGGAACCGGCTCCACTCTGCATCCAGCGTCGTCAGGAAGTGCCTGCGGTTGAACAGTCCGGTGAGCGGATCGGTGGTCGCGAGCACCTCGAGCTGTCGCGCATTACCGACAAGATCGGTCACGTCGACAAAGGTCAGCATCCGGCCGCCGTTCGCCATGGTCGAGCAATGGATCCTGATATTGCGGCCATCAGGCGTCTGTACGTCGCGCTTGTGATCGCCCGCCTTGATCTCGGCGATCCGCTTCGCCGGAAAGGCTTTGATTTGCTCCGGGGTCGAGCCGGTCGGGACTGCCCGGCGGCTGCGCGTGAGAAGAGTGACGTACGCCGGATGCCGCGCAACCTCCTCCTCGCTCACCTCCCAGAATTCCCGCATGCGCCGGTTGAGGAAAATCACATTGAGATCGCGATCAAGCAGGACGACGCCGTCCTCCACGTTCTCGAGGGCGCCGGTCAGCACCTTCAACTTGTCCGATGCGCGCACGATGTCGGTCACGGGCGTGTAGCTCATCATCCGGCCGCCATCGGGCAGCGGCGTGCACTGACACCGAACCACATCGCCATTGCTGCGCCTGAGATCGATCGGATTTGCGTCGCCGACACTCACGAGGCGGACGCGTTCGGCAACATAGGCTTGAAGCTGCTCAGCCGGCAGCTCATAGGCCATGGTCTTGCAGCCGTGGTGCATCAGATCGGTGAAGCTGGGATTGCCGTCGGCCACCGCGTCCGGCAGCTGCCACATGTTCCGGAACGCGCGGTTGATGAACAGGGCTATCAGCTCCGCGTCCAAAAGCAGGATGCCGACCGGGATCTGATCGAGCGCTGCGCGCAGCGCCAGCATGTGCCCACGCAGAATATCGCCGCTGCGCCGCTCCGGAATGGCTGATGGCGCAGCAGCGGCAGGCACGGCAGCTGCTGGCGCGGGTGCCGCAGGGTTCGCCTGCTGCGCCTCAAACACCAAACCGAGCTGGCGGTCCGATTGCCACAGCCGTTTGCACGGCCTCACCTGATTGGTGCCGACAATCAACAGTTGGACCTGGTCGGGAATGCCAACGACGCTTTCGAGTTCCACGGTCGCTCCGGTATCGGTGAGCTGCCGGACCGTGCAATCGAAGGCCGACCGACCGAAATTGAAGACGATCTTTCCGGCCAAAAACGTTCGGCCGCGGGAAGCTGACACCTGTCCGGACATGGCGAGACGCACCTGGAGCAATTGCGAGCCCCCTCACCTCAGCATGTTTGAGTCACCAAGCCATGAACGCTTTCGAGGTTTTTGGCGCAGAGCAGAGAACGAAGGCTGTGTGCGCTGCAAAACGGGTTCCAGCTTGCGTTCATGGAACCCGTGCGGTGGAGGACTACGATCCGCTCTGCCGCTTCCGTTTCGCGTTCAGCGCGGAGGCGACGCGGCTGACCGGCGGACGGCCGAGCAGGCGGGCAACCTCGTTGGTCGTGGCCAGCAGTCTGTCCATGTCGATACCGGTTTTCACGCCCATGCCCTCGAGCATGTAGACGACATCCTCGGTCGCGACGTTGCCAGTGGCGCCCGGCGCATAGGGGCAGCCGCCGAGGCCGCCGGCGGCGGCATCGATGACGCGCACGCCCTCCTCCATGCCGGCATAGAGATTGGCGAGCGCCTGGCCATAGGTGTCGTGGAAGTGCATCGCGAGGTTGCCGACCGGAAGCTCGGCACCAACCGCACGCAGCATCTCCTTCGCCTTGAGCGGCGTGCCGACGCCAATGGTGTCGCCGAGCGAGATCTCGTAGCAGCCGAGATCCCATAGCGTCATTGCGAGGTCGGCGACCGCCTTCGGCTTGATCTCGCCGTCGAACGGGCAGCCGAGCACGCAGGAGATATAGCCGCGCACCTTGACGCCATCGGCCTTGGCGCGCGCCAGCACCGGCTCGAAGCGCTCGATCGACTCCGCGATCGAACAATTGATGTTGGCACGCGAAAAGCCTTCGGAGGCCGCCGCAAACACCGAGACGACCTGGGCGCCTGCCGCGCGCGCGGCGTCATAGCCCTTCTCGTTCGGCACCAGCACGTGGAATTCGGCGCCCTTGACCTTGTCCTTGATTTGGCTGACGCCGCGCAGCACCTGGTCGGAGCTTGCCATCTGCGGGATCGCCTTCGGCGACACAAAGGCGCCGACCTCGACGGTCTTAAGCCCCGCCGCCACCAGCGCCTCGACGAAGGCGACGCGCACCTCGACGCTGACCGGCGTCTTCTCGTTCTGCAGGCCGTCGCGCGGCCCCATCTCGACGATGCGGATCTGATCGCTCATGACGCGGCCGCGGGCTCGACTTCGGCAAGCTCGACGCCCTCGCCGACGATGTCGCCGACCTTGCATTTGAGCTTCTTCAGCACGCCGGCATAGGGCGCGCGCAGGGTCTGCTCCATCTTCATCACTTCGAGCGTGAGGATCGGCGCGCCCTTCTCCAGCGTCGCGCCCTCCTCGGCCAGCAGCGCGACCACGGTGCCCGGCAAGGGCGCCACGATCTTGTCCTCGCCAACCTGCTCCTCGCTCTCGCCGCCGAATGGATCGACCCAGTGCAAGTCGAAACGGCCGTTGCGGGTGCGCAAGTAAAGCTCGTGGCCCTCGATGACCGAAGCGACGCGCGACTTGAGGCCGTCGAGCGTGAGGTCGAAGCCATCATCGCCGGGCGACGAGATGGCAAAGGCAAGCTCGCGCCCGCCGACGGAGAGCGTCGACGGTCCATTGCCATAGTGCAACGTGATGGTGTGCGGCGCCTCATGGCCCTGCCGGAACGAGAACACCCGCTGACGGCGGCCGACCGGCATCCAGCCGAAGGCCTGCCAGGGCGAGTTCGCCTCGCGCCGCGCCGCCTTCTGCTCGTCGTTGACGATCGCGGCCACCGCCGCGCAGAGCTCGAACTCACCGGCGGCACCGGTGCCTGATGTCAGGTTCTTCAGCTCGCGCTCGATGAAGCCGGTATCGATCGCGTTGGCGCGCGTCTCCGGATGCGTCACCAGCGCCGACAGGAACGGGATGTTGGTGACGATGCCGCGGACATCGGTCTCTTGCAGCCCGCGATCGAGCTTCTCGATCGCACCTTCGCGCGTCGGCGCCCAGGCGATCACCTTGGCGAGCATCGCGTCGTAATACGGCGAGACGTTGTCGCCGCTGCGATAGCCGGCATCGACGCGCAGGCCGTCGCCTTCCGGCGGCGTCCGCCAGGTCTTGATGCGGCCGACCGAGGGCATGAAGTTCTTTTGCGGATTTTCCGCGTAGACGCGCGCCTCGATCGCGTGTCCGTTCAGCCTGATCTCGTCCTGCTTCAGCGGCAGCGCCTCGCCGAACGCGACGCGCAGCTGCCAGTCGACGAGATCGACGCCGGTGATCAGCTCAGTGACGGGATGCTCGACCTGCAAGCGGGTGTTCATCTCGATGAAGAACACATCCTTGCCGTCGGAGACGAACTCGATCGTGCCGGCGCCGACATAATTGACCGCGCCGGCCGCCTTGCGGGCGGCCTCGCAGACCGTCTCGCGCTGCGCGGCGTTGAGCGTCGGCGACGGCGCCTCCTCGATCACCTTCTGGTGCCGGCGTTGCAGCGTGCATTCGCGCTCCCACAACGAGAGCAGATTGCCGTGGCTGTCGCCGATGATCTGCACCTCGATATGACGCGGGTTCTGCACGTACTTCTCGATCAGCATGCGGTCGTCACCGAACGCCGCCTTGGCCTCGCGCTTGGCGCTGGTGATCGCGGCCGACAGCTCGCCCGCCGAATTGACCACGCGCATGCCGCGACCGCCGCCGCCGGCCGACGCCTTGACCAGCACCGGGAAGCCGATCCGGTTGGCGGCCTCCGCCAGGATCGCCTCGTCCTGCGCCTCGCCGTGATAGCCGGGCACCAGCGGCACGCCGGCCTTCTCCATCAACGCCTTCGAGCCGGATTTCGAGCCCATCGCGGTCATCATCGCGGCGGTCGGGCCGACGAACACCAAACCGGCATCGAGACAGGCCTGCGCGAACTCGGCATTTTCGGACAGGAAGCCGTAGCCGGGGTGCACAGCCTCGGCGCCGGTCTGTTTTGCGGCTGCGATGACCCGTTCGATATTGAGATAGCTGTCGCGCGCCCGCGCGGGCCCGAGCAGCACGGCTTCGTCGGCGAGTGCGACATGCATCGCGTCGCGGTCGGCCTCGGAATAGACCGCGACGGTGCGCAGCCCCATGGCGCGCGCCGAGCGGATGACGCGGCAGGCGATCTCGCCGCGGTTGGCGATCAGAAGCGTGCGGAAACGCCGATAGAGTTTTGAGCGGTCCATGATCAGATCCTGGGTCACATCCTGAACAGGCCGAACTTCGTCGGCTCGATCGGCGCATTGGCGGCGGCCGACAGGCCGAGCCCGAGCACCAGGCGGGTGTCGGCGGGATCGATCACGCCGTCGTCCCAGAGCCGCGCGGTCGCGTAGTAGGGATTGCCCTGCTTCTCGTATTGCGCGCGGATCGGCTCGCGAAATTTGTCTTCCTCTTCCGCCGACCAGCTCTCGCCCTTGGCCTCGATGCCGTCGCGGCGCACCTGGCTCAGCACCATCGAGGCCTGCTCGCCGCCCATCACCGAGATGCGGGCGTTCGGCCACAGCCAGAGGAAGCGCGGGCTGTAGGCGCGGCCGCACATGCCGTAATTGCCGGCGCCGTAGGAGCCGCCGATCACGACGGTGAATTTCGGCACGCCGGCGGTCGCAACCGCGGTCACCAACTTGGCGCCGTCGCGCGCGATGCCGCCCGCCTCGTACTTCTTGCCGACCATGAAGCCGGTGATGTTCTGCAGGAACACCAGGGGAATGCCGCGCTGGCAGCACAGCTCGATGAAATGCGCGCCCTTCAGCGAGCTCTCGCTGAACAGGATGCCGTTGTTGGCGATGATTCCGACCGGATAGCCCCAGATATGGGCGAAGCCGCAGATCAGCGTGGTGCCGTAGAGCTTCTTGAATTCGTCGAATTCGGAGCCGTCGACGATCCGCGCGATGATGTCATGCACGTCGAACGGCTTGCGGCCGTCGGCGGAGACCACGCCGTAGATCTCCTCGGCGGGAAACAGCGGCTCCTGCGGCGCCTTCATGTTGAGCGGCGCCTTCGCCGGCTGCTTCAGCGTGCCGACGATGCGCCGCGCGATCCCGATCGCATGGGCGTCGTTCTGCGCGTAGTGATCGGTCACGCCCGACTGCCGGGAGTGGACGTCGGCGCCGCCGAGCTCTTCGGCGGTGACGACCTCGCCGGTCGCGGCCTTCACCAGCGGCGGGCCGCCGAGGAAGATCGTGCCTTGATTGCGCACGATGATGCTCTCGTCCGACATCGCCGGCACATAGGCGCCGCCGGCGGTGCAGGAGCCCATCACGATCGCGATCTGCGGGATGCCCTGCGACGACATCTGGGCCTGGTTGTAGAAGATGCGGCCGAAATGCCGCTCGTCGGGAAAGATCTCGTCCTGCAGCGGCAGGAAGGCGCCGCCGGAATCCACCATGTAGACGCAGGGCAGATTGTTCTGCCGCGCGATGTCCTGGGCGCGCAGATGCTTCTTCACCGTCAGCGGGTAGTAGGTGCCGCCCTTGATGGTAGCGTCGTTGGCGACGATGATGCATTCACGTCCCGAGATGCGTCCGACGCCGGTGATGACGCTGGCCGAATGGACGTCGCCGCCGTACAGCCCGTTGGCGGCGAGCGGCGACAGTTCGAGGAATGCGGTGCCGGGATCGACCAGCAGATCGACGCGATCGCGCGCCAGCATCTTGCCGCGCGAGGTGTGCCGCTTGCGCGAGGTCTCGCCCCCACCGCCCGCGACCTGCTTGAGCTTGTCCCGGAGTTCCGCGACCAGGCTGCGCATCACATCGGCGTTGCGGGCGAATTCAGAGGATGAGGGATCGATCGTCGAATGAAGCGGCATCGCTGTTGCACGTTTCGTTGGAGTGGCCGACAGGATTTTTTGGAAAGCGAGCCGCCGCGCCGCAGGCACGACGGCCGGTGCGCAGCTCAGGCCGTCTTGGCGAACAGCTCGCGGCCGATCAGCATGCGGCGGATCTCGCTGGTGCCGGCGCCGATCTCGTAGAGCTTGGCATCGCGCAGCAGCCGGCCGGTCGGATAGTCGTTGATGTAGCCGTTGCCGCCCAAGAGCTGGATCGCATCCAGCGCGCATTGGGTGGCCTTCTCGGCGGCATAGAGGATGGCGCCGGCGGCGTCCTCGCGCGTGGTCTCGCCGCGGTCGCAGGCCTTCGCCACCGCGTAAACATAGGCGCGTGAGGCGTTCATCGTGGTGTACATGTCGGCGATCTTGCCCTGCACCAGCTGGAACGAGCCGATCGGCTCGCCGAACTGCTTGCGCTCGTGGACGTAGGGCAGCACAACGTCCATGCAGGCCTGCATGATGCCGATCGGTCCCGCCGCCAGCACCGCGCGCTCATAGTCGAGACCGGACATCAAGACGTTGACGCCGCGGCCGACCTCGGAGAGCACGTTCTCCTCCGGCACCTCGCAATCCTCGAACACCAGCTCGCAGGTGTCGGAGCCGCGCATGCCGAGCTTGTCGAGCTTCTGCGCGGTGGAAAATCCCTTCATGCCCTTTTCGATGATGAAGGCGGTGATGCCGCGCGGGCCGGCGTTGGCATCGGTCCTGGCATAGACCACCAGCGTCTCGGCGTGGGGACCGTTGGTGATCCACATCTTGTTGCCGTTGAGCACGAAGCGGTCGCCCTTCTTCTCGGCGCGGGTCTTCATCGAGACCACGTCGGAACCGGCGGAGGGCTCCGACATCGCCAGCGATCCGACATGCTCGCCGGAGATCAGCTTGGGCAGATATTTGCGCTTCTGCGCCTCGTTGCCGTTGCGGCGGATCTGGTTGACGCAGAGGTTGGAATGCGCCCCGTAAGCCAGCCCGATCGAAGCCGACGCGCGCGAGATCTCCTCGACCGCGATGCAGTGCTCGAGATAGCCGAGGCCCGATCCGCCGTACTCCTCCTCGACCGTGATGCCGTGCAGGCCGAGCGCGCCGATTTTCGGCCAGAGGTCGCGCGGAAAGGTGTTGGAGCGATCGATCTCGGCGGCGCGCGGCGCGATCTCGTTGGTCGAGAAATCATGCACCGTCTCGCGGATCGCATCCGCGGTCTCGCCAAGGTCGAAATTGAAGATTGCCGCCCGGTTCGAGGCCATGATCCCTCCCATGAGATTCATCTTGCAATTAAACGATCATACGTTTTTTTCTTGGCTTCGCAAGCGACTGTGCTATGGTTTGCATGTGAAATCCGCAGTTCGTTGAATTTACTGGGATTTCATGCGATATACATACGGTCGTTTGCTTGTTTCCGGTACTCCCTGACAAGCCAATATCCCTCCGAGGCCCCGATGGCACGCACGATCGGCTCACATGGCCCCACGACGCTGGAGGCGATCCGCAAGGCCGGCGTGCGCCTGATCTTCGAGCGTGGCTACGAGGCGATGAGCCTGCGTCAGCTCGCCGCCGAGGTCGGCATCCAGGCCGGCTCACTCTACAACCATATCTCAACCAAGCAGGACCTGCTGTTCGATCTGGTGCAGGAGCATATCAACGATTTGCTCCGCGAGCTCGATCTTGCGCTGGAGGGCAAGGCCGATCCGGTCGAGCAGCTGCGCGCCTTCGTCGCCTTCCACGTCAGCTATCACATGACCCGCAAGCGCGAGGTCTTCATCGCCAATTCCGAGCTGCGCAGCCTCGATGCCAAGAACTACGACGTCGTGGTAGCGTTGCGCGGTGCCTATGAGCAGCGGCTGGCGCAGATTCTCACCGAGGGGGTCTCGGACGGCGTGTTCGAAGTTGGCGATATCCAGATCGCGACCTTCGCCATCATCGCGCTGCTGACGGGTCTTTGCACCTGGTACCGCCCCGGCGGCCGGCTGACCCGCGACGCCATCATCGCGGCGCATGAGAAGCTGGTGCTGTCGGGCGTCGCACCGCAGGCCGCGCTCGGTCGGGTCGGCAGCGGCAGCAAGAGCCCGCGGACTGCGGTAGCGGGCTCGTGACTGTGACAGAGCGCCCGCAGCTCGATGACATCGATTTGCGGATCCTGTCCGAATTGCAGCGGGATGGCCGGATCAGGATCAACGAGCTCGCCGAACGCGTCGGCATCACCGCCCCGCCCTGCCTGCGCCGGGTCCGCGCCTTGCGCAGCCGCGGTGTGGTGCAGGCGATCCGCGCCACGCTGGACGAACGGCTATTGGGCTATGAGGTGACGACCTTCGTCCTGATCCAGCTCGACAGCCAGAACCTGGTTGCGATCGAGGCGTTCGAGGCCGCGGTCGCCGCCGTGCCGCGCTTCCTGCAATGCTGGCGGATCTCGGGCGATGCCGATTTCATGCTGAGATGCGTCGCGCCAAGCGTCGACGACATGCGTCAGCAGCTGCTGCAGTTCGCGGGTCTGCCCAACGTGCGCAAAATTCGAAGTTTTCCGGTGCTCGGCGTCTCCAAGGATGCGCCGCTGCCAATCCCGGGTGCCCTCGCCGCGCCAAGCCCCGCGGGCTGACCCGGAGCCCCTTCCGCCAGACTCGTCATGCCCGGCCTCGTGCAAGGCATCCACGTCGTTTCTTCATTCAGGCAGCAAAGACGTTTATGGCCGGGACAAGCCCGGCCATGACGGAATTGAACTCGTTTTGAAGCGGTATGGCCTAGCTAGTGCGTCCACGGCTCCCAGCGGCGGAACGCGAAATTGTCGGCATAGGCGATCTGGCGGTGAGCGGAATTCTTCGGCTCGATCACCTGGTAGGCGATGCCCTTGCGCTCGCAATAGGCGACCGCCTCCTCCTTGGTCTCGAATTGCAGCGTGAGCTGCTGCTTCATATCGGTGGACGAGGTCCAGCCCATCAAGGGCTCCACGGTGCGCGGCTGCTCCGGCTCGTAGTCGAGTTGCCACTCTTTGGTCTTGGCACGTCCCGATTGCATCGCGTTTTTGGCGGGCTTAAAAATGCGTGCGGTCATGGATGGTCGGCCCCGTGGGATGTGCGATATGGAAGCGATTTGAAGGAAACCGCCGGGATAGTATAGAGACACCGTTCAACGATCTAATCGGTGATTCCTCGATCTCGGAGGGAGCCTTCGCCGGACCGGTATAGTCATTCTACCGCGCTGTGACAATCTGGCCTCGGGGGCTTCGGTTTGGAGCCCCCTGGGCCCGCGGCGCGGCCTTCTCGACAGCATCATCTCGAGGAAGCGGCGCCCCATGGAAATCCACGCTCACCTGCCCGACAAAGGACGTGACCTCCGGCTCGACCTGTTCCGGGGGATCGCGAACTGGGCGATCTATCTCGATCACATCCCCGACAATATCGTGAACTGGATCACGACCCGGAATTACGGCTTCAGCGATGCCGCGGACCTGTTCGTCTTCATCTCCGGCTACACCGCATCCTTCGTCTATGCCCGCATGATGCTCGAGCGCGGCTTCATCGTCGGCGCCACAAGGCTGACCAAGCGGGTCTGGCAGCTCTATGTCGCCCACATCAATCCTTTTCGTGATCTACATCGCCTCGATCAGCTATCTGGCGCTGCGCTTCGGCGATTCCGAGATCATCAACGAGTTCAATGTCGCGGGCCTCGTCGACAACGCCACCGAGACGCTGCGTCAGGGCCTATTCCTGAAGTTCAAGCCGGTCAATCTCGACGTGCTGCCGCTCTACATCGTGCTGATGGGCCTGTTCCCGCCGGTGCTGTGGTTCATGCTGCGGCAGCCGAACTGGACCATGCTGGCCTCGCTTGCGCTGTGGCTGGTGTCGCGGTACATGGGCTGGAACCTACCCGCCTACCCGGCCGGGACCTGGTACTTCAATCCGTTCGCCTGGCAGGTGCTGTTCGTGTTCGGCTCGTGGTGCGCGATGGGCGGCGCACGCGCGAACATGCACATCATCAATTCGCGCTACACGCTGTGGTTCTGCATCGCCTATATGATCTTCGCCCTGATCATGACGATGGCCGGCCGCTTCCCGGACTTCGGCGCGATGTTCCCGGGGAATGGCTCTATTCCACGTTCAACCCGAACGACAAGACCAACCTAGCGCCCTATCGCTTCCTGCACTTCGTGGTGATCACGGTGCTGGTGATCCGCTTCGTCCCGAAGGATTGGTCGGCGCTGGAGTGGAAGGTGTTCGATCCCCTGATCGTCTGCGGCCAGCAGTCGCTCGCGGTGTTCTGCGTCGGCGTGTTCCTGTCCTTTGTCGGACATTTCGAGCTCTCGATGAGCTCGGGCTCGCTGTTCGCGCAGATCTTCGTCAGCATCTCCGGCATCGCGATCATGACGATCGTGGCCTATTACATCTCGTGGTCGAAGCGGCAGGACAAGCCGATCAAGCCGCCGGCGCAGAAGCCTGCGGCACCGGCAAAGGCTGGGTAACAGAGCGCGTCATTTGCCCGGCCGCCGCCCTTTGCCACCCGGCTGACCGCTTCGCCACCTGCCCTGTGAAGTGAACCCATCCCAGGTGGTGGTCCAGCGATACTCGGCCGCCGGCGCCTTCGCGATGCTATCGGAGCTGCGCGCTCCCTCGAGGGCAAACGTGGCGCCCTGCGGATCAAGGCAGCGGACGATCCAACTGCCGTTCGGCAGTTCCAGCGGCCCCTCATAGACCCGTCCGCCACCGGCCCTGACTCGCACGATGGCTGCGTCGACGTCGTCGACGTTGAAATAGTAAAGCCAGAACGCGATCGGTTCGAGCGGACGCTTGTTGAAGATTCCACCGATGGTCTGCCCGCCAGCAGAGAACACTTGATAGGACTCGGCGCCGGCGAAGTCGCTGTCGGCCTGTCGCCAGCCAAAAACCTCGCTGTAGAAACCAAAGGCCTTCCTCCAATCGGCAGCCAGCAGTTCATGCCAGCCGACCCGCCCAGGGGCATCGGGACCTTCAACCGCGGGCCGAGCGATCCTTGATCCGCTAAGCAATCCGAACGTCGCCCGCTGCGGGTCGGCGACGATCGAGATGCGGCCGATATTGGTGCCGGTCGGCGGCACGTAGACGGAGCCACCACGTTCTAGCAT
Organism: Bradyrhizobium sp. JR3.5; assembly: GCF_054057015.1. Lineage (NCBI taxonomy): Bacteria > Pseudomonadati > Pseudomonadota > Alphaproteobacteria > Hyphomicrobiales > Nitrobacteraceae > Bradyrhizobium > Bradyrhizobium sp. JR3.5. The sequence continues at coordinate 2,236,271 of NZ_JBSRYV010000001.1, forward strand.
TCGGTGAACGGCAAGATCCATGTCGTCGACACCGACATAACCAATCCATCGCGGGGTTGCGCCCTGGCGTATACCCTCCTCCGGCAACTCCATCAGACCGCTTCGGGTAAGCTCGCCCGACATGAACAATTTGTAAGAAATCCCGGGTATGGACGCATCCTTCGTCACCCAGCCGAGAACGCTGCCGTAAAAGGCACTCGCTCCTCCCACGTCCGTGGTCAGCAGCTCATACCAAGCGAAGCTCGCACCATCATCAGCCATGCCGATCCCTCGCTTCGGCGTCAGGACAACCGCAGTGCAGCATGCAAATTCCCGCATCGTCAACGATCGCGCCTGAACGACAGGGCAGGCCCAATAATCGCGTTCATCAAGATGAACCCGAGAACGAAGATGAACGACATTACTTGATGCGCGTTAGCGCCTCGCGAGAGTGTGCGCGCAGCGCGCCTTGCATGCAGCTGCGACGAATTGTACAACTACACGAGAGTTGAAATCGACAACACGTCAAGAATGGAGGATGCGAGCATGCCGCGAGTGAAGCAAGCCCCCAAGAGCAAGCGTGTGACCAGCAAGCGTGGGACCAAGGCCGCTGTGCCCGCTTTGGGTGCAGCCGGATTGACTTTCTCGCTGGTGGGGGGAGCGTCCGCATCCGCCGTTCCGGCAGCCGACGCGCCGCAGATTCAGAAGTACGGACCGACGCAAGCCATCACACTCGGCGAAGAAGAAATCGCCGACGTCAGCCTGGCGACGTTCCACCTGTTCGACAAGGAAGACATCGGAGCCGGCGTCCAGGTCGCGTGGCGCGGATGCGGCGGCTGCCGAGGTTGCCGTGGCTGTCGCGGTTGCCGTGGCTGCCGTGCCTGCCGCTGCGGTGGCTGCGCTGGTTGCGGTGGCGGCTGCTGTCTGTCGTGGGGCGCCTGCCGCGTCTGCTAGTCGAAACAGCATCGCGTTGACACACCTCGATCGTCATGGCCGGGTCCGACACACGTCGACCCGGCCAAATTTGTATTGTGTCTGTATCGTTGCGCGGCTCGCTTCGGGCAACGACGCGGACGTGTCGAGGCCAGCGCCTCGCCCGCTTCAATGATCGACCCACAAGCTGCACAGGAACGAGACTCTTTGCCAGGCAAATCCACCCAGCGCGCCAACAACGACGTTCTGCAGTTCGCACCGAATTTCACGGCCTACGTGCTGCCTCCGGATGTTGTCTGCCTCTATTCCGAAGATCGAAAGTTCTTTCTCCATGGCGAGCTCTATTGCACGCTGGCGTCGGCAATCGGTGCAAATGGATGCAGCGTCGCCAAGCTCAGGGACAAGCTTGGGCGAAAGTTTCCGCCCGACAAGGTCAATGAAGCCATCAAGCGACTGCTCGACCGCCGCTATGTGATCGCGAAATCGCCAGGTCCCGGCACCGCCGCGGCGGGGCTTTGGGCCAGCCTGGGCCTTCCCGACGCGATAGCCGAGCAAAACCTTCACAACTGCCGCGTTCGACTTGAGACGATCGACGTCAGGGGCGCGGCCGAATTGAGCAAGGCCCTGCAGGAGTTGGGGGTCCGCGTCGTCAAGACATCGCCCGGCCTTACGGTTACGTTGGTGAACGACTATCTCGATCGGCGGCTCGCCGAACGCAACCTGCAGCACGTGTCCGACGGATCAGCCTGGTTGCTGATGCAGCCCTCCGGGGTATTTCCCCTGATCGGCCCCATCTTCAACCCGAGCGAGACCGCATGCTGGACCTGCCTGTACGACCGGATGATCCGCAACCGCGAGGTCAAGGGCTTCCTTGATCGCGGCGCGGCGCGGCGGGTCGCGGTTTCTGCGCTCGCACAGCACACCGTTGGACAGAGCGCCATCCACTTTGCGGCGGTTGAAGTCGCCAAGGCGATCGCGAGCGGCTTCCGCACCGATCTGCGCAATCACATCGTCAGTCTCGACCTGCTGGGCTCGACCATTGCAAAACACTACGTGGCAGCCCGCCCGCAATGCCCAACCTGCGGCAACAAGAAACTGCAAAACCCGCGGCGGTCACCACAACCGGTCGAATTGGGACCCGGCGCCAAGCTGATCATGACCAGTGGCGGCTATCGCACCGTCTCGTCCCGCGCCACAGTGGCGCGGTTCAAGAAGCATGTCAGCCCCCTCACCGGTGTGGTGACGCGGCTGGAGCGGATCGAAGTCGATCTGCCGATGAACACCAATTTCTATGCCCAACATAACTTCTCCGCGCCGGCGCAGAACGTGGATCAGCTCCGCGCCGGGCTGAGCGGCGGCAGTTTCGGCAAGGGCAGCACGGCCGAGCAAGGCGAGGCCAGCGCTCTGATGGAAGCAATTGAGCGATATTCGGGGATTTTCCAGGGTGATGAGATCCGGGCCCGAAAACGCTTCGCCGACTTCCCCCCTGGCGACGCAATCCGTCCCAACGACATCCTGCTCTTCAGCGACGAGCAGTACCGCGGCAGCGCCGTGCCGAATCCCCACGACTCACACCACACCCAGCCCGCCCCCGAGCCGTTTGATCCGTCCGCGAAAATCGAATGGTCACCCGTCTGGTCGTTGCGCGACAAGCGGTTCAGGCAGATTCCGACCAGCCTGCTGTATTTCTTCTATCAGGGTCCGGCGGCCTTCGCCGCTGATTCCAACGGCTGCGCTGCCGGCAATACCCGCGAGGAAGCCATCGTGCAGGGCTTCCTCGAATTGATGGAGCGCGACGCCTATGCGATCTGGTGGTACAACCGGTCGCAACGGGCTGCGGTCGATCTGAACCAGTTCGACGATTCCTACGTCCGCGATCTGAAGACCCAACTCGAGGAAACGGGCCGGCGGCTCTGGGTGCTGGATATCACCAGCGATCTCGGCGTCCCGACCTATGTCGCGATCGTGCATTGGATGCAGAACGGTCAGGAAAACATCGAGTTTGGCTCGGGCGCTCACTTCGATCCGCGTATCGCGGTGCTGCGGTCGTTGACCGAGTTGAATCAGTTCCTCTCCATCGGTCTGATGGGTGGTGGCAGCGGCGAGAAGCCGAGCCTCGATGGCGTCAATCCGCTGCGGCTCGACGAATATCCGTTCCTGATTCCAAGTGCCAATCCCGTCATCCCGCCGGCCGCCGCGACAGACGTGCCGCTCGACAATACCCGCGCACAGGTGGATGCCTGCGTTGACATCGCGGCGCGCGCGGGTCTCGACTTCCTCGTCCTCGACCAAACGCGGCCCGACGTCGAGGTACCGGTGGTCCGGGTCATCGTTCCCGGAATGCGCCATTTCTATCGCCGCTTCGCGCCGGGGCGGCTCTATGATGTGCCCGTCAAGCTCGGATTGCGCGATCGGCCATCGCTGGAAAGCGAGTTGACGCCATTCCTCCCGCACACTTGAGGTGATACCGGCGTGCGCGCGCCCAGCAAAAAGTACGAGAAAAAGAAATCGCCACGCACCACGCCGCCGGTCGTCTTGGTTCGGCTCAACCCGCTCGTAGCGCTCGAAGCGCAACCTGACGGGAGCATAGCGGCCCATGTCGAAGGCTATTCGGAGCCTCTGGGAACGTTCAGCGCAGCCGCAGCGGAACGCGCCCTCGAACTGCAGGCAGGCCTGCCACTCCCTCGCTCTGAAGGCGATGCGGTCGAGCGAGAGGTCGAGCGCCTGATGCGGCAATTGGCACGCCGCGGACTGCTGGAATATCGCCTGGCGCGTCCGGGCGACGCCAATGATCTCGTCACGATCGAGCCGCAGACCCCTGATTACTGGCCGCGAGCGGCAAAGCTCGACGATGCGGCAACAGTCGTGCTGTCGCGCTTCGCCTATCTTCGGCGGCGCGGCACCGAGATGATTCTGGAATCACCGAGGGCCGGCGCACTGTTGGGGATCCATGATGCGCGGATTGCGGCTCTGCTGACCATCCTTGCCAGTCCTCAGAAGATCAGCCGCATCCGGCGTCTGGATAGCTATCCGGGCCCTGCATTGCTTGCGCTGCTGCTGGACTGCCAAATCCTGATCGAGGTCGACGCGGCACAACGCGATACGCTGCGAAAGGCGGAAGGCGATGACGGCCTCGTGCTCTGGGATTTTCACGATTTGCTGTTCCATGCCCGCAGCACGGAAGGCCGACAGGCCAGTCCGCTGGGTGGCCTCTATCCGCACACCGGCCTGATTGCGCCGCTCCCCGCGATCCGACCCGCCTGGCCCGGTAAGACCATCAAGCTGCCGAAATCCGACCGCATCGCCACGCCGCTGGAACAATTGCTGCATGACCGGCATTCGACGCGTGATTTCGACGATCACAAGCCTATCACATTGGCTGAACTTTCGACGTTCCTGAACAGCGTCGCGCGGGTCCGGGCGAAATGGAGCGGGCAACTGGAGTTTGCCGACGATGGTCCTGATATCGAATACACCAGCAGGCCGTATCCGGCAGCGGGCAGCGCCTACGAGCTTGAGCTCTATCTGGCCGTCGCGAATTGCGACGGCCTGACGCCAGGTTTCTATCACTACGACGCCGATGCGCATGCGTTGGCGGCCATCGACGTTCGCCCACAACACTTCGAGGCCATGTTGCAAAGCGCGGGATTTGCCATGGACGCGCCGTCTCCACCGCAGATCCTGATCACGATCGCCGCGCGATTTGGCCGAATCTCTTGGAAGTACAGCGCCATCGCCTATGCGCTCATCCTGAAGGATGTCGGCGTCCTGACCCAAACGCTGTACCTGGTGGCGACGGATTTGGGCCTCGGCGGCTGTGCGATCGGCACCACCAATATCGATCTGTTCGCGAAGATGACCGGGCTCGACATTCACGTCGAGGGACCGGTCGGCCAGTTCGGGCTGGGGCGCGGCATGGAACCGCCCCCTGCCGGGTAGTCCTCGATCCGCCGCGACAAGCTTGCCTGGAGGACCGTGATCAGCCGCCGCGGCTGCCGTCCTGGGTGGTCGAGGAGACGATGGTGGCGACGTCGCCGAACGTCGTCATCACGGGCGTGACGACCTTGTGCATGGCGGTCTTCGACACCAGCGTGTCGTGCAGCACGAGGTTGTCGATCCCGGTGGTAAGGAAGCAGCTCACCGCATCCTGCGGCGTCTCGATGATCGGCTCGCCCTTGACGTTGAACGAGGTGTTGATCAGCACCGGCACACCGGTCAGCGCCTCGAACTCCTTCAGCAGGCGATAGAGCACCGGGTTGGTTTCCTCCCGCACGCTCTGCACCCGGGCCGAGCCGTCGACATGCACGATCGCCGGGATCTTGTCGCGCCATTCGGGACGCACCGGCTTGGCGATCAGCATGTAGGGCGAGTCCTCCTCGCCCTCGAAGATCTCCGTCATCCGCTCGGCCAGCACGATCGGCGCGAACGGGCGGAAGGCCTGGCGGTGCTTGACGCGGCTGTTGAGGATGTCCTTCATCTCGGCCTTGCGCGGATCGGCGATCAGGCTGCGGTTGCCGAGCGCGCGCGGACCGAATTCAGAAGGGCCCTGAAACCAGCCGATCACGCGCTGGTCGGCGAGCAGCTTCGCGGTATCGCGACAGATATTGTCGCTGCGCTTCGCGTCGACCTGGATGCGGACCAGGAAGCTCTGCAGCGCGGCCGCGACCTCGGCGTCGCTGTAGCGCCGGCCGACATAGGCATGGTCCATTACGAAGGCGCGGCGCTGCTTGAGGATCTCCAGCCAGCCGTAATAGGCGCAGCCGATGGCGATGCCGTCGTCGCCGGCGGCGGGCTGGATCCAGACATTTTCGAAGCCCGCCTCGCGTGCGATGCGCCCGTTCGCGACGCAGTTGAGCGCGACGCCGCCGGCGATGCAGAGGTTCTTGGCGCCGGTACTCTCGCGCAGCCAGCGCGCCCGCGCCAGCAGCACGTTCTCGGTGTCGTCCTGCACCCGCCAGGCGATGTCCTCCCAGTGCCGCATCGTCGGGCTCTTGTCCCAGCTGCCGCTGTCGAGCACGAAGGGCTGCCGGTTCTCCTCGCCCCAGAACGGCAACGTGCAGCGTGCCGTCCTTCATTTCAAGCAGATGGCCGACCTGCTCGCGGCGGCCATAGGGCGCCAGCCCCATCAGCTCGCCGCACTTGTTCCAGTCGCCGAACACATAGGTCGAGACCCGGCTGTACAGCGCGCCGAGACCCGGCATGTTGTAGAACTCGTCCGACAAGAGACCGCGCGCCGGCTCCATAAAGACCTTCTTCAGGCATTCGAGCTTTGTATCGTCGAACCTGTAGTAACTCTCGGACTCGCGGGCGAGCGGCGATGCCCCATCCTGCGGATAGGTTTCCATCGCGTCGGCCTGATAGTTGCCGACGCCGTCGACGATCATCACGACGCCGTCCCTGAACGGCGACACCGCGAACGCGCTATAGGCATGCGCGAGGTGATGCGAGATCGACACCACCTTGTCGGACTTCGCGCGAAACAGCGGATGCTTGATCGCCTCGTTCCGCTCGGCGATCGGCAGGAAGCCCGGCATGTCCTGGTGGAGCATCCGCTCCTCCATCTCGGGCACCGGCAGGATGTAGCTGTTGCGCACCACCAGATCGACGTCGTCGAGCGTGATGCCCTCGGCGGACAGGCAGTAGTCGATGACTTCCTTGTAGAAGCCGGAGGCGTGCTTCTCGCGGGTGATGCGCTCCTTGGAGATCGCATAGGCGATCGCGCCGTCACGGAGCAGGCAGGCGCTCACGTCATGGTCGTAGACGTTGAGACCAAGGACGTAGGTGTGTTGTTTCGGCATGGGCACTCTTCAGGGAGGATTCTGAAACGCTCAGAGAACATGATCGTGTCGACTTCAAGTTCTCGACGGCATTTTCCGCGGCTCGCAAATCTCTGCTTCTGCGATGCACAAATCACATCGGCGCAATGCAAGATGAACAGAATGAACGGCGGATGAACGACAAGATGAGTGTAGCAACCACATCATCCTTTGCAGGCGGGAACGTAACTTGACCTTACCTGTTGGTCTCAATAGAGTCGTTAAAGCTCGCAAGAACCTTAGTGAAAATATTGTCTTAGCATGCTCGAACCGGATGCCGGTGTCGCGCGTCTAAGCGAGACAGCCAGCATCAGTTCAGATGTTTGGAAGTGACTGGAGATCTTCGGAATGACTAAACGCTACAATATCCTGACTCGTTGCCTCGCAGCAGTCGCTTTGTTGTTCGTCTATGTCGCAAGCACCTCTGCCATCCTGGTCGGCGCCACCACGTCGTCTGCGCAGGCGCAATGGCGCGGACGCGGCGGCGGCTGGGGTCGCGGACGCGGATGGGGTTATGGTCGCGGATATGGTTATGGCCGCGGCTATGGCTACTACGGCGGTTACGTCGGTCCCCGTTGCTGGTGGACCCCGCGTGGTGTTCGCGTTTGCCGCTGGTAACAACCGACGGCCGATACAAGCGATATTGAAGACATCAATCAGGTGCGTCGGTTCCGGCGCACCTGATTTTCTTTTGGGGCTTGATTCACTTGCTGCGGCGCGGCTCACCTGCGGCACGCCAAGAAAGAGCCCCGGGAGACGCCGGGGCTCTAGTCACGGGAGAGAACGCTTCAGAAATCGGGACGCGAGGACGAGCCGCCGGCCCGATCACCCAATGCATCTACGACGTGCATAAGAGCAGATTCGGCTGCCTCTGGCTGTAGCCATGCCGCAACAACCTGCCGTAATGCACAGCATGTCCACGGGTTCCCGAACTGGGCGGAACAGCCCGAAGGCGCCTAATCGTCGAGGATCGCGACCGCCCTCGTCCACCCCGCCGACGCGCGCTCGATCTTCACCGGGAAGCACGACACCATGAACCCGGTCGCCGGCAGCTGCTCGAGATTGTGCAGCTTCTCGATGTGGCAGTAGCCGATGTGGCGTCCGGCCTTGTGGCCTTCCCAGATCAGGCTGGTGTCCCTGGTCTCGGCGTATCTCTTCGCGGTGAAGACGAACGGCGCGTCCCAGCTCCAGCCGTCGATGCCGGTCAGCCGCACACCGCGCTCGAGCAGATACATCGTCGCCTCATAGCCCATGCCACAGCCCGAATTGACGTAGTCGGCCTGGCCATATTTCGCGCCGGCGCTGGTGTTGACGACGACGATCTCGAGCGGCGACAGCGTATGGCCGATCCGCTTCAGCTCGGCTTCGACATCGCCTGCGGTCGCGACGTAGCCGTCAAACAGATGGCGGAAGTCGAGCTTGACGCCGGGCTGGAAGCACCATTCCAGCGGCACCTCGTCGATGGTCCAAGAGCGCTCGCCGCGGTTCATGGTCGGATGGAAATGCCAGGGCGCATCGAGATGCGTGCCGTTGTGCGTGGAGAGCGAGACCTGCTCGACGGCCCAGCCCTGCCCGTCAGGCAGATCCGCAGCCTTCAGCCCATCGAAGAACTGCAGCATGCGCGGCAGCCCTTGCTGGTGGTCGATATACTGGATGGTCGGGTGATTGCCCGGCGGATCGGCCGGAACGTCGTTCTGCAGGGGAACGGAGATATCGATCAGTCTGCGCGCCATGGTGCCTCCTCGCGGATCGGTCTTGTCAGGCTGAGCAAACCTGCCAGTCCGCGCGCACCGTCGGCAAGCCACATCCGCTCAAGATCAGGGCGTGCCCCTGTTGCAACAGCGGCAAGGCGCCGCAACGTTGAACCTATTTCACGCGGGGACGACCCATGGGCACTGGGGATTTCAGGGCCCAGTATTCGGCGACGCCGTCTGGACGATCCATATTCCGTCCAGGCGGCGTTGTTGCGTCAGGCAAGACATCCCGGCCGAAGCGTGGTTACCCGTGCCTGTTCACGCACAGAGAGCCACAGAAACAATCCGTGTCCTCATGTCGCGCGGATTGCTGGTGGTGTTGCCACGGCGATACAGAGATACCCTCACAACGATGCTAACCCACCTGCATCTGAAACAAGACGGGGTTACGTCGTGTCGGGATTTGATCACTGGAACGGTGCAAATAGAGCTTACCCTTCCGCCGAAGCGCCACATCTGCGCGATGAGCAGCAGCAGTTTGACCGCTATCACAAATTCGACGACGCCATCTCGCGACCGTCGGAGAGTGGCTCAAGAACCGTGATCCTGGATCGCTACAACCCGCCGGCTCGTTGATCTGGTCAGCGCCCGGGCGGCTGAAGTTGCGGAGCGCGGGGCTTCGGTCCCGCGGTTGCTCTTTCAGGATGCCAACTGACCGCGATTTGTAGATCAGCAGAGCGTCGTGATGTGCTTGTCGCTAACCACGGGCTGGTTCGGATCCCACACATTGGCAAGCCTTGATCAGCGAGACCTTGTCGCCATGGTCGGGCGGGCCGCGCTAGCCTCACCGGCTAGTTGACCATCAGGATCCGCAAATTCAGGAATGGTTCTCGCGACGAAGGCGATTCGCTATTTCACAATCGCTAGCAGATCAACAAAGATCGCATCGTTTTGAAGCGACCGTGACGCCAGCGATTGCTTCTAATCCAGTCGGGCATTCGCTTCGTCGGTCGCAGCCGCTCAACAAGTTCGGCGAGTTCGGTGGCCGGATCGGTAAGTTCGACGGACTTGTCCAAGATGCCGCCCTCTTCCTTCCCAGACGCAAAATCCGGGAAGTAAAAAGTCTCGAAAAACCTATCAAGTCTTTGATTTAAATGGTCGGGGCAGCTGGATTCGAACCAACGACCTGCAGTACCCAAAACTGCCGCGCTACCAGGCTGCGCTATACCCCGACATTTCCGAGAGGCCCCGTGGATACACGCTTCAGCCAGCGCCAGCAAGGCACCGGTGCGCGACTTCCGGCTGGACATCGGCAACGGTTACCCGCCCAGAAACCGCCTGGGAACAGGGAGCTAGCCCGTCTTATTCATGATTGCCGGGCGGGGCAGCTGGAACATTTCCGGTCGGGGTGAAGGCGCGCGCGAACGCTTCGGCTTTTTCGCCGCTTTTCGACCCGACTTCGTGAACGCGTTGGAGGACGGCAGCGGGGTGACCGGGGGCTCATGCCCCGCGCGTCAGGGTGCTTGCGGGACCAGAGCGTTTGCCCAAGCCGCGGAACAGGTCGGCGTCGGGGCACGCCGCAGCGAAGGCGAGACGGACGCGGGTGGCGGTCTCGATGACGCGGGCTGCGATCTTGAGAAGCCTGAGCCTGATCGTGTTGAACTCGGCCGTTGCCAGATCGCGCGGCTTTGGGATGGCATCGCGCACGGCGAGGATGAGCCAATAGGCGGCGGTGTGGAAGACGAGGCGGACCTGGTTGGCGAGCGCCGAGCGGCAACTGGTGCGATCGGAGGCGAGCTGGGTCTTGTGCAGCTTGATCAGGTTCTCGGCCTGTCCGCGAGCGCAATAGAGGCTGTCATAGATCCACTCAGCCGAGCCGATATCCAGGCTGGTGACGACGTAGCGGACGTCGAGCCCTTGTTGGGTTGCCTCGATGCGGGCGACGACGCGGCGCTCACGATGCCAGGAGCCGGCCGCGTGGCGGGTCTCGGTGTAGCCGCGAACCACGATCTTGTTCTCGATCGCACGTTCGGTTCGAAATGCATCACAGACCTCGTCGACCTTTCTGGCGAGCGGCTTCGTGCCGGCTAGCGCGAAGATGTAATCGACGCCGTTTTGCTCGCAAAAAGTCATCGCCTCGGGGCCGGCGTAATGGCTGTCGCCGCGGAAGGTGATACGCGTATCGGGCCAGCGCCGGCGAATGCGCCGAACCAGGCGGCGCAGGTGTGCCCGCACCTCGCGGCCGCTCGGCGTCTTGCCGGGGCGCAGGATGACCGCAACAGGCCGGCTGTGCTCGGTGTCGTAGACGTGGATCGGCAGGAAGCAGTGTTCATCATAATGGGCGTTGAACAGCGAGAGTTGCTGACGGCCATGCACCACGTCGACCGTGTCGTCGATGTCGAGCGTGATTGCGCTCGGCGCTCGCGCGTAGCTGTCCATCCATAGGTCAACCAGCACAGAGCTCAGCCGGATCACCTCGCGCAGGTGTGGTGCATTCTCCAGGCGCGATAGGGTCGGCTGCGAACACAGATCCCGGCCAGTGTCCGGCAGTCGGCCGCAAGCCAGCTTGAACGCCGGATCGCCGCGTAAACGATCGAGATCATTGCCATCCTCGTAGCCACACGCGATGGCGAAGATGCGGGCGCGGATCATATCCGCAAGGCTGTGCACGATGCGTCCCGGATCGCGCCGCTCGGGGAATACGCAGGACAACTTCGCGGCCAAGCCGAGGCGCCGGTCCGCCATGGCCAGAAGCATGACGCCGCCATCCGACGTCAGCTTGCCGCCGTCGAACGAGGCTGTGATCTTCTTGTGGGAAACGGCTGGAAATGAGAACGGCAGACTCGTATCGTCGGTCATGGCGAGTGTGGCGGCCCGGATGCGCGGAGGGTGGGTGTCAGCAACCGAATCCTACGCCATCTCAGCGGCTTACGCCACGCTCGCCAGCCTCTCAACAAGCCGCTGATGAATAAGACGGGCTAGAGCGGGATGAAGTTAGATTGAATCGGTTTGGCCACGAACGCGGTTCACCTCTCCCCGGCGGGGAGAGGTCGATTTGCGTAGCAAATCGGGTGAGGGGCCGCAGTTCTAACGAGAGACCGCGATCCCTCACCCGGCGCTACGCGCCGACCTCTCCCAAGGGAGAGGTGAACTTCCGCTGCCGCTCCAGACAAACCTAATCCCATTCCGCTCTAGCCCGTCTTATTCATGATTGCCGGGCGGGGCAGCTGGAACATTTCCGGTCGGGGTGAAGGCGCGCGCGAACGCTTCGGCTTTTTCGCCGCTTTTCGACCCGACTTCGTGAACGCGTTGGAGGACGGCAGCGGGGTGACCGGGGGCTCATGCCCCGCGCGTCAGGGTGCTTGCGGGACCAGAGCGTTTGCCAAGCCGCGGAACAGGTCGGCGTCGGGGCACGCCGCAGCGAAGGCGAGACGGACGCGGGTGGCGGTCTCGATGACGCGGGCTGCGATCTTGAGAAGCCTGAGCCTGATCGTGTTGAACTCGGCCGTTGCCAGATCGCGCGGCTTTGGGATGGCATCGCGCACGGCGAGGATGAGCCAATAGGCGGCGGTGTGGAAGACGAGGCGGACCTGGTTGGCGAGCGCCGAGCGGCAACTGGTGCGATCGGAGGCGAGCTGGGTCTTGTGCAGCTTGATCAGGTTCTCGGCCTGTCCGCGAGCGCAATAGAGGCTGTCATAGATCCACTCAGCCGAGCCGATATCCAGGCTGGTGACGACGTAGCGGACGTCGAGCCCTTGTTGGGTTGCCTCGATGCGGGCGACGACGCGGCGCTCACGATGCCAGGAGCCGGCCGCGTGGCGGGTCTCGGTGTAGCCGCGAACCACGATCTTGTTCTCGATCGCACGTTCGGTTCGAAATGCATCACAGACCTCGTCGACCTTTCTGGCGAGCGGCTTCGTGCCGGCTAGCGCGAAGATGTAATCGACGCCGTTTTGCTCGCAAAAAGTCATCGTCTCGGGGCCGGCGTAATGGCTGTCGCCGCGGAAGGTGATACGCGTATCGGGCCAGCGCCGGCGAATGCGCCGAACCAGGCGGCGCAGGTGTGCCCGCACCTCGCGGCCGCTCGGCGTCTTGCCGGGGCGCAGGATGACCGCAACAGGCCGGCTGTGCTCGGTGTCGTAGACGTGGATCGGCAGGAAGCAGTGTTCATCATAATGGGCGTTGAACAGCGAGAGTTGCTGACGGCCATGCACCACGTCGACCGTGTCGTCGATGTCGAGCGTGATTGCGCTCGGCGCTCGCGCGTAGCTGTCCATCCATAGGTCAACCAGCACAGAGCTCAGCCGGATCACCTCGCGCAGGTGTGGTGCATTCTCCAGGCGCGATAGGGTCGGCTGCGAACACAGATCCCGGCCAGTGTCCGGCAGTCGGCCGCAAGCCAGCTTGAACGCCGGATCGCCGCGTAAACGATCGAGATCATTGCCATCCTCGTAGCCACACGCGATGGCGAAGATGCGGGCGCGGATCATATCCGCAAGGCTGTGCACGATGCGTCCCGGATCGCGCCGCTCGGGGAATACGCAGGACAACTTCGCGGCCAAGCCGAGGCGCCGGTCCGCCATGGCCAGAAGCATGACGCCGCCATCCGACGTCAGCTTGCCGCCGTCGAACGAGGCTGTGATCTTCTTGTGGGAAACGGCTGGAAATGAGAACGGCAGACTCGTATCGTCGGTCATGGCGAGTGTGGCGGCCCGGATGCGCGGAGGGTGGGTGTCAGCAACCGAATCCTACGCCATCTCAGCGGCTTACGCCACGCTCGCCAGCCTCTCAACAAGCCGCTGATGAATAAGACGGGCTAGTGGCCGCCGAACAGCGGGTGGCCGACCCGGTCGCCGGGCTGGATGCCGTATTTCTGCGCAGTGCCGGCAATCACCTCGAGAACGCCCCTGGCGAGCCCCCGCGACGGAATGATCTTGGTCGACATCGGCTCGGTGTTTTCGGCGATCCGCAGGATGCGGCCGTCGGCGCGGATGAAGATCATGTCGAGCGAGATGTAGGTGTTCTTCATCCACATCGACACTTCCTGCTCCGGGGTGAAGTCGAACAGCATGCCTTTGCCGTCCGCGAGCTCCTTCCGGTACATCAGGCCGGTCTCCTTCTCCTGCTCGGTGGTCGCCATTTCGACGGAGAAGACGTGCACGCCTGACTTGGTGACGATCTCGAGCGGCTGGACGCTGGCAGCCTGCGCGGCCGGGGCCAGCACCGCGCCGAACATCATGATGAGGGAGGCCACCAGCCACGGGCGAAGCCGCCCAACCATGCGATCGAAATCCATCGACAAATACTCACACCGGGGAAGATTTTCCGGCGGACCCTAACCCGATGATTGCGGCAAATGCCAGAGCCCTGGCGGCTCGCCGGCGGCTCACGTTTCCGTCAGGGAGTCCAGCTCGGGGCTCAGTGCGACGACAGCGCCGATGGACCGGTCTCCGGGTGGATCTCGGCGGCCATCATGCCCTTGGAGCCGGGCCCGAACCGCACCAGCACGTACTGGCCGGGGCGCAGCTCGGTCATGCCGAAGCGACGCAGCGTCTCCATGTGCACGAAGATGTCGGGCGTGCCCTCCCCGCAAGTCACGAAGCCGAAGCCGCGCAGCCGGTTGAACCACTTGACCTGTGCACGCTCGAGCCCGCTGGTCGCGGTCACGGTGACATGGGTTCGCGGAGGCAGCATCTGCGCCGGATGGATCGCGGTCGACTCGTCCATCGAGACGATGCGGAAGGCCTGGTAGCCCTTCGCGCGCTGCACGCACTCGACGACGAGCCGCGCGCCCTCGTAGGCGGTCTGATGGCCGTCGCGCCGCAGCACCGTCACGTGGAGCAGGATGTCGGGCCAGCCATTGTCGGGGACGATGAAGCCGTAGCCTTTCGAGGCGTCGAACCATTTGATGACGCCGGAGACTTCGACGAGGTTGGCCGCGGCGTCACCGAGACCGGAGAAGGCATCCATCGCCGGATCGCGCGGCGCGCTGCCATACTCGCCTTGCGCAATCCTGCTTTGCCCAACTCCGCCTATCGGCGGTCCCGCCGAGCTTCTTGGACTCAAATCCGTCCGACCCCATGACCCCGGACCCCACACATCAAATGCAGAGCGCCGACGTTGCGGCGCACCCTGTACACGCTGCTCTCCATGACCAACTCACTTGGACAAATCATCTGGACGCTGCGCGAATCTCTCAACCAAAAGATAACACTCCCGCTTGCGGGGCATAGCTAAAAAACGATTCTTGCGGGAACTATGAACAGCTTGCACAGCCGCGAATCAATCAGGCGTCAATTGCCTACGAATGGACCAAGCGTGTCGCCGATGTCATGCCGGATCACCAGGTCGGCGATGTCGTCCTGATCGGTCGGCTCGTTGTTGATGATCACGAGCCGCGCGCCGCTCTCCTTCGCCATCATCGGAAAGCCTGCGGCGGGCCAGACCACCAGCGATGAGCCGATCGCCAGGAACAGGTCGCAGTGCCTTGCGAGTTCCGCCGCGCGACGCATCGCATCCTCGGGCATCGACTGCCCGAACGAGATCGTTGCAGTCTTCACCGGATCGCCGCACTCCGCGCAGTCGGGCGCGGCGCCGGTCTTGTCGAACTGCAGCTTCACCCACGCGAGGTCGTAGTCCTTGTCGCAACCGATGCAGCGGGCGTAGGTGGTATTGCCGTGCAGCTCGATGACGTCATCGGCCTTGAAGCCCGACGCCTGATGCAGATTGTCGATGTTTTGGGTGATGATGCCGGGAGCCTTGCCTGCCCGGTAGAGTGACGCGAGCGCACGATGCCCGCGCCCCGGCTTGGCGGCCGCAAATGTCGGTTCCATTGCCAAGCGCCGCCGCCATGACTCGTCGCGCGCCTCCTGACTGGCCACGAACTCGTCGAACGGGATCGGCCGGTTGCGCGTCCACAGCCCGCCAGGCGAGCGGAAGTCGGGAATGCCGCACTCGGTGGAGATGCCCGCCCCGGTGAAAGGCACGATCGACGATGCCTCGGCAATCATGTTGCCGAGCCGCTCGACGCCGCTACGTAGATCCTTTTGCAATCACTGGGAATGATCCGGTTGGCCGGCCGCGACTATAGCATGGTCGGCGCGATTGCGAGCTCAACCATCACGCGAGCGATCGGCGGTGAGGCCGCAGTGATCGGGTTACGTTGGCGACCTGCTGCGCCGGCGCGTCAGCCTCGTCGCTGTTCCGCTGCCTTTTCGGCTGCCTTGGCTTCATCACAATCCTGCAAAGTCTGCTCCGCATTGACGCCCAATTCACTGATGCCAATGCGCGGCGGGGATAGGACCATGACGAAGAGGATGGGCAATGGCCGATCAGAAAGACAGTGCCGCGCGCGAGCGCGAAGAGATCGTCGCACGCGTTGCCAGCTTCCGCGCGACGCAGCAGAAGTTCGAGCGCGATCGCCAGGAATATTACGACAACACGCTCGGCAATGTCTGGAGTGGATTGCAGCGCAAGAGCGTTTGATGCCGCGCCGACCGCGTGCGCTCGCCGGACGATCGATGCCAACGCGCATCCGCGCGATCACACCATGACGCGCAGTTGAGAAAGCCCGGAGCGATATGCTCCGGGCTCGTCGCCGCTACCAGTAGTGGCGGTAGTAGTGGTGCCGATAGTACGGACCGCGATAGTAGGCGTATCCGTCATCGTAGTAGCCGTAACGCGGGCCATAATAACCGTAGCCGGGCTCGTAATAGCGTGGGCCGTAATACGCGCCGGCCGCGCCTGCAGCGAGTGCGCCGGCGGCCAGACCGAAGGCCAGGCCAGGACCGATTCCGCGCGCCTGGGCCGGCGCCGTGACCATCGTCGCACCAACCGTCGCAACCGTTGCCAGAACTGCCAATGTCTTTTTCATGCGCAACCTCCTCACGTGGTTATGTGCACCAACGCGGGCGCAATGGGATGGTTGCAGCAAAACGCCTGTTCGGGTTCCGCAGCCATGCGATAGCGCAAAGCTACCATCGGTTAGCGCGGGAACAAAAACACAACCTCAAGGATTACATCTGCCGTGAGCGAGGTTGGCATCGATGCCGGCGTGGATGGAACTACTGCTGAATGTGATGGGCTTTGCCGGCTTTATCGGCATCGCGATGTATCACAAGCATCCGAATGGGAAGCTGCCGGACTAAGCGCCGGGCCGCGGCTCGGCTTGCCGATTTCGGTTTGATCTCCCCCCAGTTTGATTTCCTCTAGTTTGACGTCCGCGCCTCTCCCGCCGTGCGGACCAGCCGGTCCGCCTTCACAAGCGCCTTGCCACTCTCCGGCTGCGGCCGAAGCCAGAAGCTGATCGCCACAAAGGCGGAACAGAACAGCAAGCCCACCACCATCACGCGCCGGTGGGTCGGTCTGTCAGCGCTATGGAACGATGGCATCATGGCGGTCACCTGCAACCATCCCTACTGCAATCGCAGGTGGTGACAACGCGATACTGCCCTTAACCTAACCCGGTAGGGTTAGCGGTGGCCCGGTCGGGCAGCGTTCGGATGCCTCATTGTCGCGACAACCATCCACAACGATATCCCGCGCTTGTCCGCAGCAAATCCACAACCGCAACAGGTCGATTTGCCAAACAGAATGCGAAGCTTGCTGCGCACTCGTCCACAGCCCTGCCCAATCAGGCGTCGGCCAGCCTTTTCAAGGTGGCCCGGAAGCTCAGGCTGCGGGTCCCGACCAGCACGGTCCCGAACACTTCGGCCGCGTCACCGCTGAAAGTGCCGGAGAAGCCGCTCGCCACCTCCTGGCCGGCGAACAGCGGTCGGGCGAACGGGTCGGAAAACGGGGAATGCTGGTTGGTTCTGAGATGCCCCTTCCAGGTGCCCTCGCCGGCCGTGTAGGCCCCGATCGACCAGAAATGCGGGCCACCGCCGATCAGCAGACCATCGCGCAGGATCAGGACGCCGCTGTCGCGGCCCCGCACGCCGTCCATCATATGGATATGGATCGAATAGAGCCCGTTCCTCATCGATCGCGCCGTCCGGTCCCAAAGGCCCGCAGTATGGCGCCAAGCCGGGCGGCAGGCGAGCGGGGCCCGATACCCGATACCGCCCGGCCGCCGATTCGAACCGAAAGCGCGGGTCCACGCGCTTACAAATCGTTAAGAAAGCCCTGACAGGGTTCGATGGCCGGAGGGAGGGAGCGATGCTCGTTTACCCCGTACCTGTCGAAGTGACGCAAGCCAGGGTGCAGCTCGTCGTCGATCAAACGGCGAAGGAGCAGCCGCGCATCATCAGCGAGGATGTGCTCGACGTCTTCGCCGCCAAGAACAAGGCCGACCGCGACGCCGTCGAGACCCTTCTCGACATCAAGGTGTGAGATCGCAACCGGCCAACGGCGTTTGCATTGCACGCGCGGCGGCGCGCGCCGGCGCACATCGCGCGTGATCCGGGGCCCACCGCCAGGCCGGCCCTGAACGCCCCCGCAAATCCGCGCTCCCCGGGCTTTTCCTTTGAACCTTTTACGCAGCGGCAAGACAAAACTGCGCTGGGGATTTCAGGGCCCAGCGTTTGGCGCAGCGCTGTGGGACGAGCATATTCCGTCTACGCGGCGCTGTTGCATTTTACAAATTCAACTTTAAGTTTGGTCCCCAACAGTTGACGGCTCACGCCCTGAGAGATCCCCAGTCCGTCAACTGGGAAAGCCCCGCATCCAGCCTGCGGGGCTTTCTATTTTCGGGCATGCTGGAACTTGCCGGCGCGCGCACCATGAGATGGCTGGTTGCCGGCACGATCTCCCCAAGGTCGGCCGGTATCAGACCTCGCGAGTCCACTCGCGGGGTTTGCCTTTTTAGAGGAGGTCCAACCTCGCGCGTCCTTGATTGGCAGTGATGGGCATTCGATGAGATAGAGGGCCGTGCCTCCAAGGCTCGACCACGAAAGCCCCGTTCCAGAATTTTCCTGGGCGGGGCTTTCCCGTATCGCGCGCGGCATGAGCGTGTCGCAGTCGCTCAATGCGCGAAGGCTCGCGAAAGCTTGAGAACGCAGCCGCCCGGAGCGGTAGCAAAAGTCGTGCAGGCCCCTGCCCCGCGCCGCGTTTTGCTGCTATTTCTTGGCGCGTCTCGCCCGAGCCAAAACAAAATCTCTGAATTACCAGGAGGACAAGAAAATGCGCTATCTGCACACCATGCTGCGCGTCCGCAATCTCGACGTCGCGATGAAATTCTATCAGGACGCGCTCGGGCTGAAGGAAGTGCGCCGCATCGACAATGACAAGGGCCGCTTCACGCTGGTGTTTCTCTGCGCGGAGGAAGATCTCCATCTGCTCAAGTCGCTGCCGCAAAGCCGCGGCGCGCCGCTGGTCGAACTGACCTACAATTGGGACGAGGAGAAATACGGCGAGGACCGCCATTTCGGCCATCTCGCCTACGAGGTCGACGACATCTACGCGACCTGTGAGAAGCTGATGAAGATGGGCGTCACCATCAATCGTCCGCCGCGCGACGGCAACATGGCGTTCGTGCGCTCGCCCGACCTGCACTCGATCGAGATCCTGCAGAAGGGCGATCCGAAGGCGCCGGCCGAGCCATGGGCCTCGATGCCGAACACCGGGCACTGGTAAACGCCGCGCACGCGCGCACGTTCCTAATCCGCGTATCTCCATCGGTGAAACGCGGAGCGATCGCGAGGAACATGGCGCAGCGGTTGACGTTGCCTTCTCACACGAATGCGAGGAGGCGAGGAGATGGGAAAAGGACTTTTGCTTTGGCTGTTGGGTGTGCCGATCCCGGTGATCATCGTGCTGTGGTTGCTGTTCGGACACTGACTGCGCTTTGACTGAGATCGACGAGGCTCTGCCGCATTGCGGCGGAGCCTCTTTTTTGAACTCGGTACAATTCACCCCGCGCATTTCCCCGACGGCTCGGCTAAGAACGCGCGCAAAGCACAACAGCGGAAAGAAACGCGTGATGGACAGCAAGCCGCAACTGACGATCTGGGGCCGGCCAAATTCGGTCAATGTGCAGAAGGTGCTCTGGTGTCTTGCCGAGCTTGACCTGCCCTATCATCGCATCGATGCCGGCATGCAGTTCGGCAAGAACGATCAGGCGGACTATCTCGCGATGAATCCGAATGGCCGCGTTCCGACGCTGGTCGACGGCGACTATGTGCTGTGGGAATCCAATTCGGTGATGCGCTATCTCTGCCTGGCCTATGGCCAGAGTTCGCCGGTCTATCCGCAGGCGCCGAAGGCGCGCGCCGCCGTTGACCGCTGGCTCGACTGGACGCTGTCGACGCTGCAATCGGTCGAGCGCCCGCTGTTCTGGGGACTGGTGCGCACGGCGCCGGACAAGCGCGACATGGTCCAGCTCCAGAAGGACGCCGATGCCGCGGGCATGGTGTGGCGCGTCGTCGAGGCGCAGCTTGCAACCCGCCGCTACGTTGAGGGCGATCAGTTCACGATCGCTGATATCGCGCTCGGTGCCTTTGCGCGGCGCTGGTTCGGTGTCGAGGGCGTCACGAAGCCGAAGCTGCCCCATCTCGAGCGCTGGTTCGGCGAGATCGCGCAACGGCCGGCCTTCGTGCGCATCGTCGCGCCGCCGATGTCGTGAGCAGCAAGCCGCTCAGCGGCCGCTGGACACCCCCGCACCGACACTGATGGCGCCACCTAACCTCACGCAGGTGTCGGAGCCCTCGACCTTGACGAAGCCCGGCCCGTACGAGGAGCAGGGATTGCTCCGCGTCGCGGATTTCGACGGCAGGGTTTTGCCGGCATCGGGCGGCGTCTGGAAATTGCGCCGGTCGCCGGCTTGCGCGAATGCAGCGGCGGGAAGCAGGACGGCGATGACGGCGAACCAAGTCTTGCGCATCCGGCCTTTTATCGCGCGTGGCCGGATCAGGCTAGCGCACGAATCTGACGCCGAACGTCTTGCCCTCGCGCCAGACCACTTCGCAGGCGCGCCCGGTGCGAGCGTCGCGCGAAAACGCCAGCCGCAGCTTGGCCGGCAGCGTGTTGTTGTCCTGCACGGTGATTTTTGCGCCCGACGAGGACATGTCCTCGACCACGCACGGCCGCGCGGCGAATCCGCCGTCAAGCGTGATCCAGCCGGATTGACGCAGCGATTTGCGCGTTTCGCGCTTCTTGGACCCTAAAGCCATCACATCATCCCCAGCCTCACGCCTATCGCCGCGGGCTTTACAAAGGGTTGCGAAATCGTGGCGGATTGCGGTGATTGTGCCGTTGTTCACAGTCCGCCGAGCCGCATGGCAAGGCGTCCGCCTGCGCGATAATTCGCTCGCGTCTGCTGGATTTCCGGTTTGGCGCCGATGGCGCTCCCTAGCGGAATGAAACCAGAAATTACACGTGGCTTTCTTGTTATATTTCAATTGCTTATTTTTCTGCGCTCTGAGCGTGTATCTACGTAGTGTATCTACGTTTATCGTAAGACCTTCTTGTCCAACTCCTCCTGCCACGCGGTGACATCGTCCTCGTACCAGGCAATGCGCCGTGGCGCGATCTCGCGCGCCTTGGGGAAACGGCCTTCGTCCATTTCCCTATAAAGCGTGCGCCGGCTGAATGGCACCAATGCCAGCACCTGGCTCATGCCCAGCCAGCATCTTGCGGGGGGCTGTTGCCACTGTGTTTGCGTCACCCATCTCGTAATCCCTATTTCCACAACCGCGAATCGCGCGGGCGGAAAGAGAGGATAACGCGCCACCACGGCTATGGAACCGGCCGGTTGCAGGGTACACATTAATGCAACCTGCTTGCATTGATTCGCGAGCCCAGATTCTCAGGAATTCGGCAAAATGGCTAGATGTACCGCACCAGTAGAGGGCCATCGCTCAGCGAGCGCTGCAGCGGCCTGCCCGGCATGTCGTGGCAGCTGGGGTCGCCGCTATAATAGCTACGGGTACCAGCCGTCCTACACACCGACATACACTCCGTCCTACTCCTCGTCGAGCAGCGGCAGCGGTCGAAGCAGCAGCGGCGGGTCAGGCGGCCGTGTACGGGCGAAGTGGTCGCGCCCCGGTTCGTCCGTGATGTACACGCCTACCGAGGTGCAGACACTCACGCCGATCCGCGATACCGTCGAAAAGCGAGCGCCATCACCTGACCTTCGGGACATTTTCCTCTGCCATGCGTGGGACGACCGTCAAGGGTCTGCCAAGCAGCTGCACGATCTGCTGGAGGCGCGCGGTGTCAAGGTCTGGTTCAGCGAGAAGGACGTCGCCCTCGGCACGTCGTTGCTCCGCGAAATCGACAAGGGATTGGCGAAATCGCGAATCGGGATCGTACTGGTAACCCCTGCGCTGCTGAGCCGCCTCGAAGGAGAGGGCATCGCCGACAAAGAATTATCGGTACTCCTAGCACGTGACCAACTCGTTCCCGTGGCGTACGGCACCACGTTCGAAGCTCTCCGCGATGTCAGCCCCATGCTCGCCTCGCGAAGCGGCCTGACTGTTACTGCAGAAAATACGATGGCGGACGTCGCAGCCAAACTCGCCGAGGTCGTCGCCTTGTAGATCTATTGCCCTGCCCCGGGGATTCCGGCATTTCCCGAGCACGTGGGGACGCTTCGGCTATGGGCCCACCAGTTGACCCCAACACTGTCCCGATCTCAGGAATCACGGCCATGACCTACATCATCCACTGTCGTTGGATGGACTATGATAAGAAGCAGTTCACCGTTGAGAAAGCGACGGCCAAAGAGGCCCTTGCTGAGGCTGAAAACCTTATACGCAGCGACGTCCGTATCGAGTACGTGCAGACGCCCGAGCACGGGCGTCTCGACATGGACGGGTTTAGAACCTTGTACAAAGATCAGCAAAATAGCGCGGGCTAAGGCGATGCTAGAAGCGCCATAATTATGGGTGTAGAACCAGAAGCTTAGAAACCAGCCTTGATACTGGCCGGCGATGCCGCGCCTAGAGTCGACAGCGGGCCTGTACGATGTATGTACAGGCCCGCTTTTCCTGATCGCCTGCGGGTGAGGCCGCTACGGCGACAGGGGGTTGATCGGGGTCAAGGGCCATGCTTGGCCGCCGATAGTGTTTTATTCTGCCGCCTCGGCCATCTCGTGACTGCATCCGAGGCCGCAGCCTCCGCTGCAGGCCGGATAGGACGAGCATCGCGCCCCAAAGAAGGGCTGCTGCTCTGCCGCCTCGGCCAGCGAAAGGCGCGCCTCATCTTCGCGGAGGGTATCTTTGATCTTCTCGATCCATTGCGCCTCGTCGGACAGTTCCTCAAGCAGCACTTGGACTTTCCTGACAAGTTGATGCCAGTCTGCGGCCGGCGCTTCGAGCATCTTTTCGGCAATTCCGCACGCTGTGTCGGTCATCTCATCAACGATCTGCCGGGGCAGCGGGCCTCGAGCTAGGTTACGGAGTTTTTCGTGGGTGTAGAGAAACTGGGAAAGGCTAGTCGTGGTGGGTTCCTGGGAAGGAAGCGAGGCAGCTTGCAGCATTAGGCGGGTTCCTATAGTGTGCACTCGTCACCTTCATGGTGACAAATGCACTATACAGGAATTAACCATGGTGACAAGCGCACAAATTAGGGCTGCACGCGGTTTATTGAACTGGACCGTCCGCGACCTCGCTGAGAAATCGGGTGTGCACCGAAACACCGTGACCAGAGTCGAGACTGATGCGACGGCGCCCGGCCACTCGATAGCCGCCATCCGCGCCGCCCTCGAATCTGCCGGCGTGATCTTCCTCGATGACGGCCAATCTATTGACGGCGGACCGGGCGTGAGGTTGGCGAAGCGTTGACGCCCCCCCCCGCTCCGCACAATGAGCGCGGGAGGCGGATCACAATGGCCAAACGATCTGTGGACTACAGCACTCCGCCCACCGCCGCAGACTGGGAATGGTGCCTGGACCGCGTTGCGCTGGCTATGCACAAGGCTGGCAAGGATGGTGACGCATACCTGCCTATCTACGAGCGGCTAGAGTCTGAATTAGCTGCAGCCAAGGATCGCGAGGCAAGGCTGGAGCGGGCGCGTGTTCGTGCTGCGCGCTACATGCAGGAGCATTCGATTAAAAAGTAGTGTCTCGCTGATCCACTGTTGCATCGCGATAATTCAGTTTGCCGTATTTTTCTGCCACTGCGTACATTGCTTCGTAGTTCTCGCGTCGTAATTCCCCGGAATACGCGAAGCCGTTTCTTGCCGCGATATTCTGCAGCACGCGATAGAAGCTAGGAAGGTTCGCATTAACCGCCTCAACAATGCGAGGGACCAGCGTCAAATCTCTAGATTGTCTATCAACCTGGTCAGCCAAAATTGCGTTGCTTATGATCTTCTGCTGCTGGAAATAATTATCGCCCACTCTCGAGATCGCCAAAAAATCATCAAGCGTTGGATCGCCTTTTTTATTTAAGTACTTTTCGAAGGTATCCATGAAATCTCGATACCTTTCCTGCTGTGCAAGCATCAGGCTTTTGCCATTTTCGGAAAGCTGGCGCCTGAAATCTAGCCTTTCCTTCTTCGTCATTGTGAATCGTGTGGCAAGGAATCCGAGCACAGCGCCAGCAGCCAGCTGCAGCGGCGCAAAGTTTGCCGTCACAAATGCAATTAGTTTCTCCAACGACGCCTACTTTTGCTCAGCAAGACGCAGCAGTGTCTCTATCGTATCACCTTCCGAGGCGTACACCCGAGTCCGGTAATCGGTGAAGATCTCCTTAGCTGCGGCTTCGCCCGCAGCGTCGCGTGAGAGGCCCTTACCAACCAGCTCTCGAACGCGTCCAGCCCAACGACGCGTCTGCGCCTCACCTGGCTCGCTTGCGAGTCCGTACTTGATCAGAAGACCGTGACCTGCCGCAGCCATTGTCTTTCCCCCTTGAATAATATCCTCAATCAACCATAGGGGGTTCACGCTTGCGCTTTCAAGTATTGGATGTCCAAAGATGTCAAATAGTTGCGGATAAAGTGCTCCAACTTAACTGCCAGCTGGTCCGCCACTCCAAAGGCTAGTTGCTCGCTTTGCTTGCATCGATCTACAGTTGCGACGGGTCTAGGGGGATTTGATGAGCCTATTTAAACGCAAGGAAGATTGGGAGCGCACATTTCGACTGAGAAGCAACCACGGCGCTTCAAAGGGATTTCTGGCCGTCCTGTTCTGGCTGTGGGGAGCCGTCGGACTGTTGTTCAACGCCGGCACGCTGTTTGGTCTCACCGGCAACATTGGCGTTGGAACGTCCGCCTATTTGACGGCAACCTGCCTGGTGTGGATTGGGGGCATGGTATTGTTTGGCATCGGCGCCCTGCTCGCTCACACGGATTTTGACGGTGAGCGGCCGATGGACGCGGATTACGGCGACGTGCGGGTGACGAAATAGCCCAGCAAAGAAAAACGCAACATGAAGAGAATATTTGAAGATGGGTACGCAAAGATCGAGGTCATGGCTCACGCAATCGCTAAAGGTGGAGAAAGGTTCACCGATCACTTCGCGCTTATCACCATTCTCGATGGCAACGAGGAAGCTGCAGATGATCTTTTCAAGCGCGTGGTCACGAGATTCGAAAATCAACCATACGAGGAATGGATCGGGCGTCGCGGGCTTTAGCCAACTCGGGTGAGGACAACTTCCGTGTGGTCAGCACGCCGATTGCTACGCCTGCCCATTGAGCTCCGGGTCGCCCTAGCTGCGACGCTTGGAATCTTCGCTCTCAACATTGTCTGGGCCTATACGCAGTCGAGTTGGAAGATTGATCCCGGCACAGCGACACTGTGCGGCGCAATTATTGGTCTTGCGATCATTGGACAACAAGCACGTCGGGGATTCACTAATCTAATTCGATCTCAGCGCAATCAATCTGAGCTTGACCGTGAAGCTCGTCTCCACCAGGTCGAACTTGACCGCATCAGGCAACTAGAAGAAGCAGAAAAACGGCTAAACTCTCTTGCAAATGCCTTGTGGGCTGAGGTGTATGCGCTCCACTATCAAATACAAGAGATGTCGCGTTCAAATAAGATGTTTGCAGTTATTGCAAAAGAGATGGGTAAGAGAGGCATTCCTCCCATCGCAAAGTCGATGTCATTCGCAACATTCGACGCCCCTGTCTACAAAGCGAACATCGACAACCTAGGCCTTCTGCCACCGGATATCGCAGCAGATGTCGTCTTGGTGATGACCAGAGCCAGGGGTGGCGAGAACCGCAACATGGAGATGGACAAAGCGATATCGCACGACCTAGCAGAGACCTTGCACCGCGGCTTTGCCGAAACACTTGAGGACTGGCGCGACGATTTATTCCACGTGTCAAAGCGCCTCTCTAGCGTCATAAATCCAATGAACCAAGATCCAGGCCCACTCATTGACGCCCAAAAGGCTAGACAGGCAGCCAAAAAAGCCAGAGGGGAAGAATAGACGAAACACATGTCCGTCCGCTGCGATCACTGTGAAGAAGAATTCGCGCCAAGAACTCGCCGTTCTCCACCCGCTGGAGACGGCGAACTGATCTGCGCTCGTTGCGTCGAGATCATGCTCCGCAAGGCAATCGCGGAATTACCGCGCGAGAATTGATCGAGCAGCGCTACGCAGCCCAACGTCTGGCGCGCGAAGGTTGTGCAGTGCTCCTGAGTCGAGACCCATCTCATCCGATCTTAACGCACAATTAATGCATTAATGCAGATATCGTAGGCTGACGTCTTTTACCCAATATGCGCAAGCGTTGGCGGCCATGACCGAAGGCGACGTGAAAGCCAAGCTAAAATCGCTCGCCCCAAATGAGACATTTGATCTCAGTGATCGTGTCTTTGCGGATATTTTCCCGGATCGTTCTGATGCTTTCGCCCGCACAACCCTGAACGGCATCGCGGCAAGCCTAGAGTGCCTGTTTGAAGCTGGGCCAACAGAACACACCGTCCGATTTGTCAAAGTCGAAAGGGAGTCTATTTCGGATGACGATCGCAAGGCGATTGATCTGTACTATGGATATAGTGCCTCGGGCGGCTGGACTACTAGCGATGTAGACCGAAGGAAATGGATAGCTTCCAGAGAGAGCAGCAAAAACGAGCTTCTCCCAATAGTGACGGGCTTGGTGGGGTTCGGTGCGGCCGTAGTACTGCTCACTCCCTTTGGGTGGGTCGCGGCCGCCGGCGTTGCGGCTGTGCTTGGATTCAACAAGCTCAAGAAAGAGTGGCGCAAGGCACGCACGCTGGCCGCATACGGTAGAACGTTCGCGTTTGACGGGAACGGGGTCGTAATAGGAGTGACCAGAGACTAAGGCTCTGGCAGATTTTAGAAGCCATCAACGGCTTTCCCACCCTTCGCGAGCCATCGAGTTGTACGCCCCCTCACGCCAGCACCCTCCTCGACTTCGCATCATTGACAGCCGCAACAACGCGCATGGGCAACTCGGCATTGTGCTGAGCCATCGCCGCTTTGTGCTCGGTGGCGGCACAGTTTCCTCACCACCGTTGGGCTTTATTGTAGCCCTGGGATGGAGTACGCAGCTAACGTCCACTCAATCGATCTGTCTGCGCCACCCATTACATATACCGGTATCTTACGGTTAGATTTCCGGACGTGTAATTGCTATCTGCGCGTGCTTGTCGCATATGATTGTTACGCTCTATCGTTTCCTCAACCGATTCAAACAGATCTTTCATGAATTTGCCCGCCTTGTAGCGCCTTGCCGTGCTCCAAAAAAATGGACGGGGGGCCTCCTTGCGAGTCCCGTACTCCTCGTCAATCGCGTAGTCGTGTGGTCCTGACTTTTCGTACTTCGTCGTAAGAGGACCGCCCGCCATCACAAGAATCGTTGGCCGCTCGATATCGCCGAACTTCTGCGTAACGTCCTTTTTGCGCAGCGACTTCTTGAGGTTTCCGGTAACGCTGTGTTCAATAGCGTCACCCATATTCTCAATCAGCTCGTCTGCCTGGAGCGACAGCGTCGCATGCACGTCCTTTGCCATCTGCACGGCCAGGTCATGCATATCGTTTCTGAATCTATCGACGCTGGGATTTCTACTCATTAGCCGTGTGCCTTATCTTGCAGGTGAGGTTTGATCGCGCGAATGCTCTGGAATTGGTCCAGCTTGGCGCCGAGCTGGACCACAAGGTCATTTGACATATTTAGACGTACCCCTTCGCGTGCCACGCAACGACAACTGTTGAGGCGCCGGGGTTGTTGATAGAGAACCCTGAGGTTGTCGCAGAAGTGGCGTTAACAGGCGAAGCCGTTCCAGCGGCAGTGCTGCAACAAGTTACGGTCGGCACAGCAGCAAACACGAGCAGGAAGGAAACTGCCGTATTGGCGCCAGAGGTGGCCGAAGTCAGGCCCCAAGCCTCCACACCACCATCCGGGAGGCGACGGTATGCTTGATAACCAGCGCTTCCCGGCGTGCCGGATTCAGAGAACGACTTGACTGTCCCGGAAACGTTAGCGGACGCATCGAGCAGCTTTTGCGGAAGTGTTCCAAAGCTCATCGTTCCCGTGATGAAGCAATTTTCGAACCTCAAGCCACGGTCGATGCAAGCTGCGTTAATGTTGAATGGGGCAGACGCGCCGTAAAGGCTGAAATTCCGGAACGTGATCATCTCGACCGTATCGCCTGAGAAGTCGCCCAGGCTTTCGGTGCCGCTGTTGGTAAACAGCTCCAACGATGCAGTGGTGGTCGATCCCCAATTAATGTAACCGGACAATTCGATGTTTGAGATGATGTGGCCCCGAGCGGTCGTGTCAGAAGCGCCAGTTGACGTTGCTTTGGTGGTCGCCACCAGAGGCGGGTTGCTGAAAGAGCCCGTGTCGACATCAAACGTTAGTTTGATGTTTCGCAGGAACCCAGCGGCCGTAGTCGTGGTTGCCTGATCGATTCCGAGCCGGACCAGGCTGCCGGTGTTCGGATTCGAAACCTGCCTACCCAAGTTGGTGTAATGCAGGTCGATCTCGGACAGCGTATTCTCGCCGTTGCTTTCGGCAGGATCGGCATAGACCTTTAGGAGGCAGTCATCGAACGCACCAGCGCTCTGGCTATCTAGAACAACTTCATGCTGCCGGACGTTGTAGGCGAAATACGACCGGCCGGCGTTGCGGCTGCGATAACGCAGTTCAGCCTCGTCACCGTTCTTCTGGAAGTTTGCCGGGTAATAGACGTTCGTGAAGTCGCCCGACATGAAGATGTCTCGCGCGCGGAGGCCCCGATTGAACGAGGCAGACCGTGTCACGGCAACTCCGGTGATACCGCCATTCTGAACTAAATTATTAATGCGAATGCCCCGGCAGTAATCCTGAAGATAAATCCCATGGCACCCGTAGTTTGAATCCAGCGTGTGGTAATTCACCTGATCAAAGGATGGCCCGTTGATCTCCACGTTCTGGCAATTCAATAGCAGGAACCAGTACAGGATAATGTTGCTGGTCCCGAAATTGATCGGGTTGGTGATCTGACTTCCGTTGAAGTTGATCTTGAGGCCGTTCACGCCGGAAAGCGACATCAGAACGCTTTGCGTTGCTGGTGTGGTTGTCCAGACTCGGTAATTCTTTCCGAAACCGAACTCGACCACAACACCGTACGGTGCGGCATTTATCGCAGCGGCAAGCGCAGTAAATGCCGCCGTGTCATCCGTCACGCCATCGCCGACAGCGCCGAACTGTTCCGGCGTTAACACCCCTCTGACGCCAAGATTAATCCGCGCGGTTGCCTTATTCGCAACATCAGAAAGATTATTCTTAGACAGCAAATCGCCGCCCAGCTTGATTATTTTCCAGGCTCCGTCACCCTCCGACCGAGCAATGACCACATCTCCAGAAGACGCCGTATAGTTCAGATTGCCGGGGCAAATCAGTTGCGCGGAATTGACGAATGTTGGCGTACCCATAATTCGCAGTGTGACGGTTTCACCAACAGGAAGCGCAGGCAATGAAGTAACGATTCCGTTGCCCTCAAGCGTGTAATTGTCGCCAAGCGCGTGAATCGGTAAGCAGTCATACGATGAGATCTTGCCACCATAGCGCCGGTCTAGCGCAAGAGAACCAGCGGCGCGGAATGGTGATGCAATTTGATCGGGAGTCGGCATTAAAAGCTAACCTGTATATTTTCATGATCCGGACGTAGAGCCCATGCGGGCTTCCTAGCGCGAGCCGTCCGCTCTCGCGCTTCGCGCTTCGATGCGCGTGAATGCCGCGCGCCTGTACATCCGAGGTCGCGCGTGGATCAGAGTTACGTGACGCCCGGGTTGCGCACGTCGCTGCATGTTGCTAAAGGGCTCATAACAGTTGAAGGAGCCCGAGTTGGCCAAGAAAAAGAAAACTGTCCGTCGCTGGACGAAGGACGATGTGAAGACGCTGAAGTCACTCGCGAAGCAGAAAGCCGGCGTCACAAAAATCGCAAAGACGCTGAAGCGGACGCGAGCCGCTACAATGGTGAAAGCGTCGTTGCTGAGCGTTTCGCTGGATACCCGAGGTTAATCGAGTAAATCGTCCGGATCCTCTACCGGCGCCCAGCTAACCTTGCTTGCATCTCCGGCGACGCACCCATTGAGGCCAAACACAGGCGCAACAAGCTCAACGCCTTGGTGCCAACCTCCTCGCCTGATTGCAGGCGGGATCGCAACACCGACGCGATTCCCACGATGCAGCGGTGCGAGGCGTTGAGCCTAAGGCAGTTCCGCAGCGAATTCACGCCAGGCCACGGCTTGCGGCTCTGTTAGCCAGGACGGTGGGGCGCCAATGGCATCGCCGGTTGGATCGTTGCGCCTCCGGTAACGTTGGGGATTCTTCGCGTCTCGGCCTTCAAGTTTCGCTTTGGCAAGCGGTGCCCGTGGTCTAGGCAATTTTCACCCTGGGGGTCTGAATTGTGGATATGCGCGTTGAGGGATGGCAGCGGTCTTTAAGGCTGAAGGCTGTAGGGTTTTTACCCCTACCCCGGCCATTAGCTGATGGGCGCGCGCTGTTGTTCCCGTTCGCGCGCGCCCATCATCGTCGCTAAGCGACGGGAGCGACCTTCGGCGAGCCCAACACAATGGTGGCTGCGACGGCGATCGACGTACCACCGGCAGATGTCAGCACCGCGCGGAGATACTTCTGGCTGCCTAAGTAGCCCTGTTTAATGACGGTGTTGGCGACGAGCGTGCCTGGCAGCGCACCAACCAGAAGCCCGGGCGCGATGTCAGAGAAAGTGGTGCCGTCTGGCGAGTCCTGAAGCTTTACGGAAAACGCACCGGTAACGGCGCCGACGCTAACCACAAGTGCTGCTGATTCAAAGTTCAGCGTATCGACGCTCGAACCATTGGCACTAGCCGTCTGTACTGCCGGCGTGATCGTTTGGGCAAAGCCCAGATTCTGGCTAATATCTCGCATGAAAAATGATCCTATCTTTGGTTTAAATGTTGGTTGGCGTGCACGACGTTCCCAATCGTGCACGCCGGTTCACAAGCGCGGGAGCGGCGCGGCGTGAACCTAATTGGGTACGGACATTTCGGCCCATACCAAGCGCTGGTCTCGCCTGGCTTTTGGCTTGTCCGGAGTCAGGCGTGGCGCTGGTTCGCGCGGTGCTAAATCACGCTCCGCCGCTGCTAGTCGTGCAGCGCGGGATTGCTTTGACGCGGCGGGCGCCGCGCGTTGAAGCTCGGCAAGCTGTGCCGCAAACTCGTCCTGCATTGTCGTCATCGCTTGCGACTCCAACTGATTACTTGGCTAGCAGCGCAGCCCTATTCATGGTCGGATTCGGCGTACGCTGCTTCTTCGCCACGGGCTTGCGCTTTGCTGGCCTCTTGTCGACACTCATCTCAAGATAGACGGCGCGCGAGTCACGTGGCTCGGTCGCCCTCACTTCCGCTTCTGCCTCCCGCAGGCGGGCACTCCGGTTTTCGGGACGGGCTTTATGCCTGGCGGCGTCGTCTTTCACGCGTCGCTCTAAATCGGCAACTACGAGCTTGGTGATTTTCCGCATCTCGGCGTCGGTCATCTTCGTCATTTTCAAAATCCTTTAAAGAATGCTCAGCACCGGCAGCGGCGCCGGCAATTTCCAATTCGGACGCTGTTTCTCGTCGGCGTGACCAAGCTCAATTGCGTGCTGAATAATTTCGTACAGTGGTGTTCCGCCCTCCAAGTCGCCAAATGCCTGCAAGTTGATCGGCTTCAAAGATCGGCGCTCAACTCCTGCCAGACGCAACTGGTCAATGAATTGATGATGCTCTAACAGAGCATCACCTAGCGCCTTGGCGCTCTTCACCACAGCAGCGACGACCTTGGCGTAGTCCTTCGCATACCGCTCAGCGGCCATCCGCGAATATTCGCGACGGGCGCTTTCGATTTCGGGTAGTAACAACTTTTTCGCTTCGGCAATGGCCTCAATCTGCGCGTCGAGCGCGCGCCAATCGGCGGCACCGGCCCAGGCCTCGGGCAACGGCGGAGGGTTAATCTCATGCTCTGGCTGAGGCGGCAGCAGATCACCAAGCAGTGCTTCCGCGCCTTCATGCCGCTTCACCGGCTGCGGTTTGGGGCGCGGCGCCTCACCTATCCAGGTTGCGACGCCTTGTTTGTGCCGGGCCTGCGTCAACTCCTGGCCGCGTCGTAGAAGCTCGTCCAGTTGCGCCGCAAGCTCGCGGTTTTTTTCCAATAGATCGGCATAGCGCGGGCTGACCGAGCGGATGGTTTCGATATTATCCAAGTGTGTATCTCCAGTATGATCGAGCGCAGCGCGCTTACTTCCGGCTATGCCGCGTGACGAACGCCAATAAGGCGGGCCACAATGTGGTCCACATAGTGGTCCGCTTCAGTTGCGGTGTATCCACCGCTGAATTCGTAAGCGATTGCTGCAAGTGTCGCGCCGGGAATGCTTATCGACTTCGACGAGGCTTCCTCTGGCACTCCACTACCGAAGTGCATCTTGGTGTCTGCCGCGACGAGCGTCGCGCCAGCAGGATCAAGCCGAACAATCAAGCCTCCGCTAGCGTAGGCAATGGGCAACGTCCTGAAACCAAGGATATTCCGCAGCACGTCGCCCAGCATCAAGCCGTGCTCATTCTCCAGATTCTCGAATTTCACGACAGAATCAGCCGCGTTCCCCAACCCCCGATCAGCAACTACAGCCAAGAACAGCCGCGCGAGATCACGACCATCGAGCCTAGGGACATAACGGCCTCGTGCGCGCGGCAAGAAACCGGACTCGGCTGCGCGCTGTGCGAGAGCGGCGGCGCGTCCAGCATTGATGTTCAGTCGGCGCGCAAGAATTTCGACCGCTTCGCTGCGAATCATAATCTCACCTATGTTTTTGGAAATGATTGTGTGTTGGACAAAAGACAGACGGCTGTACATCCGAGCCGTTAAGTCTTGAAGCCAAAGGTGGTGCGCCAGCGAATCCAGCGCTAAGCTATTGTTGTTACCCTTGCCCTCTTGTGGCGAGGGGCAGGATTTTTTCGGTTCTCAGCCCGCAACCTGCAAATATTTTTCAATTACCGCGTCAACATATTTTTCGGCCTTCGCACGGCTCACACCGATTGCGTCCGCTATCTCGCCAGTCGTTGAGTCGCCTGCAGCCATGTCCAGCAGGATACAAACGGCGCTCCCGAGCTTTTGGCGCACGCGCTGGAGATCAATAAGCCCAGCGGCTTTGTCCTCCTCGCTCGTATCATCAACCATCCAGGCGGGCGCCGCTGCCGAATGTCGCCGATCTGAGCCAGTCGTACTCGCAATAGTCCGCCACTCACCCCGCACAAACACTTCTTGGCTGTCTTCGCGGTAGTGTTTGCCTGGTTCCTCCTTTTCCTTCTCGACCGCCGCCACGATCTCATCAGCGCTCACCGCATCGCGTACGCTGGTTTCGGCGTTCTCAAAGCTGACTGCTTCATTGTCGTTCGCGGCGGACAGGCGCGGCATGGCATTAAATTGCTGCCAGGCCGCCAATCCGGTTAGTAAGCGGACGTTGCCGGCCTTATGCAGGCGCTTGCCCTGCGGCCACGAGCCGCCCTGATAGGCGCGTTCTCCGGTGGTGGTCTGTTGGGCTACAGCCGCCCTATGTTGCGCTGGCGTGCGTGGCTCGTTGTCGTTGGCGTGGTGCATGGTGTCTCCGACGTGATGTCGGCCGTCTGCGCGGCCCTAAAAATAATCTGAAAATCTGCGGGATAACGCGTGCGAATGCCCAACCGGTGGGCGACGGGCGGGTTGCTAGAGTTTGAGTCGGCCCCCTGCTACGCCGCCTCCGCCTGCTTGGCGACCAGCAACCTGAACTCCAGCGAGTCGTCTGGCATCAACCGAAACCTCAAGCGGGCCCCGACAGCGCCATCCTCCCCGCCGCATGCCTCGGCAAGCGCTGCTGCATCTCCAGCTCCCAGTAACCAGCGCTGCGGCTCTGGGCATTCATCGTGGAACAGGGCTTGCAGCGCTGCGCCACCGTCATCCAGCGATTCACCGGATACAACCGTAAGGTCCCTCCACGGCCCCGGGTAAGGCCGACAGAACGTTTTCGGCCCTTCGCGGTTGGTGCTCATGGCCACTTCCCTACCGACTAGTCGCTCCGGTTCACCGTCGATACCCATTGCGGCTTCGAGGCTGGCATAGTCATCGCTATCGACGTGGCAACGAAGCGTGAACTTTCCGCCGCGCTGACTACGCAGGTGTGCCAACAACGTGTCATATTCATCTTCGGATTGCCCCTTCGCGCCGACGTACTCAGCATGCACAATACGCCAGACCGCGTACCCTGGAGGCGGGCCTGCGGAGGCGCTTGTAGTTGTAGTAACTCTCCTCCCGCCCACGCGCGGGCCCTCAGGCCCCGCGCTCCCCGTAGGGGGCGGGATATCTATTTCTTTAGAAATAGGTTTGGGTGCCACCGTGGCACTTTGGGAAATTGGAAAATTTGGCACTTTGGGAAGTGCAGTTTTGGCACTTTGGGACTTGCGCAGGAGCGGCCTATCAAATGGTAATGTCACCGGCGTTGCGAGCCAATTCAAGGTATGCCCGCCGCCGTTGAGCGAGCGAAATTCATCAGAGCCGCGATAGCCGAAAGGCAGGTCATAGCGGGTAGACCACGTCTCAGTGCCTCGCCTGCCACCTTTGCGGATAATCGAGACGCGCTCGGTTTCCAACAATAGCTTGCGCCCGCGCTTCACTGAACGGAGCGAAGTGTCCATCTTGTCAGTAACGAAGTTATCCGAGCACTCGGCGTAGCCGTTCTCCCAATTATAGCTCGCAATGATTTTCCGGTAGAGCTTGCGCGCGGCATCAGTGAGACGGCCGTCCTCGTCCGCGTCGTCACCGAGGCGCCGCAGCGCTAGTTCTGCGGGTTTACGCCGCCTTGTTTTCAAGCTTCCGCTCCCGCTTCCGATACGCGGGAGGAACGAACTCAGTATTCGCCCGCAACGCCTTGGCTTGCGCCTCGCACCGGGCCTTGTGCCACGTGCGATACGCCTCAGCGTGTTCCTGTATTTTTGCGATGTAGATCGGC
This sequence comes from Bradyrhizobium sp. JR3.5, assembly GCF_054057015.1. Lineage (NCBI taxonomy): Bacteria > Pseudomonadati > Pseudomonadota > Alphaproteobacteria > Hyphomicrobiales > Nitrobacteraceae > Bradyrhizobium > Bradyrhizobium sp. JR3.5. The sequence continues at coordinate 2,271,035 of NZ_JBSRYV010000001.1, forward strand.
GCGCCGTCTACGGTATACCCTGCGCAAAAGATAAAATCGTTTTCAAGCAATTCGCGAATTGCTTTTGCAACCGTGCGCGGGCTGCAACCGATTGCCTTGGCGAGATTGTTATGACCGACTCTGGATCCGCCAAATTGTAGCGTCGCGTTTGCCAATTTTGAGGCGAGCCGAATAGAAGTGCCCATCTTCACGGAATGAAGCACAGCGCCGTCAAACGCATTGGCGAGCGCAGCCTGGCGTTCAGTTTCGCAATGTGAATCTCTGAACTGCTCAAGCGTCATAATTGCCTCTTCATCTGCAGCGTCATCATCACCCCCGCTTGAATAGTAGTGCGATTTTTGCTGGCGGACGCTAAAGGCTAGGCGCAAACAAAAATCACTAAAGATAGGGAGGTTGCGAGGCGGCGGTAAAGGGCGGCCGGAAAATAATGGTCGGGGTGGAGCGGTGCACCTGGCTAAAGGGCCAGTCGTGCTTTAGGCGGCCTTGGTGCTGGCCTTGTTGTCGTTGGCGCAGCGCTGCTCCAGTCGTCGCCGCGCGCGCGCCATGACGTCATCACTAGCCTGAAGGAGGGCCAGCTCTCGCTCTAGCCTTTCGACGTAGGGCGCGAACTGCGGGCGGCCGTGTATCACCATGACCTCGGAAATCAGGTCGAGTGCGGCATTGAGGCGCTCTGCGGTTACGGCAGACGCACTTGTATCATTCATTGTGAATGTGGGTGGTCTGAGGCTGTTGTCAGCCAATCAACCGATGCTTCCCGGCTAAGGCCAGTCGAAGCTGCCACTACAAGGCGCAAGTGCGCGTGGCCTAGGTGTGGAAATAATATACGGGCAGCCCCAGATCTCAAGGCAAACACCCGCATCGTATTTTTTTCTTTTTGCCGGGTTTTCCGTTGCCGCCGCGCTCAACTACCCGGTGATTCGGCTACTGATGGCGTGATGGCGATCGCCTTGAGGTATTTCGCCTTGAGCTGAAGTCCGTAGCCGTCGCCGTACTTCGGCTTGCCGGTGGCGTGGCCCATTAGTTCGTCGGTCATCTCTTCAGGGCACTGCGCGGCCTTGAGTCGGTCCTTGAGGCTATGCCGGAACGAATAGATTCCGTACTTCGGTCTCTTCTTCAGCGGCGTATCCTCGCTCACCTTCGGCAGCAACTTTGCCTTCTTGAAATGCTTCATGAGGGTCGCGGATAGGGTCGAGCCTTTGTCGTGATAGCGAGGGAAGCCGCTGCGGTGGCGCTTCATTGCCTCCAGGGCAAGGCCTACGAGCGGGATATCGCGCTCGCTGTGCTCGGTCTTCAAAAGCCTGCCCTCCGCCTCAATGCGGATATAGGGCACGTCACCGTCCAGTTTGATCCGGCTCTTGCTGAGGTTCACGATCTCCGAAGGACGGCAGCCCGTTTCCATCACGATATAAACTACGTCCCTCGCCTCATCGTTGAGTTCATCGAGCGCGCCCGGTGCCAAGATTACATCGCGGATATGATCGACCGGGAATGGCGACCGTTGGCCGTCCCTGCCGCCATCGAGCCTTGTTCCACTAAACACATGGTCGAGCCCAAGCTTCAGGCGCTTGTCGACGGCGCGGATCATCCCTCCGATGTGGCTGATGTTTTTATTTGCCGACGAGGCGCTAATACCCTCCGCGATCGTGCGAGTCTCCCAATAGTCGGCGTAGGCCACGGCGTCGGCGCGTGTCAGATCCTGCAGCGCCTTATCGCCGCGCTGTTCGATCAGAATTTCTACCGCGCGCTTCTTCGCGGATGTCCACTTGCGGCGCTGGTCCGGGCTCATTTTCGACAGAGGAGTTTGCTGCGTCTTTTCGTACTCGCCGAACAGGTCCGAGAGCATAACGCGCGGCTTGTCAACCGCGCCGAGCACGGCATCCACGACGGCGACGTCGGTCTTGCGGTCGCCGACCTTCAATGTCTCGATGCGGGTGAGCAGTTCTTTAATCTGGCGCTGGGCTGCCTCAACCGGCGTCAGGTATTCGAGGTTATGCTTGCGGGCGATGGTGACGGCATCCTGCCAGCGCTGTTTATCTGGCGTTCCGGAGGCCAGCGAGCGCCAGCGCGCCTCTTGGTGCTCATTCAGGCGGGCAGCCACACGGGCGGCCTTAGCGCCGGTGCGGTCGTCGGCGACCTTGATCTTGGTGCTGACGGTCACGAACCTACTAGTCTTGCCACCTAGACCGGCGAAAGCCTTCGGAACGCGCCTATGATACTGCCAGTGACCGTTGCGCTGAATCAGGTAATCCACTTTCGCACCCTGTATCTACGCCATGTATCTACGTTTACATGCGGTTAGGGAGCCAAAAATGTCAATTAAAATGCTTAAGTGGCTGATTTTAAGGCGTTTTTGATAGGGCCTTGATGGCGCTCCCTAGCGGAATCGAACCGCTCTCTCCACCGTGAAAGGGTGGCGTCCTAACCGATAGACGAAGGGAGCAAAACTCCCGGCAAATCAATACGTTAGACGTGAGACATGCCAGACTGGCCGCTACCGGCGAACGGCTGCGACGGGCGAACGTATAGTGGCGATTGGCCGGACGGGCAAGCGTTCAGAACGCTTTTCCCGGACTGCCGCCCGGGCCACTGGCGGGAGATTACCTGCACGACAATCCGGCCTCGATCGAGGTCCAGAAGCCGCAATGCGACGGCACATGCGCATGGGCCCGCGAACCGCCCCCATGAATCAGGATGGCGGCTGCAAGCGCGACGACGACGACGGGAACAATGAGTCTACGGAACGGCATGGGCCTGCGCATCGAACGACATCGTGGCCTAACTAAGGCCTGCAGGCCGGATCGATGTCTGGCGACAGCGCGCTAGTGATTGGTCACGCTCGCGACGTCCTGACGATTGGTCGGCTGCGCCGCGGCCGCCGCCACCGGCGTCTGCTTGATGCAGGTGCTGCAGATCACGAGCTTGCGCGCCAGCCGGTCGTCCGCATCCGCTTCCGACAGTTGCGTCTCCGCCACCGCCGGCGAGGCATTCCGCGCATGGCGTCGCGGCGGCGGCTGATTGGGATCCTGCCCGGCGCCGTCCCAGGCGAGCGGACCGGTTCCCGGCGGCGGGGTCGTCATGCTGTATTGCTGCGAGACCTGCGCGCAGGCGCCGAGCGCGATCGGGAGAAACAGCACAGCGGCCTTGCGAGCCCAGTTCCGGAATGCAGACATGATCACACTCACACGCTATTCGTACCGCGACATCAGACCCGCGACCTAAAAGCAGAACCGCTAAGAAATCGTTTGCCCTGATTGTTCCGTCGCATTCAACCGCGACGGCATCAAGACGGGATTGCGGCGCCAAGACGCAAATGAAGTCGTAGATCAAGACTCAAACCAAAGACGCTCATTCGGAGTCCAATCATGCCAGGCATCAACGGTCGCTTCGACGGCAAGCGCGTGCTCGCCGATCTCAATGCGCTGCGCGCGATCGGCGCCTACAAGACCGGCGTGCACAAGCCGACATTCTCGGAGCCGCATCTGCGCTCGCTGGACTGGCTTGCGGCACACCTGCCCGATGCCGACCTCACCGCGACGATCGACGGCATCGGCAATGTGTTCGGCAAAAGTGCGAAAGCAGGACCGAAGCTGCTTGCGGGCTCGCATCTCGAAAGCCAGAACCATGCAGGCTGGCTCGATGGGCCGCTCGGCGTGATCTATGCGCTGGAGGCCGCGCGCGTCATCAACGGCGATCCCGGCATCAGCGGCGCGGTCGAGGTCGCCGCATGGTGCGACGAGGAAGGACATTTCGGCAGTTTCCTCGGCAGCCGGTCGTTTGCCGGCGCCGTGACCGACGCCGACATCGATGCGGCGCGCGACCGCTCCAGCGATCGCACCATGCGACAGGCGTTGCGCGATGCGGGCTTCGCCGGCCGCCCGCGCCTCACCGCCGAATCTGGCCGCCATATCGGCTACCTCGAAGCCCATATCGAGCAAGGGGACACGCTGGAAGCTAGCCGGCTCAAGATCGGCGTCGTCACCTCCATCGTCGGCATCTGGCAATATCGCATCACTTTCACCGGCGAGCAGAACCATGCCGGCACCACGCGAATGGCGGTGCGCAAGGATGCCGGCCTGGCGCTGGCCCGGTTCTGCGTCGCGATCGACGACAGCTTCCCTGCGCTGTGCGGGCCGCGCACGGTGTGGACCACCGGCCGCATCACGCTGGATCCGGGCGCGCCGAGCATCATCCCAGGCCACGCCGAGATGCTGTTCCAGATCCGCGACGACAATCCCGAGGTGATCTCGCGGCTCGAGGCGCACCTGCATCGTCTGGCGGAAGAAGCCACCGCGCAGGGCCGCTGTGGCGTGAAGGTCGAGCGGATCCGCACCGGCGTGCCCGCGATGATGACGCCTGCGTTCCAGGATGCGATCGAGGCCGCGAGCGCCGCCTGCGCCGGCGGCAAATCAATCCGCATGCCGAGCGGCGCCGGCCATGACGCCCAGGTCCTCGCCACCATCATGCCGGCGGCGATGCTGTTCGTGCCGTCGATCGGCGGCATCAGCCATCACTGGAGCGAGAACACCGACGACGCCGACATCGTCACCGGCGCCGAGGTGTTCGTCGAAACCTGCCGGCGCCTGCTGACGCAATGATCAGTTCAGCTGGCTCAAGCTCCAGCCACCACAAATAGGAACATCGCATCTGCGCTCGTGTTGGATCGCGAAATCAACCCTTGTGATGGAGAAAGTCGATGCCGGAGAAAGACCTCAGCGCCCTGTTCCTCGACACCTTGAAGGACATCTACTACGCCGAGAAGCAGATCTATAAGGCGCTGCCAAAGATGGCCAAGGCAGCGTCATCGGATAAATTGCGCGCAGCCTTCGAGAAGCATCACGAGGAGACCGAAGGCCAGATCGACCGGCTCGAGAAGATCTTCGAGCTATTGGGAAAGCCGGCGCGCGGCAAGAAATGCGACGCGATCGAGGGGATCATCGACGAGGGTAAGGAAATCATGGACGAATACGCCGACACGCCGGCGCTCGATCCTGGCCTGCTTGCCGCCGCACAGGCGGTCGAGCACTACGAAATCTCCCGCTATGGCACGCTCAAGGCATGGGCCAGCAGGCTGAGCATGAACGACGCGGTCAAGCTTCTCGATCAGACCCTGGCTGAGGAAAAGAAAACCGACGACGCGCTGACCAAACTGGCCGTCGCGGCCATCAACGCTGAAGCAGCCTGAGATGTGCCTCGGCCCGCCCGGGGGATTGGTTCCCATTGCAGGAACATATTGCCGTGCGGGCCGTTGGTCATCGTCATCGCCCCGCACGCGGCATCTATCGGTGACGAGAACGCCATCACGCGCTCCCGCCCTCCCGACAAGATGGAGCAGCGTTCCATGCAGCGTCGCCGGTTCAAGCAGACCGATTCTCTCGAAATACGCCTTGGTGATCAGGCTGAGCGTCTTCGGAAGGAAGCACAAGGCACCTATCCGGGCGTTGAGCGCGAGCGGTTGATCCGACGAGCTCGCCAGGCGGAAACCGCGGCACAGATGGCGGATTGGTTACGGCCTTCCGGGACGCCGGCTCAGAAGTAGCTGTTCGCAGAGACGGCGGAGGCCCCGATCTTCAGCCCCGGCAATGAGCCGACGAACCAATTCGTCAACGTCCTGCGACGCTCCCGCCGTTCCGAATTGCCCAACAGCGTGAACACTGTTTTCAATCCAGAAGTGGATATTGTTCTCGCGCACCTGCACGGCCCCGCAAATCCAGCGGGGTCTATCACTGCCCGGTCTGTTCCCAGAAAATCCTGCTTCGCCGCACCGGTCGCGCGGGTCAGGCGCGCCGTCCGAACGGAACAACTGCCCAGACCCGCTCGTGTACATAGTACCAGGCGATCTTGGTGACGATCTCGAGCCCGGCGATCGAGCCGGCGAGCGAGACCTTGCCGGTCATGAACCAGCTGATGGCGAAAGTATCGAGCGTCCCCAATGTCCGCCAGCTGATGGCCTTGAGGATCGATCGCGTGTGACTCTCTGCTGCGCGTAAATGCACCCGGTAACGTCTCCCGTCTGATCGAGCACTTCTACCATGTCGTTCACCGGCGCGCTCGCGCCCGCCGCGCAATCATCCAGGATCCGACTGTGCCAGCCGCCGGATACAGCCAAACGTGAATTCCCAAGCGCGTGTCCGCGACCGCCGGCCACCTTGCAAAGTGCTGGGTTTGCGGCCATTTTCGCCTTTCACGAGAACAGATTGATCCCATGTTGTTGCTTGAGTCGCTTCCGACTGTGATTGGCGCCGCCGCCATCGCACCCGCGTTGCTGGTGCTGTGGCTGGTGATTGCCGCCGACGAGCGCCCCGGACCGCCGGTGCAGGTGTGGCTCGCCTTCGTGCTCGGCGCGGCCAGCATCTCGCTGCTCGGCCTGGCGCGAATTCCCTTCAATGCGCTGCTTGCCATTCCCGACAATCCTTGGGCGACCCAGGCGGTCCGCGCGGCGTTCGGCGTCGCGGCGCCGGAGGAGATCGTCAAGGTTCTCGTCATCGTCGCCATCTCGACCCGCCGCCGTGCCTTCGCCGATCCGATGGATACGGTGGTCTATGGCGCGGCCGCGGGCCTCGGATTTGCGGCCTACGAGAACCTCGCCTATCTCGTCCAGCACAAGGACATGTGGCGGGCGCTCGCGGCGTTGCGCAGCGTGCTCACGGTGCCGTTTCACGGCGCGCTCGGCATCATTGCCGGCGCCTACCTTGCGATCGCGCGCTCCGGCGGCGCGCTCGGCGCCTACCGCGGTCACCGCGACTGGGCGCGCATCACCAACTGGGCGCTGGTGCTGGTCGCGCCGGTCGCGCTGCACACGGCGTTCGATTTTCCGCTGCTCGCGCTCCAACGCATTCCCGATCTCAGCTCGACCACGCGCCTGCTGCTTGGTTCGGCGAGCGTGCTGATCGGCTTCTCCTCGATCGGCTTTGCGATCCGCCTGGTGCGCCGCCTCGGCAGACATCATGCGCCGCGCACTGATGTCGCGCGCGAGCGGCTGAGCCAGCTGCGGCGAATGTGGGCACTGCTGTTGGTCGGCGGCGGCACCGGCTTTGCCGGGGTCTCGTTCCTGCTCACGTCGCTGCATCACTGGTACGTCAATCCCGAGCGCAATGCGTCGTTCATCCTGGTCCCGATCGGCCTCACCTCGATCCTGATCGGACTGGCGCTGCTGATCGCGACCACCGCGGTCTATTTCCTTGGCCGCAACCGGATGCGGACCGCCGCGGAGGGCTTTCCATCGGCGGCGGGCCAGAGCTAGGATACGCCGCACGCTCGCAGACTTTGCCGTTGCAGACTTTTCGGTTGCAGATTTGGAGAGCCGCGATGACCCTGTCCAGCGATCTCGACAGACTGCGATCGGAGATGAAGGCCGCGGTCAAGCAACACTGGAAGGCGTTCCTGTTCGAAGGCATCCTGCTCGTGATCCTCGGCATCGCGGCGATGATCGTGCCGACATTCGCGAGCCTCGCCGTCACCATCTTCCTCGGCTGGATGTTCTTGATCTCAGGCATCGGCGGGCTGATCGTGACCTTCTGGGCGCGCAACATGCCGGGCTTCTGGTGGTCGCTGATCTCGGCTGCGCTCGCCGTGCTGGCCGGCATGGTGCTGCTGGCCCGTCCGATGCAGGGCGTGCTGACGCTGACCATCGTCATCGGCGCCTATTTCGTCGCCGAGGGCGTCGCCACCATCATGTATGCGCTGGAGCACCGCCGCGAATTGTCGGGACGCTGGTCCTGGCTGCTGATCGCCGGCCTGATGGATATCGTGATCGCCTTCTTCATCATCGCGGGCCTTCCGGAGCCGGCGGGCTGGGCGATCGGCCTCCTGGTCGGTCTCAACCTGATGTTCGGCGGGGCGACCCTGATAGGTATGGCGTTGGCGGCGCGCAACACCTGACGGCGAACCGGCTCACCCGCGGTTTTGGGGGGTGACAGGCCGATATCCGTCGGGTATAGAGCCCACCATGATCACCGTCGCCACCAGCTATTTTTGGTACTTTAGCTACGACAGCTCGCTGGCGGCAGGAGGATCGCGCTCAATCTGAAGAATTGCAGCAAACGTCCAAAAAAAGCCGCCAGACCTGGCGGCTTTTTTGTGTGCCGGCAGGTCCCGAAATCCAAAGGAGCCAGCCGTGTTGAGTACGACAGACGACCTTCGCATCAAGGAACTGAAAGAGCTGAGTACGCCCGAAGAGGTGATGCGGGAGGTCCCGCGCACCCTGACGGCGACCCGCGTCGTGATGGGCGCCCGCAACGCCATCCACGCGATCCTCAACGGCACCGATGACCGCCTGCTGGTCGTCGTCGGCCCCTGCTCCATCCACGATCCCGCGGCGGCCGTCGATTACGCCGAGCGTCTCGCCAGCCTGCGCGAACAGCTCGCCGACCGCCTCGAGATCGTGATGCGGGTCTATTTCGAGAAGCCGCGCACCACCGTCGGCTGGAAGGGCCTGATCAACGATCCCGATCTCGACGGCAGCTTCGACATCAACAAGGGCCTGCGCCTTGCACGCAACGTGCTGTCGGCCGTGAACAATCTCGGCCTGCCGGCCGGCACCGAATTCCTCGACATGACGACGCCGCAATACATCGCCGATCTGGTCTCCTGGGCCGCGATCGGCGCACGCACCACCGAGAGCCAGATCCATCGCGAGCTGGCGTCCGGCCTGTCGTGCCCGGTCGGCTTCAAGAACAGCACCGACGGTGGCGTGCGGATCGCGGCGGACGCGGTGAAATCGGCGTCGCACCCGCACCATTTCATGGCGGTCACCAAAGGCGGCCGTTCGGCGATCGCCGCGACCAGCGGCAACGAGGACTGCCACGTCATCCTGCGCGGCGGCCGGGTGCCGAACTACGATGCAGCAAGCGTCGATGCTGCCGCGGCCGAGCTCGGCCACGCCGGCGTCGCGCCACGGCTGATGATCGACACCAGCCACGCCAACAGCAGCAAGAAGCCGGAGAACCAGCCGCCGGTTGCCGCCGACATCGCACAGCAGGTCGCAAGCGGCGACCAGCGCATCATCGGCGTGATGATCGAGAGCAACCTTGTCGCGGGACGCCAGGACGTCGTGCCGGGCAAGCCGCTGACCTACGGCCAGAGCATCACGGACGGCTGCATCGATCTCGCGACGACGGCCGACGTGCTGAAGCAGTTGGCCGATGCCGTCGACGCCAGGCGCAGCGTGCGGCGTGACGGCCTGCAGGAGCGTTCGGCCTGAGACGGTCGAACGGATTGAGCGTTGCCGGCGGGGCGGATATCGCGCTCCGCCGGTCTCTTCCGTGGCTTAGCAGCCGCGGCAGATGCTCTTGATCTTCTTGTCGAGCGCAGCGTCTTCCTTGTTCGCGGTGTTGTTCGGATCGCTGATATTCTTTTCATTGGGAACGTCGCCGCGGCGTGGCTGACGATGTCCGACCGGCGCCTCCGGCAGCGGCGCGTTCTTCTGCATGGAGGACGATCCGCCCTGTTGCTGCGCCCATGCCTTGGACGTTCCAACCTGGGGCGCTCCAACCATCATCAGAGCCATCAACAAAACAGTCTTCCGCATCTCGCGTCTCCGCTTCTCAACCCTATTGCGCCCGTTCCGGCCCCTCGACGGTAGCACAATTGCGTCGCCCCTGCGCTGCGCAATCCTGAACCTTCCGTATATCGGCCATCGTGCCAAGGAGCCAGATTCCCGCGGCGACCAGCACCACAAAGAAGCCGAACATCACAGCATTTTCGACGCCGCGGCTGCCCTCGTCCTCGGGCGGCTCCTGCCGTCCGTCCCCCCCGCGGCGCTCATCGCAGGCTCACGGCTGCGGCGGGTAAAGATGAACGTCACCGCAATAATCGACGATACGGTACCGCCGCTCCACCGAATCCTCCCCTTCGCGGGAAGCCGGCTGCGACAAATAGGTCGGGCCGATCGGCGCCTTGCCGTAGCCCCCGGGGATGTCGAGCACATAATCCGGCTGGCACAGTCCGGAGACACGCCCGCGCAACGCCCGCATCAATTCCTGCCCGGCTTCGATCGTGGTGCGCAAATGGGCGGTGCCGGGTGCAAGGTCGCCGTGGTGCAGATAATAGGGCTTGATCCGGCACTCGACGAAAGCGCGCATCAGCGCCGCGAGCGTCGCGGCATCGTCATTGACGCCGCGCAGCAGGACGGACTGGCTGACCAACGGGATGCCGGCGTCGGCAAGGCGGGCGCACGCGGCGCGGGCATTGGCGCCCAGCTCGCGCGGATGGTTGGCGTGGATTGCGATCCAGGTCGTCGCCCCGTCAACCCGCAGCGCCGCGACCATGTCGGAATTGATGCGTTCGGGATCGGCAATGGGAACGCGGCTGTGAAGGCGGATGATCTTCACATGATCGATGCCAGCGAGATCGGCCATGATCTCGGACAGCCTGCGCGCCGATAGCATCAAGGGATCGCCGCCGGTCAGGATGACTTCCCAGACTTCTTGATGGGTACGGATGTACTCCAGTGCCCCGCGGTAGGCATCGTCGGACAACGCCGACGCCTTGCCCGGCCCGACCATTTCTCGCCGGAAACAGAACCGGCAATAGACCGCGCAGACGTGGACGAGCTTGAACAACACCCGGTCCGGATAGCGATGCACGATGCCGGCGACCGGCGAATGCGCATCGTCGCCGATCGGATCGGCGTTCTCGCCCGGCTGCTCGACGAGCTCGTCGGCGCTCGGGATGAACTGCCGCGCGATCGGGTCGGCGGAATCGGCCGGGATCGATCAGCGCCGTGAGCTCCGGCGTCACCGCGACCGCGTAGCGCGCAGCCACCTGTTCGAGCTCGGCAAGGGCTGCGACCGGCACGAGGCCGGCATCGGCCAGCTCGCGCGGCTGGCGCAGCGTTGCCGCCAGTTTCGGATCGATCCTGTTCATGGCTCTCCTGCAGGCGGCGTCCAGACCACCTGGTCAATTCGTGGTGCGCCGCTTGCCAGCATCACCAGCCGGTCGAAGCCGAGCGCGACGCCGCTCGCCTCGGGCATCTGGCCGACGGCGGCAAGGAAGTCGTGGTCGAGCGGATAGCGCTCGCCGTAACGGCGGGCCTTCTCGTCCATGGCTGCGTTGAAACGATGGCGCTGCTCGGCTGCGTCGGTCAACTCGCCAAAGCCGTTGGCGAGCTCGACGCCGCAGGCGTAGACCTCGAAGCGCTCGGCGACATCAGGTTCGCCCGCCTTGGTGCGCGCCAGCGCGGCCTCCGGCGACGGGTACTCGAACAGTACCGTCAGGCGGCCCTGTCCGAGATTGGGCTCGACATGCTCGACCAGCACCTTGCTGAAAATGTCCGACCAGGTGTCGTCGTCCGCGATCCGCACCCGTTCGCGCGCGGCTGACGCCAGCGCCGCGCGATCGCCCTCGCCGCCCGAGATCGTCGCCAGCAGGTCGATGCCGGCGAAGCGCTCGAAACCTGTGGCAACCGTCAGCAGCTCTGGCTCGGCAAAGGGATCGGCGATCCTGCCGCGGAAGGAAAACCGCCCGATCCCGGTCGCCTGCGCTGCATGGGCGATGACGACGATCGTGTCTGCCATGATGGCGTCGTATCCGGCATTGGCGCGGTACCATTCCAGCATGGTGAATTCGGGCAGATGGAGGTCGCCGCGCTCGCGATCGCGGAACACCCGCGCGAACTCATAGATCCTGGGCTCGCCGGCCGCGAGCAGCTTCTTGCAGGCGAACTCGGGCGAGGTGCGCAGATAGCGTGGCGCAGCTGAGCCGTCGGCTTGCCTGAGTTCGGTACGGGGGGCGTGCAGATGCGTCTCGTTGCCAGGCGAGATCTGCAGGATGGCGGTCTCGACCTCGGCAAAGCCCTGCTCCTCGAACCACGCCCGGAGCGCCCGCGTGATCGCGGTCCGCGCCTGCAGGAATGGCCTGCGGTCAGCGTAGCGTGACGGCGTCCACCAGGGCGACGGCTGGTCATGGGCTGTCATCGGCCGGCCGATCCAACGGTTACGGATTCGACATCAACAAGCCACCGCCCCGATTTAAGAGCCGGGCGCAAATCCTTGATTCCATACAAATACATGGTCGACACGGCCTTGGTCGCAGCGGAACGCGGCGAAGCGAGTCCCTTCTTGTCGAAAGATGCCGGCATTGTCCATGCGTCGCCCCGGCTGAACCTGACGCCGGCTCACGCGTCCGATCGCCAATTCCGCGGAAGCGGGATGTGGCCACGGTCGGCTGGTTGCTGCCTCTACGACCTGAAGACGGGCACGTTCTCGGTTTCCCGCAAGCCTTGCCGAACATAACGAGAAGGCCCGAAAAATCCCGGCAAGGACCCTCGTTAGCGGCGCCCCGAAGGCTGTTGCCGGCGGTTGGCAAACTGCCGAATTCGGCCGCAAAAGACTGGCATCTCAGGGACAAATCAGTATGTTGCAGCCCGAAATCGCCGCCACGGCCGAGGGGCTGCCGGTCCGGTTTGCGCCCCCGCTTCTCAAATTCAGGAAAACACCTTTGAAAGTCATCGCCAGTTCCATCCGCAAGGGCAACATCATCGAGCAGGATGGCAAGCTCTATGTGGTCCTCTCCGCCGAAAACATTCATCCCGGCAAGGGCACCCCCGTCAGCCAGATCGAAATGCGCCGCATCGGCGACGGCGTGAAGGTGTCGGAGCGCTACAAGACCACCGACCAGGTCGAGAAGGCCACCGTCGAGGATCACAACTACAACTACCTCTATGAGGACGCCGACGGCTTCCACTTCATGAACAACGACAACTACGATCAGGTCCAGGTCTCCAAGGAGATCGTCGGTTCATCTGCGCCGTATTTGCAGGAGAACATGACCGTGAAGCTGTCGATGCACGAGGGCAATCCAGTCGCGATCCAGCTGCCCCAGCGCGTGACGCTCGAAGTGGTCGAGACCGAGCCCGTCACCAAGGGCCAGACCGCCTCGTCGTCGTACAAGCCAGCGATGCTGTCCAACGGCATCCGCACTGGCGTGCCGCCGCACGTTTCCACCGGCACGCGCATCGTCGTGATGACCGAGGACGGCTCCTACGTCGAACGCGCCAAGGATTAAGCAAGGATTGAGCGGCGAAGTGCGGTGACAGTCGTAATGAACCATCATCGCACATCAGGTTGTTGTTTAACCTCAAACTTTCCGGAAAACTGCTACACACTTTTCCGGAACTTGCTCTAATCTCTCGCGATCAGACATGAACCGGGGAGTGCAGTGAACAGGAAGGTCGTCAGCTTCATCAGTTGCTGGCTGGCAGCCCTGATCTTGCCTCCTCCCGGCGCTCATGCCGACGAATTCCGGACGCCTTCGATCTCGGCCATGCGGGTCGAATGGCGCTCGGTGCTCGACCAGCTCCGGCAAGAGATCACCACCCGCCCGGCCATCGCCTCCGGCTTCACATTCGCCGGACAGCGCCGCGTCCCGGCCACCGATCCGCGCGCGACGCCCGCGCTGGTGCAGCTGAACGCAGCGACATCGCCGCTCTTCCCCGGCATTGCGCGCAGTCCGATCCCGGTGCTGCTGCCTTTCGACCCCGCAAGCTATCTCGACGCACGACAGAGCGGCGCACCGGACAGCCTGCCGGTCGCACGCTACCAGGCCGACTTCCGCGCGGCCGATGTCTTCCATGCTGGCGCGTCCGGCTATGACGCGGTGTTCTCGCTCGACCCGGGCGCAGGCGATGGCATGCCGCCGCGGACCTTTGCCAAACCGGTCGAGGTCCAGATCTCGGGCTCGATCCTGGTCTACGACCTCGCCGACCGGCTCGGCGGCAAGGGCGAACCGGTCAAGACGCTGGCCGCGCAGTTTCCGGACCTGCGCCGCTTCATCCGCGAAGGCTACTTGCGCTACGCCTTCACCCGCTTCGGGATTCCCTATGTCGTCTCGATCCAGTGCCTCGACAGCGCACCGCGGCCGAAGCGGCTGGCCTGTCGCGAGGCCTATCCGGTCGCCGAGCGCTTCCTGAAGGCGTTGCGCATCGCCGGCGGCCAACCATCGCGGCCGCGCAGCGACATCGCCTCCGGCATCGCCGAGCGGCCGATCGCTCAATCGGCGGACTTCACCTACCGCCCGAGCGGCGACATCGTCGCGGGCAGCGGCGGCCGCAGGCAACAGGGTGGCCACGCCGACTTCACGGTGTACTCGCAGATCCGCTTTCCGCTTGAGAAAGCGTCGGCCTTCGCGCACTCGCAATCCTTCGCAAGGCGCAAGGCGGGCGCGACCGTCGACGAGTATCCCTGGCAGGACAATTTCTGCGAGGCGCGCAGCTTCGAGGTCGGCCAATGCGCCAGCGGCTACGGCCATCAGGGCCAGGATATCAGGCCGGGCGCGTGTCCGGCCGACAGCAAGGACGGTTGCGATCCCAGACAGCAGGCGGTCGTCGCAGTGCGCGACAGTATCGTGATCCGCTCGACGCAGCAGCAGGCCGCGACATTGCAGGTCAACACAAGCACCGAGCACGTCCGTTTCCGCTACATGCACATGAACCCGTCCGTGATGGATGCCGACGGCCTGCTCAACGGACGCCGCCTCAGCGAGGGCGAGAAGATCGGCGTGGTCTCGAACTATCTCGACCATCCCAACGGCACGTCACGGCATCTGCATTTCGACGTGCAGGTGTTCACGCGCGACGGCTGGCTCTGGGTCAATCCCTACACCACGCTGGTGTCGGCCTATGAGCGGCTGATCCGCGGTCGCGGCCGCGAGATCGGACCGGAGCCCGGACCTGCGGCCGCGGTGGCGCACGCACTGCCCGACGACGTCGTGCATCGCATCGACACCCAGGAAGGCGGCGGCAATTAGGGCGAGCGACGCGGACACCGGTTCGAGGCGCACGGCCAAAATATCGAAAACAACCCCATGCAAAGTAGCCGGCGGCTGCCGTCATCAGGCACGACAACTTGACACGTCGGGCAAATCAGCGGCATTATTCCATTATTCCGAAATCGTGCAAACGCCGTTCGCCCTTGGGGCCATGGCGCTCCGTGCCACATCGGTCGCGTCATTGCGCGGATTGGGAAGCTGCACCGTGTTCCGATAGGCCGCCTATTTCTTCCAGGGCGCATCGCCGCGTGCGGCGGCGGCCGCGAAGATGCCCTGCTCGTAATCGATGAAGGCGCGCACCATCGCGCGATAAGCGGCTTCCGCAACCTTGGGGGACAGCTCGTCCGCTTCCGCAAGCGCCATCGCCTTCTTCACCACCGCCTCGGCACGCTCGGGCGCCTCGACCTGCGCGGGGTTGGCCTTGAAGCGGGCGGCCTCATGGACGTAGCGGCCGCGCTCGGCCATCAGGCGCACGATCTCGCGGTCGAGCCGGTCGATATTGCTGCGCACCTCGCCAAGCGTCTTGCAGCAGGCGCCGTGGTCGACGGTGGGACTGCCCCACAACGCCGGCGCATTGGTTGCGGGTTCCTCGGCCCAGGCCATTCCAGGAACCAGAAGCGTCAACAGAAACACCGGCAATCGCATCGAACGCCTCCCAGCGAGCACGCCTTGCGATTGTTATGCCGATTTTGCGCGCCGATGGAAGCCATGCCGCTGACGGGACGACTGCGGGGTTCCATTCGAAATCGATCGATGCGCGACGTCACACACCGCGCGATACGATCAACCGATCTCCATTCCGGCCAGCACCTCACCGACCTTCTTTTGGGCCTCCGGCGGCAATGGCAGGATCGGACGCGGAGGCTCGGCCGCGCAGATCCCCCTGAGATTGGCGATCGCGTAGGCGACCCGCAGGCTCGAAAATGTCTTGAACAGCTGCCAGACCGGTTGCAGCCGCGCGTCGAGCTGCCGCGCCCTGGCGGCGTCTCCACTTGCGACGGCTCGGACGATGTCGACGCAGACCTTGGGGAAAATTCCCGCGAGAACGCTGTACCATGTCTCGCCCCCCGCCAGCAGCGCTTCGGTGCAGTTCCAGTCGGCGCTGTAACCCAACGAGAAGCCGCTCGGCACGACAGCCCGCAATTCGGCAATGTGGCCCGGCACCGTCGAAGCATCCAACGCCGGGCTTTTCACGGCGATGATCCCTTCCAGGCGACTGAGGCGGCCAACCAGGGCCGGCGTGAATCGAAAATGCGTCGTGCCCGGATTGTCGTAGATGCAGATCGGCAATCCGCTTTCACGCGCCACCGTTTGAAAGTGTTCGAACACCTCGTCATCGGTCAGCGGGGTATAGGAAACCGCCGCCAAAAGCCCCGCCGCCGCGCCGGCATCACGTGCAACTTGCGCAAGCTTCACCGCACCGTCGGTGCGCAGCGCGCCGACACCGACCAGGATCGGCGTCTTGCCACCTGCCAGGGCGGCAGCCACCTGCACGGCACGCCGCCGCTCATCGCGGCTGAAATACGGATACGAGCCGGTGCTTCCGAGCAGACCGATCGAATCCACCTTTGCCGCGATCAAGGGCTCCAGCAATGCGCGGAGCGCTCCCGCATCGACCTGCCCATCTCGATTCGAGGGCGTGATCGGGAAGGCGGAAAGCCCCTTGAGATTGACCATCGGTTGCTCCTGTTCGGTGACCGCCACGCGAGCGGGGAAATCGCATTGCAGCCGTAGCCGCAGCGCCATCAATCACCGCGCCCAATTCCGCTTGCAAGGTCCAGTTTGCTGCGGACTTCACAACAAACTGGTCCAATGCTCGAGGGCGCGCGCGACCTGCGGAATTGGGCCGGCGTCGATCGGAATTGCCGGCGGCTATTCCAGCATCGTGGTCAGTTGCGCGCCTTCGTCCGCGACGAAAACCGCGATCAGTTCCGCCGGCTCCCGTGGTGCTGGCATTGGCCGAGACCATGTGGGTCGAGCCCGGCGGCTCGAAGAAGGACTGGCCGACCTTGAAGGTCTCGACCGGTCCGCCGCCGAGCTGGGAGCGGATCTCGCCCTTGGTGATGTAGGCCGTCACCGAGCCGGAATGGCGATGCGGCGGCGTGAAGCCGCCGGGCCCGTAGAATACGCGCACCACCGTAACGCGCTTGCCCGGCACGTTTGGCAACGCATGCGAGGTGATGATTTCGACCTTGTCGAGCGGCGATGCCGCATTGGCGCTCGCGCAGAGCGGCGCGATCACCGCGGAGATCGCATCCATCGGGGTCGGCAGCGCCTTGCCGATCGCGAAGGCCGAGGCCAGTCCCGCGATCACGGCCAGCAAGACCGGCCGCGGCGGCCGCGCGAATGAAACAGACGGTGTCATCGCCATCGAAGTCATCGGTCGTTCTCCCCTGTCAATTGCCGTTCGTTCCGTCTCACGAAGCCGCCTCGGCCGCCCGCTGCCTGCGCGGCGGCGGCGTCCAGCGATAGGCGGCGCCGAACCGGTTCCAGACATTGATCGAGGCGATCGCCGAGGTCAGGTAGGTCAGCTCCTTTTCGGAGAATTCAGCGGTGACCTCCGCATAGACCTCGTCGCTGACGCCGTTCGGCATGGTCGTCAGCGCCTCGGTCCACGCCAGCGCCGCGCGCTCGCGGGCCGAGAACTGCGGCGCCTCGCGCCACACCACGACGAGGTTCAGCTTGTCTGTGGGCACGCCGAGGCTCTCGCCTTGCAGGATGTGATACTGCACGCAGAAGGCGCAGCCGTTGATCTGCGAGGCGCGCAGCTTGACCAGTTCGAGCAGCTGCTTGTCGAGACCGGCCTTCGCCGCGAACTGGCCGAGGTCACGCACGACGGCGAAGACATCGGGAGCGAGCTTCTCGAAGTCGGTGTATTCCTTGCGGGCATGTGACATTGGCCAGGCCTCATGTTATCAGTACACTGACATATTATCAGAGCTCTGATATTGAGCAAGACGCAGACACTCGCGAAGGCAACATGGCGGGAATGCAGAAGCGACGGAAATCCGGCCCCGCCGGGCGGCGCCCGGCGGGGAAAGCGGCGGCGGACAAGGTTGCGAACGGGGCAGGATCGGCCGCTGAGGCCCTGCCCGCGTCCGCCGTCCCGCCGCCCGGCGAAGGCAAGCGCGGCGAACAGGGCTATCTCGCCTATCTGCTGCGCCAGGCACACGCGGCCTCGCGGCTGTCGATGGAGCGCGAGCTGGGAGGCCTCGGCGTCACCTCTCCCCAGTTCGTCGTGCTGACGATGCTGAAGGCCTATCCGGGCCTCTCGGGCGCCGATCTGGCGCGGGTGGCATTGCTGACGCCGCAGACCGTCAGCGTGATCATCCGCAACCTCGAGCGCGACGGCGCGATCCGCAAGACGCCGCATCCGGTCCACGGCCGGGTGCTGCAGTGGACGCTGACCAGCCATGGAACCACGCTGCTGGAGAAATGCCGCCACATCGCCCAGGCCCAGGAGAGGCGGCTCGCCGCCAGCCTCGACGCCGGGTCGGAGCACATTGTCCGGCAATGGCTGTCAAAAATCGCCACAGATTTGCAGGATAGCTAGAGCATGCCCCGGAAAAGTGGGAACCGGTTTTCCGGCTAAGGGCATGCTCAAATCATGATCCTGCGGCGGCGTGGCTTTTGGCTCACCCGATCGGCGCCGCTACAGTGGCCCGATGAAACAGCCTGATTCTTTGAAATCCCCTGCCCGCCGCGCCGTCCTGAAGGCGGCGCTCGCGGCAGGCGTAACACTCGGCACTCCGCTCGGCGCACTGGCGGCGCCCCCTCCGGGCTTCGACCAATGGCGCGACAATTTTCGCGCCCGCGCACTGGCAAAAGGCATTTCGGAGGCGACCTGGAATCGCTGCATGGGGCGGGTCGAGCCCGACATGAGCGTGTTCAGGCAGATGCGCAACCAGCCGGAATTCCACGAGCAGATCTGGCAGTACATCAACCGCCGCGTCTCGGACTGGCGCGTCATCCACGGCCGCGAGGCGCTGAAGAAGAACGAGGCGCTGTTCGCCCGGATCGAGCGCGACTTCGGCGTCGAGCGCGGCACGCTGCTCGCACTGTGGGGCGTTGAATCGGCCTATGGCGATCCGCTGGTGCAGCAGAACCATATGACGCCGGTGTTTCCCTCGCTCGCGGCGCTCGCCTGGAACGAGCCGCGCCGCAAGGCCTATTGGGAAACCGAGCTGATCAACGCGATGAAGATCGTGCAGCGCGGCTGGAGCACGCCGGAGGAGATGAACGGCTCCTGGGCCGGCGCGATGGGCCATTCGCAGTGGATGCCGGAAGTCTGGCTCAATGTCGGCTTCGACTATGACGGCGACGGCAAGGTCTCGCCGTTCGGCCGCCCCGACGACGCGCTCGGCTCGACCGCGAAATATCTCGTCAATCGGGGCAAGTGGCGTCGCGGCGAGCACTGGGGCTACGAGGTTCGCGCACCGGGCGGCAGCGCCGGCGGCAGCCGTACCTACGCGGCCTGGGCCGGCGCCGGCGTCACCCGCGCCGACGGCCAGCCGTTTCCGCAGCCGAACGCGTCGGCGCAGCTCTGGATCCCGGTCGCGGGCGGCCCCGCCTTCCTGCTCGGCCCGAACTTCAATTCGGTGAAGAGCTATAATCCCTCGATGAACTACGCGCTGGCGATCTGCCATCTCGGCGATCGCTGTCTCGGCGGACCGCCGTTCATCCAGCCTTTCCCGGGCTCGGAGCGCGCGCTGACGCTCGCCGAGGTGCAGGAGATGCAGACCCGGCTGACCAAGGCCGGCTTCGACACCGGCGGCACCGACGGCCGCGTCGGCAACGACACGATGAAGGCGATCAAGGATTACCAGATCAAGACGGGCCTGCTGCCCGCCGATGGCTATGGCGGGCTCAAGGTGCTGGCGCGGCTACGGCAAGGCGGCTAGGCCGTCTACCCATGAACGCGGCAGCATGACGCACCGGAGTTGACGTCCGCTTCACTCCTGGAGCGATATGGTTGCTGCGCGCGACCGAAATGACGCGATCGGCCACGAGCGGGCAACATGGCTGTTCGGATGATCCAACAGCCGAGGCCTATCGGCGCAGTACCTGCCATCGTTGTCGAAACCCAGTTGTGATATTATTCAGATCGCTAGACGCAAGGTCTTGCGGTGGCGCCAAAACGGGAGGCCGTCGATGGATGTCAGACGAAGGACTCCGCATCCCGGGCTTCGTGGCATCGTTCGCTCGTTCGAGGAGCGCCGCGGAACATTGGGCCCCAAAGGCCTGATGTGGCCGCTGACGGCGCGGCCCCACCAGATCATCGATATTTATCTGGGCGATCCATTCCGTCTTCGGCTCGATGCAGGTCCCCTGCAGACGGCCCCCGAAACGGTCGTGGTCGGCCCGCAAGGGTCGCGCCGAATCCAGCTCTACATGTCAGGCGAAGTCCACATCTTCAACATTCTGCTGCAGCCGGCTGCGCTCAATCGCCTCGTCGGCATCGATATGACGTCCCTCGTCAATGAAGGCATCCGGGCCTGCGACGTTCTTGGCAAGCGCGCGGTGCTGCTGAGCGACGCCGTACGTTCGGCTGCGGACTTTGCCTCGCGCGTAGCTGCGGCAGAACGCTGGCTCGGGATGATGCAAGATGACAGTTCAGCTCAGGATGGGGTCGACTATACGTCCCGTCTGCTGCTGGCATCGCGGGGTTGCGTCGGTATCGACCACCTTGTGAAGCAATCGGGCCTGAGCGCGCGTCATTTTCAACGCCGCTTTTCGTCACAAGTTGGCCTTTCTCCCAAACTTTATGCGCGTACGATCAGGTTCGATGCAGCCTTGACGGCTCATCGTAACGAACCGACCAAGTCGTGGACCCGAATTGCCCACGAAGCCGGCTATTTTGACCAGGCGCATTTCATCCGTGAATGCCACGCACTGGTCGGCGCTGGACCAAGTCAGTTTATTGGCGATTGGGACAACATTCTTTCCCCGGATGGCTGAAATATACAAGCGCACCAGCCTGCGGCGGCTATCTTGTTGTTGGGGAAACGAGACGGCTGGTGCAGGCCGCGCATTTGAATTCAATCATTGCGACCGCGAGCAAGGAGTCGGCGTATGGCGATAATGGCGCGGCGCATTTTAGCGGTTATCGCTGCAACTTTGGTGTTGACCTATTCGATCCATGGCAGCGCGACGGCTGAGGAAAAGCCTGCCGTCTCCAACGAGATTGTCGTGACGCTGCTCGGTACGGGTGGCCCCGAACCAACTGCCGCGCGTTTCGGACCGGCGACGCTCGTTCAAGCCGGCGGACTGAATCTACTATTCGACGCGGGTCGAGGAGTGACAGTGCGCCTCTATCAGTTGGGCATATCATCCGGCAAAGGCATCGATGCGGTTTTTCTGACCCATTATCATTCGGACCATGTTGCCGGCCTGCCTGACCTGTGGATGACGGGGTACATGTTCGGGCCATTTGGATCCCGCGTCAAACCCATGAGACTGTGGGGTCCATCGGACGGAACGACCGTGCCGAGCGGTGTGGCGAAGATTGCCAAAGGCCTTGCGGAGGCATTTTCTGATGACATCAGCATCCGTCATGCGGACGAACACATCCCGCCCGCCGCCATGCAGATTGAGGTCCACGACTTCCAAGCAGATCGCGTGGTGTTCGACGAGGCCGGTGTCAAGGTCACCGCATTTGCGGTCAATCACGGCGACCTGGTCAAGCCGTCGGTGGGTTATCGGATCGACTACGACGCGCGGTCTGTAACGATTTCAGGAGACACGAAGTTTGACGAAAATCTCATCAAGCATGCGACGGGAAGCGATCTGTTGATTCATGAAGTCTTTGCGATGTCGGCACAACTGGCAAAACTGCCGCAACTAAAGCCCGTCGCGGATCACCATACGTCGCCTGAGGAAGCTGGCATGGTCTTTTCGCGCGCAAAGCCCAAACTCGCGGCCTATTCACACGTCATACTTCTACGAAACGAAGGTGTCCGAACTCGTGACGCGGACACAGAGCGCCTACGAGGGCCCGTTGAAGGTCGGAGAAGACCTTTTGCGCTTTACGATTGGTGACCGTGTGGTCGCAAAGAAATGGAATCCGGAGCTGCGAAAGTATCCGGATTAGACTAGCTCGGGTCGACTAAGGGTCATTTTGCGACCAAGCCAGCTTATCTCGATGACGATCAAGCGAGACGCAAACCTCGAACGATTCACATCGCGAGAATGCGGACTGTCATTCACGCCGCTGTTTGAAATGTGATTCGAGACTGACCGCCTCGTCATTGCGAGGAACGAGAGCGACGAAGCAACCCATGCATCCACGCACGTGGAATCATCGATTGCTTCGCTCTGGTCGCCATGACGTAAAGGCGGCCTGCCCGACCCGTAGGTCCGCAATGACGATCGTGGCTATTGCTGCCGCACCACGCCGCCGGCATTCATGCCGCCGTCGATCACGAGTTCGCTGCCGGTCACGTAGCGCGACGCGTCCGAGGCGAGATAGAGCACGCCCTGCGCGATCTCGATGGCCTGGCCGGCGCGGCCGAGAGGCGTGGCGAACCTTGCGCGCTCCTCCGGATCGATCGGCGCGTTCTGGCCGGCGCCCGTCGCGCCGGTCGGGATCTTGCCCCAGATCGGCGTGTCGATGATGCCGGGATGCACGGAGTTGACGCGGATGCCGTCGTTCACCTGCGCGCATTCCATCGCGATCGACTTGGCGAACAGCCGCACCGCGCCCTTGGTCGCGCTGTAGCCGGAGAGCGTCGCCGCACCGCGCAGGCCGGCCAGCGACGACATCATGATGATCGAGCCGCCGCCATGCCTGCGCATCAGCGGCAGCGAATGCTTCACCGACAGGAATACGCCGTCGAGATTGATGGCGGTCTGCCGGCGCCAGTCCGCGAGTGACATCTCGACGATCGACGGCGCCCCGATGCCGATGCCGGCGTTGGAGACCATGATATCGAGGCGGCCATAGCGCTTGCCGATATCGGCGATGACCTCGATCCAGCGCTCCTCGCTGGTGACATCCTGCGGCAGGAAGATCACCTCGCGACCAGCCTTCTTGAGCCGCGCGGCGAGCTCGGGTCCCCTCAACTCGTCGATGTCGGTCGCAACAACCGTCGCGCCTTCCTGCGCGAACAATTCGACGATCGCCTCGCCGATACCCGACGCGCCGCCGGTCACCAGCGCGACCTTGCCTTCAACCTGTCCTGCCATGTCCACTCCCAACGTTTCTTATTTGATCACCGCCGGGCCCTGATCCGGTACCGCGACGTCGAGCACACGGAATTGCACACGTTCGGTGCCTTGCCAACGGTCGACTGCAAGAGAACCCGCCACGTGCAATTGCTGGCCGCGATTTTGCGTCAAGGCGCTGCCGAGCTTCTGTCCGACCGAGCGGAATGCGATACCGTTGACGATGGAACCGTCGCCGGACTTGAAGCGCAGCCGCAAATGCGCCTGCCCGACCTCGTCGGCATAGACGAGCTGATGTGACGGCAGCGCGATCACCGGCTCGGGATTGGCGCTGCCGAACGGACCTGCGCGATTGAGCGTCGCGGCGAATTCCGGCGTCACCGCGCGCGCAGTGACGGCGCCATCGATGAACAGCTCGTTCTCGTGACGCGAGTTGGCGACGTCGGCCGCCAGCGCGCTCTCCATGTAGGCGCGGAATTCGGCGAGCTTCTCCTTGCGCAGCGTGACACCGGCCGCCATCGCGTGCCCGCCGCCTTTCATCAGCAGTCCGTCGTGCACCGCCTGGCGCACCGCCTTGCCGATATCCACGCCGCCGATCGAGCGGCCCGATCCGGTGCCGATGCCACCCGGCTCGAGCGCGATCGCAAAGGCCGGCCGCGCGAACTTCTCCTTCAGCCGCGCTGCGACCAGCCCGACCACGCCGGGGTGCCAGCCTTCCGCCGCTGTGACGATCACCGCGCCCTTGTCCTCGAGCCCGAGCGAGGCCAGCGCTTCGGCTTCGGCCTGCGCCTCTGCCGCCTGCTCGATCACCCGCCGTTCGGCATTGAGGCGATCGAGCTCGGCCGCGATCCGCGCGGCCTCCGAGACATCGCCTTCGAGCAGCAGCCGCACGCCGAGATCGGCACGCCCGATGCGGCCGCCGGCATTGATGCGCGGGCCCAGCATGAAGCCGAGATGCCAGGCCTCCGGCGGGCCATTGAGCCGCGCCACATCCATCAGCGCGGTGTGGCCGACATGGTCGCGGCGGCGCATCGCGATCAGGCCCTTGGCGACAAAGGCCCGGTTCAGCCCGATCAGCGGCGCGACGTCGGCAACGGTGCCGAGCGCCACGTGATGCAGCACGCTGAGCAGGTCGGGCTCCGGCATCTCGCGGGTCCAGAAGCCGCGCTGGCGCAGCTCGCGGTTCACGGCGACCAATGTGACGAACACCAGGCCGACGGCCGCGAGATGGCCGAGCCCCGAGAGATCGTCGGGCCGGTTCGGATTCACCAGCGCGTCGACCTCGGGCAACTCATCGCCGGTCTGGTGATGATCGATCACCACGACCGACATGCCGAGCTTCCTGGCTTCCGCCAGCGGCTCGATGCTGGTGGTGCCGCAATCGACCGTGACGAGCAGCGTCGCACCCTTTGCCGCCAGGGCGCGGACGGCGTCGACGTTTGGCCCGTAGCCCTCGAAAATGCGGTCGGGAATGTGGATCAGCGGATCCAGCCCGCAATGGCGCAGATGCCAGGTCAGCAGTGCCGCCGAAGTCGCGCCGTCGACGTCGTAGTCGCCAAAGATCGCGACCTTCTCGCCGCGCACCGCGGCATCCGCGATCCGCTTGGCAGCGGTCTCCATCTCCGTGACCGTGTGGGGATCAGGCATCAGCTTGCGGATGGTCGGGTCGAGGAAGTCGGCCACCTCGTCGATCGCGACGCCGCGGCCGGCCAGCACACGCGCCAGCATTTCCGGCAGATTGTGCCGCTGCACGATCGCGAGCGCCCGCGCCGCCCCGCGCGCGTCCAGCCGGTCGCGCCAGAGTTTTCCGGTCAGCGACCGCGCCACGCCGAGGAACGCCTGTGGCGCCTCGACGGGCAGTGCGGATGCGTGGAGCGTCATGATCCCTTCTGGAGCCAGAGCGTTTTCGAGCGAAGTGGGCAGCGGTTCGCGTGACGGCAACACGTCAAAACAAATCCAGGGCGTCGGCTCTGACCCAATCAGAACCGACGCTTCGGGCAGGAATCGTAGCGCTTCAATGAATAGCAGACCAGTTCTAGCAGCCCATCCGGGTGGCGATTTCCCCGAAATCCTTGGCCACAATGTCCCACGCGCCGGTGGCCTCGAAATCGACTTTCTGCAGCGGGCCGTATTCGGTCGGCCGCGCGACGAACGCCGTCTTCAGGCCGTGCTTTTGCGCGTGCTTGAGATCGTAATTGTGCGCGGCAACCATCATCACCTGCTCCGGCGGCAGGCAGAGCAACTTCGCGGCGCCGAGATAGGTTTCCGGGTCCGGCTTGTAGTGCTCGAACAGCTCGGCCGACATCACGAGGTCCCACGGCAGGCCTGCGAACTTCGCCATGTTGGTCAGCAGCGCGACGTTGCCGTTCGACAGCGGCGAGATGATGTATTTGGTCTTCAGCCGGGTCAGGCCGGCGACGCTGTCGGGCCACCCGTGCAGGCGATGCCAGCCCAGCGTCAGGTGCTGCAGGTCGGCCTCGGTGAGACCCTTGATGTCGAATTGCGCGACCAGCTTCTCCAGCGAGCGGCGGTGCAGCACATCGAGGATGACGTAGCCGTTCTGCGGATTCTTGCGCACCTCGTCCATCGAGGCCGCATAGACCGCGCGCCAGCCGTCGACCAGCGCAGTCCAGTCGGCCCTGATGCCGCGCGTCTCAGCCCATTTGGTGAAGTCGTTGATCAGGCTGGTGCGCCAGTCGACCACGGTCCCGAACACGTCGAACACCAGTGCCTTTACTCCGGAAAGATCGGACATGGGTGTCCCCCCCTTTTTCTTGTTGTTATTTATCCCGTCGTTCCGGGATGGTGCGAAGCACCAGACCCGGAACCTCGAGATTCCGGGCTCGCGCTTCGCGCGCGCCGGAATGACGACCACTATTGGGCTCGTTCTCAGTCCAGGTGGAACTTCTCCAGCTGCCGGTGCTCGGCCTTGATGTAGCGCACGGTGCCGGTGACCGAGCGCATCACGACGGTCTCGGTCTCGATCACGTCCTTCTTGAACTTCACGCCTGAGAGCAGCGAGCCGGTGGTGACGCCGGTGGCGGCGAACAGGCAGTCGCCCCTCGCCAGATCCTCGATGCCGTAGATCATCTTCGGATCGGTGACGCCCATCTTGTGCGCGCGCTCGCGCTTCTCCTCGGTGTCGAGGATCAGGCGGCACTGCATCTGGCCGCCGATGCAGCGCAGCGCGACCGCTGCCAGCACGCCTTCGGGCGCGCCGCCGGTGCCGATATACATGTCGACGCCGGTCTCATCGGGCTTGGCGCAGTGGATGACGCCCGGCGACGTCACCGTCGGTGATCAGCTGCACGGCAGCGCCGGTCGAGCGCACGCCGTTGATGATGTCGGCATGGCGCGGACGGTCGAGCACCAGCACGTTGATGGCGCTGGGATCGACGCCCTTGGCTTTGGCGAGCCGGCGGACGTTGTCGGCCGGCGGCGCGTCGAGCTCGATCACGTTCTTGGCGTAGCCCGGGCCGATCGCGATCTTCTGCATGTAGACGTCGGGTGCGTGCAGCAGCGTTCCGCCGTCGGCCATCGCCATGGTGGCGATCGAGCCCGGCATGTTCTTGGCGCACAGCGTGGTGCCTTCGAGCGGGTCGACGGCGATATCGACTTTCGGGCCGGCGTTGAGCCCAACCTTCTCGCCGATGAACAGCATCGGCGCCTCGTCGCGCTCGCCCTCGCCGATCACGATGGTGCCCTCGATCGGCAGCTTGTTGAGCTCGCGCCGCATCGCGTCGACCGCGGCCTTGTCTGCGGCCTTTTCCTGGCCGTGGCCGCGCAGCCGCGCGGCCGACACCGCCGCGCGCTCCGTCACGCGCACGATTTCGAGCGTCAGGATGCGCTCGAGCAGCATCTGCGGCGGAACGGAAATATGGGTCGACATCGGCGTACTCCTTAAAGCCCTGGGGGACAGGCCAGCCTGCCCGCATCAATCGTCTCACGCCCGACCCGTTCAGGTCATGCGTTAGTTTTTCTCGATCCGGATCACCTGCGGCCGGCCGCTGATGACCTTATCGCGCTGCACTGCGGCCAGCGCACGATGCACCGCATCCTCACTGGTCGCGTAGGTAATCAGAATGACCGGGACCGGTGAAGGTTTTTTGGCTGCACCGTTCACATCCACGCCATCCGGATGCCGTTGCACGATGGACTCCAGAGATATCTTCTGTTCCGCGAGCCGGGTGGCGATTGTTGCGGCAGTGCCTGCAAGATCGCGCGCCATCAGGCGGATATAGTAGCCACCCTCGTGACGTTCCATCGGCGCCTTGGTGGTGTCGCGCAACCGCTCCACCGGACGCCCGAACGGCTTGGCACGAATGCCGCGGGCGACGTCGGCGATGTCGGCGACCACGGCCGAGGCGGTCGCACCGCCGCCGGCGCCGGGCCCGACCAGCGTGATCGGCGGAATGCCCTCGCCGTCGATCGCCACCGCGTTGGTGACGCCCATCACCTGCGCGATCGACGATGATTTCGGCACCATGGTCGGGTGCACGCGCTGCTCAATGCCCTTTGCCGTGCGCACGGCGACGCCGAGCAGCTTGACGCGGTAGCCGAGTTCCGCGGCGGCCTTGAGATCTTCCGGCGTGATCGAGGAGATGCCTTCGACATAGACCGCGCTTTCGGCGACCTTGGTTCCGAAGGCGAGGCTCGCAAGGATCGCAAGCTTCTGCGCGGTGTCGTGACCATCGACGTCGAATGACGGGTTGGCTTCGGCATAGCCCAGGCGCTGGGCGTCCTTCAGGCATTCTTCGAACGACAAACCCTCCTGCTCCATCCGGGTCAGGATGTAATTGCAGGTGCCGTTGAGGATGCCGTAGACGCGGTTGACGCTGGTGCCGGCGAGGCCCTCGCGCAGCGTCTTGATGACCGGGATCGCCGCACCGACCGCCGCCTCGAAATTCAGCGCGCCGCCGTGCTTCTCGGCGGCAGCGGCAAGCCGCAGCCCGTGCTTGGCGATCAGCGCCTTGTTGGCTGTCACGACCGACTTGCCGGCCTTCAGCGCGGTCTCGATCGCGGAGAGAGCGGGATCGCCGGCGCCGCCCATCAACTCGACGAAGCAGTCGATATTGGGATCTTCGGCAAGCGCCTGCGGGCTCTTCGCCCAGGCGATGCCGCGCAGGTCGAGGCCGCGCTTCTTGACTTTCGAGCGCGCGGTGACGGCGACGACGCGGATGCCACGGCCGCTGCGCTCGGCCAGCGCCCGTCCTTGCGTTTCGATGAGGCGGACGACATCGGCACCGACGGTGCCGAGCCCCGCTATGCCCACGTTCAGGGGTGCGACCATGGATTTAAGGGACCTGGAGATTAAGCAACCTGGAAGGATTAGCGCCGGTTGGCGAGAGGAACGACGTTGTGCAACGTTTCGATGCCGCTTTCAAGGAAGCGGCGTACGCCGCGCGCGGCTTGCCGGATGCGCTGCTCGTTCTCCACCATCGCGATACGGACAAAGCCTTCGCCATGCTCGCCGAACGCGACGCCCGGCGACACCACGACGCCGGATTTCTCCACCATCAGGGTCGCGAACTGCATGCTGCCGACGGCCTCGAACGCCTTGGGCAGCGGCGCCCACGCGAACATCGAGGCCTGCGGCGGCGGAATGTCCCAGCCGGCGCGGCCAAATGACTCAACCAGCGCGTCGCGGCGTTTGCGGTAAGTGTCGCGCATCTCGCGGATGCAGTCGTCAGGGCCGTTCAGCGCGGCGGTCGCCGCCACCTGGACCGGCGTGAAGGCGCCATAATCGAGATAGGATTTGACCCGCGCCAGTGCCGCGATGAATGCGCTCATTGCCGACTGCAAAGCCCATGCGCCAGCCGGCCATCGAGAACGTCTTCGACATCGAGGTGAATTCGACGGTGACGTCGAGCGCACCGGGGACTTGCAGCACCGACGGCGGCGGATTGTTCTCGTCGAAATAGACTTCCGCGTAGGCCAGATCGGACAGGATGAAGATGTCGTGCTTCTTCGCGAACGCGACCAGATCCTTGTAGAAGTCGAGGTCCGCGACATAGGCGGTCGGGTTCGACGGATAGCAGACGATCAGCGCGATCGGCTTCGGAATCGAATGCTGGATCGCCCGTTCGACCGCCTCGAAGAACTTCGGCGTCGGCTCCGACGGCACCGAACGGATCACGCCGCCCGCCATCAGGAAGCCGAACGCATGGATCGGGTAGCTCGGATTCGGGCACAGCACGACATCGCCGGGCGCGGTGATCGCCTGCGCAACGTTGGCAAACCCCTCCTTCGAGCCGAGCGTCGCAACCACCTGGGTATCGGGGTTCAGCTTGACGCCGAAGCGGCGCCCATAATAGGCGGCCTGGGCCTTGCGCAGGCCGTTGATGCCACGGGAGGCCGAGTAGCGGTCGGTCCGCGGCTTGCCCAGCGTCTCCTTGAGCTTCTCGATGACGTGGGGCGGGGTCGGCAGATCCGGGTTCCCCATGCCCATGTCGATAATGTCGGCCCCGGCATTGCGCGCGGCCGCCTTGGCCTGGTTGACCTTTTCAAAGACGTAAGGCGGCAGACGGCGAATGCGGTAAAAATCTTCCATGGGACCCTTGCTCCGACAACCGCAATGCCAGAATCGTCCCCCTTGGTTGACTTGCGGAAGCCGGCTCGGCCTCTTACAGAAATCGCACTGAATCAATGATTTAGAGCGAATTCAGGCGCACGGTCTGGGGACAGCGGCCGGATCTGCGGTTGAATTGGGTTTCTTTTAGCACGGACGCCGGGCGGCGCCAGCGCTGATCGGCCAATCTCGCGCGCTCACTTCCCGCTTTGGGCTGCCGTCGCGGCCTGAGCCTGTGCCTGGCGATCACGCGCGGCAACCAGCTCCTGCTCGATCTTGGCCTGATCCGCCGGCTTGATCGTCGGATCGGCGCGATCGGGCGGAATATCGTGCACCGGGAGGTAGCCGTTGGCATCCTTTTGCCGCGCCGGCGCATCGGCCGGCATGGCCATATCGGCAATCGTGCTCGAGCACCCGCTCAGCGCCAGCATCGACGCGAGCAGCGCTGCGGCCGCGAGCCCCCTGTTCATTCGATCGATCGGCATGCGCCGAATTGTCCCCAACAAGCTAGCGCGCACGTCGCACATTGCCGACACGGGTCGCACTGGTACGAGCCTTGCAGCGTCCCTGCTGCATTAATCCTGGCTTTAGCCGTTTCAAACCATTGTCGCCCGAAACGCTTAAAGCGTGAACACCAAATGCGACCCCTGAGGCTTCAATATGACGGAACAGAGATTTTTTATCGCACCGCAACAGAGCGAAACATCCGCTTTTGACTGATTTTCGCTACCGCACCGCGCGATGACGCCCCCCAAACGACGGGATATTGTCCCTCAGATGAGCAACGTCAGTACCGACACCCAAGCCGCCCCGAAATTCAACGCCGAAGCCTTCGCCATGAACATCGCGCGAGCGATGGAGAGCAGCGGCCAGGCGCTGGCAGCCTATCTCAAGCCGCGCCAGACCGGGGAAGTCCGCGACAAGCCGCCGAACGAGCTCGGTGAGGTCATCAAGACCTTCAGCGTGATCGCCGAATACTGGCTGGCCGACAAGGAGCGCGCCTCCTCGCTGCAGATGCAGCTCGGCAAGGACTACCTCGATCTCTGGGGATCGGCCGTGCGCCGCATGGCCGGCGAAGCCGACGCCAAGCCGGCGATCGCGCCGGCCCCGCGCGACAAGCGCTTCCAGGATCCGGAGTGGAAGTCGAATCAGTTCTTCGACTTCATCCTCCAGCTTTATCTGCTGACCGCGAAGTGGGCGCAGCAGCTGGTCCACGACGCCGACGGAATCGATCCGCATACCCGCAAGAAGGCCGAATTCTACGTCCAGCAGATCACCAACGCGCTGGCGCCGTCGAATTTCGTGCTGACAAACCCGGAAGTGCTGCGCGCCACGGTCGAGACCAATGGCGACAATCTGGTCCGAGGCATGAAGATGCTGGCCGAGGATATCGAGGCCGGCCACGGCTCGCTGCGGATCCGCCAGTCCGATTCGAGCAACCTCGAGGTCGGCGTCAACATGGCGACGACGCCGGGCAAGGTGATCTACCAGAACGAGCTGATGCAGCTGATCCAGTATTCGCCGGCGACGGAGAACGTGCTGCGCACGCCGCTCCTGATCGTGCCGCCATGGATCAACAAGTTCTACATCCTCGATCTGCGCCCCGAGAAATCCTACGTCAAATGGTGCGTCGACCAGGGCATCACGGTGTTCGTGATCTCCTGGGTCAATCCGGACAAGGAGCTCGGCAAGAAGACCTGGGCCGATTACATGGGGCCGAAGGCCCGCTCACGGCGATGGACGTGATCGAGAAGGTCACCGGCGAGATGAAGGTGCA
This sequence comes from Bradyrhizobium sp. JR3.5, assembly GCF_054057015.1. NCBI lineage: Bacteria > Pseudomonadati > Pseudomonadota > Alphaproteobacteria > Hyphomicrobiales > Nitrobacteraceae > Bradyrhizobium > Bradyrhizobium sp. JR3.5. Next base: position 2,302,306 of record NZ_JBSRYV010000001.1, read on the forward strand.
CACCGCCGGCTATTGCGTCGGCGGCACCATGCTCGCCTCGACACTGGCCTACCTTGCCGAGAAGCGCCGCCAGCGCGTGACGTCGGCGACGTTCTTTGCCGCGCAGGTCGACTTCACCCACGCCGGCGACCTCCTGGTGTTCGTCGACGAGGACCAGATCTCGGCGCTGGAACGCGACATGCAGGAATCCGGCGTGCTCGAGGGCAGCAAGATGGCGATGGCCTTCAACATGCTGCGCTCGAACGACCTGATCTGGTCGTATGTCGTGAACAATTATCTGAAGGGCCAGCCGCCCTCCTCGTTCGACCTGCTGCACTGGAATTCGGACGCGACGAGAATGCCGTCGTCGAACCATTCCTACTATCTGCGCAACTGCTATCTGGAGAACCGGCTGTCGACCGGCACGATGGTGCTCGACAACACGCTGCTCGATCTGTCGAAGGTGAAGGTGCCGGTCTACAACCTCGCGGCACGCGAGGATCACATCGCGCCGGCGGAATCGGTGCTCTACGGTTCGCAGTTTTTCGGCGGCCCGGTGAGATATGTGCTGTCCGGCTCCGGCCACATCGCCGGCGTGGTCAATCCGCCCGCCTCGAAGAAGTACCAGTACTGGACCAACGACAACATCAAGGACATGAAGCTCGCCGACTGGCTGAAGGGCGCCGAGGAACACAAGGGATCGTGGTGGCCCGACTGGCGCGGCTGGCTGGAAAGCCATGATCCGGAGACGGTGCCGGCGCGCATTGTGGGCTCGAACGGGGTGTCGGCGCTCGAGGACGCTCCGGGCAGCTATGTCCGCGTCCGCGCGTAGCGCCAAGTCTTCGCGTAGCGCCAAGTCTTCGCGTAGCGCAAAGTCTTCGCGTAGCGCCAGGTCTTCCGCTCAGCTATAAACAGATGGTCCCGAAGGTCGGGAATCGAATTCACGTGAGGGGGAGACGATGACGCGCGAATTGTTCTGGCTGTCGCTGACGGTGATCCTGACCGGACTGCTGTGGATTCCCTACATCATCAACCGCTGCCAGGTGCGCGGCCTCTCCGGCGCCATGGGCAATCCCTCGCGCAACGACAAACCGCACGCGGAATGGGCTAACCGGCTGATGTTCGCCCATGACAACGCGGTCGAAAATCTCGTGATCTTCGCGCCGCTGGTCTTGATCCTCAACGCGGCCGACTATTCCACCAAATGGACCGTGCTGGCCTGCGCCGTGTATTTCTGGGCCCGCGTCGCGCATCTGATCGTCTACACGCTCGGCCTGCCGGTGTTCCGCACGTTGGCCTTCACGGTCGGCTTCCTCGCGCAGGCGGTGCTGGCGCTCGCGATCTTCAAGGCTCTCTGAACCGCATATTCTCGCCGGTCGCGGCACAGCCGCGCCGGCGGAAGCTAGGGTCGGAACTCATTTCTTTGAGATAGAAGGCAAACGACGGGACAGCACGGACTCGCAAACGATCTCACGGCCAAATGGGTACGCCGTCCAGTCCTGCGGTTTCTGGCAGGCCGCAGATCAGGTTCGCATTCTGCACGGCTTGGCCGGCCGCTCCCTTGCCGAGATTGTCGACCACGCCCATCGCGATCACCAAGTTGCGCTCTGGATCGGCCGCATAACTAACGAACGCGAGGTTCGAGCCGGTAGCCCATTTGGTCTGCGGCGGCTTGTCGGTCACGCGGACGAACGCCCGCCCGGCGTAGAAGCGCCGGGCGGCGTCCAGGCACTGGCCCGTGGTAGCACGGCCGCGGCAATAAATGGTGGCAAGTACGCCGCGGGTCATCGGCACCAAGTGCGGCGTGAACACGAGCCCGGCCGCGCTACCGCCACTCAGCCGTTCGATCGTCTTGGCAATCTCGGGCATGTGGACGTGCTTGAGCAGACCGTAGGGCAGCAAGTTCTCGTTGCTCTCGGCGTAGCCGAACTTGCTTTCGGCACCGCCCCGGCCGGCGCCGGAGATACCGGTCTTGACGTCGATCACGATGTTGCCAGGCTCGATCAGCTTGTTGACCAATAGCGGCGCCAGCGCGTTCAGCGTCGCCGCGGGGAAGCAGCCGGGGTTGGCAACGCGGGTCTGCCCCTCGATCTCGGCCGGCCAGACGTCGGCCAAGCCGTACGCCCAACCCTCGACGTAGCGGTGGTCGCCGCCGATGTCGACGATCTTCACGTCCTTGGGGACGCGCGCCAGCGCCTCGGCCGAGGCGCCCGTGGGCAGCGAGGCGAACAGCACGTCGAGCTTCGGCAGGGTCACAGGGTCCCACTTCTCGATCACCAGCTCGGAGAGCTTCGCCGGCACACCGGGGAAGCGGTCCACCAATCGGCTGCCGGCGCTGCCCTCGCCCGCGGCGTAGATGAGCTCGAAAGACGGGTGGCTCGCGACCAGGCGCATTGCCTCGCCGCCGCCAAAACCGCTGATCCCGACAATGCCGACGCGAATGCTCATGGTGGTGTCCTACTGCCGAAGTGAGCGAACAGGTTTAGTCTTGGCCCTTGCGCGCGACGACATGCAGCATCGTAGCGGGCGCTTCATCAAAGCTCTTGATCTCGCTGGTGTCGGACGACAGCTCCGTCCATCGCCCGGTGGACGCGTATGTCGCCTGCAGCCATTCCGGCGAGGGGTAGTTGTAGTAGCGGCCGATGCTGTCGCGGCCATCGACATGGCCGATCTTGTAGCTCGCGTAGAAGATGCCGCCGGGCTTCAACGCCCGATGGATGCGGCTGAGGATGCCGGCCAATTCGTCGCGCGGCACATGCAGCAGGCACGCACTGGCCCAGACGCCGTCATAGGTTTCGAGATCCTCGAGTTCGTCGAACAGCATCGCCTCGACGGGATGGTTGATGCGCCGCGCGGCGACTTCAGCCATTTCCGGTGAACCGTCGGTCGCACGCAGCACGAAGCCTTCGGCGAGCATGACAGCGGCATGATTGCCGGCACCGCAGCCGAGCTCGAGTATCGCGCCGCCCGGAGGCAGCAGCTTGAGGAAGCCGATCAGCCGGGTGGACGGCGCTTTCGCCCACCCGGCATAGGCCTCGGCATTGCGCCGATAGAATTGCAGCGTGGCGTCATCCACGATGCGCACCTCGCCGTCAGCTGTCGGAAAGCCCGAGCATCAGCCGCATGTTCTGCACTGCGGCACCCGAGGCGCCCTTGCCCAGATTGTCGAGCCGGGCAACCAGCACGGCCTGGCGGTGCTTGTCGCTGGCGAACACATAGAGCTCGAGCTGGTTGGTCTCGTTGAGTGCCTCCGGCTCGATCCGCCCGCCCTTGGCGGCCTCGTTCTGCAGCGGCATCGCCGAGACGTATTTGCTGCCGGCATACCACTTCGCCAGAACAGCCTGCAGGTCAGCACCGGTCGGCTTGCCCGGCAGCGTGTCGAGCTGCAGCGGCACCGAGACCAGCATGCCCTGCCGGTAGTTGCCGACCGACGGGATGAAGATCGGCCGCCGCGTCAGATGCGAGTAAAGCTGCATCTCCGGCACGTGCTTGTGCTCGAAGCCGAGGCCATAGAGCTCGAAGGCCGGCGCGGAGCCGTCCTCGAAGCTTGCGATCATCGACTTGCCGCCGCCCGAATAGCCGCTCACCGCGTTGACGGTGACGGGATAATCCGCCGGCAGCAGGCCGGCATCGACAATCGGCCGCAGCAGCGCGATCGCACCGGTCGGATAGCAGCCCGGATTGGAGACCTTCTGCGCGTTGCGAATCTTGTCGGCCTGGTCGGGCGCGAGCTCCGCGAAACCGTAGGCCCAGTCGGGCGCGACGCGATAGGCGGTCGACGCATCGAGCACCTTCGGCGCCGAATTGCCCATCGTGTCGATCAGCGCAACCGTTTCCTTGGCGGCATCGTCAGGCAGGCAGAGGATCACGAGATCCACCTCCTCCATCAGCGCACGCTTGGCGCCTGCATCCTTCCGCTTGTCGTCGGCGATGTGCTTCACCGCGACGTCGCCGATCGCGTGCAGCCGCTCCTGGATGCCGAGGCCGGTGGTGCCGGACGCCCCGTCGACGAACACGGTGGCCTTGGTCGCACCGCTCTTGGTTTTCGGCTGGTTGGTGTCGGTGACGGTCACGGCATGCTCCTTTCGAGCTCGTTCGTTTCGATAGCAAAGACATCCGGCCGCGCCTGCCGCATCAACTGCGCGATCTGTTGCGCGCCGGCATCCGCCTGCGCGGCAAGGTGACCTGCGACTGCCGCATAGTCGGTCTCGGACTTGTGCTGGTTCAGCTTGAAGCTGCCCTCCACCTCTTCCACCGTCATCTCAAGGCCCACGATCGCCTTCTTCATGGCATCGAGCCGCGCGGCTGTCATCTTGCCTGACGTCCAGTTACTTGAAGTCCCGGGCTTCTTCGGCAACAGCCGATCCTCGAACTTGGCGCTCAGCGTGTCGATCTGAACGGCGAGTTCCTCGCCCGTCAGCGCCCGCACCGGCCCGGTCAGATGAACGGCCTGATAGAGCCAGGTCGGCACCTGATCGGGCGACACATACCAGTCCGGCGACACATAGGCATCCGCGCCGGTGACGGCCAGCAGCCAAGGGCCCCCGTGTGCCAGCTTTACCAGCGGATTGTGACGGGCAACATGAAGCAGCGCCCGCGGCGTGCCGTCGGCGGCGTAGCTCAAATAGAACGGCAGCGCGGAGGCGATCGGCTTGCCGCCGTCCCACGCGCAGGCGATGCCGAAACCGCGCGCTTCCGCAAAGCCGAGGCTCGCGGCGCGGTCAGGCTTGAAGGGCGGTGGCGTATACATGGTCGAAACTCCTGCGTGACGAAGGAGCCGCCAGATCGAACCGCGTGTCTTTTTTCAGGAGAGCGCCGCGGGAGGAGATCCGGCGGCAGAGGCGATGGTCTTAAACGCGAGCGACCGCCCATACCGCGAGAATGCGGCGGCGGCGGGCGGTGATGATGGTCGCGGCGTTAATCATGGGCGCGGCTATAAGGCCGCGCCCGTTTTGCGTCAAGGAAAACCGTTCAGATCGCCGGATTCCACGGCGCCGGCACGACGCGGTAGCCGTTGCCGTCCTTGACCACGTTGCCGAGGCCCGGGAACGGATAGTGATAACCCTGCACCTGGAGCCGCTCTGCAACCACCATGTCGTAGATGCGGCGGCGGGTCTTCTCCGCGACGTCGCCGTCCTGGTCGAAGAACGCATGCCAGCCGGGATTGGCCGCGAACAGGCTGGGATTGTTGGTGACGTCGGACTGGATGAAGACCTTGTCCGCCCCCGAAGCCAGCACGTAGGAAGTGTGGCCCGGCGTGTGGCCGACGGTCTCGACCGAGGTCAGCCCCGGCGCGATCTCCTTGCCCCACTCGTAGGGCGTGACCTTCTTCTTCAGGTCGGCCTCGAAGATATTGCGGTTGTTCTTGAACAGGCCCTGCATGCGGCCGGCCGGCGCCCGGCTCATCTCGCCGTCGTCCATCCAGAACTTCCATTCGGTCGCCGGCACCAGCACTTCGGCATTCGGGAACGCCGGCGTGCCTTCGGCCGTCAGCAGGCCGTTCACGTGGTCGGTATGGAAGTGCGAGATCACGACCATGTCGACATTCTTCGGGTCGAAGCCGGCCGCGACGAAATTGTCGGCGAACTGGCCACTGGCGCCCTTTGTGCTGGCTTTCGCCAGCGCGCCATTGCCGGTGTCGATCACGACCAGCTTGCCGCCGGTGTTGAGCACGAGCGGCGCGTACCAGATCGACACCAAGTCGCGCGGCATGAAGGCCTTCTCCAGGGCCGCGTTGACATCGTCCCGCTTCGCGTTCGGGATGAAGGAATCTTCCAGCTTGAAGACATTCTTGCCGTCGGACACCGCGGTGACCAGGATGTCGCCGACCTTGTAGCGATAGAAGCCCGGCGCCTGCTTGTCGGCGGCGGGCGCTGCGGCGGCCGCGGGAACGGCAGGCAACAACGGTGCGGCGGCGATGCCGGCAGCGCCTGCGAGAGCGTGACGTCGTGTCAATTCCATCTGTTGTCCTCCCAGTGAAACGTTGATGCGCCCGGCGGAGCCACGTCTGCCGCGGTGAGTTTTGCTCAGCGTTTTGACAGTCGTGCGAAGACGGTTGTGCAAGCAATCGTTCTTCCGCCTAACCCCTGCATCGTAGCGATATTCCTGAAGTCGTTACACCGCCCGCCACATCCACTCGACGACCTGGCCGATGACGTCGCCGAACAGCAGCAGCGCCGCCGACCAGACCAGCGCGGAGACGAAATTGGCGATCTGGAATTGCCAGTACGACATCTCGAAAATGCCGGCGGCAAGCGGCACCGAGGCCCGCAGCGGGCCGAAGAAGCGGCCGATGAAGATGCTGGGCACGCCCCAGGATTTCACGAAGGCCTCGCCGCGCGGCAGAATCTCTGGATAGCGCGACAGCGGCCACATCTGGGCGACGTGCTCCTTGTAGCGATAGCCGAACCAGTAGGAGACCCAGTCGCCGAGTGCGGCCCCGATGCCGCCCGCGATCCAGATCGGCCAGAAATTGATCCCGCTGACGCCGATCAAGGCGCCGATCGCGACCAGCGCACCCCAGGCGGGCACCAGCAACGAGATGAAGGCGAGCGATTCAGCGAACGCCAGCAGCATGACGATCGGAGCGGCCCAAGCCTGGTGATGGCGGACGAATTCGGCCAGGGCCCGCGCAAAGTCTTCCATCTCGTCGAGTGCCCTCCGCTGCGTTGAAAACTGAATGAACCTTTGTAGCGGCACACAGCCTAAGAACAGGTAAGCCAGCCCATTGCGTGACATCAAGTCACAAAGGCGGGGATCAAACGTGATTTCCGGTAAGGCCCCTGCGGTCCGGGCTGGCTGGCACCTCCCTCATAAGAAAAAGGAATCACTGGATGATCGGGTCACTGATGATGTGCGTCGGCGTTCTCGTCTTGTTGTTCGGAATGCTCGCGGGCATCGTTATGGGTATCCAGCACGACTTCACGTTGGGGCCGGCGCATGCCCATCTCAATCTCGTCGGCGGCGTGCTGCTGTTCCTGTTCGGCCTGTACTACCGGCTGGTGCCGGCGGCAGGAACCATGTTGCTCGCCAGGATCCAGGGCTGGCTGCATATCGTCGGCGGCATCCTGTTTCCGGCCGGCGTGGCCGCCGTTTTGCTGAAGGGCCCGGCGTTCGAGGCGGCGCCGATCGTGGGATCGCTGATGGTGGTCGCCGCCATGGCCCTGTTCACGGTCGTTGTATTCCGCACCTCGCGGGCGTAATCGCAGGCTCCTATCTACACAGGCGGCCGGGCCCTAACGGCGCGGCCGCCCCCATTTGGCAGCCCATCCGTGGCATAGTCAGAGCAACCGATTCGCTGCGCCATGACCGGCGCACCACTTGAAGAACCATGTCCAAACCACTGAAGTCAAACGCCAAAAGCAAATCTGCCGACGATCTGTTCGGTGCCCCGGAGCCGAAGGGACGGGCCCCGGCGAAGGCTGCTTCACGGCCCACGGGAAGTGCCGAAGCCGGCTATACGGCGGCCGATATCGAGGTGCTGGAAGGGCTGGAACCGGTCCGCCGGCGGCCCGGCATGTATATCGGCGGCACCGACGAAAAGGCGCTGCACCATCTGTTCGCCGAGGTGATCGACAACTGCATGGACGAGGCCCTCGCCGGCCACGCCACCTTCATCGACGTGGAGTTGACCACCGACGGCTTCCTGACCGTGACCGACAATGGTCGTGGCATTCCGGTCGATCCGCATCCGAAATTCCCGAAGAAGTCGGCGCTCGAAGTCATCATGTGCACGCTGCATTCGGGCGGCAAGTTCGACTCCAAGGTCTACGAGACGTCGGGCGGTCTGCACGGTGTCGGCGTCTCCGTGGTCAATGCCCTCTCCTCACGGCTCGAGGTCGAGGTCGCGCGCAGCGGGCAGCTGCACCGCATGACCTTCGAGCGCGGCCATCCCAAGGGCAAACTCGAAGACCTCGGCAAGATCAACAACCGCCGCGGCACGCGCATCCGCTTCAAACCGGACACCGATATTTTCGGCGCCAAGGCGGCCTTCAAGCCGCAGCGTCTGTTCAAGATGACGCGCTCGAAGGCGTATCTGTTCGGCGGTGTCGAGATCCGCTGGCGCTGCGACCAGGAGCTGCTGAAGGGCGTCGAAGACGTCCCGGCGGAAGCCAAGTTTCACTTCCCTGGCGGCCTGAAGGACTATCTGGCGGCGGCGATCCATGCCGACACGCTGGTGCATCAGGATATCTTCTCCGGCAAGTCCGGCCGCAGCGGCGCGCATGGCGCCTGCGAATGGGCGGTGGCCTGGACGGCCGATGCCGACGGCTTCCTGTCGTCCTACACCAACACGGTGCCGACGCCCGATGGCGGCACGCATGAATCCGGCCTGCGCAGCGCGCTGCTGCGCGGCCTGAAGGACCACGCCGAGCGCGCCGGTCAGGGCAAGCGCGCGGCCTCCATCACTTCGGAAGACGTGATGGTGGGCGCGGCCGTGATGCTCTCGGTGTTCGTGCGCGAGCCTGAATTCCAGGGCCAAACCAAGGACCGCCTCGCCACCGCCGAGGCGCAGCGCATCGTCGAACAGGCGATGAAGGACCCGTTCGACCACTGGCTGTCAGGCAATCCGAACCAGGCCAACCGACTGCTTGACTTCGTGATCGATCGCGCCGAGGAACGGCTGCGCCGCCGCCAGGAAAAGGAAACCGCGCGCAAGACCGCCGGCAAGAAGCTGCGTCTTCCCGGCAAGCTTGCGGATTGCTCCGATGCCGGCACCGAAGGCTCCGAACTTTTCATCGTCGAAGGCGACTCGGCCGGCGGCAGCGCCAAGCAGGCACGCGATCGCAAGACGCAGGCCGTGCTGCCGCTACGCGGCAAGATCCTCAACGTCGCGTCTGCCGGCAAAGACAAGCTGACCGCCAACGCGCAGCTCTCCGATCTGGTGCAGGCGATCGGCAGCGGCACGCTCGCGCACTACCGCGAAGAGGATCTGCGCTATCAGCGCATCATCATCATGACCGACGCCGACGTCGATGGCGCGCACATCGCATCGCTCCTGATCACCTTCTTCTACCGGCAGATGCCGCGGCTGATCGACGAGGGACATCTCTATCTGGCGGTGCCGCCGCTCTACAAATTGAAGCACGGCACCAAGTCGGTTTACGCCCGCGACGACGCCCACAAGGAAGAGTTGCTCAAGAGCGAATTCAACGCCAACGCCAAGGTCGAGGTGAATCGCTTCAAAGGCCTCGGCGAGATGATGCCGGCGCAGCTGAAGGAGACCACGATGGATCCGGCCAAGCGCACGCTGCTGCGCGTGGTGCTGCTTGCCGACGATCGCGAGGGCACCGCCGACTCGGTCGAGCGGCTGATGGGTACCAAGGCGGAAGCCCGCTTTGCCTTCATCTCCGACAAGGCCGAATTCGCAAGCGACGATCTGCTCGACGTCTAGGGTCTACCCAACTGATTTGAAATGATTTTCCGGCCGCCCCCAGATCGGGGCGGCCGTTTTCATTCGCCCTTTCGGAGAGTTGCCTGCGGTTTCGTTTTCGGGCGGTTGTGTCTCACCCGCAACAGCATTTCCGGCGGAACCACGTATAGTCCAGACATGAGTTTCGGGAATCGGTGCGATCGCGCCCCCGTCAGCGACCCGATCGAACGCTAAAGTCGAGGATTTGGATATGAAGAAGATTTTGCTCGCTCTGACCGCGGTTGCTGCGATGACGGGTACCGCGTCGGCTGCTGACCTGGCCGCCCGCCCCTATACCAAGGCTCCGGCCCCGATCGCAGTGGCGCCGAGCTGGACCGGCTTCTACATCTTCGGCGGCGGCGGCGGCGGCGTCTGGGACGCTGACACCGGCGTTCAGTCGACCGTCACGGGCGCACCGATCCTCGGCTTCAACCAGCGCCAGGGTGGCGACGGCTGGTACGGCACCGTCGGTGCCGGCTATGACTGGCAGACCGCCAACAGCTGGGTGATCGGCGTGTTCGCCGACGGCCAGTTCGGCAGCCTGAAGGGCACGATCCAGGATCAGGGCCTCGGAATCGCCGGCAACATCAAGAACGACTACAGCTGGGCCGCCGGTGCGCGCCTCGGTTATCTGGTCGCTCCGAACGTTCTGTCCTACGTCAACGCCGGCTATTCCAACTCGCACTGGAAGGGCACTACGCTGTTCAACACCGCCACTGCTCTCCCGGTGGGTGGACACACCGACGGCTTCGATCGCAGCGGCTGGTTCGTCGGCGGCGGTGTCGAGAACAACCTGAACATCTTCGGCATCACCGCGCCGGGCTGGTTCATGAAGACCGAGTACCGTGCTGCCTACTACGACAGCAAGAACATCTCGGAACTCGCCGACGTCACCAACATCTCGAACGGCCGCGACATCACCTTCAAGCCGCTCGTCCAGACCATCAGCACCTCGCTGGTTTACCGCTTCAACTGGACCGGTCCGGTCGTCGCCAAGTACTGAGCTGAGTACTGATCCCTGCTGACATAGCAGACGAAAAGCCCCGGCATTGTCCGGGGCTTTTTTGTTGCCTGAACACCTTCAAGAACAATCTCGCGCGCACGCCTCGCGGTGCAGGGCCGACCGGCCGCGCCCGATCTGGTCAGCGCCGTGGTGATCGGGCACTCTCGCGACCGGATTCAAACCACAGCGGACAACAACAATGAAAAACGGACAGTTTGATCTCTCGGGCCGGGTCGCGATCGTCACCGGCGGCAATGGCGGCATCGGGCTCGGGATGGCGCGCGGCCTGGCGGATGCCGGCGCGGCGGTTGCCGTGGTCGGCCGCAACGAGGCGAAATCGAAAGCCGCCGTCGAGGATCTCGGCAAGCGCGGCGTCAAGGCGATCGCGGTGGCAACCGACGTCACCGACAAGGCCGCGGTCACCGCGATGGTCGAGCGGGTTACCGGCGAGCTCGGCCGGATCGACATCCTCGTCAACAACGCCGGCATGAGCATCCGCAAGCCGCCGCACGAGCTCGAGCTCGACGAGTGGAGCAAGGTGATCGACACCAACCTCACCAGCGCCTTCCTGTGCTCGAAGGCGGCCTATCCGGCGCTCAAGGCCTCGGGCCACGGCAAGATCATCAATATCGGCTCGATGATGTCGATCTTCGGCGCGAGCTTCGCTGCAGCCTATGCTGCAAGCAAGGGCGGCATCGTGCAGTACACCCGCGCCTGCGCCAACGCCTGGGCCCCCGACAACATCCAGGTCAACGCCATCCTTCCCGGCTGGATCGACACCGATCTGACGAAGGGCGCGCGCGAGCAGGTCGCCGGGCTGCACGAGCGCGTGCTCGCACGCACGCCGGCGGCCCGCTGGGGAGCCATCGACGACTTCGCGGGCATCGCCGTGTTCCTGGCCTCGCCGGCGTCGGACTTCGTCACCGGCACCGCGATCCCCGTCGACGGCGGCTATTCGGTGATGGCCTGAAAACACAGGATCCATGAAACACAAGAGCCCCGGCATTTGCCGGGGCTCTTGCATCCTGTTCGCCTCAGTGTCGTTCAGTAGCGCGCGATGACCGGCGCGTCGAACTTGTAGTTCATCCGCACCACCGCCCATTGGATGTCGCGCGGCTTGGCGTCGAACGTGTAGGTGCCCGCGGCGGTGCCGGCGAGCTGATAGGTCTGACGCTCGAAGGCCGCGTAGTTGTATTCGACGCCGATGGTCCAGTTGCGGGTGATGCCGTATTCCCAGCCGGCGCCGACCGTCCAGCCGCTGGCCCAATGGGTCTGGCTGCCGGAGCCGGTTGACGGCGGAAGGTTGTCGACGACGGACAGGCGGTTGTTCACGCCGGCATAGCCGCCCTTGAAATAGAGCAGGTTGTTCTGGATCGCGTAGCCGGCACGACCGACGATCGTTGCCATGGCGTTCGAGCGCCAGCTGAATTGATCGTCGCGGCCGACGCCGAACACCGTGTTGGTGACGCGGCCGGAATTGTCGAGCCCGGAGATCGTGCCCTCGACGCCGAACACGAAGTTGTTGGCCTGCCAGTTGTAGCCGATCTGACCGCCACCCATGAAGCCCGAGCCACGCTGCCGAAAGCCCTGGCCGGGCGCGAGATCGCCGAACGCCGTCGTGTTCGCGCTGTTGACCCACTGCTCGTTGGTCCAGGCGCCGCCGAGATGGCCGCCAACGTAGAAGCCGGACCAGTTGTAGACCGTTTCCACATAGGCCGGCGCCTTGGTGTACGTGGTGTACGGACGGGCGGCAAGGTCGGCGGCCGATGCAGCGCCGACGCCGAGCGCCGCGGTCACGGTCAGCGCGGCAATGAATTTGGCATGAGACATGGTGGCATCCCCAGATTGTCTGATGGGGACGAGCTTTCCCAGAGAGACCCTTACCAAAAGCAAACCGCGGGAACCGGGCGCGCAGAATCCATGTGCGCCGGTTGCGAATCATGCCTGTCTGTTGCAATCACGCAACTTCTAACGGCTCCTTTAAGGAGCTGTTATCCTTGATAAATTCCTTCCCTGCGCGCGACGCCTGTCAGCGCGCCGCCGGCGAATGGACGTGCTCCGGCCGCACCCCGATCGCGACAAGACGCGCCGTCAGCCCTTGCAGCCAGGGCAGCGCGGTGATCAACCGCAACGCGAACGGCACCGGTTGATCGCCGCCCTTCAGCGCAGCGCTGATGATGTTGTTCTGCGCGATCACTTGCATGCGTTGCGTCACCCGGACCGGGAATTCGCGGCGCCGCCGCACGGCATCGAGCTCGTCCTCCGACGGACAGCCCTGTGCGAGCTCGGCCGCCAGGATGTTGGCGGTCGCGACCGCGTCCTGCACCGCGAGGTTGACGCCGACGCCGCCGATCGGCGACATCGCGTGCGCGGCGTCGCCGATACAGAGCAGGCCAGGACGGGTCCAGCGCGTCAGGCGATTGATCGCGACCGTGAGCAGCTTGACGTCGTCAAAACTCTTCACGTCGGCAATGCCGGCCTTGAGGATCGGCGCGAGCCGCAGCACGTCGTCGAGCAGCGCCGGCAATCCCCTCGCCTTCACGGCCTCGTATTGTCCCTTGGCGATCACATAGGCGCATTGCCAATAGTCGCCGCGGTCGAACGTCACCATCATCTTGCCGTGGTCGATGCGGGCGAACAAATTCTCGGTCTCGTCCCGACGCCGCCCGACGCGAAACCACAGCACGTCCATCGGTGCGCCGATATCCTCGACGTCGAGGCCGGCGTGCTTGCGCACGATCGAATGGCGGCCGTCGCAGCCGATCGTGAGATCAGCCTCGATCTCGATGGGGCCATCAGGCGTTTTCACATGGACGCCTGCAACAGCGTCGCCGCGCCGGATCAGGTCGGTCGCCTCGGCGCTCATCAAAACCTGCAGCGAGGGGAAACGCTCGCCGCTCTCGCGCAAGAAATTGAGGAAGTCCCACTGCGGCATCATCGCGATGAAGGGATATTTGACGCTGAGGCGGCTGAGGTCGGCGATCCGCACCGAGGTGCCGCCGAACATGCCGTCGAGCCTTTGGATGTCCTGGTGCGGCAGCTTCAGGAAGCCGTCGATCAGACCGAGCTCGTCCATCACCTGCAGGGTCGACGGATGCACGGTGTCGCCGCGGAAGTCGCGGAAGAAATCGGCGTGCTTCTCCAGCACCACGACATCGATCCCGGCGCGCGCGAGCAGATAGCCGAGCATCATGCCCGCCGGCCCGCCGCCGACGACGCAGCAGCGCACCTTCATCTGACGCGTCTTCGGCGCTGCCGGATTGCCTGCATCCATGATGCCTTCCCTACCGCTGCTTCGACCCTCAGGCCTCGATTGTAACGCGGATCGGACGACAAGGATGCAAGGCTATCGCCTGAACGTCTTGATTTCCGACACGCTGCCGTCGCGATAGGTCAGCTCCACCGAAACCGACTTGGTCTGCGGCGCGAGCTTCAGATAGGGCTGCGCGTCGGACGGGATTGCGCTCGGATCGCGCGAATTGCAGGCCGGCATCTTCAACACCTTGTCCGGCACCGCGGTGTCGATGCCGATCCGCACCTCGCGGATCGCGCAGCGATACGACATCAGGTGCGTGTAGTAGACGAGCAGCCCGTTGAACTCGCGGAACGACAGCCAGCTCGTCGCCGTCATGTCGAGGATCTTGCGCTGGTCGCGGATCAGCGCGGCGTCGGGATCGAACTTGATCGGGAACGGCCCCTGCATCTCGCCCTGCGTATCGACATAGCGAAGCTCGATCGTGGCCGCCGGCGCATCGGCTGGCAGCTCGATCGATGGATTGGGCATCCGCTTGCGCGTACGCGGATCGAGCGTGTCCATGAAGCCGGTTTCGCGGAAATCGCCGCTATCGCCGATCCGCCAGGAGATGCCGAGCGTCGGATCGGCGATCGAGAACACGACGGTCCAGCCGCCATTGTGTCGCGAGAAGCTCGCGATCGGCGCGTTGATGGAATCCTTCGGCAGCTTCGGCACCGAGACCGGCGGCAGCGCGGCCACCTGCTGCGGCGGAGCCGACGGCTTGGCCGCCTCGGCCTGCCCCTTGGCGATCCCGTTCAGGAAGACGTCGTCCACCATCTGGTCGAAATAGACCGGGATCTGCTTGTGCTTCACGGTCTCGGCCATCTCGCTGACCAGGCGCCGCGTACGCTGGGCAACCTGCACCAGATTTTCACCGGGCTGCAGCAGCTCCCTGGCAAAGGTTCGCGTGAACACCGAATTGGGATTGGCGTCGTCGTTCGAGAGCCGGTCGAGCGCGGTCTGACGCGGCCCCGCCGAAAACACCGAGAACACGCCTTCGGGCAGCTGCGTCATCGGCGCGAGGCCACCGCCGCCGGCAACGGCGCGCGTGCCGGCGCGCTCGAACGGATTGTTGCGGCAGGCGTCGAACACCAGGATCGAGGTCCGCGCCTTCTTGTTCTGCAACCGCTCGATGATGCGGTCGGCGAGAACCGAAGCGTCGCGCACCAGCTCCTCCTGCCCTTCGGTGGCGGCCGGCACGTCGGTCGGCAGCAGGAAATTCTGACCCGCGATCTCAAAGCCGTGACCGGCATAGAAGAAGAACGCGGTGTCGCCGGGTTCTACGGCGCGGTCGAAGGCGAGCAGCGTCTCGGAGAACGCCTGCCGGTTCAAATTCTCCGCCACCATGACGTTGAAACCGAGCTGCTTCAGCGTGTCGCCCATGGTGCGGGCGTCGTTGACCGCCTTCTGCAGTTTGGGCACGTTCCTGTAATCATTGTTGCCGATCACCAGCGCGACGCGCTTTTCAGCCTGGGCGGGCGCCGCCGATGCGATAAATGCGACCGCCAACAGGGTCGCTGAAAGTCTCGAAAGCCAGCTCTTCATCCCAATTCCCGCCTGCACGACAAGTGCGCCGCTCGTGCGACCGCCGCCTAATAGTCGGATCAGCCGTTTGGCCGGTTCAAGGCCGACGCCGGATGGCCGCCGTGACCGCCCCTTGGCGTGCCTCTTGGCCCCCATGAGGCGTCCCGTCCGTTCCAGGTCAAGTTTCTTTTTACGGCCCGCGTGATAGATTCCGGCTTCCATCGCGGCGCCAGCTCTCCGCACGTCCCAAGGGCACTCCAGGGGCTTTTCCGTGTACACATGGTCCACTGAGCAAGTCGATCCCCGGGATCGCTTCGACTATTGGCGCGAGGTCCGCGCCAAGGGGTTGTTCGGCGTCACCGCAGAACTCGAACCCCAGCACCGCCGCGACTTCTTCGGCGAGTTCTCGCTGCGCCAGCTCGGCGATGCCGGGCTGGTCGAGCTGCGGGCCTCGCCCTACCGCGTCGAGCGGCGCGCCGGCGACATCGCAGACGCGCGCAGCGACAGCCTGTGCATCTACCAGCAGCTCGGCGGTGGCGGCTGGTTCGGCGGCGCGCGGCTCGATGAATTCGCGGTGCGCGACGGCATGTTCGCGACCAGCTATTCGGACCTGCCCTATCGCACCGTCCCGCTGCACGATGACGGCTTCCACCTGCGCATCATCAAGATCCCGGTGACGAACATCGTCCCGCCGGGCGCCGAGCTCGGCGAACTGGTCCCGAGGCCCATGCAGGATGAGACCGTGCTGCGGCCCCTGCTGGAATCCTGCTTCCGCGACCTCGTCGAAGGCCATGACGCCACCGCGGCGGACACGGCCCCGATGGTGCGGGCGCTCGCCCACATCGCGCTGATCGAGCGCGGCATCATGCGGCCAAAGAGCCGGCTCGCGCAGCAGGCCCTGCGAAGCGCCCATCTGTCGCTGGCTCGCCGCCTGATCCGGCGGCATCTCTCGAACGCGGCGCTGACGCCAACCCTGATTGCCGGCCTGCTCGGCATCTCGGTGCGTCACCTGCACATCCTGTTCGAGGAGACTGAGATGAGCTTCTCGGAGACCGTCACCGCGCTTCGGCTCGCGCAAAGCCGCCGCCTGCTCCGCGAGCAGTCCGGGCAGACGATCGCCGAGGTCGCGTTTGCCTGCGGCTTCGAGAGTCTCGCGACGTTCTACCGCCTCTTCAATGCATCCGAATCGATGACCCCAGGCGATTACAGGGCGCGGCCGGCCTGAGCGCGCGGAGAGCGGTAATCCCGGCTGACCGGCTCAACCGCGCTCTTGCGGGTTACTAAGGCGCCGCCATCCCGTAAGCCGGATTCGCGCCAGCCCGAGGGTCTGACCCTCGGCGAGTACCGGGTGAAAACAGCGCGGACACCTCCTCGGAGGCCTTGCTATCAGACACGGGGCCAGTGATTCATTTGACCGCCAAATGACGGAAACGGCGCTTATTTTGACGAAAACGTTAAGCTTTTTCGGCTATCGGCTGGTTCCAAGATTGACTTTACCGCTTTCGCCCCTATGTTGCGGGCAACGCGGCCCTCGGATCGAAACGCGATTCGTCAGGTTTGCCGTCCGTCAGCGTTAGCCAGAGCCCCCGAGCTTTATAGAAAAGCGAGCCGTTTCGGGGCCGAACGCGACAGCCTTTTACCTGCGATGCCGAACGGCGGTTTCGACCAGAGGCTCAATGTCTTTTTCCAATCTAGGCCTGTCCGATAAGGTCCTCGCCGCAGTTGCGGCCACCGGTTACACCACCCCCACTCCCATCCAGGAACAGGCAATCCCGCACGTCCTCGCCCGGCGCGACGTCCTCGGCATTGCTCAGACAGGCACCGGCAAGACCGCTGCCTTCGTTCTCCCGATGCTCACCCTCCTCGAGAAGGGCCGCGCGCGGGCACGCATGCCGCGCACCCTGATCCTCGAGCCGACCCGCGAGCTTGCCGCGCAGGTGAAGGAGCAGTTCGACAAATACGGCGCCGGCCAGAAATTGAACGTGGCGCTGCTGATCGGCGGCGTCTCGTTCGGCGACCAGGACTCCAAGCTGATGCGCGGCGTCGACGTCCTGATCGCAACGCCCGGCCGCCTGCTCGACCATACCGAACGCGGCGGATTGCTGCTCACCGGCGTCGAGCTGCTGGTGATCGACGAAGCCGACCGCATGCTCGACATGGGGTTCATTCCCGACATCGAACGCATCTGCAAGCTCGTCCCGTTCACGCGGCAGACCCTGTTCTTACACCGCGACGATGCCCCCGGAGATCAGCCGCATCACCGAGGCCTTCCTGCACAATCCTGCGCGGATCGAAGTCTCCAAACCCGCAACCACCGCCGTCACCGTCACGCAATTGCAGGTCCCGGCCGGTCGCGAGGCACATGACAAGCGCGAGATCCTCCGCCGCCTGCTGCGCGACGCCAAGGATCTCAACAACGCGATTATCTTCTGCAATCGCAAGCGTGAAGTCGCTGTCCTTCACAAATCACTCCAGAAGCACGGCTTCAGTGTCGGCGCCCTCCACGGCGATATGGATCAGTCCGCCCGCACCGCGGCGCTGGATCAATTCCGCAAGGGCGAGATTCCGTTGCTCGTCGCCTCCGACGTCGCCGCCCGTGGCCTCGACATTCCCGCGGTGAGCCACGTCTTCAATTTCGACGTGCCGCACCACCCCGACGATTACGTCCACCGCATCGGCCGCACCGGCCGCGCCGGACGCACCGGTACCGCGATCTCCATCGTCACATCGCTCGACAGCAAGTCGATGACGGCGATCGAGAAGCTGATCGGCCAGGCGATCCCGCGCGCCGAGGGCGACTTCACCGTTCACAGCGAAGCCTCGGACGACGACGCCGCGCCGCGCCGCGCGCGCGGCCGCGAAGGTTCGCGCGACGGTGCCCGTGGCGGCCGCAAGCCGCGACGTGAACGCGAGCCGCGTCAGGACCAGGAGCCCCGCCAGGAGCGCGCAGCCAAGCCGGAGCGCGAACCGCGCCACGGCCGCGGCACCTCGCCGCGGGCCACCCCGTCGCACGTGCCGTCGATCGGGCGTGCCGAGCCATCGCGGCCGCAGCGCGAGGTGGACCACGAGCCCGCCGATCATTCGCACCTGCCCGCTTTCCTGCTGCGGCCTGTGCGCGCACGCGCCTAAGGCCGGCTCCGATGCCGCCGCGCCAGCGGCGGTTTTCCCCGGCAGCCGCGTCGCCGCGGGCGACCGACGCCCACGCTGATCCCTCGCGTTTGAAGCAAATGCGCGCAGTTTTCGCGGCGCAATGGCGAGCAAGCGAAAAGCTTGCGAAAGCCGAGCCCGACCCACGCCGGAATCGAGCTCGTATGACATTAGTCCCGGCGAAATCCCCGTAGTTCCACTGTTTACCTTGCCTTCATTCTCGTCCCGTACCTTCGCGCCAATAATTTAGTCATTGCTGCCGGGCATGACCGGCATCGCGTGTATTAAGGACGTGACAGTGGTCAAGCTACTGGACGAACACGAACGTACGTTGGCCTTTGCCGAAGTTGCGCTTGGTCAGATCCGCTCGCTTCGCCAGACCGCCGTGCCGCGCAACTACGAAATCTGGTACGTCTACGCGACCGGATACAACGCACCGCTCAACAAGGTCATCAACGAGACGCTGGCGCGCAGCGGCAAGCTCTCTGAATCCGATCTCGAGCAGATCTACGAAACCTACCTTTCGCACATCAAGACATCGGACCGCATCGACAAGGTCGGCGCGCGTGTCATCGGCGAGATCGACGCTGTCATGCAGCTGATCACCGATGCGCTCGGCGTGTCCGCGACTTACGACGCAAGCCTCGTCGGCGCCAGCGACCGCCTCTCGACCGCGACCACCCGCGACCAGATCAAGACCATCGTCGAGGGGCTGGCCAAATCGACGCGCGAGATGCGCGAGACCAATCAGGCATTGGAGAACCGGCTCGCGCTATCGAAGTCGGAGATCAGCGACCTGCAACACAGCCTTGAGGCGATCCGCGCCGAGAGCCTGACCGATCCGCTCACCGGCCTCGGCAACCGGAAATATTTCGACCGCTCGATCGACATGGCTGTGCAGGCCGCATTGGCCAGCGGCGAGCCGCTGTCGCTGCTGATGTTCGACATCGATCACTTCAAGTCGTTCAACGATTCCTACGGCCATCTCACCGGCGATCAGGTGCTGCGGCTGGTGGCGCAAACGCTGAAGCAGACCATCAAGGGCCAGGACATCACCGCCCGCTATGGCGGCGAGGAATTCGCGGTGGTGCTGCCCAACACTGCGCTGCGCCAGGCGCTGACGGTCGCCGACCACATCCGCCGTGCCGTGATGGCCAAGGAGCTGAAGAAGAAGTCGACCGGCGAGATCCTCGGCCGTGTCACGATCTCGGTCGGCGTCTCCATACTGAAGCCGGCCGACGACACGGATTCCCTGATCGAGCGCGCCGACGCCTGCCTCTATGCCGCCAAGCGCGCCGGCCGCAACCGCGTGATCTGCGAAGCCGACCCGGAATACAGCGCCGAGACCCAGACCCGCGTAGCGTGACCTCTGAACGCGCCTTGAGACGCGCGCAGCGCTGCTCAGGATTTTTTCCGTTTCACGCGCTTCTTCGGAACTGAGGACGGTTTTGCGTTCGGCCTCCGCGCCGCTGCCTTCTTTCCCGCCACTTTCTTTGCCGTTGCCTTCGAGTTCACCGGCGCCGTCGACTTCGGCGCGGCCGGTCGTTTCCTCGGCCGCTTGCGCAGCGCGGCGCGCTGCGTGGGCGGCACCGAGCGCCGAGCGTGCCCAGACCGCGAGCTCCTCGGCATCGTCGAACAACCGAGCCGGCAGCTGCCAGTACGAGTTCACCGTCACCGTCTTGGCGCGCGTCTGGTACTGGAACGGCCCGCAGCCTTCGGCTTCGAATTGCGGGATGGTCTCCTCATCGGCGCGGAAGTAGAGCCCGGCGCGCAGCGCGAGCGCGAAATTAGTACCGTCAGCGGAGATGCCGTAACCGGAGAACATCCGGCGCAGCGTGACCGGGCCGAAAACGGCGAACAGGTCGGTCAGGAATTCGCGGTCCATATGCCCACCATTGTTCCAGCGCAGCCAAACGCGCCAGCCGCAGCCTGTCGGCAGCGCAATATGGTCGACGACGGCGTCAACATGCAACGGTGGTAGGTATAGGATCCAAAACGCGAGCGCGATTGCGCGCTCGCGAGGGCGCAGCGGTGATCAGACCGTCGCCGGCTTGAGCTGCACCGACTCGCCGCAACCGCAGGCGGAGACCTGGTTCGGGTTGTTGAACACGAACTGGGCCTGCATCCTGTCGGCCACGTAGTCCATCTCGGTGCCAAGCAGGAACAGCACGGCCTTCGGATCGACCAGGATCTTCACGCCCTTGTCCTCGACCACTTCGTCGGTCGGACGGATCTCATGGGCGTATTCGACGGTGTAGGATTGTCCGGCGCAGCCGCCATTCTTGATGCCGACCCGCAGGCCGACGATCTCGGAATCGGCGCGCTTGGTCAGCTCGGTGATCCGGTCCGCCGCGGCATCGGTCAGTCTCATGACCTGCGGGCGCGGCCGCTTCGGCTTGGCTGGGGTCGGTGAGGCTTGTGTCATGTCATTCATGTGGTCAGTCCCAGCGGCAATTCAATCTCGAGCTTAGGTTCAATCCCCTAACGCATCACCACATATTGAGGACGAGGCGCGCCTCGTCCGACATCCGGTCCGGCGTCCAGGCCGGATCCCACACCAGATTGACGTTGACGACGCCGACCCCCGGGGACGCTGGCAACCGCGTTCTCGACCATTTGCGGCAACTCGCCGGCTGCCGGGCAGTTCGGGGTGGTCAGCGTCATCAGGATGTCGACCGAGCGGTCATCCTTGAGGTCGACCTTGTAGATCAGGCCGAGCTCGTAGATGTCGGCCGGGATTTCCGGGTCGAACACCGTCTTCAGCGCCGCGACGATCTCGCCGCTCATGCGCTCGGTCTCCTCCGCCGGCAGCGCCGAGGTGGTTTCCATGGTGGCCGTCTTGACTTCGGCTGTATCGGTCATGCGAACAATTCCCGCGCCTTGATCAGCGCTTGCGCCAGATGGTCGACTTCTTCCCTTGTATTATACATCCCGAAGGATGCGCGGCAGGTGGCCGTGACGTTGAACCGCTCTAAAAGCGGCATCACGCAATGGGTGCCGGCACGCACCGCAATGCCCTGCCGGTCGATCACGGTCGCGACATCGTGGGGATGCGCCCCCTTCATCTCGAAGGAGATCACCGGGGCCCTTGTTGCGGGCGGTTCCGATCACGCGCAGCGAGTTGATCTCGCGCAAACGGTCTTGCGCATAGGTCAGCAGCTCATGCTCATGCGCGGCAATCCGCTCCTTGCCGATCGAATTGACGTAGTCGATCGCAGCACCCAGCCCGATCGCCTCGACGATCGGCGGCGTCCCCGCCTCGAACTTGTGCGGCGGATCGCCATAGGTGACCCAGTCCTTGGCCACTTCACGGATCATCTCACCGCCGCCGTTGAACGGCCGCATCGCCACCAGATGCTCGTGCTTGGCGTACAGCGCGCCGATGCCGGTCGGCCCATACACCTTGTGGCCGGTGAAGGCATAGAAATCGCAGTCGAGGTCCTGGACGTCAACAGGCAGATGCACCGCGCCTTGCGCGCCATCCACCAGCACCGGAATGCCGCGGGCGTGGGCGAGCCGGACCACCTCCTTGACCGGAACCAGCGTGCCGAGCGCGTTCGACATCTGGGTGATCGCGACGATCTTGGTGCGCGGGCTCAGGAGCTTCTCGAACTCCTCGATCAGGAAGTTGCCTTCGTCGTCGACCGGCGCCCACTTGATCACGGCACCATGGCGTTCCCTGAGGAAGTGCCACGGCACGATGTTGGAGTGGTGCTCCATGATCGAGAGGACGATCTCGTCGCCCTCCTTGATGTTCACCCCACCCCAGGAGGATGCCACCAGGTTGATCGCCTCGGTGACGTTGCGGGTGAAGACGATCTCTTCAGTGCGGCGGGCGTTGATGAACTGCGCGACCTTGCCGCGGGCGCCCTCATAGGCCTCAGTCGCGGCATTGGCGAGGTAATGCAGGCCGCGATGCACGTTGGCGTATTCGCTCTTGTAGGCCTCGGTCATGCGGTCGAGCACCGCATTCGGCTTCTGCGCCGACGCGGCGTTGTCGAGATAGACCAGCGGCTTGCCGTAGATCTGCATGGCGAGCGCCGGGAAATCCTGCCGCACCAGGGCGACGTCGTAGGAACCGTTGGCGACCGCCTTGTGCATGCTCACGCCCTCGCCTGAAGCCAGCGCTGCGCGGTGGCAATTGCGACCTCGCGCAACGCGTCGCTGGCAATCGTCTCGATCGCCTCGCCGACAAAGGCCTGGATCAGAAGCGCCTGCGCTTCCTTCTCGGGCAGTCCGCGGGCGCGCATGTAGAACAGCAGGCTCTCGTCGAGCGCACCGGTGGTCGCACCATGACCGCAGGTGACGTCGTCGGCGAAGATCTCGAGCTCGGGCTTGTTGTCGGCTTCCGCGTCGTCGGACAGCAGCAGCGCCCGGGTCATCATCTTGGCGTCGGTCTTCTGGGCGTCGGGACGGACGATGATGCGGCCCTGGAACACGGAATGGGCACGGTCGTCGACGACGGCACGGAAGATCTCGCGGCTCGCGCAGTGCGGCACCGCATGATCCACGAACAGCGTGGTGTCGGCGTGCTGCTTGCCGTTGATCAGATTGACGCCGTTGGTCTCGACATTGGAGCCTTCGCCGGCGCAGGTGACCGTCAACTGATAGCGGCTGACATGACCGCCCGAGGTCAGACCGAACGTGTTGAAATGGGCGTGCGCGCCAAGCGTCACCGTCGCCGAGGAAATGTTGAAGGCATCGACGCTGTCTTCGACCAGACGCACATGATCGAGCCGCGCATTGTCGCCGATCGCGACAATCAGCCCATCATGGGTCTGGTAAGCCTTGGCGCCCTCGCCGGCGAGATAGCTCTCCACCAGCGTCACGCCGGTATCGCGGCCGAGCCGGAGCAGCGAGCGCGTGAACATCGCAGCCGGCGCTGCGCCAGAGGCGACGTGGACGATGTGCAGCGGCTGGGCCAGCACCGTGCCATTGGCGATGTCGATAACGACGCCATCGGTCGCCATTGCGCCGTTCAGCGCAATCATCGGATTGGACGTGTCTGACGCAAAGGCCTGCGCGGAAAGCGCGTCCTCGCCGGCATCGAGCACCTCGCGCAGCGGGCGGATGCTCAGTCCCTTATCGAGATTACCGAGGTCGGAGAGGTCGGGCGCGAACGCGCCATCGACCAGCACCAGGCGGCGTACGCCGTCGATCGCCCGCAGCTTGACCGCAGCAGCAGCACGCCCCAGCGCCGCCGCATCCGGCGCAGGGGCCAGCGGCAGCACCTCGCGCATCAGCGCGCGCAGGTCGGTATATTTCCAGTCCTCGATCCGGCGATGCGGCAGGCCAAGGCGCTCATAAGCCTCGAACGCCTCGCGGCGCTGATCGGCGATCTTGCCCTTGCCCGGCAGACGGTCGCGCGCGACGGCGAAAGCATCGCCCAGCGCGCGCCCGGTCTCGGTCTTTGCAACAACGTTCATCTGAGAACCCGCATTTGTCAGGCAGCGTCTTCGAACTGCGCGTAGCCGGACTCTTCCAGCTCCAGCGCCAGTTCCTTGCCGCCGCTCTTCACCACCCGGCCCTTCGACATCACGTGCACGAAATCGGGCACGATGTAGTTGAGCAGCCGCTGATAGTGGGTGATGACGACCATCGCGCGCTCCGGCGAGCGCAGTGCATTGACGCCGTCGGCGGCGATCCGCAGCGCGTCGATGTCGAGGCCGGAATCCATTTCGTCGAGGATGCAGACGGCTGGCTCGAACAGCGCCATCTGCAGGATCTCGTTGCGCTTCTTCTCGCCGCCGGAGAAGCCGACATTGACGCCGCGCTTCAGCATGTCCTGCGGGATGTTCAACGACTTCGCCACTTCGCGGACCTTCTTGAGGAAGGCCGGCGACGAAATCTCATCCTCGCCGCGCGCCTTGCGCTGGGCGTTGAGCGCCGCATGCAGGAAATTCCAGGTGGTCACGCCGGGGATTTCCACCGGATACTGGAA
Source organism: Bradyrhizobium sp. JR3.5 (assembly GCF_054057015.1). NCBI lineage: Bacteria > Pseudomonadati > Pseudomonadota > Alphaproteobacteria > Hyphomicrobiales > Nitrobacteraceae > Bradyrhizobium > Bradyrhizobium sp. JR3.5. Next base: position 2,326,604 of record NZ_JBSRYV010000001.1, read on the forward strand.
CGCCAGGAACACACCCTTGGCGGCGCGCTCATTGGGCGCCATCTCCAGGAGGTCTTCGCCCTTGAACAGGATTTGGCCGCCGGTGACTTCATAGCCGGGCTTGCCGGCGATGACGTGGGAGAGCGTCGATTTGCCGGAACCGTTCGGCCCCATGATCGCGTGCACCTCGCCCGGGTTCACCGTGAGCGACAGCCCGTGGAGGATCTCGCGCTCCTCGACACGAACCAGCAGATCTTTCACTTCAAGCAGAGACATCTGATTTTTCCTGAGCATCATCCTGAAGGCGCGTCGGCCGCGCCGTTAGCGGGATGGATTAGCCAACCGAACCTTCAAGGCTGATGGAGATCAGCTTCTGCGCTTCCACCGCGAACTCCATCGGCAGTTGCTGCAGCACGTCCTTCACGAAACCGTTGACGACGAGGCCGACGGCTTCTTCCTGCGAGAGCCCGCGCTGGATGCAGTAGAACAGCACGTCCTCGGAAATCTTCGACGTCGTCGCCTCATGCTCGAACGTCGCCGAGGAATTCTTGGCCTCGACATAGGGCACGGTGTGCGCGCCGCATTTGTCGCCGATCAGCAGCGAGTCGCAGGCGGTGTAGTTGCGCGCGCCGGTGGCTTTGCGGTGCGCGCTGACGAGGCCGCGATAGGTGTTCTGCGACTTGCCGGCGGCGATGCCCTTGGAGATGATCCGGCTCGACGTGTTCTTGCCGAGGTGGATCATCTTGGTGCCGCTATCGACCTGCTGGAAGCCGTTCGAGATCGCGATCGAGTAGAACTCGCCGCTCGAATTGTCGCCGCGCAGGATGCAGCTCGGATACTTCCAGGTGATCGCCGAACCGGTCTCGACCTGGGTCCAGGAGATTTTGGAATTCCGGCCGCGGCAGTCGCCACGCTTGGTGACGAAATTGTAGATGCCGCCCTTGCCTTCCGAATTGCCGGGGTACCAGTTCTGCACCGTCGAATACTTGATCTCGGCGTCATCGAGCGTGACGAGCTCGACCACGGCGGCGTGCAGCTGGTTCTCGTCGCGCTGCGGCGCGGTGCAGCCTTCGAGATAGGAGACGTAGGAGCCCTTGTCGGCGATGATCAGCGTGCGCTCGAACTGGCCGGTGTTGCGCTCGTTGATGCGGAAATAGGTCGACAACTCCATCGGGCAGCGCACGCCCGGCGGCACGTAGACGAACGAGCCGTCGGAGAACACCGCCGAGTTCAGCGTAGCGAAGTAATTGTCCGAGGTCGGCACCACGGTGCCGAGATATTTCTGCACCAGCTCGGGATGCTCGCGGATCGCCTCCGAGATCGGCATGAAGATCACGCCGGCGGCCTTCAGCTCCTTCTGGAAGGTGGTTGCGACCGACACCGAATCGAACACGGCATCGACCGCGATCTTGCGATTGGCCGACGGCGGGCCGCCGGGCGGCGGCTCGACGCCCTCGAGAACGGCGACTTCGCGGAGCGGGATGCCGAGCTTCTCATAGGTCTTGAGAATTTCCGGATCGATCTCGTCGATCGAGGACAGCGTTTTCTTCGGCTTCGGCGCCGAATAATAATAAAGATCCTGATAGTCGATCTTCGGATAGTTGACGCGCGCCCAGGTCGGCTCGGTCATGGTCAGCCAGCGGCGATACGCCTCCAGACGCCATTCCAGCATCCAGGCCGGTTCATTCTTCTTTGCAGAGATGAAGCGGACGGTGTCTTCCGACAGGCCTTTCGGGGCCTTGTCGGACTCGATCAGCGTCTCAAATCCATAACGATACTGGTCGACGTCGATGCGCCGGACGCGCTCGACCGTCTCTTGTACAGCAGGCATTCAATCCTCCGCTCGCGGTTTCAAGGACCGCGGTGGATCTCAAGTTCCGAAGTCTCTTACGATGCTTTGAAGACGAAATCACCCGCTTAGAACTGTTCAAGCTGTGTTTCGTCGCTCTCCCTTAACTAAGGTATCGGCGAGCTTTCGCCAAGCCTTGAGGGCCAAATCCACGTCTGTCTCCGTGGTAGACCAGCCAAGACTGAGCCGCACCGCTCCTTGGGACACCTCTGGACGGTATCTCATTGCCTCCAGGACGTGGGACGGCTGGACCTTGCCCGACGAGCAAGCGGAACCGGAAGACACCGCGACCCCCGCCAGGTCGAATCCGATGACCGCCGTTTCGGCCTTCATGCCGGGCGCCGTGAACAGAACGGTATTCGGCAACCGCTCTACGTTATCGGAGAAGACCACCACGTCCGGCGTCTGCCGCAGCCCGTGCTCGAGCCGGTCGCGCAGTCCCCTGACGCCGGCGGCGTCGGCCTTCAGCGCCACCATCGCGGCCTTCGCGGCCGCACCAAAGCCGGCAATCCCTGCGACGTTCTCGGTCCCTGCCCGTCGTCCGAGCTCCTGCCCGCCGCCGCGCAGGAACGCCTCCAGTCCTTCGACGCCTTCGGCAAGCACCAGTGCGCCTGCGCCCTTCGGTCCACCGATCTTGTGCGCCGACAGCGTCACCAGATCGGCCCGGGTCGAGGCGAGATCGAACGGGATCTTGCCGAACGCCTGGATCGCGTCGACATGCAGCAGGCCACCGGCCGCGTGGACGATCTCGGCGACGTCAGCCACCGGCTGGATGGCGCCGGTCTCGTTGTTCGCCAGCATCACCGAGACCAATGCGGTCGCACCGTCGGCCAGCAGCGCACGCAGATGATCGAGATCGATCACCCCGGCGCGCGTGACATTGATCGCGAGGGTGGCCTCACGCGCGAACCGTCCGCCCGCGAGGACAGACGCATGCTCGATCGCGGACACCAGGAGCCGGTTGACCGGCGCGCCTGCACCGCGGCGCAATCCCGGCGTCAATGCGAGCGCATTGGCTTCGGTCCCGCCGGAGAGAAACACGACGTCCTGCGGCCGGCCGCCGACCGCATTCGCCACCGCATTGCGGGCATCCTCGACCAGCCGGCGCGCGCGGCGTCCCTCGCTGTGCACCGAGGACGGATTGCCGCTCAATTCCCATGCAGCAGCCATCGCCGCCTTTGCCTCCTGGCGAAGTGGCGTTGTGGCATTCCAGTCGAGATAGACGCGATCGGCCATCGAGCTTGTCCGCGGCAACCACCGTGGTTGCGGCCTTCCATTGCGACATAACGACAGTCGGGCAGCGAGACCAGATCAGAGTCACCAATGCGGGAGATTTTTCACGCTCGGCCGGGAGTTCCATCGTGTTGCCTGGCAAGACATCTGCCTGCGCGCCGCGCGCGATAGCAATATGACAAACTAAAACTTCAGGTAGCCAACGAGCAATTCGGCGTGTTGATCCGGGTCGCCGCCGACGCGCCGGCTGCGCACGCGTCACGGAGCGGATTAGCCTCTGCCAAGCGGCACAATTTCCTTGATTTTTGCCCCTTGCGTCATGCTAGAAGGCCTTCCAGCGTGCCGCCCGGCGGCGCCTGCGCTGATTTCATCATGAGCCGCTCTGCTCGCGCCCGTCGCCGAAGATGGCTCCAACCGGTTGATTGATCGACGTCAATCAAGGGAACGCGTCAATCAAGGGAACACAATGCCTGAAGTCATTTTCACCGGCCCTGCTGGCCGTCTCGAGGGCCGCTATCACCCGGCCAAGCAGAAGAACGCGCCGATTGCGATGATCCTGCATCCGCATCCGCAGTTCCACGGCACGATGAACCACCAGATCGTCTACCAGTGCTACTACGCGTTCGCGCATCGCGGCTTCTCGGTGCTGCGCTTCAACTTCCGTGGCGTCGGCCGCAGCCAGGGCTCGTTCGATCACGGCACCGGCGAATTGTCCGATGCCGCGAGCGCGCTCGACTGGGCGCAGGCGATCAATCCGGAGGCGCGCGCTTGCTGGGTTGCGGGTTTCTCGTTCGGCGCATGGATCGGCATGCAGCTTCTGATGCGCCGGCCGGAGGTCGAGGGATTCATCTCGATCGCGCCACCAGCCAATCTCTACGACTTCTCGTTTCTCGCGCCCTGCCCGTCGTCGGGCCTGATCGTACACGGCGACAAGGATGCCGTGGTGCCGCCCAAGGACGTCAACACGCTGGTCGAGAAGCTGAAGACGCAGAAGGGCATCGTGATCGACCAGCAGGTCATCCCCGGCGCCAACCACTTCTTCGACGGCAAGCTAGAGCCGCTGATGGAGACGGTGACCGGCTATCTGGACATGCGCCTCGCCAACGTGCGCTGAGCGACACCGCTCTTGTAGCCCGGATGGAGCCAACGGGTCGCGCGAACGCGCGCCCGATGACAGGCTCCGCCAAATCCGGGACCACTGCCTCCGCGGTTAGACCTGCCCCGGATTTCGCTCCATCCGGGCTACGAAACCTACTCCGGCGCGAATTTCAGTGCGGCGATGCCGACCAGCACCAGTGCGATCCCGGCGACCTTCATCGGGTTCAAGGCTTCGTTGAACAGCAACACGCCCATGGTCAGCGTGCCGACCGCGCCGATGCCGGTCCATATCGTGTAGGCGACGCCGACGCCGAGTACCTGCAACGCGCGCCCGAGCAGGAACACGAACGCGGCGAGCAGTGCGAGCGAGACCAACGTCCAGCCGAGGCGCGTATAGCCTTCGGCATATTTCATCGAGATGGCCCAGCCAACGTCGAGAAGACCGGCGATGACCAGCGCGATCCAGGCAATGGAGTGCGACATGGCTTACGCGGCAAGCTTCAGCATGTGCGCGCGGTGGCCGACCAGGAACGCATGCAGCAGCGCGGGATAATCAGGTGAAACGGCGCTGCGCACGCTCGGCCGCTGCGCCAGGGCACTGCGCCAGGCGCGAAGTTTTGGCGTGTGGGTGAAAACGGCGAGATCGGTCAGCTGGTCGAACAGATCGAAGTAGCGGAAGACCGGCGCGAACACCGCATCCACCAGGCTGAACCTGTCGCCCGCGAAGAACGGACCCGCGCCGAGCGCAGCCTCCACGCGCGCGAACTTTGCGGCGACCGCCTGCCGCTTGCTCTCGAAGGTCGCGGCATCGGTCGCAGTCTCGAGCCCCCAGAGGTCGCCGAGAATGGCCGAGCCGAACTCAATCCAGGCGCGATGCTCGGCGCGCGTCAGCGCGTTCTCGGGATGCAGCTTCGCGCCGCCTTGCGTCTCCTCGATGTACTCGCAGATCACGTTGCTCTCGAACAGCGCGACCTCCTTGCCGTCGTCGCCGGTCACGACCAGCACCGGCACCTTGCCGAGCGGCGAGATCTTCAGGAACCAGTCCGGCTTGTTGGCGAGATCGATGTCGATCCGCTCGAACGGCACGCCCTTCTCGTGCAGCGCGATCACCGCGCGTTGCACATAGGGGCAGAGCTTGTGGCTGATCAGCTTCAGGGCGGCCATGACGAACCTCGCGTTCAATGCAACTGCATCGAATTAAATGCTGCGGCATGGAACTGTCAAGGTAGATGCATTTGCATCTAAATCACGGTCGCGCGATGATGCCCCCGGTCATCGGGATCGGCACCCCCGTGGTGGCGGGGTAGCTCAGCGGCAGCCCCTTCATGCCGCGCGCCGCAAGGAAGCCGAAGGCCTGCGCCTCGATCGCGTCCGCCGCCCAGCCAAGCGCCTCGGCGGGTTCGACGGTTGCCGGCGCCAGGCGCTCGCGCAGCATCCGCATCATCGTGAGGTTGGAGGCGCCGCCGCCGCAGATGATCCAGCTCTTCGGCCGTTTCGGCAGCAGCGGCACGACGCGGGCGATCGCGGCAGCCGTGAAAGCGGTCAGCGTCGCCGCGCCATCGGCCGGCGCCACGGCACCGAGCTTCAGGCCGGCGAAGTCGTTGCGGTCGAGCGATTTCGGCGGTGGCAGCGCGAAGAACGGCAGCTTGAGCGCCTGTGCGATCCAGGCTTCGTCCGGTTTGCCGAGCGCCGCGAACTTGCCGGCGGTGTCGAACGGCTGATGCATCTGGCGGAACATGAAGTCGTCGAGCAGCGCATTGCCGGGCCCGGTGTCGCAGGCGACCAGCGTATCGGTGCCGTCGATATAGGTGATGTTGGAGACGCCGCCGATATTGACCACGACGGTCGGCCCCTCGCGATTCAGCGATTGCGCCAGCGCACGGTGGTAGACCGGCACGAGCGGAGCACCCTGCCCGCCGGCCTCGACGTCGGCGGCGCGGAAATCATGCATCACCGGAATGTGGATCGCTTTGGCGAGCGCCAGGGCATCGCCGATCTGGACCGTCAACCTCCGCTCGGGGCGATGCAGCACGGTCTGGCCATGGAACCCGACGATGTCGATGTCCTGGGCGGAGATCCGGGTCTGCGCCATGAAGCTGGCGACCGCCTCGGCATGGGCTGAAGTGACGGCCTGCTCGGCCTGCCGCAAGATCCCCGGCCGGGCGTCGCGCTGTGTCAGATGGACGGCCTCGGTGAGCGCCTGGCGCAGCAGGCTGCGCTCGCTGTCGGTATAGGGGCGATAGCCCGTCGGCCCGAAGGCCTTGATCTGGCGGCCGTCGGTCTCGATCAGTGCCACGTCGACCCCGTCGAGCGAGGTCCCGCTCATCAGACCGAGTGCCGTTAACATCATTGTGGAAGCGCCCCAGCCGGGAACCCCCGGCTTGTCTCAAACAAGTACATCCTATAATGCCACTGCGCGTCCGCCTGCGGCAGCCTCAAGCATCAAGGTTCCGCAAATAGATGCAAAAACCGTAAAACAAGAATGATCTGGCTCGCCGACAAATGACTGCATTTAAATCGGATTTCCTGAACACTCTACAGGAACGCGGCTTCGTCCACCAGTGCTCCGATTTCGAGGGCCTCGACGCGCTTGCCGCGAAGGGCGAGGCGACCGCCTATGTCGGCTATGACTGCACCGCGCCGTCGCTGCACATCGGCAACTTCCTCACCATGATGATGCTGTACTGGCTGCAACAGAGCGGCAACAAGCCGATAACATTGATGGGCGGCGGCACCACGATGGTCGGCGACCCCTCCGGCAAGGACGAGACGCGCGCGATGCGCACGGTCGCGGAGATTGAAGCCAACAAGGCCTCGATCCGCGGCGTGTTCGCCAAGGTGCTGCGCTATGGCAATGGGCCTTCCGACGCCATCATGCTGGACAACGCCGAGTGGCTGACCAAGCTGAACTGGATCGAGATGCTGCGCGACATCGGCCGGCACTTCTCGGTCAACCGCATGCTGACGATGGATTCGGTGCGGCTCCGGCTCGAGCGCGAGCAGGAGATGAGCTTCATCGAATTCAACTACATGGTCTGCCAGGCCTACGACTTCGTCGAGCTGTCGCGCCGCGCCGGCTGCCGGCTGCAGATGGGCGGCTCCGACCAGTGGGGCAACATCGTCAATGGCGTCGATCTCGGCCGCCGCATGGGCTCGCCGCAACTGTTCGCACTGACCACGCCGTTGCTGACCACCGCCTCCGGCGACAAGATGGGCAAGACCGCCAAGGGCGCGGTGTGGCTCAACGCCGACCAGTTCTCGCCGTACGACTTCTGGCAGTACTGGCGTAACGTCGAAGACGCCGACGTCGTCAAATTCCTCAAGCTGTTCACGATCCTGCCGATGAGCGAGATCGGCAGGCTCGCGGCGCTCGGTGGCAGCGAGATCAACGAAGCCAAGAAGGTGTTGGCGACCGAGGCCACCGCCCTGCTCCATGGCCGCGACGCGGCCAATGAAGCCGCCGAGACCGCGCGCCGCACCTTCGAGGAAGGAGCGCTGGCCGAAACCCTGCCGACGGTGGAAATTCCGCGCGGCGAATTTGAAGCCGGCGTCGGCGTGCTGGCCGCCTTCGTCAAGGCCGAGCTCGTCGCCTCCAACGGCGAAGCGCGCCGTCAGATCAAGGGCGGCGGCCTGCGCGTCAACGACGCTGCCGTCACCGACGAGAAGATGCTGCTGACGCCGGCCAATCTCACGCCGGAAGGCGTCGTCAAGCTGTCGCTCGGCAAGAAGCGGCACGTCCTGCTGAAGCCTGCATAGGCGCATTCGCATTTGTCGGTTGTAGGGAGTGCGGAAAGCGCGCTCCCATCTTTCCGATGGACCAGAACACGCCTCCGAACGACACGCTTGCAACGCCGGCGAAACAGTCGCGCGTCGCGCTGAACGTGCTCGCGCTCTGCTTCGTGCTGTCGGTGCTCGGGCGCGGTCTCAGCGACAGCTTCACGGTCTTCCTCAAACCGATCTCGGAAAACTTCGGCTGGGACCGCGCCTCTGTCGTGTCGGTCTATTCGCTGACCTGGCTCGCCAGCGGCCTCACCGCGCCCCTGGTCGGGCGCCTGTTCGACCGCTCCGGTCCGCGCGTGGTCTATGCGCTTGGCCTGTCGCTGCTCGGCTGCGCATTCCTGATCGCCTCGCGCGCGCAGCAGCTCTGGCAATTCCAGCTCAGCGTCGGCCTCTGCGTCGGCTTCGGCACCGCGCTGATCGGCAACGTCTCGAACTCGATCCTGCTCGGCCGCTGGTTCGGGCCAAAGCTGCCGACCGCCATGGCCGTGATGTATTCGGCGACCGGCGCCGGCCTCTTGGTGCTGCTGCCGCTGTCGCAGGTGCTGATCGACCGCATCGGCTGGCGCGAGGCCTATCAGGTGTTCGGCGTCAGTGCGCTCGGCCTGCTTGTCCCGCTGGTCTTCCTGCCGTGGCGGCTGCTCGCCGGCGGATCGCCACACATCGTGAAGAAGGCTCAAGCCGGCCTCGCCGAACAAGGCTGGACGCTGCTGGCCGCGATGCGCCACCATGCCTTCTGGGCGCTGTTCTCGACCTTCTTCTTCACCGCGATTGCGATGTATGCGCTGACGGCGCAGATCGTCGCCTACCTGATCGATGTCGGCTTCCCGCCGCTACAGGCCGCCACCGCCTGGGGCTTCTCCGGCGTCGCGCTGTTCGTCGGCATGCTCGGCGTGTCCACGCTCGACGGTATCATCGGCCGCCGTCCCAGCGTGCTGTTCAGCTACGGCGTCTCGATCGTCGGCATCATCCTGCTCTGGCTGTTGCAGTGGTATCCGAACTACTGGCTGCTGACCGGCTTTGTGATCTGCTTCGGCAGCATGATCGGCTCGCGCGGCCCGCTGATCACCGCGACCGCGCTGAAAATCTTCCGCGGCGAGCGCGTCGGTACGATCTACGGGACGATCATGATCGGCAGCGGCCTCGGCTCCGCGCTCGGCTCCTGGGGCGGCGGCCTGATCCACGACTGGACCCACAGCTACAATCCGCTGATCGCCTTCGCGCTGGTCAACGTGGTGCTCGGCCTGATCCCGTTCCTGGTGGTGCCGGCGCTGCGGCGCTAGCGCTCCGTCCGGGGCATACGCTTTGCGCCGACAAGACAGATATTGTCGCAAGTCCCGGGTCGATCTAGGCTTCCGCCGCCGAGGTCCTCGATGGATATCAAGCGGGCGCTACCCCATCCCCAACTTCGCGGCGTCCTGCGCTCGTTCGAGGAAAGGCGCGTGGAATTGGGGAACGCCGTGCTGGGCTGGCCGGTCGCCGCGCGGCCGCATCAGATCCTGGATATCCATCTGGCTGAACCATATCGCGTGCGCATCGACGGCGGCCAGCTCAGCACGACGCCAGATGTGGGTGTGGTTGGACCGCAGACCTATCGTCGCGCGCATGTCTGCCTGTCAGGCTCAGTCCATGTCTTCAACATTCTCTTTCAACCGACCGGCTTGAACCGGTTGGTTGGGATCGACATGACCACTTTGGTCAACCAGGATCCGGCAGCCTCGGACGTTCTCGGCAAATCCGCCACGTCACTCGGCGATGCCGTGCGCATGGCGCCGGACTTCGATCTGCGCGTCGCCGCGGTCGAACGCTGGGTCGAGGCGATGCTCGAGAAGCGCGGCCCCGACTGCACGATCGCCGCCACATCACGCCGGATGATCGCCGTCCGGGGCCGTACGCGGATCGAGGACCTCATTGCAAATTCCGGCCTCAGCACCAGCCAGTTCCAGCGTCGTTTCGCGACGCAGGTCGGAATGACGCCAAAGCTGTTTGCGCGAACGATCCGGTTCGACAGGGCGCTGGTCGCCCGCCGTGATGCCCCGAACCGGTCCTGGACCGACATTGTCCACGAACTCGGCTATTTCGATCAGGCCCATTTCATCCGCGAATGCCACGCTTTCGCCGGCTTACCGCCGAGCAGCCTCATCGGCGACTGGGAGAATGTCTTTTTCCCAGGCTGATGACCAAAATTTACAAGCGCTTTCGCTAGCGAGTCCGCAAGGTGTGCCCTCGCAGGAGGCCAACATGGCGGAGAGGATGACGCGAAGCGAATTCGGCGTCGTTGCGGCCGGCATCACGGTCACCGGCCCGAGAACCGGAGCAACGGACATGTCGACCAACCTGGAGCGCTTCAAAGCCATCGTCGAGCGTGGCTTTTCTCAGGGGGATCTGACGGTCGCGGACGAGGTCTGCGCCGAGACGCTGATCGAACATGAGTACCTGTCGAAAACCGATATTCCCGGCCCGCAAATCCTGAAAGGGCAAATCGAGGACGCGCGGCGCAGCATCAGGGACTTGAAGCTCACGATCGAGGCGATCGTGGAAACGCGCGATACGGTGTGGGCGCGAAGCAAGGCAACGGGCGTCGACCCGCGCTCGGGAAAACCTGTTTCCATCGATGTCATGGACATCTGCCGATTTGCCGACGGCAGGCTCGTCGAACATTGGGGCGTGCCCGACCGGTTCGCGCTGCTTCATCAGATTGGCGCGCTACCGCCTCCGCCGCAAGGCCGGCCCTAGCGGGAAGCCGAGACGGCGACGAGAATGACGCCACGCGCGTTTGGCATCACGGCCGGCATCGCAGGAGCCGACAACCGGAGCGATGGACATGCCGACGAATCCGGATCCCTCCAGGAAGGACAACATGGCATCGCCGCGAATACTCGGCCCGCAAGATGGTCATCTCGCAATTCTCGGCGGTACCAGCGCCCGATTCATGATTGAAGAGGACGACGCCGGTGGGCGCTTCGCCCTCGTCGAACATCCGATGCAGCCGCGCGTTTTGGCAGCGCCCATGCACCGGCATCATCACGAGGACGAGTACAGCTTCGTCCTCGAGGGCCGCATCGGGGCGTTGCTCGGCGATACCGTCGCGATCGGCAATCCGGGAGACCTGATCTTCAAGCCGCGCGAGCAGTGGCACACGTTCTGGAATGCCGGGGACACGCCCGCCCGCGTATTGGAGATCATTTCACCGGCCGGCTTCGAGACCTATTTCCGTGAGCTCGGAGCAGAGTTGAGCAACGGTCCCCCTGATCCGCAGCGGCTGGCGACGCTCTGCGCGCGCTATGCACTCGACATGGATATGAGCAGCGTCCCCGGTCTGATCCAGCGCTTCGGGGTTCGCTTTCCAGGAGAGCCATCGCCCGCGCCGCGATGATTTGGCATGGTCGGCGGCCTCTCCCCACAGGCACGTGGAGAGAGGCCGAAGGCTGTGACGTCTTTCGTTCAATCGGTGTCGCGGCAATCGTCGCTGCGGTGGTCACGGCCGCAGGAGCCGCGGTCATGGGCCTCCTCCCGGCCATCGCCGGTGCCCGGCGTGAACGACACGCCACGCAGCGCCTCGCCGGCATTCGCGGTACGCAGCGTGACAAAGCGCTCGCCGGCCGGCAGCGTGGCCGCGGACAGCTTGTCGGTGATCATCACGAGCTTGTTCGGATCAGCACCCTGGTCGCCGCTGCCGCTCACCGTGGAGGTCATCGCCCAGATCGACACGCTGCCGTCGCGATTGACGCGGCCGGTGATGTTGCGCAGGCCGTCGGTCGCCGGCGACCACGGCTTGCCGGTCGCGGCGTTGTTGCCGGTCGGATAGCCCTGCACCGTGTAGGGGACGCCGAGGTCAAGTCCCGCCTGCAAGGTGTAGACCTGCTTCCACGCGCCGGCGTTGCTGTCGAACACCCACTTCTGCAATCCGGCTGATGTCTGCGCCTTGGCAGCGGTATAGCCGTTCGATGTCGCGGTGCCGTTGCCTTCGTCGGCGACGTAGAGTGTGTTCGCGTCGGCGAACCAGATGCCGAAGGGGAACGAGGTCGTGCTCTTGAGCGCAGTCGGGAAACCACTCAGCACGCACATGTTATACGGCGTGACGCCCTGCCCCGCCAACTTCGAGCCATCGTAGAAGATCTGCGTCGTCGGCAGCGACGCAGACGGAGCCGGCAGGCCGACGCCGTTCGGACACGCCTTCGGGCTGCCGTTGGTAGCGTTGCCGGTGGTGTCGATGAAGTACACCGTGTTGATTCCGTTCCCGCCGCTGCCCTTGGTCGTGTAGATCACGTTGTTGAACACGGTGAGGCCGCGGAAATTGGTGTCCTTGCCGATCTTGTCGGCCTTCTGGCCGAGTTCGGTGATGTTGAAGCTGCCGAGCGGGAAAGGTCCGCCCGGGTCCGCCTGCCGCACGAGCGGCGCGTCGGCCTCTCTCGCGATCTGCATGCCGGCGCCCGTGATGACGCCCGCAGGCTGCGGGTTGCCGCCATTGCCCGCGTTGCCGGCGGTGTAGAACACACCGGCACCATGCCGATCGTTGAAGATCGCAGCGCGGCCGTTGTTGCCGCTATAGCCGTTCACCTTGGTGAAGTGGAAGCGACCATTCTCGTCGACTTCAGCGACCAGGCGATAATAGGTGCCGGGCACCGGATTGGTCGGATCGATGACGTCAGGGGTGTTGGAGTTCGACACGTCGATGGCGCCGATCGGAGCGAGATAGCCCCATGAAGGTCACGCTGCGATGATCGAGCGACAGATTGAGCGCCAGCTCGGATTTTGACGAGAAGCTGGTGACCATCTGGTCCTTGTTTTGGGACACGCCGGGCTGGGCGCTGTTCGGCACCTCGAGCGACTGCACATGTCTGCCGTCGAGACGCAGTTCGTCGAGCAGGATCTTCGCAGTCAGGCCGAACGAGCCGTCGACACCGTCGTTGTTGAACGCCGTCGGATAGGTGCCGTCCGCGGTGGCGGTCACGCAATTGGGCGACACGCAGTTCGGCGGCAATTGTGTGACGCCGGGCGTGATGGTGACGGCGTTGTTGACGAACACCGCACGGCTCAACAACAGGTGACCCGGCCGGAAATGCACCTCATCGCCGTCGGCGTGCGCAAGACTGCTGGCCAGCGCCGTGGAGGCGAGCAGCGTCAACGCAAAAACCGGCCGAGACAGCGGAAGCCCCACAGCCGGGCGCAATCCTTTGGCGATCATTGCTTTTCTCCCAATGTAAGATTTTCTCAGAAAACGAGGGGCGCGTAGCCGCCCGCCATGTCGGCGGCCGGCGCGCGCAATCTGCGGGCGGACTGTTACGGGCGTGCGACAATCGACCGCATGTCCACCGCGGCATCTCACGTCGGCGCATCGGCACGACCCACCGCGCCATCATGATCGGCAGCGCCCTGGGCTCTCGGCTCTGGCCATGGCTCCTGGGGCGGCGGCCTGATCCATCACTGGACCCACAGCTACAATCCGCTGATCGCCTTCGCGCTCGTCAATGTCGTCCTCGGCCTGATCCCGTTCCTGGTGGTACCGGCGCTGCGGCGCTGACTGCGGCAAACCCAAGCTTGGCAAGATATGGAGAAGCCGCCAGTTTAGGCGGCCGAAAGCCAACGTAGGCGCATGCAAAAGGCACCAAAGTGATCGACCGCCGATGGAGCTTAGGGAATTCTCCGGAGTGACTCGGCGCGTCTGGCAAAATATGCCTAGATCTTCTCTCGCGGCCGCAGCGGGAGCCTCGCTGAGAACCTCGCGATGCTGGGATGACAGGATGATGCGACAAAACGGTGGAAAGACTGCGATGAAGCGTTTCTTGCTGATACTGACGATAGGTCTCTTGTGGAACGCCTTCGCCCACGCGCGAGCTGAGGAGCAACGGAGGGGCAAAGACATGTTGCAAAAGCTATGCGCCGGCTGTCATGCCATTGGCAGGACCGGCGCGAGCCCGAACAGGCTGGCACCACCCTTTCGCAGCTTTAGTGAAACCAAACTCTACGACAGCGACTTCTTGCAACGACTGCAGGACGGCTATAGCAGCATTCACCCCTCCATGCCGACCTTCCGCTTCAACAAGGAGGATGCTGAGGAGGTCGTCAGCTATCTGAAGTCAATTCAGGAGCATTCCAAGCCGAAATAGCACCTATCGATCTCGCGGGAGCGCTGGACGCCACATGGGCACGCGAGAACAAACGTTTGGATTTTGAAGCCGCCAGAGTCGTAGCGACTGATAGGACGTCGGCCCATTGCTGACATTGCCGCCTAAACGCACCATGTCTGCTTTTGTGCCCGAGGCGGACGTTTGGCACACAGCTTCACCAAAGTTTTTCATTGGTTACGGGTTTGATCTCCGTCAACAGAAGCGGCCGCCAAGGGTCTAAACAGACAATGCGTAGACCCCCTACGCATCCCCACCCTGGAGCCGTCAGCTTCCCCAAGGCTGACGGCTTTCTCTTATCGGAAGCTCGCTCCCGATCGTCCTCGCGCGGAACATTGACCGAGAAGGCTGATCATACTCGATGCGGGAATGGTGCTCATTAGTGCGAGCGCTTGTTCTGAATCAATATGCTCCAAAAACAGAGGCCTAGCATTTCAATAAGCATTTGCCGAACGGCACAAGCGGGAGCCGTTCCGGCGATTGTGTTAGGGGCCCCGATCACCCCGTCCAGGCCTCGTTGAGCACGGCAACCCGTCACAAAAAGTCTTTGGCGGGGCCGTGTTCCTTTTGCCTCAAACGGGCCGCCAGACGCTCTCATGGTAAACTGAAGGAGATCAATAATGTCACGTCGAAGTATTATTTCGGTCGCAGCATCCATCATCATTGGCATCGGATGCATTGCGACCATTTCAACTGAGGCCTCCGCATATCGCGGCGGGGTTGGTCGCGCGGGCGTTCACCGCGGCGGCGTCTACCACGGTGGTGCTTACCGCGGTGCAGCAGTACGCCGGGGGGTTGCCGTCGGCGTCGGAGCTGCTGCCGTCGGAGCCGCCGCCTATGGCGCATCGCGCGCTTATCGCTGCGGTTACTATCCCTATCCACCCTGCTACTAGCACCGGTGCAAATCCCGGCCCTTCGGGGCCGGGGCGCAGGCGCTAGAGCAACAGCCTGTCGACCATGGTCAAGCGCATATTGGTAGGCGGCGGACGACAGGAGGCCCGGCAGCTTACCGAACGTCGATTGTACCGTCTGAGACGGCACCAATCTTTGCCCCGAGAGATCGGCCGACAGGACGTGTACGTGATCTACGGCGGCTCATTTGAGAACGCGACTGCAACTGCGTGTGCGAGGTGGCTTGGCCCCGAATTACTGCAGGGCTGCACTGTTCACCCCGAAATCGGCGGTGTGCCGCCAAGATGTAGTTTTGCCGGAAGCCATCGTTCGAAACGAAAGATGCGAAGCGACTGAAGCCAAATCCGCTTCGGGTCGAAAACGACGGCGAGAGCGAGCGTGCGATCTCCACCTGCAGCGGACGTTGATGAGCGCGTGTCCTAATTGTTCGTCGTCGGCAGATCGTTGGGGCCGTACTGCTTGAACTCGAAGATCTTTCGCGTCAGGCCGGGCGCCAGTGCCGAGATCGGGTTCACGCGCAGCACCGGCTGGCTCGGCGTGCCGACCACTTCATAGGTCACGCCGATCAGGCCTTCATTGCTGCCGGCGCCGAGGAAAATCCCGAAGAACGGGATCTGGCCGAACATGTTGTTCAGCCCGTACATCGGAATGAAGGTGCCGTTCATCCGCACCTGGTTGCCGACATAGTCGATGTTGCCTTCGATCGTCGCGCCGATGCTCGGTCCCTTGACCACGCCGTTGCGGATCGAAAGCTGGCCGCTCTGGCGCGTGAACTCGGCGCGCAGCGCGTCGAACCCGATGCCGTTCTGGGTGCTAACCGGCCCGCCGGCGACGGCGCGGTCGAGCTGGGTTTCGCCCTTCACCGAGAAGCCGGTGATGTTGATGAGGCCTTCCCTCGGGCTCGGCTCGGGGATTGGCGGCTCCATCGCCAGCGTGAGCTGGCCGCCGACCACCTTCGAATAGGTGTCGATGAAGCGCAGGAACGCGCCGGCGTCGCCGGTTTGCAGGTAGATCACCTCGCGGCCCTGCTGGCGGCCGCGCATATCGACGCTGACGGGAGTATCGCGGCCGACCCTGCCGCTCAGCGTGAACGCCTTGAAGAACCCGTTGCGGCGCGAAATCTTGGCGTCGACGCCGCGCAGCGCCTCGCCGTTGAACCCGGCCACCGCGCCGAGCTTCAGATCGACATCGAAATCGGTGGTCTTGGTCTTGCTTTTGGGATCGCTATCGCGGCCGGAGATCGCCGATTTCAGGAAGCCGCGGCCATCGAACACGTCGCCGCGCATCGTCACCTTGATTACGCCGTCGGGACCGCGATCGGCCCGCAGCGATGTCTTGTCGCCGTCCGACGGCGCATAGGTCGGGAAGTTCGCATTCATCAGGTCGCCGTTCTGGTCGACCTCGAGCGCGCCCTTGATCGAGACGCCGCTGCCTTCGATCGAGATATCCTCGAACCGCGTCGACTGCCCCTTCGGCACCACGTTGAAAGTCGCCTTGCCGGCCCTGCCCTGCGCCTTGACCCATCCGGGCAGGATGTTGTCGAGCTTGAGCTGGGTCAGGTCGGCCTCGACGCCCATCTTGGTGGTGGGATTGTCGCCGCTGCCGATCTTGCCGCTCAGCTTGATCGGGATCGCGCCCGACACTGCGGGGCCGAGATCAAGCCCGAGGCGCGCGCGGCTCGCGTCATCCAGCGTTGCCTGCAGCTTGACGTCGGCATCACCGTCGGCCGGCTTGCGGTAGTCGAGCGAGGCCGCCTGCCCGTTGATCTTGACGTCGCCCTTGACCTGGAAGCCGGCGTTGCTCGCAATCACCTTCAGCGTGTTGGCCTCGAGCTTCTGGTTCATGACCAGCTTGTCGACGGCAACGCCGGAGATATCGGCGGTGACGGAATATTGCGTGTCGGCCTTGGTCAGTCCGCCCGTCACCGGCATGCCGAGATTGATCGTGGCCGTGACGTTGCCCTTGCTGGCGTTGGGATCAATCGGCGGACCGGAGAGATCGCTGAGCCGATCGGATGCGAGGATCTCGGCGGCGGCCGGCACCGGACAGTCAACCCGGAACTTGACCTTCGACGGCGACGGCTTCGGTGCCATGTCCGGCACCTCGAAGCTGAAATCCGACAGCGTGATCTTGCGGCCTGCCGGCGTGTCGGCGATGCCCTGGTTGATGGTCACCGTCGCGGTGCGGCCGGTGACCCTGGCTTTCAGATCCGCATCATGCACTGCGGGCATCTGATCCACCGGGCGCACCGTGACACCCGAGGCGACGATGTTGACCGAGAGACCGTCATCCGGGATCGGTGGTCCCTTGCGCGACAGATTATGTACCGGCGAATTGACGCCGACATCGATGCGCTGGAGCGTGCCGCGGTCGATCCGCTCGAGCACCCATTCACGCACCTCGGGCACGATGATGATCGGCCACATCCGCTTCAGCGCGGAGGCCGACATCGGGGTGCCGGCGAAGCCGAGTTGCAACCGCGGCTCGCCGGAATAGTCGATGCTGCCGGTGCCGGCGACGCCGATCTCGCCATTGGAGATGTCGGCCTGGGTCAGCAGCACCCGCTTCTTCTCGGTGTCGAACCGGAAGCCGACGTTGATGCGATTGAAGATCAGCGGCGGTTCATTCTTATCGGCGCCGGCCAGCACGATGGTGCCCCCCCGACAGGCCCGCCTGCCAGTCGGTGACGTTGTCGTTCGGCGGCTCGAGATGGCCGAGCAGCGTGATGCGGTTGGCGCCCGAGACGATCTTGATCGGCGCCAGCAGCACGCGGCGCCCCGAATCCCACTCGACGCTCATCTCGGCCGAATCGACCGGCATCGGGTAGTCGGGCGTGTCGGTGTCGATGATGTTGCCGGCGCCGACATTGACCTTGCCGCGAAAATAGGTCGGCAGGCCGTCGCGGCCGAGCTCGCCCTTCATCTCGCCCGACAGCGGCAGGTCGGCGGTGTAGGTGAGATCCTTGGTCCGCATCGCGAGCAGGATGTTGCGGGTGGAGACCTTGTCGGCCTTGATGTCGACCGAGCGCACGCCGTTCTGCTGCGGTCCAACCAGGACACGGACCGACCAGGGCTTTGCGCCGTCCTCGCCGAAGCTGAGCGCAACCCCGCCGCCGCTCGGGCGCCGCAGGCTCAGGCTGATATTCTCAAAGCTCCATTTGTTGCCGCGCTGCTGGTCGTCGACGACGAGATTGCCGTTCTTCAGGCCGATCTCGTTGAGGTTCTGACCGTCGAGGCCGGTCATGCTGAGGCTATCGAGCCAGTCGAGGCCGGCGAGCAGCCCACTCTGGGCCGAATCGGGTGCGGACGCCGAGGGCCCGGAGGCAATCGGAGGCAAGGCAACTGGAGGCAAGGCAACCGGTGGCGGCGGCGCAGCGGTCGTCGGCCGCGGGAATGTTGGCGGCAGCCCCGCCTCCCGCTTGGATGCAACGCCGGTGGCGAGCGGTTTTGCGGTGTCGCCGGCCGACACGGTGACATTGCCGTCGGGCGTGATGCGCACCGACAGTTCCGCATCGACCAGGTTGAGGCTCTCCGCCCGCAACTGGCCCATCAGCAATGCCGTTCCCGACAAGCGCACTTCGGCTTTCGGCGCGCTGGCAACGACCGCGTGGTCGCGGTCGCGGACGATGATGTCACGGATGCGCACCGCGATCCTGACCCGGCCGGCGCGCTCGATTTGCGTTCCGCCGACCTCGACCGTGTTGCCGTGACCGATATTCTCCTCGATCGCCGCGGCAAGCCATGGTGTCGCCAAATCGAGATTGATCGGACCGGCGCCGAGCCGCCACCATAATGCGCCGAAGCAGGTCGCGAACATCACGACCAGCACCACGAGCACGAGCCCGATGCGACGGATCCAGCGCTCGCCGTGCAGCCAGCGCTGCATGCCGGAACAGAAATCGGTGAAACGATGCAGGTTGGGGTTGGAACGCGCCAGCAATTGCCGCGCACGGTTGCCCGCCGCCTCATCCTGCTCGTCCCACGCGGCGTCGTCTTCCCATTGCGAGAAGTCAGTCCCGGCGCGCGGATTTGGACCCTGCGGCGACGTGTTCCTTGCCATTGCCTCTCGGTGCTGACGGCGAAGCTGATCGCCGCCATCGGGGCGCCCGTCGACTGTTATCGAGCGCTCCCTTGCCGGCATCGCCGCCTATCCTCGCCTAATCATGTTACTCGCCGATGGCCCTGGAACGGACCAAAACAACCAATCAAAAGCCAATTCAGCAAGCGGACGGGTAACGCGTCGAATTCCTTGTCACCATACTCCGTGGCCATCAAACTTGCCCAGCAGCCGATGCGAATCCGGCCGCTGCGAATGAGACCGCAATACCCCAATGGTTGAGCTTCGGAAAGCGACGAAAGGAAGGCGTATGTCCAAGAAAACGCGCAAGAAATCCTCCAACACAACCGGAAAGCGGGTCGCAACAAAGGTTGCGCGCGCCGCAGGCGCAAGCACTGGGAAGTCCGCGACGAAAACCCGCACAACGGTTGCGAAGAAGGCCGCGGCCAAGAAAGCAACAAAGGCGAAGGCCAAGACCACCACGAAGACCGCAACGGGTGTTCAAGGCAAAGCCTCGCACAAGGCCGCATCGAAACCGTTAAAGCCTGCGCCGGCCGCGACCGTGACCAAGTCGTCCTCCGTCACACTCGCTGAGGGCGCCGCGGCACCAGCGTTTGACCTGCCGCGCGACGGCGGAGGCAGCGTTTCACTGAGGGATTTTGCCGGCAAGAAGCTGGTGCTGTTCTTCTATCCCCGCGCCGACACCCCTGGCTGCACCAGGGAGGCGATCGACTTCACGCGGCTCAAGAATGAGTTCGTGGCTTCAGGTGCCGAGGTGGTCGGCATTTCCGCCGATACGGTTAAGGCGCAGGAGTCATTTCGAGACAAACACCAGCTGTCGTTGCCGCTGGTCTCGGACCCGGCTCATCAGATGCTGGAGGCGTATGGCGCCTGGGGCGAAAAATCCATGTATGGCAGGACCTTCATGGGAATTATTCGCACCACGGTTCTGGTCGATTCCAGTGGAAAAGTCGCGCGGATCTGGCGTCATGTGAAGGTCGACGGCCACGCCGAAGCGGTATTGGAGGCCGCCCGATCGCTCTGACCAGAGGGTTCCGTTTCCTGAAAATTAACCATGGCGGGCTCAAATCGGCCCCGCAAATTAGCCGTACGGAGCTTGGTCCGACCGGCCGCGGGAGTACCGATGTCGAGCCGGTCCGGTCATCACCAGAAACACCATCATCCGCAAGACCATGGCCGGTCGCCGGCGCGCCGTCCGGTGGCCCAGCATGCCGCACCGGCAACTGCCGCGGCCGCCTCCGGCGAGGGCTATACGCTGGTCCATGCCGGCAAGCAGGTCCGGTTCGGACCGGTGGTGTTCTGGATCGCGGTCGGCACCGTGGTCCTGCTCGGCATGTGGTCGGCGGCGACCGCGACCTATTTCGCGTTCCGTGACGACGTCCTGACCCGGCTGATCGCGCGCCAGGCCGAGATGCAATACGCCTATGAGGACCGCATTTCGGAGCTGCGCGCCAAGGTCGACCGCACCACCAGCCGCCAGCTGCTCGACCAGGAGCAGTTCGACCAAAAGCTCGACCAGATCATGAAGCGGCAGTCGGCGCTGGAATCGCGCGCCACCGCGCTCGGCGCAATGCCCGATGCGACCTCAACCGGATCGATCAAGCCGCAGGGCCGCGCCGACGCCGCGCCGTCATCCGGTACGCCGAAGCCCTCCCCGATCAGCGACACCGTGATCTTCGTGGCGCCGCCGGATCGCGAGGCGCGGCTGGAATCGCGCGCGCCGCTGATCGCCAAGGCGCAGCCGAACCAGTTCGCCAAGGCCCAGGGCGTCGACAACGTCCTGGTCCGTCTGCAAACCTCGCTCGACCAAGTCGAGCGGCGCCAGGTCGCAGCACTCTCCTCGGTCGAGGACGGCATCGAATCGCGGGTGCGCCGGATGCGCGGCGTGATCTCCGATCTCGGCCTCAACATGGCGCAGCTCGAAGCCGCGACGCCGCGCTCCGGCATGGGCGGCCCCTATGTGCCGGTGAAGCTCGCGCCCGACGCCGGCGCGTTCGAGCGCCAGCTCTACCGCATTAACATCAACCGCGCGCAGATGCAGCGCCTGAACCAGACGCTGGCGCTGGTGCCTTATCGCAAGCCCGTGGTCGGCGAGGTCGAATTCACCAGCGGCTTCGGCGTTCGCTCGGATCCCTTCCTCGGCCGTCCGGCGATGCACACCGGGCTCGACTTCCGCGCCGCGCAGGGCGATCCGGTGCGCGTCACCGCCAACGGCAAGGTGGTGTCGGCGGGCTGGGCCGGCGGCTACGGCCGCATGGTCGAGGTCGATCACGGCAATGGGCTGTCGACCCGCTACGGCCATCTCTCCGAGATCGGCGTCAAGGTCGGTGAATACGTCAAGATCGGCCAGGTGATCGGCGCCGTCGGTTCGACCGGACGTTCCACCGGTCCGCATCTGCACTACGAAACCCGCATCGACGGCGAAGCGGTCGATCCGCAGAAATTCCTCCGCGCCGGCGTCCGGCTCAGCGCGGGCTAGCACTACTTTGGCAGAATGTGTTTTCGCCAGTGTTTTTCAAGGATTTGCTTTCGGCAATATGGGCACTGCCGAGGCGGCGGCCGAAGGATGAGATCGACGATGGCGTGACGTACGGCGGGCATGGTTGGTTGAGGCGGGGGTCCGTTTCTTTTTTTTCCGCCCCGCGTGTGCGAGGCGACGATGTTGCAGGAAGGCGTAGGCAATCATTGTCATAAGGGCGTGGCGATGAAGACCTTGCCATGATCGCCCTTCGAAGTGATCAAGTCCAAGCTCCTCCTTCAACTGTTGATGCGCTTGCTCACAGATCCACCGTGCCTTGATGGTGGCGGCCAGCGTGCGTAGATCCGTCGTCGCCGGAAGATTGGCGAGATAGTATTTCTTCTCCCCGGAGACACGTTGCTCGCCAATGAGCCAGGCTTCGTCGCCTGGGAGGTGCTGCTGACCTTTATCCCATATCCGCTGCGGAGGGCCGTCGGCGATGCGGACACGGAGAGCAGCAAATCGGGCTTTGAGCCGGCCTTTTGTCCCGCTACGCCAGCTCACTGTTTTCCATTTGGCGCTGGCCAGCATTTGTTCTGCCGCAATCGATAAGACATCGGGCACGTGGTGCTTTCGTGGTTTGCCGCGGACTTTGGTGATCGGCCAAATGAGCTTCACGTCGACCGGATACACTTTCTGGTGCCGAGGGATACCGACAGCCCAGGCCAGGCCGCGCTCTGTTAGCCCTTGTCGAAACGGTGCGCTGAGGCCGTATCCTGCATCCGCCAGCACACATCCAAAGCGTATGTTGGCCGCCATCGCGCGGTCAATCTCGGCCAAAGCAATTTCCGGCTTGGACCGTGGCGTTCGGTGTTCGACTGGCACGCGAGCGCGCTTCAAACGAGACACGTCGCTTGTCCAACTGTCAGGCAGAAAGAGACGTAACGCGACCATCACTGGCACTTCGCCGCGCGCAAGCGTCAAAGATACCAGCGTTTGGCAATTTGCCGTTTTGCCGAGAGCCGACGCATATTGAGCCGCAACACCAACCGAGCGTTCGCCCTTCTTCGGCAGTGAGGTGTCATCAATAACCAGCACCGCGTCCCTACCGCCGACAAGTCGGTCCGCCTGGTTGAGCAGCTCCGTCTCCAGCGGCGTCGCGTCCCAGACACCGTCCGCAATGAAATGGTGCAGTTGGTCGTAGTTGCCCGTGGCAAGGCGTTCCGCCATCGGCTGAACGCTCTTGCGATCGCCAGGACCGATCAATCCCGCAACATACAGAGGACACATCCGCTGTCGGGTCTTATGACCCAGCCGGTCCAAGAACGGCATCAGCCAGCGTTCGAGTTCGTCTTCCCATCCCGGCATGGTCAGCCCTCCAAGAGCCGACCACCCATGAATCATTGAAAAATTGATTCGGGAATCTGGAGGGTTCTGTGAGGTCGCGCTCACGCGAGGGCGCGGCAGGCGCTTATGACGCGACCTCATTGAAGCCGGATTGAACGAAGGCGCGGGAGGCTATTCGCGGTTTTGCAGCTATGGGGATTGTTCGAGATCGCCATGCCCGATCTGCTGGCTCGGCGCGTGAGGCAGAGACACAGGAGTGCGCATCCTGGAAGAGTTGAGATCAGACGCGCTTCGCCTGAGATCGCGATAGGCCTTTTGCTGCATCGGACGGTTGTTGTCGCGCAGTGTGACAGCACGGATTCGACATCGTCCGCGATGATCGAGACGCTGGGAGCGAAATGACGAATGATGATCGTCGTGCACGACATGACTTGGCTCACGATGTGTCGCATCGGAACGGTGATGTTCGAGGGCTGGGGCGTCTGAAGCTATGTCGAAAGCGCTCAATGATGCGCATGACGCCACCACAATCGGGACAGGCAGGAACCTCGGCCCAGGTTTGAGCCTCCGAATCCACAGGCGACGGCTGGCCATCGTTTGGGGCTGTTCGCTCATGATCGAGAAGTTCGCGGCAAAGGGCGAGCTTGGCAGCGCGATGGCGGTTGGCCATGAAGCCGAAGTGGCGGATGCGGTGGAAGCCGTCAGGCAGCGTATGAAGCAGGAAACGGCGAATGAACTCATCGGGCTTGAGATTCATGATCTTTGTCGCGCTGTTTTGGCGATAGTCCTTCCATGAGAAGGCGACATGATCGTCGTCGAGTGCGACGAGCCGGCTGTTGGCGATCGCGACGCGATGGGTGTAGCGGCCGAGATAGGCCAGGACCTGTGCGGGTCCGCCGAAGGGCCGCTTGGCGTAAACAACCCAGTTGATGCGTCGCATGGCGTCGAGGTGGGCCGCAAAGGCAGCCGGCTCGGCCAGAGCTCCGAGATCGCCGAAGAAACGCAAGGCACCGGAGTTGAAGGCTGCCGACAGACGTTTGAGAAAAAGTGTGCGAAATAGTCTGGACAACGGTTTGACGGCCAGGAAGAAGTTCGGTCGGCAAGCGGTCCAGCGCGCGCCATCGGGCGAGAGGCCGCCACCCGGAACGACGCAATGGACGTGGGGATGATGCATCAGCGTCTGTCCCCAGGTGTGGAGGACGGCGACGCCGCCGATCGCACCGCCGAGCCGGCGTGGATTGGCGGCGAGCGTCGTCATCGCCTCGGCGGCAGCCTTGAACAGGATGGCATAGACGACGGCCTTGTTCTGGAAAGCGATCGCGGCGATCGGTGCGGGAAGTGTAAAGACGACGTGGAAATAGGGAACCGGAAGCAGGTCGGCTTGACGCGCGGCGAGCCACGCGGCTCGGGCTCTCCCCTGACACTTCGGACAGTGCCGATTGCGGCAGGAATTATAGGCAACGCGTGTCGTGCCGCAGTCGTCGCAAGCCTGCATGTGGCCGCCGAGCGCCTCGGTCCGGCACGCAACGATCGCGCTCATCACGCGCCGCTCGACCCGCCCCAGATGACCGGCATGTACACGGCGATAGGCGTCGCCATGCCGGCGCAGAATATCGGCAATCTCGATGGCGGGCCTGTTGGAGCGGATGTCGGAGCGGGTCATGACCCGCATCCCGCTGCGGGTCATCCAGGTGGCGTCACCTCCAGCGACAGGCGATCGAGCGGGCTCTGCGTCGCTCGGATCGTATCGGTGGCGACCTGCGTGTAGCGCGCTGTCGACGACAAATTATTGTGCCCGAGCAAGACCTGGATGATCCGGATATCGGTTCCGTTCTCGAGAAGATGTGTCGCGAAGCTGTGGCGCAGCGTGTGCAGCGTGACGCGCTTGGTCAGGCCCGCAGCCTTCACCGCCGACCGGCAGGCGGCATGCAGCACGGTCTGATCGATCGGATGATCTTCGTCACGACCAGGGAACAGATAAAGCCGCGGCCGGGCGAGCCGCCAGTAGGTGCGCAGGATGCCCAGCAGCTGGGGCGACAGCATCACGTTGCGATCCTTCGCGCCCTTGCCGTGGCGCACCTGGATGACGCCGCGGGCGCTGTCGATGTCTTCGATCCGCAGTCCCGCAACCTCCGAGGCCCTGAGCCCGGCCGCATAGGCGGTGGTGAGCGCGGCGCGGCTCTTCAGGCTCGATACCGCTTCAAGAAACTGAACCACTTCGTCGGCGCTGAGAACGACCGGCAGCTTGCGCGGTTCTCGCGCATAGGGAATGCGCTCTGGGATGAGCGCCTCGCCGAGCGTGACGCCGTAGAAAAACCGTAGCGCACAGACGATCTGGTTCAGCGCCGGCCATGAGATGCCGGTCGAGACCAAATGCACCTGGAAGGCGCGGACGTCTTCCAGCTCTAACCGGTCAGGCGATCGGCCAAAATAGCGGCTGAACTTCGAAACCGCGCTGATGTAGGATCTTTGCGTCGCCGGCGACAGATTGCGGACGGTCATGTCTTCGATCATGCGGCGGCGAAGAGGGCTCAAATCGGCCATCTCGATACTCCTGTCTGAGGGGGTGGGCTCCAACACCCACATCCTCTCAGCCAGGAGGCGATCTATGCCACCTTGCCCCCTACGCCCCGGCAGCGGCTTCGTTCAATCCTATAAAGCGCGACAAAATCAACAATCTGCCAAAGTAGTGCTAGCACTACTTTGGCAGAATCTATTTGCGCCAGTGTTTTTCAAGGATTTGTTTTCGGCAGTATGGACACCGCTGAGACGGCGGCCGAAGGATGAGATCGACGATGGCGTGACGTACGGCGGGCATGGTTGGCTGAGGCGGAGGTCCGTTGATTCTTTTTTTTCCGCCCCGCGTGTGCGAGGCGACGATGTTGCAGGAAGGCGTAGGCGATCATTGTCATCAGCGCGTGGCGATGAAGACCCTGCCATGATCGCCCCTCGAAGTGATCAAGTCCGAGCTCCTCCTTCAATTGCTGATGCGCCTGCTCACAAATCCATCTTGCTTTGATGGTGGCGGCCAGTGTGCGCAGATCCGTCGCGGCAGGGAGATTGGCAAGATAGTATTTCTTCTCCCCCGAGGCACGTTGCTCGCCAATGAGCCAAGCTTCGTCGCCCGGGAGATGCTGCTGACCTTTATCCCATATCCGCTGCGGAGGGCCGTCGGCGATGCGGACACGGAGAGCAGCAAATCGGGCTTTGAGCCGGCCTTTTGTCCCGCTACGCCAGCTCACTGTTTTCCATTTGGCGCTGGCCAGCATTTGTTCTGCCGCAATCGATAAGATATCGGGCACGTGGTGCTTTCGTGGTTTCCCGCGGACTTTGGTCATCGGCCAAATGAGCTTCACATCGACCGGATACACTTTCTGGTGCCGAGGGATACCGACAGCCCAGGCCAGGCCGCGCTCTGTTAGCCCTTGTCGAAACGGTGCGCTAAGTCCGTATCCAGCATCCGCCAGCACACATCCAAAGCGTATGTTGGCCGCCATCGCGCGGTCAATCTCGGCCAAAGCAATTTCCGGCTTGGACCGTGGCGTTCGGTGTTCGACTGGCACGCGAGCGCGCTTCAAACGAGACACGTCGCTTGTCCAACTGTCAGGCAGAAAGAGACGTAACGCGACCATCACTGGCACTTCGCCGCGCGCAAGCGTCAAAGATACCAGCGTTTGGCAATTTGCCGTTTTGCCGAGAGCCGACGCATATTGAGCCGCAACACCAACCGAGCGTTCGCCCTTCTTCGGCAGTGACGTGTCATCAATAACGAGCACTGCATCGCTACCGCCGACAAGTCGGTCCGCCTGGTTAAGCAACTCCGTCTCCAGCGGCGTCGCGTCCCAGACACCGTCCGCAATGAAATGGTGCAGCTGGTCGTAGTTGCCCGTGGCAAGGCGCTCCGCCATCGGCTGAACACTCTTGCGATCGCCAGGACCGATCAGTCCCGCAACATACAGAGGACACATCCGCTGTCGGGTCTTATGACCCAGCCGGTCCAAGAACGGCATCAGCCAGCGTTCGAGTTCGTCTTCCCATCCCGGCATGGTCAGCCCTCCAAGAGCCGACCACCCATGAATCATTGAAAAATTGATTCGGGAATCCTATAAAGCGCGGCAAAACCAACAATCTGCCAAAGTAGTGCTAGGCCGTGAACTCATAAATCGGGAACGACCGAGATTGCTGGGACTGTCGGCTTTTGGGGCACGTAGACCGCTAAGCGGTCATATTTGACTGAATGGTTGAGTTTCATTTTTAGAGTCTGAGATGGCGAAATCTTCGCAGGCATTGAGCGAATCCGACCGGCGACTTGTCGCTGCGTGGGCCGCCGACTGTGCTGAACGAGTTCTGCGGATTTTTGAAGCTGAAAGGCCGACTGACGGTCGCCCTCGCGCTGCTATCGCCCGGACCCGAGCGTACTCCCGCGGGGAGTTGGACACCGCCGTGGAAATTCGCCAACGGTTTATGGGCGGCGGCGCTGCTAAAGAGGTGAAGTCTCCCGCAGCCGCTGCCGCCGCCAGAGCTGCCGGTCAAGCCGCAGCCGTTTGCCACATGGGTGCACACGCCTTGGGCGCCGCAGCATATGCAGTTAAGGCCGCCAGCTTAGCGTCTCCCGACCGGCCACGAGCCGCCGATGACGAGGTTCGCTGGCAGCTCATGCATATGAAAGCGGAGGTGCGGACTGCACTGCGAGCGCTTCCGCGTGTAGGCGAAGACCGTTCGGGTCCCTTAGGGCCAGGGCTCCTCGCCTCAGGCCAACTAGGCATCATAGTCCGTGACCTTCAGGCCGGCCTTTCCCTGCCGGACCAAAAGCCAGATTGAGCAAACGGGCGGGGCGCCCCCTCGGGGCCGAATGGTCCGCTGGGCGAGCCGAAGCCGCCCGGACCATGGGTGCGATCGGCACCCGACTTTCCATCCGCCCTCTGTTCAATGAGAGGGCGGAACGAAATACAAAACTCGGACAGATTATGCCGCGAGAATGGGGAAGTGTGCGCACATGCAGCGCAACCAAATTCAGCGTCGTCTTTGCCAAGGCAGGAACCTATAACCACGAACGCTGATTGTTGCACGATGCTGCAACGACGAGTCCTTCAACAACATCCGCCGCGGCGTATGGGTCCCTGCTTCCGGAAGGACGACAGTGGTATTGCGGCGCAAGCAGCGTCTCCGTAACCGCCTACCGCGTAGCGTCGTGCCCGACCTCGCCCGTGATGACGTCGCCGAACAGCTCCCAGGCCTCGCCGTTGAACCGCATCAATTGCATCTGCTCGATCGGGTAGTAGTCGTCGGGCGAGGTGTTGACCATGATGCCCGGAAGCATCAGGTCGGAGTGGAAGTTCTTCAAATTGGCGGCCTGCTTCATGACGTTCTCGCGCGTGAGATTGTCGCCGCATTGCTTCAAGACTTGCACCATGGCCTCCGACTGCACATAGCCATAGACGTTGTTGAAATTGGCCTTGTCCCCCTCAGGATAGTATTTGTCCATAAAGCCGCGCCACTTCACGACCGCGGGGTCCTTGTCCCAGGTTGGGTCGGTCGGATCCTTCAGGTATTGGGTCGAGATGATGCCCTTGGCATATTCGAGCCCCGCCGGCTTCAGCACCGAGGCGACCGTGGTCGCGGTGTTGGCGAGGAAGAACTTTGGCTTCCAGCCGAGCTCGCCGACCTTGCGGATCGCCTGCGCCGATCCCTTCGGCGCCGCCCAGGAGAAGAAGATGTCCGCGCCGGAATCGTGCAGCGCGACGATCTGCGAATCGATCGAGGGATCGGAGACCTCGTAGGACTTGTCGGCGATGATCATGCCCGCCTTCTCGCCGAGCCCGTCCTTCAGGCCCTTGAACTGATCCTTGCCGGCGTCGTCATTCTGCCAGAACACCGCGATCTTGCTGTCGGGGAACTTGTCGCGAATGTATTTCGCATAGATGCGCCCCTCGCTCTGGTAGTTGGGCTGAAAGCCCATCGTCCAGGGGAAGTTCTTGGGGTCGCCGAATTTGGTGCCGCCGGAGGCGACGAACAATTGCGGCACCTTCTTGGCATTCATGTATTTCATGATTGCCGAATTCGACGGCGTGCCGAGTGCCTGGAAGATGAGCAGCACCTCGTCGCTCTCGACCAGCTTGCGCGCCTGTTCGATGGCTTTCGGTGGCGAATAGGCATCGTCGTAGCTGATGAAGGAGACCTTGCGGCCATTGATGCCGCCTTGCTCGTTGATCATCTTGAAGAACGCGGCCTCGGTCTTGCCGATCACGCCGTAGGACGACGCCGGGCCGCTATACGGCACATGATGTTGCCGATCTTGATTTCGCCATCACTTGCGCCGGGATCGTATTTCTTCTGCGCGGTGGCCGAGGTCGTGATCAATGCAGCACTTGCGAAGGCCACGATCGCGCCAATATATCCGGAACGAACCGGCATCGTTTTCTCCCCGATTTTTGTCGTGGTTTTGACGGCAAGTCTCGCAAGAGACGCATGTGCTGGCAAGCGCTGGGTTTTTCCGTTGGGCGAAACGGCATTGTTGCCTGGCGCTATTTATGATTGAAGTCGATCTGGGGATCACGAGTCGAGGCGTTCTGATTGCGTAAACCGGACATTCGTACCGGTCCGCGGCATCCGCGTATTGCGGCCGCGGGCTATGAGATCACGCGCCGCCTCAGCGAACGTGCATTGGCGAAGCGCGGCCTGCACAAGGCCAATGGCGAGTTCGCGCAGCGCAAGATCGCCTCGATCCGCGAAAAGCTGCAGCGCGGCGAGACCGTCTACATCGCCGGCCTCGCCTGCCCCGGCACCCACAACACCGGCGTCGCGCTGGTCGAGGTCACCCAGAAGGACGGACCGCGCCTGATCGTCAACAACGAGGAAGAGCGCTTTTCCGGAAACAAACACACCAACGAGTTTCCGCAACACGCGCTCGACGACATGCGCAAGGTGTTGCAACGGATGGGCCGCGACGTCGGCGACATCGCAGCCTTCGTCACCACCTGGGATTATCCGGCGCTGATGGCGATGCTGATCCGCACCTCGCTCGAGGAAGCGCCGGCCAGCATCAAGTTGCTCCGCGCGCCGATCGCGCCGGCGATCAACCTGCGCCAGATGGACCAGGTGCGGCGCATCGCGCGCAGGCTCGGCAAGATGTACGGGCTTGGCCAACAGCTGCCGCTGATCTGCATGCCGCATCATGACAATCACGCCTGGTACTCGTTCACCGCATCGCCGTTCGCCGATGTGCGCGAGCGTGTCGCGATCGCGGTGCTCGACGGCACCGGCGACGTCGGCTCGATTTCGCTCTATGTCGCCGAGAACGGCGAGATGAAGCGGCTCTATTGCAATGAGAGCCTGTTCGACTCGCTCGGCGCCTTCTACACAGTGATCTCGTCGAGCCAGGGCGGCTGGACCTGGCTCTCCAGCGAGGGCCGCTACATGGGCGCCGCCGCCTGGGGCGACATGAACCGCGCCACCAATCCCTATTATCAGCGCCTGAAGGCGGTGCTGCAGCTCGGGCCCAATGGCAGCGTGCAGCTCAATCGCGCGATGGCCAATTGGTACGCCGACCCTGCCGACGCCCCCTATCATCAGCCGCTGATCGATATTCTCGGCCCGCCGCTGCGACCCGACCAGCTCTGGAATCCCGACGCCGTGCTGCGCGCCGAGGACATCAATCACCGCGCCGACACCAAGGACCGCGTCGACAAGGCGGCCGCGACGCAATTGGTGTTCGAGGACGCGATGATCCATGTCATCGATCATCTCCTGCGCATCACCGGCACCGACCGCCTAGTGCTGACCGGCGGCGTGGCGCTGAACGCGCTCGGCAACATGCGGCTGCTCGAGCACTTTGACGAGGCCTGGTTCGAACGCGTGCAGCAGCGCAAGACGCGGCTGCATATGTGGGTGCCGCCGGTGCCCGGCGATCCCGGCGTGCCGATCGGCGCGGCCTGGCTGTTCGCGCATATGGCGGGCGCACCGCGCGGCGCGCCGCTGTCGCACGCATTCTACTGCGGCTTGCCGCCCTCGAACGCCGACATTACCGCGGCGCTCAACACCGACGATATCGCCTCGACCGTGATCGGCAATGTGGCGACATCAGAAGGGCGCGACGCGGTCGCCGATCTGATGGCTTCCATGGTGGCGCAAGGCGGCGTGATCGCGATCTATCAGGGCGCGGCCGAGACCGGGCCGCGTGCGCTCGGCCATCGCTCGATCCTCGCCAACCCCTGCGACCCCGAGGTGCGCGAGCGGCTCAACGAGCGCGTCAAGTACCGCGAGGCGATCCGCCCGCTGGCACCGATGGCGACCCTGCAGGCCGCGCGCGACTATTTCGAGCTGGAAGACGGCGCGTCCGACGACGACTACAACGCCTACAACTACATGGTGCTCACGGCGCACTCGAAGCCGGAGGCACGCGCCAAGATTCCCGCCGTGGTGCATGCCGACGGCACCGGCCGCATCCAGATCGTGCGCGAGGCCGACGACCCCCTCACCTACGCTTACCTAAAGGCGCTCGGCCGCCATATCGGCGTCGAGATGTCGGTCAACACGTCGTTCAACGTCGCGGGCCCGATCGCGCAGACGCCGGCGCAGGCGATGGACACGCTGCGCCGCTCCAGGGGGCTCGACGCCGTGGTGCTGGTCGCCGACGACGGCACCGCCTTTGCCGCCTGGCACGGCGGCGAGCGCGACAGCCGCCGCTTCACCGGCTGGTATGCGGCGTGGAAACAGGCGCGCGGCTGAACCAGGTCAAGACGCGGCCGTCGATCAAGAGCAGTGCGCTGGCGATCACGAGCGCGCCGATCACCTCGCGCGGCGCGACCGGCTCGCCGAGGACGAAGAAGCCGAGCAGCATCGCGGTGACCGGAAGCAGCAGCGTCACCAGCATCACATTGGTCGCACCGGAGCGCTGCAGGATCTGAAAGAACACGATATAGGCCAGCGCCGTCGACAGCGCCGCGAGCCCGAGCACGGCGAGCCACGTGGTCAGATGCGGCATCGGCAGTAGCCAGGGTCGCTCGGCCACACCGGCGACGACCGCCATCATCACGCTGGAGGCCACCATCTGGAACGTCGCCGTGCCGAGCGGCGGCACGCGCTGCGGCAGCCGCCGCCCGACCAGCGCCGCGATGCCGTAGCTGAAGGCGCCGGCGAGGCACAGCAGGATGCCGATGCCCTGCCTGCTCTCGAAGCCGAGCGCATCACCATGCAGGATCGCGACCCCGATCAGCCCGACCACCACGCCCGCCACGCGGCGCGCCTGCAGCCGCTCCTCGCCGGCCACCGCCATCACGACCACCGCAAACAGCGGCGTCGTCGCATTAAGGATCGAGGCCAGCCCGCTCGGAATATAGGTCTGGCCGAACACGATCAGCGAGAACGGCAGCGCGTTGTTGAACAGTCCCATCGCGGCGAACGGCGCCCAGCCGGACAGGCCAGGTGGGAATTCGATCTTCCGCGCCCGCAGCAGCGGCAGCAGGATGAGCGCGCCGAGCACGACCCGCAGCAGCACCAGCGTCAGCGGCGGCAATTCGCGCAGGATCACGCCGTTGAAGAAGAACGAGCCGCCCCACAGCACCGACAGAAAGCCGAGCAGCCCCCAGTCGCGGCGATCGATCCTGTTGTCGGCGGAAGACATGGCGGGCACTCATCTGCGCTGGCGCAGATGCCTAGCCGGGCGCGGCGGCGCTGGCCACCCGATTTCCGTGAATGGCGGCTCTGCCTATTTCGGCCGCGACACGATTTCGATCATCTGGCCTTCGTCGCCGTCGGGCGCATGGGCCTTGGCCTTGTCGTAGGCAGTGAGCGCGGCGCGACTCACGGGCACGCCGGGCAGCAGCGTCTCGGCGAGCCGCACGGCGTAGTCGGCATCCTTGTGGCGCAGCGCCGCCGTGAACGACGCACCGGAGAAGTTGCGGTCGATCATCCGCTTGCTGTGGCGGATGATCTGCGGGCTCGCGATCGCGCCGGTCGACAGCGCCTCGGCCACCAATTGCATGTCGAGGCCAACCTGCTCGGCGATCGCGACGCCTTCGGCGAGGCTCGCGATCTGCACCGCGCCGATCAGATTGTTGATCAGCTTGAACACCGTACCGGTGCCGACCGCGCCGAAATGGCGGATCGTGCTGCCGATTGGCGCGAGGAACGGCCGTGCCTTGTCGAGATCAGCGGCATCGGCGCCCACCAGCAGCGTCAGCTTGCCCGCGGCCGCCGCTTCGGGGAGCCCGGTGACCGGACAATCGATGTAGATCAGGCCGCGGCTGTTGAGCTCGCGCGCCATATCGAGCGTGTGCTGGGTACGAGACCGTGGAGCACTCGATCGCGAGCGTGCCGGCCTTCATGGTGGCGGCGGCGCCGTCCCGGGTCAGCCAGACGGCGCGCGATGCCTCATCGTCGGCGACCATGGTCACGACGGCGTCGGCGTCGATCGCGGCGTCCTCCGGCGAAGTCGCCCACAGCGCGCCGCGCGCGATCAAATCCTCGGCCTTGGCCTTGCTCCGGTTCCACACCGCGACGGTGAAACCGGCATCGAGATAACGGCCGGCCATGCCATGGCCCATGCGTCCCAATCCGATGAAAGCGACGCGTGTCATGGGCTAATCCACATCCTCCACGGAGCCGGGCCCGGTGCCGAAGGCACGTTGCGCCAAGGTCGCCGCCATGAACTCATCGAGATCGCCGTCGAGCACCCCCGAGGTGTCGGAGGTCTGCACACCGGTGCGCAAATCCTTCACCATCTGGTAGGGCTGCAGCACATAGGAGCGGATCTGGTGACCCCAGCCGATCTCGGTCTTGGCCGCCTGATCGGCGGCGGCCTGCTCCTCGCGCTTCTTCAGCTCCATCTCATAAAGCCGCGCGCGCAGCATGTCCCAGGCCTGCGCCCGATTCTTGTGCTGCGAGCGGCCGGCCTGGCAGACCACCGCGATGCCGGTCGGGATGTGCGTCAGGCGCACCGCCGACTCGGTCTTGTTGACGTGCTGACCGCCGGCGCCGCCCGACCGCATGGTGTCGGTGCGAACATCGGACTCCTTGATCTCGATCTTGATCGAGTCGTCGATCACCGGGAAAATCTGCACCGACGAAAATGAGGTGTGGCGCCGCGCGTTGGAATCGAACGGCGAGATGCGCACCAGGCGATGCACGCCGGCCTCGGTCTTCAGCCAGCCATAGGCATTGTGGCCGGAGATCTGGATGGTGGCCGATTTGATGCCGGCCTCTTCGCCCTGCGACTCTTCGAGGAACTCGATCTTGAAGCCGTGCTTCTCCGCCCAGCGCGTGTACATGCGCAGCAGCATCTGCGCCCAGTCCTGGCTCTCGGTGCCGCCGGCGCCGGCATGGACTTCGAGGTAGGAATCGAACTTGTCGGCCTCGCCCGAGAGCAGCGCTTCCAGCTCGCGCCGGGCGACCTCTTTCTTGAGGTCCTTGAGCGCTTTCTCGGCCTCGGCGACCACGGCCGCATCGTTCTCGGCCTCGCCGAGCTCGATCATGCCGATATTGTCCTCGAGCTCGCGCTCGACCTTGCCGATGCCGGAGAGCGCGTCCTCCAGCGAGGTGCGCTCCTGCATCAGCCGCTGGGCCTTCTGGGGATCGTTCCAGAGATTGGGGTCTTCAGCGAGCTTGTTCAGCTCAGCGAGGCGTGCCGTCGATTGTTCGACGTCAAAGATGCCTCCTCAGCAGCCCGACTGACTGCTTGATCTCTTCAACAAGGCGTTCGATTTCCGCGCGCATGGTCTTTCAGGTGTTGGTGAAAAAGCTTGCCGGGGATGTAGCGACCGGCGTGGCAAAGCGCAATCGGCTTGGCCACGCTATCCCGGCGATTTGGATTGGCCAACCGCTAGTACAGTCCCCCGGTTCCCGGCCGCATGAAGAAGCCGCCATCCGGCTGTCCGCCGCTCTGCGACGGCTGCGGGCCGGGTGCAGGACCGCGGCCATCGGCATCGGCGACACCGATGACCGAGTAATTGTCCGGCGGCGCGGTGCCCGGCTTGAAGGCTTCGAGAATGGTATTGCCGCTATCGCCCGGGCCGGCCCGCATGCCGGTCTTGGCATCCACGCGGATCAGCTTGATGCCGGCCGGGACCTTGAACGGGGTCGGCGGCTTGTCGGCGAGCGCAAGCTTGAGGAAGTCGCGGGCAATCGGCGCCGCCACGTGACCGCCGGTGGCGGTGCGGCCGAGATTGCGCGGCTTGTCGTAACCCATGTAGACGCCGACCGCGAGATCCGGCGAGAAGCCGACGAACCAGACGTCCTTCTCATCGTTGGTGGTGCCGGTCTTGCCGGCGATCGGCTTGCCGAACCTCCTTCACGACGGTCGCGGTGCCGCGCTGGACCACGCCTTCCATCATCTCGGTGATCTGGTAGGCCGTCATCGGATCGAGCACCTGCTCGCGGCGGTCGACGAGCTGCGGCTCCGGCTGGCTCTTCCAGCCGCCGGGCGCGTCGCAGCCGCGGCATTCGCGGGTGTCGTGCTTGAAGATGGTATGGCCGTAGCGGTCCTGGATGCGATCGATCAGCGTCGGCTTCACGCGACGACCGCCGTTGGCGAACATCGAATACGCGGTGACCATGCGCATGACGGTCGTTTCACCGGCACCCAGCGCATACGACAGGTAGTTCGGCAATTCGTCATAGACACCGAAGCGCTTGGCATACTCGCCGACCAGAGGCATGCCGATGTCCTGCGCGAGCCGCACCGTCACAGTGTTGAGCGATCGCTGCAGCGCGTTGCGCAACGTGGTCGGGCCGTAATACTTGCCGGTCGAATAGTTCTCCGGACGCCACACGCCGGCGCCCTGCGCCCTTGATCGATCTCGATCGGCGCGTCGATCACCGTGGTTGACGGCGTATAGCCGTTGTCCAGCGCCGACGAGTACACGATCGGCTTGAACGACGAGCCGGGCTGCCGATAGGCCTGCGTCGCACGGTTGAACTGGCTCTGGTCGAACGAGAAGCCGCCGACCATCGCGAGCACGCGGCCGGTCCACGGATCCATCGCCACCATGGCGCCGGAGACTTCAGGCAGTTGCCGCAGGCGATACTGGCCTTCGACCGCCGTGCCCTCCTTGGTCACCAGCGGGTCGGCATAGATCACGTCGCCAGGCTGCAGCACCTGCGAGACCGCCGTCGGCGCCTTGCCCCTGGACTTGGCCCAGCGCACGCCGTCCATCGTGATGATGCCGGTCTGCCGCTCCTTGCTGACCGCGCCGCCGAGCTCGCGGCCCGGCTGGAAGCCGATCCGCGCCGACTGATCGCTGGTCTCCAGCACCACCGCCATCCGCCACGGCGAGATGTCGGAGAGCGACTTGACGTCGGCAAGCTTGACGCCCCAATCGCCGGAGACGTCGAGCTTATGCAGCGCGCCGCGCCAGCCCTGCGCCTCATCGTAATTGACGAGGCCGGCGACCATGGTCTTGCGCGCCATCACCTGGATCTTGGGATCGAGCGTGGTGCGAACCGACAGGCCACCCTCGTAAAGCTTCTTTTCGCCGTAGCGCTCGAAGATGTCGCGGCGGACTTCCTCGGCGAAATACTCGCCGGCGAAGATGTGCGCACCGTTCGAACGGCTGGTGACGTTGAGCGGGTCCTTGCGCGCCTTGTCGGCGTCGGCCTGCTTGATCCAGCCGTTCTCCAGCAGGCGGTCGATCACGTAGTTGCGGCGCTCGATCGCGCGGTCACGGTTGCGGACCGGATGCAGCGCGGCCGGCGCCTTCGGCAGCGCAGCGAGATAGGACGCTTCGGCGATCGTCAGCTCGTTGACCGACTTGTCGAAGTAGACCAGCGACGCCGCCGCGATGCCGTAGGCGCCGAGCCCGAGATAGATTTCGTTGAGGTAGAGCTCGAGGATGCGGTCCTTGGAATAGGCGCGCTCGATGCGCATCGCCAGCAACGCTTCCTTGATCTTGCGCGCGAACGAGACTTCGTTCGTCAGCAGGAAGTTCTTGGCGACCTGCTGGGTAATGGTCGAGGCACCCTGCGGGCGGCGGTTGGAGCCGTAGTTCTGCGCGTAGAGGATCGCAGCGCGCGCCATGCCCTGATAGTCGATGCCGCCGTGCTCGTAGAAGTTCTTGTCTTCGGCGGCGAGGAACGCGTTGATCACGAGCTTCGGCACGGCCTGGATCGGCAGATAAAGCCGGCGCTCCTTGGAGTATTCGCCGAGCAGCGCACCGTCGGCTGCGTGCACGCGGGTCATCACCGGCGGCTCGTAGTCCTGGAGCTGCGAGTAGTCGGGCAGATCCTTGGAGAAATGCCAGATGGCGCCAGCGACGGCGGCGACACCGACCAGGAACACGACGGTTCCCGGCGGCGAACAAGAAACCCATGAACCGCACGAGCAGGCGCATTATCGACGTTCCGTTCCTACCCTCCGGCGCTCAATCGTCAGAAGCGCCTGTCCAAAAGTGCGAAGCCTCACACAACGAAGCCTCACACAACGAAGGCTCACATAGCGAGGCCTTTGCATCGAGGCCTTTGCATCGAGGCCTTTACATCAAAGCCTTTACATCAAAGCCTTGGCCCAGCGAGCCGCCTTGCGCACGCGAATATACAAGAGCCGCCGTACAATATGGTCGATTCTGCGGACCTGCGGTCCTTTGTCTATAGCGTCGCCGCTGTGGCCAAACTAGGGCTTCCGGGCAACGGCCCCGGCTTTTCAGGCGGCCAATTTCACTTTGCCGGTCCGGCGGTTGCCAGCCGTTTGGAGAAGAACGTGTCGATCGCCTGGACCATCGATCCGACGGCCTTGTTGCGCCAGTTCTCGGAGACCAGATGCTCGAGGTCGCCCTTGTTGGAGACATAGCCGATCTCCACCAGAACGGACGGCACGTCGGGCGCCTTGAGCACCCGGAAGCCGGCCGATTTCAGCGGATGCTTGTGCATCCGCACCGTGGACTTCATCTCATCCATCAGCAGACGGGCGAAGCGGTTGGAGAAGGTCTTGGTCTCGCGCTGCGCGAGGTCGATCAGGATGTCGGCGACCTCGGTCGGCTCGTCGGTCAGGTTCACGCCTGCGATCGCGTCGGCCTTGTTCTCCGCTTCCGCCAGCCGCTCGGCCTCGGCGTCGGACGCCTTGTCGGACACGGTGTAGATCGTGGCGCCCTGGGCGTCGCCCTCGCGGCGCGGCAAGGCATCGGCGTGGATCGAGACAAACAGCGCCGCGGATTGCGAGCGCGCAATCTTCACCCGGTCGTTGAGCGGGATGAAGGTGTCGTCGGACCGGGTCATGACCACCCGATATTTGCTCGACTTCTCGATCCGGTCGCGCAAAGCGAGGCCAAAGCCCAGCACCAGGTTCTTCTCGGTCTGGTCACCGGACTGGGTGCCGTTGTCGATACCACCGTGACCGGGATCGATCACGATCAGCGGGCGCGAGTCGGTGGTCGCAACCGGTGGCAGCGCCGCCGTGGTGACGGCCGGAATGGTTGCCGTGGTGGCTTCGGAAATCGACGGCTTCAATTCGGGCCGGCTCTCCGGCGCGAGCGACTGCACGAAGCTGGTGCGATCGACCTGCTCGAAGTCCAGCACCAGCCGCGGCGGCTGGCCGTTGGCGGCATCGAGCACGTACGAATTGGCGATCTTCACCGGGCCGGTCATGTCGAACACGATCCGGGAGCCGCCGGGCATCACCAGGCCATAGCGGAACGCCTTCACCAATCCCCGCGCCGCCAAGCCGGTGCCGGCAGCGAGCTGGAAATTGACCTGCGGGATATCGACCACGACACGGTAGGGATCGGCCAACGGGAAGGCGCGAAACTCGATCTTGCGGTCGAGATCGAGGATGAAACGGGTCTGCTTGTCGTCGCCGGCAAGTCTGGCGCCGGATGCGACCGGGAAATTCGGCGCACTGGCAGCGGAAGCACCTACGGCCTGCCCCGGCTGGCTGTCCTGCGGTCCTTCGGCCGCGCTCGGGGCGCTGGCCACGCCAAGCGCCAATGCTGCAGCGCACAACAGCCCGCATCCCAAGAAAACAAGGTGTTTTGCGCGGTTCTCCACCCGATTCGGAGCCTCCAAGCTGCTTCTTACCGCATTAGAACCACACGGTTAATCGCACCCTAATGACGCGCGGGCGAAAAGAGCCGAGTGTTGCGGCGGCGTGACGCTTCCCTTGCACGCGGCGGGCAATCCACGTATGTACGGAGTGCTGACGGCTAGTACTCCCGGTTGTGTCGCGTTCAGCCTCTCGGTGCAACGGTGGAACCTTCCAAATCGAAGATCCCGCCGTGTTTTTCCGGTCCCTCCCCAGCCAGCGCCGCGCGCGGCTGACACGGAGAGGCGGATTCAAGCCCGAGCGGCGTCCGGTCCCAGACACACTCCCTCGCCAGAGGGACGGTTTGAGACACGGCGTAACCGATTATCCGGCCCCTTGGGGCCTCGATATGCGATGGCCGGCAGGCGCTTCGGCGCCAGGCGAGGCCTTCAGCAAAAGATACGGCGGTCAATTTCGCCGCCAACATGTTTAGACGGGCCGACGCTTAATGCGCCAGACTGCATTGCCGACCAGGATCTCCCGAATGACCGCGCTGACGCGAGGTGAAAACTTCGCCCGTCGCATCATCCCGGTGGGTTCCCGTCCGGCGCTGCGCCGCGAGACGCGTTTTGGCCTTCCCCTCACCCCCGAATCAGGTGGACCGTCGCGTCACCGGGCGGCGCAATTTGCGCCTGCCATGATCCGCGCCCGCCGCCGTCAAGAGCTCCAAAATGCCCAACAAGATGTTGATCGATGCCACCCACCCGGAAGAGACCCGGGTCGTCGTGGTCCGTGGCAATCGCGTCGAAGAGTTTGATTTCGAGACCGCCCAGCGCAAACAACTGCGCGGCAACATTTACCTCGCCAAGGTTACGCGCGTAGAGCCGTCGCTGCAGGCTGCCTTCATCGAGTATGGCGGCAACCGGCACGGCTTCCTGGCCTTCAGCGAAATCCATCCCGACTACTATCAGATCCCGGTCGCCGATCGTCAGGCGCTGATCGAAGCCGACGAGCGCGCCCATCGTGAGGCCGAGGAAGAGCACGAGAACCGCGGCCATCGCCGCCGGTCGCGCCATCGCAATGCCCGCCGCCGCGGCCATGGCGACCGCGTCCAGAGCGAGGTGATCGAGGGTGCAGGCGACGCGCAGGCGCTGCCGGCAGCCGAGGCTCACGAACATCCCGTCGATACCGGGCATCATGAACACGATGCCGGGCATCACGAGCACGGCGTGGCCGCCTATGAGGGTCACGAGCATGAGGCGCATGATCATGCGCATCACGACGGCCACGAGCATCACCATGACCATGGTCACGACGATCATGGCCACGATGATCACGATCATGACCACCATGACCATGATCAGGCGCACGATCACGACCACGCCCCCGTAACGAGCGAGGCGCAGGCCGCCGACGCCCCGTCCGACCCCGTCGTCGCGGTGGTCGAAGCCTCCGTTGCGTCAGCTGCGCCGGAATTCGTCGAGACCGCCGAGGTCAATCATGAGCCCGAGCGGACCCATGAGGAGCAGGTCGCGGAAAACGCCGCGCATGCCGACGACGCGCCGCATGTGGTTGCCGACGAAGTCCACGCCGCGGCCGATGAGCACCGCGTCGCCGAATACGCAACGCTTGCGGACGGAGCCGCGCCCGAGGCTCGGCATGGCGATGATGCCGGCGAAGACGACGACGAGGATGACGGCGAGGAAGGCGAGGAAGAGGATGTCGTCGAGTCCGTCGGCGGCGACGACGTGCTCGAGGAGGTTCCGGAGCGCGCGTTCCGCCCGCGTCGCCAGTACAAAATCCAGGAAGTGATCAAGCGCCGGCAGGTGATGCTGGGTGCAGGTCGTCAAGGAAGAGCGCGGCAACAAGGGCGCCGCGCTGACCACCTATCTGTCGCTCGCCGGCCGTTATGCCGTGCTGATGCCCAACACCGCACGTGGCGGCGGCATCAGCCGCAAGATCACCTCCGCCCAGGACCGCTCGCGGCTGAAGGAAGTGGTGCAGGACCTCGACGTGCCCGAGGGCATGGGGATCATCTTGCGCACCGCCGGCGCCTCCCGCAGCAAGCCGGAGATCAAGCGCGACTTCGAATACCTGATCCGGATGTGGGAGACGGTGCGCGACCTGACCCTGAAGTCGCAGGCGCCGACCCTGGTCTACGAGGAAGGCTCGCTGATCAAGCGCTCGCTGCGCGACCTCTACAACAAGGAAATCGACGAGATTCAGGTGGCGGGCGAAGCCGGCTACCGCGAGGCGCGCGACTTCATGAAGATGCTGATGCCGGCCAATGTGCGCGCGGTGAAGCAATATCGCGACGGCCAGCCGCTGTTCTCGCGCATGGGCGTCGAAAGCCAGCTCGACGCGATGTTCTCGCCGACCGTGCAGTTGCGCTCCGGCGGCTACATCGTGATCAACCAGACCGAGGCGCTGGTCTCGATCGACGTCAACTCCGGCCGCGCCACGCGCGAGCACCATATCGAGGACACCGCGCTCAAGACCAATCTCGAAGCTGCTGAAGAAGTCGCGCGTCAATTGCGTTTGCGCGACCTCGCGGGCCTGATCGTCATCGACTTCATCGACATGGACGAGAAGCGCAACAACCGCGCGGTCGAGCGCAAGCTGTCCGACTGCCTGCGCCAGGACCGTGCGCGGATCCAGGTCGGCCGCATCTCACATTTCGGCCTCCTGGAAATGTCGCGCCAGCGCATCCGCGCCAGCGTGCTGGAGAGCTCGACCGAGCCCTGCCCGCAATGCGGCGGAAGCGGCCACGTCCGTTCAGTCTCGTCGGTGGCGCTGCAGCTCCTGCGCGGCATCGAGGAAATCCTGATGAAGGGCGGCGACCCACAATCTGGTGGTCCGCACCCGCACCGACGTCGCGCTCTACGTGCTCAACCACAAGCGCGGCCATCTGCGCGATCTCGAGGAATCCTTCCGAGTCTCGCTGTCGGTCGTCGCCGACGCCACGGTGCACGGCCAGCAATCCTACATCATCGATCGCGGCGAGCAGGTGCATACGCTCGAAGCCGCCAAGGCGCTGCTTGCTGCGCAAGCTGCCGCTGCGCCGGCGCAGATCGATGAGGCGGATGACGAGGAAGAACTGTTTGAATACGAGGCCGAGATCGAGACCGACGAGACCGAAGGGCTCGTCGACGACCGGGCGGCCGGCGAGGAAGCAGGCGCCGCTGAGGGCGAAGGCGACGGCCAGCGCCGCAAGCGCCGCCGTCGGCGCCGCGGCCGTGGAGGCGCCAACGAGGCGCGTGACGGTGTTCAGCCGCCGCGCGAGGACGGCGATCTGATGCATGTCCTGCCCGATGGCACCGAGGTGGTTGCCGCGGGTCGAAGCCGAAGGCGATGAGGACGAAGGCGACGAAGCCCAGGGCGCTGCCCGCGACGACCAGGCCGGCAACGGCGATCGCCGCCCGCGGCGCCGCGGACGCCGTGGCGGCCGCCGCCGGCGCGGCACTGGCGGACCGGATGACGGTCTTGCCGGATCGATCTCCGATGAGTTGAGCCCGGTGGCAGCACCTGAAGCCACAGACGCAGTCGCCGATTTCGATAGCCACGACGCGGAGCCGGCCCCGGCGCTCGCGCAGCCCGAGCTGTTTGCACAGCCGACGGAATGGCAGCCGATCGAAGCCGTGCCGGTTGAGGCGATCGCGGCGCCCGAACCCGAACCCGTTGCAGCACCTGCCGCCGAGGACACGGCCGAAAGCGACCGCGCGCAGCGGCGCCGCTCGACGGTGCGCGAAAAGGTCAGCTTCGCATCGAGCCCGCAACCCGAGACAACACCGGCGCTGGCTCAGAGCCCGGCGGAGGATCCTGCCCTCGCCCCTGAACCCGCAGCCTCTGCCCCGCAGTCCGCACCGGACGCCGCCACGGCCGAGGCTCCGGCCCGCAAGGGCTGGTGGTCGCGCCGCTTCGGCGGCGGCGGCAACTAGCACCACCTGGAAGTCAAAACGCCCGGTTCACGCCGGGCGTTTTTATTGGACAGGCCATCCGTTCGTCAGACGCCGGCGTGACGGAGCCTGACGGAGACGGATCCCAATGCAAAGCGCGATCGTTCTTGGCGGCGGCATGGTGGGCGTCAGCACGGCGCTGCACCTGCAACGCCGCGGCTGGTCGGTGACGCTCGTCGACCGCAAGGAACCGGGCCGCGAAACCAGCTACGGCAATGCCGGCATCATTCAGAGCGAGGCGGTGCGGCCCTATCCGATGCCGCGCGATCCCGCCACGCTTGCCAGGATCGCGATGGGGCGCACCAACGACGTACGCTATCGCCTGGCATCGTTGCCCCGGCACGCCGGTCCGCTGCTGCGCTATTGGTGGAACTCGACGCCCGAGCGGCACCGCGAAGCCACCATCGCCTGGGCGCGCCTGATCGCCTACGCCGCGGCCGAGCACGACACGCTGATCCGCGATGCGCATGCCGACAATCTGATCCGCCGCGCCGGCTATCGCCTGCTGCATCGCGACCCGGCGGCCCTGGAGCAGGCGATCGCAGTCGCCGAAGAGAACCGGCGTGATTTCGGCGTGCAGTTTCGCGTGCTTGACGGCAGCGAGCTCGCCAAGGCGGAGCCATTGCTGCGCGACGACCTCCCCGGTGCCATTCACTGGCTCGGGCCCTGGACCGTGTCGGACCCCGGCGGTCTGGTTTCGGCCTATGCCGGATTGTTCGAGCGTCTCGGCGGAACGCTGCTGCGCGGCGACGCGCAGACGCTGACGGAGACCGCAACCGGCTGGTCGGTCGACACCACCGGCGGCCGGATCGATGCCGCCCATGTCGTCGTGACGCTCGGGCCGTGGTCACCGCAATTGCTGCGCAAGTTCGGCTACCGGATCCCGCTGGTGCGCAAGCGCGGCTACCATATGCACTATCAGGGCGGCCGCTCGCTCGACCTGCCGCTGGTCGACACAGCGAATGGATATGCGATGGCGCCCATGGCCAAGGGGATCCGCATCACGACCGGCGCAGAGCTGACCAGTCCGGATGCGCCGGCGACGCCGATCCAGCTTGGCCATGCCGAGGCGGCCGCACGCGAGCTGATCGAGATCGGCGGCCGTGTCGAGCCCGAGCCGTGGTTCGGCACCCGCCCCTGCACCACCGACATGCTGCCGGTGCTCGGGCCTGCGCCGCGCCATCGCGGCCTATGGGTAAATTTCGGTCACGGCCATCAGGGCTTCACGCTCGGCCCGGCGACGGCACGGGTGCTGGCCGAAACCATGAACGGCGAGGCATCCTCCGTGGACACCTCGCCGTATCGGCTGGACCGGTTCTAAAGAGTGACGAGATCAGGTCGAATTGGATCGGCAGCGGAGGTTCACCTCTCCCTTGGGAGAGGTCGGCGCGTAGCGCCGGGTGAGGCGTTACGGTCTCTCGTGAGAGCTGCGTCCCCTCACCCGATTTGCTTCGCAAATCGACCTCTCCCCAATGGGGAGAGGTGAAGCGAGCTCGTCGCCAAAGCTCTTCGATCCAAGTTCATGTTGGATCAGTCCGTCGTCAGCGCGGTCTCCATGTCGGTCGGGTCGATCTGCCGGGAAAGGTTGGCATTGAGCTTGTCGCGGTCGAGCTCGCCCTCCCACCAGGCGACGATCACGCAGGCGACGCCGTTGCCGCACAGATTGGTCAGCGCGCGGCATTCGCTCATAAACTTGTCGATGCCGAGCACGATCGCCATGCCCGGCACCAACCGCGGATCGACCACCGCAAGGGTCGCCGCCAGCGTGATGAACCCCGCGCCGGTGATGCCGGAGGCACCCTTCGAGGTCAGCATCGCCACCACCAGGATCGTGAGCTGCTGGCTGAACGAGAGGTCGTAGCCCAGCGCCTGCGCGATGAACAACGTCGCCAACGTCATGTAGATGTTGGTGCCGTCGAGGTTG
The DNA here is from genome assembly GCF_054057015.1 of Bradyrhizobium sp. JR3.5. Taxonomy (NCBI): domain Bacteria; kingdom Pseudomonadati; phylum Pseudomonadota; class Alphaproteobacteria; order Hyphomicrobiales; family Nitrobacteraceae; genus Bradyrhizobium; species Bradyrhizobium sp. JR3.5. The sequence continues at coordinate 2,371,288 of NZ_JBSRYV010000001.1, forward strand.
AACGAATAACCCGTGGGCACCACGAGGCCGACCACGGACTTCGAGCAGCCGAGACGTTCGAGCTTCTCCATCAATGACGGCAGCGCACTCTCGGAGGACGAGGTGCCGAGCACGATCAGGAGCTCGTCCTTGATGTAGGCCAGGAACCTGAAGATCGAGAACCCGGCGATCCGCGCGATGATGCCGAGCACCACGAGGACGAACAGCGCGGCGGTCAGATAGAACGTCGCAATCAGCCCCATCAGATTGAGGATCGCGCCGGTGCCGAACTTGCCGATGGTAAAGGCCATCGCGCCGAACGCACCGATCGGCGCCGCCCGCATCACGATCGAGATCACGCCGAACACCGCATGCGCGGCGTCGTCGATGAACGAGCGGATGGTGTGGCCGCGCTCGCCGAGGCCCATGATCGCAAAGCCGAACAGCACCGAGAACAGCAGCACCTGCAGGATCTCGCCCTGCGCGAAGGCGCCCACCACGGTGTCCGGAATGATGTGCAGCACGAAGTCGACGCTCTTCTGCGCCTCCGCCTGCTTGGCATAGCCGGCAACCGCCTGCGCGTTCGCCGCCGCATTGCCGAAGCCCGCGCCCGGCTTCACGATATTGCCGATGAGCAATCCGATCACCAGCGCGAAGGTCGAGACCACCTCGAAATAGACCAGCGCCTTAACGCCGATGCGGCCGACCTTCTTGGCATCCTGGATGTGGGCGATGCCGGACACCACGGTGCAGAAGATGATCGGCGCGATCACCATCTTGATCAGCTTGATGAAGCCGTCGCCGAGCGCCTTGATCCACTCGTTGGTGGCAATGCCGGGCCACAACCAGCCGACCAGCGCGCCGAGCGCGATCGCGATCAGAACCTGGACGTAGAGAATCTTGTACCACGGCTTGCTACCGGCAGACGCCGGTGAAGCCGTGGCAACGGTTGCCGCTGCCATGTGTCACTCCCCCTCAGAAATGGCGGAAATAGCCAAGATCAACTTGGCCGTTCAAGTCAAATGGAACTGTGTCGGCCCTGCCGTTTATCCGCGGCGATCTGTCGCGTGCTGCTCCGCCGAAACCGGGGCCAGCGCTTGCGAGACCGATCCAACCGACAAGACCGAGGGCTCTTGAAGATTGCGGGCTATTTAAGCCAATGCGCGATCCGTGCAACTGCTTCCTGCATCTCCGCCGCGGAACGCGCATAGGAAAATCGGATGAAGGCGCGGCCGTGGATCGGATCGAAATCGACGCCCGGGGTCGCTGCGACATGCGCCTTCTCGAGCATCTCGCTGGCGAAGGCGAAACTGTCGGCGGTGAAGTCGGAGACGTCGGCATAGAGATAGAACGCGCCGTCTGCCGGCAGGAACTTGGTCAGCCCGGCCTTGGGCAGGCCTTCGATCAGGATGCGGCGGTTCTCCTGATAGCCGCGCTTGATCGCCTCCATCTCCTCGCGACCCTCGAAGGCCGCCTCGGCGGCGATCTGCGACAAGGTCGGCACCGAAATCGACAGGTTCTGCTGCAGCCGCTCGATCGGCCGCACCAGCACGTCGGGCACCACCATCCAGCCGACGCGCCAGCCGGTCATGCAGAAGTACTTCGAGAACGAGTTGATCACGAGCGCGTTCGGCGACAACTCCGCCGCCGTCACCGCAGGAAATGCGTAGTCGAGGCCGTGATAGATCTCGTCGGAGATGAAGCGGATGCCCGCGCTGTCGGCGGCCGCCATCAGGCTCGACAACGCCTCGCGCGACATCATCGTGCCGGTCGGATTCGCAGGGCTGCCGACCAGCACGCCCTTCAGCGGCGCCTTGCGATGGGCGGCCAGCAGCGCCTCTCCGGTCAGCGCGTGACGGGTGTCGCCGGAGGTCTCGATCAGCACCGGCTCGCAGCCGAGCGCGGTCAGGATGTGCCGGTAAGGCGGATAGCCCGGCACGGTGACGGCGACCCGGTCGCCCGGCTCGAACATCGCAAGAAACGCCAGGATGAACCCGCCCGACGAGCCCGTGGTGACGATGATGCGCTCGGCATCGACCGCACAGCCATACGTGTCGCGGTAATGCCGGGCGATGCGCGCGCGCAGACTGGGAATGCCGAGCGCCGAGGTGTAGTCAATCCGCCCGCCGCCAAGCGCGGCCTGTGCGGCTGCGATCGCCGGCTTCGGTGCACCCTCGGCGGGCTGCCCCACCTCCATGTGGATGACATGGCCGCCCGCGGCCTCGATTCGCGCCGCGGCCGCCATCACGTCCATCACCATGAACGGCGGAACATCGCTCCGGCCGGACGCTGTCAAAAGGCTGCTCACACGGTCTCTCGCTGTCGCTTCACGCATGGATTTCTGCTATTGCACGGCCGCTGCCGAATTCGGGTTCCGATACCGGCGACCGCCCCAGACTGGCCGCATTCGGTGGCTCCTTATAACGCTTTCAGGCCAAGTGCATACCCGGTTCGCGTGAAGAAGAACTGCAAAAACAACAGACTGTGTCACGCGCCTGCCCCGGTCGGGCCGGGAACCGGACCTTGCCGCGGCGCGGCCAGCAATCGCCGATAGATCGCCCATGCTGTTCCGCCACGCGCTTCGCGCCAGGACCCTCAAGCCTTCTGCGTTCAAGTTCACCGCATTGCTGACCGCGGTTGCACTCGCGGTTGGTCCCGTCGTCCCTGCGCGGGCCCAGCAGAAGGGCCCGCCGGTGCTGCGCGACACCGAGTCCGAGCAGCTGCTGCGCGAATATACCAGGCCGATCCTGCGCGCCGCCGGTCTCGAGAAGCAGAACATCCAGATCGTGATCATCAACGACGGCTCGTTCAACGCCTTCGTTGCCGACGGCCGCCGCATCTTCGTCAATTACGGCGCGCTGCTGCAATCGGAGACGCCGAACCAGATCATCGGCGTGCTGGCGCATGAAACCGGCCATCTGGCCGGCGGTCATCTTGCCAAGATGCGCGAGCAGCTGGCGCAGGCGCAGACCCCCAGATGATCATCGCGATGCTGCTCGGCGTCGGTGCGTTGGCCGCAGGCGCCGCGGGCGGCGGCGTTGGGAACGGCCTCTCCAGCGCCGGTGCCGCTGCGATCTCGGCGCCGCAGTCGGTCATTCAGCGCACGCTGCTCTCCTACCAGCGCCAGCAGGAGGAAAACGCCGACCGCGCCGGCGTCAAGTTCCTGAACGCGACCGGCCAGTCCGCCAAGGGCATGTACGAGACGTTCAAGCGCTTCACCGACGAGAGCCTGTTCGCCGCGCGCGGTGCCGACCCCTATCTGCAATCGCACCCGATGCCGGTCGACCGCGTCTCCGCGCTGCAGGACCTGGCGCGATCGAGCCCCTATTGGGACAAGAAGGACGATCCGGCGCTGCAGCTGCGTCACGACATGATGCGCGCCAAGATCTCGGGCTTCATGGAGCGGCAGGACACGGTCTACCGCCGCTATCCGTTGTCCAACACCAGCCTGCCGGCGCGCTATGCACGCGCGATCACCACACCTATCTGCACGGCGATCTGCGTTCGGCGATCGCGCAGATCGACGGCTTGATCCAGGTCCAGCCCAACAATCCCTATTTCTACGAATTGCGCGGCCAGGCGCTGCTCGAAGGCGGCCGGCCGGCGGAGGCCATCGCGCCGTTGCGCCGCGCGGTGCAGCTCTCCGGCAGCTCGCCGCTGATCGAGATGCTGCTCGGCCAGGCCCTGGTCGCCTCCGACAACAAGGCCTACACCGACGATGCGATCAACATGCTGCGCGCCGCCGTGGCGCGCGAGCCCGAGGCGCCGCTCGGCTATACCCAGCTCGCGATGGCCTATGGCCGCAAGGGCGACTATGCCCAGGCCGACCTTGCCTCGGCGCAGGCCGCCTATCTCCGCGGCGACAACAAGACCGCCCGCGAACTGGCATCGCGCGCCAAGACTCGGTTTGCGATCGGCACGCCCGGCTGGGTCAAAGCTGACGACATTGTGAGCGCCAAGCCGATGCCGGGTCAGAAAAACAACTAGAAATAAACCGTAGTTCCATACAACGATCACCGAAACCGGCCCGCGGCCCTGCCGTATTTCGGGCCACCTCGAACAAGGATTTTGCCATGCCAGCGCTTCGTTTTCTCGCCCCTGCCCTGCTCGCGCTCGGCATTTGCGCCGCGCCGCTGACTGCGTCCGCGCAGAGCTTCAACGATACCCAGCGCGGCGACATCGAGACCATCGTGCGCAACTACCTGATCGCGCATCCCGAGGTGCTCGAGGAGGCAATGAACGAACTCAGCAAGCGGCAGGCCGCCGCCGAAGCCGAGAAGCATGAGCAGAGCGTCGCCAAGAACGCCGACACGATCTTCAACTCGCCGCGCGGCGTCATGCTCGGCAACAAGGACGGCGACGTTACCTTCGTCGAGTTCTTCGATTACAATTGCGGCTACTGCAAGCGCGCGATGTCCGACATGCTCGACCTGATGAAGTCGGATCCGAAGCTGAAGGTCGTGCTGAAGGAATTCCCGGTGCTGAGCCAGGGCTCGGTCGAGGCCGCGCAGGTCGCGGTCGCCGTGCGCATGCAGGATCCGACCGGCAAGAAGTATCTCGAGTTTCACCAGAAGCTGCTCGGCGGCCGCGGCGCCGCCGACAAGGCGCGCGCGCTGGCGGTCGCCAAGGAAGTCGGTCTCGACATGACCAAGCTCGAGAAGGACATGGCAAGCCCCGAGGTGAAGGCCACCATCGAGGAGAACTTCCGCCTCGCTGAATCCATGGGCATGAACGGCACGCCGAGCTACGTGATCGGCAAGCAGGTCGTGATCGGCGCGGTCGGCGTCGAGGGTCTCAAGGAGAAGATCGGCATTGCCCGCTGCGGCAAGGCGACCTGCTGATCGTCGCCTCGACAGCGCTCATCCATCCATGAAAAATCCGGCTGCCAGGGCAGCCGGATTTTTTTTTGCGGCACCGAACCGCTTCCGCGCTGGCCGCAACCAAGGGGCATCACCAACAACGGAAGCCGCGCGCCATGCCCCTGGCCCTGCCAACCCTTGCTCCACCAACCCTTGGCTACGACCTCACGCTCCTGAAGACCGCGCCACAGCGTGGCACCGACCACGATCACGGCTGGTGCTACGGCCTGCCATCGGGCATTCGCACCGAGCAATGGCCGCTCAGTCCCCATGACGGCTTTCCGATGCAGCACTGCTTCACGCTGCGCGTCCCGGCGCAGTATCGCGCCAAGGGTGATGCCTATGTCGCGCTCGCCATGTTCGCCGATCAGCAATATGACGAACCCGTCGAGATCGACGCGGTCGCGCAATATCTCGCGGCAGAGACCATCGCGCGTCCATCAGATCCCAATCTGCTGCCCTACTTCGCCTATCGGCAGAACCGTCATCCGATGGAGTTTCGGATGAAGGACATCATCGACCACAATTTTGTGGCGATCTGGCTCACCGAGACCGAGTTCGCCGGACCGCTCTGCCGGCCACCGGAGCTTGCCGGCAATCCGTTGCTGGAAGCCAATTCGCCTCCGCGCTGGCTCGTGAAGGGCGCGGCGCGCACGGCGTTCGACGTCAACGTCGGCCGCACCCGCACCGACGAGCTGGAGAAGACATACTGGTTCTGCCTGTTCGGCGGCATCCCCGAGGCCGGGCACCACCCCTACGGCATCGGCCTTGCGCCGCGCGACGACGATCCCAATGTCGGCAAGCCGCCGCGCGATCATCTGCTGCACAAGGGTGAGCTTGGCGACTACATCGCGCCTTACGGCGAGCAAGGCAGTGCACGCGGTATCGAGCGGTTGCACGGCCGCAACCATCTCGGCGGCACGATGTTTCCGAACCAGTGGACGCCGAAATACAGCGCGACCTATCTCGAGATCGAAGAGCATTTCGGCGGATTCAATTTCGGCGGCGGCAACGGCCAGTTCGATCTTGCGAGCATGGAGTTTGACTGGGCCTGCGGTTGAAACGCAAATCGTTCATCGCGCATTCACACAAGAAACAAACTGCAAGGAACCGCAAATCAACAGGAACATCGCACATCCTCTCTCGTTGTCGGCGCGGGCAATGCTGAATAACGAGGAGGAATATGATGACTAACCGCTTTCTGATTTCGGTCGCTGCGGCGGCCCTGATCGCCGGTACCGGTTTCGCGAATGCACAGGGCGCCGGCGGCGCCAACAAGGAGACCGGGGCCGGCGGCGGCGCGACCGTGCAGCACAGCGCACCGTCCGGTGGCGCATCGTCGGGCACCATGCAGCGCGATACGGGCGGCATGAAGGGTTCCGAGCACTCCACGACCGGTGAATCTTCTTCGGGCATGAAAAATGACTCGCCCGGCATGAAGGGCGCCGAGTCCGAAAAGTCCGGCCCCGCCACCAAGGGTGCACAGGAGAACCCGCAGAAGTCGAAGAGCATGAGCTCAGAGAACGATGCGACCAAGGGCGCCAAGGAAGGCCCGAAGGACATGAAGGCCGAAGGCCGCGACAAGAGCGGCAACATGAGGGCCGAGGAGCATGACAAGAGCGGCAAGATGAACAACGCCGCCGAGAGCCGTGAGAAGAACGGCGCCACCACCAACCAGAACGCTCAGACCAAGAGCCCGACCGACACCAACCGCGCCCAGACCAACGACACGAGCCGCACCCAGACCACGACCGGCAACGCGGCAACGTCGGCCACCGCGGCTCCGCCGGCCGAGAAGCGCACCCAGATCTCGACCGCGATCAGGTCGGAGCATGTGACCGAAACCACCAACGTGAACTTCAACGTGGCGGTCGGCACCCGCGTCCCGGCTGACGTGCACTTCTATCCGGTGCCGGAGCGCGTGGTGACGATCTACCCGCAGTGGCGCGGTTACGAGTTCATCCTGGTCCACGGCCGCTACATCATCGTGCAGCCGGAGACCCACGAGATCGTCTACATCATCGAGGGCTGACCTCGACCTCGGCGCGAGGGTGCCTTGACGGACCCTCGCCTCGATCTCAACCCCGCCCCTCAGGGGCGGGGTTTTGCATGCGGCTGCACCCCGCAGTCGCCAGTGGATGGCCGGCGGGAGCACGGCCGAGGGGCGCCTTCCTCCGGGTTTGGTTAATCAGCAATTTCCGTAGGTTACGGCAGCTATCTAACAGAGCGGAGGAAGCTGTTGAAGACGTTCCGATTTCACCTAAAGACTTCCCCTGCGGCCGGTTGTTACCTATAACCCGGCCCACTTTCCCCTTCGGAACCCTTGGAAATGACTGCTGCCGGAACGATCTATGTGCTGAACGGCCCGAACCTCAACCTGTTGGGGACGCGCGAGCCGGAGACGTACGGTCATGCCACCCTCGCCGACGTCGAGAAGCTGTGCGCGGACACCGCGCGCCAGTTCGGGTTGACCGCCGATTGCCGGCAGTCCAACCGCGAGGGCGAACTGATCGACTTCATCCATGAGGCCCACACCAAGAAGGCGGTCGGCATCATCATCAACGCCGGCGGCTACTCTCATACCTCGATCGCGCTGCATGACGCACTGGTTGCGGTCAAGGTCCCCGCCGTCGAGGTCCATGTCAGCAACATCCACGCCCGCGAGAGCTTCCGGGACCACTCGTTCACTGCTAAAGCCGCCTTCGCGTCACTTTGCGGCTTCGGCATCGACGGCTACCGGCTTGCGATCATCGGCCTCGCCACCAGGATCGGTGCGAAGGCAAAGACTTAATCGTCAATCCTGACGTTCCCCGTCACCAGACAGAGATTTTGGATCAAACAACATGGCGCGCCAGCCAGACGACAAATCAGCCGCAAAGTCCAAGAACGACTCCAAGAACGACGACAGCGTCCTCATTCGCGAGCTCGCGCTGCTGCTTGCTGAGACCAACCTCACCGAGATCGAGATCGAGCGCGCCGGCCTGCGCGTCCGGGTCGCGCGCAATATCAGCATCGCCGCCACCGTGCCGTCAGCCGTGCATGCGGTCGCCACCCCGATGGCAGTGCCGGCTGCCGCCGCTGCCGCCACCGACATGGCAAAGCACCCTGGTGTCGTGCCCTCGCCGATGGTCGGCACCGCCTATTGGGCTCCGGAACCTGGCGCCAAGCCGTTCATTGAAGTCGGCACCAAGGTCACGGCCGGCCAGACCCTTCTGATCATCGAGGCGATGAAGACGATGAACCAGATTCCGTCGCCGCGCGCGGGCACCGTGACGCAGATCCTCGTCGAGGACGGCCAGCCGGTCGAATTCGGCGAGCCGCTCGTCATCATTGAATAGCTTCCGTCAACGTCAGGCGCTGCGATGTTCGACAAGATCCTCATAGCCAATCGCGGCGAGATCGCGCTTCGCGTGCTCCGAGCCTGCAAGGAGCTCGGCATCTCCACCGTCGCGGTGCATTCGACCGCCGACGCCGACGCCATGCATGTGCGCCTCGCCGACGAGAGCGTCTGCATCGGGCCGCCGCCGTCGAAGGATTCCTATCTCAACATCCCGGCGCTGCTGGCCGCCTGCGAGATCACCGGCGCCGACGCCGTGCATCCCGGCTACGGCTTCCTGTCCGAGAATGCGCGCTTCGCCGAGATCCTCGCCGACCATAATCTCGGTTTTATCGGGCCGAAGGCCGAGCACATCCGCCTGATGGGCGACAAGATCGAAGCCAAGAAGACCGCCAAGCGCCTCGGCATCCCCGTGGTGCCAGGCTCGGACGGCGCAGTGACGGCGGACGACGATGCCATGGCGATCGCCAAGGAGATCGGCTTCCCGGTGCTGGTGAAGGCAGCGGCCGGCGGCGGCGGCCGTGGCATGAAGGTCGCCCACACCGAGGCCGACCTCGCGCTGGCGCTGACGACCGCGGCCAACGAAGCCAAGTCGGCATTCGGCGACGCCTCGGTCTACCTGGAGAAATACCTGCAGAAGCCGCGCCACATCGAGATCCAGATTCTCGGCGACGGCCGCGGCGGCGCCATCCATCTCGGCGAGCGTGACTGCTCGCTGCAGCGCCGTCACCAGAAGGTCTGGGAGGAAGGCCCCTCGCCCGTGCTTGGGGCGGCCGCGCGCGCCCAGGATCGGCGAGACCTGCGCCAAGGCGATGCGGGACATGAAGTATCTCGGCGTCGGCACCATCGAATTCCTCTACGAGGACGGCGAGTTCTATTTCATCGAAATGAACACGCGCATCCAGGTCGAGCATCCAGTCACCGAAAGCATCACCGACATCGATCTAGTGCTCGAGCAGATCCGGATTGCCGCCGGCGGCGAGCTTCCGGCCAAGCAGAGCGACATCGCGATCATCGGCCACGCCATCGAGTGCCGCATCAATGCGGAGAACCCGCAGACCTTCCGTCCCTCGCCCGGACGGATCACGCAATTCCATGCGCCTGGCGGTCTCGGCGTGCGGATCGATTCCGCCGTCTATCAGGGCTACGTGATTCCGCCCTACTACGACTCGCTGGTCGGCAAGCTGATTGTGCACGGCAAGACACGCGGCGAATGCCTGATGCGCCTGCGCCGGGCGCTGGACGAGATGGTGGTCGACGGCATCGAGACGACGCTGCCGCTGTTCCGCGCACTGGTGCGCGAGCCCGATATCATCGAGGGCGATTATCACATTCACTGGCTGGAGCAGTATCTCGCCGGCCAGCCGTCCGATACGCCGAAATAGTTTGGAACTTTGTGGAACCCAGCGCCCCGCTCAAACGTACTAAAGGGTTGTTGGCTTTCCACGGGGACGCATTGAATCCCACTCCTGCGAAGAGACCGTCGTGACACCCGTTTCACGACGCCGGTCCACGTTACAGATCCTGCTGCTCTCGGCGGGATTTTTCGTGCTGGTCGCGGTCAGCGTGGCGTCCGTCCTGCTGGTCAACAAGGCGCGCGAGGACAACGCCTTGGTCGTCCACACGGTCGAGGTGGAGGGCCAGGTTGCCAATCTGCTGCTTGACGTCAGGCGCGCAGAAAGCGCGACCAGGGCGTATCTGCTGACGTCAGCACCACAATACCTGTCCGAGTACCAGTCGGCTGCGGCAGCGCTCCCGGCCGCGCTCGGCCATCTCCAGATGATGACCGTCGATAATCCGGCGCAGGTCGCCAATGCCGCGAAGCTCAAGGCCGCCGTCGAGCAACGGCTGGCCGAGTTCGCCCTCAGCATCGAGCGCGCCGACAACAACGATGCCGCGACCAGCGTCGACATCCTGCGCAAGGGCACGTCGGCCGATGCATTGGAGGCGATCGCCCGGATCGGCCGCGACATGCGCACCGAGGAGGATCGGCTGCTGGCGGCGCGCACCGCGACCGCGGACAGGACCCAGGTGCTGGCCTCCTCGGTCACCATCGCCGGCTCCTGCATGGTGCTGGCGCTCGCCGCCCTCTCCCTCGTGCTGCTGCGGCAATCGTCGCGGGCGCGCGACGAGGCCGAGGCCAGGCTGCGCGACAGCAACGTCAATCTCGAAACCATCGTCGACGAACGGACCGCCGACCTGCGCGAGGCCAACGAGGAAATCCAGCGCTTCGCCTATATCGTCAGCCACGACCTGCGCTCGCCGCTGGTCAACATCATGGGCTTCACCAGCGAGCTGGAGGAATTGCGCGGCGACATCTTCAAGCGCATCGCCACGCTCAATCGCACCGCATCGCTGGCGCCGGCGATGGAAGACGCGACCGACGTGGCCGAGCCCGAGCTTGAAGGCTCCGACAAGCAGCTATCCGACGATTTCAGCGAATCGCTCGGCTTCATCAAATCGTCGATCGCAAAGATGGACCGCCTGATCAGCGCGATCCTCAATCTCACCCGCGAGGGCCGCCGCGAGTTCAAGCTGGAGCGGATCGACGTCCGCGAGCTGATCGACGGCATCGTCAAGACGGTCGCGCATCAGGCGGCCGAGGCCAATGCGACCGTCGAGGTCGGCGCTTTGCCGAATATCGTCAGCGACCGCCTCGCGCTGGAGCAGATCTTCTCCAACCTGATCGACAATGCACTCAAGTACCTCAAGGACGGCGTCCCCGGCGAGATTTCGATCGAGGGCCGCACCAAGCTGGGCTTTGCGATCTTCGAGGTCGCGGACAATGGCCGCGGCATCGATCCCAAGGACCACCAGCGCATCTTCGATCTGTTTCGCCGTGCCGGAACCCAGGACAAGCCCGGTCAGGGTATCGGGCTTGCCCATGTCCGCGCACTTGTGCGCAGACTGGGTGGCACCATGTCGGTAGCATCGGAACTTCACAACGGCAGCACCTTCACGATCACGCTGCCCATCAATTGGTCAGGCAAGAACTCAGGCAAGAACCGGGATAAGGAATCATGAGCGATCCAGTCACCATCATCATGATCGAGGACGACGAGGGCCATGCCCGCCTGATTGAGCGGAATATCAGGCGCTCAGGTGTCAACAATGAGATCGTCCCGTTCACCAACGGTACAGAGGCCGTGCACTACCTGTTCGGCAAGGATGGCAGCGCGGTCGAGCGCAAGGGCCAGGCCCTGCTCATCCTGCTTGATCTCAATCTGCCCGACATGACCGGCATCGATATTCTGAAGCGGGTCAAGGAAAACAAGCATCTCAAGGCTACGCCGGTGGTCGTGCTGACCACGACCGACGACTCCCAGGAGATCAAACGTTGCTACGAACTCGGCTGCAACGTCTACATCACCAAGCCGGTGAACTACGAAAGCTTTGCCAACGCCATTCGCCAGCTTGGCCTGTTCTTTTCCGTGATTCAGGTGCCGCCAGCTTCGATATGACCAGCGCAACGCCGACACTGCTCTACATCGACGACGACGCGGCGCTGGCGCGCCTGGTCGAACGCGGGCTGACGCGCGCGGGCTACAAGGTCGTGCACGCCGCAAGCGGCCGGGAAGGCCTCGACCGGCTCGCCCAGGGCGGCATCGACGTCGTCGCGCTCGACCAGTACATGCCTGGCCTCGATGGGCTGGAGACGCTGGAGCAGATCCTCAAGATCGCCGACGCACCGCCGGTGGTGTTCGTCACCGCCTCGCAGGATTCGGCGATTGCCGTTACCGCGCTGAAGGCCGGCGCGGCGGACTATCTGGTCAAGGACGTCAGGGGCGAATTCATCCCCCTGCTCCAGGTCGCGGTGAACGGCGCGGTCCGGCGGGCCGCGATCCAGAAGGCGCGCGACGAGGCCGAGGCCGAGGTGCACGCCTCGCGAGACCGCTATGCCGCGCTCGCCGCCGAGCGCGAGGTTCTGCTGCGCGAGGTCAACCATCGCGTCGGCAATTCGCTGCAGATCATTGCCTCGCTGCTGCATCTGCAAGCCAATTCCTCGACCCAGCAGGATGTCAAGGCGGCGCTCACCAATGCGATGGGCCGCGTCGCCGCCGTCGCGCAGGTGCATCGCCGCCTCTACACCTCGCACGACTTCAAGACGGTGATGCTCAACCAGTATCTCGAGGCACTGCTCGAGGATCTCAGGCGATCGGCCGAAGGCAACAAGATGTCGCGGCTGACGCTGAAGGCCGACCCGGTCGAGATCGATCCCGACCGTGCGGTCGCGATCGGCATCATCGTCAACGAACTGGTGATGAACGCCGTGAAATACGCCTATCCCGACGGCGCCGGCCCGATCCATGTCGAGCTGAAGCCGCACGCGGACGATTTGCAGCTTGCGATCAGCGACGAAGGCGTGGGTTTCTCCGACAAGGCCGATCCACGCGGCACCGGCATGGGCCAGCGCATCGTCGCGGCGATGGCCGTCAAGCTCGACGCCAGCGTCGAGCGCGACCCAGGCCACAACGGCACCCGGTTCGTGGTGCGGTTCGCCCGCGTCACCCCGGCGCCGGCGAAATCGACAAGCGTTGCCGCCAGTTAGACCGCTTCCGCCGGCGGATTGATCGATTTTTCGCGTTGGCCTTAACGGCCGCGTCACCCTGTTGTTCGATCGCAGCCGCTTGCCCTGACCGGTTAAGACAAATCCGGGCGTTGTTTGCCATGCTTTTCCCCCAGCTTGGCAGGAACGGCACGATGTTCGAGCGCAGGGTGGTTTTTGGAAAGAAGCAGGCGACGTCGGGCGATCTCACGGAGCCGTTGCGTCCGGCACCGGGTGCCGACGGCGCGGCACCCGCCTTTCACAAGAGGCAGTGGGAAGATCCGCGGATCGGGCCGATGCTGCGCGATGCGGGGTTCGCGCCCGACGACGCAGCCAGCATCGTGCCGACGGCGGATAATCGCCTCGCCGTGTTTGCTGCGGCCAATCAACGGCTGCAGGAGCGCACCGAGAGTTTCAACTATGACATGACGGCGCGCCACGGCTACTGCCATGCGTTGCCGTTCCTGGTCATCGACCACAAGATCTGGGACGGGCCGCATGGCGCGTTTCTCTACACGCAGCTGGATCTGATCGGCTACGACGAGTGGAACGTGATCATGCTGGCGGAAGATCCGCAGACCACGGAAACATGCGGCCTGGCAGGCCATCCCGGCTTCCTTCCGGCGGTGACGCAGCTCATGACCGAGCATGTGATCGCGTGGGAGGCGCAGCACAACGCCTTGCTCAAGACATTCGGAACCACTGCGAGCGGCGGCCGCGACATCTCGCGCGAGCAATACGAGATGGAAAAGGACACGCTGCGCAGGGAAATTATCGACAAGGCCGGCTGGATGAAGCTGCGCATCATCGACGACCTTCTGCGCAAGAGCTAACGCATGATGAGATTAGGTTAAGCTCGAGCGGCATCGAATGTTCACCTCTCCCTTGGGAGAGGTCGATTTGCGCAGCAAATCGGGTGAGGGGTTACGGTCTATCGAGAGAGCAAGCGCCCTCTCCCGGATTGCTTCGCAATCCGACCTCTCCCCGACGGGGAGAGGTGACCCGAAATCGCGGCAAGCCGATTCAACCCAATCTCATCAAGCTTTAGAAGCGCCTTCCGCTCCCGAACAATCTCAATCAGGCCGATCGCGGTGCCGCCGCGTGCGATGCGGACGGCAATCCTGGCATGGCGCGCCGAAGATCACCTGCGACGGATAGGGCCGCGCCGAGTGCCACGGCGTCGAGCCGAACAGGCCTGCCGCGCCGAAGCCCGCACTGAAGGGATCGGCGGCGAAGCTGCCCGGAAAGGAGCCGTTGCTGCGAAAATCGCGGTCGTCATTCCTGCCGTCGAAATACGCACCGCCGGTGCTGCCGTAACGCAGCGGCCGTTGCGGCGCCGAGTTTTGAGCCGAGGCAGCGGCCGTGCCGAGCGCGATGGCGGCGCAGGCGATCAGTGCTCTGATGGCGGTCATGGCCGAGCCCCTCATTGCGGAATGGTCCCCCAATCGCCCTTCCAGGCGATCAGGCGTCCCTTGCCGAATTGCAGATAGAGCCCGTCGCTGCGCCTCGACAGCACGCTGCCCCTGACATTGGGCAGCGCGACGAACAATTCATTGCCCGGCGTGCCACGAACATAGTTCAGGGGCACGCCGAGCGACTGGCTGGCCTGGTCGGCGCTCATGCCGAAGGCGAGCGGAACGCTGTTGGGTGGCCGCTGCTGCGCACGGGCAATGCCGGCCGGCGCGCCCAGCGCGATGACGAGGATAACGACGAGCAGTGTGGCGAACCGCTGCATGACCGACCTCATGGCACTGCCGCCGCGAGCGTGCCGGCCGGCGTCCAACCGCCGCCGAGCGCCTGGAACAGGCTGCTCGCCGCCAGCAGCTTGTTGAGCCGCACCGAGATCAAGTTGAGTTCGGCCGTGAACAGCGTCTGCTGTGTCTGCAGCACCGTGATCAGATTGACCGTGCCGCCGCGCAGCTGCGTCTCGGAGACCTCGAACGCCTTGCGCGAGCTCGCCACCACGTCGGACTGCAGCCGCTCCTGCAGCGTATACTGCTGCAACGCGATCAGCGCCTTCTCGACATCGGCGAAGGCCGACAGCACCGCCCTGCGATAGGCCTGCAGGTTTTGCAATTGCTGGCCCTTGGCGAGCTTGAGCTGGCTCTCCAGCAGGAAGCCGTCGAACAGCGGCTGGGTCAGCCCGGCGGCGAGCGTGTAGTACCAGGCGCCCGGCGCGAACAGCGAGGCGAGCGCCGCGCTCTGGAAGCCCGTGGTACCGGTCAGCTGGATCTGCGGGAAGAATGCCGCCCGCGCCGCGTCGACGCTGAAATTGGAGGACGCGAGCTGCGCCTCGGCCTGACGGACGTCAGGCCGCTGGTAGAGCAATTCCGACGGCATCCCCGGCGTGATGCGCGGCACCGAGATCTGCGTGGTGCTGCCGCCGCGCACCGAGAAATCAGCCGGTGCGCGCGCCACCAAGAGGGCAAGCGCGGCGGTGTTCTGCCCCAGCGTCACCTCGAGCGGCGGGATCGCCGCGCGCTGCGTGGCGACCAGCGCCTCCTGCTGCGACAGGTCGAGCTGCGAGGCGGTGCCGCCGGCGAATTGCGACTTGATCAAGGCCAGGATGCGCTCGGCCGCCGCCAGATTGCGCCGGGTGGCCTTGATCTGGTCCTGCGCCGCCAGCACCTGGAAATAGGTGTTGGCCACGGCCGCCATCGTGGTCAGCGCAACCACCTCGCGATTGTAGCGGGCGACCGTCGCGCTCTCCTCCGACGCCGACAACGTCGCGCGGTTCTTGCCCCAGAAATCGACGATGTAGCTCGCGCTGAGTCCCAGACTGTACTGCGAGAACGTACCGCTGCTCCCGCCGAGCAACGAACTCGATCCAGTCGCGACCTTCTGACGCTCGGCATTGGCCGATCCCGAGATCGACGGCAGCAGCGCGGCGCCGGACACGCCGGCCTGTGCGTCGGCCTGCACGATCTGGGCGATCGCCACCGCGATATCGAGATTGTAGAGCTGCGCGGATTCCATCAGCCCGGTCAGCTCGGGCGAGCGGAAACCGCGCCACCAGGCCAGCGCAGGAACGGCGGCGTCGGCATCGCCCTTGGCCGCGGCGCGATAGCTCGCCGGCACTTCGAGACTGAGCTCGGGTTTCTCCGCCCCGGGGATGCAGCCGGTCAGGCCAAGGCTCAGACCAAGGCTAAGGCCGCCGAACGCCGCCACGCGCCGAAACCGGACCGGTTTTCGCAATATTCGAAGACTAAGCAACGCTGCACCTGTCGGCATTTACTCGCCCGGTTGAAGTGAGGAGCCCGGCATCCGCACGGCGCTGCCGCCGCGGACGCGCAGGGCCCACAAGCGGAACCGGTCGAGATAGAGGTAGATGACCGGCGTCGTGTAGAGCGTCAGGACCTGGCTCAGGATCAGGCCGCCGACGATGGCGATGCCGAGCGGCTGCCGCAGCTCGCCGCCGTCGCCCATCCCGATGGCGAGCGGCACGGCGCCGAGCAGCGCGGCCATCGTCGTCATCATGATGGGACGGAAGCGCAGCAGGCATGCCTCCTTGATCGCCTCGAGCGGCTCCAGCCCGCGCCTGCGTTCCGCGTCCAGCGCAAAGTCGATCATCATGATGGCGTTCTTCTTCACAATGCCGATCAGCAGGATGACGCCGATCAGCGCCATGATACTGAACTCGGTCTTGAATGCCATCAGCGCCAGCAAGGCACCCACACCTGCCGAAGGCAGTGTGGACAAGATGGTCAGCGGATGGACATAGCTCTCATAGAGCACGCCCAGCACGATGTAGATCGTGACGATCGCGGCCAGGATCAGGAACGGCTGGTTGCTGAGCGAATCCTGGAACGCCTTGGCGGAGCCCTGGAATGTGCCGCGGATCGTGGCCGGGACGCCGATCCGGTTCATGGTCGCCTCGATGCTGCTGACCGCAGTGCTCAACGACACGTTCGGCGGCAGGTTGAACGAGATGGTATTGGCGACCAGGAGGCCCTGGTGATTGACCGCAAGCGGCGTCGCGCCCTGCTTGAACGCTGCCACCGCCGACAGCGGGATCATGGTCTCGCTGTTGGTCGAGACGGCCGACCCGGTCGAGGCCACGCCCTTCCCGGTCGAGCCGATCGAATTGGTGGCCTGGTTGCGCGCGGCCTGGGCATTGGCCGAACTGGCCGCGCTCGAGGTTCCCGGCGCTACGACGGTGCCCGCCACCGCGTTGGTCGATTGCGAGCCCCCGACCGAACCGCCCGACGTGCTGATGTAGACGTCCTTCAGCGTCTCGGGGTTCTGCCAGTAGCGCGGCGCGACCTCCATGATGACGTGGTACTGGTTGCGCGCGACATAGATCGTCGACACCTGACGCTGGCCGAAGGCGTCGTAGAGGGTGTTGTCGATCTGGCTCACGGTGATGCCGAGCCGGGCCGCGGCATCGCGGTCGATCACGAGGTCGGATTCAAGGCCCTTGTTCTGCTGGTCGCTATTGACGTCGGCAAGGTTCGGATCGCGCTGCAGGGCCGCCGCTATCTTCGGCGTCCAGTCATTGAGCTCCTCCAGCGTCGAGCCCTGCAGCGTGTACTGATACTGCGCGTTCGAGGCCCTGCCCCCGACCCTGATGTCCTGCACCGCCTGCAGGAACAGGCTGGCGCCGGGCACCACCGCCATCTCCCGGCGCAGGCGTGAAATCACGCCGTCGGCGCCGATCTTGCGCTGGTCGAGCGGACGCAGCGAGACGAACACGAAGCCGGAATTGGTCTGGCCGCCGCCGGTGAAGCCGACCACCGTTTCCACCGCCGGATCCTTCTGGATGATGCCGACGAACTGCGCGAGCTTCTGCTGCATCAGCTGGAACGACACGCTCTGGTCGGCCTGGATCGAGCCGACCAGCCGCCCGGTGTCCTGTTGCGGGAAGAAGCCCTTCGGGATCACGTCGTAGAGATAGAAGTTGAGGCCGAACACCGCCGCAAGGATCAGCATCACCGACAGCGGATGCTGCAGCGCCGCGGTCAGCGTCCTGCGGTAGAAGTTCAGCATCGCCTCGAAGAAGCGCTCGCTGGCCCAGTAGAGCCGGCCGTGGCCACCGCGGTCCGGCTTGAGCAGCACGGCGCACATCATCGGGGTGGTCGCCAGCGAGACCGCGAGCGAGATCAGGATCGAGATCGAGATCGTCATCGCGAATTCGCGGAACAGCCGCCCGACGATGCCGGCCATCATCAGGATCGGAATGAACACCGCGATCAGCGAGATGCTCATCGACAGCACGGTGAAGCCGACCTCGTTGGCGCCCTTCAGCGCCGCCTCGAGCGGGCTCAGGCCCTCCTCGATGTAACGGGTGACGTTCTCCAGCACCACGATGGCGTCGTCGACCACGAAGCCGGTCGCGACCGTCAGCGCCATCAGCGACAGATTGTCGAGGCTGTAGCCGATCAGGTACATCGCGCCGAAGGTTGCGACCAGCGACACCGAGACCGCCACCACCGGAATCAAGGTGGCGCGCAAATTGCGCAGGAACGCGAACACCACGATGATGACCAGCATCACCGCCAGAACCAGCGTCCGCTCGACGTCGCGGAGCGAGGTGCGGATGGTCGTCGAGCGGTCCACCGCGAGGCCGATGTCGATCGCCGGCGAAATCGAGGCCTGCAACTGCGGCATCAGCCCCTTCACCAGATCGACGGTCGAGATGATGTTGGCGTTCGGCTGGCGGTAAAGGATGAGCAGCACCGCCGGCTTGCCGTTGGCAAGCCCGGCATTGCGCAGGTTCTCGACGCCGTCGGCGACCTCGCCGACGTCGGAGAGGTGAACCGGGGCGCCATTGCGATAGGCCACGATCAGCGATCTGTAGTCGTCGGCCTTGTTGGCCTGGTCGTTGGCGTAGACCTGGTAGCGCTGGTCGCCGACATCGATGCCGCCCTTGGGGCTGTGGGCGTTGGCGCTCGACAGCGCCGCGCGGACGTCTTCGAGACCGATACCGTATTTGTAGAGCGCCTGGGGGATCAGATCGACGCGCACGGCGGGCAGCGAGCTGCCGCCGACCACGACTTCACCGATGCCCTCGACCTGCGACAGCTTCTGTGCCAGCACCGTGGAGGCGGCATCGTAGAGATCGCCGCGGGTCAGCGTGTCCGACGTCAGCGTCAGGATCAGGATCGGCGCGTCCGCCGGATTGACCTTGCGGTAGGTCGGATTGCTGCGCAGGCTGGTCGGCAGATCGGCCCGCGCCGCATTGATTGCGGCCTGCACGTCCCGCGCCGCGCCGTTGATGTCGCGATTCAACCCGAACTGCAGCGTGATCCGGGTCGAGCCGACCGAGCTCGACGACGTCATCTCCGTCACATCGGCGATCTGGCCGAGATGCCGTTCAAGCGGGCTGGCGACCGTGGTCGCGACGTCCTGCGGGCTGGCACCGGGCAGCGTCGCCTGCACCGAGATGGTCGGAAAATCCACCTGCGGCAACGGCGACACCGGCAGCTTGAAGAACGCGACAAGGCCGGCCGCCGCAAGCCCGAACGTCAACAGCGTGGTTGCGACCGGCCGGCGGATAAAGGGCGTTGACGGAACCATGGCTCAACGCGACCCGCTCGCCTCGCCGACCTCGTCCGCCCGCCCGGCAAACCGCAGCGCCAGGCGATCGAACCAGAGATAGATCACCGGCGTCGTGAACAGGGTCAGCATCTGGCTCACCAGCAGGCCGCCGACGATCGAGATGCCGAGCGGATGCCGGAGCTCGGAGCCGGCGCCGCTGCCGAGCATCAGCGGCAGCGCGCCGAGCACCGCTGCCATCGTCGTCATGATGATCGGCCGGAACCGCAACAAGCAGGCCTGATAGATCGCCTCCCGCGGCGGCTTGCCCTCGTTGCGCTCGGCATCGAGCGCAAAGTCGATCATCATGATCGCATTCTTCTTCACGATGCCGATCAGCAGGATGATGCCGATGATCGCGATGATGGTGAGATCCTGGCCGGCCATCATCAGCGCCAGCAGCGCGCCGATGCCGGCGGAAGGCAGCGTCGAGAGGATCGTCAGCGGATGGATGAAGCTCTCATAGAGCACGCCCAGCACGATATAGACCGTGATGATCGCGGCCAGGATCAGGAACAGCTGGTTGGACAGCGACGACTGGAACGCCAGCGCCGCGCCCTGGAAGCTCGTGATCATGCCGAGCGGCTGGTTGATTTCGGCCTGCGCCTGCTTGATCGCGGTGACCGCGCCGCCGAGCGAGGCGCCCGGGGCCAGGTTGAACGAGACGGTTGCCGACGGGAACTGGCCGAGATGCGAGACCTGCAGCGGCGCGGTCTCGACCCGCATCCTGGCCATCACGGACAGCGGCACCGGCGTCGAGCCCACCGATGACGGCAGATAGATCGACGACAGCGAATCCAGCGAGTTCTGCAGCGACGGATCGGCCTCGAGGATGACGCGGTACTGGTTCGAATTGGTGAAGACGGTGGAGACGATGCGCTGGCCGTAGGAATCGTACAGTGCGTTGTCGATCGTCGCCGGCGTGATGCCGAACCGCGCGGCCTGGTCGCGGTCGATGTCGACGAACACCGAAAGTCCCTGCGCGGAGATGTCGCTGGTGACGTCGCTGAGCTCCGGCAATTCCCTGAGCTTGTCGACTAGCTTCGGCGTCCATTCCGCAAGCTCGTTCGGATCGGCGTCCTGCAGGATGAACTGATACTGCGTCCGGCTCACCGTGCCTTCGATGGTGAGGTCCTGGACCGGCTGCATGTAGAGCGTGATGCCGGTCAGCGCTGCGGTGCTCGCCTTGATCCGGTCCATCACCGTCGAAACGCCGGCCTTGCGCTGCTCATGCGGCTTCAGGTTGATCAGGATGCGGCCGCTGTTGAGCGTGGTGTTGGTGCCGTCGACGCCGATGAAGGACGACAGGCTCTCGACATCAGGATCCTTCAGGATCGCGCTGGCGAGCCGCTGCTGCCGCTCGGCCATCGCCGCATAGGACACCGATTGCGGCGCCTCCGAGATCGCCTGGATCACGCCGGTGTCCTGCACCGGAAAGAAGCCCTTGGGGATGACGACGTAGAGCAGCGCCGTGAGACCAAAGGTGGCGAGCGCGATCAACAGAACGAACGTCTGGCGATCCAGCACCCAGTTGAGCATCCGGGCGTAGATGGCGATGACATAGTCGAAGCCTTCCCGGCTGAGCCGCTGGAAGGTGTTCTCGCGCGTCATGCTCTCCGGCTTCAGGAGTTTCGCGCAGGCCATCGGCACCAGCGTCAGCGACACCACGGCGGAGATCAGGATCGTGACCGACAGCGTGATGGCGAATTCGCGGAACAGACGGCCGACCACGTCCCCCATGAACAGCAGCGGGATCAGCACCGCGATCAGCGACACCGTCAGCGAGATGATGGTGAAGCCGATCTGCTCGGAGCCGCGCAGCGCCGCCTCGAGTGGAGATTCGCCCTCCTCGATATAGCGCGAGATGTTCTCGATCACGACGATGGCGTCGTCGACCACGAAGCCGGTCGCGATCGTCAGCGCCATCAGCGACAGATTGTTCAGGCTGAAGCCGAACAGATACATTGCGCCCAGCGTGCCGACCAGCGAGAGCGGCACCGACAGGCTCGGGATCAGCGTGGCGCGGGTCGAGCGCAGGAACACGAAGATCACAAGCACGACCAGCACCACCGCAAGCGCCAGCTCGTACTCGACATCGCGGACCGAGGCCCGGATCGTGATGGTCCGGTCGGTCAGGATGTTGAGGTCGATCGCGGCCGGAAGCGTGGCTTGCAACTGCGGCAACAGGTCCTTGATGCCCTGGACCACCGAGATCACGTTGGCGCCGGGCTGGCGCTGGATGTTGAGGATGATCGCCTGCGTCTCGTTCATCCAGGCGCCGAGCTTGTCGTTCTGCGCGCCATCGACGACGTTGCCGACGTCGCTGAGACGGACCGGCGAGCCGTTCTTGTAGGCGATGATCAGCGAACGATAGTCGCTGGCATTGCGGATCTGGTCGTTGGCATTGATGGTGTAGGCGCGCATCGCGCCGTCGAAATTGCCCTTCGGCGTGTTGACGTTGGCATTGCCGAGCGTGGTGCGGAGATCGTCGATGTTGAGGCCGTAGGCCGCGAGCTTGCGGATGTCGGCCTGGATCCGCACCGCGGGCCGCTGGCCGCCGCTGATGCTGACGAGGCCGACGCCGGGCAGCTGCGAAATCTTCTGCGCCAGCCGGGTGTCGACGAAATCCTGCACCTGCGTCAGCGGCATGGTCTTCGAGGTCAGGCCGAGGGTCAGGATCGGCGCGTCAGCCGGATTGACCTTGGCGTAGATCGGCGGCGCCGGCAGGTCCGACGGCAACAGATTGCCCGCGGCGTTGATCGCGGCCTGCACCTCCTGCTCGGCGACGTCGAGCGAGATCGACAGGCCGAACTGCAGCGTGATCACGGATGAACCAGCGGAGCTCACCGAGCTCATCTGGTTCAGATTCGGCATCTGGCCGAACTGCACCTCGAGCGGCGCCGTCACCGACGACGTCATCACGTCGGGGCTGGCGCCCGGATAGAAGGTCTGCACCTGGATGGTCGGATAGTCGACTTCCGGCAGCGCCGCGACGGGGAGGAATCTGAACGCCAGCATGCCCGACAGCATGATGGCGATCATCATCAGGGTCGTCGCCACCGGCCGCAGGATGAATGGCCGCGACGGGTTCATTTCTTCGGCCCGTCCGCGGAACCCTTGTGGTTGCCGCCTCCCGCCTTGTCGGGATCGGCGCCGCCCTTGGCATCTCCCTTGCCGTCACCCTTGGCGACCCCATTCGCCGCGCCGCTCGCCGTCCCCTTGGCCGCGCCGCCCGGGCTCGCGGCATCGGCGGCGGAGCGCACCACCACCTTGGCGCCCTCGCGCAACTTGTCGGCGCCGTCGATCACGATGCGATCGCCGGGCACAAGCCCCGAGAGCACCTCGACACGGTCGCCGTCGGTGACGCCGATCTTGACCGGCCGTACCGAGACCGTGCTGTCGGCGTTGACGAGATAGACGAAGGTGCCGGGGACGCCGCGCTGGATGCCGGCGGTCGACATCGTCGTGGCATCCTTGTGGGTGTCGAGCAGCAGGCGGATGTTGACGAACTGGTTCGGATACAGCGTGCGCTTGTCGTTCTCGAACCGGGCGCGCAGCTTGATCGTGCCGGTGGTCGCATCGATCTGGCTGTCGAAGGTCTGCAGCGATCCCTCGGCGAGCTTGTTGGCGCCGCTGCGGTCATAGGCCGCCGTCGGCAGCACCGCGCCCTCCTTCAACCGCTTCGCGACCGCCTGCAGATTGTCCTCCGGCAGCGTGAACAGCACGCTGATCGGCTCGAGCTGCGTGATCACGACAAGGCCGTTGGTGTCGCCCGCCGTCACGTAATTGCCGAGGTCGACCTGGCGCAGTCCGACCCGCCCGTTGATCGGCGAGACGATGCGACAATATTGCAGATTTACCTCGGCCGACTTCACCGACGCACGGTCGGCCTCGACCGTGCCCTGATACTGCGCGACCAGCGCGACCTGGGTGTCGAGCTGCTGATGCGGCACCGCGTTCTGCGCGGCGAGGTTCTGATAGCGGGTGAGATCGACCTGGGCGCCCTTCAGCTGCGCTTCGTCGCGGGCGAGCTGTCCCTTGGCCTGCGCCAGCGTCGCCTCATAGGGACGCGAATCGATCTCGGCGATCAGGTCGCCCTTCTTGACCTCATCGCCCTCCTTGAAATCGATCTTCATCAGGTAGCCGCTGATCTGGCTTCTGATCGTCACGGTCGCGAGCGACGTCACGGTGCCGAGCGCATTCAGGCTGACGCCGATATCGCCCTTGCCGACGGCCTCCGGCACGATCGACATCGGCCCGGCGTTGCGCCCGCCGCCGGCCTGCGGCGGCGCGGCCTGCTGCCGCGTCCACCAGACGATGCCGGCAAGCACCGCCAGCACGACACACCCTGTCAGAAACCCTCGCCCGCGCGACGGGCGCCTGGTTTGCTCGGGCGCCACGATAGACGGGTCCTTGATATGCTGGTCCATAACTTGCCCACGAAGAAACACGAATGAGCCGGTGCGGCTCTATGTGTCCCCTGAAATCCGCGCGCCACATTCGAGGAAGCATTTTGGACGCTTCCGTCAGACAAAGCGCGTTAAGAATCGGAAAGGAAAGTCCTCCTTCCCGATCGGCCGCTGTTTCTCGCTGGATTGTGGCTATTTTACCCGATCATCTGTAGCCAGGGCAACACGATCAGCAACAATCCGGCAAAGTAGATTACGCCGAAGATCAGCCCGAACTTCCAGAAGTCGCCTTTGCCGATATAGCCGCTGCCGTAATACATCGGCGCCGGTCCCGTGGCGTAGGGCGAGATCACCCCCATCAGCCCGAGCGAATAGACGCACAGCAGCATCAGGGTCTGCACCGACAGGCCGGGAATGCTGGAGCCGACCGCGAGCACCACCGGCAGCACGGCGGCGGTATGCGAGGTAATGCTCGAGAAGAAATAGTGGATCCAGAAGAAGAATGTGACGAGCAGGATCATCCCGACCAGCGGCGACGTGCCGGAGAGCGGCTTCGCATAACCCTCGGCCACCCATTTGATGAAGCCGATCTCGTTGAGACCAGACGACAGCGTGAGCAGCGAGGTGAAATAGAAAAAGACCTCCCACGCGCTCTTCTCCGCGACGATGTCCTCGAACGCGATCACGCCTGTGAGCAGCATCAGCGAGATCACGACGAACACCACCGTGGTCGCGTTGATGAAGTTCGAGCCGAGCAGCGGCACGCTGATATTGGGGTTGGAGCCGCAAATCCACAGGAACATCGCGAGCAGCACCAGCACCGCCATGACCCATTCGTGCCGCGACGGCGGCCCCATCTTGGCGAGTTCGCCCTCGCTCCAGGTCACGATCTCCGGGCTTTCCTTGATCTCCGGCCGGCAGATGACGTAGCTCAGCAGCGGCACCAGCAGCAGCAGAAGGATACCGAGCGGCGCGAAGCCGATGAACCATTGCGACCAGCCGACCTCGATGTTGACGAGCTTCTTGGCGATCGAGAGCGCGGCGGCGTTCGGCGCCAGCGCGGTCAGAAACAACGAGCTGGTGACGGCCGTGGTCGCGAACGCGGTCCACATCACGAAGGTACCGATCCTGCCCGCGGTCGGACCGGGCTCGGAGCCGTAGATGCGCGGGATATTGCTGACGATCGGATAGATGGTGCCGCCCGAGCGTGCGGTATTGGAGGGCGTCGCCGGCGCCAGCACCAGATCGGAGAACGCCACCGCATAGCCGAGCCCGATGGTACGGCGGCCAAGCCCGCGCACCAAGAGCAGCGCCAGCCGGCGGCCGAGCCCGCTCTTGCGGTAGCCGATCGAAAACACGAAGGCGCCGACGATCAGCCACACCGTGCTCTCGGAAAAGCCGGCGAGCATCCAGCGCAGCGACTTGTTCGGGTCGGGCTCGACATACCCGCCGACCCCGGCGACCGTCAGGCCGATCAGGCCGACCGCGCCGACCGGCATCGATTCGAGGATCAGCCCGGTGATGACGGCGGCGAACACCGCAAAATAGTGCCACTGATTGGCGTTCAGCCCTGATGGCACCGGGACCAGATAGATCACCAGCCAGACCAGCAACGGCGCAAACGTCCGCCATGACGGTTTCATGCAGCGTCCCCCTCACCTGTGTTGATTGTCGGGCGCGCAAGCCGCCATGTCCCGGCGGCGGCGCCATCTTTTGTGGCAATGTAGCATGGCCGCGCAGTCCGTCTCGGGAAACTGCGGCGGAATGGCGCGGCTTGTGGAGGAACCGGCGCGTTTCGTCAACACGTCGCGACCCCGTGGCAGGCCCCATCGCAAGACCGCCCGCGCTTTGCTATCTTCGCCGGCATGACCTCACGCGACTCCGCCTCCTCCGAGATCACGCCCGAGGTGCTGCTGCGCGCCTATGCCTGCGGCATCTTCCCGATGGCGGAGAGCGCCGACGATCCGACGCTGTTCTGGGTCGAGCCGGAATTGCGCGGCGTGATTCCATTCGACGGCTTCCGTGTCGCCTCCCGCCTGGCGCGCACCGTGCGCTCGGATGTGTTCACCGTCACCGTCGATACCGCGTTCAAGGCCGTGATCGCCGGTTGCGCGGCGCCGCAGCCCGGCCGTGACGACACCTGGATCAACAAGCGCATCCGCGATCTCTATGTCGGGCTGCACGCGTCAGGCCATTGCCACAGCGTCGAGGTCTGGCAGGACGACATTCTGGTCGGCGGCCTCTACGGCGTCAGCCTCGGCCGCGCCTTCTTCGGCGAAAGCATGTTTCACACCGCGCGCGACGCGTCGAAGGTCGCGCTGGTGCATCTGGTGGCCCGGCTGATCGCGGGCGGGTTCGAATTGCTCGACACGCAGTATGTGACCGAGCATCTGAAGACGTTCGGTGCGGTGGAGATTTCGCGCCGCCGCTATCGGGCGCTGCTCGACAAGGCGATCTCAGGCGCGCCTGCGGATTTCTGCGAGCTCGACACAACGCAGCCGGTCAAGGGTGCCGACGCGCTGGCGATCATCGCCGCGCGCAATTGATGTATGACTGCGCCGTAGCATGTAGCCCGGATGAAGCGCCAATCCGGGCGAACGTGACCGAGACTAATTCCCGAACAATCCGCCGAACAATCCGCCCGGTCGCTGCTGCTGGGGCGGCGGAGGTGGCGGCTGCTGCTGGTATTGCGGCAGCGGTTGCGGCGGCGGACGCGGCGCGGCCTGCTTCGGCGGCGCACGCTTCTGGGCCGGCGGCGGAGGCGGCGTCGGCGCCTTCGGCGGATCGGGCGCGGCGGTCACGATGGTCTGGTCCGGCCCTTTGCAGTCGGTCAGCCAGATGTCGTAGATCGGATGCTCGACGCCATGCAGGCCGGGGCTCGCCGCGAACATCCAGCCCGAGAAGATCCGCTTCACCTCGCCCTGCAACGTGATCTCGTCGACCTCGACGAAGGCGTCGGTGTTGGCGGCTTCCGTTGACGGCCTGGTGTAGCAGGCATCGGTCTTCACCCGCAGTGCGCCGAACTGCACGGTCTCGCCGATATCCTCGTCGAAATTGATGATGCGTCCGGTGATCTTGTCGAGGCCGGAGAAGCTCGCCTTCTTGTTGGTGATCTTGGTCGACGGCGGCTCCTGCACGACCTCGTCGCCCGGCTGCAACGCGGCAGGCGTCTGCGGCGGGGTGCCCTGTGGCGCGCCCTGCGGCGTCCCCTTGGGCTGACGCTGCCCCGGCGGCAGGCCCGGCAGCGGATTGGCACCGGGCGGCGTGTTGGCGACGGCGGGACCGCCGGGCTGCTGGTGGCTGCACGGCAACGCCGGGCGGAGCGACCGTGCTACCGGGCGGCGGCGCCAAAGGCTGCGACTGCACGCTGCCGGGCGGCGGCACCGCCTGGCCCGGCGGCAACGCCCGCGGCTGCGTCGGCAACAGGCGCCCGCGCGGCAGTTCCGGCACTTCCTCGTCGTCGTCGCTGGGAGGCGCCACCTGGCCACGCGGAATCGAGCCGGGCGGACGCGGCGCGGGATCGGAGAAAATCGTTCCGATCTGCGCGCGCGCGGGCGGCGCAAGCGAGATGGTTGAGGCGGCAACCAAGGCCGCAAAGCCAGTCAGGGCAATGGTTCGAAGCATCTCGCGGGCTTTAAAGGGCGAATCGGGCTCGCGACAGTTTACCTTGATATCGGCCGCTCGCAGGCCACCGGTTAACACGCCGAATACGGCGGGGAAAGGGCGCGCGGACGCCCGTCCCCGGCCCTCCGCCAGGCACTGGCCACCCTCTGGTCACCCTCTAGTCACTCCTGGGAACACGTGTGATAGTCCTCACGCTGAAGGCGCGCGGCACCGCGTGAAAACAGGAAAATCCGGATCGAACCGGACCAGCCAGAGGAAACCCAAACATGCCAGATCGCATCAGGCTCGACGGCCGGGTTGCCGTCGTCACCGGGGCTGCCGGCGTCATCGGAACCGCCACGCTCCAACTGCTTGCAGAGCGCGGGGCGCGGATTGTCGCAGTCGACCGCAAGGGGGCCGATCTTGCGGCCGCCATCAAGGACCTCCCCGCCTCGGCCGAGGCCCTCGCGATCGCCGCCGACGTCACCGATGAGGACGAGGTCAAGGACTATGTCCGCGCCGCCGTCGACCGCTTCGGCACCATCGACGCCTTCTACAACAACGCCGGCATCGAGGGCGACATCAGGCCGATCCCGGAATATTCGCTGGAGAGCTTTCGCCGGGTGCTCGACGTCAATGTCGTCGGCGTCTTCCTCGGCATGAAATATGTGCTGCCGGTGATGCTGAAGCAGAACAAGGGCAGCATCATCAACACCGCCTCGATCGCCGGCCTGATGGGATCGCCGATGATCGCGGTCTACAGCGCCAGCAAGCATGCCGTGATCGGGCTGACCAAGAGCGCGGCCTGGGAATGCAGCGGCACCGGCGTGCGGGTCAATTGCGTCTGCCCCGGCATGATCGAGAGCCGGATGCTGAGCACCATCCTGCAGGGCCGTTCCGGCGGCAACGCGCCGCCCCCGGTCGAGAAGATCGTCGACCGCATCCCGGCACGCCGGCTCGGCCTCGCGAGCGAGGTCGCATCGATCGTCGCTTTCCTCGCTTCCGACGAGGCGAGCTACGTCTCCGGCTCCGCCTACACCGTCGACGGCGGCCGCACCGCCGCCTGACGCTTCAATTCAGCATCACAAGAAGGTTCGTTGCCCTATGCCCGTCGTTCTCGATCCCGATGCCGCCGCGGTCTACAAGGCTTTCCAGGAGGCCGGCCGCCCCGCCTATGAATCGCTGACCGCACCGGAAGCGCGCGAATATTATCGGGCCGCCCGCATCGTCTCCAATCCCGAGCCGCCGGCGCTTGATTCAAGCAACGAGCTTGCGATCCCGGCGCCGCACGGCGCGATCCCGGCCCGCATCTACACGCCGAAGACGCTGCGCAAGACAGACGGGCTCGCGCCGTGCCTGATGTTCTTCCATGGCGGCGGCTGGGTGATCGGCGATCTCGATACCCATGAGGTGGTCTGCCAGAAGCTTGCCCATGAGGGCGAGCTGGTCGTGATCTCAGTCGATTACCGGCTGGCGCCCGAGCACCGCTTCCCTGCTGCGGTGGACGACGCCGTCACCGCGACCAGATGGGTCGCCGCCAATGCTGGGGATCTCGGCATCGATGCTTCGCGCCTGATCGTCGGCGGCGATAGCGCCGGCGGCAACCTGGCGGCCGTGGTTGCCCTCACCGCCCGCGACGGCGGACCGAAGCTCGCCGCCCAACTGCTCGTCTATCCCGCGACCGATTTCTCGCGCCGAAAGCATCCCTCGCATCGCGAGCCCGAGACCAGCATCCTCCTGACGCATTCGGTAATCGGCTGGTTCGGCAACCATTATCTCGGCGACGCCGACGACAGCGACTGGCGCGCCTCGCCCGCGCGCGCGAAAGACTTTGCCGGATTGCCGCCGGCCTATGTGCTGACCGCCGGCGCCGATCCGCTGCGCGACGAAGGCGACGAGTATGCGACATTCCTCAGGGATGCCGGCGTGCCCGTGACCTACCGGCATTTCCCCGGCCAGTTCCACGGCTTCTTCACCATGGGCAAGCTGCTCAATCAGGCCAATGTCGCGGTGACCGAGATCAGCGCCTGGCTGAAGGCACAGGGCTAGTGTCCTCCTCAATCGAAATCGCCAGGCACACGCTGCTCTCCTGCGGTCTGGTCTTGGCGATCGGTACAGTCGCGGCGCTCTTCGCCCAGAAGGTCAGGATTCCCGACGTCGCGGTATTCCTCATCGTCGGCATCCTGATCGGCCCGCATGCCCTTGGACTTGTCGATATCGCAGCCGATTCCGCGCTGAACCAGATCATTCTGCTGTTCGGCGCAAGCTACATCCTGTTCGACGGCGGTGCGACGCTGCGGCTCGCCGTGCTGAAACAGGTCTGGATCACGATCGCGGTGATCGCGACGGCGGGCGTCGTGATCACTGCGACCATCACGGGACTGGCGGCCGAATTCATTCTCGGCGTTCCCGCGGTCGTGGCGTTCCTGCTCGCGGCAACGCTCGCTTCGACCGATCCGGCGACGCTCGTACCGATCTTCCGCCAGGTTCGCATCAGGGACCGTGTTGCGCAGACCGTGATGAGCGAGTCCGCGTTCAACGACGCCGTGGGGGCAATCATCACCTTCAGCCTTCTGGGGATGGCGACGGGCAGCGCGTTCTCGCTCTCCGCCACCTTATTCGAGTTGGTGACGCATTCCGCCATCGGTATCGTCGCCGGCATCACGCTGGGTTATCTCGCGGCATTGTTGATCGCTCACGAGAAGTGGGCATTCCTTGCTGAATACGCGCCGGTGGTGACCGTCGTCGCCGTCATCAGCGCCTATTTCGCCGCCGAGGGCATGCATGCATCCGGCTTCATGGCCGTGTTCGTGTTCGGCATCATGCTCGGCAACAAGGAACGTTTCGGGTTCCAGATGGAGCCGGGCGAAGCGCAGAAGCTCGATGAGTTCGTGCTGACCACGGCCTTCATTCTGCGTCTGTTCATTTTCATTCTGCTGGGTGCTCAAGTCAATTTTGCCCTGATGCAGCAGTATTGGATTGGTGGCGTGGCAGTCACGCTGGTGTTGATGTTTCTTGCGCGCCCCGCGACCGTCTTCCTGTGCGCGCTGCCCGACCGCCGCGCGCGCTGGAGTTTCGCGGAACTGCTGTTCATGTGCTGGACCCGCGAAACCGGCGTCATCCCCGCCGCGCTCGCCGGCCTCATGCTCGGCATGAAGGCGCCGGGAGCGGAGATGATCGCCTCCGTCACCTTCCGTCGCGATCCTGACCACCATCCTGATCCAGGCCTCCACCACGCGCTGGCTTGCCTCGAAGCTCGGGCTGCTGGAAGCCGACCAGGGCTGACACTTATTCCGCGCCTATAACGCGCCTCCGCCGTTCGTCTAGCATTCCTATGCGGTCGCTCTGATATTCGATCAGGTGATCAGCGCAGCTTTCGCGCGCATGGGAAATCCCTCCCGGATTGGTGCTGCCATGTCGCAAGACAACGATCGGACCCCGTATTCTCTGCCGGCGTGCATCGCGGTCCTGTTGATCTTCGGTGCCGCAACCCAACTCGGCGCGCTCACGACCTGGCTCTGACCACCAGCCTCGGGCAGGAGGTCGAAGGCACCATGTTCCGGTTTCGGCTCGCGGCGATATGCCAAACGGTCGCAGGCCCGAGAACAGGGTTGCCCTATGCCTGTCGCCGTGCAAAACCGGCCGCGGGTGTCAACTGCATGCCGCAGTGACAGGTAAAGCGATGGTCGGGCCACCACGCGGACTGCGTGCGCCCGATGGATCACCGACTGCCCGCCCAGGACCTGCCGCGAGCCCAACGACTTGCCGAGCAGGCGTTCGCCACGCTCCAGCGCTTCCTGCATGTCGAAGCCGTCAGCGGCGGCGTACTGCTGGCTGCGGCAGCCGCTGCAATGATCTGGGCCAATTCTGCTTTCGCCGACAGCTATCACGCGCTCTGGCACCAGCAATTCTCGATCGGATTTGGCGGCTTCGTCAGCTCCCGATCGCTGCATTTCTGGATCAACGAAGGGCTGATGACGATTTTCT
The DNA here is from genome assembly GCF_054057015.1 of Bradyrhizobium sp. JR3.5. NCBI lineage: Bacteria > Pseudomonadati > Pseudomonadota > Alphaproteobacteria > Hyphomicrobiales > Nitrobacteraceae > Bradyrhizobium > Bradyrhizobium sp. JR3.5. The sequence goes on from NZ_JBSRYV010000001.1 coordinate 2,402,542, forward strand.
TCCTCGTCGTCGGCATGGAGATTCGGCGCGAGATACATGAAGGCGCGCTGAGCAGGTTCGACCAGGCGATGCTGCCCGTGATCGCGGCAGCCGGCGGCGTCATCGCCCCGGCACTCATCTACATTGGCCTGAATGCCGATCCCGTGCGCGGCCAGGGCTGGGCCGTACCGACGGCAACGGACATCGCCTTTGCCGTGGGCGCGCTCGCTTTGCTGGGACGATCGATCCCGGTCAATCTACGGGTGTTCCTGCTGGCGCTCGCGATCATCGACGACGTCATCGCGGTGTTGATCATTGCCTTCGTCTACTCCGGCGGACTGGAGTTGAGCGGGTTTGTCGTGGCGGCGTTCGGCATTCTGATGGTCGTCGGGCTTCAGCGGATCGGCGTCGGCTCCGCCCTCGCCTACGTTCCGCCGGGCGCGCTGGTCTGGACCGGGCTGCTGATGAGCGGAGCGCATCCGACCCTTGCCGGTGTCGTGCTCGGCCTGATGACCCCGGTGCGGCCGATGCCGCTGCGGGAGCCGCCCCTGCAAATGGTGTCGCGCGTGGTCGCGGAGTTGCGCGACGGCGACGCGGCCTGGAAGGATATCCATCGCCTCAGGTCACGGCGCCGCACGCTCCACGTCGCGCATCGCGAGATGTTGCCACCCGTCGTGCGCGTGCAGACGGCGCTGCATGGCTGGGTCGCCTTCGGCATCATGCCCTTGTTCGCGTTGGCGAACGCCGGCATCAGCCTGACAGCTTCCGGCCTCGCTGCCGGACCTCAATCCGTGATGCTGGGCGTGGGGCTTGCCCTTGCCGTGGGAAAACCGGTCGGTGTGGTCGGTGCCACCTGGCTCTCGGTCAAGTCGGGGCGCTGTCGGCTCGCACCCGGCATGACGTGGGGCGGCGTCTGCCTCATCGGTCTGTTGGCCGGAATCGGTTTCACCATGTCGATTTTCACCGCCATGCTCGCCTTCCCCGACGAGGCGTTGCTCAACGCGGCAAAGCTGGGCGTGCTCGGGGGCTCGCTCGCCGCGGCGCTGCTTGGGCTCGGTTGGGGCGCGGCCTACGCGCGTCGTCAGCGCCAAGGGGCGACGGCGCATCCCTGACGCTTCGCGGACGGCAAACGAACCCGATCCCCCGACGCCTCGCTACCCCACGCGCGATGCCCGGCGCAGCGATTGTGGCATGGGATTCGTCGTGCTGCGACGCACAATCGGACTGCTTCAAACTTGTGGAAAAGCGAGACAAATCCGTTGACATTGCTAAACTCCATTCGCCGTAACAACTTATGGAGCGTTCGCATGAGTGTTAGTGCAGAAGTCCTCGCCCGCGCCCCGATGGAAACGACCGAGGGCGAAATCGACACGGTGAGTACGCATCGCCCACGCAGCAACATTCGGCCTCTCTCACCGATGCCGGACTACGTCGAGCACCGCAACGGCGTCAACGAGGTGGGCAAGCTGTCGGCCGAGGCGGTCGTGCGCGAATACGAAGCAGCGGTGAAAGAGATCGAGGCCCTTGGAACGGAACTGCAATTGGCCGCCAAGAACTGCGAGGTCATGGTGGCGGGTGTCCATGACATGATCGCGGAAATCAAGGAGTTCGCTGCAGGCTACCGCGATCAGGGCAAGCGCTTTTTCCTGCAGATCGAAGCCGTCTCGTTGATGACCACGGAGGTCAGGAACACCTGCGAAGCACTCAAGAAGAAGATCGCGACCGACACATTGAGCAACTGATATTTCGGCTCGGGCACGTTTCGCGCTCAGCCATCCGTGGATTTTCAGCGTGTGTGTAAGGTGAATCGCTGCGCTATTCCGGCGCGGCGGAACCGTTAGTTCTATTCGCGACCAAGTCGTTTGAGATCAAGTCGTTCAAACTCAAGTCATTCAACATCCGGCCCCGCTTCGGCGGGGCCTTTGTGCTGCGGTAAACTCTGTGCGCGGCGTGTCCGCGAATGCGTCGGTGACCGGCTTAACGCACGTCAGGTGCGCGCTCAGCCATGTCCGTTGCCGGAGGCAAAGCTGAAATCGGGGACCAGCGGTCGCTGAAATCCTTAGCCGGGAGCGCGTCCGCGTCGGAGACGACAACGCCCTCGGTCCGGGGCAGGTGCGACCTGATCGTCGCGGCGGTTGCAGTGACAGCCAGCAGGGCGACGGCCACGAACCCGGTAATCGTTCGATGCTTTGTCATGTAGAACCTCCTCGGGTCCCCAACGCCCACCTAACGTGGGTCACGGGAACCTTCGCGCCGGTTCATCAGTGCAAGGACCGCATGGATCGTGCGAGATCGGACAACGAGCTTGTCCCAAACTCAAACTGCCTCTGCCGGCAGCGCCGGTGAGTTTGGCGACGTTCGCTCATCGGCGGCTGTGTTCGCTTCGCCGTCGGAATGATCGCCCTTCCTTGCGACAACGCGCCGGAGTTTCCGCAAGTCCACGACCTACCCCGCGCGCGATGCCCGGCGCAGCGATTGCGGCGGCTGGCCGAAGGCGCGGATGAAGGCGCGGCGCATCCGCTCCGGATCGCGGAAGCCGGTGATCTCGGCGACGCGCTCGATCGCCTCGCCCGACGACTGCACGCGCTGCCGCGCGACTTCGATCCTCAACCGTTCAACCGCTTTCGATGGCGTGGTGCCGGTCTCCGCGATGAAGGCGCGGGTGAACTGCCGCGAGCTCATCCCGGCCTTGTCGGCGAGATCCTCGACCGTCAGCGGCGCGTCGAGATGCTCGCGCGCCCAGGCGAGCAGCGGCCCGAACCGGCCGCTCGGCGCCTTCAATTCCAGCAGCGAGGAAAACTGCGACTGCCCGCCGCTGCGCCGATGGTACAGCACGAGCTGCCGCGCGGTGTTCTGCGCGACCTCGTCGCCGTAGTCTTCGGTGATCATGGCGAGTGCGAGGTCGATGCCGGCGGTGATTCCGGCCGAGCTCCAGATGTTGCCGTCGCGGACGAAGATCTGGTCCGGCTCGAGCCTGACCTTCGGATAGGTCTTCACGAAATGCGGCGTGCGCTGCCAATGCGTGGTGGCGCGGCGGCCGTCGAGCAGGCCGGCCTCGGCCAGCACATAGGCGCCCGAGCAGACGCTGGCGACGCGGATGCCGCGGCTCGCCATCCGCCGCACGAATGACAGCGTGGTCGGACAGGTCGCCGGCGTGCGCACGCCGTTGCCGCCCGCGATGATCAGCGTCGTGATCGCCGCCGACGGCTTTAAGCCGCGCGCCAGCATCTCGACGCCGGACGAAGAGCGCACCGGCCCGGCCTTCACCGCGATCGTCTTGATATCAGGCGGGTTGTTGGCGAAGCGCGCCGCGATCTCGAACGCCGCGATTGGGCCGGCCGCATCGAGCAGCTGGAAGTCGGGAAAGATCAGGATGCCGATCATCTGCAAAATCCTCGCAACGCCGAATCACCGGAGGCGGCTCCAACGTCCGAAAATGAGGGAATTACGCCATTTTGGACAAGAGGCCACCATGGCATCGTGGTTCCGTCAAGCGCTATTTGGAGACCTCCGATGTCCGAACCCCTGCAGATTGGATTGCTCGTCTTCCCGAAGGTGACACAGCTCGACCTGACCGGGCCGTTGCAGGTGTTCTCCTCGGTTCCCGGCGCCAATGTGCATCTGATCTGGAAACGGATCGAACCAGTTCCGACCGACTCCGTCATGGTCCTGACGCCGACCACGACCTTTGCCGACTGCCCGCAGCTCGACGTGATCTGCGTGCCCGGCGGGTTCGGCACCGACGACATGGTCGGCGACGAGGAGATGCTCGCCTTCCTGCGCAAGCAGGCCGCGGGAGCGAAATACGTCACGTCGGTCTGCACGGGCTCGCTGGTGCTCGGCGCCGCCGGTCTGCTGCAGGGCTATCGCGCCACCACGCATTGGAGTGCGATCGATTTCCTGGCGGGCTTCGGAGCCATCCCGACCAAGACGCGCGTCTGCGTCGACCGCAACCGCTTCACCGGCGGCGGCGTCACGGCCGGCATCGATTTCGCGCTGACGCTGGTGTCCGAACTCGTCGATCGCAAGACCGCGGAAGCGATCCAGCTCAGGCTCGAATACAACCCGGCCCCGCCGTTCAATGCCGGCTCGCCCGATACCGCACCGGCCGAGATCCTCGCCTTCATGAAGGAGCGGATGGGACCCGCACACGCGCGCCGGGGCGAATTGATGAGCCGCGCTGCGGCACGGCTGTCCTAAAGCGGGATGAGTTTTGGTTGAATTGGCTTGCCGCGCTTTCGGTTCACCTCTCCCCGTCGGGGAGAGGTCGGATTGCGAAGCAATCCGGGTGAGGGCTCTTGCTCCCTCGATAGGCCGTAACCCCTCACCCGATTTGCTGCGCAAATCGACCTCTCCCAAAGGAGAGGTGCACTTCAACGCCGTTGCAGCTCAACCTAAAGCAGCTCCGCAAAGAAAAAGGCCGCCCGGTTTCCCGAGCGGCCCTTCCTGTCTCACGGCAGCCTCACATTTGCGGGCGATTTCAGGACGTCTGCACCGGGGGCCTATCTCCCGGCCGCATCCAACTCGGAGGCCGCTGCACATCGGGACAGTCGCGATCTGGAGCCCGATCCGACGCGATGGTCTCCCATCTCCGTAAGATGGCTTCATTGAGCCGCGAAGACGTGCCCGGCGCAAGCGGCCAGCATGGGATGCGGCGCACCTGTCCCCGCTGTTACCGTTGTCCACAGGCGCGCGTGCGCTGCACGCGCGGCGTTACGCACACGCTCGGCAGAAACAACAATGCGTGAAGCTCAGCTTCCGGGCGTCCAGGCGTGATAGTCGCCGGTCGCCTTGGGGCGGCGGCCGCTCGCCAGCGTCGAGCCGGACGGACGGTAGGCCTGTGCGGTGCCGGTCATGTTCGGCAGATGCGGCTTTTCCCATTCCCGCGGCGCGTACGTCTCCTCGGTCGGGGGCACATCAACCGTGTGATGCAGCCAGCCGTGCCAGCCGGCCGGGATCCGGGACGCTTCGGCATAGCCGTTATAGACCACCCAGCGGCGCTCGAAATGCAGCGTCGGATCGATCTCGCCGCCCTTGGTCCGGTAGTAGCGATTGCCCTGCTCGTCCTCGCCCACCAGCTCGCCGTAGCGCGAGGTCCACAATTGCGTGCCAAAGGTCTGGCCGTTCCACCAGGTGAAGAATTTCAGCAGGAATTGTTTCATGCGTGGCCGGTCGGTTCGAGGCAGTCCGGCTCTGATGCCACCTGAATCTCCAAATGTCCAGCCGCCGCCAAGGTAGCCCGGCACTCCCGGAATAGGCCCGGGTGACGGGCCCTTTGGCGACCAAATGACGCGGTCACGGGGAGTTTTGTTCACCCGCCATACATGCGCCGCCGGTCAAGCAAAGATGACGGACAATCAATGTCGAGCGCAGGAACGTCCGATCGCAGAGATGGTTAGACATTGTCCGATTCAATGGAGTCCAAAATGATCAATATGAAGGTTCTGAGCACCGCCGCGGCGCTGGCGCTTGCGCTGCCGTTGGCTGTGGCGCCGACCGTCTCGTTCGCCCAGTCTGCCGCACAGATGGGCGCGATGGGCGGTGGCGGTGGTGCGCGCGGCGGCGGCGGTGGCGGTGGCCATGTCGGCGGCGGCGGCGGTGGTGGCTTTGGCGGCGGCCGTGGTGCTGCGATGGGCGGCGGGGGCGGCGGCTGGCATGGCGGTGGTGGCGGCGGCCAGTGGGCCGGTGGCGGCGGCGGCGGTGGTTGGCGCGGCGGCGGTGGCGGCTGGCACGGCGGTTATCACCGTGGCGGCGGCGGCTTCTGGCCGGGCGCGGTTGCGGGCGCAGTCGTCGGCGGAGCGCTCGCCTCGGGCGCGTATTACGGCGGTTATGGCCCCGGATACGGCTACTATGACGACAGCTACGGCTATTACGACGACAGTGCGCCTGTCGCCGTGGAGGCCGCTCCGGGCGGCGACGCGAGCTACTGCGCGCAGCGCTACAGGTCGTACGACCCGGGTTCGGGCACCTATCTCGGCTTTGACGGCCTGCGGCACCCCTGCCCGTAACGCCTCAATGCCTGAGTTGGCGAAGGGCGGCGGCAACGCCGCCCTTTTTCATGTGTGCAAGTCTCATGTCCGCAACGCCACCGCGACGGCTGCGAACGTCACCACGAGCGCCGCGATGTCGCTCGTGGTGAGCGGCTCGCGAAGCATGGCCGCGGCCGCCAGCACGCCGACGACAGGAACCAGCAGCGTGCCGATCGACGCGGTCGCCGCCGGCAGCCGCTCCAGCGCCGCGAACCAGCAGACATAGCAAAGGCAGAACTGGATCAGCGTCATGTAGATCATCGACGCCCAGCCGAACTGCGACAGCGCAGCAAGCTGCGGCTGCTCGATCAGGACGCCGGCGATCGCGATCGGCACGCAGCCGATCGCGAGCTGCCAGGCCGCGAGCGACAGCGGCGGCATTGCGAGCTTGAAGAACTTGGTCAGCACCGTGCCAAGCCCGACGCAGAGCGCGCCCGCGAGCGCAAACAGGATGCCCGGCAACTTGCCGAGGCTCGCGTCAAGACCGCCACCGCCGATCAGCGCGGCGATGCCGGCAAGCGCCACGCCAAGCGCGAGCGCACGCGGCAACGACACACGCTCGCCGAGCACCGGCCAGGCCACCAGCGCGACCCACACCGGGATCGATATCCCGAGCACGGCCGCCTCGCTGGCCCGCAACCAGATCAGCGCCAGGCCCATCGACGCGACCCAGCCGCCGATCGAAAGCGTCGACACCAGCGCAAGCCGCGTCCACATGCCGTCAGGTACGCGCAGCGTCTCGCCCCGTGCGACCGCTACCAGACCGAGTGCGATCGCGCCGACCACGCCGCAGAGCCCGCGCGACGAAAGCGGCGGCCACTCCGTGAGCAGGAACTTCATGATAGGGAAGTTGAGACCCCAGCCGGTCGACGCGACCACCAGGAATGCGAGGCCGAGCGGTGACAGCGGGGCGCGGCCGGCGAGTGGAACTGCGGTCATGGACCCGTCGTAATGTGGGCGGACAAATACAAGTGATGGTGTCAGGGCTAGCTGGAAATCTGCTTGTCAGCAAACAGCATATGCATTCTATGATACAGACTTTCCATCTAGGTTCCGCCTTAATCGGCAGACGGGCCAAGCGAGTCGCCGGCACGCGAGGCCGCAGGAAGAGGATGCATCGTGCCGAGCGTTCTCGTGGTCGATGACGATCCGATGGTGTGCGTTGCCATCGAGGTGTGTTTGCAGCGCCAGGGCTTCGACGTCACCGTCGCGGATGGCGGCGAAGCGGGCATGCGCGCGCTGGACAAGGCTTCGTTCGACGTCATGCTGGTCGACGTCTTCATGCCGCATATGCGCGGTTTCGAGGCGATCCGCGTCTTCCACGAGCGTGCGCCCGATATTCCCGTGATCGCGATGTCCGGCTATGCCTTCGCCAATGCCGACCGTGCGCCGGATTTCCTGCGGATGACGATCGAACTCGGCGCGTCAGCCTGCCTGCGCAAGCCGTTTACCCCGCAGGCGCTGATTGCCGCCGTTAACGAATGTCTTGCGAAGTCCGCTCCTTCTGCTCGTCTTTCCAAATAATTGCTCGTACTAATCGTCGATGGCTTCCCAGCGTCTCATCCTCGGCAGCGGCCTTGCGATCCTCCTCGTCATCAGCGCGGCGTCGATCGGGCTGGATGTCAAGTCGCGCAGCGAGATTGATTCGGTCGATCACGCACTCGCCATCCTCAAGCGCATTTCGGATGCGCGTTCGCTGCCGCGCGGCGTCGAGAGCGCGGCGCGCGGGTTCGCGCTGACGGGCGATGCTTCCTTCGCCGACGAGTTTCGCGAGCAGAGCACCACCCTCACCGCCGCCTTCGACGATTTGATGGCTGCGTTGAAGTCGGCCCCGGACGAGGCGCAACTGATCGCGGGGACCAAGGGACAGGTCGAGCGCGCCATTGCGCTCGGTGCCGAACTGATCAGGTTGCGCACGGCGGGCGACACGGCCGGCGCTGCGGCGCTGATCTCCGCGGGCGAGAGCCGCGCGCTGATGGACAAGGTCGGTGCGGCGCTCGACCGCCTGGTCACCGAGGAGCGCCGCCTGCTCGGGATTCGCACCGAACAGTCGAAGACCAACGGTCGGCTGTTGCTGGCGGTCGACCTTGCCGGCGTGGTGATGATCCTGCTGCTCGCGGTCGCACTGACGCTGGCGGCCCGGCGCGCCAGCCGCGAACTGCAGGGCGCGCTCAGCGCGACCAAGGCAACCAACCTGTCGCTTGAGGGCAAGGTGGCCGAACGCACCAAGGATCTCGGCACCGCGCTCGAAGAGCTCCGCCGTTCCACCTCGGTGATGGAAACCACGTTCCGCAGCATGGCGGAGGCGGTGCTTGTCATCGACACCAGCGGCACCGTGCTGCTCTCGAACCCGGCCGCCGAGAAGATGCTGCGCTACAAGCCGGGCATGACGGTCCGCCAGCTGCGCGACCTCAGCAACGTCTTCGAGGCCGACGGCGTCACGCCGATGCGGGCCGACGACATGCCGTCGACCAGGGCGCTGCGCGGCGAGGAATTCGACGGGCTGGAATTCGTCGCCAAGCCGGTCCGTGGCGCCCCTCCGATTCACCTCGTGGTGTCGGGCCGGCCGTTGCGCGACGACGACAGCACCATCACCGGCGCGGCGCTGATCTATCACGACATCACCGCCTCGCGCGAAACCGAGCACAAGCTCCAGCAGGCGCAGAAGCTCGACGCCATCGGCAAGTTGACCGGCGGCGTCGCGCACGACTTCAACAACATGCTGACGGTCATCACCGGCACCACCGAGACGCTGGTCGACAGCCTGCGCAGCCAGCCGACGCTTGCGCAAACCGCCGAGCTGATCGACCGCGCCGCCGAGCGGTGCCGCGAGCTGATCCAGCATCTGCTCGCGTTCGCCCGCCGCCAGCCGCTGGAGCCGCGCACCGTCGACATCAACGGCACCGTGGTCGATATCGCCAAGCTGCTGCGGCCGACGCTGGGCGAGCAGATCGAGATCGATCAGGTGCTCGCGCCCGACGTCGCCAGCGTTCATATCGATCCGTCGCAGCTTGCCAATTCGCTGCTCAACATGGCGATCAACTCCCGCGACGCGATGCCGAACGGCGGCAAGCTGTTGTTCGAGACCAGCAACATCGTGCTCGACGACGCCTATGCGGCTGTCAATCCCGACATCACGCCGGGCCGTTACGTGCTGCTCGCGGTCAGCGACACCGGCACCGGCATGTCGCACGCAGTGCAGGACAAGGTGTTCGAGCCGTTCTTCACCACCAAGGAGGTCGGCAAGGGCTCCGGCCTCGGCATGAGCATGGTCTACGGCTTCGTCAAGCAGTCCGGCGGCCATATCAAGATCTACAGCGAGGAAGGCCACGGCACCACAATCAAGCTCTATCTGCCCCCTGCCCGCGGTCAGGTCGAGGTGGAGGCGCCCGCGCCGGAGCCGCCGCGGCGCGGCAGCGAAGTCATCCTGGTCGTCGAAGACGACCAGCTGGTGCGCAACTATGTGGTCACGCAGCTCGGCGCCCTCGGCTACAAGACCATTGCCGTGCCCGACGCCCGCGCCGCGCTGGCGCTGGTCGACAAGGGCGAGAAGTTCGACCTCCTGTTCACCGACGTCATCATGCCCGGCGGCATGAACGGCCGCCAGCTCGCAGACGAAGTGAGAAAGCGGCGGCCCGGCCTCAAGGTGCTCTACACCTCGGGCTATACCGAGAACGCGATCGTGCATCACGGCCGCCTCGACGAAGGCGTGCTGCTGCTGGCAAAACCTTATCGCAAGGCGCAGCTCGCCAGCATGCTGCAGCAGGCGCTCGGCGAGTAGGGCGAAATGCGGTGGTCTTGCGCAGGCCCGCGCGGCGGGCCTCACGATGCCCGCGGGCGCCGGTTGCCGGGAGAACACGTCCCGCCATCCGGCAGCTCGTCGATACCTCCGTCCCTGCCCCACGTTTTCCAACGCCACCCGACCGGCTGCGAATGATGTGGTCCCCGGAACCGCCAGCCAGCCTGCGACCTGGAGAACGTGATGTTACATACCGAAGCATTTTCGCTTGTCCTCTTCAGCTGGCTGAGGCAGATCGGAGAGATCCTGCTTCTGATAGGCTTGAGCGGCGAAGTCGCTCTCCTGGTGCTCGGGATTTCCAAAGGCGCCTGGGAGCGAGGATTGGCGATCACATTTGCCGTTCTCGTCCTGCTCGGCTGCGGTCTGGAATATTGGGCTGATAGCCCGAGGAGTTTCGGCCCCGCATCCCAACAGCGGCTTGCCGATGCTCTCAAGGAATTTCGCGGCACGCCGTTCGATTTCTCGGTCGAGCTCGACCCCGAAGCCGTGACCCTGATGGAAGACGTTGGAGCGGCGCTCGATGCCGCCGGCTGGAAGAGGCAGGCGGTTGCGCAGGGCTCCGGATATATCCCGCCAGGAAAGCCGGCGGCCGGCATCGTCGTGCTCAAGGGAGTCGAAGTCCAGATCGTCGAATCGCGGCAGTCGGACTGGGGAGCGGCCGGTAAGCCAGCCGCCGTCCTTCTGCACGCCATGCGGAACGAGGGATTGACCGCCTTCGCGAAACAGATCCCGAACAATCAAGAAAGCCCCGACGCGATCCATATCAAGATCGGCGCCAAGCCCTAACTGGCAAAGGGCCATCGTTGGCCGGCCATCACCGCGTCGCCAGCGCGACGCCGGCCAGCGTAAACAGCAGTGCTGTGATCTGGGTCGGCCCGAGCGGCTCGTGCAGCGCGACCGGCGGAGGCGATCACGCCGATGACAGGCACCGCCATGGTGCCGATCGCCGCCACCGAGGCCGGCAAGCGGGCGAGCGCGGCAAACCACGCGACATAGGCGACGCAGAACTGGATCAGCGTCGAATAGACCAGCAGCCACCAGCCGACCGTCGTGACGCGATCGAGATGCGTGGTCTCGATCAGGAGGCCGATGATCGCGATCGGCAGGCAGCCGAGCCCGATCTGCCAGGCCGCGGCCGGGATCGGCGGCATCACCAGCGGATACTTCTTCGCCAGCACGGTGCCGAGCGCAAAGCCGAACGCGCCGCCGAGCGCCATGATGATTCCCGGCAGCTTCTCCTTGCTCGCGGAAATCCCGTTGCCGCCCATGATCGCGGCAAGGCCTGCGAACGCCATCACCAGCGCGATGGTCCGCAGCCACGTCGGCCGCTCGCCGAGCACCGGCCAGGCCAGCAGCGAGGCCCATACCGGCATGGTGTAGGCAATCAATGCGGCCTCGCTCGCCGGCAGCCACAAGAGCGCGAGCCCCATCAGCACCATCCAGCCGGAGACGTTGAGCGCCGCATACAGCACGAGGCGCGGCCACAGCCTTGCCTCGACATGCAGGCTTTGGGCGCGGAGCAGCGCGAGGGCGGCCAGCAGCACGGCGCCGATCACGCCGGTGATGCCGCGCAGGGTCAGCGGCGGCAGCTCGCTGAGCAGGAACTTGGTGGACGGCCAGTTGAACCCCCAGCCCACCGAGGTGATGGCGAGGAACATCAGGCCGGCGGGCGCAAGGCGCGGCCGCGCGGAAGGCTTCTGGTCTGTCATGGAACCCGGCAAGGGTGTGAACAGGATGTGAGTCGGCCGCAGCTTGCCCGCGATTTTGTCGCCCGACCATCACGCCTCTGACATGCCTGATCCATACTTTGCCCGTAGGCCTACGTGAGTCCCCAAAATTCAATCCGCCACGGCGAATAAAAACTTCGCCTGTGAACAGCGGGGCGAACCTTCAATCCACAGGCGGAGCGAATTTTTTTGGCTTGGGAATCCCTGAGGACTCACCGATAGTTGGCTCGATCACAGGCGCGGCACCGCCCCCTGTTATCCCCCTCCTTCCACCATATTTAGTGTTTGATTCAGAAACTCGTACTAGTCCTTGACGGGCGCAACGGACATGGCCTAGCTTTCAACCTGTTCGGCGCGAGTGTGTTTGGGTCCCCGCCGGTCGCTCCCACAAGGGTTCCAAAATGACCACTCCGCCAGGCCTTCGGGCCGCGGGTGAAGGGCTTGTCTGCCCTGATTTTGGGCCGCCGTTGGGACGACAGAACGGGCCGAGAAGGACCCGGAAACAGAGGCCGTAACCGGCCCACGAGAAGCGTACGCGTGACGTGTCGCGTGAGCGTTTGGGGCGTTGAATGCATGACCCGGAGGACCCGAAACATCGGTGTCCACGCCGGGATCGTGCCGCCGCCAGGGCCGGGTCAAACCGGCGCCGGGCGGATGAGAGAAACAGGCCGGGTCCACCGGCTGAGCTGCGGATGACGGGAGGCGTGCTGACGCGTTTTCCCTGAGTCCGCGAACAGATAACATTCCGGCAACCTGCGAATAACGTGGGACCGGGCAGAAGAAGAGACGGGGCTCGACCATGCGAATCGAACGACGCAACACCACCAGCGGACAATCCCCCTATGCCGGGATCAATTTCCGCCTGACCACATCTGAGATCCGCAACCCGGACGGTTCGGTCGTGTTCCGCGCCGAGAACGTCGAGGTTCCGGAGTTCTGGTCGCAGGTCGCCTCCGACGTGCTGGCGCAGAAGTATTTCCGTAAAGCGGGCGTCTCCGCGCGCCTGAAGAAGGTCGAGGAAGAGACCGTGCCGTCCTGGCTGTGGCGTTCGGTGCCGGACACCGAGGCGCTTAGCCTGCTGCCCGAGAACGAGCGCATCGTCGGCGAGACCTCGGCCAAGCAGGTGTTCGATCGCCTCGCCGGCTGCTGGACCTATTGGGGCTGGAAGGGCGGCTACTTCTCCACGGAAGAAGATGCGCTGGCCTTCTTCGACGAGCTGCGCTTCCAGCTGGCAAAACAGATGGTCGCACCGAACTCGCCGCAGTGGTTCAACACCGGTCTGCATTGGGCCTATGGCGTCGATGGTCCCGGCCAGGGCCACTACTATGTCGACTGGAAGACCGGCAAGCTCACCAAGTCGAAGTCGGCCTATGAGCATCCGCAGCCGCATGCCTGCTTCATCCAGGGCGTCGGCGACGACCTCGTCAACGAGGGCGGCATCATGGACCTCTGGGTGCGCGAGGCGCGCCTGTTCAAGTATGGCTCCGGCACCGGCTCCAACTTCTCCAGCCTGCGCGGCGAAGGCGAAAAGCTGTCCGGCGGCGGCCGCTCGTCCGGCCTGATGAGCTTCCTCAAGATCGGCGACCGCGCCGCGGGCGCGATCAAGTCGGGCGGCACCACGCGCCGCGCCGCCAAGATGGTCGTGGTCGATGCCGATCACCCCGACATCGAGACCTATATCGACTGGAAGGTGAAGGAGGAGCAGAAGGTCGCCGCCCTCGTCACCGGCTCCAAGATCAACCAGAAGCACCTCAAGGCCGTGATGAAGGCCTGCGTGAACTGCGAAGGCAGTGGCGACGACTGCTTCGATCCCGAGAAGAACCCGGCGCTCCGCCGCGAGATCAAGCTCGCGCGCCGCAGCCTCGTGCCTGATAACTACATCAAGCGCGTCATCCAGTTCGCCAAGCAGGGCTACAAGGACATCCAGTTCGACATCTACGACACCGACTGGGATTCCGAGGCGTACCTCACCGTCTCCGGCCAGAACTCCAACAACTCGGTGTCGCTGAAGGATGACTTCCTCCGCGCGGTCGAGACCGACGGCGACTGGAACCTGGTCGGCCGCACCACCAAGAAGGTAACGAAGACGCTGAAGGCGCGCGACCTCTGGGAGAAGATCGGTTACGCCGCCTGGGCCTCCGCCGATCCCGGCCTGCACTTCAATACCACGATGAACGACTGGCACACCTGCAAGGCGTCCGGCGACATCCGCGCCTCCAATCCGTGCTCGGAATACATGTTCCTGGACGACACGGCGTGCAACCTCGCCTCCGCCAATTTGCTGACGTTCTACAGCTCGACCACCAAGCGGTTCGACATCGAGTCCTACGAGCACCTCTGCCGGCTCTGGACCATCGTGCTCGAAATCTCCGTCATGATGGCCCAGTTCCCGTCGAAGGCGATCGCCGAGCTCTCCTACGAGTTCCGCACCCTCGGCCTCGGCTTCGCCAATATCGGCGGCCTGCTGATGACCATGGGCCTGCCCTATGACTCGAAGGAAGGCCGTTCGCTCTGCGGCGCGCTGACCGCTGTGATGACCGGCATCTCCTACAAGACCTCGGCCGAGATGGCGGCCGAGCTCGGCACCTTCCCGGGCTACAAGAAGAACGCGGCCCACATGCTGCGCGTGATCCGCAACCACCGCCGCGCCGCGCACGGCGAAAGCCGCGGCTACGAGGCGCTCGCCGTCAATCCGGTGGCGCTCGACCACGAGTCGTGCCCGCAGGCCGACATCGTCGCGCATGCCAAGCTCGCATGGGACGACGCGCTGGCGCTCGGCGAGGTCAACGGCTATCGCAACGCGCAAGTGACCGTGGTGGCGCCGACCGGCACCATTGGCCTCGTGATGGATTGCGACACCACCGGCATCGAGCCTGATTTCGCGCTGGTGAAGTTCAAGAAGCTCGCCGGCGGCGGCTACTTCAAGATCATCAACCAGGCGGTGCCGGCGGCCTTGCGCGCGCTCGGCTATCGCGAGAGCGAGATCGCGGAGATCGAGGCCTATGCCGTCGGCCACGGCTCGCTGTCGAATGCGCCTGGCATCAACGCCTCGACCCTCAAGACAAAGGGCTTCACCGATGAAGCCATTGCCAAGGTGGAAAAGGCGCTGCCGACCGCGTTCGACATCAAGTTCGCCTTCAACAAGTGGACCTTCGGCGAAGACTTCATCCGCGATACGCTCGGCATCGGCTCCGAGGCCATCGCCGCGCCGGGCTTCGACCTGCTCTCGGCGGTCGGCTTCTCAAAGCGCGAGATCGAGGCCGCCAACGTACACATCTGCGGCGCGATGACGGTGGAAGGTGCCCCGCATCTGAAGGCCGAGCACTATCCGGTGTTCGACTGCGCCAATCCCTGCGGCAAGATCGGCAAGCGTTATCTCTCGGTCGAGAGCCACATCCGGATGATGGCGGCCTCCCAGCCGTTCATCTCGGGTGCGATCTCCAAGACCATCAACATGCCGAACGACGCCACGGTGGAGGACTGCAAGTCCGCCTACCTGTTGTCGTGGAAGCTCGCGCTGAAGGCCAACGCGCTGTACCGCGACGGCTCGAAGCTGTCGCAGCCGCTCAACTCGCAGCTCATCTCCGACGATGAGGACGAGGACGATGCGGTCGAAGCGCTCTACGAGAAGCCGATGGCGGCGCGTGCCGCCCAGGTCTCGGAGAAGATCGTCGAGAAGCTGGTCGAGCGCATCATCGTGATGCGCGAGCGCGAGAAGATGCCGGATCGCCGCAAGGGTTACACCCAGAAGGCGGTGGTCGGCGGCCACAAGGTTTACCTGCGCACCGGCGAATATGACGACGGACGGCTCGGCGAGATCTTCATCGACATGCACAAGGAAGGCGCGGCGCTGCGCTCCTTCATCAACAACTTCGCGATCGCGGTCTCGCTCGGTCTGCAATACGGCGTGCCGCTGGAGGAGTATGTCGACGCCTTCACCTTCACCCGCTTCGAGCCCGCGGGCCCGGTGCAGGGCAACGACTCCATCAAATACGCGACCTCGATCCTCGACTATGTCTTCCGCGAGCTCGCGGTGAGCTACATGAGCCGCTTCGACCTCGCCCATGTTGATCCGAACGAGTCGGGCTTCGACGCGCTCGGCAAGGGCGTCGAGGAAGGCAAGGAGCCGGACGAGGCCCCCGCCCAGCACCAGGCGACCAAGTACGTCTCGAAGGGCCTGACCCGTTCGCGCACCGACAACCTCGTCGTCATGCGCGGCGGCTCGGCCGCGGTGAGCGCGAGCGCCGACAACGCCCCCGCCGGCGGCAGCCGCGTCACGTCGCTGGCCTCGCACGGCGCAACCGCGCGCGGCGCCTCCGACACCATCGAAGGCGCAGTCGCCCTGAAGCAGGAGGTCAGCCACGACCTCTCGCCGACCGAGAAGCTCGAGGCCCTGAACTGGAGCAAGCCCGGCACCGCCGCGGCCGCCGCCCCGTCCAAGGCCGAGCGTCGCGCCGAAGCGAAGGCAAAAGGCTACGAAGGCGAGATGTGCTCGGAGTGCGGCAACTTCACGCTGGTGCGGAACGGGACCTGCATGAAGTGCGATACGTGCGGCAGCACGACGGGGTGTTCGTGAGGCAGTAGACGAGGATCGGCATCGTCCCTAGACTTGGTGCAGCCGTGGGTAAAGTTGGTCCCCTACAAGTACGTCCCCTAATCGGGGTAAAGTAGGTCCCCTAGTCTGAGATCCAAAAAAGCCCCGCCGGCGACGGCGGGGCTTTTCGTTTCAGCTGTAGCGAGTCGAGGACGAACCTCGATCGACCGGACCTTATGTCCGCTTTTCCTCGAAGAGCCGGCATCCAGGATGGACGAAAGGATCGTCAGCTACGGGCCCAGGCCGTGTGAAAACTCCGCCTCTGCTATTATTCTCCAATGAATCGGCGGGGACGAGCGATGGCGGGATTCGTGGAAGGGGTTGATCGCGGACAGAGCACGTTGTTCCCCGCGCTGCTCGACGACTATGTGACCGAAGATAACCCGGTGCGAGCGGTCGACGTGTTCGTCGACGGTCTCGATCTCGACAGGCTCGGGTTTGTCGGTGTCCAGCCACTCGCCACCGGCCGACCCAGCTATCACCCCGGCATGATGCTGAAGCTCTATATCTACGGCTACCTCAATCGCGTGCCGTCGAGCCGACGCCTGGAGCGGGAATGCCAGCGCAATATCGAGATGATCTGGTGGCTGACCGGGCAGTTGGCGCCGGACTTCAAGACCATCGCGGATTTCCGCAAGGACAATGGCAAGGCCATTCGTGAGGTCTGCCGCGCGTTCGTCGCGCTGTGCCGCAAGCTTGATCTGCTTGTTGCGGCGAGCGTCGCCATTGATGGATCGAAGTTCAAGGCCGTCAATGCGCGGGACAAGAACTTCACCGAGGCGAAGATGAAGCGGCGCCTGGAGCGGATCGACGAGAGCATCGCCCGCTATCTCTCGCAGCTCGCGACCGCCGATCGGCACGGCGACGCAGTGCCGGCGGCGAAAGTTGCGAAGTTGAAGGGCAAGATCGAGAAGCTCAGGGAGGAGACCGTCCGGCTTGATGCGATCAATGCGGAGATGATGAAGAGCGAAGACAAGCAGATCTCGCTGACCGATCCTGACGCGCGCTCGATGGCGACAAGCGGCAAGGACACCGGGATCGTTGGCTATAACGTGCAGATTGCGGTCGATACGCAGCATCATCTCATCGTGGCTCACGAGGTGACCAACGTGGGCACCGATCGCCACCAACTCACCAATATGGCCGGCCAGGCGCGCGACGAGATGGCTGTCGAGACGCTCGAAGTCGTGGCAGACCGCGGCTATTACGATGGAGGGGAGATCAGGGCCTGCGAGGAAGCCGACATCACGGTGACGTTGCCGAAGCCGATGACTTCGGGCGCCAAAGCTGCTGGCCGCTTCGGCAAACAGGACTTCGTCTATGTCGCCGCCGACGATGTTTATCGCTGTCCCGCCGGCGAGCGCCTAACTTATCACTATACGAACGTAGAGGACGGAAAGACGCTGCGCCGCTATTGGACAAGCGCCTGCAAAACCTGCGCGCTAAAGGCTCAGTGCACGACAGGCCCCGAGCGCCGCATCTCACGCTGGGAGCACGAGGCCGTTCTGGAGAAAGTTCAAGATCGGCTCGACCACAACCCCAATGCAATGGGGCTCCGCCGTCAGACAGCGGAGCATCCGTTCGGTACGATGAAGTGTTGGATGGGAGCAACGCACTTTCTCACGAAAAGGTTGCCAAAGGTGGCCACCGAGATGGCACTCACCGTGCTCGCCTACAACATGAAGCGCGTGATGACAATCATGGGCGTAGACGGATTGCTGGAGGCGATGCGGGCCTGAGGCCCGCCTCTGCGCGACCAAATCAGCGCCTACTTGAACCTCCTCGTTGCCACTGAGATGACAGGAGGTCGATTCCACCGAATGAGAAGCTCGGCGGCCACGTAATGCGCCAGTGCGCCCCAAGTTGTCACACGGCCTGGGCCATAAACGGACTTGCTGACATTCATTTCGCCCGCTTGAACACCAGCTCCAATGTGATGCCGGCCGGCGTCCTTGGATTTGTAAACTTCAATTCATCGTCGGTGATGGATGTCACGATCCGGCGCTGATTTGCTGCTCCAACCAAGTTGGGGAATGAACTTGTCTCGATACTGACGTGGATGGTCTTTGTACTCTCGTCAACGGTGTACGTTCCGGTATAAGCAACGACACCTGATGCGATAGCCATTGCCTCCTCTGGGGAGGGACGCGCAGAGTCGCCTGACGCATATTTGGGCGCATCAGAGCGCACAGTGATGAAATGGAAGCGGCCTTCGGCAGTATAGGTGACGGCCCCTTGTAACTTCGGGCGCTCAACAGCACTACCATCCTCTCGCGTGGCCTTGCTGGACTCGTAAATCCAGGTGCCAATCAATCTCTCTTTGAGAGACTTTGCTTGAGAAAAGCTCTTGTTCGGAAAGGCGACAACTAAAATCATCGCGGTCACGGAAAGCCCGAGTGCATAACGTCTGTTCATGGGGACGCTCCTGCCTTTGCCAATAGGGCAAGCTTACTGAGGGGTGCGATGATCAGCAACGGCTAGTGGACCTCGTCCGCGTCAGGTCAAAATGCAAAGAACTCAGCCTGAGCAAATCTTGTCCGCCCTGCCTCAATAAGCGGACCTCGCGGAGCGATGCTGCCACTTCGCCGAAGGGCCATGGACCGACAATGGCAGGCGACAAACACTCTTCCTACCACGCGACTAACCAGTGTATGCGGCACAAGCACCATCCACACCCTGGCGCCGTCAGTGTGCACCGGATAGATTGCCCACCATCTTCCCTTACAAGACGGAGTTGCGCCGTGCGGTTGCTGTTGCTGGTGGTTTTCCTTGCCGCGACCTCGCCGGCGCTCGGCAGGTGGGTGGGCGTGGAAGAGGAGCGGATCCCGGTCGCCAGGCTCATCGAAAACCTGGAGAAGATCGCCAAGGACGATCCTACCAGCGTCGAGGCGTTGCTGAACCTTGGTCGTGCGCATGGCATGGCTTACGCCCAGAAGTCCGACCCACTGACGGTACCGAAGGCCTACCATGGCGTTCAGCCGCCGGCCGTTCCTTTCGGTACGGTAACGACTGCCGCTGACCCCACTTTGAGTACCGCCTCCCAGGCGCATCTGGAAGCCGCATTGAAAGCGTACAAGCAGGCATTGGAACTGGACAAGGATAACCTTGTCATCCAGCTCGGCCTCGCCTGGCTGACCGAGCAGGCCGGCAGGAAGGACGATGCGGTGAAGCAGTATCGAACGATCGCAACCGACGCCTGGGAGAAGGAAAAGAGCCTGACGATGGTTGGTCTCGGCGGGCGGACGCTGACCGGCGAAGTCGCCTCTTACCTCGTCCCGCTTCTCGACGCCGAGAAGGATAAGCGCGAGATCGAGACGCTGAAGGACCACGCCGCCACCATGGGAAAGCTGCCGTACCCGGTCACTCCCATCGCAGTGCCGCTGGCCGATGGGCTCACTACCACCGACCTCGAAGCACCCGACGCGCGGGTGACGTTCGACGTGGACGGCAGCGGGTTGGGTCGCGAATGGAGCTGGATTACCCCCAAAGCTGCCTGGCTGGTTAGCGACCCGAAGCTCGATGGCAAAATCAACAGCGGCCGGCAATTGTTCGGCAACGTCACGTTCTGGATGTTTTGGAACAACGGATACGCGCCGCTGGCCGCACTCGATGACGACCGCGACGGCATTTTGACCGGCAAAGAACTGGCCGGCCTCGCCCTGTGGCGCGATGCCAACGGCAACGGCGTGGCAGACCCCGGAGAGGTCAAGCCGGTTTCGGCCTATGGTATCGTCGCTATATCGTACAAATGGCAGACGCTGAACAACAACCCGGACAAGGTCACCTTCAGCCCGAACGGCGTGGTGTTCCAGGACGGAAAGACGCGCCCCAGCTTCGACCTAGTCTTGAAGGCGCAGCTTGGCTTCCAAGCCACGTTTCGTGCGCCAAATGCGTCGGAGAACAGCCCCTAAATTGCTTGAAAGACGGTTGTGTAGACGCCAACGGTTTGCTGAGCCTGTGACAGCAGCGTCTCCGAATACCTGACAGAGAGATCGCGTACGTGATCGCTATGGTTGAGCGGCAGGCACAACTTCTGTTGTGGGTCCCGCTTTCCTGAACATGTCATCCCGCTCTTCGAAGGGCCTTCCAAGCCAGCCGAGCGGCTGCGAGAACTGAAACGGCGCAAAAGGCAATACCTGGTCGACTCCGGCGCGCTTGCAGCAGGCGCCACCGTTTTCATGGCTGATTGCTAGACGCGAGAATCCTTGGTCCGGCCGGGCTTCGTGCATTGGCGACGAGTTCGATTTTAGGGGACGTGCTTTGCCCGACAAGGACCGTCTCGCCCCTCGTCGTGCGGGACCCGCGTTTCGCGATTTCAATAATTTGTAGATGCGCTAGGGGACGCGTTATGCCCGGCGCTGCACTTGGGTATCCACGGAGGGCGGCCGATCGGCCGCCCTTCATTCTGCTAGCAACCTCTCTTTTCCGACCTTCCTCAATTCTTGAGCAAGCCAAGCACGATACTCTTCATCAGCCCCCTCAAGCTCATAGCGAAGCTGAATCTCTCCGAGGTCAAAGTCGCTCGGCATCGAGAACTTCAGTCTATGTCGGACAACACATCCGACCACATAGTCATAACCAACGTGATGATCTTCGTGATATTGTATCGCGTAGAGATCAAAATTCTTCCGTATCAAGGGATCAATAATCGTATAGATAAACTCTAACGACAGCGCGCGGAAATCTTCATCTTCCGGTGCGCAAAAATGCTGAATCGAATTTCTCGCACGGCGAAGACGTTCAAAACAGTCGGGGTTGGGCAAACGCTGGCCGGTTGTAACCCACAACACCTGCGGAAGCTTCTCAAAGTCGTGCGTCTTACCTCTCTTAATGAGGCTTAGCAGGTCGAGCGCATCGGCCCGATTATCATCGAGGCTGAACAAATCCTTGAATATCAGGAGCGGATGCTCCTTTGCGATTATTGCTTTTAAGAATAGCTCACCGGCATGGGCGGTGTTCGTCACCGAGATAAAATCCCAATGCTCGTTTCCCGGATCGGCGAACACGGCATGCATATTCGCTTGCGCTAGAGCACCAATAGCAAGCGTCAATATCCGATCTGGAATTTGCCAAAGGAGTTTCGTTCGTCATTCGCCGCTCGCCGCTCGCTCGGTTGCCGGACCTAACGTTTCATTTCCGAAGAACAACTCATCAACTCGACACACCGCCTTACAAACTGCTCCAAGCGCGTTCTTGTCGCCCGCCCTCTCGGCCAATTCTCGTCCGACTTGCAGGGCATTAAGTACATCCTGGAGGGGCACCTTCATCGCAGTTACCGCCGTCAAACCATAGGCAAATGGCGCAACGTCCTCTCGCGCCCTCGGAACGCGCAACTTTCCTGCGGAAATCTCTTTGCTGATCGCACGCGCAGCCCCGTCAACTCGGCACTGATTGTTTCCCACTCCGAAAAAGATATATCCACCCCTGTTGTTCGCGAGAGCAGCAATCGCTCTCACAACGGGAGTTAGCTTTTTCGGATCAAAATCCTGCTTGCACTCGCACTCTTCACTTTCTCCTCGATGCAGATACCAAAGAGAATCGCTCTCCCGTCGAAAGAACTTGCGAACATCATGATCGTCACTCGGTGAACTCTGGTTTCGCTCTTGTGACGCGAAACGCTCTAAAAAGCGGTCTAGCTCATCGGAGGAAGCGGCAAGAATCTTGCCGGAGTTGCTATAGGCGCCTGTTCGGATAGTCGAAATTCGACCGGAGTTGACCGACCTTTCTGGACGGTTGAAATAGAACTGGATGTCCTTGTTCTTCATTCCCCGATCCAGCATCGCCTTGATCAAGGCGATTTCCGAATCTTGGATCGTACGCTTTGCCAAATGAGGCCCCCTGTCCCATCTGTCGTGGGGTTAGCCTGGTTGATATCATCCAACCGTTGCTGCCGCCACTTCTACGTGCAATGCATCAAATCGTCCCTTAGTAGGTAGGCCACCCGTGCTCTGGGAGAGCCACACGGGCTGCGTGCGGACATCAGGCGGCAGGCGTAGCTGTGACTGGGCGATCGATGGCCTTACCGGCGGGCTGACCCGCATGTGACTAGCAATGCGCAAAGCGGATCAACCGGAGGTGTAATTCGCCACTTCGCCCGCAACAGTCCCGCCGAGTTACCCTTCCGCCTTGCCCTCAGTGAGCTACGGCGGACAAGTCGCTCGCCCGCCCTGCTCGCAAAACGGCACCGTCTATCGCAAGGCGTGGGCACGCTTTTCAAGAAGCAGCGTGCGGTCGGTGATGTCCTTCAATTCGAACGCCTGGGAGTCGAGGAACGCGACGGACCCGTTGTCGGGGTCCGCGGCGAGGCGATGGGTTTCACCGAGATGATGCTTCAGCCAGGCCCGCTGCTCGACCTGCAATTGCGCGTGCGCCTCGCCCTTCGACTTGGCGAGAAGGGCTTGATAGGCGGCGTTGAGCCTGGTGTCCCACTTGTCGATTTCGGCCTTGCCGCAATCGAGCATCTTCGTCGACACCCCTTCGGCCTTGTCCATGCACGCATCATACTCGGTGCTTTGCTGCGCGCGGGCCGACAAGGTCCCGAGCACGAGCATGGCCGCAACAATGACAAGCCTTCGCGAAAGCATCACCACGTCCAGATCACCCCGCCTAGCGTCTTTCGACAACCATCGCCGCACAAAAGCGTCCGAATTGAGATCAAGGAAATGATGCGCCGGCTATCTGGCGGGGCTGCTCAGCAAGCGTAAGGCGGATCAGCCAACGGGTCGCGCGAACGCGCGCCCGATGGCAGGCTCCGCGACATCCGGGAGCTGCGCGCAGGTCGCAAGGTCAATCCCGCATATCACTTCGCTCATGCGGGCGACTTGCCAAGGCTATTTCGATGCGGTCAGTCTATCGACTTCCTGTTGGAGTTTCTGAAGGTCGTAACCCGCGCCTTGCAGCATCGTGCTGTTGAAACGGACCAGCGCGGCGGTTGCGATGGCCTCCTTGATTTGAGCATCGGTCGCGCCAGCGGCTTTCGCCAATTTGGTGTGACCGTAAACGCAATAGACGCACGGAATTTGTGCTGCCACACCGAGCGCAATGAGTTGCTTGGTCTTCGCGTCCAAGGCTCCCTTGGGATCCATCACAGCCAGTTGCTCGTCCCAATGCGGCTTCAGGACCTGCTCGGGAAGTGTCTGCTTCAAATATTCAGGAGCCTCCTGAGCGCTGACGCTTGGTTCCGTTGCCAAGGCCAACAACAGCGCTAAACCGGCACTCGCTAGTAAGGTTCTCATGACTGATCTCCCTAAAGTATAATTTGCGCCGAGCAATCAAAGTCGCCGCATTGGCTGTGGCTCAGAACCACGCCCGCGGTTTGCAACGATCTGATTAGAGCAGGGAAATGCGACCGGCGAAATGGGATTCAGCGCTGCGTTTGCACAGCAGCAATCCTGAGCCGCTCATTCGTCTTTGCAGTCAGCCAGCTATTTCTGGTCTACCCTCAACTCCGGACATGTCGCTGCATTGCGCCAACTGACGCGATGGGCCAAACTCAGACATCACCAGATTGCTCAAGCTTTCTATATTCGCTCAGATGGTCCTTTAACCCCTGACCCTACGTTTAGAGTCGTAAGCCAAAGATATCTGGTCATGCTCATTGAGATGGATAGAGTATTTCCCGCAAGAGAACGAGATGGCCTTATGGACGCGAAGTCAGCCGCAAGATTTAATCAACACGCAGAGCGGGCCATTGAGGAGTTGTCCTCGGCGCTCACGCTCGCCAAGGACGCCTCGCCAACAGATGAGTTTCTCAGATTGAAGACCCCGGTGGCCGATATCATCGCTCTGATAGACACCATGCTTCGGGATAATATATATAAAGATCATCCCGATCTGGATGGCATCAAACACTGACCTGCTAGCGTTTGCTTTGGGCCGCAAACGGACGCAGTTCATTTCGATAGCTTCTCGACAACGATGCCGTCGAAGGTCGGATAATGGATCAGGCCAGCTTCATCGGTCAGGATAAGCGTTCCCGTGTTCAAGCGCGCCCAGTGCTCGGCCGGGTGACTTTCGGCGAACTTACCTTCAGAGATTAGCGCCACTACTAGACCGGTCATCCCTTGTACTCGAACTTGGTCACCAATCTTCATACGGTCCCCGTGCAGCATTGTGCTGCTACGATCCATTTTTATAGCATGAAGCCGCTTTGGGACGAAGCGCGGCATATGCTGGCGTCGGTGCCATGTCAGTCCACTGTGCGACCTTGTTCACGACTGATGTCCGATAATGGGATGGTCCGGCCGTGCTCCTGCCCTGCCAGCAAGCGAAGCTGGCAAGGGGCGCCAAAGACAAGGAGCACGCCATGTCTGAGACACCCAATACCGCACTCGCCGTGATCGGCATCGATATCGGTAAGAACTCGTTCCACGTCGTGGGCCACGATGCGCGCGGCGCCATCGTGCTACGGCAAAAGTGGTCGCGTGGCCAAGTGGAAGCGCGGCTCGCCAACTTACCGCCCTGCCTGGTCGGCATGGAGGCCTGCGTCGGCGCACATCACCTGAGCCGCAAGCTCGCATCGCTTGGTCACGATGCCAGGTTGATGCCGGCCAAATATGTTCGCCCCTACAGCAAGGGACAGAAGAACGACTTCAACGATGCCGAAGCGATTGCCGAAGCCGTGCAGCGTCCGACGATGAAGTTCGTGGCGACCAAGACCGCGGAGCAACTCGATCTGCAGGCGCTGCATCGGGTGCGCGAGCGGCTGGTGTCGCAACGCACTGGCATCATCAACCAGATTCGCGCTTTTATGCTGGAACGCGGGATCGCCGTGCGCCAGGGTATCGGCTTCCTGCGCACGGAACTGCCCACCATCCTTGCGACGCGCACCGATGCCCTGTCGCCACGCATGTTGCGCGTCATCGAGGAGCTGGCAGGCGACTGGCGCCGGCTGGATCAGCGCATCGATGGCCTATCCGGCGAGATCGAAGCACTGGCCCGTCAAGATCAGGCATGTTCGCGCCTGATGACGGTGCCCGGCATCGGGCCGATCATCTCCAGCGCCATGGTGGCTGCGATCGGCACTGGAGACGTATTCTCCAAAGGCCGCGACTTCGGCGCCTGGCTCGGACTGGTGCCCAAGCAGATCTCGACCGGAGACCGCACCATCCTCGGCAAAATCTCCAGACGCGGCAATCGCTACCTGCGCGTTCTGTTCGTGCAGGCGGCATGGGTTGTGCTGGTCAGGATAAAGGACTGGGAACGTTACGGGCTCAAATCCTGGATCGAAGCCGCCAAAAGGCGGTTGCACCACAACGTTCTGGCGATCGCGCTCGCCAACAAGCTTGCCCGGATCGCCTGGGCGGTGCTGGCTAAGGGACGCGCCTTCGAGCTGACGAGGACCGACGAGACAAGCGTCCGACCCGCCTGATCCTCGCGCCGTGCTCGGCTCGGTCAAGGCGCAGCCTGGCGACGCCAGAGCCCGCCGCAAGTCAGGCGCGACGGCCGGCCTTGACCGCCCCTGCGCGCGACGCGATCGACGTTCTGCAAGGTCGGGACGAAGGAACGGCCCCTGGCTCGAACAAAGGAACTCAGCAATTTGAGGAGCAAGCGATGACGTAACCTATCAACAGCTTCCAGCCGAGGTCTGCGAGAGGATGAGACGAGATGGAGGTTCGGTCTTCCGAGCGCGTGCGAACACTGGTGACCCGAATGGCCCGATCGAGGCCTGTCCGCTAACGAGAACGTACGCGCGCTGATATCCATGATGGCCCGGAGCACCACACGCTCCGATCAGAGGCCGGATACATTGATGCAAGACCGCTCATCGCCAGCTCGACCAAATCTTCTTGCAACGCGCGGCCGGACCATACATTTGGGTCAAAATCCGACCGTGGCGGCGCGCCTTGCCCAGGTCGGCTCACCTTCCGAAAGCGGACTTGCAGCCTTCAAAGCAAGCGCTGGGCGGAGAGCCTACCGGGTCCGCGCGTAGCGCGGCCCGATGACAGGCTCCGGCGTAATCCGCCGCTTCGCTGGCAGCGGTCGCGGCGGGTTGCGCTTCCGCCTTCGCTCAATGAGCTACCGCGGACACGTCGCCAACCCGCCCTGCTGCCTCCGCAGACGTCAGGCCGCTTTCGCGGTCTTTTCTTCTGCCGGCGCGGTTTCCATCGCGCGCATGTAGAGATCGAGCAGTGATTCACGCTCGTCGCGCTCGTCCTGGTCCTGCTTGCGCAGCTTGATTATCTCCTTGAGGATCTTCACGTCGAAACCTTCGCCCTTCGCCTCCGAGAAGACTTCCTTCTTCTGTTCGCTGAGTTCCGCCATTTCAGTGTCAAGGTTCTCGATCCGCTCGACGAAGGAGCGAATTTTTCCGCCGGGAATGGTGATGTCAGACATGGTGCCTCCTGCTGAATGAGGTCGTGAAAATGAAAGCAAAGAGATGACCAATGTCTTAAGCCGCGCGCGCTCCGCGGCGTCTCACCTGCCGTCGGAAATGACCCGCTGCTGACCTTTGATGCCCGGGACATGCCGTTGTGACCTGCTATCATGGCAGCTTACTTGAGTGATTCAGCAACGGCCGCTCGCAACTTTACGAGGAACAATGTCCCAGTCTTTCAAAGTCGGCGATCTTGTCAGGAAGCGTGCCGGTTATGAGTATCCCGGCATTATCGTTTCAGTTTTTACGACTCGCGCCGGTGCGGTGCGTTACGTCGTGGAGGCCGATCATCCGGGATTTGCAGGGATGCTTCATATTTTCAATGGGGAGCAACTGGAGCCTCGCGCCTGACTTTCTCTTTCGCAACGCTTCATCGCGCGCCTCTTCACTTTCGCTGCTGGCTCACGCGTCGCCCGCCACCCGCAACGTGATCCGCGTCAATTCGGACGGGCGGCCGAGCCGCAAGGCAAAACCCGGCCATAGCGCGGTGCCGTTGTTGACGTAGAGCGTCATCCCATCGACGTCGTAGCGGCCCGAGACGAAGCCTGCGTTGGCGCGCGCGGCGAGGCGATCGATCCCCAGGATCATTCCGCCATGCGTGTGTCCGGAGAGTTGCAGGGCGACGCCGAGCGCGGCGGCGTTGCGGGCGTCGCTCGGCTGATGGTCGAGCAGGATGATGGGCGCGCCCTTGGGGGCGCCGTCGGAGCACCGCGGCAAGGTCGCGGATGGAATGCCCTCGGTGCCGCGACGCGCGGTCGGTAATTCCTGCGATCACCAGGCGGCCGGAGCCGCGTTCGAGCACGATGTGCCCGTTCTCGAGCGAGCGCAGGCCCAACGCTTCGTAGTGCGCCATCCACCCGTCGTAGCCGAAGATATATTCGTGATTGCCCGAGATCACGTAGACGCCGTCGGCGGCCACAAGATCCCGCAACGGCGCGATGTCCTTGCGCCGCGCATCGATGGTGCCGTCGATCAGGTCGCCCGTGATCGCGATCAGGTCCACGCCGAGCTTGTTCGATCGCGCGACGACCTCGCGCGCCCACGGCGCAGGAAACAGCCGGCTGATGTGCAGGTCGGTCAGTTGCAGGATGGTGTAGCCGTCGAACTGGCGCGGAAGCCCGCTTATGCCGACTTCGACATCCCTGAGCGGCGGAATGCGCATGGCCTGATGGACGCCGATCGCGGCGGCTGCGGCCGCGAGCGCAGCAAGTGCGTAGCGGACGCCGTCAGGCGCGCCGACGAAGCCGCCGTGGATCAGGGCTGCGACCAATAGCCCAGCATCGAGCGCCAGCTGCAGCAGCGCCAGCAGCACGATCGCACCGAACGCCCAGTTGAAGAGGACGACCACCGGACGCGGAAACTCCGGCGAGAATTCCGATCCCGACGACCACCTGTTCCAGCGGTGAAACTGCAAGGCGACCAGCACCAGCAACGCTGCGACGATCTTTGCCGGAAGCGGCCAGTCGAGCGGCCAGATGAAGCGGGCCAGGATCAGCAGGCTGGTCAGGCCAAAGATGAGTTGAGGAATGGGTCTCGCTCCGGATTTGGATCGGCGGCTGTGTGGTGGGCGCTGAGCGAAGGTAGGGTGGATCGGACGCGGGCGTAAGCCGCCGATCAGCACATTTTCGGCATGTGGCGCTTCGCCAAGACGCCCTGCGCGCAAGCCGCCCCTGTGGTATGGCGCAAACGCCGGAAGCGCCCGATCAGTCTTCGATATCGGCAATGCGCCTGAGCACGATCACGACGGCGAGGACCAAGCCAAACACGCCGCCGGCAACTCCGGCCAGACCAGAACCGAAGGCACCGCTGACATCCCGGTCGGACAGAACGAACGCAACCACTTCAGCGACAAAGCCCATCCCCAGCGTCAGTGCGATGATGATTGCGACGGATTTGGAAAATTCGATCGCAAATCGAACTGCCATATCTTCCAACGCGTCGAGCGCGCGGGTCATCCGACTGTTCGAGCGAAGGGCGGCCGGGCGAAGCGCGCGCCGATGCGTTCCGATTGAGGCGCTGGCGGATGCATTGCCGACCAATCGGTTCGCACGGGGATTGTCGCCGGGATCATCGAGGGCTCTGATGTCCAGTTTGAGTTCTCGCCGCACAATCAGCGTGACAAACAGCGCAAGACATAAAAGTACGGCCAGGCCAGCGTAGATACTGAAGCTTCCCGCCAACACGATCAGAAAACCGCCGGCCCACCCAAACGCCTCGGCACAAACGTAAGCCACCGCCCACGTGACGGCATCGGCGAAGGACCGTTTTGCTTTAGGGACGAAATCCGCCAGCCTCATCGGTTTGCCTTTTCGACGCTGCTCGACCCGCACGATCAGCCACTCAATTCACCAAGATGTGGACCGCCGGCCGTCGGGTGCAATGCTTTCGCACGTCGCGCGACTGAGATCACAGAGGCGGCTGCAACGAGCGGCCTCTGCCTATGACTCAATTGCGGCCACGCTCAAAGCCAAAGCCTCGTCACGAAAAAGAATTTGAACATTGCTCATCTTTCTGGCTATTATTGAACATTGTTCATTTTTGTTGGAGCCGACGATGCAAACGACCTTCCGGATGGACGGATTGACCGGGCCCGATCGGCCCGTGAAGCCGTGGATGAAATGCGCCCCGACGATCATCACGATCGGCATCATTGCGGCATTCGCGGTGCACGGGCGTATCGCGCAGCCGCCCCACTACAATGATTTCGCCGACCACTCGGCCGTCTTCGGCCTCCCCCACGCAGGCGACGTGCTGTCCAACATCGGCTTCGCCCTGGTCGCGATCTCTGGCTGGCTGGCGCTGCGGCCCCACCGCGACAGCGACCGGCTCCGCGCCGGATGGCCGGGCTATCGCCTGTTCCTGATCGGGCTGTTGCTGACCGCGTTCGGCTCCGCGTTCTTTCACCTTGCCCCCGGCAATGGCCGGCTGACCTGGGACATGCTGCCGATCGCGCTCGCCGGCGCCGGCCTTCTCATCGGCGTCCGCGGCGACACGCAACCGGAAGCGAAGACGAACATCGAGGCGATCGCTCTCGCGCTTTACGCCGCCGCCAGCGTCGCATGGTGGGTCACGACCGACAGGCACGGCGCGGGCGACCTGCGACCGTATCTGTTGCTGCAGGTGCTGCCGCTCATCCTGATCCCGCTCTGGCAATCGATTCATCGCGCGCCGCGCGCTGAGCGCATCGCCTTCGCCACCGCGATGGCGCTGTACGTCGTGGCCAAGATCACTGAGGTGCTCGACCATCAGATCGCAAACACGCTTCAGTTCGTCAGCGGCCACACCCTGAAGCATCTGATCGCGACCGCGGCCACCGCCGCAATTGTCTGGGGCGTGACGCGACGCTTCGCCGGCGGTGGCCGGCGAACGGCGGGCGCCCGCATTATTTCGGAATAATGGAAATGTATCGCTGATTTGCCCGACGCGTCAAGTCGCTTTTCCGGGTCGCGGCGGCAACCTGCTCCTTTGCATGGGGTTGTTTTCGATATTTTGGGACTCCTGGCCTTGCTTCGTCGGTAGCAATACCTCGGTCGCATCCGGCAGATTGACCGGCACGCGGACAGTATCCATATGCATCTGCATGAACCGGCTACCCGCGCCGTTTCGCATCCACCTGGACACAGCCAGATACCATCGGCTCCCCGTCCCCAGCATTCCGGAGTCGCCGTGGCCGCCCTCTCCATCCTTGACCTCGTCCGCGTCACCGAAGAGACCGACGCGCGCGGTGCGCTCTACAATGCGCGCGATGTCGCTCGCCATGCCGAGGCGCTCGGCTATCGCCGGATCTGGGTGGCGGAGCACCACAACATGGCGGGCATTGCGAGCGCCGCGACGTCGGTGGTGATCGGGCATATCGCGGCGGGAACGAAGACCATCCGGGTCGGCGCCGGTGGCATCATGCTGCCGAACCATGCGCCCTACGTGATTGCCGAGCAGTTCGGCACGCTGGCGCGGCTGTTTCCCGACCGGATCGACCTCGGCCTCGGCCGCGCGCCGGGCACCGATCAGCTCACCCTGCGCGCATTGCGCCGGACGCCCGAATCCGCCGAGAACTTTCCGCAGGACGTGCTCGAAGTGCAGGCCTTCCTCGCCGCCGCCGGCCCCAACCAACGCATTCAGGCGGTGCCGGCCGCCGGCACCGACGTGCCGCTGTGGATCCTCGGATCGAGCAACTTTGGCGCGATGCTGGCCGGCGAGCTCGGCCTGCCCTACGCCTTCGCCTCGCACTTTGCCCCCGAGCTCTTGATCCAGGCGCTGCAGATTTATCGCGCGCGGTTCAAGCCGTCGGAGCAGCTGCAGCATCCCTACACCATGGTCGGCGTCAACATCATCGCCGCCGACACCGACGCGGAAGCGCGGCGGCTTGCCACCACGCAGCAGATGTCGTTCACCAACATCTTCCGCGGCGCGCGCGGCCTCAGCCAGCCGCCGATCGACGACATCGAGACCTACTGGTCGCCATCCGAGAAGGTTCAGGCGATGCGGATGCTCGCCCGCTCCATTATCGGCTCGCCCGAGACGGTGCGTGCCGGGATCGATGCGCTGGTCGCGGAGACCGGCGCCGACGAATTGATGATCGTGTCCGACGTCTACGATCACCAGAAGCGGCTGCGATCGTTCGAATTGATCGCCGAGGCCGGCGGCATCAAGCCGCAAGCGTAGGGCGGATTAGTCTTACTGCGTCATACGCTGGCGCTAACCCGCCCAACTCGCGCCATTCAATGCGCAGCGACGGCTTGCGGCGCCACCTGCTTGGCGCGGTTGTCGAGGCTGAGCGCGCCGGCGCCGAACGCTGCGATCTGCAGCAGTCCACCCGCCATCATCACGTTCTTCAGGAAGTGGATCATCTGGTTCTGGTCGGCGAAATTGCTGTGGAACGCGATCGCGGTCGCGACCGAGAACACCGCCAGAGCCAGCGCCACGGCGCGGGCCTGATAGCCGGCAATCAGCAGCAAGCCACCGCCGAGCTCGACGGCGACCGCCACCGCAAAGGCGAGCGGCGGAAACGGCAGGCCGACCGCACTGATCAGACCAGTCGTGGCCGCATACGCGCCGAGCTTGCTGAGACCGCTCATGGCGAACGGGAGGCCGATCAGAAGCCGGCCGGCGAAGGGAAGATAATTGGTAGCGCTCATGGTCGTGCACCTTTCTTGCGTGGATGAATGCGGCGCCCCACCGTCCGTGGCCTCGCCGGTCGCGAACCGTCTTGCTGTCCGCTTCGTCTCTGTTATCGCCCCGCAGCCGCCGATCGATTAGTCGTCCAGTTTCAGACGGATCGTTCCATCAGAAGAACGATCGCGTGGCATGCGACGACGGCGCGCCGGACCACGCAGCGCCGGGATCACGCAGCGTCGTTCAGTCTGTGGAACGCTCCGTCTGACAAACATCGGCTAATGCGGCTGGTCGGTCGCGCCTATGATCCCTTGCATCGAAGGAGACGGACCATGTGCGATATCCTGATGAACAATTTGATCAAGGCCCTGCGCAGCTTCCAGCACGCCTGCCTCACGCCGGCCATCCGGGACGACGACGAGGACGATGGCGACATCGCAACGCCGAAGACGAGCCTGGACGACGGCTGGTGAAGCCGCTCGCGAGGCGCCCTCGCCGGCCATCCGCAGACCCAGCGGCGCGCCGATATCGCGCCCGACATGGCGGCACGCCGGGCGCCGCCGCGCTGCCCGTCGAACGGCTTTCCGGTCGACAGGCGGCGATTCGACGTTGAAAATCGAAGGGAACTATGATGCGGATGAATGATCTGGTCCCGCCCGATGCGGGCGGAATTGACCTGGCAGCGCCTTTCATGCGGGACTTCAACGACCTCTATTTCTTCGCGGCAGTGGTCAAGCACGAGGGGTTTTCGGCCGCGGCACGCGCGCTCCGCCTGCCGAAGTCCAGGATCAGCCGCCATGTCGCGCTGCTGGAGGAGCAGCTCGGCGTTCGCCTGATCGAACGCTCGACGCGCCGCTTGAGCATCACGGCGATCGGCCGCGACGTCTACCGCCATGCGCAGACCGTGGTCGACGCCGCCGAGGCGGTCGACGAAGTCGCCCTGCGGATGAAGTCCGAGCCGCAGGGCCTCGTCCGCATCGGCTGCCCGGTCGGCGTCCAGCGGGCGCTGGCGCCGAAATTGCCCGAGCTGTTTGCCAAATATCCACGCCTCAGGGCGCAATTCCTCATCACCAACCGGCCGATCAATTTGATCGAGGAGCAGGTCGACGTCGCCATTCGCATCCGCGACAGCCTCGATACCGACAGCGAGATGCAGATGCGCAGGATCGGGACCAGTCGGAGGCTGCTGGTCGCGAGCCCGGCCTTGCTCAGGGAGCACGGCACGCCCAAGGCGCCGGGCGATCTTGCCGGGCTGCCGATCCTCGATGCCACGGAAACGCCGGGCCCGCGGACATGGGAGCTGTCAGGCCCGCGCGGGCAAAAGGCCTCGGTCGCCGTCGAGCCGAAGATTTCCGCGGGTGACTTCACCATCCTCATTCACGCGGCCCAGGCCGGGCTCGGCATCGCGCTGCTGCCCGAGCTTCAATGTCAGGACGCGCTCAGCGAAGGCAAACTGGTCCGCGTTCTGCCGGACTGGAGCGCCAAGGAAGGCATCATCCATCTCGTGTTTCCGTCCCGCCGCGGCATGTTGCCCGGCGTCCGCGCCACCATCGATTTCCTGGCCACCGCGCTCAAGGCACAGATTTAGCTGGCTCAAGTCTGGCTGGTCCGTCCTGCGCGCTCGCCGCTCAGCCGCATACGCGACGGTTTTTTCTTGCTTTGCCCGCGTGCACCCCTACGGTGCGCCCGTCACGACGGAGACGATCTCAACGATGGACGCGGCCATGAACTGCCCGAAATGCAATTCCGAGCATGCCTATCAGGACGCGGCTCTCTGGGTCTGCCCGGAATGCGCCCATGAATGGAGCGGCGAGGCGATCGCGGTAGCCTCGCAGGAGGCAAGCGTGCGTGATGCACACGGCAATCCGCTGGCGGACGGCGACAGCGTCATCGTGATCAAGGATCTCAAGGTCAAGGGCTCGTCATCGGTCGTCAAGGGTGGCACCAAGGTCCGGAACATCCGCCTCACCGAGGGGAGCGATGGACACAACATCGCCTGCAAGATCGATGGCATCGGCGCGATGAACCTGAAATCCGAGTTCGTGAAGAAGGCTTAGCAAGCGTCGGCGGATGAGCGGACCGCATCCTCAACGTGCCGCTTCTCCTGCCCTGTGCGTTTGCTCACACCCTGCTCAATGCCTGCGCGATGTCGGCGACCAGATCGGACGGATGCTCGATCCCGATCGAGAGCCGGATCGTCGTATCCAGCACCCCGATCTTCTTCCTGATGTCGGCCGGCACGCCGGAATGCGTCATCGTCGCAGGCAGGCTCGCGAGTGACTCGGTGCCGCCGAGACTCACCGCGAGCTTGAATATTTGCAAGCTGTTGAGGAATTTCTCCGCCGCCGCCTGCCCGCCGACGATGTCGAACGAGAAGGTCGAGCCGGCGCCAGAGCTTTGGCTTGCGAACACACGCCCCGCCGGCGACGCCGCGTCGTGATGGCCGAGATAATGCACCTCGGCTACCTTGGGATGGTCGCGCAAATAGTCGGCGACGATGTGCGCATTGCGGTCGGCCTTCTCCATCCGCAGGCTGAGCGTTTCCAGCGATCGGCTGATCATCCAGCAGGAATGCGGATCGAGCTGGGTGCCGATCGCGCCGCGCAGCGCCTTGACGTCCTTCATCAGCTTCTTCGAGCCGAGCGCCGCGCCCGCGATCAGGTCGGAATGGCCGCCGACATATTTGGTCAGCGAGTACAGCGAGAGGTCAGCGCCGTGCTCGATCGGGCGCTGAAACACCGGCCCGAGCAGCGTGTTGTCGCAGGCGATGATCGGGGTAAAACCCTGCGCCTTGCCGATCGCGTCGGCGACGCGCCTGACAAGCGCAATATCGACCTGGCCGTTGGTCGGATTGGCCGGCGTCTCGATGAAGATCATCGCGACGCGGCCCTTCTTCATGGCCTCGTCGGCAGCAGCGCGGACGATGGTCTCGTCGAGGCCGTCGGCAAAGCCGACGGCTTGAATCGAGAACCCCGCCAGCGTCCTGCTGAACAGCGTCTCCGTGCCGCCATAAAGCGGCTGCGAGTGCAGGATGACGTCGCCGGGCCGCGCGAAAGCCAGCACCGTGGTCGAGATCGCCGACATGCCGGAGGAGAACAGCGCACAGCTCTCGGTGCGCTCATAGATCGCGAGCCGGTCCTCGACGATCTCGCTGTTCGGATGATTGAAACGCGAATAGACCAGTCCCGCCCCCATGCCTTCCGGAGGCTCGCGCCGGCCCGAGACGAAGTCGAAAAAGTCCTTGCCGTCCTCGGCGGTCCTGAACACGAAGGTCGAGGTCAAAAATACCGGCGGCTTGACGGCGCCCTCCGACAGCTGCGGATCGTAGCCGTAGTTCAGCATCTGGGTTTCCGGATGCAGCAGGTGGTTGCCGATGTGGGTTCTGGACGGAAACGGTTTGACCACGGCTAGTCTCCTTGTCTCGAGGGATCGCCGCATCGGCTGATCCATAAGAATCTGCCGCAAGCATACTCCACCTTTGTGCCATTCCGCCAAAACACTGCGTCGAACACTCTGGATAACGAACGGCCGGCGTGCGCCCTGCGCCGCCGGCCGTCCGAAAACCGTAACCCACGCCGTGCGTGCGCGATGTCACCTACCCGATGACATCAGGACCGATCGCCGGCGCTCACGCTGCGGTGAATACGGCTACCAGCTGCGATCCACATTGCGCACCTCGCCGGTCCGCGCATCGACATCGACCTGCATCCAGCGGCCGAGCCGGTCACGGCCCTCGACTTCCCACTCGTCGCCGAGGAACTGGGTGTTGGACACCGTCACGATGCCGAGATTGGTCGCGACGTCGAGGGCTGCCTCCATCGAGATCTGGCTGCCGGAATCATAGGCCATCGCCGGCGTCGCTGCGCTGATCGCCAACGCCGCAATGGCGGGAATAATATAGCTTCGCATCAGTCACTCCTCATGGAACGGGATGTCATGCCGCATAAAACGAGCGGCGCACCCAATCAGTTCCGGCAACAGGGGTGACGAGCAGCGCGAAACTTCGGCAGTTGCGGCAATTTGGTGGCGGTTCCAGTTTCACCGACGCGCACCGAGCGTCTTGCGCGTTGCCCTCTTCCACATCCGGAAGCCACCCTCGAATGCGTTGGCGTTGTCGCCGAACCTCACCTTCGGTGGCGGATTGTCGACCTTGTCGGCATTGCCGCCGCCGAGCACGATGTAATCGGGCTCCAGCGCCGCCGACAGCCGCGCGATGACGTCGTCGACGCTCTTGCGCCAATTCTTCCGGCCGCGCCGCTCGAGGCCGGCGGCGCCGACGTAATCCTCGAACGTCCCGTCCTTGCGATAGGGCAAATGACCGAGCTCCATCGGCTCGTAAACGCCCTCCACGATCATCGCGGAGCCAAGCCCGGTGCCGAGGCCGAGAAACAGCATCCGCCCGCCCTGATAGCTGCCGATCGCCTGCATCAGCGCATCGTTGACCACCTTCACGGGCCGGCCGAACGCGCTGTGAAAATCGAAGCCGGCCCAGCCGCGGCCGAGATTGTGCGGCTCCGCCAGCGGACGGTTGTGAACCACCGGTCCGGGGTAGCCGATCGAGATCACATCATAGCACCAGTCCCTGGTCAGCGCCTTGACCTGCCGCACCATCTCGGTGGCGGACAAAGTTGGACCTGACTCGAATTCGCGCTTGATGCGCTCCTTGTCGGTCATGACCTTCACATGCGTGCCACCAATGTCGATCGCCAGCACCGTCCGGCGCGACGCGGGCTTTTTCGCCTTCTTGCCTGTCTTCCTGCTTGTCCTCTTGCCTGTCTTCTTGGCCATCGGTGCGATCTCTCTTGTGTCCACCGAGTGGAGCAGAGAAACGCATCGCGCGCCACAGCTCCGTTCTGCATCTGACTCCAGTTTGTTCGCGAGGAACGAATCGGAATCGAGAAATTCGGCGCGGCTCAAGCATTAAGAAGACGTGTGCGCCCGACGTGTCCGAGCAGCTAATGTTGTACCGAGATGGGATATTTGCTCCCGGTATGGAATATCTCCGCGCATTTCGGGCGCACTGCGGTCGATCGCTTCACCTATCAAGCGACGACTCGCATCACAGCCACGTTCCCCATCCGACTCCAGTTTGTTCGCGAGGAACGAATCGGAATCGAAAAATCAGCGCGAAGCGATTCTTAACAACGCGTTTGCGTAAACTTGCTGCGGATGCGCTCTTAACGCGGATCAGTGCAAGCGTAATCCGCCCTCGCTCGACATCGTCGTGCCGGCGCGCTACGGCGCGCGCGTCATCGGCGACGCTTCGCGCGCATCCGTTGGCTAACCCGCCCTGCGCGCCGCGTGAGCGGCCACGCTTCAAGGTGAAGCCAAAGCGCTTCCGCGACAGGTCCGTGCGCATGCTGCCGATGGCGGATTGCCGCGAGACTTTCCTCGCGACCCGGAAAATTCGGGCCCGCGATGCTGACCAGTCGGCCATCCCTGAGCTCATCCTCGATCAGCCACGCCGGCAGATGGCCCCAGGCGAGACGATGCAGGATCAGCTCCTTCTTCATCATCTGATCCGGCACGGTACAGCGATGGGCGCCGTCGATCAGGAAGAAGCTTTCCGACGACGATCGCCGCGCCGTGTCACGGATCACGCACTGCGTGAAGGGGCGCATCTGCTCCGGAGTGATCCGCTTCGTCCACGCGAATGGCAGAAACCCGGGAGCGACAACCGGCACCATGGCCGTGGTCGAGAGCTCGATCCGTTCGAAGCGCGGATCGGACGGGTCCGCGCGATGAAACACGAGGTCGGCGTTATCATCGATCAAGCGCTCGAGAGGCCCCCCGACAGCCTCATATTCCAAATGCAGGCGCGTGTTGGGATATTTGGCAAAGAATCCCGAGAGCATTTGCAGGACGGGCGGCCGCGGGCAGAGGTCACCGATGACGACACGCAGCACAACCTCTTCGCCGCCGACAAGCTGGTCCGCATAGGTCTGCAGCAGATCGAGTTCGCGCAGCGTCAACCGCGCGCGTTCGTGAAACGTCCGCCCTGCATCCGTCAGCCCGACGCGGTACCCGCTGCGGTCGAACAGCGTGAGGCCGAGCTGCTGTTCGAGGCGGGCGACCGCCGCGAACACCGACGGGTGCGAGCGGTTCAGGGCGGCGCCCGCAGCCTGGAAGCTGCCCTTGGTCGCGACCGCGTCGAAGCAGCGCAGATCGTGGAGCTTGATCCGATCCATTGTCCATGAATCCTACAGAGACTGATCGATCTTAGTAATTTTCTCTACGGAGCGCGAGCCCTAGGCTGGCGCGACGCGAAGCCGTCGGCTTCGACCAGCACAAGGGAATGACGACATGAGCGGCGTTCGACACTTCACGACGGCGGACGGCTGCCGGATTGCGTACCGCATCGACGGTGCCGATGATCGGCCGGTGCTCGCGCTGTCGAACTCGATCGCCACCAACCTGCACATGTGGGATCCCTCAATGCCCACCCTGACCCGGTCGTTTCGCATTCTCCGCTACGACACCCGCGGTCACGGCAGTTCAGACGCGCCGGTGGGCGCCTATTCGATGGACCGGCTCGGCCGCGACGTGGTCGAACTGCTCGACGCCCTCGAGATCGATCGCGCACATTTCCTCGGCCTGTCGCTCGGCGGTTTCATCGGGCAGTGGCTCGGTATCTTCGCGCCTGAACGCATCGATCGCCTGATCCTCTCGAACACCGCGCCCCACCTCGCGTCTGAGCTGCCGTTCGACGACCAGATCCGCGCCGTGCTGGCCGCCCCGGATATGAACGCAATCGCAGACGGCTTCATGCGCAACTGGTTTCCCGCAACGATGCTGGCTGCGCCGAACGAGATTGTCGACGAATTCCGCGGCATGGTGCGCGCCACCCCGGCGCGCGGCCTCGCCGGCTGTTACGCCGCACTGCGCGATGTCGATCTTCGCCGCATCATCTCGCTGATCGCAGCGCCGACCTTGGTCATCGGCGGTGAGAGCGACACCGTCACGCGGGCCAGTCACAGCGAGGCGATCGCAGCGGCGATCCCCGATGCGAAGCTCGTTCTGCTGCCCGGCGTTCACATCCTCAACGTCGAGCAGGCGGATCGATTCAACGATGAGGTCGCGAGCTTCCTGCAAGGCGCACCCTAACTGTTCTCCATCCGACTCCATTTTGTTCGCAAAGAACGAATCGGAATCGAACAAAATCGGCGCGAAGCAAATCTTAACAACACGTTTGCGGCCTCCACACCAATCGACTTTGTACGGCGGATCAGCGCAAGCGTAATCCGCCGTCGGTCCGCAACACCTGAGCGGCGGGTTACGCTTCGCTGACCCGCCCCACCTACCGTCCCCCCTCATACGCAAGCTCCGGCCGCAGCGCGCGCATCTTCTCCGCCAGCCTGTGGCTTGAGGTCTCCTCCGCATGCGCGAGCCGGTTGACGAGCGCGACATAGTCTGCATCGCTCTTGTGCTGGTTGAGCTTCGACTGGCCCTCGATCTGATCGACGACGATATCGATCACCCGGATCCCTGCCAGCATCTGTTCGCGCTTGCCGGGCTCCATCTGCGTGAGGTCCCACGGATGTTTCGGCAACCGCGCCTCGGAGACCGCGAGCAGCGCGTCGCCGTGGCCGCGGTTCTCCCCGTGATCGCGCAGATGCGCAACGCCCGACAGGTGCACCGCCTCATAGAGCCAGGTGGAGACGTTATCGCGCGAGACGTACCAGTCGTTCGAGATGTAGGCGTCGTCACCGGAGACGATCAGCAGAAAACGCCTGATATCGTCGGCGAGCTCGACCAGCGGATTCTTCGCGGTGAGATGGATCTGCACGATCACGCGATCGTCGCGCCGCGCGATCACGAACGGCACATGGGATGCCCGCGGGCCGCGCGCATCGGCGGCGACGATGGCGCCAAAGCCGCGCGCCGCCGCAAAGGCCAGCGCGTGGTCGTCCTCGATGCGAAATTGGGGACGGAGGATGTGCATGGCGGCGGCGCTCGCGGCTGGAGGGAGACGACCCAGCGAAGCTAGCGCAACTTTTGCCGGAGATCACCGCCATGCACCGTCCGGCTCAGCAGATCATGGCATTGTCGCCGTGATCGCAGACGCCGCCGGGCTGATCCCGGGGCAGCGTTTCGAACTCGCCGTAGCGCGGCACGGCCATGCGCGGCGGTCCGCCGCCCCAGCGGCCGGCGGCCGCGGCATGTCCCTTCACGAACGCGGATGGGCCGGCCGGGACTTCGCGCGCCATGGCCGATGTCGTCAGCATGCCGAGGGCGAGCAAGCCGGCCGCGACGTGTTTGATCGTGGTCATCGAGCATCTCCTGCTGGATTCAACAGGATGGGACCATCTCGCCGGCCTGCTGAAGCATTTTCGCTGCTACCATGACGGGCGGCACGACCGGATTATTCCGCGACGACGCAGCGAATTTGCCTGTCCTGCGGCTCGGTCCGACACATTCGATTGATCGAAGCGTGACCGCCGGGACCGGAGGCCCGGGCGACCGCAACCGAGTTGGCCTCCGCGCAAGTCAAATCCGGTGCGAGAGCTGCGACAAAAAACAACCCGGACCGGCAAATCAGCAAGAACGTCAAGCCCGCACTAAGAAAATATTCCGCTTGGCGCTTGCACCCGGCTTTCCCTGCGCCCTCCGTTCGAGAGAGGGCGAAACGAAAGGCAAGACTCGAACAAATCGTGTCGCGAGAATGCCGATGAGTGCTGCGCTCTATCCCCGCAATCCTGAGGTGCGAGCCTCCTCGGCGAGCCTCGAAGGATGAATCGGCCAGAGTGGGGCCGCACATCCTTCGAGGCTCGCTCCGCTCGCACCTCAGGATGACGGTCGCATAGAGCATCGCGAAGCTCGAAGGCTGACATCCGCCGTTGAACTCGCGCCAACTCGCGGGTTACGCTGTCGTCCATCTCACGCCCTCTCGCTGGAAGGATCACCATGAACGGCAATCGATATTATGGCGTCCGCGTCGAGGGCGCGAAATACGGCGTGGGGTTTGGCTCGGCGCTGGCGATTGCGATCTCCTACACCAACAACCATTCGATCCTGTGGGCGATCATCCACGGTATCCTGGGCTGGCTCTACGTGATCTACGCCGCGCTGTTCGGGTAATGCGGACGACATGACCGTCATCTCGATCCAGTCACAGGTCGCCTGGGGCCATGTCGGCAACAGCGCTGCCACCTTTCCGATCCAGCTGCACGGTATCGACGTCGTCGCGGTGCCGACCACGCTGCTCAGCAACCGGCCGGGCTATCCGACGATCCGCGGACGGGTGCTCGATGTGCAGCTGGTCGCCGACCTCTTGCGCGGCATCGAGGAGCGCGGCGCGATCGAAAGCGCAAGCATGATCCTCTCAGGCTATCTCGGCTCGGCCGACATCGCGTTGGACGTCGCCGACTTCGTCGCCCGCGCAAAAGCGGAAAACCCGGCCCTGCTCTATTGCTGCGATCCCGTGCTCGGCGACCGTGATCGCGGCATGTTCGTGCGATCGGACATCCCGCCGCTGGTGCGCGATCAGCTTTGTCCGCTGGCCGACATCATCACGCCCAACCATTTCGAGTTCGAATTCCTCTGCGGCGCGCGCGTGACGACGACCGATGACGTCATCGCGCAGGCGAGCGCGCGCTGATGGCGCGGGGGCCTGCGACCATCGTCATCACCAGCGCCGAGCTTGCCGGCACGCCCGACGGCGAGATCGAGACGCTGGCGATCGAGCGCGTTCATTCCGACAAGACTTGCGCCTGGCGCGTGCGCACCCCGCGCGTGCCGATCAGCCCGTCCGGCACCGGGGACCTGTTTGCCGCGCTGTTCGTCGCCGCCCGCGTGCGTGGCCTGGCGACGCCGGAGGCGCTCAGCCATGCCGCGTCAGGCATCCACGGCGTGCTGGTGCGCACGGCGGAGCGAGCAACCGAGGAAATGCGCATTGTCGAAAGCGCTGAGCTGATGCTTGATCCGAAGCCACGCTTCGCGGCGGTCGCCATCCCTGCATCCTGACATCCGGGACACGTTTCATGATCGACATCACCACCCTCCTCACCTACGCCGCCGTCGTGCTCGGCCTGTTCCTGATCCCGGGACCAGCCGTGCTGCTCGTGCTCGCGCGTTCGGTCACCGGCGGACCGCGCGTCGGCGTCGCGACCGGGTTCGGCATCGCGCTCGGCGACCTCGTCCACACCGCCATGGCGACGTTCGGCCTCTCGGCCGTGCTGATGACCTCGGCGCTCGCGTTCTCGATCGTCAAATACGCCGGCGTGATCTACCTGATCGTGCTCGGCGTCCGCGCCTTGTTCGAGAAGAATAACGACCTGCATTTGCCGGCATCGCAGCCGGTCGATCCGCGGCGCGCGTTCCGACAGGCGATCTGGGCAGAGATGCTCAACCCGAAGACCGCGCTGTTCTTCCTCGCCTTCCTGCCGCAATTCGTGCATCCCGGCCACGGCTCCGCCGTGGCGCAGTTCGCGACCCTCGGCCTCATCTTCGTCGCGATGAGCGCGGCCTACACCTCGCTGCTCGCGCTCGCCGCCGGCCAGATCAGCCCGTGGATCCGGCGGCATCGCCGCATCGGCCAGTGGCAGGGCCGCGTGGTCGGCACGATCTACATCGCGCTCGGCATCCGCCTCGCGTTTCAGGAGCGCTGATGTCGCCGCTCAAGCCGCAAGCCACATATGACGACTTCGCCCGCCTCGACATCAGGATCGGCAAGGTGGTCGAGGTGCAGCCGTTTCCGCGCGCCCGCAACCCGTCCCTGAAGGTCGGCGTCGATGTCGGCGCCGGGCGGATCATGTGGTCGAGCGCGCAGATCACGAATTATGAGCCGGCGGCGCTGATCGGCTCGCTGGTCGTCTGCGTCTGCAATCTCGGGCCGAAGAACATTGCCGGTTTCACCTCGGAACTGCTGATCCTGGGCGCCAAGGATGCCGGCGGCCAAGTCATCGTACTCGGCCCGCGCAGCGAGGTTGCGATCGGCGAGCCGATTTTCTGACGCCGCCCCCGATCACGGCCGCGTGATTCAAATCGTCTGGATTCCCCGTAGTTTACCGATGGGGGATCACCCGGATTCTAAGTGCCCGCGCGCGCTGCTATTCCAGCGCACGAGAATCGCTTCGGCATGGGAATCGGAAGATGTCCGCAGTTTTCTTTCACTGCTCCGACGACAAGCACGTCATCCTGGATCGCATCGGCGCCGCGATGGATTTTTCCGAGGTGCGGGTGCATGCGGAGCAGCTGGCGCGCAGCTTTGTCATGACACCGAGTGTGGAGGACTGGCGCAACTGGGCGGTCCACGTCACCGACGATATCGGTACCGAGATCTTCGAGCTGCCGTTCACCGCCGTCCTCGGCGAATTGCACTGAGGGCATGCCATGACGTCGATGGAACTCGCCCTGCAGCCTTTGCGGCGCCGCCTCGCCCGCCTCGCTCAGCGCTGCGTCGCGCTGATCGAGGGCGTCATCGACCCCTACCGCCCCGAGCTGTATTACATGCGCGGGCCGGGTCCGAAATGCCGCGCCAGGCGGCAGGCCACGCTGCGCGACTAGTCCGAGGGCTTGAGCGACGAGAAAAGGCCGATGGGCGTTACGCCACCGGCCTTCTCCTGCGGCTGCCGGTTCCCGGAGTCCGGTTCCGCCGCAATTCCACCTGGTCCCAAGCTTGCGACGACAGTTTTAATCAAATCTTAACGGCATGGCGGTGAGCTGGATGACAGGACTCCTTCGCCGTGCTGCGCGTGTAGTCGTTGATCGTGCGTGGAGCGTTGCACATCGTTTTTGCGCCGATCGCCCGACAATTGTGCGCGATGCATCTTAGGGAACGCACGACTCAGTGTTACCCTGTGATGCAAACCGAAACGGAGAACTTCGGATGCCGTACTACACCTTCGATCTCGTGGTGGGGGACGAGTTCCGGAATCAAGGAACGATCATCCTCGAAGACATCAGCCTTGCCTCCGATCGCGCCGATCAGCTCGCCAACGAGCTGTCGCAGGTCAAGCC
This sequence comes from Bradyrhizobium sp. JR3.5, assembly GCF_054057015.1. NCBI lineage: Bacteria > Pseudomonadati > Pseudomonadota > Alphaproteobacteria > Hyphomicrobiales > Nitrobacteraceae > Bradyrhizobium > Bradyrhizobium sp. JR3.5. The sequence continues at coordinate 2,446,115 of NZ_JBSRYV010000001.1, forward strand.
GGAGTTGAAGGCACGCGGCTGCGCCGTGCGCGTCACTGACATCGACCGGCGCGAACTCTACCGGACGCCGCTCGACCCCGTGCCGCACTGGCGCAGGGCCGGCTAGCGCCGGCAGGCTTTAGACTCTGTTGACCGCGCCCGTCCGCGCGCGGTCTTGATCTTGCTGCGTGCGGGGCGGCCGGTGTTGCCGCCTCAGCAAGACCAGTCGCCGCGCGGTCCGATCACTTCTTCACGTTCAACCGGCCGATGAAGTCACGCTTGCCGAGCGGCGCGCCCTTGTGGCGGAGGATGTCGTAGGCGGTGGTCGAGTGGAAGAAGAAGTTCGGCAGCGAGAACGACATCAGGAATCCCTCGGCCGTGAACAGCATCGAGCGCTCGCCGAGCTTGAACATCACCTCGCGCCCGAGCAACGCGTTGACCGCGTCAGGTGTCAGCGCCGACAATTCGCTGAGCGCGTCCTTCACCAGCGCCTGCAGTGCGGCGTAATCCAGATCGGGCTTGCCCGACGGCGGGACGAACACGCCGTTCTTCGCAGCCTCCATCGCGCCGCGGGAATGATGCGCGAGCGAGACCACCTGAAAGCGGAACGGCAACATGTCCGGAAACAACCGGGTCTCGACGATCTCGGCCGGATCGATGCCGTTGTCCTTGAAATGCGCGAGGCTCTTGTCGAGAAAGCCCGAGGCGGCGCCGAGGATCTGCAGATAGTTGGCAACGGTCGCGTCGTAGAGTGAAAAGGTCATGGCGAATTCCCCCATATAGAAAATTTGTCTGATGCTTGCCGGAACAGAGTTCCCGGAATTTCCGGAGAAGGCAAGCAACCTTGGGGATTCGCAAGTCGAATGCTCCAGCGCGCAGCGCCGGATCATTCGATCAGGCATAGTGACTTCCGGCGGTCAGCTCTGATGCGGTCCGCGCATCATCTTCATGGCGTCCTCGATATGGCGCCACTCGCGGGCTTCCTCGGTCTCGCCCTTGCTCTCACAGGCCACGGCGTTCTGCGCGGCCTGGGCGATCGCCTCCAGGCCGTGCTTCTCCAGCATCTGCCGCGCGATGGTGTGGATCTGCATCTCGGCTATCATGGCGTCCTCCTCTGCTGTCTGACGCCGCAGGGACAGGCGTGACCGCGCCGCCCCGCGGGCTGACATCAAAACCGCCGAACGCCACGTCTGGTTCCACCATCCCGGCCGGCGTAACGGAATCGACCGTTTCCACGCGCCGCGGCGGCGGATACAGAGAGGCGGACCCTGCTCCTTCCCGAGTTGCCGAGACCATGGCGCAGAACATCTATGACGACCCCGGCTTCTTCGCCGGCTACAGCCAGCTGCCGCGGCAGCTCCGCGGGCTGCTCGGCGCGCCCGAATGGCCCGCGATCCGCGCCATGCTGCCTGACATCGCAGGCAAGCGCGTGGTCGATCTCGGCTGCGGCTTCGGCTGGATGTCGCGCTGGATGCGCGAGCAAGGCGCCTCCGGCGTGCTCGGCGTCGACCTCTCGCAGAACATGATCGCGCGCGCCACGGCGATGACGCAGGATCCGGCTATCACCTACGAGATCGCCGACCTCGAAACGCTGGAGCTGCCGAAGGCCACGTTCGACCTCGCCTACAGCGCCCTCACCTTCCACTACATCAGGGATTTCGATCGCCTGGCACGGATGCTGTATCGCACCCTCGTCCCGGAGGGGCACCTGGTCTTCACCATCGAGCATCCGATCTACATGGCCGCCACTCATCCCGGCTGGGGACAGGACCAGGACGGCCGCAAGATCTGGCCGGTCAACCGCTACTTCATCGAAGGCGAACGCCGGACCGACTGGTATGTGAAGGGCGTGCTGAAATATCACCGCACCATCGGCACCACGCTCAATGCGTTGATCGGCGCCGGCTTCACGCTTCGCCACGTCGAGGAATTCTCCCCGACGCGGGAGCAGATCAAGGCTGTACCCGAACTGGCCGACGAGCTGGAACGGCCGATGATGATGCTGGTGTCAGCGCAGCGCTAGCATTACGCCGCGAGCAGCTTGTCGAATTCCTCGGGCGGGTATGATTTTCCGTCCGTGTCGGTGATCACCACCTGCCATCCCTCGCTCGCCCAGACCTTGGCCTTGGCGACGATGATGAAGGTGCTCTCCCGCTCGATCCTGACCGTTTCGTTCTCGCGTTCTGCGATCATCTTGTAGGCCAACGCTTGTCCCTCGCCGACGTCATCCATTCGGCGGTGTGTTGGCAGCGGCGTTGGGCCGCAATTCGCCGGTAGCATGACAATTTGGTGGAAGCACAGGCGCCAGAAGCGGCAGAGCGCAACGTGCGGTCGCGGCTAGCTCAACTTGCTCATCAAGGTCGGCATATCCAGCATGTGCCGGATCTTGCCGCAGATGGCTCAGGCCCTGTCAACACATGCGGCGCGCATGCCTCAAAGAAAAACCCCGCCTCGGTGGGACGCCAAGGCGGGGAAGGTTCATTGGGTTGAAATCCACGCGCCTGGAAAAGGAGAGCGCGGGAAGTAGCGGCATCAATTCTATTTGTCGCCAGCGTTCGGACAACGGGATTAAAGCGCGCGCAACACCGGGACTTTTTCCCGATCCGTCCGGCAAAAATCCCGAACCTGGCTTGCGACGCCGCTCACTGCACCACGTCGAGCCTGACATTCGCGACGCCCTTGCCGATCATGCCGAGCGACTGTGCGGCAGAATACGAGACGTCGACGATGCGCCCGGGAACGTAAGGCCCGCGGTCGTTGACACGCACCGTTACCGAGCGGCCGGTCTTGACGTCGGTGACGCGCAGTTTGGTGCCGAACGGCAATGTCGGATGCGCAGCGGTCAGTTCGTGCGCGTTGAACTTCTCGCCGCTCGCGGTCTCCTGCTCGTCGCTGTAGAAGCTCGCGACGCCCTGCGACGCGATCCTGGTGTCGCCGCCCTTGCGTACGGCGTACGGCGTGTGCTTGCGCGCGGTTGCGACATGTGCGCGCGTCGCCGATGACGCAGCCCGCGTCGGTTCGGCCGACACCGACCGGCTCGCGAGCGCCTGCGAGCGCTGGCTGACGACGGAGGACTGCGCACAGGCCGCAAGCGACGCGGCGCCGATGACGATGGCGCAGAGCCGCAGAGACTTTCGCGCACGAGCCAACCGAATTGCCGGCGCGGCACCGCGCGCGCTGCGTATGACGTCGACGTACGAAATGACTGCATCGTCGCGTGACATGTTGCATCCCCAACTCGCGCCCCAGCCCAAGCCGAAAATCCAACCCCCGCATGGCCGAATCCAATCGGGGCGGAACGGTGGCGGAGCGCGGTCGGACGGGCCGCAGGCGACCCGATTTCCCCTCGGGTGTGGTGGATGCGCCACACAACCAGGGAGATTCACCCGGACATGCGACCCCGGAGCTTCCCCAGGCACGCAGGTCGGCGACCGCCCCTCGGCTCCCAGTTTGGTTCCCGAAACTCCCCAACCTCTCCACCCTCTCGCCTTGCTTTGGTCAAACCGGACTGGAGTCGTGGGGTCAGGGCCAGGGGTCGATACAGAGCTCAAATTGCCGGCCGCCCATTTGCGGTTGACCTTGGACTGAAACGGGGACCGCCATGCAATCGACACTGAAAGACGCAGATCCGCACGATATTTTCGCGATCGAACCTAGCTTCACTGCAACCCGCCCGGACAATTCCGCCACCGCGCCGGCACCCGCCGCCAGGGGAGCGCCGGGGCAACGCGAGCCTTGGTTCGGCCCGAGCCTCGCCCCCTCTTCCACGCCACCGGGCGCTCCGGTCGCCTCGGTGCCACCGGTGACGCCGATACCGGTGACGGCGCCGCCGGCCGCGCCGGAGTACAGCGCCGCAAGCCATGACGGCAGGCTGGACGACATCAGACTGGAACGCGCGCCGCGTCCGACCAACAAATGGGCGATCCGTGCCTTCTGGTTCGTGTTCGCGATCGCCGGCGCCATGGGCACCGCGGCGTGGCAACACTACGGCCATCGCGTCAAGCAGGTGGTGGCGGAGTACGTGCCCCAGGTCGAGGCCCTGACGTCGCTGCTGCCAGGCAAGGCCGCTCCCGCAGCCGACCAGGCGGGCCCGCCCGCGCAGGTGGCTGCCGCCGATCAGCCGGCTGAGGCTGCTCCGGCGGCTGCGCCACAGGACGTCGCAACGGCCGCGCCCGCTCCTGCCGCTGCAGCGGCGGCCGCAGCACCCGCTGCAACGGCGGCGCCGGTTGCCCCGGCGGCACCAGCCGCAGCCGCACCTGACCAAACCCAGTTGTTGCAGTCGATGGCGCGCGATCTCGCGTCGATGGGACAGCAGATCGAGCAACTCAAGACCAGCATCGATCAGCTGAAGGTGAGCCAGGATCAGTTGACGCAGCGGGTCGCAAGGACGACCGAGACCAGGGCCGTCGAACCGCGGCCGGTCGCGCCGCGCCCGCGTGCCGCGATCACGCCGCCCGCGACGGCGCCACGCACGGCTGTTGCTCCGCCGCCGATCCGCCGGCCGGCACAGGCCTACATCCCGCCGCCACCGCCGGCATCAGCAGCACCGCTGCCGGCGCCCGCCGCAGTCGCATCGCAGGCTGCCGCGCCGCGGCCGGTGCAATCGCAGCAGTCCTCGGTTGTCGATGCTGATGATAACGGCCCCGTGGTTCGGCCGCCGATGCCGCTGCGCTGACGGCCTGCTAACGGGTGAAAGAAAAGGCGCCGATCGCGATGACGCAATCGGCGCCTTTGCACATCAATATGCGAATTACGCGCTCTGTCCCGGCGGCAGCACGACCACGGTCGCGCCCGGCTTGACGTGCTGGTAGAGATCGATGACGTCGGCATTGTTCATGCGGATACAGCCCGACGAGATCGCCTGCCCGATATATTCGGGCTGGTTGGTGCCGTGGATGCGGTAGAGCGTGTCCTTGTTGCCCTGGTAAAGATAGATGCCCCGGGCACCGAGCGGATTGGCCGGTCCGCCGGCGACACGCGCCGGATACGGTCCGAGCCGCTCCTGGATATCCTTGGTCGGAACCCAATCCGGCCATTCGGCGAGCCGGCCTACGGTGGCGACGCCGGAGAACGCCATCGCCTCTTCGCCGACGGCGACGCCGTAGCGGATCGCCTTGCCGCCGGGCAGCACGTAATAGAGGTAGCGCGCGTCGGTATCGACCAGGATCGAACCCGGCTGCTCCTTCCGCGTGTAATCGACAATGTGGCGCTGGAACTGATCCGGAATCTTGGCCTCCGCATAGGGCGGATGCGCCAGCAATTGCCGATCGCGCGGCGTCATCGCGGCATCCGTCACCGGCGACAGCGTCGCCTGCATGCAGCCGCCAAGTGCGAACGAACCCATCAGCACCGCAGCAAGCCCCAACTTCGACACGATCATTCTCCCCTGCGTCAAGTTGTGGCACTTGCTGCCGAAATCGTGCTGAAATCGTGGCAGCGCAGATTGGAACACGGCTGTTTGATCGGTTCCTTCGGCAAGTGTGTCCTTCCGGTTGCAGTCGGTTCCCGCGGACGCTAGCCTTGCGGCAAAATGTCTAAAACATCGGGAGGAATTCGATGCGTTACGCTCTGCTGATCGGCGGCCTGATCGTCGCGGCAACACCGGCCCACGCCGATCCGCGTGCGGCCTATGTCACCATGGTGCTGCAGGCCGATCTTCGCCGCCAAGGTCGAGTGCCCCGGCACCGATCTCGTCTATCAGGACCTCGTGCAGCGCGCGCAGGACATGCACCTGCCCGACGGCACCACCGAACAGGTGCGCAAGGCGATCGCCTTCATGCACACCGGCGGCAAGATGGGCGAGAAGCAGGCCGACGACCTGATGACCGAAGTCGCGATCGCAACCCAGAGCACCGACCTCGACCAGCGCCGCGCCGGCAGCATGACGACCTGGTGCCAAGACCAGAAGACGCGGCTCGCGGGCTACATCAGGACCAAGTAGTAAACTTCGATCTCAATCGAGCTCCGGCGGCGCGAACCAGTTGGTCAGCGACAGGCCGCCGTCGACCACGATCGATGCGCCGGTGACGTAGCCGGAGAGCTTGTGCGAGAGCACGGCGAGCGCCATCGGCGCGAGATCGTCCGCCTGACCAAGCCGCCCGAGCGGAATGTGCTTGGCCAGCGCGGGATCCGCGACGAAGCCGCCGGCCGCGATCGCGCCGGGCACCAGCGCATTGACGCGGATGCCATAGCAGCCCCAGCTCTTGGCCAACTCCTTCACCAGCATCGCCATGCCGGCCTTCGCCGTCGAGTAATGCGGCAGGTTGCGCGGCGTGCCCGCGTGCAGCGAGGTGAGCAGCAGGAACGAGCCAGGCGTCGTCGCCGCGATCAGCTTGCGCGCCAGTTCGCGCGACAGATGAAAGCCGGCATCGAGATTGACCGCGTGCATCTGCCGCCAGGTCTCTTCATCGACCGCCATCGCATGATCGGCCTCGCGGCGCGGCGGCGAGGCGCTGTGGACGAAATGCGTCACCTGCCCGACCGTGGCTTGCGCATGCGCCAGCAGCGCGTCGCACGCCGCACGTTGCGCGAGATCGCCGACCCAGGGCACGGCAAGTTCGGGACGTGCGGCGGCCTTGATGGCGGCCAATACCTTGTCCTCATGCAGGTCGGCGAACACCGTGCGCACACCTTCGCCGACCAGGGCCTGCGCGATCGCGCGGCCGATGCCGTTGCCGGCACCGGTCACCAGGGCTGCCTCGCGCGCGGGATCGAAGGGCGATGTGAAGAGGCTCATGATGCCGATCTCCGAGGAGTGCAGGCCTGCACTCAGTATGGCGGCGCCTTGCGCGCCCGCTGTGCCTTGGCGGCTTCGATCCACCAGGTGAAGTCGTCGGCAAAGCGCGGAAAGGCACGTTCGAGCGACTTGCCGCCCTCGCCGATCGGCTTGCCTTCGGCGGACAGGGTCTGCGCGATCGGCCCCGCACTGATCGTGCTCGACACCACCACCATGCCCATCTCCGACAGCGTGCCGTGCCAGGCGGTCGCGGCGCGCGCACCGGCGAAACGCCCGGCCGAGTAGCTCGCGATCGCCGCCGGACGCCAGAACCATTCCTCGAGGAAATGATCGGTCAGGTTCTTCAGCCCGGGCTGGATGCCCCAATTGTATTCGCCGGTGACGAACAGGAAGCCGTCGGCGTCGCGGATCTTTCCGGGCGAGCGTTTCGAGCTCGGCCGGCGCCTGGCCCTTCGGATGTTCCTTGTACATCCGGTCGAGCATCGGCAGGCCGACCTCCTTGGCGTCGATCAACTCGACATCGTTGCCGCGCGCACGCAGGCCGTCGACGACGAAATGCGCCAGGCGGATGCCCATGCGATCCGAACGATAGGAGCCGTAGAGAACGAGAATGCGGTGGGTCATGATGGCGCGATCCTACCACGGCGCTGCGACACCCGTCGCGCGGCCGGCGCGCAGATATTAACGGCATTTCCGGCGCGTTTTCCCGGCATTAAGCAATTCGTCGCAGGTCGCTCGCCGCGGCCAAAAATCGCCAGATTTGTTTTCTGGATATGTTTTTCGCTTCGAGAAGGAGAACCCGACATGCGGATCGCAAAGCTGGTCTTCGCAGGCTCGCTCGCGGCCATCGCTGCCGTTGCCACGCCAGCGCTGGCGAAGAGCGCCGAGCGGCAGAAGGCCGACGAGAAAGCCGCCACCACAACCAATTCGACCGGCTGCCAGGCCTACCAACAGGCCGCCGACGGCACCTGGAACCAGCTTCCCTGCGGCGAGGCCGGCACCGGCGGCGCGACCCAGCACCGCGCCGCGACCAAGGGCGCCGACGAAGACTCACGCTAGAGTCTCTGTGGGAACCGCTGCGCGTACGCCAATCGGCGGACACGGTATCGTACAGCTGTCGCCGCATTCCCGGTCTTAACCTCTCTCCTTACGGAGGGAGCCGGATGTTCAAACGAGTGGCAATCGCGATACTTGGGATTTCGCTCGCGCTTCCATTGATACCATCGGAAGCTGCGGAGCAGCATCGCGGCGGCGACGCCGCGCTCGGCGCGTTGTCGGGCGGGATCATATTCGGCCCCATTGGCGCCGTCGCCGGCGCCGTCGTCGGCTACACGGCCGGACCTTCCATCTCTCACTCGCTCGGCGTCCGTAGCCATCAGACACATGCGCGGCGGACCAAATCCGTCAGACAGGCGCAGGCATCCACGAAGTATCGTCAACCCGCACCGGACCGTCAGGCGGCACTCCCTGCGGCGGCGCCGGCACCGCCGCCGCCTCCCCTCGAGACGGCAACGACAATGCCGCCGGTCCAGCCGCTGGAATAGGCGACGGCCCAGCCGGAGTACCTCCGGTTGTTGCCGCTCGAGTGAACGCTCGATCATAAACCCAAGCTTAATGCGCACCCGGTACGGTTGAGGCCTTCCCTCTTTCGTCAAGAAATGGCGCGCATCCCATGAAAATCGGTACTCTCCTGACGGCCGCGATCGTCTCATTGTCCGCGGTCGGCGGTGGCCTGGCGGCCTATGTCGCGGCGACCAAGTACCAGACCATGAACAAGGTGTCGACCGCGCAGAGCCGGCTCGAGATCGTCCGCGCCGTTGGTGATATCCCGCGCTACATGAACCCCGAGCGTGGCTACGCCACCAACCTGTTGCTCGCTGGCAGTACGATCGATCCGAAGCAGATCGCCGAACTCGACCGTCAGCGCCAGCTGACCGACGGCGCGCTGGCCAAGGTCAATCAGGTGCGCGCCACCCTGCCGGGCTCGCTCGACGACGGCGAGGCCATCGCGCGCGAGATCGACGCGCTGAAGGTGAAGTTTGCCGGGCTGCGCGACGCCATCGCGACTGCAATCGCAGGTCCGGCCGATGCCCGCCGCGCCGCCGCCGGCAAGATCGTCGCCGACAATTCCGTGTTCAACGCCGGTGTCACCACGCTGCTCGACGAGCAGGTGCGCCGGCTCGCCGGCCTCGACGGCAATGCCTATCGCCAGGCCAGCTACGCCAACGTTGCCTGGATGCTGCGCGACACCGGCGGCCTCAATGCCAGCCTGCACAAGGCGCTGGTCGGCGCCAAGCGCGTCGCGACCGAGCCGGAGAAGCTGGAACTCTACCGCTCGACCGGCCGCACCGAGCAGATCCTCTCGACGCTGCAGGAATTGCGCAATAATCCGGCGACACCCGCGAACGTCATGACGGCGCTCGGCAAGATGCAGGCCGACTATGTCGAGCGCTTCGGCAAAGCCCTGAAGCTTGCCAAGGAAGGCGCAGTGACCGGCAAGTACGAGCTGGATCTCGACACCTACTATCCGGAATCGCAGATCGGCCTAGCCGCCATCATCACCGTGCGCGACGCGTTCTACGAGAATGCCGAGCAGGTGCTTGCGAGCGCCTATTCGTCGGCGCGCTTCAGCTTCGTGATCGCGCTGATCGGGCTGCTCGCGGTCGTTGCGGTAAGTGCCGGCCTCATCGTCGTGGTCCGCCGCCGCATCCTCAACCCGATCGCCGCCCTCACCGGCCGGATGTCGCGCCTCGCCGCGGGTGACGTCGCCGAGGCGATCCCGGGCGCCGCGCGCAACGACGAGATCGGCGCGATGGCCGCCGCCGTGCAGGTGTTCAAGGACAACAGGATCGAAGCCGATCGCCTCGCGAGCGAGAAGGAAGCCGAGAACAACGTCAAGATGCGGCGCGCCCGCGTGCTCGACGATCTGACCCGCGCCTTCGAAGCCAAGGTCACCGAACTGGTCGGCGGATTGTCTGCCGCGTCCTCGGTGATGGAGGACACGGCGCAATCGATGTCGGCCACCGCCGCTGCCACCAACCGTCAGGCCGCGGTCGTCGCCGCGGCGTCGGATCAAACCTCGACCAACGTCCAGACGGTGGCGAGCGCGACCGAGGAACTGGCCTCCTCGATCTCGGAGATCGCCCGCCAGGTCGCGACCTCGACCGAGATCGCCGCACGTGCGGTCGACCATGCCCGGCGCACCGGCGACACCGCGCGCTCGCTGGCCGAGGGCGCCCAGAAGATCGGCGACGTCGTGACGCTGATCCAGAGCATCGCGGCGCAGACCAACCTGCTCGCGCTCAACGCCACCATCGAGGCGGCGCGCGCCGGCGAGGCCGGCCGCGGCTTTGCCGTGGTCGCCTCGGAAGTGAAGTCGCTGGCCGGCCAGACCGCGAAGGCGACCACGGAAATTTCCGAGCAGATCACCGCGATCCAGACCGCAAGCGACGAGACCGTGACCGCCATCCGGAGCGTCGTCGACGTCATCACCGAGATCGACCAGATCGGCACTGCGATTGCCGCCGCGATCGAGGAACAGGGCTCGGCGACCAAGGAGATCTCGCGCAGCGTTCAGGAAGCCGCGCGCGGCACCCAGGAGGTCAACTCCAACATCTCCGGCGTGCAGCGCGCCGCCGACGACACCGGCGCTGCGGCGACCCAGGTGCTGGGCGCGGCCGAACAGCTCTCGACGCAGTCCAAGGACCTAGCCGGCCAGGTCAACCGCTTCCTCTCCGACGTGCGGGCGGCGTAAGAGCGCCCCCGACCAAGAGACGGAGCGGCAGCGCAAACCACCCAGCTGCTTTGACCATGGTGACAGCGCCCGGTGGCGATTCATCGCTATGACGTCACCGCGCGTGATGGCGAATGCGCAAGCTGCTTCACCGCCTCGACCGCGGCCCGCTTGGCGGCTGCACGCGAGGCATGATCGACGTCAGGCCCCGCGAGAGTCTTTTCGACCACGACCGTCGTGATGTCGGTAATGCCGATATACCGCAGCCACATCTCCAGGTAGGGCCTTTGGAAGTCGTAGGTGCCGGCGGGCGTGATTGCCGTCGGCGCATAGTCGAGCCCCCGCGCCAGCACCAGCAGAGCCTTCCGCCCGTGCAGCAGACCGCCGAACGCCCGTCCGTCAAACGTGAACAAGAGATCCTTCTGCGACACGACATCGATGAGCTGCTTCAACTTGTAAGGTATCGAGAAATTCCACAGCGGCACCGCGAACAGAATCACGTCGGCTGCGAGAAAGCGTGCAGCGATCGCGGATATCTGTGCCCACGCTTCGGCCTGCTCAGGCGTTTTTCCTGCCAGTCCGGCGTATTTCGCCATCATGACCGGACCGTCGAACTCGGGCAGCTCCGTCGACCATAGGTCGAGGACATCGACGCTGAGATCGGGCTCGATATCGCTCCATGCAGCGAGCGCGGCGTGTGCCACCTCGATCGACGCGCTGCGGTTCTTTCGCGGGGATGCTTCGACATAGAGGATGCGGGTCATCTGGAATCTCCGGGGCTGGTGGCGGCCCAACAGAGCAGCTTCCGCTCAGTGAGAGAAATGATATATAGTGACCTAATTAATCTCAGTTCGAGATATATCGATGTTCGACACAACGCTCCTCCGGACGTTTCAAGCGGTCGCGCAGGAGGCAAATTTCACCAAGGCAGCGCGCCGGCTGAATCTCACGCAGTCCGCGGTCAGCGCGCATATTCGTCGCCTGGAGGTTCAGGCAGACCGACCATTGTTCGAACGCAACACGCGGTCGGTCGCGTTGACCGCCGAGGGCGAAGCCTTGCTCGGCTATGCGCGTGCCATCCTTCGCCTCAACGAGGACGCGCGCCTGAGGTTGTCAGGCAAGAACCGCGGCGTTCATTTGCGTCTCGGCGCATCCGACGACTTCATGAGCAACTGGCTGCCGCGCACGCTCGCGCAATTCCAGCATGGTCACCCTGGTCTGACGCTGGAGGTGCGGGTCGCGAACACCGCTCTGCTCCTGGCTGGGCTCGACCGGGGCGAACTCGATGTCGTGGTTTGCGGCCGATGCGAGGGCGACCAGAGCGGCCAGCTGCTGTGGCGCGAGCCGCTGGTGTGGGCCTATGCGAAGGGCGCGGCGCCGGATACCACGGCGCCGCTCTCGCTCGCGCTGTTTCCCGAGCCCTGCCCATATCGCGACGCCGCGCTGGCCGCGCTCGCTGCGGCCGGCCGTGAAGCCCGCATCACTGTGGTGAGCCCGAGCGTTGGCGGCCTGCGTGCCGCCGCTGCGGCCGAGCTTGCAGTGTGCCCTCTCTATCGCAGCCTGCTCACACCGCAGTTGCGGGCGCTCGGCCGCGAAGCCGGCTTGCCCAGACTTCCCGAGGTCGAGTTCACGGTGTTCACGCGCAGTCGCGGCGGCCCGCGCGAGATCGGCGACATCGCCCAGGATATCATCAAGGCTGCTGCGAGCCGACGATAGCCCTCACGCGCTGATCAGCCGCCGCGCAGGCCGAGCACGCGGCGGGCGATCGCCTGGCGATGGACCTCGCTCGGGCCTTCGTAAACCCGCATCAGGCGGGCCTTCTGCCAGAGCGCGTTGAGCGGCAATTCCAGCGTCACGCCGAGTGCGCCGAGCGTCTGCATGGCGTGGTCGCAGGCGTCATAGGCCATCTCGGTCGCGAACACCTTGATCATCGAGGCCTCGTGGCGGATGTCCTCGCCGCGATCGGTCTTGTCGGCGGCCTCGCGCACCATCAGCCGGCAGGCATGCATGCGCGTCGAGATGTCGGCGATCCACCACTGGATCGCCTGGCGCTCGGCGAGCTTGACGCCGAACGTCTCGCGCTGCTTGGCGTGCTCGCACATCATGTCGAGCGCGCGCTTGGTGATGCCGACGCAGGTCGATCCCATCTCGAGCCGCCGCGTGCGCAGGCGCAGCTGCATCGGCGCATAGCCCTTGCCGACCTCGCCCAGCACCGAGTCCTTCGGGATGCGGCAGTCCTCGAACACGATCTCATAGGTCGAGCCGCCGCCGACCATCGGGATCTCGCGCTCGATGATGAAGCCCGCCGTGCCCTTCTCGACGATGAAGGAGGTGATGCCGCCCTGGCGCTGATCGTTGCCGACCCGCGCCATCACGATGATGAAGTCGGCGGCGCGCGCATTGCTGATCCATATCTTGCGGCCGTTCAGCACCCACTGCTCGCCTTCGAGCACCGCACGCGTCTTCATGGCCGCGGGATCGCCGCCGGCGCCGGGCTCGGAGATCGCGATCGCCGACGCCATCCGGCCCTCGATGTAAGGCTGCAAATATTTCTTCTTCTGCGCCTCGGTGCCGACCGCTTGCAGCATACGCAGGTTCGGCGAATCCGGCGGCAGCACGAACGGCACGCAGCTGCGGCCGAGCTCTTCATGCACCGCGGCCATCGTGCGCGTCGGCAAATCGTGGCCGCCGAGATCCTCGGGCGCATCGAGGCCCCAGAGGCCGAGTTCCTTCGAGACATCGCGCAGCCGCTTGCGCTGCTCTGCGGTGAGCTCGGGATGATCGCTGCCGGGCAGTTTCGACTTCAGATATTGCGGCTCGAGCGGGATGAGTTCGCGATCGACGAATCTCGCGACGGTCTCGCGGATCATGGCTGTCTGTTCGTCATCGCTCATCTGGGATTCCTCGCCTGTGCTGTTTCGCTTCACAAAACCAGTAGCGCATTTTTTGTCGGCACAAATAGCGGAAACGCGCGCTCGCGCTCACTGTCGCGCGAGGGTTTCATGGAGCGGAATTCAATATCCCGCGGCGCGGTCAGCACGCGCGCAATTGCGCCGGACGCTCGGGCGCATCGAGCAACCGATCACGCAGCACAAGGTTATTGGCTGCAAGCAAGCGATCGACGATCAGATCGCCGATGCCCCCGCACTGGCCGCAGCCTTCCTAGTCGGCAAAGCCGACATAGCGGACAAAATCGCTGTTGGCCTCGCGGTCCGACCGCACCGCGTTGGCGGCAAAACTGTCGTCGGGATAGCCCATCGCGACGCAGGTCATGATCACCTGGTCTTCCGGGATATTGGCGACCTCGCGCACGATGTCGGAGCGCATGATGCCCTGGCCGTTGATCACGCTGCCGAGGCCGCGATCCCAGGCTGCCAGGACGATGCCGTAGCAGAGCGCGCCGAGGTCGAAATGGCAGACCGCGCCGGGATCCAGGATCCGGTCATAGGCCAGCACCAGCGAGACCGGGGCATCGAACTGGCGGAAGCCGCGCAGCACCCAATCCTGCCGCATCGGCTTGTCGTCGCGGGCAATCCCCATGGCGCCGAACAGCTTCTTGGCGATGTCGACCTGACGGCCGCGGTGCACGCCCTGATACTCGCCATGGCTGATGATGTCGCGCTTGGCCTTGGCGCCGGCGATCATCTCCTCCATGTTGCGGCGGCGCACTTCTTCCAGCGGCGCCCCCGGTCAGGACGTGGACGTGCCAAGGCTGGGTGTTCATCGAGGACGGCGCGCGCTTGGCCACCTCGATGATCTCCTCGACGGTCGCCCGGGACACCGGCTGCTTCTTGAACCCGCGCACGCTTTTGCGTGTCTGTACCAGCGTCTCGAATTCCATTCCGCGTTTCCCCCATTTTGTTCCGCGCTGCACACGGAAATTTCTCACGGCAATCCGGGTATTTTATAGACAAATTCGGCTGTGGGAACTTGATCGGGCCAAGAATCCGATATCCAATCCGGCCACTGGTTTGGTTTAGGGAGAACCCAGATGAAGCGGATTTTCTTGGCGGCCGTGATCGCGACCTTTGCCGCCGGTTCGGCATTTGCACAGGACGCCTCCTGCGAGACGAAAGCCGTCGGCAAGGACGGCAAGCCGCTGGCCGGCGCGGCCAAGACCTCGTTCATGAAGAAGTGCACGATGGATACCTGCGAGACCAAGGCGGTCGGCTCCGACGGCAAGAAGCTCGCCGGCGCGGCCAAGACCTCGTTCATGAAGAAGTGCCAGAGCGGCGCCTGAGCCTCTCGGCGGCGCTTATTTAGCCCCCTCAATCGACAGACTTCATCGGGACTCAATCGGGTCGCGCAGGGCGCGGCCCGAACCGCTGTTGATCGGTGTCCTCAGAACGAGACGCCGACCCGGACGCCCTTGCTCCAGACCCGCCGGCAACGCTTCCGGGTGTTGCCGTGAAACATCTCGAAGCGTTCGGGCAACTGGACCGGCTTGGAGAATTCCAGGCAAGCCCCGCCGGCAGAATAGTCCACCAGCCGGCATTCGATCAGCGGCGCCTTCGGTTCCAGCTGGAGCTTGACCACGCCGGACACACATCCTGTCGGACGAACACGCGCAAATCGTCGGGGATGCATCAGCCCGCCTCTGGTGGAATCGTACCAACAGATTCCTCGGCGGCCGTTAAGATTCCGTTCAGGCGAATTGTTACGAATCATGTCTGCCGCCAGCCGGATCGGGTGGGCATGACGCCAGTGCGGCGCGAGGCCGCCAGCGTCACGGATGGCGCTTCCCCGAACTGCGACCGGTAGCTCCGCGAAAAATCGCTGAGGTGCCAGAACCCGTAGGCCAGCGCACAGGCCTTGACGCTCGGAGCGCCGGCGAGCAGCTGCTGGCGGACCAGCCAGAGCCGGCGGAGCCGCAGATAGCGATGCAGGCTGACGCCCCGGTAGCGCTGGATCGCGTCATGCAGCGTGCGCACCGACACGCCGATCTGCCGGGCGAGTTCGCCGCTGTAGATCGGGTGAGCCACGTCGCCGGCCAGGATGGCGCGCGCGTCGTTGAAGACCTTGAACTGGCGCGTCGTGTTGGCCCGCGTCGCCCACCTAGCCGGCACGATCTCGGCGAACGCGTTGTCGATTGCGGCGAGCAGTGTCTCCTTGATCGACGCGCCCGTCGCGAACTCCGCAATCGTGACCCGGTCTGACGTGACGAGCAGAACCTGTCTCACCACTTCGCGCAGCCGATCCTGCGCGCGTTGAGAAATCTCGTGAATGCTGAAATGGAGCCCGGCATTTGGCCAGCCGCGGTCGACAATCTCGGGCGTGAACATCATCGAGACATATTGGCGGGGCGTCTCCTCCACGGAGGTGTAGAACGCGCCGCCGCCGCCAAGCACGATCACCGCACGATCGCGCTCGACGCCGTTGAACCGCATCGGAACGCCGTCATCCATCGTGAAGCCGACCGCGGTGGTCTGCCGCGCAAGCTGCGCGTCCACGATCCGCGGAAAGGACTGCGTGTAGTTGAGCTCGCATCCCGGCAAACTCAGGATGACCTGCTCGGCCGAAATCTTCCGCGCAAGTGGCGTGAAATCAACATCCAGATCTCGGATCGAACTCCGGAATGCATCAACATCGTCAAAACGAAAGACTCTCGGCACCAGCAACGGCGCCGTCAAATGACCGCTCCTGTGAAATGATCTCTAAAATTTGCATGCGGCGCCGCGCACAGCGCGGCCGGCCGCATTGATAAACTCCGTGCACAAAATACGAATCGTCCAATGAGCTCAATCAGCAAAAATGCGGTCCGTTGGTTGAACCGGACAATCTGGGAAAATAGCGCTGCTGCCGAATTTCGATAGTGTTTGCCGGGATATCCACCGTTGGGATCAGCCTCCACATCAGTTTCTATACCCCTATTAAAGATTCGGGGAGCAGATTGACGGTGGGAACGATGCTGTTCCCCGTCGCGGAACATTATTAGGGACCGCAATGACAGCCATTGCCTCGCCCGATCTTATTGCCAAGCTCGACCACGTCTTGAGAGCCGGTCCCCCAGACCTCCGCACGCGCATGCTGCAGGAGGTGGCCGGGCTGTTTCTCGACGACGCTCACCGCCTCAGCGAGCACCAGGTCAGTCTGTTCGACGACATCCTGATCCGTCTGACCGAGAGCGTCGAGCTGCGGACCCTGACCACGCTCAGCCGCTCGCTCGCCGACTTGCATCTGGTTCCGCGGGAGCTCGCCCGTCGCCTGGCCAACCATGACGATGCCGATGTCGCCGCCCCGATCCTGCGAAAATGCGAGTGCATTCCGGACGCCGATCTGATCGACATTGCCTGGATGCGGGCCGAGGGACATCTCTGCGCCATCGCCGGACGCAAGGCCGTCAACCAGGAGCTCACGGACATTCTGCTGATGCGCGGCGACAGCAATGTGCTTCGCGCTCTCGCAGGCAATCCCGGCGCGGACATGACCAGCGCAGGCCTTGCCATGATGGTCGATGCCGCCGAGCGCGACGAGGACATCGCAGCCGCGTTGATCTCGCGCAAGGACCTGCCTCACCGCGTTCTTGCCGACCTCGTCGTGCGATCCACGCCGCGCCAGCAAGCCCGGCTGCTCAAGAACGCGCGCCCCGAGATCCAGCACGCGATCCGCGCCGCCATCGATGCCGGTCTCGCTGCAAAACCCCTTCAGGCAGTGTGAGTGGCGCAATGGCGTATGGTGATCGCAGGGGCGGAGCGCGTCAAGCTCGACACCCGCCATCCCGTCAATCTCATGGGGGTCGACGGCACGTGGCGGCGGAGCTGCATCCTGCTCGACGTCTCGCAAAGCGGTGCCCGGCTCGAGGTTGACGGAACGCTTGATGTGCTGAAGGCCCAGGAGTTCTTCCTGGTCTTGTCCTCGCGCGGACTGGCGTTCCGCCGCTGCGAACTGGTTCGTGTCGACGGCACCGAGATCGGCGTGAGATTCATCGAAGAACGAAAGCGAAAGGGACGTGCCGTCATTCCGAGATCAGGATTGGCGGCAACCGGTCCGAGGGGAAGTTGACGACATGACCATGCAGAGAGCAACAAGCATCGCGGTATCGGCGGTCTCCGCCGCACCATTGCGCGGCACCATCGCAATCGACTGTGCCGGCAGCGTCGCGACGTTCGAGATCGACGAGGAACTCGCCCATCGCCTCTGCAGCGATCTCGAACGGTTTCTGACCCAGGTTCCGCGCCGGACCAGCGCGGCGCGGTCCGGCTGACATTGCCCCCGAACGCCCGCGCCGCCTACTCGCGCTTGAAGCGATAGTCGAAGCGGTCGCCGTCCGCCTTGATCAGGCCGACCGTGGGAGCCGGAAAATGGATCGGCAGGATCAGCGTGTCGGTCCCGGCAACGGAGGCAAAGAACTTTCGCCGCGAGACCGCCGATTGCTTCGGATCCCAATCTGGCTTGGCCGACCACTCCGGCTCGCGGCACTGGATCGCGTGGTGCATCAGGTCGCCGGCAACCACGGCGCGCTGTCCCTTCGAGAAGATGTTGACGCAGCAATGGCAGGGCGAATGGCCGGGCGTCGGCGTCAGCGTGACGGTGTCGTCGAGCGCATAGTCGTCGTCGACCAGGAGCGCCTGCCCGGCTTCGACGATCGGCAGGCAATTGTCGCGAAACACCGTGCCGGGCGGATTGGCGCCCTTGGCGTTCTCGGCCTCCCAGGCGGCATACTCGCCCTTGTGGAAGACGTATTTCGCGTTCGGGAAGGTCGGCACCCAGCGGCCGTCGCGCAGCGTCGTGTTCCAGCCGGTGTGATCGATATGCAGATGGGTGCAGAACACGTAGTCGATCTGCTCATAGGAGATGCCGAGCGCGAACAGCTCGTTGCGCCAGCGCTCCTTGCCCGGGAAATCGAACGGCGGCGGATGGCCCTTGTCCTCGCCGGTGCAAGTGTCGACCAGGATGGTGTAGCGCGGCGTCCGCACCACAAAGGTCTGATAGGTGATCAACATCATGCCGCGCGCGGCGTCGAAGACCTCCGGCTCCATGGTCTTCAGGTGATGCTTGAACACATCGTCGTCATAGGTCGGGAAGAAATCCTGCGGCCGCCGCCACGGCCCCTCGCGCTCGATCACCGCGTCGATCGTGATGTCGCCGATCCTGATCTGCTTCATGCCGCTTCGCTCCCACTTTTCCGTGAAGCGTAGCGGGCGATGCTGATCCGGACAAGCCGGACACAGCGCGGCAGGCCATGCGCCGTTGCATTGCTTGCGCGCGTGGCTTGCCGCAAACCGTAGTCTTTAAACAGCGTCCTTGGCGACCTTGAGAGGTGACGCCTTGACCGACTTGCTGGCCGGCTTCGCTGCAAATTCCATCGGCTCTTTCGTGAAAGGATTTACACCGCTGCGCGCTTCCGTGGCAGGCTTATGCACGACAGACATTTTCACAAAGCCAGGAATGACGAACTCGCCGGATTCGTTCAGCTCCTTGTAGCCAACAGTTGCCATATGCTCGATGACGGTCCTCACGTCGTTCTTCGATATCTGCGTGCCCTCGGCAATCGCGTCGATCAATTGATTCTTCGTCATCTTGGCCATGCTGAAATCCTCTGAATTTGGGGGCGCGCGAGCTACGATGTAACTCTGTCCAGAATGTGGTAAAGCCACGCAGCGCGCTTCTTGTTCATGCCAACGGTCATGAAGCCACCGGGCTTAGAACCTATCGAGGCCTGAAACGCAAGCATGCGAATCGCAATACCTTCGATAGCGCAACAATCCGCAGTGTATATTTCTCGACCCGGTTAGCGCCTTGATTCCACGCGCGGACTTGCTCAGCCGCAAATCGACCAGAAACGCCTCCTACCCGGAGCGACCATCCAGCAGGGACACGAGTCGCTTGGGCAGGAAATTGAAATACGCGGCAGCGGCAATCGTTGCCGTCACCGCCGGCATCTACCTCAACAACAGCAGCCTTCTCGCAACCCGCGCCGGCGGCAAGCCGGTGCTGCTCGCCCATCGCGGCATCGCGCAACGCTTCGACGAACGCGACCTCAGGAACGACACCTGCACCGCGGCGCGCATGCAGCCGCCCACCCATGACTATCTCGAGAACACGATCCGCTCGATGCAGGCGAGCTTCGATCGCGGCGCCGATATCGTCGAGTTTGACGTCCATCCGACGACCGACGGCGAATTCGCGGTGTTTCACGACTGGACGGTCGATTGCCGGACCGACGGCCAGGGCGTCACCCGCGAACAGCCGATGGCACGGCTGAAGATGCTCGATATCGGCTATGGCTACACCGCCGATGGCGGCAAGACCTTTCCATTCCGCGGCAAGGGCATCGGGTTGATGCCATCGCTGGACGAGGTGCTCACGACCTTTCCGGATCGCCGGTTCCTGATCAACGTCAAGAGCCGCGATCCCTCCGAGGGCGAGAAGCTCGCGGCGGCCTTGAATCGGCTTCCCACCGAGCGACGCAAGCTGATCATGGTCTATGGCGGCGACGATCCGATCGAGGCGATCCGACGTCTTGCGCCGGGGACGCGGACGGTCTCGCGCGCAGCGATCAAGAGCTGCCTCGTTCGCTATCTCGGCTATGGCTGGACCGGCATCGTGCCGGATGCCTGCCGCAACGCCATCGTGCTGGTGCCGATCAACTACGCGCCGTGGCTATGGGGATGGCCGGACCGTTTCCTCAACCGCATGGCGGCGGCAAACAGCGTGGTGTTCGTGCTCGGCCCCTATCAGGGCGGCGAATTCTCGACCGGGGTCGACGATGCCGAGCTATTCCGGCGCCTGCCCGAGAACTATTCCGGCGGCATCTGGACCAACGAGATCGAGACCATCGCCCGCCTCACCGGCCGGTAGATCCGGCGTCTCCTGTCATCTCGCCGTAATAGAAATCGTGCGACTGAAGCCGCCGCTCGCCGGATCGAGGACAAACCTTATGACCGAACCGAAGCCTTCCCTCCCCAAGCTTGCCGAAACCGTCATCGAGCCGACAGTCAAGCTGCGGGAGGTCAAAGTCGGCCGTTGCTGCGAAGTCCTCGGCGACACCGCGATCGAATACACCGAACTCGGCGCCTACTCCTACCTCGGCAGCGGCTGCATCGTCGCCGACGCCCAGATCGGCCGGTTCTGCGCGATCGCGGCGCAAGTCCGGATCGGCGCGCCCAATCATCCGATCGAGCGTCCCTCGCAGCATCGTTTCACCTACTGCCCTGAATACTACTCGGCCTCTGCCGAGCGCGATCATGGCTTCTTCAGCGATCGGCGCGCCGACCGCGTCGTGATCGGAAACGACGTCTGGATCGGCCATGGCGTGATCGTGCTGCCCGGCGTCACCGTCGGAGACGGCGCGGTGCTCGCGGCCGGTGCAGTGGTCTCGCGCGATGTCGCGCCCTACACCATCGTTGGCGGCGTGCCGGCCCGGCCGATCAAGGAGCGGTTCAACCGCAAGATCGCGGCCGAGCTGTCGCGGATCGCCTGGTGGAACTGGCCACCCGAAACCATCTGGGAGCGGCTACCGGAATTCCAGTCCGGCGACGTCGAGGCGTTCTGCGCACGGTGGAAAACGTGAGCTAACTCCGCAACCCCGGCGCTTCCTGTCCGGTGCGCGCGACGTATTCGGTGTAGCCGCCGCCATATTGGTGGATGCCGTCCGGCGTCAGCTCCAGCACGCGGTTGGAAAGCGCGGCGAGGAAATGCCGGTCGTGGGAGACGAACAGCATGGTGCCCTCGAACTCGGAGAGCGCTGATATCAGCATCTCCTTGGTGGCGAGATCGAGGTGGTTGGTCGGCTCGTCCAGCACCAGGAAGTTCGGCGGATCGAACAGCATCTTGGCCATGACGAGCCGGGCCTTCTCGCCGCCCGAGAGCACCCGGCACTTCTTCTCGACGTCGTCACCCGAGAAGCCGAAGCAGCCGGCGAGCGCGCGCAACGAGCCCTGCCCGGCTTGCGGAAATGCGTCCTCCAGCGACTGGAACACGGTGCGCTCGCCGTCGAGCAGGTCCATCGCGTGCTGGGCGAAATAGCCCATCTTGACGCTGCCGCCGACCGCGACCGCGCCGTCGTCGGGCTCGGTTGAACCGGCAACCAGCTTCAGCAGCGTCGACTTGCCGGCGCCGTTGATGCCCATCACGCACCAGCGCTCCCGGCGGCGGATCATGAAGTCGAGCCCGTCATAGATGCGCTTGCTGCCATAGGCCTTGTGGACATTCTTCAGGCTGACGACATCCTCGCCCGAACGCGGCGCCGGCTGGAATTCGAACGCCACGGTCTGCCGCCGTCGCGGCGGCTCGACCCGCTCGATCTTGTCGAGCTTCTTGACCCGGCTTTGCACTTGAGCTGCGTGCGAGGCGCGCGCCTTGAAACGCTCGATGAACTTGATCTCCTTGGCAAGCATCGCCTGCTGCCGCTCGAACTGCGCCTGCTGCTGCTTGTCGGAGAGCGCGCGCTGCTGTTCGTAGAACTCGTAATTGCCGGAATAGGTGGTGAGCTGGCCGCCGTCGATCTCGACCACCTTGTTGATGATGCGGTTGATGAACTCGCGGTCATGCGAGGTCATCAGCAGCGCGCCCTCATAGCCCTTCAGGAACTGCTCCAGCCAGATCAGGCTTTCCAGATCGAGATGGTTGCTCGGCTCGTCGAGCAGCATGACGTCGGGACGCATCAGAAGAATACGCGCCAGCGCGACGCGCATCTTCCAGCCGCCGGAGAGTTTGCCGACGTCGCCGTCCATCATCTCCTGGCTGAAGCCGAGACCGGACAGCGCCTCGCGCGCGCGGCCGTCGAGCGCGTAGCCGTCGAGCTCCTCGAACTGGTGCTGCACCTCGCCATAGCGCGCGATAATGTCGTCCATCTCATCGGCCTTGTCGGGGTCGGCCATCGCGGCCTCCAGTTCCCGAAGCTCGGCTGCCACCACGCTGACGGGTCCCGCCCCATCCATCACCTCGGCGACTGCGCTGCGGCCGGACATTTCGCCGACATCCTGGCTGAAATAGCCGATCGAGATGCCGCGATCGAGCGAGACCTGGCCTTCATCGGGGATTTCCCGGCCCGAGATCATCCGGAACAGCGTGGTCTTGCCGGCGCCGTTCGGGCCGACAAGGCCGATCTTCTCGCCCTTCTGGAGCGCCGCGGAGGCTTCGATGAAGAGGATCTGGTGGCCGACTTGCTTGGAGACGTTATCGAGGCGGATCATGCTCTCATACTGGGAATTGAGGGTTTGCGGCCTCTTATTCGATCTGGGACGTGGGTGGAAGCCCAATCCTTAGGGTTTCGCGCCGTGCTTTACGCATGCCACGAACGTTGCCGATCGAATATAACATGAAATATTTCAGCGACCGGTTTTGGGGCGTCACATGCAAGTCTGGTTTCTCTATCTGCTCGCGCTCGGCGCCGGCATCGCCGTGGCTGTTCAACAGGTCCTGAACGGCAACCTCCGGTCCGCCCTGAACTCGCCGGCCTGGGCCGGGCTCGTCAGCTATCTCGGCGGTTTCGTGACGATGGCGGTCGTACTGGTCGCGACACGAGAGCCGGTGCCGTCGTGGAAACTGGTATCGGCTGTGCCGTGGTGGGCCTGGAGCGGCGGCATCCTCGGCGGCGTTTTCATCCTGCTGATGATCCTGCTGCTGCCGTCGCTCGGCGCC
This sequence comes from Bradyrhizobium sp. JR3.5, assembly GCF_054057015.1. Taxonomy (NCBI): domain Bacteria; kingdom Pseudomonadati; phylum Pseudomonadota; class Alphaproteobacteria; order Hyphomicrobiales; family Nitrobacteraceae; genus Bradyrhizobium; species Bradyrhizobium sp. JR3.5. Next base: position 2,469,148 of record NZ_JBSRYV010000001.1, read on the forward strand.
GCGGCCTTGCTGGCGCTGGTGGTCGCGGGTCAAATGACCGCAGGCATCGCGATGGACCATTTTGGCGTATTCGGGCTGGCGCAGCATCCCGTGTCGATTTCACGACTGGCCGGCATCGCGCTGATCATCGGCGGCGTGCTTCTGATCAAGGATTGAGGAAACGGCCGCGCTTGAACTACGCACGGCGCATCAGCCGCAAGATGGCCGAGAGGCGAAGGCTGCGCTTGCCGGCGAGAGCGATGCCTTCAAGCTCGACGCCGTCCTCGGCGCAGGTCCCGGCGAAACCGATGCCGACCTCGTAGCCGCCGAACACCGGGTACTCGCCCTTCGCCGGCGTGTGTTCCTGGTTGACGATCTCGCCTCTCCAGCGTCCGTCCGCGGACGAATACGAGCCGAGATAGTAGAAGAACGCATCGCCGCCGAGGATGCGGCCGTCCATCACCAGCATCACCCCGGTGAGGCCGGCATCGACGCCGTCGAGCGCGAGGAGATGAATGGAATAGAGCCCGTTCACGATGCCACCTGGCCCGACCTCCCCGCGCGGCGGTAAGGCCTCATCGTCGAGCGGCGCCAAATTCGCCCAAAACACGCCGTCCGGCATCGCGTCCGCCCGGCCCTCGAGCAGGATGGTCGAGCCTTCGGTTCGGCCGCGCACCTTGATGACGGCGACGTCGGCGCCCATCAGCGGCTTGAAGCTGGGATCGTCATTGTGACGCGCGGTGATCACGTCGCCGACGATCTCTCCGTTCGTCACCTGATAGGTACCGAGATGGGCGAAGCCTGAATTGCCGCCCATCATGTTGCCGTCGTGCAAGCACATGATGCTGCGGCCGAATGCGCCGTTGATGCCGTACTCGACCTTGTAAAGTCCGTTGAGCACGCAAAAATCCAATAAAAAATTGATTCTGTTCGCGAGATAGCACCGGGCCGAAGCCCGCACCATTGGGTGTTTTGGCGCAGGGCAAGCCCCGCAATGTCCGGGTGTGGACAGCAGGTGATTCGTCGCTTAGCTGTAGGCACCGCCCGCGTCGTGCTGCGTCACGCGGGGTACTCTCACTTCTCTACTCTCCGGTTCATTGCGTCCAAGCATTTGCGCATCCCGCCAAAGGTCGCGTGGCGACATCCGGCCGCGACGTTGGCGCGAGGCTTCGAGGAGCATCAGATGATCAATCGCTTTCGCCTGGCCGCTGCGCTGGCATTGTTGCTCGGCAGCGGTGGCGCGGCGCTGGCCCAGTCGCTGCCCGACTACATGGCGCCGATTTCGGGCAAGACCACCTCCACGCCGGCCGATATCGCGACCAAGGACGTGCTCGCACTCAACACCGGCATGTTCGAGCTCTATGGCGATGCGGCACGGATCTTCCAGAAGAACATCCTCGACAAGCATCCGGTGATCCTCGGCCTGTTCTCCGGCGCCGGCGGCCGCCTGATCCTGTACCGGCCCGGCAAGCCGCCGACCGAAGCGCCGCAGGTGCCGGTCGTCTATCAGCTGCTCAAATCGGTCGGCCACAGCACGATGGCGCTGGCCGAGGTGGTCGGCCCCTATGTCGACAATCCCGACGACAAGGCGTGGCGCGGCTCGATGCTGGCCTATCGCAGCCGGATGCAGTCGGCGCTCGACGGGCTCGATGCCACGCCAATGCAGGCGGACTGGCGCGACAACAACCGCGCCATCCTCAAGAACAACATCGCCTTCATGGATGAATGCCTCACCGCCGGCGCGATCCCCTTCGCGACGCTCGAAGCATTCGGCAAGAAGCAGGCGCCGCTGCTCGCCAGGAACGTCGCCTGGGCCGCGCAGACCCAGGTCGCGCACTGGATGACCGTCATGGCCGACTGGAAGACCCAGCTCGGCGCCGACTGGGACAAGACCTATGGCGCGAGCAACACGATCTACGTCGCGCGGCAGAACAACGTGATCTTCAGCGTGCTGGCGCAGTTCTTCGGGCCTGACGCCATCAACAGCCGCCTGATGCTGATCGAGACGATCTCCTTCACCACCACGCCGTCGGACATGCTGGAGTCGCTGACCCGGATCATCGCCGACCGCTCCGTGGGCGCGCTGTTCTTCGGCAGCTACCATTTGATGGACTACGAACTGAATGGGGGGCGATGCGCGCGAGGCGATCATCGCCGAGACCAAGAAGCGCGGCATAACGACCTTCCTGCCGCCGCTGGTGCCGTTCGGTTCCAAGCAATGGCCGACCCTGATCACCCCGGGTCCGGGACCGGCCACCATCGCCGACCTCAAGTGAGGCCAGATCTACAAGTGAGAAGGCTACGACCTATTGCGGCATTGCGATCGCGCTCGCTTTGCCGCAACACTGCAGCGTGTATTTTTTCAGTTCATAAACTGCGGCGCGATACGCCGCCGAAGCGTTGATGAGAGATCAGACCATGCAGCCCTCGCGACGCGACTTCGTGAAGTGGTTGTCGGCAGGCGGCATCTCGGTCAGCCTGTCGCATCTGGCGCTTGCGAAGGAACCGGCCTTCGCAAGTCGCGAGACGCTTCCCGGGCGCGGCCATTTCAATCCGGCGGCCAAGGGCGCCGGCCGCGTCGACGGGGTGGCCAAGGTCACCGGCGCGAAGCTTTACGCCTCCGACTTTCGCGCCGCCGACATGCCGGGCTGGCCTGCGACCACCTCGCACGCCATCCTGGTCCGCGCCAACGACGCCACGCATGTCTATGCCGGCATGGACCTCGCCCGGCTCGATGGTCCGGCGAAGCCCTCGGTCGTCGTGACGTCGGCCGATCTCGACCGGATCGGCACGCGGGTACCGGAGTTCTACACCGGCGATCTGTTCTGCCCGGTCGGCACGACCCCGCTCTATCTCGGGCAGCCGGTCGCGCTGCTGATCTTCGAGCAGTTCGACGCCTTCGACCGGGCACGCCTCGCGCTGCGCGATGTCGGCTTCGTCAAGTTCGGCGACGAGACCGGCCCGGTCATCCTTCCGAACTACGGTGCCTATCGCTTCACACGCGTCGCCGGCGCCACGCCTGAGGCGCCCGACGTCTATTCGCCGATCCAGGCCGGCTGGGTTTCGCCGAGCCGCATCCAGAACGCGGCGCTGCCGGTCTGGCTGCCGCTCGCCAAGGAGACCAAGGCCGATTACGCCAAGGCCGCAATCCATGGCGAAGCGATCCGCTCCCAGCTCGGCAAGGACGATCCGTCACAGCTCGTGCTCGACCGCGAGTTCGAGACCCAGTCGGTCGATCCGATGTTCCTCGAGCCGGAGAGCGGGCTCGCCTGGTACAGCGACAACAGCGGCAATCTCGAACTGGTGCTCGGCGTGCAGTCGCCCTATGAGGCGACCGAGTCGATCGCCTTCATGCTCGACAAGGCCCGCCCGCCCTTCCGCCCCTCACATATCAACGCGCAGTTCGCCCATGTCGGCGGCGGCTTCGGCGGCCGCGACCACACCCCGTTCGTGCTTTACGTGGCGCTGGCGGCGATGTTCTTCCCGGGACGGCCGGTGCGGCTGGCGCACGACCGCTACCAGCAATTCCAGGGCGGCATCAAACGCCACCCCATCAAGATGCGCTCGCGGATCGGCATCGATCGCAAGAGCGGCAAGATCACGGCATTCGCCGCCGATCATGTGCTCGACGGCGGCGGGCTCGCCAACTTCTCCGCCAACGTCGCGACCGTCGCCGCCACCGCGGCGATCGGCATCTACGACGTCCCGAAGGTCGACGTCACCACCGTGGCGCTGCATTCGCGTGGCGTCACCGCGGGCTCGATGCGCGGCTACGGCACGCTACAGACCATGACCGCGCTGGAGGTGCTGATCGACGAGGCGGCGAGCGAGCTCAAGGTCGATCCGATCGCGTTCCGCCGCAACAATGCGCTGAAGCAGAACGGCCGGACCATGACCGGCAATCCCTACATCGTGTCGGTGCGCACACCCGACATCCTCGACAAGCTCGAAAAGCATCCGATCTGGCAGCAGCGCGCCGCGTTCAAGCAGAAGGCATCGGAGGGACAGCTGGTCGGCACCGGCGTCGCATGCGTCACCAAGGATTATGGCGCGGGCGCGGATTGCTCGCTCGGCCGGGTCGAGATCGATCCCGAGGGACGGATCGCGATCTTCTGCGATCACGTCGAGATGGGCAACGGCATCGGCACCGCGCTTGCGAACCGCGTTGCCGGCCATCTCGGCGCCATCGCCGACGAGGTCGCGGTCTCCCGGGTCGACAGTTACGAGGTGCTCGGGCTCGTCACGTCGGGCGATCCCTACACGATGGATCAGAAGACCCAGGATCTCGTCGAGAAAAATCCGCGCTGGGTGCCCGCGATCAGCTCGGCGACGAGTGCGTCGATCGGCGCCCATGTCGGCACGCACTCCTCGGCCGAGGCCGCCCGCGTCATCTTCCGTTTCGGCCTGTGGCCGGCCGCGCTCGAGCTCTGGCACATCGGCAAGGCCGATCCCCGCGCCCGGCAATGGGACAGGGCGCGCTGGAACGACGGCCAGCTCGTGCTCGACGATCTCGCGCCGCTGCCGCTGCCAATGCTTGCCGCGACCGCGCATGCGCGCGGCTTCGTCACCGGCGCGGTGGCGCACAGCTTCTCGCGCTGGGCCTGGTCGCGTGCACGCTTCCCGCTGTTCGGCGAGCAATACCGCGCCGAGATCGACGCACTGGCGATCCGGCGCGGCCGCGGCCGGTTCAAGCGGATCGATCGCGTCAGCGTGAAATTCCCGCCGACCGACAACAACCGGATCGGCACCGCCTACACCTCGATGTGCGGCACGCTGGTCCGTGTCGAGATCGAGCGCGCGACCGGCATCCTGCGCATCGCCAAGGCCTACAGCGTGTTCGAATGCGGCCAGGCGCTGGTGCCCGAGGTGGTGCTCGGCCAGTCGCATGGCGGTTTTGCCATGGGCGTCGGCTACGCGCTGCTCGAAACCCTGCCGCCGTTCGAAGGCGGGCCCGGCAACGGGCAGTGGAATCTCGGCCAATACCTGATCGCGCGCGGCTCCGACCTGCCGCTGCACGATCTCGAGATCGAGATGCTGCCGCCATTGACGCCGGACGAACCGCCGAAGGGCATGGCCGAGGTGGTGATGATCCCGATCGTGCCGGCGCTACTCAACGCCATCAACGATGCCACCGGCCACCGCTTCCGCTCGTTGCCGGTGACAACAAGCCTGCTCAAGGGAGCGCTTGCGTGACGACGCTTAACCTCACCATCAACGGCCGGAAGCACGGCCCGATCGAGATCCGCGACGACCTCTCGATGAACGATTTCCTTCGGGAAATGCTCGGCATGACCGGTACCAAGTTCGGCTGCGGCGCCGCGCAATGCCTGAGCTGCGCGGTCATCATCGATAACCCCGACGGCACGAGCTACACCAGCCCGACCTGCGTGGTGCCGGCAGCCAATTTCGATGGCATGGCGATCCGCACCGTCGAGGGCCACGCCAAGAACGGCGAGCTCTCCGCGTTGCAGCGCGCCTTCATCGACCACTTTGCGTTCCAGTGCGGCTATTGCACGGCCGGCTTCCTCAACGAGGGCCAGGTGCTGCTCGAACGGTTGGCGAAGACGCCGGTCGCGCGGGACCAGCTCAAGACAATCATCGCGGAAGCGCTCGACGGCCATCTGTGCCGCTGCACCGGCTACATCAAATATCATCAGGCGGTACGCGATGTGATCCTCGCCGATTCCAAACGCTATCTGACCGCCAACAAGTGAGCCCTCGCGCGATGACATCGGAAACGCGGTTTCGGATCATTGCAGTGCTGACGGCACTCGCGACCAGCCTGTGCGCCGGCTATGCGGCGTCGGAGAGCGCGAGCCACGCCCTCGCCTCGCCGGAAAGCTTTGCCGGGATCGAGAATGTCGAACAGCGCTCTGCGGCGATCTTCACCGAGCTCGGCAAGGTGCTGACCCATCCGCGCTGCACCAATTGCCATCCCGCCGGCGACAGCCCGCGGCAGGGCGACATCAGCCGCATGCACCAGCCCCCGGTCACGCGCGGTGCCGATGGCCACGGCACCAACGCCATGCGCTGCTCGATCTGCCACCAACACGCCAATTTCGATCCGGGGCGGGTGCCGGGTCACCCGGAATGGCACCTCGCGCCGCGCGAGATGGCCTGGGCCGGCAAGACCATCGGCGAAATCTGCGCCCAAATCCGCGACCCCGCGCGCAATGGCGGCCGCAAGATCGAGGATCTGATCGAGCATATCGGCAAGGACACGCTGGTCGGCTGGGCCTGGCATCCCGGCTTCGGCCGCTCGCCGGCACCCGGCACGCAAGCAGAGGCCGGTGCCTTGGTCGAGGCCTGGGTCAAGACTGGCGCGGCGTGCCCGGCGCTCTAGCCGCACACGCTTAGCGGCGCTTGAAGTACTGCACGTCGCGCTCGTGCCTTTCCGCCGCCGCGCGTGACTTGAAGGTACCGAGATTGCGGCGCTTGCCGGTCTTCGGATTGACCTTGCGGGAATACAGCCGGTACTCGCCGGAACGCAGCTTGCGGATCATGACATCGCCTCACCAATGCCTGTAGCATGTCAACGACATGCGACCGCGAGCGTTCCTAGAAGCAGAGATTGGTCACCGCATTGCCGCGCTTGTCCTTGATCACGTAGGGACAGCGCGCCCGTTCCAGCGCCTTCTTGGCATCCTCATCGCCGAGCGCTGCCGCCCGTTCGTAGTAGGCTTTTGCCGCGTCGCTATCCTTCGGCCCGCCGCGGCCGGCCTGTGCAAACGCGCCCATTCGCTCCAGCGCCCCCGGATGGTTCTGCGCGGCGGCTTTTTCGAACAGCGCCCGCGCGCCGGCATCGTCCTGCGCGCCGCCCTTGCCTTCCGCCAGCATCATGCCGAGCTGGTATTGCGCCTCCGCATTGGTCTCGGCAGATTTTGCCAGCAATTCGCGCGCGCGCGCCGGGTCGGATGCGATGCTGCCGCCGAGGGCAGCGAGATTGCTGACGCCGCGCGCGTTGCCGGCCTGCGCCGCGCGCTCGAACAGTTTGCGCGCCTGCGCCTCGTCCCTGGCAACGCCGGTGCCATTGCCGTAGAGCACGCCGAGCTCGACCATCGCCGACGTCGAGCCCTTGTCGGCCGCCTTGCGCCAGGCCGACATTGCTTCCGCGGTCTGCCGGTTGGCGGCATAGGCACGGCCGAGCTCGTACATCGCGCGGCGCGACGATTTTGCCGCCACCGCGCAATACTTGATCGCGGTCGCGATATCCGCCGGCGCGATTTCGGGCACGCCCTTCACGTCAGCCGGCTTGTCGGGATCGGTGGGATCGGCGGCAAGCCGGTCGCACAGCACGAGGTCGGCCGATTGCGCGTGGGCCAGCACAGGCGCGGCCAGCGCCACGGTAAGGACGATTGCATGGAGTGTTCTGAACATGACCGGCAGGTTGCGTCGCGGTGCGGGCAAATTCAAGGCTCGAGCCCGGTCTCGCGCAGCACCGGTGCGACATCGGCCGACGCTAGGTAACGCAGCAGATGATCGGCGGCCGCTGCGCGCTTTGAGGCGACCATGCGGCCCGCGGAAAACACCGCCGGCGTCTGCAAGCCCAGGGGAATTGGCCCCACGATTTCGATGGCATCGATCTGCTTCAACTCGCTGATCTGCTGGATCGCAAGCTCAGCTTCGCCCGTGACGAGCCTTTCCGCGGTGAAGCCCACCGGAATGATCACCGCACGGGCGTTGATCGCCTCCGCAATGCCGAGACGCACGATCAGCTGCGCGAACAGGATGCCGCTGGCGCCGAGCCGCGAATAGGCCACCGCCCGCGCGCCGAGCAGCGTCGCACGCAATGCGGCTTCGGTCGCGATGTCGGGATGCGCAGCGCCCGCCCTCACGGCGACGCCGACATAGGAGCGCGCGAGATCGGCAACGCTTTCCCGCGCAACGCGGCCCTCGCCGGTCATCTGGTCGAGGCCCTCGCGGGTCAGGATCACCAGGTCGGCGGCCTCGCCGCCGCGCAGGCGTTCGAGCAGCGCCAGCGTCGGCGCGAAATCGGCATCGATCCGCGCGCCGCTCGCCGCCTGGTAAGCTGCGGCAAGGCGCGCGACCGCACCCTTCAGCGCCAGCGTCGAGAGCACGCGAACCGAATTGTCCATCCCGCTTACGCCCGCCGCATCAGCTTGAGCGCGGCCTTGAGGCGAAGGCTGCGCTTGCCGGCGAGCGCGGTTGCTTCGAGAACGGCGCCTTCCGCGTCACAGGTACCGGCAAAGCCGATGCCGACCTCATGGCCGCCGAAGACCGGGTTCTCACCCATCGCCGAGGTGTGCTCCTGATTGAGGATCTGCCCCTTCCAGCGGCCCTTCTCGGAGGTGTAGGTGCCGAGGTAGTAGAAGAACGCATCGCCGCCAAGGATGCGGCCGTTGTTCAGCAGCATCACTCCGGTAAGGCTGCCGTCGACACCGTCGAGCAGCTGGATGTGGATCGAATAGAGCCCGTTGATGATGCCGCCCTCGCCGACGCTGCCTGCGATCGGGACTTCATCCCCGGTGATCGGCGTCATCACCGACTGGAACGGCACGCCGGGTAATTCCTTCAGCTCACCCTTGAAACGATAGAGCTCGCCGTCGGACCCGCCCTTGGCGATGAGCGTCGCGTCATCGGTGCCCGCCATCGCACGGTAGTTCGGATCGGGGTTGTGGCGGACGGTCTGGATCTCGACCGCGACCTCGTCGCCGGCCTTCTCGTAGGTGCCGATATGGGCGAAGGCCGAGTTGCCGCCGAGCATCTTGCCGTCGCCGACATACATCACGCTGCGGCCGACGGCGCCGCCCAGCTCGAACCGGACCTTGTAAAACCCTTCAAACAAGCGCCGTGTCCCCGGCAGCCAAGATACAACCGCTGTCTAGCGCGGTTCATAACGCAGCGAAACCGCTTTCGGCGGCAAGCCCGCCGCAAAGACTGTCATTAAAAAGCAGAGGTCCGCCAAGGCAGTCGCCCTGGCGGACCCGATAGCGGTACCGGATGGCTCCATCCGGGTCCGACAGCTGCTAGGTCGCGGCCATTAAGCCGCAGCCATTAAGCAGCAGCCATTTACGCCGCAGCCTTGGCCCCGGTCGGCACCTCGGAGATCGTCTTCAGGATCTGCGAAGCGATCTGGTAGGGGTCGCCTTGCGAGTTCGGACGGCGGTCTTCCAGATAGCCCTTGTAGCCGTTGTTGACGAAGGAGTGCGGCACGCGGATCGACGCACCACGGTCAGCCACGCCATAGCTGAACTTGTTCCACGGCGCGGTCTCGTGCTTGCCGGTCAGACGCTTGTCGTTGTCCGGGCCGTAGACGGCGATGTGGTCCATCAGGTTCTTGTCGAAGGCCTTCATCAGGCTCTCGAAGTACTCCTTGCCGCCGACTTCGCGCATGTACTTGGTCGAGAAGTTGGCGTGCATGCCCGAGCCGTTCCAGTCGGTGTCGCCGAGCGGCTTGCAATGGAACTCGATATCGATGCCGTAGCTCTCGGTAAGGCGCAGCATCAGATAGCGGGCCATCCACATCTGGTCAGCGGCGGTCTTGGAGCCCTTGCCGAAGATCTGGAATTCCCACTGGCCCTTCGCCACTTCGGCGTTGATGCCTTCGTGGTTGATGCCGGCGGCGAGGCAGAGATTGAGATGCTCTTCGACGATCTTGCGGGCGACGCTGCCGACGTTCTTGTAGCCGACGCCGGTGTAGTACGGGCCCTGCGGCGCCGGATAACCCTCTTCCGGGAAGCCGAGCGGACGGCCGTCCTTATAGAAGAAGTATTCCTGCTCGAAGCCGAACCAGGCGCCTTCGTCATCCAGAATGGTGGCGCGCTTGTTCGAGACATGCGGCGTCTTGCCGTCGGGCATCATGACTTCGCACATCACCAGCACGCCGTTCTCGCGCGCCGCGTCGGGGTAGCAGGCGACCGGCTTCAGCACGCAGTCAGAGCTGTGGCCTTCAGCCTGCTGGGTGGACGAACCGTCAAAGCCCCACAGCGGGAGCTGTTCGAGGGTCGGGAACGACGCGAATTCCTTGATCTGCGTCTTACCGCGCAGGCTCGGCGTCGGCGTATATCCGTCGAGCCAGATATACTCGAGCTTGTACTTGGTCATTGAACCTCTCTGTTGATGATGCAAAACCGTGAGGAACCGAAAGCCAGTCGGCCGCCGCACGCGTACCCGGCCACCATCGGCCGGCTCTTACTAAGCAATTAAAATGCCAGTCGCTGCACTGCGGCACCCGCCAGGCCCGCGGATGTCCACAGCGGACATCGCATTTTTAGCTGCGACAAAGCAGCGCAGCTGGCATGCGTCGTGGTCAGCCAAAATCTTCTCTCAGCGCCCTCCGCCGCTCGTTTCTGCAGCAAATTCAGCTACCGCGTCCGCCGCCGATTAATGCGGCGGCAGCGCCATGTGACAGTTCGTGTCCAACCATCGGGCGCCGAGCAACCATCGGCTCGGCCCAAGCGTTGGTCAGCTGCATCCTGCCTCGCAGGATGCAAACCGGGATTTGCACACGAATTAGACAGATAATGACTGTTTCTTGGTCAACTTGCACCCTGCCGGACCCGGGCCATATCAAAACGACGGTAACGACACGCGAATGAGTCGGGCGCACCATGGAGGCTCGCTCCGGCCATAGGAGATTTTGACATGATTACGACGGGCCAAAATCAGGGATCGGCAACGATCTATCAATTCCCGGCTGGGGGTCGCGCGGCTCTCGGCGGACGCCGTTACGGCGAGATGCGGACGGCGCGCGAGCTTACCGCTGAGGTCGCGACCTCCGCCTGCAGCGAGAGCTGGTACCATCAGGCGGCCATCGACGATGCCAAACCGAGCCGCGATCACTGATGTCGATCAGGCAGAGAGGCGTGGCGCAAAAACGTCAGACAGCAACAGAGCAGTAAGAGAGGGGCGGAACGAAGCGTTTCGGCCCTTTTTTCATGCCAGCTCGCAGGCCGTCACCGGCCGCTTCGCGTGCCGGAGCCTGGTCAATCCGGCCCGGGTGATCTCAAGCGTGACACCGCTGCCTCTGTAGCGCGCGCCCGTCAGCGACAGACGCTTCGTCAATGTCACCGCCTTGCCGTCGAGTTGCAGATGCGCGCGGGTGTCCCCGTTGAAGAAGGCGGCAATGAACTGCGTACCGTCGGCACAGTGATAATTCCGGAAGGCGGACTGCGCCGACGCTGCCGAGGAACCAAAAATCTCGAAAAGAATTGCGCCGACAAGAATGGCGCCTCCGCGATAAGTCATATTCTCCCCCCGAGAGGCCGGTTATAGACCTGTCTGCGCCCATACTCCTGCGCCAGGATTTCTCTGCCAGGATTTGTCTGCCAGGATTCCTGCGCCAAGACCTCATCAGCTGCAACAGGTCCGCCCGATGTCAGAAGCCCCTGCCCGTCACCTCAACCTCGCCGGCGCCAGCAATTTTCGCGACCTGGGCGGCTACCAGACGCGTGATGGCCGGACGGTGCGCTGGCGGCAGATCTTCCGCTCCAACCATCTTGCGCATCTCACCGAGCAGGACGTCGCAGTGGTGCGCTCGCTCGGGGTCAAGAGCGCATTCGATTTCCGCGGCGTCGCCGAGCGCGCCGAGGCGCTGTGCGGTATGAGCGACGTGACCGTGCATTCGCTTCCGGTCGAGCCGACGGTGGTTGCCTCGCTGCGAGCGATCGCCAGCACCCGTCAGCTATCGGAAGCCGATGCGATCGATGTGATGCGGGATTCCTACCGCGGCTATGTGCAGGACAACACGCCGCGCTATCGCACGCTGTTTGCCCATCTGCTCGAGGACCGTGCCCCGCTGGTGATCCACTGCACCGCCGGCAAGGATCGCACCGGCTTTGCCTGCGCGCTGATCCTGCACGCGCTCGGCGTGTCCGATCAGGTGATCGCGGACGACTATCTCCTGACCAACCAGTTCTACAAGCGCGACCCGGCCCACAGCACCGAGCTGCCCGATGACGTCAAGCAGGTGCTCGGCACCGTACGCGCGGCGTTTCTCGAGGCGGCGTTCGAGGCGATCGATGCCGACTATGGCGGCCTCGACGGCTATTTCCGCGAAGGCCTCGGGCTCGGCCAGGCCGAGCGCAAGGCGCTTGAAGGCCGCTATCTGCAGGCCTGATCAATTTACGCGAGAGCGTTTTCGTGTGAAGCCTGTCCCGCACGTGATGCGGGATGGACACCGGTTCGCGTGATGAAAACGCGGCCAAACTGAAAAAAGCTCAGGCCGCCGCGGCCTCGAGCTCGAGCTCCGCATCGAGGTCGGCAATCACATCCTCGAACGCCGAGATCGCCTGCTGAATCGCTGCGATCTGCATCAGCTCCCAGCTGCCCACTGGTCCGTTGCGGTTTTGCAGCGCCACCACGAGATCGCGCCGCTGCTCCTTAAGCTGAACGAGCGGTAAACCGTGATCCGGAAGATTTCCCATTCGCATAACCCCTACCTTGGCTAGAGTTCCGCTTCTAAGCAAAGGGTTCTGAAAACGACTTACGGAACTGCCGCAAATTTTATCCAACCGGCCCACCTCCGTAGTCTTACGTAGTCAAGACGACGTGCTCGCGCTGCGTGCCACTGCATCGTTGATCGCACCGAGCAACGCTTGCGTGACACAATCGGTCGCCCACTCGCTCGTATGGAGATGCTCCTGTGCACCATCGTCGAGTTCGGAGAGCGGAATTCCGGCAGCGACCCATTGCTTCATCAGCGCAAAGCGGCGGAACAGGTTGACTTTCCGGCTTGCAGCGACGTCGGCGATCATTGGCATGAACTGGTTGGCGAGCTTGAGCACGTCTGGCGCGCCAATGATTGCCTGGGTGTATTGCGAATCCATCACCACGACGTCGAGCGGCAGGCCGGCGAGCACATCGAGTCCTGCCTCGAATGTCGCTTGCACCTGATCGAAGTTGTAGTTCCTGTACACGGCGTTGGTGCCGACCTGCCAAATCACCATCACCGGTGCTTCAGCGATGACATCGGACTCGATGCGCGAGAACTCTTCCGGCGCCTCTTGCCCGCCGATCCCTCGGTTGACGATGTCGATCATCCGGCCGAAGGACTGCTTCTGGCTTCGCCATAAGATCTCCAGCCGCGGTGGAAACGGGAGAATTTTGTCGGCTCCCGCGGTCGACGATGATCCGAGGGCAACGATCTTGACCTTCCGGTCGCGCTTGAGCGCCTGCGCAAGATGCGGCAATCCGTAGCTGAACTTGACGAGTTCGAGATGGGTTTCGCACGGCCTTGGTGTGGGCATCGCAAACATCCTTGAGGCGAATGAATTGATGAATGCGCGCAGTAGGAGACGAAATTGGCAGCATTGCAAATGAAATCCGCCTGATCATAGTGGGCAGCAACCTGTTGCTGATACGGAGAGCGCCATGAACGGAAAAGCCATCGTCATCACCGGCGCGCTCGGCGCGCTTGGCAAGGTGGTCGCCGAAGAAGCCCTGGCGCGCGGCGCGCGCGTTGCCGGCATCGATCATGCGGCCTCGCAGCTTGCCGCGACGGCCGATCGTATCGAGCTCGGCGGCGTCGACCTCACCGACACCGCGCAGGCGACGGCTGCGATTGACAGGGCGGCTGCGCATTTCGGCCGGCTCGACGGGCTGATCAATATCGCAGGCGGCTTTACCTTCGAGGCGGTGAGCGATGGCGATCCCGCGACCTGGCAGCGCATGTTCGCGATGAACGTGATGACGGCCTTCAACACGTCGCATGCCGCGATCCCGTATCTCACCAAATCCGGCGCCGGACGCATCATCAATATCGGCGCGCTCGGCGCGCTGCAGGCGGCGTCCGGGATGGGTCCGTACGCGGCATCAAAGGCCGGCGTGCACCGCCTCACCGAGTCGCTCGCCGCGGAGCTCAAGGGCAAGGTCACGGTCAACGCGGTGCTGCCCTCGATCATCGACACCGCCGCCAATCGCGCCGCGATGCCGAAGGCCGACATTTCGAAATGGGTGACGCCGAAGGAACTCGCCGACGTGATCCTGTTCCTCGCCAGCGACGCCGCAAGCGCCGTCACCGGCGCGTTGCTGCCGGTCAACGGACGGGTTTAGTCGGCAACCAACAGCCGCAGCTTCGACCTGAAGCGGATGCTCTGCTTGCCGGCCAGCGCCATGCCGTCGCCCTCGGCGGTCTCGTCGGTGTAGGTGCCGGTAAAACCGATGGTGACCACCTTGCGTTCCCACACCGGGCGCTCGCCATAGGTCGGCGAATGCTCCTCGTTGGTGACCTCGCCCTTCCACTTGCCGTCGGCCGCGGTGTAGCTGCCATGGGCGAAGAAGAACGAGTCACCGCCGCGCATCTGGCCGTCGCGCAGCACCATGACGCCCTGGTTGCCGCCAGAGACGCCATCGAGAAATTCGACGGTGATGTGATAGAGGCCGTTCCGGATCATGAAAATGGTCGCGCCCTGTCCCGGTCCAATAATAGCCGCCTGGCCGCGCTTTGGGCAAATTCCATCGACCTCAGTGGGCGCAATTCCGCGCTATGCTGGCACCTGAGTCGCGGCCGGATGCCGCAGGAGCCTGCCTGTTGGAAACCGCGCTTTATCTGCCCGTCAAACGCTTCCTCGAAAAGCTCGGCTTCACGGTGAAGGGCGAGATCGGCGGCTGCGATCTCGTGGCATTGAGCGGCGGCGACCTGCCTGTCGTGGTGATCGGCGAACTGAAGCTCGCCTTCAATCTCGAACTGATCCTGCAGGCGGTCGATCGCGCCGCCGCCGCCGACGAGGTGTGGATCGCGGCCAAGGTTTCGGCCCGCGGCAAGGGCCGCGAGAGCGACGCGCGCTATCGCAATCTGTGCCGGCGGCTCGGTTTCGGCATGCTCGGCGTCACCGACCGCGGCGACGTCGAGGTGCTGGTGCCGCCGCCGACTGCGGCACCGCGCCGCAATCCGAAGAAGCGCTCGCGCCTGATCACCGAGCACCGGAAGCGCAAGGGCGATCCAGCCATGGGCGGATCGACGCGCGCGCCGATCATGACCGCCTACCGGCAGCAGGCGCTGGCCTGCGCCTGTGCGCTGTCGGATGGGCCCCGGCGAGTGCGCGACCTCCGCGCCGAGATTCCCGACGCCGGCAAGATCCTGCAGCACAATGTCTACGGCTGGTTCGACCGCGCGGAGCGCGGCATCTATGTCCTGACCGATGCCGGCCGTGCCGCGCTGAATGCGCTGGCCGCAGCAACCGATCAATGCGTCTGGGGCGGAAGCCGCCCCGTAACGGATTGGGGGAAATCATGATTGTCGTCACCGGCAGCGTCACCGCCCGCCCCGACTCGTTCGACGAGGTGCGTCGGCTGAGCCTCGAACATGTCCATCGCTCGCGCACAGAGCCCGGCTGCATCTCCCACGCGGTCCAGGTCGACTGCGAGAATCCGCTCAGGCTGGTGTTTTTCGAGCAATGGGCCGACCGCGCCGCGCTGGCGGCGCATTTCGCGGTCCCCGCCTCGCGCGATTTCGTCCGCTCCCTGCAATCTCTTGCGGCCGCAGCGACCACCATCGAACTTTATGACGCTCACAAGATTGAGAGACTCTAGCTGCATGGCTGGATTGCCATCTCATATTCATATTGCAATGCAACATTGGGGACCTTACGTATCTCCCGCGATTCAAAGATGAGGCGGCGATGAGCGGAGACTGGAACACCAAGTATGGCACCCGGCGCGTGCGGCATGATCCGCCGACGCTGGAGGAGGCAATCTTCGCCGCCATCGGCATCACCGATGACGTGGAGGCCCAGGCCGAAATCGCGTCGTCGCTGATGGGGCTGCCCTATGAAGAGGTGCTGGCCGAGGTGAAGAAGACCGCGCGCGTCAGCGCCCGCACCGGCACGGCAACCCGCGTGATCGCCGGCGAACAGGGCGCGCAGCGCTCGGTCGTGGTCGAGCGCCGCGTGGTCCGCCGTCTCGTGCCCGCCAAGCGCACCGGCACCTGAAATACAACATCCGGTTACTCAAAGAAAAAGGGCAATCCGCTGAACGGATTGCCCTTTTTACGTTTGATCTGAGATTCTTATTGGACGCGTTTCCTTCCCGCGAACTGGTGTCCCGTTCGCTTGGAAACGCTATCGGCTCAGGCGGCCCGGCCCCAGCCGGACATCTGCATCACCATTCGCCAGTAGGCGCGGTTCATGTCGACGATCACGCGCGCGGCCTCGACCGGCGTAACCGGTGCAGCGGCCGGCGCCGGTTCGGGCTGATTCTGCTCGGTCAGGTCGATGCTGCCGGTGGACTCACCATGACGGAAGCTCAGCTGCGCACCGAACTTGGTAGCGAGCGCCCGCATCGCGTCGTTCTGCGCGCCGGTGGTGATGCGCAGGCTGCTGTAGCCATTGGCATGCGCCTCGGCGATCAGCTTGCGGAACAGGGTGCTGCCGACGCCCTTGCGCCGCACCGACCGCTCCACGCTGAAGGCGATTTCCGGCTGCGCATCCGGTGACTGCTCCGGCGGATGCAACTCGGCCGCACCGCGGACCACGCCATCCTCGAAATAGGCGATGATGACCGTGCCGTCGTTGGCGCAGCGTTCGGCATAGCGGCGGATGAAACTGTCGTCGATGAAGCCATGAAAACGATCATGGCGGCTGGTACGATCCAGTCGCAGCAGGTGATCGCGCAGCAGAGGAAGCTCCTCCTGCCGGCTCAACGTCCGCACGGTGCCCTTGGCGGACGTCGGACGTATGGAATCATAGTTCATTTCATAACTCCTCTTGGTAGCCCTCGAGGAGGCGTCGAGTCCCTAGTGGTCCTTATATTGTGCGTCGCAGCATATAATTCAAGTACATAGATTCATTTGAATAAACAATGTTGTGATTTAAAAATCACATCATCACCCCATCATAATACCAGCTGCGTTTGCGTAACGACGGCGACCAGCTTGCCGTCCTCGGTTTCCAGCCTGGTCTGCCAGACTTGGGTTCGCCGGCCCCGATGGACCGGGGTCGCCGTTGCGATCACCGTGGTCCCCTCCTTGGCCCCGCCGATGAAGTTGGTCTTGCTCTCCAGCGTCGTGGTGCCCTTGGCGCCCTCAGGCAGGTTGATCACGGTGGCGGCAGCGCCGACCGAGTCTGCGAAGGCCATCACCGCGCCGCCGTGGATGGTGTTGCGGAGGGTGCAGAGGTCCGGCCGCACCAGCATCTTCGCGACCACGCGATCCTGGCCCGCCTCGGTGAAAGTGACGCCCTTCAGTTCCGCAAACGGCATCTTCATCGACTGGATCTTTTCGAGCGGCGTCATGGGCACTCCCTGCTTGTGCGGGCTTCTTCGAGATTGGTGCCGGCATGATGGATTGCCTCATCGGGCCGGGCAATGACCTCTGAGGTAATGATTCGGATGACGTCATGGCCGCCGTGACAAACCCTGGTCAGTCTGCATACCGTTGTGGATGCGTGACTTCCCTCCCCGCCGGATCGTCTGCCTGACAGATGAGACGGTCGAGACTCTCTATCTGCTCGGCGAGCAGGACCGCATCGTCGGCGTCTCCGGCTATGCGGTGCGGCCACCGCAGGTCCGCCGCGAGAAGCCGCGTGTGTCGGCGTTCATCTCCGCCGACATCCCAACGATCCTGGCGCTCGATCCCGATCTGGTGCTCGCCTTCTCCGATCTGCAGGCCGACATCGTCGCCGATCTCGTGCGTGCCGGTGTCGCCGTCCACGTCTTCAACCAGCGCGACGTCGCCGGGATCCTTGCGATGATCCGCACTTTGGGTGCGATAGTCGGTGCCGCCGAGCGCGCCGGGCAACTCGCGCAAGGCCTCGAACAACGGCTGGCCGCGATCGCGGCAACGCCACGTCCGGCGCCGCGGCCAAAGGTCTACTTCGAGGAATGGGACGATCCGCTGATCAGCGGCATCGGCTGGGTGTCCGAACTGATCGAGATCGCCGGCGGCGAGGACGCGCTGCCGCATCTGCGCACGCACAAGGCCGCCAGGGATCGCATCGTCACGCCCGACGCCGTGCGCGCGGCAATGCCCGACGTGATCCTGGCCTCCTGGTGCGGCAAGAAGGTCGTGCCCGACCGCATCCGCAAGCGCGATGGCTGGAGCGACATTCCGGCGGTGCGCAACAACCGCATCGTCGAGATCAAGTCGCCGATCATCCTGCAGCCCGGCCCCGCCGCGCTGACCGATGGGCTCGATGCGATCGTCAAGGCGTTATGGGCGGAGCGCGCGTGAATCTCTCCGCCATCATTGCGAGGAGCGAAGCGACGAAGCAATCCATGTCTCGCACGTGGTGAGATGGATTGCTTCGCTGCGCTCGCAATGACGCAAACGGGGCAGCTACGCCTTCTCCACCCCGCACCATTCCGCGATGAACAGCGCGGTCGCCTTGGTCGACTTCCGCAGCGAGTCCAATTCGACATATTCGTTGAAGCCGTGCATCGCCGCACCGCTGGCGCCGAAGCAGAGGCTCGGGATGTCGTAGTTCAGGCCGTAGAAGCGCGTGTCGGTCAACGCGGTGAAGGCGCGGTCTTCCACCGCCCCGCCATAGACCGCCTGATGCGCCCTGGCGAAGGCCGCTTCCGGCGCCTCGGAGTTCACCAGCTCATAGCCTTCCGACAGGAACCCAGACCATTCCACCTGCGGCGGATTGTTGGAGAGGAAGCGGTGATCGCGCGCTGCGGCCGACACGCAGGCCAGAATCTCCTTCTGGCACTCGGCGATCGACCAGCCCGGCAGCACTGCGATGCGGCAGTCGACATCGCACCAGGCCGGCACGCTGGAGGCCCAGTCGCCGCCCTTGATGATGCCCGGATTGAAATTGATCGGATGATTGACGTCCTTGAAATGGCGGTCGGCCTTGGCGCGCTCGTTCCAGGCGATCTCGAGCTTCTCCAGCGCGTGCACCAGATGGTACGCCGCCATGATCGCGTTCGAGCCGGCGCCGGCCTCGAACACATGCACCGGGAAGCCGCGCACCTTCAGGCGGAACCAGATCACGCCGACCTGCGAGCGGATCATCTTGCCGTTGGTCGGCTCCGGGATGAAGCAGGCATCGGCGCGGTAGCCGCGCTGCAAGGTCGAGAGCGCGCCGACGCCGGTGCTCTCCTCCTCGATCACAGACTGGAAGTGAATCCGCGCCGTCGGCTTCAGCCCGGCCTGCTTGATCGCATCCAGCGCGTAGAGCGCGGCAATCGTGCCGGACTTCATGTCGCAGGCGCCGCGGCCGTACATCCTGCCGTCCTTGATGACCGGCGAGAACGGCGGCGTCTCCCACATCTCGAGCGGACCGGTCGGCACCACGTCGCAGTGGCCCTGCAGGATCAGCGATTTGCCGGCATTGGTGGCCGGGCGGTAAGTGCCGACCACGGTGCGCGCCTTGGAGAAATCATGCTCGATCGGGCCGAAGCCGCGCAAATCCTTCAGCTCGTCGAGATTGATGTGCCAGTCGTCGACCTCATAGCCGCGCTCGCGCAAGAAATCGCCGATCATGTCCTGGCACGGCCCCTCGGCGCCGCGGGTCGAGGGGATCGCGACAAAGGCCTGCGTCGTCGCAAGCTGCGCATCGAATCCCTCGTCAACGGCAGCCAGGATTCGTTGTTGCATCTCGGCAGTCATTCGGCAGCTCCATGGGGGACATCAGAAAGGGCGGGAGCCGCACCGTAACCCGATTTCACCCCTCCTTGTATTGCGCAAAATAGGCATCCCGCAATGCATCTTCGAGCAGACGGCCTTCCGAATAGCCATCGAGCGTTGTCGGCCGCGTCACGCCGTCGAGCAGCCGCGGGCACGGCTCGGGCGCGCCGAGCACCGTGCGCACCGGAATGCGCTCGGCATAGATCGGCAACTCGTAATCCTCGTCGTCGTCGGCGACGCCCTTGGCGCGCACCTTTGCCGAGGCCTCCTCGATCTCCATCGCGATGAACGAGGTCGCCTTGATTTCCTGCTTGTTGCTGGCGCGCAAGCTCGCGGTACGCTCGGGAAAGAAGCGGTCGACCATCGCGACGATCGCGCGCTCCTTCTCCGCGGAATCGGTGACGAGATAGGCTGACCCGAACGCCATCACCGCGCGATAGTCGGCCGAATGGTTGAAGCCGCAGCGCGCCAGCACCAGGCTGTCGAGATGGGCGACCGTCAGGCACACCCGCTGCCCTTCCGACTGGTTCTCCAGCATCCGGCTCGCGCTGGAGCCGTGCCAATAGAGCTTGGTACCCTCGCGCCAGAAGAAGGTCGGGCGTGCAATAGGGCTGACCGTCAATCACGTAGGAGACGTGGCACAGCATCGAGGCGTCCAGGATCTTGTGCACAGTGGCGTGGTCGTAGAAGCCGCGGTCGTGGCGGCGCTTGACCCGGTTGCGGGACGACATGGGGTAGGACGGAGTGGACGCGCCTTCGGTCACGGCAGTGCCTTTCGAAATCTGGAATCTGTCCAGAGTTGTAGCGGCCCATTTGGTCTGCGATAGTGCCAATTCCATGCGAAAAATTCCGACCAATTCCCGCAAGCCCGCGGCGCGCAAGCCCGAGCTGCCGCTCGACCTCACCGGCCCGCACGTGACGGCGGCAGCGGCCTCGCAGCAGCGGCTCTATCAGGCGCTGTGCCACACCATCGTTGGCGGCCTCGTCAAGCCGGGCGAGCCGCTGCCGCCGTCGCGCGCGCTGGCCAGACAGACCGGGTTTCGCCGCAACGCGGTCACCACGGCATATGAGCGGCTGATCGCCGACGGCTTTGCGGTGGCGACCACGGGCTCCGGCACCTTCGTCGCCGCGCGCATTCCGGCGCAGGCCACAGCGCCGCGACGCGCGAAGATCGAGATCGAGCCGCCGCAGCACAATGCGCTGTCGCTCGGCTGCACGCATATCGATGACCGCGCGTTGCAGCGCTTCCGCGCCTTTGCCGGCCGACGGCTGCGCGCCTTCGGCTCCGAGCACCTGCACTACGGCGATCCCCGCGGCAGCAGCGAATTGCGCGCAGCCATATCAGACCATCTGCTGTCGGCGCGCGGGCTGCGCTGCGATCCCGACCAGATCATGCTGGCCTCGGGCACACTGCATGCGCTGCGCATCGTGCTTGGCGCGATCCTCAAGCCCGGCGACCAGGTCTGGTGCGAGGACCCAGGTTATCCGGCGGCGCGGCGCGCGATCGAGCATTGCGGCTATCGCCCGGTGTCGGTGCCGGTCGATGGATCAGGCATGCGCATCGATAGGGGACGCGTATCCGCTGCCGCGGCGCGCGCCGCCTACGTCACGCCGTCGCACCAGTTTCCGCTCGGCGTGCAGATGGCGATGCCGCGCCGGCTCGAGCTGCTCGACTGGGCCAGGGACGCCGGCGCCTTCGTGTTCGAAGACGATTACGACAGCGAGTTCCGCTATGACGGCGCGCCGCTGCTGTCGCTCGCCGGCATCGATCATCTGCGCCGCGTGATCTACATGGGGACGTTTGCGAAGACGCTGTTTCCGGGATTGCGGATCGGTTACTGCGCGCTGCCCGAAGCCTTGATCGGTCCGGTGACGGCGGCGCGCGCCGCGCTCGATCGCTTTCCCGGCACCCTGATGGAAGGCGCGGTCGCCGACATGCTGAACTCCGGCGTCTTCGCTGCGAACTTGCGCAAATCGCGCAAGCTCTATCGCGAGGCGCGCGACGTGCTGGCGTCGACACTCACCCGCGCATCCGAGGGCGAGCTCACGGTTCCGGTGCCGTCGCAAGGCCTGCATCTCGTGGCGCGGCTCGATCCCGCGACCGATCCGCTGGTTGCCGCACAGGCCAAAGCGGCTGCCGGCGTCGGCGGCTGGCTGCTCGCCGAGACCTATCATCGCGCACGCCCACTGCCTGGCTTCGTGCTGGGATTTTCCGGTCATCCGGTTCCGCAACTCGTCGCGTCGGCGGAACAATTGGCGAAGACAACGCTGACTGCGCTGCGCGCGACGCGCAAGATATCGGTGAAGCCATCCGCCAGGCCGCAGCGCTCTAGGAGAATCGCAACCACCTGACTAAGGTCGCCCGCGTTCAGTCAGTGTCCGCCTACGGAGATACCGGATGCCCAATCGCAACGTCCTGTATCTCGTGATCGGCGCGCTGGTCGTGATCGCAGGGATGCTCGGCTACAATCTGTATCAGGCAAAGAAGCAGCCCGAAGGATTGCAGATCAATGTCGGCCCCGACGGGGTCAAGATCCAGAACAAGTGAAGGAGGCTGCGATGCCGCGCATTGGATTGGTCGCGCTGGTCAGCGCCGCAGCACTTGTCGCGATCATTCATGCCGCCTCCGCACAGACCGTCATGCGCGAGGCTGACATCGTCGACCTCCGGGTCGGTCAGCGCGTCCTGGTCGATGACGGCTCCTGCCCGGCCGGGCAGATCAAGCAGGTGATCGGCGCCAAGCTGAGCCAGAACGGTGTGATGCGGACCCAAAGCTGCGTGCCGCGCCTCGCCAAAAAGTAAAGCGCCCCGCTGTCGCGAGGCGCCTCGTCCATCATTGCATCGGTAACGCGCCGCTCAGTTCGAGATCGGCTCGAACATGCATTGCAGCGTCGGCTTGGCGATCTTGGTGAAGGTCGGGCCAATCTCGTTTTGCTTGGATGGCGGCACCCAATCGGTCTCGATGGTCGGCACACCGGTCTCGCTGATGCCACGCAGCAGCGCCTGGCGCAGATCGGGATCGTCCACCGTCGCGGCAGCATGGTCATGCAGGCAACCGCACACGGCCTCGGGATGCGCCCAGCGCCCGAGCATATGCGGCGCGCACTGGCGCACGAACTCGTCGCGCGGTTCGGGCACGCGGTAGAGCGACCGGATCTGTATCGAGTCGAGCGGAAGTTGCGATTGGGCCTGCGCGGAACCTAAGAGGGCGAGCGATGCCAGGATCGCGGCGGAACAGATGCGGAGCAACATGGGGAGCCTTTACCGGCAGTTCTGTCTGTCGCGTCGCGCTCAGTTGGCCTGCGCCATCACCATCGGGGCCGAGGTGACCACCGGCGAGCCGTTGTAGGAGAAGGTGCCGATGCCGGGCAAACCATTGTCCGGGGTACCAGCCATCGACGAACCGGCCATCACGAAAGCGAAGGCGAGGATCAGGCTCATGGTCCGCATCTGGCAGTCTCCGTCATTCCTGTTCGGCGTCGCCGTTCTGTTGACGGACTGATAACGATCTGCCGTTTCGGGAGTTCTGCGGAACAAGCTGAAAATGGTTTCGTCGGCCGGAGAATTGTTTCGTCGGCGGGCAGCCCACGAAACATTGGGCCGGAAAACACCAATGTTTTCAGTGAAGGTGCGACGCCCATAAGCGCGTTCAAAATTTCGCGCATCGGGGGGAGCCGCCCGGCGGCTGCACTCAGCCCGCGGATTATGCGTGCAAATTGAGCGGGCTACCGCGCTTTCTTAACTTTCCTCTGCTGAGACAGGAAGCAGTACAGCAAGGGCGGCGTGAACCGGCCGGCGGTTTGGCCGACTCATCTGGGCGCGGTGCAACCATCTCGGCGGTGGCACGTTGTGGTGATTCCCGATCCAACGAAGGATGTCAGTCGTGGGCAATGGCAACGTCGGTGTTGGCAATCCATCCGCGGCCGGCAAATCCGGCCGGCAGCAACAGATGACGGCCGCGATGCCGCAACAAGGCGCCTATGTGATGGGCGACAATGAGTGCGCGCAGCAGAAGCTGGTCCACCTCGTCGGCTGCCGCGACCCGAAGGTCAAGCCAGGCCTCAGTATCGGCGCCAAGCAGTTCGGGCAAATCAAGTAGCTAAAACGCGATGAAGAGCGCGCTTTAGCTACTTGTTTGCGCATGACGTTTCGGAAGACCGCTTCGCACATTTCCGGATCATGCGTAGCTCATCCGTCGCGTCAGCCACCCGAGCCAAGCCCATGGTCCCGCTACTGAATGAACTCGCCGCACTTCTGCACGGCGGTAGCGTCGGCCGCGCCCCACGGCATGATCGGCACCGACGACGTCGAGTTCTTCGGCGACCCCTCGATCAGCTTGTCGGAATACACCATGTAAACCAGCACGTTGCGCTTGGCGTCGCAGCCGCGCACGATCTGCATCTTCTTGAAGAACAGCGACCGCCGCTTGCTGAACATGTCGTCGCCCTGGCCGAGCTTGCCCTTGAAGCGGATCGGCCCGATCTGCCGGCAAGCCAGCGAGATATCGGAGACTTCCTCGGCAAGGCCGAGCCAGCCCTTGAAGCCGCCCTTCTCGGGCACGGTGAAGTGACAGGCGACGCCCTCGACCTCGGGGTCGTCGACGCCATAGGTCGCGAGCTTGTCGTTGGGGCTCACCCATTTGAACACTGTCGAGCGACGAAAGATCAGGTCTGGTTCGTCGGCCGCGGCCGCGGGAACTGCCTGCCCCAAAGCCAGCAACATCAGCAGCGCCGCACAGCCCCATCGAGACAACAATCGCACGTCACACAAGCTCACATTTCTCGATGTCATTGAGGTCTCCGCGGGGTGGGTCCCGCCTATGTAGTGCGCAAACGCCGCACAGGAAGGCGCTGACAGTTCGGTGATCAGGCCGGGCGCTTTAACCTCCTGTGAGGCTTTTTTGCTACTGTTTCGTCGAAAATCTGCCCCTCACGGAACGGTTAGATCGCTTGCGCTGGTGAACGCGTTCGGCGTCTGCGACAACCAACAGATAGTTTGGACTGGGATTCGGAATATGCGCGCACGCGGACGTCGGATTTCAATTTTTGATTCTGCGAATGGGCGGTTCTGGCAGTTTGCGATTCTGACGGCGGCCGGCACCGTGGCCGCCTCCTCGCAGGCCGATGCAGCCCTGTTCTACTGGAACCGTGACTCCGGCTATTACGGCGATGTCGAGCCGATGCCGCCGCAGCCCCGGCCGAAGCCGAAGCGCAGCACGGTCAAGAAGAATCCGGCGATCGAGAAGGAGGCCGGCCGCAAGCCGCAGGGTCCCCTGATCATCTCGGTCTCGATCGACCAGCAGCGCGTCAGCATTTACGACACCAACGGCCTCTACGCCGAGAGCCCGGTATCGACGGGCATGAAGGGGCATTCGACCCCGATGGGTGTCTTCAGCGTTATCCAGAAGCAGAAATACCACCAGTCCAACATCTACAGCGGCGCGCCGATGCCGTACATGCAGCGCATCACTTGGTCGGGCATCGCCATGCACGCCGGCGTGCTGCCGGGCTATCCGGCCTCGCATGGCTGCATCCGCATGCCGATGTCGTTTGCGGTCAAGATGTACAACTGGACGCGGATGGGCGCCCGCGTGTTCGTCACGCCGGGCACGATCTCGCCGGAGAGTTTCTCGCATCCGCTGCTGGCGACGCAGAAGGTCATCCCGCAGCAGCCGGTTGCCGATGACGTCCTGAAGATGGATGCGCCGCTCGGCGTGAAGAGCGACAAGGGTGCGGACAAGCAATCCAGTCTCGACTTGCGCACCAGCGTCGGCCATGCGGCGGCGCCCGCGTCGCTGCGCGACAACACCCACACCGCCGACGCCAGCGGCGCGATGCCGGCGGCGAGCGCGTCGGCGACGATGTCCGATGCCTCCTCCTCGACCGCCCGCGACGCCATTGCGGAGAAGATCGCGGCTGACAAGTCCAAGACGAGCGCGACCGAGACTGCCGCGGCCGACAAGCCGGCCGACACCAATTCGGCCGCTGACGACAGCAGCGCTGCCACCGACGACAAGACCGTCGGCGAAGTCACCGGCAGCACCGACACGCCGAAGTCCGAGGTGTCCGCAAGCGACCCGGTGAAGGCCGAAGCCAAGGCCGATGAGCCCAAGCCGGACGCCGCCAGGCCCGGCGTTGCCGAGGCACCCAAGGCCGACGCATCGAAGGCTGATGCGGCCAAGGACGCCGCCAATGCGGCGAATACGGTCAAGACGGCGGACAAGCCCGCCGAGGCCGCAACCACCGCTGATACCCCCGATGCCAAGCAGGACGCAGCCAAGGATCCGGCACGGCTGCCGGGCGTGGCCAAGATCGACGCACCGAGGCGCGCCGGACAGATCGCGGTATTTATCAGCCGCAAGGATTCCAAGCTCTATGTGCGGCAGAACTTTGCGCCGCTGTTCGAGGCGCCGGTGACGATCGCGGCGAGCGACCGGCCGCTCGGCACGCATGTGTTCACCGCGGAAGCCGACAAGACCGATGCGAACCTGCTGCGCTGGTCGGTGGTGACGCTGCCGACCCGCAACGCCGCCCGGATCGACGTCGAGGAGCGTGCCGCGCATCGTCGCAAGCTGGCGGCCGCAGCGCCGGTCGAGGCGAAGCCGCAGCCGGCGACCGACACCCCGGCCGAGGCGCTCGACCGCATCTCGATCCCGGCCGACGCGATGGCGCGGATCAACGAAGCGCTCGGCACCGGCGGATCGATCATCGTCTCCGACCTCGGCGTGAACCAGGGCGAGACCGGCGAAGGCACCGACTTCATCCTGCCCCTGCGCTGAGTGCGACCTATAACGCCTTCTTGAAAGCTTGCGCCTGCCCGCTGGATTATGATGTCAGCGACATCTGTTCCGGGGACGAGACCATGATGGACCGCAGGACACTGATCGTGGCGGCGTTCGCCGCGGCCGCAGGATCCCGTGCGCTGCATGCGGAGCAGCCGGCGATGAGCCGGATCACCGCCTACGCCTTCTCATTCCCGGCACTCTCTGGCGGCGACATTCGCCTTGCCGACTATGCCGGCCATCCGCTGATGATCGTGAACACGGCCTCGCTCTGTGGCTTCACGCCGCAATATGCCGGCCTGCAGCAATTGTGGAACGAATTCCGCGATCGCGGCTTCGTCATCATTGGCGTACCCTCCAATGATTTCGGCGGCCAGGAACCCGGCGGCCCGACCGAGATCGCCGAGACCGCGCAGCATCAATACGGCGTCACCTTCCCGATCACGGCGAAGGCCGTGGTCAAGGGCGCAAACGCGCATCCGTTTTACCGCTGGGCGGCGGAAACACGGCCCAAGGACGTGCCGCGCTGGAATTTCCACAAATACCTGATCGGCCGCGACGGCTATATCGCCGACGTCTTCCCTGAGTCGGTCACGCCGGACGACACGCGCATCAAGACCGGGATCGCACGGGCACTGGCGGCGGCCTGAGAGGCGGCGGTAATCCCCGGAATTAACTGGGATTTCGGACAGGGCCCCGCCACGTTCATTGCCTTGGCGTCGGCACTGTGACTAGGGTACGATCGGTTGGGGGTGAAGCGGCCTTGGTTGCGGCAGTGCCGGCACCGGGAGCGCGATCAGCAGGGAACACGCCATGCGCATTGCGGCAGGTCTGATTTTCGCAGGGACCGTATCGTTGCTCGCGTCGAGCGCAGCTTGGTCGCAGACGACGCCGCCCGCCAAGGGCGCCGCCGCAGCGCCGGCGGCCGCAGCTCCAGCGCCTGCCGCAGCTGCGCCGGCGCCCACCGCAGCGGCCGCTCAAGTGCCGCCGAAGCAACCGCCGCAGCCGGCACGCGCCGCCTGCAACAACCCGAACGCGCTCGGCGTCGCCCGCACCGTCGAGATCGACACCACCGGCGGTCCAGGTTTCGGCTTCGAGCATTTCAAGCAGCTCGACTTCCTGCGCGACCATGAGGTGGTGCTGACCTTCGACGACGGTCCGTGGCCAGCCAACACGCCGGCGGTGCTGAAGGCGCTCGCGGATGAATGCACCACGGGCATCTTCTTCCCGATCGGCAAGCACGCCACGTATCACCCGGAGATCCTGCGCCAGGTCTATGCCGCCGGCCACACCGTCGGCTCGCACACCTGGTCGCACGAGAATCTGAACAACAAGAAGCTGACCGAGGATCAGAAGAAGGACGAGATCGAGCGCGGCCTGGCTGCGGTCAAGTGGGCGCTCGAGACGTCGCCCTCGCCGTTCTTCCGCTTCCCGGCGCTGCAACATCCGCCGGAGATGGTCACCTATCTCGGCAACCGCAACATCGCGATCTTCTCCTGCGATCTCGACTCCTTCGACTTCAAGTCGAAGAACTCGCAACAGGTGATCGACACCGTGATGAAGAAGCTCGCCAAGCTCGGCAAGGGCATCATCCTGATGCACGACTTCCAGAAGCACACGGCGGAAGCCCTGCCGACGCTGCTGACGCAGCTCAAGGCCGGCGGCTACAAGGTGGTGGCGATGCGCGCCAAATTCCCGGCGACCGTGCTGCCGCAATACGAGCAGGAGCTCGCCAAGGACGTCAAGCTGCCGACCGTGAGCTCGCGGCCGGTGAACAGCGTCGTCACCACCGTCGATCAGTAGCCGCGCCGGCGATCGCTTCTGTGCCAGCGTTGCGTATTGAGGGCTTTGTCATCGTCTCGGCCGACGGCCGGCTGGCGAACGCGCACAACGTGATGCCTGACGATCTCAAGATCGAGGGCGACAAGCGGTTCTTCACCGCAGCCCTCGACCGGTCCGATCTCGTCGTGCATGGCCGCCACTCCCAGGAAGAGCAGCCGAACGCGCCGAAACGGCGCCGCCTGATCCTGACCGGCAAGGTCGCGGCGATCGCGCCCGACCCGGACAATCCGAAGGCGCTGCTTTGGAATCCCGCCGGCTGCCCGTTCGAGACCGCGAGCCGCGAGGCCGGCGTGACCTCGGGGATGGTCGCGATCATCGGCGGTCCCGGCGTGTTCGGCATGTTCATGGACCGCTACGACACGTTCTGGCTCTCGGTCGCACCGAAGGTGCGCATCCCCGACGGCGAGCCGTGCTTTCCCGGCGTCCCTGCCCGCACCCCGCAGCAGGTGCTGTCGGCGCACGGCCTTCACGCCGGTGCGCCGCAACTGATCGACGCCGCGCAGGACGTCAGCGTCACACCGTGGCGGCGCGTGGGTTGAAAGCGGCGATGCCCGTAGCAACCATTAGCGTTTCCGATTGTGTGCGATTGAATTGCCCGATCGCCGTTGAGACTGACGCCGTGCTCGCGGCCATCAAGGCGTGGCCTGGCGAGAGTGGGGATGTGGCGGCATTTGAGCGACGGCCATCCTTGACGGCCGCTGTGCGCGGCGTCCTCGTGACGGCAGGTCGGGACGAAGAAACGGTGCCCCGATCGAACAAAGAAACGCTTCAGCTTGCCGGAGCGACGACTGGCAAGTGAGCTTGCCAAGGGATCGCTCGAGCCACCACGGTGTTGATGAAGATGAGCAGCTTCCTGGCGCAGGCGATCAGGGCACGCTTGTGGCCTTTGCCGGCGGCGATCAATCGTTTGTACAGGGCGATGAGCTGCGGATTCCAGCGAAAGGACGCCGCCAGCGCCGCAGCGTAGAGCGCCTGGCGCAGACGCTTGCGTCCACCGTCGATGTGACGAGCGCCGATGTGTTCGCCGCTGTCGTCGTCATACGGCGCAAGGCCCGCAAGTGCTGCAGCCTGCTCGCGGCTGACCTGGCCGATCTCGGGCATCCGGACCAGGACGGCGACCGCAGTCGGCAGCCCGGCCCCACCGACGCTGTGGATCAGGTCGAGCCGGGCGGCGAGATCGTGTTGCTCGCGGATCGCCGCCACCAGAGCCTTGAACTCAACCCGTTCGCGCTTGGCCAGACGAGCGATGTCGTCTTTCCATAGCTTTTGGATACGCGCGTCGCGACAGCTCTCGAGCCGGTTCTTGAATCGCGCGATATCTTCTCCGATCTGATCAATCAGCGTCAGATGTCCGGCCAAGGGCGGTAATCTGGCGTCGGGTGCCGGGTGGATCTTCTTGACCGCAGCGGTGCAGGCGGCGATCAGCGCGGCATCGATCCGATCGTTCTTGGCGCGCTGCCCGCGGTATTTGGCATAGGCACGCACCTGCGCCGGCTGGAACACCACGACGACAAACCGCTTGCGCCGCAGCTCGACGACGACCGGCTGCTCATAGCCACCACTCGCCTCGATCCCAACCCGCCTGACCTTGTGGCGCCCAAGCCACTCCAACAGCGTCTTGTAACCATCCGCCGTGTTCTCCACCTGCAGCTGGTCCGAGCCGTCGGCGAGCGCCACGTCGAGCTTCCGTTTGCCGATATCGATTCCGGCACAGATTGTGATACGCTTGGCCATCTTCCTCGACCCTCCCTTGTGATGCGAACCTAGAGTTCGTTCAACCATGCGGGTCCCGATGAAGTGCCGATCGCGATCTTGCTACGAACGACAGCCCTCAAGGCTTCGATGGGTATCGATCCGATCGATCAGCGGCCCAGCCCGGGCGGCCACCCGAGCTGGGCCATTCCTCTCGGAACGAGGCCAGTCTAATCCAGCGCGCTAATACAAGGATGGGTAGAGCGCAGCGAAACCCATCGATCTCACACGCGGACGGAATGATGGGTTTCGCTTCGCTCTACCTATCCTACGCAGCTACGCTGCCGCTCTACACGTCCCCATACGCCGGGTCGTCGCGGCGGGGGCCGCGGCCGTAACCGGCGATGATGAACAGCGCGCCGATCAGCGACAGGTTCTTCAGCGCGTCGATCAGGGTCTTGGCGTTGTCGGGCGCCGGCTGATTCCAGAAATCATGGAAATAGAAGGTCGTGAAGCAAACGAAGATGATCAGCAGGATCGCGAAGAACCTTGCCAGCACGTTCACCGCGATCATCACGCCCGCGATGATCTCGAACCCGCCGACCGTGATCGCCAGCAGCTGCATGAACGGCATGCCGACGAAGGTTTCGATCTGCTGCGTATAGGGCGCGACGATGGCCGGGATCGTCACCTTGGCCGTGAGCAAATCCGCCGTCGCCTGGATGCCGAACAGCTTGCTCGCCCCCGAATAGAGGAACAGCACGGCGAACAGAATGCGCCCGAAGGTGATGAACGCTGGCATGGGTCGGCCTCACTGGATGGCAGAAATCGGACGAAGCAGGCGGAGCGAGTATGGCCGCCCGGCCTGCTTCGATCAAATCGAATCCGTCTCGAGCATGATCCGGAAAAGTGCCTAGCGGTTTTCCCTCGCGACAAGCGCCATGCGTTTGCGCGGAGATCATGCTGAAAACAACTCTTGCTCAGCCAAACAGCGTCGGCTGCGCGCGGCCGGCGCGCTCCTGGGCCTCGACCGCGGCAACCGCGGTCATGTTGAGGATGCCGCGCGCCGTCACGCCGGGGGTGAGGATGTGCGCCGGACGCGCCGGACCAATCAGGATCGGCCCCACCGGCAACGCGTTGGCCAGCGACTTGATCATCTGGTAGGCGATGTTGGCGGCGTCGAGGTTCGGCATGATCAGGATGTTGGCCTCGCCTTCCAGCCGCGACTGCGGCAGGACGAGCTTGCGCGCAACCGCCGACAGCGCGGTGTCGCCCTGCATTTCGCCGTCGGCCTCGATCTCCGGATGCTTGTCCTTCAAGAGCTGGGTGGCCCGCCGCATCTTGCGCGAGGAGTCCGTATCATAGCTGCCGAAGTCGGAATGTGAGACGAAGGCGACCTTCGGCTTGAAGGCGAAGCGCTGGACGTGGATCGCCGCGAGCGACGCGACTTCCGCCAGTTCCTCCGCGCTCGGATTCGGCCGCACCTGGGTGTCGGCGAGGAAATGGGCGCCGGTGGAGGTGATCATCAGCGCCAGCGCGGCATAGTCGCTGACCCCCGGCAGGAAGCCGATGATCTCGCGGACATGGCGCAGATGGCTCATGTAGCGGCCCTCGACGCCGCACAGCATCGCGTCGGCCTCGCCGCGCGACACGGCCAGCGCCGCGATCACGGTATTGTTGGTGCGGACCACCGTTCGCGCAGCCTCCGGCGTCACGCCGCGACGGCCGGCGACGTCGATATAGGACTGCACGTAGGAACGGTAGCGCGGGTCGTCCTCGGGATTGACCAGGTCGAAATCGCGGCCGGCCTTGATCGAAAGGCCGAAGCGCTTGATCCTGGTCTCGACCACCGACGGACGGCCGACCAGAATCGGCCGCGCCAGCTTTTCCTCGAGCACCACCTGTGTCGCGCGCAGCACGCGCTCGTCCTCGCCCTCGGCGTAGATCACGCGCACCGGCTGGGTCTTCGCCTTGGCAAACACCGGCTTCATGGTGAGGCCGGAGCGGAACGCGAAGCGTTCGAGGTTGGCGGCGTATTCGTCGAAATTGGTGATCGGCCGGGTCGCGACGCCGGACTCGATCGCGGCCCTGGCCACGGCCGGTGCGATGCGCAGGATCAGGCGCGGATCGAACGGGCTCGGGATCAGCGAGCCAGGCCCGAACCCTTGCGTCTCGCCGGTGTCGAAACCATGGGCCACCGCATCCGACGGCGGATCGCGCGCGAGCTGTGCGATCGCGTCGACTGCGGCGTGCTTCATCGCCTCGTTGATCGCGGTGGCGCCGACGTCGAGCGCGCCGCGGAAGATGAAGGGGAAGCACAGCACGTTGTTGACCTGGTTCGGATAGTCCGACCGGCCGGTGCAGATCATCGCGTCGGGACGCGCCGCGCGCGCCTCTTCCGGCATGATCTCCGGCACCGGATTGGCAAGCGCCATCACCAGCGGCTTGTCCGCCATCTGCATGACCATCTCGGGCTTCAGCACGCCCGGCGCCGACAGCCCGATGAAGATGTCCGCGCCCGGAACGACGTCGGCGAGCACGCGCGCGTCGGTCTTCTGGGTGTAGACCGCCTTCCAGCGGTCCATCGTGGTGTTGCGGCCCTCATAGACCACACCGTCGATGTCGCAGACGAAGATGTTCTTGCGCTGCGCCCCCATCGAGACCAGGAGATTGAGCGTCGCGATCGCGGCAGCGCCCGCGCCCGAGCAGACGATCTTCACGTCGGACAGTTGCTTGCCGTTCAAGAGCAGCCCGTTGACGATCGCGGCCGCAACGATGATGGCGGTGCCATGCTGATCGTCGTGGAACACCGGGATCTTCATGCGCTCCTTGAGCTGCGTCTCGATCTCGAAGCACTCCGGCCCGCGGATGTCTTCCAGATTGATGCCGCCGAAGGTCGGCTCCAGCGCCGCGACGGTCTCGACCACGCGCTCGATCGTATTGGCGTTGATCTCGATGTCGAACACGTCGATGCCGGCGAATTTCTTGAACAGCACCGCCTTGCCTTCCATGACGGGCTTGGAGGCCAACGGGCCGATATTGCCGAGCCCGAGCACCGCCGTGCCGTTCGAGACCACGGCCACCAGATTGGCGCGGGCGGTCAGCGTCGCCGCCTCGGCCGGGTTCTTGGCGATCTCGGTGCAGGCGGCGGCCACGCCCGGCGAATAGGCCAGCGCCAGGTCGCGCTGGTTGGCAAGCGGCTTGATCGCCTGGATCTCGAGCTTGCCCGGCCGCGGCAGCCGGTGATAGGCGAGCGCGGCGTTATGGAGTTCTTCAGACGATGACGACATGCGTGCTTCCCGCGTTTCCGGCCCAAATTTCTTGTTTCTGTGCTAACCCAGGCAAAAGTCAGTTGTCCGGCAAATCGAGCCGGATGTGAAGCATGTCCCGCCGCTTGGATGCAACATCGGATACTATCCCCGTCAACAGGCCCGGGCGGGCCGATTCATCGATGCTGCACCTTCCGACCGCCGATTGGCAATTTTTTTCCTTGATGATCCGGAGTTGACCGAATGAAGAAAATTCTGCTCGGCCTGGTCGCCGTCGCAGTCGTCGCGGCCGGCGGCTACTTCGGTTTCGACTTCTATGCCCAGCGCCGGGTCACGCGCGACGTCGAGGCCGCCTTCGAGCAGGTCCGTGCCGCCGGCGCCAAGGCGAGCCACGGCAAGATCACTTTCGACACCAAGAGCCGCACCCTGACGATTTCGGACATCGCCACCGAGTCGGCGACACAGCCCCCGGTCAGCATCAAGATTGCCAGCCTGACGGCGTCGGGCCTCGGCCAGCCGGAAGCGGCACGCGTCTCCGCTGATCGTATCGAGTTCAACGATGTCGAGGTCGGTCTGGCCGGACCGACACCCGCGATCGGCTCCCTCACCTACAAAGCGCCGCGGGTCACGGTGAAGGACTATTCCGGCCCCGCCGGCCTGCCTCAGCTTCCGGCCTCGTCGTCGATCTTCGAACTGTACCGGTTTGGATTCGCCCAGCTTGCGCACATCAGCGCGTCATCGGTGAGCGCGCCTACCTTGACGGGACCGATGACCCTCAGCGCTGTCGCACATGCCGGCGAGGGCGCCAGCGGCGAGTTCGCTTATTCGGGCCTTACCATCGAAAACATGAAGGACGGAAAAATCGCGTCCAGCAAAACCGACAAGGTTGCGTTCACGGTCAACCAGCAGGCGGCCGGCACACCGATAAAGATGACCGGCGACCTCGCCAATATCGTCGCGATCGATATCGACGTCGGCGCGATGGCGGCGATGTTCGATCCCGCCAAGGCCAACGACGACCGGGAGTACCGGATTCAGGGACACGTTTCGGCCGGTCCCTATGTCATCACCGCCAGCCCTGGCATAAGCTTGCGGATCGCCGGCGTGACCATCGACGACGTCAGGATCAACCCGTCACGGATGCAACTGCCGGCGCTGCTGGCGATGATCCCGCCGCCAGGGAGCGCACCGCCGTCTGCGGCCCAGACGCGCGAACTGCTCGAAAAAATCGCCGGCATCTATGCGGGCACCGGCATCGGAAATGCCGAGATGCATGGGCTCTCGCTTGAGACACCGCAGGGCCCGACCAACCTCGCCTCGATGCGCTTCAACTTCGAACACGGCAAGATCGGCGAGCTTGCGGTCGAAGGACTTGATGCACGTGTGCCGAATGGCACCGTCAAGGTCGGACGTTTCGCGCTGAAGTCGCTCGATGTCGCCAGCTCCGTCCGGCTATCGGCACAGTTCGCCGGGCAGAAGCCGTCACCTGAACAGGCGCTGGCGCTGTTCCCCCTTGATCGAGGGCGTCGAGGTCAAGGGTGTCACGTCGCCCTACAAGGCCACCGGCAAGCCGGTCAACATCGACGTCCTCAGCCTCGATTGGGGCCAGTTCGTCGGGACGATCCCGAGCAAGCTGCGGCTGGTCGCGAAGATGGCGGCGCCGCTGGATGCGGCCGATCCGCGGCAACAGGCACTCGTCGCCGCCGGGATCGACCGGATGGCCGTCGACGCCGATCTCGGCGCGGTCTGGACCGAGGCGTCACGCTCGTTCGCGCTCGAGCCGATCAAGCTCGACATGGCGGGCCTGTTGAACGCGTCGGCGAAGGTCTCGCTCGCCAACGTGCCGCGCGAGGCATTCTCGACCAGCGCCGCGGAATCCCTGGGCGCGGTCGCGCAGATCGAGGCCGGCACGATCGAGCTTGCCGTCCACGACCTCGGCGTCATCGATCTCGCCATCGCCCAATACGCGCGCACCCAGAATGTCAGCCGCGACGAGGCGCGCAATGCCGTCCTCGGCAGCATCAAGGCGCAGGGCGAAGCGGTCGGCGGTGGCAATCCTGATGCCGCCGCCCTCATCACCGCGATCAGCCAGTTCATCGAGACGCCGGGGCAGACGCTCGTCATCAAGCTGGCCCCGCGCGCGAAAGCGCCGGTGCTTCAATTGATGCAACTGCTCAAGACCGATCCACAGTCGGCGCTGGCGCAATTCCGGATCGAGGCCTCGACGGGGTTGTGATCGCGGAGCCCTGACCTGCTCTTTTCCCCTCCCCGTTCTTACGGGGCCGATACGAGCGAAGCTCGCTCTTAGAGGGTCAGGGTGAAGGGGCTGCATCCGCAAATTCGAAAGATGAGTTTGCACGGAGAGAGGCCCCTCACCCGGATTGCTTCGCAATCCGACCTCTCCCCGCAAGCGCGGGGCGAGGTGACTTCAAAGGCTACCCCTTCGCCGGCAGGTTGGTGCGTATGTGCAGCTCCTTGAGCTGCTTCGCCGTTGCTTCCGACGGCGCGCCCATCAACAAATCCATGGCCTGCTGGTTCATCGGAAACAGCGAGATCTCGCGCAGGTTGTTGGTGCCGCACAACAGCATCACGATGCGGTCGAGGCCGGCCGCCATGCCGCCATGCGGTGGGGCGCCGTACTGGAACGCGCGGTACATGCCGCCGAAACGGTCGATGACCTCCTGCTCGCCATAGCCCGCGATCTCGAACGCCTTCACCATCGCTTCCGGCTTGTGGTTGCGGATGCCGCCGGAGGCGATCTCGTAGCCGTTGCAGGCGATGTCATACTGGAACGCCTTGATAACAAGCGGATCCTGCGACTTCAGCGCGTCGAGGCCGCCCTGCGGCATCGAGAACGGGTTGTGCGAGAAGTCGACCTTCTTGTTCTCCTCGTCATACTCGTACATCGGGAAGTCGACGATCCAGGCGAGCTCGAACCGGTCCTTGTCGATCAGGTTCAATTCCTCGCCGAGCTTGGTGCGCGCGAGACCTGCGAACTTCCAGAACTTCTCGGGATCGCCGGCGACGAAGAACGCAGCATCACCCTCCTTCAGGCCGAGCTGGTCGCGGATCGCAGCGGTCCGTTCGGGGCCGATGTTGTTCGCAAGCGGACCGGCACCCTCGCCGCCCTCGCGCCACATGATGTAGCCGAGGCCCGGCTGGCCCTCGCCCTGCGCCCACGAGTTCATGCGGTCGCAGAAGGCGCGCGAGCCGCCACCGGCGCCCGGAATGGCCCAGACCTGGTTCTTCGGATCTTCCAGCATTCGAGCGAATACCTTGAAGCCGGAGCCGCGGAAGTGCTCGGAAACCTCCTGCATCACGATCTTGTTGCGCAAATCGGGCTTGTCGGACCCGTACTTCCGCACCGCTTCGGCAAACGGGATCCGCGGCCAGTTCTTGGTCACCGGCTTGCCCTTGGCAAAGTCCTCGAACACACCGGTGATGACAGGCTCCATCGCCGCGAACACGTCGTCCTGAGTGACAAAACTCATCTCGACGTCGAGCTGGTAGAACTCGCCCGGCAGGCGGTCGGCGCGCGGGTCCTCGTCGCGGAAGCACGGCGCGATCTGGAAGTAGCGGTCGAAGCCCGACATCATCAAGAGCTGCTTGTACTGCTGCGGCGCCTGCGGCAGCGCGTAGAACTTGCCGGGATGGATGCGCGAGGGCACCAGGAAGTCGCGCGCGCCTTCCGGCGACGACGCCGTCAGGATCGGGGTCTGGAATTCGAAGAAGCCCTGCTCCTTCATCCGCTTGCGCATGGAATCGACCACCGCGCCGCGGGTCATGATGTTCTGGTGCAGCTTCTCGCGACGCAGGTCGAGGAAGCGGTACTTCAGCCTGATGTCTTCAGGATATTCCTGCTCGCCGAACACCGGCAGCGGCAGCTCGGCCGCCGGGCCAAGCACCTCGATCTCCTTGATGTAGATTTCGATCAGGCCGGTCGGCAGTTCGGGATTGTCGGTGCCGGCGGGACGGCGGCGCACCTTGCCGTCGATCCGTACCACCCACTCCGAGCGGAACTTCTCGACCTCGGCGAACGCCGGCGAGTCCGGGTCGGCCACGCACTGGGTGATGCCGTAATGGTCGCGCAAATCGACGAACAGCACGCCGCCATGGTCTCGGACGCGGTGGACCCAGCCTGACAGCCGGGCCGTCTGGTCGATATCGCTCTCTCGGAGCGCGCCGCATGTGTGTGACCGGTAGCGATGCATATTCGTTCCAAAACTGATGTCGGAGGGTCGAATCGCGACAGGGCCAAAATGCCCTGTCCGAAGTTGCGGAGGGTTTACCCGACGAGGCCGGGTGCGGCAACCAAGGGAACGGGCGGTTTTGCCCCGAAACCGCAGATTTTACGCCGATCCGTCGCCAAGTGGGCGCCGATCGTTTGCCTATTCGGCCCGCAGGCCTATCTTCCCGATATGACCATCCATTTCCCGTTCCAGAACACCTATTCGGCGCTGCCGGCGAACTTTTTCGCCCGCGTCGCGCCGACCCCGGTGGCCGCCCCCCGGCTGATCAAGCTGAACCGGCCGCTCGCGGTCCAGCTCGGGCTGGATCCGGACCTGCTCTCGACGGCGGAGGGCGCCGAAATCCTCGCCGGCAAGCGGCTGCCTGACGGGGCGGACCCGATCGCGATGGCCTATGCCGGCCACCAGTTCGGGCACTTTGTGCCCCAGCTCGGCGATGGCCGCGCCATCCTGCTCGGTGAGGTCATCGACAGAGACGGCGTCCGCCGCGACATTCAGCTCAAGGGAAGTGGCCCCACCCCGTTCTCCCGCCGCGGCGACGGCCGCGCCGCGCTCGGTCCGGTGCTGCGCGAATACATCGTCAGCGAGGCGATGTTCGCGCTGGGCATCCCGACCACCCGCTCGCTCGCCGCCGTCGTCACCGGCGAGCCCGTGATGCGCGAGACCGCGCTGCCGGGCGCGGTGTTGACCCGCGTCGCCGCGAGCCACATCCGCGTCGGCACCTTCCAGTTCTTCGCCGCCCGCGGCGACACCGACGGCGTGCGCGCGCTCGCCGACCATGTCATCGCCAGGCACTATCCCGAGCTGAAGGATGCCGCCCAGCCCTATCATGCGCTGCTCGCCGGCGTCGTGGCACGGCAGGCAAATCTCGTCGCGCGCTGGCTGCTGGTCGGCTTCATCCACGGCGTGATGAACACCGACAACAGCTCGATCTCGGGCGAGACCATCGACTACGGCCCCTGCGCCTTCCTCGACGCTTACAATCCGGCGCAGGTGTTTTCCTCGATCGATGAGATGGGCCGCTATGCCTATGCCAATCAGCCGCGCATCGCGTTGTGGAATCTGACCCGGCTCGCCGAGTGCCTGTTGCCGCTGTTCGATGGCGAACAGGAAAAGGCCATCGAGCAAGCACAGACCATCCTCGGCGAATTCCCCGAAAAATTCACCGCGGCCTATCAGGCCGGACTGCGCGCCAAGGTCGGCCTGTTCACCGCACGCGACGGCGACGAGGCCCTGATCCAGGACCTGCTCGACGCGATGGCCAGGAACGCGGCCGACTTCACGCTGACCTTCCGCCATCTCGGCGAGGCAGCGAGCGGCGACGCCGCCGACGTCCGCGCGCAGTTCACCGATCCGGCAGCATTCGACGAATGGGCTGTCCGTTGGCGCGCGCGCCTTGCGCTGGAACAGCACAGCGCGGCCGAGCGCAAAATCGCGATGGGGGCCGTCAATCCGGCCTTCATCCCACGCAACCACCGGATCGAGGCGGTGATCCAGGCAGCCGTCAACGGCGACGACTACGCGCCGTTCGAGGAGCTGCTGACGGTGCTGGCCAAGCCGTTCGAGGATCAGCCGCAATTCGTGGCCTACGCCGATCCTCCGCTGCCCGAGCAGATGGTGACGCAGACGTTCTGCGGGACGTAAACCACCTTCGTCATTGCGAAGAGCGAAGCGACGAAGCAATCCACCCATTCGCGCATGCGGCCCGATGGATTGCTTCGCTCCGCTCGCAATGACGCGGCCAAGCATCCGCTCCGCCTCACACCGTCACGACGATCTTCCCGAACTGCACGTTCGACTCCAGATACCGGTGCGCCGCGACGATTTCCTCGAACGGAAACGTCCGGGCGATGATCGGCTTCAGCGCGCCGTCTGCGAGCCCGTCGAGGATGAACTCCTTCGCCGCTTCAAGCCGCGCCGGATCCTGGACGATCTCGTGCACACGGTAGCCACGCAGGATCAGGCTCTTGCTCAGCACGGTGAACAGCGGAAACGGCGTCGGCTCCGCGCTGAGCCCGCCATACTCGATCAGGATGCCGCCATGCGCCATCGCTGACGTCAGCGGCATGAAGATGGGGCCGCCGACCGGGTCGAGCACCACGCGAACGCCGTTCGGCCCTGCGATCTGCTCCAGCCTTGATTGCAGGTCTTCCTCCGCAGACGCGATCACATGCGCAGCGCCGGCGTCGCGCAGGGCCTGCGCCTTGGCCGAGGTCCGCGTCACCGCGATCGGGATCGCCCCGATACGATTGGCGATCTGGATCGCGGCCAGCCCGACGCTGCTCGATGCTGCCGTGATGACGATGAACTCCGCACGGGCAAGCTTCGCAATATCGATCAAGGCGCCATACGCCGTGAGGTATTGCATCCACACCGCGGCCGCCGCCTCGAACCCCAGCGCCGGCGGATGCTTGACGACGAGTTCGGCCGGAAACGTCGCGAGCTCGCCATAGGCTGGCCAGCGCGCCATCGAGATCGGCGGCACGATGCTGACGGCATCCCCAAGCACGAAGCCGTCGACCCCCTCGCCGATCGCTTCGACAAGGCCGGCGGCCTCAAGGCCGAGGCCGGACGGCAATGTCGGCGTCTCGATATAGGTCCCCGTGCGCATCAGGGCCTCGGCGCGGTTCAGTCCGAGCGCCTTGATCCGGATCCGGATCTCACCGCGCGCCGGCGGCGCGATCGCCAAGTCCTCGATGCGCAACACCTCGGGACCACCATGTTGATGAAAACGAACCACGCGAGCCATCGGCAACACTCCAAAACAGTTGAGTTGAATGAGCTATGCCAAGGCCAGTTCTGCGGATAAATCATCCCGCAGACTGAACAGTCAAAACTGAGGGTTTCGAATGATGGACCGCCTGACCAGCATGGCCGTGTTTCTCAGGGCGGTCGATCTCGGCTCCTTCGCGGCCGCCGCCGAGGCGCTTGAGATGTCCGGCCCGATGGTCGGCAAGCATGTCCGCTTCCTCGAGGAGCGGCTCGGCGTCCGCCTGATCCACCGCACCACGCGGCGTCAGAGCCTGACCGAGTTCGGGCAGGCCTATTACGAGCGCTGCCGCGCTGTGCTCGCCGAAGCGGAAGCCGCCGACGCGCTCGCTTCCGATCAGCTGTCCGAACCGCGCGGACGGCTCAAGGTGACGATGCCGGCGCTGTTGGGCCGGCATTGCGTCGCGCCGCTGCTGCTCAGACTGGCGCAGAAATATCCTGCCCTGGAGCTCGATCTCTCGTTCGGCGATCCGGTCGCCGATCTGATGGAGGGCGGCTACGACCTTGCGATCAGGACCGGCGATCTCGACGAGCAATCCGGCGTGATCGCGCGGCGCATCGCGCGCCAGCGCATGGTGGTGTGCGGCTCGCGCGCGTATTTGAAGGCCCACGGCAAGCCGCGCACGCTCGACGAGCTCGGCCAGCATCAGGCGATCATCTATCGCCGCCTGGGACGCGCGCGCCCATGGCTGTTCCCGCGCGACAGCCAGCCGCCGCGCGAGGTGTGGCCGGCCGGGCGGCTCAGGCTCGACGATCTCGAGGCCATCGCCGACGCCGCGGCACGCGGCATGGGGCTGGCGTGGCTGCCCTCCTGGCTGGTGCGCGAACGCCTCGAGCGCGGCACGCTGGTCCGCGTTCTCGGCAATGAAGGGGAACTTCTCTACGATTGCCACGCGCGGTGGCTGCCGACGCCGCGACTGCCGCTGAAGGTCCGGCTTGCGGTGGACGCGCTTGCAGCCGCGCTGCCGAAGCTCGTGGCGTAGCGCTGCGCGTGCCGCTCGCACAGCTCCCGTAGCAACCATTAGCGTTTCCGATTGTGTGCGATTGAATTGCCCGATCGCCGTTGAGACTGACGCCGTGCTCGCGGCCATCAAGGCGTGGCCTGGCGAGAGTGGGGATGTGGCGGCATTTGAGCGACGGCCATCCTTGACGGCCGCTGTGCGCGGCGTCCTCGTGACGGCAGGTCGGGACGAAGAAACGGTGCCCCGATCGAACAAAGAAACGCTTCAGCTTGCCGGAGCGACGACTGGCAAGTGAGCTTGCCAAGGGATCGCTCGAGCCACCACGGTGTTGATGAAGATGAGCAGCTTCCTGGCGCAGGCGATCAGGGCACGCTTGTGGCCTTTGCCGGCGGCGATCAATCGTTTGTACAGGGCGATGAGCTGCGGATTCCAGCGAAAGGACGCCGCCAGCGCCGCAGCGTAGAGCGCCTGGCGCAGACGCTTGCGTCCACCGTCGATGTGACGAGCGCCGATGTGTTCGCCGCTGTCGTCGTCATACGGCGCTAGGCCCGCAAGTGCTGCAGCCTGCTCGCGGCTGACCTGGCCGATCTCGGGCATCCGGACCAGGACGGCGACCGCAGTCGGCAGCCCGGCCCCACCGACGCTGTGGATCAGGTCGAGCCGGGCGGCGAGATCGTGTTGCTCGCGGATCGCCGCCACCAGAGCCTTGAACTCAACCCGTTCGCGCTTGGCCAGACGAGCGATGTCGTCTTTCCATAGCTTTTGGATACGCGCGTCGCGACAGCTCTCGAGCCGGTTCTTGAATCGCGC
Source organism: Bradyrhizobium sp. JR3.5 (assembly GCF_054057015.1). Taxonomy (NCBI): domain Bacteria; kingdom Pseudomonadati; phylum Pseudomonadota; class Alphaproteobacteria; order Hyphomicrobiales; family Nitrobacteraceae; genus Bradyrhizobium; species Bradyrhizobium sp. JR3.5. The sequence continues at coordinate 2,511,027 of NZ_JBSRYV010000001.1, forward strand.
GATATCTTCTCCGATCTGATCAATCAGCGTCAGATGTCCGGCCAAGGGCGGTAATCTGGCGTCGGGTGCCGGGTGGATCTTCTTGACCGCAGCGGTGCAGGCGGCGATCAGCGCGGCATCGATCCGATCGTTCTTGGCGCGCTGCCCGCGGTATTTGGCATAGGCACGCACCTGCGCCGGCTGGAACACCACGACGACAAACCGCTTGCGCCGCAGCTCGACGACGACCGGCTGCTCATAGCCACCACTCGCCTCGATCCCAACCCGCCTGACCTTGTGGCGCCCAAGCCACTCCAACAGCGTCTTGTAACCATCCGCCGTGTTCTCCACCTGCAGCTGGTCCGAGCCGTCGGCGAGCGCCACGTCGAGCTTCCGTTTGCCGATATCGATTCCGGCACAGATTGTGATACGCTTGGCCATCTTCCTCGACCCTCCCTTGTGATGCGAACCTAGAGTTCGTTCAACCATGCGGGTCCCGATGAAGTGCCGATCGCGATCTTGCTACGAACGACAGCCCTCAAGGCTTCGATGGGTATCGATCCGATCGATCAGCGGCCCAGCCCGGGCGGCCACCCGAGCTGGGCCATTCCTCTCGGAACGAGGCCAGTCTAATCCAGCGCGCTAATACAAGGATGGGTAGAGCGCAGCGAAACCCATCGATCTCACACGCGGACGGAATGATGGGTTTCGCTTCGCTCTACCCATCCTACGGAATCCGCTGCACAGTACGCATGACGCCCGTCGTGAGCGTTAACTCACCCTCCACCATGCCGGGAGGCTCGCGGCGGTAACCATAAGGCTTAACAGCGCGTCAACGCTCCCCCAACAAGTCTAACTGTTTCTGATGGGGAGAATGGCCCGTGGACGCATTTGCATTCGAATTCATGGGACTGGCGATGATCGCGCTGTGTCTCGTCGTGCTGGCGATGCCCGCGGCGCGGCGGCCGTCGAGGAACATGCGCTACGAGTGACGCGCCGGCGTCGAAACTGGCACCCGCCACTTCATGCGCGCGTTCTCTACCGGGTGAGGCCAGGATGACCTCGAATGTCATCCTCGTCTTCACCGTCGTTTCGGTGGTTACCCTCAGGGATGATCTTGCATTGGCCCGATAATTTTGGCGCGATAATACCGCGCCTGGGCGTCATCGAATGGCGATATGCTTGCCCTGATGAGTCCTGGCGCGGGACGCAAGTCAGGGAATTGACGCTTGAACGACACCGACGTCCAGCAGCCCCACACACCGCCCTCCACCGCCAGCGCTGCGCACCCGCCGCTCGAGGTGCTGTTCATTTTCCTCAAGCTCGGCGTGACCTGCTTCGGCGGCCCGATCGCGCATATCGGTTATTTCCGCGATGAATTCGTCACCCGCAGGCGCTGGCTTGACGAGCAGGCCTATGCGGATCTGGTCGCGCTCTGCCAATTCCTGCCCGGCCCGGCGAGCAGCCAGGTCGGCTTTTCGCTCGGCCTGATGCGCGCAGGCTATCTGGGCGCACTGGCGGCCTGGACCGGCTTCACGCTGCCCTCGGCGATCGCGCTGGTGCTGTTCGCCTTCGGAGCCGGCGGTTTGAGCGGCCCGGCCGGCGCAGGGCTGGTGCACGGCCTCAAGCTGGTCGCGGTGGCGATCGTAGCCCAGGCGGTCTGGGGCATGGCTCGCTCGCTTTGTCCCGACCGCGCGCGCGCATCGATTGCGACGGTCGCGGCACTCGTCATCCTCACGAGCTCCTCGTCGATCGCGCAGATCGGCGCCATCGTCCTCGGCGCTATCGCCGGGCTGTGGTTCTGCCGGGAGGCGCAACCGGCCAACGGCGTCACCCACATCGCGATGCCGGTGTCGCGCCGCGTTGGTGTGGCGGCGCTGATCCTGTTCCTTGCCTTGCTGGCCGGGCTGCCTCTCCTCGCCCGCGCATGGCCCGGCCTCGGCCTGTTCGAAGCCTTCTACCGCTCCGGCGCGCTGGTGTTCGGCGGCGGCCACGTCGTGCTGCCGCTGCTGCGCGAAGCGGTGGTGACGCCGGGCTGGATCGGCGACGACGCGTTCCTGACCGGCTACGGCGCCGCGCAGGCCGTGCCGGGCCCGCTGTTCACCTTCGCCGCCTATCTCGGCGCCGTAATCGGCGGCGTACCGGGCGCGGTCACAGGCCTCCTCGGCATCTTCATTCCGGGACTTCTCATCCTGCTCGCGGCGCTGCCGTTCTGGGATAGCTTCCGCAAACGGCCGGCGGCGCAGGCGATGATGCGCGGCGTCAACGCCGCCGTGGTCGGCATCCTCGGTGCCGCGCTCTACGATCCGGTCTGGACCAGCAGCGTGCAGCGTCCGCTCGATTTCGGCATCGCGCTGGCCGGCTTCGTCCTGCTCACGGCATGGCGCGCGCCACCGCTCGTGGTGGTCCTCCTCAGCGCGGCTGCCGGCATCACCACGAGCCTCCTGCAATCGTGAACAGCCGCCCAGGCGTTCGGCCGGCCGGATTAAGAACGCCTTCATGCCTCGCCGCCATGATTGGGCGCGTATGCCGAGCCTAGCCAAACAACCGGATCCGACCCGGGTTCCCGTGCTGGACCTGCTGCGGCTCGCCGCTGTCGGGGCCGTGATCCTGTACCATTACGGTTTCTGGGGCACCGCATCGCACGGCGCTCAGAAGGTGGCGATGCCGTACCTCGCCCCGGTCGCCCAGTACGGCTTCCTCGGCGTCCCCGTGTTCTTCGCGATCAGCGGCTTCGTCATTGCCTATTCGGCCGAAGGCCGCACGCCGGTCGGTTTCGCGATCGCCCGCTTCAGCCGGATCTATCCGACCTTCGTCATCTGCATGACGCTGACCTTCCTCACCACGCTGCTGCTGGGCCAGGCGTATTTCCACGTGACGTGGGGGCAATGGCTGGCAAACCTGCTCATCGCGGCGCCGATGCTCGGTCAGCCCTACATGGACGATGCCTACTGGTCGCTGGTGATCGAGGTGGTGTTCTACGTCTGGGTCGCGCTGTTTCTGGCCTGGGGTATTTTTCCGCGAAAGATCGACACGATCATCCTGGCGTGGATCGCCATCACCTTCGCCAACGAGCTGACGCTGGACGTTCCGCTGTTCGAGAAGCTGTTCATGGCCGACGACAGCGGCTTCTTCGCTGTCGGGTTGCTGATCTACGAACATTACCGGGGACGGCGCGACATGCGGCTCTACAGCCTGCTGACGCTGGCGATGGGCACGGCGACGTTCCAGGCCGTGCACAAGCTGGAGCGGCTCGGCGTCCACACCCACGGCGACTTCGATCCCCGTGTCGTCACGTTGATCTGCGTCGTCTCGCTCGGCGTCGTGTTCGCCGCCACCCGCATCAAGTCGGTGCCGCTGCCGGCCGGCTTCGTCAGGGCTGTCGGCGGCATCACCTATCCGCTCTATCTGCTGCATTTGCAGCTCGGCTACGTGATCCTGCTCCTGATGACGCCAAAGCCGGATGCACTCTCGACCGCGCTTGTCGTGACGGGCATGGTGCTGCTGGCATGGTTCGTCTGGCGCTTCCTCGAAAGTAACGCGCATTACCTCGTCCGGGACAAGCTCACGATGCTGGCTTCGCGGTACGGATGGCCGTCGCGCCTCGGCCGCCCCGGCAATGCCTTGCTCACGGACGGTTGATCCGGGCCGATTTGTTGGAACGTCGCTATCAGCCGATCGTTGATCGCCATCTCACCGGGGTCTTTCACAGTCCGGCAGAGCTCTCCCCGGAGCAACCAGACTCGACAGGGCAAGTGCGACAGATCGTGATCCGTGCCATCATACGCAGAAGATGCAGAAGGCGCTCAACGACATCCGCGCCCACCTGCGCGAAGACATTGAGAAAGTGGATGAACCGCAGTTAAAGGCGATGTTTGAAACATCTGCGGAGGTTCTTGGCGGCCTTGAGAAGGCATTCAAGGACTACGAACAGAGGAACGAAAAAGCCTGGCGTTGACGGGCTCCGACGATTACCGGACAGTCCGCGCCTCTGCAGCCGGAGTGCCATCATGGAAGTCGTTATGCCAAGCAAGCGTCGCCTGCTTCTGCTCGGAGGAGCGCTGGCGACCGTTGCGGCGCCCGCCGTTCTCGTCAGGCCGGCCTTCGCCGAAAGGAGAGAGAGCCACGACAAGCTGAAGGCTGCGGGGAAAAAGGAAGAGGATGTCACTCCGCCCGAAGACTTGATGCGCGAGCACGGCGTACTCGATCGCGTTCTCCTGCTCTACGAAGCGGCGATCCGAAAGCTATCGTCGAACGAAGACTTCAACCCCGCATTGGTCACCCAGTCGGCCGGGATCATTCGCGATTTCATCAACAACTATCACGAGAAATCGGAGGAGGAGCATGTCTTCCCGCGCTTCAAGAAGGCCGGGAAGATGACGGAATTGGTCGACACTTTGCTGCGCCAGCACGCAGCCGGCCGCAAGGTCACGGAGACGATCCTGCGGCTCGCGCCGTCAGGTCGGAGCAATGCCGACGATCGCCGGCAGCTGATCGGCTCCATGCAATCCTTCATCACGATGTACCGGCCGCATGCGGCGCGGGAGGACACCGATCTCTTCCCGAAACTGAAGGATGTGGTCTCGCCGCACGAGTACGACGCGATGGGTGAGGACTTCGAGAAGAAGGAGCACGAGCTGTTCGGCGAGGACGGCTTCGAGAAGATGGCCGCCCGCGTCGCTCAACTGGAGCAGCAGATGGGCATCCACGATCTCGACCAGTTCACTCCGCACTGATTGCTGGTCTCCGCTACTAAGCGCTGTGACCAGCGATTGCTTGCCCATCCTGCGTAGAACACAGCCTCGGCGCTGTTCGGGATGGTCTGCGCGAACCAGCGGTCCACATCCGGCGAGGTCTGGGTCGTTGGCTGATCGCGATAGCTAAGCTGGCCATAGGCGCCCCGCATCGCCATCGTCGCCTTCTCGAGGGCCTGACGAGGATACAGGGCTGCAGCCAGGCGGAGACAAAGCTCGTCGAGATCGCCCCCCTGTGTCTCGGCCGGAATAGCCGGCACAACGCTTCAGCATTGCGCGCGACGCTGGGGCCACAGCCCTCTTCAACAACACGACCCTGTGGTTATGGGTCCCTTGCTTTCGCAGGGACGGCGATCGGGATGCAGGCCGCGTCACACATTCGGTGTCGTCCTGGCGAAAGCCAGGACCCATTACCCCCAATGCCGCCCATGGCCGCACGAGGCCGGGGCCGCGATCCCCCGACCAACGAATCTCGGTGGCTATGGGTCCTGGCTTTCGCCAGGACGACGGATGGATTCGTGGTGCAACCGGGCCGAAAACGCCCGCGAATCGCGCCCAATCAATTCAAAAACGCCCTGTCCCTCACCCCGCGCAGGGCCAAAATCCCTGCAAGACCCTTGACATAGCTGCCCTTTCGGCAGAACGCGTGGTGTCAAGCCGTCATGGACTGTTCATGGATCTGATTAGCACGACCCCCGACCTCGCCGCCGCCTGCGACCGGCTCGCCAAACACAAGGTCATCACCGTCGACACCGAGTTCCTGCGGGAGACGACCTACTATCCGCTGCTCTGCGTCGTGCAGATGGCGAGCGCGGATGAAGCCGTCGTGGTCGACGCGCTGGCGCCCGGCATCGACCTCAAGCCGTTCTTCGATCTGATGTCGAACGAGGCCGTGCTGAAGGTGTTTCATGCCGCGCGGCAGGACATCGAAATCGTCTGGCACCTCTCCGGCACGATCCCGCATCCAATCTTCGATACCCAGGTCGCGGCCATGGTGCTCGGCTATGGCGACAGCATCGCCTATGACCAGCTCGTCGATCGCGTCACCGGTCACCGCCCCGACAAGACCCACCGCTTCACCGACTGGTCGCGCCGCCCGCTGACCGACGAGCAACTGCATTACGCCGTCTCCGACGTCACCCATCTGCGCGAGGTGTTCGCGGCGCTCGATGCCGACTTGAGGAAGCGCGACCGCAGCGACTGGGTCAGCGAGGAGATGGAGATCCTGACCTCGCCGAAGACCTACGACTTCCATCCCGAGCGCGCCTGGGAGCGGCTCAAGACCCGCGTGCGCAAGCCGCGCGAACTCGCGGTGCTGATCGAGGTTGCGGCCTGGCGCGAGCAGGAGGCGCAGAGCCGCGACGTGCCGCGCTCGCGCGTGCTCAAGGACGATGCGGTCGGCGATATCGCCACCCATGCGCCGACGTCGCTGGAGAAGCTCGGCAATCTCCGTTCGCTGCCGAAGGGTTTCGAGCGCTCGAAATGGGGTGCCGACATCATCGCCGCGGTGCAGCGCGGGCTCGCCCGCGACCAGGCCACGCTCCCCAAGCTGGAAAAGCCGAGAAACAATTCCAACGGTGCGGCGACCGTCGAGCTGTTGAAGGTGCTGCTGCGCATGACCTCGGAGCGCCACGGCGTCGCCAGCAAGGTGATCGCCACCGTCGACGACCTCGAACAGATCGCGGCCAGCGATGAGGCCGAAGTCGGCGCCCTGCACGGCTGGCGGCGCGAACTGTTCGGCGAGGCGGCGCTCAAGCTCAAGCACGGCCAGCTCGCGCTTGCGATCGACAAGGGCCGCGTGGTGCGGGTGGATCGGGGTTAGCAAACGAAGTTCCGGCGCCTTCGACCGTCGGCCAGTGGCCGAACGCGCCGCGCCGGAGCTCAGCCGGCACAGGCTGAGGTTGCGTTACGCAAAACCAGCGCGCTTGCTAAGGCGCGGATTTCGTGTTGCAATCCCTTCACAATCGGATTGCGGCCGTTCGACTGTGCGTTTCACGACGTTGATAGCCAAGGCTTCGAGAGGCGAAACTTCGGACTTGAAGACCTTGGATATAGAGACCCGGGAATTGAACAGACAGCGGAAAGCCCGCTTGTGGCGTGGCACGTGGAAAACGTGGCCGCGTCTTTTTTATGTCTAGACTGGGAGAGAGACGATGCCGAAGGGTACCGTCAAATGGTTCAACCCGACCAAAGGTTACGGGTTCATCAAGCCGGCCGTCGGCGACAAGGACGTGTTCGTCCACATCTCGGCGGTCGAACGCGCAGGTCTCAGCACATTGAACGAGAACCAGACCGTCGAGTACGAGCTGGTGGAGAACCGCGGCAAGGCGTCGGCAGAGAACCTCAAGGTTCACTGAACGCCGCTGCTGGCGGAATTCATCTTGACGCCTCCCCCGGCCGCATCACCCGGGGGATTGTTCTCGGTGATCTCTCGTGCAATCGCGCGCTAAGGCGCCGGCGCGATCAGCGTGCTGTCGGTTGCCGCGCTGCCTTGCGTCCTGCAGACGTCGCCTTCGAGCTTGAGCCGGCCGCTCGCCAGAAGCCGAAGCGCCTCCGGATAGATGCGATGTTCGATGGTGATCACGCGTGCGGCGAGCGTCTCCGGCGTGTCGTCGTCCGCCACGGTGACCGCACCCTGCATCACGATCGGTCCCGCGTCGGTCTCCGGGATCACGAAATGTACCGTCGCGCCGGACAGCTTGACCCCTGCACGCAAGGCTTGGCCGTGCGGATCGAGGCCGGGAAAGCAGGGCAGCAGCGACGGATGGATGTTGAGCATCCGCCCGTACCAGTGCCGGACGAATTCGGCCGTGAACAGCCGCATGAAGCCGCCGAGGCAGATCAGCTCGACCTGCTTGTCGTCGAGCGCCCGCTGCAGCGCCGCCTCAAATCCCGCGCGGTCCTTGCCGAACGGCTTGCTCTCGATGACGACGGTCGGAATCCCGCTCGCGGCCGCCTTCTCGAGCCCGGGAGCGTTGGCGCGGTTGGAGATCACGGCGACGATCTCGGCCGGAAAATCCGCAGCCTTCGCAGCCTCGATCAGCGCGGCCATGTTGGAGCCGCGGCCGGAAATCAGGATGGCTGTGCGGCGCTTCATCGCGAGAGATCGAGATGACCGTGATAGACCACGCGATGCTCGTGCTCATGCGCCCCCTTGGCCTCGATCACCTCACCCAGCAGCGTTACGGTCTCGCCGCCGGCGGTGAACGCCTCGGTCACCGCATCGACCGCATCGGCCTTGACGATCGCGATCATGCCGATGCCGCAGTTGAAGGTGCGCAGCAGCTCGAGCTCGGCGATGCCGCCCTGCTCGGCCAGCCATTTGAACACCGGCAGTACCGGCAGCCGCGCCAGATCGATGCCGACGCCGAGATGCTTCGGCAGTACGCGCGGAATGTTGTCGGTGAAGCCGCCGCCGGTGATGTGGGCGAGCCCCTTCACTGCGCCGGTCTCACGGATCGCGCGCAGGCAGGATTTCACATAGAGCCTGGTCGGCGTCAGCAGCGCCGCACCGAGCGTCATGACCGGAGCGAACGGCGCCGGCGCATCATAGCCAACGCCGGATTGCTCGACGATCTTGCGCACCAGCGAATAGCCGTTGGAGTGCACGCCGGAGGACGCCAGGCCGATCACGGCGTCGCCCGCCGCGATATCGCCCGTCGGCAGCAGGGTGCCGCGCTCGGCCGCACCGACCGCAAAGCCGCCGAGGTCGTAGTCGCCATCCTTGTAGAGGCCGGGCATCTCGGCGGTCTCGCCGCCGATCAGCGCGCAGCCGGATTCGCGGCAGCCCTCGGCAATCCCCGCGACGATCTGCGCCGTGGCCTCCGGGTGGAGCTTGCCGCAGGCGAAATAGTCGAGGAAGAACAGCGGTTCCGCGCCCTGCACCACGAGGTCGTTGACGGACATCGCGACCAGGTCGATGCCGATGCCGTTGTGGATACCTGTCTCGATCGCGATCTTCAGCTTCGTGCCGACGCCATCGGTCGCGGCCACCAGGACCGGATCCTTGAAGCCGGCGGCCTTGAGGTCGAACAGCCCGCCGAATCCGCCGATCTCGGCGTCCGCGCCGGGCCGTGCGGTGGCCCGCACCATCGGCTTGATCAGATCGACCAGACGATTGCCGGCGTCGATATCGACACCCGAATCCGCGTAAGTGAGCCCGTTTTTGCGCTCGGTCATGCCCAATTCCAGATGATAATGGGCTGGTTACGAGGAATTCCGCCCCCGCGCAATGGCTCGCGGCGATGCGGCCGCGATACTATGTAGATAACACCCGGCCGCCCCGCAAAAGAGCCGGATATCGAGTAAAATCAGGCTTCTAGCCGGGAAGCGATTCAAGTTGAGCATTCCGAATATCATCACTCTCGGCCGCATCATCCTGGTGCCGGTGATCGTCTGGGCCATCGTCTCGAGCCAGATGGAGATCGCGTTTGCGATCTTCGTGATCGCCGGCGTTTCGGACGCGGTCGACGGTTTCCTCGCCAAGCGCTTCAACATGGCGAGCGAGCTCGGCGCCCTGCTCGACCCGCTCGCCGACAAGGCGCTGCTGGTGTCGATCTATGTCGCGCTGGGAATCTGGGGCGCGGTGCCGCGCTGGATCGTGATTCTCGTGGTGTCGCGCGACATCATGATCGTCTCCGCCGTGATTGTGTCATGGTTGTTCGACAAGCCGGTCGAGATGAAGCCGTTGATGGTGTCGAAGCTGAACACGGTGGCACAGGTCGCGTTCGCGGCTTTGGTGCTGGCCTCGCTCGGCTTCGGCTTTCAGCCGCACCCCTACGACCTGATCCTGATGGGTCTGGTCACGATCTTTACTTTGGGTTCGGTGTCCCTCTATCTCGTGGAGTGGGTGCGGCACATGAGCACGATCGAGGCTCGGTAGCGCACGATCCGGAAAAGTGGAAACCGGCTTTCCCGCGACAAACGCCAAGCGTTTGCGCAGGGATCATGCTAAAATAACCTGGTTTGGAGATTTGCGTGGCCGGTAGCGTTCAACCTCGTCAATTGGCTTTGGCCCTACCGCACGAGGAGAAGCTGACCCGCGACGATTTCCTCGAGGGGCCCGCCAATGAGGCGGCGCTGGCGCTGATCGACGGCTGGCCCGACTGGCCGAACCGAATCATGCTGCTGGTGGGGTCCGAAGGCTCCGGCAAAAGCCACCTCGCCGCGATCTGGGCCGAGATCGCCGGCGCACGCTCGACCGCGGCGCATGCCCTGACCGCCGACACGGTGCCGATGGCGCTTGCGACCGGCGCGCTGGTGGTCGAGGACCTGAGGCCGTCGGATTTCGACGAGCGCGCGATGTTCCATCTGATGAATCTCGCCCGCCAGGACGATGCCTTCGTGCTGATCACGGCGCGCGTGCCGCCGTCGGCGTTCGAGATCGAGCTGCGCGATCTGCGCTCGCGGCTCCGCGCGGTGCCGATAGTGACGTTGCTGCCGCCCGACGACCAGCTGTTCCGCGGCCTGATCGTCAAGTTCTGCGCCGACCGTCAGATGAGCGTGGACGAGCCGCTCGTCAGCTACCTGACCAACCGGATCGAGCGGTCCTATACCGCCGTCCGCCAGGCGGTCGAGCTGCTCGACACCGAGGCGCTCCGGCTCGTCCGGCCGGTGACCCGGGCGCTGGCGGCCGAGCTGTTGCGCGATGCCTGAGCAGTCCCGCGGCTTGACGGCGCAGGCCGGCGGAACATCAATGTCATCGAAACGTCATCGCAATATCACATGGTCTGCGCGGCCCTCGGCTAGACCGCCCCAGCCCCCTGCCCGGAATTGGACCAGCACTTGATGGACTCGGCACAAGCTTCTGAAATCAAAGAGAAAGATGCGGAACTTCCGCCCGTCCCCGCGGTCGCGACCAGCCCCGAGCGATTCATCAACCGGGAGCTGTCCTGGCTGCACTTCAATCGCCGGGTGCTCGAGGAATCGGTCAATCTCGGCCATCCCCTGCTGGAGCGGGTCCGCTTCCTGTCGATTTCGGCGAATAACCTCGACGAGTTCTTCATGGTCCGCGTCGCCGGCATCAAGGCCCAGGTTCGCGAGGGCATTGCCGAGCGCAGCCCGGACGGCCTGCTGCCGGCCGAGCAGCTGGTGATGATCAACAAGACCGTGTCGCAGCTCGCTTCCGATCAGCAGGCGATCTGGAGCGACCTGCGCGAGCTCCTGTCCAAGGTCGGCATCCAGCTGGTCGACGGGCGCGACGTGACCAAATCCGAGCGCACCTGGATCGAGGATCACTTCCTCCACAACATCTTCCCGCTGCTGACCCCGCTCGCGATCGACCCGGCGCATCCGTTCCCGTTCATCCCGAACCTCGGCTTCACGGTCGCGCTGCAATTGTCGCGGATCGCCGACGGCAAGGCGATGAACGCGCTGATCCGCATGCCCAGCAAGATCGACCGCTTCATCCGCATTCCCTCGACCAAGGAAGGCGCGCCAGCACGGCTGATCACACTCGAGCAGGCCACCGGTCTGTTTATCGGCCGCCTGTTCCCCGGCTACACCGTCAAGGGCCAGGGTGCGTTCCGCATCATCAGGGACTCCGAGCTCGAAATCGAGGAAGAGGCCGAAGACCTCGTTCGCCTGTTCGAGACCGCGCTCAAGCGCCGCCGGCGCGGATCGGTGATCCGGCTCGAGATCGAGGCCACGATGCCCGAAGAGCTGCGCGTCTTCGTGCAGCACGCGTTATCGGCCGCGGACGATGAAGTGATCCTGGTCGACGGCGTGCTCGCGATGAACGAACTGTCGCAGCTCACCCGCCTCAATCGCCCCGACCTCGAATTCCCGCCCTACGTGCCGCGCCATCCCGAACGCGTCCGCGACCATGGCGGCGATATCTTCGCCGCCATCCGCCAGAAGGACCTCGTGGTCCATCACCCCTACGAATCCTTCGACGTCGTCGTCCAGTTCCTGCAACAGGCGGCGCGCGATCCCGACGTGGTCGCGATCAAGCAGACGCTCTATCGCACCTCGAACAACTCGCCGATCGTACGCGCGCTGGCGGATGCCGCCGAAGCCGGCAAGTCGGTGACCGCGCTGATCGAATTGAAGGCGCGCTTCGACGAGGAGGCCAATATCCGCTGGGCGCGCGACCTCGAACGCGCCGGCGTGCAGGTCGTCTACGGCTTCATCGAGCTGAAGACGCACGCCAAGCTGTCGATGGTGGTGCGCCGCGAGGGCGGCAACCTCACCACCTATGTGCACACCGGCACCGGCAACTATCATCCGGTCACCGCCCGCATCTACACCGACGTCTCCTACTTTACGTCGGACCCGATCATCGGCCGCGACGTCGCGCGGGTGTTCAACTACATCACCGGCTATGCCGAGCCGAGCGACATCGAGAAGATGGCGGTGTCGCCGCTGACATTGCGCAAGCGGATCATCGAGCACATCCACGGCGAGATCGCCCACGTCAAGCATGGCCGGCCCGGCGCGATCTGGATGAAGATGAACGCGCTGGTCGATCCTGACATCATCGACGCGCTGTACGACGCCTCGCAGGCCGGCGTCTCGATCGAGCTCGTGGTGCGCGGCATCTGCTGCCTGCGGCCGGGGCTGCCTGGATTGTCCGAGAACATCCGCGTCAAATCGGTGATCGGCCGGTTCCTGGAACACGGCCGAATCTATTGCTTCGGCATGGGCCAGGGCCTGCCGAGCGCAAAAGCTGCTGTGTATATCTCGTCCGCCGACATGATGCCGCGGAACCTCGACCGCCGCGTCGAGGTGCTCTGTCCGCTGCAAAATCCGACGGTGCATCAGCAGGTTCTCGAACAGATCATGGTCGCGAACCTGAAGGATACCGAGCAGAGCTGGCAATTGTTGCCGGATGGGTCGTCAACGCGTATGAAGGCCGCGAAAGGCGAAGAGCCCTTCAATCTGCATGACTATTTCATGACAAATCCGAGTCTGTCCGGCCGTGGTAAGTCTCTCAAGGAATCTTCACCGCGCCGTCTCACGCGTCGTAACGAGCGTCAGCAGCCATCGTCTTAAGGGGGCCCTACGGTGAAGCGGCCGCGGAAGCGCGCTTCCAGCGTCGCTGTGATCGATATCGGCTCGAACTCGGTTCGTCTCGTGGTTTACGAGGCGATGGCGCGCAGCCTCATCACCATCTTCAACGAGAAGGCGCTGTGCGGGCTCGGACGCGAGGTGCAGAGCACCGGCCTGCTCGCAACCGATGCGGTCAACAAGGCGCTCACCGCGCTGCGGCGCTTTCGCGCGCTGTGCCGGATCCAGCAGGTCGGCCGCGTCTACGCGATCGCGACCGCGGCCTGCCGCGATGCCAAGAACGGCCCGGACTTCATCGCCAAGGCCGAGCGCATCTGCGGCGCCAAGATCGAGATTCTGACCGGACCGCGTGAAGCGAAGCTATCCGCGCTCGGCGTCGTCTCAGGCGTGCACAATCCGAACGGCATCGTCGGCGACCTCGGCGGCGGCTCGCTCGAACTGATCGACGTCAAGGGCAACCGCGTGCGCAGTGGCGTGACGCTTGCCGCTCGGCAGCCTTGCGCTGCAGGACCTCTCGAACAAATCGCTCAAGCGCGCCGAACGCATCGTCAAGAACGAACTGCTGGGCGTCGCCCAGCTCAAGACCGGCCGCGGCCGTACCTTCTACGCGGTCGGCGGCACCTGGCGCGCGCTGGCGCGCATCCACATCATCCAGAGCGGCTACCCGCTCAAGGTGATGCACGGCTATTCGATTCCGGCAGCGGACGCGCTCGACTTCGCGCAGCGGCTGCGGCGGCTGGCGGCGACCAACATGCTGGCCAATATCGAATCCGTCGCAGATGCGCGGCGGCCGCTATTGGCCTACGCCGCGCTCGTGCTCGAATACATCATCCGCGTCGCCCAGCCGAAGACCATCGTATTCTCGACCTTCGGCGTGCGCGAGGGCCTGCTCTACGAGATGCTGCCGCAGGCCGAGCGCGCCAAGGACGGCTTGGTCTGCGCCGCGCAAAACCTCAACGAATTGCTGTCGCGCTCGGCCCGCCACGCCCAGGAGCTGACCGCCTGGACCGACAGGCTGGTGCGCGTCGTCAGGCTGCGCGAGACCGAGGAAGACCGCAGGCTGCGTCACGTCGCCTGCCTGCTCTCCGATATCGGCTGGCGCGTCCATCCCGATCATCGCGGCGAGGAAACCCTCAGCCTGATCATGAACGGCAATTTCGGCTCGATCACGCATCAGGGCCGCGCTTTCGTCGCGCTCTCGGTGTTCTATCGCTACGCCGGCCTCAGCGAGGAAAACGAACCGCCGCCGCAGATCCGCGCGCTGGTGACGCCGGCGATGGACGAGCGCGCGCGCGTGCTCGGTGCCGCATTCCGCGTGGCGCATCTGATCACGGCGGCACGCACCGGCGTGCTGCCGGCAACCCATTTCCGCACCCAGGGCCGCAAGCTGATGCTGGTGTTCGAACACCGGATGGTGGATCTGGTGGCCGATCGCGTCGGCAGCCGCTTCAAGCAACTGGCGCGGCTGCTCGGGCGCGCCGGCTCGATCGTGCGGCGCTAGACGTCGTCGGTTCTGATTTCAGTCAGAACCGACGACGTCCAGCTCTCTAGCTTTGAGGCGTTTTCTTCACGCGAACCGGCGTCCACTTTGCTCGAAAGCGCTACGGGACCTCACGCCGCCTTGGCAGCGTGCTTGGCCTTGCGAAGCGCGTGACGGCGCCAGATCGATCCGATGACCAGCACCACGACGATGCCGAGCACGGCGAGCGTGATCTCGCCGCCGTTGCCGCCATGGGCGAATTGCGGCGACATCCCGACCGAGGTCAGCCAGGAATCGAGCCTGGCACCGAGCGGTCCGGCGAACAGCGCATCCAGCTTGGGATGCACGGCCGGATCGGTCGCGATGACGTCGCCCGCGATCCAGCCGAGCAGCGCGGCACCGGCCCAGACCAGGATCGGCAGCTTGGAGAGCAGCGCCATGATCAGCGCCGCACCGGCAACGATCAGGGGAACGCTGATCGCGAGTCCGAGCACCAGCAGCGGCACGCTGCCGTTGGCGGCAGCGGCGACCGCAATCACATTGTCGAGGCTCATCACGATGTCGGCGACGACGACGATCTGAACCGCGGCCCACAGATGCGAGGCCGTATGCACGCTGTCCTCGTCCTCCTGTTCCGGCACCAGGAGCTTGGCGGCGATCACGATCAGCGCCAGTCCGCCGACCAGCTTCAAATATGGAAGCTCCATCAGGCTGGCGACGATGCCGGTGAAGATGACACGCAGCAGCACCGCCGCGGCGGCGCCGAGAATCATGCCCCACAGGCGCTGGCGCGGCGCGAGTCCGCGGCAGGCCAGCGCGATCACGAGCGCGTTGTCGCCCGACAGCAGGACGTTGATCCAGATGATCTTGCCGACGGCGACCCAGAAGGTCGGGGTCGCCATCTCGTTCTTGAACTCGGTGAAGAACGCGCCGATGTACGCCGGATCAAAGATCTGCCACAGCCAGTCCACAGCGAGTCCTATTCGGCCTTGCGGCCGCCCCTGGCGGCGGTGGTCCGCCGCTCCCAGTCCATGTCGACGCGGTCTCCCCAGGAGACCGCGTCACTTTCTGTCGTTCGGCGTTAGCCGACGATCTCGTTGCCGGCGAAGAACTGCGCGATCTCGATCACCGCGGTCTCCGGCGCATCCGAACCGTGCACCGAATTCTCACCGATCGACTTCGCATAGAGCTTGCGGATGGTGCCTTCGGCGGCTTTCGACGGATCGGTCGCACCCATCACGTCGCGATACTTCAGGATGGCGCCCTCGCCTTCCAGCACCTGGACCACCACCGGGCCCGAGGTCATGAAGTCGACCAGTTCGCCGAAGAACGGGCGCGCCTTGTGGACGGCATAGAAGGTTTCGGCCTGGCCGCGGGTCATCTGGATGCGCTTCTGCGCCACGACTCGCAGGCCCGCCTTCTCGATCACCGCGTTGACCGCGCCGGTCAGGTTGCGCTCGGTGGCATCGGGCTTGATGATCGAAAAGGTGCGTTCAATCGCCATGATTTCGTCCTTGTAAACGGTGGCTGGGAGTTGCCGGGGCTTATATCGGCGCGATGGGGTAACGGCAAGCGACCCTGTGACGCGTTAGCCTTTAGTTTTGATGGATTTTCACGACAAAAGCCGTCGTCCGGGCGGTCTGCGGACAGAGACAGGCTCGGCCGACTTACCGCGATTTCACTTAGGTGAACCCATTCTGACAGCGTCGTGCCGCTGCCGTTCAGCTGCAGCCGCCTAGGCTCTGCACCGATCGGACGCCTTGCTGGCCCCCATCCGCAAGCCTCACAGGACGTCTCGGGAAACGATGTCACCGCGGGCGCGTCATGCGCGCCCATACCTCGAGGAGACGATCATGTTACGCAAATTATCGCTCGCTGTCGTTGCCGCAATTTCGCTCGGTGCCGCCGCACTCGCCCCGACCTCCGCCTCAGCCTGGGGTGGTTGGCATGGCGGCTGGCACGGTGGATGGCACCACGGCTGGTGGGGCGGCCCGCGCGTCATCGTCGGAGGTCCGGCCTACTACGGCGGCTATGGATACGGCTACGGTGGCGGTTGCTACGTGCGCCGCGTCGTGCCGACCCCGTGGGGTCCGCGCTGGCGCCTGGTCAATCGCTGCTACTGATCCATCCGTTCTGTCGACTGCTCCCCTGACTTGCTTTCGCCCCGGCCTTGCGCCGGGGCTTTTTTATGCCCGCCAGGGAACCCGGCGGCATGATGGCGCCTCACTACCTCAAGGCGAGAGTAAGGCGGAACGGAAACCAAATTCGGGGGTCGCGACTTGTCATGGCAAGGATTGACGAAACACGCGAGGTGGAACTCGCCAAGAGAAATGCCAAGAGCCATGACGATGACCCAGACCGACAACGATCCCGATCGGATTGATCGCAAGACCTGCCGTTACATCTGCGATGCCGTGGGTGAACGGCTCCAGCAAAGCATGCCGCCAGAACCCGCCCTTTCGTCCCGCCTGCAGCAGCTGCTCGAGGAAATGCAACGCCAGGAAAACCGGGCGCCATTAGATATTATGGGCTCTCCAGCGGCCCAACTCAGGAGAGATTTTACAGACAGACGGGTTGCGTTTGGCAGCGGGTCCGGTGACAACGCTGCATGCTCTCCATCACTGATATTTCAGTCCGGATCGCCGGGCGGCTGTTGATTGATCACAGTTCTGTGCAAATCGTGCCCGGCGCACGCGTCGGATTTGTCGGCCGCAACGGTGTCGGCAAGTCGACGCTGTTTCATGCCATCCGGGGCGAGCTCCCGACCGAGAGCGGCAGCATCGCGCTTCCGCCACGCTGGCGGATCGGCAGCCTCGCGCAGGAAGCGCCCGACGGGCCCGAAAGCCTGATCAATGTCGTGCTGAAGGCCGACCTCGAGCGCGACGCGCTGCTGCGAGAGGCCGAGACTGCGCACGACCCGCATCGGATCGCCGAGATTCAGACCCGGCTGGTCGACATCGACGCCCACTCCGCCCCTGCCCGCGCCGCGGCGATCCTCTCCGGCCTCGGCTTCTCGACATCAGACCAGGCACGGCCTTGCGCGGAATTTTCCGGCGGCTGGCGCATGCGCGTCGCGCTGGCGGCGACGCTGTTCTCCGCGCCCGATCTCCTGCTGCTGGACGAACCGACCAACTATCTCGATCTCGAGGGCACGTTGTGGCTCGAGAACCACCTCGCCAGCTACCCGCGCACGGTGATCGTGATCAGCCACGACCGCGATCTCCTCGACACCTCGGTCGATCAGATCCTGCACCTCGACCGCGGCAAGCTCACGCTCTACAAGGGCACCTATTCCTCGTTCGAGGAACAGCGCGCCGCGCGCGAACTGCTCGACGCCAAGCACGCCAAACGGCAGGCCGATGAGCGCAAGCGCCTGCAGGACTTCGTCGACCGCTTCAAGGCCAAGGCGTCCAAGGCGCGGCAGGCGCAGTCGCGCGTCAAGATGCTGGAACGGATGAAGCCGATCACCGCACTGGTGACCCAGGACGTTCGCGAGATCTCCTTTCCGGCACCGGAGAAGCTGCTGTCGCCGCCGATCATCGCGGTCGACGACGTCTCGGTCGGCTACGAGCCGGGCAAGCCGGTGCTCAATCGCGTGACGCTGCGCATCGATACCGACGACCGCATCGCGCTGCTCGGGGCCAACGGCAACGGCAAGTCGACGCTGGTCAAGCTGCTGGCAGGCAAGCTCGCGCCGTTCGCAGGCAGGATCACGCGGGCGGACAAACTGTCGGTCGGCTATTTCGCCCAGCATCAGGTCGACGAGCTCAATCTCGACGGCTCGCCCTACGATCACATCCGCAAGCTGATGCCCGAGGCGCCGGAGAGCAAGGTGCGCGGCCGCGTCGGCGCGATCGGCTTCTCCGGCAAGGCCGGCGACACGCTGGTGAAGAGCCTGTCGGGCGGCGAGAAGGCGCGGCTATTGCTTGGGCTTGCGACGTTCTACGCCCCCAACATGATCATCCTGGACGAGCCGACCAACCATCTCGACATCGACAGCCGCGCGGCGCTGGCGGAAGCGATCAACGAATTCCCCGGCGCCATCATGATGGTCTCGCACGATCGTTATCTGATCGAGGCCTGCGCCGATCGTCTGTGGGTCGTGGCCAACCAGACCGTGACGGCATATGACGGCGATCTCGACGAATATCGACGCATGATCTTGTCGGCCAATGACGGACGGACCGTGTCGCGTGAGCGTGTCAAGGAGCCGGCAAAGCCGGAACGTGCTCGCAATGAGAAGCGCGCTTCACCGAGGCAGCGGGTCGCGCAGGCCGAGAGCGAGATCGAGCGCATCAACGGCATCATCGCCAAGATCGATACCGCGCTCGCGCTGCCCGATATCTTCACGCGCGATCCCAAGCAGGCCGCACAGCTGACCAAGGCGCGCGCCGGCGCCGAGAGCGCGCTGCAACGCGCGGAAGAAGAATGGCTGGAAGCCAGCGCCGAACTCGACGAAGCCGCGAACTAGATTTGATCCGCCGGGCGGAGCCACATATTCGGTTTGTCGTCCCTGCTTTCGCAGGGACGACGTGTGGAGGGGGAGCCCGGGCTCTCATTCTATCCGGTGTCATGCCCGCGCATGCAGGGATCGAGCTGTCGCTGCGGCGAAAATGCCCTAACCGTGCGCGGTTTTTTTCTTCTTCGGCTTCGCGGGCTTCGGCTCCGGCGCAGCATCCGGGCCGCGCTCGACCGACGTCAGGCGTCCTGAGGAGAACGTATAGATACCGGCGCGCGCGCCGCGCGACCAGGTCACGACCGCGACGCGCTCGCCGCCCGGCCCGCTGGACAGGTTGACGCTGTCGGGGGCGCCGATGCCGCGCACGACGTCGCATTCGGTGTGACCAAGCGCGACACTGCCGCCGGTCGGCTGCGGCGCACCGCCAGCCTGCGCGTTCGCG
Source organism: Bradyrhizobium sp. JR3.5 (assembly GCF_054057015.1). Taxonomy (NCBI): domain Bacteria; kingdom Pseudomonadati; phylum Pseudomonadota; class Alphaproteobacteria; order Hyphomicrobiales; family Nitrobacteraceae; genus Bradyrhizobium; species Bradyrhizobium sp. JR3.5. The sequence continues at coordinate 2,530,148 of NZ_JBSRYV010000001.1, forward strand.
TCAGTGGCACCCGCCGGCGGCGCCATGCCGGGACAGCTTCCGTCGGCACTGACGAGATCGTCGTTGGTCACCGGTTTGTCCGGCGTCAGCGGCGGCGATTCGATCGAGATGTTGCGGATGAACACCCGTCCAGGGCGCGAGAACCAATCCGCGTCACGCGAAAAGATGTCGGACGCGCCCGAGCAGCCGGCAAGGCCCGGCGCAAGTACCAGCAACGCCAGCAGCGACTTCCGACTGAATGTTCCGTCTCGCACGATCGACAAGGCTCCTAACCCCTCTACCTAAGGGCTTGTCCGAACATCACTTTGCGGCATGACCGTGACCCGCCCGAGGAAACGTCGAATTATCATTAATTCATCGATATCGCTATTGGCGCCGCTGCCAGCGTCCCCCCTCGTCGGTCTGCCAATAGGTGACCTCGAAGCCGCGTGCCTTGCAGGCGGTCCAGCTCTCCCGCGCCGAAGCCACCGCGTCGGGGTCGTCGCCGTTGAACACGAGGACCAGGCGCTCGTAGCTGTCGCAGTCGGCCGGAAGCGCCGCGTTGTCGACCAGGAACCGGACATTGGCCCGATTCGGATTGCCCTCCTCGATCGACAGGATGATCGGCTGGTCCTGTGCGTCGGCAGCGCGCGAGCTCGCATGCGGCAGGAATGAATCGTCGCTGTAGGTCCACAGATGCGCGTCGAGCGTCTCGGCGCGCTCCTGCGATGTCGATTGCACGACCACCCGCCACCCGCGCTCGAGCGACTTCTCGAGCAGCGGAGGCAGCACGCTTTCCAGCGTCATGTTCTGCAGATGGTAAAACAGAACCTCGGTCATGCGCCGGCCGACCCTCTATTGTTATTTCCTGGCTTCATAATATTCGGAGACGAGCCGCTCGAGCAGCCGGACGCCGTAACCTGAGCCCCAGCTCTGATTGATCTCGGTCTTCGGCGCGGCCATCGCGGTGCCGGCGATGTCGAGATGGGCCCATGGCGTGCCGTCGACGAAGCGCAGCAGGAATTGCGCGGCCGTGATCGAGCCGCCATTGCGTCCGCCGGTGTTCTTCATGTCGGCGAATTGCGAGTCGATCTGCTTGTCGTATTCGGGACCGAGCGGCATGCGCCACACTTTCTCGCCGGTCTGAAGGCCGACCTTGGCGAGGCGCTCGGCGAGTTCGTCATTGTTGGAGAACAGGCCGGCGTGATCGGTGCCGAGCGCGACCATGATCGCGCCGGTCAGCGTTGCGAGATCGACCATGAATTTCGGCTTGCACTTCTTGGCGACGTACCAGAGCACGTCGGCGAGCACGAGGCGCCCCTCCGCGTCGGTGTTGATGATTTCGATGGTCTGGCCGGACATCGAGGTGACGATGTCGCCCGGGCGCTGCGCATTGCCGTCGGGCATGTTCTCGACGAGGCCGATGGCGCCGACCGCGTTGACGCGGGCCTTGCGCGCCGCGAGCGCGTGCATCAGCCCGACCACGCAGGCCGCACCGCCCATGTCACCCTTCATATCCTCCATGCCGCCGGCCGACTTGATGGAGATACCGCCGGTGTCGAAGCAGACGCCCTTGCCGACGAATGCGACCGGCGCTTCGCTCTTCTTGCCGCCGTTCCAGCGCATGATCACGGTGCGGCTGGGCCGTACCGAGCCCTGCCCGACGCCGAGCAGCGCGCCCATGCCGAGCTTGGTCATCGCCTTGACGTCGAGGACCTCGACGGTGACGCCGAGCTTGCGCAGCTGGCTGGCGCGGCGCGCGAACTCTTCGGGGTACAGCACGTTCGGCGGCTCGTTGACGAGCTCACGCGCCAGGTTCACGCCGTCGACGATGGACGATTCGGGCGCAAACGCCTTCCTGGCAGAAGCGACGTCGTCGACCGCGATCGAGACGTCGGCGCGTACGGCGCCGTCCTCGCCGTCCTTCTTCTTTGTCTTGTAGCGGTCGAACTTGTAGGCGCGCAGCCGGATGCCAGTCGCGATCGACGCCGCCTGGCCGGCTGTCATTGCGGCATCCGGCAGTTCCGCGAGGACGGTCATCGCCCCACTGCCGGCGTTGAGCTTGCCCGCCATCACGCCGCCGAACTTGAGAAGATCCTTCTCCTTGAGGTCGGCCACCTTGCCGGTGCCGATCACGATCAGCCGGTCGACCTTGATTCCTTCCGGCGCCAGGATGTCCAGCGCCGCCCCGCTCTTGCCCTTGAACTGGTTGGCGGCCGCGGCCCGCTTGACGGTCTCGGCGGCAGCTCCCAGCGCCTTCCGGGTGGCGGCTCCCAGCTTCAATTGCTCGTCGCAAAAGGCGACCAGAATGCCGCGGGCGGACGCGGAGAACGGGACGAAGCCGACCTTGACGGCGTCGGACATAGGAAAATCCTCCAGAACTCAGGGTGTTGCTCGGGCCTGAGGCGGCCCTTCCGGCAAGCGGGGGTGAGCATTGCGATGGCGGTCCGGAGCGACCCGGACCGGGCTTGTGGCACACTATGACCTGTCGGCTGCGCTGCTGCCAAGCGCCGGAGTGGCTGGAAGGCCACAAAAGCGATTAATTAACCATAAATTAAGCGTGCCTTGGCCCGGCCATTTTGTTGACGGATCAAAGGGATGGTAGTGAGATCGTGAACAGAGAGTGAGCCGGACGAGTCCGCGGCTCGACCATAGGGGAACCCGGGTTGACGGGATTGGTCGAAAGCCGTGCGTTTGGTTGCGCCAAGGGGGCCGTGCGGTAGCGATGGGGTCGATCGACAAGTACATCTTCAAAACGACGCTGGCGTCGTTTGCGCTTGTCCTGGTCAGCCTTACCGGCGTGATCTGGATTACCCAGGCGTTGCGCGGCATCGACCTGATGACCAGCCAGGGTCAGACTATCCTCACCTTCCTCGGCATCACCAGCCTCGTGATTCCTGCCCTGGTCCTGATCATCGCCCCGATCGCGCTGATGATCGCGATCTCGCACACGCTGAACAAGCTGGCGACCGATTCCGAGATCATCGTCATGAATGCGGCGGGCTTCTCGCCGTTCCGGCTGTTCCGGCCGTTCTTCTTCGCCACCTGCGTGGTGGCGGCACTGGTCGCCTTCATCGGCGCCTATCTCGCCCCCGACGGCATGCGCCGAATCAAGCAGTGGGATGCCGAGATCACCGCCGACGTGCTGACCAACATCCTGCAGCCCGGCCGCTTCGCCCAGCTCGATCAGAACCTGACGATTCGGATCCGCGAGCGCTTGCCCGGCGGCGTGCTCGGCGGCGTTTTCGTCGACGATCGCCGCGATCCGCAGCAGCGCGTCACCATCGTCGCCGACCACGGCACCGTGCTGAAGAACGAGAGCGGCTCATACCTCGTGCTGGAGGACGGCAATCTCGAGCGATTCGAGGTCGGCAAGCGCGATCCGACGCTGGTGGTGTTTCAGCGCTACGCCTTCGACATGTCGAAATTCTCGCAGGGCCGCGACGTCACGCTCGGAATTCGCGAGCGCTACCTCTGGGAACTGATGTGGCCGGACGAGAACGACCAGACCTATCAGCAGCTGTCGGGCCAGTTCTTCGCGGAGCTGCATGATCGCTTCATGGCGCCGATCTATCCGTTTGCGTTCGCGGCCCTCACCTTTGCCTTCCTCGGCGCGCCGCGCACCACGCGACAGAGCCGCAATTTCTCGATCGGCGGCTCGGTATTCGCGGTGTTCGGCCTGCGCATGGTCGGATTCGCCTGCTCCGTCATGGCGGTGAAGACTCCGCTGGCGGCCCTGGTGCAATACCTGATGCTGTTCGCCGGCATCGGCGTCGGGATCTGGATGATCGTCGGCGGCGTGGTCGTCGAACCGCCGGCAGCATTGATGGAAGTCATCAACAGGAACAACGAGCGCATTGCGCGCCTCTTCCGGAGGCCCGCCACCGCATGAGCATGGTCACAAATACGCTCGGGCGCTATTTCGCCGGCCGCTTCGTCGTTGCGGCGGTGGGCGTGTTCGCGGGCATCTTCGTGCTGCTCGTGCTGGTCGACTACATCGAGATGGTACGCAAGACGTCGAGCCTCGTCGGGGCCTCCGCGATCACGGTCGCGGAAACCTCCCTGTTCCGCGTGCCGCAGCTGCTCGAGAAACTGATGCCGTTCTGCGTGCTGATCGGCGCGATGACCTGCTATCTAGCGCTATCGCGGCGGCTGGAGCTCGTCGTGGCACGCGCGGCCGGCGTCTCGGCCTGGCAATTCATCTCGCCGGCGCTGGTCAGTGCGATCGTGCTCGGCATCTTCGCGACCACCGCCTACAATCCGGTGTCGGCCAATCTGCGCGAGCTCTCCAAACGGATGGAGGCCGAGCTGTTCGGCTCGGCGCCGGGCGGCGGCATCCAGGACGCGTCCGGTTTCTGGCTCAATCAGATCAACGACGAAGGTCAGGCGATCATCAATGCGGCCCGCAGCGAGCAGCAGGGCATCCGGCTGACCGGCCTCACGGTGTTCCGATTCGATACGGCGCTGCAGTTCAAGGAACGAATCGAGGCCCGCGAAGCGACGCTCGAAGAAGGCCGCTGGGCGTTCACGGGAGTACGCCGATACACCCTCGACAAGGCTCCGGTGGACCAGGACACCTTCTACCTGACCACCACTTTGACCCCTGCACAGGTGCGCAACAGTTTCTCTCCACCCCTGAAACTGTGTCCTTTTGGCAACTGCCGAACTACATCCGTTCGTCGGAGAGCTCAGGGTTCGCGACGGCTGGCTATCGCTTGCAGTATCACAAGCTTATCGCGCAGCCGTTTTTGCTGGCTGCGATGGTGATGTTGGCGGCTTCTGTGAGCCTCCGCTTCTTCCGGATGGGCGGCGTGCAGAAGATGGTTTTGAGTGGCGTGGGCGCAGGCTTTCTGCTCTACGTCCTGTCGAAAGTAACTGAAGATTTGAGCAAGGCTGAGTTGATGCATCCCATCGCTGCGGCGTGGTTGCCTGTCGTTGTGGGTAGCCTCACCGGTTTCTTAGCCTTGCTGTACCAGGAGGACGGGTAGTGGCTACCGTCGCCGCCCGCCAGTTGAGGTCGCCTGTATCCGGGCGGCGCAGTGCCCTGCGCCGTCAACGGAGCCGCATGGCCGCGTTTGGCGTTTCGATTTCTGCTCTGCTTGCCGCGTTCGTCGTGGTCAGCGCGCTCGACGTCGTCGCGTCGACGCCGGCTTCAGCGCAGGCATTCACCTACAATCCGCGTCCGCCGAAGCCGGTCCGCCCGCCGGCCAAGAATGACGGGCAGATGCTCGTTCAGGCGACCGAGGTCGATTACGACTACAACAACAGCCGCATCTCGGCCGTCGGCAACGTCCAGATGTTCTACAACGGCACCAGCGTCGAGGCCGACAAGGTCATCTACGACCAGAAGACCAAGCGTCTTCATGCCGAAGGCAACATCCGCATGACCGATGCGGAAGGCAAGATCACCTACGCCAACATCCTGGATCTCAGCGACGACTACCGCGACGGGTTCGTCGATTCGCTGCGCGTCGACACCGAAGACCAGACCCGCATGGCGGCGACCCGCGCCGACCGGTCCAGCGGCAATTACACGGTGTTCGACAACGGCGTCTATACCGCCTGCGCACCCTGTAAGGATGATCCGAAGAAGCCGCCGCTCTGGCAGGTCAAGGGCGCGCGCATCATCCACAACCAGACCGAGAAGATGCTGTATTTCGAGAACGCCCAGCTCGAATTCTTCGGCGTTCCGATGGCGTACCTGCCCTACTTCTCGACGCCCGATCCGACCGTGAAGCGCAAGAGCGGCTTCCTGATGCCGGGCTTCACCAGCTACACGGCGTTCGGCTACGGCGTCGAAATCCCGTATTATTGGGCGATCGCGCCTGACATGGACGCGACCTTCAGTCCGCGCATCACCTCGAAGCAGGGCGTGCTGCTGCAAACCGAATTCCGCCAGCGCTTCGCGGACGGCTCCTATCAGATCCGGCTCTACGGCATCGACCAGCTCGATCAGGACGCCTTCAAGGGCCAGCCCGGCGACCGCCAATTCCGCTGGGGCGTCGACACCAAGGGCCAGTTCGCGCTGAACGACAAATGGGTCTGGGGCTGGGACGGCGTCGTGCTGTCCGACTACTTCTTCATGTCCGACTACCGGCTCGCCCAGTACAAGGATCCGTTCGGATCGTTCCTGTCGCTGCCGACGGAAGCGATCTCGCAGCTCTATCTGACCGGCGTCGGCAACCGCAGCTTCTTCGACGCGCGCGCGATCTACTATCTCAGCTACTCGGGCAACCAGAACCAGGTCCCGGTGGTCGCGCCCGTCATCGACTACAACAACGTGATCAACAACAACATCCTGGGCGGCGAATTCAGCTACAAGATGAACTTCGTCAACCTGACCCGCGAAACCGCGGTGTTCGATCCGATCACGACGACCGCCAACACCAACGGCCTGTGCTTGACCACGTCCGCCGATCCGATGGCGCGAACCCCGTCGCAGTGCCTGCTGCGCGGCATGCCGGGCACCTACACAAGGCTGACGGCCGAGGCGCAGTGGCGCAAGTCCTACACCGACCCACTCGGCCAGATCTGGACGCCATTCGCCAGCGTCCGCGCCGATGCGATCAACGCCGACATCTCGAATCAGCCGGGCGTTTCCAACTTCCTGCCGGTCGGCGACACCCAGACGGTCCGCTTGATGCCGACCGTCGGCCTCGAATACCGCTACCCCTTCATCAATGTGCAGCCGTGGGGCACGACCACCGTCGAGCCGATCGCGCAGGTCATCATCCGGCCCAACGAACCCAATGCCGGCAAGCTTCCGAACGAGGACGCGCAGAGCCTCGTGTTCGACACCAGCAACCTGTTCGCGGTCGACAAGTTCTCCGGCTACGACCGCGTCGAGGGCGGCAGCCGCGCCAATGTCGGCGTGCAGGCCACCACGCAGTTCGATCGCGGCGGCAGCATCAAGGGGATGTTCGGACAGTCCTACCAGATGTTCGGGATGAACTCGTTCGCGGTCGCCGACGTCACCAACACCGGCATCGACTCGGGCCTGCAGAACCCGCGCTCGGATTATGTCGCGAGCCTCGCCTATTCGCCCAACCGCACCTACACCTTCAGCGTCCGCTCGCGGATGGATGAAGCGACCTGGAACATCAACCGGTTCGAGGCCACGGCGAGCGCGCGAATTTCGACCGCTGGTCGATCGCCGTGACCTACGGCGATTATGCAGCGCAGCCGGAACTCGGCTACCTGACGCGCCGCGAGGGCATCCTCACCAGCGGATCGGTCAAGGTGGCGTCGAACTGGGTGGTCCAGGGTGCGGCGCGCTGGGACCTTGAAGCGAACAAGATCAACCAGTATGCCTTCGGCGCGGGCTATGTGGACGACTGCTTCGTGCTGGCTGCCAACTACATCACGTCCTATACCTATCAGGCAGGCTCGCAGCCGCCCGTCCTCAGCCACGCGTTCATGTTCCAGATCGGGCTGCGGACGATCGCCCAAACCTCCACGACCAGCAGTTCGGCTGGCATGCAGTAGCGAGCGAGGGGCCTGCCAAGGGGCTTGAATTGGGGGTTGTATTTTGCCCGCGGGCCTGTGGCCCCGGCTTGAATTGGTTTAAACGGCTGACATGACCACAATGACGACCGCTAGCCTGCCAACGCGCTGCCATTCGCTCATGTTGAGTTCCCTGCTGGCTCTTTTCCTCCTGTTGGGGGGCGGTGAGCGACTGCATGCCCAGACCATCGCTGTGATGGTCAATGGCGAACCCATCACCAATTTCGACATCGAGCAGCGCGCCAAGCTGAACAGCCTGACCGGCGGCAAGAATCCCGATCGAAAGGCCATCCTCGACGAGCTGATCGACGAGAAGCTGAAGATCAAGGAAGCCAAGAAATTCGGCGTCGACCCGACCGCCAACGATATCGAACAATCCTATGGCGGCATGGCGCAACGGATGCGACTGAACAACGACCAGCTGACCAAGGTCCTCGAGAGCAAGGGCATCCGCCCCGATACGCTCAAGCAACGCATCAGGGCCGACATGGTCTGGACCAGCCTGGTCCGCGGCCGCTTCAAGGAAAGCCTGCAGGTCGGCGAAAAGGACGTCGCCACTGCGGTCAAGGAGACCGGTGATGCTCCCGACGCCGAAGCGTTCGAATACCGGATGCAGCCGGTCGTTCTGATCGTGCCCCGCGGCTCTCCGCAATCCGAATTCGAGAACCGCCGCAAGGAAGCGGACACGCTGCGCGAGCGCGTGACCTCCTGCGAGGAAGCCAACACCTTCTTCAAGTCGATGCGCAACGCCGCGATCCGCGAGATCGTCGTGAAGACGTCGGCAGACCTGCCGCAGTCGCTGCGCGACATCCTGGACAAGACCTCGGTCGGCCACCTCACCCCTCCCGAAGTCACCAAGCAGGGCATCGAGATGGTCGCCCTCTGCGGCCGGAAGGCAACTACCGTGGACACGCCGAAGAAGCGTGAGATGCGGGACAAGATGTACGTGCAGAAGTACGAGGCGAAGTCGAAGGCCTACCTGCAGGAAGTCCGGAAAGCCGCGATGATCGAATATCCAGGCGGGCGATGATCGACTATCGTTGACGCATGGCTCAACCTCTCGCACTGACATCCGGCGAGCCCGCAGGCATCGGCCCCGACATCACGCTCGCCGCGTGGCTGCGCCCGTCGCGAACTCGATCTTCCGCCGTTCTATCTGCTCGGTGACAGGGCGGCCCTGGCCGAGCGCGCCAGGACGCTCGGGCTCACCGTCGAGTTTGCCGAGGTTAGCGCCGAGGAGGCCTCCGCGGCATTTGCACGGGCCCTGCCCGTCGTTGCGACCAGCAAGGCGGCGACGGCGCGACCGGGCAAGCCCGACGGAACGAGCGCCGATGCCGCGCTGGCGTCGATCCGTCAGGCGGTCGCCGATGTCGCGTCGGGCAAGGCCAGCGCCATCGTCACCAATCCGATCGCCAAGAACGTGTTGTACCGCGCCGGTTTCCGCCATCCCGGCCACACCGAATTCCTCGCCGAGCTTGCCGCACGCGGCGGGACTGCGCCGCAGCCGGTGATGATGCTGTGGTCGCCGGCGCTCGCCGTCGTCCCGGTGACGATCCATGTGTCGGTCCGCGAGGCGCTGGCGCAATTGTCGACCGACCTGATCGTGTCGACCGCGCGGATCGTGGTCGCCGACATGAAGGCGCGGTTTGGCCTCGCCTCGCCGCGGCTTGCGGTCGCTGGCCTCAACCCGCATGCCGGCGAAGACGGCACGCTCGGCATGGAAGACGTCGAGATCGTCGCGCCCGCGGTCGAGATCCTGCGCCGCGACGGCATTGCCGCCCGAGGCCCATTGCCGGCCGACACTATGTTCCACGCAGCCGCGCGCAAGACCTATGACTGCGCGCTCTGCATGTATCACGATCAGGCGCTGATCCCGATCAAGACCGTCGCGTTCGAGGACGCCGTCAACGTCACGCTGGGCCTGCCCTTCATCCGGACGTCGCCCGATCACGGCACCGCGTTCGATATCGCGGGCTCCGGCAAGGCCAATCCCTCGAGCCTGATCGCCGCACTCCGGCTCGCCGCCCGCTTGGCCGCGGCATCAAGCTAAGTGAGCGCGATAGACGATCTGCCACCGCTGCGCGACATCATTCGCGAGCATTCGCTGTCGGCGCGCAAATCGCTCGGCCAGAATTTCCTGCTCGATCTCAATCTCACCGCACGCATTGCCCGCGCCGCGGGACCGCTGGAAGACTCGACCGTGATCGAGGTCGGGCCCGGCCCCGGCGGACTGACGCGCGCACTGCTTGCGATGGGCGCCAAGCGCGTCATCGCCATTGAGCGCGACGAACGCTCGATCGATGCACTCGACTACATCGTCAAGCGCTATCCAGGCCGCATCGAGATCGTGCATGGCGACGCGCAGCACTTTGATCCGCGCCCCTTGCTCGATGGCGGCAAGGCCAAGATCGTCGCCAACCTGCCCTACAACATCGCAACCCAGCTCCTGGTCGACTGGCTGTCGATCGAGCCGTGGCCGCCCTGGTACGACACCATGGTGTTGATGTTCCAGCGCGAGGTCGCCGAGCGCATCGTCGCCCATGAGGACGAGGAAGCCTATGGCAGGCTCGCGGTGCTCGCCAACTGGCGCGCCGAGACCAAGATCCTGTTCGACATTTCGCCCGCCGCCTTCGTGCCGCAGCCGAAGGTAACATCCTCGGTGGTACGATTGATACCGCGCGCCGCGCCGGAGCCGTGCGACCGCCGCATGCTCGAGCAGGTCGCGGCTGCCGCCTTCGGCCAGCGCCGCAAGATGCTGCGCCAGAGCCTGAAGTCGCTGTCGGTCGATCCGGCGCGGCTTGCTGCCGCAGCCCAGATCGACGCGACGCGGCGCGCCGAAACCATTTCGGTCGCAGGCTTTGTTGCCATGGCCAGGGAATTGGCCGATATACGGTCCACAAAATAGAACATCAGGAGAAAACGTAATGGCGCGTATGGTTCGCCAATCCCTCGTCAAGTTCGATGCACCGCTGTGCGAAACCATCGTCGACACACCCAAGCCGCAGGGACGCGAAGTGCTGGTGCGCATCGAGCGCTGCGGCCTCTGTCATTCCGATCTCCACATCCAGGACGGTTACGCCGATCTCGGCGGCGGCAAGAAGCTCGACACCACCCGCGGCATGACGCTGCCCTTCACGCTCGGCCATGAGATCGCAGGCGTGGTCGACGAGGTCGGTCCCGATGCGCCGAAGGATCTGGTCGGAACGAAGAAGGCGGTGTTCCCCTGGATCGGCTGCGGCCAGTGCCGCGACTGTCTCGCCGGCGACGAGAATCTCTGCGCCAAGCAACGCTTCCTCGGCGTCTCGATCGACGGCGGCTTCGCCACCCACGTGCTGGTGCCCGACGCGAAGTACCTGCTCGATTACGATCCGCTGCCGGTCAATCAGGCCGCCACGCTGATGTGCTCCGGCGTCACGGCTTACGGCGCGCTGAAGCGCCTGGTCGATCGTCCGCGCCAGCGCAATCTGCTGCTGATCGGCCTCGGCGGTGTCGGCATGATGGGCCTGTCGTTTGCGCAGGCGATGTTCAAGCAGCCGATCACGGTTGCCGATCTCAGTCCCGCGGCGCGCGAGACCGCATTGAAGAATGGCGCGGCGGCCGCCTACGATCCCGCGGAGCCCGATGTCGTCAAGCGCATGCTGAAAGAGAGCGACGGCGGCTTCGACGGCGTGGTCGACTTTGCCGGCAACGAGAAGTCGATAGCGTTCGCGGTGTCGACGGTGGCACGCGGCGGCAAGATCGTGGTGTCCGGCCTGATGGGCGGCCAGTTCACGTTGCCGATGGTGCAATGGGTCTACAAGCGCATGACCATCGAAGGCTTCATGGTGGGCACGCTGGCCGAGGGCCAGGAACTGATGGCGCTCGCCCGGGCCGGCAAGATCAAGCCGACCCCGATGAAGGAAGAGCCGATGGCCGACGTCCAGAAATGGATCGATGAACTGCGCGCCGGCAAGGTCGTCGGACGCATCGTCCTGAAGAACTAACGAAGACGTCCCGCCGGCGTTGCGATCGCCGGCGGGACGCGACGTTCTCGCAGCAGCAACGCGCGCTTTGGTCCTGCGGAACCTGACAGGCGACCGAGCGATCATTCAGCCCGCGTTCCAGCCTTCCGCCGCCGCAATTGCGGTGCGACGCGAGCCTCAATTAAGCCCTACCCGTTCCGGATTTGCGGCGCATTGCGACCCAACTCTTTACCGAGATTGGCTGCACCAGCGTTTGCGTAAAAAGAAATACCGGGGACGCGTATGTCAAATCGTTCAGCGAAGTTCGCTGCGGCGCTTGCCGTCAGCATGTTGGCCGCTGCCAACTTCACAGCCATGGCCCAGACCGCCGCCAGCACGGCGAGCACCAATACGGCGAACGCGAAGACCGCGGATAGCTGTCAGTCCGCGCCAAAGGGAACCGCGCCTGCGGGAAGCCACTGGTTCTATCACCTCGACCGCAGCACCCAAAAGAAATGCTGGTACCTCGGTGACGCCAAGAACAAGGTTGTTGCCAAGACCGCGACCACGCAGCAGCAGCCCGCGGCCGCGCCCGACACAGCGACGGCCGACGCACAGCCGCCGCAGAGCCAGCCGGCGCCGCCACAGCCGGCTATGCGCAAGTCCGTCGCCGATGCCCATGCCGAATGGCCCTCACCGCAGGCCGCAGCAGCGCCGGTCGCGCCCCCCGCCGCCGGTCAAGCCGACGGTGCGGCAGCGGCGACCGATCCGACGGCGTCAGGCACGAACGCCCAGGCGTCGGAGGTGAACGCCAGATGGCTGGACGCATCGAGCATGGCCGGGACCAACGGAACCCGGCACGCCGCAGACCAGCCGACCGTGGTCGCGCAGGCCGACACGACGCCGCAACAGACGGCCGCGCCGGCACCAGCCGCCCCCGTGACAGCGGAGGCGTCCGCCGAGAAGTCGTCGTCCTCGACGCAGATGCTGCTGATCGTGATGGTCGGCGCGTTGGCGCTGGCCGGCCTGGTCAGCGCGCTGGTGTTCCGCCTGACCCGCACGCGTACGCCGCCCTACCAGATCAGCGACGAATGGCGTGCGCCCTGGGATTCACTCCACACCGAACCGGCGCCGCCGATGGCAGTGGTCGGCCGCGACCGCCCGCTGCGCCTGTCCGAGGCGACGCCGCGCCGGTCAGAGACACCGGTTCCGCGCCGCACCGAGACGCCGGTTGCTCGCCGCGAGACGCCGCGCGAGGTGGATCAAACCGAGCAGGACAACAAGCAGATCGCGGCGATGCTGCAGCGGCTGGCACGCAGCGCGGCGAACTAAAGGGCGCTCAGGAAAGCAGATGAGACTGATGCGATCCCCGGATCGCATCACGATCCCGGCGAGGCTACTCCTCGAGCTGACGCTGCAGGCCGCGCACGAACTCGGTGAGGCCGGTGCGGCGCTCTCGCTTGAGACGCTCGGCCTTCAGGATCGACTGCACCTCGGCAAAGGCGTCGTCGACGTTCTGGTTGACGACGATGTAGTCGTATTCCGCCCAGTGGCTCAGCTCATGGGTGGCGCGGTTCATCCGCCCGCGGATGACCTCCTCGGAATCCTGCGCACGGGTGTGCAGACGCTTCTCGAGATCGGCGGCCGACGGCGGCAGGATGAAAACGCTGACCACGTCGGCGCGCGCCTTTTCGCGCAATTGCTGGGTGCCCTGCCAGTCGATGTCGAACAGCACATCCTCGCCGGCCGCGAGCGCGGCCTCGACGGGCGCGCGCGGCGTGCCGTAGCGGTTGTCGAACACGGTGGCCCATTCCAGCAGTTCGCCCTGCTTGGCCATCGCCTCGAATTTGGTCTTGTCGACGAAGAAATAGTCGCGCCCCTCGACCTCGCCCGGCCGCTTCGGCCGCGTGGTCGCCGACACCGACATCTTCAAGCCCGGCATCCGATCGATCAGCATGCGCGACAGTGTCGTCTTGCCGGCGCCCGAGGGCGACGACAGGACGAACATCAGTCCGCGCCGCTCAACGCCGTCAAAACCCTGCGCCGTCATCGTTCACTCCAGATTCTGGACCTGTTCGCGGAATTGCTCGACCACGTTCTTCATTTCGAGCCCGGTATTGGTCAGCTCGACGTCGTTCGACTTCGAGCAGCAGGTGTTGACCTCGCGATTGAACTCCTGGGCGAGGAAGTCGAGCCGGCGCCCGACCGGTCCGCCCTTGCCGATCATCTCGCGCGCCTGGGCGATGTGCGAGGCGATGCGGTCGAGCTCCTCGCGGATATCGGCCTTGGTGGCGATCAGGATCGCCTCCTGGCTCAGCCGGTCGGCATCGAAGCGATCGGAGGTCTCCAGCAGCGCTGCGATCTGCTCGGCAAGCCGGGCCTTAATCGCCTCGGGCTTGCGACCAGGAGCCGTCTCGGCGCGTTTGGCGAGCCGCTCGATCTCGTCCATCCGCTGCATCAGGATCTGGCCCAGCGCATCGCCCTCGCGGCGGCGCATCTCGACGAGGCTGCCGAGCGCCTGCTCGAAGGCCTTCGCCGCCGCTTCGCGCGCCGCCTTGTCCTCGTCCTCGTTGCTGTCAGGTTCGACCACCTCGATGACGCCCTTGATGCCGAGCAATCCGTCGATGCTCGGCGCCACCGCGTCGATCCGCTGCGCGAGCTCACCTGCGACCTTCACGACCGCGGCCAGCACGTCCTCATTGATCCGGATGGTCTGCGCCGCATCGGTGCGCTTGACACTGAGATTGGCGTAGACCGTGCCGCGCGACAGCAACTCGCCGGCGCGCTTCTTGGCGAGGGCTTCCAGTTCGTCCCAGCCCGGCGGCAGCCGCAACCGCAGGTCAAAGCCCTTGGCGTTGACCGACTTCAGCTCCCACTCGAACGTATAGGGACCGCTCGCGCCATGGCTTCGGGCAAAGCCAGTCATGCTCGATAGCGCCATCGCGTGAACTCTCCAACAGAAGGATATGGGACTCACCCGGAGACGACGAGACTCGCGGGCAGCCGGTGCGACCTTAGAACGGATTCCGTGAAAGTGGAATTACGTCCACCCTCGGCAAATGCAGAGCTACGGCATGGTCCGGAAAACTGTGAAGCGGATTTCCGAAAGACTATGCTCGAACAAGAAGCTAAAGCGCGATGATCGCATCGCGCTTTAGCGCTGCACAACAGGCGGCGAACTGGTCTGCTGGGCTGCGCCCTGGCGACCGCTGCGCGGCAGCTTCTTCTGATTGGTGGGCTTCGGCGGCGTGGCCGCCGTGGGATTGGTATCGGCCGCGCCGGGCGCCGCAGCGGCCGGCGCCAGATCATCCGCGGGCTCGACGGTGTCGTTCTGGATCTGCTTTTCCGACGCGCGCAGCTTGGCGACGTTCTTGGCGTGCTGATCGTAAGTTTCGGTAAAGGCGTGGCCGCCGGTTCCGTCAGCAACGAAGAACAGGTCGCGGGTGCGCGCCGGATTGGCGGTCGCCTCCAGCGAGGCGCGGCCGGGATTGGCGATCGGTCCCGGCGGCAGGCCGTCGATCACATAGGTGTTGTAGGGCGACGGCTGCGTGATCTCGCTGCGCTTGATCGGACGCCCCAGCGTTCCCTTGCCGCCCACCAATCCGTAGATGATGGTCGGGTCGGACTGCAGCTTCATCCTCTGCCGCAGGCGATTGACGAACACGGCGGCGACACGGCTGCGCTCGTCGGCGCGGCCGGTTTCCTTCTCGACGATCGAGGCCAGCGTCACCAGCTGGTCCGGCGATTTCAGCGGCGAATCGGTGTTGCGGCGTTCCCAGATCTCGGCGAGCACGCGCTTCTGCGCCTGCTGCAGGCGCTGGATCACCTGGTCGCGCGTGGTGCCGCGCGGGAATTTGTAGGTCTCCGGCAACAGCGTGCCCTCGCGCGGAATCTCGCGCACCGAGCCGGTGAAGATGTCGTTGTCGGTGAGCCGCGTCACGATCTGCTCCGAGGTCAGACCTTCCGGGATGGTGATGGCGTGCTGCACCACCTTGCCGTCGACGATGGTGGCGATGACGTCGCGCAGGCTCGCATTCTTCTGGAACGAATATTCGCCGGGCTTGAGGTCGGAGCTCGCCTTCAGCGCAAACACGCTGCCGATGAAGACCCACGGATTGACGTTGATCACGCCCTCGCGCGACAGCACGTCGGCGATGTCACGCTTGCCGGCGCGCGCGGGGATGTTGACGATCTTGTCTTCCTGCAGCGGCCCCGGCGATTCCAGCGTCTGCTTGCCGTAGTAGTAGGTGGCGCCGGCGCCGATCATCAGGATGATCAGGATGGTGAAGATGGCATTGCCGACGATCACGAAAGGATTGCGGGCACGATCCGAGCGCTTGGGCGGCGGCGGAACCTGTTCGGGCTCCAGCGCGGCACGTGGACTCCTCGGTGAAATGGGCGGCCTCTCACTCATCGATGCAAACCAATATCCTGCCGGTTGAATCGTGGCCGGACAAACCCCTGCCCTGCCAATAGCATACGCCCGCTATTAGGAGTCACCGCGGAATACGGCAAAACGGTGGACTAGTTCTAAAGACCTACTAATTGGTCACGCGCTGCACGATCACGGAGGCGTTTGTGCCACCGAAACCGAAGGAATTGGACAGCGCCACATTCACGTCACGCTTGCGCGACGTATGCGGCACAAGATCGATCGCCGTTTGCACCGACGGATTGTCGAGATTGATGGTCGGCGGCACCACATTATCGCGAATCGCCAGCACCGCGAAGATCGCCTCGATCGCACCGGCGGCGCCGAGCAGATGTCCGGTCGCCGACTTGGTCGACGACATCGAAACCTTCGAAGCCGCATTGCCGAGCAGGCGCTCGACCGCGCCGAGCTCGATCTCGTCGCCGACCTGCGTCGAGGTGCCGTGCGCGTTGATGTAGTCGAGATCGGATGCGACGAGGCCGGCGCGCTTCAGCGCCATGCTCATGCTGCGGAAGCCGCCATTGCCGTCCGGCGGCGGCGAGGTGATGTGGAAGGCATCGCCCGACAGGCCGTAGCCGGTGACCTCGGCATAGATCTTCGCACCACGCTGTTTGGCGTGCTCGTATTCCTCGAGCACGAGGACGCCGGCGCCCTCGCCCATCACGAAGCCGTCGCGGTCCTTGTCGTAGGGCCGCGATGCCTTTTCCGGCGTGTCGTTGAAGCCGGTGGACAGCGCACGCGCCGCGCAGAAGCCTGCGATGCCGATGCGGGAGATCGGCGATTCGGCGCCACCCGCGACCATCACGTCGGCATCGCCGAGCGCGATCAGCCGCGCCGCGTCGCCGACCGCGTGCGCGCCGGTCGAGCAGGCCGTGACGACCGAATGATTGGGGCCCTTCAGGCCGTGCTCGATCGAGACGTAGCCGGACGCCAGATTGATCAGGCGGCCCGGAATGAAGAAGGGAGAGACCCTGCGCGGTCCACGTTCCTTGAGCAGCACCGCGGTCTCGGCAATGCCGGTGAGGCCGCCGATGCCGGAGCCGATCATCGTGCCGGTCGCGAACTGGTCCTCATCGGACTTCGGATGCCAGTTGGCGTCGTCGAGCGCCTGCCTGGCCGCGCACATCGCGTAGAGGATGAAGTCGTCGACCTTGCGCTGGTCCTTCGGCTCCATCCACTGATCGGGATTGAAGGTGCCGTTGGAGCCGTCGCCGCGTGGAATGTAGCAGGCAACCTGGCTCGGCAGGTCGGACACTTCGAAGGTGTCGATCTTCTTGCCGCCGCTCTCTCCGGCGAGGATGCGCGTCCAAGTTGCGTCAACACCGCAGCCGAGCGGTGTAAGCATGCCCAGCCCCGTGACGACAACTCGTCTCATTTCCACGTCTCCGGCCGGCAATGCGCGGCTAATAATAAGAAGCCGGGGGACCGCTCGAACACGGTCCGTCCGGCCCCGTCAACTTCGCGATCGGCGTCAGCTCTTCGCGTTCTTCTCAAGAAACTTGGTCGCGTCGCCCACGGTCAGAATCGTCTCCGCGGCGTCGTCGGGAATCTCGCAACCGAATTCTTCTTCGAAAGCCATCACGAGCTCGACCGTGTCGAGGCTGTCGGCGCCGAGGTCATCGATGAAGCTCGCGCTATCGACCACCTTCTCGGGTTCGACACCAAGGTGCTCGACCACAATCTTCTTAACCCGCTCGCCAATCTCACTCATCGTTCAACCTCGTTGTTCCATTGGACCCGACCCCAAGACGATACGAGCCATCGTGGTCGTCTCGATTACTCAGTCGCGCATAGTCTTGATTCGGCCCGGTCGTAGCCGACTAAAGCCCCGGCGAACGGCAGGCGTCGCCACGCCAATATACAGGGTTTCAAAATCCTGCAATGGCGTTCTTTGCCCATCCATGGGGGGTTCAGCTATCATACTTCCCAAGCCTTGACTACACGCCTGAACCGGCTCCCGAAAACGGCTTTTCGCCGCATTGCGAGAGCCAGCAACCAGCTCAAATCATAGCCATCCCGCCGTTGACGTGAATCGTCTGTCCGGTGACGTAGGCGGCCTCGTTCGAGGCCAGATAGACCGCTGCCGCAGCGATATCCTCGGGCGTTCCGAGCCGCGCCGCAGGAACCTTCGCCAGGATGGTTTCGCGCTGCTTGTCGTTGAGCGCATCCGTCATCGGCGTCTTGATGAAGCCCGGCGCGATGCAGTTCGCGGTCACGCCGCGCTTGGCGTATTCGGCGCCCAGCGTCTTGATCAGGCCGATGATGCCGGCCTTCGACGCGGTGTAGTTGCCCTGCCCCGGATTGCCGGTGACGCCGACGATCGAGGTGATCGCGATGATGCGGCCGAAGCGCTTGCGCATCATCAATTTGGTCGCCGCGCGCGCCAGGCGGAATGTCGCGGTCAGGTTGACCGCAATCACGTCGTCCCAATCCTCATCGCGCAGCTGCACGAACAGGTTGTCGCGGGTGATGCCGGCATTCGCGATCAGGATATCGACCTGCCCCATCGCTGCTTCCGCCGCCGGCACCAGCGCCTCGACGTCATCCTTGCTCGAGAGATTGCACGGCAGCACATGAACGCGCTCGCCGAGCTTGGCCGCGAAGCCGTCCAGCACCTCGCGCCGCGTCCCCGAAATCGCGACCGTCGCGCCCTGCGCATGCAGCGCCTGCGCGATCGCGCCGCCGATGCCGCCGGTTGCGCCCGTCACGAGCGCCGTCTTGCCAGTCAGATCAAACATCGAATTCTCCTTCCCGGCTGCTTTACGCCGATGCTGCCAGCGCGTCCTTGGCTGCAGCAATATCGTTCGGACCGCCGACGGACACGCCGACCGCGCCATCGGCGATGCGCCTGACGAGGCCGCTCAGCACCTTGCCGGCGCCGATCTCGAAGAACCGCGTCACGCCCTGCCCGGCCATATAGGCAACCGACTCGCGCCAGCGAACCGTCCCCGTGACCTGCTCGACCAGGCGCCGCCGGATCTCGTCGGGATCAGTGATCGCCGAAGCCAGCACGTTGGAGACCAGCGGCGCCGCGGGCGCCTTGATGGTGACGCCGGCCAGCGCCTCTGCCATCGCATCGGCCGCCGGCTGCATCAGCTTGCAGTGGAACGGCGCCGACACCGGCAGCAGCATGGCGCGTTTTGCCCCTTTGGTTTTCGCAATCTCCACCGCGCGATCGACGGCTGCCTTGTCGCCGGAGACCACCACCTGGCCGCCGCCATTGTCGTTGGCCGCCTGGCAGACCTGGCCCTGCGCCGCCTCGTTGGCGACCGCGACCGCCGCCTCGTAGTCGAGGCCGAGCAGCGCCGCCATCGCACCGGCGCCGACCGGCACCGCCTTCTGCATCGCGAGCCCGCGGGTCCGCAGCAGCCGTGCGGTGTCGCTGATGGTCAGGCTGCCGGCGGCGGCAAGCGCCGAATACTCTCCGAGCGAGTGCCCGGCAACGAAGGCCGCGTTGCGGCCGACCGAGAAGCCGGCTTCGCTCTCGAGCACGCGCAATGTGGCGATCGAGACCGCCATCAGCGCCGGCTGGGCGTTTTCGGTCAGCTGCAATGTCTCGCCCGGACCATCCCAGATGATCGCGGTCAGCTTCTCACCCAACGCGGAATCGACCTCGTCGAACACGGCCTTCGCGACCGGAAAGGCGTCGGCCAGGGCCTTGCCCATGCCAACCGCCTGCGAACCCTGCCCGGGAAACGTGAATGCTGCCGTCATCGGCGCTCCCTACCTTGTTGAGCGTGATCCCCGCGCCAAGCGCCGCGCCTGCCGCAGGGGAAAACGGTATCCCGTCGCGCGAAACGCGCCACAGCGGGTCCGGACCCTGCCTTGCAACCGGCCTCAGACCGGGCCGTAAGACACTGATGGGGGGCGCGATGTCAAGCCGCGCGCGAGGAACCCTGGGGATGCCGGGGCCGGCTCCGCCTAGAATCCACCGGCATTCTGGTCGGCGTTAACCTCGGCGCCGGCCCGCGCCCGGCGGGCGCTGTTGACCAGTTGGCCCGGGCGGTCTTCCCGATTGGGCTTGGCGGTCGCCAGCCGCAGCACGGCGGCATAGCCCGGCTGGACTTCCATCCGGTCGGCGTAGCGGCTTCCGCTCAGGATGCGGTGGACGCGCGGCAGGTTGTAACAGGGCACGTAGAACAGCAGATGATGCTCGAGGTGATAGTTCACGTAGTACGGCGCGATGAACAGCCGCTCGAGGACATTGGCCCGTGTGGTGCGGGTGTTGCGCAGGGGATCGGCGCTGTCGGGCACGACGGCATGTTCGGCGATGTTGCGGATCCGCGTGATCACCATCATCCAGGTCAGCAGCGGCACCAGCCACAACAGCGGATAGGCCCACCACACGCCCGCGGCGGCGAGCCCTGCGAACAGCACCGCGTTGGTGACGCATTGCGGCCCGAGCTTCTGCCAGAAATTGGTGGCGCGCTGCGATAGCGGCCACTCTTTCGGTCCGATCGCATTGAGCAGTTGCGCCTTGCGCTGCTGGTAGCCGGTCTGCCCGGTGATGTCGCGGAGGAATTTCCGGCGGTAGCTCATCTTGGTGATCGGAAATGGCGCCGACAGCACGAGATCCGGATCATCCTCCTGCTGCGTCCGCGCATGGTGCTGCAGATGATAGCGGCGATAGCCGCGGGTTTCGGCGAAGATCGGGTAGGCGCAGAACCACTGGCTCAGCATCAGATTGGTCTTCTCGTTCGCCGAGAGACAGCCATGCGCACCGTCATGCATCAGGATGGCGAGCCCGAGCTGGCGCGAGCCGATGATCGCAACCGCCAGCAGATAGGTCAGCGGATTCGGCCACCACGCGACCAGCGCGATCGCGCCCAGGATCAGGGCCCAGGCATGCACGATCAGCGCTGCGCCCTTCCACGTCGTGCGTTGCCGGACCGTGACCAGTTCATCCTCGGTGAGGAAATCGCGGGCACGCATGCGTAGCGCAGTCATGAGCTGGTCTCCCCGTCCGTTGAGGGTGAATGATCGCGATCGCCGACCAGGCGCAGCCGCGATCCATCATTCGTCGACGTCGATGTCGCCTGCTCGCCGAGCGCGCGCAGCAATTCGCGGCACATCTCCTCGGCTGCGCGACCCATCGCAAAACCCTCGACGATCACGCCGATCGCAATCGCCCAGAACCGTCGCGAACTCTCTTCGGGCGCGCGCAGCGAGCGCCAGCCGTGTCGCTCGACCTGATCCGCATAGGCGCGCGCGCCTTCGCTGTGCAGACGCTCGATGGTGCGCTCGACCAAAGGTGCGAGATCCTGCCGGCGCCGTGTCAGGGTCAGGGCCTCGGCGAAGAAGGCGACCGTATCGGTCGCGGTCACGGTCTCGGCCAAAGCGTGGGTGTAATCCCGCGGCGTGTGGGCCTTCAGGGCGGCCTGCTCGGTCGCGCGCGCGAGGTAAAGCATGTCGCGGCTGGCGGCTTCGACGAACAGCGCCTCCTTGGTGCGGAAGTAATAGGTGATCTGGCTCGGAAAGGCGTCCGCGGCTGCGGCGATGTCGGAGATCGACGTGCCCGAGAGCCCGCGCTCCTTGAACAGGCGGCTGGCGGCATCGAGCAGCAGCGAGCGCATCTTGCGCCCCGCCGACCGCGTCGCGCGGACCGCGTGCTTTGGATCAGGCGCAGACACGCCGCTGGCGGTCTCCGAACCCATTGATCATCCTCCCTAGCATATTTGTATGACATACAAACAAAGAAATCAACACGGAACTGCGCGAAGTTGCGCCGAACGGCCCGGAAGGCTGCGACCCGTGGCAAATCCGAAAGGCCGAGAACCCTCCGCGGACCCTTGCCTTCGCGACCAAAATCCGTATAAAGCGCCCCATTCGTGGGCTCCGGCCGGGAGCTGAACGGACGGTCTCAGCAAATTCACCAGTTGATTTTGATGTGGCAGGGCCAGTCGGCCCGTCGTCCCGTGCTCCCGCCTTCTGAGCAGCTCGAGTCCTTTCCGAAGGTCTCGAAGGGCTTGTCGCCGGAAACCACGCCAACACAGGAAAGGACAACCATGCCTCTTTATGAGCATGTTTTTCTCGCGCGTCAGGATGCGAGCACCCAGCAGGTGGATGAACTGACGGCCCAGATGACGGGTATCGTCGAACAGGGCGGCGGCAAGGTCACCAAGACCGAGAGCTGGGGCGTGCGCTCCCTCACCTACCGCATGAACAAGAATCGCAAGGCGCATTTCGTGCTGATGAACATCGACGCACCGTCGTCTGTCGTCACCGAGATCGAGCGCCAGGAGCGGATCAGCGAAGACGTCATCCGCTATCTCACCGTGCGCGTCGAAGAGCACGAGGAAGGCCCGTCCGCGATGATGCGCAAGGCCGACCGTGACCGCGAGCGCGATGATCGTGGCGGTGGCTTCCGCGGCGACCGCGAAGGCGGCTTCCGTGGTGATCGCGATGGCGGCGGCTTCCGCGGCGATCGTGGCCCGCGCCGTCCGCGCGAAGAAGAAGCTGCGACCGAGGAGTAATGAATCATGGCTGATGCTGGTGCCCGCCGTCCGTTTTTCCGTCGTCGCAAGTCTTGCCCGTTCACGGGCGCGAATGCGCCGAAGATCGACTACAAGGATTCCAAGCTGCTGATGCGTTATGTCTCCGAGCGCGGCAAGATTGTGCCGAGCCGCATCACGGCCGTGTCCGCCAAGAAGCAGCGTGAGCTCGCCCGCGCCATCAAGCGCGCGCGCTTCCTCGGCTTGCTGCCCTACGTGATCAGGTAATCGTTTCCGGCCGGCGGCTCGTGCCGCCGGCCGCTTGTTCTCATAAGGCTTCCGGGTCGTCCGGTCGCTGATGGTTGGGGTTCTCGACAGGGAACCTCTAACCGCTCGAAAGGAGCGGGACAGCTGATGATCGCAATACTCATAGTCGCACTTGCAGCCGGCGCCGCGTCGGCGCTGATGTTCGCCTCGATCAGTTCGGGCGCGCTGATCTCGTTGCTGCTGTACTTTCTGGCGCCGCTGCCGCTGATGGTGTCGGCACTCGCGTGGGGACCGTTTACCGCCGCCATCGGCGGCGTCGCTGCCGCCTCCGTCCTCGGAGTGATCTTCGGACTTCCCTATTGCATCGCGTTTGCGATGATGGTCGCCCTGCCCGGCTGGTGGCTCGGCCACCTCGCGCTGCTCGGACGACCGATCGCGGGCGCAGCCGGCGACGGCACCACCCCGCAACCGCCTGTGCTCGAATGGTATCCCGTCGGCCGTATCCTGCTCTGGGTTGCGGCCTTCGCCGTCATCACCACGGCCGCCGCGCTGCTGACGCTCGGGTCGGATGCCGACACAGTCACCGGCACCTTGCGGCGCGGCCTGCTGAAGGTGCTGACCACTGGCGAAGGGCTGCCCAGCGGTGATATCGAACGATTGGTCGACATGCTGGTGATCCTCGCGCCGCTCGCCGCAACGATCCTCGCGATGGTCACGCTGACGCTGAGCCTGTGGCTCGCCGGCAAGATCGCACAAACCTCCGGGCGGCTGAATCGGCCGTGGCCGGATTTCCGCACCACCGCGCTCCCCGCCATGACGCTGGTCGCGCTGTCGGTGGCGGTAGCCATCTGCTTCGTCGGCGGGATGCCTGCGCTGCTGGCGCAGATCGTCACCGCGGCGCTCGTCATCGCCTATGCGTTCGTCGGCTTCGCCGTTCTGCATACGCTGACGCTGTCGCTCGCCAATCGCGGCTTCTGGCTCAGCGGCGTCTATGCGGTCGTCGTCATGTTCGGCTGGCCGATCGTCGCGATGTTCGCGCTCGGCATTGCCGATGCCGTGTTCGGACTGCGCCAGCGCTATCTCCAAACCAGACCGCCGCCTTTGCCGGCGGAGTGAGATTCGATCCAACCACTTAACCCCGATACTTAGCCTCTAAAGGAGAACGAAAATGGAAGTCATTCTGCTGGAACGCGTTGCCAAGCTTGGCCAGATGGGCGAAGTCGTGCGCGTCAAGGACGGGTTCGCCCGCAACTTCTTGCTGAAGCGCGGCAAGGCGCTGCGCGCCACCGAGGCGAACCGCGCCAAGTATGACGGCATGAAGGCCGAGCTCGAGGCCAACAACATCAAGGCCAAGGGTGAAGCCGCCGTGGTCGCCGAGAAGATCGACGGCCGCGACATCATCATCATCCGCCAGGCCTCCGAGTCCGGCCAGCTGTTCGGCTCGGTCACGGTGCGCGACATCGTCACCGCACTCGCCGCCGACGGCGTGACGGTTGCCCGTCCGCAGGTCTGGCTCGACTCGCCGATCAAGGTGATCGGCGCGCAGAAGGTGACCATCGCCGTCCACCCCGAGGTCGAGACCAGCGTCACCGTGACGGTCGCCCGCTCCGCCGAAGAGGCCGAACGGATCAAGCGCGGCGAGGACATCTCGACCCGTCAGGAAGACCAGGACGCTGCCGCCGAAGCGCTCGCCGCCGCCGGCGAATTCTTCGATCCGGAAGCCCAGCACGACGACGAAGCCGCGCCGGCTCCGGCTGCCGAAGAGAAGTAAGCGTCTCTGCATCCCTCCACCGACTGAAGCCCGGCCCCATCAGGCCGGGCTTTGGATTCGTGCCGCCGCCTGATCGTCGAGCATCGCGATCGACGCGAGCGCCGTCGCGGTGTGCTTCTCCTTGCCGTCGATGATGCAGAACACGTCGGCTGCAACGACGGCGACCTGACGTCCGGGCTTGATCACGCGCGCGCGGCAGATCAGGCGATCGCCCGATGCCGGCGACAGCAGGTTCAGCTTGTACTCGGCCGTCAGCGCCGGCTGGCCACGCGACGTCGCCGCCGCAATCGTGGCGGCGTTGTCGACCAGGAACGCCGTCACCCCGCCGTGAAACAGGCCGTGCTGCTGCAACAGCTCCGGCCGGCGGTCGACCGCGAGCGTGCACGCGCCGCGCGACAGCTCGGCCACCTCAGCACCGACAAGACCCATGAAGCCCTGACGGCCGACATTGTCGCGAATTCGCGTCGCAATCGGCGCAAAGTCCGGATCGATCTCGCTCATGACGTCCCTCCTGCTCGCTCCTGCGCACCTGGTGCAACCACCGCGCGGATCGCGCAGGCGATCAGCGTCTCGACCTGTTCGCGCGGATCACCCGGATGGCGGCCCGACAGATAGGCGCGGCAAAAGATCTGCGCCGGCCCGATGATCTGGCTGAAGAACAGTGTCGCGCTCATCGGCAGCAACTCGCCGCGCGCGAGCAGCGGCGCGCGCCAGCGCTCGATGCCATCAGTGAGCCGCGAGTTCTCGGTGCGCTGCGCGCCGCGCACCTCCTCGCTCCACTCGCTGCGCGAAATCTCGAACAGGAAGCGCGCCTCGCGCCTGAAGGTCACGACCCAATCGAGGTGGGCACGGATCAGCCGCGCGACGCCTTCGGCAGCGCCGTGCGTGTCGTTGACCGCGGTGATGATCGCGGCGTGATAGGCCTGCAGGATCTCCAGGAACAGGGTTCCGGCGAGCTGCTTCTTCGAGGTGAAGAAGTGGAAGAAGCTGCCGTTGGACGCGCGGGCACGGGAGCGGATCTCGGCCACCGTCGCGCCCTCGAACCCGTCGCGGTCGAACACCGCCAGTCCCGCCGCCAAGAGATCGTCGCGTGCCGTACTCACCCCCGGCTCTCCCTTCCTATTAGATCAATACTCTAGAGTTTTACTCTAGTGGCAGTCAAATGATAACGCCGGACCTCACGGCCCGGCGCTGGCGATTACTTCGAGGTCGGCGCTTCCGGCGGACCGGAGCCTGGCGTCGTCGGGGGCGGCGGCGGCGGCGCGGCCGCGGTTACTGGCGGGCGCGGCGGGCGCGGGCGATGCGGCAGCGGCAGGCTCGGGCGCAGGGGAAGCGGCGGGAGCCGCGGGCGTGACCTGCGGAACCGGGTCGGATCGCATGGCAGCCGGCTCGCCGCCCGCATTGCTCTTGGGCGCATCGACCTTGGGCACATCGACCTTGGCCGTATCGGGCTGGCTGGCTGGCTTCGCCGGCTTCTCGGCCTCACCCTTGTCTTCGCGCTTGACGGCGGTCTGGGATTTGGGCTCGTCGCCCGCCGCCTCGCCCTTGGGCGCCTCGTCCGACTTCGGCTCCTCGACCGGCTTGCCGCGACGGCCGTGTTTCTGGCGCGACGGTTTGCCCTCGCCCGCGGCTTGCGGGGTCTGGCCGTCGTCCGGCTTGGCACCATCAGGCGTCTCGCTCGGACGCGCCATGCGCCGGCCGCGGTGGGCGGGACGTGCTTCGGAATTCAAACCGTCGGCGTCGGGCTTCGCGGCTTCCCTCGCACCTTCCTTGGCCCCTTCCTGCGGCGCCGCCCCCTGATGCTGCCGGCGCGACGGGCGCTCGGCCGGCTGCTCCGGAGACTGGTTTGCCTCCTGGCGGCCGTCCCGGCCCTTGGCCCCCTTGGGCTGATCCTTGGCCTGGTAGCGCGGATCGTTGGCGCCGTTCGAGATCAGATAGGACGCCAGCACGCCGGCCATGTCGCTCGACGTCGTGTAGTGCTGGCGCAGGAAGCCCGGCAGCGAGCCGGCCGGCACGGTCTTCAAGAGACCGCGCGGGCTCTTGTGGCAGGCCGTGCAGGTGTTGGCGAAGATCTGGGAGGGGCTTTTGCCGGCCTCGAGGTTTTGCGCTTGCGCTGAGACGGCCGACAGGCAGCCAATCAGAAGCGTCACCGTCGCCAGACTGAGGGCTCGGCTCACCATTCCTTAAGTCTCCAGATTCCGGAAAAATCGCCGCCTGCGCCTCATGGATCGGCCGCGGCGGTCACCTTTTAGCCGATTATCCCGCGAATGGAAGCGCGCGCGTGACGCATCCACGCAATTGTCACATTTTGGAATATCGGCTTTGAGCACAACGCAATAGCGCGATCCAATTCCCTGCCTATGTTTAGCTCGGGGACACATTGGAGTGATCAGCTCCAGTGGTGTCAGTGTGCAGCTTGCCGTTCCGTTGGTGCTTCGATGGACCGATTGTTGCGATTTTTCTTGGGGCGCTTCATCCGCCGCGGTTCGATCATGTTCACGACCGCGAGCGGCGCCAAATTCACCTGTGGTGACGGCACGGGCATTCCCGTCGCCGCACGGTTCATGACCAGGGCCGCCGAACTGCGCATTCTGGTCGATCCCGAGCTTTACCTCGGCGAAGCCTTCATGGACGGCACCTTCGTGGTGGAGCAAGGCACCATCGCCGACGTGCTGGCTGTCCTGATGGGCCAGGCGGCCATGTTGCCGAACTTTGCCAGGATGCAGGCCTGGGTTCGTTTCCTCGGGCGGCGCGCCCAGCAGCTCAATGTGCGCGGCCGGTCCCGGAGCAATGTCGCCCGCCATTACGACCTCGACGGCCGCCTCTATTCCCTCTTCCTCGATGCTGACAAGCAATACAGCTGCGCCTATTTCGAGACGCCGGACGCGACGCTGGACGACGCCCAGCTCGCCAAGAAGCGCCACCTCGCCGCAAAACTCCTGATCAAGCCCGGCGACCGCGTCCTCGACATCGGTTCCGGCTGGGGCGGACTGGGGCTCTATCTCGCCGAGATGAGCGGCGCCGACGTCACCGGCGTCACGCTGTCGACCGAACAGCTGCAGATCGCTAACGCCCGGGCGGCGGAGAAGAACCTGGCGCATTCGGCGCGTTTCCTGCTGCAGGACTACCGCGACATCCCCGGCCCGTTCGACCGCATCGTGTCGGTCGGCATGTTCGAGCATGTCGGGGTCGCCTTTTACGAAACCTTCTTCAAGCGCTGCGCCGAGTTGCTGAGCGATGACGGCGTCATGCTGCTGCACTCGATCGGCCGCTCGACCGGTCCCGATGTCACCAGCCCCTGGATCCGGAAATACATCTTCCCCGGCGGCTATATTCCGGCGCTCTCCGAGGTCATGCCGGCGATCGAGAAGGCCGGACTGCTGATCTGCGACATGGAGATCCTGCGCCTGCACTATGCGGAGACCCTGAAGGCGTGGCGCGACCGCTTCATGGCGCGGCGCGAGGAAGCCGTGCGGCTCTACGACGAGACCTTTGCCCGGATGTGGGAATTCTATCTGGCCGCCTCGGAGATGTCGTTCCGGGTGCAGAACATGATGAATTTCCAGCTGCAGCTGACCAAGCGTCAGGGCATCGTGCCGATGACCCGCGACTATATCGGGCGCGAGGAAGGCCGCCTCCGGCTCAAGGAAGCCGGCGCTGCAAAACCCCGGCTGCAACTCGCCGGCGAATAGGCCTGAAAGAACGGGTACCGTTAGTTGCGCAGGCTGTAGGCCGAGCCGCAATGGGCGAAGGTCGGCGCCGGGCGCGCCAGGTGAGCCCGCCGCGGCCGAAATCAGGCTGACGTCGCAAGGAACGTTCCGGACCTCCGGTCGCGCCGCCTGCTCCATGGCTTCGACAAGCGACGCCAGCCAGCGGCGGTCCACGCCGCCTGCCCGGGCAAGCCCAAGGCCAAGTCCAAGTCGCACTGTCTGAAACTCTCGAGCCATCGTCGCCGTATCTTCCCTGAGCGAAGACAACCCGGAATCCGCCGGGTCGTTCCCGCGAAGCCGCCGCAAAGAAAAAAGCGGCAGATGTGATCTGCTTCACAGAGGTCTGTTCCGGGCTGTCGTAGTGGTCCCGAATGACCCGAGAACCGCACCAGACGATGTTGGACCCGCAGCGCGACCTCGTAACCGACTACGCCTTGATCGCAACTGGCGTCGCGGCCGCCTTGATCGCGCTGGCTTTCCTCATCCTGGTCTGAGGAACCGAGACCAGCACCAACCTCGCCGTCAGTTGGGCGCGGCAGCCCGGTAAAAGGTTCAGGCCGCCCCGAATTTTTGCCGACCACATCTTAGATCGGTCGCGCTCCCCTCCTTTCGACCGAATCCCCGTCAAGCGGAATGCATCCGGCCCTCCCGGATTCACACATTGCGTTGTGTGAATCGTGCATAAGAAACATCCGTCCTTTCGCTTCGTGCCGGGCTGGCGCTTGATCGCGGCCCACAGCCGAAAATCTCAGTAACGACGAAATCAGAAGAATAAGCTCGTCCATGGCCTTGATTGATTCGAACGTCCACAAGCTCGCGCCCGACGCCGCGTCCCCGACCTATCGGAGTGCGCCGCACAACATCGAAGCGGAACAGGGGCTGCTCGGCGCGATACTGGTCAACAACGACGCCTTCTACCGGGTCTCCGATTTTCTGGAGGCGAAGCACTTCTTCGAAGCCATCCACCAGCAGATCTATGAAACGGCCGGCAGTCTGATCCGGATGGGCAAGGTCGCAAATCCCGTAACCTTGAAAACGTTCCTGCCTGCCGAGCTGGACCTCGGCGGCATGACGGTCAACCAATACCTCGCCCGACTCGCTGCCGAAGCGACCACCATCATCAACGCACAGGACTACGGGCGTACCGTCTATGATCTCAGCCTGCGCCGCAACCTGATCCAGATCGGCGAGGAGATCGTCAACGTCGCCTACGACGCACCCGTCGATTTTGCCCCGCGCGCGCAGATCGAAGACGCCGAACGACAGCTCTACAGCCTCGCCGAGACCGGCCGCTACGATGGCGGCTTCCAGCGCTTTGCGGATGCGCTCACGGTCGCCGTCGACATGGCGGCCAAGGCGTTCCAGCGCGACGGCAAACTGTCCGGCATTTCGACGGGGCTGCGCGACCTCGACACCAAGATGGGTGGATTGCAGCCGAGCGACCTGATCGTGCTCGCCGGCCGTCCCGGCATGGGCAAGACCTCGCTCGCCACCAACATCGCCTACAACATCGCCAAGGCTTATGTCCCCGAGGTGCAGGCCGACGGCACCACCAAGGCGGTGAACGGCGGCGCGGTCGGCTTCTTCTCCTGCGAAATGAGCGGCGAACAGCTCGCTACCCGTATTCTCGCCGAACGCACCGGCATTCCCTCCAGCCATATCCGGCGCGGCGGTATCTCCGAGCTCGATTTCGAGAAGATCCGCGACTGCTCGATCGAGTTGCAGTCGCTGCCGTTCTACGTCGACGAAACCGGCGGTCTCTCGATCTCGCAGCTCACCGCGCGCGCCCGCCGCCTCAAGCGGCAGAAGGGTCTCGACCTGATCGTGATCGACTACATCCAGCTGTTGCAGGGCTCGGGCAAGCGCGGCAACGACAACCGCGTGCAGGAAATCACCGAGATCACCACCAATTTGAAGGCACTGGCGAAGGAGCTCAACGTCCCCGTGATCGCGCTGTCGCAGCTCTCGCGCCAGGTCGAAAACCGCGACGACAAGCGGCCCCAGCTTTCGGACCTGCGCGAATCCGGCTCGATCGAGCAGGACGCCGACGTCGTGATGTTCGTGTACCGCGAAGAATACTATCTCGCGAACAAGGAACCGCGGCCCGGCACCCCGGAGCACGCCACCTGGCAAGCCGAAATGGAGCGCGCGCTCGGCAAGGCCGAAGTCATCATCGGCAAGCAGCGCCACGGTCCGACCGGCACCGTCGAGCTGCACTTCGAAGCCAGTGTCACCCGGTTCGGCGATCTCGCATCGGACGGACTGGTCCCGGACCGCCCCCCCTCCTACTAACGGTGGGGCACAGTTGAAGGCCGCTGGTCCCGCTTGTACAACTGAGCCATGAACATCGTGACCGACGCGAAATCGCAGCTGACGCCCGAAGCCAGTTTGCTGGCGGCCCATCCGACCGCCACCGGCATCCTCACCGTCGACCTCGACGCCATCATCGCCAACTGGCGCAAGCTCGAGAAGACCGCGGTCCCGGCGGAATGCGCCGCCGTGGTCAAGGCCAATGCCTATGGCTGCGGCGCCGAGCAGGTGTCGCGGGCGCTGGCCAAGGCCGGCTGCAAGACCTTCTTCGTCGCCACCGTCGAGGAGGCCGCCGTGGTGCGCGCGGCCGTTCCGCAGGCGACCGTCTATGCGCTCGGCGGCTTCTTCCAGCAGACCGGCGACGCCTACGCGAAGATCGACTGCAAGCCTGTCATCGGCGATCTCAACGAGCTCGCCGAATGGGACGTGTTCTGCCGCCGCTCCGGCTGGTCCGGCGGCGCCGCCATCCATATCGACACCGGCATGAACCGGCTCGGGCTGACGGTCAGCGAAGCCCAAGGCATCATCCCGCGGATCAATGCCGGCGATCACGGCATCACGCTGGTGATGAGCCACCTCGTCTCCGCCGAACTGCTCAACAACCCCGCCAACGCCAAACAGCTTGCGAGCTTCCGCGAGATCGCGAGCCTGTTCACCGGCGTGCCGGCCTCGCTAGCTAACTCCTCCGGCGTGTTCCTCGGCGCGCAATTCCAGTTCGAGATGGTGCGGCCGGGCTGCGCGCTCTACGGCGTCAACCCGACGCCGGAGGCCGACAACCCGATGCAGCAGGTGGTCGACCTCAAGGCGCGCATCGTGCAGATCCGCAACATCGATCGCGGCGAGACCGTCGGCTATGGCGGCACCTGGACCGCGCGCCGGCCGACCCGGCTTGCGATCGTCTCCGCGGGCTATGCGGACGGCTATTTCCGCGCCGCCAGCGCCAATGACGGCACCCGTGGCGCCGAGGTCGTGGTCGCCGGCAAGCGCTGCCCGATCGCCGGCCGCGTCTCGATGGATTTGATCGCGGTCGACGTCACCGATCTCGACAAGAATGCCGTGCGGCGCGGCCACATGGTGACGCTGATCGGCGAAGGCATCACGGTCGACGAGCTCGCGCATCATTTCGGCACCATCGGCTACGAGGTGCTGACCAGCCTCGGCCGCCGCTTCGTGCGCATCTACAAGGGCGGCGATGCCGTCGCCGCGACAAGCGACGCTGCGACTGAGAAGAGCGAGCCGGCCGCCACGCAAGTGGCACCTCCGGCCTTGCCGACAGAAGCGGCCGCTGCTGCGCCGCCGCCATTGCCTGCCGCCGCGCCAACGGCACCGTCCACCTGACGCGATCGAGGTTCGCGATTGCGCATGAAGATCGCGACCTTCAACATCAACAACGTCAACCGCCGGCTGCCGAACCTGCTGCGCTGGCTGAAATCGGCCAGGCCCGACGTTGTCAGCTTGCAGGAGTTGAAAGCCGGCGACGCCGAATTTCCCGCAGCCGCGCTCGAGAAAGCCGGTTACGGCGCGGTGTGGCAGGGACAGAAGACCTGGAACGGCGTCGCCATCCTCGCGCGCAAGGCCGAGCCGGTCTTGATCCGCACCGCCCTGCCCGACGACCGCGACGACCATGAGGCGCGCTATATCGAGGCCGCGGTGCGCGGCATCGTCGTGACCAGCCTTTACCTTCCGAACGGCAATCCGCAGCCCGGCCCGAAATTCGATTACAAGCTGGCGTGGTTCAAGCGGCTGCGCGCCCACGCCGCCAAGCTGCTCAAGCAGGAGGTCCCCGTGGTGCTCGCCGGCGACTACAACGTCGCGCCGACGCCTCTCGACATCTATCCGACCCGCTCCTGGGACAAGGACGCGCTGATCCAGCCGAAGAGCCGCGCCGCGTTCAAGGCGCTGGTCGATCAGGGTTGGTGCGATGCGCTCCGCACACTGCATCCGGATGCGCCGATGTTCACCTTCTGGGACTACAAGCGCCAGCGCTGGCCGCGCGATGCAGGCCTCCGGCTCGATCATCTCCTGCTCAGCCCCGACGTGGCGGCACGGCTCGCGAAAGCCGGCGTCGACCGGGACGTTCGTGGCGAGGAAGGCGCCAGCGATCACGCGCCGGCGTGGGTGGTTCTGAGGTGATCGATATGTTTGCGCGCGTGCCCCCATCCACGCCGTCGTCCCGGCGCAGGCCGGGACCCATACGCCGCAGCGTGTGGTGTGAACGGGACTCGTCGTTTCAATGTCGCACAACAATAACCATTGGTGGTGATGGGTCCCGGCCTTCGCCGGGACGACATCGAACATGTGGCTCCGCCGGCGAGTCATACTCTCGCATTCTCGCGACATGCACGCGAATGCGGCCGGATGTGGCGGACCGGGTGCAGCCGGAGGCGGTCATGACGAACGCATCCGCCAGGACGTCGACATGGTGACGGTGCGCGTCAACTACCGCTTTGGCGGCCCGGTCGTCGCGAAATACTGACGCGGCGCGCGACGACACACTTCCCTGGTTCAAGGCGCCCTTGCGCCGTCTCGAATCGTGAGGTCACACTGAGCCTTCGCCTTCGAGGCACGCATCGGCGTGGCTCGGATCACGTCCCGGAGTGCGCGTGGGCTTCCTGTTCGTCCTCATCGTCGGCCTCGTCGCCGGCACCATCTCGGGCATCGTCGGCACCGGCTCGTCGATCATGCTGATGCCGGTGCTGGTCTATCAGTACGGGCCGAAGCAGGCGGTGCCGATCATGGCGGTCGCGGCCGTGATGGCCAATCTGTCGCGGATCCTGGCCTGGTGGCGCGAGGTCAACTGGCGCGCCTGCGCCGCCTACTCGGTCACCGGCATTCCGGCCGCAGCCCTTGGCGCGCGCACCCTGCTCGCTTTGCCCTCGCGCGCGGTCGACATCGCGATCGGCGTGTTCCTGATCGCCATGGTACCGGTGCGGCACTGGCTGGCGCAGCACAGACTGAAAGCCAATCTCTGGCATCTGATGATCGGCGGCGCGCTGATCGGCTATCTCACCGGCATCGTGGCCTCGACCGGTCCGCTCAGCGTGCCGCTGTTTTTGTTTTACGGCCTCAGCAAGGGCGCGTTCCTCGCCACCGAAGCGGCAAGCTCGCTCGGGCTCTACGTCAGCAAGTCGGTGACCTTCGAGCGGTTCGGCGCGCTGACACCCGACATCGCGCTGAAGGGCCTGGTCGCCGGCGCCTCGCTGATGGCCGGCGCCTTCATCGCCAAGCGCTTCGTGCTGCAAATGAAGCCAGAATCGTTTCGTCTGATCATGGACGGCATCATGCTGGCGGCAGGCACGGCGTTGCTGTGGTCGGCAATGACGTCGTAGAATCGCGGCCTCCAGCTCACATCGACTGCGCAGACCAAGCCTTGCGCAAATGGATTTCGACGCAACGAACACGACTATCCTCGCAGGGATATCGTAATTCTACGGGGCGCTCTGCGCACCTGGCGGGGTGTACGCCGAAAGAGCCTTGTTTAGCGCTCGCCTCCCGTTGTTATCCGGATTGCCACCATCCGGCGACTGCGCTTATGACAACTTCATTGCGTGCACTCGATCGTTTGCGGACAAGAACTTTGCTCCAGCAGGCATCACGGGATTGATCGACGACCCGGATGCGAATCCCGAGAGTCAGGCGACACATGGTGGGCAATCGAGCGCACACCTCAGCGGCTGACGTCGACCTGACGGATTCAGGATCGCAAGTCGAAGCATTGGCAGTCGCGGGTTGTCAGAACCCGCGACAGGCGGGAAAGGCAGAAGCGCGATGCGCAAGATGATGATCACGACTGCGGCGGCCGTCACGTTCGCCATTGCCGGTGCGGCCCTCTGGCCCACAGCAAAGCCCGATGTCGAACACTTCGGGGACAGCGTTTACGAGACGATCTGGGTCTGGCGAATTCCGGCCTACACGAACAATCCGTCCTGGCGCGTTCGCTGGAGCTGGACCGATCCGCTGCGAGCGCAGGCAAGATGCTGCCGGGCTTTGCCGACGGGTTTGGCGCCGCGCGAGAATTCGCCGCTGCTGTTGTCGGGCCGAGACATCCGCGTTTGAGTGCGGCCGTCGATCGGGCAGCCGCGCATTTGATTCAAATTCGCGTTGTAGTTGAATTCACTTTTTATCCTTAACCAGAAACCCGATCTTTAATTTACATCTGCAGGATGCGGTTTACCTTGTCTCCGCGAACACAGCGGACTCGGGGACAACAAGATGCGCCAGTTAAGCCTCACGCTGTCATTGGCCTTCTTTCTCATAGCACAAGCCTTGAGCGTCGCCGCAGACGATACGAAATCGGGCCAACCGGGTTCGGCTGTCGCCATTGACCGCGTGGCGTGCGCGCTGCGGCCGAAAACCGAGGAACCGTCCGATCCGTCATCGACCTCGGCTATCCCTCATGCTGAAAAGTTCGTCGCACGGGAACATTTCAAGGAGGACATCGCGTCGAGCGCGCCAGTGAAAATCTCCTGGTTGGGTGCGACCTTCGCGCGCCGCTTCACCGACAAGGTCGAGGACGATAGCGGCGGCGCATCGTTGCAAACCTATGTGCTGAGCGCCGCGGCAAGCGACAAGGACATCCTCGCCAGGCTCGGTCAGAGCCACGAGAGCAGGCTGGCCGACGTGTGGTGCGCGTTGAAGCAGCAGCCCAACGGCAACGGCGGCCCTCTGGAGATCAACGCCAAGCCGAACGTGTTTTACGTCCGTGATATCGGAGGAGAGCTTGGTGCCGTCGACGTGCTCTGGGGCGGCGTCGGATGGGAAGATCGGCGCCAGCCCGGTGGGAGACAAGCCGCGATGGCCGGCCGGAACGCGGGTCTTCTCTCGCTGAGCCTGTCGTCCGATCAGGCGCTCCGTCTTCGTTGGATCGTGCGCGCCGGCCGAACCGTGCTATGCATCATGGGCAATAGCGCGACTCACCTGCTCCATGGCCAAATCATCCCTCTCCTTCGTCTGCCAGAACTGCGGCGCGGCGTATAATCGCTGGCAGGGCAAGTGCGATTCCTGCGGCGAGTGGAACACGCTGGCCGAGGAAGACACCACGGGCTCGGTGCCGGTCTCGATCCGCAGCAAGCGCAAGGGGCGGACGTTCGCGCTGGAATCGCTGTCCGGCAAAACCCAGGACGCGCCGCGGCTGTCGTCGGGCATGGCCGAGCTCGACCGCGTCACCGGCGGCGGCTTCGTCCGCGGCTCAGTGCTCCTGGTCGGCGGCGATCCCGGCATCGGAAAATCCACGCTGCTGACCCAGGCCACCAGCATGATGGCGCGCGCCGGCCATCGCGCGGTCTACATCTCCGGCGAAGAGGCGGTCGCTCAGGTGCGGCTGCGCGCCGAGCGGCTCGGGCTCGCGGACGCGCCGGTGCAGCTCGCCTCCGAAACCTCGGTCGAGGACATCGTCTCGACGCTGTCGGAAGGCGCGGTGCCGCGCCTGATCGTGATCGACTCGATCCAGACCATGTGGACCGACACGGTCGAATCCGCGCCCGGCACGGTGACCCAGGTCCGCGCCTCGGCGCAGGCCCTCATTCGCTTCGCCAAGAAGACAGGGGCAACGATCATCCTGGTCGGGCATGTGACCAAGGACGGCCAGATCGCCGGCCCCCGCGTGGTCGAGCACATGGTCGATGCGGTGCTGTCGTTCGAGGGCGAAGGCTCGCAGCAGTTCCGCATCCTGCGCTCGGCGAAGAACCGCTTTGGTGCGACCGACGAGATCGGTGTGTTCGAGATGACCGGGCTCGGCCTGCGCGAGGTCACTAACCCCTCGGAATTGTTCCTCTCCGAACGCGAGCTCGGCAGCCCCGGTACCGCGGTGTTCGCCGGCATCGAGGGCACCCGCCCGGTGCTGGTCGAGTTGCAGGCGCTGGTGGCGCCGACCTCGCTCGGTACGCCGCGCCGCGCCGTGGTCGGCTGGGATCCGAGCCGGCTGTCGATGGTGCTGGCGGTGCTGGAAGCGCATTGCGGCGTCAAATTGTCCGGACATGACGTCTATCTCAATGTCGCGGGCGGCCTGCGCATCCAGGAGCCGGCCGCGGACCTCGCCGCGGCGGCCGCGCTGGTCTCCTCGCTGGTGAATGCGCCGTTGCCTACGGACGCGGTCTATTTCGGCGAGATTTCGCTATCCGGCGCGATCCGCCCGGTGGCGCAGACCCCGGCCCGGCTGAAAGAGGCCCTCAAGCTCGGCTTTGGCCGCGCCATCCTGCCCGAATCGGCCCGCGGCGATGGTGGCGGCGATAGCGGGCTCGCGCTGAACAGCGTCGGCAATCTGACCACGCTGGTCGCCGAGATTGCCGCGCGCGGCACGCCCCGAGGTGGCCGGGCCGCACCGAGGGACGACCAGGGCGGCTCCAGGGGCGCTGATGCGGTTGAGAAAAATGCCACACCGGCCCGATTCCGTCGCGAGACCAGCTAAAGCAGGCGTGACGTATCAGCCCCCCGCCGCTATACATCCGCCGCGCGGGACTGGTGGTGTTGCGGCCTTGCCGAATGCCCCCGATGCGCCTCAGTTAGGACGGCACCGACTTTGCCGATTCGCGAGCCCTTAACAGCGGACCCAAACGTACCAGCGGACCTGACCAGCCGATGCCCATAACGATACTTGATCTCGTCCTGCTCGGCGTGATGCTGATCTCGGGCCTGCTTGCCATGGTGCGCGGCTTCATGCGCGAGATCCTGTCGATCGCGGCCTGGGGCGCCGCAGCCCTGGTCACGCTGTATGCTTTCTCGAAGCTGCTGCCGACCGCCAAGACTTACTTCAATAACGACACGGTCGCGGCCGTGGTCGTGGTGGCCGGCGTCTTTATCGGTACGCTGATCGTGGTCTCGATCATCACGGTGCGAATCTCGGACATGATCCTGGATTCCCGGATCGGCGCGCTCGACCGCACCCTCGGCTTCCTGTTCGGGCTCGCCCGTGGCCTCCTGATCGTGGTCGTGGCGTTCATGTTCTTCACCTGGCTGGTTCCGGACAAGCAGCGGCCCGATTGGGTGACCGGCGCGAAATCCCGGGTGGTGCTGCAGGGAACCGGGGATTGGCTGATGGCGCTCTTGCCTGACGACCCCGAGAACACCATCTTAAAGAAGTTCAAGAAGAATAAGCCGGACGACGATTCTGCGGCTGATACCAACGATCAGGCAACGCCGGCGTCGGGCGATGGCTATAGCAAACCTGCGCGTGACAGCTTGAAAAAGCTGATCGAGAAACCCGCGGGCCGATAACTTATTTGGGCCCCTTACGAGAGGCGATGAACGAGATGCAAACCCTCTTCCGATCACGCCGCCCAAATGGATCTCGACCTGGGCCCGATCGAAATGCAGGACCATCTTCGACAAGACCACCTCCGGGACAACGATCTCAGATACCACCCCGATCTCGATGGCGACACGCTCCGCGAGGAATG
Organism: Bradyrhizobium sp. JR3.5; assembly: GCF_054057015.1. Lineage (NCBI taxonomy): Bacteria > Pseudomonadati > Pseudomonadota > Alphaproteobacteria > Hyphomicrobiales > Nitrobacteraceae > Bradyrhizobium > Bradyrhizobium sp. JR3.5. The sequence goes on from NZ_JBSRYV010000001.1 coordinate 2,567,886, forward strand.
CGGCGTGTTCGGCGTCTTCGGCCACCCCGAGGCCGCCGCGATCACCGCGCTCGGCCTCCACGCCCTGCAACACCGCGGCCAGGAGGCCGCCGGCATCGTCTCCTTCGACGGCGGCCGCTTCCACAGCGAACGCCGCCTCGGCTTGGTCGGCGATGCCTTCTCCCGCCGCGAGGTGATCGATCGCCTGCCCGGCAACGCCGCGGTCGGCCATGTCCGCTACTCCACCACCGGCGGCACCATCTTGCGCAACGTGCAGCCGCTGTTCGCCGAACTCAGCGCCGGCGGCTTCGCGGTCGGCCATAACGGCAACCTGACCAACGGCCTCACCCTGCGCCGTGAGCTGGTCAAGGGCGGCGCCATGATGCAGTCGACCACCGACACCGAGGTGATCCTGCATCTCGTGGCGCAGTCCAAGCGCACCCGCTTCATCGACCGTTTCATCGAGGCGCTGCGCACCATCGAGGGCGCCTATGCGCTGGTCGCGCTGACCAACAAGAAGCTGGTCGGCGCCCGCGATCCGCTCGGCATCCGTCCGCTGGTGCTCGGCGATCTCGACGGCCATCCGATCCTGACCTCGGAGACCTGCGCGCTCGACATGATCGGCGCGAAGTATGTCCGCGACATCGAGCCCGGCGAGATCATCGTGTTCGACGAGCGGGGGGCGCACAGCCACAAGCCGTTCCCGCCGAAGCCGGCGCGGCCCTGCATCTTCGAGTACATCTATTTCGCGCGGCCGGATTCGATCGTCGGCGGCCGCTCGGTGTACGACGTGCGCAAGGCGTTCGGCGCCCAGCTCGCGCGCGAGAGCCATCCCGAGGTCGACGTCGTGGTGCCGGTGCCGGATTCCGGCGTGCCCGCCGCGGTCGCGGCTACAGCCAGTATTCCGGCGTGCCGTTCGAGCTCGGTATCATCCGCAACCACTATGTCGGCCGCACCTTCATCCAGCCGACCCAGACCGTGCGCGAGCTCGGCGTGCGCATGAAGCATTCGGCGAACCGCGCCGCGATCGAAGGCAAGCGCATCATCCTGATCGACGACTCGCTGGTGCGCGGCACCACCTCGAAGAAGATCGTGCGCATGATGCGCGATGCCGGCGCCCGCGAGGTGCATTTCCGCCTCGCCTCGCCGCCGATCCTCTACCCCGACTATTACGGCATCGACCTGCCGGATCGCGGCGGCCTGCTCGCCGCGACCCATTCGCTCGAGGAGATGCGCGACATCATCGGCGCCGACTCGCTCGCCTTCCTGTCGATCGACGGCATGTACCGCGCGATGGGGTATGAAGGGCGCGACCCGGCCAATCCGAGATTCGCCGACCATTGCTTCACCGGCGCCTACCCGACCCACCTCACCGACCAGAGCGAAACCGAGGCCCCGCCGCGCCAGCTCTCGCTGCTGGCCGAGGCGAGCTGACGGCGCACGCTATGCAGCCGATCATCGGCATCCTCTGTGGGGTGCTGCTGGTTGGCTTCATCGTGTTTGCCTTCCGCCAGGGCCTGAAGCTGTCCCCGGATAGCTCGGGCAAAGGAACCAACAGCGACAATGTGGACCAGGGGCCAGGCCCCTAGAACCGAGAGCGCAGAATTCCGTCATGGCCGGGCTTGTCCCGGCCATTTCCGTCTGTAATACCCGCCGCCAGACACGGACGGACAGACATGACAAAACCCCTCGCCTCCCGTATTGCCCTCGTGACCGGCGCCTCGCGCGGGATCGGCTATGCGACATCCGTCGCGCTGGCCAAGGCCGGCGCGCATGTCGTGGCAGTGGCGCGCACGCAAGGAGGGCTGGAAGAGCTCGACGACGAGATCCGCAAGGACGGCGGCAGCGCCACGCTGGTGCCGCTCTCGCTCACCGATTACGACGGCATCGCGCGGCTCGGGCTCGCGCTGCATGAGCGCCACGGCAAGCTCGACATCCTCGTCGGCAATGCCGGCACCGCCGGCCCGTCCTCGCCGCTCGGCCACATCGAATTGAAGCCCTGGAACGACGTGTTCGCGATCAACGTCACCGCGAATTTCCAGCTGATCCGCTGCATGGACCCGCTGCTTCGGCAGTCCGACGCCAGCCGTGCGGTGTTCGTCACGTCAGGCGTGGCGCACAAGGCCAACGCCTATCTCGGCCCCTATGCCGCCTCGAAGGCCGCGCTGGATGCGCTGGTGCGCTCCTGGGCCAACGAGACCGCCAACACGGCGCTGCGCGTCAATCTGTTCAGCCCCGGGCCGATCCGCACCCGGATGCGCGCACAGGTGTTTCCCGGCGAAGACCCGATGACGCTGGACACGCCCGACATGGCCGCCGAATTCATCGTGCCGATGTGTTCGCCGGCGTGGACCGAAACCGGCAAGCTCTACGACTACAAGGCGCGCACGCTGCGGAGTTTCCAGCCGCCGGCGTGAATGGGCGCACAAGCTCCTCCCGATCTACTTTGCATCGGACGCAAGCTGAACACCTATGTTGGCCAGATCCGCGATCTGACGCCAGACCTCGACTTGCCGGCCAACGAGTTGGACGGCGACGGCCGGCGACAACGGCCTGATGACTTCGACCAGATGATCGATCGCGCTCGGATCGGTCACGCCGAATTTGTCCACGATGGTGATGATTCTCTCCGGCTTACCCGCTCCGTCTAGCCGCCACGCCAATTCTGCCGCGAGGCCGGCGTCGTTGCCGACGAGCCGGGCCATCGCCAGGAGTTGCGAAAGACCGTCGCGCGCCCGGCCTTCGTCGCCGGTCGTGTAACGGGCATTGGCTGCAGCGAGCAGCAAGGGCGCGTCCTGCACAGCCCCCGCGCGCTGTTCGAGCGCCTCGATCGCCGGCGCGGCTGCCGCCCCGTGGCCGGTGTCGATCGCGCGCCTGACGACATAAGATATCGTTTCGCGGACCTTTGCATCGTCGCCAAGCTTGACGGCGGCGGCGACCGCGCCAATGACGTCGCCGCGCCCCGCGCGCGCAAGCGCCAGATTGTTCAGAGCCGCGTCATGCTGCCATTGCAGCTTCTGATCTCCGGTGGGCGACGACATCGCAAGCGTCATGGCTTCCGCATCGCGCTTTTCGACAAGATCGCGACGTCCGAGCCGGGCATATTCATCGGCGGCCTTGCTGAAGCACTGGCTGCGACGTGCGGAATTGCTCACCGCAGCGGCGGCCGTCTCGACGTCACGATCCCGTGCTAGCCACGCCAGCACCGGGATCAGCGCATTGACAATATTGAATTGAGCGATGTCGTCCTTGCCGCTCACCCATCGCGGCCACGGCTCGACCAGCCTTGCGGCAGGATCAGGTGATCCGACGGCGAGAAAAGCGTCCGCGAGCGCGATCACTGCCGACGGCTGAGCATCGCTGTTCGCAAAGCGATCGACCACCTTTGCCGGCGCGCTGTGCGGCTTGAGAAATTTCAGCCAGATCGCCGCGCCTCAGTGCATCGCGCAGCAACTGCTCCAGAGCAAAGGGCTCGTCGAGACGTTCGGCTTCACGCCACGCCTCCTCGCGCCAACCTGTCGCTGCCGGGTACGTGTTGGCGATCACCAGCAACCAATCAACTGTTCTCGCACCGCGACCGCCGACAAGGCGCAAGGTGCGATCGGGCTGTCCGAGGCCGGCCCATACCTTTCCAGCAAGTGCGGGGATGGCCTGCGCGTCTTCATCGCTGTCACCTGCGATCGACGGCAATTCCCGTTCGACGCCCTCGACAATCTCCCGCGCCTGCGCCGCGTCTTTCTCCTCCGCGAGGCGCGAGGCAACGGCAAGCAATCCCCCGAGCCGATCCACCGTCGACTTTCGCTGCCTCGCGGTCTCAAGAGCGTCAGCGAAGCGGCCCGCGCGCGCAATCCAATCGATATCTTCCCAAGGCGCCGGATCGGGATTGTCTGAAATCACGTAATCGAGAGCAGTTTTGAGGTCATTGTCAGCCAATTCCTGCTCGGCGAATTCAACGCGAGCTCGATTGTCGTCACGAGGTGGCAGTTTCTTTGCGAGCAAGAAGACTTCAGCCGCCAAGCATTTGACGCTGGGCGCAGTCGCGCAATCGATCGGAATAGCGGCCGAGGAGCTCAGGCAAAGCATCGAAGCCGCCATGCCGATCAACCATCCACGCATCCGTTCGGCCTCGCTACCTGAGATAGCAGCTTAATACTGCACGCCAAGTGGTCGCGCAACGCGCCTGCGACGGATTGACTCCTTCCCCTCCCCGCGATTGACTGCCCTCCGCAGCGGGACCACCGCCAAGAAAAATCTCGGGAGGCATCATGACGCCGACGTTCAATCGCGCGCGCTCCATTCTGTCCGGATTGTTTCTCTCCGCCGGCATCGCATCAGCAGCCTTTTTTGCTCAGCCAACGCCCGCCAGGGCCGGTGACGTCCCGACCTTCGCGGTCGACGCGTCGTGGCCCAAGCAGCTGCCGAACAACTGGATCATCGGCCAGGTCGGCGGCATCACCGTCGACTGGCAGGGACATATCTGGGTGGTCCACCGGCCGCGCTCGCTGACCGATGGCGAGAAGGCGGCGAGCCTCACCCCGCCGCGCGCGAAATGCTGCGTGGCCGCACCGCCGGTGCTCGAATTCGATGTCGACGGCAATTTGCTGCGGGCCTGGGGCGGCCCCGGCGACGGCTATCAATGGGTCGGCCGCGAGCACGGCATCGAGGTCGACGAACGCGGCTTCGTCTGGATCGGCGGCAACGCCGATGACGACAGCGCGATCCTGAAGTTCTCGCTCGACGGCAAGTATCTCGGCCAGATCGGCAAGATCGCAGCCCGCACCAACAGCAACGACACCACCCAGCTCGGCCGCCCCGCCGAGATGGCAATCGACAAGGATGCCAACGAGCTCTACATCGCCGACGGCTATGGCAACCGCCGCGTCATCGTGTTCGACGCCACCACGCTGGCCTACAAGCGGCACTGGGGCGGCTACGGCAAGCTCCCCACCGACGACAAGCAGCCGCCATATGATCCAAGCGCCGCGGTGCAGGAGCAGTTCGGCAATCCCGTGCACTGCATCAAGATCGCCAATGACGGGCTGGTCTATGTCTGCGACCGCAGCCAGGACCGCATCCAGGTCTTCCAGAAGAACGGCACCTTCGTCAGAGAATGGTTCTACGAGAAGAACACCCGCGGCGACGGCGCCGTGTTCGATCTCGCGCTGTGGCCCGATCCGAAGCAGGCCTTTCTGCTCAACGCCGACGGCGCCAACAACGAGGTCCGCGTCATCAAACGCGACGACGGCACCGTGGTCGGCACCTTCGGCCATAGCGGCCGCAATGCGGGACAGTTCGCCCTGCTCCATGTCATAGCGGTCGACCAGAAGGGCAACGTCTACACCGGCGAGGTCGAAGGCAAGCGGATCCAGAAATTCAGGCTGACCTCGGACGCGCTCAAGTAGAGTGACGGCAGGATGACGCTTCGACGCAGTTCATCCGGCTTTATGCGGATTGCCGCTCGTCCAAGGAAAGGGTAAGCGGGAACGCGAACGACCGGCACAAGGCCCCACAAGAGGGCCGTTGCGGGAAAAATTGACAGTGGAGGGAATGTCTCATGACGACGACGCTCGCACGGCGCCACGCCGTGTTTCTCGCTTGCGCTGCACTCGGCCTTGCTACGCCTGCCTTTGCTCAGGACAAGAACGTCAAGATCGGCGTGCTGAACGACATGTCGGGCCTCTATGCCGACATCGGCGGTCCGAATTCAGTGGCCGCGGCCAACATGGCGGTGGAAGATTCCGGCCTACGCGCCAAGGGCTGGAAGATCGACGTGGTCAGCGGCGACCACCAGAATAAGCCTGACGTCGGCGTCAACATCGCGCGCAACTGGATCGACAACGACAAGGTCGACATCATCACCGATACGCCGAACTCCGGCGTCGCGCTGGCGGTGAGCAACCTTGCCAAGGAGAAGAACTCGATCGTGCTCAACTCGGGCGCGGCGACCGCCGATCTCACCGGCAAGGCCTGCAACGCCAACACGATCTCCTACACGTTCGACACCTACATGCTCGCCAACGGCACCGGCAAGGCACTGACCAAGGCAGGCGGCGACACCTGGTTCTTCCTCACCGCCGACTACGCCTTCGGCCACGCGCTGGAGCGCGATACTTCGGCGGTCGTCACCGCCAACGGCGGCAAAGTGCTCGGCGGTGTCAAGCACCCGCTCAACACCGCGGATTTCTCCTCGTTCCTGCTGCAGGCGCAGGCCTCCAAGGCCAAGATCATCGGCCTCGCCAATGCCGGCGGCGACACCACCAACGCGATCAAGCAGGCGTCCGAATTCGGCATCACCGCAGGCGGACAGAAGCTCGCGGCGCTGTTGCTGTTCGTCAACGACGTGCACGCGCTGGGCTTGAAGATCGCGCAAGGCCTCACCTTCACCGAGTCGTTCTATTGGGACATGAACGACCAGACCCGCGCCTGGTCGAAGCGCTTCCAGAAGGTCTCGCCGAAGGGCTCGATGCCATCGATGACGGTCGCCGGCGTCTATGCCGGCGTGCTGCATTATCTGAAGGCGCTCGACGCGATGGGCGGCAATCCGCATGATGGCGCCAAGGTCGTCGCCAAGATGAAGGAGATCCCGACCGACGATCCGCTGTTCGGCAAGGGCCCGCTGCGGATCGACGGCCGCCGCATCATCCCGGCCTATCTGTTCGAGGTGAAGAAGCCGGAAGAGTCCAAATACCCCTGGGACTATTACAAGCTGATCGCCACCATCTCGCCGGAAGACGCCGCCAAGCCGCTCGAAGCGAGCGATTGCCCGCTGGTGAAGAAATAGGCGAGCTCTGTAGGTTGATTAGCCGACTACGTCCGCCGTAGCTCAACGAGCGAAGGCGGAAGGCGTAATCCACCATCTTTTCGTGGCACGAAGTCGGTGGGTTACGCCTTGGGCTAACCGCCCTACTCCACCGCGTCACTTCGCGGCCGACTTCCGCGCCGGCGCCGGCAGCGATGACCATTCCCTGTCGGTACGCGGGCCGCCGCGTCGCCGGTCGGCCGACGAGCGGTCCGAACTCGCCCTACGCTCTCTTTGCCGTCGCGCGCCAGGCGATCGCGAGCGCGAGCAGCAGCAGCGCACCGGCCAGATAGAACGGCGCACCAGGCAGCTTCACCGGCACGTTGTCGCCGATGAAATAGGCGAAGGTCAGCGTGAACAGGAACGGGCCGATCAATTCCGACATGCTCTGCACGCTCGATGTCGCGCCCTGCAACTGGCCTTGTTGATCGGCGGCGACGAGTTGCGTCGTCAGGGCCTGCGTCGCGGCGCCCGAGATGCCCCAGAACGCCATCACGGGAATGCCGATCCAGAACAGTTGCCCGGTCGGTGCCGCGCCAAAGATCAAAAAGCCCAAGGCGCCGCAGACGAGGCCGAGGAACAACGCGTTGCGTTCGCCGAGGCGCTGCACGATCGGGCCGATCGCCGCGCCCTGCACGATCATGCCGCAGAGGCCGACCAGCGCGAGCGTGGCGCCGACGGTGCCGGTATCCCAGCCATAGCGATAGGTGGCGTACAGCACGAACACCGAGGGCAGCACGACATGCGCGAGCTGGCCGAAGAAGGTCGCCAGCGACAGGCCGGCCAGCGTCCGGTTCGCGCGCAGGAAATGCAGCGCGCCGATCGGATTGGCGCTCTTCCATTTGAACGGCGCGCGCCGCTCGACCGGGAGCGATTCCGGCAGGATGAACAGGCCATAGAGGCCGTTGACGAGGCTCAGGCCCGCCGCCGCCCAGAACGGCAGCCGCGGATCGATCTCGCCGAGCAGGCCGCCCAGCGCAGGTCCCAGGATGAAGCCCGCGCCGAACGCGACGCCGATCTTGCCGAACATCGCGGCGCGCTGCTCCGGCGCGGTGACGTCGGCGATATAGGCGAACACGGTCGAGATGCTCGACGAGGTGATGCCCGAGATCGCCCGCCCGATGAACAGCCAGATCAGGTTCGGCGCCAGTGCCATCAGCACGTAGTCTGCGGCGAGGCCGAAATTCGACAGCAGCACCACCGGACGGCGGCCGAAGCGATCGGACAGCGCGCCCAAGATCAGCGAGCAGACGAACTGCATCAAGGCCCAGATCGAGCCGAACACGCCGAAGATGCGCGCCGCGTTGGCGGTGTCGTTGTTGACGAAGCCTTCGATCAGCTTGGGCAGGATCGGGATGATGATCCCGAGCGCGAGCATGTCGAGCAGCAGGGTGATGAAGATGAAGATCACCGCGCCGCTGCGTGCCCGCGGAACAGCCGCAGGATGGGCTTCGGCGTCGCCGCTCATGACGGCCGTTTGCGCTTGTAGGCGAACGGATTGGCCTTCTCGCGCAGCGTGATCCGGATCGGCGTGCCCGGCAGATCGAAGGTCTCGCGCAGCGAGTTGGTGAGGTAGCGCAGATAGGATCTCGGGATCGCATCGGCGCGCGAGCAGAACAGAACGAAGCTCGGCGGGCGCGCCTTCACTTGCGTGATGTAGTTCAGCTTCAGCCGGCGGCCCGAGACGGCCGGCGGCGGGTTGGCCTCGATCGCCTGCTCGAACCAGCGATTGAGCCCCGCGGTCGGCAAGCGCCGGTTCCAGACCGCATAGGCCTCCTGGATCGCAATCATCAGGCGGTCGATACCCTCACCCATCAGGCCGGAGACGGCGACGATCGGCGCGCCCTTGACCTGCGGCAGCCAGTGGTCGGCATCGGTGCGCAGCTGCGAGATCTGGTTGGGCTTGCGCTCGACGAGGTCCCATTTGTTGACCGCGAGCACGATCGCGCGGCCTTCGCGCTCGACCAGATCGGCGATGCGCAGATCCTGCTCCTCGAACTTGTTCTGCGAGTCCATCATCATCACGACGACTTCGGCGAAGCGCACCGCACGCAACGCATCCGCGACCGAGAGCTTTTCCAGCTTCTCCTCGATCCGCGAGCGGCGGCGCAGGCCGGCGGTATCGAACACGCGGAACTGGCGGCCCTGCCAGGTGATCTCGACCGCGATGGAATCGCGCGTGGTGCCGGCCTCGGGGCTGGTCAGCAGCCGCTCCTCGCCGAGCAGATGATTGATCAGCGTCGACTTGCCGGCGTTGGGCCGGCCGACGATGGCGACGCGGATCGGGCGCTGCGCGGCCTCCTCCTCCGAGATGTCCTCGTCGTCCTCGACCTCGTCGTCTTCCTCTGGTGTCGCGGGCACCAGCGCGCTCAGCGCCTCGTGGAGGTCTCCCATGCCCTCGCCGTGCTCGGCCGAGATCTGCACGGGATCGCCGAGGCCGAGCGCGTAGGATTCCATCGCGCCGATCTCACCATGCTTGCCCTCGGCCTTGTTGGCGACCAGCACCACCGGCTTGTTGGCCTTGCGGGCGAAGTCGGCGAAGGCGCGATCGGTCGGCGTCAGGCCGACGCGGGCGTCGATCACGAACATTCAGGGCGTCGGCGAGCGCGATCGCGGTTTCGGTCTGTTCCTGCATCCTCGCCGTCAGCGAGCCCTTGGCGCCCTCATCGAGCCCCGCGGTGTCAATGATGGTGAAGTCGAGATCGTAGAGCCGGGCCTGGCCCTCGCGGCGATCGCGGGTCACGCCGGGCTCGTCGTCCACCAGCGCGAGCTTCTGGCCGACCAGCCGGTTGAACAGCGTCGACTTTCCGACATTGGGCCGGCCGATAATGGCGATGGTAAAGGACATGGATCATCCCGGCGCCGCGGCGCGGCGCGCGTCTAATGAATTGAAGCAGGAGCCTAAAGCGCGATGAGATCGGATTGAAACGTCATCGCGCTTTAGCTTCTTGTTTTAGCATGATCTTTCCGGAAAACCGCTTCGCACTTTTCCGGATCATGCTAGCGGCTAAATCCGCCGCTCGGTAGCGGCGCGGGGAACGCGCCGCCGGATTGTTGCGTGGTCTGGGTCTGCTGCGCCGGCGCCGCAGGCTGCGCCTGCTGGTCGTCGGCCGGCGGCGCGGTGGTGCGGCGGCGGACGATCTTCTTCGGCTTCGGCTCGGGCGGCAGCGCGGCGGGCGCGCCCTCGTCCGGCGCCGCAGCGTCGGGGGCAGCCGCCTGATCCGCGGCCGGCGCGGCCCGCTTGGTGTGCTTCTTGGCGCCCTTCGGCGGCTCCGCTGGCGGAGCCGGCTGGGCGGCGGCCGCTGCCGCGGCGTTCTGCTGGTCGAGCTGCTCCTGCTGCGAGCCCTTGTACAAATCCTTCGGCACGCCCTGCTCGAGGCCGGGCACGCCTTCCGGGAACACCGGCTTGCGGTCGCCGGCCAGCTTCTTCTTGGTGTCGAGGAAGTCGAGCAGGTCGCTCGGATCGAAATTGGACATGCCGCCACCGCCGCAGCCCGCCAGCACGCTGCAAAGCGCTGTCAGAACTACGGCTGCGATCAGGCGTTGCGAGCGGCGCATGGTCGATCTCTCACTCAAACTCGGGTTTCGCGCGCCAAGTCAGCTCTTCGCGACCGGCGGCAACAGTGCCTGCAGCGCTTCGGCGCGCGACCGCAGGCTCGGCGGCGTCTCGCCGTCATTGGCAATCTGGTCGAGCCACTGCCGCGCGGCGGCGGCATCGTTGGCGCGCCAGGCCGACAGCGCCAGCAGCTCGCGCGCGGAGTGGCGGAACGTCGAGTCCTTCGACGTCGCCGTCGCCTCGAGCCGTTGCACCATGTTCGGATAGGTCGTGGTGTCCATCACCATCTGCGCGGCGCGGATCCGCGCCAGATCCTGATCGGGACCGCCGACGCTGCGGTCGGCTGCGATCTCGTCATAAAGTTTCGCAGCGGCCGGCTGATCGCGGGTCGCGACCTCGGCGGCCATGCGCAGCCGCGCCAGATTGCGGTAGCCGGACGGCGCCTTGGTGATCAGGTCGGCAAACGCGGCCTCGGCCTCGGCGTGCTTGTTCTGGTCCGACAGCTCAACGGCGCGGTCGAACGCCGCACCGGCCTCGGCGGCCTTCTTGCCCTCGAGATATTGGTAGCCACGCCAGCCACCGACGCCCGCGACCACCAGGATCGCCAGCGCGATGATGAAAAGCGAGTACTTGTCCCACAGCTTCTTGAGCTGATCGCGACGGACTTCCTCGTCGACTTCGTCAAATAATTCAGACACTTAAGGCTATCCCATCCCCTCGGGACCGCGAATCTGGGCGGAGCGCAGCCCCTACCCGATCCCCACATCGCGGCGGCGTTACCCTAACGGTGTGGCGGAGGCAAGGCAAAGCGAGGCGGATCAAAGCGTTAACCGGGGAAGTTTGTCCTACGCCGGCCTATGCCCCTGTCGAGATGCTTTCCCGCAGCTGGCGCTTGATCACCTTGCCGTTGGCGTTGCGCGGCAGCGGGTCCGATGTCAGCACCATCGTCTCCGGCACTTTGTAGTCGGAGAGACGTTCGGCGCACCAGGTGCGCAGGCTCTCGGCACTCACGTCGGTGCGGGTCACGATCACGGCGTGGACACGCTCGCCGAGCACCGGGCACGGCTTTGCGATGATCGCGCTCTCGACCACGGCCGGATGGCCTGAAAGCACGGACTCGACCTCCGCGGAATAGATCTTCAGGCCGCCGCGGTTGATCATGTCCTTCTGGCGGTCGAACACGCGGACGAAGTTGTCAGCATCGACCGAGCCGAGATCGCCGGAATGCCAGAAGCCGGCCGTGAAGCTTTCGGCGGTCGCCTTCGGATTGTTCCAGTAGCCCTTGATGACGGAAGCGCTGCGGATCCAGAGCTCGCCGATCTCGCCGCGCGACACCTCGCGGCCATCGGGGCCCATCACGATGATCTCGGCACCGGGGCACGGCAGGCCGACGCTGTCGATATGCGCCGCGGTCAGTTCGCCCGGCATCAAGGTCGAGGGCGACGTGGTCTCGGTCGCGCCGTAGCAATTCGCGAGCTTGAGCCCGGGAATCTTGGCGTCGAGCTTTTCGATGGTCGCAACCGGCATCGGCGCGCCGCCGAACCCGCCGATGCGCCAGCTCGACAGATCGTAGCTGTCGAAATCCGGCTGCATCAGGCAGAGATTGTACATCGCCGGCACCATCACCGTGTAGCTGACGCGCTCGCGCGCCGCGACCTTCAGATATTCCGACGCCTTGAACTCCGGCATGATGATCAGCGCGCCGGCAGAGCGCGCCATGGTGGTGACGTTGGCGACCGCGCCGGTGACATGCGCGAGCGGCACCGCGGCGATCGAGCGATCGGCCTTGGTCAGCTTCAGGCAGGACGCGAACACCATCGACGAGTGGATGATGTTGCAATGGGCGAGCATCGCGCCCTTCGGCCGGCCCGTGGTGCCCGAGGTGTAGAGGATCATCGCGGTGTCCTCTTCCCTCACCTCCGCCGGCGCTTGCGCTGGCGCATTGTCGCGCAGGCCGGCGAATTGCGACGCGCTGTCGTCGCTGACCGAGATGCGATGCGCGAGGCCGGGAATATCGGCAGGGTCGGGGATGCGGTCGGCAAGCGCGGCTTCGTGGACCAAAAGCTTCGCGCCGCAATCGTTCAGCACGTAGGCGATCTCGGGCTTCTGCTGGCGCGTCGAGAGCAGGACCGTGACGAGGCCGGCATGGGCGGCGGCGAACATCGTCAGCACGAACTCGATGCGGTTGCCGAGCAGGATCCCGACCCGGTCGCCCGGCGCGAGGCCAAGCTTTGCAAAGCCGGCTGCGACCTTCGCGGATTGCTCGGCGACCTCGCGCCAGCTCAGGCGCCTCTCGCCGCAGACCAGCGCCTCGCCGTCGCCGTTCTGCGCGACGGCGTCTGCGATCATCGCCCAAAGGCTGGCCGGCCGCTCGGCAAACGCCGGCACGACGCGGTCGCCGAAGCGCGGCTCGAGCCGCATCAGCGGAAGTGCGTGTTGCGACCAGTCCATGCGCGCCTCGTCAGCTCTTCTTCATGCCGTAGACGTGCTCCGGGCCCGGGAAGGCGCGGCTCTTCACGTCGCGCGCATAGCCCGCGATCGCCTCCTCGATCATCGGGCCGAGGTTGCCGTAGCGGCGCACGAATTTCGGCGCGCGCGGCGACAGGCCGAGCATGTCCTCCAGCACCAGCACCTGGCCGTCACAGGCAGCACTGGCGCCGATGCCGATGGTGGGAACAGTGATCGATTGCGTGATCTTGCGCGCCAGCGGCTCGGCGACCGCCTCGACCACGATCGAGAAGGCGCCCGCTTCCGCGATCGCCTTGGCGTCGTTCTCGATCGGCGCCCAGGTCTCCTCCTCGCGGCCCTGCGCGCGGAACGAGCCGAGCGTGTTGATCGATTGCGGCGTCAGGCCGATATGGCCCATCACGGGAATGCCGCGCTCGGACAGGAACGCCACCGTCTCCGCCATCCGCGCGCCGCCCTCGAGCTTGACCGCGCCGCACAGCGTCTCCTTCATGATCCGCACCGCGGATTGAAACGCCTGCTCCTTGGAGCCCTCATAGGAGCCGAACGGCATGTCGACCACGACCAGCGCAGCTTGCGAACCGCGCATCACCGCGCGGCCCTGCAGGATCATCATGTCGAGGGTGACCGGCACCGTGGTCTCGAAGCCATGCATCACGTTGCCGAGGGAATCGCCGACCAGGATGGCGTCGCAGTGCCGGTCGACCAGCGCTGCGGTATGCGCGTGGTACGATGTCAGCATCACGATCGGCTCGCCATTCTTGCGGGCGCGGAGATCGGGCGCGGTCTTGCGCTTGATAGCGGATTGAACGGACATAGTCAGGCTCCCATGACAGGCACGCCGATCACGACCGGATGGAACGCAAACGCCAGCGCCAGATAGACGATGACACCGACCGCGATCGCGATCAGGTCATTGGTCGGGCCGCCTACCGGGATCGGCGGCCCGCCGGCATCCGCGCGGCGCTTCAGTGAGATGCGGTCATAGACCGCCCAGCCGAGAAACGAGCCGAACAGGATGATCGAGCCGAGATCGCCATTGGCGAGCAGATGCGCGAACGCCCACAGCTTCACGCCCGCCAGCATCGGATGCTTCAGCGTGGTGTAGATGCGGCCGCGAATATAGGCGGCCACCACCAGGATCACGGCCGGCAGCATCAGCGCCACCGTGATGTGCTTGAACGCGGTCGGCGGCGTCCAGACGTCGATCCAGCCGGTCGCGCGGTAATGGCCGAAGCCCCAGATGATCAGCGCGAGGCCGGCGAACGACACCAGCGAATAGACGCCCTTGTAGGCCCCCTCGCCCATCGCATTCACGATGCCGGCGCGCAGGTCGCGCAGGCTGGTCAGCACATGGACGCCGAGGAACAGCACGAGACCCAGGATCATGACGAGCAGTCCCACGATGTTCCTCCCCTGATTGATTGCTGCCTTCGCGTAACATCTTCGCCGGGCGGGACGCAATGCGTCACGCCACGCATGCCGTCATTCCGGGTTCGATGCTCCGCATCGCCCCGGAATGACGTGCCATTACGGATTGCCGGCCGGCTTGGCCAGCTCGCGATTATCGACATAGCGGATCATGATCGGGCGGCCGGCCAGCGCGCCGCCGAGCCCGCCGGTGAATTTCAGCGGCAGGCAGGCGCCGAGCGAGGCATTGATCGCGTTGAGGTAGGTCGTGCGGGTATCCGCCGGGATGCCCCGCGTCGCGAACGTCAGCCGCGGCGTGCCGATCATCTCCCCGGTCCGCTTGAAGCTGAAGCGCACCGACATCTGCATGCCCTTGCGCGCATCGTCCGCCGGCGGCGGCGCCCAGCAGGAACGCAGCGCGGCGAACAGATCGCCGATGGTATTGAGATCATGATCCGGTTTGCGGTATTTCGCGGCCTGGTCCTCGGGCGGCACCGTCAGGATCGTGAGCTGGAGATTTTCGCCGTACGGATAATCCATCTCGGGAAAGCACGGCCCGTGATTGAACACGCTGCAATAGGACGGGATGCAAGGCCCTTCGTCGAGCACACTGCAAGGCGTGTGTGCGAACGGCGCCGGATTGGTCTGCTGCCGCTGCTGCGCAGAAGCAGCGTTCGCGAGCACAACGGCCAGCACGGCAAAAGCGAGGCAGATGACGACGCGTCGGAGCATGCAGACGGACCCGGATTGCGCTCCGGGGAAAATGGTACCGCGGCCGGACCGCATCAAGCGGGGCCGCGTTCAATTCCTTGCGCGCGCCGTAACCACAATTGTCATCGCCCGGCGCGACCGGGCGATCCGGTATTCCAGAGACGGCAGTGATCGAACGGATAAGCCACGGCGTACTGGGTCCCCCGGTCGAGCCGGGGGACGACACTGAGTATGTGGCGCTATCGTATTCGGCGCTACGCCTTCTTCTTCACGTCCTTGACGTTGGAGAAGGTGATGCCCTCGGCGCGCTCGCGGGTGTAGCCGAGATAGAACTCGTTCTTGGCCATGAACACGGGATCGCCGTCGACGTCGTCGGCGATGCCGGAACTGTTGGCGGCAACGAAGGCCTCTAACTTCTTGCGGTCGTCGGACGAGATCCAGCGCGCCAGCGAGAATTCGCTGACCTCGAACTCGACCGGCAGAGAATATTCGGCATCGAGCCGCGCCTTCAGCACGTCGAGCTGCAGCGGACCGACCACGCCGACCAGCGCCGGCGCACCGTCACGCGGACGGAACACCTGCACGACGCCCTCCTCCGACATCTGCTGCAAGGCTTCCTTCAGCTTCTTCGCCTTCATCGCATCGGTCAGCCGAACGCGGCGGACGATTTCCGGCGCGAAGCTCGGCACGCCGACGAAGGTCAGATCCTCGCCCTCGGTCAGGGTGTCGCCGATCCGCAAGGTGCCGTGGTTCGGAATGCCGACGACGTCGCCGGCGAAGGCTTCATCCGCCACCGAGCGGTCCTGGGCGAAGAAGAATTGCGGGCTCGACAGACTCATGTTCTTGCCGGTGCGCACCAGCTTGGCCTTCATGCCGCGGACGAGCTTGCCGGAGCACAGCCGCGCGAACGCGATGCGGTCGCGGTGGTTCGGATCCATGTTGGCCTGGATCTTGAACACGAACGCGCTCATGCGCGGCTCCGCCGCCTCGACCTTGCGCAGATCGGAATCCTGCGCCCGCGGCGCCGGCGCGAACTTGCCGAGCCCCTCCAGCAAATCGCCGACACCGAAATTGCGCAGCGCGCTGCCGAAATAGACCGGCGTCAGATGCCCCTCGCGGAATGCCGCAAGCTCGAACGGCTTGCAGGCTTCCGAGGCCAGCGCCAGCTCATCCCTGACCTCGGCGACGTCGAGATTGGGATTGCGCTTGCCGAGATCGGCGATGTCGATCTGCTCGGTGGCGCCGGTCTTGGCGCCGCCGCCCTCGAGCAGCCGGACGCCGCCATTAACGACGTCATAGGTGCCGAGGAAGTCGCGGCCGCGGCCGACCGGCCAGGTCATCGGCGTGGTGTCGAGCGCCAGCGTCTTCTCGATCTCGTCCAGAAGCTCGAACGTGTCGCGGCTCTCGCGGTCCATCTTGTTGATGAAGGTGATGATCGGGATGTCGCGCAGGCGACACACCTCGAACAGCTTTCGGGTGCGCGCCTCGATGCCCTTGGCGGCGTCGATCACCATGACCGCGGAATCGACCGCGGTCAGCGTGCGATAGGTGTCTTCCGAAAAGTCCTCGTGGCCCGGCGTATCCAGCAGGTTGAACACGAGGTCGTTGAACTCGAAGGTCATCACCGAGGTGACCACCGAGATGCCGCGCTCGCGCTCGATCTTCATCCAGTCCGAGCGCGTGTGGCGGCGCTCGCCCTTGGCCTTGACCTGGCCCGCGAGGTTGATGGCGCCGCCGAACAGCAGCAGCTTTTCCGTCAGCGTGGTCTTGCCGGCGTCCGGGTGCGAGATGATCGCAAAGGTGCGCCGTCGCGCCACTTCCTCTGAAAGCGGCGAGCGGGACGGCGATTCGGTTGAAACAGCGGTATCAGACATGGCGGGCAGCGTTTGGCAGGGAAAACGGGCGCAATCAAGGGCGTTTTGTCGCAATGCGGAACGGCCGCACCACCCACATATAGGCACGAGAAGGACGACCTTCTCCTCACCATACCATCCGCGGGGACGACCCTGCCTTATCCGGAGGGCTCGTATGGCTTGGGCCATTCTGTTCACCGCAGGCCTGCTCGAGATCGGCTGGGCGATCGGGCTGAAATACACCGAGGGCTTCTCCCGGCTGATGCCGTCGGTCCTGACGCTCGCGGCGATGGCCGGCAGCGTAATCCTGCTCGGTATCGCGCTGAAGACGCTGCCGATTGGAACCGCCTATGCGATCTGGACCGGGATCGGCGCGGTCGGCACCGCGGCGCTCGGCATCATCCTGCTCGGCGAACCCGCGACCGCGATGCGGCTTGCCAGCATCGGGCTGATCGTGTCCGGCATCGTCGGGCTGAAGCTGGTCGGTTGATTGCTTGTTTTGGACGCGTTTTCTTGACGCGAACCGGCTTCCACTTCGCTCGAAAACGCTACTTCAGAACCTGCACCGCCCAATAGGTCGCGGCTGCGACCGCCGCCGAGGCCGGGATCGTGATCACCCAGGCGTAGACGATCGAGCTTGCCACGTTCCAGCGCACGGCGGACAGCCGGCGCGCGGCGCCGACGCCGACGATGGCGCCGGTGATGGTGTGGGTGGTCGATACCGGCACCCCGAGATAGGTCGCGATGAACAGGGTCGCGGCGCCGCCGGTCTCGGCGCAGAAGCCCTGCATCGGCGTCAGCTTGGTGATCCGCAGCCCCATGGTGCGGACGATGCGCCAGCCGCCCATCAGGGTGCCCAGCGCCATCGCGCTCTGGCAGGCCAGCACGACCCAGAACGGAATCTCGAACTTGTCGCCGAGATGGCCCTGCGAGTAGAGCAGCACGGCGATGATGCCCATGGTCTTCTGCGCGTCATTGCCGCCATGGCCGAGCGAATAGAGCGACGCCGAGGCGAACTGCAGGATGCGGAAGGCGCGATCGACCGCGAACGGCGTCGAGCGCACCGAGAGCCAGGACACGATCGCAACCAGCACCAGCGCCAGCAGGAAGCCGACCAGCGGCGACAGCACGATGGCGAGCAAGGTCTTGGTGAGCCCGCTCCACACCGCCGCCGAGATGCCTGCCTTGGCCATGCCGGCGCCGACCAGGCCGCCGATCAGCGCGTGCGAGCTCGACGAGGGAATGCCGAGCGCCCAGGTGATCACATTCCAGGCGATCGCGCCGACCAGCGCGGCGAAGATCACGGTCGCGTCCACCACCGAAGGCTCGATGATCCCGGTGCCGATCGTGTTGGCGACGTGCAGGCCGAACACCGCGAAGGCGACGAAGTTGAAGAACGCCGCCCAGAACACCGCATATTGCGGCCGCAGCACGCGGGTCGAGACGATGGTCGCGATCGAGTTCGCGGCATCGTGCAGGCCGTTCAGGAAATCGAACAGCAGCGCGACCGCGATCAGGATGGTCAGGACTGGAAGACCCAGCGTGGCGTCCACGTGATGTCCCTGCCCTAAACCTGTTCAATCACGATCGAGTTGATCTCGTTGGCGACGTCGTCGAATCGGTCGGCCACCTTCTCGAGGTGATCGTAGATTTCCGCGCCGACGATGAAGTCCATCGCGTTGGCGTTGCGGTGCTTCAGGAACAATTCCTTGAGCCCGATATCATGGAGATCGTCGACCCGGCCCTCGAGCTTGGTCAGCTCCTCGGTGATTTGGGTCAGCATCGAGACGTTCTGGCCGATCGCCTGCAACAGAGGCAGCGCGCGAACGACCAGATTGGCGGATTCGACGATCAGGGTGCCGATCTCGCGCATCGGGGGCTCGAACTCCCGCACCTCGAACAGCATCACCGCCTTTGCGGTCGACTGCATCTGGTCGACCGCATCATCCATCGCGGTGATCAGGTTCTTGATGTCGCCGCGGTCGAACGGGGTGATGAAGGTACGGCGAACCGCGGTCAGGACCTCGCGGGTAACGCTATCGGCATCGTTCTCGAACTGGTTGACGCGCTGGCAGAAGACGGGGGTCTCCTCGCCGCCCTTCAGCATGTCCTGCAGCGCCAGCGAGCACTGCACAGAGGTCTGGGCGTGGCGGGCGAACAGGTCGAAAAATCGCTCTTCCTTGGGCAGAAAGGCGCGAAACCAGCGCAGCATGTCTCAGTTCCATCGTTCCGGGACAGCCCTTTTAGCGACTGTCACAGAACTGTCATAGACATAAGGCGCGGAAATACCCCGACCGACCGCCCGAACCGGCGGTCGTCCACCGCTAAGTCGTCGGATGATCGCTTGCCCTGCCCTACAGCGACCGCCGCAGCAGGTGGGCCAACTCGCCGACCAGGCCGCGCCGGAACAGCAGCACGCAGGCCACGAAGATCACGCCCTGGATCACCGTCACCCACTGGCCGAAACCGGCGAGATATTGCTGCATGGCGATGATCACGAACGCGCCGACCACCGGGCCGAAGATGGTGCCGAGACCGCCGACCAGCGTCATCAGCACGATTTCGCCGGACATCGACCAGTGCACGTCGGTGAGCGAGGCGTTCTGCGCCACGAACACCTTCAGCGAGCCGGCAAAGCCCGCCAGCGTGCCCGACAGGATGTAGGCCAGCATCTTGTACTGGTCGGTCTTGTAGCCGAGCGAGATCGCGCGCGGCTCGTTCTCGCGGATCGACTTCAGCACCTCGCCGAACGGCGAGTTGATGGTGCGGTAGATCAGCAGGAAGCCGGCGAGGAATCCGACCAGCACGACGTAGTAGAGCACCGTCGGCTTCGACAGGTCGAAGATCCCGAACAGGTGTCCCTGCGGGATGCCCTGGATGCCGTCTTCACCATGGGTGAACGGCGCCTGCAGATAGATGAAATAGAGCAGCTGCGAGAGCGCCAGCGTGATCATCGAGAAATAGATGCCCTGGCGGCGGATCGAGATGAAGCCGGTGACGAGGCCGAGCAAGGCCGCCGCGGCGGTACCGGCCACGATGCCGAGCTCCGGCGGCAACCCCCACACCTTCAGCGCATGCGCCGAAACGTAGCCGGCGGTGCCGAGGAACATGGCGTGGCCGAACGACAGCAGGCCGCCATAGCCGATCAACAGGTTGAAGGCGCAGGCGAGCAGCGCAAAGCATAGCGCCTGCATCACGAAGAAGGGATAGATCCCCGTGAACGGCACCACTGCGAGCAGCGCCGCCATCACGGCGAACACGATCATCTCGTCGCGCATCGCGCGCGGCGTCATCGGAAGTGTATCGTCGGTCAATGCTGACATATCAGGCCGCCCGTCCCGTCAGTCCCGTTGGCTTCACCAGCAACACCACCACCATCAGGACAAACACCACGGTGTTGGAGGCCTCGGGATAAAAATACTTGGTCAGTCCCTCGATCACGCCGAGCGCGAAGCCGGTGATGATCGAGCCCATGATCGAACCCATGCCGCCGATCACGACCACCGCGAACACCACGATGATGAGATCGGCGCCCATCAGCGGGCGGACCTGGTTGATCGGCGCCGACAGCACGCCGGCGAGCGCGGCGAGACCGACGCCGAGCCCGTAGGTCAGCGTGATCATGCGCGGCACGTTGATGCCGAAGGCGCGCACCAGCGTCGGATTCTCGGTGGCGGCGCGCAAGTAGGCGCCGAGCTGCGTCTTCTCGATCAGGAACCAGGTGGCAAGGCACACCACCAGCGAGAAGATCACGACCCAGCCGCGATAGACGGGTAAGAACATGAAGCCGAGATTGACGCCGCCCTTGAGCTGATCCGGGATCGAGTAAGGCAGGCCCGAGGAGCCGAAATAGTTCTGGAACACGCCCTGCACGATCAGCGCGATGCCGAACGTCAGCAGCAGTCCGTAGAGGTGATCGAGCCCGGCGAGCCATTGCAGCATGGTCCGCTCGAGGATCATGCCGAAGATGCCGACGATGACAGGGGCGATGAGCAGCGCCCACCAGTAGTTGATGCCGCCCAGATTGAGCAGGAAATACGCCACGAAGGCGCCCATCATATAAAGCGCGCCATGCGCGAAATTGATGATGTTGAGCATGCCGAAGATGACGGCGAGCCCCAGACTGAGCAGCGCGTAGAACGAGCCGTTGATCAGTCCCACCAGAAGCTGTGCGTAGAGAGCCTGCATCGAATGAGCTTTCGCTAGATAGATGAAGCCCGCCGGCCACGCCCATGGCCGGCGGGCATGATCGTCACTTCTTCAGAAGCGCACAGGTGCTCTTGTCGAGCGGCGTGAAGGCCTGGTTGCCCGGCACGGTGCCGACCAGCTTGTAGAAGTCCCACGGACCCTTGGACTCCGAGGGCTTCTTCACTTCGAACAGATAGGCGTCGTGGGTGACGCGGCCGTTGGCCTCGACCTCGCCCTTGCCGAACAGCGGATCGTCGGTCGGGATGGTCTTCATCTTCGCGACCACCTTGGCGCCGTCATGCGGATTGCCGCCGAGCGCTTCCAGCGCCTTGAAGTAATGCAGCAGGCCCGCATAGACGCCGGCCTGCACCATGGTCGGGGGAGCGCCGCTCTTCATCTTCTCCGAGAAGCGCTTCGAGAACGCACGGGTCTTGTCGTTGAGGTCCCAGTAGAACGTCTCGGTGAAGTTGAGGCCCTGCGCGGTCTCGAGCCCGATCGCCTTGACGTCGGTGAGGAACAGCAGCAGCGCGGCGAGCTTCTGGCCGCCCTTGACGATGCCGAACTCGGCAGCCTGCTTGATCGAGTTGGTGGTGTCGCCGCCGGCATTGGCGAGACCGATGATCTTGGCCTTGGAGGCCTGCGCCTGCAGCAGGAACGAGGAGAAGTCAGCGGTGTTGAGCGGGTGCTTGACGCCGCCGACCACCTTGCCGCCATTGGCGGTGATGACGGCGGTGGTGTCGCGCTCCAGCGCCGCACCGAACGCGTAGTCCGCCGTCAGGAAGAACCAGGTGTCCCCGCCCGCCTTCACCAGCGCCTGGCCGGTGGCGTGCGCCAGCATGTAGGTGTCGTAGGTCCAGTGCACCGTGTTCGGCGTGCACTGCGCGTTGGAGAGGTCCGAAGTCGCGGCGCCCGAATTGATGTAGACGCCGTTCTTCTCCTTCACGACGTTGTTGACCGCGAGCGCGACGCCGGAATTCGGCACGTCGACGATGGTGTCGACCTTGTCGACGTCGAACCACTGGCGCGCGATGGTGGTACCGATATCGGGCTTGTTCTGGTGATCGCCGGAGATCAGGTCGATGGTCCAGCCCTTGGCCTTGAGGCCGGAATCCTCGATCGCCATCTGCGCCGCCAGCGTCGAGCCGGGGCCGGCGAGGTCGGCATAGAGGCCGGACTGATCCGACAACACGCCGATCTTGACTGTCTTGTCGTCGGCGGAGGCGACGCCTGCGACGGAGAGCACCATCGCGGTGCCGAGCAGAAGCGCTGAAATCGTATTCCTCATGGCGTATTCCCTCAGTTCTTAAATTTTCTGGCTCCGGCGACTTCAAACGCCGAGATAGGTATGCAGCTTGTCCATGTTGGCCGACAGCTCCGAATTGGCGAAGCCGTCGATCACCTTGCCCGTGCTCGACGATGTAGTAGCGGTCGGCAACGGTCGAGGCGAAGCGGAAATTCTGTTCGACCAACAGGATGGTGAATCCCTCCGACTTCAGGCGCGCAATGGTGTGCCCGATCTGCTGAATGATGACCGGCGCCAACCCTTCGGTCGGCTCGTCCAGCATCAGGAAGCGCGCGCCGGTGCGCAGGATGCGCGCAATCGCCAGCATCTGCTGCTCGCCGCCCGAGAGCTTGGTGCCCTGGCTGTTGAGCCGCTCCTTCAGGTTGGGAAACAGCGTGAAGATCTGGTCGAGCGGCAGGCCGCCCGGGCGCACCACCGGCGGCAGCAGCAAATTCTCGCGCACGTCGAGGCTGGCGAAAATGCCGCGCTCTTCGGGACAGAATGCGATGCCGAGCCGCGCAATCTTGTCCGACGTGGCGCGGATGATCTCCTTGTTGTCGAAGCGGATCGAGCCCGTGCGCTTGCCGATGACGCCCATGACCGACTTCAGCGTCGTGGTCTTAGCCGGCGCCGTTGCGGCCGAGCAACGTCACCACCTCGCCCGCCCTCACGTTGAAATTGATCCCGTGAAGAATGTGGGATTCGCCGTACCAGGCCTGCAGATCGCTGACCGTCAGTACCTCGGCGCCGGCCGCAGCCACGGGCCTCTCCGCCAGTTTCGCCTCAGCCATGACCCGCTCCCAGATAGGCTTCCTTCACGCGCTCGTCCTTGGAGAGGTCGGCGTAGTTGCCCTCCGCCAGCACCTGCCCGCGCGTCAGCACGGTGATGATGTCGGAGAGGTTGGCGACCACCGAGAGGTTATGTTCGACCATCAGGATGGTGTATTTGGCGGAGATCCGCTTGATCAGCGCCGCGATCTTGTCGATGTCCTCGTGGCCCATGCCGGCCATCGGTTCGTCGAGCAGCATCATCTCGGGGTCGAGCGCAAGCGTCGTTGCAATTTCAAGTGCGCGCTTGCGGCCGTACGGCATCTCGACCGCCGGGGTGTTGGCGAATTCGCTCAAGCCGACGTCGTTCAGCAGTTCATGGGCGCGCGGATTGAAGCGGTCGAGCACGGTCTTCGAACGCCAGAAATCGAATGACGACCCGTGCTGGCGCTGCAGCGCCACGCGGACGTTTTCGAGCGCCGTCATGTGCGGAAATACCGCCGAGATCTGGAACGAACGGACCAGCCCGAGCCGCGCCACGTCGGCCGGCGGCATCGCGGTGATGTCCTGGCCCTTGTAGCGAATCTGCCCGCCCGTCGGCTTCAGGAATTTGGTCAGCAGATTGAAACAGGTCGTCTTGCCGGCGCCGTTCGGCCCGATCAACGCATGGATACTGCCGCGACGCACCTTCAGCGCAACGTCGCGAACGGCAAAGAAACCCGCGAATTCCTTGGTCAATCCGCTGGTTTCGAGAATGAACTCATCGGCCAAATAGATTCCCCCATACGCCATCGCCGCGAAGCCCGTCGCCCGCGTGGCCAGCTTTTTTCGTGTCCGACAGGTTGTCCGTACGTCTTGGAAACCGTCCGGGGGCCTGTCGCCTCCGGGCCGGAATATGCCGTCATCTGTGGCGGTTACGCAAGGTGGAAAGCTGTGCAGTGCAGTATTCGCACGACCAGTTCCGGTTGATCCTTAGTCGAATGGCCTCTGAGCGCGCTTTGCGCCTCGGAAAGCCGCCGTTAAGGGTGTTTTGCTCCGGTCTTTCCTTTTCATAGAATATTTCCGCCTCTCGCCGAAGCTCCCGCCATTGTATTAAGGGCGGTCAGAGCCTTGCATTTCGAGAGCGCCAATTCCTCGGTCATCAAGTCGATCCGGCAACGTGATTTTCTGAACACGTGGCTGCGACTTTATGCCCGTGGCCAAACCATCCCGCGGATCGATGAATTCCGGCCGGAGCGGATCGAGGAAGATCTGCCGGACACCGTGTTCTTCACCGTCGACGCGGCAGTCGAGCCGCCGCAACTGACGATCGAGAGCGACGGCGCGCGGATGGCAACCGCCTACGGACACAGCGGCAAGGGACGCCTGCTCGACGACTATCTCGGACCGCGGCTCGCGCCGGTCGTGATGCCGGTCTACCACGAATGCATCGCGCGGCGGCTGCCGGCCTACACCATCACCGATATCGACGACATCTACGGTCACGTCGTGGCCTATGAACGGCTGCTGCTGCCGTTCTCGGACGGCGGCGCCGTCACGGATCTTGTCGCCTCGCTGAAGACGATCAGCGAGAGCGGCAGTTTCGAAATCCGCAATCTGATGCGCGGCAACGACACACTGCCGAACTTCAAGCTGTGCGCGATCATCGACCGCGACCTGTTCCACCGCGCCCCCGGCCGCATCCCGCCCGGGGATGTGCTCGAGTTCGGCTAGCCCATGCCGTTCAGGAGCGCCGATCCATCGGTGGTCAAATCGATCACGCAGCGGGTGCTGCTGAACGCCTGGCTGCGCGCGCTGCGCATGCCGGACGCCCTTCCCTTGCTGTGCGATTTCCACACCGATGGCACCGCCGACGAAGCGCGCCGACATGATGGGCTTTGACGTGGTCGGCAGCGGTGACGCCGCACGCTTCCTGATCACGCAGGAAGGCGCGCGGCTAACGACGGCCTATGGCAACGAGCATGTCGAGCCGCGGCTGCGCACCAACCGCTATCTCGATGATGCGATCGGCCCGGAGCGCTATGCCGGCGTCATCCTGTCCTATCGCGCCTGCCTGGCGCGCAAGCGTCCGACCTATACGGTTGCGGAACTCACCGACGCCGACGGCAAGGACGTGTCCTATGAACGGCTGCTGCTGCCGTTCGGAAGCGGCGACACCGTCGAGCACATCATCGGCTCCTACAAGGCGATCAGCATCGAGGGTGGATTTCGGCTGCACAATCTGATGGGCGTCAAGGCCAAGGCCGTGCCTGTCGTCACGGTGCGGGCGGTGATCGACCGCAGGTTCGTGCCCGCAGATCATCCGACGAGCCAGGATTCAGTCGAACTGATCTAGGGCCTGTACTTATGAACCGTGCGCGATGTCCGCCTTGCGCCGATACCGACCACCTTTGCGCAGCCACAGCAAACGACGCGATGAGCCAGTATGCGACATGGTTCATAAAGCAGATGTGGTAGCGTGGGGTGCGCTCTGTGCCGCGAGGTATCATGAATTCAGTTGAACCAGACCTCAAGCTTGCCGGATTCTCGCTTTGGGTGCTTGGTCACCAATTTCCCGCCGCCACTGACTATTGGGATGGGAATTGGTTGAACGTTCGCGCGCGGGTCGAAGCACCCGGTGCGACGGTCGAAGCACGAGGAGCATTTTTGTCTGCTCCCGAGCTAGCAAGCTTCGCCGAACAACTGGAATCACTCAATGCAGCATTGGTGGGCGAAGCCGGGCTACGTTGTTTGGAGCCGAATTTGAAGATTGCAATTCGGTGCGGCTCTCTCGGACATGTGGCGGTAGAAATCATGCTGACACCAAACCACATGACCCAATCGCATGAGTTCAAGTTTGACCTAGATCAGAGCTATCTAGGCCCTCTTCTTGACAGATGCAGGAGCGTCTTGTTGCGGTGGCCAGTCCGTTCGGAGACGTCCGGTTAGGGTCCACAAGGCGACATCCCTGCGGTCGAGGCCGCGTGTCCGCTTACCCCTCGAAAGCGGACGGTCCCAGATTTATGAGTAACGCTCCAGTTCGCGCGGAATGCGTTAGCCGTTCTTGCGCACCTTCGCCGGCACTTCCTTGGCGTAAATGTCCGGCTTGAAGCCGACGACGCGCTTCGGCCCGAGATCGAGCACCGGACGCTTGATCATCGACGGCTGCTCGGCCATCAGCGCCAGCGCCTTGCGCTCGTTCAACCCTTCCTTGTCGGCATCGGGCAGCTTCTTGAAGGTGGTGCCGGCGCGGTTGAGCAGCGTCTCCCAGCCGACCTCCTCGCTCCACAGCTTGAGCTTGTCCTTGCCGATCCCGGCGGTCTTGTAGTCGTGGAAGTCATAGGCGACGCCGTGATCGTCGAGCCAGCTGCGCGCCTTCTTCATGGTGTCGCAGTTCTTGATGCCGTAGATGGTGATGGTCAAAGCCGTTCCCCGCATGCGATTGCTGCGGGGAAACTAGCCTCACTGCAACGGCAGCGCCAGATCAGACCGCGCCGCGAGGGCGTGAAGAAGGCGTAGTGCCCATACTCGGTGTCGTCCCCCGGCTCGACCGGGGGACCCAGTACGCCGCGGCATCTCCGTGTCTCACAGCCGCCTCTGGAATACTGGATCGCCCGGTCAAGCCGGGCGATGACAGCCGGGGTATGACGAGAAGAAGCGGTCTCCACACCGATATTGGCGGTGCTCAATGCGCATCATGCGTGAAGACGAAATCGTGATCGCTGGCATGGGCCTCGTGGCAGGCGAAACACGTTTCGTGCTGGGCGGCATCGACCGGCTTGCCGTCGATGAAGCGGCCAAAACCCCAGCCGCCGGTCGAAGCATATCTGGCGGAGTCCTTGGCCATGACCTGGACGGTGGTCGCCTGCCCCGTGATGAACGCGCCATTGAGGCCCGCAACCGGCTTGCGCTTCCAGGCGAGCTTGACCAGCACGGTGCCGTCGGGGAATCGCGCGGCACCGTCCTGATAGGCCTTCACGGCGGTCGCGTTGCCGAGCACGCTGCGCAGTTCGTCGAGCCCGGTCTCCTCGCCGACTGCGACCAGCTTCCAGTCGCGATAGCCTGCGGGAATTTTCACGCCGAAGATCGGCGATGCCAATGCCGCATCATCGGCGTGCCCGACGGCAAACGGCAATGACGCGCTGATGCAGGCTGCCGCGATCGCGGCAGCTGCCCGTTTCACAAACTGTCTCATGATCCCTGTCCGCGCTCGCTCAGGCCTTGCTGATGTCGATGATGGCCTGGGTGAAGGCCTGCGGCGCTTCCTGCGGCAAATTGTGGCCGATGCCGCCGGTCAGGGTCCGATGCTCGTAATGTCCGGAGAACTTCTTGGCATAGGCCGCGGGCTCCGGATGCGGCGCGCCATTGGCATCGCCTTCCATCGTGATGGTCGGGATCGCGATGACGGGCGCCTGGGCCAGCGTCTTCTCGAACGCGTCGTACTTCGCCTCGCCCTCGGCGAGACCAAGCCGCCAGCGGTAATTGTGGATCACGATATCGACATGATCAGGGTTCTCGAACGCGGCCGCGCTGCGGTCGTAGGTGGCGTCGTCGAACTTCCACTGCGGCGAAGCGAGCTGCCAGATCAGCTTGGCAAAATCGTGCCGGTTCTTGGCATAGCCCTCGCGGCCGCGCTCGGTCGCGAAATAGAACTGGTACCACCATTGCAGTTCGGCCTTCGGCGGCAGCGGCACCTTGCCGGCCGTCTGGCTGCCGATCAAATAGCCGCTCACCGACACCATGGCTTTGCAGCGCTCGGGCCAGAGCACCGCCATGATGTTGGCGGTACGCGCGCCCCAATCGTAGCCGCCGAGCACCGCCTTCTCGATCTTCAAGGCATCCATCAGCGCAATGATGTCGGCGGCGACCGCGACCGGCTGGCCGCTGCGCATCGTATCGCTCGCGAGGAAGTGCGTGGTGCCGTAGCCGCGCAGATGCGGCACGATCACCCGATAGCCGGCCTCGGCCAGCGCCGGCGCGACGTCGGCGTAGCTGTGGATATCGTACGGCCAGCCGTGCAGCAGGATCACTGCCGGACCCGACGCCGGGCCCATTTCGACATAACCCGTATCGAGCACGCCGGCATTGATCTGCTTGACCGGACCGATCGAGGTGTGGCTACCGGCCTTGACCGCTGATAGCGCCGCCTTCGACTGGGCCTCGGCCGATCCGATCAAGCCGAGCCTGGAAACGGCGAGGATCCCGCCGGCGATGCCAAGGAAGCGGCGGCGTTGCTGATTGATGGATTGGGACATGGCGATCTCCTGCGTCTGGGGTCGGGATTGAATATTGCAGAGACCGCCCCCGTCCGCTTTCAGAGGACGTGGATTTGTCCTTCAGACCGTCGTGATTTTGGCCCCACGCCGCCTGTGCTAGGTTCCGCCCCGCATTCAGCTCCCGGCCGCCGGATCATCGAATTTGACCTACCATTTCAACGACTTGACCCTCGACTCCGAGCGCCGGGAGCTGCGCCGCGGCGATGCCCTGGTGGCCGTCGAGCCGCAGGTCTTCGACCTCCTCGAGTTCCTGATCCGCGCCCGCGACCGCGTCGTCAGCCGTGACGAGGTGCTGGCGGCGGTCTGGCACGGGCGGATCGTCTCGGAAGCGACGCTGAGCAGCCGGGTCAATGCGGCGCGGACCGCGATCGGCGACAATGGCGAGGAGCAGCGGCTGATCCGCACCCTGCCGCGCAAAGGCCTGCGCTTTGTCGGCGATGTCAGGGAGCACAGCGCGCCCGAACATTCGGTTGCGGACAAGGCCGCCCCGCCGCGGCCGAGCGAGGGTCCGTCGATCGCGGTGCTGCCCTTCACCAATATGAGCGGCGACCCCGAGCAGGATTACTTCGCCGACGGGATCGCCGAGGACATCACCACCGCGCTGGCGCGCTGCAGCCGCCTCACCGTGATCGCGCGCAACTCCGCCTTCACCTACAAGGGCAAGGCGGTCGATATCCGCCAGGTCGGGCGCGATCTCGGCGTCGGCTATGTGCTCGAAGGCAGCGTCCGCCGCGGCGGCGACCGCCTGCGCATCACCGGCCAGTTGATCGACGCCGTCTCCGGCGCGCATCTGTGGGCCGACCGGTTCGATGGCGCGGCGACCGACGTATTCGACCTGCAGGACCGCATCACCGAGAACGTGGTCGGCGCGATCGAGCCGACCTTGCTCGTTGCGGAAGCCGAGCGCGTGCGGATGGCGCCGCCCGACAGGCTCGACGCCTACGACCTGCTGCTGCGCGCCTACAGCCTGCGCTACCAGTTCACGCCCGAGAGCATGGAAGCCGCGCTCGATTGCCTCGACCAGGCGCTGGCGCTCGATCCGGCTTACGCGCCGGCGCTGGCGGCGTCGGCCTATTGCCACGCCATGCGTCATGTCCAGGGTTGGTTGAAGCCTGATGACTTCTACCGGGAACGCGCGGTCGCGCAGGCCTGGCGCGCGGTCGAGCTCGCGCCCGGCGACCCGCAGGTGCTGTGGATGGCGGCGTTCGCGATCTGGAACATGGCCGACGAGATCGAACCCGCGCGCGAATTGTTCGAGCGGTCGCTTGCGATCAACCCGAATTCGGCGATGGCGCTCGTCCTCTGCGGCTGGATCGAGGCGATGCGCGGCAACCAGCGGGCCGGCCGGGCGATGATCGAGCGCGCGCAGCGGCTGAACCCGCGCGATCCGCGCGGCTGGTTCGCCTCCGCGGCGCTCGCGATCTGCGCGGTGCTCGACAACAATTTTGCCGAAGCGGTCACGTGGGCCGACAAGGCGCTGGCGCAGAACCGCCGCTTCGCGGTGGCGCTGCGCGTCTTGATCGTCGCGCTGATCAAGACCGGCGAGAACGAGCGCGCGACCCAGATCGCGCGCGAACTCCTCAAGGTCGATCCGGAGTTTTCGATCTCCGGATTCATGTCGCGAATTCCATTCCCGGTGGAATCGATGTCGGCGACTTATCGTGAAACTCTCAAGGCGGCCGGCGTCCCGGACTGACGCCGCTCTGAGGACGCCACGACCATTCACCCGCGGTACGCCGCGCGGCTTGTTTGGCAGCATCGGCCTGAGGGCAGTCCTTTCCTCGTCTTAGAGTTCGTAGCGCATGATTCGGTCCGCTTCGGTCAAAGATTTGAATCATGGCTCGGCAGTCAGGCTCAATGAGCCCGTGCCGACGGGGGTTGGTCGCGATGTGCCCGGAAGCGGACGCATTATGCTCACCTTGAGTTTTGTCGAGTTTGACCCGAACCGGAATTGTTGCGGCTGGCTATCTGCACAAAAAGCCAGAGCTCTTTGGGTGCCATGAAGCGCAAGACAGGTCGTAACAGAAGCTCCCTTGGAAACGTCACGCCCCGGTGCCGCCCAATTGGTGCGGCCGGTCTCGGAGGTCTGCATCGGAGAGCCGAGGCGCGCGGAGTGGCGCCTCCTTGATCTCTCGGTTGTTCGGCGCGTCTGCTTGTGCGGCCAAGCGGCGGCGGACAATATCGATATGGCCCCGCAGATCATAAACCTGGTTTGCGAAGCCGAGCGGGAAACGGATGTGGCTAACTGCTTCTTCGATCTTTTCTACTGTCTGCCACGGCGGCCCGCCTTCTCGGTGAACCATCAGAATCGCCAGCACCATTATAGGGCGAGAGCAATCCGTTCAGGTACTCGGTGTCGGCCTAGGAATAATCGTCGCTCTGGCCGTAAATTCCGAGTTATTTTAGGTGAGTTTGCTACCTAATGCCGGAGATTTGAGGCCCCAGCCCTCAATGGGTCTTCTTGAGCAGCTTCTTGACAATCTCGCGCAGGTCGTTCGCGTATTCCTTAGCCACCTCCCGGGCCTGATCGGTGAGCGTAAGTTTTGGCGGCGGCTTATCTTTGCCATTGGGCGGCTTATCGGGTGGCCTCATGTGGCATATTCAGTCTGCGCACCAAGGCGTCTTTTGCGTTAGATCAAGGGTCCGAACATTTGGCGCTTGAGATATTTGATTGTGGTCAACTTCCGAAGCCGTAGACTGGCCTAGTCTTTGCCTTATGATCTGGCACCATATTGAAACCGCGCCATTCAACCGCGTCTTGGAGCTTGCCGTAATCGACTCGGACGGCCTCCACGCGGTCATATTCCCCTGTTGCCGAGTTCTAGGTGGTTGGGTCAAGGCCGATTCAAATCGGACCGTGCTGGTTCATCCGACCCATTGGAGAGAGTGGAATATCATCGGCTCGGCTCCCTCTTCGACTCGCCACTAATCTCTGTGGCGTTTGCGCCATAATACCGCGCACCAACTGATTGGTGTCAGGGCCGCTTCCGCACCTAGGCGCCCCTAACCGACGTCGGTTTGTGGCCCTTCGGCGATCTCGGGAGAAGTCCGCTTTTCCGCCGCTGTTGCGCTCAAGCGGACATCAGGCGCCGGCCGCTCAATGAGTACACGGCTTACGCAGTGCTACTCCAGTCGCTTGGCCGCTCCGATGAAGCGAGCACTACAGTCCCGGTGATCTCGCCGCCCAGGCCTTGGTGGCCTGGCAGCTTTCCATCGCTCTGGTGTAGGCAGGGCGTGCCGTCGCGCGGGCGAGATAGTCTCGCTCGATAAGACCGGGGACGTAGTTGCCGGTTCGCAGGCCGAGCAGGAGGGCGTAGCTCACCGAGATATCGGCAGCAGTGAATCGATCGCCGGCGAGATAGCGGCAATCCGCGAGGCGGCGGATAACCAACCCCAGCCGGCTCTCGAAGGTCTCGCGTGCCCAGCGGGTCACCGGGGCATTTCGCTCGGCTGCGGGCGCCAGTTGGCGACCGACAAAGACGGCGTTCATAGGCCCGGCGAGCCCGGCCTCGCCCAGGTGGAGAAATTGCAGATAGGAAGCGAAGGCGGGATCGTCCGCGGCGACGGCAAGCGAACCTGAGCCGTGGCGGGCGAGCAGGTACTCGAGAATCGCGATCGATTCGACCATGATCGTCTCGCCGTCCTGCAGCACGGGAATGAAGCCGGCGGGGTTGATCGCGAGGAAATCACGATCATTCTCGACTGCGAGCAGATCGACCGGGCGCAGCCGATAAGCCAATCCCAATTCCTCAAGCAGCCAGACAACACGGAAGCCGCGACCTTCGCCATAGACGGTGAGCATAGTTAAGCGCTCCTGGATTGGGCTGGATGAGGCGCATTCCCTCTTCCCGCCTGCGCTATGGAAGCATCAGTTGCAAAAGCCGCAACTGCCAAAGGGCAAAAGCCTTGGGGCGAGCGGACGCTCGCGCAATTTCGGAATATTAGAAATATATTCCTGATTTGCCCGACGTGTCAAGTTGCCTGGCCAAACGCCGGCCGCCGCCGGCTCCTTTGCATGGGGTTGTTTTCGATATTTTGGCAGCGCCCCTCTGCGACGGCCCCATAACTTCATATTGCTCTAACCGGAGCCGCCCGGCTCGAGCGCTTCGCCGAGCTCGAGCGGATGCGCCATGGTCTCGTGCAGCGCGTCCTTGTCGAGCTCGCCCTCGGAGAGGCTGATCACGACGCAGGCGACGCCGTTGCCGATCAGATTGGTCAGCGCGCGGCACTCGCTCATGAACTTGTCGATGCCGACCAGGATGGCGATCGACTGGATCGGAATGTCGGGCACGATCGACAGCGTCGCGGCGAGCGTGATGAAGCCCGCGCCGGTGACGCCGGAGGCGCCCTTCGAGGTGATCATGGCGATGCCGAGGATGCCGAGCTCCTGCCAGATCGTCAGATGGGTGTTGGTGGCCTGCGCCAGGAACAACGTCGCCAGCGTCATGTAGATGTTGGTGCCGTCGAGATTGAAGCTGTAGCCGGTCGGCACCACGAGGCCGACCACCGAGCGCGAGGCGCCGAGATGCTCCATCTTCTGGATCATCTGCGGCAGCACCGTCTCCGACGACGAGGTGCCGAGCACGATCAGGAGCTCGTCCTTGATGTAGGCGATGAAGCGGATGATCGAAAAGCCGGCCAGCCGCGCGATCGCGCCCAGCACGATCAGCACGAACAGGATGCTGGTGAGATAGAACGTGCCGATCAGCGCCGCCAGATTCACCAGCGAGCCGAGGCCGTAGGCGCCGACGGTGAAGGCCATCGCGCCGAACGCGCCGAGCGGCGCGACGCGGACGATCATCCGGATGATGCCGAAGAACATCTTGGACGCCTTGTCGATTGCCTCGGCGATCGGTTCGCCGGGCTTGCCCATCAAGGCAATGGCAAACCCCGAGAGGATCGAGATCAGCAGCACCTGCAGCAGGTCGCCGCGCGCAAGCGCGCCGAAGAAGCTGTCGGGGATGATCGCCATCAAATGGGCAACGATGCCCTGCTCCTTCGCCTGCGTGACGTAGGTGGAAACCGATTTCGGATCGATCGTGGCGGGATCGATGTTGAAGCCGCGACCGGGCTGCAACAGTTCGCCGATCAGAAGGCCGACCGCGAGCGCGACCGTCGACACCGCCTCGAAATAGATCAGCGCCTTCAGCCCGACCCGGCCGACGCGCTTGAGGTCGCCCATCGAGGAGATGCCGTGCACCACGGTGCAGAAGATCACCGGCGCAATCATCATCTTGATCAGCGCGATGAAGCCGTCGCCGAGCGGCTTCAACTGCTTGCCGAGGCCCGGATAGAAATGACCGATCAAGACGCCGGCGGCGATCGCGATCAACACCTGGATGTAGAGGATCTTGTACCAGGGCTGATGTCTGTGATGGACGGCGGGCTTGATCGCGTCTGTGGTCATGAGGTGCCCCGGGCTGGAATGAACTCAACTGGTGATGCCATCTTGGCGGAGCCGCGTGCAAGCGACAATGGCCATTCGCGCCCGCCGCGCGCGCACACGAATCTGTCATAGACTACGGCCGGCTCGCATCCGGAGGCTGAAATGGAATTCACCGCACTGTTTCTCGCCATCACCATCGCCATGCTGGTGGCCTGGCGTGGCCCGCGTCCGGTCGCGATCGGATTGTTCGCGGTGATCCTGGTCGCCTGCGTCGCGACCTTGCTGCACCACGCCACCGACCGTCTCACCCTGTCGTTCTGAGGCAAGCCATGACCGACACGCAGGCAGTGACGCTGAATGCCCTCGCGCTCTATGGCCTCGCGCTGTTGCTGGCGGCAGCTTTTGCCGCGCAGCTGCTGCTGCACGAGCTGCCCTGCCCACTGTGTTTGTTGCAGCGCATCCTTTTCGCCCTGCTGGCGATCGGACCGATCCTGAACGTCCGCTTCGGACCGCGGCCGAGCCATTATGCCCTGTCGCTGCTGACGGCTGTCCTCGGCGCCTCGGTCTCGACCCGGCAGGTGCTGCTGCACATCCTCCCCGGCGACGCCGGCTATGGGTCGGCGCTGCTCGGCTACCATTATTATACATGGGCGCTGATCGCCTTCATCGCCGCGATGGTCCTGCTCGCCGCCATGCTGCTGTTCGACCGCCAGTTCGACCACCGCACGGCGCCGGGCACTTCGCCCGGCAAATTCGCGCAAGGTGCGGTGTGGCTGGTGGTCGGGCTGACGGCGCTGAACGTGCTCTCTACCCTGCTCGAATGCGGCTTTGCCGCCTGCGCCGACAATCCCATCGTCTATGAGTTGCTGAACCAGGCGAGTTAGGGCCGCTTCGGAATGTTCAACCCACGTTCCACGGCCGGCCGCTTGAGACCGCGCTCCAGCCAGGCCGCGACGTCCTTGAACCGGTCGAACTCGACCAGCTCGCGCGCGCCGTAGAAGCCGATCAGATTGCGTACCCAGCCGAGCATCGAGATGTCGGCGATGCTGTATTCATCGTCCATGAACCACTGCCGCCCGGCGAGATGCGTCTCCATCACTGCGAGCAGGCGCCTGGATTCGGCGACATAGCGCTGCAGCGGCCGCTTGTCCTCATAATCCTTGCCGGCGAATTTGTGGAAGAAACCGACCTGCCCGAACATCGGCCCTATGCCGCCCATCTGGAAATGCACCCACTGGATCGCCTGGTAGCGGCGCGCGGCATCCGCCGGCAACAGCTTGCCGGTCTTTTCGGCGAGATATTGCAGGATCGCGCCGGACTCGAACAGCAGCAGCGGCTTGCCGCCAGGACCGTCGGGATCGAGGATCGCCGGGATCTTGCCGTTCGGGTTCAGCGACAGGAACTCCGCCGTCTTTTGATCGTCCTTGTTGAAGTCGACGAGATGGACCTCGTAGGGCAACCCGATCTCCTCGAGCATGATCGAGACCTTCACACCGTTCGGCGTCGGCAGCGAATAGAGCTGCAGGCGGTCCGGATGCCGGGCGGGCCAGCGTTTTGTGATGGGAAAGGCTGACAGATCGGTCATGTCGACATTCTTTGCACGGTTGTTGTTGGGTGGCTAATGTACGGAGCTCATTGAAAGCCGCAAGGTCTGCAACCGGCCATGAACGATCAACAGACAGAGGCAAGGCTCGGCCCTTCCGACGACGAACTCGCGACACATCCGACCGTGTTCGCGGCAGACGCGTTGGCCGGTCAGGTGGTCGTCGTATCCGGCGGCGCCGGCGGCATCGGCCGCGCCATCACGTGGCTGTTCGCCCGGCTCGGCGCGCATGTCGTCATCGTGGGACGCAATGCCGGCAAGCTCGATGCGCTGGT
Source organism: Bradyrhizobium sp. JR3.5 (assembly GCF_054057015.1). NCBI lineage: Bacteria > Pseudomonadati > Pseudomonadota > Alphaproteobacteria > Hyphomicrobiales > Nitrobacteraceae > Bradyrhizobium > Bradyrhizobium sp. JR3.5. Next base: position 2,603,417 of record NZ_JBSRYV010000001.1, read on the forward strand.
CGATCATCTTGGGCATCGCGGCCTGAAAGCGTCTGCGCATGTCGCAGATATCAGGGATCCCGACGCGGTCAACACGATGTTCGACGCGCTCTGGACTGCGCATGGCCGTATCGATCACCTCGTCAACAGCGCCGGCGGCCAGTTCCCGCAAGCCGCGATCGATTTCTCGATCAAGGGCTGGAACGCGGTCATCAACACCAATCTCAACGGCACCTGGTACATGATGCAGGTCGCGGCGCAGCGCTGGCGCGACCGCAAACATCCCGGCAGCATCGTCAATATCGTCGTGGTCACGACGCACGGCCTCTACGGCATCGCGCACACGATCGCGGCGCGCTCCGGCGTGATCGGCCTGTCGCGCGCGCTCGCGGTCGAATGGGCGCCGCTGAACATCCGCATCAATTGCATCGCGCCCGGTGCGATCGAGACCGAGGGCTGGAACGTCTACAGCGAGGCGGCGCGCGCCGCCTATCCGCGCTCCAACCCGATGATGCGTCCGGGCACGCCCTGGGACATCGCGGAGGCCGCGGTCTATCTCGCCGCTCCCTCCGGCAAGTTCATCACCGGCGAGACGCTGACCGTCGACGGCGGCGGCCAGCATTGGGGCGAGACCTGGACCACCGGCAAGCCCGACTACTTCAAGGGCGACGAATAACGCACGCATACGCCGCCCGCCGTTCCTCGATTATTTGCCGTCGTCGAAGCTGACGATGACGGCGGCGTTCGCGATCAGGATCGGGTCGTTGCCGAGATCGGACGGAATCTCGAGCCCGCCCGCGATCGCCTTCACCGTCTTGGTGCCATAGGGCAGTTCCCTGGCAACGGCGTCGGTATCGACCGCTTCGGGATTCGGCACGGCGATCGTGACGTCGACGAACATGTCGTTAGCGGTCTTGCCGAGCATGCGGAAGAAGCCGAGGCTGGAATGGCGGATCGCATCCGAGACCGCACGCTTGGCGGCCTTGGTCGCGTCACGGCCGTGGACGTCGACGCCCATGCCCATTTCGGTGATGCAGCGCACGCGTGTCATGAAACTTTCCTGTTGTCGTTGGCGTGAGAGACCTTCACTCCTTCGCCCCCGGCGCGCGCGGCGTCAAGCCGGGTCCCTCGCCGACGCCGTTGTGATCGCCGCGCGCCAGCATCCATGCCGCAAGGCCGGCGAGGATCGCCGCCGCAACCACCATAACGCAGGCCGCGCTCCAGCCCCATGCCGAGACGACCGCGCCGACCGCGATCGGTCCAGTCACCTGGCCGAAATTGCTGCCCGTCATTAAGAACCCCATCATGACCGGCACCATCGCCGCCGAACGCGTCGCCGCGGGTGCGGTCGCCAGGAAGCGCCGCTGTCTGAAGGCCGCAGCTTCGGCGTGCTCTCGCCGCAGATTTGCAGGGTGAGCAATCTGGATACCAAGCACGCCATGATCCTGGCCGGGCTCGGCTGGGGCCGGCTGCCGCTCTGGTAGGTCGCGCGCGACCTCAGGGACCGCAGCCTGGTGCGGGTCGAAACCGGCGCACCGTAACGCCGCGCTTGCGATGGAGGCTTATCTCGCCCACCGGCTCGACGAACCGCTCGGCCCCGCGGCGCGCGCCTTTGCAGATGCGTTGGCGCGGATCGCCGCGCGAACGCAGACGCCCAAGATCAGGGGGAGAGTGGCGAAAGAAACACTGTGTCTCAGCTGCTGCCCGCCCGCTCCTGCTGCGGTCCGTTCGCAAGCGCCTCGATCCTCGATCTCGCATCACGACGTCGAGAGGCCCCGCGCCGGCTACCCGCCATTCCGCTGCCGTTCATCTCCGCGGACCGATAGTGAGCGCGACCGATCCCGGTATCGTAAGGAGCCGTGTGCCCATGCCGATCAGCCGCCGGCGAGCGCTCATGCTTGCCTCGTTTGCCGTAGCGACCCCGCTGCTCGGCAGCGAAAGCCGTGCCGAACAGACGACCGTTGTGGGCGCGGCCACGTTTGACATGGCCACCTTCACAGCCACCTCCGGCGGCGACGCCGATGCGGCCTTTGCCAAGGCGCTGGCCGCCATCGCCAAGGCAGCGGCTGACGCAAGCAAGGTGGGGCCGGCTCACATCGTCCTCAATCTGGAGAAGAACGCCAGCTACCGGATCAAGCGGCCGCTCGCGTTCCGGCAATTGCACGGCTTCGAGCTCAACGGCAATGGCGCGCAGCTGATCAACACGGCACGCAGCGGGACATTCGTGATCTCCGGCTGCAACCGCCTCACCATCCGCGATCTCACCATCGACTACGATCCGCTGCCCTTCACCCAGGGAACGATCACCGCCTTCGACAAGCAGGCGGTCGACATCACGGTGAAGGTCGATCCGGCTATCCCGATGATGCCGCACTGCTGACCGCCTTCACGGATGGTTTCTTCAAGGTGATGGATCGCCGCAACCGGGCGCTGAAGGCCGGCGCAAGGGATTTCCTCTCCCCGGCCCATGCCACGCGGCTCAGCGACGGCCTGATCAAGGTGCATCTGCAATGGAGCGCGAACGATCGCTTCCCGAGTCAGCTGCCGATCGCGGCCGGTGACGTCGTCACCATCGCAAACAGCGGCGCGCACGCCATCGCCGTGGACTCCAGCGTCGCCACCAGCCTGATCAACGTGAAGCTGCTGGCTTCGCCGGGCATGGGCATCATCGAGAACGGCGGCGAAGGCTCGATGATGCTGCAGAAAGTCTCGGTCGTTCCGGGACCCCGGCCAAAGGGCGCGACGACCGACCGTCTGATCTCGACCAATTCCGACGGTTCGCACTTCACCGCGGTCGCGCGCGGTCCGACCATGGAGGACTGCAGTTTCGCGAACACCTCCGACGATGCCGTCAACGTGCACGGCTTCTACCACTACGTCGTGGCGAAGACCGCGCCGCGGCGGTTTCTGCTCAGCCCGAAATGGGACGTCGGCCTCGCGCCCGGCGACGATATCGAGAGCTGCGACCATGCGACGTTTCGCTCCCTCGGACGCGGCAAGGTCGAGCAATTGACCAAGCGCCACGCGCCCGAGCTGAAGGCCAAGATCGCCCAGCTCTGGAAGAACAGGAGCCCGACCACCCAGCCGGACCTGATCTACGACGTGGTCCTGCAGCAGGACCTGCCGCTCAAGACCGGCGATGCCATCACCTCGCTGACGCACATCGGATCCGGCGCCACCGTGCTGCGTTGCAATTTCCACGCCTCCGGCCGCGTGCTAATGAAGGTGCCGAACGCGATCGTCGAGAACTGCCAGTTCACATTCTCGACCGGGGTTGCGCTGCAGGCAGGGAGCGACATCGGCTTCTGGTCGGAGTCGGGATTTGCCGACAACCTCGTGTTCCGCAACAACCGCTTCAGCCATTGCGTCAACGGCGCCAATGAGCTGACCAGCGGCAGCGGCACGCTCGGCACCATCTATGTCGGAATGGTGCCGCCGGAAGGCGCCAAGGGATTTCAGGACAATTTCCAGAACCGGCGCGTCATCATCGAAGGCAATCACATCGACGATTCCTACATCTACGCGATCTTCGTCAGCAATGCCGACGGCGTCAGGATCGCCGGCAACGTGATCGGCCAGACATTTCTGCGCGGCGGCGCGTTCGGGGCCGGCGACTTCTTCCATATCAAGCCCGACAGCGCGATCTTCGTCGGCCGCGCCAGAAACGTCGAGATCAGCAACAACGTCGCCGCACACGGCCGGATCGCGACGAATGCCGTCGCGATCGATCCCAGCTGCGACACGGTGCATCTCGCCGGCAACAAGCTGGCGTGAGCGAGCGCGGCACCGCTCAGGGCATCATTCCCGGACTTTGCCCTACCCCAGCTTCTGCAGCACATTGATGTGCAGGCGGCGGCGGATCTCCATGCCCTGGCGGCGGTAGAGCGCGATTGCCGAGACGTTGCTGGTGAAGACGTGCAGGAACGGGATCTCGCCGCGCGCCACGATCTGGCGGCCGACCGCCGACAGCAGCGCCTGCGCATAGCCGCGGCCGCGATGGTCCGGATGCACGCAGACCGCGGTCATCTCGGTGTAGTTCCCCGGCTTCATCCGTTCCCCGGTCATCGCGACCAGTTCGCCGCCAACGCGAATGCCGAGGAAGGTGCCGAGCTCATGCGTCCGCGCGCTGAACGGTCCGGGTTTTGTCATTTCCGTCAACGCCATCATCGCGGGAACGTCGGCGGCGCCGAGCGTGACGATCTCGACGCCGGGCAGAGAAAACTCTGCCGGTGTGCCGATCATCTGCTCGCCGGTCTCGGCCAGCAGCACCTTGAACTCCGGCGGCACCGGGACAGGATCGGGCGTGAACAGCACCGCGATGTCAGGTCCCGACAGCAGCGCGCCGAGCGCGGCAAAGCTATTGGGAGACATGTCGATCATGTCGGCGAAGGGCGCGATCGCGACCGGAAAGCGCCTTGCCTCGGTGCCACCTTCCGCAAGGTCCCGTTGCCTCGTGGTCAGCGCGCTCCAGATTGGGCGATCAAGCGGATGGATCGGCGGGACTTCGGACATGCGGCGCTTCGCTCCTGATTTTCCTCGAACAGAGCAAGAAGCGCCGACAAAATCCAGCGTGGCGTGATGTCGTTGCGGCTCACAATCACGCCAGCAGGATTTCGCCGTGCCGAACCGATCCTTAGGCGAGCTTCAGGCAGAGCTCGGTACCGCCCTTGAGCGGCAGCGTGATCGACACAAAGCCATTTTTGGGATCGCGCACGAACTCCAGAAAATCCGCCTCGGCATTGTCGTTCATGACATAGCCGCCGACGCGAAGCTGCGGAGCAACGATCTCGATCACCTGGCGGGCGAGTGTCGGTCCCTTCTCGCCCGGCCAGCCGTCGATCAGGATGAAGTCGACGGGACCACCGAGATCGCGCAGCGTCTGGCGCGCATCGCCCTCACGGATCTCGGCATAGTCGGCCAGGCCGGCCCCGGCAAGATTGCGCTTCGCGGCTGCGACCTTGGCCGGCACGATCTCCGAGCCGATCACGGTGCCGCCGCCATTGTCGCGCATCGCGGCGGCGAAATACAGCGTCGACATTCCGACCGAGGTTGCGAACTCCGCGACGCGTTTGGCGCGCAGGCCGCGGCACAACAGATAGATCAGTTCGCCCTGCTCGGGATGGATTGAGAAGCCCTGCTCGGCATAGTCGAGCGGATCGCGGCTCATCGTCGGATTGCCGCGCGGACCGCCGGTGGCCGGCCTGAGGCGCGTGGCCTGCAGGCGCGCGATGACGGCAGGGACGCGGGCGTCGGTAATCGCGCTGTGCGGTTCAGCGTTGTACATGAAGGGTCTCCCTTGCGGCTGCGTCATTGCTGCAGGATTTCAGCGGCGGCGCGGTCGAGGATTTTCGCGATGCGGTGCGCCTCGGCGGCATCGCAGCCGCGCTTCTGGCGCAGCGCGCTCTTCAGGGCGTGACGGGCGCGGTGCACGTCGTCGGAGGATTCGCCATCGAGATCGCTCACGCCGGCGAAGGCTTCGCGCACCTCCTCCATGCGGCCGCCGATCCGCGACAGCGCCTGGAGAATGGTGTCAGCGGTGGCGCGGTTCTCGGCGAGATGTGCCTTGCCCTGCTCGGTGATGCTGTAAAGCTTGCGCGCCGCATCCTGGGTGACGCTGGCATGGCCGATCTCCTCGAGGAAGGTCAGCGCCGGATAGATCACGCCCGGGCTCGGGCTGTAGAAGCCATCCGACCGCTCCTCGATTTTCTTGATCAACTCGTAGCCGTGCGCCGGCTGCTCGCCGAGCAGCGCGAGGATGACGAGCTGCAGGTCCTGCGACGAGAGCCGCCGCGATCCCGGAAAGTCGCCGCCGCCACCCCGCCCGAAGAAGCCATGGCCGCCGCGGCCAAAGCGATGGCCGCCCCGGCCGTGCCGGCCCATGGCGAAGAACCCAAACCGGAAGCCATCGTCGTCCCGGTCCCGAAACATAGATCGTCTCATTGGTCATTCCTTACTAAAAACATATCGTACGATATATCTACAGATGAAACAGCGGCAACCCACGTTTTCGTGAGGCCCGGCGGACAAGCAGCGACCGGTACTGGCCGGGATTGGCGATTTACGCCGGGCTTGCCCGTCTTCGCGCGGCTGGCCTATGGCTTTGATGCCCCGCCAGCCCCTCCGACACATGCGCCCAAGAACCTTCGAAGCTCATTGCCTGCGCCTGCCCGCCGCCACCAAGGTGGTGCAATGGGAAGGCACGTCGGTGTTCAAGGTCGGCGGCAAGATGTTCGCGCTGGCCGGCGGCTTCATCGCGAGCACCGGCGGCTTCATGTTCAAGACCTCGAACATGGCCTATCAGCTTTTGATCGAGCAGGAGCTCGCGCGGCCGGCACCGTATCTGGCGCGTGCCAAATGGGTGCAACTGGTCGGCAACGACGCCCTGCCCGACGCCGAGCTCAAGGCCTATCTCGATCAGGCGCATGCGCTCATCGCCGCGAAGCTGACGCGCAAATCGCGCAAGGCGCTCGGGCTCGACTGACGGGCCGAGCCGCTACGCGGTTCAGCCGCCCAACGGCTTATCGGAATCGCCCGACAGCAATTTCGGAAACAGCTCCTTGAAGGCGAACTTGTCGTCGCCCTTGGCGCGCTCGAAGCGCAGTACGACGTCGAACCGGCTGCTCTCCCATTTGGTGGGCGGCTTGCCCCTGCTGACTGGTATCAATGGAAGGACGTCGGCGATGATCGCCTTGTGCTCCCAGCACAGCAGCACGACGCCGTGCAGCGCCAGCAGCGCCTTGATCAGCGCCGGCTCATTACCCTTGCTAAAATCTTCGTTGGGCGCCGCGCCAAGACGCGCCGCCAGCGCCGAGATCGTCTCAGCGGGACGGCTGCTCGGGCCCCGGTTGGGCGTGGTGCCGGGCGTCGCGGCATAGATCGCGTCAGGCTTGGCATAGTCGCCCTTGGCGAGGTCGGCGCCAAACAACGCGGCCCATGCGCCGGCGCGCTGCCAGCCGCGCAGGACAAGCGACTCCGTATCGGACAGACCGTCCGCGGTGAAGCCGGGCCCCGGCCAGCCATCATCAGGCTTTTCGGCGTGACGGATGATGAAGAGCGTGAGCGCATCCATGGCGTCCTCCCCGGGGAAGATGTGTTGCTCGCAAAGGCAATTTCGATCCTATGCTGGCGGCATGCTCCGCTCCATGAACGGCGTCACAATTTGCGAAAACTCGCCCGGTACTGCGCCGGCGACACGCCGAGCCGCTCGCTGAACACGATGCGCATCCGGTCGGCCGAGCCGAACCCGCAGTCGAACGCAACCGCCTTCAACGGCCGGTCCGAGCCCTCGAGCAGCCGGCGCGCGGCGTCGACCCGCGCGCGTTCGACGAATTCATGCGGCGTGAGGCCGGTCTCTTGCGCGAAGGCGCGGCCGAAATTGCGCACGCTCATGCCGACGGCCTCGGCCAGCGTTTGCAGGGTGTGGCGCTCGCCGACACGCTGCATGACGTGCGCCTGCGCGCGCGCGATCGGCGAATCCTCGTCGATCGGCGCGGTGAGATAGGGGCTGAACTGCGACTGCCCGCCCTGGCGTTGCGCTACCACGACCAGCCGCTTGGCCACCGCGACCGCCACCTGCGGCCCATGACGCTCGGCGACCAGCGCGAGACCGAGATCGATGCCCGCGGTCACGCCGGCAGAAGTCATCAGTCTGCCGTCACGAATATAGATCCGGTCGAAGATCACCTCGGCGGCCGGGAAGCACGTCGCCAGAAGCTGCGCGTTCTGCCAATGCGTCGTCACCTTGTGCCCGTCGAGCAGCCCGGCATGGCCGAGCGCGAAGGCACCGGTGCAGATCGAACCGTAGAGCTCGGCGCGCGCGGGCGCCCCGCGCAGCCACTGCGTCAGCGCCGGATCCGGCTCGGTATCGGGCAACGCCGGTCCGCCGGCAACCAGCAGGATGTCGAATTTCTCGTCTGCCTCATCGAAACTGAGGTCGGCTGATATCTTCATGCCGTTCGATGCGCGCAGCGGTTCGCGGCTGGCGCCGACCAGCACCGTCTCATAGCCGTCGCCATCAGCGACAAAACCGTTCGTCTCCGCGAACACGTCGACGGGGCCCGCGATATCGAGTGCCTGAACCCCTTCGTGAATCGCGATCGCGACCTTCTGAACCGCCATGCCTTCTCCCTGCCCCAGCCTTTCCTTGCCTGTGGCGCGAAACGATGTCTCGTTGGCCCGATCCGGCGGCGCACGATCGTTGCGGGATCAGGCCAAGACGGGCGACAAGCACACCACGGATCACGCCACGAGGCGATCCGAACACACCGTAGAGACGAGCGCTGGCGCGCCCCCGCGTGTTTCGCACGCCACGGTATCGTCTTGCCATATCGAGGAGCGTCTTGAAATGACCGAGATCATCGCCGGCATCCGTGTACCCGACAGCGCCATGGCCCGCGCCGCGACCCAGCTGGTGCGCGATATCGAGGACGACCTGCTCTATAATCACAGCCGCCGCGTGTTCTTCTGGGGCGCGCTCACCGGCAATCGCCGCAAGCTGAAGTTCGATCCCGAGCTGCTCTATATCGGCGCCATGTTCCACGACATGGGCCTCACCGCCGAACATGCGAGCCCCGATCTGCGCTTCGAGGTCGACGGCGCCAACGCCGCACGCGACTTCCTCAAGGGCTACGGCGTCGCCGAACGCGACATCGAGGACGTCTGGGCCTCGATCGCGCTACACACCACGCCCGGAATCCCCGAGCATATGCGTCCGACCATCGCGCTGGTCACCGCCGGCGTCGAGATGGACGTGCTCGGCATCGCCTACGACGATTTCTCGCACGAGCATCGCGACCATGTCTGCGCGCATCATCCGCGCGAGGCGAACTTCAAGGAGAACATCATCGATCATTTCGCGGCCGGCACCATCAAGAAGCCGCTGACCACCTTCGGTAACGTCAAGGCCGACGTGCTGGCGCTGAAGGACATGAACTACACAAGGGTGAACTTCTGCTCGATCATCCTCGGCTCGAAATGGCCGACGTGAAATGGGCCAGCCCGCCCCGGCCCTCATCAGCCGGGACGGAGCCATGCTCAATCCGCGAACAATGCCTGGACGTCCTCTTCCGTGAGCGCGGCGCCGATGCGTCCTTGCGAATCGAAAATGCTGTCGGCCAGCGCGCGCTTGCGGGCCTTGAGTTCGTCCATCTTCTCTTCGATCGTACCGGTAGCCACCAGCCGATAGACAAAGACAGCCTTGTCCTGCCCGATACGATGAGCACGGTCGATCGCCTGCTCCTCGACCGCAGGATTCCACCAGGGATCGAAGATGATCACGGTGTCCGCGGCGGTCAGATTGAGTCCGACACCACCGGCCTTCAGGCTGATCAGGAACAGGTCGGTGACGCCGTCCTGAAACTCCTCGATCGCGCGTCTGCGGTCCTTCGTTTCGCCGGTCAGCACGCTGTATCTGATGGCGAGCGCGTCGCAGCGCTTGCGGATCAATGCCAGCATGGAGGTGAACTGCGAGAATACGATGATCTTGCGCTTCTCGCTCAGGAGTTCTTCGATCATCTCCATCAGCCGATCGAGCTTTGCAGACGGACGCTTGACGCCGTCGTCGAGGTTCAACAGCGCGGGATCGCAGCAGGCCTGGCGCATCCTGAGAAGGGCTTCGAGCACAACGATTTGGCTCTTGGCCAGGCCGCGTTCCCGGATCGCCTTGCGGACCTTCTCTGACATCGACAGACGGATGGCATCGTAGAGTTCCCGCTGGTTGCCTTCGAGAACAACCCTTTCGGTGAACTCGCTCTTCGGCGGCAACTCGGCGGCCACCTCCTGCTTGGTCCGCCGCAGCAAAAACGGCCTGATGCGCTGCGTCAGCGCCCGTGCGCGTCCGACGTCGGCACGCTTCTCGATCCGGCGTCCGCCAGTTGCGCGCGAACGCCGCCCGATCGCCGAGATATCCCGGGATGGCAAAGCTCATGATCGACCAGAGTTCGCCGAGATGATTTTCCATCGGCGTGCCGGTCAGGCAGAAGCGATGCCGCGCACGGATGTCTTGGAGCCGCCGCGTCGTGACCGCGTTGGAATTCTTGACGGTCTGAGCCTCGTCCAGCACCGCGATGTGCCATTCACGCGCGAGCAGCACCTCGTGATCGCGCGCGATCAGTGGATAGGTCGTCAGAACAAGATCGTGATCGCCGATCGCTTCGAAACTTTGCCTGCGGTCGGGACCATGCAGGACGAGAACCCTCAAGCCTGGGGTGAACTTGCGCGCCTCGTTGAACCAGTTGGTCATCAGGCTTGTGGGAGCGACGACGATCGCAGGATCCGTCAGATGACCGCGCGCCTTCTCCAGCGCCAGCAACGCCAGGATCTGGACGGTCTTGCCCAATCCCATGTCGTCCGCCAGCACGCCGCCCAAGCCGCTTTCCCTGAGCAGGTCGAGCCAAGCCACGCCCTGCGTCTGGTAATGCCTCAAGGCCGCATTGAAATCGGATGGCAGGACCGGATCAGGCAATCCGCGGGCGCCGAGCAACCCTGCCATGCGGCGAAGACTATCTGCTCCTCTAAAGACGAAGTGATCGGCTTCGAGACCGAGCAGCGGCACGATCTGTGCGCGCGACAGCCGGAACTTTCCCGAGGTAGCGACGAAGGTTCCGCTCAGAGTAAGGCTATGGAGCGCCAGTACGAGCGGGAGGAAGCGATCGGCCGCCAGCGCCAGATAGCGGCCGTCAGCCAACGGCAGGTAAACGCTATCGCCATCCTCCGCGAGTTGCTTGACCGTCTCGGGCGCAAATCCCGGTTGCGATACCAGCGCCGCCACGAGCGGGGCGAGATCGCGGCGCTCGCCGTCGATTTCGATCCCGAGCGCAAGCTCGAACCAGTCGATGCCGCTGCTCTCGAAGTCGGCATCGAACACCCCGGATGAGGTCGCGAGCCGGTACGGGAAATCGTCGTCGATGCGGATTTCGAGACCGGCCGCCTGCAAATTGGCCGCATCAACATTGAGGAAGTCGAGCCAATCTGTCGACTGCGCAAAGGTCAGATCATACGCATGCGCGACATCAAGCTGCAGGAAGGCCGATCTCACTTCGACCAGGCCGAGACTGGTTAGTCGTGCAGTCATCTCCTTCTCTTTGGCCTTGCGTCGCGCGACGACGTAGAGGATTCCGTCCCGGAACTGCTCCACGCGATGGGCACTTTCCGACCGTTCGATTTCGACCGGACCGTAGCGGAAGCTGAGGCGGGCCACCGGCACGCGGTCGGCCGTACCGTCGCCATAGTAGTAGTAGGCATGAGCCGCCTTGCGCCCCGACATCAAACGAAGCACTGGCTTTGGGTCCATGTCGATCTTGGTGGCGGCGGCCGGCGGCGCGGGCAACCAGCCGTGATCCAGGCTCGGCAACTTCTGGCCAAGGCGTTGCACGACTTGCGCGACATGGGCATGCGGGATGGCTGGAGCCAACAGAAGCCGGCAGCTCAGTCGCTCCGGAAGATTCAACGTGATCGGCCCGATCAATCCGGCGGCGGCGTCGACGTAGACCGGCGGCTCGGCATTCAGCGCCGTTGCGCCCTCGACGATGAGCAGCGGAGCAATGCCGTCCCTGGTGACCTGACGCCACGCGATGCGACCGTTCCGCGGCTCGCCCCATTGCAGCGGCGCACTGCTGTGATCGCGCCAGAACGCCCGCCCCGTCGCGACGACCTGTTTCAGGACATCAGCCGAATAGGTGCGTCGGCCGAACGTATAGCCGGACCGAAACTCGCTGGACAACCTGATAAGGACGTCGATGTCGGAACCAAGGTAATATTTCGGAGCACGGTCGACCGAAAATTCGTTCAAGGATGGCTGCGACACCTTGCTGCCGAACTCGCCGGTCTTCAGGATCTTAACGGATACCAGCGACACATCCACTGCAGGGGGTACCACCCCCTACCCCCTCGGGCTGCAGGTAGTAGAGCAACCGCTGTGTGACATCGTGCGGATATTCCGTGTTCCGCATCGACCGGCCAACCGTCTCGATCCATTCCGCGATTTGGTAGGGCAGTACCGCGTCAGGTCGCGACTGCCCGTTGCCCGCGGCGCTTCGCGGCTGCTGCGGTGCCACGCCGGTCGGCCGTACAGGCGAATGCAAGGCTTCAAAGAGCGTCGCGGCAACGTGCTTGCAGTTCACGGCCATTGGACAAGTGCAATCGCCGTCGACGTCGACCAGTCGATTGCCGTCGAACTCCAGCTCGATATCGACCTGATAGGGCTTGCGTTCGGTTCCGCTTACCTGCGCCTGCACGCGGGTGAGATCCGGACTGACCACCAACGCCGAGACACGGCCCTGAGCACGGTAGGCAAAGGCCTTGTCCACAGCCGACCGGCTGAAGAAGCCGAGGATGTCCTTCTGTTTCAGTCGCTCGGAAAGGTTCGGAACGTCGGGCATCAAGGATTGCGGTTTCCAGGAGCGTGGCGGAGCCGGGACAATCCACCATTAGCAGGCGGAATATGTCGGCCAAACGGCATCGACGAGTGTCTGCCCTGCTTCCACACCTTCCTTTGTCGCCGGCCGCGGCACATTGCGGTCGGCGGACGCCCGCAGTCTAACTGCGCTGCGCCGGACCGCGGTCCGGCCCAGGATCGCGACCGGCGGCAACGAGCGCGAGCCTGGCAAGGTAGTGCGTCCAACCCTTGCTATGGCTCGCGCACTGCTCGGCGTTCGGCAGGCCGCTATGGGTCATCCGCAACAGCGTGCCGCTGTCCTTGCCGATCAGGTCGATCTCGATCAGGCTCGACCCCGGCGGGACTTGCTCACCGCCCTCCCAGCCGAAGCTGTAGCCAAGACGATGCACCGGCACGACCTCACGAAATGCGCCGCGTGCGGCCCGCGACAGATCGCCGGAGACGCCCTTGAGCAGATAGAGCCCGCCGGGATGCAGCTCGGTCTCGGCCTCGAGCCCCATCCAGCTCACGATCTTCTGCGGATCGGTCAGGAAGGCGAACACGGTTGCCGGCGGGGCCGCGATCTGGATCTCGCGTTGAACGATGAAGGCTTCAGTCATCGATCCATCCTCCATTGACGGTGGGTCTTCAGGGATAATTCGTGACAAGGGTGGCGCATCAACCCCATGATGGGGTGATGCAATTGTCCTCGACGTTGAGCTGGCTGGTCGACGCCGCCGCCGAGACCGCGGGCGCCAACCGGTTGCTGGCGGATCTGGGTCGCCACCTTATCACGGATGGCGTGCCGCTTGCCGGCGGCGCGCTGACGCTCGAGGTTCCGCACCCGTTGATCGCCCGACGCACCTGGCTGTGGCGCGCCGGCAATGGCGAGGTGATCGAGGCGCTCGGGTTCGCGCCGGAACAACCCTTTGCAATGCCCGCTATGATCGGATCCGGCGATGCCGGCCGGCGTTGGCTCAACAGCCTCGCGCCCGGCCCCATCCACGAGGACACGATCGGAACGCGGCCGAATGGACCGACCCTCGGCTGGATCGGGACCCGCGCCTTCACACCGGCCGAGGCGGATCAATTGCGCGAGGCGGCGCGCTTCACGACTGCACCGCTCGCCGCGCTCGCGGCGCGCGCGACATTGACGGCGGCGCTGGAGGCCTATCTTGGCCGGCGCAGCGCGGCGCGCGTCCTGGCATCGCCGTTGCGGCGCAACACCGGCGAAACCATCCGGGCGGCGCTGCTGTTTGCCGATCTGCGCGGCTTCACCGCGCTCTCCGAAAGCCATCCGCCTGCCGAGGTGATCGCGGCACTCGACGCCTGGTTCGACCGCATCGCCGGCGCGATCCATGCCTTCGGCGGTGAGGTGTTGAAATTCATCGGCGACGGGCTGCTCGCGATCTTTCCGGTCACGACGAGTGCGCGCAGCGCATGCGAGGCGGCATTGCGCGCGGTGTCGGCGGCCCGCGTCGGCATGGCGCATCTTGATACCGAGCGGCGCAAGCACGGCCTGCCGCCACTGCCATTCGGCGTGGCGGTGCATCTCGGCGAGGTGCATTGGGGCAATATCGGCGCCGCCGACCGCCTCGACTTCACCGCGATCGGCGCCGCGGTCAATCTGGTCAGCCGGCTGGAAGGCCTGTGCAAACCGCTGGAGCAGACCGTGCTGGTCTCGGGCGCGCTCGCGGCCGAGACCGAGATGCCGCTGGTCGCGCTCGGCACCCATGAACTGCGCGGCATCGCACAGCCCTGCGCGGTCTTCACCCTGCCGGAGGGATGAGCCGGTCATCGGAACAGGCGCAACCACGGCGCCAGATGGAATGCGCTCATCAGCGCGTACATCGGGACCATCCCCTGCAACGAGAGCGGTCCCTGCATGGCGCCGCAGATCATGTCGGCCGGCGCCAGCGCGGCCACCAGCGCCATCACGGCGAAGGTCGGCGCCGCCGCCAGCGACAGCCAGCGCGCGACCATGGCACCCCGCGGCCGCCGAACCGGCCTTTCAACCAATCCTCGTGTGTCTCGATTCCAGTCATCATTCGATCTCTCTGGGGATGATCCATGTCGTCATGTGCTAGGTTAGGACCGGGCCTCGGAGGACGAGAGTGACAAGTGTGTCGGGAATCGAATGGACTCGCTGATTACGGCTGCGGCGCGCGCGCTCGCGGCGGGTGATCCCCTCGGCGCACTGAAACGGGTAGCGCTGCGCGACGATGCGCCGGCGCTGGCGCTGCGCGGCATCGCGATGGCCCGGCTCGGCGATTTCACCCGCGCCAAGGAGCTGTTGCGGCGCGCGCGCCGCGCCTTCGGTCCGCGTGAAGCCATCGCGCGGGCCCGCTGCGTGGTGGCCGAAGCGGAGATCGCGCTGGCGTCGCGCGACCTTTCCTTTCCGAGAAAAAGCCTCGCGGCAGCGCGCGCAACGCTCGCGGCGCGTGGCGATGCGCTCAACGCTGCCCATGCCGGCTATCTCGAAATCCGCCGCCTGCTCCTGATTGGGAGCCTCGATGCGGCCGAGCGCATGCTTGATGACCTCGACCCGGCGCCCTTCCCGCCGGCGCTGCGGGTCGGCCACGAACTGGTCGTCGCCGGGATCGCGATGCGGCGGCTGCGGACGAGGCCGGCGCGGGAAGCGCTGGCACGGGCAAAGGATGCCGCGCGCCGCGCCGGCATCGCCGAGCTTGCGGCCGAGGTCGAAAGCACCGCGCGCCTGCTCGCGACGCCGGCGGCGCGCCTGATCGCGCGCGGCCATGAGCGGCCGCTGCTGCTCGAGGAGGTCGAGGCCCTGATGGCATCGAAGGCGCTCGTCGTCGATGCCTGCCGCTACGTCGTGCGTGATTCCCGGACCACGGTCTCGCTGACGCGGCGGCCGGTGCTGTTCGCGCTCGCCCGTGCGCTCGGCGAAGCGTGGCCGCAGGACGTCTCGCGCGGCACGCTGATCGCACGCGCATTTCGCGGCAAGCACGCCGATGAATCGCACCGTGCGCGGCTGCGGGTCGAGATCGGACGCCTGCGGCGGGCCTTGCTGCCGCTCGCCGATCTCAGCGCGACACCCGACGGCTTTGTGCTCGAGCCGCATGGCCGCCGCGAGGTCACCGTGCTGGCGCTGCCGGTCGAGGAGGAACACGCGGCGGTGCTGGCCTTCCTCGCCGACGGCGAGGCCTGGTCGAGCTCGGCGCTGTCGGTGGCGCTGGGCGCGAGCCAGCGCACCGTGCAGCGCGCGCTCGACGCCCTCGCCGCCACAGGCAAGGTACAGTCGGTCGGCCGCGCCCGCGCCCGGCGCTGGATGACGCCCCCGGTGCCGGGATTCACGACGACGTTGTTACTCCCTGCCCCGCTGCCGAACGGCTAGCATCAGGGAGCAGTCAGCGCGTTTTCGAGCGAAGTGGATGCCCCTTCGCATCAAGGAAACGCGTCAAAACAACAACCAGGAGCGCCGCATGAAGAAGCCCGAAGCCGAAATCATCCGGGAATATGCCTTCGAAGGCGTCGAGAGCGTGGGCGGCGTCAGCTTCGACGGCGAGCAGGTCTGGTTCGCGGCCGGCGGCCAATTGGTCGCCTTCGATCCCGACAGCGGCAATACCACCCGCACCCTCGACATCGCGGCCCATGCCGGCACCGCCTTCGACGGCAAGCACCTCTATCAGATCGCCGAGGACCGCATCCTGAAGATTGAGCCGAACAGCGGACGCGTGGTGTCGACGATCCCCTCGCCCGGCGGCGGCCGCGACTCCGGTCTCGCCTGGGCGGAAGGTTCGCTGTGGGTCGGCCAGTATCGCGACCGCATGATCGTTCAAGTCGATCCGGAAACCGGCAAGGTTTTGCGCACCATCGAAAGCAACCGGTTCGTCACCGGCGTCTCCTGGGTCGACGGCGAACTCTGGCACGGCACCTGGGAAGAGGACCAGAGCGACATCAGGCGCATCGATCCGCAGACCGGCGAGGTGATGGAGCGGCTCGAGATGCCGCAGGGCGTGTTCGTCTCCGGGCTCGAGTCTGACGGCAAGGACCGGTTCTTCTGCGGCAGCGGCTCGACCAACAACAAGGTGCGCGCCATCCGACGGCCAAAGCGCAGCCGCGCGTGAAGCAAATGACTTCACGCGCGCACCGGACTTACGCAGGCGCGGGCACCGCCGTTGGCCGCGCCGCCGGTATCGGCCGGAACGTCATCATGATCAGGAACGCGCCGAGGCCGACGGCCCAGGAGCCGACATAGAGCCACGTATAGCTCGCAAAGGTGTCGTAGATCAGGCCGCCGGCCAAGGGACCGGTCGCCATGCCGAGGCTGCCGGCCATCGCGGTGCCGCCGATCACGGTGCCCATCATGCGCAGCGGGAAATTCTCGCGGATCAGCACGGAATACAGCGGCATGGTGCCGGCATAGATGAAGCCGAAGATCGCCGCGACCGCGTAGAATGCGGCCAGCTCGCGCACGAAGACATAGCCGAGCGCGCCGAACGCCTGCGCCAGCAACCCCAGCACCAGCACGCGCTTGGCACCGAAACGGTCGCCGAGCAGGCCGAAGGCGATGCGGCCGCCCATGCCGGCGAGCCCTTCCACGCTATAGATCGTCACCGCCGCGACCATCGGAATGCCGCAGGTGACCGCGTAGCTCACCGTGTGGATGATCGGTCCCGAATGGGTGGCGCAGCAGAAGAAATTGGTCGCGATCAGGATGATGAATTGCGGCGAGCGCAGCGCCTGCGCCAGCGACATCGACGGCTCACCATTCGTGCTCGCCGCTTCAGCGTGGCCGCCTTGCAGCGCGGGCGGGCGTCGCACCAGGAACGAGACCGGGATCATGATTGCGCCGACCACGCCTGAGACGATCAGCATCGACGTCCGCCAGTCGTGGTGGGAGATCAGCCAGGCCGCGAGCGGCGACATCGTCATCGGCGCCATGCCCATGCCGGCCGACACCAGCGAGACGGCAAGACTGCGATGGGTGTCGAACCAGCCGGTGACGCAGGCCATCATCGGGGCAAAGATCGCCGCCGTCGCCGCGCCGACCAGCGCGCCGAAGAGAAACTGAAATGCCAGCAGCGACGGTGCCTGGCTTGCCAGCGCAAGGCTCGCCGCCAGCACGACCGATCCGGTCAGCACCACCGGGAGCGGCCCGAAGCGGTCGGACAGTGTGCCCCAGATCATGCTGGTGAAGGCCATTGCGAGGAAGCCGATCGTCATCGCGCTGGAGATGCCGGTCACCGACCAACCGGTCTCCCGCGCCATCGGCTGCAGGAACACCGGCAGCGAAAACATGCCGCCGATCGCGACGCAGCCAAGCAGGCCGCCGGCCGCGACGATCACCCAGCGATAGGCTGAATTGGTCATTCCGGAACTCCCATGCAGTGCGTTCTGGCTGAAAGACGAACGAACCGGGGTGGAACCGACAGCGGACGACCGCCCTAGCTCACTTTTTTTGCGAGCGTGGCGGCCTTCAAGGCTCATGCCCGGCCGAGCGTCAGCGGCCCGCCAAACTGCATCCGGGCTGCGGCGCGATCACGCCGAGTGGCCGAACCTGCACCAGCTCGGTACCTTGCGTCTTGGCGATGAACATGTTCATCGCCGCATGGTGATCCTGGCCGAGCGTCACCGGCCCGGTCGGCGACGCAATGGTGAGCCCCGCCATCGCGTCGATGATGGCCTCCTTGTCGAGCTTGCCGGCCTTCTCGGCCGCCGCCTTGAGTGCGATCAGGGTGTTGTAGTGCGTCATCACATAGTTCGACACCGCGACGCCCGGGTTCGCGGCGGCGCGCGCCTTGGCAACGAACGCCTTCACGGCCGGATCCTCGCTCGCTGCGACCGCCGGCACCACCGTCACCATGTTCTGGCCCTTGCCCCGGAAGATACCGAGATCGACCTCGGACAATCCGAGGAAAGCGACGGTGATCTCCTTCAGCAATCCGGCCTCGTCGGCCTGCCGGATGAAGTCCATCCCGTCGCCCTTCAGCGCGAACAGCAACATCTTGGCCTTGCTCGCCGCGACCTCCTTGATCAGCGGAGAAAAGTCCGTCTCGGTCCCCAGCGTGTACCTCGTCCCGACCACCCTGCCACCGAGCTTCTCGATCAAGGGCTGCGCGATGCCGAACATCTGATGCGGCCAGACCCGGTCGGCGCCGAGCAGGAAATACGTGTTGCCGAAGGTCTGCGTCTTGTAGGGCAGCAGCTGGCCGAGCTCCTGGTTCGGCACCGCGCCGAACGAAAACAGATAGCGGCTGCATTTGCCGCCCTCGTAATTGGTGGCGTAGAGCAGCGGCGTCTTCGAGCTCTCCGCAAGCGGCACCAGCGCATTCAAATTCTGCGAGGTGATCGGGCCGACCACGGCCAATACGCCGTCCTTCTCGATCAGGGAGCGCATCGCCTCCGCAGCCGCCTGCGGCCGCGTCTTGTCATCGGCATAGATCACCTCGACCGGCCTGCCGAGAATGCCGCCGGCCGCGTTGATGTCCCTGGCGGCGAGATCGAGCCCGAGCCTGGCCTGCTCGCCGTAGAGCTCGACGCCGCCGGAAAACGGCAGCACGGCGCCGACGCGAATCGCTCTGCCGGATTCGGCAGCGCGCGGCGAACCGACGCCCGCGAAGCCGAGGAGAAGCACCCACGCCATGCAGATGATCGATCGTCGCGGCATACGCATCTTGCTCCTGTCATGCCGGATGGGCGATCCGACTCAACATCTCATGGACGTCATAGGTCATGATCGCAAGCAGCGCAGCAAGTCCGAGATAGGCGGCGCCGTATTCGAGCTTGGTCTGAAGCGGAACGCCATAAAAGGCGATGTTCTCGGGAGCGAGAGGATCGTAGCGCCACGCCTGCAGCAACTGGGGCGCGGCAAGAATCGCGACGATCAGCAGCATCGGGCTCGGTCGGTAAAGCATCAACGCCAGAAGGATCGGCACACCGACGAACCAGATCCGGGGACTGAGCACCGCCGTCACCCTGCCGCCGTCGAGCGGCGACACCGGCAGCAGATTGAACAGATTGAGGAACAGGCCCGAATAGGCGATCGCCAACAGAAGACCGCTGTCTTCGGATCGTGCCCATAGATAGACCGCCAGCGCCGCGACCGTTCCGGCGACGGGACCTGCGATTGCGACATAGGCCTCGGTCTCGACATCTTCCGGATGGTCCTTCAGTGCGATAAAGGCGCCCATGAACGGAATGAAAGCCGGCGCTCCAACATCAAGGCCGCGTTGCCGCGCGGCAACGTAGTGCCCCATCTCGTGCGCAAACAACAAGGCGATGAATCCTGCAGCGTAGCGCCAGCCCCAGATCGTCGCGTAGACCGCAAGCGACAGCAGCATGCTGCCGCCGCTGGCTGCGAGCTTGCCCCATTTCAGACCCGAGAGAAGCAGGAGCAGCAGCGCCTTCACGTCACATCACCGCCCACATCTTTGCGCGGCTTGCGACGGAAGAATTTCATGATGCCGGCGCCGAATGCCGCAACGGCGAGCAGGATCACCTTGGCGAATTTCAGGACAAACCGCCGTCACGATCGCCAGCACTCCGAGCTTCTTGGCGGCAACCCCGCCGATCAGTGCAGCGAGGCCGTAGGCGGCAACGCGATCGGTGCTGGCGCTGAAATCCTCGTAACGCTTGCCTTCATTGTAGGAAAGGTCGGCGAGCAGTTCCCGCGCGACCGGCTTTTCACTTTCGATGCGATCGGACTGCGACAGCAGATTCAGGCTAAAGTAGCCGTCTCGTCCGAGCGCATAGGTGTTGAAGTTGACGCCCTTGGGCAGGTTATCGGGCTGCCCCTTGTCCTTGCCCAGCATCGACCACACCAGGCGGTGCGTCGCGGCATCATAGGCCGGTGGCTGGATCCATCCGACCACTTCCAACTCGGGGAAGCCGCGCGCGACGCGATCCTTGTTACTCTCCTCGACGCCTTCCTTGATGCTGCTCAAGAGCTCGTCGGCGTTCCAGTTCTTCGCATCGTCATCCTTGATGTAGCCTTCCTTGACGTAGCGAATGACCACGATCCACTGATCATTCTTGCGCGTGCCGACGACGAGGCCGACAAAGGTCGCATCGTTGACGAGATTGCCAAGCGCCCGCAACACGCGCGTCCCTTCGGTCTTCGGGACGAAGAAATATCCCTCCGGCAGCTTCAGCTTGGCCTGATCGATCAGCGTCACGTCTGCGGGACCAGCGGTGCCGGCATGGCTCGCAGCCTGCCAGGCGGCCACCAGTTCGGCTTTTCGTGCGGCTTCACTTGGCGGCGAGCCCTGCCCGAATGCAGGTAGCGCCGCGAACAGAACCGCCAACATGATGGCTGCGATGGAAATCACCTTTTGCACAAGCGCGCCCCTCTTGATCATGAATTGGACCGGTGTCCGGTAACAACTCTAAATAGCAGTGTTAAATGACAAACTACATATAGGATCGTCGCTTTTCCAAAGCGTCGACACCGCCCTGCTCCAGTACCGCCGGCCGCGCCACCCGGAATGCGGAATCGCTTCACGTCATGAAAGCGCGACGCGATCACACCAACCGCTCGTGCACGCCACTTGACATTCAGAGGTTGCAGGCGTATTTCGGCGGCCCTCGCGAGCGCTATGTTCGCGAACCAATGCGAGCGAAGCGATGCAACCGATACCGCAGCAAGGATACGAACGGATCCGCCGACTGTCAGCCAGTCTACGGCCGATCGTCTGTGCATGCCCGGTTCATGGGAGCGGTCTCGCTTAGGCGCGATCGACAATCCGTACTTCACGGACCCTCCCGAGCCAGCCGCTTCGGAGGGTTTTTTGTTGCCCACGCGCGGTCTGGTCGAACTCCAAAAGCGACAAATCCCGAATGGCCGCGTGGAATGCGTGCGGCTGATCCGGATTCAGCAGGAACCAAGACAATGCGACGATCTGATCCCAACCAGGAGCGCGCCCGCGAACTCTGCCTCGCTGCGGGCATCGATCCGGATTCCCGCGTCGGCGAAGGCCGTGGCCAGCCGGCCTGGTGTCTGTATCGCGATGCCGCCCGCAAGGAGAAGCTTGCGCGCGAAGCCGATGCGGCCTCGGCGGAGATTGCGATGCTGCGCCCGCAGGAGGAGCGTTTCAAGAACGCGCCGCTGAAGCTGTTCGGCGAGCATGATGCGGCGACCATCAAGCAGATGCATAACTGCATGGCGGTTGGCAACGTCGTGTCCGGCGTGATCTGCGCGGATGGCCATCTCGGCTACGCCCAGCCCGTCGGCGGCGTGATCGCCTACGAGAAGCAGATCAGCATCTCCGGCGTCGGCTTCGACATCGGCTGCGGCAACATGGCCGCGCGGCTCGACGTGCGCTTCGACGACATCCGTGCGACTGTCCCGACCATCATCCGCGACGTTGCCAAGGTGATCTCCTTTGGCATCGGCCGGAAGAACATCGAGAAGGTCGAGCACGCGCTGTTCGACGATGGCGACGCCTGGCGCGAAAGCGACATGGAGGCCTACCGGCAGAAGGCGATCGGCCAGCTCGGCACGGTCGGCTCCGGCAACCACTATGTCGACCTGATGCGCGACGAAGCCGGCTTCGTCTGGATCGGCGTCCACTTCGGAAGCCGCGGGCTCGGGCACACCAGCGCGACCCGTTATCTCAAGGCCGCCGGCGGCAGGGACGGGATGAATGTCCCGCCCGCCATCGTCGACGAGGATTCCGAGCTCGGGCGCCGCTACATCGCCGCGATGCAGCTCGCCGGGCGCTACTCCTATGCGGGCCGCGAGTGGGTCGTGGACCGTGTCCGCCAGATCATTGGCGGCAAGGTCACCGATTCCGTGCACAACCACCACAACTATGCCTGGCGGGAAACGCATGACGGCAGGGATTTGTGGGTGGTGCGCAAGGGCGCGACGCCGGCGTTCCCCGGCCAGCGGGGCTTTGTCGGCGGGTCGATGGGCGATGATGCCGTCATTCTCGAGGGCGTCGATAGTCCGGAGGCGAAGGCCTCGCTCTACTCGACGGTGCACGGCGCCGGCCGGCTGTTCGGCCGCAACGAAGCCAAGCGCCGCTTCACGCGCGAGGAGATGGACCGCTGGCTCAGCGAGCGCGGCGTCACGTTGGTTGGCGCCGATCTCGATGAAAGCCCGATGGCCTATCGGCGCCTGCCGGAGGTGCTTGCCCGGCATGCCGGAACGATGAAGGTGCTGCACACGCTGCGGCCGTTTGCCGTCGCCATGGCGGGTGAAGGCGAGTTCGATCCGTTCAAGGACTAAAGCGAGGCGTACGCGCCTCGCTCGGGTGCGGTGGCGAAATGGGAACGCCGCGGTCTGCAAAACCGCCATGAGCTGGTTCGATTCCGGCCCGCACCTCCAGCAATGTTGCCTGCGCTCGCCCCGAACGCTAACCTGATCGCGCCCGTCGAGCGATCTCCGGGCAATCCCCCAGACATGCGAGTGCCGTCAAACGTTCCGCGACCGCGGGACGCTACTCTGCTTTCTCCGTTGCAAGGAAAGGACCCCCTCTTGAACAGTCGCTTCGTCCTGATCTCCGGCTGCTCCGGCGGCGGAAAATCGACCCTGCTGGCGGAACTGCGCGCACGCGGCTATCCGGTCGTCGAGGAGCCCGGCCGCCGCATCATCGCGGAGGAGCTTGTGTCGGGCGGCAACGCCCTGCCCTGGGTCGATACCGCGGCCTTCCTGCGCCGCGCCATCGACGTCGCGCTGAAGGATATGGCGATCGCCAAGCCCCATTCCGGATGGGTGTTCTTCGATCGCGGCCTCGTCGACGCGGCGTCGGCGCTGGAGGCGCTGACGGGTGAACCGGAGCTGCACCCGGTCTGCTCCGACCATCGCTACCACGCGCGCGTGTTCATGACGCCGCCATGGCCCGAGATCTACGTTACCGACGCGGAGCGACGGCACGACTTCGAGGCGGCGACGGCGGAGTATCAGCGGCTGACGGAGACGCTTCCCATGCTCGGCTACGACGTCATCAGCCTGCCGAAGACGTCTCCGTCGGAGCGCGCAGATTTCGTGCTGGCGACGCTCGCGGCATCGATAGACTGATCAGACCGTCACTCCGCGGCCTCGTCGGCAGGTCGCAGGCTTGCCAGATCAGAACGACGTCCCGCCGCCGAACCTGAACTCCTGCACAATGTCGTACTTGCCTTTCGTGATCGGCACGGCGTAGTCGAAGCGCAGCGGACCGAAGGGCGACGCCCAGATCAGGCCGACACCCACCGAGGTTCGCACCACGTTGTTGTCGTCGTATTGCAAGCCGCAGGTCGGGCACGCCGGCGTGTTGACCTCGCCGGTCGCGGTCCACGACGTCGGTCCTTCGTAGCCCCAGAGCGAGCCGGCATCGGCGTAGACCGCCCCCTTCAGCCCAACCTCCGAGGGTAGGAACCAGAACGGCATCTGCAGCTCGAACGAGGCGCCCCAGTACTTGGTGCCGCCGAGCGCATCGCCGACCGCCCCGAAACTCGCATAAGTGATGTCACGCGGCCCGATGCCGTTGGTGGCAAAGCCGCGCACCAGGTTCGGCCCCATCTGGAAGTGATCCAGCATGCGCAGATCGTTGTCGCCGACCTTGGTGAGCACGCCGCCCTGCAGATGGATCAGGCCGATGAGGTCGGACACCAGCGCCGTGTAGTATTTCGCATCGACCGCACTCTTGAGATACGTCACGTCGCCGCCGACGCCGGCAAAATCCTGCTTGAAGTCGATCAGCAGGCCGTCGGTCGGGTTCTTGTTGTTGTCGAGCGTGTTGTAGGTCAGCGTATAGCCGATCTGCGAGGTCCAGCTCGCGCCCGCAGCCAGCTCCTTGCGCACGGGCAAGGTGGATTCGCCGTCGCCGTAGCAACCATATCCATAGAGCCCGGATGAGACCGAGTTGGTCGGATCGACGCCGCCGAGCACATCCTTGATGTAAGCGGGCGTAGGATTGAACGCGAGCGATGTGTTGGAGGCATTGTTGTTGCAGTTGTTATAGGCGCTATCGAGCGAGACTTCCTGCTGATAGAGCGAATAGCGCAGCTGGAGCGTCAGGTCCTCGCGCAAGGCGAGACCCAGCCGCGGCGCGAACCCGATCGTCTTCACGCCATAGGTCGTGTAGTCGGTCGGCAGCTGCTCCTTGTAATACGCATCGAGCCCGAGCGCGATGCGGTAGTCGAGCAGATACGGCTCGACAAAGGAGAGCGACAGGCCGCGCGAATACTGGCCATAGCTGACCGTCGCCTTCGCGAACAGGCCGCGGCCGAGCAGGTTGCGTTCGGAGACGCTGACCTCGGCGAGTGCGCCGTCGGTCGTCGAGTAACCGCCCGAGACCGAGAAGTCGCCGGTCGACTTCTCCTCCAGATCGACGATCAGGATCACCCGATCGCTCGATGAGCCGGGCTCGGTGGTGATCTTGACCGTCTTGAAGTAGTCCAGATTCTTCAGCCGCCGCTCGGCACGATCGACCAGCGCACGGTTATACGCATCGCCCTCGGAGAGATCGAACTCGCGCCGGATCACGTAATCGCGCGTGCGGCCGTTGCCGCGAATGTCGATCCGCTCGATATAGGTGCGCGGCCCCTCCTCCACGCGGAACATGATTCCCACCGTGTGGGCCTCGAAGTTCCGGTCGCCGTCCGGACGGACCACCGCGAAGGCGTAGCCGCGGCGCGACGCTTCGATCTGCATATCCTCGACCGACTTCTCGATCGCCTCGACATTGTACAGCGAGCCTTCGCTGACCCGCGAAAGCGAACGCAGGATGCCCGGATCGAAGCCCGCAACAGTCGAGCGGAAGCTCACCGTCGCAACGCGGTACTGCTGTCCCTCATCGATCTTGAAGGTGACCTGAAAACCCTTGCTCTCGCGGTCATATTCGGCGAGCGCGGCCACCACCTGCACGTCCGCATAGCCGTGCTTCAGGTAGAAGCGGCGGATAAGGTCGCGGTCGGCCTCGACGCGGTCGGGGTCATAGATGTTGGCGCTGCCGAGAAAGCTCAGAAAGTTCGTTTCATGGGTCTTGATCACATCCTTCAGGCGCGCAGCCGTGAAGGCGTTGTTCCCTATGAACTCGATGGTCTTGATACCGGTCTTGGCGCCCTCGTCGACGGTGAAGACGAGGTCGACGCGGTTGTTCGAACGCTCGATGATCTCGGGCGTGACACGCACGTCGTAGCGGCCCGAGTGGCGGTAGATCTCGGCGATCCGCAGCGCATCCGACTGCACCATTGGTCGCGATAGCGTGCCTCGCGGCTTGGATTGCACCTCGGCCGAGAGCTGCTCGTCCTTGACCTTCTTGTTGCCCTCGAACGCGACACGGTCGATCACCGGGTTCTCGACGACCGAGACGACGATCCGTCCGCCCGTGTGATTGATCTTGACGTCCTGGAACAACCCGGTCCCGACCAGCTCCTTGAGCCCGTCGTCGATCGCAGCCTGATCGAGATGACCGCCCGGCCCCGGCCTGAAATAGGAGCGGATGGTCTCCGCCTCGACCCGCCGGTTGCCTTCGATCGCAATCGCATCGACCGATTGGGCCGCCACCGGCGCCAACAACAGCCAAGTGACTGGCCAAGTCACCGGCCAGATCACTGACGTCGCCGGGATCGAAAATCCCGTCAGCACAATCGCCGCGACAAAGCTTCGCCACGTCTTCATTCCACACCTCGCGAACAAGCCACCCGTTGTGACGGGATCGTGATGGCTGCGGTGTGGCTGCTGGATTGCGGGATTATTTCCAGTGATTGGGGACTGTGAGCGCTGTACGACGCAGCCCCGGTCCCGGTTTTGTTTCCGGCCGCGAGCGCCGCTTACAGTTCAGAAACACTATGCTTACGAAAAGGCGCAATGCCGCCCACAAGCGATGCGCATGCTGGTCGATTGGTGGCTAAGCCAGCGCGCTGCAATGCGCGCAAATGCCCTGATGACGAGGCCCAGTTGCAAACCATGCTCGCACATACGCCAAAAATCCTGGTCGTCGAGGACGATCTGCCGACCAGAGACTTGATTGCCCGTTACCTGCGCGACCAATCGTGCCTGGTGGCCACCGCCTCGAACGGCAAGGAAATGGATCGTTACCTTGCCGGACACTCCCTCGATCTTGTTGTGCTCGACCTGATGCTGCCGGGAGAGGACGGACTGACGCTGTGCCGGCGCCTTCGCAGCGACTCGACGATTCCGATCATCATGCTCACGGCAAAGGGCGAGGACCTCGACCGGATCCTCGGGCTCGAGATGGGGGCGGACGACTATCTCGCCAAACCCTTCAATCCGCGCGAGCTGCTGGCGCGGATCAACGCGGTGCTGCGCCGCCAGGCCCAGGCCGGTCTTGCCGGGCGCTCCGGCCAGAGCGCCGCGCGCCTGCGCTTCCAGGATTGGACCATCGATCTTCGCCTGCGCGAACTGCGCGATCCCGACGGCGCCCAGGTCCCGCTGACCAGCGCGGAGTTCGACCTGCTGCAGGCCTTCTGCGAGCGGCCCGGCCGGATCCTGACGCGGGACGGCCTCTTGACCATGACGCGCAGCCGGCCGGCCAGCCCGTTCGGGCGCAGCATCGACGTGCTGGTCAGCCGGCTTCGCCGCAAGCTCGATACAGGCGAAGGACCGTCGGTGATCAGGACGGTGCGCACCGGCGGCTACATCTTCACGCCGCATGTGGAGGACGCATGAGCTGGACCCGCAGGATTGCCGCGCTCTTCAGCTTCCGCCGGATCAGCGGCCAGATCGCCGCGCTGGTCCTGTTTTCGCTGGTGTTGATCCATGCGCTGATCGGGCTTTATTTCACCAGCCAGAAACCGAGATCGTTTGCAGACAGGCCGATCCATCAGTTCCAGCTGGTTGCCAGGCTTCTCGCCGAGACCCCTACGGCCGAGCGCGCAATGCTGTTGCAGGCGGCCGATCGGGCGTTTCCCCGGCTGCACTTCACATTGCGCGACGCAGCTCCAGGCTCGTCCGGCGATACCTCGTCCGAGATATCAGGCGTCGACGATGTCGATCTGGAGTTTTCGACGAAGACCGCGCCGGCGGCGGTACGGTTGCCGGACGGAGCCCTGTTCGAAGCGACGATCGGGCCGACGAAAATGCCGCCCTTCTTCGGCGTATTCTGGGTCAGCACATTCCTGTTCCTGTTCGTCAGCGTCACGCTGCTCGGCGTATGGGCCGGCCGCGCGCTCAGTGCTCCGCTCTCCGCATTTGCCCGCGCCGCCGAGAATTTCAGCATCAGCCAGGCGGCCGCTCCGCTTGCCGAGACCGGCCCGGAGGAGATCCGCGCCGCCGCGGTCGCACTCAATCGGATGCGCGAACGCATCACCACGCTGATGAATGACCGCACGCGCATGCTCGCTGCCATCAGTCACGACTTGCGGACGCCGATCACCCGGCTGCGGCTCAGATCCGAATATATCGAGAACGACGCCCAGCGCGCGGAGACCCTGCACGACCTCGACCAGATGCAGGCCATGCTGGAATCGGTGCTGTCATTCCTGAGCGGCGGCAGCGCGGCGAAGCCGACCCTTGTGAACGTAGCCGCGCTGCTGCAGACGATCAGCGAGCAGTTCTCCGATTGCGGCCATGTCGTGCGCTACCACGGCCCGCTAAGGGCTTCACTGTTGATCCGCCCCAGCGATATCAGCCGGACCGTGACGAACCTGGTGGAGAATGCCCTGCGGTTCGGCAGCGAGGTCGATATCAGGCTGACCGCATCCGCCGATCAAGCGACCATCGACGTATCGGACGATGGCCCGGGGATTCCGGAGCACCGCCGGGCCGAGATGTTGAAGCCCTTCGTCCGCGGTGACGAGGCCCGCACGATGGACGAGAAGAGCGGCTTCGGGCTCGGCCTTTCGATCGCTCAGGCCATGGTGTGCGGCCACGGCGGCGAGCTGTCCTTGCACGACAATGCACCCCACGGCCTGCTTGTCCGGATCAGATTGCCAGTCGCCGTGCATCCTGGATCGGATCGAAGCGGGCCAAGTCCGGCTCACCCTGCGCTTCCGGAGCTCGTGTCCGGCTAGACCCTCAGGATCGCTTGCCCCTACCGCCGGGCTTCTTCTCCTCGGTCGTCGACCCCTTGAGCTCTTCCGGCGTGACGCGGCAGTCGCCGTTCTTGTCGTTCTGGAGGATGAACTCGTTCGGCTTCTCGACGAACTCGCGGCGGGTAATCTTGCCGTCCAGGTTCTCGTCGAAGTAACCGAAATCCGCATCGGCGAGCGCGCCGCCGGCGCGGCGAACGCCCTCGAACTCGGCCGGGGTAAGATTTCCGTCATGATTGCGGTCGGCGCGATCGAACAGCCGCCCGAGATAGGCTTTCCACTCGTCGCAGGTGTAAACGCCATCATGATTGGCGTCCCAGATCTCGGCCGCGATCGCCGGCGAACGATCGTCGCCCGCGCGCGGCGAAGGCTGTGCTCGATCCGGTGAAGCCGGTTG
The DNA here is from genome assembly GCF_054057015.1 of Bradyrhizobium sp. JR3.5. Taxonomy (NCBI): domain Bacteria; kingdom Pseudomonadati; phylum Pseudomonadota; class Alphaproteobacteria; order Hyphomicrobiales; family Nitrobacteraceae; genus Bradyrhizobium; species Bradyrhizobium sp. JR3.5. The sequence continues at coordinate 2,632,111 of NZ_JBSRYV010000001.1, forward strand.
CGCCACCGCGAACGGCCCTGCCGTCCAAAGCAAACTCGCCGTCGCGATCATCCCGCAGACAAATGGCAACTTTCCGCGCAACTCGAACTCTCCTCCGCGTCATCCAGAAGCGGAGCGGAGATGCCGGTTGCGCCGTGGCGAAAATGCGGAACGATGCGGCGCGGATACAGCCCGTTACAATTTGGTCCGGCAGCACGTCGTGATGCACCCGCGCGCCGCTGCCGCAGCCTCAGCCCTTCTTCGGATCGCCGCGCGTATGCTGCAGCAGATTGTCGCGCAGCCTGACCACGCTCTTCTGCACGATGGGAAATTCGTCACCGAGCCCGGTGGCGTCGACCAGCGACGCGTTGATCTCCTTGTCGAGCAGGCGCCGGCCCGCCGCCGTCAGGCTCACGCGCACCTGCCGCTCATCGGCGGGATCGCGGACGCGGCTGATGTAGCCGCTCTGCTCCAGCTTCTTGAGGATCGGCGTCAGCGTGTTGGATTCCAGGAACAGCTTCTCGCCGAGCGCGCTCACGGTCTGCTCGTCCGCCTCCGACAGCGCCACCATGGCAATGTACTGAGTATAGGTCAGGCCGACCGCGTCGAGGATCGGCTTGTAGGCGCGGCCAAAGGCCAGATTGGCCGAATAGACCGCAAAGCACAGAAAATTCGAGAGTTTTCGGCCCTTGGTCTCGGCCTTGGCGGTGCGGGTCACGGGCGTCTCCGGAGTTTGTGAAGTCTCGGCCAATATAAATCGTATCCGATCAAATCGGAAGTGCTTGACATGGCCAAACACGGGGCCTATTTCATGGCGCATCCGATTAGATCGGACACGATCTATATTCAACCAAAGGAGCTTGCCATGACCGCCAATGCAAAGGTTCTCGTCACCGGAAAGACCCACGTCACCGCCGGCCCGAACGGCGCCGCCCGCTCGCGCGACGGCTTCCTCGACGTCAAGCTGCCGCAGCCGCACCCGGCCGCCGAAAACCTGTTCGCCGCTGCCTGGTCGGCCTGCTACATCGGCGCGATCCAGCTCGCCGCCGGACAGCGCAAGATCAAGCTGGCGAGCGAGCCCGAGGTCGATGCCGAGATTGATCTCAACCAGGCCGGTAGCGCCTTCTTCCTGAGCGCGCGCCTCAACGTCCACGTTGCCGGCGTCGAACGCAAGGTTGCCCAGGAGCTGATCGAAGCCGCGCACGGCATCTGCCCCTACTCCAAGGCGGTCCACGGCAATATCGACGTCACCACCACCCTTGTCTGAGACAATCGCATGACAACTTCCGACGCGGACCGGCCGCCTGCCGGTCCGCGGTCGGACAAGTCCAGAAGGCAACCCGGAGCTCAAGATGACCAGCAAGCTGATGACGGCGACGCGCCTGCTCGCAAGAGCGGCCCTGATCGCCGGAAGTTTCCTGACGATACCGACTGCCCAGGCGCAGCAGCCGGCCGGGTTCACGCGAACCGATTTGCAGCGCCAGGACCTCAGCTCACCCGGACGCGAAGCCGTCCAGGTGCGCGTCGACATCGCGCCCGGCAAGGCATTCGGCCGGCATACGCATCCCGGCGAAGAGATCATCTATGTGCTCGCCGGCACGCTCGAATACGACGTCGACGGCAGACGGCCGGCAACGCTGAAGGCGGGCGACGTGCTGTTCATCCCCGCAGGCACGATCCATGCGGCAAGGAACGTCGGCAGCGTCACCGCCAGCGAGCTTGCGACCTATATCGTCGAAAAGGACAAGCCGCTGCTGACCCTCGTGAAGTGATCTCCGCTGCCCGCCCGCCCCTGTCCCGGGGCGAGCGCGGCGACATCAGGTTCACTTGGTGCCCTGAACTTCGGCCTGCCGCACCGGCCGAGCGTTGAAGATCAGGAAGCTGATGGCGGCCATGACCCACACGCCGATGCCGCCATAGAGCATCACCCAGCCAAAGCCGCTCGCCAGCGCCTGATGCACGATCGGGCCGGTCAGCTCCGGCGCGGATGCGGCATCACCGGCCGCGATCCGTTCCGCGATGCTGCGGAGCTGCGCGCCGTCCAGCGCGGGCAGCACGGCCTTCAGATGCGCCAGCACGCCGCTCGCCAGGATGAAACCCATCAGGGCGATGTTGACCGAAAGCGAGACCATCCGCGCGCTCATGTCGATGCCGGAGGCCATGCCGGCGCGGTCGCTCGAGACCGAGCCCGTCGTCGTGTTGGTGACCGGCGTGTTGGTGATGCCGAGGCCAATTCCGGCGATCAGGCAGCCCGGCAGCATCGTCAGCCAGTCGGGCTGTGCGGCGGCGCTGCCGAACTTCATCAGCATGAATCCGACGCCGATCGTGAACAGACCGGCTGGAATGATCAGGCCCGGCTGGTAGCGCAGCGACAGGCGCTCGGCGAAGGGTGGCATCACCAGCGTCGGCAGCGTGTAAGCGAGCAGCGCAAGGCCGGCGGACACGCTGTCATAGCCGAGGCCGGCGTGAAACCAGATCGGCAGATAGATCATGAACGGCCAGTAGCTGAGGTTCATCGCGGCCGAACCGACGATCGAACCGGAGAAAGCCGGTGTCCGAAACACCGAGAAGTCGAACATCGGCCGCCGGCTGATCCTCTCGGCAACGAGGAATGCGATGAAGCTCAGCGCGGAGACGCCGAGGATCGCGAGCCCCTTGGGGCTGACGAAGCCGAGATCCGGCCCCTGCGTGATGTAGAAGGCGAGGCAGAACACCGCGAGCGACATCGTGACGATGCCGGCGACATCGAGGCTGCTCGCCTTCGGATCCTTCGATTCATGCACGCCGCCGATCGTGAGCACGAACGCGACCGCTGCGAACAGCACGTGGACCAGGAACACCCACTCCCAGCTCAGCAGCGCCACCACAGCACCGCCGATGATCGGGCCGAAGCCGAGACCGATGCCGAAGATCACGCCCCACCAGCCCCAGGCGACGGCGCGCAACCGGCCGCCCTGGAATTCGTGCGACAGCACGGCTATCTGGCAGATCAACAGCGCGCCGCCGCTCAGCCCCTGCAGCAAGCGGGCGATGATCAGCATTTCGACGCTCTGGGCGACACCGCAGATCAGCGAGGTAATGCCGAATGCCGCGATCGCGACCAGGAAGATGCGCTTGCGCCCGTAGCGGTCCGCCACCGTCCCGATCGCCATCAGAACCGTGGTCACCGCGATCGTGTAGGCGTTCATGATCCATTGCAGCGCCTTGAAGTCGGCATGCAGCACCCGCTCCAGCGTCGGCAGGATCGCGGGGATGCTGGAGATCTCCAATCCAAACATCAGGCAGGCAAGACATACGGCGGACAACACGACGGCGCCGCGGCGGCTCAGTTCAGTGGACATGATCAGGCCTTTTGTTGTGGCAAGCCAACGGCATACCGCACGCTGTTGCCAGGGTGCTGGCAGCAGCGTCGGTCGATCGACTCACGATGTATTGAGGCAGCAACGGCAGGAATCGGGTGGCCGCGGCGCTTCACAACGCAAAGCTAGTCACGGCTTGAGCATTGGTGAATTGGATGACTAGATATTTCAGAGACAACAATTCCGGATGACTGACATGACCACGCTCGACGTCGATGCCGTGAAGACCTTCGTAACCATCGCCGACCTCAGGAGTTTTACGCGCGCAGCCGAGACGCTCGGCACCACGCAGGGCGCGATCAGCGTCAAGCTGAAGCGGCTCGAGAGCCAGGTCGGCCAAAGACTGATCGAGCGCACACCGCGGCTGGTGCGCCTGTCAGCACAGGGCGCGGCGTTCCTCGCGCCCGCACGCGAGCTGCTCGCCGCACATGATCGCGCGGTCGCGGGGCTGTCGCCGGCACGGCCACGCCGCTTCTCGCTCGGCATTGCCACCCATGTCGGAGGCGCCGAGGTTCCAACCCTGCTGGCGCGGCTCCACGCACACGATCCGGCGCTCACCATCGAGGTCCGGCTCGACGATTCCCGCGATCTCCTCACCGCCTTCGATCGCGGCGACATCGATGCCGCCATCATCCGCCGCGAGGACGACGGCCGCGACGGCGAGACGCTGACGACGGACCACTATGGCTGGTTCGCGACGCCGGACTTTGTCCATCGCGCGGGCGAGCCGCTGCGCCTGGCCGCCTCCTCGCCATCCTGCGGCGTGCTCAACATTGCGACGCGCGCGCTCGCGGCAGCGGGCATCCCGTGGACGGAAAGCTTCCTCGGCTGCGGATCCTTTGCGGTCGCCGATGCGGTGGCCGCCGGCCTTGCCACGTCGGTGTTCTCCTGCCGGCTTGCGCCTGCCGGAACGATCGAGGTCAGCCGGCGGTTTGGCCTGCCTGCCCTGCCGCCCTCCGAGATCGTGCTGCTGTCCGCGCTCTCGGATGCGCGGTCCCGCGCCGCACTGAAGACCATCGTCAGTGCGTTTCGCGAGCATTATCGGTTGCCTGCGGATCGCACGACACGGACCATCCCGGCAGAAGTACTCGAGATGTGAACGGTCCGCGTCCCCTGTCGGCTATCGCCCCGCGCGGCCGGCTCGCCTTCCCTCGAGCAGCGCGCGCTCCGATGCGAGCGCCTTGGCCAAAAAATCCAGCGTGGCGCGGATGCGCGCGGTGCGCTTGAGATCGTCATGCGTCAACAGCCACAGCGCCGATCGCGGCTCGGCGAGCGCCCTGGGTGTCAGGCGGCGCAGCGCGGGCGCGAGATCGCCGACATAGCAGGGAAGCAACGCAAGCCCCAGTCCCGCGGCCGCGGCATCGCGCAGCGCCGGAAGCGCGTCGACGCGGCAGGCGAAGCGCGCCGAGCGCAGGTTCTCGCGCATCCAGCCGGCGATCACGGTTGCCGCCAGCGCATCGTCGAGCCCGATCCAGTCGTGTGCGGACAGATCCTTGTCATCATGCCGGGCGAGATAGACCCGCGATCCGTAGACCGCATGGGCAATATCGGCAACGCGCCGCCCGACCAGCAGTTCGGACGGCGCCGGCGTCGGCCGGATCGCGATTTCGGCCTCGCGGCGCGTCAGGTTCGCCATCGCATTCGAGATGATGATCTCCGGCTGGATCTCCGGATGCGCGATGCGCATTGCGGGCAGATGCCGCATCAGCACCGCGCCGAGCGTATCCGTCGTCGTGATCCGGACCGGGCCTGACGGCCTCAAGTCCTGTCCCGCCAGCCTGCGCTCGAGCGCGAGCACTTCGTCCTCGAGCCGGGCCGCCGACGCCGCCGCGGTCTCGCCGGCCGGTGTCGGCGCGTAACCATCGCGAAAGCGCTCGAACAGCCGCGTTCCGATCGCTGCTTCGATCGCGCCGAGGCGGCGAAACACCGTCGAATGCGTGACGCCTAGTCTGCGCGCCGCCCCGGACAGGCTGCCTTCGCGCGCGACGGCGAGAACGAGGCGAAGATCATTCCAGTCCAGCGGGCTGTTCATTTTTGCAAACTCGATTAGCAGAGTTCGCGAATATCTTATCACAAACAGACAGGCCATCTTCCCGAAAAGTTTGACCGACGGGCGCACCTCGTGCGCCGCGCCGGCAACGCAGAGGAGCTGGCGGGTGACAAGCGAGACCACCGAGACGTTGCAATTGCACGGCACGCGGCCGGCAACGGTCGACCCGCGGCGATGGCTGGCGTTGCCCGTGCTGCTCACCGGCGCCTTCCTGCCGATCCTCGACTTCAACGTCGTCAACCTCGCGCTGCCGGCCATTCGCGACAATCTCGGCGCGACGGCGAGCGAGGTGCAGTTCGTGATCTCGGCCTATGCCGCGACCTACGCGGTATTCCTGATCACGGGCGGCCGGCTCGGCGACCTGCTCGGCCGCCGGCGCATGTTCCTGACCGGCGTCGCCGGTTTCACCATCGCGTCGGTGTTGTGCGGTGTTGCGTGGTCGCCGGGCGTGCTGGTCGCCGGACGGATCCTGCAGGGCCTCACCGCCACCGTGATGGCGCCGCAGGTGCTGGCCTCGATCCGCGTGCTGTTTCCAGCGGCCGAACAGGGCCGCGCGCTCGGTTTCTACGGCGCGACGTTCGGCCTTGCCAACATCTGCGGCCAGGTGCTCGGCGGCGTCCTGGTCTCGGCCCATCCGCTTGGGCTGGCCTGGCAGGCGATCTTCCTCATCAACGTGCCGATCGGCCTCATCGCGTTCATCGGCGGACTGCTGTTCCTGACCGACTCGCGCGCCGAGCATGCACAACGGCTCGACATCGGCGGCGTCATCCTGCTGTCGCTCACGCTGGGCTTCCTGGTCTATCCGCTGATCGAGGGAAGGGAATCCGGCTGGCCGGCCTGGATCGTCGCGATGCTGCTGGCCTCTCCGCTGATGCTCGTTGCCTTCGTCCGCTTCGAGGCGCGCCTGAAAGCCAGCGGCGGCGACCCGCTGGTCGCACTGCATCTGCTGCGCAACAGCGATTTCGTCATCGGGCTGGTGATGGCGCTCGCCTTCTACATGCTGTCGTCGTTCTACCTGACCTTTGCGATCTACCTGCAAAGCGGGCTGCATTTTTCACCGCTGGCGGCCGGCCTCGCTACCCTGCCCTTTGCCACCGGCTTCTTCGTGAGTTCGCTGGTGTCGTCCCTGGTTATGCAATGGCTCGGCGCACGCACGCTGACGCTGGGCTTCGCGCTCCAGGTCATCGGCTTCGGTGTCGTGATGCTGTCGGTCAGTGGCGCGCTGCCCCAAAGCCTTGAATTCGGCCTGATCTGACGGCGGGCTCGGCTTCGGCGCTGTGATGCCGTCGGTCATCAAGGCCGTGATCGGCAGCATTGATCCGCGCCATGCGGGTCTGGCATCGGGGATGATGATCTCGACCTTCCAGATCGGTGCCGCACTTGGCGTCGCCATCATCGGCGGCGTGTTCTACAGCCTGCTCGGGCCGCATCCGCAGGCCGACGATTACGCGCACGCCTTCACGGTCGCGCTCGGCTGCAATGTCGCGCTGCTGGCGCTCGGCGGCTGGCTATCGCTGTGGCTGCCGCGCGAGCCTTCGGCTTGAAGTGAGAGGAGGACAATTCCATGAACGCCCCGTTATACGACGCCTCGGTTCCGGTGTTCCGGCAGATGCTCGACGCGCTTGCCGATCTGCTGCGCAAGGGCGAGGCCCACGCCCGCGAACGCGGTCTCGATCCCGACGCCATGCTCGCGACACGGCTGGCGCCCGACATGCTGACGCTGGTCGGCCAGGTGCAACGGGCCAGCGATCACGCCAAGGGCGCCGCCGGGCGGCTCGCCGGCCTCGAGCCACCGCCCTTTGCAGACGACGAACAGACCCTCGCCGAGGCCTACGCCCGGATCTCGCGAACGCTCGACTACATCGACACAGTCCCGGTTCGGGCATTCGACCGAGCGGCGGAACGCACCATCACCTTGCCGTTCGGCGTCCCGCCAATACCGGCAGCGCGCTATCTGTACGGCTTCGCGCTGCCGAGCCTGTTCTTCCACGTCACGACCGCCTATGCCATCCTGCGCCATCGCGGCGTGCCGCTTGGCAAGCGTGACTTTCTCGGTAACTACATCTCGAACTGAGCCCTATTTCTTCGTGACCTCGCGAAGCGTGTTGTAGACCCACTCCGCCCCCTGCTTGATGGCCTCGACGCCGATCCTTTCGTCGTTGCCATGCATCCGGCTCAGGATGTCGTCGTCGAGCGGATAGGGATAGATGCCGTAGACGGGCACGTTGCGCTCGCGCCAGGCGATGGCGTCGGTGCCCGCTTCGAACATCGTCGGCACCAGAACGGCGTTCTTCCAGACCCGCTTCGCGTTGCGGTCCAGCGCCGCATAGAGCTCGGTATTGATAGGTGACGCCGGGATCTTGGAGCGCATCAGATACGCGTCCCGCGCATCCTGTTGCGACAGCGACGTTACAATGCTGACGTCGATGCCGGGATCGTCGATCGCACGTTTGATCTCCTCGATCATCTGATCCGTGGTGGTGCCCGGCAGCAGCCGCGTGTTCACCACCGCCTTGGCGTCGCCGGGGATGACGTTGGGCTTGATGCCGGCGTCGATCATGGTGATCACCATGGTGTCGCGCAGCAGCGCGTGCAGCAGCAGGCTGTCCTTGGGATTGTCGGCGACCAGTTTCTTTCCGGCTGCATCGAGATCGGCCTGGTCCTTTGCGGCCAGTAGCTGCTTGATATCGGCTGCCGTCTGCTCCGAACTGATCGGAAGCAGCGCCTCGAAATAGGCTTCGGTCGCCGGCACGAGCTTGACGGCCGGATCATGCACCGCCAGCTTGGCCAGCGCCGCGATCAGCCGGTCGTTGGCCATCGCACCCGCCGGGAACGGCCGCGAGGAATGACCGGAGGGGCCGGTCGCCTCCAAGGCGAAGGTCGCCGAGAGCTTTTCCGCCGTCGTGACGTTGATCTGGCGCACCGTGCCGTCGCGCTCCTGCAGCACATAGCCGCCTTCGTTCAACGCGAATTCCGCGTCAATCTTGTCCCAATGGTTCTTCGCCAGCCACACCGTGCTGTACGGCCCCTGCTCCTCGTCGGCTTCAGCCAGGAAGATCACGTCGCGTGACAGCGGCGTCTTCTCCTCGGCGAGCCGCATCACCGCGCTGGCGAAGACGGCGAGCCCGCCCTTGAAGTCCATCGCGCCGCGCCCGTAGACGAAGCCGTCCTTTTCGACGCCGGCGAACGGCTCCACGGTCCACTTCTCGCGCTCGACCGGAACGACATCGGCATGCGCGGCCAGCAGCACCGGCTTCCGCGAGCCGTCGCCGCGCAGCCGCGCGATGAAATGCGCGGCCTTGCCGTTCGGGGCGACGAAGATGTCCACCTCGGCGCCGAGCGGCGCGAATTGCGACTTCAGGTATTCGGCAAGCGCCCGCGTATCGCCCGGACCGTTCGAGGTATCGAAGGAGATCAGCTTCTTGAGCAGCGCAACCGTCCGGTCACCCGGCTGCTCGGCGCGCGCCTGTCCCGCTCCGGCACAGGATAGCAGCGCGGCAAGGGCCAAGGCAACGACGCGGGTCTTGGTCGACGGCACCATGTTCTTCTTCCTCCCTTATCTGGTTTTGCAACAGGATAACTTGCGCCGCTCACCGCAGCGAGTCCTTGAACTCAAGAAGTCCTGGGGAACATCACCTTCAGCATCGCGGCCGCGAGCAACGTCGTCACGGCAAGGCAGGTGGAGAGATAGAGCGCGCTGGCATCGCCGTACCGGTCGATGATGACTGCATAGACCAGCGGCGCCGCCGCGGGCAGGGATGAAGCTCGGAACGATGAGCCGGCCGACCAGCGTGCCATAGCTGCGATGATCGAACAGGATCAGCGGCAGCGTTCCCCTGGTGATGGTCAGAATGCCGTTGCAGGCGCCGTAGAGCAGCGCGAAGGCGATCGCCATCTCCTTCGACGTTCCGCTGAACAGACCGGCGATGAACGACAGCGGCATGATCAGGCAGGCCATCATATTGAGCGCGAGCGGATCGAGCCGTGCACCGAACAGGACCTCACAGAGACGCGCGGCGGATTGCCCAATGCCCCGAAGCGTGGCGATCCATACCGCCACAGTGACGGTGAGCCCGAACCCGGCGAGCACCGCGATCATGTGCGCGGACATGCCGGCATTGAGGAAATTCGCGCCCGTCATGATCACGGCATAGAGTCCGCCGGCCGCCACGAGCTGCCGGCGGCTGGCGGCGCGCGGTTGCTTGGATGCCGGCGCCATGGAGCTCGGCACGCCGGCAAACCGCTTGTTCGGGATCAGCAGATGCAGCGGGACCGTCAGCAGTGCGAGCCCGGCATAAACCAGCACCGCGACGCGCCAGCCGAACTGTTCCGAGAGCGTGTGGCCGAGCGGCCAGAATACCGTGGCCGCCAGGCCACCGAGCAAGGTGATCCCGGACATCGCGCGGCGCGCCTCCGGTCCGCCGATCCGGGCCAGCGCCGCGAACGCCGCATCGTAGAGCGTCAGCCGCATGCCGAGGCCGAGCACGATCCAGGATGCGAAATAGGTCGAGATCTGATGCGAGACCGCGAGACCGGCGCAGCCGAGCGCGTTGATCACAGCACCTGCGACCATGACCTCGCGGCCGCCGCTTCTGTCCACCCATCTCCCCGCAAGCGGTGACGCCACGCCCATCGCCAGCAGCGCCGCGGCGAAGCCGCCGTAGACGATGTCGCGCCCCCAGCCGAGATCCGCGGCGATCTGCTCGCCGAAGCCGCCGATCAGATAGTAGGTGGCACCCCACGAGATCAGTTGAGCCAGCCCGAGGGCGGCCACGACGCGGCGGGCGATCACCGTGGCAATTCCCTCTCCGCAGGAAGCGTGGAGGCGCCCGGCCCAAGCGGCCGCTGCATCAGCACGGTGTCGACCCATTGCCCCAGCTTGAAGCCGACCGATCTCAGCGTCCCGACCATCTCGAAGCCCATGCGACGGTGAAGCGCGATCGATCCGGCGTTGCCGCTGTTGCCGATCACCGCCAGCATCTGCCGCCACGGCCCCGCTTCGGTGCGCGCGATCAAGCCCTGAAGCAGCGCCACGCCGATACCGCGGCCGTGCAGCCCGTCGGACACGTAGACCGAGTCCTCGATGGTGTGGCGATAGGCCGGCCGCGGCCGATACGACGTCGCATAGCAATAGCCGGCGACCCGGCCATCAACCTCAGCCGCCAGATACGGCAAGCCCGCGGCCACCACCGCGTTCCGGCGGCTGCGCATCTCGTCCACCGTCGGCGGCACCTCCTCGAAGGTCGCCAGTCCGTTGAGCACGTGATGGGCGTAGATGCCCTGCACGCCAATCATGTCGTCGTCCGCTGCGTCGCGCACCACGACGCCGTTGCTGCCTGCCGTCATTCCGTCTCTCACCCGAGCCGTCAATATTGCCCGAGCATGCGCCCTCGCGTTATATAAGTGAAGCTTTGGTTGGTTATGCGCAGCATAAGAGATGCTTTGATGAAGAGCCTCAACCTCGACTATCTCGAAAGCTTCGCCGTCGTGATCGATTGCGGCAGCTTCTCCGCCGCGGCCGAGCGGCTGCAGCTCACCCAGCCGGCCGTGAGCCTCCAGGTGCGCCAGCTCGAGAAGAGCCTGAATGCGACCTTGATCGAGCGGGTCGGACGACGGGCGAGGCCGACGGCCGCCGGCGTCGCCTTGCTCTCGCACTCGCAGCAGATCAGCGCGGCTGTGACGTCGGCGGTCGACGCCGTCGCGCAGCAGACCACGGGAACGGCAGGCCGCGTACGGCTCGGCACCGGTGCGACCGCCTGCATCTTCCTGCTGCCGCCGATCCTGAAAGAGCTGCGCGCCGCGCTGCCCTCGCTCGAGATCACCGTCACGACCGGCAACACGGCGGAGATCGCGCGGGCGGTCGAGGACAACACGATCGACGTCGGGCTGGTCACGCTGCCGGTGTCGGGGCGAAGTTTTGAGATCACCCCCGTCATGAATGACGAGTTCGTGCTGATCGCGCCGCACGACATGAAGCTGCCGGCGCGGATCACGCCGGAGGTGCTGGCGACCAGGCCGGTTCTGCTGTTCGAGCCCGGCGGCAACACAAGGCGTACCGCGGATGAATGGCTGGCGCGCGGCGGCGTGTCGCTGAAGCCGCTGATGTCGCTCGGCAGCGTCGAGGCGATCAAGGAGATGGTGCGCGCCGGCCTCGGCTGCGCGATCCTGCCGGGCATGGCGGTGCCTGCCAAGACCAAGCAGCGCGACCTGATCGTCCGGTCGCTGTCGCCGAAGCTCTACCGCCGGCTCGCGGTCGTGATCCGCCGCGACAAACGCCTCGACCGCGGGCTGCGGCAGACGCTGTCGGCGCTGAAGGGACTCGCGGGCGCGAAGGGCGACGGCCGGTAACGCGTTTTCGAGCGAAGTGGCCCCCGGTTCGCGTCAAGAAAACGCGTCGAAACAAGAAACCAAAGCTTATCGAGTCAGAACCGAAGCTTTGGGGAGGACGCCGCGCGTCCTCCCTGCTCCACCCCCGTCAAGTCGCCTTTCGTTCCTGCTCCGCGATCTTGCGGAACGCGGCTTCGCCGGCGTCGGTCACGGCGGCCCACTTCGCATTCGGCGCGGCCTCGGCCTCGTAATTGTCGTGCCAGTTCCACCATTTGTAGGTCGGGCCCTGCGGATAGCCTTTCGGCGAATCCTCCCACAGTTCCTGGCGGCCGAACGGCGTGATGTCGAGATAGCTCCACACCGTGCCCATCGATTCATCGCCACGGCTGTTGACGAGATAGGTGCGGAAGATCCGCTCGCCGGCGCGGATGAACACGTTGTGGCCGTGCCATTCGGCGACGCCGAAGTCGGCATCGAAGCTGTCGGTGATCGTGTACCACGGCATCTCCCAACCCATCCGCGCCTTCAGCCGCGCGATATCGGCCTGCGGCGCGCGCGAGGCGTAAGCGAGGGTGGTGTCGCGCTGGTTCAGATGCGAGAGATGGCCGACCTGATCGGCGCCGAGCGAGCAGCCGCGGCAGCCGTGATCCGGCCAGCCGAACACGCCGGGCTCGAAGAACGCGCGGTAGACGATCAGCTGCCGGCGGCCTTCGAACAAATCGAGCAGGCTCGCCTTGCCGTTCGATCCCTCGAAGACATAGGCCTTCTCGACCGCCATCCACGGCATCCGCCGCCGCTCGGCGGCAAGCGCATCGCGCGCGCGCACCTGCGCTTTTTCCTTCACCAGCATCTCCAGACGCGCCGCCTCCCACGCCTCCCGCGACACCACGGGCGGGGTCTGCATTGCCGCCAGTCCGCCGCGATCGTTTTCAGCCGATTTGCTCATGATGATCTCCATCTCCGAATTGGACGAACTCCGCGACCACGGCGCGGTTCCCGCGCCGAGGCCGTTCGTCATTGGCCATGCCGCAATCTGGCGCGGCGGCAACGGATGATGGGAGTGACAAGTGTGTCGGGATTTTCGCGCATGCGCTCCGATCGCTTCAATCTCCTTGCACAATACTTGCACTTTGCAATTATCTGTGCGAGCCTCGCCGCCATGAAGCAAACCGCTGCCCCCGCGTCCGACGATGGCCTGAAGCTCAGCACCTGGCTGCCCTATCGCCTGTTCCTCGTCGCGGCGCAGGTCGCCCGCCCGCTCGAAAGTTTCTATAGCGAGACGTTCGGATTGAGCCAGGCCGGCTGGCGAATCCTCGCCGTCATCGCCGAGCGCGATGCGGCCAACGCCTCCGAAATCGGCCGCGCCTGCGCGCTCGATCCGTTCGCGGTCAGCCGCGGCATCGGCCAGCTCACAGAACTCGGCTTCGCGATGCGGCGGCCGGGCAAGACCGACCGCCGCTTCGCCGCGGTCAGCATCACCCGCAGCGGCCGGAGCGCCTTCAACCGGATCGCCGCGTTGGGCAGCGCGATCGAAGCACGGTTGCTTGCGCGCCTGTCGGAGAGCGAGCGAAACACACTCGATTCCGCCCTCACCCGGCTCGAGGGAGAGAGCGCGCGGATCGACGCCGTCGGCTGGCGCGCGCTGCTCGACGACGCCGTAACGCCATGACGGCCGCACTGTTCGCGCTGACCGCACTGCTGTGGGGCGGCGGCGCGCTGGCAACCGCGATGCAGGCCGGCGTCACGCCCGCACCGTGGTCGGTCGCGCTGCGCATGGTGCTCGCCGGCCTCATCCTGCTCGGCTATGGCCGGCTGCGCGGCGTGCCGCTCGCAATCCCGCGCAAGGACCGGCCGGCCGTCGCATTGCAGGGCCTGCTGTTCTTCGCCATTGCCTTCATCGCGTTCTATCAAGCGACCGCGCGGATGCCGAGCGGACTCGCGGCGCTGGTGCTGTCGACATCGTCGCTGTTCGCGGCCGTGATCGCGCGGGCCGCGCTCGGCGTCACGATCTCCCCGAGCTTCGTGTGGGGCGCGCTGTGCGGCATCCTTGGCCTCGCGATCATCTTCCTGCCCGGCGCGACCGCGCATGGCACCGCACCGCTCGCGGGTCTGGCTTGGGCGCTGACGGCGGCGATCGCGACCGGTGCCGGGACGACGGTCGGCGCGCGCAACCAGCGCGCCGGACTGCCCGTCGTCGCCGTGCTGGCCTGGGGCGCATTCGTCGGCGCCGCGGCGAGCGCGGTTTGGGCCCTCGCGACGGGCACGCCGTTTGCCGCCGACGTCTCGCTCTCCTATTTGACGAGCTTCCTCTATCTCGCCATCGCCGCGTCCTGCATCACCTTCATGCTCTATTTCGAGCTGGTGCGCCGGCTCGGCCCCGGCCGCGCCGCCTATACGCTCGCGCTGGTGCCGCTCGTTGCCCTGCTGCTGTCGGCGCTGTTCGAGCACCTCGTGCTGGGCTGGCCGGTGCTCGCCGGCGCCGCCGCGATCCTTGCCGGCAACGTGCTGGTGCTGGCGCGCGGCTAGGTTCCAGCAATATCCAGCTCGCAGCAGGTTCGCACCGGCTCCATCAACGGGATCGGCCGCCGATTGACGCCGCGACGATATCTGACTAAAGTCAGATATATGCTCGACCCGGTTTCCCGCGTCCGCCGCTTCAACCGTGCCGTGACCTCCGCGGTCGGCGCGCTCGACACCTCGTTCCTCGGACGCGGCCGGCCGCTCGGCGCGGCGCGGGTGCTGAACGCGATCGGCCACGGCCGCGCCGATGTCGGCGACATCAGGGATTACCTCGGGCTCGATTCCGGCCTGATGAGCCGCCTGTTGCGCAGCCTCGAGGACGAAGGGCTGATCGAGACCACGGCGCATGGCGACGACGCGCGCCGCCGCATCGCCCGCCTGACGCCTACGGGCAAGCGCGAGTTCAACGCCTATGAGGCGATCTCCAACCGGCAGGCCAAGGCCTTCCTCGCCCACCACACCCAGCGCGAGGCACTGCTTTCGGCGATGGATCTGATCGCCTCGGCGCTCGGGCGCGACGGCACGGCGCTGCAGGAGATGGACCCGCGCAGCGACGAGGCACGCTACTGCCTCGGCGAATATTACGCCGAGCTGGCGCGGCGCTTCAAACAGGGTTTTGACGTCAAGCTGTCGCGCGACCCTGATGCGAAGGACATGGTCCGCCCACGCGGCAGCTTCATCGTGGCGATGTCCGACGGCCTGCCGATCGGCTGCGTCGGGCTGAAGGGCAGCAGCAGTGAGTTCGCGGAGATCAAGCGGCTCTGGGTCGCACCTAGCGCGCGTGGGCTTGGCCTCGGCCGCCGCCTGATGGACGCGGCCGAGAAGGCCGCGCGCGAGCTCGGCATCGCGGTGCTGCGGCTCGACACCAACAGCGCGCTGGCGGAAGCCGGCCAGCTCTATCGCCGAACCGGCTGGACCGAGATCCCGCGCTTCAACGACGACCCCTACCCTGACCTGTTCTTCGAAAAGTGTCTCTGAGCGGCGCGGCGCGCGCCGCCTCTGCACGCCCATGTTGTCCAGCACCCTGCACTGGCCTAAGACACCGGCATGACCATCCGCCCCGTCGTCCGCTATCCCGATCCGCGGCTTGCGGTCCCGGCTGAGCCGGTCGACGTATTCGACGACGCGCTGCGCGAGCTGGCAGCCGACCTGCTCGAGACCATGCATGCGGCACCGGGTATCGGCATCACCGCCCCCCATGTCGGCGTGTCGCTGCGGGTCGTGGTGCTGGAGCTCGACACCAGCGAGGGCCCGCGGACCTATGTCAATCCGGAGATCATCTGGACCTCGCCCGAGATGATCCTGCACAAGGAAGGCAGTGTCTCGATGCCCGGTGTCACCGACGAGGTCGAGCGCCACGCGCGGGTCCGCATCCGCTATCAGGATCTCGACGGCAACATGCAGACCGAGGAGTCGGACGGGCTGCGCGCGGTGTGCCATCAGCACGAGATCGACCAGCTCGACGGCGTGTTCTGGATCAGGCGGTTGTCCCGCCTGAAGCGGGAGCGGCTGATCAAGCGCTTCGAGAAGCTGTCGCGCGGTTAGGCCGTGGTCCCGTAGCCCGCATGAGCCAACGGGTCTCGCGAAGCGCGCGCCCGATGACAGACTCCGCGACATGCGGGATCGGCTCGGATGAGCCGACGAGCGGTCCCCGGATATCGCTCCACTCATCCGGGCTACGGTGCTATCGCGACGATAAACCTCGGCCTCACCCTCCCGCCATCAAATCCTTGGCCAGCTCCATATAGGCCGGCAGCGTCACCGGGTCGTTCGCGGCGTTGCCGGCGGCGTGATGCGAGGCATAGCGCGCGATCACCATCTCGGCTTTCGGATCGATATAGATGCCCTGGCCGTGCACGCCGCGCGCCATGTAGGCGCCGTGCGCGTTGTGCGTCACCCACCACTGATTGCGGTAGGAGGCGCCGGGCAAGGTGGTGTAGCCGGCCGGCTTGAATTTTTCGGGATCGCCGCCGCGCGCGATGTCCTCGACGACACCAGACGGCACAATCTGCCGGCCGTTGAAGCGGCCGTGATTGCGGATCGTCTCGCCGAAGCGAGCGAGATCGCGCAGCGTCGTCGACAATCCGCCGCCGCCGCTTTCGGTGCCGATGCGGTCGACGTGATAATGCGCATCCTCTTCCGCGCCCATCGGCGCCCAGATCCGCTCCGAGAGCAGGTCCGACAGCGTCATGCCGCTCGCGCGCCGGCAAATAAAGGCCAGCACGTCGGTGTTGACGGTCTTGTAGGCGAAGGCCTTGCCGTGCTCGCCCTGCTTGGTCTGCGTGCAAAGGAAATCGAAGATGTTGGTCGCGCCCTTGTAGCCTGCCGGGATCGGCGCCATGCCGTTGGCGCGCCGCAGTCCCCACACGTCGGAATTCCTGTCGGTATAGACCTCGGTGTATTTGAGGCCCGTGGTCATATCCATCACCTCGTGCACGCGCGCATCGCCGAACGCGCTTGCCTTCAGCTCCGGCACATAGTCGGTGACCGGCGCCTGCGGATCGATCTTGCCCTCGGCGACCAGCATACCGGCGAGCACGCCGGTGAACGACTTCGTCACCGACATTGCGATATGCGGCTTGTGCGGCTTCAACGCGCCGAAATACCGCTCGTAGATCAGTTTGCCCCGGTGCAGCACGGCGATGCCGTCGGCATAGCTCTCCTCGAGCATGCGCGCAAACGTCTGCGGGCGGCCGTCCATCGTCACCGACGCGGAGGCGCCGATGTCGTGATCTGCACGCGGCAGCACCGACGCCGGCCCCGCCCCGCGCCAGACATTCACGGTCGGCACCAGCTGGCGGATATTGCTCCAGGCCCAGCGCAATTCGGGGAAGCTGCGGAACGAACCGTCCTGGAATGTGATCGTCTTGTCCTGCGGCGGTGGAAAGCCCTGCATCCAGCCGAGCGTCTCGGGATCGCTCTCGGCGGTGGTGGAAGTTTGTTGCGTGGCGGCGGCTGCGACGGACATCAAGGCTGGCTCCAGGGCTGCGATGCGAAATTCGTATCATGCGATGGCATGAGACACATCCCGCGTTTGAGCCGGGGTGACCGGCGCCGCGAGCGCGGGCCGCGGCGCGAATAGTTGCGCGACCGCGCCACCCGCTTGATCCGACACATGACTGTCGCGTCCGGGCCAAATCATTCCACCAAGCGGATTACGCCGCGGCCGCCCGCTCGATCGCGGCGATGTCGATCTTCTTCATCGTCATCATCGCCTCCATCGCGCGCCGTCCGGCGGCGCGATCGGATCCGTTGACGAGCTCGAGCAGCCGCCGCGGCGTGATCTGCCAGGTAAATCCCCAGCGATCCCGGCACCAGCCACACGGCAGTTCCTTGCCGCCGTTCGAAGTGACCGTATTCCAGTAACGATCGGTCTCCTCCTGGCTGTCGGTGAGCACCATGAAGCTGACCGCCTCGTTCGGCGTGTAGTTGGAGCCGCCATTCAGTCCGACGAAGCGGCGGCCGAGCACGGTGAACTCCACCGTCAGTTCACCACCCTGCCCGATGCCAGGTATCGGCGAGACATGCCCCGCATCGACATGGCTGTCGGGAAAAGTCGCAGCATAGAATTCCGCCGCTGCGCGCGCCTGGCCCTGATCGAACCAAAGGCATGTGACGAGATCGGTCATTTGCAGTCTCCTGGTTTGTGCGAAGGACGGTTGGCGAAGACGGCAGCCGACAGGCCGACGAAAATAATCTGCGGGAACTGCGTTTGTGACGACCCGCCTCCGCACACACCACCGTCGTCCTGGCGAAAGCCAGGACCCATAACCACCGAATTTGATGATGAACGGGATCATGGCCCGAACGTCGCGCGACAATTCTCATCCGGGGTAATGGGTCCTGGCTTTCGCCAGGACGACGACGAGGAAAGTTCTCGATTCAAGTTGTCACACCACGCGGTGTCATCACCCGCGCATGCGGGTGATCCAGTATTCCAGAGACGCCTGTGCTTGAGCCGCGAGGCTGCGGCGTACTGGATCGCCCGGTCGAGCCGGGCGATGACAGCTGAGGATGGAGACGTACCTTCGTATTCTCGCGACATGAATTGCCCGAGCTTTGCTCTTCGTTCCGCCCTCTCTGAGACAGAGGGCGCAGGGAAGACCGGGCGCCGATCGCACCCATGGGCCCCGTGCAATGAGGCAAGCACGGGGGTAGGACCACAGGTGTAACCGGGAACATCCCGGCCTTCCCTGCGCGATGGGTTACGGCTTATACGTGCTCTCCCCGGCGAGACTGGGCTTTTTTGTCACCGCCTTCGCAAAACGCTTTCGCGTCTTGCGAGAGGACACCTGCCACTAGGGCGTCAGGCCTGCACGATTTCGCCGTCCGCGTCACGCGCACTCGTCAGTTGCGCAATCAGCGTCCACCGCATCTCGACCCACGTTCGTGACGATCGCGAAGCGCCCCTCGTGTCGGGTGAGACGCACAGATTGAACATCTGAGTTGGGTGAAACGCCAAGCGGAATATTTTCTTATGCTGATATTGACAGGTTTTGGTGAGTTGCCCGTCGGGGTGATTTGTCGCAGGCAAAGGAGCGGGATTTGATTTGCGCCGAGGCAACTCAGGCACGCGAACAGCGTCGGAAGATTCCAGGATCGGCTGTCGTGACACGCGCCGCCCGCTCGTCCTCGGGACACCAGGCAAGGACACGGAGAGAAACGATGACCCCCACCATCACCGCCTTCGAACGGTCGCCCGATGGCGGCAAGGGACTGGCGCGCGATACGCGCGTTCGCTGGGCGCTGGAAGAAGTGGGCCAGCCTTACGCGGTTCGCCTTGTTTCGTTCCAGGCGATGAAGGAGCCGGCGCATCTGGCGCTGCATCCATTCGGCCAGATTCCAACCTATGAGGATGGTGATCTCGCGCTGTTCGAGACCGGATCGATCGTGCTCCATATCGCCGAGCGTCACGCAGGCCTGCTGCCTGATGATGCCAATGCCCGCGCCCGGGCAATCAGCTGGATGTTTGCCGCGGTCAACACGATCGAACCGCCGATCCTCGAACTCGTCACCGCCAGGATCCTGGAGAGCGACAAGCCATGGACCAGGGAGCGCCTGCCCCTGGTCATGGATCGCATCCGCGACCGGCTGAAGCAGCTCGCCGCCCGCCTCGGCGATGCCGACTGGCTCGACGGCAAGTTCAGCGCGGGCGACCTGATGATGGTGTCGGTGCTGCTCAGGCTGAGAATGTCAGGCATCCTCGACGAATTTCCGAACCTTTCCGCCTACGTCGCGCGCGGCGAAGCCCGGCCGGCTTACAAGCGGGCTTTCGCCGCACAGCTCGCGGTGAACACAAGCGAGCTACCGACCGCTTGATCAGGGGGGCGTCTCGCGTGGATACCGTTGCAGTCGACGCATGATGTCGTTCCGCCGCATATCCCGCATGCGGAGCGACATGCGGGATACCAACGATGTGCTGATCGGAAACACCAGGATGTCGTTCCATCCGGGCTATGCTTGCCGGTCGAGCAGTTGTTCGCAGACTACGATTTTCAATCAAGATGCCTCGATCGGCTCGGACATCGTTATCCGGTTCTTGACACTGGGACGCTCCTGCATCCTTGCATACCATGCCGAAAGAGCCTCGCATTCCACCGGTACCGGCACGTTTACGAGTCCCGCGAAGATCAAGCCGCCTATGACGGTGATATCGGCCGTTGTGAACGCCTCGCCGGCGACGAACGGCTGTCTTTTCAGAATGCCGTCAAAATAGTGCATCCCCCTGAGGGCCTTGTCGCGCTGACGGAATCCCCATTCGGGATTCTGATAGATCTCGACATGAGGCCCAAGACCCGGTGTGGCGTGGTGGAAATAGACACTGATGGCGTCGAGCAGTTCCAGTTCGGCGCGCTTGCTCATCATGTGGATCACGCCCTTTTCGCGCGGCGTCCTGCCGGTCAGCGTCGGCGCGCCATCAAGCGCGTCAAGGTACTCGGTAATGGCCGTGCACTCGCCAATGAAGGTCCCGTCATCGAGTTCGAGCACCGGCAGGGTGCCCGAGTAGTTTTTGGCGAGGAATTCGGGCTTCTTGTGCTCGCCCTTGTAGAGATCGACCAAGACGAACTGCACGTGCGACCGCAGGTTCTTCTCGGCCAGGGCGATGCGAACGCGGGCCGGATATGGGCCGGTTGGCCAATCGTAAATCTTCATCATGACACCCTTTGCCTACCTGTCACTTGGTAGGCTTCATATGAAGCCTTCAAATCAGGCCGGTCAACGTCTATCTATCACTTGGTAGGTAACGAAGCAGTGAGGCGATGAAGTGAGTTCAAGCTCTCGGGAGGCCATCCTGGCGGCAGCAAAGCGTACCGCGCAGGCGCGCGGCTATAGCGGCTTGAATTTCCGCGATCTCGCGGACGAGGTCGGGATCAAGGCCGCCAGCATCTATCACCATTTCCCGAGCAAGGCCGATCTCGGCGTAGCCGTCGCGCGGCGATATTGGGAGGACACCGCCGCCCAACTCGAGGCGATGCTGGCAGAGGCGACGGATCCTGTCCGCTGCCTGCGTCGATATCCCGAGGTGTTTCGCAAAGCGCTCGAGAGCAACAATCGCATGTGCCTCTGCAGCTTCATGTCCGCGGAAGTCGACGACCTGCCGGACGCGGTGAAGCAGGAGGTCCAGACCTTTGCCGACGTCAACGTGGCGTGGCTGAGCAAGCTGCTGGTGGCGGCGCGCCTGGTCAATTCGAGGAAGAGCGAACAGCGAGCCCGCGCCATCTTCGCCGCAATTGCCGGTGCGCAGCTCGTCGCCAGAAGCCGCTCCGATATTTCGCTCTACGACTCGATGATCGACAACTATCGCGCCGCTGGTCTTCTGCCGGCATAGATGGTCCGAACATCAGACCGCAGTGGGGCGGCGACGCCCTACTCCCACTCGAAGACGACCGTCTGCACGGGGGATTGACCGCGATGGCGCCTGGAACGATTGCAGCTCGGCTTCCGGCGGATTACGGCAAGCGCCATCGCCGACCCACCAGGCGTCAGTCCCGCGATATGGATAGCCCGGCGAGAAGCGGCGCGTACGCGGCGAGCCTGCGGGATACGAACTCCGTGAAGAGGCGCACGCGCTTCGTCTTGCGTGTCTCGCCCTGCGTGAGAAGCCAGAGCGTTCCGTACATGTGCAGGTCGGTGCCCGGCACCCTCACCAGCAGGGGGTCGGCATCTCCGACGAAGCACGGCAGTGTCGTGATCCCGAGCCCTTGCCGTACAGCAACGATCTGCGCCTCGGCGTCCGTGGTCCTGAACGGAACCCCCGTCGTGCGAACCTCACCCTCGCTGGCCCAATCCGGAATTCCATGAATGCTGATGACGATCCACCGGATCGGATCAGGCACGCCGGCGCGCCACGCGGCTAGTCGATCGCGAGACATGTAGACGCCGCCGAACAGCTCCGGTCCCTTCAGGCCCGTGAAGATTGAGTGGCAGGGTTTTGCGGTCGTAGACGACGCGGATCGCGACGTCGGCCTCTCGGTTGGTCAGATTTGCCAGCTCGCCGAACGACAAGATTTCCATCTCGATGTCCGGATGCAGACGCGCGAAATCGGCGAAGTCCGGCATCAGCAGGTGTGTCGCAAGCGGCGGTGCCAGCGTCACCCGCAGAAGCCCGCGCACGCTCTGGTCGCGCCCGAAGACGCGCGTCTCCAGCAGGTGCGACGACGCTTCCATCTGCTCCGCGAACTCGAGGACCTCCTCGCCCGCAGCCGTCAGGCGGTAGCCCGAAGGCAGCTTTTCGAACATGTGCACCCCGAGCCGTTCCTCGAGCTGGGCGATGCGTCGCAGCACGGTCGAGTGGTTCACACCGAGGCGCTCGGCGGCAGCTCGCACCGAGCCTCCGCCCGCGACGGCCAGAAAGTAGCGAACGTCATCCCAGTCGATCATGGTGCAATCCGGCACCGCGGGGTGTGCCTTCCAGAGCCCGTATCCAATACATCAAACGGCATCCCGTATGTGGGTAGCACGGGCAGTGATCATAGCCCATTCCGACAAGCGCAGCCCAATTCCGAACGGCGGACACCGATCGTGGCGTAGTTGTCCGGCCGGATCGATTTCGCACCACCGATGTGCGCGCTTCCGCACTCAACGCCCGACGCCGGCGGACCCATTTCGAGGTTCTCGGGGGCCTCCCCGAACAACAAAGACGGAGTCTGAAGGAGAAGTCATGGGAAAGCTTGAAGGTAAGGTTGCAGTCATCACCGGTGGATCGAGCGGCATGGCGCTGGCGAGCGCCAGGCGGTTCGTTGAAGAAGGCGCCTATGTCTTCATCACGGGCCGAAGGCAGGAGGCGCTCGACGAGGCCATCAAGCTGATTGGCCGGAACGTGACCGGCGTGCGCGGCGACGCAGCCAATCTCGACGACCTCGACCGTCTGTTCGACACGGTCAAGCGGGAAAAGGGCAGGATCGACGTCCTGTACGCGAGCGCCGGCATCGGCGAAGCCGTCCCACTGGGCGAGATTACCGAGCAGCATTTCGATGCGACCTTCAACCTGAATGCGCGCGGCACGCTGTTTACGGTCCAGAAGGCGCTGCCGCTGTTCAACGATGGCGGATCGATCTTCATGACCGGGTCAGTTGCTTCGATCAAAGGCTTTCCTGGTTACAGCGTGTATGCGGCGAGCAAGGCGACGTTGCACGCATTCGCACGCGGTTGGCTCAACGAACTGAAAGGCAGGAATATCCGGGTGAACGTGCTGCACCCGGGGCCGATCGCCACGCCGATGCAGGACCAGGTTCTCACCGAGGAAGCGAAGCGGATGTTCGAATCCATGATTCCACGGGGAAAGATGGGTCGTCCTGAGGAAATCGC
The DNA here is from genome assembly GCF_054057015.1 of Bradyrhizobium sp. JR3.5. Lineage (NCBI taxonomy): Bacteria > Pseudomonadati > Pseudomonadota > Alphaproteobacteria > Hyphomicrobiales > Nitrobacteraceae > Bradyrhizobium > Bradyrhizobium sp. JR3.5. The sequence goes on from NZ_JBSRYV010000001.1 coordinate 2,655,154, forward strand.
GGCGGCCGCACTGTTCCTTGCTTCAGACGATTCCAGCTTCGTGAATGGCGTGGAGTTGTCTGTCGACGGCGGCTTCTCGGCCATTTGAATGGCCGGGGCATCAACATCAACATCAACACGGATCGGAGAAGTATGATGAGCTATGCGATTGTAGGATTCGGTGCGATAGGCCAGGCCCTCGCCCGCGCCTTCGCCCGCAAGAGCATCGAGCTGGCCGTCGCGAGCCGCCGGCCGCCCGAGGCGTTGGCGCCGCAGGCTCGGGCGATTGGACCCACGGTGGTCGCCAAGTCGCTGCGGGATGCACTCGAGGCCGACACCATCATCCTGGCGGTCCCGTTCGGGGAGCATCGCGAGGTTGCGAAGGCCCTGCCGAGCTGGAAGGGCAAGACGATCATCGACGCGATGAACGCGTTTCCAGTCCCTGAAGAGCTGGACGGTCTCCCGTCCTCCGCCTTCGTCGCGAAGGCGTTCACCGGCGCCAAGCTCGTCAAAGGGTTCAATCACCTGATTGCGGCCAAGCTGGCTGCCGATCCGATCGTCGAGGGCGGCCACCGGGTGGTCTTTCTGTCTGGTGACGACGAGGACGCGACCGCTCCCGTGGCGGCCTTGGCCAAGCAACTCGGGTTCGCACCCGTGAAACTCGGAAAGCTCAACGAGGGTGGCGCGCTGATCCACGCACGCGGCCGCACCTGGGGCCCGCTCATCTTCCAGGATTTGTTCAAGAAGGAGCAGTGATCGAAGGCGTATGGACGCTGTTCGAAGAGCAGCTAGCCGCTTAGCCCGCATGAGCGCAGCGATATGCGGGAGACACGACGCGAATGGAAGAGTCCCGGGTATCGCTAGGCTCATCCGGGCGGCGCATGCTGCGCTCATCCGCGCTAGTCCTGCCAATCCACCGCTTGGCGCCAGCTTGGCTTGTCGTTTTCGCCAAGAAACTCCAGCGGAACTGGATTGCGGATAGCCCAGTCAAACCGCTCCTTCGCTTCGGCGAAATAGCTCATCTCCGCATCCTCCCAGATTGCGAAGACAGGATCGCACTCGTCGTAGGTCACGTTGTTGGCGCTGAGGACGAGCCAGGTCAGCCCGTTTTGTACGACAATTGACAATGTTTGATCGGGCATCCTGATGTCGAATGCCTTGGCGAATAGATCGCGCCATCCGGCTGCGTCGAGCGCACGGAGGACGGCATACGCAGTCTTAGCCTCGCGCGAAGCTGTCACGATGTCGCGATCGAGATCAACACCGGGATAGTATGAGCTTTTCTCGCTGATGAAATCACCGCATCGAACTGCTCGCCAATTATAGGTGTGTGCATCATCAAAGCGATTGGGCGATGAAGCAACGGCAATCGGATCCTGCCCCAGTCCGATAAGCTGAGAAGCGGCTTCCCGCACGAGCCCATCGAGACGTTGGAACGCGCCCAGTTCTCTAACCTCCCACGGACCAAGCCGCAAAACGCCGTCCGGCAAGACTGCTCCAAGCTTCATTACTCGACCTCGCGTTGCTGCCGCGATTGTAGTGTGTGAACGACGGCAACCATAGGCGGCACGGCGCGATACCAGCCGAAGATTATCCGCTCCGCGCTGAGCGCGGGATCGAAGACCTTTCCATCGACGTCAATCGGCGGTCCGATCAAGCGGCGAACCAGAGCTGGACCGAACGAATTCCCGAGAACGCAAAGTGCGTCCGCCCCGAAATCAGACGCAAAGGTCGCGGGCATCATAAGCAACTCACAGACCTGCCGAACGGGTGCGTCGTGGGAGATGCCGCTGCGCGAGGTCTCCTCGGCGATGACGCGCTCGGAATTGATTGGAAGTGTCCCGGGATAAAATCGCGGCAAATGTGGTCGCCAGCAATATCCCAACCAATCGGAAAGCGTCCGGCTCTCCCCGAGGTCTTCAATAACATGCTGGCGCACGAGTTGCTCGACGTCGTCGCGATCCGAAAAGGCCATCCTTGCAAGCGCCGCACCGAAGTCGATGCTATGCAGTATCATGCGATGCCGCATGTCAGCACACGCTGCCTTCGTGCTGTCCAAAAACTCGTGAACAGCCAAATAGTCTTGCCATCGGCCTCCGAGCGCCCGAGCGCTACTGACAGCGTGCTGGTAAGGTCTCATGACAGAGTACGCGGACCTCAGGTAGGGAACGTCGGCCAGGCTAACTGCCGTTCAGCAGCCGACGTTCCTTATTCCCACTCAATCACCAAGGAAGAAGTTTCCGCGTTGATTTACAAGCACAAACCTTCAAGCCTGACGGACAAATCCCGACGGTATACCCGCCCTATTTTTTCGGTCTTGAATTCACAGGAAAATTTGGGTGGCGCTGAGGGTTGGTACCTTCAGCAAGTATCTGAATCAATCGGGGCATTAGACGGACTCAAACTCGGAATGGCCTCCTCTTGGGCTTTCCCCGACTTGCAGCAGATACCGTCATCGGTCAGTCGGGCAGGCCCTTGATGTCCGGTTTGCGCGCCACCAGCGGCCACTCCTAACAACTCGGCTCTTCACCTTTGGAACGTGTGTCGGGATCGCTCGGTCGGCGGAGTTTTAGACGTACCATTGCCAACGCGCGCCTCAGAGAGGTCATTCCCTCCGCTCCGAGGTCGATTGCACACGAGAACTTCTCGAACGCGCTCCTCGCCGTTGGCTTGAGCGCGCGTCCGGGATCAGCGAGAGTTATGCGAACCTGTCTGTTGTCCGTCGGATCACGTTTGCGGCGGACATACCCGGCGGCTTCCAGCCGCTTCAGAAGGGGCGTCAGAGTGCCGGAGTCGAGGAAGAGCCGAGCGCCTAGCTCGTTGAGGGTGACGTTGTCGCGCCCCCACAACATGATCATCACCAAAAATTGGGGGTACGTCAGACGAAGCGGATCAAGCAGCGACTTGTATGCCTTCTTGAATGCGAGGGCGGTCGCGTACACCGCGAAGCTCACGTCGTCATCCAGATCCATCGCTCCTGAACCTGCGTCACGGGGATCGTGTGTCATGGGCGTGCGGCCTAGCGCCCGTCGGCCGCTTGCGCGCGCATTAACCGTAGAGAAAGGACGCGGGCGACATTCGATGGAAGGTGAAGAGCGCCCTTCATTGCACCGAGAAAGTCATTCACGGACTTCAAGAGGCCGACACGAAAGATCTGGACGGGTCGCATCGAACTTAGCCGGTAGGCGATCGAATTGAGAACGACCACGTTCATGTACGCGATGACCATCAGGTCCTGCGCGGCCAGGCTGCCGGGCGGCATAATGGCGGCCGCAAGCGCCACGGACGCCCTGACGCCGACGCAGGCAGTTCGATTTCTGCCCAGCTCGGTGCAGAGATCCGCGTGGCTCGGAAGAACACGTTCGACCAGAAGCCCCGCCGCGGACCGCAATGCTGTTGTTGTCATGACCAATACTCCGTCAGCCGTCCCGCTTTCAGCGCGAGCGGACCGTTGGGGAGCACCTTGCAATGTTGCGCAGAGAAAAATAATCTTGCGTTTCGGAGATTGTGACTTCCAATAAATGAAAGTCGAAAATGGATAGGCTGGAAGCGATGTCGATCGTGCTGCAGACGGTCGAGAAAGGCAGCCTGACGGCGGCGGCCAAAGCCTTGAACATGCCGCTGCCGACGCTCAGCCGGAAGCTTAGTGACCTCGAAGCCTATCTCGGGACGAAGCTGCTGCAGCGTTCGACGCGCAAGCTCGCCCTGACGGACGCGGGTCAGTCTTATGTTGCTTCGATCAAGCGCATCATGGAAGAAATCGAAGAAGTCGAAAGAGCGGCATCCAGCGAGTACACCACTCCGCGCGGCGAGCTGGTTCTGACGGCGCCGCTCCTGTTCGGTCAGATGTACATTCTGCCCATCGTCACGGACTTCCTTGCGGCCTATCCGGAAATCAACGTCCGGCTCCTTCTGTCGGACAGAAACCTTCATCTATACGACGATCACGTCGACATGGCCGTGCGCCTGGGCGACCTACCGGACAGCAGCATGATCGCGACGCGCGTCGGGACCATGGACACAGTGGTGTGCGCCGCACCGGACCTGCTGGCGGCTCACGGCGTTCCGAAACACCCGAAGGATCTGCAAAGGCTGCCCTGTGTGATCTTCACTGGCCCTTCCTCCGCAATCTGGTCCTTTCGGAATCCCGCGAACAAGCGCGAATTTGGAGTCGACATCGTTCCGCGTCTATCGGTCACGGCCGCCGAATCCGCCGTTCAGGCTGCGGTCCGTCGCACCGGCCTCACCAGAGTGTACCGCTACCATTGCGCCGATGAGCTTCGATCCGGAAGGCTCGTCCAGGTGCTGCAGGAGTTCGACGTCGAACCCATTCCTGTCCACCTCGTCCACGCCGCACGCGGGCAATTGCCGCTCAAGATGCGGGTCTTTCTGGACTTTGCCGCCAGCCAGCTGCGATCGGCCCTATCGAAGCTGGGATGAGAGGATGGTCACGACGGCCCGCTCCCTCTTCCATAGCATGAAAGAGACACTTCCATTTTTATCGGATTATTCTTTCCAATGAAACATCCGATGGTCTCCTCACCGAAGCCAAGGTGGCTCGGTTGCAAAGGAGAAACGTCATGGCTCGCGCCCCCATCCCTTCCATTCAAGAGGCCCCCACCAAGTCCCAGTCGATCCTTGAGAACTACGTGAAGGTTCTCGGCGTGGTGCCGAACTTCTTCTCTCTGATCTCCCAGTCGCCCGATGCCCTGAAGGCGATCGCCGACATGCACGCGACGCTCGGCAAGAGCATCGGCCACAAGACCCGCGAACGCCTGCACATCATGACCGCCGAAGTGAACGGCTGCAGCTACTGCCTGACGGCCCACAGCTATCTGGCCGGCAAGCTGAACGGCTTGACCAAGGACGACATGGAGCTCAATCGCGAGGGTCATTCCACCGATCCCCAGGCCGACGCCGCGCTGCAGTTCGCCTACAAGGTCGCCAAATCGCGCGGTCACATCGAGGATGCGGATTTCGCGGCCGTTCGCGCTGCGGGCTTTACCGACACGCAGATCATCGACATCGTCGCCGAGACCGCCTTCAGCTTCATCACCAATCTGTTCAACAACACCTTCAAAACAGACCTGGACCCGTCATTTCCAGAGCTTCACACCCAGGAAGGCGGCTTGATCGAGGTATCGGCCTAGCCGGCGGATCTGGCCTTCGGCCTTTCCGCCGGCCGGACCTCGCGTCGGCGCAGAACGCTTCAACGTTTGTTCGTGAGCGATTCGTTGCCGCGTTCAAAAACCTGAATGGGCGATGACTAAATCGTCGCGTCCCGCTTGAGACACACGCAACCCATCCGACAACAGCCCCGCCGTCAACGTACGGCTTTGAGGAGGTATCAATGACCACCGTCGTGATCCCCGTCTACGACGAAGTAACTCAGCTCGACTTCACCGCGCCTCATCAGTTTCTGACGATGATTCCTGACATCACGGTCATCGTCGCGTCGATCGGAGCAGCGCCGGTGACGTCCCACGGCCTCTCTTTCGCAAAGCTGGCCGATCTGGAAACCATCGGCAGCTGCGACGTTCTCTGCGTCCCCGGCGGCCTCGGCTGCATCGACGCCATGGAGGATGCCCGCTTCATGTCGGCTGTACGCCGGCTGGCGAGCACCGCCACCTAAGTGACCTCCGTTTGCTCCGGATCTCTGATCCTTGGAGCCGCTGGATTGCTTAGGGGACGTCGAGCATCGTCGCACTGGGCGTGGCTCGACCTGCTGCCGGCATTCGGTGCTATCCCCGAAAAAGCCCGCGTCGTTCGCGACGGCAACATCTTGACGGGCGGTGGCGTCACCGCCGGCGCCGACTTCGCACTGACGCTGATCGCCGAACTGCGCGGTGAGGATGCCGCACAGTGCGTGCAGCTGGCCCTGGAATATGCCCCTGCCCCTCCGTTCCAATCCGGCGACGCGGATACTGCGCCGGCGCACATCCGCTACGCGGTAATCGAGCAGATGGGAGAAATGATGGGCGACACGCGCCGACGCGTCGAGTCGGTCGCAAGCCGAGCCCACCAATAGTCGTCGCGTACGAACGCCCCTCAGAAAAGGGGCCGGATGGCGGGCGGTGCTTTGCGGCCTGCGCCCGCCTTGCGGAAGGAAATTGGGATGAACTTGTAAGGAGAGATCACGTCCCGCTTGCGAATATTGACCCGCGACGGTGCGCCTGCAGCCAGTAAACCAATCCTGGACAACATTTATCGGAAGCTCGGCATCGTGCCTAATCTGTCGCGTCTGATCGGTAGTAGCCCGGTCGCACTCGAAGCGTTCGCCGCGTTTCAGGACGTGTTATCCAGGACCCTCGACTCGAAGACACGCGCACGAATCGCCCTTGCGGTGGCTCAAGTCAACGGTTCCGACTACTGCCTGTCGGCTCACAGCTATCTCGCGATCAATTTCACCAAACTGCCTCCGGAGGAGATCGCGCTCAATCGAGCGGGCGCATCGAAGGATCCGAAGGCGGACGCGGCGGTGAAGTTCGCGGCGAAAGTGGTTCGGAAGCGTGGTCATGTCGGCGATGCAGACCTTTCGGCGGTGCGGCTCGCCGGCTACGGAGACGCGCAGATCGTCGAAATCGTAGCCCTGGTGGCCGAGAACGTTTTCACGAACTACCTGAACAAGGTGGCTGAGACCGACATAGATTTCCCGATCGTGCGGACAGAAGCTCTCTCAGGGCGGGGCGAGTAGCGAGCGAGCCGACGCGCTCCAAGGCGCGATGTATCCTTGCGGAAATCGGCGACGCACGAATGACCGCGATCGGCTGCAGCAATCATGGAGATGGCTATGAACCTCGATATCGATTGTCTCCGCACGCTTCTTCTGGTGGCGGATACGATGAGTTTTTCCCGGGCCGCCGAAATCGTCAGTCGATCCCAGTCCACCATCAGTGCGCAAATCGCGAAACTGGAAGGGCAACTCGGTCAGCCATTGCTGTCGCGTCGCAAAGGCAAGGTTTTGGAGCTGACTCCGCATGGAGACCGTCTGGTAGAGTATGCAAGACGAATTCTGCAACTGAACGACGAGGCCTGCCGGTCGATGTCGGAAGAACCACTCGACGGTTTTGTCCGCTTGGGTGTTCCGCTCGATTTTTTCGGTCGCGAGCTCACGGCCTGGCTCGCGCAGTTCAAGGCGAAGCACCCGATGGTCGGGTTGGAGGTGGAAGCCAACCAGTCGGAAGGATTGCAGAAGCGGAGCGCGCGCGGAGAATTTGACCTCGCTTTCTTCAAGCAGGACATGGGTGCCAAGCTTGGCACGGTGGCCCAGCGCGAGCAGTTGGTGTGGGTTACCGGGCCGCATTTCGAGTGCGAAGAGATGGACTCCATACCGCTGGTCTTGTTTCCGGAAGGCTGTGCGTATCGCCGTTGCGCCCTCGCTTCTCTGAAGGCTCACGGTTCACCCAGCCATATCAGCTTCGTCGGTCCCAGCTTCGAGAGCCTCAAATCGGCGGCGATAGACGGCATGGGAATTACCGTGCTCGCCCGCGCACTGGTCAAGTCCCCGCTGAAGATCGTCCCTCACGGAGGACGTCTTCCTCAGTTGCCTGCAGTCGAACTGGCGTATTCACAAAGCCAGCGGAGCAATTCCAGCGTGGTCAACGAGCTTACCAACCATCTTGCCGACAGCCTCGCGATGGCGGACCAAGCGCCGACCGACAGGCTGCATCTGGTAGAGGCCCGCACAGCTCTGCGTGCGCATGCGTACGAGGGGGACTAAGCGTCAGCGCCTTCAATAAGCTCAGCCCTGAACGGCGTCGTCCAGAAGAGTTTGACGCAGTCCATTATAGGGAAGTTCGATGCTCCAATCGGAAAAATCGATTTTGAGATCGGCGCGCTTCTGACTAGCGTTCCAGACAACAGGCGGCATTCCTACATTCGCCGTCGCGCTTCCACGCCGCGACGCCGAGAGGATGACTGCTGGATCCCAAACCGAAAAAGGCCGAAAGAAGCATCGCATGAATCGTAAGAGTTTGTTTGCCGTCTCGGTCGCGCTCGCCTTCAGCGCCTCCGTAGCGCTCGTCCTCGCAGCCGACGAGCGGCCCGCGAAGCCTTCGAACGTGGAGGATGCCGCCGGCAACCTGCACGTCCCGAGCGACTATCGCGAGCTCTACGAATATCTGGGCAGCTGGTCGGTGGCGGACGACGACAAACCGGGCGCTAAGCAGATCCACTCGGTCTACGCGTCGCCAGGAACACGCGAAGCTTTCAAGAGGACGGGAAAGTTTCCCGACGGGACCGTGCTGGTCAAGGAACAGTTCGAGGCAAGCACGGATACGATGACCTCGGGTACGGCGAGCCACCAGGACAAGCTCAACGGCTGGTTCGTTTTGGTGAAGGATTCCACCAAACGGCACCCCGGCAATCCCTTGTGGGGTGACGGTTGGGGATGGTCCCATTTCGACGTGGGGGCTCCCACCCGCACCAATGCGACTGACTATCACAACGATTGTCTGCCCTGTCACACTCCCGCCCAGGCCACCGATTGGGTCTATACGCAGGGTTACCCGTCGCTGCGTTGAAGCCATGCCTCGAGAACGCGCTGATCGATAGATGCTTTCGACAGATGCTCGCGAGTCCATCGATGAAAGGGGAAACCGGCGCGAGTCGGCAGTTCCTTCGCGAACTCTAGCTTCAGGAAATCCATATGCCACTCAGTTTCAAAACCATCGATGTCGACGGCCTCGAGGTCTTTTACCGTCGGGCCGGTGACCCGTCCCGGCCTAAGTTGCTACTGCTCCATGGCTTCCCGACCGCAAGCCACATGTTCCGCAATCTGATCCCGCAACTCGACGATCGCTATGATGTTGTTGCACCTGATCTGCCCGGCTTCGGCATGACCGAGCAGCCGGCGCGCGATCGATTCACCTATACATTCGAGAACATCGCCAAGGTGATCGGCCGCTTCACCGAGATCCTCGGGCTGGACAAGTTCGCGATCTATGTCTTCGACTACGGCGCTCCGGTCGGCTTCCGACTGGCGCTGAAGCACCCCGAGCAAATCACCGCGATCGTCACCCAGAACGGCAACACCTATCTTGAGGGCGTATCCGACGCCTTCGCGCCAGTCCAAACCTACTGGAACGAACCGACCCAGGCCAACCGGGACGCGCTGCGCGGCTTTCTGGCACCGCAGACAACTCTTTTCCAATATACGCACGGCGTGGCGGACCCGAGCCGGGTCTCGCCCGACGGGCGTAATCTGGACGATTTCTATCTGGCACGACCAGGCAATGACGAGATTCAGCTCGACCTCTTGCTCGACTACCGATCGAACGTCGCGCTCTACGACGCGATCCAGGTCTATTTGCGCCAGCATCAGCCGCCCGTCCTCGCCGTCTGGGGCAAGAACGACCCGTTCTTCATTCCGCCCGGCGCCGAAGCGTTCAAGCGGGACGTGCCCTCGGCCGACGTCCGCTTCGTCGACAGCGGTCACTTCGCACTCGAAACCCACGCAAGTGAGATCGCGGCGGCGATGCGCGACTTTCTCGACAAGCACGTCGGCTGACGCCGCGTGGTGCCGCGTTTTCAGGAGATCTATCGTGACCACACTCACCGCAATTGTTCGAAGCTTCTACGACAGATTAGCGGCCGGCGACGCGCCAGGCGCGCTGGGCCTGATGGCGCCCGACATCGAATGGATCACGATGTGGCACTATAAGGTCGATGGCCGCGGGCCCGAGCGCGTGGCCGAAGGTCTGTTCAAGCCGTTGGCGGCGGAGTGGTCAAGCTTCGCGCTCGTCCCCACCGAATTCATCGCGGAGGGCAACACGGTGGTGTCGCTCGGCGATTTCACGGGGGTACACGGCGCGACGGGCAAAAAGGCCGAAGCCCGCTATGCGCATGTCTGGATCGTTAAGGACGGCAAGATCACCCACTTCCGCCAGTACATCGACACGCTGGCGGTCGCCGAGGCGCGCCGGTCATGACCCATCGCGATCCTCACAGGCCAGAGCGGCGACGGCTTCCTAGCGCAAGGCAGAAGCGATCGATAAGTTCAGCCCCGCTCCATCGAACCTCCTGGAAAGCCACTTTTTCAGAACGCAACGAACGCTCCGGCTGCGACAGGGCGAGAGTTGGGCGGCGCGGTCAGCTTTCCAGAATTGGTTTGCTGGCCGGCCGGAGGCGAAAACGAGGCGCCTCGTGCCGGGTAAACGTGTCGAACGGCGGCTGGCTGCGGTAGTGGCGGCAGATGTCGCGGGCTACTCGCGACTCATGGGCGCCGATGAGGTCGGAACTCTCGCCGTCTTAAAATCTCTCCGTCGCGAAGTGGTCGATCCAGCCATCGCTGCGCACTACGGCCGCATCGTTAAGACCACCGGCGACGGGATGCTTATAGAGTTCGCCAGCGCCGTTGACGCGGTGACCTGCGCTCTGGTTTTGCAGGATCAGATGAGGGCTGGTAGCGGGCGCACAGAACCAAAGATCACTTTTCGGATTGGTATCAACGTCGGCGATATCATTGTCGACGGCAGCGATATTTTCGGCGATGGCGTCAATGTCGCAGCCCGCGTCGAGAACGAATGCGAGCCGGGCGGCGTGTGCCTGTCTGGCAGCGCTTTCGAGCAAGTCCGCGGGAAAACCAAACTCGCCATCTACGATCTCGGCGAGAGGTCATTGAGGAACATTGATCGACCGGTGCGGCTTTATGGGACGCGTCCTGCCGGGTTGGCATCGGCCGCAAGCGCGCCGATCGCGGAAGCCACCAAGCCTCTTCCGCTGTCCGACGGGCCGTCGATCGCGGTGCTGCCGTTTAGGAACATGTGCGCCGATCCCGAACAGGAATATTTTTCCGATGGCATAGCGGAAGACATCATCACGGCGCTGTCGCACTTCAAGTGGTTATTCGTTATCGCCCGAAATTCGAGCTTCACCTATAAGAACAAGGCAGTTGACATCAAGCAGATTGGGCGAGAACTCGGCGTGCGCTATGTCTTGGAAGGCAGCGTGCGCAAGGTGGGTGGGCACGTACGCGTCACTGGCCGGCTCGTCGAAACGGCCACTGGCGCGCATTTGTGGGCCGACAAAATAGATGGCACGCTAGACGACGTGTTCGCGTTGCAGGACGAGGTGACTTTGAGGGTCGTGGGTGCGATCGAGCTCTCCATCACACAGGCTGAGATCAGCCGCACGCCGGTGAAGCCAACCTCCAGTGGTCTCGTTCGGAAGGCGGTGGAAACCCTCGACAGTGCCACAGACCATTCTTTGCGTTCCATAAGGTTGAGTCCGCTAGACCTACAGCTCGGATTTGCGCACGGCGGCCTCGCGTACGCCTACATCGCGAAGGAGAAGTACGAAGAAGCTCTTGAGTACGCGCGTCGAACGGCTCATGAGCTGCCACGATGGGTTTTTGGCTGGGCCGCCATAGCCATTGCGACGGCGTATCTTGGCGACCTTGAAGCAGCGAGGAATGCTGCCCAGCGACTCCAACAACTCAAGCCGAGCTTTTTCGATTAGCGCATGGGACGCAGCCAAGGCCGGTCCAGAGCAATGGATCTACGAAAGGTTCTATCATGGTCTGCGCCTTGCCGGTGGTCCGGCGAACTAGTAGGTCGTGGCCTCATTAGCGCGGAGCAATAGCCTGATTGATGCGGGTTGGACGATGGCTACGTAGTTGGCCGAGCTTGTCGTAGCGCGTTGCCCCCGATGACCTTGCATGATTCGGTTGAAGAACCGCTCAACCTGATTGCGGCGATTTAGATAAGGACTCGGCTCGCTGCGATTACTTTTGGACCGGATGTTAGTCCGCGCGGCTAATTCCTCCGCAAGCGCTCTGCGGACAAATCCTCAGTCCCTAGGCGCAATCTCGGCCGGCCTCAAACTAGCGCATCGGCTAGCAGCTCAGGCCTTTCTGCACGCTGTGGTTCGACGCGATACTCGGCCAACCAAAACTCGCTGGAGCGCCGAGCTTGTTCGAGTTAAGTCGAGGCCAACGCACGTGTGCGAGACCTACCACACCGAAGCTACGCTAAACCTCGCATTAGCATCCGATTGCCCTACTCCCACTCAATCATTTAGGAAGACGCTTTTGCGTTGATTTCCAAGCACAAATCTTTAACGCTGACGGTCTAATGCCGACGGTATACCCGCCCGAATTCTTCGGTCTTGAGTTCACAGGGAAAATTTGCGAGGCTCTGAGGGTTGGCACCTTCAGCAAGTATCGGAATCAATCGACGCACTAGACGCACACCAAGTCGGAACGGCCTCCTCTAGGGCTTTCGCCGATTATCACCCGATACCGTCAGCGGGCACTCGGACAGTCAATTGATAGCTCGTTTGCGCCGATACCCGAACAGGCCATACCGGCCTTGCCGACCCTGACGCCGCAGCGTAGCGCCTTGCCGCGTTCCTGCATGAGTTAGAGGAAACGGTTCTTCGGGAAATTGCGTCACTCGATCGGAGTACTCACCGCAATGTCCGTCGCTGTTGCCAACAACGTTGTCACTATCCAGAGTTGGAGAGTCCATTACTTAGGCCGGCTTTGCGAAGTCCGTCTAGGAAATGATCGCGGTCGGCGGGATCTCTATACCTGTTAGCGCGCATCCGGGCGAGGTCGAGCGTGTTGAGGGGCAGAGCTTCGCCGTTCTCACTCAATTCCAGACATCGCTCGCGAATGAATGCGTGCGCTTCGAAACTCGCTTCCGTCAGTCGATCGGTTTGCGCATAGCACGCCGCTAGGAGCGCATGGGACCAGCGGTCGCTCGATCGCGCTTCCCTGAGAACGTTGATCGCCTGTTCGTAGTCGCGAGCGGAATAGAGCGCCAGCGCGTGGTACCAATGGTATATGTTGGGGGGAAATGGGTTTAGCCGTTTGGCCGATTTGATCCATGCAAGCGCGTCCTGCCAGCGTCCCCAGTAGACCAGAATATTTGCAAAAGCGGCGGTGACATCAGCGTCGTTCGGATTGAGCGCCAGAGCGCGCTTGAAATGAGTTTCGGCCTCTTGATCGCGGTTTTGCAGGAAAAGAAGTTGTGCGAAGACGCCGTGCGACCAGGCGTCGTTCTCATCAAGATAGAGGGCGATCTCGATCTCGCGACGACCATCCTCCAGTGGAGGGGCGGCGGGTGATTCCAGAAACGCAGCGCAGACGACCGTCCAGGCGATATTGGCGTGAGCGCGCGCATAGGCTGGATCGAGCTCCACAGCCTTCCTGAAGTAGGCTTGCGCCTCATCCATACTCCTGACAGTCAATTGACGCCATTTCTCGTTTCCCAACAGGACGAGATCGTAGGCCGTGATGTTCGAGGTCTGCTTGCCCCTCGCGATCTCGCGGCCCGCGTCCTCGAGGCGGCCGGGCAGCGCCGAGACGATCTTGCCGACGATTTCGTCCTGGATGGCGAATATGTCCTCGATCTCGCGGTCGTAGCGTTCCGTCCAAAGGGTGAAGGCGCTCGCGGCATCCAGAAGCTTGACGGTCACCCGCACCCGTTTCTCGATCCGGCGTGCGCTCCCTTCCACCACATATCGTACGCCGAGTTGGCGTCCGACCTCTCTGATGTCGGACGAGCTTCCCCGATAAACAAAGCTGGAATGGCGGGCCACGACGAAGAGCGAACGGAAACGCGACAATTCCGCAATGACGTCTTCCGTGATCCCGTCGGAAAAGTAGTCCTGCGCTGGATCGCCGCTCAAGTTGGAAAACGGCAGCACGGCGATCGAGGGTTTGTCGGAACTCGCGGACGGAAGCCACGTTTGCCGGCTGCCATCGGGCAAGGTGACGGCCGGCGGCCCGACATAGCGGTAACCGCGGCGCGGCAGCGTCTCGATCCAGCTACTGCCGCCTTCGACGGCTGCAAACGTCCGCCGCAGAGCCGCAACCTGTACGGTCAGATTGCTTTCCTCGATCGCCAACCCCGGCCAGGCCGCCTCCATCAAGGCGTCCTTGGCAACCGGCTTGCCCGCCTTTTCCAGAAGCAGCCGCAGCAGCGCGACCGCTCGCCCCCCGAGAGCGACCGGCTCGGCTCCGCGAAACAGCGTGTCGGCGTCTGCCTCGAGGCGAAACGGACCAAACTCGTAGATCGTCGCCATCGCCTAGAGACACCCTTTTTGGCAAAATTTGCAACTTTTTCGGATCGGATTCAGGAAATGATCCGGCGCTCCGTGAGAAGATGCCTGGGCATTCGCGGCGAGGAGCAAATCAGATGGAGCAGCAGCAGCCACACGACGACCTGATGGGCAAATCGAACGCCGAACCTCGGCTCACCCCGCAGCTACGGCTCAAGGGCAATGTGGTCCTCGAGGGGAGCGTCGATTACGACGAGGCGCGCAAGGTCTGGAATGGCGCTATCGACAAGCGGCCGGCCATGATCGCCTATTGTGCCGGCGCCGAGGACGTCGCTCGGGCCGTCGCGTTCGCAAGATCCCATCGCTTCTGCATCGCGGTCCGCAGCGGCGGCCACAATGTCGCCGGCCTGTCGGTCTGCGACGGCGGCATGATCATCGACCTGTCGCACATGAAGCAGATCGAGGTCGATCCGGTCCGCCGGATCGCCCGCGCGGAGGCCGGCCTCAATCTAGGCGAGTTCGACAGGGCGACACAAGAGCATGGCCTGGCGACCACCATGGGCGTCAACAGCGATACCGGTATCGCCGGGCTCACGCTTGGCGGCGGCTTTGGCAAGCTCGGACGCAAATACGGACTGACCTGCGACAACCTGATTGCCGCCGACGTGGTGACAGCCGAAGGAAAGATCCTGAGGGCCAGCGCGACCGAACACCCCGACCTCTTCTGGGGTCTTCGGGGTGGCGGCGGTAATTTTGGCATCGTGACAGCGTTCGAATATCGGCTTCATTGCATCGGCACCTCGCTGCTCATCGCGTCAGCACTGCATCGATATGACGAGGCGCGCGAGGCCATGCGTTTCTATGATGAATTCGCCCGCCGCGCCCCTGACGAAGCGAACGTCGATGCAGCCCTGGTCACGCTGCCGTCCGGCGAACGGTTCTTCAGCATCTCCGCCTGCTATGTCGGCTCGCATCATGACGGCGAGCGAGCCCTTTCACCGATCGTCAGGTTCGGCTCGCCCGTCGAGACGCGCCTCGCACCTGTCCCTTATCTTGAGGTTCAGTCGGGAGGCGATGCCCTGTTTCCGCGGGGACGTCGCTATTACTGGAAGGCGCAGTTCCTGCGCGAGATCAGTGCGGGCGCGATCGACGCACTGCTCGACGCCTATGCGAAAGCGCCCAACACCTCGTCCTTGCTGGTCTTCCAGCACGTCGGCGGAGCAATCGCGCGGGTTCCAACGCCGGATTCGCCTTACGCAAATCGCGATGCAGCGTTCGACTGCTTTCCGGTCGCGATCTGGGACGATCCGGCCGGCGACGACGCGAACATGCGTTGGGCGCGCGAACTGTGGAGCGCCGTTAGGCCCTATTCGACCGGCGGCGTCTACGCCAATAATCTCGGCGATGAGGGCGAGGATCGCGTCCGCGCCGCCTATGGCGAGAACTATGCGCGGTTGGCCGCACTCAAGACCAGATACGATCCGACCAATCTCTTCCGTCTGAATCAGAATATCCGACCGATGACATAGTTCGCGGTATCGGGGAAAATTCAAATGCGAAGCCGCTGGACCATTCTTGCTGCCCTGTTCGTCGCGCGTGCCGCCATCGCTTTCCAGTTTCAGAGCATCGCGGCGGTCGCGCCACAGCTCAGCCAGAGCCTGGGTGCGAATCTGGCCGATATCGGCGTTCTGATCGGACTCTATTTTGCGCCGGGCGCTGCGCTTGCGCTGCCCGGCGGCGCGATCGGCCGCCGCTATGGCGACAAGATGACGGTCCTTGCCGGGCTCCTGCTGATGCTGGCAGGCGAACTGCTGATGATCACGTCAACGTCATGGAGCACGCAGATCGTGGGCCGGCTGACGGCCGGCATCGGCGGCGTTCTCCTGAACGTTCTGATGACCAAGATGGTCGCGGACTGGTTTGCCGGTCGGGAGATCGCCACCGCGATGGCCATCTTCATCAACTCATGGCCGGCTGGCATCGCAGCCGCTCTCATGCTGTTGCCAGCAGTCGGAGCCACGTTCGGGCTCCATGCCGTCCATCTCGCCGTCGCAGGGGTGATCCTGATCGGCCTCTGCCTTATCGCTTCGGTCTATCGCGCGCCAGATGCGATCGTCGCCGTTGAAGGCGAGCGCGGCAGCCTGACCGCCGATACGATCTGCGCCGTGATTGCCGCCGGCTTGATCTGGTGCCTCTACAACATCGGTTTTGCGATGATCTTCAGTTTCGGCCCGTCGATGCTCGTCGAGCAAGGCTGGTCGGGTGCAGCAGCCGGATCAACCATCAGTATCGTGCTCTGGCTCGCCGCCCTTTCGGTTCCGCTCGGCGGCTTCCTCGCCGATCGGACCAAGCGCGGCGATGCCATCCTGGCGACAGGCTGCAGCTCTTTCGCTCTCCTGACACTTGTCCTGTCGCGAAGCGGCACGGTGCTTCCCATCGTCGTCGCTCTTGGAATCGTCTGTGGCCTGCCCGCCGGTGCGATCATGAGCTTGCCTGCGCGTGTGCTCGATCAGAAGATGCGGCCGATCGGAATGGGGATATTCTACACGGTCTTCTACGCCGGCATGCTGGCGGGACCTGCGATCGGAGGAAAGCTCTCCACGTCGGCCGGCTCCGCGCGCGCCGCGCTCGACTTCGGCGCTATCGTGCTCCTGGCTTGTCCGGTTGTCCTCTGGCTGTTCCGCCGTATCGTTGCCCGCCGGGATCGGCAGGCCGTTTCACCGACGTCCGACGAAAAGCGGGACCTCCTCACAAATGAGGTGGGTCGTTCCTGAGCAGACAACGGCGCATCCGGGCCAAACCAAACACGTCCCTGCAGTTCGCGCGGTCTTTGCAGGTCGCCGGCGGTCAGAGATGTAAGCTCGTCGAAACCCGGGCTATTCCGGCAATCCGGCATCCCGCAGCGCGCCGCCGAGAGCCTCCGCGAGCGCTGGCGCACAGTTTACACCAGCAAACTGACGGCTGTAGCGAAAGGCCGGCTGGAGCTCGAGCACACGCGCGGCGGCCGCCCTCGCTTCGTCAGCCGGCCAAGTTTGGCCAGTGCGGCGGCCAATTGCACATAGGTGATGCTATGTGCCGGATTGGCTTGGACGGATCTGTAGGCCGCACGACAGGCTTCGTCGTAACGTCCGCGCAGCAAATGGCTCATTGCTTGCGCGTCAAACGCGGCCCAGGCCCACGAGTCGAACGGGCTCAGCCGCAGACCCTGCTCGCTCCATTCGATCGCGCGCTCCGCTTCGACGCCCCATCCCAGAATAACGCTGCCGAGAATGTAGGTCAGCGCCGATGAGGGGCTGATGGCGAGGGCAGCTTCCAACGCTGCAAATGCGGCGGCGCGATCGTGCGCATCCATGCCGATGGAAAATCCGGCCCATGTCAGAGCGAGCGCATCGTCTTGTCCATGGACAATGGCCGATCGGGCGTGGCGGATCGAAGCGGCACGGTTGACCTCCTGCAGGCCGGCGCGAAGGAACAGGCAATGGTGACACATCGCGGCATTGCCATGCGCCAGCGCATAAGCCGGCTCGAGTGCGATCGCACGCTCGAGAAGCGCAAGCGCTCTCGTCACTTGCTCCGGCATGCCTGAATCGACGTCAGGCTGGGCTCGCAGCACGAGATCGTAGGCATCGAGACTGTCAGGTCGTTTCCGCCTGACACGTTCGATTTCGGCTTTCCGCACGCTCGGCGCAATCGCGCCCACCGCCGACAGCGCGATCTCGTCCTGAATTGCGAAAATATTGTCGGAGCTGCGGTCGTAGCGCTCGGCCCAGACGTGGGCGCCGGTCGAGGCGTCGATCATTTGGCTGGTCACGCGCACGCTGCCGCCGGCCTTGCGCACGCTGCCTTCGAGCACATAGCGCACGCCAAGCTCGCGGCCGACCTGCTTCACGTCCACGGCACGGCCCTTGTAGTTGAAGGTCGAGTTTCGCGCGATGACGAAGAGCCAGTTGATGCGTGCGAGACCGGTGATGATGTCGTCGACCATCCCATCGGCGAAGTACTCCTGCTCCGGATCGCCGCTCAGGTTCGAGAACGGCAGAACGGCGATGGACGGTCTGTCGGGCAAGGGCGGTGCCGATGCGGCGCGGGCGGCAGCCGACGCATCGGGAACATTGGTGACAACGGCCGGTCCGATATACCGATAGCCGCGCCGCGGCAGCGTTTCGATCCAGCTCTCGGCATCCGCCGCCTCCGCCAGCACCCGGCGCAAGGCGGCGATCTGAACCGTTAGATTGTTATCGGCAACCGCGAATCCACCCCAACCGGCCTCGACCAAGGCGTCCTTGGACACCGGTACGCCCGCGTTTTCGAGCAGCCGGCGCAGCAACGCGACGGCGCGCTGCCCAAGCATGGTTGGTTCGGCCCCTCGGTATAGAATGCCCGCCTCTAGGTCGAGGCGGAACGGGCCGAACTGGTAAAGGTCGCCCCTGACTGTCATTCGGCGATTTTAGCAGATTTTTGGGAACGGATTCACGACATCCCGGCACGGACGGCCGATGTTGCACAAGTGCTTGCAGGAATTAGCATTTGGTCAATGGAGGATCACATGAGCGCCGATGCCGTCATTCGCATGCCCGATGAGACGAAGGGGGTCATCCTGCGTGGTCACCCTGTGGTGTTCCTCGTCACCGGCGAAAATACCAAGCACACGAGCATGTTCGACTGGACGATCCCGGCGGGGTTCGCCACAGGGCGGCATGTTCACCGGGTGCAGGAGGAGACCTTCTACCTGCTCGAGGGCGAGTGTGAGTGGCATGTCGGCGACAGGACGATCCGCGCAACACCCGGAACCTATCTGTTCATCCCGCCGGGAGTGCCGCACAACATCAGCGAGAAGTCGGCTCGCGTGCTGATGACCGTTTCTCCGCCCGGCCATGAGTATTATTTCGAAGAGCTCGCGAAACTCGCAGCGCAGGGGGCGCCGGATCCAAAGGCGCTCGCCGATCTGCGAAACCGCTACGATACAGATCAGCTCTCGGCTTTGACGACTCGCGCGTAAGCCTACGTCCCAGCGTTCGAAGGCAGCTTTGGCTCGCTGGCGACCTCACGATGGGCGCCGATGTCCGGTTTGCCCCAAAACCCGTCGGTGCTCCTAGCCAGGCTTTAAGCGCCCGACCTTCTGTACGATCGAGCGCGCAGCGATACTCCATCAGTGAAGACGCAATGGATTTCGGACCTCTGCTGGGATAAGCCAAGCTCACTGCTTCGGTCAAAATTCTCAACGCGAAGGAAGCGAGAACAAATCGACCAAACTACGCCAAACTGCGCCACAGCCGGCGACTACCCTACTCCCACTCGATTGTTCATAGCGAACATAACACATTGATCAGTAACGACAACTCGGGTCCGTCAATGGTCAAATGCCGATATCCGGTCCGTCACAAGTCTTTGCTCTTGGATCCACAAGAAAATTTCTGCGCTTTGGAGCTCCGATGCTTTCAGCAGCTATCGAAGTCGATTGGTTGAACAACTCGAGCGGGCGTGCCTTTTGTCCTGGTGAGCACACTGCTTTGTAATACCGTCAATCCGCGTGCCAAAGCCAGCGCTCGATCTTGGGGAGCGCTGGACCAGGTGCTTGCTGCTCAAGATTTAAGGCACGTCCTTGTCGGATCAATCTCAGTAAGCCGTTTGGCATAGACATGAAGGCGTGCTTGCCATCACAACTGTCGGACCGGATTCCTCATAGGACTCGCTTCTTCGGCCGAAGCTAGGCTTCGGATGAACTCCCGAGCGATCTCCAGCTCGGCAACGTCAAGCAGAAGACGGCGCCGCGAGGCTTGTTCGGCGTTGCCCAAAGCCTACCGCCATGCGCTTCAACGATCGAACGGCAGATCGCCAAGCCCATGCCCATACCGCTGGCCTTGGTCGTATAAAAGGCCTCGAAGATACGCTCTGAATTTGCTTGTGGCAGACCGGGGCCTGTGTCGCTGATCGCGATAAGTACGCTACCCGATTCGACCAAACTGGTGCTGATCGACAATTCCCGCAATCCCTCCCCGACCTCGCTCATCGCTTCAATAGCGTTCATGTTGAGGTTCAGGATCACCTGTTGCAACTGGACCGTATCTCCCAGAATAAGCGGCAGTCCCCTTGCCAAGTCCATTTTCGCCAAAACGCCAGCATCTAACATCACAGCGCGTGTTAGTCCGACAACGTCGAGAATTGCTTCGTTGATTTCGAGGCCTTGCTTCCGCGCCGGCGTCTTTTTGGACAACTCACGAATTCGGCTCACAATATCGGCGGCGCGCTTACCGTCGTTGACGATACGGTCGATCGACTGCTTCGCTTTTTCCAGATTTGGCGGCTGATGAGCGAGCCAGCGCGCAGCGGTTTCAGCGTTCGTAATTGCGGCCGCGAGAGGTTGATTGACCTCATGGGCGATCGAGGCCGTGAGCTGCCCCATCGTCGCGACGCGATTTGCGTGCGCCAACTCTGCCTCGGCGCGCTTTCTCTCTGTCAAGTCGAGCGCGAAGACGACAACGGCGTCTTCTCGTTCGCCTAGAGTTGCTCCTCCGACCAGCACCGGCACGCGACTGCCATCTTTCCGAAAGTATTCCTTCTCGAACGGCTGAACGGTTCCGGTCGTCTTCATTTCAGCCACAGCCCGCGCGTCTCGTTCATGCCATTCCGGGGGCGTCAGCTCTGTTCGGCGCAATCGACCCGATGCGATGTCCGCTTGATCGTATCCAACAATCTGGAGAAACGCCTGATTGGCCTCTAGGATGTGGTCATCGGGGTTCCCGATCAAAATTCCGATGATATTCGACTCGAACAGGCGGCGAACTTTCGCCTCCCGCTCCTGCAGGTCACGATAAAGGAGCGTGTTCTCCAGCGAGATCGCTGCTTGCGCCGCCAGCAATTCGAGAACTGCGACATGAGTAGGTGTGAATGCGTGAGACGTCAGCCTGTTTTCGAGGAGGAGAACTCCTGTCAATTTCCGCTGTTTGATCAACGGTAGGCAGAGCACCGACTTCGATTGTTGTTCGCGCAGATAGTCGTCGCCAGAGAACAGGCTTGGCTTGGAGGCATCATCGAGAATCACGCTTTCACGCGTGCGGATGACATAGCGGACAACCGATTCGGGGCAGCAACTCCCGGCAATGGGCTGCTGTTTCCATCTTGACGTCGACCTGATCGACGGTCGTCCGTCCCTCTGCCTGGATGAGATATTCGTCCCCAGACGGCAGGATCAAAAGGCCGCGATCCGCACCCGCATTCTCGATCGCGATCGTCATGAGGCGCTCGATCAGCTTAGGCAACATGATCTCGCCAGACAAAGCCTGAGACGCTTGGATGACGCTTGCAACATCGAGATTTTGGAGCGGAGAGCCTACCATCGCTGCAGAAGACCGCCCCGCCGGAGCGACCAAATGCGGGTAAAGGCGATCGAGCTGCTGCACTTTGCCGTCGGCGCCCCAACTGAGATAACACTGACGAGCATTGGACAGATGGGTGTTGGCGGATGTCTCAGAACCACACGCATTGTAGAACCTCGCAGCTGCCTCAAAGGCCACGGCTTCGTTCTGAACGAAGCCGTTCTCCCGGGCCGAGCGAATTGCCTGCTCATAGAGGCGCACAGCGTCGGCAACGCGGCCTTCAACCCGGGCAATCTCCGCGGCCACGAGTGCAGAACGGTTTTCGAAATTCTCGGGGCAATTTTGCGCCCAAATTGCAAGCTGGCGGTGGTGAGCGGCCAGCGCCTCGAAGTGCTCTCGTCGCGCATCGTCGGTCGCAAAATCGAAAGCGCAGGCTCGGGCAAGAGCCCCGTAGAAATGAGCGTCTGCGGTTTCCAAAAACGAGGGTGAGGTCCAGAGTAGGCTTTGTGCGTTCAAGGATGCAGCGACGGCAGCCGCATAGTCGCCCGCAAAGAAGCGCGCCTGCAGCTTACGCACCCAGTACCAGCACGCCTCGATCGCGTGGCCCTCTTGATTCGACAATCGGTACTCGACTTCCATCTCATTGAATTGCGAATCGCTCAAACATCCAAAATTCTCTGTGAGACCACGAAGCGTACGAATTAGTGCAAGCTGGATCGCGCCGATGTCGGTCAAAAGGCCGAAGCGGGCATTCCGGGAAAACTCGAGGCTCTGCTCGGCCTTGCGCTGCATCTCAGCGAGCGCGGCTCCGCGCGCGAGAAGATTTCCAAACAAATCAACGCCGCACGATGCCGCTGTCGTGAGATCTCCGATGGCATTTGCGGCATCAAATGCGCGATGGATCAATTCCTCGCCAATGCGCACGTGCTTGGTCCATGGCACGATGAGAACCGCGAAAGATAAATAGGTGTGGGCCTTGTACCGTTCGAACCCTCCTCGCTCGACAAGCTCGTAGCCGAGTTGGCCGAACCGGAAGCCCCTCTCATAATCGCCAAATTTTGATCCGGCGATCATGCCAAACCAGATGTAACCATCACACGATGCTCCGGCGTGGCCGTGCTCCAAACTTATGTTGACCATTCCGCAGATTAACAGAGAAAGGAGGTTGGCATCAGTGTACAACGCAGTTTTCAGGCACCTCTCAAGAACATCAAGAGCCGCGACGTATTCCGGGTTGCTCATCACAGGCAAGTCGATAAGTTCTTCAACCTCGCGGCTTCGGAGTAGAGACCAGGTGCGCGCTCGTATTCCAATCTTGCTTCATGTTCTGTTGGGTGTGGCGACCACTTGATACCCACGTGTCGCAGGTACTCGAGCGCCACGGCAATGGCGCGGTCGCTCTGATCGAGAGTTGTGCAAACGTCTACATGCAAGGACGCCAACGACGCGCGCTCAAGGGTGTTGGTTGCACGGTTGGACAGAGCAGCCAATCGCTTATCTGCCGCTGCGAGATCGCCGACGAGAAATTCACATCCAGCCCGCTCCAACTCCAGTTGGAAAATCAGGTCGCGATGGCTCACCCAGCCATGCTCGCCTAATAGCTCCACTCCCGTCACGAAATACTTGAGTGCTGAAGCATATGCGGCGGATGCTTTTGCCTCACGACCTGCTTGCAGGTTAACCTCCGCCACCTCGGCCTTCTCGCCGCCGTCGACCAGCATTTTGGCGCCACTGTTCAACTGACCGGCGACATCGAACAGATATTCAGCCAAGGCATCCACCCCCAGCTTCGCGAGCAGCAACCGGCCGATCCCCAGGTGCACTGCCGCGCGCTCGCGTTCCGAGATAAGCACGTAGGCCGCCTCCTGTATCCGATCATGGAGGAAGGCATACGATTGCTCCAAGCGGACAATCAGTCCGGCGTAGGCGGCTTCCGACAAGACGGCGTGGATTTCGCCGTCAGATTGTCCCAAGGCAGCGCTCAGGAGTCCGATCTTCGCCACATTCCCGAGACATGCGAATTTTTGGAGAGCGCTCTGCGTATGCTGCGACAAACGCCGTAGCTTGCCCAGCATGAGATGCGCCACGTTGCTGGAATAGCCCTTGGCGCGTATCCGTTCCAAATCCCAGACCCAACAGGCTACGCCCCGATCGAACTTGAGCAGCCCTTCCTCAGCGAGTGAGGTGAGCAGTTGGATCGCGAAAAACGGGTTGCCGCCGGTTCTCTCGTGGATCGACAGCGCGAGAGGAGCAGTGGACTCCAAACTCTTGGGTAAAGCGTCGGCCGTGAGCCGTTGAACGTCAACCACGTCGAGGGGTGCGAGTACAATGTCATGGACTTTCACCCCCCGATCGCGAAGCACAGTCAATCTCCGCATCAGCGGATGAGACGAGGTTACTTCGTTATCGCGGTAGGCACCGATCAATAGCAGATGCCTAACGTCTGGATGGGTTGCCACGTACTCCAGCAGGTCCAGACTCGCCGTGTCCAACCATTGCAAGTCATCGAGAAACAGGGCCAGCGGATGCTCAGGGCGTGCGAAGACGCCAATAAAGCGCAGGAACACCAATTGAAAACGCGCGCGGGCTTCTTGCGGCGCCAGTTCCGTCGCGGGTGGTTGCTTGCCGATGATGAATTCGAGTTCAGGGATAAGGTTGACGATGAGTTGGCCATTCGGTCCCAATGCTTCCAGCAGAGCGCGGCGCCGTTGATCTACCTCTGCTTCGCTCTTGACAAGAATCTGACGCACCAGCGTTTGGAACGCTTGGGCGAAAATCGCATAAGGAACGTCTCGTTTGTACTGGTCGAACTTGCCCGATGCAAAGAATCCCCGAGGCGGGACGAGAGATCTATGGAGTTCATTGACGACCGAGGATTTGCCAATCCCGGAGTAGCCGGAAAACAGAACGAGTTCTGGCCTGCCTTCGCGTACAACCCGGTCGAAGGACGCTATCAGCGTGGCGATTTCACCGTCGCGCCCATACAGCTTCTCGGGAATAAGCAGCCGGTCGGAAGCATCGCGCGCGCCAAGCAGAAATGGGGTGATGCAATAGCGCGACTGCCATTCCCTCAGGCATTGACGCAGGTCAGCTTCAAGCCCCGAGGCCGTCTGATAACGTTGCTCCGCGGTTTTTTCGAGAAGCTTCATTACGATTGACGAAAGCACGTCGGGAATTTCGCTTACTTGCTCGCGCGGCGCAGGGGGCGGCCGTGCGATATGACAGTGCACCCACTCCATCGGATCGGAAGCAGCAAATGGAAGTCTTCCGGTGAGCATTTCGTAAAGTGTGATGCCGAACGAATAGAGGTCACTGCGCGAATCGATCGAACGATTCATTCGCCCCGTCTGCTCCGGCGCCATGTAGGCTAGCGTCCCAGCAATGATCTCCGGAGGATCAGGCGACTGTCGTTCTCGTGCAATTCGCGACGCAATTCCGAAGCCCGTTAGCCGCACCTCATCAGCCGTTTCGTCCACCAGAATATTGGCAGGCTTAACGTCCTTATGGATAAAGCCGTGCTCATGAGCTTTGCCAAGGCAAACAGCAGTGCCGATAGCGATGCGCAGGCAGCGACCGACTTCTATCGGGTTTCCCAGCAGATTGCTCAGCGACTCGCCGCCAGGATCTTCAAGCACAAGAATTGTTCGGCCGCCGTCTCGCACGAGTTCGAGCGGTCGCGCCGCCCATTTACTGTCGAGTTCATCCTTGAAGGAATACTCTCGGACGATGCGATCGAGGCTTGCCGGCGTTGGCTGCTCCGAAGCCGGGAATACGATCAGCACATCCCCGCTCTCACCTTCAGTGTCTTCGCGCCACCCCCGGCGGAGGACCAGTCCGCTTTCCTCCGATAGAATATCGAGGCTGCCCAATCTGTTCGCGCTGAACCGAGAAAATGGCCCCACTCGCAAGCCTCGTAGTTGAGCCGGCCACTAGGACCACAGCACCACTAAGCTAGCATTTTGAGCCCAATCGTGAACTATCTTATTTTGCTGTCGGAACCGAAAGCCGGAAAAAGGCATGTTTGCTCGCTGATGGATTTCGAGCGCCTGTTGCCCGCCGACGTGGTGGATATCATTCAGTCAAGCCCGCTGAGGCTATGTCCGCCGGCGCCTAGGCATTGATTGTGTGGGTTTCCGCTCCCAATGCCATCCGACCTTTGGAAAAGACCGATCATACCTAGGTATGAGTGCCGGCCGGCCGCCATTTCCTCCAAAGGCTGCGCACCCGAGCCAGACCGTACCGCAGTTGTGCACGCATCTCCTTCTGGTATTTCACGTACGATAGTAACTCCATCATTGCGAGCTCCGACATAAGGCCTGTAAATCTCGGCCAAAACGGCCGACGCTGTTCCACGTCGCTGTGCACGACGTGCCACGTTCGTGATCATGGGCTTCATTTGCTGGAGCTGACGAACTCACGGCATCCAGGCTGGTTCACGCAACCCGGGGAATGAATCCAGGCACGCCGGTTTCCACCACCGCGTTGAAGCGGATACTCGTCGTGATCTTTTCCCGGATCCTCTGCATCGCCTCATCCGGAAGAGCCGACAACTCGAGACTCTCCTGGATACGCTGAGGCTTGGTTGAGGTCGTCAGGAAGGCTGTTCCGCGCTGGATCGCCCATGCCAACGCCACTTGTGCGGGCGTCTTGTGGATGCGCCGAGCGATGCTGTCGATCACGGGATCCTCGAGCAGGTTCGGCTTCATGGCGTGGCCCAGCGCGGCAAACGCCTGCAGGACGATCCCGTGCTCCCGACAGAACTCCAGGAGCTCCCATTCCGGCAGGTAAGGATGCGATTCCACCTGAATTGCCGCAGGCTTGATCCGGGCAGCCGCAACGATCTCACGCAGCTTTTCCAATCCGATGTCCGATAAGCCGATAGATCGGCAGCGTCCTTCGTCCACAAGCTGCTCGAGTGCCTGCCACGTCTCGATCAGCGTGACTCCAGTGTCATAGATCACCCGCCCCTGATCGTCTCTCGGGTCCTGCTCGTCGCCTGGACGAAAAGCAAAGGGAGTATGGATGATGTAGCAGTCGACATAGTCAACCTGCAGCCGCCGGCAGCTTGCGTCGAAAGCAGGCTTCACCCGCTCCGGACGATGATTGGTGTTCCATAGCTTCGTCGTGACGAACAGATCTTCGCGGTTGAGGATCCCAGCTTTGAAGGACTCCTGGATTGCCTGGCCGACCGCTGCTTCGTTCCGGTAGCGTTCCGCACAATCGAGATGGCGAAATCCCGCTTCCAATGCTGTCTTGGTCGCCTGTTTGGTGACGACCGGGTCGGGGATCAATGTGCCAAATCCTGCAGCGGGCATCAGGCCGGACCCATGCTCAAGCAAGAACCGCCTTTCGCGAAGCGCATTGGATAACGTCATCTTTCCGATCCTTTCTTTGTGCCGGCGCGCGAACCATCAGCCGGCTGTGGCTTGCTGAGAAACAGTACGAGCGGGCTCACGATCAGCATCGCGAACATCAGGATTTTGAACTGATCGATGACCGCGACGATGGCCGCCTGCTGCGTGATCATTTCATTGAGCCCAGCGAGTGCCTTCTTGTCGATCGTGCCGACAACATGCGCCGCGGTACGATAAGGTGCGAGGTTCTTCGCGAGCGCGAGGTGCATGGCCTGGGTGTTGATGTAGAAGAACATCTGCACCACCGCGATTCCTATCGCACTTCCGTAGACGCGCGACAGATTGAACAGCGCGGTGCCTTCTGGCCGATACTTTGGATCGAGCGTGCTGAAACCCGTCCTGGCAAGCGCTGGAAGCAGCATGCCGAGCCCGGTGCCCTGGAGCAGGGTCGCCGTGATAACGAGCCGCCGGTCCATCGCCGGGGAATAGCCGAGCATCAAAGAATTCGCGTACGCGACCGCCGCAACGCCGGCGAAAACGAGCAACCGACTGTCGATTCGCTGCGGGACGAAGCCCATCATCACCACCGCCCCGACCAGCGTCACCCCGCGCGCAAGGGTCACGTAGCCCGCGGTATCAACGGGATAATTGA
Organism: Bradyrhizobium sp. JR3.5; assembly: GCF_054057015.1. Taxonomy (NCBI): domain Bacteria; kingdom Pseudomonadati; phylum Pseudomonadota; class Alphaproteobacteria; order Hyphomicrobiales; family Nitrobacteraceae; genus Bradyrhizobium; species Bradyrhizobium sp. JR3.5. Next base: position 2,682,459 of record NZ_JBSRYV010000001.1, read on the forward strand.
GCAGTTCCTCCAGCATCGGCGAGGTCAAGGCCAGAGTCGGCAGCAGAACAAAGCCAACGGCGAAGAAGATGATCGCGGAACAGATGAAGTTGCGATCCTTGAACAGCGCCTTGTTGAAGAAGTGAACGTCCCTCGTCGCGATGTGCACGATGAAGAGATAGAAGCCGAGGGCCGAGATGCTCGCCTCGATCCAGATTTCCACCGATGCGAACCACTCAAGCCGTTCACCCCGGTCGAGCAGCATCTGCAAGCCTATTAGACCGAGCGAAAATGCCGCCAGGCCGAAGAAATCGAAGGGCGGGCTCTGCTCTGCCTTCTTCTCCGGCAACGAGAGCGTCATGGTCATGAAGATGAAAGCTGCGATCGGCAGGCTGAAATAGAAGATCGAGCGCCAGCCGTGATATTCGCTGAGCCAGCCACCGATGCTCGCGCCGCTGCTGATACCGAGCACGATGCATGCGGACCACGCGAGGCTGATCCGCCCATGGCGTGCCGGCGGCAAAACGTCGAGCAACACCGCCAGAGAGAGAGGCGCCAGCACCCCGCTCGCGGCCCCCTGAACGACCCGTGCGAACACGAACTGGAGCGACGTCGCCGCCATCGTGTCAAGCATGAGACCGAGGCAGAAGACCAGGAGGGACAGCTGATATATCGTCCTTCGGCCATAGCGGCCCGCGAGCCAGCGCATCATCGGCACGACCAGCGCGCCGGCCGCGATATAGGCGGTGAAGACCCATCCGGCCTCATCGTTCGCCATCGATAGCGTGCCCTGGATGTAAGGCAGAGCCGCGTTTCGGCAGTGAAATATTGACCGCCTCCATATAGGCGGCCATCAGGGCTGCAACCGTCACCGCGCCGCGCCCGTCGAATGCAAGGCTCGGTGCGAGGGTGGTCATTTGACTTCCCCCGCAAAGGCCGGTTGCAGCAATTGAAGCCAGGCCCGGCGATGGCCGGTGTCGACACGTGCAGTGACGCTGATGCCAGAGAATAGGGGCCGGTTTGGATCGACCTCGTCCAACTCGAGCCGGACTGGCAGGCGCTGAACGACCTTGACCCAATTGCCCGTCGCGTTCTCCGGCGGCAGCACCGCGAAGTCTGATCCGGTGCCCGGGCTCATGCTGACAATATGGGCGTTGAACTTGCGATCCGGGTAAGCATCGACGTCGATCGTGGCCTCCTGGCCCGGACGCATATGAGTCAAGCCCGTTTCACGGAAGTTCGCCTCGATCCAGACGCGTCGGCTCGACAGTAGCGAAAACACGGCGGTCCCCGGATTGATGAAGTTGCCGACCTGGAGTTCATCGACCCGGGTCACGACGCCATCGTCGGGCGCGGTCACCGTCGTGTAGGATAGATCGAGCCTTGCCCTATCGAGTTGAGCCTTGGCGGCGCGGACCGTCGGATGGCGACTGATCTCGATATCCGGGTTGCCATCGAGTGCGGCCACGGTGCTGGCGATCTGCTGCTCCACCGCCGCGATATGCTGGCGGGCAACCTTGAGATCGGTCTCGGCCCGCTCGTAAACCGCACGCGGCGTGAAATCGTTGGCGACCAGCGCCTTCTTGCGATCATACTCACGCTCGGCGAACGTCGCTGAGTCCCGGGCCGACTGCAATTCGGCCTGTTGCTGATGATAGGTGGTCTTGAGCGCTTCGATCTGAAGGCGCGTGCTGCCGAGCCGCGCCTCAGCCTGATCGACCGCGATCTGATAGGGCTCCGGATCGATGCGGAACAGGACCTGCCCCTGCCGCACGCGCTCGTTGTCGCGGACGGCGATGTCCACGGCCTGGCCGGCAACCCGCGCATTTACGGTCACCTTCGCCGCGCGAACGAACGCATCGTCGGTCGACACATAGGGCTCTTCGGCGAGATAATAGATGATACCGAGCACACCCAGCACGATCGGTACCGCAAGCATGAGCGGTCTGCGCAACCGCTCCCTCACGGTCCTTGCCGGCACGGTTCGGCCCTCGAATGGCCGCTCGCCGGGAACCCGATCGAGCCGTGCTTCCATCGCCGCCCCCGCCACTATTGCGACCCTTGCTGTCGGCTCGGACGCCTGCGAGAGTGCTTCTTCCCCGGCAGCGCCGATCTTCTCGGCAACGATCGGCACCACTTCGCCGCTGGAGCCGGCGCCTCCCAGCCCGCTTTCGCGCGACATGAGGCGGTCGCCGATGCCGGCGGAAGGCAAATCATCTGATCGCATCGAGCCTTCTCCTCTACTCCATTTTGTAACGTTTCATACAATTATGAGACAACGTCGCGCCGATCAAGGGTGCACCATTGTTTTTTGTAACGATCTATATAAATATACTCCAACGAGCAGGGAGGCCTGAAGCGCATGACACGACGGACCAAGAAACCCAAAGCTGCCGGTCGAGGCCGCCCCCGCGCCTATGACCCGGAGGTAGCCCTCAAGCGGGCAACCGACGAATTCTGGCGAGCGGGCTATTCCGGCACCTCGCTCGACGGTATCGCAGCAGCGACCGGCATGAATCCCCCCAGCCTCTATGCGGCATTTGGCAACAAGCGCGCGATCTACCTGAAGGCGCTCTCGCGCTATTGGGAAATCAGCCTCACCGCCACACGTGAGGCTCTCACGGAGGATCGTCCCTTGCACGAGGCGCTGATGCTTGCCTACGACGCGGCGCTATCGATCTATTTCTCGGGCAAGGGAAGTGCGCGCGGCTGCTTCGTGATCGGGACCGCGGTCGTTGAAGCTGCCGCAGACACCGCAATCCGGAACGGTGTGGCGAAGGGCCTCCAGATGATCGACGGCTATTTCGAAGCTCGTTTGCGCGCTGCGCGCGAAAGGGGTGAGCTGCAGCCAGATTCTGATCCCGCTGCCCTCGCCGTCCTCGCATCTGCCACCATGCACAGCATTGCGATCCGCGCCCGTGCGGGGGCTCACCGTACAGAACTGAGGGAGATCGCCCAAAGAGCCGTAAGCGTGATCTGCGGAACTCCGCGGGCGGAACGCGCCAAGACGGATTCCGGCGACGGACAAGGCAAGCATTGAGCCCGCAGCCCTCATCGCCCGGGTCGGTCGCATCCAAGGCTGGACTTCGATTGAGCGATGGCGACATAGCTGGCATCCGTCCTGATTCTCCGCGAGAAGACTTCCATAACGTGCACGCTATGGGTCTGCCCGACCATAAAACGCTTGGAAGAGTTCGCTCATCTCAAGGTATGAGCGCGTGCTCGAGCTCGCGACTTCCATCCGAATACAATAGGCTATCGAGCGGCGCGGGTGGTCTGGACTTGGCAGGCCGTTACGGCTGCGGGTCGCGCGGATCTTGGCCCTTCACCAGCCTTGCGGGCTCATCGTACCCGGCCCGACTGCTGTAGAAGACCAGCGCCATCAAACCGCAACCGACGGCAATCGAAACGACCACACCGAACACAAGGGCGACATAGCCCGAAGCCGGGACGTCTACGTTCGCCGCGCTGGTCCAGCCCAGATAGGCCAGCGCGATCGTGACAAAGAGCAATGCGAGCAGTATGGAGAGGATCGCCCACGACCCTCTCCCCATCGATCTCATCGAGGAGATGATGGAATCGATGGCCGTAGCCCGTTTCGCTGGCGCTGACCCGGAAAGGTTCAGTGGAGCCTTCATGATCGTTCTCCTTCGAAGTTCGTAGCAGAACTCTTCAATGTCCGGCGCCTGCATCCAGGTGAGCGGGCTTCTTGAGCATCAGACCCGCCAGCACTGCAACGATCAGAGCCGCGCCAAGCGCAAAAAACGTGTCGCTGAACGCAAGAATAAATGCCTGCTTCTGGACGATTTTGCCGATTGCGACATAGGCGCGATGCGCAGCGTCGACGCGGTCGATCACACCGTGGTTCATGAAATAATCAGTCAGTTGGTCCAGCCGGGCGCGTGTCGCCTGCTCCAGAACCGAGATCGACGATGAGAGCACGTTGGAATGGTACTGCTCGCGCTTGGTCAGCAGCGTCTGCAGCGCGGCAATGCCGATGGCACCGCCGAGCTGGCGCATCATGTTGAACAATGCGGACGCGGACCCGGCATTCTCCGGTTCGATTCCTGCGATCGCGACCGCCGAAAGCGGCGCGAACATGAGGGCTTGACCAACGGCGCGGACGACATTCGGCCAGAACAGCTGATCAGCCGCGTAGTCGCGAGTCATATAAATATTCATGAAGTTGGACGCAGCGAACAACGCAAATCCGACGCCGATCAGGACTCGCGGATCGATACGTTTCATCAGCCGCGGCACCAGCGGGATCAGCACAAGCTGCGGCAACCCGGTCCACGCCAGCACCGCGCCGATCTGCTCGGAATTGTAGCCCTGGATGCGGGAAAGATAGACTGGAAGAATATAGACGGAGCCATACAAGGCGACGCCCAGCAGGAAATTGGCAAGAACACCGAAGCCGAAGCTGCGGCGGAACAGCAGACGGAGATTGAGCAGTGGCTTCTTGCTGATCAGCTCAATGACCACGAACAGCGGCAACGCGATTGCAGCGACGACGGCGAAGCGGACTATGAAAGGTGAACCCAACCAGTCATCCTTGTTGCCCTCCTCCAGCACAGTCTGCAATGCGGACAAGCCGACCGCCATGGTGACGATGCCGAACCAGTCGCCGACACGCAGCAGTTCCAGCTTCATCGGCGTCGCTTCCAATGAAAAGTAGAGCATGCCGATCATGACCGCGCCCGGCACGATGTTGACATAGAAAATGTACTGCCAACCCCAGTTCTCGGTCAGATAGCCACCGATCGTCGGCCCGATCGCCGGCGCAAACGTCGCGGATATCGCAAACAGCGCCTGGCCGATCGGCTGCTTGGCCTTCGGCAACAGTGTGATGATCAGCGTGAATGCCAGCGGGATCAGGACCCCACCGGTGAAGCCTTGCACCGCGCGCAGCGCGATCATCTGCGGCAAATCCCGCGCTAGCGCGCACGCCGCCGAGAACACCAGGAAGAGGACGGCGTTGGTCAGCAGATAGATCCGGATCGAGAAGACCTGGGCAAGCCAGCCACTGAGTGGAATCACCACAATCTCGGCGATCAGGTAGGAAGTCGAAATCCAGCCGCCGTCATCGATGCCGGCACCGATCCCGCCTTGAATATCGGCAAGCGATGCATTGACGATCAGGATGTTGAGGACCGCCATGAACGCTCCGAGCGTGGCGCCGATCACCGCGACCCAGGTTTTGGCGGAGACGCCGGGAGCGGCTTCTGCCACGGTACTCGATCGGCTTGCGCCTGCAGGGATCATGTTGATCGTCGTTGGCACAGCGGTCATGACGGGTCATCCCATGAGAGGATTTGCTAGGCCGCGCCCTCAGGGCTCGCGTGCCGCGAGGTGTTCCGCAGAATCTCGCTTGGCGAGGACCGGCGACTTGGTATCGACTGTCGGTACCGCCGACATTCCCGGGCGGAGCAAACCTCGAAGGTTCGAATCGTTGAGCACGATCTTCACGGGAACGCGCTGGACGATCTTGGTGAAATTTCCGGTGGCGTTGTCGGGCGGTAGAAGAGCGAACTCCAGGCCGCTCGCCGGCGCCAGGCTGTCGACATGCCCCTTCAGCATGTTCGACTGGAAGCTGTCGACGTACAGTTCGACAGGTTGGCCCTCACGCATGTGGGTGAGCTGCGTCTCCTTGAAATTGGCGATCACATAAACCTTGTCGAGCGGCACCAGCGCCATCAATTGGGTGCCGGCCTGTACGTATTGGCCGACCCGCAGGGAACGGGCGCCGACCGTGCCATCGACCGGCGCGGTGATTTCTGTGTAGGAGAGGTTCAGCTCCGCCTGGCGCTCGAAGGAGCGAGCGTGAGCGAGCAGCGCGGCGCCCCTGTCCCGCTCCGTGAACAGCACTTCAAGCCTTTTCTGGGCGGCGAGCAGCGCTGATTTGCCTTGCTGTAACTGCGCCGTCTGCGCGCGCAAAGCGGCATCGGTCTGCTGCGCGCGCTGCACGGTCCCAGCCCCCGTCTTCATCAGGTCGTCGTAGCGCGCGCGCTCCTGTTTCGCGAACGTCAGATTTGCTTCGGCCGTCTCAACCTCGGCTGCCTGTTGCTGGATCAAGGGCTGCTGAAGCTCGAGTTGCGCCTTGACGTTTCGGACTCCGGCCTCGGAAGCCGCGAGATCCGCCTGCGCCTGCAGCAATGCGGTTCTGTAGTCGCGGTCATCGATACGTGCGAGCAGTTGGCCGGCCTTGACCTTCTCGTTGTCGGCCACGAGCACTTCAGCAATGTAGCCGGACACCTTGGGCGCGATGATCGTGGAATCCGCCTTCACATAGGCATCGTCGGTGGATTCCAGGTAGCGGCCGGTGGTCAAATAGTAGTAGCCAAGTCCACCGGCACCGGCGATCGAGAGCGTCCCTGCGAGTGCCAGCACGGCCATTCGGAGCACCCGGGATAGCCGGCTCTTGTGTCGCGTTAGCAGCCTTGTGCTCTCGACGGGCAGTTGATCGCTTCCCGCCCGCATCTCAATGTCTTTGTTGACTGCAGCCGACACGGCCCGCGTATCGTCTGCAACGTCGACTCGCGGCTGGCTCGATGTCCTTGGCATCTTCATCTCCCTTTCCTTTGGCATCCGATCCGGCTGACCGCAGCGTTTGACGACTGAGACGGGAACGGTATCGCCATCGCAGCAGCATCAATTGCGCAGGCACTTCCCTGAAAAACTTCGAGGCAGTTTGCGGATCGCCAAGACGTTCGACCATCGCCTCTTCGGTGGGCTCGGGTCATCTCAAGGTATGAACGTGCGCTACTAGGAGATGAGTCACGACGTTGTATCCGGCGCCCTGGAAGAAGGGAGTGGAATGGGTTCAATGACGCGCCCTCATCGACGCGCGTCCCTTGAACATGGCGCCATCGGCCTCGCATGCACACGCGCGGGAAGATTTACTCTGACGTTTGCTTTCTCAGCGCTGCGACATCGCCGGCCGTCATCTTGGCCGACTTGCCGCCAAAGCGCGCGGTCACGTAGTTGACGACGCCCGCGATCTCACCGTCAGAATAGACATTCCCGAACGCCGGCATCGAAAGTGCGCCATCGGGCGTATGCCGTTTGGTTCCGACAATGACGATCTGCGCGACGTTGGTCCCGTTGGGATCGTTGACCGCCCAAGAGCCGGTCAGCATTGCGAACGGCGAAATCGGACTTTCCCCGGTCCAGCCGTGACAACTGACGCAAGCGCCTTCAAAGACCTTCTTCCCAAAAAGATCCGCGTCGGTTGCGCCCTGCCCGTGTGAAGCTGATGCAGCCGGCGCGAGAGTGGCCGGGAGTTGCGGGGAAGCGATGGCCGGGACGCTGCGCAAGAAGGTGACGAGCGCTTGAATGTCCTCCGGCATCAGTTTGCTGAAGCTATGGTCGACGGCCTCTCCCATGGGGCCGGAGGCGGTGCCACGTCCGTTAGCGTGGCCGATCGTTAAGTAGGACGAGATGTCCTGGTCGCTCCATGCGCCGAGACCGGTGGCTTTGTCAGAAGTGATATTGAACGCGCGCCAGCCCGCCGTGACGGTGCCGGCGAATTTCTTGCGGTTGTCCAGCGCCATCGCCAGGCTGCGCGGCGTATGGCATTCCCCACAATGGGCCAACGCTTCCGCGAGGTACGCGCCCCTGTTCCATTCGAGATTTTGTGCAGCATCCGGCTCAATGCGTTTGTCACGCGTGAACAGTGCAGACCAAAATCCCATCGCCCAACGTTGGTTGAAAGGAAATATCAGTGTATCGGCAGGCCGCGCTGCACGTATTGGCGGCAGAGTGAACAAGTACGCCTTGATCGCCAGCGCGTCGGCATCGGTCATATAGGTATACGAGGTGAATGGCATCGCCGGATATAGCCGTGCCCCATCGCGGCGGATGCCGCGTTGGACCGCGTCGAGAAATTCCTGGTCGCTGTAGTTGCCGATGCCGGTCTCCTTGTCCGGCGTGACATTGGTCGAATACAGCACGCCGAAAGGCAGCTTGATTGCATTGCCTCCGGCATAGACTTTGCCGCCTTGCGAGGTATGGCAGGCAATGCAATCGGCTGCCTCCGCCAGATATTTTCCGCGCTCGACCAAGCTCCTGGTGGCGAGCGACGCCGGAACCCCCGTCGGATCCCCACCGCCATAGTCGGCCAACGCGATCTTGCGACCGGCCGTGAATGCAAGCGGATCCGGCCCGCGGACGAACCAGACGCCGGCCGCCGCCCCGACCGCGATGACCGCGGCGGCGCCGAGAAGGCTACGGCGTGTAACCGGGCTCATGATCGTTTCGCCGCGATCAAGCGGCGGTCAAGCGGCAACCGCCTCAAGGCAACGCCAGTCGCGGCATAGATCGCATTGCGGAGGGCCGGCGCCGAGCCCGTCACGCCGGTCTCACCGATACCTCCGGGAGGCTCTCCGCTCTTGATAATGTGGATGTCAATTCTCGGTGCCTGGTCGATCCGCAGCATGCGGTAATCGTTGAAATTCGACTGCTTGACGCGTCCCCTGGCGATCGTGATCTCGCCATAGAGGGCCGCGGTCAGGCCAAAGATCAGACCTCCCTCGACCTGCGCTGCCACGGTATCCGGATTGACGGCAATACCAGTATCGACCGCGGAGGTGACGCGGCGAAGCTGCACCTCGCCCTGTTCATCGACTTCAGCCTCCACGACGGTCGCGATAAAGCTGGCAAAGGACGGCTGCAGGCTGACACCTCGCCCGACCCGTGCCGGGAGCGGTTCGCCCCATCCGGATTTCTCTGCGGCCAGGTTCAGCGCTGCGAGAAAGCGCGGCCGCCCTCCGAGCATGGTTCGCCGAAACTCTAGCGGATCCTTCCCAACCTTCCTGGCCAATTCATCCATGAAGGATTCGACAGCAAAGACGTTGTTGTTTGCACCAACACCGCGCCAAAAGCCGGTCTGCACCCCGCGCGGTTCGGCCCGTACATACTCGACATGGAAATGTGGAATGTCGTAGGGCACGTTGACGGCACTATCGACAGCGTCGATGTCGATTCCGTTCCTGAACGCTGCAGGCAGCCTGCGTGCGAAGATCGCGGGCCCGGTGATCCGATACTTCCAACTCGCGATCTTCCCGTCGGATAAAGTGGCGGCGATCGTGTCACGATACGCCGGACGGTAGAAATCGTGCTGGATGTCTTCTTCACGAGTCCACACCACCTTGACGGGACCATCGACCTGCCTGGCAATCCGAACCGCCGAGGTCACCATGTCAGTTTCAAGCTTGCGACCGAAGCCCCCGCCGAGCAAGTGATTCCTGGCAATCACCTTCTCGAGGGGAAGCCCGGCCGCTCTCGCGGCGTCGGACTGGACACGCGCCAGCACTTGCGTTCCGGTCCAAATCTCGCAGGAGTCCGATTTGCAGTGAACCGTCGCATTCACCGGCTCCATCGTCGCATGCGCAAGAAACGGGAGCTCGTACGACGCTTCGAGCTTCTCGCCAAGCAGAAGACCTTTGTCGATATCGCCACATGATTTGGCGACGACGCCATCCTGCTCGCTTGCCGATCTGATATCGCGCCAGATGTCGTCCTGGCTGACGGCGCCATTTGGGCCTTCGTCCCAATCCACGGCCAGCGCTTCGATGCCCTTCTTGGCTGCCCACATGTGGTCGCCGACAACCGCAACAAGGTCTTCGAGCACCACCACCTGCCGTACACCAGGAATTTTCTTCGTCGCGCTGTCGTCGACCGCGACGACCCTCCCACCGAGGACAGGGCACACCTTGAGCGTCGCAAATTTCATCCCGGGAAGCATCACGTCGATGCCGTAGATCGCTTTGCCGTTGACCTTGTCCGGCGTATCGAGTCGCTTGAGCGGCTTGCCTACCAGCACGAAATCCTTCGGCTCCTTGAGCGTTATGTCCTTTGGCGGCATCTGCATCCTGGCAAGGCTCACCAGTGCCCCATAGGAGACTTCGCGGGCGCTCGCCTTGTGCATGACCATGCCGTTGGCTGTGACGCACTCCGACGGGTCGACGTTCCACGCCTCGGCCGCTGCCCGCACCAGCATCATGCGTGCGCCGGCGCCGGCCGCGCGCAAGGGCTTCCACCACGCACGAACCGAATTGGAATTGCCCGTGACCTGATAGTGCAGCATTGGATTGGCATAGAGCGCGTCATTCGGTGGGGCATGCTCCAGCACCACCTGCGAAAGATCAGCGTCGAGCTCCTCCGCCAGGATCATCGGGATTGACGTGTATACGCCCTGGCCCATTTCAACCTGGGGCATTACCAGCGTCGTCTTCCCCGAATGGTCGATGCGGATGAAGGCATTCGGAACAAATTCACCGCTGGCCGGGCCCGATTGCCGCTCTACGAATTCTGGTGCCGCACGTACAGGAAGATGGAAAGCAAACAGAAAGCCGCCCGCCAGTCCGGAGGCCAACAGTGAGCGGCGCGATAGCGTCCCGGATCCTGTCCGAACCATCATGCCCCCCTTAAGGCTGGCGTGCCGAGGCCGCCTGCTTAATCGCCCGGCGAATTCGCTCGTAGGTCCCGCAACGGCAGATATTTCCGGCCATGGCAGCATCAATGTCGGAATCATCGGGATCGGCCGTGGCAGCGAGCAATGCGGCCGCCGCCATGATCTGACCCGACTGACAATAGCCGCACTGGATCACTTCCAGATCAAGCCATGCTTTCTGCACTCTTGCGCCTGTCGTGGTCGCGCCGATCCCTTCGATCGTGGTAACGGCACGACCGGATATCGCACCGACCGGAAGCAGGCAAGAACGCAAGGGCTTGCCGTCAACGTGCACGGTACAGGCGCCGCATTGCGCGATGCCGCAACCGTACTTTGTCCCAGTCATGCCGAGTATGTCACGCAGCACCCATAGCAACGGCATATCCGGCGGCGCGTCGAATAATCTTGGTTCTCCATTTATCGTCAGATTTGTCATGACATGAATCCGATATCTGGGCCGGCGGACACGTCATTTGTTCTGTACCGATTCCGCGTCAGGTATCTGGCCGGCCGATGCCCCTTGGCGTTCGGACCCTACTCATTGCGATCTCTCCCGTTCCATCCAACGCAGGTTTTCCCCGGCCTATACATTGGTGTTAGGAGGACTCTTCTGATCGAGACCAAAGGCCCGCGATTGTGAGGCCTCATCAAAATACTTGGCGGCATCGCGTCGAATTTCGAAACCGCCGATGGCAGGGCGGTCATCGACCTGTCGGCAACACGCAAAGCTGTCAGTTGATTGACTGACTCGATTTCGCCCTAAGGCACATCAGTCGCAAGCAACTCCATTCGAGCCAAGTCCGCGTCGACGTTCCGTTTGCAAAAGCGCGGTATCAATGGGAATCAAGCACTGCGAATAGGCGCATCACCGGCATCCTCCCAGCTGGTTGATATCTCAGCAGTTTGGCGTTTAATCAAAGCCATAATAAGATATCTCGACCGGCACGGGCTCAGTGCGGTCGATCGGATCCGGTCCGAGAGGTAGCAATGGCGTCGCCCGAAGAATATCTGGTTCTTTCGAACCTGCCGCCAAGCAAGACCCAGCAAAGACTCGCATTCGTCGTCGCGCTGCTGATCATACTCCCGACGCTATTCATTTCAGCCACCCACATGCAGCAGGTGAAGCTGCCTGTGGTGGACGCTCTGGTGCCGCTCTACGGCATGGCCATGTTCGTCAGCGACTCGATCACGGCGGTCCTGCTGTTCACGCAATTCTCGATCGTGCGGTCGCGCGCCCTCCTCGTCATTTCGAGCGGCTATGCCTGGACCGCGCTGGTCGTCATTCCCTGGCTGCTCTCTTTTCCGGGCGTGTTTGCGCCCCACGGGCTGCTTGGAGGAAATTCGTCCGAGATCACGGTCTGGGCTCTACACGTTATGGCACGCCGGCTTCCCGCTATTCGTCATCGCCTATGCCCTGTTGAAGGACGCGGAGCCTGCCAGCCGGCTCAGGAAATTCTCCGCGGTCGCGACCATTCTGTCATGTGTCGCCACTGTCGCGATCACCATAGCGGCGATGAGCTGTGTCCTGGTGATCTCCCAAAGCCATTTGCCGAGCTTCATGATCGACGCGCTGAACTTCTCCGCAGTCTGGTATTACACCGCGGGCATCATCGCGCTCTTGACCACAGTCGCGATCATCTTGCTCTGGATACGTCAGAAGTCGTTGCTCGACCTATGGCTGATGGTGGTGATGCTGGTCTTCATGACCGAGGTCCTCATCAGCAGCTTTCCCGTTTCGGCGCGCTTCAGTCTCGGCTGGTATGCCGGCCGCACCTGCAGCCTGCTGTCGGGCAGTCTCATCCTGTTTGTCCTGCTGTATGAAATCACCATCGTCTATGCAGGCCTGATCGGCGCCGTTCGCGCCCAGAGCCGCGAACGCGGCGCGCGTCTGATCACCGGTGATGCCGTCGCGGCCACCATCGCGCACGAGATCAAGCAGCCCCTCTCGGCCATCATCACCAGGGCCGAAACGGGGCTGCGGTGGCTCAGCCGCTCCTCGCCCGAGCTCGAACGGGCAAAGGAGCAATTCTCGGAGATTGCCGCGGACGGCCGTCGCGCAGGCGCGGTGATGGACGGCATCCGCGCGAACTTCAAAAAGGACGCGCGGATCAGAGCCTGGCTCGACGTCAACCTGCTCATCGAGGAGACCCTCACTTTGGTCCATGGCGACCTGCAGCAGCATCGTATCTTGGTTCGCACGGAGCCGCACGCCGAGCTCCCGCAAGTCATGGGCGACCGGATCCAGCTGCAGCAGGTGTTGTTGAACCTGATCACAAATGCCATTGAGGCGATGGCGACCAAGGAAGGGCTCCGCACGCTGGGTGTGAGATCCGAAGTGCATGACGGCGGCGGCATCGCCGTCTCGGTCGCGGATACTGGAAAGGGCATTCAGCCACAGGAGATCGATCAGATCTTCAATCCGCTCTTCACGACCAAGCCGGGCGGCATGGGCATGGGCCTGTTCATCTGCCGGTCCATCATGGAATCTCACGGTGGAACCCTGCTGGTTTTCCCAAACTCGCCCCAGGGCGCCGTATTCCAGATCGTGTTGCACGGCGCCGCGACCCGATCGGCCGCATCGATGTGATGCCGTGGCCTTCCGCCGTGGATGCCAATTGTGGATGTCGGCTCCCATACCTGATAAAGTCAGGCGACAGTGTGGTCCCTCAGACGTGCTCCAATGATCAACAACAACCATTACTAGGCCTGCGGGCTAGAAAGATTGATCATGACGACTTCCGCTTTTTCGCGGAACCTGACGTGGCCAGTCATCGTGAAATATGCGATCGCAGTTGTGTCGGTTGCGATATCAGTCGTGGCGGCCAGCCCAGTGACCATGTCGTCCGGGGCAGATGCCACGCTCCTGCTGTACCTCGCCGCGGTTACGTTCGTGGCCCTGGCCGCAGGTCCCGGTCCCGCGGCGCTTGCAGCCGCGCTGATTTTTCTTGCCCTCCAATATCCGCCTCTTGCGCCCGCTCCTTACGTTCTCCAGCTCGGCGAAATCGTTCGACTCTGCGTGTTTGTCGCGGCGTCAGCACTTGTCGTGTCGCTGTCTGCTCGCCGGATGGGGGCTTCGCGAGCCCTGCAGCTACAGCTCGATCAACGGCAGGCGATGATCGCAGAACTGGAGCGGCAAAACGAGACGCTTCGCGTCGACAATGTCGCGCACAAAGAGGAGCTTCAGCTCATCATCGACACCATCCCGGTGCTGGTGCTTCGCCACCGGGCCGACGGCATCATCGACTTTGTCAATGAAGTCGGACGCACCTATAGTGGCCTCACGACGACGCGATGGACCAGCCGTACCAGCCGCATCACCCATCCCGACGACGTTCCTCAGCTCGAGGCAGCTTGGGACGTTGCGCTTCGTACCGGTGAAGCCTTCGAGTCGGAAGTTCGGCTGCGAAGAGCCGACGGCGAATACCGCTGGTTCGCCACGCGCCGCGTGCCGCTGCGCAGGAACGGCGAGGTGATCGCCTGGTACGCGGCGACCTATGATATCGAGGATCGCAAGAGGGCCGAGAGCGAGTTGATCGAGAGCGAGCGGCGATTGCGGGAAGCCCAGATGGAGCTGGCGCATGCGAGCCGCGTGGTTACCATGGGGCAATTCACCGCCTCGATCGCCCACGAGGTCAACCAGCCACTCTCTGCCCTGCTCACCAACGCCGATACCGCGCTGCGCTGGCTCGGTCATCAACCGCCGAATCTGGAGAGGGCCAGGCCGTTGATCGAGCGCGTCATCGGCGACGGCAAGCGCGCCACCGACATCGTCGATCGAATCCGGGATTTGTCCAGGAAGGCACCGAGGCGCAGAGAAAGCCTGGACGTCAACGAAACCATAATGGAGATCGTCAAACTTGCCCGCAGCGTGATGTCGGACAACGGGATTTTGGTGAAGATGCAATTGTCGGATCGGCTGCCGTGTGTGCTTGGCGACAAGGTCCAGTTGCAGCACGTGATCCTGAACCTGATCATGAATGCCGTCGAGGCGATGGGTGAGGTCAGCGAAGGATCGCGCGAGCTTCAAATTCATAGCAGAGAAGATGAGCCGGGCAATTTGATCGTCGCTGTTCGCGATTCGGGACCGGGCCTGCCTCCAGCAGACACCGCGCGTCTTTTCGAGGCTTTCTACACGACCAAGTCGACTGGCCTCGGCATCGGATTATCGATTTGCCGTTCGATCGTGGAGTCGCATGGCGGCCGGCTATGGGCAGCGTCGAATGAACCCGCGGGCGCCGTCTTTTCAATGACGCTGCCGACCGAAGAGAGGGTCCCTACGACCTAATGTTCTAAGCAGCCCGCCGCATCTTGAGGCAAGTAAAGGGTATCAGATAGCCCGTTCGTTGTAGTCCCCGAAAATCGGGGGCCATCGGCAACGCTCAGTCGCTCACGGCGCCTTGGATGCAGCCGATCAGGTCATTTATCTCAAATGGCTTTCTGAGCAGGCATACCGCACCCGCCACCGCCGCCTTCGTCTCGAGATTGATGTCGGACTTGGCCGTGATCAGCACTACGGGCGTCGTCGAACCCTCAGCAGACAGATGCTGCATCAGGTCCAGTCCGCTCATACCGGGCATATGAATATCGGTGACGACGCAACTGAACGACCTGCTGCCTACCCTGCCAATGTAGTCCTCGGCAGAGGAATATCCGTCGACCAGATATCCCAGGGATGACAGCGATTCCACAAGCGCCACTCGGAACGAGTCGTCATCGTCGATGACCGCGATTTCGAGATCCATAGGCACTCAATATCCTTGCCCCGAACTGAACCCATGAGACGGGGAAAGACACTCTTGCACCCGCCCTTCCTGCCCAGGAATTATACATGAGTGTTATAGCTAGCCCTCCGGACGGGAGGGGCCGCCCAGAAAATGGTCAGCCGAATACCGGCGCACTCCTGTCCTGGCTCGCCCCAGCCGCGATGAGGGCGTCCCGATCATACGATCGGTTGATCATGACACCGGAACGTAGAATGGCGCTTCCTGTTCATCAGGCGCTTGATGCGATGGTGGTATGATCCAGCAACAATGGGGGCACCCATGAGAACGATTGAAAGCTTCGCGGCAGCGCCAGCCAGAGGTAGAAGCCCGCAAACGCTTGCAGCTGTCGAGCTGCAGACGACGCTGGTGGGCATGATGGGACACGACCTACGCTCATCGCTACACGTCATCCAGGGCACCTACGCGTTGCTGCGTTCGCGGCTCGATGACGTCCCGCAACAGGCATGGATCGACCGCGGGGAGCGCGCGGTCACGAAACTGACCGAGCAGCTCAATTGCCTCGTGGACGCCTTCTATCTCGCCGAGCGTACCAACGCGCTCGAGATTTCCGCACTCAACCTTGGACCACTGTTCTGGCGGCTGCGGCACGAAAACGAGGACGCCGCGCTTCAAAGGGGCATCGACGTTCGTGCGATCTCGACCAATGCCTGTGTGACGAGCAACCCGATCCTGCTGGGCTGCATCCTCCGCAATCTCCTGACCAATGCCATCAAATATACCGAGCCGGGAGGCCGCATCCTGATCGGTTGCCGCCGCAAGGGATCCGAGATCAGGATCGACGTTTACGACACGGGTATCGGCATTCCAGAGAGCCAACTGCCGCGAATCTTCGAGTCTTTCACGCGCCTCGCGCCCGAGCGCGGCCACGGCCTCGGCATCGGGCTCTCGATCGTTCGCCGCGCGCTCGAGGCGCTTGGCCATCGGATCGAGGTTCGCTCCGTCGTCGGAGAAGGATCGCTGTTCTCGATCTATGCACCCGCGGCCTGACCTAAGGTGCGGTCCTCATTGCACTTTCGGGCGCAGCCCGCCGGCGGCTCGCCGTAATACCTATACATAGGTGTGATCCCCGGCCCATCGCCGTTCATGTTAGACATGCCCGCAAAAATACGGTGTGTCCGAAGGCAATGCGGTCCGCGGCAAACGAAAAACCAGAAAAGCCTCTCGTGCACGTCGTCGACGATGACGCGTCCATGCGCGATGCCCTGGCTGGCCTTTTCGAGTCGGTCGGGCTTCAGAGCCAAACCTACGCCACGGCGGAAGACTTCCTGTCGGCAGACCTGTCCGACAGGCCGGGCTGCATCGTCCTCGATGTCAGGCTGCCCGACATGAACGGCCTTGAGTTCCAGGGCCGGCTGACGCAGAGCGGCGTCGGGATTCCCGTCGTGATGATGACCGGGTTCGGGGACATTCCGATGTCGGTGCACGCCATGAAACACGGCGCGGTCGACTTCCTGCCGAAGCCCTTCCGCGATCAGGACATGCTCGATGCCGTCATGGCAGCGATCGAGCGCGACCGGCAACGGCGAACGGTCGAGAACGACGCCTCGCAATTGCGACAGCGTTTCGAAACCCTCTCGCCACGCGAACAGGAAGTGATGCTGCACGTTACGGCCGGCAAGATGAACAAGCAGGTCGCCGGCGACCTCGGCATCAGCGAGATCACCGTCAAGATCCATCGCGGCGCGGCCATGCACAAGATGGGCGCCCGCACCTATGCTGAACTGGTCCGGATGGCCGATGCGCTCAAGCCGGACCGGCGCAAACCCGGACGATAGAAGTCAGACCGCGCGAGCCATCCGCTTCGGCAGCTTCCAACCCGGACGCGGAAAGTGGCAGGTGTAACCGTCCGGGTAGCGCTCGAGATAATCCTGGTGCTCAGGCTCGGCCTCCCAGAAATCGCTGACGGGCGTGACCTCGGTAACCACCTTGCCGGGCCATAGATGCGAGGCGTCGACGTCGGCGATCGTGTCCTCCGCGACCTTTTTCTGCTCGTCGTTGGTGTAGAAGATCGCCGAACGGTAGCTCGTGCCCAGATCGTTACCTTGGCGATTGAGGGTGGAGGGATCGTGAATCTGGAAGAAGAATTCCAGCAGGGTCCTGAAATCGGTCTTTGCCGGATCAAACATGATTTCGATCGCTTCGGCATGGCCCTCGTGATTGCGATAGGTCGCATTCTTCACCTTGCCGCCCGTGTAGCCGACGCGGGTCGCGATCACGCCCGGCAGCTTGCGGATCAAATCCTGCATGCCCCAGAAGCAGCCTCCGGCGAGCACGGCGCGTTCTGTCGTCATTTGATGCCTCCATTCATTCAATAGACCCGCTCCCTGGGCGGGATCGTCGCAACCTCGTTGGTCAAAGGCTGCAGATGCACCGGCCGGTAATCAAGTCGTACGTGCCCTTCCCGATCCACCCAGGACAACGTGTGCTTTAGCCAATTCTCGTCGTCCCGCTTTGGAAAGTCCTCGCGGGCATGGGCGCCACGGCTTTCGGTCCGGCCGATCGCCGACCTCAGGCTGACATTGGCTTGCGCCAGCATGTTGTCAAGCTCGAGCGCCTCGCTGAGATCGGAATTGAACATCATGGAACGATCGGACACCGCAAGGTCGTCGCGCATCGCCGCCATCACGTTGCCGAGCTCGCGGGCGCCTTCGTCCAGCAGCGATCCGGTGCGGAACACCGCGCAATGCTTCTGCATGGTCCGTTGCATCGCGAGCCGGATGTCGCCCGTGCCCGTCTTGCCCTTCGACCACCGGATGCGGTCGAGCCGCGCGATCGCCTGGTCGGTGGCCGCCTGCGGCGCCGGCGGATGACCTTCGCCCGGACGCAGCATCTCGGTCGCACGGAGCGCCGCCGCGCGGCCGAACACGACGATGTCGAGCAACGAGTTGGAACCGAGCCGGTTGGCACCGTGCACGGAGACGCAGGCAGCCTCGCCGATCGCCATCAGGCCCGGCACCACGGTTTCGGCATCGCCTTTATGCTTGGTCGTGACCTCGCCATGCAGATTGGTCGGGACGCCACCCATGTTGTAGTGAACCGTCGGCAGCACCGGAACCGGCTGGCGCGTCACGTCGACGCCGGCGAAAACCCGCGCGGTCTCGCTGATGCCGGGCAGGCGCTCATGCAGGATATCGGCGCCGAGATGCTCCAGATGCAGATCGATGTAGTCCTTGCGCGGACCACAGCCGCGCCCCTCGTTGATCTCGATGGTCATGGCGCGGCAGACCACGTCGCGTCCGGCGAGATCCTTTGCGCTTGGCGCATAGCGTTCCATGAAACGCTCGCCGTCCGAATTGGTGAAGTAGCCGCCTTCCCCGCGCGCACCTTCGGTGATCAGGCAGCCCGAGCCGTAGATGCCGCTCGGATGAAACTGCGTGAACTCCATGTCCTCCAGCGGCAGGCCTGCGCGCAGCACCATGGCATTGCCGTCGCCGGTGCAGGTATGCGCGGCCGTGCAGGAGAAATAGACGCGGCCGTAACCGCCGGTCGCAAGCACGGTGCGGTGGGCACAGAAGCGATGCAGCGTGCCGTCCTCCAGATTCCAGGCGAGCAGGCCGCGGCAGGCACCGTCGTCATCCATCAACAGGTCGAGAGCGAAATATTCGACGAAGAACTCAGTGTTGTGCTTGAGGCATTGCTGGTAGAGCGTGTGCAGGATGGCATGACCGGTGCGGTCGGCCGCTGCACACGTTCGTTGCGCCATCTGCTTGCCAAAACCGATCGTCTGCCCGCCGAAAGGACGCTGATAGATCATACCGTCCTTGGTGCGCGAGAACGGCACGCCATAGTGCTCGAGCTCGAGCACCGCCGGCACTGCCTCGCGGCACATATATTCGATCGCGTCCTGATCGCCGAGCCAGTCCGAGCCTTTCACTGTGTCGTACATGTGGAAGCGCCAATTGTCGCCGTCGCCCATGTTGCCGAGTGAGGCGGCCATGCCGCCTTGTGCGGCGACCGTATGGCTTCGGGTCGGAAACACCTTGGTGACGCAGGCCGTGCGTAATCCCGACGCGGCCATGCCGAGCGCAGCGCGCATCCCGGCGCCGCCGGCCCCGACGATCACCACGTCATAGCTGTGCTCGACGAGCTCGTAGGCTTCGGTCATGGCTAGTTCCAGCGATACGTCTTGATGACGGCAGGATCGGGATTAAGTCCAAGGCCCGGCCCCTGCGGCACCGCAATCCTCCCGTCCCTTGTCTTCAGCAAGTCTCCGTAAATCGTCGTCTCCAGATCAAACCAGCGCCATTCGATCATGGAATTGGCGGTCCCCAGCGCTGCCGTCGCGTGAATGGCCGTCAGGAGACCGGGGCCATCGTAGAACGAATGCAGCATCACCGGAATGTTGTGGACCGCGGCCAGCGGAAAGATCCTGCGAAGCTCGCTGAGGCCTCCCATCTTGGCCGGGCTCGGCTGGACGAAATCCACCGCATTCGCTGCGAACAGGCGCTCGAAGTCCATCAAGGTGTAGACATTTTCGCCGGCCGCCGTCGGCATACCGGAAGCTCTCACTATGGCGAGACCATCAAAATTCTCCGGTGGCCAAACCGGCTCTTCCAGCCATTTCAGGTCGATCGGCTTGAGTTCTTCGGCCATTCGACGGGCCTCGTAGAGCGTCCACGGACAATTGACGTCCAGCATCAGCTCGATATCCGGGCCGGCCTCCTCGCGGGCGGCGCGAATGGCGGGAAGCTCGATCTCGTGGAGCTTGAGCGCACGAAAGCCGGCATCGATCGTCTGCCGGACGGCGGCTCGGACCAACGCAGGCTCGGAGTAGCGCACGAGGCTTGCGTAACAAGGCAGTTCTATTGGACCACCGCCGAGCAACCGGCTGACTGGCGCGTTGGCGGCCTTGCCCGCGAGATCCCAGAGGGCGATGTCGACCGCCGACATCGCAAAAGCCAACGCACCGCCGCGACCGAAGACGTGCAGCTTCCGCTGGACGTCCAGCATCAGCGGCTCGATCCGGGTCGCATCCTGGCCGAGACAAAGCGGTGCGATCATTTGGTCGACTGCGAGCCTGGCGGAAGCGACCGCGCGGAAGCCGAATGCCTCGCCCCACCCTACGAGGCCTTGATCCGTCGTCACCTTCACCAGCAAGGAGTCCGCGGCTGGCAGGTTGCCGTCGCCCCATGCGGACGAAGCGGACCTGGTTCCCGGCTTGAACGGGATACGCAGCGGGATGCTCTCGATGCCGGTGATGATCATTGTCGA
This sequence comes from Bradyrhizobium sp. JR3.5, assembly GCF_054057015.1. Lineage (NCBI taxonomy): Bacteria > Pseudomonadati > Pseudomonadota > Alphaproteobacteria > Hyphomicrobiales > Nitrobacteraceae > Bradyrhizobium > Bradyrhizobium sp. JR3.5. The sequence goes on from NZ_JBSRYV010000001.1 coordinate 2,702,886, forward strand.
ACACCCCTCCTGCGCGACCGGTCGGTCCTACTCGCTACGCCGCGTTTCCTGGCACAGTCCGCTGACTGACCGGATCGAACCGCGCTTCAGCGGAATGACGCGGGTCGTCGTGCAGGTCGTGATATTCGAGACCAAGGGGGCCGATTGCCGTGACCTGCGTGACGTATTCCCCGGACTTCGCCCAATGGAAATGCCAGGTCTCGCCGGGAAGGACGATGACGCTTCCCGGCGGATAGGCTTTCACCTTGTCGCCATCAAAAGTCTCGCCGAGCCCGATGTAGAACACGCCCGACATCACCGTGTAGATGCGGTCCTCCGGATGCTTGTGCGGCATCAGCTTCGTGCCGGCGGGCACCTTGACCCTGACCACATAGGGCCCGGGCTCGGTGGGATGGCCCACGACGACGGCCAAACGCGCTCCGGTCGGAAAAGCCGGGAACGGCTTCCAGTCGATGTCTTCGGGCAGGATTGCCCGGAACTTGGACTGATCGGGTTGATGCTTGCGGGTCATGGGTTCGATCCTTTCCTCTGCTGAGGACGGTTATGGTCAAGCGATCAATTTCGCGTCGAGAGTGATCGTCGCATTGAGCACCTTGGAGACCGGACAGTTCTTCTCGGCTTCACCCGCGATGCGGGCGAATGCGGTCTCGTCGATGCTTGGGATCTTCGCGCGTAATGTCAGCGCCGATCGGTCGATGCGGAACGCCTGTCCATCCTGCTTCAGCGTGACAGCCGCCTCAGTCGAGAGCTCCGTCGGCGTGAAACCCGCGGCCTGCAGGCCGAAAGCCAACGCCATCGTGAAACAGCCGGCATGCGCAGCCGCAACGAGTTCCTCCGGATTGGTGCCCTTCTCGTTCTCGAAGCGGGGTCCTGAATGAATACGGCGTATTGGCAAGCACGCCAGATTCACTCGAGAGATTGCCGCTTCCCGCACGCCCGGTACCGCGCCACACAGCGCTTGCTTTACGGATCATGTGTTTTCCTTTCGCGACGACCGGATACGATCGGGCTATCCGCCGATTTGACCGACGTAGAAACCAAGCCGGTTTTCGACATCACCGGCGCGATGGAAGCCGCGCTCCATCAGCGCCTTGATCCGCTTCTGGCTGGCAGGCCGTGCGAGCGCCGTGATAAAGGCCTCCCACTCCGGCTTGATTTCGGCATCGGGCGGCAGGCTCGCGACGTCGACCAACCGCTTGGTATCCGCGATCGCCTGCTTGTCGAACGAGGCGATCCGCATCGCCAGCGCTTCGACGAAGCCGTCCAGCTCGGCGTCCGGAAGCGAGCGGTTGACGTAGCCGTAGCGTTCGGCGAGATCGCCATTGATGTCATCCGCGCTGAGCAGGACCTCCAGCGCGCGGCCCCGTTCCCATTAGCCGCGGCAAACGCGCCATCGGACCACCGCCGGGCACCAGGCCCGCGCCGACTTCCCATTGCGACAGGATCGCCTTCTCCCGGCTCGCAAACCGCATGTCGCTTGCGAGCGCCAGCTCGCTGCCGACCCCCGTAGCGCGCCCGCGGATCGAGGCAATCGACACCACCGGCGCCTTGCTGAGGCGCACCAGCATGTCCGGTAGCGCCTGCAAGCCGGTCGGCCCCGGCGGGATCTTCGCCGACTCCTCAAGCGGCACGAGAAAATCGTAATGCGTGATGAAGAAGCCGTCGACGGCGCTGTCGAACACCACGACCTTCACTTGCTCATCCTGCTCGATCGCCGTGATGATTTCGCTGAGGCGTAGCGTCTCTTTCGGCCCGAAGATGTTGACCGGCGGGAGATCGAAGGTGACCCGCCAATATGACGGCAGGCGGCGCTCAAGGCGGATTTCCTGGCGCGGGAAAGCTCTTTCGGGACGATTCATGACTGCTCCTTGAGTCGGCTACGGCCGTGTCAGTGGGTGGATTTTCGTTCGTTTCAGATCGACTGGCGCAACGAACGGAAGGCCGTGCGCATCTCGACGCTGAACAGCTTCGGCTGCTCCCAGGCGGCGAAGTGACCTCCCCTGTCGAGCTTGTTGAAGTGGATTAGTTTCGGATACGCGCGCTCTGTCCAGCTCCGCGGCGCTGCATAAATCTCGTCCGGGAAGACGCTTACGGCGACCGGAATGGCGATGTGCTTCGGCTCGAAGAAGTTCAGCTTGTTTTCCCAGTACAGGCGCGCCGACGAGATCGCCGTATTCGTCAGCCAGTACAGCGTGATGTTGTCGAGAATGTCGTCCCGCGTCAGCCCTTCCTCCTTGCCGTCGAAGACGCGTGCGATCAGCTCGTAACTACGGATGTCGTGATCCAGGATGAAGGCCGCCAGGCCGGACGGCGAGTCGACTATGCCCTGCAGCGTCTGCGGACGGTTCCCCATCTCAATGGCGTAGCCGAGGCCGTGCTTGTAGAAATCGTCGAGCTGCTCATAGGCATGCTTTTCGTCGACTGACAGACCGGAAGGCATCGTTCCGCCGGGCTGCAACGCCTTGGCGATATCGTCCGGAACGGTCGCCGGCATGTTGGTGTGAATGCCGAGCAATTCCGGCGGCGCCAACAGCGCCATCTGCTCGGTGACGGCATTGCCCCAGTCGCCGCCCTGCGCGACGTAGCGGGTGTAGCCGAGGCGCTTCATCAACACGATCCAGGCGCGCGCAATGCGCTGGGGATCCCAACCCGTCGCCGTCGGTCGGCTCGAGAAGCCGTACCCCGGCATCGAGGGGATCACGAGGTGGAATGCATCAGACGCACTCGCACCGTGCGGGGTCGGCTTGGTCAGGGGATCGATGATCTTGAGCTGCTCGATGATCGAGCCGGGCCAGCCATGGGTGACGATCATCGGCAGCGCATTGTCGTGCTTCGAGCGCACGTGAATGAAGTGGATGTCGACGCCGTCGATTTCCGTCACGGACTGCGGCAATGCATTGAGCCGCGCTTCCAGCTTGCGCCAGTCGTGATCAGTCCGCCAATATTCGACGAGCTGCTGGATGGTCTTCAGCCGCACGCCCTGGGAGGCATCAGCGACGGTCTCGCGATCCGGCCAGCGCGTTACCGCCAGGCGCCGGCGCAGGTCATCAAGCGCGTCCTTGGGAATGCTGACGTGAAATGGGCGAATATCCTCGCCCTTGGCCGCCAACACGGGATGCACCGAAAGCAGGCTGGCCGCGCCTGCCGATGCGATCCCGATCGCCGCGTTTCCCAGAAACTGGCGACGGTCCTGGCGTGTTTCGAAGGCGGTTGTCATTTGACGCGGATCGATGAGATCTGTCATGGCATTTGCTCCTGCTGCAGATGCGGTTGTGTCAGCTCTTGCTGATGTCGATGACGGCCTGGGCGAAGGCCGCGGGAGCCTCTTGCGGCAAATTGTGGCCGATGCCGCCCTTCACGAGGCGGTGCAGATATCTGCCGGAGAATTTCTTGGCATAAGCCGACGGATCGGGATGCGGCGCACCATTCTCATCGCCCTCGAGCGTGATGGCCGGCACGCCAACCTGCGGCGCTGCAGCCAGCTTCGCTTCCAGCTCGTCGAGAGCGGGATCGCCCTTCGCGAGCCCAAGCCGCCAACGATAATTATGGATGACGATGTCGACATGATCCGGATTGTCGAAAGAGGCGGCGCTGCGCGCGAATGTCGCGTCGCTGAACTGCCATTTCGGCGAGGCGAGCTTCCAGATCAGCTCTGCAAATTCGCGCCGATACTTCTCGTATCCTTCGCGGCCGCGGTCCGTCGCAAAGTAATATTGGTACCACCACTGCAGCTCGGCCTTCGGAGGCAGCGGCACTTTTCCCGCGGCCTGGCTTCCAATCAGATAGCCGCTGACCGAAACGATACCCTTGACGCGATCCGGCCAGAGTGCAGCCGCGATATCGGCGGTGCGCGCGCCCCAATCGAAGCCGGCGAGGATCGCCTGCTTGACGTTGAGCGCGTCCATCAAGGCGATCGCGTCGACCGCGAGCGCAGACGGCTGACCGGTCCTCGGAGTTTCGCCCGTCCGGAAGGTCGTGGAACCGTATCCGCGCGCATAGGGGACGATGACGCGAAAGCCTGCCGATGCGAGATGCGGCGTCACCTCAGCGAAGCTGTGAATGTCGTAGGGCCAGCCATGCAGGAGGATGGCAACAGGACCGTCGGAAGGACCTGCTTCCACATATCCGACATTGAGCACGCCGGCATCGATCTGCTTCAGCGATGAAAAGGATAAAGACGATCCGTGCGTGTCCGCTTGAGCCAGCTCGATTGGCCTATCGAGGATCAGCGTAGCGTTCGCCGCGTGCCCCGGCATGAGTTGGGCGGTCGTCAGGGCTCCGGCGGTCATCTCCAGGAAGCGCCGTCGCGCGATCTTCTGCAAGGATTGTTGCATGGTCATGATTGCCACCCGCTGTTTTCGTTTACCGCGCGGTAACGATCGCGTTACGTTACGAGCGCCGGTGAACCACAGTGTTCGCGCGCCGGCTTTCGAACCATCCAACGTTGGGAAGGTATCGCTCATATCAACGTATGAGTGGGGATCGTCTTGCTGTCCGCTATCAATGAGCACGTGGGAGCAGCCACCGCGGAGAAACTCAATGAGCCGGTTACTGGCAGTGAACGTCGGACTTCCGCGCGACATCGCGTGGAATGGCCGCATCGTTCACACCGGGATATGGAAGAGCCCGGTGCAGAGCCGCTGCCAGGCCAGGCGGCTCAATCTCGACGGAGACGGTCAAGGCGATGTAAGGGGTCACGGCGGCGAGCGCCGCGCTGTTTTCGTCTACCAGATCGAATCGTATCGTTATTGGCAGGAACGACTGAACAGGACCGGCTTCGTCCACGGCCAGTTCGGCGAAAACTTCACGATCGAGGGATTGCCCGACGATGCAGTGTGTATCGGCGATCGCTACCAAATCGGCAGCGCCGTGTTCGAGGTCACGCAGCCTCGCGTGACCTGCTATCGGGTCGGCATCCGGATGAACGAGCCGCGGATGCCGGCCCTGCTGACATCCAGCGGACGCCCGGGATTCTACTTCCGAGTCTTGCAGGAAGGCGATGTGGGCGCCGGAGATGCTATCCTGAAAGTCGGCGAAGCGAGCGAGCGGATGACGGTCGCGGAGCTCAATGCGCTGCTGTATTTGCCTAATCATACCCGTGAGGACCTGGAGCGCGCGCTGCGGATCGAGGCCCTCTCGCGCGGCTGGCGCTCGTCGCTCGAGGCCCTGCTGCAGAGCAAAGCGACTGTCGCGGGAAGCGGCAATGCCGGACTCGCGCCAGCGTCAGCCAAGTATCCTGCTTCACCCGGATTTCAGCCCCTCGCGGTGGCGGCGATCGATCGGGAATCCGCGGACGTCTTTTCCCTGTCGATGCGCCACCCGGACGGACGGCCACTGCCTCCTCACCTGCCCGGTCAATATGTCGTCCTGCGGCTTGGGCCAACCGATAGGGGACCACCGATCTTCCGGAGCTACTCGCTTTCGGGTCCTCCTTCGCTAGACCGTTACCGTATCAGTGTGAAGATCGAGCCTCATGGAGCGGCTGGCGCCTGGCTGCAGGATCACGTCCGCCCGGGCGATGTTCTAGACGTAAGTTCGCCGCGCGGCGGCTTCATCCTGCAGGCGGGCGATAGGCCGGTGGTGCTGCTCAGCGCAGGAATTGGAGCGACGCCCGTGCTCGCAATGTTGCATGCGCTCGCGGTAGCCGGTTCGACACGCCCGGTCTTGTGGCTGCATGCGGCACGCGACGGGCGGCATCACCCGTTCGCAGCCGAAGTACGCCACCTCATGCCCGCGCTTGTCCGGGGCCGCAGCCACGTCTGCTACAGCAAGCCAGACCCGCACGACAGGCTGGGCGAGGATTTCGACGCGACCGGACATCTGTCGCGGCCCGCGCTGGAAGCAGCGGGTGTGCGAAGCGAAGCGGACGTCTATCTCTGCGGGCCCACGCGCTTCATGGCGGACATGAAAGAGGCTCTCGCCGCCATCGGCATTGCGCCAAAGCGCATTCACGCCGAGATATTCAACGGCGGCGAATCGATGACCCCGGGAGTCATCGGCGCAACGAAGCGGGCCGCGCATGTCCCGGAAAGCGATAGCGAGACAGGCCCCGTCGTGTCGTTCTCGCGCAGCGGAATCGCCGCACATTGGAATCCGTCCTATCAAAACATCCTGGAACTCGCGGAAGCCTGCGATGTGCCGGTCCGATGGGCCTGCCGGGCCGGCGTTTGTCACAATTGCGAAAGCGGACTGGTGTCCGGAAACATCGTCTACGGCCCGGAGCCGCTCGACATGCCGGCTGACGGCAACCTTCTCATCTGCTGCTCGCGACCGCGCGGTGACGTTGTCATCGATTTATGACGTTGGCGCGGCGTCACACGCTCATATCAACGTATGAGTGATCGACGCTCAATGTATGAGTGAACGCCGCAACCTCAGCCGTTAACACCAAATCACTCGCTTTCGCAATTCTCGCTGTCGGCTCGACAGTGAATTGGAGACCGGCGAGATCGCGCCGAAGCATCTCTCTCGTGGTGCCAGGTGGCGCTTCATTCAGTGACCACAAGCGGAGGAGACAGTCATGAAGGTGCTGATGATTATCACGTCCCACAACCAGCTCGGCAACACCGGACGGAAGACGGGCTTTTGGCTCGAGGAGCTGGCCGCTCCCTACTACGTCTTCAAGGACGCCGGCGTCGAGATCACGCTCGCGTCGCCGAAGGGCGGCCGGCCGCCGCTCGACCCGAAGAGCAACGAACCCGAATTCCGCACCGACCTGACGGTGCGCTTCGAGAAGGACGGGGCCGCGGAGGCGCAGCTCGACAAGACGCTGCGTCTCGACAGCGTCCGTGAGGAGGACTTCGATACGCTGTTCTATCCGGGCGGCCACGGCCCGATGTGGGATCTCGCGGAGGACAAGGATTCCGTCAAGCTGATCGAGTCCTTCATCGCCGCCGGCAAGACCATCGCCGTCGTCTGTCACTCCACCGGCGCGCTGCGACACGTCAAGACGCCGGACGGCAAGCTGCTGGTGCAGGGCAAGGAGGTCACGGGCTTCACCAATGGCGAAGAGGAAGAGGTCGGCCTCACTCATGTGGTGCCCTTCCTCGTCGAAGACGAGATGATGAAGCTGGGCGCCGTCTTCTCGAAGGTCGCGAACTGGGGCGTGCACGTCGTCAGCGACGGCCAGCTGATCACTGGCCAGAACCCGCACTCCTCGGGTCCGGCCGCGAAAACCCTGCTGGCCGCCCTGAAGCAGAAGGCCACCACAGCGCGTGCTTCGTAGATCTGCAATGGATCGAAGAGGCGCCTTTCGCGGGCACCTCCACTCACCGCAACAACCAACCCATGGAGGCCCGCGATGAACGCGCCGGCAGTGATGAACAAGGCCACGACGAAGACGCAGATTCAGCTCACGAGCCCCTCCAGCAGCTGTTGGCGGGTTACGTTCGACAATCCGCCGCTGAACGTCATGGGTCCGCAATTCGTTCGGGAGTTTCGCGAGATCATGGCGGCCATCGAGGCCGACGATGCCGTCAGGGTCGTGGTTTTCGACAGCGCGGTCGAGGGCTTCTTCCTGAACCACAGCGATTTCACTGCCGACCTCAAGGAGCTCACGGAGATGCCGCAAGGACCGACGGGCCTCGAGGCCTGGCCCGACATCCTCGTCCGTATCACGCGCATGCCGGTCGTCTCGATCGCCTTGATCCGCGGCCGCGCGACCGGCAACGGCAGCGAGCTTGCTCTTGCCTGCGACATGACCTTTGCGAGCCGCGAGAAGGCGCTACTGTCGCAATGGGAGGTCGGTGTAGGCCTCGTCGCTGGCGGAGGACCGATGGCGCGTCTGCCGCGGCTGATCGGCCGGCAGCGCGCGCTGGAGGTGCTGCTCAGCTCCGATGACATCGGTGGTGAACTGGCCGAGGCCTATGGCTATGTGAACCGGGCGCTGCCGGATGCCGAACTCGACGCCTTCGTCGATGCGCTGGCGATGCGTATCGCCTCGTTCGACAAATGGGCGATCGCCAACACCAAACGCCTAGTGAACGCCGGCAGCCTGCCACCGGATGTCGAGATCGCGGCGGGTTGGGATGCCTGCATGACCTCGATCACGCGGCCCGCGGCGCAACGCAAGATCAAGGCGCTGTTCGCGCAGGGTTTCCACAAACCCGGCGACGCCGAGGATCGCCTTGGAGCTTATGTGGGGCGGCTCGGCCGCTGAAGTCACACAGGAAACAGTTCTCTTCTCAACTCACGCGTCGGAAAGGACAGAAGTATGGATCTGCTCGCCCTTGCAAAAGACATCGCGGACCGCGTCGAGGCGCAGTCGGCACGGTCCAGGGTGCCGGTCGCGGTTTGCGTGATCGACATTCACGGCAACGTCGTTCTCAAGCACCGCATGAACGGCGCGCCGGCCTTCTCGATCGAGATCGCGGAACGGAAGGCCTATACCTCCGCGCTGGTCGGGCTCCGCACGGCCGACATCTCGCCGCTCGTGCAGCCGGGGCAGGACCTGTTTCCGCTGATGGGCCTCTCCGGCGGTCGATTTTGCTCGATGGCCGGCGGCGCGCCGCTCACGAACGAGGGCCAACTGGTTGCTGGTGTCGGCGTCAGCGGCGGCAGCGTCGCCCAGGACGTCGCCATTCTCGAATCGGCGCTTCGGGATGCCGCAACACCTGCGCTCGCCGCGGCATCATGACACGACATCTCCAGGGAGCCAAACATGACCATGACTGAATTGCAGAGCGAGCCTGAGGCAAAGCCGTTTCGCGCGAGTTCCATCGATATGAGGCTTGAAGTCGTCGTGATTCCTGTTTCTGACGTTGATCGCGCCAAGCGCTTCTACAGCGATCTCGGCTGGAGGCTCGATATCGACTTCATCGACGGCGACGATTACCGGGTGATCCAGTTCACTCCGCCCAGCTCCGGCTGCTCGGTCATCTTCGGCAGGAACGTCACGGCAGCTTTGCCGGGCTCGGTGAAGGGGTTGCACCTGATCGTCTCCGACATCGAGGCGGCCCGCGCCGACCTGATCCGGCGCGGCATTGCGATCAGCGAGCCCTTCCACGATACCGGCGGCATCTTCCACCATGCCAACGGCAAGCGCGTGGCCTCAGGTCCCAATCCGCAACGCAAGAGTTACGCGTCGTTCGCATCATTCAGCGATCCCGACGGCAATGGCTGGGTGTTCCAGGAGGTCACGGCCCGACTGACCGGCTATCTCGAGCCTGGTGAGGGCCGGTTCACGCCGGAGATCACCTCACTGGTTCGGCGTGCGCAGACCGACAAGCATCGTTGAATGGCGCGCAATCGCTTTTGATGACGCCATCGCCTCGCGAGGATTTGGAAACTCCGATGATCCACTTCTCATGCTCGTCCGAACCGCCATTGATCGCGAAGCATCGTGGTTCACCGGTCGCCACGCGACGCAGCGTGCTGGCAGGCGGCGTGACGGCCGTGGGCCTCGGCACGGCCTCGACGGCGCAGACGTCGGTGCCGCAAGCCACGACCGGGATACGACACAAATCGGTCCGCGCCGACGGCGTCGACATCTTCTATCGCGAAGCAGGTCCTGCCGACGCTTCCATCTTGCTTCTGCTGCACGGCTTTGCGAACTCCTCCTTCTATTTTCGTCACCTAATGCCAAGCCTAGCTGATCGATTCCGGCTGATCGCACCGGATCTGCCATCGTTCGGCTTCACGCAAATCCCCGCCGATCGGAACTACATTTACGACTTCGACTCGCTGTCCCGTACCATCGCCGCGTTCGTCGATGTCCTGGAGCTCAACCGCTATATGCTCTACGTCTTCGATTACGGCGCGCCAGTCGGCTGGGACCTGGCGCTGACCTATCCGGATCGCGTGGCCGGGATCGTCAGCCAGAATGGCAATGCCTATGTTGAGGGCCTGAGGCCGGAGGCCTGGGATCCGTTGCGCGCCTATTGGGCGAGCCCGAGCCCCGACGAGCGCGAGCCGATCCGCGCCCGCATGAGCCTCGATGGCGTGAAGGCCGCCTATTTTCATGGCGTCGCCGATCCATCGCGGATCGAGCCCGAGTCTTACACACTCGATGCGGCGATCCTGGCGCGGCCGGGGAATGCCGAGCTGCAGATCGATCTGAAGCTGGACTACAAACGCAACATCGCGCGCTATCCACTCTATCAGGATTACTTTCGCCAGCGGCAGCCGAAGCTGTTAGCCTTGTGGGGGAAGAATGATCCGTTCTTCACCCCGGAGGGCGCGGAGGCGTTCCAACGAGATATTCCGTCTGCTCGCGTCGTTCTTCTTGATACCGGCCACTTCGCACTCGAGACGGACGGACGCACGATCGCCAATGAAATAAGTCAGTTTTTATTGGCCTGATCTGCCAATACGCTGGCGCAAAGCTTCCAGCAGCCGCACCCCGCGAGCTTCGGACGTCCCTCAGAAAAAGACCGTCAGAGCCATCACAATTTCTGACGGTCTTTTCTTCGCGACGTGGTGCGGCGTGCGATTGAACCGTCGAAAGAACCGTCAAATGAGTTGGCTGGCCCGTCCGTCGCGAACGTCGTCCCCTGTAAAATCAGGGATTTGGAGAGACAACCGCATCAAAGACAATGGATCGCGAATGATCAATGAGACCTCCTGGAGCGCCCTGACTTTCTTACGCTATTTCCCTCCAACCTACTCCAGAATATCCTGTCCCCCTACTCCCACTCAATCATTTAGGACGACATTACAGCGTTGATTTTCAAGCACAAACTTCTCAAATTGGTGGGCAAATCCCGGCGGTATTTCCGGCCAAACTTTTTGATCTTGAATTCACAGGAAAATTCACGCCGCTCGGACGAAAGGCGACTTCGGCAAGTATCGGAGTCAATCGACTGAATGGCTGCGTGTGCTACGCGGGGCGACTATCGCTGATACTCGCACAGTGTAGCTTCCGGTACCAGTCAATGATGGAAAGCGCTGCTTTAGTTTGCACGATAATCGGTGCGCCACTCACTCGACCACTCGCTAGCAGGTCCGCTTTGCGCGCCAAGAGCTGGTGTTCCTCAGTCGCGAACAGCGCGCGGAGAGAGTGTAAGACAAAGCATTTTCGACATTTTTAGACTAGAACCCACGGATTAAGCTACAGCCTGAAAATGGGATTTCGCCTCCGACAAAAAGCTGTTGCGCCAATGGCCCGTTTGGATCGACCACGATATCCACCTCCATGCGCAGCGAGCGCTTTCAAACCTGGAAAACGATCGACCGTGCCGTCAAAAATAGAGTGTTGCAGGGCGATCGTAGTATCGAGCGGGTTACCAATCAGGTTAGACAGCCAGCCATTGCCACGGAAACGCTTGGCGAGTTCTGGCGTGCTCCGCGAATGGATCAATAAGACCGCACCAAGTTCTTTGGCCTTCGCCCACACCGGGTGGAACTGGGGATCGGAGAAGTCCGTGCCTTGGACGCTACCGCCGATCGCCGCGCCCTTTAGCCCCAGTTTCTTTATGGCATATTCGAGCTGCTGGACTGCAAGAGCCGGAGATTGGAGAGAAAGCGAGGCGAATGCAGCAAACCGGTCGGGCTTAGCCGCACATACCTCAGCCAACTTCTCGTTCTGGACGCGGACGATCTCCGCGGCGAGGTCTCGTTCCTGGGCGTAGGCTCAGGGGCAGCGACAGAATGCGATAGTCCTTGTCTTCTTAGAGCGGACAATCCAGTTGAAATGCCGGCGGTCTCTTTTCCACGAGAGCCGAAAGGCCTTCCTTCACTTCCGGTCCTGTAAATCCCATGAATTCAAGCGCCAACGAAGCATCGAATGTCGGCCCGGCCTGCCGGAGCCAATTGTTGAGCGCGTATTTCGTCCAGCGAATGGCGCTCGGCGGTCCTGCAGCAAGACGGCCCGCGATCTCGATCGCTTTTGCGTCCAGCTCGTCGTCCTCGCAGCACATCGATACGACACCGATCCGCTCCGCCTCTTCGCCCAAAAGCTGATCGCACAGCAACAAATAGAATTTTGCCTTCGCCATTCCGCACAACAGCGGCCACACAATCGCCGCATGATCACCCGCTGCCAAGCCTAGCTTCGTATGCCCGTCAATGATGCGCGCCGTCTTGGTGGCGATCGAGACGTCAGCCAGCAGGCCGCAAGCAAGGCCGGCACCGACCGCTGCCCCCCTGATGGCACTCACGATGGGCTTGGAGCAGTTGATGACGTTGTAGACGATGTCTCGGGCTTCCTTCCAGTTACGGATCCGCGTGTCATGATCGTCGATGATGCGCTCCATCATCGCGAAATCGCCGCCCGCCGAGAAGGCTCTGCCCGCACCGGTCAGGATGACGACTGAGACGCCGGGATCGCTGTCGATATCCCGCCAGACCATGCCGAGTTCGCCGTGCATTTTGTCATCGGCGGAATTCATCTTGCCGTTCGACATGGTAATCCGCAGGACCCGCGGCTGCGGCCAGTCGAACTGAAGCCGCACATACTTGGCATAGCGATTGTCTAGCCCGGCAGCCAACGTCTCGTTCATCTGGCTCTCTCCGTTTTGCTTTGAGTAACCACCGCTAACGCTCAGCGTCCCATCTGCGCGAGGTGGAACGTCCACCGATTCCGGACTGCGCATGCTCGAAGCGCTACGGGACCGCGGCTCTCCGCTCGAGCCGGGCGTCCAAAGGCCTTAGCCTGTCGGCTACGTCGAGGACGTACACCCCTGCACTTGTCTCCGATGCGTTCAGCCCGTCACGGCTTGTTTGAAGCCGGCCGTAGATCGCAGAGTACGCCCAGAAGCCGTCATGGCCGGCTCCCGCGGACGTGGCAAGGCCGGATATATCGACGACACGGACATTCGCGGTCCTGGCCCCTGAGATGACGCGGGGGTCGTCGATGTTCGCCGCTCCAGCCCGGAGTTGTCCCCCCGCGAGAAACCTGGAAAACGACAGAGCCTCGTCTTCTTTGGAAACAAGCACGGTGATGGGCGAGCGCAGGCGGCCGATGACGCGTAACTGCTGAAGGAACACCTCGGTGTCAATGTCCGGCGCCGCGAGCGTTACATCATCGAGCTTCTCGATAGTTCGAACGTCCGACGCGATGCGAATTTGGCGAACGGCTTCCATGGTTAGCCAAGACCCCATGCTATGCGCGACGAGTTTGACACCCCTCACCCCACGCTCGGCCGCGAGCCGCGTGACAAGATGGGCGAGCGCGTCGCGCGAGAGGGTCACCGCATCCTTGTCGGCGATATAGCCGGTCAGTTCTGCCTTTGACGGCCAGGAGAATAGAACCGCGGACGGCCCCGCACCCGAGTCAGCAACGAGTTGAGCCGTCCGAAATAGCGACTCTTGAAAGCTATTGTTGTAACCGTGAACGAAGATGCCGACGTCGCGGCCAAGTGATTCACCGCGAGCAGCGGCCTGCCCGATTTCGACCAGGAAGCTCTCTTCATCGAGACGCTCTGCCGAAACGACTAAAAAATGCCTAGCCGGGTCGGGAGCGTATGTTGGCCACTCAATTTCGGTCGGCGTATGAGTGGGAGGGATGGAGATCACATAGCGGAAGTACGCTGGCGTTGGAGCGCCACCTTCGGCCAGAGGTACCGGCGCTTCAGGCTGCGCAGCACGAGTGCTCGCGACGAAGACTTTCACAAGTTTCGTAGCGCCGACGCTCGGAACGGGCTCGAGCACCCACGGCCCGGGCCGACGCGCGCAGCCACCAAGCGTGATGGCGCAAATAACGATCAAAGCTGTCATGTTATAGCGAGCCGACGGTCGTCGGCCCCTCATCGATTCCGCTCCCCCCATATAGTCGTGATCCCGGCGGTTCATCAGCACGTCAGCTAAGCCACCAATAAAGTCTAACCCGCCACCGTCACAACTCAGCGCCGAGCCGAAATCGACCAAACGCAACGATAACCACACCACGGTAGTACCCTCAGCACCTGAACGCGGCGATCGGTAAATCGATTCGACGCTATTGTCGGGGTTCGAAGTGCGTACATGAGCAGCAACCAAGGCAAACACTCGTAGAGCCGAAGTAAGTTAACGAGGTTGCATTCTGGCCGATAGTCCGCCGTTTAGGAACGTGGCGTTCCGAATATGGCAACGTCACTTCAATCCACGGCGGCACGGCGCACTTCGCGCGTGCAAATCATAAACGACGTATCGGTCGGCGTTCCTCTCGCCGCGACACAGTTTGACACTTCTCGCTGCTACGAGACGTCCACTTGAGCACCAGATTGCGCGAGACAGGGTTTCAAGCGCCTCTCGTAATCTTTACGTGGGCCCCTCGGGTGCTCGAACCACGGTACGAGAAGGGCAAGTTATGATTGATCTGAGTGGGAAGCGCGCATTGGTGACAGGTGCGTCGCGAGGCATTGGGGCGGCCATCGCGTTGGCGCTGGCCGAGAACGGTGCCGACGTCGCATTCACCTACCAGCACTCGACCGAGAAAGCGCAAAAGGTGGCCGATTCGATCAGAAGCACGGGTCGTCGTGTGATCGCGATTGAAGCCGACAGCGCTCACCCGAGAGCCATCATGCGCTCTGTGAGAGAAGCCGTATCAGCGCTCGGCGGGCTCGACATCCTCGTCAACAGCGCAGCTATCGGACACAACGGTATGATTGCCGATATCGACGTTGCGGAATTCCAAACCCTGACGGATGTCAATGTACGAGCGCCGGTGCTGTTCGCGAAGGCAGCTATTCCTCATCTCGGCGCGGAAGGGCGTATCATCTCGATCGGTTCGGGGCTGGGAGAGCGGGTCCCGTTCGCTGGCGTCACTGCTTATGCGATGTCGAAGGCGGCGCTTACTTCCTTCACCCGCGGCCTCTCGCGCGAACTCGGACCGAAAGGCATCACCGTGAATCTTGTACAACCGGGATCGACTAATACAGATGCAAATCCAGCGGACGGCCCTGGTGCCGAGTTTCAGCGCAACTTGTCGTCTTTGGGGCGCTTCGGTGAGCCGCACGAAGTCGCGAGCGCCGTGGTATTTCTCGCGAGCCCCGCTGCGAGCATAATTACGGGCGCTGTCCTAACCGCGGACGGGGGGGCGATTGCGTGAAACTGGCGCTATCATTGGAAGATCAGTAAACCTCTTGGGAGGCGTTCCTGTCGGATGATCGGTTGGCAAACGCCTATCTCGGAGTTCATCGATGCCTGCCTTTCCGTGTGCCGTGGTTTCCAAAGCATACGGTTAATTCACCTGATAGCGGACCTAAGTTATACGAACCGCTTTACCGTGATCTCCTCCAGATCGAGTTCTTGCTCGATTGTATGGAGCACGCTGTCGTGGATTTGGTCGTCTCGATACATCCGCAGCAACTCTTTGCGACCGGCGGAAATTGCTGCCAAGACGGCCGTGAAGTGATCCGCGCGGTGCGACGTCAATATTTCGGGCTCCTCCGAGAATCGCGCCGACGCCCTTACCCGGTAGGAATATTGCTCCATCAAGCGAGGATGACGGTGGCTTCCGTCTGGTTCGAGTGACTCTTTTTCGACCGCCGCCAACTGAGCGGCAGCGATGCGAGCACGGGCATCGGCCTCAGAGAGTTTCGAGTTGTGCAACGAGCCGATCCTGGCTCCCGAGAGCAGCCGTACGAGCGGAGCTAGGGTAGAGCCTTGCAGAAGAACCGTCGCGAGGATGACCGCGAACGTCACCGCCAGGATGAGGTCTCGACCGGGAAAGGCCTCGGGAAGCGAAAGGGCCGCGGCGAGACTGACCACTCCCCGAATCCCCGCCCAACTCATGATGAAGGGCACGGATAGCGGAGGATAGGGATCCCGCGCACGGAGCTTGGGGATCAACGCGCGAGGAATGTAAGTCGTCGGGAAGATCCATGCGAACCTCGCGATGATCACGGCCGCGACGATCGCCATGGTTGAGGGCAGGAGTTCGAGCAAGGCCTCTGATCCGCCGAGCCTGATTAACATACCGCGGAGTGAAAGGCCTATCAGGACGAAAATCAGTGACTCAAGCAGGAAGACAACGACTCCCCAGACCGCCGTCGATCGCGTGCGAGTGACCGCTGACAGGAGATCATGCTGACGCCACCCCATAACCATGCCGCACGATACGGTGGACAGCACTCCGGAAACACCGATCTTCTCCGCCGCGATATACGAGATCCACGCGGTCAGGAATCCCCAGACGACGGAGAGGTCTGCATCGTCGATCCGTTTGAGAACGAAAATGGATAGGTAGGCAAAAGCTACCCCCAACGCCACTCCGCCGGCTGCGAGCCAGGAAAACTGAAGCACAGCATGAGTTAGGCTGAATACGCCTGTTAGGGTTGCGGCGACCGCGAGCCGGAAAAGAACCAGCCCGGACGCGTCGTTCACCAGGCTTTCTCCCTCCAACAGCACGATGACTCGTTGCGGCAAAGGCAATTTCTGGAGTATCGCCTTCGCCGCTACGGCGTCTGGCGGCGAGACTATCGCGCCTAGAGCGAAGCAGGCTCCCCATGGAAGGGTCGGTTGCACCAGGTGCGCCACCACTCCGACGACCAGCGTCGTAAAAGCAACGGCTCCCACGGCAAGTTGCATTATGATTCTTATGTCCGCGCGGAAATCCCGCCAGGCGGTGAACCATGCGCTGGCCATCAACAACGGCGGCAGGAAAAGGACCATAACTAGATCGGGATCGAGTTCGATGTTTGGAGTTCCCGGGATCATGGCAAGACCGATCCCACCGACGATAAGCGCCGCGGCACGAGGAAGCTGAAGCCGCTGCGCGAGTATTTCGAGAACAACGATCATAGCGATGAGCAAGAGCACGATCTCGAAGCGAGTGACTGAGGACATGTTTTCCTTGTCTGGACTTGCCCATCAACGGGCTTGATTGAGCTGTCAAAGGTGTCTCAGGCTGCGCAACGGCGGCTGCTGCGGCGCAAACATAACGCACTTCTACGCCAGTTGGAAAAGACGAAATCTGCGTTCCACTTTGAACGACACAGCGGATCAAGTCGTGCGACTACCGCGTTTGGTCCCAAAGCGATATGCGGCAAGCAAGCGGGCGTCATGACGGGCGCTCTCGGAAGAGCCGAGTCGATTCGGGATCGCCTGATCTCATCGAGATTGGGAAAGGCGGACGATGACAATCTCGATGCCACAGTGCCCGAAGGTGAAGCGAACGATCTTTTCGGCTAGGGGACCGGCGGCTTCGATATGCGCCCGCAACCAGGAGCCGCTAATGGGAGTTGGTTGGCGGCGCGACATCCGGCTCGTAACCACTGGCGAGTTTCGCGTAGCGATCCGCCGAAAGCCTAGCGGTGCCAGCTACGCCGGAAGCGTGAGAACCCAGAAAGAATCGCGGACCCTGTCGAAGTGGCTTTGGATGTTTGCCGTGAGCATGGTCTCCTCTAGCGCATGGGCGGATTCGATCTGCCCCTCGCCGCCGCCCTATGCGCTGCTGCGTCAGGATGAAGACTACAGCTATCTTCGTGACCCCGGGTGCAAACGCGATTTCTTAGACCCCATCAAATTCATTTCTCTGAGTGCTCAAAAGGACCAGTATCTAACCCTGGGTGGTGAAGTTCGGGAGTGGTACGAAGGATTTAGGAACGCCAATTGGGGGGTGGGACCACAAGATCGCGACGGTTACCTCCTTCAGCGCATTTCAACTTACTCGGATTGGCATCTAGGAGACGGGATCCGGCTGTTCGGGCAACTTTCCAGCGCGACATTAGATGGACGCAACGGCGGGCCCCGCCCGGTGGATGAGGCTCAACTGTGGCTGGAACAGGCGTTTGCCCAGTTCGACGTACCGGCCTTCTCGAGCGCGGATATTTCGGTCCGCCTTGGGCGACAGGAGTTTCGATTCGGCTCTGGTAGATTCGTGGAGGTGCGCGATGGACCGAACGTCCGGCGGGCATTCGATGGAGTCTCGGCTGTCTTGGATGTCGGCGGTTGGCACGCAACCGCGCTCGTCACCCAGCCGGTACTGAACCGACCGTCCGTGTTCGACGATCCGTCGAATACGCGCACGACGTTTTGGGGCCTCTACGCGACCAAGGCGGTCTCTTCGATGGGTGGCGGTCTCGATCTGTACTATCTGGGCATCAACAATCGCCAAGCTACCTTTGATCGCGGCACGGGAGATGAGCAGCGTCATACATTCGGCGCGCGGGCTTACGGGTCGAAGGGAAATTGGGATTACGATTGGGAATTGACATATCAGGCCGGCAGTTTTGCGGGTCTTCCGTTAAGCGCCTATTCTGTCGCCACAGAAACGGCCTACACTTTCAAGTCCATACCTTTCGCGCCCCGCGTGAGTCTGAAAGCGGCGGCGACGAGCGGTGACGGCGGTCCGGCAAGCGGTACATTCGGAACGTTTAGCGCTCTATTCCCCACAGGAATCTACTTCGGTCAAGCTGCAATCGGCTTGAACGGCGCTCCCAATCTGTTGGCGCTTGGCGCCACTTTCAAGGCCAATCTAACGGACTCAATTCAACTGGGAATTGGCCTACGACCTTTTCTGGAGAAATAGTCTACACGACGGCGTCTACGGGTTAGCCGGCAATTTGCTTCGGACGGGACAGGAGAGCCGCGAGCGCTACATCGGAGACCAGCTTTCGGCGTCGATCGTTTGGCGAGCCACCCGGCACGTAGACGTTTCGCTGGCCTATGCCTACTTTTTCGTCGGACCGTTTCTGACCGCGAGCGCGGTCCCCGGTCGCGACGTACAATATGGCTCGGCCTATGTGAGATTCAGGTTCTGAAGAAACTCAGCTATTCGCTGTGCTGCTCCGATGCCGTGATGTGGTGGCCAGCACAACGACTTCGTTGTCCCGCTCCTCGACCGGCCTTACGGAAGACTTTGATCACGCTGCGCACTGGAGGTTAAGTAGTGACAAACAGTTGCCCTGTTCTTACGCCGGCTGAAAGAAAGGTCGTCGAAGTAATCAAACGTGCGGACACGGCGTTGGCTGCTGCGGTCTCTCTGGCTTTGGAAGAGGCGGTCAGACAGGCTACCGAAGACATGCGAGCAATCGATCAGGAAGACGCCACGCCGGTGCTGGAATATTTTGCAGGCGTCGTTCATCAGCGAATGTATTGCCTGATGTGCGGTGCAGATCCGGACACTTTTGAAGGAGGCAATTCGGATATTGCCTACCATGTCATCCGAAACATTCAGAACATCGCCAGGCATTATTGGTCTGCGGACATCGAGCCCTACCCACCCAAGTAGCCAAGGGCGGTCTTATGACAACCGGCGCAGGCTGATCGAAGCGGGACTGGATCCGGATGAGCAAAACCAGCCAGGTCCGCCGCCACCAGCCTCCACCGGTTCATCACCTGTCGGGGCATGGCCGCCCGCATCGATACGGGACCACGCCTCATCGGAAGGTCGGCATCGGCCCGTCCGGCAGCGGAATGAACTCCACATTGTCGGCGTCGGGAAGCTTCATTCTTCCCGCCTTCCAATCCGAAGCCGCCTGCGCGAGGCGATCCTTCGAGGATGATACGAAATTCCAGTAGATATACCGTTCGCCGACGGGCTCTCCTCCCAGGACCATCACTGAGGACTGCTCCAGGGCGAGTACGCGGGAGGCGATGGAAGCCAGCACCAGCATCCTGCCTTGCTCGTAGCGCTTACCATCCAGCTCCACCGCCCCTGTAGCGATGTACAGAGCGCGCTCTCTGTGCCCGCCCGGTATCTCGGCCGTTGCGCCGCTCGCCATATTGAGATGAGCGTAAAACAGCGGCGAATGCGTCGTGGCACTCGCCGTCAGACCATAGGCGCTGCCGGCGATGAGTTGGCCTACCACGCCTGCTTCGTTCCATTGGGGAAGGTCGCTTCCGGAATAGTTGGAGAAGGAAGGCGCGGTCTCCTCATGTTCGGTCGGTAGCGCGACCCAGGCCTGGACGCCGTGCAAATGATCACCTTGCAGTCTCGCTCGCTCGAGCCGCTCGCTGTGGGTAATGCCTCGACCTGCGGTCATCCAGTTAACCTCTTGCGGACGGATCGCTTGCTCGTAGCCGAGGCTATCGCGGTGCATCACTTCGCCCGCAAACAAATAGGTGACGGTCGAGAGCCCGATGTGCGGATGTGGGCGGACGTCGCGGCCACGATCGACACCGGGCGCGAGATCGAGCGGTCCCATATGATCGAAGAAGACGAAGGGACCGACCATTCGGCGCTTGGCGATCGGAAGCACGCGGCCGACTTCGAAGCCCCCGCCGAGGTCGCGACGTCGCTGTTCTATGACCATTTCAATCATGTCATCTCTCCTGATCGGTTCGGGCTTCGACGATGTCGTAATATTCGGGATGGTGTGCGTAGTAGGCCACCATGAAGGGGCAGCGCAGGACTACCTTGCAACCACTCGCGCGGATCGCATCGAAGACGCCGCGTGCTAGCCGCGAGCCAACTCCCCGCCCAGAGAATTGCCGTGGGACCTCGGTATGGGTGAGGACGAGCCAGCCACCTTCGATGCGATAGTAAGCCGCCGCGATTTCGCTGCTGTTATCGATCGTAAGTTCGAAACGATGTTCGGTTGGAATGTCTCTAACCGCACTCATGCTCCGGCCCGGCCCTCGATGAACGCCAGCATGATCGGCGGCACCGCGCCGATCAGCACCGCCTTTGATACCTGGCCGGGCTCGCTGCGGGCGACATAGCGGATGACCTCCCCGCCGCCGGTCGAGTGTCCAACGTGGATCGCGTCTCTCAGATCAAGTTCCCGGACCAAGGCAGCGACGTCGGCCGCGTAGGTGTCCATCTCGTTCCCGGTATCGGTCTGGTCGGAGCGACCGTGCCCGCGTCGGTCATGCGCAATGACGCGATAGCCCTTGCTCAGGAAGAACAGCATCTGAATGTCCCAATCGTCTGCGCTCAATGGCCAGCCGTGATGGAACATGATGGGCTTGGCTTCCCTCGGACCCCAGTCCTTGTAGAAGATCCGGGTACCATCCTGCGTTGCCAGTATCGCCATTTTCTCCGGTTTCCTTTTGTGATTGAGATGAAGATCAGCTCAGGCCGGCAAACGTCAGGCGGAGTGCATCCCTCCCGGCGTCGGGCTTTCGTGGGTGGCTCGGAGCATCTCCTCGGCGTCGGCGCCGACTACCGCGCGGCTCGGCGCGGGATGCTGCTCGGCGATTTCGATTACCTGTGCAGCGGTAGCGGCCGAGTCGAAGCTGGCTGCCTGGATACTTCTCAGCCCCTTCGCGAAGGTGCCTAACGTCTTGCCGTAGAGTTTGCGTTGACCTGGCGTCATCCCGTTTGCGATCCGCGCCAAGGCCGACGTCCTCGCCGAACCACCGGTTTTCATGTTGCCGGCGGTCACCACCACGACCTCAATACCGAAGGATTTCAGTTCGGCGCGATAGACAGCCGAAAATACCTCGATCGCCGCATGCGAAGCTGCCGACGGCCCGCTGAACGGTAATGGCAAGCTCGCCATCCATGTGTTGACCTGCACGATACGGCCGCGCGCCTTGCGTAAGGCCGGCAAGAATGCGTTGATCACCGAAAGGGCACCGAATACGTTGACTTCAAACTCATGACGGATGGCGTCGAGCAGAAGGATCTCGATCGGACCTTGAGTGAGGATGTCGGCATTGTTAATCAGGAGGTTGAGCCCGGCAGCGCCAAGTGCTTCAGTCACGCCGGAGGCCCAAGCCTCCACCCCCATCGCCTTTGTGACGTCGCAGACGGTCAGGCTGACACGTCCGCCGGAAGCGTCCCTGAGATCTAGAGCCTCCGCCGCGGACATTGCTGTGCCGAAGACGATATAGCCCTTGGCGGCGAGCCCGAGCGCGATGTCGCGGCCAAGGCCGGCGCCGGCGCCCGTGATTACGACCGAACGGCCAAATCGTGGAGAAGTGGATACCATCAGGTGTTTCCTTCCAGAGACGAAACACTCCTCACGGATTCGCGCGCGCCGCCGCCCGGACAATCGGCGCAACTTCAGCGCCTAGGAGCTCGATCGAGCGCTTCATCGCTGCGGTTCCGAGCGAAGCGGTGCTCATTTGAAACGTGATGCGCGAGACGCCACCGAGCGCCTCGCTGGCGTGGAGCATCTTGGCTGCGACCGTTCCGGGACTACCAATCAGAAACGCGCCCTCTGGACCGGCCATTTCTTCGAACTGCCGGCGTGACGGCGCCGACCAGCCGCGTTCACGACCGATCTTCGTCGTCAAATGCGCCCAGCCGGGGAAGAAGGCATCGCCGGCTGCCGCGTCGGTTTCGCCGACAAAGCCCATTGCATGGACGCCTACCGCGAGCTTTTCGAAATCATGCCCGGCGCGCTCGCCGGCTTCGCGATAGAGATCGACGAGAGGACGGAAACGTTCGAAGCTTCCGCCTATGATCGCGACCATCAACGGAAGACCAAGCTCGCCGGCTCGCGCGAAGGATTGCGGCGTGCCGCCGACGCCGATCCAGAGCGGAAGTCGCGACTGGTGCGGGCGTGGGAAAACGCTTTGGCCATGGAGCGCGGGCCGGAAGCGCCCCTTCCAGGTGATGTCGGTCGATTCGCGGAGCTTAAGAAATAGATCGAGTTTCTCGGCGAAGAGCCCGTCATACGCCATGGTGTCGAGGCCGAACAGTGGGAAGGCCTCACCGAACGAACCGCGACCGACGACGATCTCCGCACGGCCACCGGCGATCAAATCGAGTGTCGCGAACTCCTGGAAGACGCGCACCGGGTCGGCCGCGCTCAAGACGGTCACGGCGCTCGTCAAGCGGATCTGACTGGTGCGGGCTGCCGCCGCGGCCAAGATAACCGCGGGAGCGGAATCCAGGAACTCTGCGCGATGGTGCTCGCCGACACCGAATACATTGAGTCCAGCCTGGTCGGCGACCTCGACCTCCGCGATGAGGTCTGCCATGCGATCGGTGCCGGATGGAAGCTTGCCCGTCGCCGGATCGGGAAGCATGGCCACGAAACTGTCGATACCGATTTCCATGGGAAGCCTTTCGAGCAGTTAAGCTTGGCGAGATCCCTCGTCAGGATCGAACATCGAAGCGCCCCCGATTCGAGCGAGGCCGCTGTAGGCCCAGCTCAAAGCGGTTCGGTTCACAGTTTTCCGGAAAGAGGGGATGACGAGACTGACCCGGCGGACATTCCTTCGCAATGCATCGTCCGGACGCCCGTCATCCCTTCAATTCACTTCGCGATGCTTGCTACCGGAGTATTGAGCAATTGCTGTTCCCACATATAAGCGATACCGCTGCCGGCGAAGTGCTGGATGAGAATCTCGGTCAGTTCCTCGACATGCTCGGTGCGCGCCCAATCGCGTTGCCATTCGCCAGCGAGCGCCATCACGGTCATCACGTTCGCGCCGGCCGCGATCATTCGCTGGATGGCAACTTCGTGAGACTCCTTCGAAATCCCGCCCGACGCGTCGGTGATCACGGTCACGTCCCAGCCTTCGCCGGCGGCCTGGATGACAGGCATTGCGACGCAGACCTCGGTCCACAGGCCCGCGATGATCAGCTGCTTGCGACCGGTCGCCTTTACGACCTTCACCACATTCTCGTCCTGCCAGGTATTCACCCAGGTGCGATCGATGACTTTCTGGTCCGGAAATACGTCGGTGATCTGCTTAAAGAGAAGTCCTCCGCGCGCCGCGATCACGCTGGTGAGAATGGTCGGAACATTGAAGGCTTTTGCGAGCTTCGCCAGCGCGGTCGTGTTGTTGACCACAGCTTGCGGATCGTGGCTGTTCAGATTCGTGAGCTGATAGGGCTGGTGATCGATCAGAACGAGCACCGAGTCCTCGGGACGAAGAAGCGATGCAAGGCCGTTGCGAAAGGTCATGAATATCCTCTGCTGCCGTTAGGTGAGGCTGATTTGTGGCAGACATCCGCCGACTGCGACGATGTCTGCGTGGACAGTGCCATTCCCATTTGCGATACGGTAGCGCTCGCCCTCGCCACACTGTGTCGCAAAAGCAGGAACGCTAAAATTGGACATTGAAGAACTGCGAACATTCGTAGAGATCGCTGACGCTGGCGGAAGTAACGCCTGCCGCGCGTCGGCTCGGGGTCTCCAAGTCGATCGTTAGTCGGCAGCTGGCTCGGCTTGAAGCAGAGCTCGGCGTCCAGCTGCTCGCACGAACTACTCGCGGCACCGTACTCACAGAGGCGGGTTCCACATTCCGAGATCACGCCGCCAGAGTCTGCGCCGAGATCGATGTTGCCAAGGAAACGATCCTACCCGCAGGTGATCTTCGCGGCCGCTTGCGGATTGCTGCACCACTTACCTTTGGCCCGACACATCTTGCTCCGGTGTTCGCGGAAATGGCGCGACGTTACCCTCAGCTTGGCATCCACACCTGCTACACTGATCGCTTCGTAGATCTCATCGCAGAGGGTTATGATTGTGGCGTACGGCTTGGCCACCTTCCGGACTCTAACCTGATCGCAAGGCGCGTCGGACCGATCTATGGGAAGTTAGTTGCGAGTCCGGAGTATATCAAAGCGCACGGATCGCCTGAGACACCGGATGAACTCCTCACGCATCAGGCTCTGATGCAGGGCACTGAAACCTGGCAGTTCCTGGATGGTGAAAAAACCGTCACGGTTCGACCGCAGGGGCGCTTCAAAGCCGACAACGGCACAGCTCTGGTCACTGCCGCCATAGCAGGACTCGGCATCGCTTATCTCCCCGAGGGCCTGATCCATGAGCATCTGGCCTCTGGCACGCTTGTTCCGGTCATGACCCGGCACCCGATACGTCCGGCGGGTGTATTTGTCGTCCGGCCACCAGGCCAGCATCCCGCTCGCAAGATAAGAATTCTCACCGAAATGCTGATCGAGTGCTTCGGAAAAGCTCCGGACGTTGTCGGCATTAGGCCTGGCTGAGCGGAGCACTGAGCCGAGGTGGGTAAGTGATCTGCGCGACCTGGATCCCTCGAGCGTTCGCGAAGGGTTAGATCAACACTCCCGACGCCATTTCCTGCGGAGCCAGGACGACTAACCGTGCCCCGTCTCTGAACAGGTCGACACTATTGCCAACGACACTCTGGAACTGCACGTGCAACACGCGGGGAATGCGTCCACTCGCCGAGCGACCCGAAGGTGCTGCAGGAATGGGTCCGGCCGTGGCCCGTTGCTGCCGTCGGATTTGGCCCGGATGTCCGCCCCGCTTCAATTACTGCCGATTCCCCCAAACTGGGGTCTCGCCTCACGGCTCCGGCCACTCTGCACGCTGCAATACGCCACAATACGATGCTCGAGGAAGCGCGGTGGAATTCAGACACCGATCGGGTTAAGTGGAGGCCATAACTCGGGTCGCGCTCGAATTTGAGAGCCGGATATGAGAGGAAGCGAGAACAGCCTCATTAAAACTACGCCAAAGTGCGCGATAGCATCCGGCAGCCCTACTCCCACTCAATCCTTTCGGACGACGTTTTCTCCTTGATTTGCAAGTACAAATGTCCAGACCTGACGGACAAATCCCGACGGTATGCCCGCCGCATTCTTTTGGTCTTGAATTCACAGAAAAATTTGAGTTGCCCGCAATGCTGGCCATCTCGCCACCTATCGGAGTCAATCGGGTCATCAGTGGTGCCTGCGTAGACAAGACCACCATACCTGATCCGGTGCGGCGTCGCTTCAAATACCGTCGCAGATCAGGAACGCTTTAGTCCCTGCTGTTCGCTCGCCACTGTGCGCCAGCCAGAATGGTCCGTTGTGCGCCAGAAGGTACGTCGCAGTTCGACCCGAAACCCAAGCGGCGGCGGCAACAGACGGTCATCGGCAGGACGTCAAGTCACACTGGAAAGGCCGCGCAATCCCTGTCGACGGATTGTGATCGCTTAATACGCCTCTGCCACTGAGAGACTTCTCTTGAGGGCCGCCGCCCTCTCCTGCATTAACCTTTCGACCTCATCGCGTACACTCGCAATTTTTGTTACGCCTCCTACTCCATGGCCGGCGCTCCAGATATCACGCCACATTTTCATAAGTTCGGTATCGCGATTTACGCTGAAACCTTTGTGATTTCCGCCATCGATAAAGCCCGACTTTTCCAGACTGGCGCGCAGCATGTTTGCCGGGATGCCAGTCAACTTGTCGGTCGTAACAACGTCGTCAGCGCCACTTTCGATAAGCATATCTCGATACCGTTGATCGGCCTCGCTTTCACGCGTTGCGATGAAAGTGGTGCCCATCAGCACAAAATCCGCTCCCGTCATTTCGGCGGCGGCGATCTGCTGTCCTGACGAAATACCTCCCGCAAGTGCGATCGGACCATCAAAAAAGCTTCGGACTTCCGCCAGGAACGCGAATGGATTTAGCCAGCCCGTATTGCCGCCCGCGCCGGCGCTTAGAAGCACCAATCCGTCTACCCCGGCTAACGCAGCGCGCCTTGCGTGGCGAACCGTCGCGGCATCGGAAAAGACCAGACCGCCATAACTATGGATGCTGTCTATCAGACGATCTGGGGCGCCCACGCTGGATATGGCGATCGGCACCTTATGCTTGATCATCAAGTCGACGTCTGCATCGAGTCTCGTATTGCTCGCGTGGGCAATGAGGTTTACCGCGAATGGAGCCGTCGCGCCTGCGGTTTCCAGTTTCACGACAATATCGCTGATCCAGGAGTCGAGGATCTCGGTGGTTCTCGCGTTGAGAGCTGGAATGGACCCAAGAATGCCGTTTGACGACGACGCCACGACGAGGTTTCGACCGGAAACGAGAAACATCGGCGCGACAAAGAGCGGCAACTTGAGCTTGGCCTTGAGCCGAGCGGTCACTTGTGGATCGCCATAGTTTCCCATTTCGATTACCTTTTACATACAGTCAGCTAAATCGCGAGAAGTCGGCGCGGCGTTTCTCCTTGAACGCATCGACAGCTTCTTTTGCTTCAGCGCCGTGCTGGAGACGAACCAGATGCTCTATCTCGACCTTGATCACCTCGCGAACGTCCTCCGCAATCGATCGCTTCATCAGCATTTTCGTCGTTCGAACCGATGCGGGCGGTTGCGCCGCGATGAGCGCCGCCTTCGCCTTGGCAATCTCCTCAACCTGATCGTTGGGAAACACTCCATTCACAATCCCGAGCTTCAGCGCCGTCGTCGCGTCGAACGCTTCTCCGGTAAACAGGATTTCGCTGGCGCGATGATGTCCGACCAGCCGGGGCAGCAAATAAGACGATGCACACTCCGGACAAACCGCCAACGGCACGAATGGAATTCTGAAGTTCGTGTGCGATCCGCAGTAGACGAGATCGCAGTGCAGAAGCATCGTCACGCCAATGCCGACGGCAATGCCGCATGGCGCGGCAATGATCGGCTTGCTGCACTCCGTCAACGCACGCATGAACCGACCGTGCGGCCCGTCTGGCCCCTCGATCATGCCGTCGGACAAGTCGTTGCCGGCCGTAAAGCAATCAGCGCTCCCCGTCAGGACGACGACCCGGACGGAAGCGTCGGTCTCGGCCCGTTCAAGAGCTTCTGCGAGGCATGAATACATCGCGCGCGTGAGCGCGTTTCGCTTGTCCGGCCGGTTCACGGCGAATGGTCAGAACCCGATCACAGATTTCGGTCAGCACGTCGTCCATCACGAGCGGTCCTTCAGTCACAGAGATCGGCGGCTCAGGCAACGGATCGCTCGAACACGGCAATATGGGCGACGGCTTCCTCAAACCCCCAGAGCCCACCGCCATTTTCCTGGACGGCGATCCGCGCCTTCTCGACTTGTCGCGACCCTGCCTCTCCCCGCAACTGCGCAACGAGCTCGAAGATCTGTCCGATGCCGGTCGCCCCGATCGGATGCCCCTTGGATTCGAGCCCGCCCGATGGGTTGATGGGCACGCGGCCGCCCAGCGTTGTCGCCCCACTCTGCGCAAACTTGCCGGCGGCTCCGAGCTCGCACAGTCCGAGATTGGCGCTCTGGATGAGTTCGCCGATCGCGGTGGCGTCATGGACCTCCACCACGTCGACGTCGTCCGGCGCCACGCCCGCCTGTTCATAGGCCGCTCTTGCCGTGAGCCGGGTGATGTGGTTATCGAGATCGTCACCTCCGCGCGCTGTCGCGGACCGGATGACGCTCGCCCGCACCTTGACGGCGCGAGACGCCTGAACGCCCAGGCGTTTGAGCGCCGCGCCGGTGCAGACGATGACAGCCGCGGCGCCGTCGGAAATCGGCGCACACATCGGCAGCGTCAACGGGTAGCTGATAGCGCGCCCCGCCAATACTTCGTCGGCCGTCATCGATTTGCGATACTGCGCTCGCTCGTTATCGACCGCGTGGGTGTGGTTCTTGGCGGCGACAAAGGCCATCTGCTCCTGGGTGATGTCGTGCAAACGCATCAACTGTCGACCGAGAGCGGCGTAGACATCCATGAAGACGCTGTAGGGCCGATCGGACACGCTTCCGGGAGGCGGTTCGACACCCTGGCCGAGAGCGATCAACCGATCCGCATTTTCCTTCGGCGTGTGGACATCCCAACCCGAATCGAAGATGGCGAACATCTTCGCCTTGTCCTCGTCGTACATTTTCTCGGCGCCGATCGCGAGGGCGACCTCGCCGGCTCCGGCGCGCAAATGGTTCACCGCGAGATTGAACGCGGACGACGCCGTCGCGCAGGCGTTTTCCACGTTGAAGACCGGGATTCCATGAAGGCCTTCGGGCAACAGCGCGACCTGCCCGCGGATGCAGGTCTGCCCCTCCATGAAACCCTGGACGGCGTTTCCAAAGAAAGCAGCCTGGATCTCGGATTTATCGATGCCCGCATCGCTTAACGCATCATTCAAAGCCCAGGCCACAAGCTTTTTCAGGCTCTTATCCAGATGCCGACCGAACGGTGTCATCCCAACACCGATGATATAGACGTCTTCCATGTGAATTCCTCCGAATTAGATTGAGCGCCAGTGGCCCTGCCAGAATTTTTCGCGCACCACGCGTCGCAACAGCTTGCCGACGGGGCTGCGTGGCAACTCGCTCCAGATCTCCACGCGCTTGGGAGTCTTCATGCTGCCGAGGCGTTCGCGACACAGCGCCAATACCCCCTCTTCGGTCAACGCCTGGCCCGGCTTGAGCTGGATGACCGCAGTGACGGCCTCTCCCCACTTCTCATGCGGCGCTCCGACAACGATACAGTCCAGGACAGCCGGGATCTCGTAGATGATCTTTTCGATTTCCGAGGGGAAGATATTGAACGCGCCGCTAACGATCATGTCCTTCTTGCGATCCACGATCGTGACGAATCCCGCATCGTCCATGACCCCGACGTCACCGGTGTGGTGGAAGCCAAACGCACTGACTTCATCCGTGGCTTCGGGGTTCTTGTAGTAGCACTTCATCAGGGATGGTATCCTGACCACAATCTCTCCTCGTTGCCCACGCGGGAGGATATTGCCGTCGTCGTCCATAATTTCGATGCGGACGTACTCCGCCGCACGCCCTGCGGAGCGCAGAACCGACTCGTTGAATGAACCGTCATTCAAGATGTAATCCTCGGGCGCTTTGACCGTCACCGGCATATGCGTTTCCGACTGCGCATAGGATTCCCACACAACGGGTCCCAGCAAGGCGACGATTTCCTTGAATTTTTCCGGCGAGATGGGAGCGGCCCCGGTCAGGCACATCTTCACCGATG
The DNA here is from genome assembly GCF_054057015.1 of Bradyrhizobium sp. JR3.5. NCBI lineage: Bacteria > Pseudomonadati > Pseudomonadota > Alphaproteobacteria > Hyphomicrobiales > Nitrobacteraceae > Bradyrhizobium > Bradyrhizobium sp. JR3.5. Next base: position 2,732,339 of record NZ_JBSRYV010000001.1, read on the forward strand.
AGAAGTCGGTGCTTTTGGCCTTTGGATGCATCAGGAGCGCGCCGATCATCGTTGGCGGCATGAACAGGTGCGTGATCCTTTCCTGCTCGATCAGGTGAAGGACTTTTTCGGCGTCGAAGCCCGACATGATCACGTTGGTGCCCGCGGAAGGATAGAACGCCATGGCAAACATTCCAGCGGCGTGCGAAAGCGGCGCTGTCGTCAGGACGCGCGAACGCGCTTGAATCCTGAAGGCCTTTTCCTGGGCGATCAGTCCTTGTTCGAGCGTATAATGGGTGTGCACGACGCCTTTCGACGGACCGGTCGTACCTCCCGTCGGCACAAGACACGCCCGCCGCATCATATCGGGCCTGGAGTACGGAAACTCATTGAACTTTCCGTCCAGCCAGCTCGCCAGGCTTTCCCCTTCGGTGGAATCGGCATCAATGCAGATCCATCTGCAGACTTTGTTATTGCCGGCCTTCAGTTGCCGCACCTCCTTTTCGTAACGGCTGTTGAAAAAGACCAGCTCGCCATCCATGAAGTCGAGCACTTCCGCATTGGTTTCGACAGCGTTGCGATCGTGCACGCCAACCCAGGCGAAATCGGCCCGGTTGATCCCCATCTGCAGCATGGAAATGCGGGGATCATTCGAGCTGTAGATCCCGATCACCGCTCCCGCCGTCAATCCGGGCTCGCGGCTCAAAGCCGTCGCAATCGCGTGCACTGTCCAGCGCGCTTCCGCGTAGGTCAGGCGCAGATCCCCGAAAACCGCAAACTCGACGTCGGGATTGGCAAGCGCCGTCTTTTCGAAATAGTCCGATACCCGCACTCTTCCCTCCCGGTGAGGCACGCTCCTGGTGCCCGGACTGGCTTTGCCTGCATGGAGTCGCATCGCATGTTCCGCCTGACGCGCGGGACCTGTAGTGACGCGAGCCCAGCACAAACGAGCCCGGAACCATATTTATTACTTGATCGTCTCATTTTCTGACTTAAAAGTCAATATTGATCGAAACCTCTTTTTGAGCAGGAGAAAAGCGTGGAGCCCCAGACCCAGAAGGTGATTTGCGAGCGTCGCGGTCACACCCTCGTCATTACCATCAACCGCCCTGAAGCCCGCAACGCCGTGGACTATGAGACGTCGCTGCAGATGGAAGCCGCCCTGGATGCCCTCGATGCGGATCCGGACCTTCGCGTGGGCATCATTACGGGGTCGAACAAGACGTTTTCGGCGGGAGCGGACCTGAAAGCGGCCGCCAAAGGTGAGAGCTCGATCACCGAACGTCGCGGCGGCTTCGGTGCTTTTGCGCGCCCCTCGCTCAAGCCGACGATTGCTGCTGTTGAAGGTTTCGCGGTGGGAGGCGGATTCGAGCTTTGTTTATCATGCGATCTCGTCGTCGCAGCGCGAGGCGCAAAATTCGGGCTGCCTGAGGTACGCCACAACGTGGTGGCGGTCGGAGGCGCCTTGTTTCGGCTCCCCAGGCGAATTCCCTACAATGTTGCTATGGAGATGGCGATCACCGGGCATTTCAGAAACGCCGAGGATCTTTACGGTCTCGGCTTCGTCAATCGGCTGGCCGAGGAAGGTCAAGCCTTATCCGTTGCCCTTTCGTTTGCCGAAGAAGTTCTTGCCAACGGACCGACCGCCGTGTGGGCAAGCCGCGAAATCATGTTCCAGTCCAACAACTGGACTGATGAAGGAGCCTGGAGCGAGCAGTGGAAGATTGCCCGGGTTGCGCTCGACAGCGAGGATGCAAAGGAAGGCCTGCGAGCCTTCGCAGAAAAGCGCAAACCCCAATGGAAGGGGCGCTAGATCATGCGGCGCGCCGCTCTTGATATAGCTCTATCGGTTGCGTTGAGGCAGGACCGTGTCCGGCCTCGCTCACATGGCGAACGAGAAACCCCCATTGACCGGATAGGTCTGTCCGGTCATCCAGGAGCTTGAGTCGCTGGCCAGCAGCGTCACGAGGCCTGTAATGTCTTCGGGACGTCCGAAGCGGCGGATGACATAGCGTTCAAGCTGCCGTTTCGTCTTCTCGGGAGGCTGCGCCTCGATGACCGGCGCTATGGTCGGGGTCAGCGTTGCGGCAATCGCGACACAATTTGCGGTAATATTGTAGCGACCCAAGGTGCGCGCCACCGCCCGCATGAAGCCGGCGGCGCCAGCCTTGCCGCCCGAATAGACCTCGATCCCGGACTCCCCAACTCGTCCCGCGTCGGAGATGATTGTGATCAACCTGCCGCTCTGCTGCTTGACCATAAAGGGTGTTGCAGCGGTCACGCAGGCGATCACGCCGAAAAGATTGACGCCAAGCCAGCGCTGCCAGTCTTCCGGAGACGTCTCCCAGAATGGCTTCGGTGCACCGCTGGATGGGTTGGCCCCTTCGTTGCCAGCATTGTTTACCAGCACATCCAGGGTGCCGAACTCATCAACCGGTGCGGCGCATCATGGTCCTGACCGCATCGATGTCGGCAACATCCGCCTGGACAGCGATCGCTTTGCCGCCCGCATCGACGATTTCCCGCGCGACCTGGGTGGCGCGTTCCAGAAAATAATCGTTGACGACAACCTTTGCGCCGTGAACCGCGAGCGTCAGCGCAATTTGGCGGCCAACTCCCTGCCCGGCACCGGTGACGACTGCCGCCTTGTCGTTCAAATCAAGAATGTTCATCGATGTCTCCCTGCAAAACCCCCAGAGCCGGCGCTGGCTCGCTCTATCAATTTTCAATACCGGCGATAGAACGGAATTGACGATAAAGTCATTTTTTTATTTCTGCAACGCAATTTACGAAATGGGAGCATCGCCCGCGGCCGATGTAGCGCCCCCTGATCTTGCGCGCCTAGGATGAAATGCCTCTCGCTGGCGGCAGGCGATCGGACGTCCCCGCGTTCGGGCCGACGATATAACGGCTTCTCGCTCGACCGATGGCCACGAAGACGCCCGCCGCCGCTGCAAGCTGGGCGCTTACCGAGCCGCCAACTTACTTTACTCAAAGATTTAAATGGATTACTTCAAAGTCAGGAGTTTAAGCGATCATTGATCGCGTGCACTTCTGTTGTCGGATTGTCTTCCGATAAAATCGCGGAAGATTCGACACGATGCCGCACTGCCCATTATGAGGAGCTGAGAACGAAGTGCCCCGATGGAAAAATGTCCTTCAAACCAGTGATGAGGTTTATCGCGTCAAGCGGAACGCGGTGCTCCGGGAGGCAACGCGCATCATCGCAAGAAGAGGCTTTCACAACACGTCTCTCGACGACGTCGCCGAAGCCCTTCAGGTCTCAAAAGGCACGCTCTACAATTACGTAACTGACAAGCTCGAGATACTTTTCGAGTGCCATATCATGTCCCTCGACATGGGATTGCAGGCCGCCGCCTTCGCAGAAAAGCATGGAACGACGGGATATTCGAAGCTCCGGCTGAATCTGCGCGCCTATATCCGCTGGCAGAACCAGGCCTTGGGCGCCGGCGGCGTGACCTCGGACGTGACCGCGCTGCGCCCCGCGGATCGACGCAAGGTCATCGCAAGGCGTGACGAGATCGAGAATCGCCTCGTCTCGTTTATCGAGGAGGGCATGAAAGACGGCTCGATCCGGCGTATCGATCCGAAACTCGCCGTTTTCACGATGATGGGAGCGGTGACGAATGTTCAGAGCTGGTACTCGCCGAACGGCCGGCTCGGATTGGACAAGATCGCAGACGGGATGGTTGATCTGCTGTCGAACGGCTTGGGGACGGGCGCAAATCCCGACGATATGCTGGTGGAAATCCCTGCTGATGTCCCTCTTGACGTGTTCGGCACCGAAAGCGACAGGCAGGCGGCGGACGCGCCTGTAGCTCTTACGGCATCTAAGGGCGCCGATATGGGTTCACCGGAAAAAGCGAGGCGTCGTCGCGCATCGCCGGCCGGGGGAGCCCGGCCTGGAATCAAGGCAAAGAAAAGCCGAACCTGATTTTACGGTCACGTCCCGTACCGTCGCGCAGCCTCGTAGACATCGGCCAATCCCGGCCCACTCGTGTCGCAGAGCTATCGCCATATGTTGACTTTTCTAGTCACATTAGTGACCTTATAGTCAATTCTATTTTGATCCGCGTCTGGAAAAGACCGATCGCTTCGGGAGTCCGATCGCTTGGAGCCATACAGCCGACGAGGAACGCGCTTCTCAGGCTTCATTGAGAGCCGGTCAGCTTTTGCGACGGATTGACGATATGTCGATCCTGCAAGGTCTACGCGTCATCGAGATTGCCGGCCTGGGCCCCGGTCCGTTCTGCGGCATGCTCCTTGCGGATTTTGGCGCAGACGTGATCGTCGTGGAGCGCAAGGATGCGAGGACGCCATTGCCGCGTCCGGAATACATCGTGAACCGGGGGAAACGCTCGATCGCCCTGGACCTGAAGCAACCGCAAGCCGTTGACGTGGTGTTGCGGCTCGTCGAGCGCGCCGATGTATTGATCGAGGGCATGCGGCCCGGCGTCATGGAGAGGTTGGGCATCGCTCCCGAGGTCTGTCTGGAACGTCGCCCTTCGCTCATCTATGGCCGCATGACGGGGTGGGGACAGCATGGTCCGCTGTCTCACTCGGCGGGGCACGACGGGAACTATACCGCATTATCGGGCGCTCTCTGGTACGCAAGTCCTCCGGGTATAGCGCCCGTAGCCCCTCCAACCCTGATCGGAGATGTCGGAGGCGGCGCACTCTACCTCGCGATCGGCTTGTTGGCCGGCGTTCTCAAGGCAAGGCAGAGCGGCCGTGGACAGGTAATCGACGCAGCCATCGTGGATGGCTCTGCGCATATGTTGAACTTGCTACTCAGCGCGCTGGCCGCCAACGGCGCGGGCCATGAACGAGGCGTGCATTATTTTGATTGCGGTCCCTCGGTCAATACCTACCGTTGCTCGGACGGCGGTTGGATCATCGTGTCGCCTCTCGAGACTCAATTCTACGATGAACTGCTCAAGCGCATCGGACTTGCCGGAGATCCCGTGTTCGAGAACCGGACTGCCGCCGCGGATTGGCCTCGACAGCGGGCCGTATTGTCTGAGACCTTTGCCACGCGGACGCGTGCCGAATGGTGCGCGATCCTCGAAGGAACCGACGCCTGCTTCGCCCCTGTCAACGATCCCGCGGAGGCGGCGCGCCACCCGCATATGGCCGCGCGAAAGGTATTTGCCGAAGTTGATGGCGTATTGCAGGCTGCTCCGGCCCCGCGCTTTTCTGAGGACGCCCCAACCGATTGGCGGCGAGGTGTGCCGCGTATCGGCGAGGATACGGAAACCATCCTCCGCGAGACCGGCTATGATGAAAGCGGTGTGAGGGAATTGAGATCGGCCGGAGCCATCTAGGCTCGTATCTCGCCGACTGGAGAACACGCGAACCGGTGGCGCGCGGCGCAATGTCCCGCTTGCGGAGTCCTATTGCGGAACAATCTGGACCAGCCTTTTGCCGATCGCAGTCCCGCGCATCATGCCGATCAGCGCTGACGGCGCCTGCTCCAGCCCTTGGACGATATCCTCATGGAAGTATATCTCGCCGGCCTGCAACCACGGCGCTACCCGAGCTTGATACGCAGCAAGCTTGTGCACGTGGTCGGAAACCATGAATCCGGTCATTGCGATGCGCTTTGCGAACATCGCCTGCATTCCCTTGATACCGCTTTCGTTGACCGCGTTATACTCGGATATCATTCCGCATATCGGAAAGCGTGCCCCTGCATTCGCATGGCGCAGTGCAGCCTCGAGCGTACTTCCGCCCACATTATCGAAGTACACGTCGATGCCGTTCGGGCACAGTTCGCGCAGCGCTTCATCCATATCCCGCGTCCTGTAGTTGAACGCCGCGTGGAACCGGCATATCGTCTGGACGAAGGACACCTTTTCATCGCTGCCAGCCGAGCCGACCACGCGCGCGCCGGCGCGCCTGGCGAACTGCCCTGCCAACTGACCTACCGCGCCCGCGGCCGATGAGATGTACACGGTGTCGCCGGGTTGCGGTCGACCCAACTCCATCGCGCCCACCCAGGCGGTGAGGCCCGGCATGCCCAAAGCGGAAATCGCCAGGGTTGGGCGGCCTAGCGCCGGGTCGATCAGATGGAGGCCCTCCCCACGCGGCAGCACGGTGCGTTCGGCCCAGTTGAGGAAGCCCCACACGTAATCTCCTTCGCTGAAACGCGCGTTTCTCGACTGAAGGACGCGACCGACAACACGCGAAGCCAGGGGCTTGCCGACTTCGAAACTCGGCGCATACGAGGCTTCTTCGTTCATCCGGCCCCGCAGATAAGGATCCAGCGATAGCCAGACCGCCTGGACGATCACGTCTTCGGCCCCGCAGGACGGCTCCTCACGATCTTCGATCCGGAAGCAGGATTCATCGACCCATCCCGTCGGGCGTTTGGCAAGCACGACATGTGCGTTCGTGCGACCTGGCTGCGGCATCTTTTCGCTCCTCGAGCTGTTTGCGGTGACGATGGTAACGCCCCTGAGTAAGGTTGCTTCAATGCGCATGGCCAGGCGTTTGATGAAGTGACCGTCGATAGACGGCGGCGCATTTATCATCGCCCATCAATCTTAGAACCTCGGGCGATCATATCCGTGCATGACTGTGAGTGTCTGCGCGGTGATGCCGGCGCTTTCATCCGAGAGAAAGAACAGCGCCGCGTTACCGATGGCCGCCGCGGCTGCTCGCCTGCCAGGCGCCACGCGATCCTGGTCGCAGCGAGCGCTAACTTCGGGGACGAGGCCGCGCGGCGTGCATTGAGGGCCGCAATAGACGAGATTTGCTCGAATTCCGCGCGAGGTAACTTCGTCGGCGATGTTTCGCATGAGTGCGGCGATGGCTGCTCCGACCGGATGGCACCCCATGCTATTCCAGCCAGTCCCAGCGTCATCTATCGCGGCGGTGAAGACGATCGAGCCGCTGTCGCTGAAATTGGATAGCGCTTCGCGGCAACACAGCATCAAGCCACCTACATTCAGATCGAAAACGCGCGTCAATTGCTGCGCATCGAATTGATGATGCTCGAGGCTACCTCCGCTCGCCGCATTCAATACCAGCCCATCAATGTGGCCTCCCAGGACTTGGCACGCTTCGCGCATCATCCAGCCGATGTCGGCCTCAAAGGCGAGATCGGCTGCTATGGCGCACGCATCTCCTCCATCGCTATGGATCCGGTCGACGGTCTCCATGGCAGCTTTCTCGTCGGGGCCGGCAAACGCGACCCGCGCGCCTTCGCGGGCAAACAGACGGCTCATTGCCGCTTCCGTGGGAGCTTCCGCAAGCGCGGCATCGTGCCGTCCGGTTTTTACCACAAGCACGCGGCGACCTCGCAGCCGTCCTGGCCTGGGCGCAACGACGTTCGATGGTAGCAAGTTCAACACGTCAGCCTCGCTGTCGGAAAACGGATCGTCAGGTGCCGCTCTCCTGTCGACCGTCCTGATTGGATGACCGGGCAGCGGCCGCAACGACCACGATATGATCCAATTGACGCAATAGTCAATTTATTGTATCTTGCATTTACCAGTCGAGTGGCAACGAGCAGAGAAGGTCTTGGATGCTGCCCCCCGCTTTGAAGGGTCGCTTGCGACTCCCCGCCATAGCTTCGCCTATGTTCCTGGTCTCTGGCGTCGACCTGGTGGTCGCGACCAGCCGGGCCGGATTGGTAGGAAGCTTTCCAAGCCTCAATCAGCGCACCTCGGAGGGATGCGAGGCGTGGCTGAAGGATATCCGGTCGCGCCTTACGAACGCTGATGCGCCCTGGGCGATACAGTTCGCGGTCCATCACACGCATAAGCGCATGGCGGAAGACATCGCGCTAACCGTTAAGTACCAAGTGCCTATTTTGATCAGCGCCATCGGGATAACGCGAGAAGCGACGGATGCCGTGCACTCTTACGGGGGTCTTGTCTTTCACGATGCGATAAACGTACGGCACGCAAAGAAGGCGCTCGACGCGAATGTGGATGGGATCATCGCTGTGTGTGCGGGCGCCGGGGGGCATTCGGGCACGTATAATCCGTTCGCCTTCATCGGCGAATTGAAACCCCTCCTGGGCGATAAGGCGCTTATCCTGTCCGGCTGCATCGGGAACGGTCATTCGCTTGCGGGAGCGATAGCTGCTGGCGCGGACCTCGGATACATCGGCACCCGCTTCGTAAACACCAAGGAGAGCATCGCATCCGAGCGTATGAAGCAGCTGGTAATCGAATCCGATATCCGGGACGTCGTATACTCTTCTGAAATCGATGGGCTTGGGGCCAACTGGCTGAGACAAACGCTTCCGGACAAGCCGGTTGGCAGTGACAAGCCGGGGGCCAGTCTTGCGGAGTTGCTATCTGACCACAAGCGCTGGCGCGACATTCTGAGCGCCGGACAGGGCGTCGGCTCGATAGATGACATCCCGACAGTTGCTGCCTTGATCGAGAGAACCGAGCATGGAGTATTTCTCGGCTGCGGAGCGACTTCAGGTAGGCCGAGACCCCCAGGGGCACAACGCAAAGGTACGGACCGCCGGGTCAGGCCTTTCCGGTACTTCAGCAGTCGGGTTACCGCGGTAGTGCGTGAGCCGCGCGATCGCACGCGACGTGAGTTGGAACGAAAAAGAAATCGAAAGGGAGAAACGCCATGGATCGACGCACTCTACTCTTGCTTGCAGCGGCTACTGCTCTTGGAGTCAATAGACGTGCGTCGGCTTCGGAGACGCCCGGCGTTACGTTGACCGAACTCAAGATCGGTAACACGGCGCCCTACAGTGGTCCTGCATCTGCGTTCGGCGTGATCGGCCAGGCATTGAACGCATACTTCCGGCAGGTAAACGACAACGGCGGCATTTCAGGGCGCAAAATAAACTTCATCTCGCTCGATGATGCCTACAGTCCGCCCAAGACGGTCGAGCAAACACGGCGCCTCGTCGAGAGCGATGAAGTAGCGTTCATACTCAACGGGATCGGCAGTGCTCCGCAGTTGGCCGTTCAGCGATACATGAATCAACGAAAGGTCCCGCAGTTGTTCGTCGGGGCCGGTGTGGACAGATGGAGCCAACCGGATGCGCTTCCGTGGTCAATTGGGTGGCAGCCTACTTTCCGTACCGAGGCATCAATTTACGCGCGGTATATTGATGTTGAGAGACCGAACGGACGGGTCGCCATGCTGTACTCATCGGAGGATGCCGGGAAGGATTACGTTGCAGGATTAAGGTCGGTATGGGGAGGCAACTTCGATAAGAAGGTAGCCCGAATGGCAACGTACGAATCGAGCGATCCCACCGTCGAGAGTCAGATCGTCTCATTGCACGCCTCTGGAGCCGATGTTCTAGTGATCACGGCAACGCCCAAATTCGTGGCCCAGGCGATCAAGAAGATCTATGAACTGAACTGGAAGCCGTTGACGTTGATCACCAATACAGGGATTTCTGTTGCGGCTGTGATCAATCCTGTGGGACCCGAGAAGGCAGTAGGCGTCGTTTCTACCGGCTATCTGAAGGACAACGGTGATCCCGCCTGGAAGGATGACCCCGGCATGAGCGCATTTCGCAGGTTTATGAAGCAGTATATGCCGAACGCGGATTTGGGTGATTCGAACTATGTTTTCGCCTACAGCGTCGCCGAGACCGCGCTCCATGTTCTCAAGCAGTGCGACGGGAATTTTTCGCGTGAGAACATCATGAAGGAGGCAACGAACATTCGCAATTTAGCACTCTCGTGCTTGCTTCCCGGCATTATGGTCAACACCGACCCGAAAGATTTCCGTCCGATACGACAAATGCAACTTCAAAGGTGGAGCGGCACGCATTGGGAGCGGTTCGGCGATCTAATCGACGGGTCAGCCACGTGACTTCCGCGTTGATCGTTTGCACCTGAGGACGATATCGGAGGAGCGCTACCCCGGACGGCGCAGATCGATCGTGACGCGGTGGCGGCAGCAGGATCGTGACCGGCGTTCGATACTGAGTTTCTGACACATCGACACGCTACCAATTGACGGGCGCACCTGCCCCCGGTGCCCTGTCAAAGGAGAGATAAGTGGTCTCATTGTCACCTGTCGCGATCGACACCTTCCTGACTGGAGACGACGATCCAGCCGTTGTGATGTTGAATCACCTCTGCTTTGACTCCGATGGCGGCGCGCCGGCTCGGGAGCACAATTTGCATAGGGCAACCATCTTAATGAGTCTGGTAAGTTTATTGATCTCGGTTTCTGAGCAAGCAGCTCCGGATCCGGCGAAAGGAGGAGGATCAGTTATGACCAATCAAGAAGCCTGGAAACTATACGAGAAATATCTAAGCGCGTGGAATACAACTTCGATTGAGCAGCGCTTGAAAATCGCCACCGAAACTTTGAGTGAGAACATTGAATATCAAACTGTCAGACATGATTTGTGCACCGGTCGAGCGCAAGTCATTGAAGATATGGCCACGTTTCATGAAAGGTTCCCGGGAGGGCCATTTTGAAATAGGCGGCGTCTCTTCGCACCACAATGTGGCTTTATTAACTTGGGTTATCATTCAGGCCGATGGCAAGGAGTTTGCTCGCGGAGGTGACCAGATCACCGTCGATCGCAACGGAAAGATTTCGAAAATTACTACCTTTGCGCCATCTGCAAGAGATCCGAATTGAGCTCTAAGAAATTTGCATCTGGAGCTCACTCACGTTGCGTTTAAGATTGGAGTAGCAGCATTTGCTGATAGCGCGCTGCAACCTCTGAGGCGCATCGACCGCCTGATTTGACGCAAGGAGTTTGGTGGCCGCGTCGAACGAAAATAGACGGTCGCGCGGCACTTCAAACATTTCGATTATAACGGGCGTCCCATCAGCTGGGTGTTTCTGTAACCGAGGCTGCGGGATGATAGCGCCCTACATTAGCGAAACCAGCATCTCGCCAAGTCACCTCCGCGCGATCTCGGACTGTGTGCCATTCTTGATACCGTCAATTCCGGAAGGCAAGTTGGCCCCGTCAATGCATGCAGCCTTGGCCCCAACGACAATCTTGCGATAGCGTCGAAGCGTCACCTCCCGCGGCCACACCGCTCGAATATACACTACCGTTTTGGGGATAGCGTCGCTTTGCACTCGTACGGAGGCATAACGCGTTGTAGGACTGTGAACCGGCATACAACAGTTCGTCGACCACTGCCCTCGGCCATGCAATGGCCAGGCTGCGGTCACACAAACGTAGCGCTCAGCCGGATATCGCGCATGAAACGACCGAGTAACATCGTGAAAGCGACAGATCGGTGCGAGTCGGTCGCTGTGCCCGGCGTGCGCAATGACCTGTTACGATGGTTGCCTGAAACCGTGAGCCGCAGTTTTCGTGATCAGTGTGCTATTCGAAGTATTCCGGCTGGTCAGCTCATTTTCCAGTATGGCGATGAACGTGGGGAGATGTACCGGGTCCTCCGAGGGACCGTCCGAATATCCACGATGCGGGTTGATGGTCTCGAGATGATCTACGCTTTACTCGGTCCAGGAGAGTGTTTGGGCGCCAGTAGCCTGATCGACGGAGAACGCATGCCGCAAACCGCTGAGGCGCTTGATGACGTCAAAATTCAGGTTTTAAGTTCCGCGGCATTTTCCAAGCTTCGCGAGACGTATCGCGTCTTCGACGACGCTTTGCTCAGGCTGCTGTCGAGCCGCCTCCGGATGATGAGCGCCCATATGGCGAATGCTGTACTTGCTGATCCACCGAACCGGGTCGCGTTACGCCTGCTTGAGGTTGCGCATGTCGCGCCAGACGGCGCACTGCATGTTTCGATAACGCAAGCAGCACTCGCACTTCTAACCGGAGCGTCTCGTCAAACGGTTAACAAGGTTCTGAAACAATTGGAGAGCAAGGACCTCGTTCGTTTGACCTACCGTCGTATTGAGCTAAGGAATATCAACAAGCTGAAACGGATGGCCGAAATCATCTGAGTTTCGCTTCCATTCGCCTGCTCGTGGCATGGCTCGTCTGGCCCAAGTTTCCGTCATGGAGCAAGATAGCGCAGCAATTCCGGATCGTTGCGTACCTTCCCCGCCTCTCCCTGCAGTGCGACGCGGCCGCGGTCCAGCACATAGGCGTAATCGGCGACGCGCAGCGCGAGGTCGAGATGCTGCTCGACGATCACGACCGAGATCTCCTTGGCGAGCTCGATCAGCCGCTCGGTGATCTCCTCGATCACGCCGATCCAGACCCCTTCGGTCGGCTCGTCCAGCAGCAGCAGTTTCGGATTGCCGAGCATGGCGCGGCCGATTGCCAGCATCTTGCGCTCGCCACCGGACAGCGTGCCGGCCGGCTGGTCGAGCCGCTGGCCGAGCTTCGGGAAGATCGCGAGCACCCGGTCGACCGCGCTGGCATCCGAATTGGACAGCGAACCGACCGCGAGATTGTCGCGCACCGAAAGCCGCGCGAACACTGAATGCTCCTGCGGCACATAGCCGATGCCGGAGCGTACCCGCTCCTCGGTGCGGCGGCGGGTGATATCGCGGCCGTCGAAGAACAGTTCGCCCTGCGAGCTCGCGAGTTCGCCGACGATGGTCTTCATCAGCGTGGTCTTGCCGGCGCCGTTGCGGCCGAGCACGGCGACGCCGCCGCGCCAGGGAATGCCGATGTTGACATCGAACAGGACCTGGCTGCGGCCATAACCGGCATCGAGATGCCTTATATCGAGGAAGGACTGGTCAGGCACGGCGAAGATAAATCTCCTGAACGCTCTTGTTGGCCTGGATTTCGGCGACCGTGCCCGAGGCCAGCACCTTGCCCTGGTCGAGCACGGTGAGGCGGTCGCAGATGTCGCGGATGAAATCGAGATCGTGCTCGACGATGACGAGCGAGCAATGCTGCTTGATCGGCTGCAACAATTCGCCGGTGACGCGGCGCTCCTCGAGGCTCATGCCGCCGGTCGGCTCGTCCAGCAGCAGCAGCCGCGGCTTGCCGGCCAGCGCCATCGCGATCTCGAGCCATTGCTGCTGGCCGTGCGACAGTGCCGCTGCCGCATCATGCGCGCGATCGGCAAGCCGGAACTGGGTCAGCATCGTCATCACCTGATCGTGCAGCTTGCTGCGGGTGCGCGACAGCACGAGATCCAACAGCGAGGACTGCGCCTGCAGCGCCAGCAGGATGTTGTCGTACAGCGTCAGCGTCGGCAGCACCGAGGTGATCTGGAATTTCAGGCTCATGCCGGCGCGGGCACGCTCGGTCGGCGTGAACGCCGTGATGTCGGTGTTGATGAAGGAGACCTTGCCCGTGGTCGGCACCTCGGCACCGGCGACGCATTTCATCAGCGTGCTCTTGCCCGAGCCGTTCGGGCCGATCAGGCCGTGAAACTCGTTCTCGCCGACGGTCAGCGCCGCACCGTCAAGCGCGGTGAGCTTGCCGAACACCTTGCTGATCCCAGAGGCCTCAAGGAGCGGCATTGCCGGTCTCCTTATTTGAGGCCTTGTTGGGTCCCTTGCCGAACCTGCCGACCCGCTCGCGCTCGCCGAGCACGAAGGAGATCAGCCCGAGCGGGCGGAACATGATCACAAGCAAAAGCAGCACGCCGAGGATGATCGGCCAGACATCGCGGTAATTGTCTGACAGCCAGAACGAGACGCCCTCGATGATCACGGTGCCGATCACGGCGCCGATCAGCGTGCCGGAGCCGCCGAACAACACATAAAGCACGACCTGGGTCGAGAACACGACGCCCAGCATGTTGGGCCAGACGAATCCTTCGTGGAAGGCATAGAGGCTGCCGGCAAGACCGGCGATGGTGCCGCCGACCGCGAAGATGATCGCCTTCAGATGCTGCGCCTTGTAGCCGAAGAAGGCGATGCGCTGCTCGTTCTCGCGCAGGCCCGCCAGCGCCAGCCCGAATTGCGAGCGGACCAGGAAGCGGCAGAGCAGATAGACGACCACGAGGATGGCGAGCACCATGTAGTAGTAGATCGGCCCTTCCTCGAACTCGTAGCTGCCGAGCGTGAGTGGCGGGATCGAGGGAATGCCGTTCTGGCCGCCGAGATAGTACCAGCCGCGCGCCAGCCGGTCAGCGGCATAGGAGCCGGTCAGCGTGCCGAGCGAGACGAAGATCACGCTCGAGGGATAGCGCCCGAGCAGAAGGAAGCCGCCAAGCAGCAGCGACGCGGTGAGCCCGATCAGCGCGCCGGCAGGCAGGATCAGCAGGATCGACGTGACGTTGAGATCGCGCGCCATCAGCGCCACGCCATAGCCGGCGGCGCCGAAGAACAGCGCCTGGCCGAAGCTCATGATGCCGGCATAGCCCCATACCAGGTCGAACGACAGCGCAAACAGCGCGAGGATCACGACGCGGGTGGCGAACACCGTCAAATAGTCCTGCAGCACCCATGGCAGCACCAGTGCGATCAACAGCACCAGCCCTTCCACGATCGTCAGGACTTTCCCTCCTGCCGATGCCTTCCCTGCCGGCGCGCTTGCGGCCGGTGCCCCCCTGCCCGTCACGACATCCGGTTCCTCACCGACGCGTGCGACAGCCTCTCTTGCTCCACCCATCGACTGCTCAGCACTCCTTTGGGTCGACGAGACCATTGCTGCGCGCCACGATCTCATAGTTCCCACCTTTGGCGACCGCGATGTACATGTTCATCTTGCAGTGACGCTTGCCCGGCACCATCTCGGCGGGCCCGCCGGGACCTTCGGCAATCCTGGCATGGTCGAGGGTGGCCGCAACCGACTCGCGATCGACCTTGCCGGCTTCCTTGACCGCCGCCTCCCACAGCTTGAGGCCGCGCCAGGTTCCGGTCGCAGCACTTCCGGCGGCGAACAGGATCTTGCCGGGAAAGCTCCTGTCGTAAGTCGCCTGGATCTTCGCGCTCACGGGATCGCTCGCGGTGACCGCCCTGAAATAGTCAAGGCAGCTGGCCATACCTTCGATCTCGTGGGGCTGACTTATATTCAAGAGGTTCTCATCAGCCCAGACGCAGGCAAGGCGACCTCCGTTCTTCAAAAACCCGGCTTCACTGAGTTGCTTGAATAATGGGCCAACTCCAGGCGGAATGATCGTGTTGAACACAACGTCGACCTTGTTGGAAATGATACGATTGACAGTCGCACTGAAGTCCACTTGATCGAGCGGGTAATATTCGTCGAACACGACTTCGCCGCCATAGGCTTCGATCAACTTTCGGGCGTAGACGTTAATCGTATGCGGATAGATATAGTTGGATCCGGGCAGCGCGAATTTCTTTCCGCCGTTTTTGATCAGCCACGGGATCAGATCGTCGCATTGCTGCGCTGGGGTGGGTCCAGTGCAGAACAGATACGGCGTGCACTCCCTGCCCTCGTAAAGCTCCGGATAGATGTAGAGCGTCTTGCCGCGCGCTACGATCGGATCCTTGATCGCGTTACGCATCGAACTCGTGACGCCCCCAAGGACGAGGTCAACCTTATCCCGCTGAATCAGCTTTCTCACGTTTCCGACTGCGATCGATTCGTTCGATGCTGTGTCCTCGAAATAGAGTTCAATCGGACGCCCCAGGAGACCTCCGTTGTCGTTAATCTCCTTGATCACCATCTTGGCGACATTGGCGTCGGCCACGCCAGCGAACGCGATCGGTCCTGTTAGATCGGTGGCGATACCAACCTTGATGGGCCCTTCCAAAGCGTTCGCCCAATCAGGCCGGACCACCCAGCTTCCGACGCCGGTCGCGATCGCTCCGGTCGCGAAGGCGAAATTGCTCATGAAGCGGCGCCGCGTCAGGTTCGTGCGTTCAATCGACATGGTGATTAGACCCCTTTCCCTGCAATGAGGCCTTGCGGCCGGAACTTGATGAACACAATCGCGAGCACAAAGACGAGGACGTCGGCGACGACGGGCGACATGACCCATGGCAGCGCGGCGCTGAGCGTGCCGATGACGCCGGCGCCGGCGACCGGGCCGATGAAGGATCCGACTCCACCGACCATCACGGCAACGAAACCCTGGATCAGGAAACGGATGCCGAGATCGGCAAACAGGCTGAACACCGGCACGATCAGCGCGCCGGCAAGCCCGGCCAGCGCCGCGCCGAACGCAAACGTCGCGCCGTAGATCAGGGGCGTGGAGATGCCAGACGCGCGCGCAAGCGCCGGATTCTCCAGCGTGGCGCGCACGCGCAATCCGAACGAGGTGCGTGCCAGCAGCAGATAGCAGCCACCCATCACCAGCAGCGTGATCAAGATGATGGTGAAGCGCCAGGCCGAGATGTGGACCGAGCCGAGGTCGATCGAACCGCCTATTGGCTCCGGCACCGTGAGATAGAAGCCGCCGATCAGGCCGCGCACGCTCTCGCGGATGATCAGGCCGAGCGCATAGGTGCCGAGCATCGCCACGATCGGCGCCGCATAGAAGCGCCGGATGATGAGCGCTTCCAGCACGAAGCCGAACGCGCCGACCACGAGGGGCGCCGCAACCATGCCGGCCCAGACCGGCGCCCCGTGGGCGTAAGCCAAATAGGTGACGTAGGCTCCGAGCAGCACGAACTCGCCCTGCGCGAAGTTGAAGATGCCCATCATGCTGGCGATGATGCCGAGCCCCAGCACGACCAGGACGATGATCGCGCCAAAGCTCGCGATCTCGAACACCGCAACAAACGTACTAGCCATGTGTGGCGATCCAACTCACCCGCTGAAACCTGTCAGATCACTACGGAAAGTGCCTCGAGTGCCTCGAATGCCAGTCGGTTGCTCGTTGGAACGCTGCACCAGCCTGTAGAACGGCGGCCTCATCAAAGTGTGCTCCGATGAGCTGAATTGCCATCGGTGCGCCCCGGTCATCGAAGCCCCCGGGTAGAGTCAGTGTTGGACTTCCCGTGCTGTCAAAGACACAGGTGAAGCGGAGCAGATCCTCAAGGGGAGACATCTGAAGAATGTCGGCGGTGGCGGCGGTGGTCGGGGTCGGCCAGATGGTCACGGGGACGAGAATGACGTCGAGGTTACTGAACTTGGCGCGAAGACGGCTCGAAAAATTCCAGACGCGCATGGTGCGCGGACGCGAGATCCATTGCCGTGCTGCTCCGTCCCAGATCGATAAGTGCCGATAGCGCTGATCCGTAACTCTCGGATTTCGACGGATATGTCGCCGCATGCGTTAACGCTGTCTCGGACGAACACAGAATCGGCCAAGTCGAAGCAGCGTTCCGCCATTCGGGGAATGAAAATTCTTCGACAATCGCGCCAAGGTCCTCGAAAACCTTAGCCGCTGCCTGGCACACCGCCACGATGCCAGGGTCGACGCCTTCGGTCGCGTAGGCACGCGGCAGTCCGATCCGCATCCCCGCAACGCTCCGCAAGGCTGCCGCTTGGTAATCTTCTACTGAATCGTGCACAGCGGTCGGATCGGCAGGATCCGCGCCGGCGATGGCTCCGAGCATGATCGCACAATCGACAGCCGACCGCGTCATTGGCCCGACGTGATCAAGGGAAGCAGCCAGTTCGAAGACGCCGTGGCGGCTGACACGCCCCCACGTCGGCTTGAGACCCGTCACGCCGTTGACCGCGCTGGGAAAACGGATCGAACCGCCGGTGTCAGAGCCGAGCGCACCGAAAGTCAGGCCGGCAGCCGTGGCAACGCCCGATCCGCTGGAGGACGCGCCTGCATATAGCTCGGCACCCCATGGGTTTTTGGGCGCCGCGACTGTCGGATGATGTTCTGTCCACGCCTGCTCCGTCGTTTTCAGTTTTCCGAGCGAAACAGCACCCGCCGCCTCCAGCCGCCGCACCGCAGTCGCGCTGTAGGTCGGCTGAAAGCTCTTGTGTATCGCCGTACCTGCCGTTGTCAGGGCAAAATCCGTGTAGAAAATATCCTTGTAAGCCAGCGGAACACCGTGGAGAGGGCCACGCCACCGTCCAGATCCGATCTCGCGCTCCGCGCGGTCGGCCTGCTCCAGAGCGCGCTGCGCGGTTACCGTCACGTAGGACTCAAGCTGCGGATCAAGGGCATTGATCCGGTTGAGCATGTGTTTGACGAGCTCGACCGGAGAGATGGCTTTCGTCCTGAGCAAAATGGACAGCTCTGAAAGTGTTAGATAGTGCATCTGGTTCTCCGTATCCGGCCAACTAAATCTGTAGCGCTCAATAGCCGCCCCACCCCAAAAGCTCGCGAAGAGCTTTTCGGAGCCATCTCGCCTTATCCATCCTGAGGGCCTCAGACCATCTCCCGGCAGGAGCGAGGACAGATGTACCCAGATCGAAGCAAGTACTTCGATTGACTGCCAATCGGCCCATGCTACCTTCGAGCGGATCGTCCCCCGGTCCTGTTTGCTGTTGAGCTTGTAGCGATCTGGAATTCGGGGCGGCATCGGCATTATTGCCGATGGTGGTTTGGCCGCACGACCCTGCACCGGCGGGGGCAGTGTGACGTCATTGTCCGCCGGCGAATTGGGTGTCAGCTGCCGAGCTGTACTTGGCGCGCACCTTGCATAAGATTCACACCGGGGAGGATTGGGGTATGACACCACATATCCGGGACATCACGTCGAGCGAGCTGAAGCTCTTTGCTGACATCGTCCACCGCCTGGAACGGCTGAGTGCTCAGGATGACGTTCGGCGGGCCGCACTCAGCGACCTCGTCAAGCTCCTTCGTGCTGACGGCGGCTGCTCTTGTATCTGGCAGGAGACAAAGCAGCGATTCTGTGAATCGATCTACGTGGGCGCCCCACCGGAAATCCGATCGCTCTACGATGATTGGTACCAGTTCAATGATCCCATAACCTCGCGTTTGCGAGCGGCCCGGCGCGCCACGATCGTCGATGAGGTCCTGGATCGGCGCGAGCTAATCAAGACCGAATTCTATAACGACTACCTGCAGCGCGATGCGCTCGAATGGGGCATCAATATCTACATGTTCGATCAACGGAATCGCGACCTGGGCGATTTCCGGATCTGGCGGCGGCGCGGAAAGACAAACTTCGACGAACGGGAAAAGGTGCTGCTGGACGTCCTGGAACCGTTCATCCGGTCCGCGTTGTTACGGGGACACACTCATAGCGACGGCCTGACCACCCGGGAACGTGAGATCACCGAACTGGTATCACGTGGCTGTACAGACCGTGACATTGCTCGCGTGTTAGGCATTAGTTTTGGCACCGTACGAACTCATATCAGCCGAGTGCTCGAGAAATTCGGCTGCGCAAATCGAGCGGAACTGGCTGCCAGTTTTACGAAAGCCCGGTGACCAGACCGCAGGTCATCACAAGGCATTATGTCCCAGCGCTTCCGAGCACTCAGAGGTGATGAGCTATCGGCGGTCTCGTCCGTTCCCAAACGTGTCGCGCAGAAATGCCTGTAGCAGGCCGCCGACCTCAGCCGGCTGTTCCTGCTGCACCCAGTGTCCAGCTCCATCGATCAAGTGGCAGGCAGCCATTCTTGAACAGACCGTGGCCAGCATCGATTCATAGGCTCCAGGGTGTTGATAGATGCCCCAATCCTGCTTGCCAGCAACGAAGAGAGACGGGACGTCAATACTGCGACCCGACCAGATTTGCAGTTCGGAATTGACCCTGCTTGAGAGAGCACAGCGATACCACTGCAGACCCCCCTGAAAGCCAGTGCGGGCAAACTCTGCACTGCAGAACGACAGATCAGTATCCGGGAGCCATTGGTTGGCGGCAACTGCAGCTGCTGACGGCATATGCTCCGCCACGGTAGCTGGCATATCCTTGTCCCGCTCCATGATGTAGTAAGTCGGCATGTTTGCGAGCTCGGCCGCCGACCACGACTTTAGCGGATACGGCGCCTCGCCTTTCCAATCAGCGCTCTTGTAGTGATAGTAAGCCCGCAAGAACGCATGCACTCCCTGCGGAGCACGGCGCATGTGACTGTCAGCTTCCCGCGTCGTATAGTACCACTGATAGTGCTTCCGCGGCCGCGGCAAGGCCGCGAGTTCACGATGAACGTGGTCTTCCGGTGGAGAAACAGCAACTTCATTTACCGAATTGAACGGAAGCCGAGGCGCGCCGGCGAACGGCGCGCTCATCATGACCACGGACCGGAATACATCCGGTCGTATTAGCCCACACCAGGCGGCGACTGCGGAGCCGAAATCGTGTCCGATTACTGCATCGACGGCATCGTAGCCAAACGCCGCAACAACGCCGAGCGCATCGCGAACGAGGTTCGTTAGCCGAAAGGAAGCAAGATCGCCGTCGTAGTCTGGATCCCACCCGCTTGTACGCCCGTAGCCCCGTTGGTCAGGTGCAATCACATGATAACCAGCCTCGGCCAGGGGAATCATCACCTTGCGCCAGCAGAAGGCCAATTCGGGAAAGCCATGCAACAGCAGCACGCAAGCCCTGTCAGGTAATTCGAATCCAGCTTCCAGGACGTGTACCCGCAGACCGTTGACGTTTTCCACGTACCGCGAACGGATTCCTGAAGCGAGCGGAATCACAGGTAGTGAGCTTGTTGTCGTCATGCATTCGGTCCTCACTGCTTTCGACGGGCCGCGCACACTCAGCAGCTCGACGACATTCCTGAATTCGGCGGCTCAAACGCCAGGAGCGAACCGTCGCTCCAATGCCCTGTCCCGGCCACGCTGTATCAGGAGAACCCGACGGCTCGAGCATTGGGGCCCCCTCGTCGCTATCGATATCACAAAAGAACCGGATCGATTGTCGCCAAATTGACAGAGACGGACAGAGCGACCTGATAGCCTGGCGCCTCTATTGAAACGAAAGACTCAAACGCTTTCCTGCTGGCGACCGTTTGAGCTCGTTCGCTTCCTCCAGACAACGCCCGATGCTGCGCCGATCAAGCGTAAGCCTGCCGGCAACCCAGCAATACAGGAACTGCGCGTATGAGCGACCATCCCGATTCAACCGCAACACAGAACGTTAATTCAGCGTCGCGAGCAACCGACAGACGGACGCAAGACGAAAAGCCGTCAACGATCCTCCTGAACAGCTCCGACGACGTATTGATCGCGCTTCGCGCTATCGCCGTTGGTGAGACCGTGTCGGACGGGGTAGTCCGCGATAGATCCGATTCCGGCCGGTCACAAGATTGCGCGACGTCGGATCGAAGCGGGCACAGCTGTTCGCCGTTACAGCTCAGTAATCGGCGTAGCGTCGGCTACCATCGCTCAAGGCGAACACGTTCACGTCCACAATCTCGGCATGAGCGACTATTCGCAAGACAGCAACACTTTTGGCCAGGATGTTCGACCAACGCCTCTCGCGTCCGTGCAACGTACCTTCAATGGCTATGTCCGTGCAGATGGACGCGTAGCGACGCGCAACTATATCGGCGTATTGACCAGCGTGAACTGTTCGGCGACTGCCGCCCGCATGATCGCAGACCATTTCAAGGGCCGTCTTGCCGACTATCCGAATATCGACGGCGTCGTGGCGCTGACGCACAAGAGCGGATGCGGACTTGATGCCAGGATCGATGGCATCGAAGCGTTGCGACGATGTATCGCCGGCTACGCCGCTCACCCGAATTTCGCGAAAGTGCTCATGATCGGACTGGACGCTGTGAGGTCAGCAATCTCGATGGCGTGCTGGGAGGGAGTGCGGGCGACGCGCTTGTTATTCAGCAATCTGGCGGGACCGCAGCCACGGTACGAGCGGGTATTGAACGCATTGAGGCAAGCCTGGAGCGGGCGAACAACATTCAACGGACGCCGGTACCGGCAAGTGAATTGAAAGTTGCGCTTCAGTGCGGTGGATCAGACGGGTACTCCGGAATCAGTGCGAACGCCGCACTGGGAGCTGCTGTTGATCTGATCGTCGCTCACGGTGGAACTGCAATTCTGTCTGAAACGACAGAGTGCTATGGGGCCGAACATATCCTGACCCGGCGTGCCGTTCGGCGAGAAGTTGGAGAAAAGCTCACTGCGCGCGTGAAGTGGTGGGAAGAATTTGCTGCCAGTCACGGAATGGAGATCAACAATAACCCGTCCCCCGGCAACAAGGCCGGCGGCCTCACGAACATCATTGAAAAATCCCTTGGCGCAATGGCCAAGGGCGGCACCACCAATCTCGTGGAGGTCTACGACTATGCCGAGCGCGTGACGGAAAAGGGTCTGGTTTTCATGGACGCGCCGGCGTTCGACCCTGTCGGCGCGACAGCGCAGGTCGCAGGAGGAGCAAATGTCCTGTGCTTCACGACCGGGCGCGGATCAGCCTTCGGGTGCAAGCCGATTCCTTCGCTGAAACTGGCGAGCAACACGCCGCTTTACCAGCGCATGCCCGACGACATGGATGTTAACTGCGGCACCATATTGGACGGAACGGAGACAATCGAAGGGGCCGGCAAAAGGATATTCGATTTGATCTTAGCGACCGCCTCCGGACAGAAAACTGCCAGCGAACGGCTGGGCTACGGGGAAGAAGAGTTTTCGCCCTGGGACAAAGGTATAATGCTTTGAGACTGGTTCATTCATTGTGCGCCTCCGCCATCTGCACGCGAGTGGACGGCTTTGAAATGACCGCTCGCAAGTTGGCACGTCCCGCTGCTACTCGTCCCCAACAGGGTCGTTCAGCCGGGCGGCGGAAGGATGCCCACCTTGTGTTGCCTAGGTCCCGATCCGGTACACCTTGTCGCCCGAGAAGCTGAACAATGAAGTCTCCTGCAATGCGCCTCGAACAGCAACTCCCGTTGCAGGGTTTGCTTTAGGACGATCTGCAATCAGTCTGAAATGCTCGCTCGGTGCCATTTTCATCTCAACCAGATAGGTCTGGAGATCCATTGGACGCAGTAGCTTGTGGAGCAACGTCAAGGCATCAACATAGTATTCCGTCGATGCAGCAAAAACCGGCGTTTCCGGCGAAGTGAATTTGAGGTATGCGAGCATCGGACGCTTTTTCGTAGCGAAAGAAGACGCAGCAGCGTATGCTGATGCTGCCCGATGCAGCATTTGATACTCGCAATCCGCGATTTCTTCGAGCGATTGCGGCGCGCACTCGAGCCTCATCAAGGCCAGCCACCCCTTAAGCACTTTCTCCCGGTTCGGTAAGTCGCCGCCCTTTAGAAAGCCAGGTACCGACAGTATCGTAAGAAGGCTCGGTCCACTTGGACTCGATAGCAATGCATACGTCCTCGGAGATTGCCATGAGATCGGTGTGTGACGGCGCCCCTCGCCCCTTCGACTGATGATCGACCTTGAACTCAAAATGAAGGTCCACCGGCATCGACACCTGACAAACACTCAATACTTTGCGAAACGTGTTCCGTTCGTCTTTCACGAGCGCCAATAGCGGCACAGTTGATCGATACGGCGAGTTAAATTCGTCAACATTGTATGAATGAAGCAACGCGGCAAGATCATGCACTGGCGTTCGATCAAAATAGAGCCCTGCATCACTCGTCATGCAATATGATCCTCTCGATGAAAATCTATGAGGACAGGGTGACCGTTTCCGTTCTTTTGAGTCAGCTCCACTTCTCACCCGGCAAGGATAGTTTCATTATCGTTCTCCCGGCTGCCATGTCGACAGCCGATTGCCCGCCGGAATCCTGGTCTGCCGCAGCGCAACAGGATGGTCTCGCCGCAGCTGCTGGCAGTTGGTTCGCCCGGGCCGGGCATTTGGAACGCCCCAGGACTCCGACGGCGTGCATTCGCTCCCGGTGTTCACCTCCCTCTCCCGGTTTCGAGAGCACGAGCTATGGCCAGCAGTTTCCAGTCTTCGTCGCGTTGGCCGACCAGCATCAAGCCGACCGGGGCACTTCCCGGCTCATGTATCGGGATGCTTATCGATGGGCGATCGAAGTAGTTGAACGGGGACGTGTTCCTGATGATCCGGGCCCGGACGCTGCCTTCGTCACGCATGCAAGTCGCAATTGACGGAGCGATGATCGGGACAGTCGGCATGATCAGGGCATCGAAGCCCGCGGTAAGGTGATCCAGCTCGTGTGACAATGGTTCTCGACGCATCAGGCAATCGGCGTATGCAGTCGCTGCGATCCGGTCCCCGGCCTCGATGCGCGCTCTCACGTTCGGGTCGTATTCGGCGCCCCTTCGGCCGATCAGATCGCGGTGCCAGGCCATCGACTCAACCGCCTGGATGGTTGCGTTCGGATTCAGGGTCTGGAACACGTCCAGCGTTGGCACATCGATCTCGAGAATTCTGGCGCCCGCACGGGACGCCATGCTGCATGCGCGCGCAAAGGCGCTTGCCACCTCAGGATCGAGCCCCTCCAGCATCCTTCCTTTCGGAATCGCGAACCGCAGACTGGTGAGATCGAAGCCGTCCGTTGGACGCACCTCTTCGCCGGCAATGACACCGAAGACCAGCGCGCAGTCCTCGACCGACCGCGCCAGCGGGCCAACTGTGTCCAGGGTCGTCGACAACGGAATTGCACCGTCGCGGGGCACCCGACGTTGGGTAGGCTTGAAGCCAACTACTCCACAAAAGGCAGCAGGTACGCGGATAGATCCGACGGTATCGGATCCGATGGATGCAACCGCCATACGATCTGCGACCGAAACTGCTGCCCCTGAAGAGGATCCTCCGGGTGTACGGGAGCGAATCCCAGGGATTGCCGGGCGTGCCAAAATGCGGGTTCAGCCCAACCGCCGAATAGGCAAACTGCGTCATATTCGTGCGCCCGATCAGGACAGCGCCCGCCGATTTGAGCCGGCTGATTACAGGAGCGTCGGATGCAGCTGGCGCCGCATCGTCCCGTGCCGGAGCGCCGGCCAGCGTCACCTCGCCCTTGACGTCGAACAGGTCCTTCACCGAGACCGGAAGTCCTGCGACCAGCGAACGAGTCTCACCGATCCTTTCCGGGGTGAAGGCAGCTGCGGCAAGCCGCGCCGCCCGATCCCAGACCTTGATGAATGTTCTGGCGCCCTCGCCCGCCGGGTCCTTGATGCGGTCGAGGCATTCTTCCACGAGGTCGATACTGCTGGCCTGTCCCGCGGACAGTCCGGCTGCCAGAGCTCGAATTTCAGACGCACCGGATGACAGTCCGTTCGGTTGTTCATTGCGCTTCATTGGCGGACCAGTCTTTGCTGAGCCCGCCGAGCAAGCGGGTGATACATTTCATCCCCGGAGTGCTGCGTGAACTCAACGTTCACCTGATCTGTCCGCAGCTCTAGTATTTCCAGGCACGCGTTGACAAGCGCGCGCGCCAGTCGTTCCCGTTGCTCGGGTGGGCGCCCCTTCCGGATGTCACACATCAGCAGGGCTGCCTCGTACGGCTCACCTGCAGTACAACGCCAGATGCCGCCGTCGTACAGCTCGCGAACGGCCACAGAGATCCGCCTGATGTCTGCTTGCATGATATCGGCATAGATTTCGCCAAAGCGCCTGGCCAGGCGCTGTTTTTGCTCGGCCGGGTAACGTCCCGGCACGTCGATTTGCAGGTAGGGCATCGTTCACCTCTTCAGTGCTGGCGAAACGCCAGGATCGATAGCCGCGGGCGCGCGCCCCTTCTGGCCCACGCGCCCCGGCGGGCATCGCATTGCTATCGGGGAAGTGCCGGCGCTCCGCGGAAGCCGAGCAACTGATCGTAGAGATCGGTACGACGGGTCTCTCACCAGGTCGTTCAGCTTGTTCCAGATCGGCGCGGTTCGGGCCTCGACGACGTCGATATCGGCGTACAGGATCGTGTCCTCTTCAGGTCCGGCGATCCGGCCAATCGGCCAGCCATTGGTGCCTGCGATGAGGGAATTTCCCATAAAGCCGGCGCCGCGTTCGGTGCCGATCCGGTCGGCAGTTGCGATGAAGACGTTGTTTGCGTGGGCCGCAGTCATGGTGAGATACGCCGCCATGCAGGTACCGCTTGCATCGTAGAGCGGCGGCGGCGTCCACACCCAGCCGGTCGGGATGCAGATAATGTCGGCACCCAGCTGGCTAACGATACGCGCGGCTTCCGGAAACCAGATGTCCCAGCATACCAGGAGACCGATCCGGCCGATCCGCGTCTCAAAAACCGGATAGCCCAGATTGCCTGGCGTGAAGAACAGCTTTTCCTCGTTCCAGAGATGCGTCTTGCGGTACTTGCCGATGTAGCCGTCCGGCCCCACCAGAACAGCAGTATCGAACAGCTGATGCCCTTCCAGTTCGGGCAGGCAGCCGACGATATAGACCTGATGCTGTTTGGCAAACGTTTCCCAACCGCGAATAGTCCGCCCCTCGGGCACTGGCTCGGCATGCGCGAAAGCCTCCGCACGCGAATCGAAGCAATAGCCTGTCGTCGCCAATTCAGGCAGCACGATCAGATTGGCTCCTTCCGAGACCGCCTGCTGAAGGCGCTTGCGAACAGCAGTCTCATTCGCCTCCAGATTTTCCAGGCCGACCTGTGGGTTAAACTGGACTACCGCTACACGGGCGGCACTCTTGCGCTTGGCCCCGGCACCCGGTTCGGAAGCGCTGGCAGTTGCAGTTGTCATATGTCGTTACTCCGATGCATTTGGTTCTATTATCGAACCACTTGCGCAGGCGCTTGTCTAGTCCTATTTTAGTACCAGACGCAATTTCGAGTCTGGAGCGATCATGAAAAGAACGAGTCTGGGAGACGTGGAATGTCCGGTAGCGAGGGCTCTGGACGAAATCGGTGACTGGTGGTCCCTGTTGATCATCCGCGACGCTTTCGACGGAGTCCGGCGATTCACCGAATTCCAGAAGAGCCTTGGAATCTCGAAGGGGATTCTGACTGCCCGCCTCAAACATCTGGTCTCGATCGACGTTCTGGAAACGGCCCCGGTCTCCGACGAAGGCGGCTACCAGGAGTATGTGCTGACAAGAAAGGGCCGGGATCTCTTTCTGGTAACTGTGAGCCTGCGGCAATGGGCCGAGGACCATTGCTTCGGCAAGGCGGAACGCCATTCGATCCTTACGGAGAAAGTGAGCGGGAAACGCGTGCCGAGGCTTTCACTGCAGGGACGCGACGGCAAGGAGCTTGACGCATCCATGACTTTTGTCCGCAAGGCAGTTGACCTCGACACACCACGGAAAACCGGTGCGCGCCGGGCTGCGCAGCGCTGACGAACCGGAGCCAAAACAGGAGTCGAAGACCCGACCAGCGTCTAGATGTCGCTTGATGCGATGATAGCCTCTGCCACCAGTGCGATCGTCGTGTTCGAGTTCATCGCCTTCTCCCGCAGCCGGCGATAGGCTTCTTCGTGCGGGATATTGCGCGTGGTGGTCAGTATCTCGACAGCCTTCTCGATCTTCCGTCTCGCCTTCAGGGTCTCATCCAGAGACTTGATGCGCTGCTTCAGGCGCGCTTCGTGACTGGCGAGACTGACCGCAGTGGTTAGTGCCGCCAGGACGCCGAAGATGCGGATCGGCTTGGAGATTACGCCGTGGACATTCAGGCTATGAAGTTCGCTGAGTATCTCCGGCGTCTCGTACGCGATGATGCCTATTCTTGCGACGGCATCAGACATGGTCATCCAGCCCGGGGTCTTCCCGTCGCGGCCCGGATTGACGAGGAACAGGACGACATCAACATAGGAAGGCAATGTCTCGGGCGCGGGCCAGACGCCCTCGACCTGGCACCCGATGCGCTTGATGTGCGCGAGAAACAGTGCGCGTTCCTCATCGTCAGGATGAATGACGAGGACCCGCATCCGACGCAACCGCCGAAGCAGGTCCTGATCGTTCAGTGAAATGCGGTCGCTCATCCTCAAGCCTCACGCGACCAGGGAACGATCGTACGAAATCAGATAGGGATCTGGCCGGACAGCCCCTGCACTCTTCCACACAATCTCGAAGCTGCCGTTCTCGGAAGCCCTGCCGATCATCGGTCGCATCAGGAAGTGGTTATTGTCGAGATCGATCACCTTGTCCCCCGCAGGCCCCCTGAATACAGCGCCGGACAGGATCGGAAGGATGGACTCGCTATCGGAGTCTCCGGCCTGCCTTACTGCATCTGCAAACATGTGGGCGAGCGCATAGCCGGCTTCTGTGTAGACACCCGGTACCTTGTCGAGGCCATATCGCTTTTGATAGGCGGCGACGAACTCTGGGTTCTGCGGCGTGTCCAGCGAGCCGAAATACGTCAATGCTGAAAGATGGCCGGCACGCGCCTCTGGCGACATGCTGGCCAGCTCCGATTCCGTTGTGGTGAGCGACGCGATCGGAACGTTGCGTCCTTGCCGGACCTTGTTGAAGGCCTCGTACAGGACGACGGTATCTTCGCCGACGACGGTTGAAATGATCGCTTGCGGTTCCTTCGCAACGAGTTGTTCGAGGAACGGCTCAAAGCGTTCTCTTGTGGTCGCGAAAGGAAGGTAAACCTCCCCGACGACTTTTCCGCCACTCTCGGTGAGAAACTCCTTGACGATGCGGTTGATCTCGCGCGCGTACAGGGTATCGGATCCAATCAGGCCGACATGCTTCCCGAAACTGGCGAATAGATACTCCAGTAGCGGGACAATCACCTGGTTCGGAACGGCCCCTCCGTAAATCACATTGGGAGAATACTCGAAACCCTCATAGACAGATGGATAGAGCAACACGCCGTTATAGCGCTCGACGACGGGCACGACCTTCTTTCGGCTGGTCGACAGGCAGCACCCCACAATTGCACGGACGCGCTGACGAAGCAGGAGATCAGTAGCCAATTCCTCATATCGCCGGTCATCGCCAGCCGGATTGGCAATTACCGGCTCGAGGGGCCGGCCATTGATACCGCCGCTAGCGTTGATCTCATCGCAGGCAATGAGAACGCCTTCGATATTCGCGTTCTCCGTCACAGCCATCGGCCCGGTCTGCGAGAACAGGACGCCTAGTTTGACCGTCTCTCCGTCCATCGTCATGCGTCCATGTTGATCCGTCGATCCATCCATTGTGCAACGGCCAGAAGACGTTCGTCCTGACCATACTGTCCCATCAACATCATGCCGACGGGCAGTCCTTCGGACGAACTTCCGCACGGGATCGAAATGCAGGGAAGTCCCGCCAGGTTTCCGATCCAGCAGAACCAGGTCATGCTATCCTGCGTCGTCACCCGCCGGCCGCCAAAGGTCTGCCAGTCGTCTCCGATCTTCGGAGCAACGACCGGCAAGGTCGGAAGCACGACGCGCATCCCAGTCACCAAGACCGTTCAGCTGCGTGGTGAGTTGGCCACGAATTCGCTGGGCTTTCAACAGCTCGACGCCGGAGATCCGGGTTCCGGCCTCGAGATGTGCCCTGGTCAGGGCGCTGAACCCTGACGGATTTCGGGCAAGGAGCTCAGCGTGATATGAAGATGCTTCGCAATGGAGGATCGCTTCCCACGCTGCAAAGTACGACGAAACTCCCTCCAGCTCGCGATTGGTAACGTCGGCTCCCGAGTGTCGAAGCGCCGACAGAAAGCTTCGATCAACATCATCGGAGCGCTCTAGCCCCTCGCCTGCCAGATTGATCAGCCGAGGCCTGTCGAGGCGTTCGACAGGTCCGAAAGCGGGAGACCGCAAGGTGGCAGGATCGTTCGCGTCCTCGCCGCAGATGAACGGCATCAGGTGGATGATATCGTCAAGTGCCGCCGTGATCGGCCCCGGGGCGTCGAGGGACCAGCTAAGTGGAAGAACCCCGTGGCGGGAGGCCCGGCCATAGCTCGGCTTGAAGCCGTAGATGCCACAGGCTCCGGACGGAATACGGATCGAACCTCCAGTGTCGCTGCCGAGCGCAGCTGCAACGATACCGGCCGCGACTGCAGCGCCGGAGCCGCCGCTGCTGCCTCCCGTAATGTGATCACGGTTGCGGGGATTCCGGGTCGCGCCGAAGCTGGAGGCCGAGTTTGTCGCGCCATATGCCCACTCATGCATGTTGGTCTTCGCAAAGATAACCGCCCCTGCCTTGCGAAGATTTGCAACGATTGTGGCGTCCCGCCCCTGACGCTCCAGCG
This sequence comes from Bradyrhizobium sp. JR3.5, assembly GCF_054057015.1. Taxonomy (NCBI): domain Bacteria; kingdom Pseudomonadati; phylum Pseudomonadota; class Alphaproteobacteria; order Hyphomicrobiales; family Nitrobacteraceae; genus Bradyrhizobium; species Bradyrhizobium sp. JR3.5. Next base: position 2,762,067 of record NZ_JBSRYV010000001.1, read on the forward strand.
GCAATGCCCTGGAGCAGGCGGTCGTCGGATAGTCCTCAGTGAGGTAGTTATCCTTGATGGCGATCGGCACCCCGTCGAGCGCGCTCATGGGCCTGCCTCCTTGCCGCCGCTCGTCGGCCTCCCTCGCCTGCCTCATGACAAGGTCAGGATCGAGGGCTACGAAAGCATTAAGATCGGAATGTCGCGCCGCCAGCTCGAGGGCGCCGGCGGCGAGTTTCGAAGGCGAACTGACGCCGGACGCGAGCGCTTCGATCTGTTGGGTAAGGGTCTGCATCACGGTTGCGTCGCGTCCTGTGTTCCGGGAATAAAGAAGTGAGATGGTTCGGCCCCGATCAGGCGATCCGCGCAGTCGAGGCCTTCGCGGATTCGCTTCAGGGTCGCGGCGATTTGCTCATGTTGCTCCTCGGTCAATCCTGTTGACATGGATCCGGACATTTCGCGCATAGTCAGACTCCGAGCAATTGTTGCTGCAGTTTCCTGTCGGCCCGCAAACTCTCGCGATCAGTCTCGAGCCGCACACTGCCCTTCTCCATGACGTACGCACGCGTAGCGATCGACAGGCAAAAATCGAGATCCTGTTCTGCGACCAGAATGGCAACCCCGCGCTCGCGGTTGATGCGCTTCAGGATACCGGCCATCTCGTCGATGATTGATGGCTGGACCCCCTCGGTAGGCTCGTCGAGGAGCAGTATCTTCGGCCCGGTCGCCAAGGCGCGGGCAAGAGCCAGCACCTGTTGCTGCCCGCCAGACAGGCCGCCGGCAAGATCATCCGCCTTCGGGCGGAGCATCGGAAATTCCCGAAGGGCAGATTCCACTGCCACGCGGCCGCTGTGGCCATTGGTTTCAGCCGCGACTGCGATATTCTCCGTAACCGTCATCCGGGGGAAGACGTACCGGCCTTGCGGCACATAGCCGACGCCCGCCTTCGCGCGCCTGGCAGGCGATTCTGGCACGCTATGGCCATCAATCTCGACATGGCCCGAAAATGCCGGGATCAGGGCCATGGCGAAACGCATCAGCGTGGACTTCCCGACGCCGTTGCGTCCCAGCAACGCAACGATCTCGGCCTTCTCTACCGTGATCGAGACATCACGGATAATGACAGTCTTCCCGTATCCGCCGGTCGCGTTGACAACCCTAAACATGCTCGCGCCTCCCGAGATAGATGTCGAGAACGCGATCATCTGTGCGCAGTGCAGCTATGTCGCCTTCTGCGAAGACCTGCCCCTGATGGAGCACCGTGACGTGACCTTCGAGAGTTCTGACGAACTCCATATCGTGCTCCACGACAATCACAGTCGTGTGCCGTGCAAGGGTCCGAACGAGAGACGAGAGCTCGCGTGTTTCTTCATTTGTCATACCGGCCGCCGGCTCGTCGAGCAGTACGACGCGGGGTGCGAGACAAAGCACCATGCCGATGTCCAGCCATTGTTGCTGTCCGTGCGAGAGAGCCGAAGCCTGGACTTTTGCCTGCCGTTCGAAACCCAGCATGGCAAGTATCCGGCGGCTCACATCAGCCGCTGCCTGCCGGTCGCGAGTACGGGCAAAGGCAGCAATCGACAGGTTCTCATCCACAGTCAGTTCGCCGAATATCTGTGGCTTCTGGTTCTTCACGCCGACACCCTGACGAACGCGTTCGAAGATTGGCGCGTTCGTCGCATCCACGTCGCCGACCGTCACTGATCCGGCCTCCGGGCATGTAGATGCCGACGCAGACCTTCAGATACGAACTCTTTCCCGCGCCATTCGGCCCGATCAGCGAATATGGTCGTCCGGGCTCGAAGGTGCGCGCTACCTTGTTGACCGGGATGACGCCACCGAAGTGCTTGTAGAGATCGACAGTCGCAAGACGCTTTGCCGGCCCCGCCTGCTCCTCGGCTTCAACAAGAATGCCTTCGAGCACAGCGGGATCAATTAAAACGGCGCCGGCGTCGCGGGCTGCCGCATTCGGGTCCGGAAGCGTTCTTCGCCAGAGCTCGCCGACAGCGCCTACCAGACCGTTCTTCAGAAAGAGAACCAGCAGGATCAGGACGATGCCGAGGATCAGCGTCGTCTGGCCGCCGACGGCCCCGCCGCCCAGGTAGTAGGACAGGCCACCGATCGCGAAAGCACCGACAAAGGCCCCCGCCAGCGTACCCAGACCGCCGACCAGTACATAGATCGGCACGAGGAGCGCTTCCTGAACCGAGAAAATCGACGGGTTGAGGTAATTGGCCCAGGCCCCGAACATCGCGCCTGCGAGCCCGGCGATTGCTCCTGCGAGGGAGAAACTGGCGACCTGATATTTGCGAATATCGTAGCCGAGAAGTTCCGTCTTCTGCGGGTCAATTCGAATGCAGTCGATGACGCGGCCGAACGTACCGCGCATCAGCCACCAGCACAGGAAGTAAATTGCAGCTGACACAATGACGACCGTGACGAACACTTCGACGGGACCGGCGGATTCCGCACCTTGCCCGAATCCGGGTACCACGCCCGGGATGTTCGACAGGCCATTGTCGCCGCCGACCACCGCGTGCCCGATCGTGATCTTGAAGGATTGTGTCAGCGACCACAAAAGCAGCGTAAAAGTGTAGGAAAGGATCGTCGCCTGCAACGGTCCCATGCGCGCAAGGAAGATAATCGAACCGAGTGCACCCGCACTGGCAGCTCCGAAGATGGCGCCAGCCGGAAGGCTCCAGACAAGCGTGTTGCCCGTCAGTGGCGCCATGTTGATGGCAATGATGCTGCCGAAATAGCCGCCGAGACCGTAGAAGGCGGTTTGTCCAAGAGACAGCAGGCCGCCTCTCCCCCAGACAAGATCAAGGCTGAGACCGAGCAAACCAAAGATCACCCAGGACGTAGCAACGTATGCCAGATAGGGATCAATGAAGCCTGCGCCTGTGAGTGCCCCGCCTGTCGCCAGAAGCGGAAAGATCAGGCCGGCGTTCCGGTAGATTTTTTCGGACAGCCCCATATCGCAACCCACTTCCTGTGCCGTCCGGACCTGATCCTGAGCTGGTATCGCCAGGGTTGATATACGCGGTTCTTTCAAGGACAGATTCATGGCCCGTCTCACATCTTGCTGCGCCACCTGGCCGTTATCCCGAGCGGATAAAGCCAGAGGAGGAACGCAGTGATCAGAAAGAAGAAGGCGTCGCCTGCTACCGAAGTCATGAAGCTCGCCGTCATGGAGGCACCGCCGCCGAGCCCGATCGCTGTCAGCGCGCTGCCGGTCAGCGTCACCGGACCAGCCACCACGACGGTAAGAAACGCCTTGATGACAAAGGCGAAGCCCATGGAGGGGGTCGCCGGCACGATAGGTAGCAGAACGGCACCTGCAAAACCCGCGAGGCCGCATCCGATCGCAAACGTGAGCGTATTGACGCGATACGACTCGATGCCGATTGCGCGTGCCATCTCCGGCATCTGGATCGCTGCGCGCGCCTTCATGCCGTACACAGTGTGCGTCATGAGGACGTAGACGAAAAGCGTCGCGAGCATGGCGACGCCGATCATCAGAAGCGGATAGCCAGCGAGACTATAGTTGCCGATCTTCAGGCTGTACTGCGGCATACCGATGCCCGGCGTAACCGTACCGAAGATCATGACCGCAAGCTGATAGAACGCGATACTGAGCCCCCAGGTCGCCAGCATCGTGTCAAACAGGCGACCGTAGAGACGGCGGATGATCAGTACTTCGACAGCCGCACCGATGGCCATGGTGACAAGAACGGCAATCGGGATCGCGAAGATGAACGGGACTCCGTATCGGGTGGCCGTCAGGGCTGCATAGGCCCCGATCATCAGAAACTCACCATGCGCAAGATTGATAACCCCCATCAACCCGAATACGACCGCAAGGCCAATTGTCGCGATCAAGAGGATCGACGCGCTCGACAACGACGACAGCAACACGGTTGCCAAGTAATCCAGTTCCATAATCAACCCTTCCTCCAACGACGGGGCGTGCGGTTTGATGGCGCGCGCCCCTCGACGTCTACTTGCTCTCCGGTGCAAAATGCTGGGCGAGCGTGGGGTTTGCGACCAGGTCGCACTTCTCGTTCTCATAGGCCGGCGCGACGTCCCTGAAGGTCTCGACGACCTTGAAGCCGTGCCTGTCATCGCCCTCGACGATGTAGATGTTCTGGCGCAGATGGTGCGACTTCGGCTCGAGCTTCACGGTGCCGTTCGGTGCCTCGAAGCTCAGGCCACTCTCGAGCGCCGCGATGACCGGAGCCGTCTGGGCCGCCCCGGCCTTGTTGACCGCTGCCGCCCAAAGATGCACGGCGTTCCAGATATCGACAGCTTCCGAGATGACCGGCGTGTCGCTGCCGTATTTCGCGATCCACAGCTTCAGAAATTCGGCATTCGCCGGATTGTCGACGACCTGGAAGTAGCCCTGGTCCGCGACGAGCCCCTTGCCGGCCGCCGGTGACACCACGACCTGCTGGTTGCCCGAGCCGTAATTGGTCGAGACGACGCCGATCCTGTCCTTGAGGCCGGCGGCCGCAAACTGCTCGAGGAAGCCGGTCTGGTTGGCACCGACCGGCAGCGCAACGACGAAGTCAGGCTTGACCGACTGGATCTTCTGGATGGTCGGCGCGTAGTCCGTGACCGTGAGCGCCAGGAAGTCCTCGCCCACGACCTCCGCACCGGCCTTCCTTGCATATTCCCTGACCCAGTGCGCCGAGATCGTCCCGAAGTTGTAATCGGGCGCCATGATGTAGATCCGCTTGCCGTACTTCTTCACAGCCCAGTCGATGAGCACCGACAATTGCTGCGAGGCGGACGGTCCCGTGACGAAGGTCTGCTTGTCGCAGGCGCCGCCTTCGTAGAGCGATCCATAGAAGTAAGGGATGTTGGCCTTGCGGATGATCGGCCGGATCGCCTCGCGCGACGAGCTAGTGAGCCCGGCGAACAGTGCGCTCACACGATCCCGCAGGACCACCGTGTTCGCATACTGGGTATATTTGCTCAGCTCGGATTGCGCGTCGTAGCCGACGACCTCGATCGGCTTGCCGAGCACGCCTCCCTTGGCGTTGATGGTCTCGACCGCCAGCTTCAGGGCATTGTTCTGCTGAATGCCGTAGATGTTCAGACCGCCGGTCAGGTCGAAAATGGCGCCGATCCTGATCCCGCCTTCGGCATGCACTGGCTTTCCCGCAAGACAGAATGTGGCAGCCACCGTCAATGCGCCAACGCGCAACAGCCTTGCCCACGACCCCCGACTGTTGTCCTTGCGCTTCCTGCTGCGCGAAGCACGCCCGTTCGAACCGGACAGATTGATGCGGGATATCATTTAGCTTCCTCCCTGATATCTTATATGGTTCTATTATCGAACCACACGCTGCAACCGGTGTCTAGTCTTATTATCGAACTGGTTCAGGCCAATCGTCAAATAACGACGCGAGGGCGCGCGGTTTGATGGCGCGCGCCCCTCGACGTCTACTTGCTCTCTGGTGCAAAATGCTGGGCGAGCGTGGGGTTTGCGACCAGGTCGCACTTCTCGTTCTCATAGGCCGGCGCGACATCCCTGAACGTCTCGACGACCTTGAAGCCATGCCTGTCATCGCCCTCGACGATGTAGATGTTCTGGCGCAGATGGTGCGACTTCGGCTCGAGCTTCACGGTGCCGTTCGGTGCCTCGAAGCTCAGGCCACTCTCGAGCGCCGCGATGACCGGAGCCGTCTGGGCCGCCCCGGCCTTGTTGACCGCTGCCGCCCAAAGATGCACGGCGTTCCAGATATCGACAGCTTCCGAGATGACCGGCGTGTCGCTGCCGTATTTCGCGGTCCACAGCTTCAGAAATTCGGCATTCGCCGGATTGTCGACGACCTGGAAGTAGCCCTGGTCCGCGATGAGGCCCTTGCCGGCAGCAGGCGACACCACGACCTGCTGGTTGCCCGAGCCGTAATTGGTCGAGACGACGCCGATCCTGTCCTTGAGGCCGGCGGCCGCAAACTGCTCGAGGAAGCCGGTCTGGTTGGCACCGACCGGCAGCGCAACGACGAAGTCAGGCTTGACCGACTGGATCTTCTGGATGGTCGGCGCGTAGTCCGTGACCGTGAGCGCCAGGAAGTCCTCGCCCACGACCTCCGCACCGGCCTTCCTTGCATATTCCCTGACCCAGTGCGCCGAGATCGTCCCGAAGTTGTAATCGGGCGCCATGATGTAGATCCGCTTGCCGTACTTCTTCACAGCCCAGTCGATGAGCACCGACAATTGCTGCGAGGCGGACGGTCCCGTGACGAAGGTCTGCTTGTCGCAGGCGCCGCCTTCGTAGAGCGATCCATAGAAGTAAGGGATGTTGGCCTTGCGGATGATCGGCCGGATCGCCTCGCGCGACGAGCTAGTGAGCCCGGCGAACAGTGCGCTCACACGATCCCGCAGGACCACCGTGTTCGCATACTGGGTATATTTGCTCAGCTCGGATTGCGCGTCGTAGCCGACGACCTCGATCGGCTTGCCGAGCACGCCTCCCTTGGCGTTGATGGTCTCGACCGCCAGCTTCAGGGCATTGTTCTGCTGAATGCCATAGATGTTCAGACCGCCGGTCAGGTCAAAAATAGCGCCGATCTTCGTCTGGGCCTGGGCCTGCGTGCCGGCCAGCAGCGCGACTGCTGCAGAAAGGTAGATACCAAAATAAGCGCGTCTCATGGTGTCCGCTCCGAATTTTGAGCCGAGCACCAGCTTGGGATTATTGATTGTTCCTAAAAACGCAAAAACGACGCGCCAAGACCAGATGCCCAGCTACGTCGTTGGATTTTTCGTGCGCTCCTCGCACGAGGTACCGTTTAAACCTCGCACACCCGATTGTCAACGTGGAAAGGGCCACCTCGTCGAGCTCTGTGCCAGTTCAATCGTTGCCTCTGGCAATAAAGCTCTCCGGCCCTTCTGTACGCTGCAACGCGCTACAATACTCTGCTCGTGAATGCGCGATGGAATCGCGGAGCTCGATCGAGTTAGACGGACGTACACAGCTCGCGGGCCACCCACGGAATGAAAACTGGCGAGAAAAGTCTCACAAGAATCCACGCCACGCTACGCGATTGCAGCCGTTCGCCTACTCCCACTCAATAGTTTCGGACGACGTTTCACCGTTGATCTACAAGGACAAATCTTCACGTCTGACGGACAAATCCCGACGGTATACCTGCCGAAATTATTCGGTCCTGAATTCACAGAATAATTTGCGCCGCTCGGAAGGTTGACCATTCCGCTACCTATCGGAGTCAATCGACTGAATAGCTCTAAATGCGTGGCGGAAATCGCCGCTGCTCGTGCTGGCACGGCACAGTTACATATACCGTCAGAGATCAGGAAAGTCTCGTCCGATGGTTCCTCCACCGCCCGCCACTACTGCGCGACAAGCGGTCCGCTTTGTGCCCAAGAGCCGCCTTCCCCGGCAGCAGTTGGCGTCCGGAAGGCGGCTCAGCCCAAGAGGCTGAAAACGTCTTGATCATGTCGTCACAGGAAACCGGTCGAGATCCATGGTACGGCCGCGACCACGATCAGCCCGACCGCCAACGCAGCGATGTACGCGATGATCGGCTTCATGCCTTGATCAGGATGAATACGGCTGATCGCGCAGGCCGCGTAGTAGCCGACGCCAAACGGCGGCGCGAACAGGCCGATTCCCATGGCCAGGATCACCACCATCGCGTAATGCACTTCGTGCACACCCACCTGGTGGGCGATCGGGAACATGAGCGGACCGAACAGCACGATTGCCGGAATGCCTTCGAGAACGCTGCCGAGGACAATAAAGGCCAGGATCGACACCGCCAGAAATGTCGCCGCACCGCCGGGCAGCCCCGTCATGGCCAAAGCCAGCAGGCTCGAGAATCCGGACTGGGTCAGCGCCCAGGCCATGCCTGTCGCCGCGCCGATGATCAGCAGGATCGCCCCCGAGAGTGCGGCGGTTTCCACGAGCATCGGTCCGACCCGACGCCAATCGAAGCGACGATAGATCAGCAGGCCGGCCAGGACCGAGTAGACAATCCCGATCGTCGAGACCTCGGTGGCTGTGGCCACGCCTTCGATGACCGCTGCCCGAATGATGAATGGAAGAGCAATAGCCGGCAGGGCAATCAGGAAGGTCCGCCCGATCTCGCGCTTGCTGGCCCGTTTGACATGGCTGAGGTCTTCATTCCGATAGCGCCACCAGACCACTCCGCACAGAGTGAGGCCGAGCACCAATCCGGGCAGAAGCGCCCGCCCGTGAACAAGGCCGAGATGGACACTCCCGTGACGGAGCCGATGGTGATCAGCACGATGCTTGGCGGAATCGTCTCGGTCTGGGCGCCGGTGGCCGAGAGAAGCGCTACCAGGTCGCCCGGCTTGGCGCCGCGATCTTGCATCTCGGGGAAAAGCACAGGCGCGACGGCCGCCATATCTGCCGCCTTCGATCCGGAGATACCGGAGACCAGATACATCGCGCCGACCAGCACGTAGTGTAATCCCCCTCGCACATGTCCTAGCAGGCTCGCCAGAAAGCCCACCATGGCCCGTGCCATTCCGGTCATCTCGATGAGCAGGCCGAGAAACACGAACAGCGGGACCGCGAGCAGGATGATGTGCGACATGCCCTCGTCCATCCGGCCCACCACGACCATCGTCGGTGTACTGGTGGTCAGGGCGATGTAGCCAAATGTCGCCAGGGCGAAGGAGAAGGCGATCGGAACTCCGGCGAACACCATGATGGCGACGAAGTCCGACGAAGAAGATCAGCAGGTTGAGGTTGCCAAGTCCGCGCAACACGGGCTGCAGCACGATCAGAACCGCGATCATTCCCGCAATGAGAGCAACGGCTCCAACAACCATGCGCCAATTGCCGAAACGCACCAGACGCAGCAGCGCCATGACAGTCATCAAGCCGATCCCGACCGGCAGTGCCGCCGCGCGCCAGACGCCAGAGATTTCCAGTGCCGGCGTGGTGACGAACCCCTCTTCGGCAGCGAACTCGTAGGATGGCTCGACAACCAGGAGCAGGAACGCGAGTGCCGCTGCAGTGGCTACGACGTCGACAAAGGGCCACGCCCGCGGCGGCAGCATGGCGACGATGGCGGTCATGCGCATGTGCTCGTTACGGTGGAACGCTGCGACGGAGCCGAGCATGGCCAGCCACAGGAACAGGGTCGAGGCGAGTTCATCCGTCCAGATGATCGGCTGATGAAAAACATAACGACTGATGACACCGGCGAGCAGGACGATGATCTCAGCGACGACGAGTAGCGCCGCCGGGACCTCCACCAGGAGTCGGAGGACGGTATCTATCGATGTCGTCCATTTCGTATGCGACAGAGCTGTCTCTGCTGATTGGGTTTCCAATCCGTGTACCTGGGTCATGGCAACTATCCCCACCTGTGTGGGCGCGGGTTGGCTATGCCGGACACGGCAGCACTCTTGGCTTCGAAAAGCATCGTTCCCTCCATGTTCGTCGTTTTCTGTGTCAGATCATGATCGGACGGGCGCCGAATGACGTTTTACGGCGACTTCGCAACTCAGCGTTGGACACCCGACCCATCTTCGGTCCCAAGCCGAGCCTTCCGTATCGCAGCTGGCGTCGACAGCGGGCTGCTCAGGCGAGCTTGCCGACTGCATCCTCGAGCATGCCCCAGGCGTCGTCGCCGAACTTGGAACGCCACTCGCTATAGAATCCGGCCTTCGAAAGGGTTTCCTGAAACGGTGCCGGGTCGACTTCGTTGAAGACCATTCCCGCGGCGGTCAGGTCCTTGATCAGCGAGACGTTCTGTCGCGCGACCTCGTCGCGCTCGGCCATGCAGGCGTTGTTGATGATCTTGGCCACATTTTCCTGCATGCTGGCCGGGACTTGGTTCCAGGCGCGGCGGTTCATCAGGAACCACCAGCCATCCCACATGTGGTTGGTGAGCGAGCAGTATTTCTGGACCTCGTACAGCTTCGCCGCCGAGATGATCGCAGGTGGGTTTTCCTGCCCGTCGACGATCTTGGTTTGGAGTGCAGAGTAGACCTCGGCGAAGTTCAATCCTGTCGGGGCCGCGCCGAGCGACTTGAACAGTGACGTCCAAAGTGCGCTAACGGGAACGCGGATCTTCATGCCGTTAAGATCGCCGGGAGTTTTGATCGGCTTGGTGTTGGTGGTGATCTGACGAAAGCCGTTGTCCCAGATTTTCTCGTGCACGACGATGCCGCTCTTCGTGATCTGTTCGCGCAGGTGCGCCCCGAGCTTGCCGTCGAGTGCCTTCCACAGGGCCGGATAATCCTTGAATGCGAACCCGAGGCCGGAGATCGCGACGGACGGCACGATCGTGGAAAGCACGTTGACGCCGGAGTTGAGGAATCCTTCGAGAGCGCCGGAGCGGAGCTGGGACAGCATGCCCGTGTCTGCACCGAGCTGGTTGTTTGGAAAGATCTGCATCTCAAACCGGCCGTCGGTCTCTGTCTTGATCAGTTCGGCGGCCTTGCGGAGATACACATTGAGCGGATGCGACTCCGGCACGTTCGTGCCAACCTTGAAAGCGAACTCGGCGGCCTTTGCATAGCGGATGGGTAGCGCAGCGGAGATGGCCGTGCCTCCCACAAGCGCGGCGAAGCCGCGGCGCGTTACGATCGTGGACATGTTTGCTCCTGGTTTTGCCTATTTGTTGGGTATCGAACTCGATCAGCTTGATGGGACGGCCTTGTCGCCGCGAAACATGAGACCAGCGGCCCGGAAGCCCCCGTCCACGTTCAGCGTGTGCCCGTGAACGTACCGGCTCTCATCGGAGCAGAGGAAAACCGCAGCGTCGGCTATCTCCTCGGGCGTTCCGTAGCGCGTCATAGGGATCAGGTAGTTGTAAGCGGCGCGCGTCGCCTGGTCGTGCGCGAACTTCGCCATCTCGGTCTCGATGGCGCCGGGCGCGATGTTGTTGACGTTGATGCCGTACTCCGCGAGCTCCACCGCCATGACCTTGGTAAGGAGCGCGAGACCCGCCTTGGCCGCCCCGTATGCGGCGCGGCCGTGGCCTCCGCGCTGGCCGGAGAGAGAGGCGATGTTGATGATCTTCCCGCTCCGGTGCTTGACCATCTCGCGAGCGCAGGCTTGTGCCACGAAGAATGCCCCGCTCAGATTGATCGAGATTGTCCGATTCCATTCGTCCGGCTTGATATCGAGGAACGGTCTGTTTCCGCCGATCCCGGCATTGTTTACGAGGATGTCGATGCGGCCGTAACGATCGATGATGGCCTGCACCATCTCTTGGACCGAGGTCACGTCGGCCACGTCCGCCTCAAGGGCGAGCCCGTCGGATGCGCCAAGCGCTTCCAGGGCCTGTCGGGCACCCTGCGTGTTGATGTCGGCGATGACTGGCGTCGCGCCTTCGGCGACGAAGGCTTTGGCGATTGCAAGGCCGATGCCGCGAGCCCCGCCGGTCACCAGTGCGATTTTTCCCTGTAGTCTCATCTGTCCTCCTCCGGGGTTGTTGCCGGTCGTTCAACTTCGTTGCGATGTTCCGTCGCGCACGGCGCAGAAGAAATCGTCTCCGCCGACCTGCCCGCCCTTGAGGGCAATCTGCAGTCCGTCGCGCGCGGGATTGGTGGAATGGGCCCGGCAGAGCGGCGAGCCCGGCGCGACGGGAGCGATGGCGGTGAGCGCGTCGATCCCCAGCATCGAGGCCGCGTGGCTCGATGTGTCGCCGCCGGAGATGACCGCCCGCGTCAACTTCGCCTCGCGCACCACCGCGTCGAGGATGCGGCCTAGTCCGGTGCCGATGTGGTCGTTCACGGTCTCGGCCGAGATGCCTGCGGTCTTCACCGCCTGCCGCAAAGCGGCAACGGCCGGATCATCCGGGCCTCTCGCGGTGAATACGAGCGGGTTGCTGCCTTCCGAGAGTGCACGCAGCGCCTCGCGGGTTACGCGCCCGATTTCGTTCTGCCATGCGGGCTCGTCGACGGCCTTGGTAGCGTCGATGCGGATGCCGCTGAAGCCATGGATGATGGAATGTGCAATCTGGCTCGCCGTGACCGGTGAGACCGAGCCCGACACGCAGGCGATGCGTTCAACGCTCCCGACCGGAGACGTGAGCTTCCTCTCGGGCAGAAGTCCCGATTTGCGCCAGTAGGCTGCCAGGGCAGCTTCAAGGCCCTGCGAGCCCACGGCAAACACTTGTGCGCCGCCACGCTCCCAGACGAGACGGCCTGCCTCAACCAGCGTCTCCTCGTCCAGCACGTCGAGTGAGACGATTCTGGCGCCGAAAAGCGAGGGCCTCGGCGAGGCGCGCATCGGCTTGACCGCGCTTCATCGCGACAAAATCGACGAGATCGACAGGCTTGTCGGTCTGCTTGGCGAGGTGACGGCCGAGGTCAGACTCGTCCATCGGCGTCACCGGGTGCTTCGACATGGTCGGGTGACGGTCGAGCCTGTATCCCTTGCCTTGGGCGAGCGCGAAGAGGTGGCCGTGGCTCTGGTATCGCCCCATCGCGGGGTCGGCCACGAGCATCGGGATCCAGCCGTTGAACAATCGTGCCGCTATGTCGATGGCCCGCCCAATCGAGCCAATGTGAGGGGCGGAGTCGAAGGTCGAGCAGACCTTGTAGTGCACGACGGGCGTGCCAAGCGAACGCAGCAGCTCGAAGACAGGCGGCAGGTTTTGGTCCATCCAGACGGGGCCACGGGAGCGTGCCACGCCGGCAATACCGATGCCGCGGTAGGAGCCGAAGGCCTGCAGTCGCTCCGGCGTCGGTGGGGCGAGGAACAGTACGGTGTCTAACCCGGCAAAGGCGAATGCCTCCATTGCAGCCGAAGACCCGGTGTAGTCGTCGCCGTAGAACGCCAAGAGGGGCCCTTTCGGCAGGGGACGGTGCGGGCTCACGCCTTCATCTCCAGGGCGGCGCCGAGTTCAGGATGCGTCCTTGCACGCTCCTCGAGAGGGATACCTGCGATCGTTGCGTTCCAAGCCTCGCGCATGGCCCTCACGCCGGCCGCAGGCCCGTCGGGATGGGCAATGATGCCGCCGCCGGCCGTCACGATCAGGTCCGTAGAGTTCAGGCCCGCGTACGTCCCGGGCACCTGCCGCGCCGATTGCCCGGAGGAGAATACCGGCAACACCGTACACGGCTTGTCATCGAACATCGGCGTCAGGCATGCCCGCGCCGAGGCGATCACGCTGTCATCGTCCTCAGAGAACTTGTTTTGCAGACCGTTCACGTGCATGTGGTCGGCGCCGGCGAGACGCCAGAGCTTCTGCCAGGCGACGTAGGACCAGCCGAGCAGCGGGTGGCGGGACAGATAGCCCCAGCCGTTGCGGTGGGCGTGAATTGGCAACTCCGAGAAGCGGCGGAGCTCAATCATGCCAACAAGGCCCACCGAGTTGAGGCTTGCCATGATGCACGTGCCGCCGAGATCCCGGACGAGATCGTGGCGGCAGCGCATTTGATCGAGCTCGCCCGTCAGATTGAAGGCGTACATCACCTTCTTGCCGGTACGGTCCGCATGATCGTTGATGACGCGCATCACGGCCCGGACCCGCTGGTCGAACGGGCAGTCGGGCCCATCTGATTGCAGTTCGTCGTCTTTGATGAAGTCGATTCCGGCCTTGCAGAGATCCTCGACCATGGCCGCTGTCCCCTCGGCATCGAGGCCAACGCTTGGCTTGATGATGGTGCCGATCAGCGGGCGGCCGTGAACGTCGGCCAGCCGCCGCGAGCCCTCGACCCCAAAGCGGGGACCGGCATAGGCGGCGCCGAAGGCGGCAGGCAGGCGGATGTCAAGCAGGCGCAGGCCGCTGACATCCTTCAGCTCGAACAGGTTGCCGGCCACGGTCGCGACGAGGTTCGGCAGCGAGGGGCCGATGGTAGCCAATGGCCATGAAAGGGTGACAAGCGCCCGGGTGACGCGCTCGCCGGGCTTCGGCGGGAGCGCCGACGGGAGGGAGCGCGCTGCTACCGACTCGTCAACGACCACGAGCCGGGTCACGCGGGCAGCCGATCGCTCCTTGAGTTCGGGCGTCTCACCCGGGACCGCGACAAAGGTCCCGCTCGACTGCTCCCCGGCCATGATCTCGGCCGCCCGTTCGGGTGCGATAGCAGTTTCGAGCAGATAGTCAGCTTCAAAGCGATCGGACAGCATGGTCTTTCCTGACGAAATGGCCTCGGTGCTGGGCTCGTTTGTGATTGAGGCCGTGCCCCAGACGACATCATTGCGCAGGGCGCCGATGTCGCGGTGTTTCAGGGCGAGGCGGCTGACGAGCGCGGACGCGGTGGTTGGGTCGGCGACGTCACAGGTTCTCTTGGGGCCGGGTTGGCCGAATGAGGGCGCAGATCACACGCGCGCCGTTCGCAGGATACAGGGGAGCGGTCGCCTGCCGCTGCTCCGACTCGGACCGCTGGATAAGAGGTCCGGAGACGCCGACAACTTGTCGTTCATCCACTCCGCCATGGCGTAACTCCCGCTTCGATAAGGTATATTTTTCTTGATTGGCGGCGAACCTACATCCCGCGCCCGGTCTGCGACATTGCAAATCGGCGCAGGATGGTGTGAGTTTTCCTCACAGAGGATGCTGAGATCCGGGTCATGCCACTGCCTCGCCTGCCCTTGAATGCCCTTCGCGCCTTCGAGACGACCGTAAGGTTGGGCAGCATGTCGCGAGCGGCAACTGAACTCGGCGTCACGCACGGGGCCGTCAGCCGGCATATCCGCGAGTTGGAGGCGCTGTTCGGCCTTCCGCTGCTGCTCCGCTTGCCCAAGTCAGTCGCGCCGACTCCGGCGGGTTCGCAACTTGCCGTCAATTTGGGACAGGCCTTCGAGCTTATGCATCAGGGCGTTGCACGCCTCGCACCGGGGCCACTGACGCTGTCGTGCTCCGCGACGATTGCGATGAACTGGCTCATTCCCCGTCTCAGGACGTTCAAGCGCGACAATCCTGCAATCGAAGTTCGCCTCAACATCAACTACGGCGCGGTGGATTTCGTCCGGGGCGAGGTGAGCCTGGCAATCCGCCTCAGCACCTACCGCGCGCCGGAGGATGTCATCGTCAGGCCGCTGCTACACGAGGAAGTCGGTCCTATCTGCCACGCAGACTATGCCGACCGACTGGACCTGCACGAACCCGCTGATCTCGTGCGGGCGCACATCCTCGGCACGATGACGCGCACCGGTGCATGGGCCGAGTGGCTCGCCGCGATTGGCCGATCGGACCTGAACCTCCAGGTGCAGGAGACGTACGAGCATCATTATCTGCTCATCCAGGCGGCATCCTACGGCTTGGGCGTTGCGGTCGCACCTCGCATCCTGGTCGCGGACCAGATCGAGCGAGGTCATTTGGTCGCTCCTTTCGGGTTCATCCCTGGGCTGCATAAGCTGCATCTTTGGATCGCGCCGCATGTTCGTGCGCGTGAGGATGTTCGACGACTTTCAAGATGGATTCAGGACGAGATGATGAGTTACGCGACCGCTGGGACCGGTGCCGCTACTGAAGACGCTCGCCGGTGACGTCCGCGTTGCGGGTTAGATCGGATCTTGCCTAAGGCATGGGTGAACCCGCAGTTTTAGCCCTTAGCCGACCAAAGCGGGTGACGTGCTGCGCGTCCGCTTTCGGATCCTGGGCCGACACTTTTCCGCCCATGCAGTCTGCCCCAAGCCCTCGGGTCCTTCCCGGGCCCCCGCCCCTACGGCACAAGCGCGCCCCAAAAACTGGTTGACACGGTTGACAAGTTGCTCGCGCGCGAACTTCTTGGCTTTGATCTCGGTGAGAACGCCAGCAGCTTGTTCCTCGAACATCACGGAAATCTGGACTTGCGGCCATGTGAACATGAATCGCGGATCGAACGCACGTCTTGACATGCCATACGTTCCTGCGCCGTAGGAACCGTTACAGTTCACGGTGAGCTTCGGCACTGCGGCGCCGGAAACCGCCATAGTGAGCTTGAGCCCATCCTTGGTGATACCGCGCCGCTCGTACTCGCGGCCGACCATGAAACCGGTAATGTTCTGCAGGAACAGCAGCGGCGTACGATTCGTGTCGCAGAGCTGAATGGAATGGGCGCCCTTCAATGCGCTACACTCCCAGATGTAGCCGACCGCCATGGATCTGCACCGCCTTGATCAGGTGGAGCGCTTGGTCCGGCCAGCATTCCTCACGGTCCATTCAGCGAACCGCGCCGGTACCGCTCTTAGTCCTTGTAACGCGACCCCCTCGCGTCCAATGCGCGCCGATAAGCTTCGAACGAATCTTGCCCAAAGGCGGTCTTCTCGTCGAAGCCCTTCGCAACCTCGCTTTGCATCTGACGCGTCGTACGGCGCAGAATCTCTTCGGGCAAAGGCCGCCAGCCTTTCCCGAACGTTGCAGCTGCGAGCTGCACCTCGCATGCGCGTTGCAAGACCGTCATGCGGAATAGCGCCTCCGCGGCAGTCCTTCCGCAGGTTAGTAGCCCATGATGTCTCAGGATCATGTAGTTCTTGTTGCCGAGCGATTTGACAAGGCGCTCGCGCTCGCCGAGATCCGTCGAAATGCCCTCGAAATCGTGATACGCGATTTGGTCGTAAAGCATCGCGCCGTAGAAGCTGTGATGCGAGAGCCCCTCATCCGTGCAAGCAACGGCCACTCCGGCCGTCGTGTGCGTGTGGGCGATGAAATGGGCGTCATCGCGCGCGGCATGAACCGAAGAATGGATTGTGAACCCCGGCGCGTTGACGCGACCCGGAACGTCCACAACTTTATTCCCATCAAGATCGATCTTGATGAGATTGGAAGCCGTGACTTCGTTGTACGCCAGCCCGAACGAATTGATCAGAAAGTGCTTCTCGGGACCCGGCACGCGAGCCGTGATGTGATTGTAGATGTGTTCGCACCAGCCTAGATCAAAAAAGACATGATACAGGACAGCGAGGTCCTCTCGGACCAGCCGCTCTCCGGCGGCCAGCGCGTTCTGGCTGACTTCTCCAGGGGAAGTTTGGACGTTCATGCGATCCTCCGAACAAGATTATTGCTGGCCGGCACCTCAGTTGAGCAGATCCGGCTGTTTCTTTTATGACCTTCGAATACAGGGTCTGGAATTGCACCACCCTGCTTAGGCGGGAAGTTCGTTGACCTTGCGCGACTATAATCATCTTGCCGATCCATTCCTGATGGTCGGAATAAACCAGGCAAGCATAGGCTGTGCTTCGGTAGCGCCCCGCGGGCCGCAATTTATCCTCCTACACTTGCTTGCCGAGTTTTGCGTGAGCCCTGCGGCGATATCGACCGCATCACGAGGGGCTCAGAAGACAAACGCAGCCAAGCGGCCCACCATGGCGACCGATAAGGCTACGAGAACGACGAGAAGTTGCCCAAACTGGACCTCTTCCATGTCGATGTCCGGCATCGTGATCATGGCGTATGCGATCATGTGGCAATTTTCCATGACAGTTCCTCTCCTAGCTATTGTTCTGCCGTCTTCCGGGCAGTACCCAACCCGCTCGGAGCGGATCGCTCGAGGGGCGACTCTTCGCTTAACACGCACGGATCAGGCCGCCCTGCTTTCAAGCTCCGTCTGGTGAGATGCCGCAATCGTTCCGACGCACACTCCGAAGCCGATGGATGCAAAGCCCTCGCGGCTGCAGCGCCCCCCAAATCTGATCTCGTCGCCGTCGAGCAGAAAGCCGCGACGCTCTCCGTTGGGAAGCGTAATAGGGCGGGCTCCGGCAGAGGTGAATTCGAGCATGCTGCTTAATTCAGCGTCGGTCGGTCCGGAGATCGTGCCGGTGCCGATCAGATCCCCCGGCAGAAGGTTGCATCCATTGATCGTGTGGTGAGCAACCATCTGCGCCGGTGTCCAATATAGATACTTGGCGTTCGAGTTGAGAATTTCGACCGGAACGTCCCCTGCAGCCCGCATCTTTTCGGTCGTGAGAAACACCTTCAGGCTTATGTCCAGCCCGCCACTTTTCTGATCATCATCGTCGAGCAGATATTTCAATGGCTGAGGGTCCCCGTGAGGACGAACCATCGCCGGAATGCGGAATGGCGCCAATGCGTCCGCGGTGACAACCCACGGCGAGACAGACGTTGCGAAACTCTTGCTGAGGAATGGTCCGAGTGGGTACATCTCCCAGCGCTGGACGTCCCTCGCCGACCAATCGTTGAGAAGTGAATAACCGACAATCTGTTCGCTTGCGCGTTCAATCGGGATGGGACTTCCGAGCTCGTTGCCGCCACTGAGATAGAACCCCATCTCCAATTCGAAATCGAGCCGATCGCACGGACCAAAGCCAGGACTGCCTCCGTCCACCGATGGCGTCCGCTGTCCAATGGGTCGGCGAACAACACCCTGCCCGACTTGCACCGAAGACGCCCGTCCGTGATAGGCAATCGGCACCCATTTGTAGTTGGCGGGGAGCGGATTTTCCGGCGTGAGAAGTGCGCCCGCCGCCTTCGCGTGATGTAAGCCGGCATAAAAATCCGTGTAGTTCGGCACCGCGGTCGGACGAAACATCGTGCAAGCGCTCAGTGGGACCAGCAGGTCAGACGCACGGCGGCGCGCAGCTTCACCGCTTGAACCCGCGTCAAGCGCGGCACTGATTGCCTTTCGTAAGGTGTGTAACGCGCGAGGTCCCAACGCAAACAGCGAGTTGAGCGAGGAGTCGGCGACAGTCCACTCGGGAATTTCTGCCGGCAGGAGACCGCCCCTGTGCGCCGAATGAAGATCGAGGATCTGGTCGCCGATCCCAACCCCCGCGGATCGTTTTCCGTCCTTGCCACGGCTGAAGACACCGAGCGGCAGATTCTGGATGGGGAAGTCGCCGGAGGGATCGTTGGCGGACGACACAAAACTGCGGCGCGCCGGATCGTGGGTCTCGTCGATGTTGGCGTTCATCGTGCAACTCCCGCCAGCACGTTGTTGCCTTCAGAGAGGCCGATGCCGATCTCCGATTGCACAAACTGAGCATCAAACGCGCGCCGCTCGGCCGCGGCACGGGCTGTTCTGTCGCTCAGCGAACCGAGCCATATCGTCAGGAATGCAAGCGGCATCGAGAAGAGCGCCGGATTGTCGTAGGGAAACAACGGTACCGCGAAATGGAACACCGCGACCCAGACTGTTTTGCTCAGCACGACGAACACGAGTGAGCTGAATAGGCCGACCAGGCCGCCGGCAACCGCGCCGCGCGTGGTAGTACCGCGCCAGAAGATCGCCATCGCCAGCACAGGAAAATTGCAGCTTGCCGCGACCGAAAGCGCTAACCCCGCCATGAACGCGACATTCTGGTTCTCGAAAATGATGGCAAGGCCAACCGCGACGATGCCGATTGCGACCGCGGCGATCTTAGCAACCATCACTTCACGTGCCTCCTGAGCGTGACCCCTCGCAATCACCTGACCATAAATATCGTGGCTCACTGCGGACGCCCCTGCGAGCGTCAATCCGGCCACCACGGCGAGAATGGTGGCAAACGCGACGGCCGAGATAAACCCAAGCAGGATCGGTCCGCCGAGTGCGCCCGCCAGGTGGACGGCCGCCATATTGGGGCCGCCGATCAGATCGGTGACCTTGTTGAACTGGCCACCCAATCCGGCGTTGAAGAAGCTCGCATCCGGCATAAGGACCACCATCGCGGCAAAGCCGAACAGCGGGATGACCAAGCAGAAGTAAGCCACGCAGGTCGTTGCATAGAAAACCGACTTCCTTGCACCTGCGGAATCCTTGACGGTGAAGAACCGCATCAGGATATGCGGCAATCCAGCGGTCCCGAACACCAGCGCGAGTCCAAGCGAGATCGCGGAAACCGGCTCGGCGAACAGCCCGCCGGGAGAGAGAATTGCTGCACCTTTGGGGTGGACCCGGCTCGCCTCGGCGAAAAGGCGTCCAAGGCTGAAATCGAAGCGCCACAACACCACCAGCGCCATCAAGGTGCCGCCAATCAGCAGCAGCAGCGCCTTGGTGATCTGAACCCAGGTGGTAGCCTGCATGCCGCCGACAGCCACATAGACGATCATCAGAAGTCCGACACCAATGACTGCGAACAGATAGTTCACGCCGAACAGAAGCTGAATAACCTTGCCGGCGCCGATCATCTGCGCGATCAGGTAAAACAGCACGACCACGAGACTACCCGTGGCGGCGACCAAACGAACCGAGGTGCGATCAAGACGAAACGACGCTGCGTCGGCGAACGTGTAACTGCCGAGGTTACGCAATCGCTCCGACATCATGAACAGCACGATCGGCCAACCCGTCAAGAAGCCCAACGCATAGATGAGGCCATCAAAGCCGGTCGCATAGATCAGCGCCGAGATACCAAGAAAAGCCGCGGCCGAGAGGAAATCCCCCGCAATCGCCAGGCCGTTCTGGAGCGGCGTGATCTCATGTCCCGCCGTATAGAAGTCCGCCTTCGATTTGGTTCGACCAGCCGATCGATACGTGATGAGGAGCGTGACGGCGACGATCAACAGGAACATGCCGATGGCAACCCAATTGAGATCTCGCCCCGCTACAACAGCGGTCGCCTGCGCATGCGCGGAAAAGGAAACTGTCGCCGCGATAGCCGCCAGCAGAATGCGCATGATCATCGGCCACACTCCTGGCGAACGAGCTGTGTCAAGCCGTCGAAGTACGTGTTGGAACGGCGTACATAGTAACCGGTCAGCGCAACGACCGAGGCGATCATGCCAAGCGCGATCGCCATGCCCAACGGAACGACTCCGCCTGCCATGCTCTTCCCGAGCGCTGACGACGCCGCTGAGATCAGTCCGATGAAGCCGAAGAACATCAGCAACGTGGCGATCGAGAGCCCCCACCGCAACCGCGCCCGTGCGGCGGTCAGCTCACGAAAAGACGGATTAGACAGGATTTTTCGCGTTTGTTCCGAAGACAGCGACATGATTTCCCTCCCGCATCTTTTTGGCTAGTTGGCTTCGGCGCGGCTAGGACGCCTGTTTCAGGACATCGTCACTACCGGGCGCCGCGGATGCTTCTATCGACGGCGAGGGTCGCGGCGGAATGTTCGTCAACAGCACGCCCGAATTGGTGAGGGCAGCAATCTCCTGATCGGAATAGCCGTATTCCTTCATCACTTCGACGTTGTGTTCGCCGCGAAACGCGGCTTCGCGCGCAGCGGCCAGCGGCGTCTTTGAGAAGCGCCAGGGCTTGCCGGGGATTCTGACAGCCTTGCCGCGACGGTCGGTAACCTCCTCTATCGCGCCCCACCATTTGACCCAATCCGAACCGGCGAAGTCCTTGACCGAGCGGACCACGCCGAACGCCAGCTTCACTTCGTCGAGCTGGGCATCGAGTTCGCCGGCCGTGGCAAAGGAAAGAATCCACTGCTGGATGATCTCGTAAAGGGCGTTGAGATTCTTCCGGCGCGCCGCCGGCGTGGCAAATCTGGGATCTGAAGCGAGGTCGGGGCGACGCATCGCCGCGATGTAATTCGGAAACGTCAGGCTGCTGACGACACTGGTCGCGATTGTGATGACGTCACCGTAGCTTGTCTTGAAGAACGGCGAGTCAGCAGGTCCGAGCGCCGCCGGTTCGGCGCCGAGATCCACGTCGGAGAGATCGGCGTGCACCCGCTCATTGACGGCAAGCATAGTGGCGGCCATCGCGATGTCGACATATTGGCCCTCGCCTGTTTGGTCGCGGTGATGCAGTGCTGCCAAAATGCCGATGATCGCTTCTAGGCCCGTATAAATATCGGCATGCGAATAGGCATCGTGCCGCTTGACCGTGAGATCCTCGCCGAGATGGTCGATCATTCCCCCGACAAAGCCGGATTTCGGCATGGACGGTCGGCGCGTAGGCGCTGCGGTGTGACAGCGCGCTGCCCTGGCCGTAGCCGCTGATCGAAGCGTAGATAACTTTCGGGTTGCGCGCGGCGACGGATTCATAATCGAGGCCGAAGAATTTCAATGTCCCGGCACGAAAATTCTCAACGATGATGTCGGCGCTATCGCACATCCTGCGCACGACTTCTCGCCCCTCGGGGAAGTTAAGGTCGATGCTGATGTTCCGTTTCCCGACGTTCTGTTGGATATAGTAGTAGGACATGCTCGCGGTTTCGTCGCCAGGCAGTGCGTACCGTGAGATGTCGCCGCGCGGCGGCTCGATCTTGATCACGTCGGCGCCAAGGTCCGACAGGGCCCTGGTACAATGGGGACCAGCAAGGACGCGCGAGAAGTCGACGACCTTGATTCCGGCAAGGGGGGCACGAGTTGTCATGACGATGTCCCTTAGCGGCCGGAGAAGATGGCGTGACCAGGCCCGGACTCGCGGAAGGCCTTGAGGCCGACGACGAGATCGTTGCTCTGAAAGATTGGACGCTGGGCGTCAGCCATTGCGCGGTCGGCTTTCACGACGCTCTCATCCATATATTCCCGGATCAGTCGTTTGGTGGCGCCATGCGCTACGGTCGGACCCATCGCGAGCTCGAGCGCGAGGATCCGCGTCGTTTCTTCAAGCTGGGCTTCGGGCACGACGCGATTGACGATATTCCAGCGCTCCAGCGTCGCCGCATCATAGCGACGGCCGAACAGAGCCATTTCCCTGGCGCGCGCCACGCCGGCGCGCGATGCCACACGTTGTATGGCGCCCATCAGCGGATGCAGGCCCAGCGTCACTTCGACCATGCCGGCCTTCGCGGAGTCCGCGGCAACGATGATGTCGCAGGCCAGCGCCAGCTCGAATCCGCCACCGAGGGCCAATCCGTGCATGCTCGCGATGATCGGCACCGGGACCTGTTCGAGCGCATCCAGGCAGGCGCACACATCAATTTCAGGCAGCCGTTCGCCGCGATTGTCGAATAGTTCTATTTCGGCACCGGCGGAGAAGTGTCGCAACCCGCTGCGAAGGATAATGGCGCGCGCGCCCTCCTTATGAGCCTTTTCGACTGCGTCCAGGAGCGCAGTCAGCAGCGGCTTTGCCACGAGATTATAGGGAGCGAAAGTCATCGTCAGGGTAACGAGATCGCCCTCCCGACTGACGGTAACCAACTCGGTTGGTGTGGCCATTGAATTCCTCCGGATTTTTTTCGTGTTAATCGTTTAGTTCGATAATGGAACGGTACAGAAGAATATCGTACGGTCAATAGAAAAAAGATATTTTTGGATCTATGTTGTATTCCTTCGAATCCTTGTGGAAATGGCAGGATGCCCCAAGACGCGACCAGCCTTACCGTTTCAGCCTATGTTCGACTTCGCTCGGACATCCTGGCCGGCCGCTTGCCGGCTGGCGGAAAGCTGAAAATTCAAGATCTGGCTCAATATCTTGGGGTCAGCCCGAGCGTTGTACGGGAGGCTCTTTCGCGTCTCTCCGCCGAGGCGCTGGTTATTGCGGAGCCCCAGCGGGGTTTCCGTGTGGCGCCCATCAATGCCGCCGACGTTTCGGATTTGACGGCCGTCAGAATCGACATCGAACTGAAATGCGTGCACCGCGCGATGAAACTCGGCGGCCTCAAATGGGAGGCTGCCATTGTCGCAGCCGATCATGAACTCTCGCATACGCCCCATGACATTCACGACCTGGGCGACGACTGGATGATCGCCCACGCGAAATTCCATGCCACTTTAGTGGCGGCCTGCGACAGTCCCTGGCTGCTGCGAATCCGCGACCAACTCTTCGTCCAGGGCGAACGCTATCGCCGCATCAATGCGCGAATGTCGCGGGCGGATCGTGATCTGCGCGCCGAACATTCGGCACTGGCCAAAGCCATTCTTGGCCGGGATGTGAAACTCGCCACCGACCTGATGACGGAACATCTGCGCTTGACCGAGGTGCTGACGCTTCAGTCGCTCAAGTTGCACGACGCAGCCGTCGCCTAGCAAAAGCGTCTCCCGGTCCGATACATTCAATTGGGGCAGCCGCACTCAATTGACCATCGCTCGTAGCCATCCCGTGAGCGACGTCCAACTGTGTCCGCCGAACCCTATTTCCCGCGGAATACGGCCGAGCGACGTTCCATGAAAGACTGGATGCCTTCTTTCATGTCTTCGCTGCTGAAGACGCGATCCTTGATCTTGGGAATGTAGTCGATCGCGGCGCTCTCGCCGGCCTCGATGTATTTCAACGCGGCCTCCTTCGTCACCTGAATGCCGATCGGCGCGTTCTGGGCGATCAGATTCGCAATCTCCATCGCGCGCGCAATCTGCTGGCCGGGTGCAACGACTTCCTGAACGAAGCCGATCTTGTGAGCTCGGGCTGCGCCGAACTCGTCACATAGGAACAGGTGATACATCGCGTCTCCCCAACCCGCCCGCGTCAAATACCGGAAATGGGCACCACCAAGAGGCGCGATCCCGCGCTTGGATTCCATCTGACAGAACCGGGCGTCGTCGGCGGCGACGACGATGTCGCCAGCCAGCATCATTTCGATGCCGATCGTGAAGCAGATCCCCTGCACTGCCGTCACAATCGGCTTGCGGCACCGGCTCTTCAAGGCGAACGCATCGATGTTGCCGGGCTTGATCTCGGTGTTCTCGGCCTTGGGTCCGAAGAACTTCGGCATATCCAGCCCGGCCGTGAAATCCGGACCCTCGGCGCAGAGTACCCCGACCCAATAGTCGTCGGTGCGATCAAGAAGCGTCATCGCATCCGACATCTGCGCCATCATCTGCGGGCTGAAGGAGTTCTTCTTCGCCACGTTGTCGATGATGATCTTGAACACATGCCCATGCACCTCGGTGCGGATCTGGCCGACCTGGGTCTTGGTCTCGCTCATTGTTCGTCTCCAAATTGCTTCCAGACGACTGCGCAATGACGCGCACCAGCCTAGCTCAGCGCCGCAAACGCGGTCCGTTCGAAAGCCATCAACTCCTCGGTCCGGCCGTCGCGTATCTTCAGGAGCCATTGCGGATCCTGAAGCAGCGCCCGCCCCACCGCGACAAGATCGAACTCCTCGCGATCGAGGCGGCGGATCAGTTCGTCGAGGGACGCCGGACGGGAGCTCTCCCCGCCATATGCGGCGATGAACTCGCCGGTCAGGCCGACCGACCCGACCGAGATCGTCGGCACTCCCGTCACCTTCTTGGCCCATCCTGCGAAGTTCAAATCGGAGCCCTCGAACTCCGGCTCCCAGAAGCGCCGTTGCGAGCAATGCAGAATGTCGACCCCCGCCTCGACCAGAGGTTTGAGCCAGGCTTCCAACGCGCGAGGCGTATCGGCCAGCTTCACTTCGTAGTCCTGTTGCTTCCACTGGCTGATGCGGAGCAATATAGGAAAGTCCGGTCCGACCGACTTGCGCACAGCGCGGACGATATCAGCGGCAAACCGGGCCCGCCCCGGCAGGTCCTTCCCTCCGTAGGCATCCTCGCGGCGATTGGTGCCTTCCCAGAAAAATTGATCGATTAGATAGCCGTGCGCGCCGTGCAATTCGACGGCGTCGAACCCCAGGCGCTTCGCAGCAAGCGCCGCATCGGCGAAAGCGCGGATGGCGTCTGCGATGTCCTCTTCGCTCATCGGCTCGCCGAATTTCTTCTCCGGTCGCGACAGACCAGACGGACTGTCGTAGGCGCCCGGAGGAGACCAATCCTGGGCGCGGGTGCGAACGGCTCCGACATGCCATAGCTGCGGTGCCATCAGGCCTCCCGCGGCATGCACCTCGTCGACCACACGCCGCCACCCCGCCAGCTCCTTCTCTCCGTGAAAACGGGGAACATTCGGATCGTTCAGGGATGCCGGACGATCGACGCCCGTACCCTCCGAGATAATGAGGCCGACGGCTCCTTCGGCACGCCGACGGTAATACCGCCCGACGTCTTCGGTCGGGATTCCGCCCGGAGAGAATGAGCGCGTCATGGGCGCCATCACGACCCGGTTCGGCAAGTTCAGCACTTTCAGCTTGAAAGGCCGGAAAAGAACGTCGCTGGACATCCGTGCTCCATGGTTCAGTTGGTCGTTTTGCGGGCCTAGATCATCCGCATGTTCAGAAGGTACAATTCACTTTCCGTCGGCGCTGAGTACGTCACCGAATTGCTCCCACGTGCTCCCGTTCCAGCGCTGAAGCTGTAGCTGCGTGTACGCCATGCTGCCTTCCGGGCCCGTGTTGATCACGACACCCGGTATGGAAGTGGGAAGAGACAGCCCGCGTATGCTCCGCGATTGCCTGACGATGTTCTCGCGCGAGAGATCGTTGCCGCACTGCTTGAGCACCTGCTCCAGGATCTGTCCCTGCTGGGTACCGAACAGATAATTGTTATCGCCGATATCGGCGCCAGGCAGGTATTTGGTAAAAAAGTCGCGGTACCACTTGATGCCCGGATCATCCGCCCACTTCTTGTCGTTCGGATCCTTGGTGATTGTCGCGGCAACTATGCCCACGGCCTTTTCCGGCCCCGCAGGGACGATGGTCGACGACACCGAGCTCGAAACGAAGTTGATCAGGAACAGCGGCTTCCAACCGATCTCATCGACTTTCTTGATGGCTTGCGCTGCGAATTTCGGCGTGCCGGCAACCAAAAAGGCCTCTGCGCCAGACGACTTCAGCGACACGACGTGGGAATCAATCGTTGGCTCGGTCACCTCATAGGAGGACACCACGACCTTCTTGTCGAAATCGTCCTTCAGGTAGGCCTTGAATGCATTGACGAAATCCTTACCCAGATCGTCGTTCTGATAGAGTATCGCGATCTTCGCATCGGGCCGAGTTTGGGTGATGTACTTTGCGTAGATTCGTCCTTCGGTGTCGTAGCTTGGCAATCCCGTCGTGGTCATCGGGAATTCAGCGAAATTCGTGAACTTGCTGACCCCGCTCACGACAAACAGATGCGGCACTTTCTTCGCGTTGACGTACTTGATGGTGGCGCTGATGCCAGGCGTACCCAACGGGCCAAACAGGAACGCCACCTCGTCGCTCTCGATGAGTTTCCTGGTCTGCTCCACCGTCTTGGGAGGGCTGTAACCGTCGTCGTAGGTGATGAGGTTGATCTTCCGCCCGTTGATGCCGCCACGCTCGTTGATCGAATTGACGTAGGCGATCATGCCCTTTCCGGTATTGCTGAGCGGCGACGCGGGGCCGCTAAAAGGGAACGTCGCCCCTATCTTCACCTCGGATTCGGTGACCCCAGGCGTTTCCGCGCCGGCCTGCACACTTGCCATCGATACCGCAAGCGCCGCAACAATGATGGTCGTCTTAAGCATTTGCCATCTCCCTTCGGCGACAATTCCGTCGCTCACCATTCTTCCTTGATCGGGCGTAGCTCGATTTCGGGCGCCTCCGTCAGCCCGCGGCTGCGTTGGACATCCCTGCGCTTGCGCGCGCGTTGGCCATCTCGCGCAGCTGGTGCTTGAGGATCTTGCCGGTTGAGGCCGAGGGCAGAGCCTCGAGCACGATCAATTCGGTCGGACGCTTGTACGACGTGAGCAGTTGAGCCGTATACGCCTTCAGCTCTTCAGCGCTGACGCTGGCGCCGGGGAGAAGCTGAACGAACGCGACGACCTCCTCGTTGCCCTCGACCTTCCGTCCGACGACGGCCGACTGGACGACCTGGTCGTGCGCATTCAGGACCGCCTCCACCTCGGCGGGGTAAACGTTGAAGCCGGAGCGGATGATCAGCTCTTTGGTGCGACCGGCGATGTAGAGATGCCCCTGGCCGTTGACCCGGGCGAGGTCCCCCGTATTGAACCATCCCTGGTGATCGATCGCCGCCGCCGTCAGATCGGGCGCGCGATAGTAGCCGAGCATGATGTTTGGACCACGAACGTGCAATTCGCCCACTTCGCCGGTCGCGACCTGCTTTCCCTGCCCGTCCACGATCCGGTGCTCGATGCCCGGAAGAAACGGGCCGACCGACTCATCCGCGACAGGCTGTTCCGAACGGACCCCCGTGAGTCCGGGTGAGCATTCCGTTATGCCGTAATTGTTCAGCAGCGGGATTCCAAACTCGTCCTCGATCCGCTTCTTGAGATCGAGGTCGAGCGGAGCGCCCGCGACGGCCATGATCCGCAGCCTGCCCCGCTCGAGCCGTTGGAGGCCCTTGACCGCCTTGTGTTCGAGCAGACGCTGATATGTGGCGGGCACGCCGAACAGGCTCGTGATCCCCTCCTCGGCGATGGCATGAGCCAGCGCAGCCGGATCCGCCTTGGCTACGACATGCAACGTGCCGCCGTGCATCAGCGTCGAGATCAGCAGGATCGCATACCCGACGATGTGCGACATCGGCAGCACGCCGTAGACACGGTCGTCTGGACTGCTCCGGCGAAGGATTCCCGACGTCCTTGCGGTGAAGAGGAGGTTGCGGTGACTCAGCATGACGCCCTTCGGCGCGCCAGTCGTGCCCGAGGTGTATAAAAGGCCCGCGACCTGGCGGGCGCCATCCTTCTCGACTGGCTCTGCTTTCGCATCCGCATTGAGAGGACCGACACCGATTCCACCAAACGGCCCGACGGCGCCGATTGTCGCACCGACGCGGGTGGCGTGATCGGCCGCTTCCTTCGACAGAGCCGAGTTGAACAGCACGCGTCTGGCGCCGCTGTGCGTCCCGATCAGGTCGATTTCCCTGGGCGACAGGCGAGGATTGACCGGAATACCCCAGGCATCGAGCTTGCTCGCTGCGAAGAGCATCACGCCGAGGGCCACGCTGTTCTCACTGGCAATGATCACGCGATCACCGGGCCCGATGCCCAAGCCGGCGAGATTCTTTGCCGCAGCCTCGACCGCATCCGAGAACTGCCGGTAGCTCCAGGCACGCCCGCCTTCCATAAAGGCCGGATGATCCGGAATATCCCGCACGAACGGCGCGTAGACCTCATGCACTCTGGGCGGCAGGCCATCCAGCAGTTCGGCTTGCGGTGAGCTCGTCCACGCTCCTCATGCCATCCTCCCTCGCGCCTTGTTTTCGGCAGCGCGCGCGGCCCCCTTCAACCGGGAGGTCCGCACCCCTTCATTCTATTGGCCGACGGAGTAAACCGTTCTAAAATAGAACTGTCAAGACGCACGGACGTCAACAAATCAGCAAACGCCTCAATTATCGGTGCGGAAGCCGCATTCCAATTTGGAATTTGAAATTGAGCGCGATTTGTTCGGAGGGATCAGCTGAGCGCGATTACCATTTCTCAACCCACGGCCGCAGCACGACTTCAAAAGCCCAGGTCGACCGATGCTGGCGGTGCAGTTGCAGATAGGTTTCCGCGATATGGACGGGGTCGGCCATGTTGTCGTCCACCGTCGTTCCCGCCAGCCGGTGCGCGCGGGTCCCGTCCTCCTGAGTCCAACCGATCGCGGCATCGATCGGCACATTCGCCACATGGATTCCCTGTGGCATCAATTCTCTCGCTATGCTTTGCGCGAGTCCGGACTTGGCATGGCACGCCATCGCAAATGCACCACTTGATGGAAAGCCCTTGAGCGCCGCGCTGGCGTTCGTAAAGATGATCGTTCCTCTCGTACCATTGACGTCGGGTTCGTTTCCGAGCATGAGCCGGGCTGCCTGTTGACCTACCAGAAACGCGCTGAACGCCGAGTTTCGGATTGTCTCGAGCGCCATCGTCGGGTCGGCTTCGAGAATGCCCTTGCGGAAAATGCCGGGAACGCGGCCATCGATGTTATGCACGACAAGCCTCGGCGTTCCGATCTCTCGAGCGACATTCGCGAACAACTGTGCAACGGCCGCCGGTTCGCTTGCATCGCAGGCGTACCGACGCACGCCGTGCATCTTTTCGAGAGTCTCAAGGACGGCTTTTTCCGGATTTCTGGCTGCGACGGCGACACGCATCCCGTTTTCCGCGAACAGCCTGGCGCAACTCGAGCTGATACCAGGGCCGCCGCCGACAATGAGTGCAACGCCAGGTGTGGAAGTGTGAGTGTCGCGGGGGGACTCAGTCATGTTGCTTCCTCCAATGTGTTTACCTTGTTGGTCACAAGTCAGGGCTTCGCAACGCGAGCAGCGTCATTGCGGGACCTAGTGCGTCACGGCAATCACGACCTTGCCCTTAGCGCGCCCGGTCTCGACATAGGCCAGCGCATCGCCGGTTTCTTCAAACGGGAAGACCTTATCCACGACCGGACGGATCACGCCGGATTCGATCAGGGACGTGATTTCGCTCAGCTGCTGCCCCTGCGCGCGCATGAACAGGAATGTGAAGCGCACACCAAGGCTCCTGGCCTTCTTCCGCACACTGCGGCTCAGCAAGCGCATCACCAATTTCAGGAAGAGGTTCATGCCCTGCTCTCTGGCGAATTCGGGGTCCGGCGGCCCGGAGATCGAGATGAGCAGGCCGCCCGGCTTGAGCACGCGCAGAGATTTTTCAAGCGTCTTGGCGTCCTGGCTGTGTAGGACCAGATCGTAGCCCGACAAGACCTTCTCGAAATCCTGCGTCTTGTAGTCGATGACCAGGTCCGCGCCGAGGCTCTTGACCAGGCCGGCATTCTTCGCGCTCGTCGTCGTCGCCACGACCGCACCGAGATGCTTGGCGAGCTGGATCGCGAAAGTCCCGACGCCACCGGAGCCGGCCTGGATGAAGACCTTCTGGCCAGGCTTCAGCTTGGCCACCTCGACCAGCGCCTGCCAGGCGGTCAGTCCCACCAGCGGGATGGAGGCGGCCTCTTCCATGCTGATGTTCGCAGGCTTCGGCGCCACGTCGGCTTCGTTCATCGCAATGAATTCGGCGAATGTTCCGATCCGATGATCGCGCGGCCGTGCGTAGACCTCGTCGCCCGCCTTGAACCGTCTGACATTGCGGCCGATCCTGATGACCGTTCCGGCAACGTCATGACCCAGAATGAAAGGCGGACGATACGGCAGGATGAGCTTGAATTCCCCACCCCTGATCTTGGAGTCGAGAACGTTTCACGGCTGTTGCGTGGATCCGAACCAGGACATCGTCGTCCCGCACCTCCGGCTCCGGCATGGTTGCCAGGCGAACAGCGCCTTTCTTCTCGTATTTGTCGACGACGAATGCCTTCATGATGTCATCTCCAATCTGGAATCTGGTTGCAGCGTCAGGCGTCGAGGAACGACAGCGCCTTCGGCACGAAATCGGCGTGGTACTGGAAAATCCCGCCATGCCCGGCATCTTCGTAGATGACCAGTTGTGCGCCCGGGATACGCCGTGCCATGTCGGTGCTGTTTGCAGTCGGCACCATGATATCGTTATCGCCATTCGCGATCATGACCGGGATGCGGATGCTGCCGAGATCCTGCGGCGCCTGCTGGCCCCAACTCTTGATCGCCTTGAGTTGCCGCAACAAGGCCGCTGGTGTGGCTGCTTTGTCCCGATCTGCCTTGCGCTCCTTCAGCCTTGCGAGAAAAGCCTTTGCGGCTCGGCGTCCATTGGCCGTCGAGGTGAAGAACAGATAGAATTTCGGGTCTCGCAGTGTCAGCAAGCCCTTGATCATCAACGGCCAGGACACCGGCCCAACCTTCTCGATGCCTTTGCCGCCTGCTGGGCCCGTGCCGGTCAGAATCAGCTTTCGCACGAGACCAGGGGCCTTCAGCGCGATGTCCTGGGCCACGAAGCCGCCGAGGGAAAAGCCCAGCAGATCGACTTTTTCGAAGCCGAGCGCGGCGATCAGAGCAATCGTATCCTGCGCCATTTCGCCAACGCTAACGGGCGCTTTCCCACCTGAAGCGCCGATACCCCGGTAGTCGATCGCGATGACGCGATGCCTGGTGGCGAGCCCATCGACGATCGGCGGATCGAAATTGTCGAGAACCGCGCCCCAATGATTGAGAAGGATCGATGGCACGCCGGTGCGCGGACCGATGTCGCGATAGGCAAAGGTCGTTCCCGCAGCACTGATCGAAAGATTCGGCGCATCGACATAGCGCATGACCGATCCCGGGTGGCTGACATAGTTTGACATCACTTGCTCCATCGTTCGGCTGGCACCGGAAGCACCCGGAATCAGCGCAATTCCCTGTTCTGTCTTGCTCATTCCGGCTTTCTCAATTTGCTCTGGAACATCGACGAGCGATCTGTTACTATCAATTTAGTACTAAGTCACTACCAAAATGAGACTTACATGAAGAAACTTTCGGACCAGCCTTGCCTGATCGCCCGGAGCCTGGCGCTGGTCGGGGACGCATGGAGCATGCTGATCATGCGCGATGCCCATGCGGGACTGACCCGCTTCGACGATTTTCGCAGGAGTCTCGGTATCGCGCCGACGATGCTGACGGGGCGTCTTTCAGCGCTGGTTGACGAGGGGGTGCTGGAGAAACGCCGTTATTCAGACCGTCCGCCACGGGACGAATATGTGCTGACGGAAGCCGGGCGCGACTTCTTGCCGGTGCTCTTTGCGATCGGCGCGTGGGGACGCAAGCATCGCAGCGGAGGCAAGGTCACCACGGTTCTTCGATGCCGAAAACGGATCGGAGATCGATCCCCTTACCATCGATCGCGCGACCGGCGCTCCGATCGGAACACGTTCCATTCGTATCGGCGAAGTCGAGTGAGCAATTCGCTGGGCCTCTCCAACGTGTGTGGTCGCGAGCGCGGCGCGTTGGCCTTCCAAGACAATGTAGCGGCTGACCAGCGCCAATGGCACCAGCGTTACCAACAGCCAGAAGCTGTTGAAGCAAGCGGTGGGGACGCGGCCGGCAACCATCCCGAATCGGAGCACCTGGAAGAACGCGAACGGCAAATCAACCTGTCCCCGATCACGACGCCAATCATCCCAAGGAGACTACAATGACCTTCAAAGCTGTGCTTGTCCGCAAGACCGATGCGGGGCAGACGACCGAACTCGTGAACCTGACGGACGCGGATCTGCCAGAAGGCGATGTGACCGTCGCAGTCGACTATTCCACCATCAACTACAAGGATGGCATCGCCATCTCCGGTCGCGGGAACATTATCCAAAAATTCCCCTTGGTTCCTGGCATCGACCTCGCTGGCACCGTCGAAACGTCCTCCGATCCAGCCTTCCAGGTTGGCGACAAGGTGGTCGTTCACGGGTGGGGTCTCGGCGTCACCCACAATGGAGGCTTCGCTCAGAGGGCGCGTGTACCTGGGAAGTGGCTGACCAAGCTGCCGAGCACAATCAGCACTCGGCAAGCGGCTGCGATCGGCACGGCCGGCTTCACGGCCATGCTCAGCGTGCTCGCGCTGGAGCACAACGGCATTACGCCGGACTCCGGCGAGGTACTGGTGACAGGCGCGAATGGTGGCGTGGGTTCGGTGTCCATCGCTCTGCTGTCGAAGCTGGGCTACCGCGTCGTCGCCTCGACGGGCCGGCCGAGTGAAGCTGAGTATCTCAGGACTCTCGGAGCCGCCGAGATCATCGATCGCAACACACTGTCGGAGCCGTCTCAGCGTCCAATTCTACCGCCGCGGTGGGCCGGCGCGATCGACTCGGTCGGCAGCCATACGCTCGTGAACGTCCTCGCCCAAACACAGTATGGCGGCACGGTCGCCAGCTTCGGCCTCGCCCAAGGCATCGACCTCCCCGGAACCGTGCTGCCCTTCATCCTTCGCGGCGTCACGCTCGCAGGCGTCGATTCCGTCAACGCGCCCTCGGCCAAACGGATCGAGTCCTATAAGCGGCTCGCGACCGACCTCGACCCCGCCAAGCTGGAATCAATGGTGACCGTCGTTGGGCTGGCAGAAGCCGCTGACGTCGCCCGCAGCATCTTTGGCGGGACCATTCGTGGCCGTGTTATCGTGGATGTCAACGCATAAGGATCCAGCCTTGTGCTGCAATGGGATTGAAACCAACTGCGCGTAATCGGAAGCCCAAAATCATCCGCGACTGGCGCGGTTACGAGCGCAGGCCCAACGCACTTCAAGGCAATGAATCCAGCGGGTTTCACCTGTAACTGGGAGGACGTTTCTCAATAAATGCCCGGAACGGCTTCGGCGTGCTGTGCAGTGCCCGCCGCACCGACCATCCTCTCGGCCTCCTGATCCAATGACGTCAGGAAGTCAGCCGACAGCGCAAGGTCGAGATTATCCTTCATGGAAGCAAACGCGCTCGCCGGACCGTTCGCCAACGTCCTCGCCACTACAAACGCTTCGTGTTGCAGCTCAGAATCGGACACCACGCGATTGACCAGCCCCAGCGCTTCGCAACGGCGTGCATCGATACGTTCGGACAAGAACATCAGTTCGCGGGCACGCGCCGTCCCGGCCAGCCGGGTCAACAGCCACGAGATACCGTAATCGCCGGTGAGCGCGATCCGGGCGTAGCCAGTCGTCATGATGGCGGATTCGGCTGCAATACGAATGTCGCAGGCGAGTGCGATCGCAAACCCGGCGCCAGCCGCCGGTCCCGGCAAAGCCGCGATGGTGGGCTTTCGCACCGAAACAAGTACGCCGGTCAGGGCTCGCTGACGTTCCCGCAACCGCGCAACCTTGTCGCTGACTGACATGGCCGGCGCCGCAGAGTTGCCGCCCATCCCCTTGATGTCGCCGCCCGAACAGAACGCAGTGCCTGCACCGGTAATCAGGAGGGCTCCGACCTCAGGATCATCTCCATTCTGTTTGATCATCCGGCGCAACGCCGGCGTAAGATGATCGGACAACGAATTTCGGGCTTCGGGTCGGTTCAAGGTAATCACCGCGACGCGATCCCGGATCGTGCACAGCAGTTCGTCCGTTCCTGTATCAACCGAGATGGATCCATCAGTCATGTTTCTGACCTTTCAAGTCGCGGAGATCTCTCCAAATGACCCAGCGCGCCGTGTCCGTGCTCGAGCATCACCAATTTTCTTTGAATGGCCGCACTTCGGTGAGAAACGACCAGGCCGAGCGGTCCTGACCATAGAGATGCAATAATTCGTCGGCGATCGCCGCCGGCTTGATGAAGAATTCATCCGGTTTGTCGCTCATCCGCGCGCGCATCCGGGGCGTATCGATAACGGCGTCGATGAGAACGTAGGAGACGTGCACGCCGAGAGGCCCCAAGTCACGTGCGATCGACTCGGCCAAAATGCGCTGCGCCGCCTTCGTCGGAGCGAAGCCGGCGAAATTGGCTTTGCCTCGGATCGAAGAGGTGTTGCCGGTCACCAGGATTGCGCCCTTGCCCCGATTGATCATGTCAGGCGCCACTTCGCGGGCTAGGTACAACAATCCCATCACGTTGACTTCGAAGTTGCCCTTCAACATCTTCGGATCGATCTCGCGAAAATTCCCCCAGCCCCCGCCTACCGCGTTGTGGATGAGAACGTCAGCCGGGCCGAACCGCCGCTTTACGTCGGCGATTACGGTCCGTACTTGGCTTTCGTCCGAGACGTCGCAGGTCATCGCGTGCACGTCGGGAAGCTCTTGCGCAAGCCGATTGATGAGCTCCGTAGAGCGAGCAAGCGCGAGGATACGAAATCCGCCGGCAGAGAAGCGCTTGACGATGGCAGCTCCGGTGCCTGGCCCCACCCCCGTCACGATCGCGATTGGTTTCTCGGTCATTCGACGCTCCCTTCGAGCTATTGTCCGGCCGCTCTCTTGTGAATTCGCTCGGATCGCGACTGATAGGCGGCAGCTTCGTGCCCGGACACCAGGGCCAGTCGAACCGCGACGTTCTTGTGGTAGGGCGTGCCCGCAATGGGATCGCGGTTGCCGCTTTCGGTGAGCAGATTGATGCGCGGTCCGTTGATCAGGCGCTCTCCGTCAGACGTCGGGTAGGCCTGACCGTAGCCGTGGGGCAGCGCCAATTGGCCGTTCCGCATGGCGTCGTCGACCTTGCAGCGGACGACGAGCCGCCCGACCACCGACTCGACGGCCACCCAGTCACCATCCTTTGCGCCCAACTCGTGCAAATCGCTCGAATTGATCAGCAGCGCCCCGTCCGGGTCCTCGCGACGCCACGCGGGATCGCGAAAGATCTGGTTGGCATTGAACATGCGGCGGCCACCCAGCCGCCAGCATGAACGGGAATTCTTTTGGCGCGCCCGCGGCCCCTGGATCGAGACGCGCCAGCCATTCCAGCATCTGCGGGACGACCAGCCGAACCTTGCGATCGGAATGGCTGATCAACGACCAGACTTCGTCATACTCGTGTCGGGTAACCGCCGTGCCCTGCCGGGCGCCCACGATGGCGTCGAACAGGAGATCTCCGAGCTGATGGTCCGCCACCTCCTCGGATGCGCCAATCGCCCGCCGCACCGCTTGCGACGATCGCTTCGCGCAAGCCAGTGCCGCGCTCCACATCGGCGCCGCGGCCGCGGTACCGTCCGGAAGCGTCTGCCCCAGCGTATGGTAGAGCACCAGGGCAGGCACTGCCGCAGGGTTTTCCGCGATGAAATCACGAAAGGCCGCGGCGAATTCAGATCGCGAGCGCCGTGCTATTTCGCGTAGCGGCGCGAGCACATTGTCACCCGGCAGAAGCCCCAGGGCGACGGCAAGCCGCGTGTAGATCTCGGGCTCCGGCAAGGTGCCGGCAAGTGGCGGTAGAACACCGGCGCGGACATGAAAATAGTTGGTCGGAAATTCGAAGTTGAACAGAGTAAATTCGGTCTTTTCGTATTGTGTGGAGGCCGGGAGGACGTAGTGCGCGAGCCGTGCGGTTTCGGTCATCGCAACGTCGACGACAAC
Organism: Bradyrhizobium sp. JR3.5; assembly: GCF_054057015.1. Classification (NCBI taxonomy): domain Bacteria; kingdom Pseudomonadati; phylum Pseudomonadota; class Alphaproteobacteria; order Hyphomicrobiales; family Nitrobacteraceae; genus Bradyrhizobium; species Bradyrhizobium sp. JR3.5. The sequence goes on from NZ_JBSRYV010000001.1 coordinate 2,798,436, forward strand.
ACATAATTCGACCGATTGCAGCGCGCGTTCCACCGCCTCGGTGTTTGCCGCGGTGTTGGCTGGATTGGAGCTGTCGATCCAGGCGCAGCGCAACCGGTCGGGATGGTCCTTAAGCACCGCTTCAGGGAAAATGTTGGGCGGCAACAAGCCGGCGATAATGGCGTCACCAGTGGGTGCGAATGTCTGGTTCGGAGAATTTCCCCAAAGCGGTTGAAGCCAGCTATGCAATTGGTTGGTACCTTCACGGCCAAAATTGCCGGAAAGCATGATCAGGAGCTTCTCGAGATAGGAATTAAGGGTCGAATTGACGCCTTGCTGGATGCCGAGTTCAACCCGAACCACCATGGCCTTCGCGGCCGCGATCATCGCGGCGCAACGCTCCAGGTCGGCGATCGAGATATCGGCGGCAGCCGCCCATTCCTCAACGGGGATGTTCAATAGTGCCTGCCTCACTTCGGCGAAGCCGGTCGTGTGCTCCTCAATGAACGCGTGGTCGATCCGGTCGGAACGGACGAGCGTGGCCAGCAGCGCGCCAAGAAGAAACGTATCGGCACCGGGGCGAACCGCAAGATGCAGATCCGCCATCTCTGCGGTTTCGGTTCGCCGGGGGTCGATGACGATCAGCTTGCGTGCCGGATCCTTGCGGATCTGATTGAGATGGTCACGCGCATTGGGGAAGCCGTGCGCGATCCAGGGATTTGCACCGATGACAAGCAAGAGATCGCAATGATGCACGTCTTCCGACGTGTGGCAGGTTTGGCTGCCGAACATGTGGCCATTGACCCAGAAGTCGCCGGTTTTCTCCTGCGAAAGGGCGTTGAAGACGCTGCGTGACCCCAGCGCGCGCAACAATCCACTGGCGTAGGCGCCGCCAGCGTGGTTGCCCTGCCCGCCGCCGCCATAAAGGGCAATACTCTTGCCGCCATACCTGTCAACGATGTGCCGCAGCCGCTGTGCGATTTCTGCGATCGCGACGTCCCACTCGATTTCATCAAAGCCGCCATCGGCGCGACGACGCAGCGGGGTCGTGAGCCGATCCCTGTGATGCGCATAATAGGGAATGCGCGCCGCCTTGTTGCACAGATAGCCTTGTGACTTCGGGTTTGAACGGTCGCCTCGTACCTTCTCGAGGCGCCCCTCATTCACCCAGACCTCGATGCCGCAATTTACGTAACACAGGTTGCAGGCTGTCTTGAGCCACTTGCCGGCCGTCATGGGCACCTCCCAAATTATGGTTTGTCGCAGCTCATCGCCTTTGCTGTTCTGCGCTGCCGCTTGTGAGTCCGGCCGCAGACAGTCGTCCGTCCGGCGTCGAGAATATCGTCGGAAAGCTTCCCGGCGCCGACAGCACGCGACAGCACGATCGATCCAACCATGGTCGCAATGGCGCTCGTCGCGATTTGGCGCGCCTGTTGGGAACCCTCGGCGGGAAGCACTTCGACCAGGATGTCGATCATCTCCTCCAGCTTGGACGCAAGCGCCCGTTGCTCGCTCGGGCTCGATCGAGCCACATCTGCGGCCAAGGCTGGAAGCGCGCAACCTTGTCTGGGATTGTCGCGGTGACGGGAACTGAGATAATCGGCGATCAGCGTCTCGAAGCGATCCCCGCTGGCCTTCCGGTTCGCCAGTTTTTTCCACCGCTCGACCATTTGGTCCATCGCAAACGCGATTGCCTCGCCAACAAGTGCGGCACGCGAGTCGAAATGGTTATAGAACCCGCCGTGCGTAAGACCCGCGAGCTTCATCAACTCGACAACGCTAAGTCCTTCGGCACCGTTTTGACGCAAGCCGTAGGAGGCGTTTTCAACAATCCGGCTGTGGGTCTGGCGCCTATGGTCTCCTACGTAACGCATCTCCCCTCCGTGCAAGCTGCTCGGTGACCGGCTGTGCGACCGATCCCATCCACCAGCGCTTCTGGACCGCGCTTTTGAAGTGACGGCAATATTCCATTGCAACGCCGGCCATGTTATATGATTATCGTCATATAACAACAGCGATCAACAGGAGAATTCGCCATGGCCGCCGCTTCCGATCCCGTCGTCATCCTCTCCGCAGCCCGTACGCCGCTCGGCCGCTTCATGGGCGAGCTCTCACCGCTCAGTGCCCACAAGCTCGGCTCCCATGTGATCGGATCGGCTCTGGAACGGGCCAAGCTGGCACCCGAACGGATCGACGAGGTCTTCATGGGCAACGTGCTGCCGGCCGGACAAGGCCAGGCGCCGGCGCGCCAGGCCGCGCGCGGCGCCAAATTGCCGGATGCCACCGGCGCCACCACCATCAACAAGGTGTGCGGCTCCGGCATGAAGGCCACCATGCTGGCTCACGATATCATCAATGCGGGCTCCGCCGAGATCGTTCTGTCTGGCGGCATGGAGAGCATGAGCAATGCGCCCTATTTGCTGGCCAAGGCGCGCGGCGGCTATCGCGCCGGCCACGACCGCATCATCGACCACATGCTGATGGATGGGCTGGAAGACGCTTACGAGACGGGACGCTCGATGGGCGATTTCGGCGAGGCCACCGCGGAAGCCTATCAATTCACCCGCAAGGACCAGGACGATTATGCGATCGAGACCTTGACGCGCGCCCGCAAGGCGGTTGAAGGCGGCGCCTTCAAGGCAGAGATCGCTCCGATTACGTTGACCGAGAAGGCCGGGCCCCGGATCATCTCCAACGACGAGCATCCGCTCAAAGTCGATCCCGCCAAAATCCCCGCGCTGAAGGCCGCATTCCGCGCCAACGGCACCATCACGCCCGCAGCCTCATCCGCCAATGCTGACGGCGCTGCGGCGCTCATCTTGGCGAAACGCTCGCTCGCCGATCGCGACGGCCTCCCGGTGCTCGCCGAGATCAAGGGCCATGCCACCCACAGCCAGGAACCACAATGGTTCACCACGGCGCCCATCCCGGCGATTCGCAAGCTGTTGGACAAGGTCGGCTGGAGCGCGGGCGACGTCGATCTGTTCGAGATCAACGAAGCGTTTGCAGTCGTCGCGATGGCCGCGCAGCGCGATCTCGGCATCCCGCGCGAAAAGCTCAACATCAACGGCGGCGCCTGCGCGCTCGGCCATCCCATCGGCGCCACCGGCGCGCGGCTGATCGTGACGCTGCTGCACGCGCTCGAGGCCAACAACCTCAAGCGCGGCGTCGCGTCACTCTGCATCGGCGGCGGCGAAGCTACCGCCATCGCGATCGAGCGCGTCGTCCGCTGATAACACGGTTGGGCGGACAACGACGGACAACGCGAGTGGCGCCAACGGCGTCACTCGCTGCCCTAATCCACCTGTCCCTGGCACGCGAAAGATCCCATGGCTGACCTGACCAATCCCGTGCCGCGGGACATTCCGACCTCGAGCACCCTGCCCATCGCCGTCCTTTCCGTCCTGGCTGCGATGGGAACGCTCGCGACCAACATTCTGCTGCCGTCTTTGCCGCAGATTGCGATCTCTTTGAATGTCACGACTGCGGCGGTCACATCCGCCATCACCGTCTTTCTTGCCGTATTCGGGTTGGGCCAGCTCCTGGTCGGACCGCTTTCGGATCGCTACGGAAGACGTTGGCCGGTCCTGATCGGGTTCGCCGTATTCTTCGCCGGCAGCGTTTGGTGCGGTCTGGCAACCGACCTGCCCAATCTCCTCATCGGCCGCGTCGTGCAGGCAACAGGTGCTTGCGCGACATCGGTGCTGTCTCGTGCTATCGCCCGCGACATGTTCAGTGGCGCTGCACTGGCACGCGCGATGGCGCTCATCATGATCGTGATGTCCGCAGCGCCCGGGTTCTCGCCGCTGCTTGGCGGCGCCCTCGACCACAGCCTGGGCTGGCGCGCCGAATTCGCGCTGGTCGCGATCTTTGCCGCCGCCAGCGCCGTTGCCTACGGCATCGTTCTTGGTGAAACCCACAGTTCGATCCGCACGCGGTTCAATCCAGTTGTCGTCGGCAAGACCTACGCCGGCCTGATTGGCGACCGTCGCTTCGCCATCCCCGCGATCACCTCGAGCCTCATCATAGGGGGCTTGTTCTCGATGTTTTCGGCGGCACCGCGCTTACTCATCGAAGCGCTGCACTTCACGCCGATCCAGCTCGGCTTCTTCTTCGCCGGCACCGTCTTCATCGTATTCGCCGGGGGTATGCTTGCAACAAGATGGGCACCACGCTACGGACTCGATCGCCCGATCCGGGCAGGTTTGTGCGCGACGGCCGTCAGCAGCCTCGCGATCCTGCTCATCTCGATGATCAGCCCGACTTTCCTGCCGTTTCTGGGCGCGATGTGCGTTTTTCTTCTCGGCATGGGTGTTGTCAGTCCACTGGCCACTGCGCGGGCGCTCTCTCCATTCGGCGAGAAGGCCGGCGCCGCCTCGGCGCTGCTCGGTTTCTTGCAGATGATGATCGCCGCGATCGGCGTATGGCTTGCTGCCACAGTGTCACATGAAGCAATGTTGGCGCTGGGCGTCGTGATGAGCACGTTTTCCCTGCTCGCTCTTGGCCTTTACGCGCGGGGCCCGGGGTCTTGATGGGCAAATGATTCCGCACGGGTTTTCCGTTCAGTCACTCATCAGCTTTGCGAAGCCGGGCTCTGGCCTGTCGACCAAATGCTTGGCCAGCCCGGCCGTTCAGCCTGTTTCCAGCGCAATCAAGTGCCGTGGAATTCCGGTTTGCTGCTGCCAGGTGGGCGTTTCATCTCGAACATGTTCTCGGTCCTGACCTCGAGGTAATCTCCACCCCGGCCGGCGCGCAGAATGGGACGCGCAAGTGCCGTGTTGTAGACGCCGTCCTCGATCAACGATTTGTCGATGTAGACCGCGACGACCTCTCCAAGCACGAACCACCCTTCCACCTTCTCACCACGCGCATTCGCCAGTTGAGAGACGTCGACGACCTTGCATTCCATTGCGGCCCTGCTCTCACCCACCCGCGGCACAGCAACGTGGCGTCCGGGTACTGGCGTCAGCCCTGCCGCCTCGAACTCGCTCACGCCGTGATCCAGAGGCGCAGCCGTCGCGTTCATGCGCTCGCCCAGATCCATCGTGACCAGATTCCAGACGAACTCACGGGTCTCGCTGACGTTCTTGACGGTGTCCTTCCACGAAATCGAGGAAAACCCGATGATCGGAGGATCGTAGAGGAACGCGTTGAAGAAACTGTACGGCGCCAAGTTCAACTGACCGGCGGCATTGCGCGATGAAATCCACCCAATCGGACGCGGCGCAACGATCGCATTGAATGGGTTATGCCGGAGTCCGTGCCCTTTCGAAGGCTCGTAGTAGTGGAAGTCGGCCTGGTCCATAAATGCCCCCGAGGCTGCCGAAGGCCGTCCATTCGGCCAGTCGAGCTTCAACGACGATCGACGCACGCATGACCATGCGTGCGCATAACCCTCGTCAGAACGTCCGCAGTGCCCGTCCGGAAGGGCTCAGGCGATCGCCCGAGCCGCAGCCGGCCGTTGCCCGGCCCCGTCGAGAAAACCAGTCAGGCGCTGCCGGATGATTTGTTCGGCGTCCGCCATGATGCGGTCGATCAATTCCTTCACGGTCGGAATGTCGTGAATGAGGCCGACGACCATGCCGCAGCTCCAGGCGCCCGCGTCCATGTCGCCGTCGATCATCACCTTGGGATAGACACCCGCCACCTGGTCGTGGATGTCCTCGATCTTGAGGCTCTTGCCCTTCTCGCGCTCGATCTCGAGCAGCTGCTCGACGCCCTTGTTGTTCAGCACCCGCTCGGTGTTGCGCAGCGCGCGCATGACCAGCCTGGTGTCGAGCTCGGTCGCCGCGACCAGCGCCTTCTTGACGTTCTCGTGCACCGGCGCTTCCTTGGTGGCGATTAAGCGCGTGCCCATGTTCATGCCCGCAGCGCCCATCGCCAGCGCCGCAACTAGGCTGCGGGCGTCGGCCATGCCGCCGGAGGCTACGAACGGGATCTTCAGTTCTTCGGCCGCACGCGGCAACAGGATCATGTTTGGCATGTCATCCTCTCCGGGATGACCGCCGCACTCGAAGCCGTCGACGCTGACGGCATCGCAGCCGATCTGCTCCGCCTTCAGCGAATGCCGGACGGAAGTGCATTTGTGGATCACCTTGATGCCGCCCGCCTTGAGGGCCGGCATGTACTGCTCGGGGCTGCGCCCGGCGGTTTCAACGACCTTGATGCCGCCCTCCCTGATCGCCGCAATGTATTCCGGATAGGGCGGCGCGCTGAAGGTCGGCAGGAACGTCAGGTTCACGCCGAACGGCTTGTCCGTCATGCCCCGGCAACGCGCGATCTCCTTGGCCAGAAGCTCGGGCGTCCGTTGGGTCAGGCCGGTGATGATGCCAAGCCCGCCCCGGCGTTCGACACCGCGGCTGCCAGCTCGGCGAAGCCGACATAGTGCATGCCGCCCTGGATGATCGGATGCTCGATGCCGAACAGTTCAGTGATCGCTGTCTTCACGAATGATCTCCCGCGTTGCCGCTCAGTGGATGATTTCAAACAGGCCGGCCGCGCCCATGCCGCCACCGATGCACATGGTCACGACGCCGTACTTCGCCTTGCGCCGACGGCCCTCGATCAGGAGATGGCCGGTGAGCCGCGACCCTGTCATGCCGTAGGGATGGCCGATCGCGATCGAGCCGCCATTGACATTGAGCTTGTCCGGATCGATGCCAAGCTTGTCGCGGCAATAGATCACCTGCACCGCATAGGCTTCGTTCAGCTCCCACAGATCGATATCGTCGATCTTGAGGTTATGGCGCTTGAGCAGGCGCGGGATCGCAGCGACCGGGCCAACACCCATCTCGTCCGGCTCGACGCCGGCGGCGACGAAGCCGCGGAAAATACCGAGCGGCTTCAGTCCCTTCCTCGCAGCAATTTTGTCGCTCATGATCACGCAGGCCGAGGCACCGTCCGAAAGCTGGCTGGCATTGCCCGCGCTGATGGTCTTGCCCTCGAACACCGGCTTGATCTTGGCTAGGCCTTCGGCGGTGGTTTCGGGACGGGGACCTTCGTCTTTCGTGAGCGTCACCTGCTCGTAGGTGACCTCCTTGGTATCCTTGTTGACGAGCGCCATCCTGGTCGTGAACGGCACGATCTCGTCGTTGAAACGGCCGGCCTGCAACGCAGCGCCGACGCGGCGTTGGCACTCGAGGCTGTATTCGTCCTGCTTGTCGCGGCCGATTTTGTAGCGCTCCGCAACGACCTCGGCCGTATCGAGCATCGACATGTACATTTCGGGCTTCATCGCCATCAGCTCGTCATCGACGGCGTGGAATTTGTTCATATGCTCGTTCTGCACGAGGCTGATCGACTCGATGCCGCCGCCGATCGCGATCTCGACGCCGTCGAGCATGACCGAGCGTGCGGCCACCGCGATGGCCTGAAGGCCGGAGGCGCACTGCCGGTCGATGGTGGTGCCGGCGACCGTCACCGGCAGACCGGCGCGAATCGCGCCCTTGCGCGCCACGTTCATCACCATGGTGCCTTGCTGCATCGCGCAGCCCATGACCACGTCTTCTACTTCTCCGGGCGCGATGCCGGCGCGCTTCACGGCTTCGGCCATCACGTGCCCGGCCATGGTAGGGCCGTCCGTGTTGTTAAGCGCGCCGCGATACGCTTTGCCGACGGCCGTTCGGGCGGTGGAAACGATGACTGCTTCAGTGGTCATGTCGGCCTCTTCCGTTTAGGCGGCTGCATCCAGCTGCGCGTAGCGCAGCACGTGGAACGCGGGGTCGCCGAACTGGATGTTGACGGAGGAGATTCGCTTGAAATAGTGTCCGACGTTGAGCTCGTCGGTCATTCCCATGCCGCCGTGAAGCTGCACCGCCTGATCGGCGACGAACTTGCCGGCATAGCCGATCTTCGACTTGGCGCCGGAGGCGAGCCGCGACAGGCTGGGATCGCCGGTGCCAAGGCTAAGGCTCAGATGCTGCATCAGGGAGAGAGCCTCCTGATGCGCGATGAACATGTCGACCATCCGATGCTGCAGCACCTGGAAGGAACCGATGGTGGTGCCGAACTGCTTACGCGTCTTCGAATACTCCAGTGTCGCCGAGTTCAGCTCACCAATGGCGCCGACGGCTTCGGCACAGAGCGCGCCGATGGCACGGTTACGGCAGGCCTCCAGCGCGGCAACGCCCTCGCCTTCCGCGCCCAGCAATTGCCCGCGGACATCCCGCAGGCTGAGCTCGGCCGCCCGGCGGCCGTCGATGGTCTTGAAGCTCTGGAGGTCGACGCCAGTCGCGCGCCGATCGACCACGAACAGGCTCACGCCGCCACGGTCGCGGTCGTCGCCGGACGTCCGCGCCGAGACGATCAGATAGTCCGCCCAGGGCGCGGCGATCACCATGGTCTTCGCGCCGGTCAGGACGTAGTCGTTCCCCTCGCGCCGCGCCCTGGTCGCGACATTGGCAAGATCGAAGCGCGATGCCTTCTCCGTCCAGGCCAGCGCCCAGATCTTCGTGCCGTCGATGATTTCAGGGATGAAGCTCTGCTGCTGCTCCGGCGTGCCCAAATGCTCGATCAGTCCGCCGGCCAGCACCACCGTCTCGACGAAGGGTTCGACCACGAGGTGACGGCCGAACTCATGCATCACGATCATGGTCGACAGCGGACCGCCGCCGAGACCGCCAGCGCTCTCGGAGAGCGGTGCAGCGAGAAGGCCGAGCTTGGCGAAAGCGTCCCATTGCCTTCGGCTGAAGCCCTCCTCGCTGGCCACGATCTTGCGCCGCTCTTCGAAGCCGTATTGGTCGCGCAGCAGGCGCTGGACGCTGGATCGCAGCAATTCCTGCTCTTCCGTGAACTGAATATCCATCCGATCCTCCCGATCCGCCGTGGCTAGAGCCCGAGCACGGCCTTGGCGATGATGTTTCGCTGTATCTCGTTGGATCCGCCGTAGATGCTGAGCTTGCGCGCGTTGAGGTATTTCTCCGACGCGGTGTGGCCGTAATCGCGGCCTGGCATGAAGCGGTTGGCGCTCACCGGATGCTCGCGGATGGCAAGCCCGTAATTGCCGATCGCACGGTGGGTGAGCTCGGTGATGTCCTGAAATATCTCGGTGCCGCGAATCTTGAACAGTGAGGCCGCAGGTCCCGGATCTATGCCGCGCGCCATCTGGGCGACGACGCGCAGTTCCGTCGCTTCCAGCGCCAGCACGTCAAGCTCGATCCGCGCAATGTCCCGCAAGAATTCGAGATGCGCGGGATCCTCAGTCGGGATCTCGGCCTTCACGATCTGCTTCAGCTTGTTGATGTACCGGGTGGACCGGCCGATGCCGGCCATGCTGGTGCGCTCGTTGCCGAGCAGGAACTTGGCGTAGGTCCAGCCCTTGTTCTCCTCGCCGATCAGGTTTCCGACGGGCACGCGGACGTTTTCGAGGAAGACGTCGTTGACCTCGTGGCTGCCATCGATCGTGATGATCGGCCGCACGGTGACGCCGGGCGACTTCATGTCGATCAGCAGGAAGGAGATACCGGATTGCGGCTTCGCGCTCGGATCGGTGCGCACCAGGCAGAAGATCCAGTCGGCATGCTGCGCCAGCGTCGTCCAGGTCTTGTGACCGTTGACGATGTAGTGGTCCTCGTCGCGCACCGCCTTGGTCCTGACGGTCGCAAGGTCCGAGCCCGAGCCCGGCTCCGAATAGCCCTGGCACCACCAATCCTCGCCGGACAGGATCCGCGGCAGAAATTTCTTCTTCTGCGCCTCGTTGCCGAACGTGTAGATCACCGGCCCGACCATGGTGACGCTGAAGGCGAGCGGCGGCAGCGTGCCGGCGCGAGAGGTCTCCTGCTCGAAGATGAAGCGCTGCGTGACCGACCAGCCCGGGCCGCCATACTCCTTGGGCCAGAGCGGAGCGATCCAACCCCTTTTGTGGAGGATCCGGTGCCAGAGCAGCGACTGCTCCTTGGTCAGGTCGGTCTCTGGATTGGGAACGCGCATCTCCGGCGGATAGTTTTCCGCAATGAAAGTGCGCACCTCGTCGCGAAACGCGGCATCCTCGGGGGAAAGCTTGAGCTCCATCGTGGCAGGCTCCGCTACCACTTCTCGCCGAAGGGACGGATCTCCATCTCGAACGTCCATGCGCTCTTCGGCTGCTGGTAGAGCTGCCAATAGGATGTCGCGACGGAGGCCGGAGGCATCAAGGCGTCCGGATCATCTAGCGCGGTGGGCCCGAGAGCCTCCAGCCGGCGTTGCCGAACCCACTCGGTGTCCACGCCGGAATCGATGATGAGATGCGCGACGTGAATATTTTTCGGCCCAAGCTCGCGGGCCATGGCCTGCGCGACCGCGCGAAGGCCAAACTTGGCGCTTGCGAAAGCGGCGTACCCGCTGCCGCCGCGGAGCGAGGCGGTCGCCCCCGTAAAGAAGATGTTGCCGCCCCCGCGCGGCAGCATGAGGCGGGCGGCCTCGCGACCGGCCAGGAAGCCGGAATAGCATGCCATTTCCCAGACCTTGCGGAAGACGCGTTCTGTGGTGTCCAGAATCGGGAAGTTCACGTTCGCCCCGATGTTGAAGATGCAGACTTCCAGCGGCGCATGCTTGTCTGCATCGTTGAGGAAGGAGATGATCTCGTCTTCCTTGCGAGCGTCGAGCGAACGGGCGTGGATCTCTCCGCCGGCAGCCTCGATATCCCTCACGAGCGGAGCCAGCTTGTCGCCGTTCCGACGGCCGCCGAAGACCGTGAAGCCTTCTGCTGCGAATTTCTTGGCGATCTCGCCGCCGATGAAGTCACCCGCGCCTATCACGGCCGCGGTTGCGTTTCTCTTTTGCAAGATGTCCTCCCGGTAAAGTTAGATCTGTTGCCTGCGAAATTCGGGCGCCTGCACCGGAGAGATTGCGCCACCTTCGCGCAAGGACTCCGCGAGCTTGTGCTTCAGTATCTTGCCGGTCGAGGTCGCCGGCAAGGCATCAAGTATGACGATTTCGGACGGCCGCTTGTAAGAAGTAAGCTGAGACCGGACAAAATTCATCAGGACCTCGGGCGTCGTGCGAGATCCCGGCAGCAATTGCACAAAGGCCACGATCTCCTCATTACCGTCTGCGGCACGACCGACGACCGCGGATTGCACGACGTCCTTGTGTGAACTGAGGACCGCTTCGACCTCCGCGGGATAGACGTTGAAGCCGGAGCGGATGATCATTTCCTTGGTGCGGCCGACAATGTACAGACACTCGCCGTCGAAACGCGCGAGATCGCCGGTATTGAACCAGCCTTCGCTGTCGATCACCTTCGCAGTAAGCTCGGGCGCACGATAGTACCCCAGCATCACGTTGCGCCCGCGAACATGCAGCTCGCCGACTTCACCTGCTGCCGTCGGAAATCCTTCGAGGGTTCGCACCCGCGCCTCCACACACCGGGCAGCAGCGTGCCAACAGCCTGATCCGAACGTGGCCGATCGAAACGTACCCCAGATATTCCCGGCGAGCATTCGGTGATTCCGTAGCCGTTGAGCAACGGAAGCCCGAACTCCTTCTCCACGCGCACCTTCAGGTTCAAATCCAACGGCGCGCCGGCGACGGCAATCAAGCGCAACGAGCCTCGGGCGAGCTGTTCCACGCCTGATAAGCTCTTGTACTCCAGCAGGCGCTGATAGGTGGCAGGCACGCCATTGAGGATGGTGACGCCCTCCTCCGCGATGGCCTTTGCAGTGGCGGCCGGATCGTATTTGCTGACCATCCGCACCGTGCCACCAACCATCAGCGTCATGATCAGGAGCGAGATGCCGACGATATGCGAGATCGGCAACACAAGATAGATCTTGTCCTTCTCGTCCATCCTGCGGAAGTACGCGGTGGTCTTTGCGCTGATCAGAAGGTTGTCATGGGAGAGCATCACGCCCTTGGGAGTCCACCGTCGTCCCTGACGTATAGATCAAGACCGCAACTTGCCTTGCTGGATCGGCCTCCAGCGGCTGGACCACCGTGCTTTCGTTGAGCGGGCCAACCCCAATTTCCGGCAGAGCGCCAATTCGCCGAGTCTCGGCGCCATAGCGCGAGGCGTGGGCAGCGGCCTCCTTCGAAATACCCGACGTGAAAAACGTCCGTCGGGCGCCGCTGTGGTCGCGGATCTGGTCCAGTTCGCGCGCCGACAAGCGCGGGTTGGCGACAATCGCCCAGGCGTCGAGCCGGCTCGCCGCCAGCAGCAAAGCGGCAAGCGCAATACAGTTCTCGCTGACAATGATCATCCGATCACCGGCCCTGATTCCCAGCGATGAGAGCATCGTGGCGATCTCGCCAACGCGCTGCTCCAGATCTCGATAGCTCCAGGAAGCTCCGTCCTCGACCAGCGCAATCCGGTCGGGCGCCCTGGCAACCGGCCCTGCCGTGACTTCATGGATTCGGCTCGGCAAGCCGACAGCAATCTCGTCGACACTGATCGTCTCTGAAAGCTCCGCCACGACTGACCTCCCGACCGACCATGCCGACGTTGCAATGCGGCACAATTGGCCTCGACTTATAGTTCTTTTTTAGAACTCGTCAATCGATAAATCGTCGCCAGCCTTTCCGGCGTTGAATGGATAATTCATCTGCGAGCGTCGTTCCCTATGTGGCTCCTAAAAACCCCCGTTTACATCGCAGCATCCGACAGCTAGGCTATAGTATCAAATAAGAACTTAAAGGGGAGGATCGAAGATGGCGGCGAGCCGCGGTGTAGCGATACTTGTTGGCGCAGGCGATGCCATTGGCGCGGCGGTCGCCCGGCGTTTTGCCCAAGGCGGCTATACGGTCTGCATCTGCAGGCGCGATGCGTCCAAATCGCAGGGACTCGTGGCCGAGCTAAGGGCTGCGGGGCACGACGTTCACGCATTCAGCGTGGATGCGCGTCAGGAGGCAGAAGTCCAGGGCATTTTCGCGCGAGTCGAGAAAGAGCACGGGCCTGTCGAGGTCTGCCTCTACAATGCCGGCTCGAACGTCAACAAGTCTCTGCTCGACACCACGGAGAAGCTGTTCTTCAAGGCCTGGGAACTCGCCTGCTATGGTGGTTTCCTGGTTGGACGTGAGGCCGCCCGCGTGATGTTGTCGCGCGGACGGGGCACCATCTTCTTTACGGGTGCGACGGCAAGCGTGCGTGGCGGCTCGGGATTTGCAGCATTTTCATCCGCGAAATTCGGGCTTCGTGCAGTGGCCCAGGCGATGGCGCGCGAGCTTGGACCGAAGAACATCCACGTCGTGCATCTCCTGATCGACGCCGGCGTGGATAGCGAGGCGATTCACCAACGCATGAAGGCCGCGAAGGGCATCGAAGCGAGCGACATTCCGCCCGATAGCCTGACCAAGACGTCTTCCATTGCCGAAGCTTATTGGTTCACCCACCAGCAGAGCAAAGATGGCTGGACCCACGAGCTCGATCTCCGTCCGTCCGTGGAGAAATGGTAATATGAATGCGACACCAGACCTGACCCTGTGGGGCGTTGGAACGAGTCGCACCATTCGTCCGCACTGGGCCATGCACGAACTGGGCTTGGCCTACAAGACAAGGCCCATTGGCCCGCGAACCGGCGAAACCAAGACCGCAGAATACTCGAAGCTCAATCCGCGCCAGAAGATCCCGCTGCTTCAAGATGCCGATTTCTGCATCGGCGAGAGCGCAGCGATCGTTGCCTACCTGTCGCGCATGTATTCCACGCCGGAACGATCGCTGATTCCGGAAGCCCCGCGCGAGTATGCCGCGTGGCTGGAATGGTGCTTCTTTATCGTCGCGGAGCTGGATTCCACCAGCCTTTACGTGATGCGCCGCCATCGGGCCGACGCGCTCGGACCGATCTACGGCATTGCACCCGAGGTCGTTGCCCAGGCTGGCGAGTATTTCCGCCAGCAGTTGCGCCATGTCGAAGTCGCGCTCGCAGACGGCCGACAATTCCTGATGGGCGACCGGTTTACGAGCGCAGACATCCTGCTCACGACCTGCCTAGAGTGGGCCATCGCCTATGGCGTCGGCATTTGCGACAACGCTCAGCCCTATCTCGAGCGTATCCGCAAACGCGAAGCCTTTCAGAGAGCCGTTGCAGCGAATGTTCCGATGGCACCGATCACGCCGGCGCCGGCGAAGGCCTAGAATACGTCGCCAACAGGTTTCGCGGTTAGACCGCGACGCGCACGCTGCGCTCGGCGATCATCTTGTCGATGGCGCCATCGCCGTAGCCCAGCTCGTGCAGCACGTCCCGGGAGTGCTCGCCGACCCTGGGAGCAGGGCCGCCGATCGTGGCCTCGTTGACCTCAAAACGCGCTGCCGGCTTCGGCTGCCGCACCCGTCCGACCTTCGGCTGGTCGAACTCCGCGATGATATCGCGGGCGACCACCTGTTCATTGTGAATGATCTCGCCCCGCCGCAGGATCGGCGAACAGGGGACGTCCGCGGCGTCGAGACGCTCCAGCCATTCGGCGGTGGTGTGCTGGCTGATGTACTCCGCCATCTTGTTGATGCGTGCCGTGGCGTTGACGGAGCGCGCCGCCGGCGTCGAGAAACGGGGATCCTTGGCAAGCTCCGGATCGCCGGACGCCTGGCAAAAACCCTGCCATTCGGAATCGGAAATGGTACCGGCGGTGATGTAGCCGTCGCTGGTCTTGAACACGAGATCCGGCCGGTCGTTGGGATCTGCAGCAGTGGCCTCAGCACCAACCACCGTGTATTGCATCATGCCTTCCGGCCACAAATACGAGATCATCGCGTCCAGCATGGCGACCTGGATGTGATCACCCTGCCCTGTCTTCTCGCGAGCGTAGAGGGCTGCCGCGACGGCCTGGGCGGTGAACACGGCGGTGGTCTTGTCGCAGACGATAGTCCGGATCATCTGCGGACGGTTCGTGACCGGCTGCGACTGGATATCGGCAAAGCCCGAGAGGCCCTGAATGATCGGATCGTAAACACGCTTCTTTACATATGGTCCGGTGTCGCCAACACCGCTGATCGAGACATAGATCAGGCGCGGATGGCGCTGGCGCAACTCTTCGACGCCGAGACCGAGGCGCTCCATGGTGCCGGGCCGGAAATTCTGCACCAGCACATCCGCCTTCGCGACCAGCTTGGCCAGAACCTCACGGCCGGCCCCGCTTTTGACATCAATCGACAGCGAGCGCTTGCCACGGTTTGAAGAAATGAATAGCGCGGAAAACTCGCCATCCTTGTCGATGGTCGCGCGGCTGCGCCGGGTAATGTCGCCGCCGATCGGCTCGATTTTCAGGACGTCGGCGCCCTGATCCGCCAGGAACATGGTCGCGAACGGGCCCGACACCACGCCTGTCAGATCGAGGACGCGAACGCCGTTGAGTGGACCTGGCATGAGATTCTCCCTGAATTGACTTTATTATGAGGCCGACTGAGCTTTCGTCATGCAGGCGCCGGACATCTGCCCCGGCTCCGCAGGCTTCAGGTCCTGACCTTAGGCAGTCTTCGAAGCGGGCTGGCCGATCTGCTCGACAATCGACTCCTCCACATCGCGGAGCTGGTCCTTGCCGAAGAACATTTCCTTTCCAACGAAGAAGGTCGGCGAGCCGAATGCGCCTCGGTTGACGGCGTCGGTGGTCCGGTCGATCAGCCCCTTCTTGACGTCGTCCTGCTGCGCACGCGCAAGCAACCGATCGATATCGATGCCTGAGGAGATGAATGCTGCTCGGAAGGTTTCGAGGTCATCCATCTTCTTTGGCTCCTCCCACATGTGGTGGTAGGCCGCGCGGAAATAGGGTTCGAACACGCCTTCGAATTGCGCCGCGACGGCGCCGCGCATCAACATCAGCGTATTGACCGGAAAAAACGGATTGGACCGGAACTTCGTTGCATCATGGCGGCGAATGAAGCGCTGTGTCTCCAGCGCCTGGTACTCCGGCTTGTTCTTGATGCCACGAAGAGATTCGAACGGGGACATGTTGCCCGTCGCCTTGAAGATGCCGCCGAGCAGGACCGGGACATATTCGAATTTAACGCCGGTGCGCCGTTCGATTCCGGGAAGGGCCAGTTCCGCGAGGTAAGCGTTTGGACTGCCGAAATCGAACAGGAATTCAACTTTCAGGGGCATGCCTGCTCCTCCCGTAGAGCGAAACGAATGGTGGGGCCCGACGATCCCCCACGCTGGACTCCGGCACCTGCTCGATTCCTTACAGTTCTAAAATTGAACTGTCAAATCATCAGTGAATTCTGCTGGTTTTAACTGACCGCATGGGTATTGTTTCACGTTTAGTACCTATCTAGAATGCTAGAGGCGACGGCGGTTCCCGGGATTGATTCGAACCGAGCAGGCGCCGGACGACCGGAGAGCAGGAATGAAATGGGACGAACTTGAGGAAGAGCCGTGTTCGATGGCTCGCACCATCGGCGTGATTGGCGACCGGTGGACGCTATTGATCCTCCGCGAATGCTTCCTGCGCACGCGCCGCTTCGAGGGTTTTCAGTCCGCGCTCGGAATTACGCGCCACCTGCTCGCCGAACGGCTGAAAAAGCTGGTTAGGCAGGGCGTCTTGCGCCGCATTCCTTATCAGGAGTCGCCCAAACGCCACGAGTATATCCTTACGCAAAAGGGCCTCGACCTCTATCCAATCATGATGGCGCTCGTGCATTGGGGCGACACCCACATGCTTGACGTACGCGGACGCCCCCTCCTGCATGAACACCGGAAGTGCGGCAAGATGTTCGACCCAGTGATGGTGTGCTCGGAATGCGGCGAGCCGCTTTCGGCCAAGGAAGTTCACGTCCATCCTGGTCCAGGCGCGCGCCCGGCTCCAGAGAGAGTCTCGCTCGACAAAAAAGCAAAGTCGAAGCCCCGCAAAAAAGCGGCGTAAGAACGCCAAGCCGCGCTTCCTGGCAAATTCGACGGTCATAGCCTCGAACATCCGGTCAGGATGGAAAAGGTGAGTTGCTGGTGAATCAGATCCCGTCCTCATAGCCGGACGGGAGGCCTATGGCTCCGACGCCCGCCGACAAGCTCAAGCTTTTTCGCATCCGCCGCGCGCCCAAGCTTGTCGTCCTTTTCGGCCGGGACCTGCCTCGTCTCATTTTCTTGGATTGCGCTTCGCGCCCTATATTGCAGCCGGAGTCGCGAGTGGCTCACGGAAGTTCCGCGAACCAGACTTGGGCCTCGATATGAGATTGCTTGGTGCATTGCACCGCTTGTTATTGGCCCCCGGGCCTGGCTCCGGTGTCAGAAAAACTCACATCTAACCGAGAATTAATGCAATCCCGAACCGAGGGTCGATTGCCTACAGTCCACCCGCAGCCTGCCTGTGCATGCTCCGAGGCCACGGCGCGTTCTTGAGGTCGTCTCAGGCGCAGCCGAAGAGGCGAAGCTTGCTTGTAGCGAAGGCGGCAATCCAAAGAGTCGGAACTGGCTCGGACAAACAATGGGAGATTAGGGATGAAACTGAACCGTCGTCATTTCGCGTTTGCGATCATGGCCGCCGCTGGCTCTCAAATGATAAGGTGAGCGCACTACTCCTGAGACCGGCTCTCTACTCTGTCCACACTTCTCTGAGTCTTACATCATACGAAAAGAGCGATCGCACTCGCCCTCGATAGATTTTTCTTGATCTCCCGGTGCACACGTCGTGCACACGCCATCCTCTAACCGTTTGAACAACTTAGACTCTCGCTCCAATCCATCATGGGGAAGTTTGAGCTGGGTCTAGCCACTGAAAGCCTGCGAAATCCAAGTCCCAGATACAACGAACGCTCGCGCCGACAGCTCCCCGTCCTCCCAAGCAATGATTTCCAAGCGGGCCCGGCCTTTCTGTACGCTGCAACTCGCTGTAGTACGCCGTCAGCAAAAACGCTATGGAATGCCGACGTTCATCGAGGTTAAGCCGAGGCCCACAAGTCCCCGGCGCATGTCGAAGAAAGTACGACTTCGTACCCAAGACCACGCCAAGACGCGCAACACTGCCCGACCGCACTACTCCCACTCAATCGTCCCCGGCGGCTTCGACGTCACGTCGTACACCACCCGGTTCACGCCCTTCACCTCGTTGATGATGCGCGTCGCGGTCTCGCCCAAGAACTTCATGTCGAACTGGTAGAAGTCGGCGGTCATGCCGTCGGTCGAGGTGACGGCGCGCAGGCCGACGACGTATTCGTAGGTGCGGCCGTCGCCCATCACGCCGACGGTCTTCACCGGCAGCAGCACCGCAAAAGCCTGCCAGATCGCATCATAGAGGCCGTGCTTGCGGATCTGGTCGATATAGACCGCATCCGCATTGCGCAGGATGTCGAGCTTTTCCCTGGTGATGTCGCCGGGGCAGCGGATGGCGAGGCCCGGGCCCGGGAACGGGTGGCGGCCGACGAAGACTTCGGGCAGGCCGAGCTCGCGGCCGAGCACGCGCACCTCGTCCTTGAACAGCTCGCGCAGCGGCTCGACGAGCTTCATGTTCATCCGCGCCGGAAGGCCGCCGACATTGTGGTGCGACTTGATGGTAACAGACGGTCCGCCGGTGAAGGAGACGCTCTCGATCACATCAGGATAGAGCGTGCCCTGCGCCAGGAATGCGGCGCCGCCGATCTTCTTGGCTTCCGCCTCGAACACGTCGATGAACAACCGCCCGATGGTCTTGCGCTTCACCTCGGGATCGGTGACGCCCTCGAGTTCGCCCAGAAACTCTTTCGACGCGTCCACATGGACCAGCGGGATATTGTAGTGGTTGCGGAACAGGTCGACGACGGTCTTGGCCTCGTCGAGCCGCAGCAGGCCGTGATCGACGAACACGCAGGTGAGCTGGTCGCCGATCGCCTCGTGGATCAGCACCGCCGCCACGGCGGAATCGACGCCGCCGGAGAGACCGCAGATCACCTTGCCCGAGCCTACCTGGGCGCGGATCTTCTCGATCGCCTCCTCGCGGAAGGCGCGCATGGTCCAGTCGCCGGTCAGGCCTGCGACCTTGCGGACGAAGTTGCGCAAGAGTTTTGCGCCATCCGGCGTATGCACCACCTCGGGATGGAACATCAGCCCGTAATATTTGCGCTTCTCGTCCTGGATGATCGCGAACGGCGCATTCGGCGAGGTGCCGGCCACCGAGAAGCCGGGCGGCATTTTGGTGATGCGGTCGCCATGGCTCATCCACACCTGGTGCTTTTCGCCGTGGCCCCAGACGCCGTCGAACAGCTGGCTGTCGGTCTTCACCTCGACATCGGCGCGGCCGAATTCGCGGTGATGCCCGCCTTCGACCTCGCCGCCGAGCTGAGCGGCCAAGGTCATCTGGCCGTAGCAGATGCCGAGCACGGGAACGCCTGATTCGAAGATCAGCTGCGGGGCGCGCGGCGAGCCGGTCTCGTGCACGGACTCGGGGCCGCCGGAGAGGATCACCGCCTTCGGCTTCATCTCCTTGAAGGCCGCCTCGGCCTTCTGGAACGGCACGATCTCGGAATAGACGCCCATCTCGCGGACGCGGCGGGCGATCAGTTGCGTCACCTGGCTGCCGAAATCGACAATCAGAATCTTGTCATGCGCCGAGGCCACCGTGGGCGCCGACGCGTCATGAGCTGTGTCTTGGGCTGTGTGCTGGGCTGTCATGGCAAGCAGATACGCGACACCGCCCGCCCCCGCAACCGCGCAGCGCGGGCGCCCACATTCTTCTTTGGGCATGGACAAATTGATATAGGTCAGTATTATTGACCTAATTTGGCCCTAACCGATGGGAGAAAACCGATGCCAGATTTTCACGAACCGTCCCGCCTCGCAGCGCTCGGCCACGACTGGATCGCCGCCTGGAACGCGCGCGATCTCGAGCGCGTGCTGGCGATGTATTCGGAGGATACCGAAATGACCTCGGACCGGATCCCGGCGCTCGGCTTCGGTCCCTCGGGCACCGTGCGCGGCAAGGCGCAGCTGCGGGCCTATTGGAGCGCCGCGCTCGCCAAACTGCCCGAGCTGCATTTCGAGCTGATCGACCTCTATGTCTCGCCCGACAGCGTCGTCGTGTTCTATCAGAACGAACGCGGCAAGAAGATCTGCGAGTATCTGAGGCTCGATGTCGAAGGCAAGATCCGGCAGGGCTCGGCGAACCATCTGGTGGGGTGAGCGCAGCAGCGTGCAGTAATCCGTCACCCTGAGGTGCGAGCGGAGCGAGCCTCGAAGGGCGACGGCCCGGCTCCAACCATCCTTCGAGGCCCGTCGAGCGCTGCTTGCGCACCGCTCGACGCGCACCTCAGGATGACGTCAGTGAGAAGAAAACTAGGACGCTACCAATGAAAATCCCAACCCTGCCCTTCACCGTCACCGACTGGAGCCAGGTCGAACCCACCGTGCATCCCGGCGAGACCGGGCAAGCGCTGTGGCGCACGCTCGACATCGGCGAGCTGCGGGTGCGGATGGTGGAGTATTCGCCAGGCTATCTTGCCGATCACTGGTGCGACCGCGGCCACGTGCTCTACGTACGTGACGGGCGAGCTCGACACCGAGCTGCGCGACGGCCGCAAATTCACGCTGAAGCCGGGCATGAGCTACCAGGTCTCCGATTTCGGCGACGCCGCGCACCGCTCGTCGACCGCGACTGGCGCGACGCTGTTTATTGTGGATTGAGCGCCCCTTCATCTATCCCGTCACCCTGAGGAGGTCGCGAAGCGACCGTCTCGAAGGGCGACAGCCCGGCTCCATCCCCATCCTTCGAGGCTCGCCAAGCGCTGCTGACGCACCGCTTGGCGCGCACCTCAGGATGACGCCGGTGGGTGGGGCGCGCACTCACCGCCGCTTCGCCGCAACCTTCCGCACCTTCGTATCCGCCCAGCTCAGCGGCTTGCCGCTCTTCGACGGCAGCACGAGTTGCCCGACTGCCTGCCCAGCCTGGTCCAGCAGCACCGAATGCGCTTCGCCCCGCGCATAGAGATGCGCCTCGCCCCATTGCCGCAAGGAGACCACGATCGGGAACAGGTCGTGTCCCCGCTTCGTCAGCACATATTCGAGGTAGGCGCTGCCGTCGGACGCGGCGACCTGCTCGAGCACGCCGGTTTCGACCAGCTTGCGCAGCCGCGCCGTCAACATGCCCTTGGCGATGCCGAGATTCTTCTGGAAATCGCCGAACCGGCGCAGGCCGTCGAACGCGTCGCGCACGATCAACAGCGACCACCAGTCGCCGATCGCATCCAGCGCGCGGGCCACCGGGCATTCCGCCTTTGCGAATCCGGTCCGCTGCATCGCGCTCCACCTCCCTCGATCACGATTCCGAACTGGTCTTAAAATAGGACTAGACAGGCCGCGGTGCAACTGGTCTCATTATAAGACCAGATTGCGAATTGCAGCGGAGGCAAGATGACGAACCAGAGCATGGCGGAGACCGGATCAGCCAAGCGGGACCACGGGGGCAGCCAGCGCGCTCACGCGACGGCAGGCCCCCTCTCACCCGCGGTGGTTCTGCTGTTTGCCATCGCCTGCGGGCTCAGCGTCGCCAACATCTATTTCGCGCAGCCGCTGCTCGACACCATGGCGCGGGATCTTGCCATCACGCCGGCCGTGATCGGCGGCATCGTGACGCTCACACAGATCGGCTACGCCTTCGGCCTGGTGCTGATCGTGCCGCTCGGCGACCTCTGGGACCGCCGCAGGCTGATCGTCCGCCAGACCGCGCTGTCGGCGATTGCGCTCACGATCGTCGGCACCGCGCCGAACGCTGCGATGCTGCTCGCGGGCATGGTCCTGGTCGGGCTGCTCGCGGTCGTGATCCAGGTGCTGGTCGCCTACGCCGCGACGCTGGCCGCACCGGCCGACCGCGGCCGCACCATCGGGACCGTCACCAGCGGCGTGGTGTCGGGCATTTTGCTGGCACGTTTTGCCGCCGGCGCGCTGGCCGATCTCGCCGGCTGGCGCGTGGTCTATCTCACGTCGGCCGCGCTGACGCTGGTGCTGGCGGCACTCTTGGCCCGCGCGCTGCCGCGCTATGCGCCGCGGCCGATCGCCGGCGCATCCTACGCCAAATTGCTGCGCTCGACGGTCGCACTGTTCGTCGAGGAGCCCGTGCTGCGCGAGCGCGCGGTGTTCGCGCTGTTGATCTTCGCGAGCTTCAGCGTGTTCTGGAGCTCGGTCGTGCTGCCGCTCTCAGCTCCGCCACTGTCGCTGTCGCACACCGCGATCGGAATGCTCGGCATTGCCGGCCTCGCCGGCGCGCTGGCGGCGCGCAATTCCGGCCGCCTCGCCGATCGCGGCTGGGGCCAGCGCACCACCGGATTGTCGCTGCTGCTGATGCTCGCCGGCTGGGCGCCGATCGCCTGCCTGCACGCTTCGCTGTGGCTGGTGCTCGCAGGCGTCGTCATGATCGACTTCGCGGTGCAGGCCGTCCATGTCACCAACCAGAGCCTGATCGTCGCGGCGCGCCCCGAAGCGTCGAGCCGCCTGATCGGCGTCTACATGGTGTTCTACTCGGTCGGCAGCGGGCTCGGCGCGATCTGTTCGACGATGGCCTATGCCGCCGCCGGCTGGCTCGGCGTTTGCGCGCTGGGTGCTGCGATCAGCGCGGTCGCGCTGCTGTTCTGGGTGATCGTGGTGAGCAGGACCCCGGCGCCGGCGGGCGTATGTTCCGAGGCGTAGGGTACCCAACTCGTCATTGCGAGCGAAGCGAAGCAATCCATCGTGCCGCACGTGCGGAGCCATGGATTGCTTCGTCGCTACAGCGCAAAATTGCTTCGCAATTTTGTCGCGAGCTCCTCGCAATGACGGCGGAGAAAGCCTCACGCCTTCTTCAGCACCGAGACGAAGAACCCGTCCGTGCCGGTGCGGCGCGGCGTCATCAGCAGGCCCTCTGGCGATTGCAGCGCGGCCTCGGTAAAAGCCTCGGCCTTGTCCCACAGCACCGATGCGGTCTGCTCCGGCGGCTGCACCGAAAACTCCGGATGCCGCGCGATGAACGCCTTGACTTGCTCTGCGTTCTCCTCCGACAGCACCGAGCAGGTGATGTAGGCGATCCGGCCGCCGCTCTTCACCAGCGGCGCGGCGCGCGCCAGCACCTCGGTCTGGTCCTTCAGCCGCACCTCGAGCGCGCCGGGGCGCATCCGCCATTTGGCGTCGGGATTGCGGCGCCAGGTGCCGGTGCCGGTGCAGGGCGCGTCGATCAGCACGAGGTCGGCGGAGGCCTTGATGTCGGACAGCACCTCCTCCTCGCCGCGCGGCGTGCGCACGTCGCAATTGTGCACGCCGGCGCGCGACAGCCGCTCATGGATCGGCACGAGCTGGCGCTTGTCGCTGTCGGTCGCGATCAGCCGGCCCTTGCCGTCCATCATGGCGGCCAGCGCCAGCGTCTTGCCGCCGGCGCCGGCGCAGAGATCGATCACCTGCTCGCCGGGCTTGGCCGCCGAGAACAGCGCGGCGAGCTGAGAGCCCTCATCCTGGACTTCGATGGCGCCCTTGATGAAATCCTCCTCGGCATGGATGCCGGGATTGCGCGCGTCGGCGCCGAGCTCGATGCGCAGGCCGAGCGGCGACCACGGCGTTTCCCTGGCGCCGAGATGCGACAGCCGCGGCAGCACCTTCTCGCGCTTGCCCTTCAGCGTGTTGACGCGCAAATCGAGCGGCGCGCGGCTCGCCATTGCCGTTGCCTCGGCGGCGCGGTCGTCGCCGAACACTTTTGCGAGATACGGGTCGAGCCAGTCCGGATAGTCACCCGCGACATGCGCCGGCGCATCCTTGAGCGAGCGCGAGGCCAATGCAGCCTCCTCGGCCGCGGTCAGCGGTTCGGGCGCGAAGCGGCCGCCGTCGCACAGCGCCGAGATCGTCGGGATGTCCATGCCGCGCTCGAGCTTGAGCATGCCGAGCACCCGCGACCGGGCGCTGGCGTCGTCCATCAGCCAGGCGGCGGAGGATTGCCGGCGCAGCACGTCCCAGATCAGGCCGGAGATCGCGGCGCGATCGCCGGAGCCGGCATAGCGGTGCGCGGTGCCCCATTCCTTCAGCGCTTTCGCCGCAGGAATGCGCTGTGCGTCGATGGTGGCGATCAGCTCGATCGCGGCGGAGAGCCGGGCAGCGGGGGTCATTGATCTCTTTCGGTTGGGCGCATCAAATCAGCAGCAGGATCCTGAGCGCGAAATACAGCCACATCGCCGCCAGCACCAGCACGCCGGCGAACCAGGCGAGCGAGCGCGGCCGCACGTCGTTGGAGGTGACGAAAACGCCGGCATGGGCGAACCGCGTCACCACGAACACCCAGGACATCAGCACGATGAACAGATCGGCATGGCGGATCGGCAGCGC
Organism: Bradyrhizobium sp. JR3.5; assembly: GCF_054057015.1. NCBI lineage: Bacteria > Pseudomonadati > Pseudomonadota > Alphaproteobacteria > Hyphomicrobiales > Nitrobacteraceae > Bradyrhizobium > Bradyrhizobium sp. JR3.5. The sequence goes on from NZ_JBSRYV010000001.1 coordinate 2,822,555, forward strand.
AATGGCGATCAGGACATAGAACAGCACCGGCAGTTCGAACTGGTTGGCGAAGCAATTGCCGAGCTGAGTGGCGCGCTCCGGCCAGTTCGGCTGGCGCAACGCGATATCGGCCATCTTGGTCTCGCCGCTCGCCAGGGTCCGCGTGCGCAGCGTCGCCATCCCGAACAGCAGCGCGAAAGTGAGGCCAATCTGGATGAAGACCGGCAACAGAACCATTTGAACCGACATCAAGAATCTCCCTCAAGCCGGGCGCCCGGCCGCCCTCTTAGCCGCCACGGCCGCCCAACACAATGAACCGTCCGCGGTAACGCGTTGAACCATGATCCGAGCCCAGGTGACCAACTCCCAGGAATAATGGCGGTTTCAGTTCCTCACGGCCGACGCGATGGGCATCATCACCCCGATCCTGGACGGCGCGGCCCTGGTGGCCGCAGGCCTCGGCGATCTCGTCACCTCCCTGTTGAAGGCGATCGACCCCGGCATCGGCTGGTTCGACGACGCGGCGGATGGCGGACTCGGCATGGTGCTGTCGGGGCTCGCCGGCGTCGCCGCAGCGCTCCTGGCCGCCATCCTGCTCTCGGTCTATTTCCGCCGCGGCTATCGCTCGACGCGCGACATCGTCAGGCACAGCCTCGCCACGGCGCTGGTGCTCAGCCTGCTCGGCTATGCGGCCTACGACATCGGGCATGAGGCGCTCGCCTATCTCGGGCTCAACGCATCGCCGGCTGTCACGGGAACAAGCCCGCCGAACACCGGGCTGCTCGGAGGTCGCGGCGGTCCGCCTGCCCTGCCCATCCGCGCGGACAAGAAGCAGCTTGCGATCTAGCGACCTGCGCCGCCGGATCAAACAAGGCATCAAACAACGCATCAAACAGAGCAGCGAAGAACTCGCTGAAATCGTCATCGTTCCGACTTCGCGCCGACACTATAATTCGGCCGAAAGGATCGATGCATGCCCCAGTTTCGTCTGACCCAAATCTCCGACACCCACCTCGCGCGCCGCTTCAAGCCGCTCGTCGACAACTTTCATCGCGTCAGCGAACACATCGACGCGACGCGGCCCGATCTCGTGCTCAACTCCGGCGACGTCGCGTTCGATGGGCCGACCAGCCGCGACGATCTGGTGTTCGCCAAGGAGCTGCACAGCGCGCTGCCGGTCGATTGCCTCTATCTGCCGGGCAATCACGACATCGGCGACAATCCGACCGCCGTCGGCCCGGTGCCGGCGCAACAGCCGACCGAAGCAACGCGCCGCGCCTTCACCTCGGTGCTCGGCGAGGATCACTGGCATTTCGACGCCGCCGGCTGGTGCTTCATCGGCCTCAATTCGCTGATCATGAACACCGGCCTCGACAGCGAGGCCGCGCAGTTCGACTGGCTCGCCTCGGTGCTCGACAAGGCCGTCGGCAGACCGGTCGCGCTGTTCCTGCACAAGCCGCTCTATCTCGACGTGCCCTACGATGCCGAACGCGTCGAGACCGCAATCCGTTTCGTGCCGCAGCCGGCGCGCCGCCGCCTGATCGAGATGTTCGGCAAGGTCGACTGGCGCCTGGTCGGCAGCGGCCACGTGCACCAGCGCCGCGACTACACGTTCGAGCATGTCAGACAGGTCTGGGCGCCCTCGGCCGGCTTCATCATCTCAGATGCGAGGCAGGAAGTGATCGGCATCAAGGAAACCGGCCTCGTCGAGTACCGCTTCCAGCCGGACAGCTTTGAAGTCCGCCACATTAAGGCCAAGGGCCAGGTCGATGTCGACCTGGACATGCTGCTCGGCAAGCAGCCGGCGTGAGCCGTCTCAGCTCCGCGCCGCGTCGTTCAGGTCCCGCTTGATGACGGTAAGCAGCACCTGCAGCGAGTCCCTGTTCGGCTGTGCCGCCGCCGGCGTGGCCCGCATGCGCGGCACCTGCGGCATGAAGCGGACCGGCTCGGCGGCCGGCTCGTCCTCGACGAATTTTCCATGCAAGACGTCGTCGCGGCGGCCCATGACGAACATCGTCGCCCAATAGCCGAGGGCGAGGAGAATGACCCCGGAAACAATAGCTTCAAAAACCATGGCTACACCTGAAATATAGCCATATTGAATCAACTGCTCCGGGTCCCCGTCAAGCAAATGGAGGCCGAAAAGCCTCCAAAAGCCCGCCATTGTGGCGTTTTTGATACTTTGTTGCGCGGAACGGGAGACGCCTTGTCCGTCCCGCCCCGGATCGGCTGCTGCCTTCACCTCTCCCTTGGGAGAGGTCGGCGCGAAGCGCCGGGTGAGGATTGACGGTCCCTCGTTGAGCTGCGGCCCCTCACCCGATTTGCTACGCAAATCGACCTCTCCCCGTCGGGGAGAGGTAAATCGAATCCGGGGAGGCTTCAGGCCTTGTCCGGCCCGATCCGGACCAGCTGCTTGCCGAAATTGGCACCCTTGAGCAGGCCCATGAAGGCCTCCGGCGCGCTGTCCAGGCCCTCGGTCACAAACTCCTTGTACTTGACCTTGCCCTCGCGCACCCATTGCGACATGTCGCGCAGGAAGTCGCCATGCATGGCAGCGAAGTCGCTGACGATAAAGCCGCGGAAGGTCAGCCGCTTGGTCAGGATCGCGAACATGATCGATGAGGCCCATTTCGGCGCCCGCGCCTCGCGATCGTTGTAGTGCGCGATCAGCCCGCAGACCGGCACGCGCGCGAACGCGTTGAGCTGCGGGTAGACCGCCTCGAACACCGCACCACCGACATTCTCGAAGTAAACGTCGATGCCCTTCGGGCAAGCCTCCTTCAGCTTGGCCGCCAAGTCCGGATCGCGATGATCGAGACAGGCATCGAAGCCGAGCTCGTTCTTGACATAGTCGCATTTGTCCTTGCCGCCGGCGATCCCGACCGCACGCGCGCCTTTGATCTTGGCGATCTGGCCAACCGCCGATCCGACGGCGCCGGAAGCACCGGCAACAACCACCGTCTCGCCCGGCTGCGGCTTGCCTATCTCGAGCAGGCCGGTATAGGCGGTCATGCCGGGCATGCCGAGTACACCGACCGCGGTCGAAATCGGTGCCAACTTCGGATCGACCTTGGAAAGACCCTTGCCATCCGAGATCGCGTGCGTCTGCCAGCCGGCGCGCGACAGCACGATATCGCCTTTGGCGAAGTTCGGATTCTTCGACGCGATCACCTCGCTCACCGTGCCGGCTTCCATTACACCGCCGACGGGGACCGGCGCGGCGTAGGACGGGCCGTCGTTCATGCGTCCGCGCATATAAGGATCGAGCGACAGCCAGATGGTGCGGAGCAGCACTTCGCCCGCGCCCGGTGTCGGCGGCGTGTAATCCTCGAGCCGGAAGTTGGCCGACGTGGGCTCGCCATGCGGGCGCGAGGCCAGAACGATGCGCTTTCCTTGGGCGTTTCCTTGGGACATGCTGATTTCCTCTTGAGGTGATTGGTTCGTGGCGCACACGTAGTCACGCAATCCAGCTCCCCGCAAGGGGGCTGTATAGGCGTCTTTGGTGACCATACAGGCCAATTGACGACCAAAGCGCGCCGAAACTGGCTAGTTTGTTGACCATATTGACCTTGCTGCCCATCATAGCGCATACCCCAATAGTGGGGAGAATGTGGGGAAGCTTATGGGCAAACACACTTTGAATGCTCTCACCGTCAAGAAGATCGAGGCCAGCAAGGCCGCGAAACTTCGCGACGGCGGCGGGCTTTGGTTGGTGACGAAGGGAGGTGCGCACCGCTATTGGATATGGGATCACACCTTCGGCGGCAAGCGTCGCCAAATGGGGCTCGGCCCGCTGCATACGGTCGGGCTTGGCGAGGCGCGCGACAAGGCAGAAGCAGCCCGCAAGCTGCTCCGCACCGGTGTAGATCCAATCGCCCAGCGCGCAGCTGACACGCCCTCACCGGCCGCCGGTGTGAAGACTTTCGGCCCATATGCTGACGCCTATATCGACGCCGCTGTAAAGGCCAAGCGCTGGCGTGGAGCCAAGACTGAAGACAACTGGCGCAAATGGCTGACCGACCATGCGACAAAGATTCGCGACAAGGCGTTGGCCGACATTGGCGTGACCGAGGTGCTGTCGGTTGTGCGGCCGTTGTGGGGCGCAAAGCAGGAGACCGCCGAAAAGGTGCGGGAGGCAATCGAGCGCGTCCTTGATGCCGCGAAGGTTGAGGGGCTACGTAGCGGCGACAATCCGGCCGCCTGGCGGGGCAACTTAGAGCATGTGCTCCACAAGCCTGGCGAGGGCACGCGCGGCCATCACGAGGCCCTGCCCTATGAGAAGGCGCCAGCGTTCATGAAGCGGCTGCGTGGCGCCGACACGCCCATTGCGCGGGCTCTGGAGTTCTTGATCCTAACCGCTACACGCAGCGCTGAGGCAAGGCTGGCGGTGTGGACTGAATTCGATCTGGACGCTGCGTTGTGGACGATTCCGGCCGCTCGGATGAAGGAGCATCGCATCCACCGCGTGCCGTTGAGCGGCCGCGCTGTCGAGATTGTGAAGGCGATGCAGAAACAGTCACTCGGCGAATACGTCTTCCCCGGCAAGATAGACGGTCGGCCCATTTCTGAATTCCGCCGCATCATTGAGGACTGCAGGGGCGGCGACGCGACCGCGCACGGGTTCAGATCTACGTTCAAGGATTGGTGCTCCGAAGAGACCAGCTTTGAATGGTGGCTGTCGGAAGCGGCGCTCGCCCATGCTGTCGGCGACCAGACAGAACGAGCTTACAAGCGCGGCGACGCCCTGAAGAAGCGGCGGGAGTTGATGGAGGCGTGGGCTGCGTACTGTGGCGCCAAATAGGGCTTCACGCCCGTGGCGAGACCTTCCGATCCAACTCCTCCTGCCACGCGGTGACATCGTCCTCATACCAAGCGATACGGCGCGGCGCGATCTCTCGCGCCTTAGGGAAACGGCCTTCGTCCATTTCCCTGTAAAGCGTGCGCCGGCTGAATGGAACCAGCGCCAGCACCTGGCTCATGCCCAGCATCTTGCGAGGGCTTGCGGTCGTCGTGGATGCGTCCTCTGCCATCAAATGCCGCTCCCTAAGGTATCGACAGCTAGAATCGGTCAGCAAGAGCATACGCAAAATAGCCCGCCCCAACTTGCGTTGGAGCGGGCACTGCGGCTTGGCTGGACTGGGGTCGGGCCAAGGCCGCCGAATCGGTCGCTCGATTATAGCGTAGCCGGGGCGCCAGCTGATGGACGGACGCCAAGCGGGATGACCTCATCATCCGAAGTCCGCTTCGCCCACGATGCGCGTGCGTATTCGAGCCTCAGCGAACCGTCCGGATCGCGGAGTGCAGCCCATGTGCCGGCTTCGTCGCCCCCGTCCACAAGGAAGAGAAGTGCGCCATTGCGAACAACCGGGTCGCAGCCCTCGGCTCGTAGGCTGGCGTAATAGGTATGAGCATCGAACGGCGCATTCGGATCGATCGCGCTTCCCCCGCCGCCATGTTCAACAGAAATATCAGCCATCAACATTCAGCAATTCCCCAGCGTTAGCTATAAAGCCGAACAACCATTGCTCAGCCACGTATTTTTTGTAAACTAAAATTATGAGCCAGTCAATTACAGTAAACAAAAAATCACGTGGGCGCCCTAAGCGGCCGGACGGCGTTGATCCGGTTAGCGCAGTCCGCCTCGCCACTGACGTCACAGCGGAGGTTGATGCTTGGGCCGAGCGGCACGAGGTCAGCCGCTCTGAAGCAATCCGCCGCTTGGTTGAGAGATCGGGCTGAAAAAGGACCGTTGAACGCCGGTTGTGGGGATAACAGGGATGGCCGCGCAATCCAGGCGGCACGCACGCTTCCCGTGTGTCAACTTGCAGACCTGATCCGAATCAAACGGGGTGCAAATCTTGGCGTCAACTCCCAAGGCTTTGAGAGCCATGCGCGCCTGGCTTTCGGTATACCGCATAGACACCGCCCAAAAGATCGTCGTGCGCCTGGCGCCACCGGCTTTGGCGGTGATTATGTTCGCGGTGTTCTTTCCTACCGAATTCGCCAATCATTGGGGCAAGGCTGCGTCAGCGGTGCTCGCGTGGTTGGTAGTCGCGCCGATAGTTTACGTTTGGATATTTCGTACACTCCCAGAAGAGCCAAAGCCCGTCTTCGGAGGGCTTAGCCCATTCCATACCGCCGAGGGTCGCAACAAAGAACGCGCCGAACAATTAGCGATCAAGCAGCGGATCGAACAACTCTCAGCGCAAATACGGGGTCTTGATACCGAAAGGTCAAAGCTCGATCTCACGACGCCGGAAGGGCAACTACGATTTGGTAAAATTTCAAGGCAGATACTCGATATCGAAGGGCAGTTGGTGCCCCTAAAGGCCTCGGTGCGCACCCTCAGTTTTGGATTTACCGGAAGGCATGGCTAATGCGGCACGTCCGGGTTACGAGGTAGAGTAAGTAAAAGCATGAGCAAGATCAATCTCGCGGAGCGGCTTTCGCAGATGGTTGAGGAGGCCGACAGAAACGGGGCCGCTCAAGAAACGGCCATTGCCAGACGACACGCGGCTGACGGAATGCTCCAGAGCGGCAATTTCTTCGTCGCAGAGAATGATGCCCTAACATTGATCTACGAAAATGCGCTCCGCGCCATGGTTGATCACTCCCTGAGCGTGGCCGCTCCGAGCGTGGCAGCACGGGCTGTTAAGGCAGCGGGTTTGGAGTTGGAATCTAAATTCCTTGGTCGTTTCGAGGGGATATTAGGTGGCTCAGCGAGCGGAAATCCCTGTCCTGCGAGGGCGGCGGAAATGTTGCTGCCGGCCTTTCGCGCGCGCTTGCGAGAGAGGCTAAATCAAGCGGTCGACGATACTGGCTACAACATTGCAGGCAAACCGGTCCGTGGTTGGCAGGGCTGGATTGTTCGATATGGCTGGAACAGCATTAATACTGTGATCGCGCTGATGGCGCTCTACCTGTCCTGGTCAAAGAAGTAAGCCGCCACGCTCTAAGACTTGGGCTAACCGATGGCAATACTCGACTGGTCAAACGCTTTTTATGGGATTTTGACGCCACCATCGTGTTCTTCATTGTGGTTGAGATCAATGGCGGACTCCGCTAGCTGCCGAGTTACTGACCCAATCCTATTTGCCGAAAGAGAAAGCTTATGACCCGATTTGGGGTTTGCCATCTCTGCGGCCAAACTAAGAAGCTGTCGTTCGAGCACGTGCCGCCCGCTGCTGCATTTAACGACCAGCGAGTATTGGAAGCGGATATTGAAAAACTGATCGGGGGCGACCTCCTCAGAGATCTGGAATCGCCAACCGGCAAATACAATCAGCGAGGAGCAGGCAAATATACGCTGTGTGAGGAGTGCAATTCGACAACTGGCGATTGGTATGCCAAGGCCTATATAGACTTCGTTCGACAGCTATATCCGCTTTGTCACTCCGTGCCCGCAGGCACGACCGTGACAGTTGAGTGCTCGATTCAGCCACTGAACGTCTTCAAGCAGATGCTCGTGATGTTTTGCAGCGCATCGCCGCCGACCTTTTCGCATAAGCACCCAAAACTCGTGCGATATTTACTTAACCGAGAATCACGAGACACTGACGATCAGCGTGTTTTCGTGTCGCTGTATGATTTGGCGAATTCTAAAGCAGCACGTCAGTCTGGTCTAACGGGACGGATCGATATATCTGGCAATAGCCATGTCTATTCCGAAATATCGTTTCCACCGCTAAACCTTGTGATGTCTGTGAGCGGAGGAAGCCCGGACCGTCAATTGTTCGAAGTCACATCATTTAAAAACTACGCTTACAAAGAACGAGCCGTGGTTAGGTTGACGTTGAATAACCTAGCGGTCAATTCATATTTTCCGGGTGATTACCGAACCGTGGACGAACTAAAGGCCGCAGGAAACAGTTCGTAATCCCCTCGCTCATGATGCTGCGCCATTGCCTGCTTGATAATGGAAACCGTCTTTTCGCTGGCATCGCACTTGATGTAAACGTAGCCGCCGTGAAGCCATTCGGCGACTCGTGGAGATGGCGTTGAAAAGGGGCAAATAGCCTGTGACGGGAGCACGAGTTACGACAGTGCGAGACTTCGTATTCGACTGTCTCAGCATGATTGAGGAGCAAATCTCTGAGGTCACCATCGCCGATCAAGTTGCGGTGGCGGAGGTGTGCAGCGATGCCGTATCGGTTATTCGCGAGCGGTTGCAGGAAGACGAAGTTCTAAATGCATTTGCTGCGCTTTCCACGAACGTAATCGGCCATACCCCGCGCAGTGGAGGTCTAGCTGGATAGAGGCAGCGCGCACCGATAGAGCGGAATTTTTGCAGGAGTGCGAGCAATTACATGCTGAGGTGCATCGACTAAAGGACTTAATCCGCACATCCGCAGACCCACAGGAAGAGATATAGCGGTGGAACGGCTGCTTCTAAATCCGCCAGACCTCGGCCGCGACCATAGGGCGAGTTAACCGGAAGGGGCAACTGTTCTTTGGAGTTCGCTTTAGGGGCTGCCCAGTCCTTAGTCTTTAGTCGCCTTCCGGTTGATCAGATATCTGACTACGCTTGAATGCTGTGCAAACAGCAGATCGTTCTCGACGTCTCCCGGAGCGAAAGCTCCGGGAGATTGTCGTTATGCACTAGCCTTGCGGGGTTCATTTCTCAACTATGCGAGGAAACATGCCAAATATCCACGGTTTCGAACAGGCGATGAAAGCCCTTGCAGGCTCGTCAAAAAAGCACCTCCTGCTTGGAAACGGCTTCAGCATTGCTCTTAAACCAGACATTTTTACCTACGGTTCTCTCTATGATAATGCCGACTTTTCTAAATCGCCGCACATTCCTAAAATATTCGACTCTCTCAAAACGCGAGATTTTGAACTTGTAATTCGCAGTCTCGAGGAAACCGCAATCGTTCTTGGAATTTATGATCCCACGCTGTCTTCCATAGCGGCGCGAGTGCAGGCGGACGCAGCAGCAATTAAAGACGCGCTCGTCTCTGCAATCGCAAAACGTCACCCCGACAGACCGTATGATGTTACGAACGAGCAATATGCTTCATGCCGAGCATTTCTTTCTAGATTCGATCATATTTTTACTTTGAACTATGATGTGCTGCTCTATTGGGCGTTGATGCAGGATGCGGTCGATGAACTCCTCATCCGCCCGGATGACGGCTTTCGCCACCCAGAGGATGGTCGCGAGTTACCGTACGTGTCGTGGCAGCAGGCCAATTCGGCGACCGTATATTATTTGCACGGCGCTCTCCATCTGTTCGATCAGCACACAGAAATTATAAAATATACATGGTCGAAAACCGACACTGCTATTGTCGATCAGATCCGAGCTGCACTCAATGAGAACAAGTACCCGCTTTTCGTAGCTGAGGGCACCTCCGAGAGTAAGATGGAGCGCATCATGCATAGCGCTTACTTGCACAAAGCGTTAAGAAGTTTTGAGAGCTGTTGCAGCTCAAGCAAGAACGCTGTTGTTATTTTCGGTCATTCGTTGGCGGAAAACGATTCCCATGTGCTTAAGTGCATCTCTGGCGGTGGATGCGCCAACCTCTTGGTCGGTCTGTATGGTGACCCGACCAAGAAAGAGAATAAGGAGGCTATAGAGAACGCAGAGTTCCTTGTTCGAGAACGAAAATCGAAGCGAGGTGACCGCTTCCCACTAACTGTCACTTTCTACGATGCTGCCACGGCAAAGCTTTGGGGGTGACTGTCGAGCAGTCTCCATCGCGCTATAGATTCTTTCCACAAGTTTCGGCACCAAAGCCAAGCCGATTCCGACTGGTGAGGTGAGATCCACCCAAAACTCCTCGAGCGTATCGGTACCGGCAACAATCATGCTGTCGGTAATATTAGATTGCTCATTCTGCTCAAACATATCGAATTCCTTCTTTTGCCCGATCGTGACCGACGCCTGGCTGTAATGTTTCATCACGGGGCGCGAATTGTGTGCGCACTACTATCCCCACGCCTTGGGGCGCCGCCCCCTCAAGCCAGCACCCTCCTCGACTTCGCTTCATTGACAGCCGCAACAACCCGCATGGGCAACTCGGCATTGTGCTGAGCCAATGCCTGATTGATCAGCGCAATCGTTTTCTCGCTTGCGTCACCCTGAATCACGACATCCCCACCGCGAACGGTGACGCTACCCCAGCCCGCGCAACCGCGTTATCCGCGATATCGCCAGCCTGATTCATATCGCTTTGGAATTGGTCCAGCTTGGCGCCGAGCTGAACAACTAGATCATTGGACATATTTAAATGTACCCCTTCGCGTGCCAGCAGACAGCGACGGTGCTGGCGCCAGCGTTATTGATCTGGAACCCTGTCGTAGAAATCGAAGCAGCATTGATCGGGCTCGCAGTGCCAGGTGCGGTGCTGGTGCAGACCACGTTAGGCAGCGTGGAAAATGCCAGAGCGAAGGAAACCGCTGTGTTCGCTCCGCTTGTTGCATTCTGGATACCCCAAGCCTCCACACCACCATCCGGGAGGCGACGGTAAGCCTGATATCCACTGACTCCCGGCGTGCCGGATTCAGAGAACGACTTGACTGTCCCGGAAACGTTAGCGGACGCATCGAGCAGCTTTTGCGGAAGTGTTCCAAAGCTCATCGTTCCCGTGATGAAGCAATTTTCGAACCTCAAGCCACGGTCGATGCAAGCTGCGTTAATGTTGAATGGGGCCGACGCGCCGTAAAGGCTGAAATTCCGGAACGTGATCATCTCGACCGTATCGCCTGAGAAGTCGCCCAGGCTTTCGGTGCCGCTGTTGGTAAACAGCTCCAACGATGCAGTGGTGGTCAATCCCCAATTAATGTAACCGGACAATTCGATGTTTGAGATGATGTGGCCCCGAGCGGTTGTGTCAGAAGCGCCAGTTGACGTTGCTTTGGTGGTCGCCACCAGAGGCGGGTTGCTGAAAGAGCCCGTGTCGACATCAAACGTTAGTTTGATGTTTCGCAGGAACCCAGCGGCCGTAGTCGTGGTTGCCTGATCGATTCCGAGCCGGACCAGGCTGCCGGTGTTCGGATTCGAAACCTGCCTACCCAAGTTGGTGTAATGCAGGTCGATCTCGGACAGCGTATTCTCACCGTTGCTTTCGGCAGGATCGGCATAGACCTTTAGGAGGCAGTCATCGAACGCACCAGCGCTCTGGCTATCTAGAACAACTTCATGCTGCCGGACGTTGTAGGCGAAATACGACCGGCCAGCATTGCGGCTGCGATACCGCAACTCGACCTCATCGCCATTTCTTTGGAAGTTAGCTGGATAGTAGACGTTGGTGAAGTCGCCGGACATGAAGATGTCTCGCGCGCGGAGGCCCCGGTTGAACGAGGCAGACCGTGTCACGGCAACGCCGGTGATACCGCCATTCTGAACTATATTATTAATGCGAATGCCCCGGCAGTAATCCTGAAGATAAATCCCATGGCACCCGTAATTTGAATCCAGCGTGTGGTAATTCACCTGATCAAAGGATGGCCCGTTGATCTCCACGTTCTGGCAATTCAATAGCAGGAACCAGTACAGGATAATGTTGCTGGTCCCGAAATTGATCGGGTTGGTGATCTGACTTCCGTTGAAGTTGATCTTGAGGCCGTTCACGCCGGAAAGCGACATCAGAACGCTTTGCGTTGCTGGTGTGGTTGTCCAGACTCGGTAATTCTTTCCGAAACCGAACTCGACCACAACACCGTACGGTGCGGCATTAATCGCAGCAGCAAGCGCAGTAAATGCCGCCGTGTCATTCGTAACGCCATCTCCAACAGCGCCGAATTGTTCCGGCGTCAACACCCCTCTGACGCCAAGATTGATCCGCGCTACCGCCTTGTTCGAAAGGTCCGAAAGATTGTTGGAGCTGGACAAGTCTCCAGCACCCGGCTGGCCAACAACGTTGAAATTCCAGTCAGTAAAGGTACCGCTACCATTGGTTTTATCTACGGTAATGGTCAGCGCAGAACCGCTGTACGTAATGATACCTTCCATCCAGTTCGCTGGAGAGCCGTTGGACGACGCTCGCACGCGCGCGCCATTCAGGTAGGCCAATCCGGCTTGTGTCGTGAAGACTTTGGCGCCAGTGCCGATCACCAGGGACGTGGCGGATGTGCCGCCATAAGTCGGCGCGTTGGCGCCATTGGTGCCAGGATTGCCTTGTGGACCCTGAGCGCCTGTATCACCCTTCGAGGCAAGGACCTGCCAATAGGTTGGATTCGGAGCGGGCTGCCCCGAGCCTGACGTTGCGTTGATCCATACGTTAGGACGTACCAGCGGTCGTCTGAACGTCACCGAAAGAATACGTTGCCGTGTTGTCGTACGCACCACGGAAGTTCATTCCCTTGTAGATGCCCAGATACGACCAAGTACCGCTGGCCTTCACCCACATCTTTCCGGTAGTCGGCTGAAACGCGTACTGCCCGTCGTTGCCATATGACGGGTCTGGCGCTGTGAGAGTAGAAGCGACGAAGACGTAAAATCCGTCAGTGTTCAGAGCCGCTACGAGATCGTTGACGGATGCCATAGCTTGGCCGCCTGCATAACGCTGCGGCGAAACCTGCCAAATCACATACAGTGCACCGGCCTGCGCACCGCCGCCCCACGGCGGGATAACCAGGTGCGAGGTGTCTGTAACGTCGGTAATGATCGTAGAGTACGCACCAACTTGAAGGACATCGCCCGGGCGCACGTTCACGCCTGACCAGATAGTCCCCGCGCCAGTGACCACGTTGCCGTTGGCGGGGATGGAAACAGTGCCAGTGGAATAGGAATTAAGTGCGGTCAATTTGACGTCCTTTGGTCAATCAATTTTCGTGCTTCAGCAATCGGCAACCAAGTGCCGTCAAGTTTGCGCCAGACTTTGCCGCTCGTGGGTTGGAACGCGAGCCAGCCTGCCGCTTCTGATGGCGGCTCGGTTAGTTCTTGTGGAATGTTGCTGGGGTCGATCATTGTGTACTTTCAGAGTTGCGTGATGTCGGGTTGTGCATCACGCGCGATGTGCTACACCGCGCCCGCACAGATTGAAGGAGCGCCGAGTTGGCCAAGAATGGAAAAGTAATCCGTCGCAAGTGGACGACAGAAAATGTCCGCGATCTGAAGGTTCTCGCAAAGCAGAAGCTGGGTGCCGAGAAAATCGCAAAAAAGCTGAAGCGGACGCCGGCCGCTACAATGGTCAAGGCGTCGTTGCTCGGCGTGTCGCTGGAGACGCGCGGTTAGCGGCGCGCAGCAGTTGCGCCCTCAACTCGAGCACAGCCTCGACCGGCTCCGTGTCGCACCCCACTAACGACTTTGGCTCGAGATCTAGCGGACTGGCGGCGAACTTGCTCCGGCCGAGTGCGGCGGCGAGCTTAATCCGGATGCCTTGGTTGCTCGGGTCGCGCAAACCCTGCCAGAACAAAGCGACTGCCTCGGGCGTCAATTGAACTGAACGGCGGCGCTTGTTCCGTTTCAGGCGCGCCGGCATCAAGGCTCTCCGAATTGTTCGAATCCCCAGCATGCGTACCGCGAACCATTCGGATTCTCGGCTCGCCACCTGGCCATGATTTGCGCCCCGTAGAGCCTCCACGCGTTACGCGCTGCCTCCCGATCAGGATGACCGTGCTCGTCGAGTTCGCAGATGCCGTCCAGATCCCCTGTGCCAGGCCATCCCATTTCGAGCGTCCATTCCCAGTCGTCAAACGTGCCAGCCGACTGCTTGCGCCTATCCTTCCGCTTGCGGACTGGCATTTACCGTCTAGACCCATAGTCAGCCGTCCGGGGAGGTCGGCTGTCTGGCGCTGCCGCATCAAGCGCAAGCTCTCTGAGCAAGCGGGCAAAGGCCAGTCGGCTATCGCGCTCGATGGCCACGGCCGGATGTGCCTTCAGCACGCCGTAACGGTCCGGAACCGTGATGCCGTCCGTTGCGATCTGCTCTCGCGCCTGCTCGCTACGATCCCATGCCTCTGCAGCCTTCACCAAGAGGCGAAAGTGAAACGATTCAAGGTCGTAATCGGCCAGAATCTGTTTGATCCAGCGCCGCGTGGGTGCTGACAAATGGGTCGGGACTATATGCTTCAAGTCTAAAATATCCTTTGGATATAGGTCGCATCCAGGTTGGCGATGGGTCGCAACCCGTTGAACCGGGGCAGCAATCGCGCGCGTTGAGGGATGGGTACGGTATTTAAAGGCGGACCTGCTAAGCTTTTTGGGGTGCCGGGGGTCAGCGGCGGCTGTTGATGGGCGCGCGCTGTTGTTCCCGTTCGCGCGCGCCCATCATCGTCGCTAAGCGACGGGCGCAACCTTCGGATTGCCGAGCACGATCGTCGCAGCGATTGCAATCGAAGTGCCGCCAGCAGATGTCAGCACCGCGCGCAGATATCGCTGAGCGCCCAGGTAGCCCTGCTTTACTACGGTGTTGGCAACGAGCGTGCCTGGCAACGAGCCGACCAACAATGAGGCTGGAACATCGGTAAATGTCGCGTTGTCAGGCGAGTCCTGTAACTTGACGTTGAACGAACCGGTCACGGCACCGACGCTAACGACCAAAGCAGCGCTTTCGAAGTTCAACGTATCAATGCCGCTGCCATTCGTTGTGGCGGTGAGCACGGAGGGTGCGATGGACTGCGCAAGCCCGGTGTTCTGGGTAATGTCTCTCATCAAAACCGATCCTATTCTTTGGTTTTAAATGTTGGTTGGCGTGCACGACGTTCCCAATCGTGCACGCCGGTTCACAAGCGCGGGAGCGGCGCGGCGTGAACCTAATTGGGTACGGACATTTCGGCCCATACCAAGCGCTTGTCTCGCCTGGCTTTTGGCTTGTCCGGAGTCAGGCGTGGCGCTGGTTCGCGCGGTGCTAAATCCCGCTCTGCCGCCGCTAGTCGTGCAGCGCGGGATTGCTTTGACGCGGCTGGCACCGCGCGTTGAAGCTCAGCAAGCTGCGCCGTAAACTCCTCCTGCATTGTCGTCATCGTTTGCGCCTCCAACTGGTTACTTCGTTAGCAGCGCAGCCCTATTCATGGTCGGCCTCGACGCACGCTGCTTCTTCGCCACGGGCTTGCGCTTTGCTGGCCTCTTGTCGACACTCATTTCAAGATGGACGGCACGCGAGTCACGTGGCTCGGTTGCCCTCACTTCTGCTTCTGCCTCCCGCAGGCGGGCACTCCGGTTTTCGGGACGGGCTTTATGCCTGGCGGCGTCGGCTTTCACGCGTCGCTCTAAATCGGCAACCGCGAGCTTGGTGATTTTCCGCATCTCGGCGTCGGTCATCTTCGTCATTTTCAAAATGCCTTTAAAGAATGCTCAGCACCGGCAGTGGCGCCGGCAATTTCCAATTCGGACGCTGTTTCTCGTCGGCGTGACCAAGCTCAATCGCGTGCTGAATAATTTCGTACAGTGGTGTTCCGCCCTCCAAGTCGCCAAATGCCTGCAAGTTGATCGGCTTCAAAGATCGGCGCTCAACTCCTGCCAGACGCAACTGGTCAATGAATTGATGATGCTCCAACAGCGCATCACCTAGCGCCTTGGCGCTCTTCACCACGGCGGCGACGACTTTTGCGTAATCCTTGCAACACCGTTCAGCGGCCATCCGCGAATATTCGCGACGCGCGCTTTCGATTTCGGGTAGCAACAACTTTTTCGCTTCGGCAATGGCTTCAATCTGCGCGCCGAGGTCGCGCTGGTCGGCTGCACCGGACCAGGCCTCGGGCAACGGCGGAGGGTTAATCTCATGCTCTGGCTGAGGCGGCAGCAGGTCACCAAGCAGTGCTTCCGCGCCTTCATGCCGCTTCACTGGCTGCGGTTTAGGGAGCGGCGCCTCGCCTACCCAGGTGGCGACGCCTTGTTTGTGCCGGGCCTGCGTCAACTCCTGGCCGCGCGGTAGAAGCTCGTCCAGCTGCGCCGTAAGCTCGCGGTCTTTTTCCAATAGATCGGCATATCGCGGAGAGATCGCGCGAATGGTTTCTAGATTGTCCAAGTGTGTAGCTCCAGATTGTGCGCCAGCAGCGCGGTCAGTCTTCGTCTGTGGTCTCGGCATCGCGCCATGTCCGCAAGGGCTTGCAGGACTTCACGCGTGGCCGCCCCTTGTGAATCTCCGTCTCAAACTCAAGGCACGTGCCGATGCGAGGCTCGATTCCTGCGCGACGAAGTACCGCGCCGTAAACAAACACGTCCTCCGATTTCGGAAAATCGGATTTCACGAATCCAAAGCCTCGCTCTGAATTCCATCTGGCAATTTCACCCCACGCCATTGAAGTCTCCGACGATAGAACGAAGCACGTCGCCGCTTATGACCAAGCCCTTAGCTGTGTCGGCCGTGGGCTCGCCAAATTGGAGCCGCGCAGATCCGGTGATGACACTCACAGCGGGCTGGGGCTTGGTTTGGATTGCGAGCGATAGAACGCCCGCCAAGTTGACGCGGCCAGCAACAACGCCCTCTAGCCAATCGTCAAAACGAAGGCCGCTGGCCTCAAGCGCGGAGAAGTCGCGCACCGTGGCCGGCACATTGCCAAGGCCGTTATCGGCGATGACGGCGATCAATAGCCGGGCCAATTCAATGTTCGTCAGGTTCGGTCTGGCGCTGCCGGTGGCGACAGGCAGAAGGCCATTCTCGCTGCAACGTTGAACGAGCGCAGCAACGCGATTGACGTTGAGGCCCAGCCGACGCGCGACAGCCTGGCACGCGCGACGCTTGCGCATGGTTTTGCAATCCTAGTTATGAGAAGTGAAATGAAAGGCAGCTAATTAGCTTGGCTATGCCAAAAAATGGGCGTCGCCGGTGTGGTGGTGCCGGCGCGCCGAAGTCTTCACGTCAAGGCATCAGTGATGCCCCTACATAGACATACGGTCCGAGCTATTTATTTTTTATGCGACCTGCCGCGCGAGCGGCGCGTTGTCATTAGCTGCTTTAGGCGGACGCCCGCGCTTGGGCTTGTATGGCACTTCGGCCCACGTATCGGCTCCACCATCTATTAACGCGATCATGGCGCCTTCGGTATCGCCAATCTGCAACAGCCTGCCGCCGACTGCAGGTACGGTCCGGCCAGCTAGGAATTCCACGCCTTCAGCCACAGTCGGTGCGTAGCGCCTATAGCGCGCGCCGACGTCCTGCTCATCTGCCACGACAACCGGTCTGGCGGGTTTACTGGGCTTTGCGAGTCGGCGGCTACCGCGCGACTGACGGTACTTCTCAGCCGTGGAGTGCCAACGGTTGTCCAGGCCCAGCCATTTAGAAAAGTCCGCATTGAACGTCGCCCGCGCAGCCTCATCCAGTTGTCGGCCATGGGCCGGGCCCATGCCCGGGAAACGGCGGTGCAAGATCCGGTTCAATTCCTCTGGTGAGGGGCGCAGTTCGATTACAGAGTCGGCGCCGAGCGGCTGATTGTCGTTTGCGTGGTGCATTTTACCTCAACGTGATGTTTGGCCGTTACCGGCTCTTGCTTCGCCCGACTGTTTCGCCGGATCAGTTTTTTCTTATGGTTTTGGATCGCCATTCGATGCGGGCGGTGGGCGACGGCGGGTTGCTAGAGTTTGAGTCGGCTCCCTCCCCTGCTACGCCGCCTCTGCCTGGCTGGCGACCAGCAATCTGAACTCAAGTGTGTCGTCTGGCATCAACCTAAACCGCACGCGGGCACCGACAGCGCCATCCTCACCGCCGCATGCCTCGGCAAGCGCTGCTGCATCTCCAGCTCCCAGCAACCAGCGCTGCGGCTCTGGGCCTTCATCGTGGAACACCGCTTGGAGCGCTGCGCCACCGTCATCCAGCGATTCACCGGCTACAACCGTAAGGTCCCTCCACGGCCCCGGGCAGGGCCGACAGAACACTTTCGGCCCCTCGCGGTTGGTGCTCATCGCAACCTCCCTGCCGACTAGTCGCTCCGGTTCACCGTCGATACCCATTGCGGCTTCGAGGCTGGCATATTCATCGCTATCGACGTGGCAGCGAAGCGTGAACTTTCCGCCGCGCTGACTACGCAGGTGTGCCAACAACGTGTCATATTCATCTTCGGATTGCCCCTTCGCGCCGACGTACTCAGCATGCACAATACGCCAGACCGCGTACCCTGGAGGCGGGCCTGCGGAGGCGCTTGTAGTTGTAGTAACTCTCCCCCCGCCCACGCGCGGGCCGTCAGGCCCCGCGCTCCCCGTAGGGGGCGGGATATCTATTTCTTTAGAAATAGGTTTGGGTGCCACCGTGGCACTTTGGGAAATTGGAAAATTTGGCACTTTGGGAAGTGCAGTTTTGGCACTTTGGGACTTGCGCAGGAGCGGCCTATCAAATGGTAATGTCACCGGCGTTGCGAGCCAATTCAAGGTATGCCCGCCGCCGTTGAGCGAGCGAAATTCATCAGAGCCGCGATAGCCGAAAGGCAGGTCATAGCGGGTAGACCACGTCTCAGTGCCTCGCCTGCCACCTTTGCGGATAATCGAGACGCGCTCGGTTTCCAACAATAGCTTGCGCCCGCGCTTCACTGAACGGAGCGAAGTGTCCATCTTGTCAGTAACGAAGTTATCCGAGCACTCGGCGTAGCCGTTCTCCCAATTATAGCTCGCAATGATTTTCCGGTAGAGCTTGCGCGCGGCATCAGTGAGACGGCCGTCCTCGTCCGCGTCGTCACCGAGACGCCGCAGCGCCAGTTCTGCGGGTTTACGCCGCCTTGTTTTCAAGCTTCCGCTCCCGCTTCGGATACGCGGGAGGAACGAACTCAGTATTCGCCCGCAACGCCTTGGCTTGCGCCTCGCACCGGGCCTTGTGCCACGTGCGATACGCCTCAGCGTGTTCCTGTATTTTTGCGATGTAGATCGGCGCGCCGTCTACGGTATACCCGGCGCAAAAGATGAAATCGTTTTCAAGCAATTCGCGAATTGCTTTTGCAACCGTGCGCGGGCTGCAACCGATTGCCTTGGCGAGATTGTTATGACCGACTCTGGATCCGCCAAATTGTAGTGTCGCGTTTGCTAACTTTGAGGCGAGCCGAATAGAAGTGCCCATCTTCACGGAATGAAGCACAGCGCCGTCAAACGCATTGGCGAGCGCAGCCTGGCGTTCAGTTTCGCAATGTGAATCTCTGAACTGCTCAAGCGTCATAATTGCCTCTTCATCTGCAGCGTCATCATCACCCCCGTTTGAATAGTAGTGCGATTTTTGACGGCCAAACGCTAAAGGCGCGGCGCAAATAAAAATCACTAGAGATAGGGAATTTGCGAGGCGCCGGTAAAGGTCGGCCGGAAAAATAAGTCGGGGTGGCGCCGTGCACCTGGCTAAAGGGCCAGTCGTGCTCGAGAGAAGTGCGAGAATTTCTCGCACTTCTCGGAGGTCTTAAGCGGCTCGGCGGCGAAATGCGTCTGGGTAAATCACGTTGCCTACAACCCGAGTGCCGCCGCCGTCGGGATTTCCACTGTCATCCCCCAGCGCCGAAAGTACCCGTTGGGCGGCGGTGAGAATGTTACGAAACCCCTCGACTTCGCCGAGCGAGAGACTGAGCCTTTTGTTTTTATTTTCCTGGCAACACTTGAATAGGTGGCGATCGAGCCGGGTAAACAGACAGTCTATGCCGCTCTTGGCTTCCATGTAGTCGGTCGGATCGATATCGATCATCTCGATCATCTATGCAGCCTCCCGCTTCATATCCGCCGCCACCGACCTCAGATCCGCCACGAAGTCTTCAACGTCCTCAAGCGTGGCCTCGTACTCGCGCTGATGCCCACCGATTTCCACGACATTGCGGTCGTTTATGATCATGTAGCCCTCGCCGTAGAGCTTGAGCGTCCAGTGCCGCGCGGGTGTCTTCTTCAGTGCGTAGCCGGCGCTCTTGAGAAAGCGACGCAGGCGCGCTTCATGGTTAGATGGAATGAGCGTAAGTTTTTTCGTGGTCATCTAAGCAGCCCTTTGTTGACGTGCGCTATCGTTCGCACCGCGAGCGGCGATGCGGGCATCAATCCACTCGGTGACTTCAGATTTGATGAAAGCTATGCGTTTCTCTCCGAGCGGGACGGCCACGGGGAAGCGGCCCTCGCTGCGGTATCTGTTGAGCATCGCGCGGCTCAGACTAGTGAGCGCGCACGTGGTCTTGACGCTGACGAGCATGGGCTCGCCGGCAGACGGATTCAGGGTGATCATTGAGAGTGTGGTCGGATTGGACGTTGAGGCCCGGTGGCAGTGCTATTGGCGGGCGTCGTCTAGAACCGGTGCTTCCCGGCGGAGGGCCAGTCGAAGCTGCCGCTGTGCGGCTCAGGTGCCCCTTACATAGACGGCATATTCGCCATTGACAATGTCAAAACCCTCAGAATTCGTCATTTCTATTTTTCACAGAGCTACACGAAATCCGTAGACAACGCGTTCGCCGCCGTCCGACAGTTTTTGCGGTAGAGTCGCCTCGCCGGCAGGACACATCCCGGATCAAAAGTGGGGAGCAATTGCGGGGAAACGGTTCGGATGCCTCAAAATTACCGAGAAAATCGCATACTTCAGCTCCCCGCAAGGGAGATGGATTTGCTCTTTCGCGCGCGCTTGTTTGAAATTCTGTTTGAAATGACGTGCATCATGCCGTGAACGGCGTGGTCCTAGCACTGCCATCGTCATTCCGGGGCGTGCGAAGCACGAGCCCGGAATCCATTCATCCAACTGCGATGCGGCCCGATGGATTCCGGTTCTCGCTTCGCGAGCCCCGGAATGACGTCGGTGCAACTACGCCCCGCCCGGATAGTTCGGGGCTTCGCGCGTGATGGTGACGTCGTGGACGTGGCTCTCGCGCAGGCCGGCGCCGGTGATGCGGACGAACTCGGCCTTGTCGTGGAAATCCCTGATGTCCTTCGCACCGACATAACCCATCGCCGCGCGCAGACCGCCGGCGAGCTGGTGCATCACGTTGCCGACCGGGCCCTTGTACGGCACCTGGCCCTCGATGCCCTCGGGCACGAGCTTCAGCGTGTCCTTGATGTCCTGCTGGAAGTAGCGGTCGGCCGAGCCGCGCGCCATCGCGCCGACCGAGCCCAT
The DNA here is from genome assembly GCF_054057015.1 of Bradyrhizobium sp. JR3.5. Lineage (NCBI taxonomy): Bacteria > Pseudomonadati > Pseudomonadota > Alphaproteobacteria > Hyphomicrobiales > Nitrobacteraceae > Bradyrhizobium > Bradyrhizobium sp. JR3.5. The sequence goes on from NZ_JBSRYV010000001.1 coordinate 2,843,467, forward strand.
GCCGCGATAGGCCTTGTAGGAGCGGCCCTGCCACAGGAACACTTCGCCGGGCGTCTCGTCGGTGCCGGCGAGCAGCGAGCCGACCATCGCGATGTCGGCGCCGGCGGCAAGCGCCTTGGCGAGGTCGCCGGAATATTTGATGCCGCCGTCGGCGATTACGGGCACGTCGGCCTTCTTCGCCGCCGCCACCGCATCCATGATCGCGGTGAGCTGCGGCACGCCGACGCCGGCGACGATACGTGTGGTGCAGATCGAGCCCGGGCCGATGCCGACCTTGATGCAGTCGGCGCCGGCATCGATCAGCGCCTGCGCCCCGCCCTCGGTCGCGACGTTGCCAGCCACGACCTGCACGGCGTTGGAGAGTCGTTTGATGCGGTTGACGGCGTTGAGCACATGCCGCGAATGACCGTGAGCGGTGTCGACCACGACGACGTCGACGCCGGCATCGATCAGCCGCTCGGTGCGCTCATAGCCGGTCTCGCCGACCGTGGTGGCGGCGGCGACACGAAGCCGGCCCTGCGCGTCCTTGCAGGCCAGCGGATGGGCGACCGCCTTTTCCATGTCCTTCACGGTGATCAGGCCGACGCAGCGATATTGGTCGTCGACGACGAGCAGCTTTTCGATGCGGTGCTGGTGCAGCATCCGCTTCGCCTCGTCCTGGCTGACACCCTCGCGCACCGTGACGAGGTTTTCGTGCGTCATCAGCTCCGAGACCCTTTGCCGCGGATCGGTTGCGAAGCGCACGTCGCGGTTGGTCAGAATGCCGACCAGCTTGCCCGGCACGTTCTTGCCCGCACCGGTGACGACCGGGATCCCGGAGATGCCGTGATCCTTCATCAGCGTCAGCGCGTCCGACAGCGTGGCTTCAGGACCGATGGTGAGCGGATTGACCACCATGCCGGATTCGAACTTCTTGACCTGCCGCACCTGGGCAGCCTGGCCTTCGGGGTCGAAATTGCGGTGGATGACGCCGAGGCCGCCGGCCTGCGCCATCGCGATCGCCATCCGCGCCTCGGTGACGGTGTCCATCGCGGACGCCATGATCGGGATGTTGAGCTGGATCGCGCGGGTGACCCGCGAGCGAATGTCGACTTCGGAGGGAAGAAAGTCCGACAGACCGGGCTTCAGAAGCACATCGTCGAACGTGTAGGCTTCGCGGATCGCCTGAAGTCCCGTGGCCATTGCCAACTCCTTATCTGCGGCCTCAGCCGCGAGGGTCTTACGGATGAGCGCTACCTGCGGCGACGCTCGCTGCGTCACCGTCGAATCGGCGCCCATCGGTGGGGTTGACGCTGGTCGATAGCATGGCGGCATGACGAATCAAAGTGTTTGCCAGCCATGCACAGGCTTTTTACGGGCGAAGTCAGCGGGCCCTGTAGCCTGCTTAGCGATATCCCTGCGGCGGCCCGTGCCGGCGGATCGCCTCGACCACCTCGCGATGGCGCCGATCCTCCCGCTTCATGTGGACCGCGATGACCGCATGGGCCGACGGCACCAGCAGCAAGACGTGGAAAAACAGCCCGAAAATCGCGCAAAACACGATCAGGACCAGATTGAAGATGGCCGAAAACGGCTGTCCGTTCAGGAGCAGCCCGATCGGCGGCAGCAGAACGGCAAGGACGTAGATCACGGCACGGACCCCTAACGCTGGCGGATGCATAGCAGCGTCACGCAGGATTTAGGGCGTTTGCCCGGTTCCGCAATAGCGTGGTCCGGGGCAGGATGATATGGCCCCCTCGCCCGCCTTTTTCAGCACGGCTGTCCCATTTTGATGAACAAGCAACGCCTGATCCGCGCTCATCGTGGCCACCGCCCTGTTCATGGAAAACATGGACTCCACGGTGATTGCGACTTCGCTGCCGGCGATCGCCGCCGATATCGGCACCAGCCCCCTGACGCTGAAGCTTGCGATCACGTCCTATCTGCTGTCGCTCGCGGTGTTCATCCCGGCGAGCGGCTGGACCGCGGACCGCTTCGGCGCCCGCATCGTGTTTGCCGGCGCCGTCGCCGTGTTCATGCTGGGCTCGATCGGCTGCGCGCTGTCCTCCTCGGTGACCGATTTCGTGTTCGCCCGCATCCTGCAGGGCCTCGGCGGAGCGATGATGACCCCAGTCGGGCGACTGGTGCTGCTGCGCTCGGTCGACAAGAGCGCGCTGGTCAACGCGATGGCCTGGGTGACGGTGCCGGCGCTGATCGGACCGGTGATCGGGCCGCCGCTCGGCGGCTTCATCACCACCTATTTCTCCTGGCACTGGATCTTCCTGATCAACATCCCGATCGGGCTGCTCGGCATCTTCCTGGCGCTGAGGTATATCGACCCGATCAAGAGCGAGGATCCCGAGCGCTTCGATCTGGTGGGACTGGTGCTGGCCGGCATCGGCCTCGCCGGCATCGCCTTCGGGCTGTCGGTCGCAGGCCTCAATCTGTTGCCGTGGCCGATCGTCGCCGCCCTGGTCGGGGTCGGCACGGTGGCGATGACGCTGTACATCATCCATGCTCGGCGCACCGGTTCGCCGGTGCTCGATTTCGGACTGCTGCGGCTGCCGACCATGCGGGCGTCGATCGTCGGCGGCTTCATGTTCCGGCTCGGCATCGGCGCGCTGCCGTTCCTGCTGCCGCTGCTGATGCAGGTCGGCTTCGGCCTATCGCCATTCCAGTCCGGTCTCGTCACCTTTGCCTCCGCAGTCGGCGCCATGGGCATGAAGACCCTGGCGGCGCGCATCATCCGCGCCTTCGGCTTCCGCAACATGATGACGGTGAATGCGGTGGTCAGCTCGGCCTTCCTCGCCGCCTGCGCCCTGTTCACGATCTCGACGCCGCTGATGCTGATCTTCACCATCCTGGTGGTCGGCGGGTTCTTCCGTTCGCTGCAGTTCACCGCGATCAACACCGTGGCCTATGCCGAGGTCGAGGCGCCGCAGATGAGCCGCGCCACCACCCTCGTCAGCGTCAACCAGCAGCTCGCGGTGTCCGCCGGCGTCGCGGTCGGCGCGTTCTCGGTCGAAACCACCCTGGCGCTGCATCACCAGACCGAGCTGTCCGCCGACGTGTTTGGACCGGCGTTCATCGTGGTGTCGCTGATCTCGGCAGCGTCCGCCTGGTTCTTCTGGCAAATGCCGGTTGACGCCGGCAACGAGATCGCCGGCCGCAAGGCGATCGACATCTCGAGCCGCAAAGGCGCCGAGAAGCGCGCCGCGGCCGAAGCGGTCAAGGTCGCGACCGAGGACACCCAGAACGCGCGGGATCAGCGGCTCGGCTAGTCGATCGAACTAGCTGTTCCCGAGCACGGACACACTGCTGGTGCGCCGTCCGGTCACGGCCAGGCCCTTAGAGGTGGCCCGTCGTTCCGGCTGGCTGTCTTCGATCCGGACGTTCGACAAGTTCGTATGTGGGAACGTGGGTCGCTTCCAGCCACGATTCCAGCGCAGCTCCGCAGACCGTACAGATCGCGTCACCCGTATGCGGCACCAAGAACTTCTCTTCAGTGCGTCTGTACTCGGCGCCGCAATTGCATTGAACAATTGTGGCCATCTGAGAGATATGCGCCTGCGCCGCCCGATTTTCCAGCCCTGCAACAAACGGCCCCAGTGCGCGAAACCCGACGCTGCACCAAGGCCGCCAACCCACTGGGGGGTTTTCTCCCGGTGCGGTTAGGGGCATTGGCCGGGAGCAATGAAGTCGACTCTGGCCACGCGCCGAGGTTCCAACGGGTCGCGCTGAAATGTTATTCTGCGCGTCTTGATCGAGACAGCGCCCGACCATGCGCTCTCCTACCTCAAGTCGTCAGGATTCCCCCCGCCGCAATGGCTGAGCCGCCGCCGCGATCGGTGGCTCAGTGGCCCGCGGTTGGCTCGGCGCATCACGGCGGTTCGTCCCTGAAAAAAATCGCCGCTAGAGTCAGAAAGCGAACGGAAGCTCCGGCGCCGATCCCGCATAGTTCGGCTCAGGCGGGCCCGCGGTGACCCAGCATCAGCAAAAAACATGTTGAAGGAAGCGCTCCAGGTTCGCTTCCGCGGCGTCCAGGCGCCGCGGAAGGTCCGGATTTTCCTTGATTTGGTTTCGCTTGAAAGGATCAGAGCCAGTGAGTGACGTCCATACGAATGAAGTGAGCGACAATCCGAAAGTCGGCGGCTTCAACCTGCCCCTGTTCGCCCTGCCCAAGGCCTTTCAGGGTTTTGCCGAGCAAAATGCGACGCGCGCTCGGGAGCAGTTCGAGAAGGTCAAGGAGGCATCCGAGGAAATCTCCGTCTTGCTCAAGGAGGCCTACTCGATCAACGCCAGGGGCTCCGCGGATTACGCGGCCAAGGTGCTCGATATCTCCCAGACCAATACCAGATCGGCGCTCGCCTTCATGACCGAACTCGTCGCCACCAGGTCGCTGTCGGAAGCCATCCGGCTTTCGGCCGACCACGGCCGCAGGAGTTTCGAGGTCACGACCGTGCAGAACAAGGAGCTCTGGGAGATCGCGAAGAAGGTCGCGACCGAGACCGCCGAGCCGATCAGGAAGAGCCTTGCGAAGGCGCTGAAGACACCTTCCTGACGAGCCGCCCCCGCTCCCAGCCCCGACTGGGACAAGCGCCTCCAATGAGAAGGGGCGCAGTCCAGCCGAAGGGGCGCGGGACCAGCAATCCCTGACATTGGAGGAGGCTCAAGGTGGGCGTCATCATGATCAAGTGCCCGCGGACAGGACGTGCTATCAAAACCGGCATGAAATCCGACCGCGAAACGTTCCGCTGCAGCACCGTGTTCTTTTCGCGCACGTATTGCACGGGCTGTCGGACCCATCACGAGTGGTTCGCCAGGGACGCCTGGGTCCACGAACCGGAGGAGGAATTGCGCCAAGCGTCCTGACGTCGCCCTGTGTGACAACCTGATTCAATGGCTTCGTGGTCGCTCAGCACCCGCGATACGTGCGTGTGCTTGAACCTTATCGCCATTGGTCCACGGTCGGGCGTGAGAACGCGGTGGCCCATGCGCCGACGCGCCGCGACCGGACGGTTTCATCCCTTCAGCCGAAACGATGCGGTCGATCCTGCCGCGCATGATCTCGTAGCACTCGCAGGCCGCAACTTCGAGCCGCGGCCTATCGACCTCGATCGAGCTCCGCCGGTTGGACCGGATCGCGCCCGATGCGCGAAGCTTGTGCACCATGTGGGTTACGGTCGTTCGTCGCACGCCCAGCAATTCCGACAGCGTCTCCTGCGTCAACGGGAGCGTGTCGTTGCCGATCTGATCGTGAATCTGCAACAGCCACCGGGCCAGGCGGGCCTCCACCGAATGCAGCGCATTGCACGCCGCGATGTGCTGGAACTGAACCAGCAACGACCGCATATGAATCTGCACCGCATCGGCAAGCGCGTGGCTCCGCGTGAGCGCGGCATGAAACCGTGCCGGCGAAATCTGCCATGTCACGCCCGCGACGCGAACCACCGCCGTCATCGGCGAGCGTACCGACCTGAGTGTCGACAGGATGCCGGCCGCGCCCTCGTTGCCGACCATTGTCGTCGCAACAGCCTGTCCGTTCGGCATGTCCATGACGAACGCGATCAATGCCGTGCAGGGAAAATAGATCTGTTCGACGAGGTCGCCCGACCGCACCAGCACGACGTCGCGTTCGAGCGATACTTTGCGGAGATGAGGCGCCAGCAAATCAAATTCTGCAGGCGGCAAGGCCGCCAGAAGGCGATTACCTATGCTCGACCTGCGCTCCATCACGGAAGAACTCCGCAAGACGAAGGCGCGGCTCGCTGCACAAACCTGCCGTGGCGCCAGGCTGAAATACGCAACGAACAGACCGCGCCGGGAAGATAGAATACGCCGTAACGGGAAGAGTTCCAACAAGTTCAGCTCAGCCCGCGACCGCATGTCGCCGTACCAGGGTAGCGCCACAGCGGGGCCTACGCGGAGCAATGGATTGCTTCGTCGCTACGGTCCTCGCAACGACGGCTGCTGCCCGCGAAACCCCGTCGCCAGCACGTAGCGCTCGGAGGAATCCTGCCGGCTGGCGGCCGGCTTGACGTGACGCACGCTGGCGAAATCGCGCTTCAACTGCCCCACCAGCTCGGCGTCGGCGCCGCTCTGGAACACTTTTGCCAGGAACGTCCCGCCGGGATTGAGCACCTCCCCGGCAAAATGCGCGGCGGTCTCGACCAGGCCGATGATCCGCAGCTGATCGGTCTTGCGATGGCCGGTGGTGTTGGCGGCCATGTCGGACATCACGAAGTCGGCGCGGCCGCCCATCATCGCGACCAGTTTTTCGGGCGCGTCATGGTCGAGGAAGTCGAGCTGCGCGAACGTCACTCCGGGGATCTCGCCCATCTCGAGCAGATCGATCGCGACCACCTTGCCCTTGCCGTCGGCGGCACCGGTTCGCTTGGCCGCAATCTGGCTCCAGCCGCCGGGCGCGGCGCCGAGGTCGACGACCGTCATGCCCGGCTTGAGCAGGCGATATTTGTCGTCGATCTCGAGCAGCTTGAACGCCGCGCGCGAACGGTAGCCCATCGCCTTGGCCTTGGCGACGTAGGGATCGTTGAGCTGGCGCTCGAGCCAGAGTTTTGACGACAGTTTTCGCTTGCCGCCGCTCTTGACCGTGACGTGCAGCCGCCCGGTGGTGTCTTTGGCCATGATCTTTCTTGGATTGGTGTGATTGGGCGTGTTCTAGCACGCCCGAAGTGCGCCGTCCTCGCGCATCATCTCGACCAGCATGCCCTCGCGCAGGCCGCGATCGGCGACGCGAAGCCGCGGCATCGGGAACGCGTTGCGGATCGCATCGAGGATCGCGCAGCCGGCGAGCACGAGGTCGGCCCGCTCGACGCTGATGCAGTTGTTGTTGACGCGCGCCTCGTAGCTCATGCCGAGCAGCTTCTGGATCGTCGCGGTGACGTCGCCATCGTTCATCCAGATGCCGTCGATGCGGCGGCGATCGTAGCGCGACAGATTGAGGAACACGCCGGCGAGCGTGGTCACGGTGCCCGAGGTGCCGAGCATGTGCATGGCGCGCAGATCCTTGCCGTGCTCGGCCGCGAACGGCGCGACGTGGCGGGCGACCTCATCGATCATCCGCGCATACATGTCCCTGGTGACGTTCTTGCCGCCGAAATGTTCGGCCAGCGTCACGACACCGAGCGGGATCGACATCCACGCCTTGATGCGCGGCGGCGCATCGGGCACGCCGGGATCGCGCTCGATCCGCACCAGCTCGGTCGAGCCGCCGCCGATGTCGAACAGGATGGCGCCGCGCCCCTTCGGGTCGAGCAGCGGCGAGCAGCCGATCACGGCGAGCGTTGCTTCAGTCTCGCGATCGATCACCTCGAGCTCGATGCCGGTCTCGGCTGCGACGCGCGCGCGAAAGCTTTCGGCATTGCCGGCGGCGCGGCAGGCCTCGGTGGCGATCAGCCGCAGCCGGCGGGCCTTGCGATAGCGGATCTTGTCGCTGCAAATGGCGAGCGCGGCGATCGCCCGCTCGATCGCGGCCTCGCTGATCGAGCCGGTCGCGGCGATGCCCTCGCCGAGCCGGATGATCCGCGAGAAAGAATCGACCACGCGGAACCCGTCGCCGGTGGGACAGGCGATCAACAGCCGGCAATTGTTGGTGCCGAGGTCGAGCGCGGCGTAGACGCCGCTTTCCGCGGCCGCCGCAATCAGCCCTGACGGGGCTTCGCCGGCCAGAGGGCCGTCACAAAGCCGCACATAGTCATTCATCAAAACACTGTCTTTCCGCAGGACCCCAAGGGCAATCCATGGGCCCGCCGAATAATTGTCCGTTCACGGAAACTTTAGCAGCGTCAAAGCCCTACGCAAACTCCGTTCACATTGGGTCCATGCCCAATCGGGCGTTGTCGTTAAGGGGGGCGTGCGTTATCTCGTCTGCGCCCCCAAACTCCAGCAAATCCGGGCATTTCAGGTCATTTTCGATGCAAGATCATACGCCGCCCGCCTCCCTCGAAAACGCTATCGCAATGCAAAAATACGGTGTCGGACAGCCTGTTCGACGAAAGGAGGACGACACCCTGGTGCGCGGCAAGGGCAAATACACCGACGATTTCTCCCTGCCCGGCCAGGCTTACTGCTGGATGGTCCGCTCCTCCCACGCCCACGGCATCATCAAGGGGATCGATACGGAAGCCGCCAAGGCGATGCCGGGCGCGCTCGGCGTCTGGACCGGCGCCGACCTGGCGGCCGCGCGCTACAACCCCTTCACCTGCGGCCTACCGCTGAAGAACCGCGACGGCTCACCGCTCAAGCAGACCAACCGCCCGGCGCTCGTCACCGACAAGGTGCGCTTCGTCGGCGATCCCGTCGCCTTCGTGGTCGCGGAAACCGCAGCGCAGGCTCGCGATGCGGCCGAAGCCGTCGAGGTCGATATCGAGCCGCTGCCCGCGGTGACGGATGCGGCCGAAGCGACCAAGCCGGGCGCGCCGCAGCTCTATGACAACATCCCCGATAACGTCGCGCTCGACTATCATTATGGCGACACCGCCAGGATCGAGGCGGCGTTCGCCGCCGCCGCGCATGTGACCAAGCTCGACATCGTCAACACCCGCGTCGCCGTGGTCTCGATGGAGCCGCGCGTCGCGCTGGCGCATTACGACAAGAAGACCGAACGCTTCACGCTGCAGGTGCCGACCCAGGGCGTCTCCGGCAACAAGGCGATCCTGGCGCGCCTGCTCAACGTGCCCGCCGACAAGGTCCGCATCCTCACCGGCAATGTCGGCGGCTCGTTCGGGATGAAGAATCTCAACTATCCCGAATACACCTGCATCGCGCATGCGGCGCGCGAGCTCGGCCGTCCCGTAAAGTGGCTGGACGAGCGCTCGACCAGCTTCCTGTCCGACAGCCAGGGCCGCGCGCAGCTGATCCATGCCGAGCTCGCGCTCGATGCCGACGGCAAGTTCCTCGCGGTGCGGCTCTCCGGCTACGGCAATCTCGGCGCCTACATCACCGGCGTCGCGCCGGGCCCGCTGTCGCTCAACACCGGCAAGAACCTCGCCAGCGTCTATCGCACGCCCCTGCTCGGCGTCGACATCAAGACGGTCGTGACCAACACCACGCTGATGGGCGCCTATCGCGGCGCCGGCCGGCCCGAGGCCAATTACTACATGGAGCGGCTGATCGACGCCGCCGCCGACGAGATGGGCATCAACCGCTTCAGCTTACGCAAGCGCAACTTCATCAAGCCGTCGCAGCTGCCGTTCCCGGCCGCCTCCGGCGTGACCTATGACAGCGGCGATTTCGCCGGCGTGTTCCAGAAGGCGCTGGAGATCTCCGACTACGAGAACTTCGCCAAGCGCAAGAAAGGAGAGCAGGAAGAGCGGCAAGCTGCGCGGCATCGCCGTCGGCTCCTATCTCGAGGTCACCGCGCCGCCGAGCGGCGAGCTCGGCAAGATCAGCTTCGAGCCCGACGGCTCGGTGAAGCTCACCACCGGCACGCTGGATTACGGCCAGGGCCACGCGACGCCGTTCGCGCAGGTGCTGTCCGACCAGCTCGGCGTGCCCTTCGAGAAGATCACGCTCGAACAGGGCGACAGCGATCTGGTGCGCTTCGGCAACGGCACCGGCGGCTCGCGCTCGATCACCGCGACCGGACAGGCGATCGTCGAGGCGTCCGCGCTGGTGGTCGAAAAGGGCAAGAAGGCCGCCGCGCACATGCTGGAGGCCTCCGAGGCCGACATCGAATTCGGCCAGGGCCGCTTCACCATCGCCGGCACCGACCGCTCGATCGGGATCATGGAGCTCGCCGAGCGGATGCGCGACAGCAAGATGCCGGAGGGCACGCCGGAGACGCTCGACGTCGATCACGCCACCAAGGAGACGGCGTCGACCTTCCCGAACGGCTGTCACGTCGCCGAGGTCGAGATCGATCCCGACACCGGCGTGACGCGGATCGTGCGCTACTCCGCGGTCAACGATTTCGGCACCGTGGTCAATCCGATGATCGTCGCCGGCCAGTTGCATGGCGGCGTGGCGCAGGGCATCGGCCAGGCGCTGATGGAGGAAGTCAGCTACGACGGCTCGGGCCAGCCGATCACCGGCTCCTTCATGGACTACGCGCTGCCGCGCGCCGGCGACGTGCCGTCGATGCTGGTCGGCGATCACCCCTCGCCGGCGAGATCCAATCCGCTCGGCACCAAGGGCTGCGGCGAAGCCGGCTGCGCCGGCAGCCTCGTCTGCATCGTCAACGCCGTGGTGGATGCACTGTCGGAGTACGGCATCAAGCACATCAACATGCCGCTGACGCCCGAACGCGTCTGGCGCGCGATCCAGGACGCCAAGGCGAAGGCGGCGTAAGGGCCAGACTTCACCATCACTCACCGCTGTCATCACCCGCGAAAGCGGGTGATCCAGTATTCCAGAGAGAGAGCAATTGTTGAGCCGAGAAGCCCCGGCGTACTGGATACCCCGCATGCGCGGGGTATGACACCTGTTGGTGCAGACGGGCTTTGCCCCTTCCCTACGCCGCGGCCTGCTCGCGCGGTTGGGTGATCGCGATGTGCCAGCAATGCGCGAGCGGCGTGCCGTTGCCAAGCACCAGCGCGTCGAGCTCGACGAAGCGGTGGCCCTTCCTGTCGTAATTACCGGTCACCTTGGCGCGCGCGGTCAGCTCGTCGCCGATCTTGCCCGCCGACAACAGCTGCATGCGGGTGCCGACATGGATCCACGGCCCGAGGATCGCATTGTCGACCAGGACCTTGTTCATCACCCGCGGCAGCAGGCCGGGATGGCCGAGACCTTCGCGCAAATAAATCGGGTCGGTCTCCCTGATATCGGCGAGATATTCCTTGGCGGCATCACCGGACCAGTCGCGCGGGATGGTGCCGAGCCACTTGCCCTCTTCATAGGACGACGCGCTGACCGGCTTGCGCTCGGCAACGGCCGCGACCTGCTTGTAATCGTCGAGCACGAATTTCGGCGCAGAGGGTGGCAGCGATGCCGTGCCGGTGGCGCAGAGCTCGCCGCGGCTGGTGAGCTCGATCGTGAGCCCATTGCCGGTCTCCCGGCCGGTCAATTCCGCGATCTCGCCGTCATAGACCGGCTTCACGAAACGGGCCTCGATCAGGCCGCGTTCCAGGAAATCGCGGCCCCACTTCTCGACCGGCAGGTGCATCATGTAGGCCATCACGTCGACGCCGGGGACGAGTCCGCCGGAAAAGCCGAACTTCCGCGCCACCGTGTCGTCGTGGATCTTGTTCTCCGACAGTTTCGAGGTGTTGTAGGCCGAGACGCGGTAGGCCTGCGTGGCGCTTGAACACATGGGGTTTCCCCTTATTTCCGTTGCTTTTCTGGCGACAATGGTAGTCGAACGAAAAGGCATGGCAAGCCTCTCGTTTTGCTCGCAATTTTCCGCACCATGGAGTACACGCAGGCCGCGCCTGCCAACCCTGGAATCGATGACTGAAACCCCTGCCCAAACCCGCATCTATGTCGACGCCGACGCCTGCCCGGTGAAGGACGAAATCTACCGCATCGCGATCCGGCTCGGCGTGCCCGTCAGCGTGGTCGCGGGCAATTTCATCCGCGTGCCGCAGGATCCCCTGATCGAGCGCATCGCCGCCGGTTCCGGCATGGATGCCGCCGACGACTGGATCGCGGAACGCGCGCATGAGGGCGACGTCGTCATAACAGCCGACATTCCGCTGGCGAGCCGCTGCGTCAAGGCCGGCGCCGACGTGATCGCGCCGAACGGCAAGCCGTTCACCGAACAATCGATCGGCATGACGCTCGCGGTACGCAATTTGATGACCGATCTGCGCTCATCGGGCGAGATCACCGGCGGGCCGAAATCCTACTCGCCGCGCGACCGCTCGAATTTCCTGTCGATGCTCGACCAGACCATCCGCCGCATCCAGCGCCGCCGCGCCGAGCAGGCGCCGGCAAACGGGAATTAGCGCGATGGCCCCACCGCTCATTCAGCTCAAAGACATCAGCCTGACCTTCGGCGGCACGCCGCTGCTCTCCGGCGTCGAGCTGTCGGTCTCCGCGGGCGAACGCGTCTGCCTGATCGGCCGCAACGGCTCCGGCAAGTCGACCTTGCTGCGGATCGCGGCCGGCATTGTCGAGCCTGACTCCGGCAGTCGCTTCATACAGCCCGGCGCCACCATCCGCTATCTGCCGCAGGAGCCCGATTTCGGCGACCACAAGACGACGCTGGCCTATGTCGAGGCGGGCCTTGGTCCCGGCGACGACCACTACCAGGCGCGCTATCTGCTCGAACAGCTCGGCCTCACCGGCGAGGAAGATCCGGCGCATGTCTCCGGCGGCGAAGCGCGCCGCGCGGCGCTGGCACGCGTGCTGGCGCCCTCGCCCGACATCCTGCTGCTGGACGAGCCGACCAACCATCTCGATTTGCCGACCATCGAATGGCTCGAAGGCGAATTGGAGAGCCGGCGCTGCGCGCTGGTCCTGATCAGCCACGACCGCCGCTTCCTCACTAATCTGTCGCGCACCACCGCCTGGCTCGACCGCGGCCAGATCCGGCAGATCGAGCGCGGCTTCGGCGCCTTCGAGGCCTGGCGCGACGAGGTGCTGGCGGAAGAAGAGCGCGAGCAGCACAAGCTCGACCGCAAGATCGTCAACGAAGAGCACTGGCTGCGCTACGGCGTCTCCGGCCGCCGCAAGCGCAACGTCAAGCGGCTCGGCAATCTCTTTGCGCTGCGCGACCAGCGCCGCGACTATCGCGGCGCCACCGGCAACGCCACGCTCGCCGCCGCCGAGGCCGAGAAATCCGGCCGGCTCGTGATCGAGGCGAAGACCATCACCAAGGCCTTTGGCGAGCGCACGATCGTCGATACCTTCTCGACCCGGATCCAGCGCGGCGACCGCGTCGGCATCGTCGGCCCGAACGGCGCCGGCAAGACCACGCTGGTGCATCTTCTGATCGGCAACGATCCGCCCGACTCCGGTTCGGTGCGGTTCGGGGCCAATATCGAGATGGCGACGCTCGACCAGCATCGCGAGAGCCTTGATCCGAAGCTGACGCTGGCCGAGGCGCTGACCGGTGGCCGCGGCGATCACGTCATGGTCGGCGACAAGTCGAAGCACGTCATCGGCTACATGAAGGATTTTCTGTTCGCGCAGGAGCAGCGCGGCACGCCGCTGGAAGCCCTCTCGGGCGGCGAGCGCGGCCGGCTGATGCTGGCGCGCGCGCTCGCCAAGCCGTCGAACCTCTTGATCCTGGACGAGCCGACCAACGACCTCGACCTCGAAACCCTCGACGTGCTCGAGGACATGCTCGGCGATTACGACGGCACCGTGATCCTGATCAGCCACGACCGCGACTTCCTCGATCGCGTGGTGACGTCGGTGATCGTGCCCGAAGGCCAGGGACGCTGGATCGAATATGCCGGCGGCTATTCCGACATGCTGGCGCAGCGCGGTGCCGACGTGAAGCGCGAGACGGTGAAGGCGGACGCCGCGGTCGAAGAGAAAAGGGAAGCCAAGGCCGCTGCACCCGAAGCGGCGCCCCGGCGCCGGCTGAGCTTCAACGAGAAGCACGCGCTGGAGACATTGCCGAAGACGATCGACAGGCTGCACGCCGAGATCGCAAAGCAGCAGAATCTGCTCGACGATCCCGACCTCTATGCGAAGGATCGCAAGACATTCGACGCCGCCTCGGCCGCGATCGCCAAGGCGCAGGACGAACTCGCCACCGCCGAAGACCGCTGGCTCGAGCTCGAAGTGCTCCGCGAAGAGATCGAACAGGCATGATGCGTAGGATAGGTAGAGCGCAGCGAAACCCATCATGACGCAACGAAGGAATTCGATGGGTTTCGCTGCGCTCTACCCATCCTACGAGGCAGAAGAGAGAAAAGCATGACCACGCCCCTCGCCGCCAAGATCGCCAAGGAATACGGCACGCCCTGCGCCGTGATCGACATGGACCGGGTCGAGCGTAACATCGCGCGCATCCAGAAGGCCTGCGACGAGGCCGGTGTCGCCAACCGGCCGCACATCAAGACCCACAAGAATCCGATGCTGGCGCAGCTGCAGATCAAGGCCGGCGCCAAGGGCATTACCTGCCAGAAGCTCGGCGAGGCCGAGATCATGGCCGATAGCGGCATCGACGACATCCTGATCAGCTACAATCTGCTCGGCGATGAGAAGATGGCGCGGCTCGGCGCATTGCAGGGCAAGGCCAACGTCACCGTCGCGGCGGATAATTCGGTCGTGGTCGGCGACCTGCCGAAAGCGGCAGCCGCCTCGGGACGCCCGCTGTCGGTCGTGGTCGAATGCGACACCGGGCGCAAGCGCGCCGGGGTCGAGACCCCCGCCGAGGCGATCGCGCTGGCACGGGAGATCGCCGGCTCCAAGGGCCTGAGCTTCGCGGGGTTCATGTTGTACCCGACCGAGACCGGCTGGGCTGATGCGCAGAAGTTCTACGACGAGGCGCTGGCCGGCGTGCGCGCCCGCGGCCTCGATGCGACCATCGTCTCGACCGGCGGCACGCCGAACCTCGTCAATCTCGGCAAACTGAAGGGCGGCACCGAGCATCGCTTCGGCACCTATATCTACAACGACCGCATGCAGGTCGCGGCCGGCGTCGCCACCTGGGACGATTGCGCGCTGCATATCTATTCCACCGTGGTCAGCCGTGCCGGCCCCGAGCGCGGCATCCTCGATGCCGGCTCCAAGACCCTGACCTCGGACACCGGCGGGCTGGAAGGCCACGGCCTGATCCTCGAACACCCCCAGGCCAAGATCGCACGCTTTGCCGAGGAGCACGGCTTCCTCGACCTCTCCCGCAGCAACACGCGGCCCAACGTCGGCGACGTCGTGCGGATCGTGCCCAACCACGTCTGCGTCGTCGTCAACATGATGGACGAGGTCGTGATGGTGCGCGGCGACGAGATCATCGGCGCGTTACCGGTGACGGCGCGCGGCAAGTTGCGCTAGCCCTATCCTGCGGATCTACCCGCGGATCAGCGCCTGCAGCTCGCGGTCGAGCGCATCGCGAAACACCTCGATCGGCCGCGCCAGGCGGCCGGCGGGCGGGCGATGCACGATCCAGGCGCGCACCGCCGGATTGAAATCCGCGATCTTTACGGTCTTGAGCCGGCTGCGGATCGGGCTTCGTTTCAGTGCCACTGGCGTGACGAGGCCGATGCCGAGCCCGCGCGCCACCAGCGACAGGCGTAATTCGCTGTCGAGCGCCTCGACCGCGATGGTGAACGGCAGATGCGCCGCATCGAAATGGCGCTTCAGCGTCTGGCGGAAACCGCAACCGTCCTGGTTGATCACCCACCCGGTCCGCGACAGCCATTCGAGGTCGACGAATTTCGGCGTCTTCGTCTCGCGCGCGACGACGAAGACCACCGGCTGCGCACCGAGATCGGAGGCCGCGAGATCGTCGGGCGGCGCGGTGCCGTCGGGCAGGCAGATCGCCGCGGCATCGAGCTCGTTGCGGCTGACCCGCTCCATGTGGTTGGGCGACCAGCCCGAGACGACGCGCACCGCAAGCGAAGGGAATTCGCCGCGCACCACATCGAGCGGACCGGTCAGCCCCGCCTCCGACAGGAACGGCGTCAGGCCGAGCCTGAACTCGCCGCGCACCACGCCGTCATTGGCGACGCCTGACTTGAGGTCGTCGAGCATGCGCAGCACGCGGCGGCCCTGCTCATAGGCCTCATATCCCGCCGCCGTCGGCTTCAGCGGCTTCGACAGCCGGTCGAGCAGCTGCGCACCCAGCATCTCCTCGAGATTCTGGATCCGCCGCGTCACCCCGGGCTGGGTCAGGTTCAGCCGCGCTGAGGCCGCGACGATCGATCCGGTCTCGACCACGGCGACGAACGCCACAAGGTCATGAGTGTTCATAACAAACTCGCATATTATTCATCAACTTATTTGAATTGTAGCATATTATGCCGATCCCCTAAAGGGGTCTCGCCACTCCATCGCGAGGTCCCATGACGATTTCCGAAGCCACCAAGCTCTCCCCGGCGCGCACCGTCTCCGTGCGTCCCCTGATCTGGATCGGCGCCATCACGACCGGCACCGTCGTCACCAATCTGTTTGCGCCGCAGATCCTGGTTGGCCTGATGAGCCGATCGCTCGACATGACCGCGCTGCAGGCCGGCCTGATCTCGACGCTGACCCTGCTCGGCTACGCGCTCGGGCTGTTGCTGCTGGTGCCACTGGTCGACCTCGTCGAGAACAGGCGGCTGATCCTGCGCACACTCGCCTGCGCCATCGTGGCCGCGGTCGGCACCGCGATGGCGCCGACGCCGCTGATTTTGTTGGCCGCCACCTTCATCCTCGGCGCGTCCTGCGCCGCGATCCAGATGGTGGTGCCGCTGGTCGCCTCGATGGTGCCGCCGGAGCGCCGCGGACAAGCGATCGGCGACGTCATGAGCGGCCTGATGATCGGCATCCTGCTGTCGCGGCCGATGGCGAGCCTGATCGCGGACAGTTGGAACTGGCGCGGCTACTACCTCACCTCGGCCGTCCTGATGACCGTCCTCGGTTGCGCGCTGGCGCGCTATCTGCCGACGCTGCAGCCCACGACGAAGGTCAGCTACGGCGCGCTGCTGCGATCGTTCCCAAGATTGCTGCGCGAGGAGCCGGTGCTGCGCGTGCGCGCCTGGACCGCCGCGCTGGTGATGGCATCGTTCACCGCATTCTGGGCCGCGGTGGCGCTGCGGCTGCCGGATGCGCCGTTCAAGCTCGATGCCAAGGGGATCGCGCTGTTCGCGCTGATCGGCGTCGCCGGCGCGGCGGCGACCCCGATCACCGGACGCTGGGGTGACAGAGGTTTCGCGCGGCCGTTACTGATCGTCTCGCACCTTCTCATCGTCGGTGCGCTCGCGCTGTGCGCCTGGGCAGGTATGACCGAATCGCGGATCACGGCCCTCGCGCTGCTTGGCGTCGGCGCCGTGCTGCTCGATTTCGGCATCACCACCGACCAGACACTCGGCCGCCGCGCCGTCAATCTGTTGCAGCCCGAGGCGCGCGGCCGGATCAACGGCCTGTTCGTGGCGCTGTTCTTTATCGGCGGCGCGGTCGGCGCGGCCGCGGCATCCGCGGCATGGAGTTATGGTGGCTGGACGGCGGTCTGCGCGGTGGCCGCCACGTTCGGTGTGCTGGGGTTCATTACCGACATCGCGACGAAGACGGGGTCGGAATGACCAGGTTTACGAGGCGCGTTGCGCGAGCCAGTTCAACGCGCCCTTCCCCGCAGCGCCCCCCGTCGCAAACGATGCCTGCAACAGATAGCCGCCGGTCGGCGCCTCCCAGTCGAGCATCTCGCCGGCGGCGAAAACACCGGGCAGCCGACACAGCATGAAATGCGCGTCGAGCTCGTCGAACCTGATCCCGCCGGCGCTAGAGATCGCGCGCGCGATCGGCGCCACGCCTGATATCGCTATCGGCACCGCATTGATCAGCGCCGCCAATTCAGCCGACGGCAGCGCGGCCAGCGATCGGCCGGAGACGGTCGCGGCCTCCTGCAACAGCCCGATGCCGACGGGCGAGAGCTGCGCGGCCTTGCGCAGGAAGTTGGAGAAGGACTGCTTGCCCTTCGGCGCCGACAGGCGCGCGACCAGTTCGTCGCGCGTGGCATCGGGCCGCAACGCCACGCCGAGCGTCGCCGTTCCCTTGACGAGCACCGCCTCGCGCAGTTCCGCCGACAGCGCGTAGATCGCGCCTCCCTCGATGCCGGTGCGGGTGACGATCGCCTCACCGCGCACGGTGTGCGGCCCGATCGTGAGGGCAACGCCCTTGAGCGGCTGGCCCTCAAATCGGTCACGAAAGATATTTGACCAGGCGACCGTGAAGCCGGAATTGGCCGGTTTCATCGGCGCCACGGCAATGCCCTTCGTCGCAAGGATCTCCACCCAGGCGCCATCCGAGCCGAGCCTCGGCCAGCTCGCGCCGCCGAGCGCGAGCACGACTGCGTCAGCGTTGACCGTGCGCGGGCCGTCCGGCGTCTCGAACAGCAATCCGCCGCGCGTGTCCCAACCAATCCAGCGATGCCGGAATGCGAACCGCACGCCCGCGGCATCGAGCCGCCGCAGCCAGGCACGCAAGAGAGGCGATGCCTTGAACGCCTCGGGAAACACCCGGCCGCTGCTGCCGACGAAGGTCGGCTGCCCCAGCGCCTCGCTCCAGGCGCGCAAGCTGTCGGGCGGAAACGCCTCGACCGCGGCCTTCAGGTGCGGCATCGCCTCGCGATAGCGCTTCAGGAAATCGGCCAGCGGCTCGCTGTGGGTGAGATTGAGCCCGCCGCGCCCGGCCATCAGGAATTTGCGGCCCGCCGACGGCATCGCGTCATGGACGGTGACCTGTGCGCCACCCGCCGCAAGCGTTTCCGCCGCCATCAGGCCGGCGGGACCGGCTCCGATGACGGCGACGCTCATGCTCAGAGCTTGATCCCGGCCCGCGCGGCGGCCTGGGCGACGTACTTCTGCGTCTGCTCGAATGCACCCTGCAGCGCCTTCGCGGTCGACATGTCGCTGATCGCGTTGAAGTGCGCGGCAACACCGTCGGGCGTCCATTCGGATTGCGGCAGGTTGACGCCTTCGGTCTCCAGCACGCGGATCACCGCGAACGAGCCGGCACCGGCGCCCATGATGGTGCGGGTCGGCGCGTCCTCCGAGAGCAGGAATTCAACCGCCGGCGTGATCGCTTCCGGCTTCATCAGCGCCAGCGCCTGCGGCGGCAGAAGCTCCTCGGTCATGCGGGTCGCCGCGGTCGGCGAGATGGTGTTGACCTTGATGTTGTTCTTGCGTCCCTCTTCGGCGAGCACGTTCATCAGGCCGACCATGCCGGCCTTCGCTGCGCCGTAATTGGCCTGGCCGAAATTGCCGAACAGGCCCGACGACGAGGTCGTCAGCACGATGCGGCCGTAGTTGCGCTCGCGCATGCCGGCCCACACCGCCTTGCAGCAATAGAAGGTGCCGGTGAGATGCACGTCGAGCACCTTGGCCCAGTCGGCGACCTCGAGCTTGGTGAACGACTTGTCACGCAGGATGCCGGCATTGGCGCAGAGCAGATCGACGCTGCCCCACTCCTTGGTGGCGCGCTCGACCATCGCGGTGACCTGCTCGAAGTTCGAGACGTCGGCGCCGTCGGCCATCGCGGTGCCGCCGGCCTTGCGGATCTCCTCGACCACGGTCTCGGCCGGCGACAGCGAGCCGCCGGTGCCGTCGCGCGCACCGCCGAAATCGTTGACCACGACCTTGGCGCCGCGGCTCGCGAGCCCCAGCGCATGCGCTCGCCCAAGACCATTGCCCGCGCCGGTGACGATAGCGACGCGTCCGTCGAACCTGATTGCCATGCCGTTGATTCCTGTTCTTCCCTTCTCCCCTTGTGGGAGAAGGTGGCGCGAAGCGCCGGATGAGGGGTTCTCTCCACGGATGAGCACGCGGAGAGAAACCCCTCACCCGGCTCCATCTCGCTCCGCTCGATTGCGCCACCCTCTCCCACAAGGGGAGAGGGTGAGTGCCCGAGCGGCATGAAAAGGTTGGAGACTTTTGAGCAGCGATGGATGGCCGGGTCAAGCCCGGCCAAGACCCAAGAAGGCCAAACCCAAGGCGGCCACCGGGCGCGCTAGACGGAAGGGGTCATCGATCCGCAGGGTTTCAGGCTTTTGAGCAGGTGCCCGCTCCAGCACTCATGATGCTCCTGGGCGTAGCTCAGCGAGCCAATCACAATCAAACCGACCACGACAAGTCCGGCGACGATGTTCTGCACCATGGCTGCCACTCCCGGGACCGCACCGCCTCAACGGGGGCATGATGGACACCAGGGATCAAAGCCGTCAATGCGCTATGTGGATCAGCGGTGCAACGCACAACCTGTGAAGGCGGGTCGCGGCAGGCTCGCTCCACCTCTCCCGCTTGCGGGAAAAGTGGAGCTACTCAACCATCCCTCAGCTGAAATAGATCAGGCCGAGCCAGTCGGCGACCAGCGCGGGCTTCTCCTCGCCCTCGATCTCGACGGTGACGTTGGTGCGTGACAGCAGTTCCTTCGGTTTGCGCAGCGTGGCTTCGGCCAGCACGAAGCGGCCGCGGACGCGCTTGCCCGAGCGCACCGGCGAGATGAAGCGCAGCTTGTCGAAGCCGTAATTGACCCCCATCGCGGTGCCCTCGAGCACCGGCATCACCTCGTAGGACATGATCGACAGCAGCGACATCGTCAGGAAGCCATGGGCGATCGTGGTGCCGAACGCGGTCTCCTTCTTCGCGCGCTCGGGATCGACGTGGATGAACTGATGATCCTCGATCACGTCGGCGTAGGTGTCGATGCGGCCCTGATCCAGCAGGTGCCATGAGGACACGCCGATCTCCTTGCCGACCATGCCCTGGTAGGTTTCCCGCGACACCGGCGGCTTCTTCCAGACTTCGTTCATTGGCTAACCTCTGCTAACCGGAGGTCCGCACCTTCTGCAGCTCCGGGAATTCTTCCTCGCGGAACTCGGCTCCGCGCAACGCATCGCTTCTGACATCGTCATGTTCGAGCCGGCGCAACTGCACGCGACGGATCTTTCCAGAAATCGTCTTTGGCAGTTCGGTGACCAGTTCGATCTTGCGGATGCGTTTAAACGGTGCGAGCCGCGTGTGCAAATGTTTGAAGATCGACAGCGCCGTCTCCGGGGTGCGCTCGACGCCTGATACCAGCAATATATAGGCCTTCGGGACCGCCAGCCGGATCGGATCCGGGCTCGGCACCACGGCAGCTTCCGCCACCGCATCATGCTCGAGCAGCACGCTCTCCAGTTCGAACGGCGAGATACGATAGTCGGAGGACTTGAACACGTCGTCGGTACGTCCGACGAAGGTGAGATAGCCCTCGTCATCGGTGAACACGACGTCGCCGCTGCGATAAATTGCGCCGTCGGTGCCGATCAGCTTGCCGTCGTCGCCCTGATAACCCTGCATCAGGCCCGCCGGCCGCTCAGTGCCGAGCAACAGCGTCACTTCGCCCTCCTTCGCGGCGTGGCCGTCATTGTCGGTCACCCGCACGCGATAGCCTGGCAGCGGCCGGCCCATCGAGCCGACCTTCACCTTCTGCCCCGGCGAATTGCCGGCCAGCGCCGTGGTCTCAGTCTGGCCGTAGCCGTCGCGGATGGTCAGGCCCCAGGCCGATTTGACCTGGTCGATGATCTCGGGGTTGAGCGGTTCGCCGGCGCCGCACACTTCACGCAGGCTCACTTTGAAGTCCGACAGTTGCTCCTGGATGAACATCCGCCACACCGTCGGCGGCGCGCACAGCGTGGTGACGCCGCAGCGGCCCATGATCGAGAGCAGTCCTTTCGCCTCGAAGCGTGGCTGGTTGGCAATAAAGATCGTCGCACCGGCATTCCACGGCGCAAAGAAGCAGCTCCAGGCATGCTTGGCCCAGCCGGGCGAGGAAATGTTGAGATGGATATCGCCGGGCTGCAGACCGATCCAGTACATGGTCGAGAGATGGCCGACCGGATAGCTGCGCTGGCTGTGCCGCACCAGTTTTGGCTTAGCCGTGGTGCCTGAGGTGAAATAGAGCAGCATCGGGTCGTCGGCCTGGGTCGGGCCATCAGGCGCGAAGGCATCCGACGCCTTGGCGGCATCCTCGAACGGCAGCCAACCCTCGTTCGTCTGCGTCGCGCCGACCACGATGCGCACCAGCCTGTCGCCACCGAGGCCCGCGAACTTCGCGACCTGATCCTGCGTGGCGACCACCGCCTTCGCCTTGCCGCGATCGAGCCGGTCGCGCAATTCATCCGCGGTCAACAGCGTGGTCGCGGGGATCACGACCACGCCGAGCTTCATCGCTGCCAGCATGGTCTCCCACAGCGGCACGACATTGCCGAGCAGCAGCAACAGATGATCGCCGCGCTTTAGCCCTTGCGCACGCAGGAAGTTCGCGACCTGGTTGGAACGGCGTGACAGCTCAGCGAAGCTCAGCTTGGTCTCGTTGCCGCTGGCGGCATCGACGATCCAGAGCGCCGGCCGGTCGCGGCTGTCGGCATTATGCGCCAGTTCAGCGTCGAACCAGTCGAGCGCCCAGTTGAACGGCACGGGATCCGGCCAGCGAAATCCCTTCACCGCCGCGTCGTAGTCGGTGCGGTGCTGGAGCAGAAAGGCGCGTGCGTCCTGAAATGTGGTCATGGGGTCTCACCGCGTTCACCGCCTTCATCCTGAGGAGCCGCGAAGCGGCGTCTCGAAGGATGGGCCATGGGCACCGCATCCTTCGAGGCTCGCTGGCGCTCGCACCTCAGGATGACGGACCCAGCATTACTTCCCAGCGAGGCTCCGAACGTGCTGGATAATTCCGGAAAAGTCGACCCCGCCGTGGCCCGACGCATCGAAGGTCTTATAGAGCTCCTGCGCATGCTTGCCGAGCGGCGTCACCGCACCGGCGGCATTGGCGGCGTCCTGCGCCAGCGTCAGGTCCTTCACCATCAGGTTGGAGGCGAAACCCGGCTTGTAGTCATTGTTGGCTGGCGAGGTCGGCACCGGGCCGGGAACCGGGCAATAGGTCGTCAGCGACCAGCACTGCCCCGACGAGGTCGAGGCGACGTCGAAAAGCGCCTGGTGCGACAGGCCGAGCTTCTCGGCCAGCACGAAGGCCTCGCCGACCGCGATCATCGAAATGCCGAGGATCATGTTGTTGCAGATCTTGGCCGCCTGGCCTGCACCGCCGGCACCGCAATGCACGATCTTCTTGCCCATGTTGGCCAGCATCGGTTGCGCCGACGCGAATGCCTTCGCCTCACCACCACACATGAAGGTCAGCGTCGCGCCCTTGGCGCCGCCGGTGCCGCCCGAAACCGGCGCATCGACCGAGGCCATGCCGTGCTTGGCGGCGAGTGCATGTGCCTGTTTGGCGCTTTCGACGTCGATGGTCGAGCAATCGATGATCAGCGCGCCCTTGCCCATCGCCGGAAGCACCTCGTTCCAGACGCCGAGCACATGCTTGCCGGCCGGCAGCATGGTGATGACGACATCGGCGCCCTTCACTGCGCCGACGCCACTCTCGGCGATCGCGGCGCCGTCGTGCCTCGCCTGATCGCGCGATGCCGCGACCAGATCGAACGCGGTCACCTTGTGGCCGGCCTTGACCAGATTGGCCGCCATCGGCCCGCCCATATTGCCGAGCCCGATGAATGCGACGTTTGCCATGGGAAGTCCTCCGCTTGCGACGTTTCTATTTGCTGTCAGGAAATTTCAATTCGTCGGCGCCGATCTCGGCGAAGTAAGGCGCCAGCATCTCGGGGGTCACGTCCTCGATATTGGACGGCGACCATTTCGGACTGCGGTCCTTGTCGATCACGGCGGCGCGCACGCCCTCGCGGAAATCGTCGCTGGCGAACACCTCGAGCGCCGCGCGATATTCGCGCACCAGGCATCCTTCGAGCGTCTCGGTGGCGCGCGCCAATCGCAACAGTTTCAGTGTCACCACCATGCCGCGTGGTGATTTCTCGCCGAGCGTCTTCAGCGTGGCCTGCGCCAGGTCGGAGCCATCGGTTTGCAGCGCATCGATGATGTCTTCCATTCGTCCGCGCGCGAACCAGCCGTCGATTTTGGCCTGTAGCGCGGCCACGGGGCCGGATTTCTCGCCGGTGGCGAAGCCTGCAATCAGCCTGTCGATTTCGACCGAGTTGGTGCCCGAAGCAATTTTGGTCAACGCCTCGCGCAAGGCCGGGAGCTTGGCGCTCGGCACCACTGCATCGGCGAATTTCGCGTAGATCGCATCAGGACCGTTCATGGTAGTGCCGGTCAGCCCGAAATAGGTGCCGATCTCGCCCGGCGAACGCGACAGCAAATAGGTGCCGCCGACGTCGGGAAAGAAGCCGAGCCCGACTTCGGGCATCGCAAGCTTGGTTCGCTCGGTCACCACGCGGTGTCGGCTGTGCGCCGACAGGCCGACGCCACCGCCCATCACGATGCCGTCCATGAAGGCGACATAGGGCTTCGGGAATTGCTTGATCCGCGCGTTGAGGATGTACTCGTCGCGCCACAGGATCTTGCCGAGGTCGCCCTTGACCTTCGAGCTCTCCCAGAGCGCGCGGATATCGCCGCCGGCGCACAGGCCGCGCTCGCCGGCGCCTTCCAGCACGATGACCGCGACATCAGGATCGGCTTCGAACGCGTCGAGCGCCCTGTCGATATCGTGGAACATCTCCAGCGTCACGGCATTGATCGCCTTCGGCCGGTTGAGCCGGATGATGCCGGCCGCCCCTTCCTTCCGCGCAATCAGGTCGCCTTCGGCAGCGGCCGCATCATTCATCGCGCGCCCTCGATCAATTTGCGCGACACGATCAGCCGCATGATTTCATTGGTGCCTTCGAGGATCTGGTGCACGCGCAGATCGCGCACGATCTTCTCGACGCCGTATTCGCTGAGGTAGCCGTAACCGCCATGCAGTTGCAGCGCCTGGTTGGCGACCTCGAAGCCGACATCGGTGCCGAACCGTTTCGCCATCGCGCAGAGCATCGACGCGTCGGGATCCTTGCGGTCGAGCGCGGCGGCTGCGCGCCACAGGAAGGTGCGTGCGGCTTCCAGTTCGGTCGCCATGTCGGCGATCTTGAATTGCAGTGCCTGGAATTCGTCGAGGCGCTTTCCAAAGGCCTTACGGTCTTTCATATAGGCCAGCGCCTTGTCGAGCGCCGTCTGCGCGCCGCCGAGCGAGCATGCCGCGATGTTGAGACGGCCGCCGTCGAGACCGGCCATCGCGATCTTGAAGCCGATGCCCTCCTCGCCCAGCCGGTTTTCGACCGGCACGCGCGCGTTCTCGAATACGACCGCGCGGGTCGGTTGCGCATTCCAGCCCATCTTGCGCTCATTGGCGCCGAACGACACGCCCGGCGTCTTGCCGTCGACGACGATCGTCGAGACGCCGCCGGGGCCATCGCCGCCGGTACGCACCATCGCCACCAGGAGATCGGTGCTGCCGGCGCCAGAGATGAACTGCTTCTGGCCGTTGAGCACGTAATGGTCGCCGTCGCGCACCGCGCGGGTGCGCAACGCAGCCGCATCGGATCCGGCGCCCGGCTCGGTCAGGCAGTAGCTCGCGAGCAGCTCCATGGTGCAGAGCTTCGGCAACCATGTGTGGCGCTGGGTGTCGTTGCCATAGGCATCGATCATCCAGGAAGCCATGTTGTGGATCGAGATGAAGGCGGACGTGGTCGGACAGCCCGTCGCCAAGGCCTCGAAGATCAGCGCCGCATCGAAGCGCGTCATCGCCGAGCCGCCGACATCGTCGTTGATGTAGATGCCGCCGATGCCGAGGCCAGCGGCCTCGCGCATCACGTCGACCGGAAAGTGCTTCTTCTCGTCCCATTCGAGCGCGTGCGGCGCGATCTTCTCCGCCGCAAACGCCCGCGCCATGTCGCGTACCGCGATCTGGTCCTCGTTGAGAGCGAACTGCATCATTGCCTCGCCCTGAACGGCCTTACTTCATCGTCGGGATCGAGAACTCCGCGCCGTCCTTGACGCCGGACGGCCAACGCGAGGTCACCGTCTTGGTCTTGGTGTAGAAGCGAACCGAGTCCGGACCGTGCTGGTTGAGATCGCCGAAGCCGGACTTCTTCCAGCCGCCGAAAGTGTAATAGGCGATCGGCACCGGGATCGGCACGTTGACGCCGACCATGCCGACATTGACCTTGGCCGCGAAGTCGCGCGCCGCGTCGCCGTCGCGGGTGAAGATCGCAACGCCGTTGCCGTAATCATGGTCGGACGGCAGCGCCAGCGCCTCGTGATAGTCCTTGGCACGCACCACCGAAAGCACCGGGCCGAAAATCTCTTCCTTGTAGATCCGCATGTCCTTGGTGACGTTGTCGAACAGCGAACCGCCGAGATAGAAGCCGTTCTCGTAGCCCTGCATCTTGAAGCCACGGCCGTCCACAGCAAGCGTCGCGCCTTCCTTGACACCGATGTCGATGTAGCTCTTCACCTTCTCGACCGCCTCGCGGGTCACCAGTGGACCGTAATCGGCCGACGGATCGACCGAGGTGCCGATCTTGAGCGACTCGACGCGCGGGATCAGCTTTTCCATCAGCCGGTCGGCGGTGGTCTTGCCGACGGGCACCGCGACCGACACCGCCATGCAGCGTTCGCCGGCCGAGCCGTAGCCGGCGCCGATCAGCGCGTCGACCGCCTGGTCCATGTCGGCATCGGGCATGATGATGGCGTGGTTCTTGGCGCCGCCGAAGCACTGGCAGCGCTTGCCGGTCTGCGCGGCGCGTTCATAGATATACTGTGCAATGGGCGTCGAGCCGACGAAGCCGATCGCCTTGATGTCGGGATCGTCGAGGATGGCGTCGACCGCTTCCTTGTCGCCGTTGACGACGTTGAGAATGCCGGCCGGCAGGCCCGCCTCGAATCATTAGCTGGGCCAGCGCCATCGGGACGCCGGGATCGCGCTCGGACGGCTTGAGGATGAAGGCGTTGCCGCAGGCGATCGCGGGCGCGAACTTCCACATCGGGATCATCGCCGGGAAGTTGAACGGGGTGATGCCGGCGACGACGCCGAGCGGCTGGCGCATCGAATAGATGTCGATGCCGGGGCCGGCGCCCTCGGTGTACTCGCCCTTCATCAGATGCGGGATGCCGCAGGCGAACTCGGCGACGTCGAGGCCGCGCTGGATGTCGCCCTTGGCGTCGGGAACGGTCTTGCCGTGCTCACGCGCCAGCAACTCGGCGAGCTTGTCGTAGTCGCGCTGCACCAACTCGACGAATTTCATCATCACGCGGGCGCGGCGCTGCGGGTTGGTGGCGGCCCATTCGCCCTGCGCGGCGCGGGCGTTCTCCACCGCGGCGCGAACTTCGGCCTTGGAGGCCAGCGCCACCTTGGCCTGGACGTCGCCGGTCATCGGCTCGAAGACGTCGGCCGTACGCCCCGAGGTGCCCTTGACCTCCTTGCCACCGATGAAATGTCCGATCGAGCGCATGAATATCCTCCCTTGGAGACGTGAATCGCCGCTCCTCGCGGCGAGATCGCTTTACAAACCCTAATGACCCTGCATTTTATAGGATTCAAGTCCGATAAATTGCACCATAGATGTGCGGAAATGCAGGATCAAGGCGGCGACACAATCGACTGGGACGACTTCCGTTTCGTGCTGTCCATCGTGCGCGGCGGATCGGTTTCGGCTGCCGCCAAGCAGCTCGGCGTCGATCATGCCACAGTGATCCGGCGTGTCGACCGGCTGGAGCGCCACCTCTCCGCAAAACTGTTTGATCGCCGCAAGACCGGCTACCTGCTGACCGAGGCCGGTCAGCGGGTCGCCGACAGCGCCGAGGCGATGGAATCGACCATCGTCGCCAACCAGGAGGCGGTCGGCGGCTCGCGCGCGCATCTCACCGGCACGGTGCGGATCGGCGCGCCCGACGGCTTCGGCAGTCACTTTTTGGCCTCGCGGCTGGTCAAGTTCACCGAGCGGTATCCCGATCTCGATTTGCAGCTCGTCGCCACCGCGCGGCTGTTCTCGCTCTCCAAACGCGAGGCCGACATCGCGATCAGCCTGACCATGCCGAAGGAAGGCCGCATCGTCGGCCGCAAGCTGCTCGACTACACGCTCGGGCTTTATGCCGCACCAGGCTATCTCGCGCAGGCGCAAAAGATCGCCGCGCGCGCCGACCTGCCTCAGCACCGCTTCGTCGGCTATATCGAGGAGCTGCTGTTCACGCCGGAACTGGACTATCTGCCGCAGGTCTCGCCGAAGATCTCGGCAAAATTCCGCAGCGCCAATCTGATCGCACAGCTCAACGCCACCATCGCCGGCTTCGGCATCGCCGTGCTGCCGCACTTCATGGCATCGGCCCACCCCGAATTGCAGCCGGTGCTGCGAGACGAGGTGCGGATCTCGCGCACCTTCTGGCTCCTGATGCACGCCGACAGCAAGGACCTCGCCCGCATCCGCGCGGTGGCGGATTACATCTATGAGACGGTGGAAGCCGAGCGCGCGCTGTTTGCCGGGCCGACCTGACTAGCGCTGGCCCTCGAGCTCAGTTTGAGAAATGCCTTTTTGAGAAATGCCTTGGCGGTGTGGCGCTTCATCCTTATACCGCATTTTGGACGGATCCTGAGTAGGGAGTAACACTGTGCCCGACCCGGAAAGTCTTCCAATCGATCAGATTTACGTGCCCGTTAAGAAACGGAAAACCCTCAGGCCTGAGCTCGTTCAAGAAATCGCGGCGAGTATTCTGGAAGTTGGGCAACAAGTCCCCATTCTCGTTCGGCCTGATGAGGGCCGCCTCGTTTTGCTCGATGGGTTACATCGGCTCGAGGCCTGCAAGGCGCTTGGCGAGGCAACCATCATCGGAGTCTGGGGTTCAGCAGAGACCGCTCACCACAAGACGCTGTTGTCCGACGGAGCTGAGGCAGAGGCAGAGCGGGACAAAATGGCGCGATTGAAGAAGCTGCGCCTCGAGAGAGAAGCTGCCGAGAGATCGTCGGCTTCCGCAGACGCGATCGTGGAAACTGAATCAGCCAAGCTTCGGTCGGCGCGCTCCGGAACGAGTATCAGACGAGGGTCGTCGGGCGATCCACGATCAAAAACGAGGACGCTGTCGGAATGGCTCACACAACAAAAGCGCGATGGCGGTCGTTATTGATTATTGCCTCGGCCATCAAGGTCGGAGGGAGCATGCGAAGGGCCATCACTCCGGAAGCCTCGCTGGGCTGAGGCCTTCCAAAGGGTGCCTCATGTCTTCGTTGCCGACGAAAACTAAACCGGGGAGATCCGGCGCCTCGTCGCAGGAACGCCCCTAATTCGCTCTGGCACGCGGCTTCTTCGTCACCGCCGCCCGGCCGAGCACCGCCTCGCGGCCCGCGCTCAGGATCTCGTCGGACATCTCGCCATTGCCTGCGATCCGCGACATCACGATGGTGCCCAGCATGGTCGCGAGCGTGGCCATCGCCTGCTTGCGCGCCGTCTTGCGCGGCACGTCCTGGATCTGGTCGGTGATCATGTCGATCATCTGGTCGAGCTTGAGCGCAAAGGCCTTGCGGGTCTTCAGGCTTTCGCGGGCGATCTCGGCGCCGAGCGCCGGGACCGCGCAGCCCTGGCCGGGATCGTCGCGATGCACCGCAGACAGGTAGCCGTCGACGATGGTCGCAAGCCGCTTCTCCGGCGGCACCTCCGCCGTGACCTTGCGCCAGCGCTCGTTGGCGCGGTCCATGGCGTAGTTGAAGGCCTCGATCACCAGCGCCTCGCGCGAGTCGAAATGCGCGTAGAATCCACCATGGGTCAGGCCGGCGTCCTTCATCAGGTCGGCGACGCCGATGCCATGAGCGCCCTTCTCGCGCAACCGCGTCGCAGCCTTCTTCACGATCCGCGCGTGGGTCTCCTGCTTGTGTTCTTTCGAATAGCGCATGCCGCTCTCATGGAATGTTTCTAATCATACAATAGCAGATTTGCGCCCGGAATGCTGCAGTTATTTCGCTTTTGGTTCCCCGCCGAGCATGGAAAACGTCGCGGTCGCGTGCACCGCAAGATTGCCCCTGCCGTCGCGGACGAAGCCCTCGGTGTAGCTGGTCTGGCGGCCGAGCTTGATCACCTTGCCCTCGGCCGAGATGGTTCCCGAGCGCGCCGAGAGCGGGCGCAGATAGGTCAGCTTGAGGTCGAGCGTGACAGAGGTCTGCCCCGCCGGCAGCAGGGTCGAGATCGCGCAGCCCATCGCGGTATCGAGCAGTGCGGCGGCGGTCGCGCCGTGCAAGAGGCCGATGGTGTTCTCCAGGCTCTCATGCGGCTCGAGTTCCATCACGATGCGCCCCTCGTCGACCACAGCCATGCGGAAGCCGATCAGTTTTGCCATCGGCGGCGGCGGCAAGTGGCCGTCGCGGATCGCGCGCATCGCCTCGATGCCGGACATCGGCACCCGCCGCCCTGGCGACCGGCCCGGGGGCCTGCCATTCCACCACGCGCGTGCGCGTTAGATCGGGGGAATGCAGGTCGGTGGTCTCGGCGGCGGTCATGACGGCTCCATTTATATGATAAATATAATTCTATAGGTCCGCGCGATGCTGCGCAACCGCCGGACCGGTGCCTTGACAGAGACGTGCTTTGTCCGAGACATGGCGCTACCAATTCCTGCGCCGGAACTCTTTCATGGACATGCTCAATCCGCACTGCGGCATCGACCGCGACGCCAGAGGCGTCGTCCGCCTCACGATCTGCAACGCCGGCAAGCTGAACATCGTCAGTTCGGCCGTGACCAACGGCGTGCGCGAAGGCTTTGAGCATCTCGCCGCCGATCCGACCATCCGCGCGGTGATTCTGGCCGGCGAAAGCGAGCGCAGCATGATCGGGGGCGCCGACATCAAGGAGATGGCGACGCTCGACCAGGCGTCAGCCGAAGCCTTCATCAGCCGCCTGCGCGATCTCTGCGAGGCCGTGCGCAAATTCCCCGCGCCTGTCATCGCCCGCCTGCCCGGCTGGTGCCTCGGCGGCGGCCTTGAGGTCGCGGCCGCCTGCGACGTCCGCGTTGCCGCGCATGACGCGATGTTCGGCATGCCCGAGGTCCGCGTCGGCATCCCCTCGGTGATTCACGCAGCACTGCTGCCGCGCCTGATCGGCTGGGGCCGCGCTCGCTGGCTGATGATAACAGCGGAGAACATCGACGCCTCCACCGCGCTCGCCTGGGGCCTGGTCGACACCGTGGCAAAACCCGGCGGCCTCGATGAGGCCGTCGAGCACACCGTCAAGGCGCTGCTGGAATGCGGCCCCGAGGCGCTGCGGATCCAGAAGGATCTGCTGCGACAATGGGAAGAGCTGCCGCTGACCGAGTCGGTCAACCTCAGCGTCGGCGTGTTCGGCAAGTCGTTCCAGACCGGCGAGCCGCAACGGCTGCTGCAGGGATTCTTGGATCGGAAGCGGTAATATAGTGACACCTTGTAGCCCGGATGGAGCGGAGCGCAATCCGAGACGCGTCATCTGCGGATCAAGCTGCCCCGGATTGCGCTTCGCTCCATCCGGGCTAGCGCCTTACAGAGTGTTGACCACAAACCCCAGCCGATTAGTCTAACCTCCATCGCGAGACGAGCGCTCCAAATCGAGAACGTCGATCGGAACACGCTCTCTCGCAGATAGCCGCGCGCGCGGCCAATAAGAAAATCACTTTCGGGACAACGCACGGGGTCACCACTCAAGAGCTGCAGGAGGACATATGGTCCAAAAGCGCGATGTTCCCGGTATCCGACCCTATGATGCTCCGGCTGGCGGCTGGGGCGCCCTCAAGGCCACTGCGATCGCGGTTCGCGACCAGATGGATCTGGTCGAGGCGCCGATCACGCTGCTCCGCACCAACAAGCCCGACGGATTCGATTGTCCGGGCTGCGCCTGGCCGGACAAAGAGCACACTTCCACCTTCCAGTTCTGCGAGAACGGCGCCAAGGCCGTGACCTGGGAGGCGACCAGCAAACGCGTGACGCCTCAATTTTTCGCCGACCATACTGTCACCGAGCTTCTGACCTGGAGCGACTTCCATCTCGAGAACGAGGGCCGCCTGACCGAGCCGCTCGCCTATGACGCCGCCAGCGACACCTACCAGCCGATCAGCTGGGATAACGCCTTCGCGCGGATCGGCGAGAGCCTGCGCGCGCTGCCCGATCCTGACATGGCCGAGTTCTACACCTCCGGCCGCGCCTCGAACGAGGCCGCGTTCCTGTTCCAGATCTTCGCGCGCGAGTACGGCACGAACAACTTCCCCGACTGCTCGAACATGTGCCACGAGGCGACCAGCGTCGGGCTGCCGCAATCGATCGGCATCGGCAAGGGCACGGTGTCGCTGGACGATTTCGACCATTGCGAGCTGATCATCGCGATGGGCCATAACCCCGGCACCAACCATCCGCGCATGATGGGCACGCTGTGGGAGGTCTCGCGCCGCGGCGTGCCGATCATCGTGTTCAATCCGCTGCGCGAACGCGCGCTGGAGCGCTTCGCCGATCCGCAAGACCCGATCGAGATGGCGACCCTCGGCTCGACGCGGATCGCCTCGACCTATTATCAGCCCAAGGTCGGCGCCGACGCCGCGGTGCTGAAAGGCGTTATGAAGGCGCTGATCGAGAAGGACGACGCGACGCACGACGTGCTCGATCATGCCTTCATCACCGAGCACACCAACGGCTTTGCCGCGTTCGCCGCCGACCTGCGCGCCACGCCGTGGGACTCAATCGAGACCGTCTCCGGTTTCAGCCGCGCCCAGCTCGGCGAGGTCGCCGCCGCCTATGCAAAATCCAATGCCACCATCGTCACCTACGGCATGGGCATCACCCAGCACAGCCGCGGCACCGACAATGTCCAGCAGATCGCAAACCTGCTGCTGCTGAAGGGCAATTACGGCAAGGCGGGCGCCGGCATCTGCCCGCTGCGCGGCCACTCCAACGTGCAGGGCAACCGCACCGTCGGCATCACCGAGAAGCCCAACATCCCGATGTTCGAGGGCATCGAGCGCACCTTCGGCTTCAAGCCGCCGCGCCATCACGGCCATGACGCGGTCGCCGCGATGGAGGCGATCGACGACGGAAGGTCCAAGGTCCTGATCTGTCTCGGCGGCAACTTTGCTATCGCCCTGCCCGATCCCGAGCGTTGCGCCGCCGGCATGCGCAAGCTCGAGCTTGCCGTCCATCTCGGCACCAAGCTGAACCGCTCGCACCTCTTGGTCGGCAAGCAGTCGATCATCCTGCCGGTGCTGGGGCGCACCGAGCGCGACATCCAGGCCTCGGGGCCGCAGGTCGTCACCGTCGAGGATTCGATGTCGATGGTGCACGCCTCGCGCGGCAAGCTGACTCCGGCTTCCGAGAATCTGCTTTCGGAATCGGCGATCATTGCCGGCATGGCGATGGCGACCCTGCCGGCGAGCAAGGTGCCGTGGCTAGAGCTGATCGCCGACTACGACCGCATCCGCGACGCCATCGAGGGCGTCTTCCCCGACTTCAAGGATTACAACGCGCGGATCCGGATTCCCGGCGGCTTCCGCCTGCCGCTGCCGCCGACCGAGCGCAAATGGACCACGCCATCGGGCAAGGCCGAATTCCTGATCTTCGACGGCCTCGAAGAGGACCCGATCTTGACCGATGAAACCATCCTCAAGCTCGCCACGATCCGCAGCCACGACCAGTACAACACTACGATCTACGGATTGAACGACCGTTATCGCGGCGTGTTCGGGCGGCGCGACGTGCTGTTCGCCAACGAGGCGGACCTCACCGCGCGTGGCCTCGCCCATGGCGATCTCGTCGAGATCGAGACCACGCTGCCCTCGGGCGCGCCGCGCCGCCTCACCCTGACCGCGATCGTCTACGACATCGCCCGCGGCTCGGTCGCCGCCTACTATCCGGAAGCGAACGGCCTCGTGCCGCTCGACTATCAGGACAAGGAAAGCGGCACGCCGTCGTACAAGTCGGTGCCGGTGCATATCCGCCGCGCGGCTCAGGCGGCGTAGTCGAAGCTCGTAGCCCGGATGAAGCGAAGCGCAATCCGGGGACGCGTGATCCGCGGATCGAGCGTCCCGGATTGCGCTTCGCACCATCCGGGCTACGCTTGCTCGGTGACTACAGTTGCTTCGGACCCACGCGGAAACCGCACCTACGAGCGCAGCGACGCAAGCCATTCGTGGAAAAAACGCTCCTGCGCGGCAACAGAGACCGGAATCACGTCGGCACCGCTGGCAAATATCTCGACAAGATCGCTCATTTTAGCTTGTCGACCAACCGTCAGCTTATAGGCCTTGAGACCCTGCCCCATATCCCTTGCCATCCCGGAAGGATACACGTTCAGGCTTGCTCCATAGCAGAATGGAATGAGGCCATCCTTGGCCAACAGACCGCGAACGTCGCAAAGTGCCTGGAAGAAATCGGTCGCAGTGCGTTCAACGGTTTTGTCTCGATATTCGCACCGAAGCCGACAGTCGTCCCTCTCTTCGAACAGGGTGAAGAGAGCAGACTCGTCATTGTGACCGCCGATCAACTGCGTTCTGTGCTGCTCGTCCACGCCACATCCCCAATCTGTCGTTCAGCTCCGGGCCCTTGCAGCCCGGATTAGGCTTCGCTCCATCCAGACTACGAAAATCTCACCTCGCATTGGCCGGCGCATGCACCGGCCACAGATCGGCGCGCCAGTGCAGCGCGATCGCCAGCATCGCGATGAAGCCCGCCGCAGCAAGCAGCGTGCCGGTTGCGGTATAGCCGATCAGGTCGATCAGGCTGCCGGCCGCGAGCAGGCCGAGCGGCAGGCCGTAGATCACCATCATGCGCACGCCCATCACCCGGCCGCGCAGATGCGCGCTGGCGTTGCGCATCAGCATTACGGCGGCCGAGATCATCGACATGCTCTGCGCGATCCCGGCCAGCACCAGGCAGGCCATCGCCACCGGCATGGTCCTGAGCTCGACGAACACCAAAAGCATCGCATACCAAGCGAGCGTCGCGCCGATCAAAAGCCGTGCGATGCGCACGCCGCCGGCCATGCTGAGCGTGATCGAGCCGATCAGCGAGCCGAACGCGAAGCTCGCGGAGAGATAGCCGAGCCCGGTCTGGTCGGTATGGAAGATGTCGCGCGCGACATAGGGCAATAGACCGTTGGTGAGCGGAAACGCGGTGAGGTTGGCGAGGAACGCGACACAGAGCGCCGCGCGCATGCCGGGACCGCTCCAGGCGTAGACGATGCCCTCCTTGAGGTCGCGCAGCAGCGCCGAACCGGGCAAGTCGCTTGCCGATTGATCGGCCGCGCCGTGCACTTGTGCCGGCCGGCTCATGCAGAGCATCAGCACCGCGGCAACGAAATAGAAGCTCGCGATCCCGACATAGACATAGCCGATGCCGAGCGCGGCGAACAATCCCGCTCCGCTCAGTGCGCCGGCGATTCGCGCCGAGTCCTGCGTCGTGCGCGCCAGGCTGATGGCGCCGACCAGCTGCGCCGGCGGCATGATGTCGGCGAGCAGCGCGCCGCGGACGCCGAGGTCCGACGGCCGGATCACGCCCATCAGCGCGACGATGATCATGACCTTCAGCGGCGCCAGATGGCCCGCCACATCGTGGGCAAGCCCGGACACGGCGGCCCCCGCGGAGAAATTCTCAAGATGCAAAGCTCGGACGATTCGTGTCGCGAGAACGCGGAAGCCTGACTCACAGCCGGCGCCACTCTCAGTGTCGTCCAGGCGAAGGCCGGGACGACGGTGGGGAGAGCGCCGCGCGCGCGGCAATTTGCATTTGGGGGAATGGGTCCTGGTTTTCGCCAGGACGACAGCGGTGATTGCGGAACTGTCCCGGC
Source organism: Bradyrhizobium sp. JR3.5 (assembly GCF_054057015.1). Taxonomy (NCBI): domain Bacteria; kingdom Pseudomonadati; phylum Pseudomonadota; class Alphaproteobacteria; order Hyphomicrobiales; family Nitrobacteraceae; genus Bradyrhizobium; species Bradyrhizobium sp. JR3.5. Next base: position 2,878,655 of record NZ_JBSRYV010000001.1, read on the forward strand.
CTACCATTCATGCGAACACGACATTTTGTCATAGGACGTGGAGTTGCATTTTTTGCATCGCATCATATGATGAGAATAATTCAATCAAATCCCCGGCCTTGAAGGGAATCCTGCCATGGCAACCAGCGCCGATCCCGTCGTCATCCTCTCCGCCGCCCGCACCCCGCTCGGCCGCTTCATGGGCGAACTCACGCCGCTCGCGGCCCACAAGCTCGGCGCGCATGTGATCGGCGCGGCGCTCGAGCGCGCCAAGCTTGCGTCCGAACGCATCGACGAGGTGTTCATGGGCAACGTGCTGCCGGCCGGCCAGGGCCAGGCCCCCGCCCGTCAGGCCGCGCGCGGCGCAGGGCTGCCGGATGCCACCGGCGCCACCACCGTCAACAAGGTCTGCGGCTCCGGCATGAGGGCGACCATGCTGGCCCACGACATCATCAAGGCCGGCTCGGCCGAGATCGTGCTGTCCGGCGGCATGGAGAGCATGAGCAACGCGCCGTATCTGCTGCAGAAGGCACGCGGCGGCTACCGTGCCGGCCACGACCGCATCATCGACCACATGATGATGGACGGGCTCGAGGATGCCTACGAGACCGGCCGCTCGATGGGCGATTTCGGCGAGGCGACCGCGGAGGCCTATCAGTTCACCCGGGCCGACCAGGACACCTATGCGATCGAGACGCTGAGCCGCGCCCGGAAGGCGGTCGAGGGCGGCGCCTTCAAGGCGGAAATCGCACCGATCACGCTTAACGAGAGGGCCGGTCCGCGCATCATCGCCAATGACGAGCACCCGCTGAAGGTCGATCCGGCCAAGATCCCCGGCCTGAAGCCGGCGTTCCGCGCAGGCGGCACCATCACGCCAGCCGCCTCCTCGGCCAACGCCGACGGCGCCGCCGCGCTGATCCTGGCGCGGCGCTCGCTCGCCGATCGCGACGGCCTGCCGGTGCTGGCCGAAATCAAGGGCCACGCCACCCACAGCCAGGAGCCGCAATGGTTCACCACCGCGCCGATCCCGGCGATCAGAAAACTGCTCGACAAGGTCGGCTGGAGCGTCGGCGATGTCGACCTGTTCGAGATCAACGAGGCGTTCGCGGTGGTCGCGATGGCGGCGCAGCGCGATCTCGGCATTCCCCGTGACCGGTTGAACATCAATGGCGGCGCCTGCGCGCTCGGCCATCCGATCGGCGCCACCGGCGCGCGGCTGATCGTGACGTTGCTGCACGCGCTGGAGGCGCAGAACCTGAAACGCGGCGTCGCCGCCTTGTGCATCGGCGGCGGCGAAGCCACCGCGATCGCGGTCGAGCGGGTCACGCACTAGTTTAAAACGGCCCCACGGCCGAGTCCGAAAACGAGGGAACTTTGGCATTTTAGCCATAGCTCCCTCGTGCCATATTGTGCATCACGAATAAGACCCTCATCGCTTTTCATCCGGGGCCCAATGATCTCGAACTGGCTTGCTTCCGCCCTCGCCCGCCGCAACATCCATTACGGCTGGGTGATGGTCGCCGTGACTTTTCTGGCCGCGCTGATCTCGGCCGGCACCGTCGGCGCACCTGGCGTCTTCATCGTTCCGCTGCAGAAGGAATTCGGCTGGTCCACCGCCGAAATCTCCTCCGCGCTGTCGATCCGCTTCATCCTGTTCGGGCTGATGGCGCCGTTCGCCGCGGCGCTGATGAACCGCTACGGCCTGCGCAACGTGACGCTGGCGGCGCAATTGATCGTGGTCTCCGGACTGTTGGCCTCGCTCGCCATGACGCAGATCTGGCAGCTGATCCTGTTGTGGGGCGTGGTGATCGGGATCGGCACCGGCATGACCGCGCTGGTGCTCGGCGCGACGATCGCGACGCGCTGGTTCGTCGCGCGACGCGGCCTCGTGATCGGTATGCTCACTGCGAGCGTCGCGACCGGGCAGCTCGCCTTCCTGCCGCTGCTCGCGACCATCACCGAGCATTACGGCTGGCGTGTCGCGCTTGGCCTTGTCTGCGTCATGCTCGGCGTCGCCGCCTTCGCCGTGCTGATGGTGATGCGCGACCGGCCGAGCGACGTCGGCCTGCGTCCGTTCGGCGACGAAGGCACCACGCCGCTCCCCGCGCCGCCGGCCAATGCGCCGATCATGGCGGCCGCGCTCGGCACGCTGCGCGATTCCTCGAAGTCGTCGGTGTTCTGGATCCTGTTCGCGACCTTCTTCGTCTGCGGCGCCTCGACCAACGGCCTCGTCCAGGTGCACCTGATCCCGATGTGCCTCGACTACGGCATTCCGCAGGTGCAGGCCGCGAGCCTGCTCGCCGCGATGGGCATCTTCGATTTCTTTGGCACCATCATCTCGGGCTGGCTGTCGGACCGCTTCGACAATCGCCGGCTGCTGTTCTGGTATTACGGCCTGCGCGGGCTGTCGCTGCTGTATCTGCCGTACTCCGACTTCACGTTCTACGGGCTGTCGCTGTTTGCGATGTTCTACGGGCTCGACTGGATCGCAACCGTGCCGCCGACGGTGCGCCTGACCGCGCAGCGCTTCGGCGCCGAGCGGGCCAATCTGGTGTTCGGTTGGATCTTTGCCGGCCACCAGCTCGGCGCCGGCGCCGCCGCGTTCGGCGCCGGGCTGTCGCGCACGCTCTATGCGAGCTATCTGCCGGCATTCTTCATAGCCGGCGCGCTCTGCGTCATCGCCGCGCTGAGTGTGCTGGCGATCTCGCGGCCGCAGCCCAAGGTCGCGCCGGAGGCGAAACCGGTCGCGGCCTGATCGAGCCTCGCCGCGTGCTACTCCGCGGCGAGAGCGGTCGGTGCCGCGGCCTCTGCGACTTCCTTGTTGTAGTCGTGCACGACGCGGCCGAACGGCAGCGTCAAATCGGCGATGTAATGATGCGCGCCGACCACGCGCTCGACCGGGAAGTCCGCGACCGGTGCGTTGACGTGCGGCACGAGATGCAGCCTGCCGAGCCCGATCCACGATCCCTTGACGACGATGTCGGTCAGGTTGATCGCAACCAGCTGGCAGATCTCGAGATGGCCGTCGACGCCGGGGATCATCTTCAGATTGATTTGCGTCTTCGACAGCGTGGCGCGGGTGATGTCGCCGTTGCCCGCCGTGCTCTCGTGCTCGGCACGCGGCGCGCTGCCGCGCGACATCCAGGACGTGATGGCCCGCCATAAGGACATCATGTATTCGTCGCGCACTCGCTACAACACCGACGTCTACCGCAAGACCTACAATCTGCGCACCGCCCTGCACAACGCGCTGGGATAAATCCCCGACGACCAGCTGTCGGACGAGGAGCGCCAACTCAAGATGGCAAACAGCCGGCTGCCCGGGATCACGCTGCTGCAGCTGATCTATCAGCAGAAGGCCTATGAGGGCGACGCCAAGGACCACGAATTCTCCGGCACCTCGATGCGCGAGCATTGGGCGAGCGGACACGAGGATACCAAGCGCTCGCTGAAGCGCCGCGAATGGATCAAGATGCCCGAGAACGGCATGGGCATCGTGATCCACGACGTGCATCGGGAAGCCGAGTAGATTGGTTTACGTCGTCGTTCCGGGGCGATGCGCAGCATCGAACCCGGAACCTCGAGATTCCGGGTTCGGTCCTGCGGACCGCCCCGGAATGACAACTCCGAGGCTTACGGCCGCGTCGACATGTTGCTCGGCGGGCCGGCCTTGCGGATCGGCTCGGCCAGACGCGCAAACTCGCAGAGCAGCGAGCGCGTCTTGCGCGGATCGATCACCTCCTCGACCCAGAACTTCTCGGCCGAGCGGAACGGCGAACGCAGCTTGTTGAGGCGGTCCTCGATCTCGCGCAGCTTGGCGCCGGGATCGCTGGCCGCATCGATCTCGGCGCGATAGGCAGCCTCGATGCCGCCCTCGAGCGGCAGCGAGCCCCAATAGGCCGACGGCCAGGCGTAGCGCATCGAGAACCGGTTGGCCGGCTGATGCACCACACCGGCAACCCCGAAGGCGTTGCGGATGATGATGGTGCACCAGGGCACCGTGCTCTGGTTGACCGCCGCCATCGCCCGCACGCCGTGGCGGATGGTCGCCGACTTCTCCGCCTCGAGCCCGATCATGAAGCCGGGGCAGTCCATCAGGTAAACCACCGGCAAATGGAAGGTCTCGGCGAAATCGACCCAGCGGATCACCTTCTGGCAGGCGTCCGCGGTCCACGAGCCGCCATAGTGGAAGGGATCGCTGCCGAGCAGCAGCACCGCCCGGCCCTCGATCCGCGCCAGTCCGGTGATCACAGGTCGGCCGAAATTGGCGGCGACCTCGAAGAACGAGCCCTTGTCGACGACCGCATCGATGATCGGCCGCATCTTGTAGACCTGCTTGCGGTTGCGCGGCACGGCCTTCAGCAGCGACTCTTCGGCACGTTCCGGATCGTCGGTGCAGGGAATGGTCGGCGGCAGATCGTAGACCGACGCCGGCAGATAGGACAGGAAGCGCCGCGCGTAGTCGAACGCCTCCTCTTCCGTCTCGACGGCCTGATCGATCGCTCCGGCGCGGGTCTGGATGTCGGCGCCGCCGAGTTCCTGCTTGGTCAGATCCTGCCCCAGACGCTTCACCACCGGCGGGCCGGCGACAAACATCGCGGAGCTCTTGGTCATCACGGAGTAATGCGTGGCCGCCAGCCGCGCCGCACCTAAGCCTGCGACTGAGCCGAGCCCGAGCCCGACCACCGGCACGCGCGCCAGATTGGCGGTCGTGTACCAGTACCAGCGCGTGCCGCCGACACCGCCGGGCAGATTGGCCGCGCCCCTGGTCTCGATCGTCTTCACCGAGCCGCCGCCGCCGGAGCCCTCGATCACCCGAATGATCGGCAGGCGGAAGTCGTGCGCCATCTCCTCCGCCATCAGCGGCTTGGCGGAAATCGATGCATCGGCCGAGCCGCCGCGCACGGTGAAATCGTCGCCGACCACGACCACGGTGCGTCCGTCGACCCGGGCGCGGCCGAACACGCAGTTCGCCGGCGTCAGATGCTTGAGTTCGTTGCTCTCGTCGTATTCGGCGATGCCGGAGATGGCACCGACCTCGTGAAAGCTGTTCTGGTCGACGAGCTTGTCGATACGCTCACGAACCGTGAGCCGGCCCTGGTCGCGTTGCCGCTTGACCTTGTCAACGCCTCCCATCTCCCGCGCGAACGCTTCGCGCCGGGCGAGGTCGTCGAGTTCCGGCTTCCAGTTCATTCATTGCCTCCGTCTTGATGATTTTGTTGTTGTTATGGGTGGTCACCGGAAGTGACTTGCGTTCGATCCGATTGCTGAAGATGTCGCCGTCGGCGCCTTCGAGCAGGCTGCCGACCGCGGCGGCGAGGTCGACCATCAGCGGCGCGACCTCGCGATGCAGCCGCTGCTCATCATACATCGCCGAGAGCAGGCCGATCGTGGTGACCACATAGGTCTGGTATTGCGGTGACCACAGCGGCACCGCGACGCCGTTGATGTGCGGGCTCCACAGGCCGCAGGCGACGACGTAGCCGTGCTCCTGCAAATGACGGCGATTGGCCGCGATGCGCGGCGTCAGCATCTTGGCGCTGTCCGGCAATTCGCCTTCCATCTCTGATATCAGCGCATCACCGATCGCAGGATCGAGCGCTGCGGTATAGGCGTGGCCGGCAGCGGTGGTCGCCATCGAGATGCGGCTGCCGGTGGCTTCATGCAGGCCGAGCGCGTTCGCGGCGCGGGCGAACTCCAGATAGACCAGATGAAAGCGGTCGGGGATCACGAAGCCCACGGTGCCGGGCAACTGGTCGGCGACATCCTGCAAGCGCAGCCGGATCAGGTTGCGCAGCTGCAGCCCCTTCATCATCGAGGTGCTCATCGCGACCGCGCTCGGGCCGATGCGATATTTCTGATCGCGCGGCAGATAGACGAGCTGTCCCATCCGCGTCAGCGTGTGCGTCAAGCGCGACACCGTCGAACGCGGCAGGCCGCAGCGGTTCGAGATTTCGAGATTGCCGAGTCGCGCTTCGTGCCCTTCGAAGCACCGCAACACATCAAACGCGCGCGACACCACCTGGATGACATCGCCATCGCCAGTCTCGCTGGCGAGCATTCCCTGCCGGCTAAGCCGTTCCGAGCGCCGTCCCATTTGTTTTGGCTCCATTCCGTCTTGCGGAATAAAATTCCACTTGCAGAAGAAGCTACCTCAGGCAATCTGCCGCCACAACAAAAAGCCGTTCGCCGGATGAAATTTCCGCAAGACGGTATCGGAGAGTGGAATGCCAGAGATCAAGGTTGTGACCGAAGTTGCCGGGCGCGTTTGCGCGCTTCCTGTTGAGGCCGGCAGCAATATCGGCGACGGCGACGAGATCGCATTCGTCGAAGCGATGAAGATGGAAATACCGGTCACGTCGACGGCGGCAGGCAAAATCAAGTCGATTCTGGTCAGGATTGACGAGGTCATTGCCGAGGGCCAGGCCGTCGCGATCGTCGAGACCTGACGGCGGACCGTCCGGCCGCTCCCGCGGACCAAATTCCCACGTGCCTCGTCCTCCGACGGCCACTTCTCTGGCGCAGCGCCGCGTCGGACGCTGCTTTGCTTGCGAAACATTTCCGAGCGAATAGTTTCGCACAACGAAACAAATACCGAGCAACCGCTCGCTTTGTGATCATCGGTTCGGAGACCGCAGCCGTCGAATGGCGTCCGATCCGGACCGGTCGCCTCACACCTGACGCCGGTGCGCGCTCAGTTGCGCGCGCCCTGATTGCGTTGCACAACAGGAGGCGATGAAACGATCGCCTCCTCCCGTCACCGCCACCACCACGGCCTGGTCCAGCTCAAAGCCGCCGCTGCTGCGGTTTCTGCACGCTTGTTACGCCAACTTCCTGCCGGAGGCCGGCGGCGCGGTGGCCGACTACATTCCCGAACTGGGCAAGGCGGACCCTGCCCATTTTGGCATCAGCCTCGCGACGCTCGACGGCCATGTCTATGAGGTCGGCGACACCAGGGTGCCCTTCACCATCCAGTCGATGTCAAAACCGTTCGTGTTCGCGCTGGCGCTCGACACGCTCGGCGCCGAACGGGTGGAGAGCGTGATCGGCGTCGAGCCGTCCGGCGACCCCTTCAATTCGATCCGGCTCAATGCCGAGAACCACCCGTTCAATGCGATGGTGAATAGCCGGCGCAATCGCCTGCTCTGGCCTGCTCCATGCCGACAAGGGCGACGGCGCGTTCGACTATATCCGCCAGGCGCTCGGCCGCTTCGCCGGCCGCGAGCTCGATGTCGACGAGGCGGTCTACGCCTCCGAGAGCGCCACCGGCGATCGCAACCGGGCGATCGGCTATCTGCTGCGCACCAACAGCGTGATCACCGAGAACGTGCCTGCGGTGCTCGACGTCTATTTCCGGCAATGCGCCATCCTCGTCACCGCGCGCGATACCGCCGTGATGGCGGCGACGCTGGCCAACCGCGGCATCAATCCGCTGACCGGCGAGCAGGTGGTGACGCCCTACGCGATCGCACGCACGCTGTCGGTGATGACCTCGTCGGGCATGTACGACTACGCCGGCGAATGGATCTACCGCGTCGGCATCCCCGCCAAGAGCGGCGTCGGCGGCGGCATCCTGGCGGCGCTGCCGGCGCGGCTCGGGCTCGGCAGCTACTCGCCAAAGCTCGACAAGCACGGCAACAGCGTGCGCGGCATCAAGGTCTGCGAGGCGCTGTCGGCGCATTACGACCTGCACATGCTCAACCGCAGCGATGACGCCCGCCACAGCATCATCGCCGACTACAACATCGGCAAGAACCCGTCGCGCCGGGTGCGGCGGCCGCAGGAGCAGGAGATCCTGGCAAAGCACTTCCAGGAGGTGCGGGTGATCGAGCTGGTCGGCACGCTGTCGCTCTCCAATGTCGACTATGTCTCGCGCCGCCTCGCCGGCAGCCCGCGACCGGAGTTGGTGATCTTTGACCTGCGCCGCGTTACCGCGACGACCCGCGCCGGTGCCCGGCTGGTGGCGGAAGCCTTCCAGGAACTCGCCGAGCTCGGCGTCACCGTGATCCTCTCCGGCATCAAGCGGACCTCGCGCGAATGGACCACGATCAGCGAGTGGACCAACCGGCTCGGCAACATCAGGGATTTCTATCTGCTCGATACCGCGATCGAATGGGCCGAGGATCAGATCGTCTACCGCTATGGCGGCTCGATCGATTTCCTCGAGACGACAGAGCTTTCCGAGCAACCGCTGCTCGCCGGATTGGGCGAAGCTGAGATCGCCGACCTCACCACGCTCTGCGCGATCAGGACCTACCAACCGAATGAAAAGATCATCGCCGCAGGCAGTGAGGCGACCTCGCTGTTCTTCCTGCGCAGTGGCGTGGTCCACGTCACCCTGCCCGACGGCATCCGGCTCGCGACGCTGACCGCCGGCATGGCGTTCGGCGAGATGGCGCTATTGGAGCCCAAGCGCTCGGCGGACGTGCTCGCCGACATGTCGGCCACCGCCTACGAGGTGGAGATCAGGGATTTCGAGCGCTTCCGCGAGCAGCACCCACGCGCCGGCGAACGGATCATGCGCAACCTCGCGCAAATCCTCGCCGACCGGCTGATCGTGGCGAATGCGAAGGTCGATCTGCTGACGTCGGGGTAGTTGCTTAATTCTCCCTCTCCCCGTTCTTACGGGGAGAGGGCCGGGGTGAGGGGCTGCCTCCGCAAAATGACTTCGAGTTTAGACTCGCGGAGGCCCCCCTCACCCCGGATCGCATTTCATGCGATCCGGCCTCTCCCCGCACGCGGGGAAAGGCAAAGACCTCAGCTCACCACTTCCGTCACCGGCTGCATGTCGATCTCGAACGTCTCGAGGAACTTCGACGTCATGATGTAGAAGCCGACCGAGAGCTGCAGCTCGATCAGCGCGGCCGGCGTCAACAGTGCCGCGATCGCCTTGAAGGTCGCATCCGTCGGCTTCTTCAGCTTGACGATCTCGTCGGTGAAGGTCAGCGCCGCGCGCTGCACGTCGTCAAAGCAGGTCGCCGACTGCCAATTCTCCAGCGCAGCGTTCTGCTCGTCGGAGACGCCGACATTCTTGCCGATGCGCTTGTGCGCGACGATCTCGTAAGGCGCCTCGCAGAGAATGCCGGTGCGCGTGATCGCAAGCTCGCGCACGATCGGATCGAGTTCACCCTTGTGGCGGATCGCGCCGCCGAGCCGGCAATACTGTTCAAAGTAGCTCGGCGAATGCGCCATCATGCGAAAGATGTTGGCGTTGCGGTTCTTGTCGAGGATCTCGCGGGTGCGCGGGCTTGCCTTCGCAGGATCGGAGTAGTCGATACGGGCCATTTCCTAACCTTGATCTCTGTCGTTTCTGTCGGGTTCCGAAACAGTATCCGCCGGCCGTCGCAGGAGCAACACGCGCGAGTCAAATTGCCGCCGCATTCCCATACAACCCTGACACAGTCGATATTCGCTGAGTGGGGACTCGTCAAAAGCGAATGCTCGACGCGGGGTGTTCCGAGTACAAAATCTGGCCGTCGTTCGCGCAATTTGCGCAACGATGAGTCACGCCCAAGTCTAGGGGAAACGCATGAAGGAAGCCACCAAGAGGGCGGCCTCGGAAGCGCTTGCGCAAATGCTGGCGGTGACGGCGATGCTCGTCATCGCCAGCTTTGTCTTTTATTGGCGATAGTATCCGTAAACCATGAGGGGCAAGAGCGAACCAATTCAGCTTGGTCTTGCGTTCTGACCGGTTCGTTCAGCCCCTCATTTTGCCTTTGCGAAATACGGAACCAGCCGTCCCGCAAATTGCGTGAAGCGCGCCGAGACCTTGTCGCCGATGGCGAGGTCGTTGTCGCCGTGGGCCATCATGCGAAAGCCCTCGTCGGCATCCACGAGCACGATATTGTAGGGTACATGCGCCCGGGTCTCCGGTGTCGCGGCGCGACAGACCAGCGACGTCGCATACACGGTCCCTGCTCCGCCCGCGCGGTGCTCGGCGAGATCGGGCGAGCCGCAGGCCGCGCAGAAGCTGCGGCGGAAATATTGCCGCGCGTCGCAGGCGTTGCAGGTCTGGTAGACGATGGCTTCCGCGCCCCTGGTCCAGTCCGCGATCGGTCCGCTCATCGCACGCGCTCCAGGAACATGCTGACATGGGAGGACAGCACACCGCCGTCGCCATGCAGCAAACGTCACCGAGGCGTCGCGCACCTGGCGATTGTCGGCGCGGCCGGTCATCTGCAGATGGGCTTCGACCAGATGCGCCATCGCGCCGCCGACGCCGCAATGGCCATAGCTGAGCAGGCCGCCATGGGTGTTGAGCGGTAGCTCGCCATCCTGATTGAAATAGCCGGCGCGCACCCGCGCTGCGGCCTCGCCGCGCTTGGCGAGGCCGAGATCTTCCAGCAGCATCGCCAGCGTGATCGTGAAGCTGTCGTAGACCGCAGCGTAACGCACGTCTGATATCGCGATGCCCGACGCCGCCTTCGCCTTCGCGATCGAGATCTCCGCACCTAGCTCGCTCAGCGCGGGCGCGGCTGTGACGTGCTGATGGGTGTGCGCCTGGGCGCAGCCGCGGATGCGAACCCGCCGCTCGCCGGTCGGCTCGCGGCTGATCACGCACGCCGCACCGCCGTCGGACACCGGACAGCAGTCCAACAGTTTGAGCGGCATCGCCACCGGCTTCGAGGCCATCACGTCGGCAACCGTGATCGGCTCGTGGAACTGGGCGCCGGGATGCATCAGCGCGTGCTTGCGCATCAGCACCGCGAACTCGGCAAGATCTTCCTGCGTGAGCCCGTACTCATGCATGTAACGCGTCGCGACCAGGCCGTAATAGGCCGGGATCGTCGGCCCCAGCGTCACCTCGTAATCGGGATGGCCGACCTGGGCCAGCGCCTGGATCGAAGCGTCGCGGCTTTGCCCGGTCAGCCGGTTCTCGCCGCCGACCACCAGCACGTGTTTTGCGACACCCGCGTCGACGAGGTGATGCGCCAGCATGGTCATCGCGAGGCCCGTGGCGCCGCCGACCTGCACGGCGTGGGCATAGGACGGACGAATACCAAAATGCTCGGCGAATACCGTCGCCAGCATGATGTGCGGCGAGACCGTGGAGTAGCCGCACAGGATGCCGTCGATGTCGGCGCGCTTCAGCCCGGCATCGGAGATCGCAAGCTCGGCCGCCTTGCTCATCAGATCGAGCGAGGACAGGCCCTCATGCTTGCCGTAGGATGTGAGGCCGACGCCTGTGACGAAGCTCATGTCAGCGTACCTCTTAGTGCGTCATTCCGGGGCGCGCGTAGCGCGAGCCCGGAATCCATACTCACGATCGTGGTTATGGACTCCGGGCCTGCGCCTCGCGGCGCATCCCGGAATGACGCTGATGGGAAGCGCATGGCCACCCTCAATACGACTTTGGAAGGCCGAGCACCTTCTCGCCGATGAAGCTTAGGATGAGCTGCGGGCTGATCGGCGCGATGCGCGGGATCAGCGATTCCCTGAAATAGCGCTCGACGTGATATTCCTTGGCGTAGCCGAAGCCGCCATGCGTCATCACCGCCTGCTCGCAGGCGTGGAAGCCGGCTTCCGCCGCGAGATACTTTGCCGCGTTCGCGGCGGGGCCGCAGGGCAGGTTCTGGTCGTATTGCCAGCCGGCACGCAACACCATCAGCCAGGCGGCCTCGAGCTCCATCCAGCACTTCGCCAGCGGATGCTGGATCCCCTGGTTCATGCCGATCGGGCGGTTGAATACGATGCGGCCCTTGGCGTATTCCGACGCCCGCTTCAGCGCGATCTGGCCGAGGCCGACCGCTTCAGCCGCGATCAGGATGCGCTCGGGGTTCATGCCGTGCAGGATGTATTCGAAGCCGCGGCCTTCCTCGCCGATGCGGTCCTCGACCGGAATCTCGAAATTCTCGAAGAACAGCTCGTTGGAGTCGACGGGCTTGCGGCCCATCTTCTCGATCTCGTGCACGGTGACGCGCTTGCGGTCGAAATCGGTATAGAACAGGCTGAGGCCATGGGTCGGGCTACGCACCTCCTCCAGCGGCGTGGTGCGCGCGAGCAGCAGGATCTTGTTGGCGACCTGCGCAGTCGAGATCCACACCTTCTGGCCGTTGACGATGTATTTGTCGCCCTGGCGCACGGCGCGGGTCTTGAGCTGCGTGGTGTTCAGGCCGGTGTTGGGCTCGGTCACCGCAAAGCAGGACTTGTCGCGGCCGTCGATGATCGGCGGCAGCATGCGCTGGCACTGCTCCTTGGTGCCGAACACCACGACCGGATTGAGCCCGAACACGTTCATGTGCACGGCCGACGCACCGGACATGCCGGCGCCGGATTCGGAGATCGTGCGCATCATGATCGCGGCATCGGTAATGCCGAGCCCGGAGCCGCCATACTCCTCGGGGATGCAGATGCCGAGCCAGCCGGCATCGGCCAGTGCGCGGTGGAAGTCGGCCGGGTAGCCGCCCTCCTTGTCCTTCTTCAGCCAGTAGGCTTCGTCAAAGCGGGTGCAGATCTTGGCGACGGCGTCGCGGATCGATTCCTGGTTGGCGGAGAGTGCGAAATCCATCTGTCGTGCTCCTATGCCTTCACCACTTTGGCCGCGCCGTCGCGCACCATCGCCGCAATCTCATCGGTCGAGAAACCCGCCTCGCGCAAAATCTCCGCGCTGTGCTCGCCGAGCCTGGGTCCGCCAGCCGGCTCGGCTCGACCCTGGTCTCCGACCAGCGCGCCGACGGCGTCATGCTGCGGATGCGGCCCTCGGTCGGGTGATCGACCACGGGGAAGACGCCGGTCGCGACCATATGCGGGTCCTGCAACAGGCTCTCGAGATCGTGCATCGGCATCACGGGCACGTCAGCCTTCTCGAGAATCTCGTTCCACTCGGCCGTGGTCTTGGTCTGCAGGATGCGCGCGAGCTCGGCGTAGACGACATCGATATTGGTGGCGCGGCCGGCGAAGGTCGCGAATTTCGGATCGCTGCGCAGATCGTCGCGGCCGGTCGCCTTGAAGAAATTCTCCCACTGCTTGTCGTTGTAGACGATCACGCAGATGTAGCCGTCCAGCGTCTTGTAGGGCCGCCGGTCCGGCGACAGATGCCGCGCATAGCCGCCTTTGTCGAGCGGCGGATCGTAGGTCAGCCCGCCCATGTGGTCGCCCATGACGAAACCGGCCATGGTCTCGAACATCGGAATGTCGACGCGCTGGCCCTGCCCGGTGCGGTCGCGATGCACGAGGCTCGCGCAGATCGCACCGACCGCGGTGAGGCCGACGATACGATCAACCAGCGCATTCGGCACATAGCGCGGCACGCCGTCCGAGGTCTGCGCCATCAGCGCCGGCAGCGCGGTGGCGCCCTGGATCAGGTCGTCATAGGCGGGCTTGGCTGCGTATGGTCCCTCCTGGCCGAAGCCGAACACGCCGGCATAGATCAGCCTTGGATTGACCTTGGCGACGACGTCGTAACCGAGTTGCAGCCGCGCCATTGCCTGCGGCCGCACATTGTAGACCAGCACGTCGGCCTGCGCGATCAGCCGCAGCACGGCCTCGCGCCCCGCCGGTTTCTTCAAGTCGAGGCAGACCGAACGCTTGCTGCGGTTGGTGTTGAGGAACACCGGTCCCATGCCGGGATGCCGTGTCGGACCGATCTGCCGCGTCACGTCGCCGTCAGGCGATTCCACCTTGATGACGTCGGCGCCGTAGTCGCCGAGCATCTGGGTGGCATAGGGTCCCATCAGCACGGTCGTCATGTCGACGACCTTGATACCCTGCAGTGGTCCCATCGTCCTGTTCGCTCCCGGATGTTCTGGTTACGCAGCTAGTAACGGGAGCTCTTCGCCGAGATCAAGCTGCGCCGGGCGTATGGGCGTATGCGCGGCGGCGGCCGGATCGTTTCCGTGCGGCGGAACGCCGGGCGGGCAAGACGAAGTCCACCGCCGGCCTGATGCCGGTTACTGCCCGGTCATCGTCTCGCGCGCCTTCAGGAGCTTTTCCAGTTCCGCATTCTGCTGCTCGAGCCGCTCGGCGATGCGCTCCTCGACTTCTGCGCCCGCAGCGCCTGCGGCCTGCTCGATCAGCTGCCTGATATTGTCCCGGAGGATTGCGATGCGGTCGTTCACTTCCGACAGCGACAGCGACGTCTCGATTCCCATGGTCCGTTCTCCCGGTGGCGGGCGCAGGCAGCTTAGCGCGACGGAAGGCGGCGGCCTATCCCCTAACCGCCTTGGTGACCCCAATCCCTACTGTGCATGGGGTTGTTTTCGATGTTTTCGATTCAACCCGGCCTCATCGCGCTTTAGCCCATGCCCTTGGCCATCATTTCCCGCAAAGCGGTCTTCAGCACCTTGCCGTAATTGTTCTTCGGCAGGGCCTCGAGATAGACGTAGCGCTTGGGCCGCTTGAAGCGGGCAATCGAGGCCAGGCAATGCGCGTCGAGCTTGCCGTCGTCGGGGATGGCACCGTCCGCGAGCACGACGCAGGCGACGACGATCTCGCCCCACTCCGGATCTGGCACACCAATCGCAGAGACCTCGCGGACATCCGGATGCGTCAGCAGCGCTTCCTCGACCTCGCGCGGATAGATGTTGGTGCCGCCGGAGATGATCACGTCCTTGGAACGGTCCGACAGCGTCAGGAAGCCGTCGGCGTCGAGGCGGCCGACATCGCCGGTGCGCAGCCAGCCGTCCTTCAGCGTCTCTTCATTGGCCTTCGGATTGTTCCAGTAGCCGAGCATCACGGTTAAGCCCTTGACCTCGATCTCGCCGGTCTCGCCTGCGGGCTGCGGCTTGCCGTCCTTGTCGGTGATGCGCACCGTGACGACGCTCTGCGCGGTGCCGACCGAAGCCAGCCGTTCGAGATAGCGCGGATGATCGCTCGCGCGGTGCCAGTCGCGCGACAGCGCCGTGATCGTCATCGGCGACTCGCCCTGGCCGTAGATCTGCACGAAGCGCTGGCCCATGGTCGCGATCGCATCGGTGATGTCGGCCGTGTACATCGGGCCGCCGCCATAGATGATGGTGCGCAGTCCCTCGCCGTTCTCGCCGCGCTTCTTCGCGGCATCGACCAGGCGGCGCACCATGGTGGGCGCCGCGAACATCACGACATTGTCGAGCTGGCGGCCGAGGTTGAGCACCTCGTTCGGATCGAATCCGCCGGACTCCGGAACGACGTGGCGGCCGCCCATCCGGACATGCGGGAAATTGTAGAGACCTGCGCCATGCGAGATCGGCGCCGCATAGAGCGAGGCATCGTTCGGCGTCGCCGGATCGACGTCGGCGAGATAGCACAGCGACATCGCAACCAGATTGCCGTGGCTGAGCATCACGCCCTTGGGACGGCCGGTGGTGCCTGAGGTGTAGAACAGCCAGGCAAGATCGTTGCTTTCGCGCGGCAATGGCGTGGGCGCGCCGTCACGGTTTCGCATCGCCTTGTAGGCATCGCTTTCAACCGACAGCATGGTCATGCCGGCGGGGCAGTCGTCCCTCGCTTCGGTCAGCGCCCGGATCGTGTCGTCGGACACGAAAGCCAGTTTGGCGCCGCCATTGTCGCAGATCCACGCCACCTCGCGGCCGTGCAGCTTGGCGTTGATCGGGATCGCGGCGGCGCCGATCCACCAGATGCCATAGAGGCATTCGAGATATTGCGTGCAATTGCCGGCAAATAGCGCGATCCGGTCGCCGGCGGCAATGCCGTGATCGCGCGCCAGCGCCGCCCCGATCGAGGCGGCGCGGCGGGCAAAGGTTGCATAGTCGGCGTCGAGGTCGAAGCCGGTCAGCAGCGCCGGCGCATCGGGACGCGCCCGTGCCGTCGCCGCCAGCCATTCGGCAATGTTCAAGCTACTTCGCCGGCTCGAGGATCGAGACGTAGTTGGCGACCGCAGCGCCGCCCATGTTGAAGATGCCGCCGATCTGCGGGTTCTTGAGCTGCATGCCCTCGGGCGCCTGCCCGGCGAGCTGCATCGCGCTCATCACATGCATGGAAACGCCGGTGGCGCCGATCGGATGGCCCTTGGCCTTGAGGCCGCCGGACGGATTGACCGGCAGCTTGCCGTCCTTCTGGGTCCAACCTTCCATGATCGCGCGCGCACCCTGCCCCTTTGGCGTGAGGCCCATCGCTTCATATTCGATCAACTCGGCGACGGTGAAGCAGTCGTGGGTCTCGACAAAGGAGAGATCGGAGAGCTGCAGGCCGGCCTTCTGCAGCGCGCGCTGCCAGGCGACGGTGCAGCCTTCGAACTGCAGGATGTCGCGCTTCGACATCGGCAGGAAGTCCTGCGCATGGGCAGTGGCGCGGATGTTCACCGCCTTGCCCATGGTCTTGGCGGTCTCGGCATCGGTCAGCACCAGCGCGGCAGCGCCGTCGGATACCAGCGAGCAATCGGTGCGCTTCAAGGGACCGGCGACGAACGGATTCTTGTCGCTCTCTGCGCGGCAGAACTCGAAGCCGAAATCCTTGCGCATCTGCGCATAGGGATTGGCGACGCCGTTCTTGTGGTTCTTGGCGGCGATCATCGCCAGCGCATCCGACTGGTCGCCGTATTTCTGGAAATAGGCCTGCGCGATCTTGCCGAACACGCCGGCGAAGCCGCCGACCGTGTCGCCGTCCTCAGGCAGATAGGACGCCTTCAGGAGGTTCTTGCCGATCTCCGGACCTGGCGTCTTCGTCATCTGCTCGACGCCGACGACAAGCACGATCTTCGCGGCGCCCGCCTCGATGGCGCGGATGCCCTGGTGCACGGCGGCCGATCCGGTGGCGCAGGCGTTCTCGACGCGGGTGGTCGGCTTGAAGCGCAGCGCCGGATTGGCCTGCAGCACCAGTGACGCCGTAAAATCCTGCGGCGAGAAGCCGGCGTTGAAATGGCCGAGCATGATCTCGTCGACGTCGGACGCGGCAATGCCGGCATCGGCGAGCGCCTCGTTGGCGACCTTGACGACGAGGCCTTCGACGGTCTCCGCGTCAAACTTTCCGAATGGCGTGTGCGCCCAACCCACAATGCTGGCTGCTGTCATGGTCGTATCTCCCTGTGCCTGTTCGGGAGTTATGTAGCGTATCTTCAGGCGGCTTTCAGCGTTTTCATCGCCTTCGCGCACATGCCGGTTATGCCCGCCCAGTTGCCGGCGCGGATTTCGGCCGCCGGGCACAGCCAGGAACCGCCGACCGCCAGCACATTGGGCTCGGCGAGCCAGGTCGCCGCATTGGCCTCGCCGATACCGCCGGTCGGGCAGACCCTGACGTTCGGGAATGGACCGGCCAAGGCCCGCAGTGCCTTGATACCGCCGGCCTGCTCGGCGGGGAAGAATTTGACGACGTCGAAGCCGTGCGCCAGCGCCTGCATCAGTTCGGAGGCGGTCGCGATCCCCGGCGCGAAAGGCAGCCGGCCGGCAGCCACCGCCTTCAACAGCTCGGGCGTCGTGCCCGGGCTGATACCGAATGTGGCGCCCAGCGCCTCGGCGCGCGCCAGATCGTCGGCATTGAGGATTGTGCCAATCCCGACCACCGCATCGGGCACCTCGGCGATGATGGCCTTGGCCGCATCGACTGCGACCGGCGTCCGCAGCGTCACCTCGAGCGTCCGCACGCCGCCGGCGACCAATGCTTTGGCAAGCGGCACCGCGTCCTGCAGCCGCTCGATGGTCAGCACCGGGATCACGGTGGCCTGGCGGATCAGCTCGGCGATCCGGTCCTGCTTCGATGTCGTTGTCATTGCGAGGCCTTGCGGGATGGTGGGGGACGAGGCGCCTTCTTCGGCGGCATGGCATAGCGTGGAATGATCGCACCGGGATAGCACACCACCACCCCGGCCAGACGATGGCCGGCGCGTGCCGCCTCCTCGGGCTCGGCGCCGCCGAGCCGTGCGGCGAGATAGGCCGCGGCAAAACTGTCGCCGGCTGCCGTGGTATCGACCACCGGCTTGGTGAGCGGCTCCGCCCGCACCTCGTTCGTCCCGGCACAAGAACGCACGATGCAGGCGGGCTCGGCGAGCTTCAGCACGACCTCGGGGCTCGAGATGCCGGCGAGCAGCGCCGTGTTGCTCTCGTCAGGATAGAGCGGCGCCAGATCTTCCGTCGAGGCAAGCACGATATCAGCGGTCTCGAACGCGCTGCTGAAGACCTTCCGCGCGACATTCAGGTCAGGCCAGCCGCGGGCGCGGAAATTGGTATCGAACGCGAAGCGCGTGCCCAGCAGCCGCGCACGCTTCAGCGCCGCGATCAGCCGCTCCCGTCCGTCCTCGCGCAGGATCGAGAGCGTGATCGCCGAGAGATAGACGATGTCGTAACTCGCGAGCGAGTTCAGGATGTCGTCCGTCTCGGGCAGATCCATCAGCTCACGGGCGGCGGCGCTGTCGCGCCAGTGGAAGAAGCGCCGCTCGCCCTTGTCGTCAGTCTGGATCAGATAGAGCCCCGGCAGCTTGCCTGCCAATCGCGCGACGTGCTTGGTGCCGATGCCTTCGCTCGCCCAGCCCGCGATCATCTCATCGCTCAGCGCATCATCGCCGAGCGCCGTGATGTAATCGCTGTGGACGCCGAGCCGGGACAGATAAACCGCAGTGTTGAGCGTGTCGCCGCCATAGAAGCGCGAATACAGCCCGCCGAGCTGGCCGCCCGGAGCCTGGCGCAGCTCGATCATGCATTCGCCGATGCTGGCAACCCTGGTCATCTCGAGCGCCGCGCTAGCCGGGACGTTGCTCAGGCGGGCAAACTTGCCGCCGAGCTCGTCCTCGATGTGGATGCGGATGATGTCGTCGAACGTCTTCTCGGCAGTGGTGAAGCCGAGCTTCAGCGCGCGGTCGGTGGCGAAATCGCGCGGCCAGCCCGAGACGATGCTGATGATGGTCGGATCGGGCACCCGCTTGATCCGCGCGGTCACGTTCTTGCCGGCAACGCGCTCCAGCGACGCGATCTGCTCGCCGACGGTGACGGACATCCCGGGCATGCTGAGATTGCGCCGCGGCCCCATCGCATTGAGGTCCATCGTTCCGGCGTGGACCAGAAACCCGACCGCCGATTTCGGCGAAGCGTGCCAGTGCCGGACATCCTCGGACACCGGCAGGATCGCCTCCTCGCCCGCCAGCGGCTCACGGATGATGTTGGAGAAGAAACCGGACGCCGCCTTGTTCGGCTTGCCCGGACGCACGCAGATCGTCGGCAGACGGATCGAGATCCCGTCGAGCAGACCCTTGCGGGTGTAGTCGTTGATCAGGAGCTCGCAGATCGACTTCTGCGTGCCGTAGCTCGTCAGCGGCGTGTGGAAGAACTCGTCGCCGATCTTCTCCGGGAACGGCGCGCCGAACACCGCGATCGAGGACGTGAACACCAGCCGCGGCTTATAGCCGCCGCCAACGGCGCGGATCGCGTCGATCAGATAGCGGGTGCCGTCGAGATTGATCCGGTAGCCCTTGTCAAACTCGGCCTCCGCCTCGCCCGAGACGATCGCGGCGAGATGGAAGATGACGTCCGGGCGCTCGGCGATCAGGGGCGCCGCGGCACCGGCATCGGCGAAATCGGACGCGACGACATTGACCGGGATCGTGGCGTTTGCGGGCTTGGCCGGCGCGACCACGTCCTGCAAGGTCATCCTGCTGATGTCCTGCTTGCCGAGGCGGCCCTCGCGCAGCAAACGCTCGGTCAGCTTGCGGCCGACCATGCCGGCGGCGCCCAGAATCAGAATGTGCACGACCCTGCTCCTTTCTTCTCTTCTTCGAATTCAGCTGCGGGCCTTGCGCGCTTATTCCTTCACGGCACCCGTCATCGCCGAGACATAATGCTCAACGAAGAAGGCGTAAAGAATAACCAGCGGCAGCGAGCCGCATAGCGCCCCTGCCATCAGCGAACCCCAGCGATAGATGTCACCGTCAACGAATTCGTTGACGATGGCGACCGGCACGGTCTTGTTCGGGGTCGATTGCAGGAATGTCAGCGCGTAGATGAACTCGTTCCAGCACAGCGTGAAGCAGAAGATGAAGGCCGAGATCAGGCCGGGAATGGCAAGCGGCAGCACGATCTTGATCAGGATCTGCCAGCGGCTGGCGCCATCGATCAGCGCGCACTCCTCGAGCTCGAACGGGATGGTCTTGAAATAGCCCATCAGAAGCCAGGTCGAGAACGGGATCAGGATCGTCGGATAGGTCAGGATCAGCGCCATCGGCGAGTCGAACAGGCCGTACTGGAACACGACGGTGGCGAGCGGAATGAACAGGATCGACGGCGGCACCAGATAGGCCAGGAAGATCAGGCCGCCGACGACGTTGGCGCCCTTGTAGCGCAGCCGCACGATCGCATAGGCCGCGAGCACGCTCGCGATGATCGACAGCACGGTGGCACCGATCGCCACATACATCGTGTTCCAGAGCCAGTGCGGATAGTAGCTCTCGAACAGCAGCTTGTGGATGTGCTTGAAGGTCGGATTCCAGGTCCAGAACGGATTGTACTTGTCGAGGTCGAGCAGCTGGTCGTCCGGCTTGATCGCGGTCAGCCCCATCCAATAGAACGGGAACAGCAGGATGATGACGATGATCGACAGCGGAATGTAGAGCGTCACGATCCGCCGCGGCACCGACTGCAAATAGCTCATGCCCTCGCTGTTGTCGACACGCGCCGGCGTCGACAGGATGGACTTGAGATTGACCTTGGGGGCAGGAAGGTCAGTCATTGCTTTCTCCCTGCTGCCACTTCCTGCGCTGCAGGCCGAACCAGGACACCATGATCGCGGCGAGCAGGAACGGGATCATGGCGCTCGAGATCGCGGCCCCCTCGCCCAATTGTCCGGCGATGATCGCGCGCTGGTAGGACAGCGTCGCCATCAGATGGGTGGCGTTAACTGGGCCGCCGCGGGTCATCGCCCAGATCAGCTGGAAGTCGGTGAAGGTGAACAGCACCGAGAACGTCATCACGACCGCGATGATCGGCGTCAGCAAGGGATAGGTGATGAAGCGGAACATCTGCCAGCGCGAGGCGCCGTCGAGCGTCGCCGCCTCGTAGAGCGAAGGCTGCACGGTTTGCAGGCCCGCCAGCAGCGTGATCGCGACAAACGGCACGCCGCGCCAGATATTGGCGAAGATCACGCAGATGCGGGCCCAGGTGGTGTCGCCGAGGAAATTGATGTTCTGGGTGATCAGGCCAAGATGCTTCAGCGACCAGGAGATGATCGAGAACTGCGAATCGAAGATCCACCAGAATGCCAGCGCCGACAGCACGGTCGGCACGATGAACGGGATCAGCACGGCGGCACGCAGCAGCGCCTTGAACGGCATGCGCTCGTTGAGCAGCAGCGCGAGATAGAGCCCGACCGCGAATTTCACCGCGCTCGCGACGGAGGTGTAGAGCAGCGTGTTGAACACCGACAGCCAGAAGATGGAATCATCCCACAGCCACTCATAGTTCTCGGTGCCGATGAAATGACCGACGCGGCCGATGCGGGTGTCGGTGAAGGACAGCCAGATCCCGAGGCCCAGCGGATAGGCCAGGAAGAAGATCAGGAATGCCATCGCCGGCACCATGAACCAGAAGCCGAGCCAGTTCTTGTTGTGGCGCAGCTGATCCCAGGTGGTCGCTTCGCGAATTTCGGTCTTAGCGCGTCGCGGCGCAAGGGCGATGTCGGCCATAGGCGATGTCCCGATTGCTCAAATGATTGAGCATGACTACGCAATATTCCAGTGATGGCATTCCAATGACGGCGCGAGCGGCGATCCTCCGCCCGCCCGCGGCCATCACATCAGCGATAAATGCGCTTCAGCTGCCGCTCGGCTTCCGCCATCGCGGTCTTGCCGTCCTTGGCGCCAGTGCAGTAGTTCGCGAACATATCGACCACGATGAAGTCGGCAATCGCGGTCGCCGCCTTCTCGCCGGGCGTGCCTATGCCGGAGGCCGGCAGCGCGCGCTTCGAGGCCTGGCCGAACACCGCATTCTTCGGGTCGGCCGTCCAGACCGGCGCGGTGTCGTAGGCGTTGAGCGTGTGGGTGAGATAACCCCGCGCGCCCGACAGCCACTTCTCGAAATTCTCCTTCTCCAGCATGAAGGCGATGAACGCCTTTGCCGCATTCGGATATTTGCAGAAGTTGAAGGCGAGGATCGGAACCGCGAGCTGCAGCTCGGTCGGCTTGCCGATCGGGCCGACCGGCCACAGCGCGTGGTCGATGTCTTCGGCGAGCTCCTTCTTGCTCGGGTCGTCCTTGGCGGCGACGTAGATCGAGATGCCGTTCGAGGTCAGGTACAGTTCGCCGGACAGGAACGCCTTGTTGTTGGAGGAGTCGTTCCACGATGCGACACCGGGAATGAAGGTATCCGACAGCGCCTTGGCGTACTCCAGCGCCTTCATCGTCTCCGGCGAGTTGATGATGACCTTGTCGTCCTTGTCGACGGTCCAGCCGTTGAAGCCCCAGAGGATGTTGTGGACCCAGGCATTGGCGTCGCCGGTGGCATGGCCCAGCGCGAAGCCGGCCGGCGTGTTGTTCGCCTTCAGTGCCTTGCAGAGTTCGAGATAGGCCGGGAAGTCGGACGGCACCTGCTTGAAGCCGGCCTTCTCGACCGCCGACTTGCGATAGGTCAAATAGCCGCCGATGGTCGCGACGGGAATGCCGAGCCAGTCATCGCCCTGCTTGCAGGTCTTGGCCGCGGCCTCGGTCCAGCCGCCGTACTTCTTGCCGAGATAATCGGCAACGTCGTTCATCTTGAGGACCTTGGTCGGGAACAGCTGCGGCAGCGTGTGCAGGCCCCAGGCCAGGTCGAGACCCGAGCCGGTGTTGGCGGCGACCGAGGCCTTCGGCTGCACGTCCTCGAAGGACTCGCTGAACACGTTCATCTCGGTGCCGGTTGCCGCCTTGAAGGCCGCCACCATGGCATTGAAGGCATCGTCTTCCGCGGGCACGAAGCGCTTCCAGCGCATCACGGTGAGCTTGGCGCCGGGCTCTGCCTTCCAGGGCGCGCTCTGCGCCCAGGCCTTGGCGAAGTCAAACAGCGCCGGCCCGGTCAGCATCCCGGTTGCGGCCAGCGCGGTGCCGCCCTGAAGTAGCGAGCGGCGAGTAAAATCGTGCATCGTCCTTCCTCCCAAATGACTGTGTTTTTCTTGTTTTTGATCTGGCCTGTTGGTCGGCCATTCAGATCGATCAGTCGGTCAGCTATTCAATCGCTTCCCCGTCGAATCGTCGAACAGGTGGACCAGCGCCGGATCCGGCTTGAGCCGAACCTTGTCGCCCGGGGTTGAACTGATGGCGTTCGCGGAACACGGCGACGACCTGCTCGCCACCGAGCTTGGCAAACACTTGGGTCTCCGAGCCGGTCGGCTCGACCACCACGATCTCGGCCTCGGCGCCGTCATCGGCGATGGTGAAATGCTCGGGCCGCACGCCGTAGACCGCGGGCTTGCCGTCGGAATTGGCCGGCGCCGATTTCAGCGGCAGCTTGACGCCGTTCGGTCCCTCGAAATAGGCGGCACCGTTCACCTTCACCTTGCCCTTGAGGAAATTCATCGCGGGCGAGCCGATGAAACCGGCCACGAACTGGTTCTCCGGCGTGTCGTAGAGCTCGAGCGGCGAGCCCATCTGCTCGACGATGCCGTCATGCATCACCACGATCTTGTCGGCCATGGTCATCGCCTCGATCTGGTCGTGGGTGACGTAGACGGTCGTGGTCTTCAGCCGCTGATGCAGTTCCTTGATCTCGGTGCGCATGGCGACGCGCAGCTTGGCGTCGAGGTTCGACAGCGGCTCGTCGAACAGGAACACCTGCGGATCGCGCACGATGGCGCGGCCCATTGCGACGCGCTGGCGCTGGCCGCCGGAGAGCTGACGGGGATAGCGGTCGAGCAGCGGCGTCAGCGCGAGGATTTCCGCGGCGCGCTTGACCCCGCTCGAGATCTCCTCGGGCTTGGCGCCGCGCAGCTTCAGCGAGAAGCCCATATTGTCGGCGACCGTCATGTGCGGGTAGAGCGCGTAGTTCTGGAACACCATCGCAATGTCGCGCTCTTTGGGCTGGACATTGTTGACGACGCGGTCGCCGATCGAAATCGTTCCAGAGGTGATGTTCTCAAGTCCGGCCAGCATGCGCAGCAGGGTCGACTTGCCGCAGCCGGAGGGGCCGACCAGAACGACGAACTCGCCGTCCTCGATCGGGATCGACACGCCGTGCAGGACCTCAAAATTGCCGAACGACTTCCGCACGTCGCGAATCTGGACCGACGACATCCACTTCCCTCCCTCCAAGTTCCCGACGGCGTACGACGAGTGCCGCCACCGCTCTGTTTTGTTCCGGCCACGCTAGGTGCGCGGCTCTGTTGGACTTGCGTTATTGTCCGCAGTTTATCCGGTTTTGGCAATCGTTCGATTAGCAATCGCTTGGTAGCGCTGTCAATATCGGTTTGTCTGCGACGAACGTCGTGATATGAGCGGCAAATGGCCCGAAAACAGATGACGCCAGGCAAGATCCGGCTCGCCGAAGTCGCGAAGCTTGCCGGCGTCAGTCCGATTACGGCCTCGCGTTTCTTCAGGAATCCGGATGCACTCTCGGCCGGCAAGCGCGCCCGGGTCGAAAGTGCGGCAAAAGAACTCGGTTACGTGCCCAATCTCGCGGCACGCGCGCTTGCGTCGCAGCGCACCGAGGTGATCGGTGTTCTGATCCCGTCGCTGACCAACAACGTGTTCGCCGACGTGCTGCGCGGCATTTATGACGCGCTCGACGGCAGCCGCTACAGCATTCAGCTCGCCAACACCCGCTACAGCATCCTGCAGGAAGAGCGCCTGCTGCGTCTTTTTCTGGCACAGAAGCCGGCCGGGCTGATCATCACCGGCATCAACCAGACCGCCGATTCCCGCCGCATCATGGAAACGGTCGATTGCCCGATCGTGCAAATCATGGAAGTCGGGCCCTCCCCGATCGACATGATGATCGGATTCTCGCATTTTGACGCGGCAAAAGCCGCAATCGCCCACCTGCTCGCGCAGGGCAGCCGGCGGATCGGCTTCCTCGGCGCGCGAATGGATCCGCGGGTGCAGCGGCGGCTTGACGGCTATCGCGCCGCGATGACCGAGGCCGGGCTGTTCGATCCGCAGCTCATTGTCACGACGGCGATTCCAACCTCGGTGACATTGGGTGGGACGCTGTTTGCCGACCTGCTCGCAAAGACGCCCGACATCGACGCGGTGTTCTGCGTCAATGACGACCTGGCGCTCGGCGCGCTGTTCGAATGCAAGCGCCGTCACATGGCGGTGCCGCAGCAGATGGCGATCGTCGGCTTCAACGATCTCGAATTCATGGCGTCGAGCGAGCCGACGTTAAGCAGCGTGCGCACCAATCGCTACGAAATGGGCAGAAACGCTGCCATGATGGTGATCGAGACGCTCGAAGGACGCCGGCCCGCCGAGCCCATCGTCGATCTCGGCTTCAGTGTCATGGAACGGCAGAGCTCGGCGCGGCGCAGCTGAGATCCGCCCGACACCAGCCCGTCACAAGGGACGCAAAAGATGACAAAATGATAGCGCAACCAAGTGCCTTGAACTAAGGTCCAATCCATCCAGTGAAACACCTGTGCGTGATCGTCGAGGTTTGTAATGCGCGACGATTTGCGCAAGGTAGAACAACGTTGAACCAGAGCCCTTGAATGGGCCCATCAAGAGTTTGCATTGCGGGAGAAACCAATGACAAAACCCCACACCAACGGGCATAGCGCCGCAGGCGAGACCAAGACGGGCAAGGGCCGCAGGCTCCGCTCCCAGGAATGGTTCGACAACCCACACAATCCGGGCATGACCGCGCTCTATCTTGAGCGCTACCTGAACTACGGGCTGACCCGCGAGGAATTGCAGTCGGGCAAGCCGATCATCGGCATCGCCCAGACCGGCAACGACCTGTCGCCCTGCAACAGGCACCACCTCGAGCTCGCGCACCGCGTCCGCGAGGGCATCCGCGCCGCCGGCGGCATCGCGATGGAGTTTCCGACCCATCCGATCCAGGAGACCGGCAAGCGCCCGACCGCGGCGCTCGACCGCAATCTCGCCTATCTCGGCCTGGTCGAGATCCTGTTTGGCTATCCGCTTGATGGCGTGGTGCTGACCACCGGCTGCGACAAGACCACCCCGGCCTGCATGATGGCGGCGGCGACCGTCAACCTGCCGGCGATCGTGCTGTCGGGCGGCCCGATGCTGAACGGCTGGCACGAAGGCCAGCGCACCGGCTCCGGCACGGTGGTGTGGAAGGCGCGCGAGCGCCTCGCCGCGGGCGAGATCGACTATGAGCAGTTCATCGAGATCGTGGCCTCCTCGGCGCCCTCGGTCGGCCATTGCAACACGATGGGCACCGCCTCGACGATGAACTCGCTCGCCGAGGCGCTCGGCTTCTCGCTGCCGGGCTGCGCGGCAATCCCGGCGCCCTATCGCGAGCGCGGCCAGATCGCCTACGAGACCGGAAAACGCATCGTCGACATGGTCTGGGAAGATTTGAAGCCGTCGGACTTCCTGACCCGCGAGGCGTTCGAGAACTGCATCGTCGTCAACTCCGCGATCGGCGGCTCGACCAATGCGCCGATCCACATCAATGCGCTGGCGCGCCATGTCGGCGTCGAGCTGTCGATCGACGACTGGCAGAAATACGGCCATGACGTGCCGCTGCTGGTGAACATGCAGCCGGCCGGCTTCTATCTCGGCGAGGAATATCACCGTGCCGGGGGCGTACCCTCGGTGGTGCGCGAGCTGATCAAGCACAAGCGCATCCATGAAGGCGCGCTCACCGTCAACGGCCGCACCATGGGCGAGAATTGCAAGGAAGCGCCGCAGCCCGACGGCGACGTCATCTGGGGCTACGACAAGCCGCTGGTGAAGGACGCCGGCTTCCTGGTCTTGCGCGGCAATCTGTTTGATTCCGCGATCATGAAGACCAGCGTGATCTCGAAGGAATTCCGCGACCGCTATCTGTCCAACCCGAAGGACCTCAACGCCTTCGAGGGCCGCGCCATCGTGTTCGAGGGCCCGGAGGACTATCACGCGCGGATCGAGGATCCCGCACTCGACATCGACGAGCACTGCGTCCTGTTCGTCCGCGGCACCGGCCCGATCGGTTACCCCGGCGGCGCCGAGGTCGTGAACATGCAGCCGCCGGCGGCGCTGATCAAACGCGGCATCCTGTCCCTGCCCTGCATCGGCGACGGAAGGCAGTCCGGCACCTCGGGCTCGCCGTCGATCCTGAACGCGTCGCCGGAGGCCGCCGCCGATGGCGGGCTCGCGATCCTCAAGACCGGCGACAAGGTGCGCATCGACCTCAACAAGGGCAGCGCCAACATCATGATCTCAGAGGATGAACTGCGCACCCGCCGCGCCGAGCTGAAGGCCAAGGGCGGCTTCCCGCACCCGGCCAACCAGACGCCATGGCAGGAGCTCTACCGGCAGACCGTCGGCCAGCACGCGACCGGCGCCTGCCTCGAGCTCGCGACCCGCTACCACGACATCGCCGGCAAGGTCGGCGTGGCGCGGGACAATCACTGAAGCTTCGACGTCATTGCGAGGAGCGCAGCGACGAAGCAATCCATAGCCCCTCAGCGGAGGAATGGATTGCTTCGCTTCGCTCGCAATGACGAAACAAAAATCAAAGCGAACTCTGGGAGATATGAATGTCCAATCGACTGAAGGGAAAGCGCGCCGTTGTCACCGCCGCGGCGGCGGGCATCGGGCGCGCCTGCGCGATCGCATTCGCGCGCGAAGGCGCGACCGTAATCGCCACCGACATCAATGAGAGCGGCATCGCCAGCCTCGGCAAGGAGGGCGTCGCCGAGACCGCCCGGCTCGACGTCCGCAACACCGCCGAGGTCAACAGCTTCGCCAAGCGCGTCGGCAAGATCGACATCCTGCTCAATGCGGCGGGCTTCGTGCATCACGGCACCATTCTGGAGTGCTCGGACGAGGACTTCGACTTCTCGTTCGATCTCAACGTCAAATCCATGCACCGGACCATCAAGGCGTTTCTGCCGGCGATGCTGGAAGGCGGCGGCGGCAGCATCGTCAACATTTCGTCCTGCGCGGCGTTGCGGCCGCCGGCCAACCGTTATGTCTACAGCGCGTCGAAGGCGGCGGTCTCGCTGCTGACGCGCGCGGTCGCGCTGGACTTCATCACTCAGGGCATCCGCTGCAACGCGATCTGCCCCGGCACCGTTGAGACGCCCTCGATGCTGGAGCGCGCAGCTGCCGCGGGCCCAGACGGACGCGAGAAGTTCGTCGCCCGCCAGAAAATGGGCCGGCTTGGCACCGCCGAGGAGATCGCGGCCATGGCGGTCTATCTTGCAAGCGACGAAGCCGCCTTCACCACCGGCGTCGACATGGTCGTCGACGGCGGCTTCATGCTCTGACTTTCCCGATCAAAGGCATTTGGCATGAACAAGATCGATCTCAACGGCCGCTGCGCCGTCGTCACCGGCGGCGCGCAAGGGTTCGGCCGCGCCATCACCGAGCGCTTCGTCACATCCGGCGCCTGGGTCGCGATCTGGGATTTCGACCAGCCGCTGGCAGAGAAGACCGCCAGGGCGATCGGCGAGAACGTGATCGCAATCAAGACTGATGTCACCGATCCCGCCGCGGTCGACGCCGCGCGCGATCAGACGCTGCGGGCGTTCGGCAAGATCGACATTCTCGTCAACAACGCCGGTATCACCGGAGCCAACAAGCCGGTATGGGAAACCGATCTCGACGATTGGCGCAGGGTGATACGGCTCAATCTCGAGGGGCCCTTCATCTGCTGCAAGGCGATCGTGCCGACCATGATCGGCCAGAAATACGGCCGCATCGTCAATATCGCCTCGATCGCCGGCAAGGAAGGCAATCCGAACGCCGCGCATTATTCGTCGTCGAAGGCCGGCCTGATCGCGCTGACGAAATCGCTCGGCAAGGAGCTCGCGCAGCACGACATCCTCGTCAACGCGGTGACCCCGGCCGCGGCGAAGACCGCGATCTTCGATCAGATGACGCAAGCGCACATCGACTTCATGCTGTCGAAGATTCCAAAAGCCCGCTTCGTGCTGGTCGAGGAGCTCGCCGCGATGGTGGCGTGGCTGGCGTCGGAAGATTGCGCGTTCTCGACCGGCGCCGTGTTCGACATCTCCGGCGGTCGGGCGACGTACTAAACCGCGCCCCGCTTGGCGGGTTGTCGGAGCGCTGCGACGAGATGATCTGCGAGCAATGACGCCGCGCGCGCAAGATTTGGCGCGCGGTGCAATCGGATCTCCGCCCGCGGCAGCCGCGGCATGCCGTCGCGCGCGGTCAGGCGCCGCAGCGCCGGCGGAAAGGTCCCCGACTTCACGACCGTCACCGCAAGGCCCTGCGCCGCGATCGCCTCGACCGCGGACAGGCTGTGGCTGACAA
Source organism: Bradyrhizobium sp. JR3.5 (assembly GCF_054057015.1). Lineage (NCBI taxonomy): Bacteria > Pseudomonadati > Pseudomonadota > Alphaproteobacteria > Hyphomicrobiales > Nitrobacteraceae > Bradyrhizobium > Bradyrhizobium sp. JR3.5. The sequence goes on from NZ_JBSRYV010000001.1 coordinate 2,907,903, forward strand.
AGGCGAGCCGCCACGGCCGGCTCGCTTCATCCAGCGCCTGCATCGCCCAGCTCCGGAATAGACAGCCCTGCGGGTAGAGCGCAACCGGCAGCGGGTCGAGCTCCTCGACACGATGCGTGGCGCTCGCGGCCCACACCGCCTGCTCGGTGCGCAGCAACTCGCCCTCGCCGCGCCCTTCGGGGTGCATCGCGATCACGAGGTCATAGGCTTCGCCGAGCCGGTCGGGCATCGACGATGTCAGCCCGGTCTCCATCTCGACTTGGATCAGCGGATAGTTGGCAACAAATTCCTTGAGCAGCGGCGGCACGATCAGCGTGCCGTAGTCATCCATCACGCCGAGGCGAACCTGCCCGTCGGTGCCGTGCTCGCGCACCCGGCCGATCGCTTCCGCGTTGAGGCTCAAAATGCGGCGGGCGTAACCCAGCAACCCTTCGCCGGCTGCGCTCAGATCGACACTGGACGTGCTGCGGTGAAACAGCTCGGCCTGCAGCCGTTCCTCCAGCCGCTTCACCTGCATGCTGACAGCCGATTGGGTCCGGTTCAGCGCCGCGGCGGCACGGGTGAAGGACCGATGATCCGCCACCGCGACAAAAGCCTGCAGGAGATCTGGGTCCAGGACCGAGCTCATCATAGTCCGTGATTTAGTCGATCAAATTTATTCCATTCACTGATTATCGACCCTTCCCTAGATTGCGCAAGCAAAACAGAGGGGTCGAAGCGGGATGGGCGAGATCTGGGGGGTGATGGCCGCGGTCGCGTCGAGCGCGCTCGGCGGAACCTCGATCGGGGCGACACGGTTTCTGGTTGGCGCCATCGATCCGCTGGCGATCGGCGCGTTCCGCTTCGGCATCGGCGTCCTGCTGCTGCTGCCGCTGGCGCTGCTGCAACGTGGAAGCTGGCCGCCGCGGCGCGACTGGCTTGGTGTCACCGGCCTCGGCCTCTTGTTCTTCGCGGCGTTTCCGGTCCTGTTCAACGCCTCGCTGATTTTCACCACCGCCGCGCGCGGCGCGCTCGCGCTTTCGACGCTGCCGCTACTGACCATGCTGGTCGGCGCGGCGCTCGGTGCCGAGCCGCTCACCGCGCGAAAAACCACCGGCGTGCTGGTCACGATCCTGGGCGTCTCGATGGCGCTGCTCTCCGGCCTCGCCACGGCGCCGCCGGGCGCCTGGCGCGGCGATCTCCTGATGGTCGCGGCCGCGCTGTGCATGGCGCTCTACAGCATCTTGTCGAAGCCTTATATCCGCCGCTCCGGCCCGATTCCCTTCACCACCCTCGCCATGGCGGCCGGGGCCGCAGCTCTCGTCACTGCCTCGCTGCTGCGCGGCAGTTTCGCGCCGGTCGCGGATTTTGGCGCGCCGCAATGGTTCGGCGCGACCTATCTCGGCGCGTTCGGTGCAGCGCTCACCTTCTATCTCTGGGCCTTCGCGCTGGAGCGGACGACGCCGACCCGGGTGGCCATATCAGTCACTGTCAATCCGATCGCAGCGTCGCTGGTCGGCGCGGCCCTGCTCGGCGAGCCGCTGAGCTGGAATCTGATGGCCGGCATCGTCACGGTGTTCGCCGGGATCTGGATCGCGACGACCCAGCCGCAACGCGCACGCGTGGTCGCGCCGGACACACACTGACCGGCGGCCACGCCCCCCGCAAGGCCGTCCGCGAATCCGTGCTAGCCTGAGGCTCCGGTCCAAGCGAACCCGAGGCGGCACGCCATTGAATATTTCCCTCTACGACGTCTCCGTCTGGGTGCTGCCGCTGGTGATCGCCATCACGTTCCACGAGGCGGCACACGGCTTCGTCGCGCACAGGCTCGGCGACGACACCGCCTGGAAGCTCGGCCGCGTCAGCTTCAACCCGCTGAAGCACATCGATCCGTTCGGCACGCTGATCCTGCCCGCAGTGCTGCTGTTCGCGCATTCGCCGTTCCTGTTCGGTTACGCCAAGCCGGTGCCGGTGAACTTCCGCAAGCTCAACCATCCCAAGCTCGACATGGTGTGGGTGGCGCTGGCCGGACCGGTCACCAACATCATCCTGGCGGCCGCGGCGGCGCTGGCATTCCACGCGCTGCCATTGGTTCCCGCAGAAGCGGCAAAATGGACCGCGGATAATCTGAAAAACGCCTTCCTGATCAACATCGTGCTTGCGATCTTCAACATGATGCCGATCCCTCCGCTGGATGGCGGCCGAGTCGCGGTCGGGCTCCTGCCTCGGCCGCTGGCGGTCCCGCTCGCCCGGCTGGAGCCCTACGGCATGCTGATCCTGATCGGGTTATTGATCCTGCTGCCCGTGATCGGCCGGCAGATCGGCCTAAATCTTGATGTTATTTCAACGATACTGCGAACTCTGACCGGCTATGTGATCAATGCCCTTCTCCTCATTACCGGAAACACATAGCCTTTGATTTGGCGCATGATCTGACCGGAATTCGGTGCCAATCTCCGGATCATGCGTGGGGACAGGAACGCTTCGAGGCCATGGTGATCAAAGCTGCCGATATGCTGATTGCACGACGCGCCGACACGCGTGCGCGGGCTGACTTTGCAACCTGGAGGATGATGGCGAAGCTGAACGGCGCTTCTGCTTTGCCGCCTGAGGCGCAGAATTTCCTGGCCATCTACAAGAGGCTGCTGGAGCAGATGACCGACGCCGAGGCCAGCGAGGCGACGATCCAGGAGATGTACCGCACCTATTATGCGGAAATGGGCGGCGCCGGAAAGGCGCCCGAGGTTCCGGCGCGCACGCGCGAACCGGTCGCCGACACCGGCAACGTCACCGCGTTCCGCCGCCTGCCCGCCAAGAAAGCGGCCACATCAGACCCGAACGCCAAGCGTCCGATGCCAGTGGCGCTGATCTTCGCCTGCCTTGTCGTGGTCTACGTCGCGATCCGCTACTACTGGAAATAGCGCCGCCCGCGCTTCATCCCGCTCGACACGTTCATGACTGACGCGCGAACGCCGCGGCATCGCGTCGCGCGTCATTGGCCATTCAATCACCGCGGCGTGGAATATCGCGCGCGCTCGATCGAAGCAGCGCCCTAGGCGATGCGCCCGATGCCGGGCATAATGCGGAACTCAAAAACAAAATCATACTGGAGGGAAGATGAAGCGTTCCATTGCAGCCCTGGTCACGACAGCCTTGTTCGTGACCACGAGCCTCGTGCTCGCCGGCACAGCGTCGGCGCAGACGATGGACAAGGTCGCCAAGGTCGGCGCCCTCGGCGATCAGTCCGGTCTCTATCAGGATATCGGTGGTCCCGGCTCGACGGTCGCGGCGCAGATGGCGATCGAGGATTCCGGGCTGCTGGCCAAGGGCTGGAAGATCGATTTGGTCTCAGCCGACCACCAGAACAAGCCGGATGTTGCGGTCAACATCGGCAAGCAGTGGATCGATGTCGAGAAGGTCGACGTGTTCGTCGATCTGGCGGCGTCCAATGTCGGGCTTGCGATCGCCAACCTCGCCAAGGAGAAGAACGTCGTCAATTTGAACTCGGGCTCTGCCTCGTCCGACCTCACGGGTGCGCAGTGCTCGCCGAACACGGTGCACTGGGTCTACGACACCTACATGCTCGCCAACGGCACCGGCAAGGCGCTGGTGAAATCCGGCGGCGACAGCTGGTTCTTCCTCACCGCGGACTATGCGTTCGGTCAGGCACTCGAGCGAGACACCTCGGCGGTTGTCACTGCGAATGGCGGCAAGGTGCTCGGCAGCGTCAAGCACCCGCTCAACAACGCGGACTTCTCGTCCTTCCTGCTGCAGGCGCAAAGCTCGAAAGCCAAGATCGTCGGTCTTGCCAATGCCGGCGGCGACACCACCAACGCAATCAAGCAGGCCGCCGAATTCGGTATCGTCTCGGGCGGACAGAGGCTTGCAGGCATGCTGCTGTTCATTACCGACATCAACGCGCTCGGCCTCAACGTCGCGCAGGGCCTGAACTTCACCGAGACATTCTACTGGGACATGAACGATCAGACCCGCGCCTTCACCAAGCGCTTCATGGAGCGCTTCAAGAAGAACCCGCCGACCATGGTGCAGGCCGGCGTCTATTCGTCGCTGATCCACTATTTCAAGGCGCTGGAGGCACTCGGCGGCAATCCGCACGACGGCCGCGCCGTGGTCGCCAAGATGAAGGAGCTGCCGACCGACGATCCGCTGTTCGGCAAGGGCTCGATCCGCGTCGACGGCCGCAAGATCCATCCCGCCTACCTGTTCGAGGTGAAGAAGCCGTCGGAGTCGAAGTATCCGTGGGACTACTACAAGCTGGTCGCCACCATCCCCGCGGATGAAGCCTTCCTGCCGCTCGAGAAGAGCGTCTGCCCGCTGGTGAAGAAGAGCTGAGCCGCCGTCATTCCGGGCCTCGCGACACGAGCGCCCGGAATCGGCTGGCAGCACATTCGAAAGCAAAATTGATTCCGGGCTCGCGACTTCGTCGCGCGCCGGAATGACGCCGGCTCCTGATCGAGCCTCGGCGCGCTACGACTTCGGCTTGTTGAATGTGACGGGAAGAGTGAAGGAGAACTGGTCCTCGGTCAGTCCGGCCGGCGGCGCGGGCACCGGATCGGAACGGTGGACCATCGAGATCGCGGCGTCGTCGAACGCGGCGTCTCCCGACGTTTCCATCACGGCAACGGACAAGACCTTGCCGAGACGATTGAGCACCAGGGCAAGCTTCACCTTGCCCTCCTTGGCTTTGCCGTTCTCCGGGAATTTCTTGTGCAGGTCGAGATAGGCGCTGATCTTCTTGCCCCATTTGGCCGTCAGCGCGAGCTTGTCCTTGCCGATCCCGGGATTGGGCGCCTTCGTCGTCTCCGACTGACGCGCGTCCTCCAGCTTGGTTGGCGCGGCCGCTTCTGAAGCCTGCTGCGGCTTCCTGCGCGTTGGTCTCGACCTTGGCGACCTTGGCCTCGTCCTCGTTCTGCTTCTTGGCGGTGTCCTCCGTCACGATGCGATCGGGGTCGTCGGCCTCCATCGGCTTGGCCTGAGGCAGGTCGGTGTCCTTCACCTCTGCCTTCTGCTGCGCCATCTCCTGCACGGCCTGCTGTTCGTCGGCCGGCGCGCCGGGCGGTGCTGCATCATCGGGCACGTCAGGAGAGGCGAGTTCGACAGCGTATTCTGCACCGGCAGCACCGAGCCCCTCGTCACCGTCGTCGCCGCGCAAATTCGTCAGAGCCAGCGCCGCGCCGCCCAGATGCAGCCCGATCGCCGTCACCGCGGCGATCACCCAGAGCCGCTTCGACGTCCGCAGATCAAGATCGGGGTTGGTGGACATCGCTGTTCGCCGTCAAGGTTTGGCCGGCTCGCCCAGCGCCGCCGCGGGCGCTCCAGGCAAGCCCTCGAGCGCAACCAGCTTAACATGCGTGTAGCCGCCGGAGCGCAACAGCTCCATCACGCCCATCAGTTCGCCATAGGGCACCATGCGATCGGCCCGCAGGAACACGTATTTGTCCCTGGTCATGTCGGGCACCGCATCGAGTGAATTGACAAGGTCGGCCCGCTTCACCGCGTTCTCGCCAATCGCCAGCGTCAGGTCGGGCTTGATGCTGACATAGGTCGGCTTGTCCGGCTTCTTCTGCGGCGTGGCGCTGGAGGTCGGCAGATCGATCGGCAGGTCGACGGTCGAGAGCGGCGCCGCCACCATGAAGATGATCAGCAGCACCAGCATCACGTCGATGAACGGCGTGACGTTGATCTCGTGGGATTCCGCGAAATCGTCGTCGCCATCGTTCTCGGAGATCGAGACTGCCATCGCCTACTCCGCCGCCGCGGCGCGCGGATGCGCGGTGCGCGGAACGTCGCCATGGGTGCGATCGAGATCGCGCGACAAGAGCCGTCCCGCCGCGCCCGAGGCGCGGTTGACGAGCTCGAGATAGACCTTCGTGACGCGCGAGAAATGGTTGTAGATGATGACCGCGGGGATCGCCGCGACGAGGCCGATCGCGGTTGCGAGCAGCGCTTCCGCGATGCCCGGCGCCACCACGGCAAGATTCGTCGTCTGCGACTTCGAAATGCCGATGAAGCTGTTCATGATGCCCCAGACGGTGCCGAACAGGCCGACGAAGGGTGACGTCGCGCCGATGGTCGCGAGCAGGCCCATGCCGACGCGGATCTTGCGTGCTTCGGCGCGCACGATCTCGGCAAAACTCGATGCCGCGCGCTCCTTGATGCCGGCATCGCTGGAGATGCCCGCCGACAGTCGTCCCTCGCGCATCGCAGCCGCAATGAACGACGACAGCACGCTGCCCTTGGCGCCGAGTGCGAACTGCGCTTCCGCCAGCGAACGCGATTCAGCGATCTTGGCGAGCGCGCCGCGCAGCTTGCTCTGCGCCACGGTCAGCTCGACCATCTTGGCAATGAACACGGTCCAGGTCACGAGCGAGGCGAAAGCGAGACCGAGCATCACCGCCTTCACGATGATGTCGGCGCTCAGGAACATGTTCCACGGCGACAATTCGTGCAGGCCAGTGCTGGTCGACTTCAGCACCTTGCCGTCGCTATTCGCCGGCGCGGCCGGCGACGCATCGAGCGCCGTAAGTGCCGGAGCCGGCGCGACAGGTACCGGCGCGGCCTGGGCCTGCGCCGCTGCTGGCGACGGCTGGGCCACCGGCGCGGTCTGGGCAGTTGCAGCAGGAGCGGCAGCCGGCAGTTGGGCCACGGGAGCGGACTGCGCCCGGGTCACGGGCGCGGGCTGCGCGGCAGGCGCCGTTTGCTGCTGCGCCGAAGACGGCGCAGCCAGCATCAGCATCGCCAGCGAGGCGATCATGGCGGATGCAGCGGGGAACTTGAATGTCATCATCAGTTACACTTCAGCCCAGTGGCGGATCAGGTTGTGATAAATCCCGGTCAATTTGACCGTTTCAGGGTCATCGCGGCCCAGCCGCTCCACCAGAGCCTGGATCGCAGTATCCAGATCAAAGATCAGACTGCGTGCGTTGGCATCCCGTACCATGCTCTGCAGCCAGAAAAAAGACGCTACCCGGGTCCCCCGCGTGACCGGCGTGACCAGATGCAAGCTGGACGCAGGATAAACGACGAGATCGCCTGCCGGCAGCTTGATTTCATGAGATCCGTAGAGGTCCTCGATGACGAGCTCGCCGCCATCATAGTCTTCCGGCTCCGATAAAAACAGCGTGACCGAGAGGTCGGTGCGGATCCGCAAGCCCGTCAGTTTGTCGCCCCGCACCGCATTATCGACATGCAGGCCGAAATGGTGCCCGTCGCTGGCGGCGTAGCGGTTGAACAAGGGCGGAAAGATTCGAAGCGGGATCGCGGCCGAGATGAAGCGCGGGCTTGCCGACAGCGCCGACAGGATCCGGTTGCCGAGCTGCCGCGCGACCTCGCTGTCGGGCGGCAGCTGCTCATTGCGCTTGACCATCGCGGACGCAGCCCCCGCGGTCGAGCGGCCGTCCTCCCAATCGCTGGCATCCATGATGCGGCGGAAGTCCGCCACGTCAGCCTTGCTCAATACGTCGGGAATACAGACCAGCATGTTGTGCCGCGAAGCCTCCGTCAGTAACGCGCAGACACAACCAGATACGCAGCGCGTCCCGGCGCTTCCAGCACGAACGGCGCTGCGCTCTGGTACAGCGCGTCGTAGTAGCGCTTGTCGAAGATGTTGTTGACGAACAGCTTCATGGTCCAGTGCTTGTCGATCTTGGCCTCGGCAAAGGCGTCGAAGCGCCAGTAGCTCGGGATCGACGTGCCCTGGTTGGCCGCGAGCAGCGTGCCGCCATAGACCTTCGAGCGATACACCGCCTGCCCGCCCAGCTCCCACATGTCGGTGAGCTGATATTTCGTCAACATGCTGAAGGACTGATGCGCGACGTTGGCGAGCGGCAGTCCGACGTTGCTCGAATACAGGGATCGTGTTGGCCGGCGGTGCCATCGACTTCGTCACTTCCGACTGCATCAGCACGAGGCCGCCGAACACGCTCCACTTGTCGGTGATCTTGCCGCCGACGCCGAGATCGATACCGCGGATGCGATAAGCGGCGCCCGCCGTGATGCAGGAGACGTTGCCGGTCGTCCCCGCCGGGTAGGCGCAGCCCAATGGGATCGCCGAGGCTGGGGTCGTGTTGCTGATGTTCTGCGCTTCGCGCGCGTTCTCCTTCTCAGTCTGGAACAACGCTGCCGTCACCAGCAAATGGCGATCGAACAGCTCCCATTTGGTGCCGACCTCGATGGCCTTGTTCTTTTCCGGTCCGAAAATCTGGTTGTTGCCGCCGGCAAGAACCGGATTGAGACCGCCATAGGCGGTGCTGGTGCCGTCGAACTCGGCGCCGACCGGGTTCGATGAGGTCGCATAGGCCGCATAGACACTGCCGTTCGGCAACGGCTTCAATGTGAGGCCGACGTTGAAAATTCGGCATGCCGAAATCAGCCGATTGGCGACCAAGGCTACCGTTGGTGGCATAGGCGGACGTATTGATGCTGTAGTCGTCGTATCGGACGCCGCCATTGAGAATAACAAGATCGTTCCAGTTCGCGGTGTCCATGACGTAGCCGCTGACCGTATCGATCCCGATCTTGGTCGGCTGCCCGGACAGACCGGACGGAATCGGGAACGGAATGTTGGTGTATTGCGGATTGAACACGCTGACCCCGGAGAGAGATCCGCTTCCCGTGAAAGCCGATGTGCCGGTCGTTACTTCGGAGCTCAGCCCGAGATATTTGTCGATTGAGGACCGCTCGTTGTCGTATTCCACGCCGGCCGTCGTCGTGTGCTTGAAGCCGAGGCCGTCGACCGACTTGTAGGTCGCCTCGGTCTGGTTGGCGAACACGTCCGTGGCCTGGTAGCGGCTTTGCGGATTGGCGCTATATGTCGACGCCGAGAGCGGGTTCGTGAGCACCGGCGATTCCGCCAGCGTGCCGATGTAGTTCTGGGTCGAACGCGATTCCCGGATCTTGTTGCTGATCGTCAGGTCCGGCGTGATCTGCACCTCGGCGTTGATCGTGCCGATATCCTGCCCGGTCCTGAAGAAGTCGCGATTGACGAAGCCGTAGAAGTTGTTGCGGTTGACGCCGAAGTCCGGGAACGGGCCACCGGCCGTGGTCGCAGTGCTCGGCCGGTAATACGGCACGCCGAAGTCAGGGATGCCGGTGAGCTCGGTGTGGATGTAGTTGCCGCTGATCTTCACCGCGTCGACCGGCTTCCACGTGCCGGCCACGAACGCACCGTCGCGATTGTCAGTGACGTAGTTGCGGCCAGCGACGCCGGCATCCTGGAACAGGCCGCCGGCGCGGATCGCCAGCGTCGGGCTGATCACCTGGTTGACATCGAGCGTCACCCGCTTGGTGCGATCGGTGCCGAACGAGGTGTCCATGTTGTAGAAGCTGTTCTCCGTCGTCGCCTGCTTGGTGACGATGTTGATCGCGCCGCCGGTGGTACCGCGGCCCGCAAAGGACGAGCCCGGGCCGCGCAGGATCTCGACCTGCTCGGTGAAGAAGTTCTCGCGGACGCTGACGCCGGCGTCGCGTACGCCGTCGATGAAGATATCGTTGCGCGCGTCGAAGCCGCGGATGAAGAAGCGGTCGCCGAACGCGTTGCCGCCCTCGCCGGTGCCGAGCGTGACACCGGCCGTCGACAGGATCGCCGATTTCAGCGAGGTGGCGTTCTTGTCTTCGAGAACATCCTTGGTCAGCACCGTGACCGACTTCGGCGTGTTCAGGATCGGCTCGGGATACTTTCCGGATGCCTGCAAACGGTCGCCCTTGTACGGCGCGGCCGGATCCGCATAGCGGTCGCGGTCAGCCGGAAGACCGCCGGCGTTGGGAAACGGCACCGGCGCCTGCTGGGCCTGCTGATTGCTGCGGCGCGCGGCGCGGCGCAGTGCGTTGCGGGCGCGGACCTGGTCCGACGTGGGCTTTGACGTGACATGCCGCGGGCGCGCGACCGGAGCATCCACATTCACCGGCGGCAGGCTGGATTGCTGCGCCTCAGCTCCCGAAAACGACGCCACCGCGATCAGGCTGGCGACAGCGGAGACCTTCGTGGCGGAATAACTGGTATCATCAGCCGAACCGATCGCCGCATCGAAGCGCAGCGATCTCGGCGCCTTCACATTGCTCATTTCTTGCACGCCCCCAGAAAGCGAGTCCGTTCGCGAAATCACCGTGCGACGAACTGTCTCTTTCGGTTATCGAGCGCGCCTTTTTTTATCAATGCGATCAGCGCCACAGTCTGCTTGAATCGCCCCAATTCAAAGCGATTCTAATCTGTGGTTTGAAATCGTTCTAAGCTCCAGTTTTTAAGCGTTCTAATAATCGTTCTAAATTGGTGCCGAGATGCCTCACCAATCATTCGGCGCTTGGTGGCTTCATCAGCGAGAACAGCTCATCGATGGTCCTTTGCGCGACCTGTCGGACGCGGTCGCTGTTCTCGAGGCCGGCGATATTGACGCCGCCTACGACCGCTTTGATCTCGTCGCGGAAGTCGGTGAGAAAACGCAGCGGGTCACGCTGCTCGTTGGCGACGCGCGCGATCAACCCGGTGACCAGGATCTGGCACGCCATCATACGCCCGTTCAACTCATCCATCGCTGCCCTCATCCTGTCGCATCGTCGCTGCGCGATATGAACGACATCCCACGGCGTTTCAACCGCGTCACGCCAATTGCATCAGGTGAACGGATGGAGAGCAGGTCGCGGCGAGGCTCGCGCTATTTCGCGGCGATGTGCGCGGCATCCTCGCCGAGCGCCTTGATCCGATCCTTGACCTCGCGCAGCGTGGCCAGTCCGCTCTCGACATGTTTGTCCGATACGTCGCGGAGCACGTCGCCGGCGATCGCATCGCGCAGACTATCGAGATCGTCGACGAGGAGGCGCCCGCTCTTCGTCAGGAACAGCCGATTGGCGCGGCGATCCCTGGGATCGGGACGGCGTTCGAGCAGGCCATGTTCGACGAGGCGGTCAAGCAGCCGCACCAGCGAGATCGGCTGCAACTCGAGCACGTCGGCAAGGTCGACCTGGGACAGTCCTTCCTGCTCGCGCAGGCGGAAGAGCACGATCCATTGGGCGCGCGTGGTGCCTCGCGCCTTGGCGCGATGATCGATATAGTTGCGCAGCAGCCGGGAACTCTCGACGAGCTGCGCAATGAACTGGCGTTTGAGATCGAGCGACATAGGGGTCCTCGGTGCGTTTCCCAGACGGAATGTTTCCGCTCGTTTCTGACCTAAACCTTTCCAAATGTTTAGGATTCTCAAGCCTTGGTGTGTTTACACATTAAGTGCACGCATATTATATCCGCAAGCTCTGTGAACCGTTTCGATCACCCTTTATTGTTACGTCGAACCCAAGAGTCCGCATGTCAAAGTCACGCTCCATCGGTTGGGTTTTAGTGATCGCTGCGGTCGGCGCGGCCGGTTATTTCGGCTGGCAGAAATACACGAGCAACCAGCAGGCGGCAGAAGCCGCGCAAAAGCGTTCCGCCCAGCGCCCGGCCGTGCCGGTCAAGATCGCGCCGGTCGAGAAGGCCGACTTCCCGGTTTACCTGACCGGCCTCGGCACGGTGCAGGCGTTCAACACCGTCCAGGTCCGCACCCGGGTCGACGGCCAGATCACCAAGATTGCGTTCAAGGAAGGCCAGTTCGTCAAGGCGGGCGACACGCTGGTCGAGATCGATCCGCGGCCCTATCAGGCGACGCTCGACCAGGCCAAGGCCAAGAAGGCCCAGGACGAGGCCAATATCGCCAACGCCAATCTCGACCTGCAGCGCTACACCAAGCTCGGCGAGTTCGCGACGCGGCAGCAGCTCGACACCCAGCGTTCCACCGTGGCCCAGCTCACCGCCCAGATCGCGGCCGACGACGCTGCCATCTTCAATGCCCAGACCCAGGTCGACTACGCCACCGTGAAGTCGCCGATCGACGGCATCGTCGGCCTGCGACTGGTCGATATCGGCAACATCGTCAACGCCTCGGCGGCGACCGGCATCGTGACGATCACCCAGATCGAGCCGATCACGGTGATCTTCACCGCGCCGGAAGACCAGCTGCCCGATATCAAGGCGGCACTGGCCGTAGCGCCGCCCAAGACCATTGCCCTGACCACCGACGGCAAGCGGGTGCTGTCCACCGGCGCGCTTGCGCTGATCAATAATCAGGTCGACACGTCAAGCGGGACTGTCCGGCTGAAGGCGGTGTTTGATAACAAGGACCATGCGCTGTGGCCGGGCCAGTCGGTATCGACCCGGCTTCTGGTCAGAACCTTGAAGGATGCCACCGTCGTCCCGGATGACGCGGTGCAGCATGGCACCGAAGGCCTGTACGCGTATTCAGTCAATCAGGAGAACAAGGCCGAGCTTCGCAAGCTCAAGGTCAGCCAGTCGATCGACGGCAAGTCGGTGATCGAGGATGGCCTGTCGCCGGGACAGCAGGTGATCACGGCGGGCCAGTACAAGGTCTCGCCGGGAACCCTGGTGACGACGGCGGTGGCGAGCACGGACCAGTCCCAGTCGAAGGTTACGCAGGAATGAGCGACGGAATTTCCGCACCATTCATTCGCTTCCCCATCGGCACCTCGCTGCTGATGGCCGGCATCCTGTTCGTCGGCCTCGTCGCCTATCCCCTGCTGCCGGTCGCGCCGCTGCCGCAAGTCGATTTCCCGACCATCCAGATTACCGCGACGCTGCCGGGCGGCAGCCCGGAGACCATGGCGAGTTCGGTCGCCCAGCCGCTGGAGCGCCAGTTCGCGCAGATCCCCGGCATCGCGCAAATGACCTCGACGAGCTATCTGGGCACGGCGTCGGTCACGATCCAGTTCGACCTCAACCGCTCAATCGACGGCGCCGCCAACGACGTGCAGGCCGCCATCAACGCCGCCAGCGGCCAGTTGCCGAAGAACCTTCCCTCGCCGCCGACCTATCGCAAGGTCAATCCGGCGGACGCCCCGATCATGCTGCTGTCGGCGACATCGGACACGCTGCCGCTGACCACGGTCAGCGATTCCGTCGACGCCCAGCTTGCCCAGCAGATCAGCCAGATTTCCGGCGTCGCGCAGGTCATCATCGGCGGCCAGCAGAAGCCGTCGGTTCGCGTCCAGATCGACCCGGCCAAGCTGGTCGCGAAAGGCCTGTCGCTGGAGGATGTCCGCGCTGCGATCAACATCGCAACCGTCGACAGCCCGAAGGGCAATATCGACGGCGCCACCCGCGCCTACACCATCTATGCCAACGACCAGTTGCTCACGGCGGACCCGTGGAACGACGTCATCATCGCCTACCGCAATGGCGGGCCGCTGCGCATCCGCGACATCGGCCAGGCGGTGACCGGACCCGAGGATGCCAAGCAGGCGGCCTGGGCCAACGGCAAGCGCGGCGTGTTCCTCGTCGTCTTCAAGCAGCCCGGCGCCAACGTCATCGACACCGTCGACAAGATCAAGGCGGCGCTGCCCCGGCTGGTCGCGGCCATTCCGCCGGCGGTCAAGATCGAGGTCATCAGCGACCGCACGACCACGATCCGCGCCGCGGTGGAGGACGTCCAGTTCACCCTGCTCCTGACCATCTTCCTGGTCGTGATGGTGATCTTTGCCTTCCTGCGCAGCTTCTGGGCCACCGTCATCCCGGCCGTGACCGTGCCACTGGCTTTGCTGGGCGCCTGCGCGCTGATGTGGATCTTCGGCTACACGCTCGACAACCTGTCGCTGATGGCGCTGACGATCGCTGTCGGCTTCGTGGTCGACGACGCCATCGTGATGCTGGAGAACATCAGCCGCTACATCGAGGAAGGCGAGAGGCCGATGGCCGCCGCCTTCAAGGGTTCCAAGGAAATCGGCTTCACCATCGTCTCGATCAGCATCTCGCTGGTCGCGGTCCTGATCCCGCTGCTGCTGATGGGCGGCATCATCGGCCGCCTGTTCCGCGAATTCGCGGTCGTTCTGGCGATGACCATCTTCGTCTCGATGTTCGTGTCGCTGACGCTGACGCCGATGATGGCCTCGCGCTTCCTGCGCGCCCACAATGAGGAACGGCACGGTCGTCTCTACAAGCTCAGCGAGCGCGGCTTCGACGCGATGCTGCGCGGCTATGAGAGCGGACTCGACCTCGCGCTGCGCTGGAAGTTCACGACCCTGATGATCTTCTTCGCGACGCTGGCGCTGTCGATCTACATGTTCGTCATCATCCCGAAGGGCTTCTTCCCTCAGCAGGACGTCGGCCTGATCACCGCGACCTCGGAGGCCAGCCAGGACATCTCGTTCGCTGAGATGAAGGGGAAGCAGGAGGAGCTCAGCAAGATCGTCATGCAGGATCCCGGCGTGGCGACGGTGGCGATGGCGATCGGCGGCAGCGGCCGGGCCGGCAACAACGGCAACATGTTCATCACGCTCAAACCGCTGAACGAGCGCGATGCCAACGCGCAGCAGATCATCGCCCGCCTGCGGCCGAAGCTGGAGAAGGTGCTCGGTGCCCGGCTGTTCATGCAGGCCGCGCAGGACGTCCGCCTCGGCGGCCGCCCGACCCGCACCCAGTTCGAGTTCACGCTGCAGGATGCCGACCTTTCCGAACTGAACCAGTGGGCGCCGAAAATTCTCGGCAAGATGCAGACGCTGCCGCAGCTGCGTGACGTCGCCACCGACCAGCAGACCAACGGCACCACGGTCGAGCTGAAGATCAACCGCGACACCGCCTCGCGGTACGGCATCCAGCCGCAGCTGATCGACGACACGCTCTATGACGCGTTCGGCCAGCGCCAGGTGACGCAGTACTTCACCCAGCTCAACAGTTACCACGTCATCCTCGAGGTGCTGCAGGAGCTGCAGGGCTCGATCGACACGCTGAACAACATCTACATCAAGTCGCCGCTGACCGGCGAACAGGTGCCGCTGTCGACCTTTGCGAAGTGGACCACCGTGCCGGTGCGGCCGCTGTCGATCAGCCACCAGGGCCAGTTCCCGGCGATCACCATCTCGTTCAACCTGGCGCAGGGTGTCGCGCTCGGTCAGGCGACGGAGGCGGTGCAGAAAGCCATGATCGACCTTGGCGCGCCGCCGACCCTGAGCTCAAGCTTCCAGGGCACCGCGCAGGCGTTCCAGCAATCGCTGTCGAGCGTGCCGCTGCTGATCCTGGCAGCGCTCGTGGTCGTCTACCTGATCCTCGGTATTCTCTACGAGAGCTACATCCATCCGATCACCATTCTGTCGACGCTGCCCTCGGCCGGCGTCGGCGCGCTGGCGATCCTGATGGCCGCCGGCTTCGACTTCTCGCTGATCGCGCTGATCGGCATCATCCTGCTGATCGGCATCGTGAAGAAGAACGGCATCATGATGGTCGACTTCGCGATCGCCGCCGAGCGCGATCAGCACATGGAGCCGGTGGCGGCGATCCGCCAGGCCGCCCTGCTCCGCTTCCGCCCGATCATGATGACGACGATGGCCGCCATGCTCGGCGGCGTGCCGCTGATGCTCGGAACCGGCACCGGCTCCGAAATCCGCCAGCCGCTCGGCTACGCGATGGTCGGCGGCCTGATCGTCAGCCAGGCGCTGACGTTGTTCACGACGCCCGTGGTTTATCTCTATCTCGACCGGCTCTCCAACGCGTTTGCGAACTGGGGCCGCTCGCCGCCCGCCGACCACGATGCCGACGATGGCGAGGATCGGTCGGTCAAGCAGGCCGCCGAGTGACTTGACTTTTGCCCGCATACCGGCACACCCGAAAGATGTTCATTTCGGAGCCGGTATCGTGAAGATTGTCGCAAAGTCGCTTTTCGTCCTGTTCACCGTGTTCGGCCTGGCCGATCTTGGCTACGCCGAGGCCCCCAAGGGCAAGAATGCGCCCGCGCCGGTTCCGGCAGCTGCTCCCGCAGCTTCGCAAGGCGACGCCGCTGCTCCCAACAACACCGGCTGGGTCGCGCGCTGCACCAGCGCGAGCCGCGACGCGCCGCTCGAATGCGCGATGGAGCAGACCGCGGTGCTGACCAAGACCGGCCAGCTCATCGTGCTGGTCAACATCCGCGTTCCCGGCGACACCCGCGCGCCGATTGCACTGATCCAGCTTCCGCTCGGGCTGAACCTGCCCGTCGGCGCCAAGCTGCAGGTCGACGACGGCAAGGCCGTCGATGTGCCGATCCAGACCTGCGAGGCGCGCGGCTGCTATGTCAATGCGCCGATCGCGGCCGACGTCCTGGCCCAGCTGAAATCGGGCAAGCAGCTCAGGGTGTCGTTCCAGAATCTCGGCAAGGAAACCATCAGCATCCCGATGCCGCTCGCAGACTTCGCGACGGTGTACGACAAGATCAAGTAAGGCGCGGAACTCCTCCCGTCATTGCGAGCGGCGCGAAGCAATCCATCGCTCCGCATGACGGGGACATGGATTGCTTCGTCGCTTCGCTCCTCGCAATGACGTGCGCAATCATCGGTGACCCATCGTCTACTGCCGCGCCATCTGCGCATTCCCGACGCCGTCGCCATCGAGCTTCTGGTCGTCATGCATGACGACCGTCACCTGCAACAGCCTGCCGGTGAATTCGAACGGCGACGCGTAGTGCGAGACCGGGCTGCCGCGATCGCGGCCGATGTCGAGCCCGGACCATGAGATGAAATTATGGAAGCCGAGCTGGGTGTGCATCGATCCCACCGGCTCGCCGTCGATCGTCAGCGTGTATTCGGTAACGCCGGTCCGCGCCCCCTTGGCCGGCGGCTCCTTGCGCAGCAGCCGCTCGACATGCACACCGAGCCGATGCGCACCCGCAGGCACCTTGCGGCTGGAGGTAACGAGCTCATGGCCGCCACCGACATTGAGGTCGTGCACCAGAAAGCCATCCTTGATGTAGAGGCTGTAGCCCGAGGTGGCGTCGCCATGCGCGATCAGCACGCCGCTCGCGCCTTCGGCGATCTCGACATGCGCCTCGATGGTATAGCTGCGGCTGCGGACATCAGGCGCGACATCGGTCGGCACGTGCCCCATGCCGGCATGAAAGGTGAACTTCGTCCGCGCGCCATGAAAACGCGCCGCGTTCTCGGCAAAGCGCGGCCCGAAACGATCGTCGAGCGGCAGCACGTTGTGCGCCTCGGCCTCGCGCCACCACAGTTTCGTCATCTGCTCCAGACGCTCGGGTTCCTTCGCTGCGAGGTCATCGACCTCGGAGAAGTCCTGATCGAGATGATACAGCTCCCATGTGTCGTTCTCGAACGGCGTGCCGGAGGGATGAAACGACACCGCCTTCCAGCCGTCCTTCCAGAGACCGCGATGGCCGAACATCTCGAAATACTGCGCCGATGACTTCGACGGCGCCGAGGCATCGTCGATCGACCGAGCGAAGCTCTCGCCTTCGAGCGGCATCTGCGGACAGCCGGCGATCTCCGCCGGCGCGGCGACTCCGATCAGATCGAGCAGTGTCGGCGTCAGGTCGCAGGCGTGCACGAATTGATGGCGCAGTTCGCCTTTGGCCTTGATGCGCTTCGGCCAGCTCATCACGAAGGGATCGCGAATGCCGCCGCCATGGGTGTTCTGCTTGTAGCGCCGCAACGGCGTGTTCGAGGCCATCGCCCAGCCGTGCGGAAAGTTGGAGTGCGTGTCCGGCCCGCCGATGTCGTCGATCCGCTGCAACTTCGCCGGCAGCGGCTCCGGCCGGAAGTTATACGGCCCCATCGCATTGACGAAGCCGAGCGGGCCGCCCTCCTGGCTCGCGCCATTGTCGGACATCACGATGACCAGCGTGTTGTCGCGAATGCCGGCCTCGTCGAGAAAAGCGATCAGCCGCGCCAGATGCTGGTCGGCGTGGTCGAGCATGCCGGCATAAGCCGCCTGCAACCGCGTGAACACGCGCTGCTCGTCGGCGGAATGCGCGTCCCACGCCTTCACGCCGTCGTTCCTTGCCGGCATCCTGGTGGCTTCCGGCACCAGCCCCATCGCCTTCTGCCGCGCCATCCGCTGCGCGCGCTCGACGTCCCAGCCATTGGCAAAGGTTGGGTCATAGCTCTTGATGATATCGGCAGGCGCCTGATGCGGCGCGTGGCAGGCGCCTGGCGCAAGCCAGGTCAGCCACGGCAGATCGGGACGATCGGCCACGTGATCGGCGATGAAGCGGATCGACTGATCGACCAGATCGGACGTCAGATGATAGCCGCTCTCGTAAGTTCCCGGCGGATCGATCTGCGTGTTGTCGGACACGAGCTCCGGCGCATATTGATCAGTCTCCGCGTCGAGGAAGCCATAGAAGCGGTCGAACCCGCGGCCGAGCGGCCAGCCGTCGAACGGACCGGTAGCGCCGCTCTCAGTCAGCGGTGTGACGTGCCACTTGCCGACCATGTAATTGCGATAGCCATGCTGGCGCAGCATCTCGGCAAGCGTTCCCGCCTCGCGCGCGATCTTCCCGCGATAGCCGGGGTAGCCGGAATCGAAATTGGCCAGACAACCGACGCCGACCGAATGATGGTTGCGCCCGGTGAGCAGCGCCGCGCGCGTGGTCGAGCACATCGCGGTGGTGTGGAAGCCGCTGTAGCGCAGGCCCTCGGCGGCGAGCCGGTCGATGGTCGGCGTCCGGATCGGTGAGCCGTAGCAGCCGAAATCGGAGAAGCCGACATCGTCGAACAGCACGACCAGGATGTTCGGCGCGCCGGCCGGCGGCTGGCGCGTGTCGGGCCACCACGGCTTCGAGGTCGCAACCGTCTTGCCGATGCTGCCGCCGAACGGCGGCTTCCGATGCTCGCTCATGGCGCTCTCCCTGTCCTCGCCGCGGCTGACCCGCCGCCCGTTCCGGCACGATGCGGCCGGATTGCTTTAAATGATAATCCGAATTATGATTATTAAAATCAGGAGACGCAAGCGCAAATGCCGCGGCTTTCGGACCAGTTCGATCTTCCCGGCGTCACCCCGTCGCGCCAGAAACGCAGCCGCGAGACGACGCTGGCGCTGCTTGAAGCCGGCGCCGAGCTGTTGCGGACGCGGAGCCTTGCGGAGTTGTCGATCGAAGCCTTGTGCGGCAAGGTCGGCGCCACGGTCGGCGCCTTCTACAGCCGCTTCGAGAGCAAGGAAGCCTACTTCAACGCACTGATCGCGCTGGCGGCTCGGGACGGCGCGCGGCATCTCGCCCGGATGGACAGTCCCGCCGGCAATCTCGCGCTCGACGACCTCTGCCGCCGCGTCGTGTCGGGCGTCATCGGCTGGATCCGCGCCCATGAAGGCGTGCTGCGCGCCGCGCTCCAGCACGACGACACCAGGCCGGAGAATTGGACCACCTTCAAGAGCCTTGCGCGCGCGACCACCGAACACGCCACCCCGCTCCTGCTGCCTGCGATGGGCAAGGACCGCAAGGCGGCGAAGACCCGCAGCATCGCCTTCGGCTTCCAGGTCGTGCTGGGCACACTCGTCAACGCGATCCTCAACGATCCCGGCCCACTTTCGCTGCACGACAGGGAGATCGAGCAACGGCTGGCCGATTGCCTCTCGCTGCTACTGAAGGCGGAGATCAGATAGCGCGCGGCAGGCGTTGGCCGGCCGCTATCGCTCGCGCTTGTAGAGAAACGCGTTGTCCGGCTGCGGCATGCCGATGGTCTTGTAGAACCCGATCGAGTCGGGCGCCGACAGCAACAGGCACATCGATTCAGGTCCGGCGTGGCGCCGGGTTTCCACGATCAGGCGCTTGCCGATGCCGTGCCCCTGAAGCTCCCGATCGACCGCAAGGTCCGACAAATAGCAGCAATAGGCGAAATCGGTCAGCGCGCGCGAGACGCCGACGAGCCTGGACGCCTTCCGCGCCGTCACGATCAGGTTCGCATTGGCGATCATGCGCGCCATGCGGTCGGCATCCGCCAGCGGCCGCCGCTCGCCGAGGCCCGACTGGCGCAGCACCTCGATGAACTCGTCGACGCCAATCGACGGCTCGCGGGCATAGAGAATTTCGTCCATCACCTTAAACCTCTGTCGCAAAGGACCGCACTACAGGCGTGAGACCATGGTCGATCACGTCGGGCTAATCCACCCTCGATGCCGTCATGGCACACGTCGCGCCACGAGCGGTCCCGCTTGAGGCGCAGGTCCGCCCGGCAAGTCGTCAGGATTTGGAGGATGATCGCGCCACTGAGGCAGATTGGCTGGGGAACCTGGATTCGAACCAAGACAAACAGAGTCAGAGTCTGTTGTGCTACCGTTACACCATTCCCCAAGAATTGTCCGTGGTATCAACAGCTTAGCTGGATGACTGGACATCTCGGTACAGCGGGTTCGCCTGCCAAATCAGCGCCCGCGCGAGTGCGACCTTCTACCCGCTTGGTCCCACGCTTGGCAAGCATTGATGGCGGGGGATGGTCGTGAAAATCGCGGCCGGGACGAGCGATCAGCGTTCGGCCAGAGGTTTACATTTCAGCGAGCAGTTCAAGCAGCACTTCGGGGCAGGCTGCAAGCAGCGACCCAAGGCCAAATCCTACGGTGCCAAGCCCGATGGCACCAATCCAGCCGTGCCACCCCCATCCAAGGACCGCGCCCATCAGGGTTGCGGCCCCAACCACGAGAGCGGTCCAGATCAGCCGTACTACGACAAGCAGCGCCTTGATCATCGCGATCCACGGCTCAACACGCGCGCGAAAGGAAACACCGCGCTTCAGGGGTTCTCCGGTCGAGGCCTCTATTTTGGGTCGGCGTCGCGCGCGGCACGTTCGACCACGGCGGCGTGATGCGCCCTGACAAAGCGCCGCACCACCCGAACTGCGAATGCCCTGCCGTTTGGGCTCAATACAGCCCGCTTGGACTGGACTGCATGACCGCACGGCCCGCGTCCGGCGGGATGGCCTGCTGGGTCCCGTCGATCACATCGGTGCCGGCGACCAACGTCGGATCATAGAACGGCGGCGCCTGGCCCGGCTTGAAGGCTTCGAGCACCACGCCCCGGTTCTGACCAGGCGTGGCGCGCAGGCCGGTCTTGGCATCAACCAGCACCAGCCGGATGCCGACCGGCTGCTTGAACGGGGTGGCGGGCTTGTCGGCCAGCGCGAGCTTCAGGAAGTCACGCGCGATCGGCGCTGCTGTGTGGCCAGCCTGCGCGTTGCGGCCGAGCGAACGCGGCTTGTCGTAGCCGACATAGAGACCCACCACGAGGTCCGGCGAGAAGCCGACGAACCAGAGGTCCTTGGCCTCGTTCGAGGTGCCGGTCTTGCCGGCGAGCGGCTTGCCGACGTCTTTCAGCGCGGTGCCGGTACCGGCCTGAATCACGCCCTCCATCAGCGAGGTGATCTGGTAGGCGGTCATCGCGTCGAGCACCCTTTCGCGGCGGTCGACGAGCTGCGGCTCGGGCTGGTTCTTCCAGCCCTCCGGCGCGTCGCAGCCGCGGCATTCGCGCTGGTCGTGCCGGAAGATGGTGTGGCCGTAGCGGTCCTGGATGCGGTCGATCAGGGTCGGCTTCACGCGGACGCCGCCATTGGCGATCATCGAATAGGCCGTGGCCATCCGCATCACCGTGGTCTCGCCGGCGCCGAGCGCGTAGGCGAGATAGTTCGGCAATTCGTCATAGACGCCGAAGCGCTTGGCATACTCGCCGATCACAGGCATGCCGATCTCCTGCGCCAGCCGCACCGTCACGGTGTTGAGCGACAGGCGGAGCGCGTTGCGCAGCGTGACCTGGCCCTGATACTTGCCGGTGGAGAAGTTCTCCGGCCGCCAGATGTTGCCCTGTCCCTGGTCGATCTCGATCGGCCCGTCGATCATCACGGTCGATCCGGTGTAGCCATTGTCCAGCGCCGTCGAATAGACGATCGGCTTGAACGTCGAGCCGGGCTGCCGATAGGCCTGCGTCGCGCGGTTGAACTGGCTCTGGTCGAACGAGAAGCCGCCGACCATCGCAAGCACACGGCCGGTGTGCGGATCCATCGCCACCATCGCGCCCGACAGTTCGGGGATCTGGCGCAGCCGGTACTGGCCTTCGACGGCCTTGCCGTCCTTGAACAGCGGATCGGCGTAGATGACGTCGCCGGGCTGCAGCACCTGCGCCACCGATGTCGGCGTCTTGCCCTTGTACGGGCCGGACAACGCCCTCGCCCATCGCACGCCTTCCAGCGTGACGATGCCGGTCTCGCGCTGCTTGCTGATGGCGCCGCCGAGCTCGCGGCCGGGCTGGAAGCCGATCCGCGCCGACTGGTCGTTGCTCTCCAGCACCACCGCCATCCGCCACGGCGAGATGTCTGAGAGCGACTTGATCTCGGCGAGCGGAACGCCCCAGTCGCCGGTGAGGTCGAGCTTCTGGATCGCGCCGCGATAGCCCTGCTGCTCGTCATAGTTCACGAGCCCCGCCACCATGGCCTTGCGCGCCATCACCTGGACCTTGGGGTCGAGCGTGGTGCGCACCGAGAGGCCGCCCTCATAGAGCTTCTTCTCGCCATAGCGCTCGAAGATGTCGCGGCGGACTTCTTCGGAGAAATATTCACCAGCGAAGGTGTGCGCGCCGTTGCTGCGGTTGGTCACGGTCAGCGGATCCTTGCGCGCCTTGTCGGCATCCGCAGCGGTAATCCAGCCGTTCTCCTGCAGGCGGTCGATCACGTAATTGCGCCGCTCGATGGCGCGCGCACGGTTGCGCACCGGATGCAGGCTGGCCGGCATTTTCGGCAACGCCGCCAGATAGGCCGCTTCCGAGATCGTCAGTTCGTTGACGGACTTGTCGAAATAGACCAGCGAGGCCGCCGCGATGCCGTAGGCACCGAGGCCGAGATAGATCTCGTTGAGATAGAGCTCGAGGATCTTGTCCTTGGAATAGGCCCGCTCGATTCGCATCGCCAGCAGGGCTTCCTTGATCTTGCGGGTAAACGACACCTCGTTGGTCAACAGGAAGTTCTTGGCGACCTGCTGGGTGATCGTGGAGGCACCCTGCGGACGGCGGTTGGAACCGAAGTTCTGGATGTAGGAGACGCCCGCGCGCGCCATGCCGGTATAGTCGATGCCGCCGTGCTCGTAGAAATTCTTGTCCTCGGCCGCGAGGAAGGCGTTGATCACGAGCTTCGGCACGGCCTGAATCGGCAGATAGAGCCTGCGTTCCTTGGCGAATTCGCCCAGCAGCGATCCGTCGGCCGCGTGCACGCGGGTCATCACCGGCGGCTCGTAGTTCTGGAGCTGCGAATAGTCGGGCAGGTCCTTGGAAAAATGCCAGAACAACCCTGCGACCGCAGCGAGACCAGCCAGGAACAGGATGGTTCCTGCGGTGAACAGGAACCCGAAGAACCGCAACAGAAATTTCATCGACCAGATTTTCCGTGGCGAATACGTCGCTCGTTCTGAGTGCGCTGCGTGCCACTTAGGCCGCCCGGTATATCGGTCGCACCATGGACCTGCAATTCAACACAGGAGAATTAAAGCGCGCCGGGCGTCAAACTTATGCCATAGAGCCCGGCTCGCGCGCGCGGCCAAATCAGCCCCTCACCGCTCCTCGGCCGCTCCGCTGGACTGCATCGACCCCCCAGCCTTCCATTCCTCGATTCGCCGGGCGCTCGGCGGACGGCACTCCAGCAACCAATCGCCGCGCTTGCGCGGCGAGCCGGTTGCGAAAGAAAACCGCAGGCCGCGCCGGGCGCTTGCATTACCCGGCTGCCGTTCGAGGCGCTGTGTCGTCAGAAACGGTGGACAATGCCGGCCGGCCGACAGGATTAATGGTTTGCTAACCATGACTACCGCAAGTTGTTGTCATACACGCGACTCGCGGGGGCTGGTTCGCATGGCACTGCGCGGATTTAGACGGCCGTTTACGGCCGACCCGA
Organism: Bradyrhizobium sp. JR3.5; assembly: GCF_054057015.1. Classification (NCBI taxonomy): domain Bacteria; kingdom Pseudomonadati; phylum Pseudomonadota; class Alphaproteobacteria; order Hyphomicrobiales; family Nitrobacteraceae; genus Bradyrhizobium; species Bradyrhizobium sp. JR3.5. Next base: position 2,931,561 of record NZ_JBSRYV010000001.1, read on the forward strand.
ACGTCCTCGGATTTCCGAGACCTCCCACATCAGCGATGGGCACTGAAGCCTTGGACTTGGTCTATCAGGCAGCGGATCTGTTCCGCAGCATCGAGGACCGAGCCCGCGCCGGCGAGGCGCGCGCCGAGGCCGCCGAACAGGCGCAGCTCGAAATCATCGCCGCCACCGAGCGCAAGCTGAGGGACGCGTCCCGGGCACTCGAGGAGGCCCGGCGGCGTATCGAGTCCCAACAGGAGCAGCTCGACGCCGCCGAGTTCCGGGCCCAGGCCGCCGAAGCCGAAGCGCGTGAAGCCAGGCAATCGCTGGCCCTGGTCGAGGATGCGATCCGCCGGCGCCTGCTGCTCACGAGCGGGCACGACGACGGCAGGTCGACGGCCGTCGCCTGACGCACCACCGGTATTGCAAGCGTTGCTCCCTGCCCGGCCGTCCCCACGCGAGCGCGCGACGGCAATCAATAGCCGGCCGCAAGCCCCGAATTGCGGCGTGGATCGTTCGCCCCATAGAAGCGGTTGCTGCCGACCGGCTTGCCGTCCAGCGATGGCGCGCCAACGATGATGACCGCGAGGTGATTGGCAGGCTGCGGCGGCCCGAACTTATGGCCCATGCCTTCCAAAATCTTCCGGGTGTCCGGCGATAGCGTGAAGTCCTCGAGGTTGGTCGCCTCCGGAAGCCATTGCTGGTGGAAGCGCGGCATGTCCACGGCTTCCTGCGCGTCCATGCCGTAGTCGATGGCGTTGATCATCGTCAGCAGCACGGCGGTGATGATGCGGCTGCCGCCCGGAGTCCCGACCACCATGACCGGCTTGCCGTCCCTGGTGACGATGGTCGGGCTCATCGAGGACAGCGGACGCTTGCCGGGGACGATGGAATTGGCCTCCCCCTGCACCAAGCCGTAAAGGTTCGGCACGCCGACCTTGGCGGTGAAGTCGTCCATCTCGTCGTTCAGGAGCACGCCGGTCTTGGCCGCGGTCACCTTGGCGCCGAACCAGTCGTTCAGCGTGTAGGTCACCGACACCGCGTTGCCGTCCTTGTCGGCGATCGAATAGTGCGTGGTGTTGCTGCCCTCGTGCGGCGGAACGCCTGGCTTGATGTCCTTGGACACGCCGGCCTTGGTCGGGTCGATCACGGCGCGGATCTTCGCGGCGTAATTCTTGTCGAGCAAACGCTCGAGCGGATTCTTCACGAAGTCGGGGTCGCCGAGATAGCTGTTGCGATCGACGTAGGCGTGGCGCATCGCCTCGATCTGGTAGTGCACCGCCTGCGCGGAATGGTAGCCGAGCTCCTTCAGCGGGTAGCCCTCGATGATGTTCAGGATCTCGCAGATCACCACGCCACCCGAGCTTGGCGGCGGTGCCGAGACCACGTGGTAGCCGCGATAGTCGCATTCGACCGGCGCGAGTTCGCGAACCTTGTAATTGTCGAGATCCTCCTGGGTGAGCAGGCCCTTGCCGGCCTGGCTCGAGGCGACGATCGCCGCCCCTACCCAGCCCTTGTAAAAGCCGTCGGTGCCGCGCTTGCTGATCTCGCGCAGCGTCTCGGCGAGCTCGTGCTGCGTCAGCCGCTCGCCGACCTGGAACGGCTTGCCGTTGTTGAGGAAGATCGCGCCCGAGGCCGGATCATCCTGAAAATCCTTGGTCGAGGTCTGCAGCATGCTGACGTCGCCCTGGTCCAGCACGAAGCCGTCCTCGGCGATCGAGTTGCAGCGCCGGCGCGATGACGTCCGCGCGCTTCATCGTGCCGTATTTCTCGCGCGCATATTCCATGCCGGCCACCGAGCCGGGCACGCCGACGGCGAGATGCCCCTTGGTCGACAGGCCGGCGATGACGTTGCCGTCCTTGTCGAGATACATGTTGGCGGTGGCGCCCTTCGGCGCCGTCTCGCGGAAATCCAGGAAGGTCTTGCGGCCGTCGGCAAGCTGGATGGTCATGAAGCCGCCGCCACCGAGATTGCCGGCGGCGGGATAGGCCACCGCCAGCGCGTAACCGACCGCGACGGCGGCGTCGACCGCGTTGCCGCCCCGCTTCAACACCTCGATGCCGACCTGCGTCGCGAGATGCTGCGCGGATACCACCCTGCCGTTCTCGGCGGCGACCGGCGCAACCGACGCGGCGTGGCCAGGAGCTGACGTCGTGACGCCGATCGCGACAATGGCCGCGACCATCCATCGCGCGCCCGTTTGTGGATTTCGCATTGGAGTTCCCCCGATTGCGCCGTTTGGGTGCGGCGTATGTTCCTTCTATCGGAGCGAGCAAGTGTAGCAGGCCGCGCGCCCGCGCACTACAGGCTCGTCGCGCGCCGCAACGGCCTTGACTTTCCATCAGCCGACGCACGCGGCCGCTTGCCCGGCCGCGATCGATCTGAAGCCGCGCGACGGCGCGGTCGGTATGCGCTGTCCCGAATGCGCCCGGCGATGCTACGATGACGATAGCATCCTAATCCGCGCCGACGCCGATACATTGATGATCTCACCGCCCCTGATCATCACCGAGGACCAGATCGAGCCGATCTTCGAAGCGATCCGCCGCGCATTGCACGCGATTGAATGAACCTGGCCGCGGACATTTGACTTTCAATGCCGCAACAAATTCGTTGTCGTCCCTGCGAAAGCAGGGACCCATAACCACGCATGTTGATTGGTTTGCTGCGTTGGAATGACGAATCCCATCCATAACGCCCGCCGCGGCGTATGGGTCCCTGCTTTCGCAGGGACGACAGCTTCTTCGCGGAGCCGCCGCGCTTGATTTACTACACCCCGCCCCTCGCCCGCAGCCGGCTGTGGCGTCTGCCGTAGGCCGCATAGATCACAAGCCCGATCAGGAGCCACACCGCGAGCCTGATCCAGGTGTCGAGCGGCAGGCCGAACATCAGGAACAGCGAGGTTCCCGCGGCAGCCGGCGCCACCAGCCAGATCGCCTGCGCCTTGAACGGGCGCGGCAAGTCCGGATCGCGCAGACGCAGCACCAGGGTTCCGATCGAGACCACGGTGAATGCGAACAGCGTGCCGATCGAGACGAGCTCTCCGACCAGCCCGATCGGCAACAGCCCGCCGAGAATTGCAGCGACGCTGCCGGCAAAGATGGTCGAGATATAGGGCGTCTGGAAACGCGGATGGATCCTTGCAGCGATGCCCGGCAGCAGCCCGTCATGCGCCATGGCGCGGAAGATCCGCGGCTGCGCCAGCAGCATGATCAGGATCACCGATGTCAGCCCGAACAGGATGCCGAGCTTGATGAAGGGCCCGAGCCAGCCGATGCCAACTGCATCGATGCCGACGGCGATCGGATCGGGCACGCTGAGCTTGTCGTACGGTACGATGCCGGTCAGCACGAAGCCGACCGCGACATAGAGCGCGGCGCAGATGACGAGCGAGCCGAGAATGCCGATCGGCATGTCGCGCTCCGGCGTCTTCGCCTCCTGCGCCGCGGTCGAGATCGCGTCGAAGCCGATATAGGCGAAGAACACCACCGCCGCGCCGCGGACCACGCCGGACCAGCCGAATACGCCGGGACCGGCGTTCGGCGGGATCAGCGTGCCCTCCGGATTGCCCGCCGTCACCCAGTTCCCCAGCGATACCGAGGAGGCTGCAGTCGCGAGAAACAATGCGATGACGACGAGCTTCACCACGACGACGAAGCTGGTGAAGCGCGCGGACTCGCGGATGCCGACCACGAGCAGCGCGGTGACGAAAGCAATGATCGCCATCGCCGGGATGTTGATGACCGCACCGGTCGACGACCACACACCGGTGTTGGCGTCGTAGGCGAGCGGCGCCGAGGTGAATTGCTGCGGCAGGTTGATGCCGAAATCGCGCATCAAGCTGACGAAATAGCCGGACCATCCAATCGAGACCGCGATCGCGCCGACCGCATATTCGAGGATCAGGTCCCAGCCGATGATCCACGCGATCAGTTCGCCGAGCGTGGCATAAGCGTAAGTATACGCGCTGCCGCAGATCGGCACGGTCGACGCCATCTCGGCGTAGCACAGGCCGGCGAAGGCGCAAGCGACGGCACCAAGCATGAAGGAAAGCGTGACGGCAGGTCCGGCATTCGCGGCCGCCGCATGGCCCGTCAGCACGAAGATGCCGGCGCCGATGATGCCGCCGATACCGAGCGTCACCAGTTGCAACGCCGAGAGCGAGCGCTTGAAGACCGGCGTCTCCGCGTCGCCATCGGCACGCGCCGCTTCCCGCAGCAGATCCGCGGTTGACTTTCGGTCCCAGAAACCGGCCAGGGTGTCTGTCACGCCAGCTGCCCTCCGCCGCTCGGGCCCGGCGGGGCCCGACACGATCTGCGGACTATAACGCGCCCGACGTCCGGGCGTTCGGGCGCGGCGCGACGGCCGACGCGCTTATCCACCGCCAAGAACGACAGCCAAGCGTGGTGCAGGGCCCTATTGGCAGGGATGGCGGCGACCGTCGCGGCCAAGGAAGGTGCCGGACGCAGGATCGAACGAATGGTAGCGTGCGCAAGACGAGGACGGCGCCGCCGGCATGGCCCCATAGGCATTCGCCGGGTTGCCGCCACGTTGCGCCGCCTGCTGGGCCTCACCCCACGGCGTCAGGGCGCCGCCGTTGATCGCGCTCCGCCCCGGATTCTGCGCGTCGAAAAGCGCCGGCTCCGAGATCTGGGCCGAGACTGGCGTGAACGTCATTCCCACGAGCAGCACAGCGGCTGCAACGGCCTTGAGTCCGGCCATAGGACCTCTCCGATGCATCAATTGAAATTTAACAAAGAAAGTACGCAAGGGCGGCAGCGCCGTCCCTGTGCCCAGAATTAATGTGGTGACGGCCAAACCCCCGATGCAGGGACCACCAGGTCACAATGCCGCGAGGCAGCCGTCGGCGCGGCACGACGACCGCGGCGCGCGACTGCGGCACGGCCCGCACTTCACCGATTATGGACGTCAGGCCGCGGGTCGGAGACGAACCCGTCGCGGTTCGGCATCTTGACGGCGGCGAGCGACTTCGCATCGAGCACCGCATTGGCGGGAACGATGCCGTTGAGGCTGAGGATGTAGGCGGACACCGCGTAGACGTCCTCATTGCTCAGCGACTGTGGCGCGTTCTGCGGCATCGCGCGGCGGATATAGTCGAACAAGGTCGAGGCATAGGGCCAGTAGCTGCCGACGGTGCGGATCGGCTTTGGGCTCGCCAGCGTGCCCTGTCCGCCAACCAGGCGATCACCGACGCCGCCCTGCCCGCTGTCGCCATGGCACGCCGCGCATTGCTCGCTGAACACGATGCGGCCGCGCTCGACGCTGCCGCTACCCGGCGGCAACGCCGTGCCGTCACGGCCGATGTCGATGTTCCAGCCGGCGATCTCCGCCGGCGTCGCCTCGCGGCCGATGCCGTAGCGCTCCTCGGCATGAACGGCGACGCCGTGCATCGCGATCGCGCTCACCAGCGCGGCGGTCTTCAGATTACGCCTGGCCATTGGTCACCTCGCCATTCGCATCGATGCGCCAGGGCCAGATCGCGTTGTTATGGTAGAACGAGTTGAGACCGCGTACCGCCACCAATTCCGCCAGCGTCGGCTGCACGTAGCCGGTCTCGTCGATGGCGCGGCTCTGGATCACTGCGGGGGTGCCGTCCCAGTGCCAGGGCAAACGGAAGCGCGTCAGCGCGCGCGTCAGCACCGGCTCCTGCAGCTCGGCCTGTTGCCAGCTCTTGCCTTCGTCGAGCGAGATCTCGACGCTCTTGATCTTGCCGTGGCCGCTCCAGGCTATCCCGGTGATCTCGTGAAAGCCGTGAGTGGTCAGCTTCTGACCGCCGGACGGCCGCGTGATGATCGACTTGGCCTCCATGTAGAAGGTGAATTCGCGCGACGTGCCGTCCGGCATCGGGTCGGTGTATTTCGAGGTCTCCTCGCGCGAATAGGCCGGCTCGGCGACCACCTTGAGCCGGCGCAGCCATTTCACGTTCATGTTGCCCTCGAAGCCCGGCAGCAACAGGCGCAGCGGATAGCCCTGCTGCGGACGCAGCCGCTCGCCGTTCTGGCTGTAGACCAGCATGGCGTCGTCGAGGCATTTCTCGATCGGGATCGAGCGCGTCAACGCGGCGGCATCGGCGCCTTCGGCGACGATCCATTTGGCGCCCGCCTGCAGGCCTGCTTCGTCCAGCACGGTCTTCAACGGCACGCCGGTCCATTCCGCGCAGCTCAGCAGGCCGACGAGGTCGGAGGCCGTCTTGCCGTAGGGCTTGGTGTAGACCGGATTGCCGGAGCACTCGAGGAAGTGGATGCGCGACTGCGACGGAAAGCGGCGGATGTCCTCCATCGTGAACACCAGAGGGCGATCGACCATGCCGTGCAACATCAGCCGGTGCTCGGCCGGATCGATGGTCGGCACGCCGCCGTGGTGGCGTTCGTAGAACAGCCCGTTCGGCGTGATGATGCCGTCGAGCTCCTGCAACGGCGTGCGGCCCGACGCGGAGATGTATTGCGGCAGCGTCTTCGAGATGTTCTTGACGACGCCCTTCTCGTGCTCCGATGGCGTGCCATAGGGCTGGCTTCCCATCGGATCGCCGGGCGCTTTCATCCATTCCGGCACGTTGGGCGGAAGATTCTTCCCCTGTTCGGCAAGCGCAGGAGAACCGGCAACTCCCGCCATCGCGGAGCCTCCGGCCAGTGCCGCACCCGCCTGAAGAAATCGCCTGCGAGACGCCTCTCGCACGCGCTTGTCCGTCGTGTGTTCGCTCATCGACGTTTTCCTCTGACGTTACGAGGTGCAGCCTAACACCAAACGCCCGAGACGAGGCAATGCTGCTGCGCGCAGTGCAGCATTCCGCAATGAGATGCATGATACCGAACGCGTGGATTGCACGACGGCGCAGTGAACGCGCGCTCTATTCTTTCACCGGCGGGGTGCCATGGGTGTGGAACGACTCGATCGTCTTCAACCCCCAGGCCTGGCCCTTCTTGCGCTCCTCCTCGGTCCACACGATCGGCTTCCAGTCCGGCGCGAGGATCAGGCGGGCTCCTGCATTGGCGACCTCGACGCGATTGCCGCCGGGCTCGTAGACGTAAAGAAAGAACGTCTGCTGGATCGCATGCTTGTGCGGTCCGGTTTCGATATGCACGCCGTTCTCGAGAAAAATATCCGCGGCCCGCAAGATCTCCTCGCGGCTGTCGAGCGCGTAGGTGACGTGATGGAAGCGGCCCATCTTGCCGTAATGATCGCGGGTATAGGCGAAGTCGTAGCTCTTGTTCGACATCGTCATCCACATCGCCGCTTCCGTGCCGTCGTTGAGCACGATCTGCTCGGTGGTGCGGCACCCCAGGTAGGTCTCGAAGAACAGGCGGTTGGCCTTGATGTCGACCGCGAGGCAGTTGAGATGGTCGAGCCGGCGGACGTTGACGCCGCGCGCCGGAAAGCGCTGCGCCTGGTTCTTCAACGCGGGCTTCAGCTCGGTCGGCGCTTCGTACCATTCGGTCTCGTAATAGAGCTCGATGACGTGGCCGTCGGGATCGCGGCAGCGGAATGCCGGTCCCTGCCCCATGTCGCCATCGATCCAGCCGATGTCGAAGCCCGAGCCCTTCAGCGCGGCGACGCGGCGCTCGAGCGCCTGCGGGCTGCGGGCCCGCAGCGCCATGTGCTCCATGCCGGAGGTCTTCGACGCGGTCAGCTTCAGCGAGTAGCGCTCGTAATCGTCCCAGCCGCGCAGATAGACCGACTCGCCCTTCCGGCCGCTGACCGTCATGCCCATGACATCGACGAAGAACTTCAGGCTCTCGTCGGGCTTCGGCGTCAGCAGCTCCATGTGCCCGAGATGAGCGAGATCGAAGATCGGTTCCGGCTGCATGGGGCGGGCTCCCTCCGTGACCACGCCGGACCGACCTCTTCAGCTCGGGCGGCAAGCGGCGGGCGTCGATTTGTACTAGTGTACAAAGGATTAGGTCCCGTCAACAAAATGTTGATCCCAGAAATTGTGGCAGCCGTTGAGGGCAGCATCCGTGCCTAGCCCTTGGACACCATCACCGGTGCCGGACCGTGCGGCCGGGATAGGGTCGCCGACACCGTCAACGCGACCGCGAGCGCGCACACCATGCTGAGCTTCATGCGCGCGGTACGGCGATCGGTCATCGGCAGGAAGAAGAAGAATGCGATTGCTAGAACGAGAAGCGCGTTCACGAGAATGTACATGGCGGAGCCCTCTTGTTGCGTATCGACAAGATGGTCGGCGCTCGCGCGGCATTCCGTGGCTGAAATCACATATTGAAAGCGGCCGGGGCCGGCGGTCATGCGACCGAGACGGCCCTCTCGCGATGCAACGACAGCAGTTTGCGGATTTCGACATCCGGCACCGGCCGGCTGAACAGAAAGCCCTGCATCTCGGTGCAGCCGAGGGTGCGCAGCAGATTGCGCTGCTGCTCGGTCTCGACGCCCTCCGCGGTCGTCGTCATGTCGCTTGCGGCAGCAATGTTCACGACGGCCCGGACGATGGTGGACGACGCGCCGGTCCCCGCAAGGTTCTTGATGAAAGCGCGATCGATCTTGATCTTGTCGAACGGGAAGCGCTGCAGATAGCTCAGCGACGAATAGCCGGTGCCGAAATCGTCGAGCGCGATCCGGACGCCGAGCTCGCGCAGCTGATGCAGGATATCGAGCGCGGCCTCGTCGTCACGGATCAGCACGGCTTCGGTAATCTCGAGCTCGAGCCGCGAGGGCGCGAGCCCCGACGCCGCGAGCGCGGCCGCGACGTTCAGCGCCAGCGTCTGGCTCTTGAACTGGATCGGAGACACATTGACCGCGACGTTGATGTGATCCGGCCAGTTCACGGCTTCCCGGCACGCGGTGTTGAGCACCCAGTGCCCCAGATCGTTGATCAGGCCGGTATCCTCGGCGACCGGGATGAAATCCGCCGGCGAGATGGTGCCGCGCTCGGGATGCCGCCAGCGCACCAGCGCCTCGCAGCAGCTGACGCGACTGTCCTCGAGATGAAGCAGCGGCTGATAGTGCAGCTCGAAGCTGCCGTCGGCGATGGCCTGGCGCAATTCCAGTTCGAGGCTGCGCCGCGCCTTGGCACGCGCGTCCATGCCGGCTTCGAAGAACCGGTAGGTGCGGCGGCCATCGCTCTTCGCGCCATAGAGCGCGAGGTCCGCGTTGCGCAGCAATTGATCGAGGTCGAGGCCGTCGGCGGGCGCGACTGCGATGCCGATGCTGGCGTCGGTCGTGATCAGGTGCCCGCTGCAATCGACCGGCTGGCGGATGGTCTGATAGATCGCGGCCAGCAGCTGCATGGTCTCGGTCTGATCGCGGACCGCAGTCTGGATCACGGCAAACTCGTCGCCGCCGAGCCGCGCCGCGACATCGGCCTCCCCGACGCAGGAGCGCAGGCGTTCGGCGATGGCCCTCAGCAGCTCGTCGCCGATCTGATGGCCGAGCGCGTCGTTGACACTCTTGAACTCATCGATGTCGATATACATGACCGCGATCTGTTCGTCGGGTCCGATCACGTTCAGCGCCTGCTCGAGGCGCTGACGGAACAGCAGGCGGTTGGGCAGATCGGTGAGCGCGTCATAGTGCGCCATATGCGCGATCTTGTTCTCGGTGCGCGTCCGCGCGGTGATGTCCTCGATGGTCGCCACCCATCCGCCCTCCGGCAGCGGCTTGTTGACGATCTCGATCGCGCGCCCGCCCGGCGCCTCGGTCAGCTGACGCGTCCCGCGGCCGAGCTTCACATTGCGGATAATGGCATCGCAGAATTCGTCGACGTCGCCATCGAACGAGCCGGTCTCCTGCCGGTGCGCGATCAGCCGCTGCATGGTGCAGCCGGGCTTCGCCACATCGGGCGAGAGCCCGAACATCTCGATGTACGGACGGTTGCAGATGATGATGCGCGCCGATGCATCGTAAAGCACGAGCCCCTGCGGAATGTTGTCCACGGCGGTCATGAGATTGCGACGTTCGGTGGCGAGCCGCGCGTCGGAGATTTCATGCCGCTTCAGCAACAGGAAGACGATCACGGCCATGATCGCGAAGGCCGCCATCAACAGGCCTTCGCGCTCGCTCCACTGCGCGGTCACGCTTCCGAACAGGCTGCCGACGAGCAGGCCGGCGCAGAACGCCAGCCCCTTGGTCGAGCCGGCGTCGGCATTTCCTGACGATGAATTGCGGTGTTCGATGCGCACGCTGATCTCTCCCGGGCGCGGCATCGTTACGCAGCACTGATGGAAAGGTCGTTACAACTCGCAGTTAGCAATCGGTTACACGATACCTGGAGACAGGGCGTAACCCATCGCGCCGAAACCTCCGTAAACCTACGGAGCTGCCGATGCACTCCTCGAAGATGGTGAATCCCGCCTTAACGGAAAAACCGCGAAACAAACCCGGCTGTGCCGGAAAGCGACGATTTCGCCGCCGATAGGCGCGACCGAGCGCAATCTCGCTGCACGATAGAAACAAATCGTCACCGGGAAGGTGTAGATTTTGCCGATGCGCACCCTCGGCGATTTAACGGTTTTTCCAAACCCGGGCGCGCATATTGGTCCGGACATTTAGATTTTGCGAACGAGCCAGGCTGGAACTGTGACATCCTTCGGACGTGTGATCTCTGTGCGCGGCTCGCAGGCCCGGGTTGGGCTGCTGACGGGCGGCCAGATGCAGTTTTCGGAAATGCGCGCGACCGTCGGCCGGTTCGTCAGCATCCGCTGCGCGAGTTCGGTCATCGTTGCCATGATCACCGAAGTGTCGTGCGAGAACCTGCCGGCGTCCGACGAATACATGGCGACCGCCTCGGTCGACCTGCTCGGCGAAATCCTCGGCGGCGATCGCCCGAAGTTCCAGCGCGGCGTCACCCACTATCCGACCATCGGCGACAGCACCGATCTGATCACCAACCAGGAGCTGCGCACGGTCTATGCGCCGAGCGGCTCGGACCAGATCAATGTCGGCACGCTGCAGCAGGACCGTTCGGTCATCGCTTATGTCGACGTCGAGGAGATGCTCTCCAAGCACTTCGCGGTGCTCGGCTCGACCGGCGTCGGCAAATCCACCGGCGTGTCGCTGCTGCTCAACGAGATCCTGAAGTCGCGGCCGAACCTGCGCATCTTCCTGCTCGACGTGCACAACGAATACGGCCGCTGCTTCGGCGAGCGCGCGCAGGTGCTCAACCCGCGAAACCTGAAGCTGCCGTTCTGGCTGTTCAATTTCGAAGAGATCGTCGACGTGCTGTTCGGCGGCCGGCCTGGCGTGCCCGAAGAGCTCGACATCCTCGCCGAAGTGATACCGATGGCGAAGGGCATCTACACCCAGTACCAGAACTCCGACCGGGTCGGTCTCGGGCTCAAGCGGGTCGACCCCAAGCAGGTCGGCTACACCGTGGATACGCCGGTGCCCTATCGCCTCGTCGACCTGATCTCGCTGATCGACGAGCGCATGGGCAAGCTCGAGAACCGCTCCTCGCGCATCATCTATCACAAGCTGATCTCGCGTATCGACGCGGTGCGCAACGATCCGCGCTACGCCTTCATGTTCGACAACGCCAATGTCGGCGGCGACACCATGGCCGAGGTGATCAGCCATCTGTTCCGCCTGCCCGCCAACGGCAAGCCGATGACCATCATGCAGCTCGCGGGCTTCCCGGCCGAAGTCGTCGATTCCGTGGTGTCGGTGCTGTGTCGGATGGCGTTCGATTTCGGGCTGTGGAGCGACGGCGTCTCGCCGATGCTGTTCGTCTGCGAGGAAGCGCACCGCTACGCGTCCGCGGACCGCAACATCGGCTTCGGGCCGACCCGCAAGGCGGTGTCGCGCATCGCCAAGGAAGGCCGCAAATACGGCGTCTATCTCGGCCTGATCACCCAGCGTCCGGCCGAGCTCGACGCGACCATCATCTCCCAGTGCAACACGCTGTTCACGATGCGGCTTGCCAACGACCGCGACCAGGCGCTGCTGCGCTCCGCGGTGTCGGATGCCGCCGCCAATTTGCTGTCGTTCGTGCCTTCGCTCGGCACTCGCGAAGTGCTGGCGTTCGGCGAAGGCGTGGCACTGCCGACCCGGCTGCGCTTCAAGGAGGTGCCGCCGCACCAGTTGCCGCGCGGCGAAGCCACCATCGCAACGGTGCCGTCGGTCACCGCCGGCCATGACATGCATTTCGTCAGCGCCGTGCTGGAGCGCTGGCGCGGCGCCACCTCGCATCGCGACACGCAGAGCGACGCCAACTTCAACGCTCCCGCACCGCCGCGCACCGTGGCGCCTGCCGAGGCGCCGATGCTGCAGCCGTCACTGGGCCTCGATCCGGACCGCTTCTCGCTCCTGAAGAAGCCACTGCGCTGACGTCATTATGGCAGGACGCCGATGCGCCTTGCGCCCAAGCCGTCATCCACTATGGTTTCGCGTGACGCCGCGTCCCCGCGGCACGCCGGAACCATCTCATGACGCAGCCGACCGCAAAACGCTTCCCGACGCCTGCTCTCGACAAGCTCCCCGAGGATGTCCGCACCCGCATCCTGGCGGTGCAGGAGAAGTCCGGCTTCGTGCCGAACGTCTTCCTCACTCTGGCCTACCGCCCCGACGAGTTTCGCGCGTTCTTTGCCTATCACGACGCGCTGATGGAAAAGGACTCCGGCCTCTCCAAGGCCGAACGCGAGATGATCGTGGTGGCGACCAGCGCCGCCAACCAGTGCCAGTATTGCGTGATCGCCCATGGCGCGATCCTGCGCATCCGCGCCAAGAACCCTGAGATCGCCGACCAGATCGCGATCAACTACCGCAAGGCCGACATCACGCCGCGACAGCGCGCGATGCTCGATTTCGCGATGAAGGTCAGCCGCGCGGCCGAGGAAGTCTCGGAGGCGGACTTCGCCGCGCTCGCCGCCCACGGCTTCAGCGACGACGACGTCTGGGACATCGCCGCGGTCGCAGCCTTCTTCGCGCTTTCGAACCGGCTAGCGAACGTCACCGGCATGCGGCCGAACGCCGAGTTCTACATGCTCGGCCGGCAGCCGAAATAGAGGGCGCCTTGGTAGACTGGAGCGAGATCATCCTGCGTCTCGGCGCAGCCACTCTTGCCGGCAGCGCGATCGGGCTCGACCGCGACCTGCGCGGCAAGCCGATCGGGCTGAAGACACTGGGTCTCGTCAGCCTCTCGACGGCCACGGTCGTGCTGCTGGCCTTGCAGGCGGTCGATCCCGGAAAATTCACCGATGCGGTCAGCCGCGTAATCCAGGGTGTGCTGACCGGCATCGGTTTTTCTTGGCGCCGGCGTGATCGTCCGACGGGGCGACCGCTATCACGTCCACGGCCTGACCAGCGCCGCATGCGCGTTCTTCGCCGCCTGCGTCGGGATCGTCTGCGGCGCCGGACACTGGCCGATCGTCATCACCGCGCTCGTGCTGGCATTCCTGCTGCTGACCTTAGGCAAGCGGACCGAGCGGTGGCTGCACCACGCGCTCGGCGGCAGGGAGGACCAACACGGACCGGAGGTCGCGCCCGGTCAGTCGTCAGATGCCGGCCCACACCATCCGGGCAAATAGACCGCCTCCTTGCCCCGGCCCAGCGCCAACCCCTTCTCCAGCGCCTTGGCGAAATTGTTCTCCACGGTCTTGCGCGGGATGTGGCGGCGCAGGAAGTCGGCCCACAGGAATTCGCTGAATGGCGTCGTGTCCTTGGCAAAGCCGCCGGCCCGGCGCATCTCGCCGGCGAGGCTGCGGAACGGATCGTCCTTGAGATCCTTGATCGATTTCGGAATGTCCCTGAAGTGGCAGCGCTCGCCCTTTGCATTATAGGGATAGACCCAGCGCTTGTTGTCCATCACGCCCCAGAACACGTCACGTTCGACCATCGTGAGATCGCCGATCACAGTGACCAGGATGTCCTTGACGCCCTCCTCGTGCAGCGCCCGCGCCATGTGATGGTGGTCGACCACGTAGTAGCGATCGTCCGGACCATGGACCACCGGGATCATGTGCTTGCCCAGGAGTTCGGCGCGCTTCTTGTCCGAACTGTGCTCGCGCCAGCGCTTCCGCTTCTCCTTCACCTCCTGCATGCCGACCGTCATCTGGGTCGGTCGCAGCGACATGATCGGGACCGGTTTGACGTAGGGCTCGCGCGTATGGGCCATGATTTGTGCTCCCGTTTGACCTGCACTCCGGAATGGGTTCCATTATGACATGATGGCACAGGCAGACGAAAGAGCCGGTTCGGCGGAATGGCTTTGAGAACAAGCGATCGCGTGAAGGCGCGCATGATCCGTTTCGGCAACCGCGAGGTCGTGACCGAGGGGTTGGAGCTGAGCTTCTGGGCAGACATCAGCCATCGCTGCATGACCGCATCCTGGCCCGCGTTTATTGGCGGTGCAGCATTGGTGTTCATCACCTTCAATGCCGTCTTCGCCTTGTTGTATTGGCTCGGCGATCATCCGATCGCCAACGTGCCTGACGGCCAATACATCGACTACCTCTATTTCAGCATCGAGACACTTTCGACCGCGGGCTATGGCGACATGCACCCGCAGACGCACTACGGGCACTTCATCGCCACCATCGAACTCTTCACCGGGATCTTCTCGATGTCGCTGATGACCGGGCTGATCTTCGCCCGCTTCTCGCGGCCGAGCGCACGCCTGCTGTTCGCCGACAATCCCGTGATCTCGGACCATGAGGGCCAGCTCACGTTGATGATCCGCCTGGCCAACGAGCGGCACAACATCATCGCCAATGCCACCGCGCGGCTGTGGCTGTTCAAGAACGGCGTCAGCAAGGAAGGCATGCCATACCGCCGGTTCTACGAACTGCCGCTCCTGCGCAGCGAGAGCCCGGCGCTGGCGCTGAGCTGGACCCTGTTTCATGTGATCGACCAGGACAGCCCGCTCCACGGCCTCGACGCTGCGGAGTTGAAAGCCGTCAATGCCGGGCTCGGCCTCTTCGTGTCGGGCTATGACGACGTTGCAGCGCAAACTGTGCATGCGCGAAAGTCGTACGAAAATTCTGACGTACGCTTCGGCCATCGCTATGCCGAGATCCTGCAGACGACCGACGACGGCCGTCTGCGCATTGACTACAGTCGGTTCCACGAGACCATCGAAGGATAAATACCACCTCTGCGCGCATCAAGATTTTAGGTGTGAAGCGCAGCGAACATGCTAAACATAAGCGACGACGCGACCGGACTGACAACAGTGAAGACGCAGCGGCCAATTTCCTCGGATGACGAGCACGTGGTGCTCAAATTCCGGCCGCGTACCTCGGCGCAGCCGCCCGGCAAGCGCGAGGAGGCGGTCCGATCGACCCGCCCGGCTTCCGTCGCTCCTGTTTCCGTCGCCAACGACCTCTCCCGTTATGAGAGGCCGCGCGAGGAGCCGGACGATTTCCGCCAGCGCATGCTTGCCAACATCGCCGCCTTCGCCTTCACCGTAGCGCTCACTGCGATCGGTATCTGGCTCGCCATGAGCATCGCCGATTTGCGCAAGACCCAGGATTGCGTGCTGATGGGACGCCGGGATTGCGCGAAGATTACGGTGATGCCACGTAGCTAGGCAGGCCGGAACCGTACCCAAAAACCGTCCTCGCCCGGCCGGCCAAGCTCCATTGAACTAACGGCCCTGCTCCGATATACGGGCACACGACTCCGGCAGCAGCAATCAGGCAATCCGGGGCACCGCGCCCGCCTCCTCCGAGCCGACCCGGAATTACCTTCAATATATCAAAGGCTTAATGATGTCCTCCACATTCGAGCAGATCGCCAACATTATCGCGGAGACCTGCGACATCCCGCGCGATACGATCAAGCCGGAGAGCCACGCGATCGACGATCTGGGGATCGACAGCCTCGACTTCCTCGACATCGCCTTTGCCATCGACAAGGCCTTCGGGATCAAGATGCCGCTTGAGAAGTGGACCCAGGAGGTCAACGACGGCAAGGCCACGACGGAGCAGTACTTCGTGTTGCAGAATCTCGCCGACCGCATCGACGAGTTGGTTGCGGCCAAGAACGCAGGCACGGGCTCGGCCTCGTAATCGCCATCATGCAGCTTGAAACTTTTCAGCTGATCGATCGGATCGTCGACCTCAACCTCGACGCAAAGACCATTGTCGTCGAGGCGGATGTCCCGCCGGACAGCCACTCTGTGTTCGCGGGGCACTTCCCGGGCTACCCGATCATGCCCGGCGTGTTGCTCACCGAAGCAATGGCCCAGAGCTCGGGCTGGCTGATCCTCGGTCTGACCAAGTTCGAGCGCATGCCCTTCCTCGCCATGGTCAAGGAAGCCAAGATGCGTGGCTTCGTCAGCCCCGGCTCGGTACTGACGATCGAAGCCAAGATTGAACACGAAGGTTCAGGCTTCACCGTGACCTCGGCGAAAGTCCGCGTCGGCAAGGAGCTCAAGTGCAACGCCGAGCTGACCTTCCGCCATATCCCCTTCCCCAGCCCGGACTTGCGTGTGCACATGGATGCGCTCGCCAACAAGATCGGGTTTCCGCTGCAGGCAATGAGTAATGGCTGAGAAGGAAGTCTGGATCACCGGCGTCGGCCTGCTCTCCTCGCTCGGCGAGGGGCTGGATGCGCATTGGGAGGCGCTCGGCGCCAAGCGCGTCAATGCCGACGAGAAACGCCTCGCGCCGTACGTGATCCATCCGATCGCCCCCGTCAGCTTCGACGCCCAGATCCCGAAGAAGGGCGATCAGCGTCAGATGGAGACATGGCAGCGGATCGGCACCTACGCCGCCGGGCTGGCGCTTGATTCCGCCGGCGTCCAAAGGCAATCAGGAAATCCTGTCGCGGATGGACATGATCATCGCGGCCGGTGGCGGCGAGCGTGATCTCAATGTCGACCTGGCGATCATGAACGCCGATGCGCAGGGCAAGCTGCCGCCTGCCGTCCTCAACGAGAAGCTGATGAACGAGTTGCGCCCGACGCTGTTCCTGGCGCAGCTCTCGAACCTGCTCGCCGGCAACATCGCGATCGTTCACGGCGTGTGCGGGACGTCGCGCACCTTCATGGGCGAGGAAGCCGCGAGCATCGACGCCGCGCGGATCGCCGTCGCGCGCATCGGGGCCGGACAGAGCGACATCGCGCTGGTCGGCGCGGCCCACAACGGCGATCGCGGCGACCTCTTGATGCTCTATTCGTTCGGCGACTTCGCCCTCAAGGATCAATACGCGTCGGTCTGGGCCCGCCGGAACAACCCGGGCTTCGCCATCGGCTCCGCCGGCGCCTTCCTGGTGATGGAGTCGCGCGAGCACGCCGAGGCGCGCGGCGCCAAGCCGTACGCCAAGCTGACCAAGGTGGTCGCCGATCTTGCCAAGCGCAAGCAGCCTGGCGCCGTGACGAAGTCGCTGCAGGCGCTGTGGCCGCAGCTCGGGGTCAGCAACGCCATGCTGATCACGGGCGCGACCGGCGCCGAGCCTGCGACCGCCGACGAGCGCGAATTCCTCGCTCAGCATCCCGGCCTTGCCGTGCGCGCCACCGGAACGACCTTTGGGCACACCATGGAGGCGCAGTTCCCGCTCGGGCTCGCGCTGGCCGCGTTGTCGATCTCGCGCGGCGCGCTCTATCCGGCCAACGACCCGACCGGGCTGGAGGTTGAAAAGACCGAAGCGCCAACCCAGATTGTCGTATTGGGGGTCGGCCACTGGCAGGGCGAAGGCATGGCACTGGTCGAGGCCGTCAAGTAATTCGGCGCAAGCACCGACGGGGATACCATGACAGCACCACGCGATAAATTCGGCCGACCGATCGTCGTCGTGACCGGCAAATGGGAATTGTGACGTCGCTCGGCGGCGGCAAGACCGACAATTGGAAGCGCCTCAGCGCGGGCGAGTCCGGCATCAAAACCGTGACGCGCTTCCCGCTCGACAGTCTGAAGACGACGATGGCCGGCGCCGTCGATTTCGTCACCGTGGACCCGTTCTCCTCGACCAGCCTGTCGCAGCGCCTGGCCGAGATCGCGACCGAAGAAGCGCTGGAGCAGTCCGGCATCGGTAGCAAGGGCGACTTCCCCGGCCCGCTGTTTCTGGCGGTCGCGCCGATCGAAACCGAGTGGCCGCAGCGGCTCGAGGTCGCGCGCGAGGTTCCGACCAAGGACTTTGGCATCATCGACTATCTGGCGACCTGCAGCGGCGGCAAGTTCGCCCACTTCCACCGGCGCTTCACTTTCGGTTCGGTCGCGCTCAACCTCGCCGAGACCTTTGGCACCAAGGGGTCGCCGATCTCGCTCTCGACGGCTTGCGCGTCCGGCGCGACCGCGATCCAGCTCGGCGTCGAGGCGATCCGCCGGGGCGAGACCGATGCAACGCTGTGCGTCGCGACTGACGGCTCGGTCAATCCGGAAGCCATGGTGCGCTTCTCGCTGCTCTCGGCGCTCTCCACCCAGAACGATCCGCCCCAGGGCGCCTCAAAGCCGTTTTCGAAGAACCGCGACGGCTTCGTGATGGCCGAAGGCGCCGGCGCATTGGTGCTGGAGAGCTACGACGCTGCGATGGCGCGCGGCGCGCGCATCCTGGGCGTCGTCGCCGGCTGCGGCGAGCTCACTGACTCCTTCCACCGCACCCGCTCTTCCCCGGACGGCAAGCCGGCGATCGGCTGCGTGCGCAAGACACTTGCTGACGCGGGCATGGAGCCCGAGCAAATCGATCACATCAACGCGCACGGCACCTCGACGCCGGAAAACGACAAGATGGAATATCTTGCGACCGCGGCGGTGTTCGGCGAACACACCAAAAACATTCCGGTGTCGTCGAACAAATCGATGGTCGGCCACACCATCTCGGCCGCCGGTGCGGTCGAGGCGATCTTCTCGCTGCTCACGCTCGAGCATCAGCGGATTCCGCCGACGATCAACTACGAGGTGCCCGATCCTGCGATCCCGTTCGATGTGGTCGGCAACAAGGCGCGCGACGCCAAGGTGACCGCCGTGATGTCGAACTCGTTCGGGTTCGGCGGGCAGAACGCTTCGCTGATCCTGACGCGCGAGCCGGCCTAGCGCCCTCGCCTTATCAGATGAAACGCCTGCTCCTTCGCGCCCGCGCGCATCTGCGTGATGCCGCAAAACCTGTGACCGATGCGGCGATCGGCGGGCTGACGATCGGCCTGCTGCGCACCACGCGCTATTTCGATCCGGAGAAGACCGCACGGTTCTTCGGCCGCGCCGCGCATTTCATCGGCCGCCGGCTGCGCGAGGATCGCATCGGCCGCGAGAACCTCACGGCCGCTTTCCCGGAAAAGTCACCGCAGGAGATCGAAGATATCCTGACAGGCGTCTGGCATAACCTCGGACGCATCGGGGCCGAATTCGCGCACATCGACCGCATCTGGGACCACGATCCCCAGAATCCCGACAAGCCGGGTCGCGTCGAATTCTCGGCGCGCAGCAAGCAACTGTTCGACCAGTTGCGTGACGACGGCAAGCCGGCCTTGTTCTTTGCCGCACATCTCGGCAACTGGGAGCTCTCTCCGATTGCCGCGGCGGCACATGGGCTCGATGCTACGATCCTGTTCCGGCGGCCGAACATCGAAGCCGCCGACCGCGCCATCGAACGCATCCGCGCAGTCAACCTGGGCACGCTGGTCCCGGCTGGCCGCGACGCGCCGCTCAAGCTGGCGCAGGCGCTTCAGCGTGGCCAGCACGTCGCGATGCTGGTCGACCAGTATTTGACCAACGGCGTTCCCGTGACCTTCTTCGGCCGCAAGACCACCGCGAATCCGCTGCTGGCACGCTTGCGCCGACAGATCGATTGCCCGATCCACGGCACCCGGATCATCCGCCTGCCCGACGGCCGTTTCCGCGGCGAAGTCACCGAGGAAGTGAAGCCGGTGTTCGACGCATCCGGCCAGATCGACATCCAGGGCACGATGCAGGCGATCACCGACATCGTCGAGGGCTGGGTCCGCGAATATCCGGATCAGTGGCTCTGGCTGCACCGGCGGTGGCGGTAACTGTCCGACGACGCCATTGGCATCACAGACGTTCGCGAGCGAGCGACGGTACGTTCCCTCCGCATGCGATTACCCATATTCGCGACCGCTCGCTGTCGACGACACCTCCCAAGACTGCCGCCATCGCCAAGGCGCCGCTGGGCTCGACCCGGATGCCGCAGGTCCCAAGGAGTAACCGGGCAGCGTGTTGCACAAGTTCATCGCTAACGGCGCACACCTGAACATTTGACCGTTGCAGAATTTCGAAGGCTCGCACTCCGATCTGGCGGGAGCGCAAAGCATCGCATACCGTATCTCCACGAGGATCAATCCGGATCGGAACGAACGCCAACCTCACGGGCACGCGCGTAGCGCTGGTGGGTCTCCGGTTCTGCAACATAGATTGCAGCCGGAATGGACCAGGAGCGCAAAGCAAGGGCAACGCCAGCGGCCAGCCCACCGCCACCACAGGCAACAATCACGGCATCAGAGGCTGGGCTACTTGCCTGAATGGCAGCTGCGATTTCCGAACCCACCGTGAAGCTTCCAGCAATCATCTCGACGTTTTCGAAAGCGTGCAGGTTACGCCAACCGCGTCGATGGGCCTCCATTCGAGCGCAATCGACCAACTCCGACCGCTCGACGATTTTTATCTCAGCTCCGGTTTCTCGGGCCTGCTCCCTCTTAAAGGCCGCTACGTCCGCGGGCATGACCAAACAGGCGGGCTTGTCCAGCTCCTGAGCGGCCAGGCCAACCGCGATCGGAAAGTTTCCCGATCCTGCGGCGACAACTCCTCGCTCGGCGTTTCTCGTCCCAAGGATTGCTCCTCGAAACTTGAACGAGCGGCCATGTTGAACGGTCTCGTCTTTGATGAGGATTGTTCGCCCAGTCAGTGCGTCCAACGCGGCGCAAGATCGTATGGGTGTTTCCAGCGCCCGCCCTGCAATAAACTCGAGATCATCACGAACCAAATGAATCGGACGGGGCATCTTGGCTTCTGCGGCAATCGCAAGGAGTACCGAGGGCTATCGGACACACCTGCACGGGTGTCCAATCAGCTGTTGTGACTGCTCGATTTATCTTGTGAACGCCTGAAATATCTCAGCTCGTCACAGGCAATAGCCGAATGTCCGCCGTGCCCACACGCAGCCCTAGCGCCCGGTCTTCACCCGCGTCCACAGCCGGTTGATGATCCGCTGCGTCGCCGGATCGCGCGCGGTGATCACGAACAGCTTCTTCTGCATCGCTTCGTCAGGATAGATGTTCTTGTCGTTGAATATCTTCGGATCGATCAGCTTCTGGCTCGCCAGATTGCCGTTGGCGTAGGACAGGAAGTTCGAATTCCTTGGCCGCGACGTCGGGACGGTAGAGGTAGTTGATCAGCTCGTAGGCCTCGGCGACGTTCTTCGCGTCCGCCGGAATCGCGAGATTGTCGAAGAACATCTGCGCGCCTTCCTTCGGGATCGTGTAACCGATCTCGACGCCGGTCTTGGCCTCCGCCGCCCGGCTGCGCGCCTGCATGATGTCACCCGACCATCCGACCACGAAGCAGATCTCACCCGAGGCCAGCGCGCTGAGATATTCGGATGAATGGAATTTGCGCACATAGGGCCGGATCTTGATGACGAGATCGGCGGCCTTCTCGAGGTCAGCCTGCTTGGTCGAGTTCGGGTCCAGGCCGAGATAGCTTAGCGCCGCCGGCAGGATGTCGTCGGCGGAATCCAGCATGTGAATTCCGCAATCCTTGAACTTGGCGAGATTCTCCGGCTTGAACACCATGTCCCAGCTGTCGATCTTCGCATCAGGCCCGAGAATCTTCTCCGCCATCTTGACGTTGTAGCCGATGCCGGTGGTGCCCCACATGTAGTTGGCGCCGTAATTGTTGCCGGGATCGTAGGTCGCGAGCTGACCGGTCACCACCGGCCACGCATTGGCGAGGTTCGGCAGCTTCGATTTGTCGAGCTTGAGGAATACCTTCGCGGTGATCTGGCGCTGCAGGAAATAGCCGGTCGGGACCACGACGTCGTAGCCCGACTTGCCGGCAAGCAGCCGCGTCTCCAGCGTCTCGTTGGCGTCGAACGTGTCGTAGACGACCTTGATGCCGGTTTCCTTGGTGAAGTCCTCGAGGACACCCGGCGCCATGTAGTTCGACCAGTTGTAGAAATTGACCGTGCGCTCCTCCGTACGTGCGGAGGCAGCAAACAACAGAACCGTGGCGACCGTACCAACAAGGTTGACGAGACGACGGCTCTGCTTCTGCATTCTGGTCTACCTCTTGCGACGATGAACTGCGTCGGACAGCCGCTCCAGCGCGGTGTCGAGCGTCGAGTCCTTCTTGGCGAAACAAGAAACGCACCACCGACGTCACCGCATTCTGCTCGTAAAACGCCGACACGGGAATAGCCGCAACTTTGTAATCCTGCACAATTCGCCAGCAGAACTCCGCGTCGGTCTCATTCAGACCAAGCGGTGACAGATCGACGGTGAGGAAGTAGGTCCCCTGCGACTTCAGCACCGGAAAGCCGATGCTCTCCAGCCCCTTGGTGAGGCGGTCGCGGCTCCGCGCCATGTCCTTGCGCATGTCGAAGAAATAATCGTCCGGCTTGCTGAGGCCGTACGCGACCGCCGCCTGCAGATTGGGCGCCGTCGTGAAGGTGAGGAACTGGTGCACCTTCGCAGCGACGCGCAGCAGCGGCGGCGCGGCGCAGACGAAGCCGATCTTCCATCCGGTCAGCGAGAAGATCTTGCCGGCGCTACCGACCTTGATGGTGCGGTCGCGCATGCCCGGGATCGTGATCAGCGGGATGTGCTCGCGGCCGTCGAACACGACGTGCTCCCAGACCTCGTCGCAGATCGCAACCACGTCGAACTCCTGGCAGTACCGCGCCAGCAGTTCGAGGTCCTCGCGCGGATAGACCACCGCGGCCGGGTTGAGCGGGTTGTTGAACAGCACCACCTTGGTCTTGTGGTTGAAGACGCTGCGCAGCATCTCCTCGTTCAGCCGCCACTCCGGCGGCTCGAGCCGTAACAGCCGCGGAATGCCGCCGGCCTGGCGGATGATCGGCAGATAGGAATCATACACAGGCTGGAAGCACACCACCTCGTCGCCCGGCTCGACCACGGCGAGGATCGAGGAGGTCAGCGCCTCGGTGCCGCCGGAGGTGACCATCACCTCGGTCATCGGATCGAGCTTGAGCCCGTGCCAGTGGCCGTAATGCGATGCGATCGCCTGACGGAGTTCCGGAATGCCCATCATCGACGGATACTGGTTGTAGCCGTTGATGGACGCGTCCGCGGCGGCGCGGCGGATGTCCTCCGGTCCGGGATCGTCGGGAAAGCCTTGGCCGAGATTGATGGCGTTGTTGTCGCGCGCCGCCTGCGACATCGCCTCGAAGATGGTGACGGGAAGGTCCGCGAAGACCTTGTTCATGGAGGTCATGTCAGGGATCAGCCCCCGGTCTTGGTGGGCAGTCCTGCCGCCTTCCAGCCGATGATGCCGCCCGCCAAATGCTTGTCGTAAGGCAGGCCCGCGGCCTGGGCCGCCAGCGAGGCCGTCACCGAGCGCTTGCCGGAACGGCAGGCGAACACCACCTGCTTGCCCTGCGGATCGGGAATCGCTGATGGATCGAACGTCGACAGCGGCACCACGACGCCATCGGGATAGGCCTCGACGGCGACCTCATTGGGCTCGCGGACGTCGACCAGGAGATAACGGCCTTCCGCTATGCCCTTCGACACCTCGTCCGGAAACAAATCTTCCACCTTGTGGTCCGCCACGGAAATATCCTCCCGATATCAGCTTGGGCGAGCGTCGCGCGGCTCGCCGGTCCGGGCCGCAAAGTCGCCTCTCGCGCGAAGAAAATCAAGCACCCGAAACGGGTTAGATGCCGCGCGGAAACGCTGGATCGTGGACCCTAGATCGTGACTTGCGTGCCGACCTCGACCACCCGCCCGGTCGGAATCTGGAAATAGTCGGTGGCATCGTTCGAGGAGCGGCTCAGCGCGATGAACAGATGGTCCTGCCAGCTCGGCATGCCCGAATGCGCCGCCGGCTTCAACGCACGGCGGGACAGGAAGAACGAGGTCGACATGATGTCGAACTGCCAGCCGAGCTTGCGGGCGATCGCCAGCGTCTTCGGCACGTTCGGCTGCTCCATGAAACCGAACTTCAGCGTCACCTTGGAGAAAGTCTCGGTCAACTGCTCCATCCGCACCCGCTCGGACGGATCGATGCGCGGCGTCGGCGCGGTCTCGATGGTCAGGATGACGTTCTTCTCGTGCAGCACCTTGTAGTGCTTGAGGCTGTGCATCAGCGCGGTCGGCGCGCTGACGGGATCGCTGGTCAGGAACACAGCCGTCCCAGAGACGCGCTGCGGCGGCCGCTTCTCCAGCATCGCGACGAGATCGGCGAGCGGGAATTCCAGCTTGCGCGATTTCTCGAACAACAGCCGGCTGCCGCGCCGCCAAGTGTACATCACCACGATCATGGCTCCGCCAAGCGCAAGCGGCACCCAGCCGCCCTCGAACACCTTGAGCAGATTGGCGGCCAGGAATGTGATGTCCAGGAACAGGAACGGCGCGACCAGCGCCGCGGCGGCGAGCGGCGACCAGCGCCAGACCTTCCAGATCACCACAAAACCCATCATCGCCGTCACCACCATGGTGCCGGTCACGGAGATGCCGTAGGCCGACGCCAGCGCACTCGACGAGCGGAACATCAGCACCAGCACGATGACCGCAATGAACAGGAACCGGTTGATGCGCGGCATGTAGATCTGGCCGGAATGCGCCTCCGACGTGTGGCGGATTTCGAACCGCGGCATCAGGCCGAGCTGGATCGCCTGCCCGGGTCAGCGAGTAGGCGCCGGTGATGACGGCCTGGCTCGCGATCACCGTCGCCATGGTCGCAAGCGCAACCATCGGGATCAGCGCCCAGTCCGGGAACATCAGGAAGAACGGGTTCTCGATGCCCTTGGGATCGCCGATCAGAAGCGCGCCCTGCCCGAGATAGTTCAGCGCCAGCGACGGCAGCACGATGAACAGCCACGCGGTCTGGATGGGGCGTTTGCCGAAGTGACCGAGGTCGGCATAGAGCGCCTCCGCGCCGGTCACGGCGAGGAAGACCGCACCGAGCGTGATGAAGCCGATCACGCCGTGATGCAACATGAACGACACCGCAAGGATCGGGTTGAATGCGTACAGCACCTCGGGGTGCCGCACGATCTGCGGCAGCGCCGCGATCGCGATCACGGCGAACCACACGCACATCACCGGGCCGAAGAACGCGGCGACGCGCGCGGTGCCGCGCGACTGCACCGAGAACAGGACGACCAGGATCACCACCGTGAGCGGGACGACGTAGGGGTCGAAGGTGGCGGTGACGAGCTTGATGCCTTCGATCGCGGACAGCACCGAAAGCGCCGGGGTGATGACGGCATCGCCGTAGAACAGCGCGCCGCTGATGATGCCGAGCAGCACGATCGCGGCTCCACCCTTGGTGACTGCGCGCTGCGCCAGCGCCATCAGGGCCAGCGTCCCGCCCTCGCCATTGTTGTCGGCACGCAGCAGGATCACGACATATTTCAGCGTCACGACGACGATCAACGCCCACAGGATCAGCGAGAGCACGCCGAGCACCGCATGCGCCGTCACGGCGCCCTCGCCGCCGGCAGCCGCGACGACGGCTTCGCGCAGCGCATACAGCGGGCTGGTACCGATGTCGCCATACACGACACCGATGCTGCCGAGCATCAGCGCCTTGAAGGTGGCGGTTGAATGCGCCTCGCCATGGCCGTTTACCGCGGGCGTTTCCGCCGCGGTGATCGCACTCTCGGATGACATGGGAAGCTGCGCCTCTGTCTTCTGCCGCACTGCACAATGCCGGGTTGCAGGCCTATACTCCCGGCAGGAATGCATAGGTTAGCCCGGATTCAGGCCTCCGCCATGCATATCACGCATAGATCACGGCTTTTCAACTGTCGAATCCGTTGCCGCATCAAATAGTTACCTGAGTACCCACTTCAACGACCCGCCCGGTCGGAATCTGGAAATAGTCGGTGGCATCGTTGGCCGACCGGCTCATCGCGATGAACAGGTGGTCCTGCCACTGCGGCATCCCGGACTGGGCGGACGGCTTCAGTGACCGGCGCGACACGAAGAACGAGGTCGACATGATGTCGAACTGCCAGCCGAGCTTGCGCGCGACCGCGAGCGCCTTCGGCACGTTCGGCGATTCCATGTAGCCGAAGCGCAGCCGCACCGCGGTGAACTTGTCGCTGACCTTCTCCATGGTCACGCGCTCCGACACGTCGACGCGCGGTGTCGGTGCGGTCTCGATGGTCAGGATCACATTGTGCTCGTGCAGCACCTTGTTGTGCTTGAGATTGTGTAAGAGCGCGGTCGGCACGAAGCTGGGATCGCTGGTCAGGAACACCGCGGTGCCCTTGACGATATGCGGCGGCCGTTTCTCCAGGCTGTGGATCAGGTCGCGCAGCGGCACCTCGATGCGGCGCGTCTTGGCGATGAGGATCGCAGCGCCGCGACGCCAGGTCCAGATCATCGTCGCCATCACGACGCCGAACAGCAGCGGCACCCACGCGCCCTCGAACAGCTTCAAGAGATTGGCGCTGAAGAAGGTCATGTCGACGATCACGAACGGCAGGATCAATGCGGCGGCCGACGCCACGCGCCAGTTCCACAGCTTCCAGATCACGATGAAGCCCATGATGCCGTCGGCGACCATGGTGGTGGAGACGGCGATGCCGTAGGCCGAGGCGAGCCCGCTCGAGGTGCGGAACAGCAGCACCAGCAGCAGCACGCCGATCAGCAGCAGCCGGTTGACCCGCGGCAGGTAGATCTGCCCGGCATGGGTCTCCGAGGTGTAGCGGACCTCGAAGCGCGGCAAGAGCCCGAGCTGCACCGCCTGGCTGATCAGCGAATAGGCGCCGGTAATGACGGCCTGGCTCGCGATCACGGTGGCAGCGGTGGCAAGCCCGATCAGCGGCAGCAGCAGCACGTCGGGCACCATGCGGTAGAACGAGTTCTCGATCGCGGCGGGATCGGACAGCACCAGCGCGCCCTGTCCGAAATAATTCAGCAGCAGCGACGGCAGCACGAAGAACAGCCAGCCGGACTGGATCGGCTTGCGGCCGAAATGCCCGAGATCGGCATACAGCGCCTCGCCGCCGGTCACCGCGAGGAACACCGCGCCGAGTGTCACCAGGCCGACGGTGCCGTGGGTCAGCAGGAACTGGATTGCGTAATACGGATTGATCGCCGCCAGCACCGACGGATCGTCCATGATGTGGAGCAGCCCCATCACCGCGAGCGAGGCGAACCACACCACCATCACCGGCCCGAAGGCGGAGGCGACGCGCGCGGTTCCGGTGCGCTGCACCGAGAACAGCAGCACGAGGATCAGGATCGTCAGCGGCACCACATAGTGCTCGAGATGCGGCGTGGCGAGCTTGAGGCCCTCGACCGCCGACAGCACCGAGATCGCCGGCGTGATCATGGAATCGCCGATGAACATCGAGGCGCCGACCACGCCGAGCGCGAGCAGCGGCCAGCTGCGCCGTCCGATCGCACGCTGGCCGAGCGCCATCAGCGAGAGCGTGCCGCCCTCGCCATTATTATCGGCGCGCAGCAGCAGCAGGACGTATTTGGCGGTGACGACGGTGAACAGCGCCCACAGGATCAGGCTGAGCACGCCGAGCACCATGATGCGGGTCACCGGCTGGCCGTGCGCGGCGCCACCAACCGCCTCGCGGAATGCGTAGAGCGGCGAAGTTCCGATATCGCCGAACACCACCCCGATGCTGCCCAGTGTCAGGGCCCAGAAGCCGGAGGTGAGCTTGCCTTCCTGGACTTCGGTGGATGAGACGCTGACAGCCATGGCGAGGTTGGAACGCCCGATCGGTTGATTTTGATCCGCGCGGCTATCGACGCTTCCGCCTCGCCTGTCAACCGAGCAACACGGCCAAAGGCGGTAGCAGAGTAACCCGGAGCTACGGCTTCAGGTCCGGCGGCAGTGGCGGATTTTCCCGCATCAACGTGATGGTCACGCGACGGTTCGCCGGCAGCGTCGGATCGTCGGGAAACAGCGGCTGGCCGTCCGCCTTGCCGGAAACCGCGAAGATGTGGGACGGCGGCAGCCCTTCCCGCTCCAGGATCTGCCGCACCGCGTTAGCGCGGTCCGCGGACAGGTCGAAGGCGTCGTAATCGCTGCGCGCCGGCACGAAGCCTGCGGCTGTATGCCCCACGATCGCGATCCGCAGCGGCGTCGCCTTCAGCGGCGCGGCGAGCTTCTGGATCAGCCGGCGGGTGCGCTCATACGGCTCCCTGGAGCCGTCGGCGAACATCGAGCGGCCGTCCTGGTCGACGATCTCGAGGTTGAGCCCCTCCTTGGTCTCCTCGAACATGATGTTCTTGGAAATCTCGGTCAGCTCCGGCATGTCCTGCAGCGCTTGGCGCAGCGAAGCGGAGGCCAGCGCGAATTCGCGGTCGATCTTCAGCCGCGCGCCGTTGATCTGGCTGCGCTCCTTTTCGTCCGGCGTCGGATTGGCCGAGGACTCTTCCGGCGAGATGTGCTCGACATTCTTGAGCTTCGGCCGGGTCGGCAGACCGTCGGACTCGACGATGCCCGAATAGCGCACATTGGTCTGCACGCCGAAGGCGTCGCGCATCGAGCCGGCGACGATCTTCAGCTTGTTGTTGTCCATGGTGGAGAACGCGACGAGCATCACGAAGAAGCTCATCATCAGGCCCATCAGGTCGGCGAAGGTCACGAACCAGCCGTGACCTCCGGTATGGGCGTCGCCGCGCTTTTTCTTGGCCATCGCTGCTGTCCCGGGAGTGCCAGTCGGGGCCGTCAGGCCGGAACCGGCTCACCCTCCTCGTTGCGATGCTTCTCCGGCAGATAGGCCAGCAGCATCTCGCGCACCAGCGCCGGGCTCTTGGAGTCGCGGATCATCAGGATGCCGTCGATGATCAGCGTGCGGTTGGTCTCCTCGTCGAGCAGCTTGCCGTGCAGCTTGTCGGCGATCGGCAGGCAGAACAGGTTGGCCACCAGCGCGCCGTACAGCGTGGCGAGCAGCGCGGTCGCCATGAACGGGCCGAGCTTGGAAGGGTCGGTCATGTTGGCGAACATCTGCACCATGCCGATCAGCGTGCCGATCATGCCGAAGGCCGGCGCGCAGTCGCCGATCGCGCGGTAGATCTTGCTGCCTTCGTCGAGGTGCATCAGAAAGTTGTCGCGGTCGCGCTCCATGTTGTCCCGGATGAATTCGAGATCGTAGCCGTCGGCGACGTAGCGGATGCCCTTGGCGAGGAACGGCTCGTCGGTCTCGACCTTCTCCAGGCCGACCGGGCCCTGCTTGCGGGCGATCTCGGCGATGCGGGCGAGCTCGTCGACGAGGTCGCGGGCCGACAGCCGGCTCATGGTGAAGGCAAACTTGGCGCCGAGGGGCAGCCCGTGCAGCATCACGCCGAGCGGAAAGCGGATCATCGTCGCCGCGATCGAGCCGCCGAAGATGATGATCATGGCGTGTTCGGAGATGAACATGTGCAGGTCGCCGCCCATGAACATCATCACAGCGATGACGATGATGCCAGCCAACAGCCCGGCGCCAGTCATGATATCCATAGGAGACTCCAACGCGTACGCAACCTGCCCGTCCTGGACGGCGCGCAGCCCAGTGCGGGCCGCGTGGAAAACCCTAACGTTAACGCCATTAAGGACGCGTTACCGAATCTGGTAGGGATAACAACGGGTAAACGTCCGCCTTTTCGCGACGTCGTTGAAGATGTTGGCTTTCCGCATGGGACGCCGCCGCTGCATGCGCAAAAGGCCTCCCCGTAGAACAACGGAGATGAGATAGGTTTGCCAAGAGCGTTTTCGAGCGAAGTGGGTACCGGTTCGCGTGAAGAAAACGCGTCAACACAAGATTCTGGAGCCCCGTTCCGATTCAATCGGAACGGAAAAGGCTCCAGGGGAAACGAACCAATGAGCAGGACAGGATGAAGGCGGTCGTCGTTGAGCAATATGCGCCTATCGATCAGATCGAGCTGAAGCAGATCACCACGCCCGAACCCGGCCCCGGACAGATCCGCGTCCGGGTCCACGCCGCGAGCATCGGCTTCGTCGATGGGTTGAAGGTCGAGGGCCGCTACCAGACCAAGGATGCCCTGCCCTTTACGCCGGGTGCGGAATTCGCCGGCGTGGTCGACGAGGTCGCGGGCGACGTCGCCGGCATCGCGCCGGGCATGCGGGTGATGGGCGCGGCGCGCTCGGGCGCGCTGGCCGAGTACATCGTGGTGCCGCCTGCCGCCGTCGAGGTCATGCCCGACGGCCTGTCGATGGAGGCCGCCGCGGCCTTTCGCACCAATTACCTCACCGCGCTGTATGCGCTCGCCGAGCGCGGCTCGCTCAAGGCCGGCGAGCAGCTGCTGGTGCTCGGTGCCGCCGGCGGCACCGGCATCGCCGCGATCCAGGTCGGCAAGCTGCTCGGCGCGCGCGTCATTGCCGCGGCCTCGACCGACGAGAAGCGTAGCTTCGCCGCGAGCTTCGGCGCCGACGCCGCCATCGACTACACAAAGCCCGATTGGCGCGACGCGTTGAAGGACGCAACCGGCGGCAATGGTCCCGACGTGATCTTCGATCCGGTCGGCGGCGAGGTCTCGCTGCAGGCGTTCCGCTCGATCGCCTGGAACGGTCGCCATGTCGTGGTCGGCTTTGCGGCAGGCCAGATCCCCGCTCTGCCGTTCAATCTGCCGCTGTTGAAGGGCGGCCTCCTGATCGGCGTCGACGCCGCGCAGATCGCGCGCCGCGAGCCCGAGGCGCAGGCGCGCGTGATGACGCAATTGTCGGCATGGCTGAACGACGGGCGACTGACGCCTGTTGTCGGCAAGGTGTTCGAGCTTGAAGATTTCCGCGCGGCGTTCACGACGATGCAGACCCGCGCGGCGCTGGGCAAGATGGTGGTGCGGATCGGACAGTGAGAGAGGCACCGCTATCACCTCATCCTCGCTGTCGCGTCGGCCGCTCGCTGCCGTTCCACCATCGCGCGCAATTGCGCATGGAGTCGGAAATGATGTCCTGCCACACACACAGCACCATCAACCACGGGGGCGAGTTGTCGAAGAAGGCTGCTGTGGCCCCAGCGCGCTGCAATAGCGACCATTTGGAGCAATGGGTCCCGGCCTTCGCCGGGACGACGCCGAGGGCGCGGCGCGAGCCATACGTTCGCGTTCTCGCGGCATGATTTGTCCGAGCTTTGCAGTTCGTTCCGCCCTCTCTTGGAGAGAGGGCGCAGGGAAAGCCGGGTGCCGATCGCACCCATGGGTCCCGCGTAGTAAAAAACGCGGGAGGTAGGACCACAGGTGTAACCGGAAACAACCCGGCTTTCCCTGCGCGATGGGTTACGGCTTACTTCGTGCTCTCCCCGGCGAGACTGGGCTTGCTTGTCACCGCCTTCGCAAAACGCTTGCGCGTTTTGCGACAGGACACCGGCCGCTAGGGCGTCAGGACCACACGACTTCACCGTCCGCGTCACGCGCACTCGTCAGTTGCGCACTCGGCGTCCACCGCATCTCGACCCGCGTTCGTGACGACCGCGAAGCGCCCCTCGTGTCGGGTGAGACAGGCGTATTGAACATCTGAGTTGGGTCCGGCGTCAAGTTAAATTCTGAAAAGCCGAATGGATCGACGGTGCGGCCGGCATGCGGGCGCCCTGCCCGGCCCGAGGCCCGGCGACAAATTATCGCACGTTATTGTTGCTGGGTTCCGCGCCTCCTACCGTTTGCCGAAAACGGCGGTGGGGTGAAAAAATGCAGGACATGCTGACGCATCTGGAGAAGCTTCGCACCGACGCTGCGGAGTGCGCCCTGATCCGCGACCTGGCCACGGACTTCAAGAAGCGCGAACTGTTCGCCAAGCTCGCCGAGCATCTCGCAGCCCTCGCAGCGGAAGTGGAAAAGGCCATTGCCGCGGCCGGAAGGAAGGGCGAAGCCAATTAGGGTGTGGATACAACCAGCTTGCTTCCGCCCCCAAGGGAGCGAGTCTCTATTCGTGCCACAGAGACGGGTGACGCCGCCTGGTTCACACACAGCACCGTTGAAGTTTGCATCGGTTCGCTCGAGATTTTCTCACGTCATCTACGAATTTTTCTGAATTGTCCGGCTCATCTTTTTCAGAGACGATCTCGACAGGAGGGACAAACATGGCGAGCAACACGAACGTCCGGGCCGGCCGGTGCCATTGTGGCGCGGTGCGTTTCGAGGCAACGCTCAGCGACGGCTTCAATTCAATCCGCCGCTGCACCTGCTCCTACTGCCGGATGCGAGGCGCCGTCGTTGTCATGGCGGAGATGGGTGGGATCAAGCTGCTGCGAGGCGAGGATACGCTGACGAGCTACCGCTTCCATACCGGATCGGCGCAGCACTTCTTCTGTTCTCGCTGCGGAATATACACGCATCATCAACGACGATCCGACCAGAACCTGTATGCCGTGAACGTGGCTTGCCTGGACGGCGTAAGCCCGTTCGATTTCTCCGAGGTACCCGTCATGGATGGCGTCAACCATACCAACGACACCGGCAGGCCAACGCGTCGAGCAGGCACCCTCCGCTTCATCCCGGCTGACTAGCACTTGCGATCAGCCGGCACCGCTCAGCGATGCCCTCAAAGAAGCCAGCCTCTCCAACCAGGGCGCCTTCGCCAAATCCGGGATGTCTGCTCATCCTCAATGAGCGGCGGAGAAGCGGACCCTGCACGCGGTCCGAGAAGGGCCAGTGGCCGAACCATTCATCGTCAAGGCTGATCCAGATGACAGTCGGCTCTTCGGGAGAATGTTCCGTCTTGTGTCCCTTGCCATGAGTGTCTTCAAATAAGATGAAGCTACCGGCGGGACGTGCCTTCGGTCACCGTTCACTGGTCAGGTGTTCGGAAGCTGACGTGTGTCGTTGCATATCCTGCCGACACTTCGAAAATCGCCGCGTTGGGAATGCGATCACTTCCGTTTGGGCCATTAAGACACATCTGCTGAATTTGCTCTGAACGAAGTAGCCATTGGCTTGCGAAGCAAGCCGTGATGCAGAGAATATAGTGAAGCAATGACCGCCCCCGATCTGCCACCAGAAACGCCTCGTCGAGTTCCCCTCTCCAAATGTAACGACGGAGCGTCGATCATCGCTTGTCTCGGTTCGAGCAGCACGGCCGGGAAAGGACAGGCCTTCGATTGGATCGGAGAACTTGAACGACGACCTCGCAACCGGCACTGCCGTTTTCGCAATTTTGGCATAGGCGGCGATTTAGCTTACAACGCCCTCCAGCGACTACCCGATGTGCTTGCTTGCCACCCCCAAAAGATTGTGGTCTGGGTCGGCGGCAATGATGTGCTTGCATTGGTTTCAAAAAAGGTCAGACGGTTCTTTCAATTCTCGAAGCATCTGCCAAGCGATCCGTCGCCGGAATGGTTCCGAGAGAACATTCGGAGGATAGTCCGACGTTTAAAGGCTGAAACCTCTTTCCGACGTGGCGCTCTGCTCCTTGTCCCCGATTGGAGAAGACCCGATCTCTTCAAACCCCTTCCAAAGCGAGATCAACCGGCGCGTTGATGAGTTCAGCGAAAGCGTTAGGTTAGTGGCGCAGGAAGAGGATGTCGGCTATCTCGCTGTCCATGAAGCGATGCTTTCGCAAATCATGGCCGAGCCCGGTCGCGCTTTCACACGCTTCCAATTTTTTCCGTTCTATCGTGATGCCTTCCGCGCGCTCGCATTGAGCAAGAGCCCGGACGGGATTGCCCAGATGAATGGATGGCGCTTTCATACCGACGGCGTTCATCTGAACAGTCGAGGCGCAATGATCGTGGCCGATCTCGTCCAGGAGTTCATCGACAAAGAGCCGCGGCATTCGAATTGAGCTGGGCCGTGTCGGCTGCTGTTAAGCAGGCGGTTGTTGGTGCCAGAGCGAGAGTCCGATACCGGGCCGCCGCAATTTTGCGGCAAAGGTCTCAGTTGGGTCATACTCAGAGGTCGGCAAGCCTTCTGCCGAGTCCGCTGGTCCCCAGTGAGCAGAGATCCCCAGACCGCGCGAAGAGGTCCGAAAAGGGCCCAGGCCGTGTGAAAACTCCGCCTCTGCTATTATTCTCCAATGAATCGGCGGGGACGAGCGATGGCGGGATTCGTGGAAGGGGTTGATCGCGGACAGAGCACGTTGTTCCCCGCGCTGCTCGACGACTATGTGACCGAAGATAACCCGGTGCGAGCGGTCGACGTGTTCGTCGACGGTCTCGATCTCGACAGGCTCGGGTTTGTCGGTGTCCAGCCACTCGCCACCGGCCGACCCAGCTATCACCCCGGCATGATGCTGAAGCTCTATATCTACGGCTACCTCAATCGCGTGCCGTCGAGCCGACGCCTGGAGCGGGAATGCCAGCGCAATATCGAGATGATCTGGCTGACCGGGCAGTTGGCGCCGGACTTCAAGACCATCGCGGATTTCCGCAAGGACAATGGCAAGGCCATTCGTGAGGTCTGCCGCGCGTTCGTCGCGCTGCGCCGCAAGCTTGATCTGCTTGTTGCGGCGAGCGTCGCCATTGATGGATCGAAGTTCAAGGCCGTCAATGCGCGGGACAAGAACTTCACCGAGGCGAAGATGAAGCGGCGCCTGGAGCGGATCGACGAGAGCATCGCCCGCTATCTCTCGCAGCTCGCGACCGCCGATCGGCACGGCGACGCAGTGCCGGCGGCGAAAGTTGCGAAGTTGAAGGGCAAGATCGAGAAGCTCAGGGAGGAGACCGTCCGGCTTGATGCGATCAATGCGGAGATGATGAAGAGCGAAGACAAGCAGATCTCGCTGACCGATCCTGACGCGCGCTCGATGGCGACAAGTGGCAAGGACACCGGGATCGTTGGCTATAACGTGCAGATTGCGGTCGATACGCAGCATCATCTCATCGTGGCTCACGAGGTGACCAACGTGGGCACCGATCGCCACCAACTCACCAATATGGCCGGCCAGGCGCGCGACGAGATGGCTGTCGAGACGCTCGAAGTCGTGGCAGACCGCGGCTATTACGATGGAGGGGAGATCAGGGCCTGCGACGAAGCCGACATCACGGTGACGTTGCCGAAGCCGATGACTTCGGGCGCCAAAGCTGCTGGCCGCTTCGGCAAACAGGACTTCGTCTATGTCGCCGCCGACGATGTTTATCGCTGTCCCGCCGGCGAGCGCCTAACTTATCACTATACGAACGTAGAGGACGGAAAGACACTGCGCCGCTATTGGACAAGCGCCTGCAAAACCTGCGTGCTAAAGGCTCAGTGCACGACAGGCCCCGAGCGCCGCATCTCACGCTGGGAGCACGAGGCCGTTCTGGAGAAAGTTCAAGATCGGCTCGACCACAACCCCAATGCAATGGGGCTCCGCCGTCAGACAGCGGAGCATCCGTTCGGTACGATGAAGTGTTGGATGGGAGCAACGCACTTTCTCACGAAAAGGTTGCCAAAGGTGGCCACCGAGATGGCACTCACCGTGCTCGCCTACAACATGAAGCGCGTGATGACAATCATAGGCGTAGACGGATTGCTGGAGGCGATGCGGGCCTGAGGCCCGCCTCTGCGCGACCAAATCAGCGCCTACTTGAACCTCCTGGTTGCCACTGAGATGACAGGAGGTCGATTCCACCGAATGAGAAGCTCGGCGGCCACGTAATGCGCCAGTGCGCCCCAAGTTGTCACACGGCCTGGGCCAACAGGCGACATCACGGGTTTAGGGCCGACGACGTGAGTTTACAGGCGTTGATGGGGTTTCCAGTCCTTCGTAACTATAATGCCCTTTTCATACAGCTCATTCACAAATGACACGCCTGCATCGGGGTCCCCTAAGAAATCCGCCTCTGAAAATAGGGCTCTGAGTTGACTTGCCGTAATGAAGCCAGGCGGCCGATGTTCTGACGCCATGATTTCGGCACGTCGGATCAATTCCGCCCGATTGTCCGTCATCATGGTTCTCGCTGCTTCAAGATCAAAACTTTTGCGTCGCTCGCTGTATTAGCGGTGCCCCTAAATTCCGGTTTCGCGGTATCCTCGAGTAGCTTCTTGCCAGCGTCGGTCCATTGAGCGGTACGCGCATCAAAAACCTTCATCAGATCATAGTCGGCCAGCGCTTCTGCCGCCCGCTGAGGAGCGGACATCGCTTGAAGATCGGCGAAACCCTTTGAGCTGCCACAAAACTGATCGACCATCTTGGCGAGAGCGACCAGCAGTTTCATTTCACCTTCTGTCATTTTTTACAGTGCCTTCCCAAAAGCTGACCTCCCTAGCTTAAAGGTGATACTCGGCAGTGCCAAACGTCCGTTGATGGGATGGTCCGGCCGTGCTCCTGCCCTGCCAGCAAGCGAAGCTGGCAAGGGGCGCCAAAGACAAGGAGCACGCCATGTCTGAGACACCCAATACCGCACTCGCCGTGATCGGCATCGATATCGGTAAGAACTCGTTCCACGTCGTGGGCCACGATGCGCGCGGCGCCATCGTGCTACGGCAAAAGTGGTCGCGTGGCCAAGTGGAAGCGCGGCTCGCCAACTTACCGCCCTGCCTGGTCGGCATGGAGGCCTGCGTCGGCGCACATCACCTGAGCCGCAAGCTCGCATCGCTTGGTCACGATGCCAGGTTGATGCCGGCCAAATATGTTCGCCCCTACAGCAAGGGACAGAAGAACGACTTCAACGATGCCGAAGCGATTGCCGAAGCCGTGCAGCGTCCGACGATGAAGTTCGTGGCGACCAAGACCGCGGAGCAACTCGATCTGCAGGCGCTGCATCGGGTGCGCGAGCGGCTGGTGTCGCAACGCACCGGCATCATCAACCAGATTCGCGCTTTTATGCTGGAACGCGGGATCGCCGTGCGCCAGGGTATCGGCTTCCTGCGCACGGAACTGCCGCGCAATCGTGACGTCCGCTTCACCCCCAACGCCGGATTTTCGATAGCCAACGCTCCACTTCCGAAAAGCATCAGGAGCGGACATCCCGCACACTTCCCAATCGCTTGAAAGTGCGGTCAAATGGCGTCCGGTGACACTTGGCGTTTTGGTGCGAGGGTGTCCGCTTGCACGGGGGAGAATGCGCGTGAAGGAACTCGCTGGAAAGGCCGCGTTCGCCACCGGCGCGGCGTCAGGCATTGGATTGGGGATCGCGACCGCTCTCGCCCAGGCGGGGGTGAAAGTCATGCTTTGCGATATCGAAGAAGCGGCTCTGTCCGCGGCGCTCGAGCAACTGAGGCTCACCAACGTCGATGTCGACGGCGTGCAAGCGGACGTCTCACTCAAGGACGAACTCGCGGCGGCCGCCGAAGCCACGACTGCCCGCTACGGCAAGGTGCATATCCTCGTCAACAACGCGGGCGTCGGCGGTGGTGGGTCCTATGGCACCTGGACCGAGGCGTCCTGGAATTGGGCCATGGGCGTCAACCTGATGGCGACCGTTTGGGGGGATCGAGATTTTCGGGCCGTTGATTGAGCAGCATGGCGAGGGTGGACACATCGTCTCCACAGCCTCGATCGCTGGCCTAATTTCAGGGGCGAGCAATGCATACAACGTTTCAAAGTATGGCGTTGTCGCGCTGTCCGAGGGACTGCGGGGTGAACTAGCGCCCCGCGGGA
The DNA here is from genome assembly GCF_054057015.1 of Bradyrhizobium sp. JR3.5. NCBI lineage: Bacteria > Pseudomonadati > Pseudomonadota > Alphaproteobacteria > Hyphomicrobiales > Nitrobacteraceae > Bradyrhizobium > Bradyrhizobium sp. JR3.5. The sequence goes on from NZ_JBSRYV010000001.1 coordinate 2,969,067, forward strand.
TCGGCGTGTCGGTGCTGTGTCCCGGGTTCATCCGCACTCAAATCCTGAACTCGAGGCGCAACCTCCCCAAGCGCTTCGAGGGGGAGCTCGGTGCGTTGCCGACTTCGGGCCCACTTGCCGAGCAGATCAATCTGATCCGGGAACGCCTCTCTCAGGGCATCGATCCCATGTATGTCGGTGAACTCGTCCGCGAGGGCATCGAAAACGACTGGCCCTATATCTTCACCGACCTCGAATTCGAGCCGATGGTCGAAGCGCGCTTCGCCGCAATCAAGCAAGGCTTTGACCACATCCGTGGGCGCAACCCGGAACGATAAGCGCGCAACCCTTCCACCGGCCGGATTGTGCTCTTATGGGGCCATGCCGCCGAGACGCAAGCCGGCGATAAGCGCCCCAATCGGCAATCCGGTTTCCTCGTCCCTTCCAGCCGGTACACAGGCCAACGGCAGTCCCAGCAAATTTGCAGGAACCACCGGACGCATCAATTCCTTGGCAGCCGCCGCACCAGTCTCCGTCGCCGTGTCAAAGCCGTGCTCGAACGGCAATCAGGTCCAGGTGGTTGGGCCGTTGCGGCCTGCTTGCGCAGCCGGAGACGTGCTCCAAGGCGATGAAAAGATGCTGCATTCGGACCGCAGGAACCAACGCCGCAGCGGCGCATTATTGTTGCACCCCTTGGTTGAACAGTAATATCCCGCCAGTATCGGCATAGGCGCCGATCCCGGTACATTGCCCGTCCACCGGGAGGAATTTAGCCGTCATCTGTTGAATTTCAGGATCATTCACCTTGGCACTTTTTGCATATCGAGCGTCGAGCACGACGTCCCGATCGCGCAGGCGGAGCACCGCCGCCGGAGACGCGCCATGAAGATGGACAAAGCCATCTGGTACGTCTCATTCGCCGTCAGAACCCCTGACGCCGGACACCACCGCTTCGCGCGCCAGACCCGCACCTTCACGACCGAGCAGGATGCCAAGGCTTTTGCGCGCACCCTGCTCGTGCAGACTCAAGACGTCAGCGCCGGAACGATCAATCCGCACACGCCGAGACGCGTGATCGCGCCGGCCGCGATCGCGGCCTGGGCCGGCGAGAGCTGAGGTTTACTTCTTACAAAAAGCGTGACGGCGCGAACGGCTGCAGCGGAATTTCCGGCACCTTGCCGCTGAGCAATTGCGCGACCAGCCGGGCCGGTGCGGGCCGAGCCGACCAGGCCGACATGGCCATGGCCGAACGCATAGACCACGTCGCGCGAGGCGCGGCTATGGCCGATGCAGGGCCGCCCGTCGGGCATGCTCGGGCGATGGCCGAACCAGGTCTTGATCCGCGAGGGTGGAATGTCCCTCGGCAGTTCCGGGAACATACTGAGCAGATGTTCGCGCAGGATCTCGGCGCGCTTCCAGTTCGGCCCGGCGTCGAGCCCGGCAATCTCCACCGTGCCAGCGGCACGCAGCCCCTTATCGGTCCAGTTGACCACCATCTTGGCGTCCGAGGCCATCATCGAATTGCGCGGTCCGGATTCCGGATTCTCGATCATGACGTGGTAGCCGCGCTCGGTTTCCAGCGGCAGCGGATCGCCGATCGATGCGGTCAGCTGCTTCGAGCGTGCACCGGCGGCGACGACCGCCGCATCGCAGGCGATCTCGCCGGTCTCGGTGACCACGGCGACGAGCCGGTCGCCCGCAAGCTTGAGGCCTATTGCCTTGGCGGCGACGCGCTCGGCGCCGATCGCGATCGCGTGCGCGGCGAGCGCTGCGACGTAGGCGCCGGGATCGCGGCAGCGGCCGGCCTCCTCCACCACGACGCCGAACTTGTAGCGCGGATGCAGATCGGGCTCGCGCTGGCGCATCTCGTTTTCATCGAGCTCCAGCCATTCAATGCCGACGCGCTTGCGGATACGCCAGCCGAGGTCGCGGTCGAACGGCGCACGCGAGGGAAACACATGCATCACCCCGCACCGCTCGATCAGTTCGGGCACGCCGGCTTCCTCGGCGAGCTGCCGGTGCAGCAGCGGCGCGTCCTTGAGCAGATCGCGCATCGCCCGCGCGGTCGCCTCGACCTGCGCCTCGGTCCGGCTCGACAGCAGATACTTGATCAGCCACGGCAAGGCCTTCGGCAGATATGACCAGCGGATCGCAAGCGGCCCGAGTGGGTCCATCAGATAGCCCGGCACCTTCTTCCAGGTGCCAGGCTCGGCCGGCGGGATCACCGAATGCGACGACAGCCAGCCGGCATTGCCATAGCTCGCGGCCTGGGTGCCGCCGGGCTCGCCCGGGTCGATCAGCGTGACTCGGAGGCCCGCGCGCAGCGCCTCGATGGCGCTGATCACGCCGACCGCGCCGGCGCCGATGATCGCGACGTGACGGCTGGCAGTCTCGGGCATCAGCGTATGGCCTCTTGCTTGGGCATGATCTCCGCGCAAACGCTACGCGTTTGTCGCAAGGGAAAACCGCTTCACACTTTTCCGGATCATGCCTGCGGCACAAAATCCTTGCCGACCGACAGCGCGCGCTGATCGACCAGGCAGTGCAGGATCGCCGGCTTGCCGGAGGCCAGCGCCCGCTCGAACGCCGGCGCGAAGTCTTCGGTGCGCTCGACCCGCTCGCCATGGCCGCCGAACGCCTTTGCGTAGAGCGCGAAGTCCGGGTTCTTGAGCTGGGTGCCGACGACACGGCCGGGATAGTCGCGCTCCTGATGCATGCGGATGGTGCCGTATTGCGCGTTGTCGATGACGACGACGATCAGCGGCGCGTCATACTGCACGGCGGTGGCGAACTCCTGCCCGTTCATCAGAAAGCAGCCGTCGCCGGCGAACGCCACGACGACGCGATCCGGATGCTGCCGCTTGGCCATCACGGCCGCCGGCACGCCGTAGCCCATCGAACCCGAGGTCGGCGCGAGCTGCGCGGCGAAGGTGTGGAAGCGATGGTGGCGATGAATCCAGCCGGCGTAATTGCCGGCGCCGTTGCAGACGATCGCATCCTTCGGCAGCCGATCGCGCAGCCAGGTCACGACCTCGCCATATTGGAAATGGCCCGGCAGCTCGCGCGGCTTGTCGGTCCAGGCAAGATAGTCCGCGTGCGCCTTGGCCGCCTCGCCCTTCCAGGCGGGCGCGGCTGCGGGCTTCATGCTCTCGACCGCGGCGGCGAAGGCCGCAGGCGTCGCCTGGATCGCCAGCGCCGGCTGGTAGACGCGGCCGAGCTCTTCGGAGCCCGGATGCACGTGAATGAGCTTCTGGCTCGGCACCGGAATGTCGAGCAGCGTGTAGGACGAGGACGGCATCTCCGACATGCGGCCGCCGATCAGAAGAATGACGTCGGCGCCGGTGAAGCGATCCCTGAGCTTCGGGCTCGGGCTGATGCCGAGATCGCCGGCATAGTGCGAATGGTCGGCGTCGAACAGCGAGGCGCGGCGGAACGAGGTCGCGACCGGCAGGTCGAAGCGCTCGGCAAAACGCGCAATGCTCTTGGCGGCCTCTGCGGTCCAGGCCGAGCCGCCGAGCACCACGATCGGCGCCCTGGCGCCGGCGAGCATGCTGCCGAGACGCTCGAGATCCGATGGCGCCGGCCAGGTGACCGCAGGCTCGACCTTCGGCGCGTCGGCGACCGCTGCGGTTTCGGTCAGCATGTTCTCCGGCAGCGAGATCACGACCGGACCGGGGCGGCCCTGCAGCGCGACGCGGAAGGCCCGCGCGACCAGTTCCGGAATGCGGTCCGGACGATCGATCTCGACCGCCCATTTCGCCATGGTGCCGAACACCGCCTTGTAGTCGAGCTCCTGGAACGCCTCGCGCTCGCGCATGCCGGTGTCGACCTGGCCAACGAACAGGATCATCGGGGTAGAATCCTGCATCGCGATGTGCACACCGTGCGCGGCGTTGGTCGAGCCGGGACCGCGGGTGACGAAGCAGATGCCGGGACGCCCGGTGAGCTTGCCATAGGCCTCCGCCATCATCGCCGCACCGCCCTCGGCGCGGCAGATCACGACGTCGATCGGGCTGTCATGCAGGGCATCAAGCGCCGCCAGGTAGCTCTCGCCCGGCACGCAGGTGACGCGCTCCACCCCTTGCGCGACCAGCTGGTCGATCAGGATCTGGCCTCCGGTGCGGGCGTTGCTTTTGGTCATGAGGGCTCCCTGCGGCATTGGCGCGCGCTTGCGGCTCGCGCGGAACGTGGTCCGACGGGGGTATGATAGACGGGAATATGGTGCAAGGCCGAAGCCGCTTCTCGCGGGCGAAGCCGGGGCAAGCCATGCGATAGACAATGGGCATCGCCCTTTCGTCATCGATTTCTGCAGAGCGGACGATCGCCGGCGGCGATCGTCGCCGCCCGGCCGGAGAGCAGATAGGTAACTTCCGCCGATTTCAGAGCGCCCTCGCCGTCAGCGTGCGGACGACATGTTCCGTCGCCGGTCGGCAAGTTCGATCCGGTATCGCGGCGCAAGACTCTACCTGTGCGTGTTTTCTTTCAACAACACTCCATTGGCGATGCGGCAGCCTCGCGCTCATCACGCGGCACCAACCGCCGCAGCAGCGCGCATGCGGGAGAGATGATCCGCGGGCATCGCAAAGACCGACGGCGCGCGGCCGCCGCACGGGGCGCGTGAAAGCCAGCGCGTTGCGGCGCGCGTGACGACAGCGTGGCACAAACTGCATGCACCATCGCGTCATATGCACGATAACAATCATTCGAAGCGCGCGCGTGTGCTTCCGTAAGACTACGGTGCAGCGATCGGTCGCCTCGCACCGTTCGATGCAGGATCGTGCGGATTTCGCAGAAAAACGACTCCTAGCGCGTCGATTTCGGCTGCACTCATTGCACGCTTCGCGCGGTCGGTCTTGCGCGATCGCGCGCGACACACTGCATGCACTTCTTGATGGAACTCGAATCGCCTACGGTTTCGTGCAGTCACAAATTGTAAATCGTGTATCGCACCTGCCCGCCGTCCTGCGGCTTACTGCCGATCAGGTGCATCGTTTTGCGTTCACAAATTAATATCAATGCTGGAGGCAATGCATGTTGGGGATGAAGAGCGTCGCAAGCGTAGTCGGCTCGGACAGTTCTTACCGGCTGTTCGACGACATGCCGATCAGTGTCATGCTCTGCGAGCTGGACAATTTCAAGATCACCTACATCAACGAGTCGACGCGGCAGAATCTGAAAAAGATCGAGCATGTTCTGCCGGTGAAAGTCGACGCGCTGATCGGACAATCGATCGACATCTTTCACAAGAACCCGCAGCATCAGCGCCGGCTCTTGTCCGATCCGAAGAACCTGCCGCACAAGGCGCGCATCACCATCGGCGGCGAGACGCTCGATCTCACCGTGACGGCGATGACCAATTCGCGCGGCCGCTACAGCGGACCGATGCTGACCTGGGAGCTCGCGACCGAGAAGGCGCGGCTTGAAACCCAGACCGAGCGGCTGTTGCAGATGCTCGACAACATGCCGATCAACATCATGATGTGCGATACCGACTTCAACATCACCTACATCAACCAGACCAGCCTCAAGACGCTCGACACCGTGAAGCACCTGCTCCCGGTGGCGCCGGACAAGATCCTCGGCAACTCGTTCGACATCTTCCACAAGAACCCGGCGCATCAGCGCCGCATCGTCGGCGATCCCAAGAACCTGCCGCACGCGGCCAAGATCAAGCTCGGCCCGGAAACGCTCGACCTCAGGGTCTCCGGGCTGACCGACAAGCGCGGCAACTATACCGGCGCGATGCTGAGCTGGGCGGTCGTCACGGGCAATGTGAAGCTCGCCGACGATTTCGAGAAGGACGTGAAGGGCCTTGCCGGGATGCTGGCATCGGCCTCGACGCAAATGCAGGGTACCGCGCGATCACTGACGACGACCGCCGAATTCGTCAATCAGCGCTCGGCGAGCGCGGCGTCCGCCTCCGAAGAGCTGTCGTCCTCGGTCAACGAGATCAGCCGCCAGGTGTCCGAAGCGAGCCGCATCGCCCGCATGGCGGTCGAGGAGGCCGAGAAGTCCGACAAGCTGGTCGCAGGCCTCGTGACCATGGCACAGAAGATCGGCGACGTCGTCGCGCTGATCAGCCAGATCGCCGGCCAGACCAACCTGCTCGCGCTCAACGCCACGATCGAGTCCGCGCGGGCCGGCGAAGCCGGCCGGGGCTTTGCCGTCGTCGCATCCGAGGTGAAGGCGCTGGCCAACCAGACCGCCAAGGCCACGGAAGACATCTCGGCGCAGATCAACGAGATGCAGGCCGCGACCGGCAACACCGCCACGGCGCTGAAGTCGATCTCGCAGGTCATCGTCCAGATCAGCGAGATCTCGACCGTGATCGCCAGCGCCGTCGAGGAGCAGGCCGCGGCCACCAAGGAGGTCACCGCCAACATCAACGGAACCACCAAGGCGATCGACGATGCCAGCAAGGCCGCCGAGAACGTTCTGGCGGCCTCCGGAGAGCTCGCCAGCAACGCGTCCGCGCTGGAAGTCCAGGTCGACAAGTTCCTCAAGAACGTGCGGGCGATGTAACGCCGCGGAGGTCGCGCGCTTGCCCTACAGCGAGCGCGCGATCAGCACCTTCATGATCTCGTTGGTGCCGCCATAGATCTTCTGGATGCGGGAATCGATGAACATGCGCGAGATCGGGTATTCCTGCATGTAGCCATAGCCGCCATGCAGCTGCAGGCATTCGTCGGCGGTCTCGACCTGCTTCTGCGAGCACCACCATTTCGCCATCGAGGCCGTCACGGTGTCGAGGTCGCCGGCGACCAGACGTTCGACGCACCAATCGACGAACACGCGGGCGATCATCGCCTCGGTCTTGCGCTCGGCAAGCGTGAACGCGGTGTTCTGGAATTCGATCAGCGGCTTGCCGAACGCGGTGCGCGCCTTGGTGTACTCGGCGGTGATCTTGACCGCGCGCTCCATCGAGGCGACCGCGCCGATCGCGAGCGACAGCCGCTCCTGCGGCAATTGCTGCATCAGCTGGACGAAGCCGTTGCCCTCCTCGCCTCCGAGCAGGTTTTCCGGGGGCACCGTGACATTGTCGAAGAACAGCTCCGACGTGTCGGACGCGTGCAGGCCGATCTTGTCGAGGTTGCGGCCGCGCCGGTAGCCCTCGGCTCCGGCGGTCTCCACGACGATCAGGGAGATGCCTTTCGCGCCCGGCGCTCCGGTGCGCGCCACCACGATGACGAAATCGGCGGCCTGGCCGTTGGTGATAAAGGTCTTCTGGCCGTTGATGACGTAGGAATTGCCCTGCTTCTTCGCGGTGGTCTTGACGGCCTGCAGGTCGGAGCCGGTGCCGGGCTCGGTCATCGCAATGGCGCCGACCATCTCGCCCGACGCCATCTTCGGCAGCCAGCGCTTTTTCTGCTCCTCCGAGCCGTAGTTGACGATGTAGTGCGCGACGATCGCGCTGTGCACGGAGACGCCGGTGGTCAACTCCGGCACCGTGCTCTCGAGGTCATCGAGCACAGCGGCGTCATAGGCGAAGCTGGCCCCTAAGCCGCCATAGGCCTCCGGCACGCTCGGCAGCAGCGCGCCCATCTCACCGAGCGCGCGCCAGGCGGAGCGGTCGACCAGCTTCTGATCGCGCCATTTCTCGGCGTGTGGTAAAAGATCCTTGGCGAGGAATTTGCGGAACTGGTCACGGAAGGTGTCCAGCTCCTCGGTCATCCAGGACGATCGATAATGCATTCTGCCCTCGCTCCGCATTCTTTTTTGACGCGTTTTCTTGACGCGAACCGGTGCCCACTTCGCTTGAAAACGCTCTGATCAAATCAAGAGACCGCCGCCGGCGACGATCACCTGACCACTGATGTAGTTCGATTCCGGCGCGCAGAACAGATAGACCGCATCCGCCGCTTCTTCCGGCGTGCCGCCGCGGCCGAGCGGGATCATGCGGCCCATCGCCTCCAGCATCTGCGGCTGCACCCCGACCTTGATGTCGCGGCCGGCGACGTCGATGGTCTTCTGCTGGCTCTCGATCGGCTGGGTCAGGCGGGTGTTGATCAGGCCGAACGCCACGCAATTGACGTTGACCTTGTAGCGGCCCCACTCCTTGCACATCGTGCGCGTCAGCCCGATCAGCGACGCCTTGGCCGAGGAATAGCTCGCCTGCCCGGCATTGCCGTAAAGGCCCGCGATCGAGGAGATGTTGACGACCTTGCGGAACACCTCACGGCCTGCCTCAGCCTCCTTCTTCGCCATCACCCGGATCGGCTCCGATGCCGCGCGCAGGATCCGGAACGGGGCGACCAGATGGACGTCGAGCATCGCCTGAAACTGCTCGTCCGACATCTTCTGGATCGTCGAGTCCCAGGTGTAGCCAGCATTGTTGACGATGATGTCGAGGCCGCCGAATTTTTCGATGGCGCTGCCGACGAAACGATCGGCAAAGCCGGATTCGGTCACGCTGCCATTGACCGCGATCGCCTCGCCACCCGTGGCCTTGATCTCGGCGACGACGGCATTGCCCGGCTCGGCATCGAGGTCGTTGACCGCGACCTTCGCGCCCTCGCTCGCGAGCTTCAGCGCAATTGCGCGCCCGATGCCGCGGCCCGATCCGGAGACGAGCGCGACCTTGCCTTGCAGTTTCGACATGGTTCCTCCCTCAAACAAGTGATCTTCTTTCTTCACCTCTCCCGCTTGCGGGGGAGGGAGCCCCAGTACCGCTGCGGTAGCGGCGCGGCCAATCAGAGCGCGATAACCGCTTCCCCCGCGAGCTTGACCTCACCGTTCTGATCCTTCGTGGTCAGCGCGAGTTTTGCCCGCTTCTCACCGCCCTGCTCGATCAGCTCGGTCACTGTGCCTTCGCAGGTCAACGCGGCGCCGAGCTGGGTGATCGCGGCAAAGCGCGTCGAGAATGAACGGATGCGCGACGGGCTGACCGCGTCCGTCAACGCCTGGCCGAGATAGCCCATGACCAGCATGCCGTGCGCGAACACGTCGGGAAACCCCGCTTGCTTCGCGAAGTCGATGTCGACATGGATCGGGTTATGGTCGCCCGAGGCGCCGCAGTACAGCGCGAGGCGATGGCGGCTGATCGGCGGGAATTCCTTGTGGACGATGCGGTCGCCGACCGCGGGAACGCTGCTGCTCATGACGGCCTCGCATTGCGCACCACAATGGTGCGCGAGGTATCGGCGACGTGGATGCCGGCTTGATTGGTGACCGCGGTCTCGACCACGATCAGCGCCATCGCCCCGCCCTTCTTCTCGGTCACGCTGGTGACGCGCGGCCGGAACGTCAGGGTGTCGCCGATGACGACGGGGGCGTGATAGTCGAAGCGCTGCTCGCCATGCAGCACGCGGGCGAGATCGATGCCGAGCGCGGTCAGGAACTCGAACGGCTCAGCCGCATCCATCATCTCAAGACAGAACAGATAGGTCGGCGGCACCGGCGCCGCTGCCCCGTCGCGATAGACCGGATTGGTCTCGCCCAGCGTGTCGAGGAAGAAGCGCAGGCGCCCCGGCTCGACGCGCGCGGTCACGGGCGTAAAGCTACGCCCGACGGCGGATTGATCGACCATGGGCTGCCTCAGGCGCGTTCGTAGAGCGTCACGACGCAGGCGCCGCCGAGGCCGAGATTATGCTGCAAGCCGAGCCGCGCGCCCTCCACTTGCGTCGCAGCAGCCGTGCCGCGCAGCTGCCGCGTCAGCTCGTAGCACTGCGCGAGACCGGTGGCGCCGAGCGGATGGCCCTTCGACAGCAACCCGCCGGACGGATTGGTGACGATCTTCCCTCCGTAGGTATTGTCGCCGTCATCGATGAACTTCGCGGCCTCGCCCTGTCCACACAGGCCGAGCCCTTCATAGGTGATCAGCTCGTTATGGGCGAAGCAGTCGTGCAGCTCGACGACGTCGAGATCGTTGGGGCCGATGCCGGCCGCCTCATAGACCTTCTTCGCGGCGTCGCGCGCCATGTCGTAGCCGACCACCTGCATCATGTCCGATGCACCGAAGGTCGAGGGCGTGTCGGTCGTCATCGCCTGCGCCGCAATGCGAACGCTCTTGTTGAGTCCGTGCTGGTCGGCGAACTTCTCCGATACCAGGATCGCGGCGGCGCCGCCGCAGGTCGGCGGGCACGCCATCAGCCGCGTCATCACGCCGGGCCAGATCACCTGGTCGTTCATCACGTCGTCGGCTGTAACCTCCTTGCGGAACAGCGCCAGCGGATTGTTCTTGGCGTGGCGGCTCGCCTTGGCCCGCACTTTTGCAAACGCGGAGAGCGGCGTGCCGTACTTCTTCATGTGGCTGAGGCCGGCGCCGCCGAAATAGCGCAGCGCCAGCGGCACGCCGGGCGCATCGACCAGTTTGTCGGCGGCGGCGTCGAAATCGTCGAACGCGCTGGGGCGATCAGTGAACACAGCGCCGAGTGCGCCGGGCTTCATCTGCTCGAAGCCGAGCGCCATCACGCAATCGGCCGCGCCCGATTCAATCGCCTGCCGCGCCAGGAACAGCGCGGTCGAGCCGGTCGAGCAGTTGTTGTTGACGTTGACGATCGGGATGCCGGTCATACCGACCGGATAGAGCGCGCGCTGCCCGCAAGTCGAGTCGCCATAGACATAGCCGACATAGGCCTGCTGCACACGGCCGTAGGCGAGCCCGGCATCAGTGAGCGCGAGCTTGGCGGCTTCCGCGCCCATCACGTGATACGGCGCATTGGCGCCGGGCTTGACGAACGGGATCATGCCGACCCCGGCAACATAGGTGCGTGACGTCATCGCGTGTCCTCCCGGAAATTACCCACTGGACTATTTATTACCCATGGGTAATATACGGGCCACCTTCCGGAGTCAATGCGACAACAGCCACGCGATGGACGCCCGCTTCCCCCCTTCCAACACCGAGTCGCCCTGGCTGCCGTTCGAGAGTCGGCGCCGCGCCCGCGACGAGAAGCGCGAAGCCGTGCTGCGCGCCGCCGTGCAGCTGTTCCTCGAACAGGGCTATCACCGCGCCACGCTGAACGACGTCGCCAAGCGGCTCAACATCACCAAGCCGGCGCTGTATAATTACTTCCGCGGCAAGGACGAGATCCTGTTCGAGTGCTGGTCGATCGGCCATGAGCTGGTCGACGACTGCATTGCCGAGACCTCGGCCGGCAGCGGCAGCGGCCTCGACAAGCTGCGCAAGCTCACCACCCGCTACGCCGAGCTGATGACGACGGACTACGGCAAGAGCCTGGTCCGCTTCGATCTCCGCGATCTCAGCGAGCACAACCGCAAGATCGTGCAGACCGCGAAGCGGCGGATCGACCGCGCCTTCCGCGACTATATCGCTGCCGGCATCGCGGACGGTTCGGTGAAACCCTGCGACCCGAAGCTCGCGGCGTTTGCGATCGCCGGCTCGCTGAACTGGATCGGGCACTGGTTTCAGCCCGGCGGCGAGCTGACCGGACGCGCCGTCGCCGAGGAATTCGCGATCCGCCTCACCGAAGGCATCGCCAAAACAACAACGCAAGTAACATCGACGCACGAGACAACAACGCGCAAGGCAGCCGTTCCGGCTGCAGCGAAGGCGGACAAACCGCCTCGCAAGGGAAACGTGGGAAACGCATCAAGGGAGGACAGGAGTGAACATCACGCACGGGCTGCGGCGGGCGCTGCAGGTCAATCCAAACGGGCTCGCAGTCGTCTGCGGTGAGCGGCGGCGCAGCTGGCGCGAAGTCGGCACCCGCGTCGCCCGCCTCGCCTCCGCGATCCGCTCGCTTGGCGCCGGCAACGGCGACCGCGTCGCGATCCTGTCGCTGAACTCCGACCGCTATCTCGAACTGTATCTGGCGGTCGGCTGGGCCGGCACCGTGATCGTGCCGCTCAACATCCGCTGGTCTCCGATTGAGAACGAAGATGCGCTGCGCGACTGCCGCGCCACGATCCTGTTCGTCGACAAGGCGTTCGCGGCGGTCGGCGTGGCGCTCGCCAAGACCATCGCCGGATTGAAGCTGGTCTATGCCGACGAAGGCGAGACGCCGGCGGGCATGGAGAATTACGAGACGCTGATCGCGCGCAGCGAACCCATTCCGGACGCGATGCGCACGCGCGACGACCTCGCCGGCATCTTCTATACCGGCGGCACCACCGGCCGCTCCAAGGGCGTGATGCTGAGCCACGGCAATTTGATGGCCAATGCGCTGAACGCGCTCGGCGAAGGCCTGTGGCCGGGCAGCACGATCTATCTGCACGCCGCGCCGATGTTCCACCTCGCCAATGGCGCGGCGATGTATTCGGTGCTCTTGTCCGGTGGCTCCAATGTCGTGATCCAGGGCTTCACGCCCGATGGCGTCGCGGCCGCGGTGCAGAAGGAGCGCATCACCGACGTGCTGCTGGTGCCGACCATGATCCAGATGTTCGTCGATCACCCGACGCTCGGCACCTACGACCTGTCGTCCTTGAAGCGAATCTCCTATGGCGCCTCCGTGATCAGCGACGCCGTGCTGATGCGCGCCATGAAGGCGCTGCCGCATGTCGAGTTCACCCAGGCTTATGGCATGACCGAACTGTCGCCGATCGCGACGCTGCTGCACTGGAAGGAGCATATCGGCGACGGCCGCGCCAAGGGCAGGCACCGCGGCGCCGGGCGGGCGACGCTTGGCGCCGAAGTGAAGATCGTCGATGCGGACGACAAGGTGGTGCCGACGGGCACCGTCGGCGAGATCGCGGTGCGTGGCGATATGGTGATGATGGGCTATTGGGAGCGTCCGGAGGAGAGACCGCGCGCGCCGTGATCGACGGCTGGATGCATACCGGCGACGGCGGTTACATGGACGAGGACGGCTTCGTCTACGTGGTCGACCGCGTCAAGGACATGATCATCTCCGGCGGCGAGAACGTCTATTCGGCCGAGGTCGAGAACGCGCTGGCCCAGCATCCGGCGGTGGCTCAATGCGCCGTGATCGGCATCCCGAGCGAGCGCTGGGGCGAGCAGGTCCACGCCGTCGTGGTGATGAAGAGCGGCGCCAGCGCCACGCCGGAAGAGCTGATAGAGCACTGCAAGACGCTGATCGCCGGCTACAAATGCCCGCGCAGCGTCGACATCACGGCAACTCCGCTGCCGCTCTCCGGCGCCGGCAAGATCCTGAAGCGCGAGCTGCGCAAGCCGTATTGGGAGAACCGGGAGCGGCGCGTGAGCTGAGGCGCGAGGCGCGATCCAGTCATTCCCGGGCATGCGAAGCATGAACCTCAGATGCGCAATAGCGCATCGGGGAATCTCGAGATTCTCAGGTGCGCAATTGCGCACCGTAGTTCGATGCTGACGCATCGCCCCGGAATGACGGAGGCTCATGACGCCATTCAGCCGCGACCGTTGACACCGCGGCATGCGGCCGATTGGATCGGCTTAGATTCAATCCAGCGAGTTCCGATGTCCGCACCTGATACCAATGCCGACGGCAAGCCCCGCCGCCTGATGCACCGCCGCTCCGTCGAATGCCTCGGTTATCTCCGTGACGACGGGCTGTGGGAGGTCGAGGCGCGGCTGGTCGACACCAAACCCTATGCGCGGCAGGACAGGCATCGCGGCCTGCAGCAGCCCGACGATCCCGTGCACGACATCAGGCTGCGGCTCGCGGTTGACGACAGCTTCACGATCCGCGAGACCGGCACCACGATGGCCTCGACGCCCTACCCGTCCTGCCTCGACGTCGAAGGCATCTTGCAGCGCCTGGTCGGCGAACGCATCGGCAAGGGCTGGCGCGAGCTGGTCCGCCGCAAGATCGGCAGGCTCGAGACCTGCACCCATCTCGCCGAGCTGCTGGGTCCGGCGGTGACGACGCTATTCCAGACCGCGACCTCCGGCAAGGATCCGCAGGGCCGCGGCGCGCTCGATCACCAGCAGGGCGCCACCGAGCCACCGTTCTTCGTCGGCGGTTGCTATTCGTGGCGGCTGGATGGGCCCGTCGTGGCCGAGACATTCCCGCAGTTCGCGAAGCAGCCTGTCGAGGCGAAGCAGGGTTCGTGAGCGACGCCACCGGCTACGTGATACTCTGTACACGACGATCAGGGGGTGAACGTGGAGAAATACGGCGTAGGGTCGATTGTCATCTCCGACTATGATCCCAACTGGCCCGCCTTGTTCGCGCAGGAGCGCAAGCGGATCGAGCAGGCTCTCGGCGCGTTCGCACTGGCCATCGAGCATGTCGGCAGCACGGCCGTTCCAGGTCTCCCGTCGAAGCCCATCATCGACCTGCTGGTTGGCGTGCGCAGCCTCGAACGAGGCCAGGCAACGCTGCATCAATCCGCTTGAGGCGCTCGGCTATGTCTACATGCCGGAATACGCGTCGTGGATCCCCGGCGAGTTGTTCTTCCGCAAGGGGCCGCCGGGTCCGTGGACCCACCATCTGCACATGATGGAGCAGTCCCATCCGAACTGGGACGCACGTCTGGTGTTTCGTGATTATCTGCGCGCGCACGGCGAAGCGGCCCGCGCCTACGCCGACATCAAGCGGGCTCTCGCCGCCTCCTCAAAAGACGACATCGAAGCCTATCGAACCGGCAAGGATGCTTTTGTCGAGGAGACCACAGCCAAGGCACGTGCATGGCGCGCAGCGGCACGAGATCAATAGCACCAGCGGACCGCGGCAAGCCTGCACGTTCCTCGCCGAAGAAGAACTGCGCAATTGGCCGCTGCGCTAATCAGCCCTGCGTCGCCATGGGTTGATCCGCCTTGGCAGCTAACGTAGTCGTCCGGCATGAACAAACATGCGGCCGGCCCCAAGACGGCAGCCCTTCCTGATAAGAAAGCCATTCTGCTCGGGGTCGCATGCGGTCTCGGCGCGGCGCTTTGCTGGGCTCTTGGCTTCGTGGCGACCCGGCATGGCCTGAAAGTCGGGTTCACGCCTGTGGACCTCTTGATGCATCGCTTCCTGTGGTCGGGCATCGTGTTCATCCCGCTCGTTGTACGCGCCGGCCTGAAAGACCTCTGCGGCATCGGATGGGGCCGCGGCATGGCGCTGATGATGCTGGGCGGGCCGGTGATGTCGCTGATCAGCTATGTCGGCTTCGTGTTCGTGCCCCTCGGGCATGGCAGCGTGATCCAGCCTTCCTGCGCGACGCTGGGCGGACTGTTTCTCGCGGTCGTCCTGCTGAAGGAACAGATCTCACCCTCCCGGGTCGCCGGCGCCGTTGTCATCGTGACCGGGCTTGCCGTGATCGGCAGCGAGTCAATCGGCCATATGGGATTGAGCGCCGTTATGGGCGATTTGATCTTCGTCACGACCGGCTTGATGTTCGCAGGCTTCGCCACGCTGGTACGCTATTGGCGCGTGTCCGCGTTCTCGGTGGCGACCGTCATCAGCGTGCTGTCGCTCTCGCTGTTTCCACTGTATGCCGCCTCCGGCGGGCTGGCGCGCGATGCGGCCATCGGCCTGCACGAGAATGCGCTGCAGGCCGTTGCCCAGGGCATCCTGGCCGGGCCCGCAGCAATGTATTTGTTCGCGCTGTCGATCCAGCGGCTCGGCGTAGCCCGCGCGGCCGTATTTCCTGCGACCGTGCCGGTGCTGACCTTGCTGCTGGGCTGGCTGCTGATTGGCGAGCCGCCGACCACGCTACAGGCAGCCGGATTGGTCACGGTATTGGCCGGGTTCTACCTCGCGCAGCGTCAGAGCTAGCTTGTCAGCTCGTAGGGTGGGTTAGCGAAGCGTAACCCACCATCTGTGTGCGACATAAATGGTGGGTTACGCCTTGCGCCATTGCTTGTCGAACGACCGCACTCGTGGGCGGCTAACCCACCCTACAAGATCACGCCGCGGCGGAATGCTCGCGCACGGCCTGCGGCGGGTTGCGGAAGCCGATTGCCATCCGGTTGTAGGTGTTCATCAGGCCGATCGCGATGGTCAGGTCGACCAGCTGCTTCTCGCTGAAGGTGGCCCGAGCAGCCCGATAATCTTCGTCCGGGATCGCTGTCTCCGCCACGCGGGTGACGGTTTCGGCCCAGGCCAGCGCCGCGCGTTCCTCGGCGTCGAACAGAACCTCCGCCTCGCGCCAGACCTGCAGCAGCGCCAGCTTCTCGACCGCAACACCCATTTTCTGCAAGCTGCGCGTATGCATGTCGAGGCAATAGGCACAGCCGTTGATCTGCGAGATGCGCAGGTAGACGAGTTCGATCAGCGCCGCCGGGAGGCCGCATTGCGTGAGGTAGCCATAGACGCCACCGAGCGCCTTGATGCCCGCGGGCGCGACCTTGTTGTAATCGATCCGCATGCTCACGGCTTGTGTCCTTCCTTGTCGAAGACGGTCAGCGCCTTGTCGTTGCTGTCAACGACGAACACCGCAAGCAGCTTCGCCGGCTCGGTTGCGCTGGCATTTCGCCCCAGCACGTGATGCGCGCCCGGCGGCTCGAAGAAGCTGTCCCCGGCCCGGTACGTATGCGCGGCCTCGCCCTCGAGCTGGCTCTCGATCGCGCCCTGGAGCACTTGGACATAGAGAAACGCCGACTTGGCGTGATGGTGCGGCGCCGACGGCTCGCCCGGCGGGAAATTGACCTCGACCGCGATCAGCGACTTGCCGGGAATGTTGGTGATGGCGTGCTCGAACTTCGGCGTCACCGATTGCGCTTTTGCCGGCGTCGCAAGCGCGGCGCAGGCCAGCAGCGTCATCCAAAAGGTCTTCATCTCGTGCCTCCATTGCTGTCGGATCAATGCGGGCGCGCGAGCCTGAAAAGAAGCACCAAGAATGAATTGAATTGGTGTACCACGGGCCATGCCCACCCCGCTTCCCATCGCGCTCGACCGCTCGGCCAGGACGCCGCTCTCCGAGCAGATCCGCAAGGCGATTGCGGCGGCGATCGACAATGGCGTGCTGGTGCCGGGCGCCCGGTTGCCGTCATGGCTCGACCTCGCCGCGCAGCTCGGCGTCGCGCGCGGCACCGTGCGGGCAGCCTACGACAAACTGGCTGATGCCCAGCACATCGTGTCGTCGAAGGCGAACGGCACCACCGTCGCAAGGCGGCCGGGGAAGACTGCAAGACCCGATGCGCCGATCGCTCCCGGCTCGGTCGTGGAGATGTTTCATGACCTCAGCGGCCAGGGACACTTCCGGATGGGCGTCCCTGCGCAGGACGCTCTCCCCGCAAAGCTGCTGGCCCGAATCCGCGCCCGCGCCGTTCGGGCGGAATTGAGCGCGGTGACCCGCACCATCGATCCGCGCGGCGAGCTCGAACTGCGGCGGGAGATCGCGGCGCACCTCGCGATCGCGCGCGGGCTTGAATGCTCGCCTGCGCAGATCGTCATCACCTCAGGCTTCACCGGCGGCCTCGGCCTCGCGCTGCGCGTGCTCGGCCTCGAAGGCCGCCGCGCATGGATGGAAGATCCGGGATTTCCATTGACCCGAAAGGGGCTCGAGCTCGCCCGGCTGGAGCTGGTCCCGATCCCTGTCGGCGGCGACGGTATCGATGTCGAGTACGGCCTCAAGCACGCCCCCGACGCGGCGCTCGCGGTCGTGACGCCGGGACAGCAGGCGCCGCTTGGGCCGCCGCTGTCAGCCCAGCGTCGCGCGCAACTGCTCGATTGGGCCGCGCAAACCGGCGCCTGGATCATCGAGGACGACTATCTCGGCGAGTTGCAGCTCGATGGCCGCGCCGCGCCCGCGCTGGCCTCGCTCGACCGCGCCGGCCGCGTGATCCACCTCGGCTCCTTCAGCAAGACGATCTCGCCGACGCTTCGGCTCGGCTTCCTGGTTGCGCCCGAGCAATTGGCAACGCAGTTCGCCGATGTCGCGACATGCCTTGCCCCTGCTCCCGGACCGGCCGTGCAGCTTTCCACCGCGGAGTTCATCCGCGACGGCCACTACATCCGCCATCTCCGGCGGACCAAGCGGGCCTATAGCGAGCGCCGCGACGCGTTGACGGCCGCGCTGCGGCCGTGGAGCAACGACACGCGGGTTGCCGGCCTCGCGGTCATGCTGACGCTGCCCGACACGGCCGACGATGTCGCGATCGCGCGGCAGGTGCTGGCGCGTGGGCTGGCACCCGCCCCGCTCTCGCCCTGGTATCTCTCACCGAAGCGGGCGCAGCCCGGCTTGCTGCTCGGCATCGCAACCGTGCCCGATCGCGGCGTTCAGGCCGCCTGCAAGCGTCTGTTCGAGGCGATCCGTGCCCAAGGTCGCACTCAAGGCACGCCGGCCGCGCGCCGCGTCAGGAAATCCGCAGCCCGGTGAGCGCAAGGCTCAACGCCTTTAGCCGCTTGCGCGCCTCGGCGTCGTAGGCCTGCGCATGGGCACGCGCCTCGCGCTTGCCGTCGAAGAACAGCCCGCTCTGGCCGGCGACGTCGTCGTCCTGGACCAGACGCAGGATGGCGTCGCCGCCTTGCTCGACGGTCGAGATCGGCGTCGCGCCGCTGGCGCGCACCATCGTGGTGTTCATGTAGGTCGCCGGGTGCAGCGAATTAACGGTCACGCCGGTGCCTTCGAGCTCGGCGGCGAGATCGATGGTGAACATGATCTGCGACAGCTTGCTCTGCGCATAGGCGCGCGCGCCGCTGTAATTCTTCGTGATCATCACGTCTGCGAAATCGATCGGGTGCTGGCCGAGCGACGCGACATTGACGATGCGCGCCGGCGTGCTCGCCTTGAGCCGCGGCAGCAGCAGATGTGCGAGCAGGAAGCCGGCGAGATAGTTCACCGCAAAGCGCAGCTCGTGGCCGTCCTTGCTGGTCTGCCGCGCCGGCCCGTCGTTCTGCGACCCGATGCCGGCATTGCTGACCAGAACATCGAGGCGCTCCTGGTCGTCGAGCACCAGCTGGGCGAACTCGCGGACCTCGGCAAGCGAGGACAGATCGGCCTGATAGAACATCGGCTCGCGGCCGGAGACCCGCTTGATCTCGTCGGCCAGGGTCTGCGCCCGCTTGGTATCGCGGCCATGGATCAGGACCCGGGCCCCGGCAGATGCCAGCTTCATCGCAACGTAGCGGCCGACGCCATCGGTGGAACCGGTGATTAGCACCGTCTTGCCTGACATATTCATGGAAATGGCCCTTCGGTCGTTCTCCCAGCGCTGTCAGCAAAGATAAATGCGCCACTTGAACTTTGCCATGGCAGGCCGCGGCGCGATCACCCAAAAACGGCGCCGAAATCGCCCGCCCACGGCCCTCGTCCGTGGTCCCAAGTGTACAGTCTGTCGCGCGGCCTGCGGTCGCGCGGCGCCGCGCCGCGCCTCAACGTGGATACGTTCTGATATCGTCGGGATGAACAACAAGGCCAGGATCGGCAAGAGTCGGCAAGAACCGGAATGTCCTCGACCATTCCAGACAGGTTCTCGCGGAAGGCTCCCTCGCTGGAGCCGTTCGGCATGCTCCTGCTGTTCGCGGTGCTGACCGCGCTGCCGATCATCCTGACCGTTCGTCTGGTTGAGCCCGCACTCGTGCTGCCCGCGCTCAGCCTGGTGTTGTTCGCGGAGGCAGCCATTGCCGCGTTTGCGGCGCGCGTGATCCACATGCGTGCAAACGTGGCGAACCTCACGCTGTGGGATTTTGCCGGAGCATTCACCTTCATGGGGTGCGCGGCGGCGATCCTCGGCGAGCCGGATCAGGCGGCGCTGTTCTTCGAGGAACAGACCGCGCTGCGTCCGGTGTTACGACCGTAGATCCCAGGCCGGGCCCCTCTGGCAGCCACAAGCTGCGATGTCGGACTGGAACTCAGTTGGAGTGGGCCTGCTTCGACGCGCGCCGCGGCGGAATTGCCGTCTACATGACGGCGACATCCTGCGTCGTCGAACGGTCCCACTCCCCGACCTCAAGGGGAGCATTGCTCATGTCCGAACTGTTTTCACTCGACGCCCTCAGCGCGTTGCTGCAAGTCGTCGCCATCGACCTCGTGCTGGCCGGCGACAACGCCGTCGTGATCGGCCTTGCCGCGGCCGGCCTGCCGGCGAAGCAACGCGGCAAGGCGATCCTGATCGGCATCGCTGCTGCGACATTGCTGCGCATCCTGTTCGCCCTTCTCACCACGCAACTGATGCAGATCGTCGGCCTGCTGCTCGCCGGCGGCATCCTGCTGCTATGGGTGTGCTGGAAGATGTGGCGCGAGCTGCGCGCCACCGCACAGGAGACGACGGTCGAGCATGCCGCCGATGGCGCGGAGGGCCAGCGCAAGACGCTGTGGCAGGCCACGACGCAGATCATCGTCGCCGACGTCTCGATGTCGCTCGACAACGTGCTGGCGGTTGCGGGCGCGGCGCGCGAGCAGCCGATCGTGCTGGTGTTCGGCCTCGCGCTCTCGATCGCGATGATGGGCGCGGCCGCCACCTTCATCGCAAAACTGCTGCAGAACCACCGCTGGATCGCCTATGTCGGCCTCGCCGTGATCCTCTACGTCGCCGTCGACATGATCATCCGCGGCGCATCCGAGATCGCGAAGGTCGCGCCGGCTTGACGGCGGGCTCGTTGCACCTCTCCCGCTTGCGGGGGAGGTCGGAACGCATCGTCAGATGCGTTCCGGGTGGGGGCTCTCTCCACGATATGACTCGTGGAGAGAGCCCTCCCCCGCAAGCGGGAGAGGGAGCGCAGTTCTGTCGCGGCGGCCGATCGATCTCATCCAGCGTCAGTGGATTTCCGCCGAACGCTTCAGCGCTTCCTTCAACTTCTCGAGCGTGAAATCCTTACTGCGCGCGATGTCGAGGATCGGGGTCTCGCGACGGCCGCAGAGTTCGGCGGCCTCGGGCAGCTTCGCCGCGATGTCATGGGGGATCACGATCGCGCCGTGGCTGTCGGCGTGGATCAGATCGTCAGAGCGCACCGTCATGCCGGCGACGCGGACCTCGCCGCCAAAGCTTTCGGCATGCACCCAGGCGTGCGACGGGCCGATCGAGCCGGCCAGCGCCTGGAAGCCCGGCGCCCATTGCGGAATGTCGCGGATCGAGCCGTCGGTGATGACGCCGAGGCAGCCGAGCGCCTTGTGCACGGCGCTCTGCACCTCGCCCCAGAACGCACCATAGCCGACGTCGGGACCGTCGATGTCCTGGATCACAGAGATGCGCGGACCGAAGCCGGTGCCGACATATTCATAGTATTCGATGCGGCGCTTCGACTGCTCCTCGGCCGAGAGGCCGGACTTCAGCACCGAGCGGATCGCGACCGTGCGCGCGTAGCCGACGATCGGCGGCAAGGTCGGGAACGGGCAGACCAGCGGCTTCACGGTGTAGCCGATCAGACGACGCTCCGGCGCGACGATCTCCATCGCGTTGCAGATCGTCGGCGTGTCATAGCGCGCCAACGCCTCGAGGACGGAAGCAGGCAGCGGGGCGGAAGCGGATGTCGTCACGGCGTTTCTCTCCTGATTTTTGGCGTTCGCTGGGCCGTCTCAGCCTATAGCCGAGATCGCAGGCGAACCCAACCGAGCCACGCTCATGGCTGATATTTGGGAAGACGCAACCTGCTCCATCACCGTCACCCTGAGGAGGCCGCGCAGCGGCCGTCTCGAAGGGTCGACGGCCCGACTGTGGCCGTGCATCTCTCGAGACGCGCTACGCGCTCCTCAGGATGACGGGTCGGGCAGATGTGTCAGTGCAGATGCGTCGGACGATCGTCGTTGTCAGCGTCCGCGACCGGCGCCGCATAGGGAGCCGCAGTCGATGCCGGCACCGGCGCGCTTGCGCCTTGCGTCTGAGCCGCAAGCTGGCGCTCCTGGTCGCGGTAGGATTTCCAGCCCCAGGGCAGGCTGATCAAATAGGCGACCGAGCCCGCCGACAGGATGTGCCAGGGATAGCCGATCAACAGCGCGACGAAGAACACCACCGACACGAACACCGGCAGCACCATCTCCGGCGGCACGCGCATCTTCACGGTCTTGCCGGAGAACACCGGCAGCCGCGACACCATCAGGAAGGCGATCAAGAGCGTGTAGAACGCCGTCAACGTCGCCGGCGGCATCGGCACGCCGAGGAAGGCGAGATAGATCGGCAGCAGCACCGTGATCGCACCGGCCGGCGCCGGCACACCCGTGAAGTAATTGGCGGCGAAGGCCGGCTTGTTCGGGTCGTCGGTCGAGGCATTGAAGCGCGCAAGCCGCAGGCCGCCGGAGATCGCAAACACCATCGCGGCGATCCAGCCGCCATTGTTCAATTCGTGCAGCTGCCAGAAATACAGGATCAGACCTGGCGCGACGCCGAAATTGACGAAGTCGGCGAGGCTGTCGAGCTCGGCGCCGAATTTCGACTGGCCCTTGATCATGCGGGCGACGCGGCCGTCGATGCCGTCGAGGATCGCGGCGAACACGATGGCGGCGACCGCAAGCTCCATCCGCCCTTCCGTCGACAGCCGGATCGCGGTCAGGCCGGCGCAGATCGCCAGCAGCGTGATCATGTTGGGCACGAGCATCCGCACCGGGATCGGGCGGAACCGGCGGCGGCGAGACTCGGTGGAGTTGGGATCAAAGGGCATCATGGCCTTGCAATATAGCAAGCATGGCCCGGCTCCGCCATCACGGCGCGAACCTGCTGGTTAAAGCGTGTCCAGCGAAGTGGATAGCGGTTCGCGTTAAGAAAACGCGTCAAGATAGAAAACCAGAGCTCCCGTTCCGATTCCGAGCGGAAGGGGAGCTCCAGGCTGGCGAAACAGAATTAATCGGCGCGGTAGGTGCGGCCCGGGTCGGCGTTGCGGAAATCCGCCAGAACCGTCTCGCCGGCCACCGCGGTCTGCCCCTCGGAGACCAGCGCCTTGGTGCCCTCGGGCAGGTAGACATCGAGCCGCGAGCCGAAGCGGATCAGGCCAAAACGCTCGCCGGCGCCGATCGACTGGCCTTCCTTGACGAAGCAGACGATGCGGCGCGCCACGAGACCGGCGATCTGGACCACGCCGATGCGGCCATTGGCGCCCGAGATCACCAGCGAGTTGCGCTCATTGTCCTCACTCGCCTTGTCGAGCTCGGCATTGATGAAGGCGCCGGGCCTGTAGGCGATGCGGTCGATGCGGCCGGCCACCGGGCTGCGGTTCACATGGCAGTTGAACACGCTCATGAACACCGAGACCCGCGGCAGCGGCTTGTCGCCGAGGCCGAGCTCGGCCGGCGGCAGCGCCTGCACCACCATGGAGACGCGGCCATCGGCCGGCGACACCACGATGCCGTCGCGCAGCGGCGTCACGCGCACGGGATCGCGGAAGAACAGCGCGCACCAGACCGTGAGCAGCGTCCCGATCCAGCCCAGCGGGGTCCAGATCCAGAACAGGATCAGGCTCGCCAGAGCGAAGCCGCCGATGAAGGGATAGCCCTCGGGGTGGATCGGCGGGATCTGCGCGCGGATGGAATTGGCGATCGACATCAGAGCTCGCTTGCGTTTCCCCGCCCCGTTTGGCGGGAGAGGCCCTAAATCGACTATTCCGCGGCGGTCGGCAAGGGTTTCTCACCCACAACGGGGGTGGAATCCTCCGGCGAATCGGCGACCACGGGCGGCAGGCGATTCGGCGCGCTGCCGTCGTCATCGACCTGGGCGAGCCGTTCGCGGGCCTCCTCGGCCTCGCGCTGCCGGTTCCACATGCTGGCATAGAGGCCGTCCGAGGCCAAAAGCCGCGCGTGGGTGCCGCGCTCGGCGATCCGGCCCTGGTCCAGCACGATGATCTCGTCGGCGCCGACGATGGTCGACAGCCGGTGCGCGATCACCAGCGAGGTGCGGTTGCGCGAGACGCGCTCCAGCGCGCCCTGGATCTCGTGCTCGGTGTGGCTGTCGAGCGCCGAGGTCGCCTCGTCGAGCACCAGGATCGGCGGCGCCTTCAAGACGGTGCGCGCGATCGCGACGCGCTGCTTCTCGCCGCCGGAGAGCTTCAAGCCGCGCTCGCCGACCTGCGTCTCGTAACCCTGCGGCGACATCCGGATGAAGCCGTCGATCTGCGCCAGCCGCGCCGCCTCCTCCACCTCGTCATCGCCGGCATCCCAGCGGCCATACCGGATGTTGTAGCGGATGGTGTCGTTGAACAGCACGGTGTCCTGCGGCACCATGCCGATCGCTGACCGCAGCGAGGTCTGCGTCACATTCTTGATGTCCTGGCCGTCGATCAGGATGCGGCCGCTCGAGACATCGTAGAGCCGGAACAAGAGCCGCGAGATCGTCGACTTGCCGGCGCCGGAGGGACCGACGATCGCGACCGTCTTGCCGGCCGGCACCTCGAAGCTCAGGCCTTTCAGGATCTGGCGGTCGGGCTCATAGGCGAAGCGGACATCCTCGAAGCGCACGCTGCCTGTGGACACCACGAGCGGCTTGGCGCCCGGCACGTCCTTCACTTCGGGATCGCGTGCCAGCACGTCGAACATCTTCTCGATGTCGATGATCGCCTGCTTGATCTCGCGATACACCATGCCCATGAAGTTCAGCGGCTGGTACAGCTGGATCATCATCGAGTTGATCAGCACGAAATCGCCGACGGTGTGGGTGCCGTTGCGGACGCCGAACGCGCACATCAGCATGGTCGCGGTCAGCCCCGCGGTGAAGATGATCGCCTGCCCGGTGTTGAGCACGGCGAGCGAGGTGTAGGTCTTCACGCTCGCCTGCTCGTAGCGCTCCATCGAGCGGTCGTAGCGCCTGGCCTCGCGCTCCTCGGCGCCGAAATACTTCACCGTCTCGTAGTTGAGCAGCGAGTCGATCGCCTTGGTGTTCGCCTCGGTATCGGAATCGTTCATCTTGCGGCGGATCCCGATCCGCCACTCGGTCGCAATGTAGGTGTAGTACATGAACACGACGACCGTGATCAGCACCGCGAGCACATAGCGCCAGTCGAACTGCCAGAGCAGCACTCCCGCCAGCAGCGTGACCTCGACGATGGTCGGGATCAGCTGCAGGATCACCATCCGCACGATGGTCTCGATGCCGGAGCGGCCGCGCTCCAGCACGCGGGTCAGGCCGCCGGTCTTGCGCTCGAGATGGAAGCGCAGCGACAGCTCGTGCATGTGCACGAAGGTGATGTAGGCGAGCCTCCGCACCGCGTGCATCGCGACGCGGGCGAAGATGCCGTCGCGCCACTGCGTCAGCACCGCCATGATGATGCGCACCGCGCCGTAGCTGATCGTCATCAGCACCGGCGAGGCGATCAGCCAGACCATCCAGTTCGAGGTCGCGACCGGCGCCGAACCCGTGCCGTTCAGCGCATCGATCGCCCATTTGAAGGTGAACGGAACCGACAGCGTCGCGAGCTTGGCGAACAGCAGCAGCACCACCGACCAGATCACGCGCATCTTCAAATCGGCGCGATCGCCGGGCCAGATGTAGGGCCAGAGATGAACGAGGGTGCCGAGCAGCGTCCCCTTCTCGGCGGCCGGGGTGGTGGCCGTGGGCTGATCGGCCGCGGTCACAGTCTGTTGCGGCGGCACCATCAGGAGCCCGCTCTTGCCGTCATGGCGCGGCGGCCCGCGGCCACATCTTTTCCACGATTTGCCATTGTGCCCGTCATATAGATCGTTTCAACGTGGCGTACAGGCTTATGACGAAAATTGTTCGCGATTCGCGGGAATTTACGGGATATTTTGGCCCTCAATGCCCATATGCGAGTCTTGACCCTGTTTACGCTGCAGTGCCACAAGGATCGTATGAACCAAATCAAGACTGTCTGTGTTTATTGCGGCTCCGGCCCCGGTAACAATCCCCGTTTCGTTGAAGCTGCCGTCGCGCTCGGCAAGGCCTTTGCCGAAAACAACGTGCGCCTGGTCTACGGCGGCGGCTCGATCGGCCTGATGGGCGCGGTCGCGAAATCCACCCTCGATCATGGCGGCTCCGTCACCGGCATCATTCCGGAATTCCTGCGGGCGCGCGAGAACGCGCTGACTTCGGTTCAGGAGATGATCGTCACCCCCGACATGCATGAACGCAAGCGGCTGATGTTCGAGCGTTCGGACGCGTTCGTCGCGCTGCCCGGCGGCATCGGCACGCTGGAGGAGCTGGTCGAGCAATTGACCTGGCAGCAGCTCGGCCGTCACTCCAAGCCGATCCTGCTCGCCAATATTGATGGTTTCTGGGAACCCCTGCTCTCGCTGCTGAGCCACATGCGCACGACCGAGTTCATCCGCGCGACGCTTCCGATCAACGTGCTGATGGCCGACCGCGTCGACGAGATTTTGCCGCGGCTGCGTTCGGCCGTGGCCGGCAAACCGGCGGCCGCGAAGGAGCTCGCGCCCGAAGTGGCGCGGCGGCTGTAAGCGTTCACCACGCCTTCAGCTCCATCACCGTCATGCTGAGGAGCGCGGAACGCGCGTCTCGAAGCATGCACGGCCCGGCTGGTGCCGTCCATCCTTCGAGGCTCGCTTCGCTCGCACCTCAGGATGACGGGTTCAACAGCTTCACCGCGTATCGAGGCCCTACTCGCTCGGAAACGTCACCGCCTCGATGCGGTTGCCGTCGGGGTCGAGGATGAAGGCGGCGTAGTAGCGCACGCGGTCGTGCGGGCGCAGGCCCGGGGCACCATCGGATTCGCCGCCCGAGGCCAGCGCGGCAGCGTGGAAGGCGTCGACCTCGGCGGTGGTTTTCGCCCGCAAACAGATATGCGTGCCGCTCTCGCGCGCGACCTGCGCCATCGCGGCGCGCAGATTGATCCAGAATTCGGGATAGGCCTTGCCGAAGCCGATCGTCGCCGGCCGCGTGACGAGGCGGCTCAGGCCGAGCGCGGCCAGCGTCGGTTCATAGAACCGCGCGGCGCGCTCGAGATCGCGGACGCCGACGGAGACGTGGTCGATCATGAAAACGCCCTCCTCTGAAATCTGTAGCCCGGATGGGCGAAGCGACATCCGGGGAAAATCGACATGGCCCCGGATATCGCTTCGCCCATCCGGGCTACCTCTTCTTCACGCCTGCGCGCCCGACTTCACCAGCTTGTAGAACACCGAATCCATCAACGCCTGGAACGAGGCGTCGATGATGTTGGGCGAGACGCCGACCGTGGTCCAGCTCTCGCCGGTCTCGTCCTCGCTTTCGATCAGCACGCGCGTGACCGCCTCGGTGCCGCCATTGAGGATACGCACGCGGTAGTCGATCAGCTTCAGGCCATCGATGTATTTCTGGTACTTGCCGAGATCCTTGCGCAGCGCCACGTCGAGCGCGTTGACCGGACCGTTGCCCTCGGCGGCCGAGATCAACCGCTCGCCGTCGACGTCGACCTTCACCACCGCGAGCGCCACCGTGACGCGCTGGCCGTTGGCGTTATAGCGCTGCTCGACATTGACGTCGAACTGCTCGACCTTGAAATATTCCGGCACCTTGCCGAGCGTGCGGCGCGCCAACAGGTCGAACGAGGCGTTCGCCGATTCATAGGCAAATCCCGCGGCCTCGCGCTCCTTCAGCTCCTCGACCAGGCGCGTCAGCCGCGGATCGCCCTTGTCATAGACGATGCCGGCGCGGTCGAGCTCGGCCATCACATTGGAGCGGCCGGCCTGATCCGAGACCAGCACCTTGCGGTGGTTGCCGACGGATTCCGGCAGCACGTGCTCATAGGTCTGCGGATCCTTCATGACAGCGGAGGCATGGATGCCGGTCTTGGTGACGAAGGCGCTCTCGCCGACGTAGGCGGCATGGCGGTTCGGCGCGCGGTTCAGCATGTCGTCGAGCGTGCGCGACACCTTCATCAGCGTCGCCATCTTCTCGGTGGTGACGCCGGTGTCGAATTTGTCGGCAAACTCCTGCTTCAGCTTCAAGGTCGGGATCAGCGAGCAGAGATTGGCGTTGCCGCAGCGCTCGCCGAGGCCGTTGAGCGTGCCCTGGATCTGCCGTGCGCCGGCGCGCACCGCGGCGAGTGAATTGGCCACCGCCTGCTCGGTGTCGTTATGCGCATGGATGCCGAGATGGGCGCCGGGCACCTGCCTAACGACATCGGCGACGATGGTCTCGATCTCGTGCGGCATGGTGCCGCCATTGGTGTCGCACAACACCACCCAGCGCGCACCGGCCTCATAGGCCGCAATGGCGCAGGCGAGCGCGTAGTCGCGGTCCTCCTTGTAGCCGTCGAAGAAGTGCTCGCAGTCGACCATCACCTCGCGGCCGAGCGCCTTGGCGGCCGCGACGCTGTCGCGGATCGAGGCGAGGTTCTCCTCATTGGTGGTCTCGAGCGCGACCCGGACCTGGTAGGCCGAGGATTTTGCCACGAAGCAGATCGCGTCCGCCTTGGCCTCGAGGATACCGGCGAGCCCGGGATCGTTCGACGCCGAACGGCCCGGCCGCCGCGTCATGCCGAACGCGGTGAAGCGCGCGTGGTCGAACGCAGGCTTCTTGCTGAAGAACTCGGTGTCGGTCGGATTGGCGCCGGGATAGCCGCCCTCGACATAGTCGATGCCGAGCGCGTCGAGCATGCCGGCGATCACCTGCTTGTCCTGCAGCGTGAAGTCAACGCCGTTGGTCTGCGCACCGTCGCGCAGCGTGGTGTCGAACAGATAGAGGCGCTCGCGGCTCATGCGTGGCCTCCGGGCACGGCAACGCCGTCGAGCGTCTTCTGCATCGTGGTGTTGGCGAGCCATTCGTCGTTGATGGTGACCGTATTGCGCTGCTGCGCGACGTAGCCACGCTTGCGGAAGAATTCGAGCGCGGTGTCGCTGGCATCGACCTTCAGGGCCTTGGTGCCGCGGGCGCTCGCGATCTTCTCCAGCGCATCGCACAGCGCGCTGCCTGCACCCTGCCCGACCGCACTCGGATGCACATAGAGCATGTCGATGTGATCGGCCCCCTTCAGCGAGGCGAATCCAACCGGCGCGCCCTGCAGTGTCGCGATCAGGGTTAGCTGCCCGGCGAGCTTCTTGCCGAAGGCTTCCTCATCGTCGACGGCCATCGCCCAGGCTTCCTGCTGCGCCTCGCTGTAATCGTCGCCGGTCAGATCCATGATCGACGCCGCGAAGATCGCCGCCAGCAGCGGCGCATCGTCGGGCAGATAGGGACGCAATGCGGGTGCGGATCGGCTCATCGCGCAACCTCCCAGGTCGTGATCGGCTTTCCTTCGGCATCCTTGCCGTCCTTGATCGCGACGCCCATCGCGGCGAGCTGATCGCGGATCCGGTCGGACTCCTTGAAGTCCTTCCTCGCACGCGCCGCGGTGCGCTCGGCGATCAGTGCCTCGACCGCGGCAGCATCGACGCCGCTGGCCTGCTCCTTGCGGCCCTTCCACGACGCCGCGCTCTCGGCGAGGAAGCCGAGCAGCCGCAGCGAACCTGCAAATTCCTTGCGGCTCGCTTCATTGCTCGCGGCGGCATTCCGCAGGCTGTGCAACACGGCCATGGCCTGCGCCGTGTTGAGATCGTCGTAGAGCGCCTCGACCAGCGCCGGCGACGGCGCGCCGGGCTCGGCGTCGGCCGCGACCGCATACCAGTCGTCGAGCGTCCTTGCGGCTTCCTCCGCGCTCTTCAGCGTCCAGTCGAGCGGCGACCGGTAGTGCGTTCTCAGCATGCTGAGACGCAGCACCTCGCCCGGCCAATCGGCCAGCAGATCGCGGATCGTGAAGAAGTTGCCGAGCGACTTCGACATCTTCTCGCTTTCGATCTGCAGGAAGCCGTTGTGCATCCAGACATTGGCCATGCGGTCGGTGTGGAACGCGCAGCAAGTCTGCGCGAGCTCGTTCTCATGGTGCGGAAACACCAGGTCGATGCCGCCGCCATGGATGTCGAACTTTTCGCCGAGATGCTTCCAGGCCATCGCCGAGCACTCGATGTGCCAGCCGGGCCGGCCCTCGACCGCAATGCCTGCCGGTGACGGCCAGGACGGCTCGCCGGGCTTCGACGGCTTCCACAGCACGAAGTCGGTGTTGTCGCGCTTGTAGGGCGCAACATCGACGCGGGCGCCCGCGATCATCTCGTCGAGCGAGCGCTTCGACAGCGCGCCGTAGCGCGGCAGCGTTGAATTGGCCGCGTTCATCGCCTGCGGCGAGAACAGCACGTGATCCTCGGCGACATAGGCAAAGCCGCCGGCGACAAGCTTCTCGATGATCGCGCGCATCTCCGGGATATGCTCGGTCGCGCGCGGCTGCACGGTCGGCGGCAAGCAGCCCAGCGCGGTGACGTCGTCCTGGTACTGCTGATAGGTCTGCTCGGTGACCTTGCGGATCGCCTCGTTCAGCGGCACGCCGGGATAATCCCGCGCGGCGCGAACGTTGATCTTGTCGTCGACGTCGGTGATGTTGCGGACATAGGTGACGTGATCGGTGCCATAGCGATGGCGCAGCGCGCGGAACAGCACGTCGAAGACAACAGCGGCCCGGCCGTTGCCGATATGGGCGAAGTCGTAGACCGTCGGTCCGCAGGCATACATGCGGACATTATCGGCATCGAGCGGCACGAAGGGCCGCTTCTCCCGGGTCAACGTATCGTAAAGGCGCAATTCCATGGATCACCATCCCTTGCGGCCGGGCGTCCAGTGATTCTCAGGGGATTGAGAAAAGACGGCCTCAGCCAGCGAATCGCTAGCTCATAATCTCGCGGCAAATGCTGCAGATGGCGAGGTGGCCGTTCATGGTTCCACCATGTCTCACGGCCCCTTTATCGCGTCAAGGGGCTTGCTTTCAGGCGCTTTGTACCTCGCCCCGCGCCGAAATCACGCCAACGCCCTCATGGTTAATCATTATTAAGGAATTGGGCGTACGGGAGGGCCTGCGGATTCCCCGCCATTTTCACTGGTGCACCATGCGGCCCGTTTCAGCATTGATTGCCTGCACGCTCTTCGTTACCCCTTGCTTCCTTGCCCCCTCGGCCGCGCTGGCCGACAGCCGCGTTTTCATCGTCGCCAACCAGGCCGACGGATACGGCATCGACCAGTGCCTCGCCCACGGCGACCGCTGCGGTGCCTCCGCCGCCCGCGCCTACTGCCGGTCACGCGATTTTGCGCAGGCCACCAGTTACCGCCGCGTCGATCCCGACGAGATCACCGGCGCGGTTCCGCACGCCGCGGGCGAGACCTGCACCGGCAATAGCTGCGGCGAATACGTCGCCATCACCTGCCAGCGCTGAGCCAAGCCGCTGGACGAACGGGGTTATTGCCACACCGGCGCCCCGGAAACGACGTGACGCTGCCCCGAGAAACGGCTATTGCAGCGGCCTTGCCTGCGCGCTTTGGCGTTGATCGCCGCGCGGCGTCGTTTTAATGGCCGGATATGCCCCATAGCTCCCGTTCTCGCTTCTCCCGTTGGTTCTTGGCTTGCGCCGTGCTGGCCGGCATAGCCCTGCCCGCCACGCATGCCTTGGCGCAGGTGCCTCCGGGCCCACCCGGCCCGGCTCCCCAAGGCGCGCAGGCCAATCCGATGTGCGCGCGGCTGGAGGGCCAGCTGGCCGCGATCGATCGCGGCGGCGGCGATCCGGCCAAGGACGAGCAGATCCGCCGCTATCAGGACGCTGCAACCCGGCAGCAGGGCGAACTCGATCGCGTGACCGCGCAGGCCCGGCGCATGGGCTGCGACAGCTCCGGATTCCTTTCGCTCTTCAACAACAACTCGGCGCAGTGCGGGCCGGTCAACAACCAGATCCAGCAGATGCGCGCCAATCTCGACCAGATGACCGCAAATCTCGAGCGGCTGCGCACCGGCGGGCTCGGCGGCGCCGACCGCGAGAACCAGCGCCGCTCGGTGTTGACCGCGCTGGCGCAGAACAATTGCGGCCCGCAATACGCGGCGGCCGCGCGCGGCCCCGGCAATTTCATCGAGAACCTGTTCGGCGGCGGCGGCGGCGGTGGCAATCCCAACAATCCGCTGCCCCCGCCCGACGCACAATATAGCGGACAGTCCGGCACCTTCCGCACCGTCTGCGTCCGCACCTGCGACGGCGCCTACTTCCCGATCTCGTTCGCGACCTCGCAGGCGCGCTTTGCCGCCGACGAGCAAATCTGCAAGGCGCAGTGCCCGGCCGCGGAGGCCAGCCTGTTCGCCTACCGCAATCCCGGCGAAGACATCAACCAGGCGGTCTCGATCAGCGGCCAGTCCTACTCGTCGCTGCCGAACGCCTTCAAGTACCGCACCGAGTTCAATCCGTCCTGCTCCTGCAAGGCGGCCGGCCAGAGCTGGGCGGAGGCGCTGAAGGCGGTCGACGACCAGGCGTCCGCCGCGCAGCAGGGCGACATCATCGTCACCGAGGAGAGCGCGCGGAAGATGCAGCAGCGCGCGCAGACCAAGACTGCCGCCGGCAAGAAGGGCGCGCCCGCAGCGGCGGCTCAACCGCAGCAGCCCGCCGCCGCTGACGCCACTGCGCCTGCCGCACCCGCGAGCGACGGCCAGATCCGCACGGTCGGCCCGACCTTCATCCCGAAGAAGCAGTAAGGCTCACCCCTCGAACGCTTCCGCCGACGCGCGCGAGCCGCGCGTCACCAGCTTCTCGTCGGGCTCCGGCAGCGCCTTGCCGAAATCGCGGAAGCGGTTGGTGATGGGATAGCGGCGGTCGCGGCCGAAGTTCTTCCGCGTCACCTTCACCCCCGGTGCAGCCTGCCGCCGCTTGTATTCGGCGATGTTGAGCAGGCGATCGACGCGGGTCACCACATCGCGGTCGAAGCCGGCTTCGATGATGGTCGCAAGCGGCTCCTCGTGCTCCACCAGCCGCTCCAGGATCGCATCCAGCACCTCATAGGGCGGCAGCGAATCCTGGTCGGTCTGGTTCTCGCGCAACTCAGCGGTCGGCGGCCGGATGATGATATTGACCGGGATCACCTCGCCCGACGGCCCAAGCGCGCCGTCCGGCTTCCATTCATTGCGCAGGCTCGACAAGCGGAACACCTCGGTCTTGTAGATGTCCTTGATCGGGTTGAAGCCGCCGTTCATGTCGCCGTAGAGCGTGGCGTAGCCGACCGGGACATTTCCGACTTGTTGCCGGTTGTCACCACCATGGCGCCGGTCTTGTTGGAGATCGCCATCAACAGCGTGCCGCGGGCGCGCGCCTGCAAGTTTTCCTCGGTGATGTCGCGCTCCAGCCCTTTGAACACCGGCGCGAGAATTGCCTCAAACCCGTTGACGGCGTCGGCAATCGGCAGGATCTCGTAGCGGATGCCGAGCGCGGCTGCGAGCTTGGCGGCATCGTCGAGCGAGACCTGCGCGGTGTAGCGGAACGGCAGCATCACGCCGCGCACCTTGTCGGCGCCGAGCGCGTCGACCGCGATGGCAGCGCATAGCGCCGAATCGATGCCGCCGGAGACGCCGAGCAGCACGCCGGGAAAACCGTTCTTGCGGACATAGTCGCGCAGGCCGAGCACGCAGGCCGCGTAGTCGGCCTTGTCGCCCTCGAGCTGCGCCGTGATCGGCCCATTGCAGCGCCAGCCATCCGCGGTCTTGCGCCAGATCAGCGTCGTGATGTTCTCCTCGAACGCCGGAAGCTGCGCCGCTACGGAGAGATCGGCATTGAGCGCAAACGAGGCGCCGTCGAAGATCAGCTCATCCTGGCCGCCCATCTCATTGAGATAGATCAGCGGCAGCCCGCTCTCGGTGACGCGCGCCACCACGATCGACAGCCGCAGATCGGTCTTGTCCCGGGCATAGGGCGAGCCGTTCGGCACGATCAGGATCTCGGCGCCGGTCTCAGCCAGGCACTCGACGACGTTCTCGTAGTCCTCGGACTCCTCGAGCCAGATGTCCTCGCAGATCGGCACGCCGATGCGCACGCCGCGCACCGTCACCGGGCCCGATGCCGGGCCGCGCGCGAACAGCCGCTTCTCGTCGAACACGCCGTAGTTCGGCAGGTTGGCCTTGAAGCGCAGCGCGGCGATGCGACCGCCGTCGAGCAGCGCGCACGCATTGTAGAGCTTGCCGTCCTCGACCCAGGGCGTGCCGATCAGCATGGCCGGGCCGCCATCGGCAGTTCTCGCGCGCCAGTTCCTCGATCGCGGCGCGGCAAGCCGACTGGAACGCCGGCTTCAGCACCAGATCCTCCGGCGGATAGCCGGCGATGAACAGTTCCGAGAGCACGACGAGATCGGCCCCGTCGGCTTTCGCCTTGTCGCGCGCGGCGCGTGCCTTCGCGGCGTTGCCGGTGACGTCACCGACCGTCGGATTGAGTTGCGCGAGGGTGATCTTGATCTGTTGTTCGCTCATACCGTCATGTTGTCCCGCACAAGAGCAAACTTCAATGGTGCTCCGGTCATGGTGCGATTGCAGAAATCGCACCATGACCGTCGTTCTCTTGTTTTGAGCATGATCTGATTGGAAAACCGGTCTCCACTTTTCCGGATCATGCTCGGATCAGAACGCGCCCATGCGCTCAGCGAGGGCGAACAGCCAGAACAGCCCGGCCATCACAAGCGCGACGCCGACGGCGGCGGAGCCCATGTCCTTGACCCGCCCGATCTGTGGATCGTGATCCATGGTCAGGCGGTCGGCGAGCTTCTCGATCGCGGTGTTGAGCAGCTCGATCACAAGCACCAGCACCACGGTTGCGACCAGCTCGACCCGGCGCATCACGGTGGCGCCGACCAGCCAGGCCAGCGGCACCGACAGCACCAGTGCCACCACCTCCTCGCGAATCGCCTGCTCCGAGCGAATGGCGAAGGCCAGCCCGTTGCGCGAGTTGATGGTGGCTCGCCAGAACCTCAGCAAGTCCCTGCCCTCAAGTCACCGCCCCCAAATCACAACCCAGCGGCGGCCGGCATCGGTTTGACCTTGCCGGCGCGCTCCTGCTTCAGCAGCTCGGCGATCAGGAAGGCCATGTCGATCGACTGTTCGGCGTTGAGGCGGGGATCGCAGACCGTGTGGTAGCGGTCGTTGAGATCCTCATCGGTGATGGCGCGGGCGCCGCCGATGCACTCGGTGACGTCCTGCCCGGTCATCTCCAGATGCACACCGCCGGCATGGGTGCCCTCGGCGGCATGGATCTGGAAGAACGCCTTCACCTCGGACAGCACGCGGTCGAACGGCCGCGTCTTGTAGCCCGAGGTCGAGGTGATGGTATTGCCGTGCATCGGATCGCACGACCACACCACCTTGCGCCCTTCCCGCTGCACGGCGCGGATCAGGCCCGGCAGATGGTCGCCGACCTTGTCGGCGCCGAAGCGGTTGATCAGCGTCAGCCGTCCCGGCTCGTTGTCGGGGCTGAGCACGTCGATCAGCTTCAGCAGCTCGTCCGGCTTCAAGGACGGACCGCATTTCAGGCCGATCGGGTTCTTGATGCCGCGGAAATATTCGACATGGCCGTGATCGAGCTGGCGGGTGCGGTCGCCGATCCAGATCATGTGGCCGGAGGTCGCGTACCAGTCGCCGGTCGTGGAATCGACCCGCGTCATCGCCTGCTCGTAGCCGAGCAACAGCGCCTCGTGGCTGGTGTAGAAATCGGTGGCGCGGAGCTCCGGATGGCTCTCGAGATCGAGAGGCCGCAGGCGCGCATGAAGTTCAGCGCGTCCGAGATACGGTCGGCCAGCTCCTTGTAACGGCGGGACTGAGGCGAATCCTTCAGGAAGCCCAGCATCCATTGATGCACGCTGCCGAGATTGGCAAAGCCGCCGGTGGCGAACGCGCGCAGCAGGTTCAGCGTCGCCGCGGATTGGCGATAGGCCATCAGCTGGCGCTGCGGGTCGGGAATCCGCGCCTCCGGCGTGAAGGCGATGTCGTTGACGATGTCGCCGCGATAGCTCGGCAACTCGACATCGCCCTGCTTCTCGGTCGGCGACGAGCGCGGTTTGGCGAACTGCCCGGCAATGCGGCCGACCTTCACCACCGGCAGCGCGCCGGCATAGGTCATGACCACGGCCATCTGCAGCAGCACGCGGAAGAAGTCGCGGATATTGTTGGCGCCGTGCTCGGCAAAGCTCTCGGCGCAGTCGCCGCCCTGCAGCAGGAAGGCTTCGCCGGCGCAGACCCGCCCCAGCGCCTTCTTCAGGTTGCGCGCCTCGCCCGCGAACACCAGCGGCGGAAAGGTCGCAAGCTGCGCCTCGACATCGGCCAATGCCTTGGCATCGGGATAATCGGGCACCTGCAGCACCTTCTTGGCGCGCCAGCTATCGGGTGTCCACCGCTCGGACATGAGGTCAACTCCTGAGCAAAAACCGCGACTTAATCGACGGGAAAGGTGGGCTTATACACAGCCGCCCGCTCCCCCGCTAGAAGGATTCCTGCAATCCCGTCAAACTCTTGCAGGAAAATACGAATTCGCATTTGCTGGACCATACCATGAATGCCAGGGAAATTGCCGCAGCCTCCGCCGCGCTGGACGACGTTTTTAGCGACGACATCGTCGTGCCGGCCGCGGACGGCTATCCGCTCGCCGCGACGCTGTTCCTGCCGCGCGGCAGGAAGCGCCACGCCGTCCTGATCAACTCGGCGACCGCCGTGCCCCGAAAGGTCTATCGCGGCTTTGCCGGCTACCTCGCCCGCCGCGGCGCGGCGGTGCTGACCTACGACTACCGCGGCACCGGCGACTCGAGGCCGATGGCGGCGACGACCGGCCTCAACAAGCCGAAGTCGCTGGCCGGCTTCAAGGCCACGATGGCGGACTGGGCCGCGCTCGACACCACCGCGGCCGTGAGCTGGATGCGCTATCGCTACCGCGACCTCCCCTTCGCCTATGTCGGCCACTCCTTCGGCGGCCAGGCGCTCGGGCTCCTTGCCAACAACGCTGAAATTCCCCGCGCGCTGCTGGTCGCCTCGCAGGCCGCCACCTGGAAGCTGATGGCCTCGCCCGAGCGCTACCGCGTCGTCGCCTTCATGAACGGCATCGGCCTGCCGCTGGCGCGCACGCTCGGCTATGTGCCTGCCTGGGCCGGTCTCGGCATGGACCTGCCGCGGGGCGTGTTCGAGCAATGGCGAGGCTGGGTAATGCGCGAGCGCTATCTGCTCGATGATGCCACACTCGCGGCGCGCGAATATTTTCCGAAGTTCAAGGGCAAGCTCCGCGCGCTTGTCATCACCGACGACACCTGGGCGACGCGGCCGGCGGTCGAGCTGCTGTGCTCCGCGTTCACCTCGATCACGCCGGAAATCATCTCGATCCGCCCCGCGGATGTCGGCGCGAAGGCGATCGGCCATTTCGGCTTCTTCCGCAGCGACCACCGCGACACGCTGTGGCGCGGCGCCGCGGAGTGGCTCGAGGCGGAGGGGTAAGGGCCAGATTCTCCGCTGTCGTCCCTGCGATAGCAGAGACCCATACGCCGCGGATGTTGTGAACGGGACTCGTCGTTCCAGCATCGCGCGCCAATCAGCGTAGGTGGTTGGGTCCCTGCTTTCGCAGGGACGACACTGAGTATGTTGCGTGGCCGGTGGACATAGCTTCGCATTCTCGCGACATGAATCGTCCGAGCTCTGCTCTTCGTTTCGCGCTCTCTCCAAACAGAGGGCGCAGGGAAAGCCGGGTGCCGATCGCACCCATGGGTCCGGTGCAACAAAAAGCACCGGAGGTCGGACCACAGGTGTAACCGGAAACATCCCGGCTTTCCCTGCGCGATGGGTTACGGCTTATACCTGCTCTCCCCGGTGAGATTGGGCTTGCTTGTCACCGCCTTCGCAAGACGCTTGCGCGTGCTGCGACGAGACACCTGCCGCTAGGGCGTCAGGACCACACGATTTCGCCGTCCGCCTCGCATGCATGTCGTCTCTCGCATGCCCGGCGTCCACCGCATCTCACCGCAACACTCCTGACGATGCGCAGCGCCCCTCGATTGGGTCAGACGGGCCAATTGAACATCTGAGAATGGGATGGACCGGCCGTGCTCCCGCCAAACCCGCGAGCATACTTGTGGGGGGAATCAGGAGGAGGAACACGCCCATGCCACACAAGTTTGACACCGCAGTCGTCACCATTGGTATCGATCCCGGCAAGAACACACTGCACATGGTTGGCCTCGACGCCCGAGGAGAGATCGTGCTGCGTGAGAAGGTGGCCCGCACCAAAATTGTGTCTCGGCTCGCGAATGTGCCGCCATGCCTGATCGGGATAGAGGCAGGCATGGGAACGCACTATGTGACCCGCGAACTGCTTGCCCTCAACCACGACGTGAGACAGGTGCCGCCGGTCTACGCCAAGCCTTTCCGGCAGACCCACAAGAATGACTTTCGAGATGCGCATGCGGTTGCTGAAGCCGTGCAACGTCCGACGACACGGTGCGTGCCGCCGAAAACGGACGAGCAGCTCGATCTCCAGGCATTGCACCGTGTGCGCTACCGCCTGGTGGGCGAGCGGACCGCGATCATCAATCAGATTCGCTGCTTTCTCCTGGAGCACGGCCTCACCGTGAGGCAACAGCTCCACTGGTTGCGCCATGCATTGCCAGACATCCTTTCCCAACGCACAGACGTCCTGTCACCGCGGATGGTTCGCATCCTAGAAGATCTGGCTCAAGACTGGCGCCGCCTCGACGATCGCATCGAGGCCGTGAGTGGCGAAATCGAAGCGCTTGCCCAGACCACGGAGTCTTGTCGGCACTTGATGACAATACCGGGCATAGGTCCGATCATCTCGAGCGCCGTCGTCGCCGCGATCGGCAATGGCATTGCCTTCACACGCGGCCGCGATTTTGCGGCATGGCTCGGTTTGGTCCCTAAGCAGATATCGACAGGTGATCGAACGATTCTCGGGCGCATCACCAAACGCGGCAATCGCTACCTTCGCATGCTCTTCATGCAGGCCGCTCGCGTCGTTCTGCTGCGACCAAGGAACTGGATGAAGCACGGCTTTGGACCTTGGCTTGCCGCTGCGGCTCAACGCCTACACCATAATGTGCTGGCGACGGCTCTGGCTAACAAGCTGGCTCGCATCGCATGGAGCGTGTTGGCACAACATCGTGTATACGAGACGCGTCTCAGCGCAGCAGCGGTATGACATGAGCTCGCTCTGGTTCACCAAAGGGATGACCGCCACCCTTCTCCGCCACCGTCGCTCGCCCATCGGGGCGAGCGACGGTGGCTCCGAAGGGATGGCTTCAGTCAATCCTAGAGAACATTTGAAATGGGAGATACCCGCCGAAGTCTGCGAGTTGGATTTGAAGAATGGGAGAACGGTCTCGCCGTCGCGTTCGTGATCTGGTGACCCAATTGGCCTTCGAGGGCCTATCCGAGAATGAGATCGGACGCGCGCGGATATCCATGATGGCCAGGAGCGATCTGCTCCACGCAAGGGCCGGATACAGAAGCGCAAGACCAACCACTGTTCTGAAGATTCAGCTTGCAACGCACGGCCGGTCCATACAGTTGGGTCAAACGCCAAGCGGAATATTTTCCGCGCAAGGACTGGACAGCACAAATCGCTTTGATTTGGTTGATGAACTTCGTGTTTGCGCGCAAGGCGATGCCGACGGCGTGATCAGAGACCCGTCATCTTGAGCACCGCCTCCGGCAAGCGTTCGCCCTGCACTACGATTTTCGAAAGCGCCGCTGCGATCTCTGCCAGGTCCTCTGTCGTGAGCGTCACATTGACGGAACCGAAGTTTTCTTCCAACCGATGCAATTTGGTGGTGCCAGGAATCGGAACGATCCACGGCTTCTGCGCCAACAGCCATGCGAGCGCGACCTGCGCGGGCATCGCGGCTTTGCGCGCGGCGACGGCCTTGACGATATCAACGAGGGCCATATTGGCCTTGCGGGCTTCCAGGGAGAAACGCGGTACGCTGTTGCGAAAGTCCGTGGGATCGAACCTGGTGTTCTCGTCAATCTTTCCAGTCAGGAATCCCGCGCCAAGCGGACTGAACGGCACGAAGCCGATGCCAAGCTCCTCGAGGACTGGAAGAAGTTCAGCTTCCGGCCCGCGCCAGAACAACGAATACTCGCTCTGCACAGCCGTCACCGGCTGCACCGCGTGTGCGCGACGGATCGTCTGGACACCTGCTTCGGAGAGGCCGAAATGTTTCACCTTGCCTTCCACGATCAACTCCTTGACCGCGCCGGCAACGTCCTCGATCGGCACAGCAGGATCGACCCGATGCTGATAGAAAATATCGATCCGGTCCGTCTTCAACCGCTTCAGACTGGCATCGGCGACCGCCTTGATGTGTTCTGGACGGCTATTGGTGCCGGCATTGCGGGCGCCAGTCGCGAGGTTGATGTCGAAGCCGAACTTGGTGGCGATGACCACCTTGTCGCGAATCGGCACGAGTGCCTCGCCGACCAACTCCTCATTGACGAATGGGCCGTAGGCTTCGGCCGTGTCGAACAGGGTGATACCGCGATCATAAGCATCGCGAATGAGGTTGATCATCTCCCGTTTGTCGGCCGCCGGGCCGTAGGCAGAGCTCATGCCCATACAGCCGAGGCCGAGCGCGGATACTTCGAGCGTTCCAAGTTTGCGGACTTGCATGGCGGTCTCCAATAGGCGTCGGGCTTTTCTGATCTTCAGCCCTCAATAGCGATGACCAAAAATCTAGGAGCTGTCGGAGCTTGCGATAAGGCGCTATTATAAGAATGAGCTTTTTAGCTGAGCTAACAAATCAGAATGGAAAACTTCAACGATCTAGCTGCGTTCGCGTCCGTGGCCAGGGAGCGGAGCTTTACCCGCGCCGCGGCCAAACTCGGCGTTTCACCGTCGGCGCTCAGCCAGACCATCCGCAATCTCGAGGAGCGGCTGGGTCTGCGTCTCCTGACCCGTACCACGCGCAGCGTCGCATCAACGGAAGCTGGCGAACGTCTGCTACGCACCATTGCGCCGCGCTTTGAAGAAATCGAAGCCGAACTGACGGCCTTGAGCGAGCTTCGGGAGAAGCCTGCAGGAACCGTACGCATTACTGCTGGCGAGCATGCGGCAATCTCCGTCCTGCAACCCGCGCTCAAACGGTTCCTGCCCGACTATCCGGACATCCAGGTCGAGATCATCGTCGACTACGGCCTCACCGATATCGTCGCCGAAGGCTATGACGCTGGTGTCCGGATGGGCGAGCAGGTTGCAAAGGACATGATCGCCGTGCGCATCGGCCCGGATCTGCGCATGGCGGTCGTCGCGTCGCGCGCCTATTTCCAAAAACATTCGATCCCCGAAACGCCGCAGGACCTGACGGCGCACAACTGCATCAATATCCGGCTCCCGACCTATGGCGGGTTGTTTCCTTGGGACCTGGAAAAGAAGAAGCGCGAGGTCAAGGTGCGCGGAGAAGGCCAACTCGTCTTCAACAGTCTCGGTATGAGGCTGCAGTCGGCTTTGGACGGTCTCGGCGTTGCATACATGCCCGAGGACC
Organism: Bradyrhizobium sp. JR3.5; assembly: GCF_054057015.1. Taxonomy (NCBI): domain Bacteria; kingdom Pseudomonadati; phylum Pseudomonadota; class Alphaproteobacteria; order Hyphomicrobiales; family Nitrobacteraceae; genus Bradyrhizobium; species Bradyrhizobium sp. JR3.5. Next base: position 3,010,030 of record NZ_JBSRYV010000001.1, read on the forward strand.
AGGCGCTTCCCTATATTGCAGACGGGCGCCTGGTGCGGGTTCTGGAAGATTGGTGTCCAGCCTTTCCCGGCTATCACCTCTACTATCCCAGCAGACGGCACTCGTCGCCTGCCTTGGCTCTATTGACTGACGTTCTCCGATATCGTGGCAAATAGTCGGCAGACCCAAACTTGCTCGGGACCATCACGGTCGATACTGCTTATCCGACACCTGCCACGTCTCTGCGCGCAGAGATGCTACGCAGCGCCACCCTCACACCACCTTCCGCGGCGCAGCCGTCGCCGCATCACCCGTGTTCGGCGTCCCCGTCGGCTCGATCAGCAACAGATGCACCTCTTCCCGTGCGACAGGCCGATGCTCGACGCCCTTCGGAACCACATACATCTGACCTTGCTTCAACGTCACGGTGCGATCGCGCAGCTCGATGTCGAGCACGCCTTTCAGGACGAGGAAGAAGTCGTCGGTGTCGTCATGCTTGTGCCAGACGAACTCGCCCTGCACCTTCACCACCATCACGTCGCAGGCGTTGAATTGCGCCACAGTGCGCGGCGACCAGTGATCGGAGAATGTCGCCAGTTTCTCCGAAAGATCGATCGCGTCGCTCATGATGCCTCCGGGTCCGGGCCAGCTTGCCCGGGCTCGTTAGCTCAGCCGCGCGACACACTCAATGCACGCCCCTTAACTTCTCTGGATACGGTGCCGGCTCGTTGTGCCCGTTGATCTCGCAATGCGTTTCGCCGTTGGCGGCCTTGCGCGCCAGCAGTTCCCGCTCCGCCTTGTACCAGAGCTGATCCATCTGGCCCGGCGGTTCGCCGGCATCCTTCCACAATTCGTAGGCGCGGGTCCGAATCTCCTGCTCGGTTGGGCCTGTCATGGGCGGCTCCCTCTATTTGAGACATCAAACCGTTTGGAGTGGAACTGCCAGCATAGCGCAAGGTTCCAAGGCGCGCGAGATCGCCGCGCTGCCCATCGCACCATCTGCGCACAAGCGCCGTTGCGCAGGCCATTTGCCGGAAACTGCATTTGATTTGAGCGCGCGAAGAGCGGCCCCGGGGGAAAAGACCCCGAAGCATATGCCTGTCAACAAGGGTGCCCAATTCCCCAGCATCAAGCGCGGCCGCCGGCAGCGCGCCAGTCTTGCGGAGGCAACCTACCCCTTCTGAGGTATGAAACCTTTGCGCGCTTCTGCAGACTTAAGATTATCAGGATTTTGCCGTGACCTTCCTGGGGCTAGAGACAACGCCGCTCGCATGTATTTTAAGCGGGCGGCGTTGGGCTGTCAGGCAGGGCTCGTTCCCCGTTCCCGACCGCCACACCAAGGCGCGGCGGCTGCTCAGCGCAAGTTTGCAGTGAAGAAATCGAGCGCAAGGCCGATCGTCTCGGCATGGACCGCCTCGCGGTCGATGCCATCGGGATCGCGGCAGACAGCCCCGATCACCAGACGCCCTACTGCGGTACAGGTATCGAAGAAGACGAAATGGCCGGCGCGCGGAAACTCCGTCAGCGCCGCATGCGGCATGGCCTTGCCGAGCGCTTCGGCTCCGGAAGCCGGCGGCGCCACTTCATCGGCGCTTCCCGTGACCATCGCGACCGGGATTGATATTCCGCCAAGGCTCTCCGGCGTCAAGGCCGGTCCCGGTCCCGGCGCCATGGCAAAAACAGCGCGAACGCGCTCATCGCGATAGGAATTGCCGGCAAGGCTGTAGCGTTGCCGGAAGTCGGGATCGGAACCGAGGCGCAGCTGGCTCTTCCGGCGCAGGTCCGAGACGCCCGCTTGCGCCGTGCACAGCGCGTCGGCAGCGGGTGAGCGGCAGAACGCCTCCGTCCGCGCCGGATCGGTGATGCCGCCTGCGATCGCAAGCACCGTGTAGCCGCCGAGCGAGTGGCCGGCAGCGCCGATCCGCGCCGGGTGATCCGGTCGCCGAAAGTCTCGTCGGCGCGCATCGCGTCGATGATCGCGCTGAGGTCGACGGCGCGCAGCCACATCAGCGCAAAACCCTCGACCGTGTAGTCCTCCAATTGATTATTCCCGGGATGGTTGACCGCAACAGCGATAAATCCGTGGGCTGCAAGCCCCACGCCGAGCCAGGCGAGATCGGATGCCGTGCCGCCGAAGCCGTGCGACAGCAGCACCAGCGGACGTCTCGGTCCCACCGCGGGCGCAGCATCGGGCGCGGCGCGGCCGGCGCGGGCGAAGGGGATGAGGCGCGGTCCGATCGATTGCGGCTGCTCGCGCGCTTCGGCCACGGCCGGGTACCAGATCATGACGCGGAGCGCGTGAGTTGCGGCGCCGCGCCAGTCGTAAGGCTCGGCCGGAACGAAATCGCGCGTCGTGACGCCGACCTTCAATATAGTATCGTCGGCGTATGCGAACTGCGGCGCCGCGAACAGGATCAACCACAGCGCCAGAAACCGCATCCAGACGCTCCCGATCACCGTTGGTCGCTCCGCGCATCCGCGGTCCGGCTCGATGTGTCCGGATGGTTCGCCGCGATGCGCCGCATCATCCCGGCACGCCGCGTGCGCCCTACTCCGCCGCCTGGCGCACGTGGCGCGCGGTCGGGGTGCGCATCGTCACCAGCTCTTCGGAGGCGGTCGGATGCAGCGCGACGGTGGCGTCGAAATCCGCCTTGGTCGCCTTCATCTTGACGGCGATCGCAACGGCTTGCGTGATCTCGGCGGCGGCATCGCCGACGATGTGACAACCGAGCACGCGGTCGCTTGAGCCGTCGACCACGAGCTTCATCAGCACGCGGGTGTCGCGGCCGGACATGGTCGCCTTGATCGGGCGGAAATCGGTCTTGTAGATGTCGACGTGGCTATACTGCGCCCGCGCCTCTTCTTCGGTGAGACCAACCGTGCCGACCTCCGGCTGCGAGAACACCGCGGTCGGGATCGTCGCATGGTCGACCTGCACGGGGCGCTTGCCGAACACGGTGTCGGCGAAGGCATGGCCCTCGCGGATCGCGACCGGGGTCAGATTGGTGCGGTGGGTGACGTCGCCGACCGCGTAGATGTTGTCGACCGAGGTCTTCGACCAGCCATCGACCTGGATGCCGCCATTGGCGGGATTGATGGCAACGCCCGCGGCTTCGAGCCCGAGACCCCTGACATTGGGATGCCGGCCGATCGCGAACATCACCTGGTCGGAGGCGATGCTCGAGCCGCTCGACAGATGCGTAGTGAAATCGCGGCCGTGCTTGTCGATCTTCGTCACCGTGCAGCCGGTGATGATGGTGATGCCGCGCTTCTCCATCTCCGCACGGACATGCTTGCGGACGTCCTCGTCGAAGCCGCGCAGGATGTTGTCGCCGCGGTAGACCACTGACACGTCGGAGCCGAAGCCGGCGAAGATGCCGGCGAATTCCAGCGCAATGTAGCCGCCGCCCTGGATCACGATCCGCTTCGGCAGCTCCTTCAGGTGAAACGCCTCGTTGGAGGAGATCACGTGCTCGATGCCGGGAACGGCTGGCCCGTGATTGGGCGCGCCGCCGGTGGCGATCAAGATGTATTTCGCCGTCACCTTCTCGCCGGTGGCCAAGCGAACGGTGTGGGCATCCTCCAGCACCGCACGGGTCTTAACGATCCTGGCGCCCGACTTCTCGACATTGGTGGTGTAGGCGCCCTCGAGCCGGGCGATCTCCTTGTCCTTGTTGGCGACGAGCGTCGCCCAGTCGAACGAGACCTGGCCGATGCTCCAGCCGAAGCCGGCCGCGTCCTCGATCTCCTGGTGGACGTGGCTGCCGATCACGAACAGCTTCTTCGGCACGCAGCCGCGGATCACGCAGGTGCCGCCCATCCGGTACTCTTCGGCGACCATGACCTTCGCGCCATAGTTGGCGGCGATGCGGGCGGCACGAACGCCGCCCGAACCACCACCGATGACAAACAGGTCGACGTCAAACTCGGCCATGGCAACCTCTCACTTCCTTCTCCCTCGCCCCGCTCTTGCGGGGTCAAGACGAGCAAAGCTCGCTCTTGGAGGGTTGGGGTGAGGGGCCGCCTCCACGAATCCGACTCGCGGAGAGTCCCCCTCACCCGGCACTTCGTGCCGACCTCTCCCCGCAAGCGGGGCGAGGTGATCAGCCCGTTTAGATGTCCTTGCCGCGCTTCTTCATCTCGGCCTTGAACTGGCCGTTGACGATCACGCCGAACTGCTGCGCCCACTGCTGCATATATTGCAGCGATCCGTTGATTGCCGTGGGCTCAGCGGTCAAAAGCTTCTGACCGAGCGGGGTCTTGTAGAACGTCACGAGGTCCTTCAGCTCCTGCTCGGTGAACTCTGCGGCGTAGATCTGCGCCATGCCGTCGCCGATCTCCTTCTCGCCGCCCGCGAACTGCTTGGCGACGATCACCGCCACCTCGTCGAGATCCTTCTGGTAATTCAGGTACTGCTGCAACAGACCGGTCTTGGTCTTTTCGATGATTCCGGGAACGGCGCCGGAATACATCACCGCCACGTTCTTCATCGTCAGGATTTCCTTGGCAGCCGCAATCGCCGCGGGGGTCGACTGCTTGACCTTGGGCATGGGGGGCAGCTGCTGCTGCGCCATGGCCGGTGCGGCCGCGAGCGCCAGTCCAGCCGCCAGGGCCGCTGCCGACAAAAGTCCCGAAAAACGCTTCATTCCAAGTCTCCTTGCTTGCGGCGCTATCGCCGTTCAACAACCCGAATTCCCTGTGCGCCGGCCAGAACGGCGACGCTGCCGAGCCCGATGAACAGACCATGTTCAACCACGCCCGGAATCACGCTGAGCAAACCGGCGAGACGCGGCGGGTCGCCGATCCGGCCGAGATGGGCATCGACGATCCAGTGGCCGCCATCGGTGACAAAAACGTGACCGTCCTTGCCCTTACGGACGATCATCTGGCCGGACACGCCGGCCTGTGCGAACGCCCGCGCCATCGCGGCCTCTGTCGCGGCGAGCCCGAACGGGATCACCTCAACCGGCAGCGGAAAGCGGCCGAGCACCTCGACCCATTTGCTGTCGTCGGCGATCACGATCATGCGATCACTGGCGGCTGCCACGATCTTCTCGCGCAGCAGCGCGCCGCCGCCGCCCTTGATCAGATTGAGCGCGTGGTCGATCTCGTCGGCGCCGTCGATGGTGAGGTCGAGATGATCGACCTCGTCCAGCGTGGTCAGCGGAATGCCGCAGCGGATCGCGTCCGCTCGGGTCGCCTCCGAGGTCGGCACGCCGATCACCTTCATGCCGGCGCGGACCTTCTCGCCGAGCAGCTCGACGAAATGCTTGGCGGTCGACCCGGTGCCGAGCCCGAGCTTCATGCCGTCGCGCACCTCTTCGAGCGCGCGCGCCGCCGCCTGGCGTTTCAGAGCGTCCATATCCACCGGCCGATAGCCCCTCGGTTGTCCGTTACGGGCGCGCCATCGGGCGGCCCGGCGGGCGCATATCTAGCCTCGATTCACGGGCAGGAATAGCGCCATCCGGGCCCGTCTTTAGGCCGAAACGGCATCCATCGCGGCCAAAATCGCCGCAAAACGGTCCTCGACCTCGGCCCGCATCCCGGGATGGGTGAAAACATAGAGCTGGCCGTCGTGAATCGCGCGCACCACGCGGGCTGCAACCACGGCCGGATCGAGACCGGCCTCCAGGCGGCGCGCGATCTCGGCGACGACAGCGGCCATCGGGCTCGCCGGGTCGAGCTGGCGGGGCGCTCCGTAGTGCTCGGGGCGGTTGCGCCCGCTCTCGCCGATCCGGGTCCGCACATAGCTCGGACAGAGCACGCTGACGCCGATCCCGAGCGGCGCGAGTTGCGCCGAAAGTCCTTCGGAGAGGCTGACGACGGCGAATTTGGTCGCCGAATACGGGCTGACGCCGAGCCCGGCATTCATCCCGGCCATCGAGGCGGTGTTGACGATATGGCCGCCCTCGCCGTGCGCACGGATGTGCGGCAGGAAGCTCCTGATGCCGTGCACGACGCCCATCAGATTGACGTCGATCACCCAGCGCCAATCATCGACCGAGATCTGGTCGATGCCGCCGCCACCTGCGACGCCGGCATTGTTGCAGACGACGTGGACGTTGCCGAAGGCGCGGAACGATGCCTCTGCCGCGCGATCGACGCTTGCGGGATCGGCGACGTCGCAGACCACGCCATGGACATCCGCGCCGCCGACGCGCAGCGCATCCACGGCCTTGTCGAGCGCGCCGGTTTCGATGTCGGCGAGCATCACCTTCATGCCCTCGCGCGCGAATTGCGGTTGCCATGGCGAGGCCAATTCCGCTGGCCGCACCGGTGACAAAAGCGGCTTTTCCGGCGAGTTCCCGCATCCCGGCCTCCCCAATTTCATGACGCGCCGACATCTTACTCTTGCATCGCGGCGCGCAGCCCGATAGCGAAAAGCGTGATGTCCGCCTTCTCTCCCTCCATCATCGTGTTCGATCTCGACGGCACGCTGGTCGACACCGCGCCTGACCTGATCAGCGCGCTGAATTATGTGCTCGACCGCGAAGGTCTGCGGCCGGTGCCGCTGTCGGCCGCCCGGAACATGATCGGCGCCGGCGCGCGCAAGCTGCTCGAGCGCGGGCTCGAAGTGGACGGACGCGCGGTCAGCTTCGCGGACCTCGATCGCCTGACCAAGGATTTCATCGACTATTACGCTGAACACATCGTCGACGGCTCGCGCCCGTTCGACGGGCTCGAAGCCGCGCTCGATCGGCTGGAGGCCAAAGGCCATCGCTTTGCGGTCTGCACCAACAAGCTGGAATGGCTATCGAAGCTGCTGCTCGACCGGCTCGGTTTGACGCCGCGCTTTGCCGCGATCTGCGGCCAGGACACATTCGGCGTCGCCAAGCCCGATCCGGCGTTCCTGCGCGAGACGGTCGCCCGCGCCGGCGGAAGGCTGCCCGGCGCCATCATGGTCGGCGATGCCGGTCCGGATGTCGGGGTCGCCCGGCGCGCCAGCGTTCCGGTGATCGGCGTCGATTTCGGCTACACCGACGTCCCGATGACCGAGCTGAAGCCGGATCGGCTGATCAGCCATATGCGCGATCTGCCAGACGCCGTCGCCAGCCTCGGCGCAGCATAAGATTTCCGCAATGCATTGATAGTGCTTGGCAATATTTTGCCATGCGAATTTTCCATTAACCATCCTTTAACGAACAGACCTCCTCCTGTTGCACCTCTGTTCCGACGCTCCTATGGTCGGTCTGGGGATTGTGGCTGATTGCCGCAGTAGAGTGTGGATCATGCGTCGTATCATCGTGATTGCAGCCGCCGGGCTGAGCCTGGCCGGCTGCTCGTCGTTCTCATTGGATTCGTTCAAGTCGGCACCGCCGCCGATGCAGGTGCAGCTGGATTCGGCACCGCAAGGCGCCGACGCCGTGACCTCGATCGGGCCGGGTTGCAAGACGCCCTGCTCGGTGTCGATCCCGGCGCCGGAGGCCAACTTCACCGTCACCTTCAACATGCCGAAGTTCCAGCCGGCGACCGTGCCGGTGACGGTGACCCGGACGCCGGGCGACATCACCAGCCCGGCCACCACCACGCTCGATCCGAGCCCGGTGTTCGCCGAGCTGCAACCCGCCGGCCCGCCGCCGCGCGGGCACAAGGCGATGCGGCCGAAAAAGAAGAAGCCGAAGCCGGCTGCCGCTGCGGCTCCTGCCGCTCCGGACGCGGCGTTCCCTGCTCCGAGCGCGGCACCGCCGCCGGCTGCGGCGCCCACGCGCTGACGTGCAACGCTGCACGCGTCTGATCGACATTGCACTGCACAAGAGCCCGACCCAAAGCCGGGTTTTTGTATTTCGTGGAGCCACATCGGCGATTGCGATCATGTATCGCGCGATCTGCCTCACCGATCGCGCGCAATCAGCTTTGCATGTTGCGGATCATCCTTACGGACGCATTGTGACGGCGCGCCAACATGCATAGATTGTGGGTCTGGAGCCGAGTTCGGCTCCGCACGCAGGGAACACATTTCAAGACTTGAGTTGAGATCTTGAGTTAAGGTCCCGCGTCGATGGCTTGGCTTATAGGCTTGGGTTGAATGAACGGATCCACGCAGGCGCATTCCGACACGCTGTTTCGTCCGATGACCGATCCGTTCGGCCGGACGATCCGTTACCTGCGCGTCTCCGTCACCGACCGCTGCGACCTGCGCTGCTTCTACTGCATGTCGGAAGACATGACCTTCCTGCCGAAGGCCGACCTGCTGACGCTGGAAGAGCTCGACCGCCTCTGCTCGGCCTTCGTCGCCAAGGGCGTGCGCAAGGTCCGCCTCACCGGCGGTGAGCCGCTGGTCCGCCGCAATGTGATGGGCCTGGTGCGTTCGCTGTCGCGCCATCTTTCGACCGGCGCGCTCGACGAATTGACGCTGACCACCAACGGTTCGCAGCTGGCACGCTTCGCACAGGAGCTGGCCGATTGCGGCGTGCGGCGCGTCAACGTCTCGCTCGACACGCTCGACCCGGTAAAATTCCGGGCCATCACCCGCTGGGGCGACATCGACAAGGTGCTGGGGGGCATCGAGGCGGCGCGATCGGCCGGGCTTGCGGTCAAGATCAACGCGGTCGCGCTGAAGAACATGAACGAGGACGAGATTCCCGCGCTGATGGAATGGGCGCATGGCAAGGGAATGGGCCTGACCTTGATCGAGGTGATGCCGATGGGCGACATCGGCGAGGGCCGCATCGATCAGTACGTTCCGCTGTCGCTGCTGCGCGCGCGGCTCGAGAAGCATTACACGCTGACCGATCTTGCCGACGACACCGGCGGCCCTGCCCGCTATGTCCGGGTCGCGGAGACCGGCGGCAAGCTCGGCTTCATCACGCCGATGACCCACAATTTCTGCGAATCCTGCAACCGGGTGCGGATCACCTGCACCGGCACGCTGCACACCTGCCTCGGCCACGAGGACGCGTCCGACCTGCGCCGGCCGCTGCGCGCCTCCGACGACAACGATCTGCTGTCGGCGGCCATCGACCGGGCGATCGGATTGAAGCCGAAGGGGCACGATTTCATCATCGACCGCCGCCACAACCGCCCGAGCGTCAGCCGCCACATGAGCGTCACTGGCGGCTAGTTCAAAGCCCGCTGCCGACGCCTGCGCCGTCCCCCGATTACCAAGGCGGGACAACGATTTGCTGCGTCGTCAATTTGCCCATTTTCCGATTGACGGCGTTCAACGGCGCTGATTTGGTGCCCCAGCTTTCACGCTCGCCCGGCCGGATAGGCCGCTGCCCCCTGTCGGCACCTGCCGACGATCCGGTAGCCAAGAGCACCTAACAACGGCGGAAGCGGATTTCGGGGGAGGATGAACGTTTGCAACTGCTCCTGAAGGTGAGCCGTGGCTCCGTGCGCGTGCGTGCGGTGGCCAGATGATGCTTGAAAAGATATTCGGCGCGCAGATCGCGCGGCCGTGGAGATCGTGATGCGCCCATTGTTGGCACTGAGTCAGGCCATCGACCGACTGAACGAGAAGATCGGATACGTCTGCAACCTCCTCGTCCTGCTCGCCTGCCTGGTCAGCGCCGGCAATGCCATGATCCGCTACGCGTTCAGCTACTCCTCGAACGGCTGGCTCGAGGCGCAGTGGTACATGTTTGCGATCCTCGTGATGTTCGGCGCCTCCTACACCTTCAAGCGCAACGAGCATGTGCGCGTCGAGATCCTCTATCTGATGCTGTCCGAACGCGGCCAGCTCTGGCTCGACTTGATCGGCACCCTGTTCTTCCTGATCCCCTCCTGTCTGCTGCTCGCCTATCTGTCCTGGCCGTTCTTCCACCAGGCCTATGCGGTCGGCGAGATGAGCGGCAATGCCGGCGGGCTGCTGCGCTGGCCGATCAAATTCGTTATCCCGTCCGGCTTCGTGATGCTCGCGTTGCAAGGCGTCTCCGAGGTGATCAAGCGGATCGCCGCGCTGCAGGGCTATGTGACGATCGACGCGAAGTACGAGAGGCCGACGCAATGACCATTACGCTGGAGATGATGCCGCCACTGATGTTCGGCGGCCTGATCATTGCAATGCTGATCGGCTATCCGGTGGCGTTCACGCTCGCCGCGGTCGGCCTGTCGTTCGGGTTTCTCTCGATCTATCTCGGCTTCTTCGACCTCAACTTCCTGCAGGCGATCCCGGGCCGCATCTTCGGCAGCGTGCTGTCCAACGAGCTCCTGCTCGCGATCCCGTTCTTCACCTTCATGGGCGCGATATTGGAGAGATGCGGGCTCGCCGAGGACATGCTGGATTCGATGGGCCAGCTGTTCGGCCCGATCCGCGGCGGCCTCGGCTATTCCGTGATCATCGTCGGCTTCATCCTCGGCGCCATCACCGGCACGGTGGCAGCGCAGGTGATCGCCATGGCGCTGATCTCGATGCCGGTGATGATCCGCTACGGCTACAATATCCGCTACATCACGGGCGTGCTCGCGGCCTCCGGCACCATCACGCAACTTGTCCCTCCCTCTCTCGTCCTGATCGTGCTCGCCGACCAGCTCGGCAAGTCGGTCGGCGACATGTATCTCGGCGCCTGGGGCCCGTCGGTGTTCCAGATCCTGCTGTTCGCTGGCTACACCTTCCTGCTCGGCATCTTCAAGCCGAGCCATGTGCCTGCGGTGCCGATCGATGCGCGCACGCTGACCGGCTGGGCGCTGTGGAAGAAGTGCCTGCTCGGCATCATCCCCTCCGCCGTGCTGATCTTCGTCGTGCTCGGCACCATGATGATGGGCCTTGCGACCCCGACGGAAGCCGGCGCCATGGGCGCGGTCGGCGCCATCGTGCTCGCCGCGATCCATCACAAAGATTTCAGCGCGACCGGCCGCAAGGTGCTCATCGTCGGCGTGATCGCCGGCGGCATCGGCACCATCATCGCGATGCTCTACAGCGAGAACCTGATCTTCAGGCTCGCGTTCGCGATCACCTATCTCGCGGTGGTCTGGATCTGCCTCGAGGCCGTCAAGATCCCGGACCTGCGCGACCTGATCAAGCAGGGGTACGAGACCACCATGCGCATCACCTGCATGGTCACCTTCATCCTGATCGGCTCGACCTGCTTCTCGGTGGTGTTCCTCGGCGTCTCGGGCGGCGTCTGGCTTGAGCACCTTCTGACCTCGCTGCCCGGCGGCGTCTGGGGCTTCCTGATCTTCATCAATCTCTTCATCTTCTTCCTGGCGTTCTTCCTCGACTTCTTCGAGATCGCCTTCATCATCCTGCCGATGATCGCGCCAATCGCGCAGAAGGTGCTGGCGCCGGTGGTCGGCCCCGACGCCGCGCTGATCTGGTTCGGCGTCATGCTCTGCGTCAACATGCAGACCTCGTTCCTGCATCCGCCGTTCGGCTTCGCGCTGTTCTATCTGCGCGGCGTGGCGCCGAAGGAAGTGAAGAGCTCCGACATCTATTGGGGCGCAATGCCCTGGATCGGGTTGCAGGCGATCATGGTGGCGCTGGTGATCGCGTTCCCGGTCGTCGTCACCGGACTGCTCGACAAGCCGCTTGATGTCGACCTCAACAAGGTCAAGATCGAGGTGCCGCAGATCGAGCTGCCGCCGCTCGATTTCGGGCAACCGAAGCAGTAGCCGGCGTCAGCTTCTTCAGCGTGCCCCGGCGGGAGCGGGGCACGCTGAAACCGTTGACGGCGGGGTCGAGTCCTGTGAAGAGGCGGGGATACGATCGCCCTCCAACTCACAGACCGCCGCCATGCCCCAATCGCATCCCGCCCGCTCGTTCGTTCGCCCGCTCATCGCATCCCTCAGCCTGGCATCCCTCAGCCTGGCGTTTGCCGCTGCCACAGCACATGCGGCGCCGGCGGCCGACATTCGCGCACTGGCGCAACAGGAGCAGCAGCCGCTGCTCGACACCCTGCGCGACCTCGTGCAGATCGAATCCGGCAGCAAGGACATCGAAGGCCTCAACCAGATCGCCGCGCGCATCGCCGGCCAGCTCAAAGAACTCGGCGGCGCGGTGGACATCCTGCAGACCACCGACATCTACCGGCTGGACGACACGCCGGAGAAGATCGGCCCTGCCGTGCAGGCCGTCTTCAAGGGCACGGGCAGCGCGAAGATCATGCTGATCGCGCATATGGACACGGTGTATCTCAAGGGCATGCTGAAGGATCAGCCCTTTCGCGTCGATGGCGACAAGGCTTACGGCGTCGGCATCGCCGACGACAAGCAGGGCATCGCCACCATCATCCACAGCGTGGCGCTGCTGCGGAAGCTGAACTTCAAGGATTACGGCACGCTCACGGTGCTCATCAATGGGCGACGAGGAGATCTCTTCGCCCGGCTGGCGCAGCACCATCACCCGCGTCGCCGCGGAGCAGGATGCAGTGTTCTCGTTCGAGGGCAGCGACGCCAGCGGCACGCTCCGCCTCGCCACCAGCGGCATCGGCTCGGCCTATCTCACGGTGCATGGCAAGTCGTCGCATGCGGGTGCAAGGCCTGAAGGCGGCGTGAATGCGCTCTATGAGCTGTCACACCAGGTGCTGCAGATGAAGGACCTGTCGAAGCCCGAGCAGGGCCTGAAGCTGAACTGGACGGTTTCGAAGTCCGGCACCAACCGCAATGTGATCCCCGCCGAAGCCACCGCCCAGGCCGACGCGCGTGCGCTCAAGGTGTCCGACTTCGACGAACTCGAGACGGCGCTGCAGGACAAGATCAAGAACCGTCTGCTGTCCGATTCCAAGGTGGACGTGAAGTTCGAGGTACGCCGCCCGCCGCTCGAAGCCAACGACGCCTCGCGCCGCGTGGCCAGCCACGGCAAGACGATCTATCAGGAACTCGGCATGCCGCTGAACGTGGCCGAGCGGGCCACGGGCGGCGGCACCGACGCTGCGTTTGCCGCCCTCAAGACCAAGGGAGCCGTGGTTGAAGGCATGGGCCTCTCGGGCTTCGGCGCACACTCCAACGATGCCGAGTACGTGCAGATCAACAGCATCGTGCCGCGCCTGTATTTGACCACGCGCATCATCATGGACCTGTCCGACGGCAAGCTGAAATAGACAGGACAGGCAGGCCCGCGGCACGACAGGTGCCGCAGGCCGAGCCTCTCAGGCGGTCGCCGGCTCCGCCTTGGCGAGGCGGAAGCTCAGCGTGAACTGGGCACCGCCGGACGGCAGGTTCTCCACCCTGATCGTCGCGTCGTGATCGTCGACGACGCCGCGGACGATCGAGAGCCCGAGCCCCGCCCCGTCCGTGCGCTGGCGCTGACGATCGCCGCGCCAGAAGCGCTGGAACACCAGGCCCTGCTCGGCCGGCGCAATCCCCGGCCCGCAGTCGCGCACTTGCACCGAACCGTCCTCGTGCACCTCGACATCGACCGAGGTCGCGTCTGCCGTGTACTTGATGGCGTTTTCCGCCAGATTGAAGATCGCGCGCTGCAGCATCTCGGCATTGCCCTTGACCCGCACCGGACCATCGGTGCCGCGCAGCGCAATGTCCTTCTGCTGCGCCAGCGCATAGGGCGCGATCGAGCCGACCACCTCGGCGCACACCGCGCGCAGATCCGCGGTTTCGCCGGGGTCCAGCACCAGCGTATCGAGCTCGGCGATCTCGAGCAGCTGGCTGACGATACGGCTCATGCTCTCGATGTCGGCATGCAGCTCCTTGGTCCCCCTAGCTACATCCAGCGTCTCGATCCGGGTCCTCAGGATCGCGAGCGGGGTGCGCAGCTGATGCGCCGCATCGGCGGTGAACTGGCGCTGCACGTGAAACCCGTCCTCCAGACGATCGAAGGCCTGGTTGACGGCGGTCACCAGCGGCAGGATCTCGCTCGGAATCCCCTCCGTCGGCAGACGGATGTCGGTCCTGGCCGGCCCGATACTCCTGGCCTCTTCCGAAGCCCGCAACAGCGGAATCACGGCGCGGCGGAAGATCAGGATGTCGGTCGCCAGCAGGATCAGGAGGATCGGGATGGTGATCCAGCCGACCCGCCGGAAGAAGTTGGAAACGATGTCATCGATGATGACGTCGCGATGCGACAGATCCTCGGCCACCTGGATGCGCAGCGTCTGGCCGCCGACGAGCTTGGTGGCGCTGGCGCCGGAAATCCGGTCGGCCAAGGCCGGCAGTCGCGGCGCTCCGCGATGCGACGAAAACAGCAGATTGTCGTCCGCATCGTAGATGTCGTAGCGATAGCGGCCGTAGGCGTCGGAATAGAGCCCCCTCAGGCTGTCCGGCAAGTTGAGCTGCACCTTGCCGGCGGAATCGACCACGAGGTTCTGGCCGAGATCGGCGGCTTGATCGCGCATCGCTTCGCGATGCAGCTGGTTGATCTCCGAATTCAGCAACCACAACAGCAGCAGCGGCAGAAAGATCGCGGCGACCGCGACCGCCACGATGTGCAGGAACACGATCCGCGAGGTCAGCGACGTGAAGCGGAACACCCCTATTTCTCCTCCGCCATCAGATAGCCGACGCCGCGAATGGTGTGGATGGTGACCTTGGCGCGGTGCTCGGTGAGCAGCTTGCGCAGGCGCGACACGTAGACCTCGACCGCATTCGAGGCGACCTCGCCCGACAGACCGAAGATGTGGTCCTCGACATTCTTCTTCGGCACCACCCGCCCCTGCCGCCGCAGCAGGATCTCGAGCACTGATGTTTCACGCGCGGAGAAGACGTGCGGCGCACCGTCGACGAACACCTGCTTGCTCTCGGTGTCGTAGACCAGATTGGCGAGCTTCAGCGATGAGCCGAGCAGCTGGCCGGGCCGGCGCAGGATGGCTTCGAGCCGCGCCACCAGCTCTTCCAGCGCGAACGGCTTCGCCAGATAATCGTCCGCGCCGCTGCGCAGGCCGTTGACCCGGTCCTGCAGGCCGTTGCGCGCAGTCAGCACCAGGACCGGCAGCGGGTCGGTCTTGCGGCGCAGCTCCGACAGCACCGACAGGCCATCGCCGTCAGGCAGACCAAGATCGAGGATCATGGCAGCATAGGTGACGCTGCGCAGCGCATCACGCGCCTCGGCAACGCTGTGGACGATATCGGACTCATATCCCGCCGCCACCAGCCCGCTCGCGAGCAGCCGCGAGAGCTCGAGATTGTCCTCGACGATCAGAAGGCGCATCGCAGCAGTCCTGTTTTCATTCGATCGGTCTTCCGATTGCACACCTTGTTGCGATGCGCCAGCCAAGCGACAATTCCGCGACAGATCGCGCGTTGAGCAATCCCGATATGCAAACGATACGCATTTAAACACAACGCCCGGATTGCAGCTAACCGCGCTATATTTTGGCTATGCGCGACCGCTCCTGTCCCCACGCAAAATAGATAAACCGGCCTCCGCCGCAATCAAATTCGCGCGCCGGGCGCGCTCTTGAAAAGGGCAAATGTAAGGCTGGGCGTCAGTTAGCCCTGATAGTCGTTCATCTGCTCTCACCGGGAGATCGACGACGGCCCACCATGCGGCAGGACCTCGTCTCTCGCGCGGGACTTTCATGCAGTATTGGCCAGGCGGGCGATGTCATTTCGAATGAAGTATTTGGGCTTTGCGGCGATGCCGGTGCTGGCGGCGCTTCTCGCCGGCGCGTGGCTCACGACGCGCGCCGATGGTGTGGTGAACGCCAAGGCCGCGCAGGAGACCGCGCCGCAGGATGTCAACGTCGAGCAGCAATACGTCGCGCTGAGCGACAAGCAGGCGGCTTCCTTGAAGACCATCGCCGCGGAGCAGCGTTCGTTCCGGACCCTGAAGAACGCCGTCGGCTCGATCGACTTCAATCAGAACATGCTGGTGCAGGCGTTTACCCCAAATCCCGGCAGGATCGTCGACACGCCCCTCAATGTCGGTGACGAGGTTGCGAAGGGCGACAGGCTGTTCACGATCGACAGCCCCGATCTGCTGCAGGCCGAGTCGTCGCTGCTCGCCGCGGCCGGCGTGCTCGAACTGCAGACCAGGACGCTGGCCCGGGTCAGGCAGCTGCTGAAGACCGGCGGCGGCGCGCAAAAGGACGTCGATCAGGCGACGTCGGATCAGCAGACCGCCGAGGGCAACTACAAGGCCGGGCGCGACGCGGTGCGCATCTTCGGCAAGACCGATACCGAAATCGACCGCATCGTCGCCGACCGCAAGGTCGATTCCATTCTGGTGGTGCCGAGCCCGATCTCCGGCCGGATCATTGCGCGCAATGCCGCGCCGGGACTCTTTGTGCAGCCCGGCAATGCGCCGGCGCCCTATTCGCTGGCCGACATCTCGACGATGTGGATGGTCGCCAATGTTATCGAGACCGATGCCCCCGCCTACCGGATCGGCCAGCCGGTCGAGGTGCGGGTGCCGGCCTATCCGAACGAGGTGTTTCGCGGCCGCGTGACGACGCTTGGCCTCAACATCGATCCGAACTCGCACCGCCAGCTGGTGCGTTCGGTGATCGACGATCCCCTGCACAAGCTGCGCGCCGGCATGCTGGCGAGCTTCACGATCGAAACCGAGCCGCCAAAGCCGTCGGTGAGCGTTCCGCTGGACGCCATCGTGCGCGAGGGCGACGGCACGATGACGGTGTGGGTCACGACCGACGGCCGCAAGTTCGACCGCCGCACGGTGACGATCGGCATGGAGCAGGATGGCTGGCGGCAGATCCTCAGCGGCCTCGCAGCCGGCGAGAAGGTCGCTTCCACCGGCGCGATCTTCCTCAGCAACAAGTTCGCCAACGCGGCCACCGGCTAGCGCGCCAGCCGCAACGCTGACCGCGCCCTCGTCCGCTCAAGAGTAAGTGCAGCACCTTGATCAAGAGCCTCCTTCAATTCGGCCTGACCCGAAGCGCCGTCATCGTGCTCGGCCTCACCGTGTTCTGCGCCGCCGGATTCGCCGCGTTCACCAAGCTGAACATCGAAGCCTATCCGAACCCGGCACCCGTCATCCTCGAGATCACGGCGCAGGCCGCCGGCCTCTCCGCCGAGGAGATGGAGAAGTACTATAGGATCCCGATGGAGGTCGGGCTGTACTCGACGCCGGGCGTGGTCAACATCCGCTCGACCTCGTTCTACGGCCTGTCGTTCGTGCGGGTCACCTTCAGATACGGCGTCGACTATTACTTCGCGCTCTCGCAGGCCACCAACAACCTCACGCAGAACGTCCAGCTACCGGGTAATCAGATCCCGCAGATCCAGCAGTCCAGCCTGGTTGGCGAGATCTACCGCTACCAGCTCGTCGGTCCGCCGAATTTCGGCCTGACCAATCTCAGGACGTTGCAGGACTACGTCGTCGCCCGCCGGCTGATGACGATACCGGGCGTGGTGCAGATCAATTCCTGGGGCGGCACCACCAAGCAGTTCAACGTCGACGCCGATCTTGCAAAGCTCGAAGCCTACAACATCACCGTGCCGCAGCTGATCAGCGCGCTCGGCAACGCGAACATCAATGTCGGTGGCCGCGAAATCGCGATCGGCCAGCAATCCGTCAACATCCGCGGCATCGGCCTGATCAACTCAGGCGGCGATGACGATATCACCAAGGGCTACCGGGTCCGGGACATCGAGAACGTCGTCCTGACCCAATCCAACGGGCTGCCGATCCAGATCAAGGATGTCGCCAAGGTCTCGGTCGGCTACGTGCCGCGGCTCGGCATCGCCGGAAAGGACGGGAACGACGACGTCGCTGCGGCGATCGTCGTGATGGGACGCACGCAGCACACCAACGACATCGTGCCGAAGGTCGAGGAGGAAGTCGCCAAGATCAATAGCGACGGCACCCTGCCTCCCGGCGTCAAGGTGGTTCCCTATTACGATCGCACGTCGCTGGTCAGTGTCACGACCCACACCGTGCTGCACAATTTGATGTTCGGTTGCCTGCTGGTGTTCGTGATCCAGTGGGTCTTCCTGGGCGACCTGCGCAGCGCGCTGATCGTCAGCGCCAACATCCCGTTCGCGCTGTTCTTCGCGATCATCATCCTGGTGCTGCAGGGCGAGGACGCCAATCTGCTGTCGCTCGGCGCCGTCGACTTCGGGATCATCGTCGATTCCGCCGTCATCATGATGGAGAACATCTTCCGCAATTTCCAGTCCAGCCCGGAAAACCGGCTCCCGGTGCTGCAAAACCTCGCCGCGGGATACTGGGGTGGCGATCCCACGACGCGAAACGGCCAGCCCGCGCCGGGCTGGACCGAGCGGCTGCGCATGATTTTCGTCAGCGCATTGCAGGTTGACAAGGCGGTGTTCTTCACCGCGGCCATCACAGTCACCGCGTTCGTGCCGCTGTTCACCATGCAGGGCGTCGAAGGTCAGATCTTCGGACCGATGGCGCGCACCTACGGCTACGCGCTCGCCGGCGCGCTCTTGGCGACATTTACGGTGACGCCGGTGCTGGCATCGCTGCTGCTGCCGCGGCATGTCGAGGAAACCGAGACCATCATCGTGCGCTCGCTGCGCAAGGCCTACACGCCGGTGCTGCGCTGGTCGCTGACGCATCTGAGGGTCGCGGTCGCAGCCGGCATCATTTTCCTCGGACTGAGCGGCCTTGCTGCGAGCCGGCTCGGCAGCGAATTCCTGCCCGCGCTCGAGGAAGGCAATTTCTGGATCCGTGCCTCGATGCCGCCGACCATGTCGCTCGACGCCGGCACCGAACCGACCCGCAAGATGCGCGAGATCCTGTTGCGTCACCCCGAGATCATCACGGTGGTGTCGCAGCATGGCCGCCCCGACAATGGCAGCGACGCCTCTCCATTCTCCAATGTCGAGCTGTTCGCGCCGATCAAGCCGTTCGACCAGTGGCCGCCGCCCGGCCTGACCAAGGAGAAGCTGACCGAGGAACTGCAAAGGGAGTTCGACGAGGAACTACCCGGCGTCACCTTCAACTTCTCGCAATACATCCAGGACAACGTCGAGGAGGCGCTGTCGGGCGTCAAAGGCGCGAACTCGGTCAAGATCATCGGTCCCAACCTCGCCGTGCTCGAACAGCTCGCGACCAAGGTCGCGCAGGAGATGGCCAAGATCCGCGGCGTCGCCGATCTCGGCATCTTCCATCTGGTCGGGCAGCCCAACCTCAATATCAAGGTCACCCGCGAGAAGACCGCGCGCTACGGTCTCAACACCGGCGACGTGACGACCGTCGTCCAGGCGGCGCTCGGCGGCACCAGTGCGACGACGGTGCTGGAGGGCGACCGGCAGTTCGGCGTGGTGGTGCGGCTCGATCCGAAGTTCCGCCAGAGCATCGACGAGGTGCGCGAGATCAAGGTCGCGTACCAGACGCCATCCGGCACCAACGCCTACATCCCCTTGAGCGAGCTTGCCGACATCTCGCTCGATACCGGCGCGTCGTTCATCTATCGCGAGCGCAGCCAGCGCTACATCCCGATCAAGTTCAGCGTGCGCGGCCGCGATCTCGGCAGCACGGTGGCGGAGGCACAGACGCGCGTCGCCGAGGCGGTGCAGCTTCCGACCGGTTACCGGATGATTTGGTCGGGCGAATTCGACAATCTCGAAGCCGCCAAGGCGCGCCTGATGATCGTGGTGCCTGTGACGCTGCTGCTGATCTTCGTGCTGCTCTACAGCCTGTTCAACTCGCTGCGCGACAGCCTGCTGGCGCTGGCCGGCATACCCTTCGCGGTCGGCGGCGGCCTGATCGCGCTGTATCTCGCCGGGCTCGATTTCTCGATCTCGGCCGCGATCGGCTTCATCTCGCTGTTCGGCGTCGCCGTCATGGACGGCATCCTCAACATCACCTATTTCCGCGAGTTACGAGCCTCGGGCATGAGCATCGCGGAGGCGGTGTTCAACGGCGCCGAGCAGCGCATGCGGCCGATGCTGATGACCGCGCTGTCCGCGGGCGTCGGCCTGTTCCCTGCCGCGCTGTCGCATGGCATCGGCAGCCAGGTGCAGCGGCCACTCGCGACCGTGGTGGTCGGCGGCATGTTCATCGGCCCGCTGTTGCTGCTGATCGTGGCGCCTGCGCTGCGCAAGATCTTTCTGTCGCGCGAGTCTGTCGCCTCTCCCGACCAGGCGGCCGCCACGGCACCGCCCGAAGCGGCGCATGAAGGGGGCGCCTGATGTCCGAGATCGTCGCAAGGGTTGTTGCCGCGCTCGCGCGGTGCGGAAGGCGCGCCCTGCGTCCGACGCTTGGCGCCGGCGCCGCCGGGCTGTTGCTGGCAAGCTGCGCCGTCGGCCCGAATTTCGTGCCGCCGGCCGCTCCGGACGTCGATCGCTACACGCCGGAGAAGCTGGCCTCCCCGAGCTCCAGTGCCGGGGGCCCCAGCGTGCCCAAGCAGCACTTCGTCAGCGGAGAGGACCTATCGCTTCGGTGGTGGACGGCATTTCGCTCAAGGCCGCTCGACGAGTTGATCAAGATGTCGGTCGAGCACAACCCGTCCCTGCAGGCGGCCGAGGCGTCGATCAGGATTGCGCAATACAACGCGCTGGCCCAGCGCGGGCTGTTCTTCCCGCAGCTCGGCGCAAATTACACGCCCACCCAGCAGCAGATTTCCGGCGCATCGGGCTCGGGCCCGGGTGGCCAGTCCCCCTCGGTATTTTCGCTTCATACCGCGCAATTGAACGTCAGCTTCGTGCCGGATATTTGGGGTCAGAATGTTCGCGCGGTTGAAAGTCTCGACGCGATTTCCGAGCAGCAACTGTTCCAGCTGGAAGCGGCCTACCTCACGCTGACAGCCAACGTCGTCACCGCGGCGATCCAGGAAGCATCGCTTCGCGGCCAGATTGCCGCGATCCAGCGGGTCGTGAAGATCGAACGCGGCATTCTGGAGATCGTGAAGAACCAGTTCAACGCGGGCGGTGCCGCCCAGGTCGACGTGCTGGCGCAGGCGGCCGCGCTGGCCCAGTCCGAGCAACTGCTGCCGCCGCTCGAAAAGCAGCTCGCGGTTCAGCGCGACCTGCTGACGTCGCTGGCCGGGCAATTCTCGGCGGACGAAATCCTGCAGAAGTTCACGCTCGACCGCCTGGCGCTTCCCGCACACCTGCCGGTGAGCCTGCCGAGCAAGATGATTGCCCAGCGTCCGGATGTCAGGGCCGCGGAGGCGCTGCTGCACTCGGCGAATGCCCAGGTCGGCGTGTCGATCGCGGCGCGGCTGCCCAACATCACGATATCAGGCAATGCCGGCGCCGCTGGCTTCAGCCTCGCCGAGCTGTTCACGCCGGGGACCAGCTTCTACGTCATCGCGGCGAGCGCGACCCAGCCGCTGTTCGACGGCCTGACGCTCTACCACAAGCAGAAGGCCGCGGAGGCCGCGGTGGACCAGGCGGACGCGCTCTATCGCCAAGCCGTCGTCACGGCGATGCAGAACGTCGCCGACGCCTTGCGCAGCCTGCAGGCCGACGCGCGCGCCTTGCAGGCTGCGGTCAAGGCCGAGCTCGCCGCCAAGGCCAGCCTCG
Source organism: Bradyrhizobium sp. JR3.5 (assembly GCF_054057015.1). Classification (NCBI taxonomy): domain Bacteria; kingdom Pseudomonadati; phylum Pseudomonadota; class Alphaproteobacteria; order Hyphomicrobiales; family Nitrobacteraceae; genus Bradyrhizobium; species Bradyrhizobium sp. JR3.5. The sequence continues at coordinate 3,031,291 of NZ_JBSRYV010000001.1, forward strand.
ACATCATCCAGAAACAGCTTGCTCTCGGGCAGGTCAATCAGGTGGTCGTGCTCAATGCCCAGCAGGTCTATCTGACGGCCGCAGTGGTCCGCGTGCAGGCCCAGGCGACGCGCCTCTCGGACAGCGCCGCGCTTTTCATGGCGCTTGGTGGCGGCTGGCCGACAAACTGCGCATCCGACGACTGGCGCAAATGTGCCCTGGAGGATTTGCCCGCCGCCACCCCGCAGCGCGTCAGCGAAAACGGGCCGCCTGTCCGCTGACAAGCGCCGCACAAGGCTACTGACTGGAGGAACCGACGAATGAAAAACATGCTCACCCTGCCGGCAATTCTCCTTGCGATCTCTGCGGGATCCGCAGCCGCGCAAAGCGCGGTCGGCGGTCCGAAGAAGCCAAGCAATCTCGGCGGTCCCACCGAGCAGAAGAACCCGGTGGTTCGCACGACGCCGGCTGTCGTATCAACGCCTCCAGCATCGCCGCCAAAGCGATTGCCAAGGAAATAGCGGCACGCTCCCGCAATTGAATTAGCTTTCGAGATTCACGCCGATCGGCTCGATGTGACCCATATGAAAGATACAACGCGTCTGCTTCTCATCGCTGCGGCCGGTGCCATGATGGCGTCGGTTGCCTGCGCGGCGCCTGTTCGGGTCACGCGGCTGTCGCCGCAAGACCCCGCAAGCGTCGTTCGGATACGGCTCGCTTGTGACCAGAACTGCCACTGCTGGCAGACGCGCTATCAGCAGCGACCCTATCGCCGGAAGATCGACGATCAGGAGCGTCACGATCCGAATTACTGCCCGGGCGCGGGGCACTATAACGGCCATTACCGCACCGGACCGGCCACCGGATTGAGCTTCGAAAGCCGCCTTCCGGTGCGCTCATTGCCGTTTCCATTTTGATCGACGGGGCTTGCACGATGATTACCGGGCCGACGCGATCAGCGACCGCGCCTACCAGATGACGACCGCGCATACCAGCGCCAACGGCACCGCGGCGCCGCCGATGACGACCCACCTGCGCATATCAGCGGGATCTCTGGAATACCTGAAGATCTGGACGGCGACGAAGAGGCAGACCGCGGCGCCCAGGATGATGCGAAACAAATCCGATGGCGTCTCGTAGGCCGACCAGATAGTTTCGTTTTGCGGACTTGCGACGCGAGCGGTGATGACCACCACCAGGGTCAGAAACAGCGTCCGCAGGATAAGACCGAGGAAACGCATATGGCGCCCTGATTCACGCTCCTGAGCAACGTTAGCACGAATCTGGGCGAACAGCATTCATTTGGCTGGCCCCTCGCCGGCTCCCAGCAAAAAACCCCGGAGCTTTGCCCGGGGTTCTGCTTGCGCTGAAGGTCAGTGGCGTCAGGCCTGAGAGTGGCGTGCCATGAAATTGTCGTAGCCGACTTCGGCGACCTGGAACCACTGATAGCCGTTGTTGGAGAACGATGTCAGCGAGTCATAGACCTTCTTGAAATTGGCATTGGTCGCCGAAACCTCGGCATGCAGCTCCTTGGCGGCCTTGAAGGACGCTTCCATCACCGCAGACGGGAACGGGCGCAGCTTGGTGCCGGCCGCGAGCAGCTTCTTCAGTGCGAGCGGGTTGGCCTGGTCGTAGCGCGCCATCATCCAGTTGTTGGCGAGATGGCCGGCCTGCTCGAGCACGAACTGGTAGTGCTTCGGCAGCGCGTTCCACTTGTCGAGGTTGATCATCGCCACCAGCATCGGGCCGCCTTCCCACCAGCCGGGGAAATAGTAGTTCGGCGCGACCTTGTAGAAGCCGAGCTTCTCGTCGTCGTAGGGACCGACCCACTCGGCCGCATCAATCGTGCCTTTTTCCAGCGCCGGATAGATGTCGCCGCCGGCGAGCTGCTGCGGCACCGCGCCGAGCTTCTGCATCACCCGTCCGGCAAAGCCGCCGATGCGGAATTTGAGGCCCTTGAGATCGTCGACGCTGTTGATCTCCTTGCGGAACCAACCACCCATCTGGCAGCCGGTGTTGCCGGCAAGCAGCGAGGTGACGTTGTAGCTCTTGTAGAACTCGTTGAGCAGCTCCTTGCCGCCGCCCAGCATGAACCAGGCCTGGTTGAGCCGCATGTTGGGCCCGAACGGCACCGAGGAGCCGAAGGTGAAGGTCGGGTCCTTGCCGAAATAGTAATACGGCGCGGTGTGCCCCATCTCGACCGTGCCGTTCTGCACGGCGTCGAGCACCTGCAGGCCCGGCACGATCTCGCCGGCGGCAAAGGTCTGGATCTGGAACTTGTTGTCGGTGGCTTCACCCACCGCCTTGGCCATCAGCTCGGCGCCGCCGTGCAGCGTGTCGAGCGACTTCGGCCAGCTCGTCGTCAGGCGCCATTTGAGCTCCGGCATCGACTGCGCGATCGCAGGAGCTGCGACCGTTGCCGCGCCTGCGACGCCCAAACCCGTGACCTTGATGAAATCTCTGCGCTTCATTTGCTTCCCACCCTGTGTGATTGTGTTGTCCGAGCGTCGACTGCTTGCGATCGTCGCGCTGCGTTTCTTTGCCGTCATGACCGGTGACCGATCAGGCGCCGCCTTCGTGCCGAGGCTTCGGACGCGAGCATGGAACATCCCCTCGGTGAATGCCAGACGCAAAAAACCCGGCCTCCTTGCGGGGGCCGGGCTACTTAAGTCGAAGCTCTTGTTAGGTCGAAGCTCTTGGCGCGTTCTCTTCTCGCGAACACTCGGAGCGCGATCAGCCGCGGGTGCGCGAGCGGATCATGAAGCTGTCGAAGGTGTATTCGGCGACCTGCCACCACAGATACTGGTCGGAACGGTACGCCTGCATGGCGTCGATCGACTTCTTGAAGTCGGCATTCTTGGCCGAGATTTCACCCCACAGCTCGTTGGTCGCCTTGAGGCAGGCCTCGAGCACTTCGTTGGTGAACGGACGCAGCTGCGTGCCGCCGGCAACCAGCCGCTTCAGCGCCGAGGGGTTCTGCATGTCGTAGCGCGCAGCCATCCAGGTGTTGGCGTTGGCGGTCGCGTTGGTCAGGATCGCCTGGTAGTTCTTCGGCAGCGCGTTCCACTTTTCGAGGTTGCAGTAGGCGTGCACGGTCGGGCCGCCTTCCCAGAAGCCCGGATAATAATAGTACTTGGCGACCTTCTGGAAACCGAGCTTCTCGTCGTCATAGGGACCGACCCACTCGGCGGCGTCGATGGTGCCCTTCTCCAGCGCCGGATAGATGTCGCCGCCGGCGAGCTGCTGCGGCACCACGCCGACCTTCTGCAGCACCTGGCCAGCGATGCCGCCGATGCGGAATTTGAGGCCCGAGAGATCGGCGACCGTCTTGATCTCCTTGCGGAACCAGCCGCCCATCTGGGTGCCGGTGTTGCCGCAGGGGAAGCCGATCACGCCGAACTTCTTGAAGAACTCGTTGCCGAGCGCCTCGCCGCCGCCCTGGTACCACCAGGAGTTCTGCATGCGGGCGTTGAGGCCGAACGGCACCGACGCATAGATCGCAAAGGTCGGGTCCTTGCCGACATAGTAGTAGGACACGGTGTGGCACATCTCGACCGTGCCGTTGGAGGTCGCGTCCAGCGCCTGCAGGCCGGGGACGATCTCACCCGCCGCAAACACCTGGATCTGGAACTTGTTGTCGGTCATTTCGGCGACATACTTCGCCACCTGGTCGGCGCCGCCATAGATGGTGTCCAGCGACTTCGGGAAGCTCGAGGTCAGGCGCCACTTGATTTCAGGCGAGGACTGCGCAATCGCCGGCGCGGCAACCGCCGTCGCGGCAGCACCGGCCGCAGAAACTTTCAAAAAATCACGACGCTTCATCGTAAGGCTTCTCCTTGAGGGGGCGTTTCCCGGTGTCCGCAAGCAATTCTCCGGCAGGACGCTTGAAGGTCAGCCGGGACGCTCTGGGTCGGCCCTTTACCACGGAAGGCGGCCTCACGGAAACGCGACAATGGCATGACCGCACCAATTAAACGAAAGTCTGATGATGCGGGAAATCTGCCGGAAAATGCGGGCTCAGGCTGCGGCGACGACGGCTTGCCGCGGCTCGCGGACCTTGTCGCCGTCACGCGGTAAATCGCCGCGTGCGGGCCGCCCGGCAGGCACTCAGCCACCGGGCTCCCGAGGCAATCAGCGCCGCGTCGCCTCTCGCGCCTTCTTGGCTTTATCGGCCAAATGCCGCCCACGCCGGATCCAGCTTTGCGCGGTCGTCTTGCTGACTCCAAACGTCTTGGCGATCGCCATGGCGGCCTCGCCGATCGAGTCGGATTTCTTCGCGAGGTTGAACGCCGCCCGGGAGGCCTCTTCGCGCTTCTCCCGCGTCAGATGCTTACGGCGTTGTTTGTTTGCTTCGCGTGATGCTGCCATGTCGCTGGTCGCCTCACGGCCCCTCCCCGCATTACGGCTACCCGTGCCCGCCTTCAATTGACGGAACGGTGGTACGATTCGGCCAGTGCTGGACAAACATACAGGCCGGACGCGATTCAGCAATCGTCCAAGGGCGACAGGCCTGTGAAGAAAGACCGCCGGGATACCGGCCTTTGGGGCCCACCTGCTGACCGGGACACCAGCGCGGGCTCAGGCGGCGGCGACGACGCCTTGCAGCTGCTCACGGACCTTGCTGCCGATCGCGCGGTAGATCGCCGCGTGCGGGCCGTCCGGTTCGCTCTCGACCACCGGGTTGCCGGAATCGGAGGCGGCGCGGATGGCGATATGCAGCGGGATCTCGCCGAGGAACGGCACCCCGAGCTTCTCGGCCTCGTGGCGAGCGCCGCCATGGCCAAAGATGTCCGAGCGCGTGCCGCAATGCGGGCACTGGAAATAGCTCATGTTCTCGACAATGCCGAGCACCGGCACATTGACCTTCTTGAACATCGCCAGTCCCCGCCGCGCGTCGATCAGCGAGAGGTCCTGCGGCGTCGAGATGATGACGGCGCCCTTGAGCGGGACGTTCTGCGCCAGCGTGAGCTGGGCGTCGCCGGTGCCGGGCGGCATGTCGACGACCAGCACATCGAGCGTGCCCCAGGCGACGTCGCGCAGCATCTGGGTGATCGCCGACATCACCATCGGCCCGCGCCAGATCATCGCGGTGTCCTCTTCGACCAGGAAGCCGATCGACATGATCGACAGGCCGAAGCGCTGCAGCGGGATCATCTTCTTGTCCTCGTTGAGCTGCGGCTTCTCGCGGATGCCGGTCAGCCGGGGCACCGATGGGCCGTAGATGTCGGCGTCGAGCAGCCCGACACGCAGGCCGATGTCGCGCAGACCGAGCGCAAGGTTGAGCGCCGTGGTCGACTTGCCGACCCCGCCCTTGCCGGAGGCAACCGCGATGACGGCGGAGATGCCGGGGATCTCGGCCTGGCGCGCCATCGGCGATTGCGCACCCGGCGGGTGCGGATGACGGTGCGCGGACGCAGGCGGGACGCCGCCGGCCGGCCGCGGCGCAGGCGCCGCACCACCCGCCTTGCGCTCCGCGGTCAACGCGATCATCGCGACGCTGACGCCGGGAATGGCGCGCACGGCGTTCTCGGCCTGCGCACGCACGCTCTCCCAGGCGCGGGCTTCCGCGGCATCGACGTTGATCGAGAAGAACACCTTGCCGTCGGTGACCGTGATCGCCGACAGCACATTGGCGTTGGTCAAGGCCGTGCCGCGCGGCGACATCACCTTGGCAAGACAATCGAGAACCTGTTGCTGCGTCACGCTCACCGCGTATCTCCTGGCAAATTCAAGAGAGCACCCATAGAGCGTCGCAGCGCAAAAGGCTACCTCGCTCCGACGTCGTCCCGCCGCTCGGCCGGCGCAGCGGAGCCGCCCTCCTTGGCGGCCTCGTAGTTCAGCTCGATCATGACCCCGTTGGGGTCGTTGACGAAGATCTGCCAGAGGTCCCCGCCGGGAACCTGGCGCGAGTCGAATTCCATGCCCTTGGACTGCAGCCGCTTCCGCATCCCGTCAAAGCCCTGACTGGCAAAGGCGACGTGATGGACGACGCCGGAGTCAGGCTTTTGTGCCTCGTCGGTCGCGGAAATATCGACCAGATGCACGACCGCCTTGCCCTCGCTGTACATCCACGCACCCGGGAACGCGAAGTTCGGCCGCGCCCCCTTTTCCAGGCCCAGAATGTCCTCATAGAACCGCACCGTGGCGGCGAGATTCCGGGTCCGGATATTGAAATGATCGAGCACACCGACGCTCATGCCCATGCGAGACACTCCCTTTTTTGTGAGGTTCTTTGGTGGGCCGATCCTAGCACAAAACCGGGGTCTGCCATCCAACGAAGGCGTTGCCCTCCGCTGCGCAGGGGGTATGGTGCGGCTCCCTTCCATGGACGGAATGCCCTGCCCGCCGCGTCGTTTTCCGGCGGTCCCAAGGGCGATCACCACGGCAAATCACAAGGTATCAGACATGGCTAAAGTCGCTTTCCTCGGTCTCGGCGTAATGGGTTTCCCGATGGCGGGACACCTCGTGAAAAAGGGCGGCCATGAGGTCACCGTTTACAACCGGACCGCGGCGAAGGCGAAGCAATGGGCCGACAAGTTCGGCGGCAAGACGGCGCCGACCCCGAAGGCCGCCGCCGAAGGCAAGGATTTCGTGATGTGCTGCGTCGGCAACGACAACGACCTGCGCGCGGTCACGATCGGCCCCGGCGGCGCCTTCGCCGGCATGAAGAAGGCCGCGACCTTCGTCGATCACACCACCGCCTCCGCCGAGGTCGCCCGCGAGCTCGATGCCGCCGCCACCAAGGCCGGCTTCAAGTTCGTCGACGCGCCGGTGTCCGGCGGCCAGGCCGGCGCCGAGAACGGCGTGCTGACGGTGATGTGCGGCGGCAGCGAAGACGCCTATGCGGGCGCCGAGCCGATCATCAGCGGCGCCTATGCGCGGATGTGCAAATTGCTCGGACCGGCGGGCGCCGGCCAGCTGACCAAGATGGTCAACCAGATCTGCATCGCAGGCCTCGTGCAGGGCCTGTCCGAGGGCATCCACTTCGCCAAGAAGAGTGGCCTCGACGTCGCCGCCGTGATCGAAACCATCTCCAAGGGCGCGGCGCAGTCCTGGCAGATGGAAAATCGCTACAAGACCATGAACGAGGGCAAGTACGATTTCGGCTTCGCGGTCGAGTGGATGCGCAAGGACCTCTCGATTGCGCTGGCTGAAGCCCGCCGCAACGGCGCCACCCTGCCGGCGACCGCCCTGGTCGACCAGTTCTATGCCGAGGTCGAGAAGATGGGCGGCAAGCGCTGGGATACGTCGAGCCTGCTGGCCCGCCTGCAGCGCTAGCTCCTCCTACAATCTGGTCATGCCCGGGCTTGTCCCGGGCATCCACGTCTTTGGATCCACGCGAAGCAAGACGTGGGTGGCCGGGACAAGCCCGGCCATGAGGACGGGAAATTGTCAGTCTCGGAGTGCGAGCGGACATCATCTGCGATTGCCCCGCGCGCCGGCGGGCTCACCCTGCCCCAGCGGCGTCGCCTCTCGACTTTGGTCGGCGCTGCTCCTGACGCGATTGCGCCCTGACATTGCGCAACGGCGCGGCGCCCGGGCAAAGGTTAATTTAACCTCCGGTTAACGAGTTTCTTTAGCTCTTTAAGGTAACGCTTAATGAATTAGCGTCACAGATAGACAATGCAAAAGGCGCGCGCGGTTCGCGCGCAGGATTTGTGTTGTTGATGAGTAATCCCGCAGAAAAGCCTGAAGTTGTGCAGCTTCCGGCAGGACCTCAGGTGGCAGCGCCGGTCAACAGCCGGCGCGTTGCCGCGCAGCGGGTGCGCGAGGCGCGGGATCGGTTAACGTCAACCAGTGGAACCCGCCCGGCGTTCGACGCCGAACTGCTCCGGCAATATGCCCAGACCCGGATCTCGGCATCCTACGTCGTGATGCTGCTCGTGGTGGCAACCGGCGTCCTGTTTGGCCTCTGGATGAAGCCGATCGTGGCCGCCGCCTGGACGGTCGGCATCCTCGGTGTCCATCTCGCCATCATCCGCAGTTGCGCCCGCTTCCTCGCCGAGCCGACCTCGGTCGCGGTGACCCGCAAATGGCGGACCCGCTTTGTGCTGCTCGATCTGCTCTACGGCCTGTGCTGGACCGCGATCCTGATCCACCCCGCCGGTCGCGATCTCTCCTCCAACACGCTGATGATGTTCCTGATGCTGCTGGTGATCGCGGTCTCCAGCATGCTGGCGGCGAGCCTGCCGATCGCAGCACTCGCGGCGACCGTTCCGGTGACGGTCGGGATTGCGCTCGACCTCGTGCTCAACGGCGCGTTCGACAATTACGTGCTGGCGCTGCTTGCGCTTGCCGCCGAGGGTTATTTCGCGCTGCTGGCGCATCGGCTGCATTCGACCACGCTGGCGACGCTGGAAGCCCGCGCCGAAAAGGACGCGCTGATCGGCGAACTGGAACAGGCCAAGGCGATCTCCGACGAGGCGCGGCACCGCGCCGAATCCGCCAACGTCGCCAAGTCGCGCTTCCTGGCCCAGATGAGTCACGAACTCCGCACGCCGCTCAACGCCATCCTCGGCTTCTCCGAGGTGATGAAGAGCGAGATCTTTGGCGCGCACGCGGTGCCGGTCTACAAGGAATATTCCGCCGACATCCATAATTCCGGCGTGCACCTGCTCAATCTCATCAACGAGATCCTCGACCTGTCGCGCATCGAGGCCGGCCGTTATGAGCTGAACGAAGAGGCCGTGGCGCTGGTGCATGTCGTCGCCGACTGCCACCATCTGCTGAAGCTGCGCGCCTCCAGCCGCGGCATCACCATCCACGAGGTGTTCGAGCATGGCATGCCCCGGATCTGGGGCGACGAGCGCGCCATCCGCCAGGTCGTGCTCAACCTGCTCTCCAACTCGATCAAGTTCACCCCGCAGGGCGGCGAGATCTGGCTGAAGGTCGGCTGGACCGCGTCGGGCGGGCAATATCTGAGCGTCAAGGACACCGGAAGCGGCATCGCCGAGGACGAGATCCCGGTCGTGCTGGCCTCGTTCGGCCAGGGCTCCAACTCGATCAAGTCGGCGGAACAGGGTGCGGGCCTTGGACTGCCGATCGCCAAGAGCCTGATCGACATGCATGGCGGCACCTTCACGCTGAAATCGAAGCTACGCATCGGCACCGAGGTGATCGTGACCTTGCCGCCGGAGCGGGTGATGAGCGCGCTGGCGCCGATGACGGAAGACGCGCCGCCGGTGCAGCCCGAGCCCGCCGAGCCCTCGATGGGCGCCGACCGGAAACGTGTGCGCCGCAAGTCGATCATGAGTGCCGGCACCGGATTGTAGAGCATGTCGCGGGTGACGCGGTTTTCGCTGCCAATGAATCCGAGGCGTTCGCGCCAAGACCATGCTCGCGACAAAAAGCCGGGGCGTGATGGCGTATCCCGATTCGACCGATTTGCACTGGCAGGTGAAACGGTTCAACAGTTGAAAAATGAGCTCAGAAACGCCGTGTATCGCAGTCTGCATGATCGACCCCAGGACGAAGCTCTGCTTCGGCTGTGGTCGCACGCTCCCGGAGATCGCACGCTGGCACAAGATGGACCGCGTGGAGCGGCTGTCTGTCATGACGACATTGCCGGCGCGGATGGCCGAGGCTGGGCTCGAGCGCATGGAGCCGCGTCCGAAGCGCGCGTGACCACCGCCGCGACCGGAGTCGCACCGTGACCCGCATCCTCCTTGTCATCCTGCTGCTGATGGCAACCGCCGGCGCCGTTGTCGCCTACGGCGACCCCGATCAGATCGCGCGCGCCAGACAGAATCTGACCCAGATCTTCGGCCGCGGCATCGCCGCGCCGGCCTCCGCCCCTGCCCCGGCGGTGCAGATTGCACGCAGCCAGGGCGGCGAGTTCGCGTTCCGCGCCAAGATCAACGGCGTCAGCGCGCCGATGGTGATTGACACCGGCGCAACCTCGGTCGTGCTGACCTGGGAAACCGCCAAGGCGATCGGGCTGCCGACCGACATGCTCGAATACAATGTCGACCTGGAGACCGCCGGCGGTCACACCAAGGCGGCGCGGCTGACGCTCGATCGTCTCGCGGTCGGCAAGCTGGTCGAGAAATCGGTGCCTGCGCTGGTGGTGCAACGCGGGCAGATGAAGACCAACCTGCTCGGCATGAGCTTCCTCGACCGGCTCGAAAGCTGGGGAGTCCGTTCCGACACGCTGAGCCTCACCGGATACCCCGACGTCACCGGCAGCCTCAACTCCCCGGCCCGTCACCGGAGCCCGCGCACGGTTGTCGACTAGCTCTAGCGGTCGTCGTCGTGGATCGACGACGGATGCCGGCATAGCGGCGTGACGCGGATCTCCATGAACGGAAACAGCGGCAGGCTGGACAGCATGTCGTGCAATTCCTGCGCGCCCGACACGTCGAAGATGCTGACATTGGCGTAGCGTCCAGCCACCCGCCACAGATGACGCCAGGCCCCGGTGCGCTGCAGCTCCATGGCGCGGACGCGTTCCGCCTGCTTCAGCGCATCGACCTTTTCGGCTGGGAGATCGTACGGAATCCGCACGTCCATTTGGACGTGAAACAGCATGATGATCAACTCTCTCTGCAAGCGATGAAGCGGTAGCGCGAAAACGGAATGGAGCCGCCGCGCGACCGCGGCGGCTCCATCGCTCTGTCTATCAGATCGTCAGCCCAGTCGTCAGCCCTGCACCAGTCCGCGGCTGACCAGATTGATATCGTCGGGATTGACGAGATCCTTCGCCGTCCACCCAGAGACGTCGTAGTCGCTCATGCAGTTGCGCACGAAATCCTGCATGGCGCCGAGGTCACCGGTGGCGCTCGCGGCCATCAGCGTCTCGACGCGCAGGTTCTCGTAATTGCCCGCGTAGTTGCGCTCGTAGAGCTCGTGCCGGCCGCCGAACTCGGAGCCGACCGCGTCCCAAAGCAGCTTGAGCAGCTTGATCCGGTCGATCGCGGCGTAGCCGTTGGAGCCGCGCACGAAGCGGTCGAGATAAGGCCTAATCGCCTCGCTCTCGAGGTCGGCCGAGCTTGACGGCAGATAGATCAGGCCACTCGCGACATGGCGCTCGATCAGCTCCTTGATCCGCGGATAGGCCATCGGCGCGAACACACGATAGGCCAGCCCGTAGTTCAGGTTGGGCAAATTGTAGCCCTCGGTCCCCTGCCAGGCGATCGGCGATTTCACCATCGCATCGGAAATGCCGTGGAACAGATTGCGCCACGCGATCACCTCGCCCACCGCCGTCTGCACGCCGCGGAAATCCTTCGACCCGGTCGCCTCCACCGCCATCGAGAACAGGCCGGCGATGAAGTCGAGCTTGACGGCAAGCCGCGTCACGCCATGCAGCGTGAAGCGCGGGATAAAGCCCGACGCCGGGAAGAACTGGTTGATCTTGTCGACGTCACCATAGATGAAGACGTTCTCCCAGGGCACCAGCACCTTGTCGAAAACGAGGATCGAGTCGTTCTCGTCGAAGCGGCTGGACAGCGGATAGTCGAACGGCGATCCGGTCGCAGCCGCGGTGAATTCGTAGGACGAGCGGGCGATCAGCTTGACGCCCTTGGCGTCCATCGGCGCCGTGAAGATCAGCGCGAACGACTTGTCCTTGATCGGGATGCCGTAGTGCGCGATGAAATTGTAGTGCGTCAGCGCCGAGCCGGTCGCAACCACCTTCGCGCCCGAGACGATCAGGCCGGCGTCGGTCTCATTCTCGACATGCATGAAGACGTCGCGCACGTCCTCGATCGCCCGATCGCGATCGATCGGCGGGTTGACGATGGCGTGATTCCAGAAGTCGAGCCGTTCCTGGGTCCGGGCATACCACCTCTTCGCGTTGCCGGCGTATTCGCCATAGAAGCCCGAATTCGCGCCCAAGGTCCCAAGGAACGCCGCCTTGTAGTCCGGCGAGCGACCCATCCAGCCGTACGCGACCTTCTGCAATTCGGCGATCGCATCGCGGCCCTTGATCAGGTCATCGGACGTACGCGAGCCCAGGAAGAACGGATGGGTCAACTGTCCGGAGCCGGTGTCGGTCAGGACGCCGATCTGATCCTTCTTCTCGTGAAAGCGGTCGTACCAGCGCGCCACCATCCGCGCCGAGTTGCGGAAGGCGGGATGCTGCGTGACGTTCTTGACGCGCTCGCCGTAGATGTAGATTTCCCGGCCGTCCTGGATGCTGTCCAGGAATTCCGCGCCGGTATAGACGCTGGTGGTTGACGCAGGCGCATCGGCCCGCAGGGCAGCTGCAGTAGTCATGGGTTTCTCCTCCGCTTGTATCGTTGGACCGGAGGGCGTTGCCACCCCGGCCCGGACCATCCCGTCACGCTCTTGGTCGGCGTGACATCGGCGGAAAAGCTACGCGCTCACCCGGAGCGGGCGAAAGGTATCACACCATACCGCGCGAACCGTCGCGGCTCGGGCTATGACTCAGGTGGCACGGACCGGACGACGCATGATCGACCGGCCGACGCAACGCCGCAGCTGACGCAGCAATTGCGCAGCGCGGCAAGGGAGCGAACCATGGGCAAGGGTTTTGACAGCGCTGCTGTCGCTTTCCATCGCGATGGCGAATTGGCCCTCACGGCAAGCGTCGTGACCATCGGCGCGTTTGACGGCGTCCACCGCGGCCATCAGGAACTGCTCCGGCAGACCATTGCCGCAGCGCAGCGCCGCGGCGTTCCGGCCGTGGTCTATACCTTCGATCCGCCGCCGAAGGTGTATTTCGGCCAGGCCGAGGCGCTGATCTCGCTCGGCGAAAAGCCCGAGCGCATCGCAACATTCGCACCGGCCCATGTCGTCGTCGCCGACTTCAACCAGATCTACGTCCGCCGCAGCGCAGCCGATTTCCTCGCCGAGTTGCAGCGTCTGCAACCGCGTGAAGTGATCGTCGGCGAGGATTTCCGCTTCGGGTCCTGCAAGGGTGGCACCGCGCAGCTGCTGCGGCAACATTTCGACACGCGCATCCTGCCGCCGGTGCGCTGCGGCAATGGCGAGATCGTCTCCAGCAGCCGGATCCGCACGCTTCGGCGATCCGGCCTTGCCGCCGCCGCGGCAGCGCTGGAAAACTGGCGAGATATCGTGATCGCGCCGCCGGCCAACCGATCTAGTCTGGCCCAACTCGAGGTCATCAGCCCATGACGACCATCAATCCGCGCGAGCTGCGCAATGCCTGTGGCCAGTTCGGCACCGGCGTCACCATTATCACCACGCATTGCGAGGGACGCGACCACGGCATGACGGCCAACGCCTTCATGTCGGTCTCGCTCGATCCTCCGCTGGTCGCGATCTCGATCGCGAAAAGCGCGAAGATGCTCTGCCACATCCAGAACACCGGCCGCTTCGCGGTCAGCGTGCTCGCCGAAGGCATGGAGGATCTTGCCTGGCACTTCGCAGGCAAACCCAGGCTCGACCTCTGCGACGTCTTCGAGCGCCGCAACGAGCTACCCGTCATCGCCGATGCAGCGGCGTATTTCGTGACCGATCTTGCTGATGAGATCGTCGCGGGCGACCACACCATCTTCCTCGGCCATGTCCGCGAGATGTCGCTGGAGCCCGGCAAAAAGCCGCTGCTGTTCTGCCGCGGCCGCTTCGGCGGCCTGGCCGACCCGCACCCCGCGCCCGCGACGCTCGAGAATGCTGCTTACGAATTTGTCTGGTGAGACCGCCAGAAGATATTCCCGAAAACGGGATGCACGTTTGATCCAAACTGCAAGAAAAGGAGGAAACGACCATGCTGAACGTCAACAAGGACACCATCACCGACCATGTGATCGCCGCGCTCTCGAAGGACATTCCGGACCGCAATCGTCAGATCATGACGAGCCTGATCCGCCACATGCACGCCTTCTGCAAGGAGGTCGACCTGACCTTCGCCGAGTGGTTCGCTGCCTGCGAATTCCTGCGGCGCGCCGGCGACATCTCGGACGAGAAGCGCAACGAGTTCATTTTGATCGCTGACATTCTCGGCGTCGAGGTGCTGGTCGACATGCTCGACCACCGGGTCACCGACGGCGAGAGCGAGTCCACCGTGCTCGGGCCGTTCTATCGGGAGAACCCGCCGGTGCTGCCAAAGGGTGCTTCCATCATCAAGAAGACGTTCGACAACGCGCAGACCGTGAGGGTCGGCGGACGCATCAGCGACACCGCGGGGCGGCCGATCGAGGGCGTCACCATCGACGTCTGGGAGGACGCGCCGAACGGGCTCTATGACCTGCAGGACCCTGAGCAGCCGGCCTATAATCTGCGCGGACGGTTCACCACCGATGCCAACGGCGAATACGCCTTCGTGGCACTCCGTCCCGAGCCCTACCCGATCCCCTATGACGGCGCCGGCGGCGAGCTCTTGAAGTACATGGGTCACCATCCCTGGCGTCCGGGCCACATCCACTTCATGCTCTCCAAGGACGGCTATCAATCGCTGATCTCGCAGATCTACGATTCCGAGACCAAGTATCTCGACAACGACTCGGTGTTCGCCGTGAAGCAGAGCCTGATCGGCAAGTTCGCGAAAGCGCCGGCCGGCGCCGACACGGATCTCGTTCTCGATTTCGACTTCAAGCTCAAGAAGGCGGCGGTCGAGCGCCTCGTCGCGGCCGAGTGATCTGCACCAAGCCCTGCCGGGCCCGGAAAGCCTGGCAGGGTTCCCTTGAACTGACCTGCGAGGACCTATGAGTCGTGCCGTGATCGAAATCGCCGAGCCCGTGGAGCAAGTGCAGAACTTCGCAAGAGACACTGCGATCCGCAGTATCCGCGCCACCATCGTGGAAGCGCCCACCCGCCGGCGGCACAAGCTTTCGAACACGGAAGTCACGCATCAGGGCTACGTTCTGGTGCGCGTCCTGCTCGATAACGGCGTGACGGGTATCGGCGAAGCCTCGACGCTCGGCGGGCCGCGCTGGGCCGAGGAGAGCGTGGAATCGATCAAGGCTGCGGTCACGAATTACCTGGCCCCGGCGCTGCTCGGGCAGCCTGTCCTCGCCTTCGAAGCCAACGCCTTGCGCATGGGCAAGGCCGCCACCCGCAATTTCGCAGCCAAGGGCGCGATCGAATCCGCCCTGCTCGACGCCGCCGGCAAGACGCTCGGCCTCCCCGCCAGCGCGCTGCTCGGGGGTGCGGTTCGCCAGCGCATGGAAGTGATCTGGGCGCTGGCCTCGGGCGACAGCGGCCAGGAGCTGGAGGAAGCGAAGGAGAAGCTGCGGCGCCGCGAACACCGCCAGTTCAAGGTCAAGTTCGGCTTCAACCGCCCACCGGCGGATCTGAAGCGGCTGCAGACGCTGCGCGCCGGCCTCGGCGACGAGGTCCGCCTGATCGTCGATGTCAACCAGGGCTGGACCGAAGCCGAATGCATCCGCTTCATGCCCGCGCTGGAGGAACTGGACGTCGCTCTGGTCGAGCAGCCGGTGTCAGCGCTGCATCTGGAAACCATGGCGCGTGTCGCGGCGCGCACCTCCATTCCGTTGCTGGTCGACGAAGCGGCCTTCACCAAGGAGGAAATCGCCCGCGTCGCCGCGATGGGTTGCGGCAGCGTCTACTCGCTGAAGCTCGTGAAGAGCGGCGGCCTGTTTGAAATGAAGCGTGCCGCCGCGGTCGCCGGCGCGCACGGCCTTGAGCTCTACGGTGGCTGCCTGCTGGAGAGCAGCATCGGCGCGGCTGCGCATCTCGCCGCGTTCGCCACCCTGCCCAGGCTCGAATGGGGCAGCGAGCATTTCGGTCCGCGTATCCTCGTGGAAGACCTCGTCGTCAACCCGATCAGATTCGACGCGTTCGAGATCTGCGTGCCCGATGGCCCGGGCCTCGGTGTCGAGGTCGACGAGGACAAGATCCGCGCCTTCGCGCGGAAGGACTAGCCAGATGGCGTCGTCCCCGCGGACAATTGACAATCCAGGGATGCCCGCACAGTCTTCCCGCCGGAACCACCGTCTCGATCATGCGCCGATGACCACGCGATATCAAACCCGGCAGGCCTTTCCCGCAGCTTCCACGGAAGCGCGCGGACAAACGTTCGGCTGACCGTGACCGATCGCGACGACGTCATGGATCTGAGGCGACTGGTCTACTTCGTCGCCGTCGCCGAGGAATTGCATTTCGGCCGCGCCGCATCACGGCTCGCGATCGCCCAGCCGCCGCTCAGCCGGCAGATTGCACAGCTGGAAAGCGATCTCGGCGTCGTGCTCATTGACCGGAGCCGAAGCCAGATCCGGCTGACCCAGGCCGGCAGCGTTCTGCTGGAACGTGCACGCGATGTGCTGGAGCGGCTCGACCGGACGCACCGCGAGATCAAGCGGATCGGCGAAGGCTTTTCGGGGCACCTGCGCGTCGCCTTCGTCGGATCGGCGACCTATGGCGTGCTGCCCAATGTGATCAAGGCGTTTCGTTTGGCTTATCCTGACGTCGAGCTCGCGCTGTCGGCGATGAACAACGCAGAGCAGAAGCGCGCGGTGATCCAGCGCGAAATCGACATCGCCGTCGCCCGCCCGTCGCTCGACGACGAGGAATTGAAGTCGGAGCCGCTGCTGCAGGAGCCGCTGATCCTCGCGCTGTCCGACACCTCGCCCTTGCTCGAGCAGCAGGTCACGCGGCTGGCTGCGCTGAAGGCCGAGACCTTCGTGCTCTACCCGCGCAAGCCGCGCCCGAGCTTCGCCGACCACATCCTCAATATCTGCCTCGAAGAGGGCTTCATTCCGAAATCGCAGGTACTGGCCCAGGATTACCAGACCGCGATCAGCCTGGTGTCGGTTGGCGTCGGCATCGCGCTGGTGCCGCAATCCGTCTCGCAGGCGGACCGGCCCGGCGTCGCCTATCGCGCCTATGAGGGACATAATCCCGGCACCGCGCTGTCGCTGAACTACCGGCGCGACAACCGGATGCCGCACCTCTTCAACTTCCTGAAGGTCGCACACGACGTCACGCGGCGTCAGCGCAGACAATAGCCTGCGCCGTCAGGCCGCGACCGCCGCCAGGACGCGATCGTCGACGCGTGCGATCGCCTCGCGCAGCACGTCGGTCCCGGCACCCGGCCGAACGCCGTTCTCCGCGAGATGCCTGCGGAAGGCGCGCGCGCCGGGCACGCCGTGGAAAGCACCGACGAAGTGGCGCGTGATCGAATGCAGCCGCGTGCCCTCGGCCAGTTGCCGCTCGATATACGGCAGCATCGCCGCGAACACGTCCTTCATCGTGGCGTGCGGCGGCGTTTCACCGAACAGCTCGGAATCGACTGTCAGCAGCCGCCACGGCTCCCGATAGGCCGCCCGTCCCAGCATCACGCCATCGACATGCGCCAGATGCTGCTTCGCTTCGGCGATACTCGTGATCCCGCCGTTGATGATGATGGGCACGTCCGGCAGCGCTGCCTTAAGGCGATAGACGCGATCGTAGTCGAGCGGCGGAATGTCGCGGTTCTCCTTCGGCGACAATCCGTTGAGCCAGGCCTTGCGCGCATGCACGACGAGCGCGTCCGCGCCCGCTGCAATCACGCCGCGTGCCAGCGTATCGAGCGCAACTTCCGGATCCTGGTCGTCGATGCCGATCCGGCACTTCACCGTGACAGGAACCTTCACTGCGCGCTTCATCGCCGCAACGCCCTCGGCGACGAGCGCGGGCTCCGCCATCAGGCAGGCGCCGAAACGGCCGTCCTTCACCCGATCGGAAGGGCAGCCGACATTGAGATTGATCTCGTCATAGCCGAAGTCCTCGCCGATCTGCGCGGCGGTCGCGAGATCGCGCGGATCGGAACCGCCGAGTTGCAGCGACACCGGGTGCTCGCTGGCATCGAAGCCGAGCAGCCGCGCCCGGTCGCCGCAGATGATGGCGCCGGTCGTCAGCATCTCCGTGTAGAGCCGCGCCCGCCGCGACATCAGGCGATGGAAGACCCGGCAATGCCGGTCAGTCCAATCCATCATCGGGGCCACGGAAAAGCGATAATCTTGCGATTTCAATGACTTACCTTATGTTTCAATGGGATGAAACACGAACGTGTGCACTCCAAACTAGCCGAAATTGCACACGTTTGTACCCGTTTTGACCTCTCAGTGCACACATAGCGCACACGAATTGGGGAGTGCACACGGCCATGGCCAGCTTCACTCAGTTGCCCTCTGGGAACTGGCGCGTCCAGGTCCGCCGCAAGAACCGCTACGTGTCAGAGACCTTCCGTCGACGCAAGGACGGTGAAGACTGGGCGCTCGACATGGAGCGCAATATCGATCGCCGCGGATCACCAAAACCGAAGGCTGCTGCACAGGCTCGAACGTTCGGCGACATTATCGATCTTCATGTCGAAGATATGCACGAAGTCGGCCGCCCTCCCCGCCGCTCCAAGGCCGCCGTCTTGGAGGCGCTGAAAGATTCCTTGGGAGCAGTGAAGTTGTCCCAGCTCAATCGTGAGCGACTGATCGAATTCGGTCGGAAGCGCGCGAAGCAAGGTGCCGGGCCGGCCACACTTGCAATCGACTTCTCATTCATCAGAACTGTTGCCACTCATGCTGCCGCGGTACACGGCATTGAGGTCTCGGCCGAAGAGGTTCGACTAGCGCGCTTCGCAATGAAGCATTTGGGACTTGTCGGCAATTCGGAGGAGCGAGACCGGCGACCAACCCAAGATGAACTTGATGAGCTCGTCGAATACTTCGAGACCAATCGTCGGCAGTTCGTCCCTATGGGCCGCATCGTTCGATACGCTGTGGCGACAACGATGCGGCAGGAAGAGATTTGCCGGCCCGACTGGCCTGATGTCGATATGCAAAAGCGGCCCCTGATCATTCGCGATCGCAAGGATCCTCGGGCCAAGGATGGCAACGATCAGAAGGTCCCGCTTCTCAATCTGACCGGCTACGATGCGTGGGAGATCATGCTTCAGCAGCGCATCATCACTCGTGGCTGGGGGCGTGTATTCCCTTACAACCACCGCTCAGTGAGCGCGGCCTTCACACGAGCCTGCGATGAGTTGAAAATCGAGGATCTGCATTTTCATGACCTGCGACACGAGGGTACTAGCCGCCTCTTCGAAGCAGGTCTCACGATCGAGAAGGTCGCGCTCGTGACTGGTCACAAGGATTGGCGGACATTGCGGCGTTACACCAAGCTGAAGCCGGAAGAACTCCACAAGCTACAAACGGCGCCGCAACCATCGTTGGAGGAGTTCATCCAGACGCTCACAACAACCGAGCCTGCTACGGCAACGGTCCGACGACAGATCTAGAAATCTAAGGACGCGAGCTGCGATCTTATGGTGCGCTCGAAGGGCGATCTCCTTTGATGTGATTTCAACGGGTTACTCGTAGTACATCAACGGCCCCACGTTGATGTAACCCTTGTAGCGAAGGTTGAACTCGAACTGGAGACCGGCGACGACGTCCCGCTTGGCGGGCCCCAGGAAATTGTTCTCCGTGTTGGCGTCCATGCCGACTTCGAACGAGATGTTGTTCAGCGGCCCCATGCTGAACGCCTTCGTGTCGAAGATCTGGTTCCAGCCGAAGGTAGATCGGAACAGGCCATAAATTTCGGTGGCGCCAGCGCAGGTTGCTGGAGCTCCGGTGATGGTCACACCGACATTCGAGCACGGCGATGCCGGGTCGTTGTGGTCCGACTTGTACATCGAGATCGTGAAGAAGTTCTGGCCGTAGGCCCAGATGTCGAAGTGCGTGAACGAATAGACCTGCTTGGCGGTCTTTCCATTGATGCTGCCGTCAGGACGGACGGAGAATACGCCCGGATCGGTGCCGGAGAAAATGTAGGAGTAGGTCACGCGATCATCGATGACCAAGAAAAAAGGCAGGTCGGCGGGCGCCTTGACCGGCAGATCAGCGGCGCTCGCGAGATTGGCGGCCGGTACCAACCCCAATGACAGTACGGCGGCCGACAAGGTTCGGCGAATGTTGAACATCGTGAAAGACCCCCAGAGTGAAGCGCAAGGAGACACGGCCGGCGTCCGCGGCCTGCACGCTCTTCAGGATCTTGCGCCCAATTATTTGCGCACTGCTTCGTGATTGTAGCCACCCTAAGGGAACGCCCTTGCAAGCACTATTTGGTGAGGAACGGGCCGGCGATAACGCCGGCTAAAACGCGCAAGGGAGATGCCCAATGAGGAAGAACGTTTACGCTGTCGCGACAGGTCTGTTGCTTGCATTGACCGTGCAGAGCGCGACGGCCACAGAGCGTCACCGCTAGCCCCAGGCTGCACCGACACATTAATCACAGGCACGTCCCACCGACGCCTATGCAGCATCGCAGCCTTCCAGGGTGATCAGTCCCGCTCCGTCCTACTACACCGGTAGGTATTCGGCGCCGGCCGGACATTAGACCAATACCGGGCTTCGTTCGCCCTGAGGCCTCGCGGGGTTGAATCGGGGAGGCGCCAAACATCTCCTCCGATGCTCGCTGGTAGTGGCATGCGCATGCATTGTCCGCCAGGCCGACCGTTGCATCGCGGCGCCCACATCGTTCATCCGGCGGAGCCTGGCGCCTCCGGAAGCGCTTCGAGATGGCATGCCACCCACTGACCGTCTCCGGCCGACCGAACAAGCTGCGGCTCCTCTGCCTTGCAGCGGTCGAAGACGAACGGGCACCTGGTGTTGAAGCGACAACCCTTCGGCGGATTGATCGGACTCGGCACGTCGCCCTTCAGGATGATCGGGTTTCGCGCGGCGCCAGGCTCCGGCACCGGCACCGCCGAGAGCAAGGCCTTGGTGTAGGGATGCCCCGGTGCGGTAAAGATCTTCCGCCTTGGCGCCATCTCGACGATCCTGCCGAGATACATCACAGCGACACGGTGCGTCATGTGCTCGACGATCGCCAGATCGTGGCTGATGAAGAGCAACGCGAGACCGAATTGCTGTTGAAGGTCCTGCAGCAGATTGACGATCTGAGCCTTGACGGAGACGTCGAGCGCCGACACCGCCTCGTCGCAGACGATCAGGTCGGGCTCCGCCGCAAGCGCGCGGGCGATCCCGATACGCTGGCGCTGACCGCCCGAGAATTCGTGGGGCCGCCGGTTCAGCGCGTCGCGCGGCAGGCGCACGGTGTCCATCAGCGCCGCAACGCGCATCTCGAGGTCGGCGGAAGACTTGGCGAGACCGAAATTGCGGATCGGCTCGGCCAGGATATCGCGCACGCGCATCCGCGGATTGAGGCTGGAGAACGGATCCTGGAACACCACCTGAACACGGCGGCGCATGGCGCGCAGCCCGCCGGGTGAAAGATCGTCGATGCGCTGGCCATCGAGCACCACCTGGCCCGAGGTGACGTCGAACAGTCGCAGGATCGCCCGGCCGACCGTCGATTTTCCGCAGCCGGATTCGCCGACGAGCGACAGGGTCTCGCCACGGTCGACCTCGAAGGACACGCCATCGACGGCATAGACCGAGCCGGACCGGCGGCCGAACAGGCCGCTGCGAACCGGGAAATGCTTCTTGAGGTCGTTGACCTGGAGCAGCGGGGCGCTCATGCCGCAGCAGCTTCCTTGGCAGCGTAATGGCACGCGGCGATATGGCCGGGGCCCTTTACTTCGAGACCCGGCGCGACCTGCCGGCAAAGATCGGTCGCGAGCGCACACCGCCCGGCAAAGGCGCAGCCCTCGATGGCCTTCTTGAGGCTGGGGACCTGCCCGGGAATCTCGGTGAGCCGTCGCGCCGCGCCGGTCAGGGAAGAGCCGAGCTTGGGTACCGCGCCGAGCAGGCCCTGCGTATACGGATGGCGGGGGGAGCGGAACAGCTTGGCCACCGGCGCTTCCTCGACCTTGCGGCCGGCATACATCACCATGACGCGTTCGGCGATCTCGGCAACCACGCCGAGATCATGAGTGATCAGGACGATCGCCGCCCCGACCCGGCGCTTGAGGTCCAGCATCAACTGCAGGATCTGCGCCTGGATCGTGACGTCCAGCGCTGTGGTCGGCTCATCGGCGATCAGGAGCTTTGGATTACAGGCCAGTGCCATCGCGATCATCACGCGCTGGCGCATGCCCCCGGACAGTTGATGCGGATATTCGCGCACACGCCGCGCCGGCTCCGGGATGCCGACCAGATTCAACATCTCGACGGCGCGCACCTCTGCAGCCTGCTTGTCCAGGCCCTGATGCATCCGCAATGTCTCGCCGATCTGGCGACCGACGGTCAGCACCGGATTGAGGCTCGACATCGGTTCCTGGAAGATCATCGAGATGTCGTTGCCGCGGACGGCGCGCATCTCGCGCTCGGAGAGTTGCAGCAAGTCCCTGCCCTGGAAACGAACCGCGCCCGCGATCCTGCCCGGCGGCTCGGGGATCAGCCGCATCAGCGACATCGAGGTGACCGACTTGCCGCAGCCGGATTCGCCGACGATCGCCAGTGTCTCACCTTCGTCGACCTGGAAGGACACGCCGTCGACCGCCCGGTTGATCCCGTCGGGCGTCCGGAAATGGGTCTGCAGATTCTCGACTTCGAGCAATGCCATCGGATCAAGCCTCGACTTCCTACAGGCTTTTCGCCATGCGCGGATCGAGCGCGTCACGCAGGCCGTCGCCGAGCAGGTTGACGGCAAGCACGGTGACGGACAGGAACGCGGCAGGAAAGAATACGATGAAAGGCTTGACCTGCCACAGCGCCCTGCCCTCGGCCATGATATTGCCCCAGGACGGAATGGTCGGCGGCGTACCTGCGCCGATGAAGGAGAGGATCGACTCGACGATCATGGCGCTGGCGCAGATATAGGTGGCCTGGACCAACATCGGCGCCAGCGTGTTGGGCAGGATGTGACGCATGATGATCATCGGCGTTCGCGTGCCGGAGGCCGTGGCAGCGTCCACGTAAGGCTGCTCGCGCAACGACAGCACGACGCCGCGCACGAGCCGCGTCACGCGCGGGATCTCGGCGACCGTGATCGCCAGGATGACGTTGCCGACGCTGCCACGTGTCAACGCCATCAACGCAACCGCGAGCAGGATCGGCGGTATCGACATCAACCCGTCGATGAACCGCATCAAGATCCCATCTGCCCAACGCACGAAGCCCGAGACGAGGCCGACCGCAAGACCGGCAAGCGAGGCCAGCACCGCCACCGAAAGTCCGACGGTGAGCGAGACCCGCGTCCCGTAGAGCACGCGTGAATAGATATCGCGGCCCAGCATGTCGGTGCCGAACCAGAAGTCGGCCGATGGCGCGCGTGTACGCTTGGCGGGTGCGAGCGCGGTCGGGTCGACGGTCCCGAGATAAGGCGCGAAGATCGCAACCAGGACCAGGCAGAGCAGCAATGCGCCGCCGATCGCAACCGTCGGATGACTGCGAAGGAAGCCGAGCACGCCGCGCCGGATTTTCACCGGCCGCAGCAGATCAGGCAGTTGCGGCGCGATGACGAGGCCCGGAGGCAGGGTTACAGTGCGGGTGGTGGATACGGTCAATAGCGGATCCTCGGGTCGACCAGGGTGTAGATGACGTCGACCATTAGGTTGATCAGCACATAAAGGAAGCTGAACACCAACACGATGCCCTGGATGACCGGGTAGTCGCGGCGCAGGATCGCGTCGATCGTCAGTCGGCCAAGGCCCGGGATCGCGAACACGCTTTCGGTCACCACGGCGCCGCCGATCAGCAGGGCGATGCCAATACCAATCACCGTCACGATCGGAACCGCGGCGTTCTTCAGTGCATGAACGAACAGGATGTCGCGCATCCCAAGGCCCTTGGCGCGAGCCGTGCGGATATAATCCTGCTGCAACACTTCGAGCATGGAAGCGCGCGTGATGCGCGCGATCAGCGCGATGTAGATATCGGCGAGCGCAACCGCCGGCAGGATCAGGTTCTGCAGCCACGGCCAGACGCCTTCGGCGATCGGCGTATAGCCCTGCACCGGGAGCCATTCGAGCTTGAGCGCGAACACGTAGGCCAGGACGTATCCGATCACGAAGACAGGAAGCGAAAAGGCGAACACGGCGAATGCCATGATGCTGCGGTCGATCCAGCTTCCCGCCTTCCACGCCGCCACGACGCCGAGTGGCACGGCGATCAGAACTGTCAGGGAGAGGGCAATCGCCATCAGAGAGAGTGTCGGCTCGATACGCTGCGCGATCAGCGTCGAGACCGGCAGGCTGGTGAAGATCGAGGTGCCAAGATCGCCGTGCAGGATGTGCCAGAGCCATGACCCGAACTGCACCAGAAACGGCCGGTCGAGGCCGAGGCTCTGGCGTATCCGTTCAACGTCGGCGGGGCTGGCCTGATCGCCGGCGATCACGACTGCGGGATCGCCCGGTGCAATGTAGAGCAGACTGAAGACGAACAGCGCGACGATTGCCATCACCGGCAACGTCGCGACAATGCGCCGCAGGATATACGAGACCATGTCAGTTCACCGTGCCGTCGTCATGCGGTCTTCGACACGCCCCAGAAGAACGGCAGCGGCCCCTTCGCGATGCCGGAGATGGTCTTGCGCCATGCCGTGTAACCCAGGAAGAAGCCGGTCGGCGCATAGACCACGTTCTCGAGTGCCGCCTTGTTGAGGTGATTGATCGCCGCCTTCTCTTCATCGAGATTCTTGGCCTCGAACCACGCCACCACGACATCCTTCTCCACGGCATCGCTCGAAGGCCAGCCGAACCACGCCTTGTCGCCATTGGCGCGAATGGCGTTGTAGGGCGCGGGGTTGATGCAGTCGGCACCGGCGTGCCAGGTGTGGAACATCTGCCAGCCACCCTGCCCCGGAGGCGTCTTCTGGGCTCGGCGCGATCCGACCGTGCCCCAGTCGGTCGCGACGAAATCGACATTCATGCCGAGCTTCTTCAGCAAATCCGCGGTGACGTCGCCCTGCGCCTTGGTGATCGGCTGGTCCTGTGCCACGAGGCAGGTGACCGGCTGGCCCGAATAGCCGCTCTCCGCCAGCAGCTTCTTGGCCGCGTCGAAATCGCGCTTGCCTTTGAGGATCTCGCCGCCCGCCTCCGAATAAAGCGGCGTGCCCGGCGTGAAGAAGCCGGGGAGCGGCTTCCAGAGCGAGGTGTCATCTCCAACCAGCGCCCGCATGTAGTCTTCCTGGCTCATCGCCATCAGTACCGCACGCCGCGCCCTGACGTCGTTGAACGGCGGGTAAAGGTGGTTCATCCTGAAAGAACCGACGTTGCCGAGCGGATCGGCGATGTCGACGTTGATGTTGCGGTTGCTCTTGAGTACCGGCACGAGATCGGTGATCGGGCTTTCCCACCAATCGACCTCGCCGTTCTGCAATGCGGCCGCTGCCGTTGCGGGATCCGGGATCACCACCCATTCCAGGCGGTCGATCAGAATCTGCTTGCCGCCGGCGAGCCAGGACGATTTCTCCTGCCGCGGCACATAGTCGGCGAATTTCTCGAACACCGCCTTGGCGCCGGGGACCCACTCGGCCTTCGCGAACTTCATCGGCCCCGAACCGACATAGTCGGTGATCTGCTTGAACGGGTCGGTCTGCGCAATGCGCTCAGGCATGATGAAGGCAATCGGCGTATTGTTCTTGCCGAGCGCGTAGAGCAGCTTCGGATAGGGCTGCTTCAGCACCAATTTGAAAGTCCTGTCGTCGACGGCAGTCTCCAACTCCTGCTGGAGCGCCTTGATCATCAGTCCCATCGGATCGCGGGCCGACCACCGCGTGAGGCTTGCGATCACGTCCTTGCTGCGCACAGGCTCGCCGTCGTGGAACTTGAGCCCCGACCGCAGACGAAAGGTCCAGGTCAAGCCATCATCGGTGACTTCCTCGGACTCGACCATCTGACGCTGCGGCTGCAATGTCGCGTCGACGCCATAGAGGGTGTCCCACACCAGCGCGGCGGCGTTGCGCACCACATACTGGGTCCCCCAGATCGGATCGAAATTCGCAAGATTGGCCTGCGGCACGAAGCGCAAGGTGCGCGCCGCTGCGCCTTGGGAAAGGGCCGGCATCGAAAGGCCGCCTGTCGCCGCGAGGCTGCCTGCCCCGGCCAATCCTTTCAACAAAGTCCTGCGATCCATGAAACTCTCCCAAACGTCGGTTGTTGTGGCGACTCCGCCCGTTTCATCGGTGGAGGTTTGGCACAAGGCGAGGTGACAAAGGCGGTCGAACCGGTGATGCTGATCAATTTGCGTGCAAATGGTATGCCAGCATGGTCCGGCGGCACCGGGGGAGCGGCAACTTTCGGGCGCGCGCATTTTCAATGCGATCACGCGGATTTGCGATCCCCTATCAGGTGCTTACCGACAATCTCGACATCGCTGTGTTGTCGATCATGACGTTGTCCGGACGGGCTGACGCTCACCCCGGACAGGTCGCCGCAAGTGGCTTACAGAAGCCTTGCACCGAAATTCAGCTCCGGATCCATGTCCGGCATCAGCCGTCCGGTTGGCTTCGCTGCCTCGCCGCCGCCACGCGCAAGGAAACGGCCGGAACCCGCTTCGACCGAACGCTTGCCGTCGGACACGATCACACGCCCGCGCGAAAGCACGGTGACCGGCCAGCCGCGCAGCTTGCGGCCGGTGAAGGGCGTGTAGCCGGCGAGATCATGCATCATGGCGTCGCTCAGCGTGACCTCACGCTGCGGATCCCAGATCCCGATATCCGCATCGGCCCCGACTGCAATCGAGCCCTTCCGCGGATGCAGATTGTAGATCTTGGCCGGTGCAGTCGCGGTCAAATCGACGAATTTTTCAAGCCTCAGACGGCCTTGGGAGACCATCGCGTCGAACAGCAATGGCAAACGCACTTCCAGCCCCGGCAAGCCATTCGCGATCTGCTTGAAGTTGGGATTGGGGCCAGCGCGCAGCTTGCCGGTTTCGTCGAACCGATACGGTGCGTGGTCGGACGAAACCGTCTGCAAATCTCCGAGCGCGAGCGCCCGCCACAACGCCTCTTGATCGGTCGCGCGACGTGGTGGAGGGCTGCACATCCACTTCGCGCCTTCCACGCCTGGTTTGTCGAGATCGGCGGCGGTGAGAAAGAGATATTGCGGGCAGGTTTCCGCGAATACTTTCAGCCCCTGGCCGCGCGCATCGCGGATCACCCTAGCGCCTTCCGCCGTCGACACGTGAAAGATCATGATCGGCTGGTCGATCAGGGCCGCCATGCCGATGAGGCGATTGAACGCCTCCGCTTCAGAGACGCGCGCATGGCTGATGGCGTGGTATTTCGGATCAGTGTAGCCGCGCGCGAGCAGCCGTTTCACCATCCAGGAGATAATCCCGTGATTCTCGGCATGAGCGCACAACATCGCGCCGCCCTCACGCGCCGCCAGCAGGATATCCAGCAGCGGTTCATCCTCGATCTTCAACCGGTCGTAGGTCATGAAGATCTTGATCGAACCATGCCCCTGCTTGACCAGACGAGGCAAATCCGTTTCCAGCGTCTCCCTGGTCGGATCAGCAATGATCATGTGAAAGGCATAATCGATGACGGCGCCCTTTCTGGCGAGCGCGTGATACTCCTCGAGCACCTGAGGCAGCTTCATGCCAACGTGCTGGGCCGCGAACGGGATCACGGTGGTGGTGCCGCCGAAGGCCGCCGAGACGGTCGCGCTCTCGAACGTGTCGGCGTTGACGATGCCCGCGGCCGAAAGCTGCTCGATGTGGGCGTGGCTGTCGACACCGCCCGGCAGAACCAGCTTGCCGCGCGCGTCGATCTCGCGCCGCCCGCCCGCCAGCCGGTGACCGATCGCAGCAATCGTTTCACCGGAAATCGCGACATCGGCCTCGAACACATCGCTCGCAGTCGCGACGCGTCCGCCGCGAATGACGAGATCATACGTGAATTCAGTCATCACAAACTCCCGGGTCCTGGCTCTTACGCCCTTCGAAGAACGCACAGATCGCGCGGGCCGCGCATCGCTGATGGCACGTCGATTGCCTCTGCTGTAATCTCGCCATAGCGCTGCCTCACGTTGCCGCGCGAAGCATCATCCCGCAGGAAACCACGATGTCCCGGCCACGCATCCTCGTGATCAATCCCAATTCCAACCAACTCGTCACCCAGGGCCTCGAGGACGCCTTGAAGCCGCTTTGCTTTGAGGGCGGCCCCGAAATCATCTGCACGAAGCTGGCGGAAGGTCCTTACGGAATCGAGAGCCAGGCCGATGCCGACAGTGTCACGATGCCGCTGCGCCGGCTGGTGGAGAGCGACAACAGCTCGGCGGCCTTCGTCATTGCCTGCTACAGCGATCCTGGTCTGCATGTCTGCCGTGAAGCAACCGACCGGCCCATCTTCGGCATCGCCGAGTGCGGCGTGCTGACGGCGCTGGCGCGCGCCGATTCGTTCGGCGTCATCGCGATCACGCAGCGCTCGATCCGCCGTCATATGCGCTATCTCCGGCAGATGGGCCTGATGGATCGCCTGTCCGGGGAACGACCGCTCAACATGAGCGTGGCGGAGACCGCATCGGGTGAAGGAACGCTGGCGAGGATGATCGAGGTCGGTCGCGCTATGAAGGACGAAGATGGCGCCGGAGCCATCGTGATGGGCTGCGCCGGCATGGCGCGTCACCGCCGAGCGCTGGAACAGGCCCTCGGGATTCCCGTGATCGATCCGACACAGGCCGCCGTGACGATGGCGTTGGGCACGGTGCAGTTCGCCCATCACTGATTCCAATCGTTCTTGACACCTGCGAGCCACGGCGTCCGGGTTTCGGACATCAGTTTTCCGGAGGCGGTTGTGCGCCGGTACGGCTGGTGATCAGGCCGTAATGCTCGATGCGACGATGCTGCGCGAAGTTGAAGATCGTGTCCTTGCCGAAGGCGGTGGCGTCCAGATCGCAGGGGTGAACCAGCAATTCGTCCTCTTCGGTGCCGGCTTCGGCCACAATCTCGCCGTCGGGATTGACGATCAGGGTGCCACCGATCAAGGGATGACCATCCTCGACGCCGGCCTTGGCGACGCACACGACCCATGTCGAGTTCTGGTAGGCACCGGCCTGCACCGAGAGCCGGTTGTGGAACAACCGCTTCGCCGGCCCCTCCTCGCTCTTCTCGGCGTTCACCGAGGGCGTGTTGTAGCCAATCATCACCATCTCGACGCCTTGCAGGCCCATCACGCGATAGGTCTCCGGCCAGCGCCGGTCGTTGCAGATCGCCATGCCAAGGATGCCGCCAAGCGCACGCCAGACATTAAAGCCAAGATCCCCCGGTTCGAAGTAGCGTTTCTCAAGATGCTGGAATGCGCGTTCGGTATCGAATTCCGAATGACCGGGCAGATGAACCTTGCGGTACTTGCCGACGATGCGGGCGGATTTGTCGGTCAGGATGCTGGTGTTGAAATGGTGGCCGTCCGGTGTCAATTCGGCGTAGCCGAAGTTCATCGCAATCTGGTGTTTTGCCGCGCGCTCGAACAGCAGCCTGGTCGCCGCATTGGGCATGTCGCGCTCAAACCAGCGGTCGACCTCGGATTGGTCCGTCATGTACCAGCGCGGAAAGAACGTGGTGAGCGCCAGCTCCGGATAGACGATCAGATCGGCGCCCCGAGCCTTGGCTTGATCCATCAGCGCGATCATGCGCCCGACGACCGCCTCGCGGCTGTCTGCCTTCTGGATCGGTCCCATCTGGGCAGCGGCAACATTGATGACACGCATGAGCTTTTCCCGATTACCTTACCTGGTGTTGCGTTTGAGCATCGCCGATCCGTCATCCATCGAAGGCCGCCTGCGCTTCCGGCAGATCCCAGATCCTGCCGATCGCCGCGGTCCCGGCCGAAATAATTGTCGCCTCGTCGCCGGCGACATAGCGGCCGACATCGATCAGCACGCGTCCATCAACGACGATCTGGTCGATAGTGGCGCGGTTCGCCAACGCGATCAGGCCGCGACGCGGATCGAACAGCGGCTGCAGATGCGGATGCGTCAGGTCGACCACGGTGAGGTCGGCGGTTGCCCCCGGCGCGATCGCTCCGAGGTCCGGCCGCCTGATCAGCGCAGCGGCGGTTGCGGTCATCACTTCGATCAGATCGGGCGCATTCGCCACGTCGGCACTGACGGAGCTACTCATCGGGATCGGCGCTCGGCCTCCTGGTTCCGAAGATTCGTTGCCACCGCATCGAGCCCGGCCGGCTCGACAACACCGGCACGCTCGGTGATGACGGCGTACTGCTCGGGCCGCCGATGGGCGGCAAAGTCGAACATCTTGTCCTTGCCCTGCCGGCAGAGGTCGAGATCAAGGTCTGCAACGACGACCTCATCTCCCAACGTCGCCGCTTCGGCGACGATGCGGCCGTTCGGATCGACGATGCAGGAGCCGCCGATCAGTCCGGAGCCGTCCTCGTCGCCCGCCTTGGCGACGGCGATCGCCCAGGTCGCGTTCATGTAGGCGTTGGCCTGCGTCACCAGCGTTGAATGGAAGGTGCGCAGCGCGGCATCTTCCGTGACGCCGCCATTGGGGGCATAGGCTGCCGAATTGTAGCCGACGCAGACCAGTTCAACCCCCTGCAAGCCAAGGACGCGCCAGGATTCGGGCCAGCGGCGATCGTTGCAGATCATCATACCCATGATCGGCGTGACACCAATCCGGTCCTGCGCGAAAGGCAGGAAATCTGCTGGAAGCGTGCGTCGGCGCGCGGCTCGACCGAACCCGGCAGATGCACCTTGCGATAGCGGCCGAGAATCGCTCCGTCGCGATCGACCAGTATCGAGCAGTTGTAGCGTTGGCGGTCGGCAGTCTGTTCGGCGTAGCCGATATAAAATCCGACGCGGAGCGCGCGGGCGCGATCGAACAGGCGCTGCACGGCCGGATTGGGCATGCTGCACTCGAAATACTGATCCAGCGCATCGCCTTCGAGGTACCATCGCGGGAAAAACGTGGTGAAGGCCAGTTCAGGAAACACGACCAGGCCCGCGCCGCGCGCGGCAGCCGTCTCCAGAAGCTCCAGCATCCGGCCAAGCGTGCGCTCTCGAGGATCCGCTTTTTGCGTCGCCCCATCTGGGCGGCAGCGGCGCGAAGTATGCGGACCAATATTGCCTCCAAACTGTGCGGATTGCCAATGCACGAGGCGATGCTCTGCTCCATCAGCATTCCGCCGCGCCGCCCATTACGTGAAAACGGCCTGCTAATTGCAATCACCCGTGCTATGATATTTCGGGCGAGACAATAACCGGCAGTTATATGAACCTTCGCCAGTTGGAGATTTTGCGAGCGGTCATCCGGCACCGGACCACGGTCGCGGCGGCGGACGAACTGGCGCTGTCTCAACCGGCGATCAGCAATGCACTCAAGGCAATGGAGGCGCAGGCCGGCTTTGCCCTGTTCGAACGTGTCAACAACCGGCTATTCCCGACATCAGAGGCGATGGCGCTTTACAAGGAAAGCGAAGCGATCTTTGCGCTTCACGCCAAGCTTGAAAACCGCGTGCGCGATTTGCGGGAAAGTCGTTCGGGGCTGTTGTCGATCGTGGCGACGCCCCCCTTGGCCTATAGCATCATTCCTCCCGCGCTTTCGGACTTCCTGCAACAGCGGCGGCAGACGCGGGTCTTCTTTGACGTGCGTCGCTATGAAGGAATCATCGAAGGCGTGACGAGCCGGGTCGCCGAACTGGGCTTCGTGCTCGGCCTGTCGCATCATCCCGGCATCGCGCATGAGGTGGTCCACACCGGCGAAATGGTCTGTGTCCTGCCGCCGAAGCATCCACTGGCTGAACATCCCGTCATATCCGCCTCCGATCTTGTCGGCCTGCCCTTCATCGGGCTGGAGCGCGGAACGCGACTGGGCGAAGCGGTACGCGAGAGCTTTGCCCGGGCCGGTGCGCCGTTTCAGCCGACGGTGGAGGTGCGATACTGCAACACTGCCTGTGTGCTCGCGGCCGCCGGCGTCGGCGCTGCCGTCGTCGATCCATTCTCGCCGCGCCAAGCCGGCAGCCACGACCTCGTTGTCAGGCCCTTCACGCCCAGAACACCGGCCGTAGCCCACATGCTTTGGTCGGAGGCAGAACCCCTGTCGCGCCTGGCCAAGGCGTTCCTAGACGAAGTGCGAAAGGCAAGCCGTGTTCTCGGTCCGACCAGCCCGCACGCAAGTTCGGCATGATGCCGGAGGCTCTCTAGTGCTTTGTTTGACGCGTTTTCTTCACGCGGACCGGTCGCCACTTCGCTAGAAAACGCCCTGGAAATCCGGCTATTGACTGCTTTTCGCACCTATTTGATGCTGGGTACACGATAACGAGGTTGGACGAATTGCGAGATAGAAAATGGGATGAGCGGTTCATGCTTCTGGCGCATCATTTGGCGCGTTGGAGCATTGAAAAGGGACGCCGCGTGGGCGCCGTCGTGGTCGGACCCGACAACGAAATACGCTCGACTGGGTATAACGGCTTGCCTCGCGGGGTCAACGATGCGGTGGACGAGCGACACTCCCGCATCACGGGCTCAAAATACATCTGGAGCTGCCATGCCGAGCAGAATGCTATTTTCAATGCGGCACGCATTGGGATAGCGCTCAAGGGCTGCACGATCTACGTGCCCTGGTTTCCCTGCGTGGAATGCACGAAGGCGATTATTCAATCGGGCATATCGGAGGTCGTTGGTTATGAACCTGACCAACCCAATTCGAATTGGGCTCAGGATTTTGCGATCGCCGCCACGATGCTGAAGGAAGCAAACGTCGTGGTGCGGTTCATACCAAGGCTCGCAGAGCTTCCGGATGTATCCGAAGAAGACGATTGATCGCGCAGCCTTCCGATCAGGTCGCCAGGCTCGACTATCGCGTACCGTAGGCACGGTCACCGGCATCGCCGAGGCCCGGCAGGATGAAGGCGTTCTCGTCCAACCCTTGGTCGATCGCCGCGAGCCAGATCGGAACATCCGGGTGGATGCCGCGCATGCGCTCGACCCCTTCGGGAGCGGCGATCAGACTGACCAGCCGGACTTCATTGGCACCGCGCTCCTTGAGCCGATCCACCGCCGCGACAGACAGATTGGCCGTCGCCAGCACCGGGGAAATCACGATCACTAATCTCTCGTGCAGATCGCTCGGCGCTTTGAAGAAATACTCCACGGCCACGAATGTTTCGGGTTCGCGATAAAGGCCGATATGGGCGACGCGCGCAGTCGGCACGAGGTCGAGCATGCCCTCCGCAAAAGTCACGCCGGCACGCAGCACCGGCGCAAACACGAGCTTTTTGCCCGAGATCTCCGGCGATTTCATTTTCGCGAGCGGCGTCTCGATATCGACATCGGCCAGCGGCAGATCGCGGGTCACCTCGTAACATAGCAGCATCCCGATCTCCTTGAGGAGTTCGCGAAACGACTTAGTCGAGGTGTCCTTCTTGCGCAACAGTGTCAGCTTGTGCTGCACCAGCGGATGGCTAACGATCGTGACGCCTTCCATGCCGAGTCTCCGCCCTAAAATACCGTGCCGTCGCTGATAACCTTGATTGGAGGCGATGCGTCGGCGCGGCGTTGACGCGCCAGCCGTCGGCCCGCGGCCCAGGTTCCACCTTCCAGGATTTTCGCCAGCGGCAGAGCGGCTGCATCGAGCCCGAGGCGTCGGCGCACATTGTCCGCGACGCAGTCGAGCAATGCCACCGTCAGCCCCCGCCACTCCACGACAAGCGGTGAAGCGACGTCATGCTCCCGGAGCGCTGCACCATCGTCGCGGAATGTCAGCACGCCATTGTCGACGAAGAGACCGCCGTTGCGATACTCGGCAAGCCCGGTCAGCCCGTCGATATCGGTCACAGCAATTCCGGCATTCTGCAGCGGCTCGATCAGCGAGTAGGCCAGCCATTGCGAGAGCTTGTGCAACGGCATCAGGTGGCTGGTCGCATCCCCGGTCGCCAGCATCGGATGCTTCCAGCAATCACCGAGTGCGATGCCGCCGAGCGTCAGCCGCGACGGCCAGATCGGCCCGAGCTCCCTGAGCAGTTTCGACAATATCGTGGCGGCCGGGAGCCTGCGATCGTCGGCCAGCGATGCCAGCCGGTCGAACAGCCCGCCGGGCCGCGGCGTATCGAAGCGTCCGAATACGGCCGGATTGGAGGCCACCAGCCGGCCGAGGCTGCGCAACAAATTCACCCGGCCGTCGATGCCGACCAGCGGATTGGCACCCGACACCTGCATGCCGTTCGCGAGGTCTGTCACGGATAAATTCGCCAGCACGTCGGCATCGGCTCGAAGCGGCTGTCGCGGATCCGACGAGAACGCGCCAGCGGCGAACATCGCAAGGCTGGCCAGTCCCAATCCCTCCGAACGGCCAATGGCCGATCCGGTCACCGGGTCGCAGTACCGCCATGACGGCCCGGCACCGGCGTCCAGAAACACGCTGACCATCGCCAGATCGAATTCGGCGCGAGCCCGTGCCGCGCGATCCGGCCATGCGACCTGGTTGGCCAGGCCCGCCCAGCGATCGACGCCATTGGTGGAGAAATGCCGCCAGCGCGAATGAAACGGCACCGCCAGCGAGGGATACGCCGCTCGCGTGGTCTGCACCACCAGTTCGGCCGTCGAATCCATGCGGTCGAGGTGGACGCGGAAGTTCGGCAGCTGATCCTCAAGGCCGATGGCAAGCAGCCGGTGCGCGCGCTCCCGCACCGCCGCGGCATTGAGTAATGACAAGGCCGCCGCTGTCTCGGAGATCACGGAGGACATGGCCGCGCTCAATATTTATCGAGCGACCGGCCGACGAAGTCGCGCTGGGTGGGCTCCTCCGGCGAGTAGTACCCGGCAGCCTTCTTCGCAACGATTTCGACCTGGGCGTCCGCCGGCACCAGATCGTCGGGGATCGGTACGCGTTCGACGATGTCGATGCCCTGACTCACCAGCGCGTCATACTTCATGTCGCTCATGGAGACGAAGCGGTCGATGCGTTTCAGTCCGAGCCAGTGCACGACATCCGGCATCAGCTGCTGGAATCGCGCATCCTGTACGCCTGCGACGCATTCGGTGCGCTCAAAATACTGCGCGGCGGCATCGCCACCTTCCTGCCGCTTGCGCGCATTGTAAACCAGGAATTTGGTGACCTCGCCGAGGGCGCGGCCTTCCTTGCGGTTGTAGATGATGATGCCGAGCCCGCCGGT
This sequence comes from Bradyrhizobium sp. JR3.5, assembly GCF_054057015.1. Taxonomy (NCBI): domain Bacteria; kingdom Pseudomonadati; phylum Pseudomonadota; class Alphaproteobacteria; order Hyphomicrobiales; family Nitrobacteraceae; genus Bradyrhizobium; species Bradyrhizobium sp. JR3.5. The sequence continues at coordinate 3,066,169 of NZ_JBSRYV010000001.1, forward strand.
CTGCCCGGCGCGCACGCACTCCTCGATGCCGTGCAGCAGGTATGGGCGGCATGTGCAGATGTCCGAGCCGAACACGTCGGAGCCGTTGCACTCGTCATGCACGCGGCAGGTGATGCTGGTGCGATGGTCCGGCAGTTTGGCGACATCGCCGAACAGATAGGCCGTCGTACCGCCGATCGGCGGTAGAAACACATGGAGGTCGGGCCGTGTCACCAGTTCCGGAAACATGCCGGCCGTCTGCTCGAACAGCTGTCGGCGCAGATTGCTTTCCGTCGTGGCGAAGCGCGCCGCAATTCCCGGGAGATACCAGACCGGGTCGATCGCGATCTTGACGACGGAGACGCTTCCCCCCTCGTGAACGACAGCGCCGTCGCGCTTGAGCCGTCCGGCCGATATCGCAGCCTGCAATTCGGGCAAATCGAGGCGGGCGCGGGTGATCGCGATGCTCGGACGGATATCGACGCCCTCGGCAATCTCTTTCGAGAACGCCTGTGCAGCCAGGTGTCCCCACGGATCGAGCGAGACGATCCGGTTTGGATCGGTCCATTGCGGGAATGGCCCAATCGTGGCGGCAGGTTGCGTGTTGGTCAGGTCCGGCCGCCGGATCGGATCGAGCGCGCCCGACGAGACCGCCAGCGCGCGATAGATCGAATAGGAGCCGCTATGGGTGCCGATAACATTGCGCTGCTGGGGGCGCGAAACCGTCCCGATCACTGGGCCGCGTTCACGTGCCGTCGCCGCTCCCCAATGAATCGGGAATTCAATCTTCGCACCCGGCGCCGGATGCGACGTAATCCGAATATGATCAGTTCGATTAGAACGAGTCATCACGCACCACGAGATGTCGACGGCCGGCCGGGCGGACAAGCCCGGTTGCCGGCAATCGAAGGATTCTTCAGTATGGCCGAATTGCGGCTGAACACAACGGCCGTTTCGAACGGTCGTGGGGCATTAACCGTAGGGTTTACAACGCGATCATGACCCGTGGAGCCGTGACCGCCCCCTGTTTGCGCGCCGGTGAACGAAGTGGCGGTCGCGGCATGGGGCACGCTCCTTGCAACATCGCACGTGCTACTCTGGAAGAGGCGATCTCATGACCAAGCAAAGCGTGAACCTCGTCAACCATCCCCTGGTCCAGCACAAGCTCTCGCTGATGCGCGACAAAGATCGCTCCACCAAGGGGTTTCGCGAGCTGCTGAACGAAGACACCTTCAAAGCTAACAATTGAAAGATTTGATCCACCTGTCCCTGACGAGGCGGCTTGCGCGCGCTCGTGTCAAGCGCAGGAGGAGAATATTTGCAATATGCCGGGGTCGCCTAATCTTTACGTGAACTCTCCCCGCCGAGATCCTGACCTTTGCGGGTCCGGTGAACTTGGGGAGTACGGGGAGCGGCGTCAGGCGTATCCTTCACGCCACCTGCTCGGCACGCTCGCCTGAAATCCGCGTCGCCATCGAGAAACGCCTCCAGCATGAACGGAATCAGCTCACCCACTTCCTCCTTGATACCGTAGGTTTCGGCGTAGAAGTCAGCGTACTTTCGCAGCCTCTGTGCGAGACCTGGCGTAAGCACAACATTCATCTTCACCGGCGTCCGATCAGGCAGCTTCGCAAGCTTCATCCCTCACCTGCCCTTCGCCGCTGTCTGAACGTCGTGGTACGGCTTCAGCACCAGATCCTTCGAAACAATCACCCGCAACGGCCAGCCCGGCCGCACCGTGATCGTCGGCTGCACGTCGAGCTCGCGCTCGACCAGGCGCTGGCCGGCTCGATTGGTCGTTTGCTGGGTGCTTTCCCGCAGCGCTTTCACGAGGTCGCTCTCGTCGTTTCCAATCGATAGCTGTGTCCCCACTCCGATCAGGGTCGCCAGGGCCACGCCCTTGAGCAATTGCCAAGTATGGAAGTCCACCTGGTCCTCGATCCCGGCGTAGCCCGCAACGTCAGTGGCCGCAAGGTTCTCGATCACGATCGAATTGCCGTTCGGCAGTACGAGCCGTGTCCAGATGACTAGCGCTCGCTTCTGACCAAACGCAACGACACTGTCGTACTTCCCCACGATTCTCGTCCCTTGCGGGATCAGAAGATGCTCACCCGTTACCGTATCGTAGACGTTCTCGATAACCTGGCCGATAGTCGCCCCAGGCAAGTCCGAATTCAGTCCAGTGACGAGGCTTGCTGGGATGATCGATCCCGCCATGACGGCATAGGTGGATGGCGCCGGTTTGAGCGCATGGGGATTGGTGGTCTCCGTGTCGGCTTTCGCTCCGACGAAGGCCACCTTTCGCGCCTGCGACGAGGGAATGATCTCGCTGGAGCGGTCGACCATCGCCTGCGTGGTCTTTGCAAGTTCCGCAGCAGACGGTCCCGTATCGGACGTTGAGGGCCGGAACGCGGATGGAGAAGCCGCCGGCGCTTCGGCCGTAGCCGCCTGCTTGCGCTTATCCTGCTTCTCCGACAGGCGGACGAACAAGCCCGACTCTTTCGCCTGTTGAGCGACCCGTGTTTGGCGGATCCGCTCGGCCCTTTCGGCGTCCTCCTCCGGGTTGGTCCGGAAGCCCGTGTCCGACGCGACGCCAGCCTTCTTCTCGTTCTCCGCAAAAGCCCGGCCAATGTCCCCAGGCGACGGCGGTCCAAGCCGCGGTGTCGATGGCGGCAACTCCTCATAGGACTTTGGCAGCTTGCTCAAGCCCTCGGCGGTCTGCTTGCGGTCGGTATTATAGAGCTCCGTCCGCTCCGACGGCTTGAAGGAATGCGGTCGGAGCGCAATCAGTATCGCCGCGCCCGGCTTGGTCCGGAGCGTCACGGCATCCTTCGCATCGCAGCGCAGCTCACGGGTGTCCTCGATGACGACCACCCGCTCTCCGAGGCCAGCGATCTCCGCAAGGAGCGCATTGGCAAGCGTCGTCTTGCCCGAACCGGTGCCGCCGGCGATCAGGATGCTGCGCGCCTCGGTGACCGCTGATGTCAGCACTTTCGCCATTAGCGGCGAGGCAATCTGCGCCTTGACGTAATCGGATAGGCGGAACGTGGTCGTTGCGGGCTTGCGGATGGCAAAGCAAGGCGCGAGCGAGACCGGCGGCAGGACACCTTCAAAGCGTTCACCAGTCTCAGGTAGCTCCGCCGAGATGATTGGAGACGAACTGCTCGCTTCCGCCCGCACATGGCTTGCAACAAGCCGGATGATCCGCTCCGACTCCAGCGGCGTCAGAACGACGCCGGTATCGGCGCGACCCGTCCCGTGCCGATCAAGCCAAAGCCGCCCATCGGGATTGACCATGACCTCGACGACTTCAGGCTCTTCCAGAGCCAGGGCGATTGCCGGTCCCATCGCGGTCCGCAGCATGCCCCTGCGACGTTCGCGGGTTTCTGGCGAGAGGAGATCAGACATTGCCGACCTCCTCTCGCCCTGCCGGAGAATGCTCCGGCGGCTCACCCGTCGCGCCCTGCGCGCGGGATCCAGTATCGCTGGGTTGGGCAGCCCCCAGAGGACCGCCCTCCTCGAGGTTCCGCATGAAGAGATCTGGTTTCGACGCGCTGACGCGATCCATGACGTCCGCGACAAGCCGGCCACCGGAGGCGACCGCGTTTGCCGACTTGGGCAACAAACATTTCGAACCGCTCGCGGCCCAGCGCACGCGCTGCATCCTGATCTTGCGAAGGCAGCGGCGGGGTGATGGTCAAGTAATAACGGATGAAAAGTGCGATGGTCTCCGCCAGGACGCTCACGTCACGGTCGGCTCGTTCCAGTTGCCGGCTCATCCGGTCCAGCCTTCGGATCAGCGCCGCATCGCCGCTTGCGTCCCGCTCAGGATTGAGAAAGCGATCAAGCGCAGCCGCAGTCCATTGCGTTGCTCCCCACGTCGACGCGATCACGATGCCGAAGACGGCAGTGATCTGACCGATGTAGATTTTTGCTGGAAACATGTTCCGCCCCACTCACTCGCGTTGGCGAGCGCGGCGAGATGAAAAGCGGGAGTCCGGTGAGCATTCAACCGGAATAAAAATCGTGGTCGGCAGCGAGATCCGTATCGATCAAGCTCGTCAGTGAGAGATCGACGGTGCGCCAGCGTCGGCGTGGGTGAGGAAGCGCCTCAATAGAAGGTGAAGAGCATGATCAAACTGGATCAATCGTCTGGCTCAGCTGATTGCTCAGCTCACCGACGTTGTAAGCAAAGAAGCGGGCGAATCGAACGACCTCGTTTGGGCGTTCGTTCTTGAATCCTCGGCATCAGCTGAAAATCCGAAAACGGGGCCGGTTATCCTGATTCCGTGAAGCGAGTATAATTTTGGGCGAGAGAGCGGTCCCTCAGCTGTCACTGTGGTGACCCCACATCGTCCCCATCCCGGGCTCATGGCTAAGCGATCGTCGCGAGGACGTCTACGCGTGAGCGGATTTGCGAGGTCGTTCCAACTAGCTGGAGGCAGGGAAACAGCCACCTATTCTCCGCATAAATCGCGGCGAATTCCCTTGCGGATGCGGAGAATGGTCTCCATATTCTCCGCAAGGAGTGCGGAGAATGCCAGGATATATCCACCAACTGCCTGATTGGCCTCACTTTTCCTGGGATCTCGACGCCTTGGCGAAGCTGCTCGCGGCTGTCCGGCTTCGGCAAGGCCAGCTCATAGGGCGGATGCAGACCCTGGGTTTTGCACAGCAGGAAGAAGCTGTCCTGACTACCCTGACCGAAGAAGTCCTCAAGTCCAGCGAAATCGAGGGAGAGAAACTCGACAAGGATGCGGTGCGCTCTTCGCTGGCGCGTCGCCTTGGCATGGACGCGGGCGCCTTGCCGTCGGCAGACCGCAACGTCGAAGGTGTTGTCGAGATGATGCTCGACGCCACCCAGAAATTCAAAGCCGAGCTCACCACGGAGAGGCTCTTCGGCTGGCAAGCCTCACTCTTCCCAACGGGCCGCAGCAACCTGAAGAAGATCACGGTGGGAGCCTGGCGAGATGTGTCGGCGGGACCGATGCAGGTTGTCTCGGGCGATTATGGTCGTGAGCACGTCCATTACGAGGCGCCGACCGCCGAAAAGCTCGATGCTGAAATGACCGCGTTCCTGGAGTGGTACAACACCGAGGAGAAGATTGATCCCGTCATCAAGGCCGCGATCGCGCATCTGTGGTTCGTGACGATCCATCCCTTCGAGGATGGCAATGGACGAATCGCGCGCGCCATCGCCGACATGTCCCTTGCCCGCTCTGAAGGAATTCCGCAGCGCTTCTACAGCATGTCGGCCCAGATACGCAGCGAGCGGAAGACCTACTATGACATGCTGGAGAGCACCCAGAAGGGCGACCTCAACGTCACGCCGTGGTTCGAATGGTTCCTGGGCTGCCTCGACCGCGCCTTCACTGGAGCTGAGACCATTCTCGCAGCTGTGCTTGAAAAAGCCGACTTCTGGAAACGACATGCGACAGCCCGGATCAATGAGCGGCAGCGCGACATGTTGAACCGCCTGCTGGACGGGTTCGAGGGCAAGCTGACATCGAGCAAATGGGCAAAGATAGAAAAGTGCTCGCCCGACACTGCCTTGCGCGACATTCAGGACCTCGTTGATCAGGCCATTCTCGCCAAGGACGAGGGCGGGGGCCGAAGTACAAGCTATTCGCTGGTTGCTTGAATGCTGTTGGTTGCGGCAAGCGCATCCCTTGGACCGTCCAGCCTTCCCGGCGATCATTGTCCACCGGGGCAGCTACCGGCCCCCGACGCGGAGGCCCCACCGCGAATTATACTACTCTCGCGGACATAGTATACTCACCCGGCTCCACGTTGTCATCAGATGCATCCCGACCGGCGGCTGCTGAATCCGTTCCGAGTAAACGGCCGCAAGGACTATGTGAGCCTGTCGCTGTCGGCTCCCGCGTGCGGACCGCGCAGACCCTACGCCAATCGCGGCCCGCGCCGCTGGCACGTTGACAAATCACAACGCTTCATCACCGTCTGCGGATCGCAAACATTGCATGTCCTGACATCAGCGAGAGGCCTTGCACTGCTCATCATCGGCGAGGCCGCGACACTTCAACCAGTGCGTTAACCCAACGTGGTATCAATTTTGCTAGTTTCATATTAGCTTGATGGCGCGCGCACCGGCTCACGGCGTCCGCGCATTCGTCAAGCCAATCAAACCACGAGGACGACATGGCCAAGAAAGCGAAGAAGGCGAAAAAGACGGCGAAGGCGACCACGAAGGTCGCGAAGAAGACCAAGAAGATGAAGAAGTAGCGCACGGTTTTTCGCACGCCCAAGCCGCCGCGGAATCGCGAACCATCGTGATGGTTATGCAAGATGTTCGTCCGAGGACGCGGCGACGATCAGACCGGCCCCATGTGCACACGGCTCGAGCAGCCACTGAATTGATGCACATGGGTCCGGTTTTTCAGAGCTTTTGGCTCCGGCCGTCGTTCTCACCGGACCGGATGATGTGCCCCTGATGGCTTCGCGCGTTATCGCCGCTCGCCGATTCCTGCAGCGGAACAGCCCTCAGGGCGGCCTCCCGCGCCGATGCATTGCCGGTAGCGCCAGGGCTCGACAAATCGTCCAGCCCACATGCCGACCTGTTTGCCTCGCGCCTCGATTTCGGGCCGGCGCGTAGTCGCCCCTGCTGTAGCGTGGCCAGTCGATCGCGAGTCCGCCGCGCACCAGCCAGTCCGCAAGGTCGACCCTTCCGACGGTGCAGACGGCAACCGTTCGGCTGTAGCGGTCGCGGTCGACCTCGACGCACGCGACCGCTTGCCTGCCGATGAACTCGGCGAGCGCGTTCGACGCCACTTGCCCGCAGCGATAGCGCTCGCCGCGCCGGTCGTGGCAGAGCTGGTCGTGCTCGGGGGCGTCGATCCCGTAAAGGCGCACGCGCGCACCATGGATTTCGATGGTATCGCCGTCGATGACGCTCGCTTGCCCGGTCACGTCGCGGCGCGCGCCTGCTTCGCCGGCGTTGTGGCAATCACCAGCAATGCGAGCGCGCAGCTCACAAACGGCTGCCGTGCCAACACCTGATTCAACCGAACGAAGACCAACTCTGGCGACATCTTCGAGCTAGCCAAATCCACGCGGAGACCCGGTTTCCACTTGTCAGGCCCACGCGCTACGGCTTGCCAACGCTCAGGGAGGAAACGACCCGCGCCAGCACCACGACAGTCGCGGTCAGCGTCGCCCCTCCGATCAGAACCTGTGCAACGCAGCGCTTCACCATGGCACTGCCGTCAACAAAGACGCTGAATGCATTTTGCATGGGCTCGGCTCCGTCCAGTTCCTTCCGTGGATCGCGCCGGACTCATAGTCTGAGTCGCAGGGCTCGTGCCTCAGGCTTATTTTCCGGGGTGTTAGGGTTTGATTCACGACTCGGGCTCTCCCGAAGGCGGCCGCGGCGGAGGCCGCCGCAGCCGAATCGGCGGGGTCAGCCACATCGACCCACTCCTTTTGCTGGCTCCTGGTCGCCGACGTGAGGAGGCGCAGGTCTTCGCTCTCGATCGCGCCTTGGCGAAACGCCTCCTTGATCTTTGGGTGCAGGCCCGCGATTGCGAGCCACTGCTTGACCCGAAGCTCGGTCACGCCGAACGTCGCGGCGATCTCCTCTACCTTGCGGCCCTGCTTGAGCAGCCTGGCGAAGGACTCATACTCCTGAAGTTCGTCCATGGGCTCGCCCGCGACGTTCTCGATCAGGGAGGCTTCCATCGCGCCGGTGTCGTCGCCAACAGCCGTCACGGCGCACGGCAGCAGCACCTCGTCCGGCGCAACGCCCTTCTCTTCGGCGGCCTTGCTCGCGGCGAAATAGCGCCGCCGCCCTGCAATGATCTCGAAGCCTTCTCCATTGGGCAGCACCTAGAGTGGCTGCAGCACGCCGCGCGCGCGGATCGACGGCTGGATGTCGGAAACGTCGGGCGATTTGCGCCCATGGCGGACATTGACGGTAGCACCTTGAGGTTGCTCAGCGGAATGTGTTGCAGGTCCATTGTCTTATCTCCTTCGGTTGACGTTGTGGTGCAGGCTCAACAGTTGGGAGTAGCCTAGCCGACGAGCCCGATTTCGGGAGGCCATGGGTTGCGCTGGGGCCAGCTCTTGCCGCCGTGACGGGAGGCGCTAGGCCTCCTGCCTGTCCCGGTCTTTGGCGACCGCTGCACGGAAGCCCAGCAGGAAGTCGGCGGCCTTCGAGGCCTTGCTCGCGGCGCGAAAGATCGCGCGATTGTCCGCGCGCAGCACATCGATCCAGCTGCCGATGTAGTCGGCATGTCGCTGGAGAAGCTCGCCGACATCGCCAGGCGCGTGGCAGATGGCACTTATCGCTTCCGGCCGGTCCGGCGGGTTTATATCCCGAAGGACAACGGCAAGACACGACCACTGGGTATCCCCACGGTGGAAGACCGGCTCGTTCAGGAGGCGGTCAGGATTCTGCTCGAAGCGATCTATGAACCTGTGTTCCTCAATGAATCACATGGGTTCCGCCCGGGGCGATCCTGTCATACCGCGCTCAAGCTCATCAAGAAGAGTTGGACGGGCTGCAAGTGGCTGATCGAAGTGGATGTGCGTGGGTTCTTCGACAACATCGACCATGACATCCTGCTTGGGCTTCTAAGGAAGCGGATCGATGACGACAGGTTCATCGGTCTGATCGAAGGAATGCTCAAAGCAGGTTACATGGAAGATTGGGTCTTCGGACGCACTTACAGTGGCACGCCACAGGGCGGCGTTGTCTCGCCCTTGCTCGCCAACATCTATCTGCACGAGCTGGACCAGCACGTGCAGATGATGAAGGCGGAATTCGACAAAGGCCGTGAGCGACGTCCATTCCCGCGCTACGTGGCGCTGGAACGGCGCGTCCTCAGTCTCCGCCGGAAGATTGAACGGCTCCGCGCCGAAGGCGCGGATCGGGCCGAGATCAACGCTGCATTCGCGGAGATCAAAGCCATCAATAAGGAGAGACGGAAAGTGCCTTCCGTCGATCCGATGGACCCCAACTTCAAAAGGCTCCGCTACTGCCGCTATGCCGACGACTTCCTCATCGGCGTGATCGGGAGCAAGCGGGAAGCGTGTGAGATCATGGCCTGCGTCGAACGATTCCTGACGGAGACCTTGAAGCTCGCCGTGTCGCCCGAGAAAAGTGGGGTTTACGCCGCTTCAAAGGGAGTGACCTTCCTCAGCTATCGCATCTCGACATATACCTCCTACGGGGCAGGACGAAAATCCAGCCGCAAGGGACCGGCTGGACGGACATGGCGCGTGATGCGTCGGCCCACCACCGGCAATGTCAGCTTGCGGGTGCCGCGCAAGGAAGTCACCAAGTTCTGCAAGCAACACGGCTATGGCGATCTCGCCAAGAAGACCGGCAGTCCGCGCGAGCAGTTCCTGGTAACCAGCGACGTTGCAACCGTCCTCGCCTATAACTCAGAGTTCCGTGGGTTTGCGAACTACCATTCGTTTGCCGACGACATCAAGAGCGCCTTGGGATTGCTGGAGCTTGTCGTGTTCCGCAGTCTTGTGAAGACGCTGGCGATGCGACATCGGACGACGAGAGCAAAAACCATGGCGCGCCTGTGGAAAGGCACGGACTACGAGGTTAGCTCCGTGGTCCGTGGTAAGCTTCGCAGCATCAAGCTGTGGAGACTGAAGCATCTGCCCCGAGCCTACTGGACAAGTCCGACTATCGACAACGTCACGGCAGGTGCGTGGTGGGTCAAAAGCCCAAATGATCTGATCGATCGACTTAACGCTCGCAAATGCGAAGCGTGCAGCGATACGACGGGACCATTCGAGATGCATCATCTCCGCCGCCTCGGTGACCTGCGAAGCGGATCGCTGACGGTCTGGAAACGGTCCGGTTGGCGGCGCAAGACCGTTGTCCTGTGCCCGTCATGCCGTGCAGCCGTCTCCGGTCGAGAGCATGCGCGTACGGAAAGCCGTGTGCATTGAAAAGTGCCCGCACGGTTTGGGGGGAGGCGTAGGGATATCCTCCTCGAGGTGTCCCGCGCCTACCCTACCGTGACGCGAAGCGGCACGGTTCACGAGAGCCCGTCCCGCGTCCTACTGGATTATGGTCGAGAGGGGGAGTTGCCGTTCTAACCGCGGCAATGACGTTGGGCTACATCCGTCCCTCGCCCGAATACCACCGATCGATCTGCTGCAATCGAGCAGCCCTCCCAGTTGAGGAAGCGCGCCGCCGCTGCCTAAGGCCCAATCGTGCTCAGCAAGTCCGCCGGCCGAGTGCGCGCCTTCGCCAACTGCTCGTGCCTGATCTGATTGCGGGCATCGTCCTGCTCTGCTCCGGGAGCCATTCCCAGCACTTTTTGACCCGACGCAACCGCCTTCACTTTCACGCGCAATCCGCATTCATTTGATCGTTCTATCTTTCCAGTGAACCAGTGATTTTTCCAAGCTGCTTGAAATCCTCGTAATGGCGTTCGTAGCCGGGGAGATTGGCTTTCGAAAACGCCGGCGTGAATGCACCAGCAAACAAGGCGATGCGCTTGTCGCCAAAGACATCGTCACCGCTAATCGATTTCCATTCGAAAAGATTCGGCCCCGAGGCGTCGTTGAGCAACGAATGTACTGGCACCCCGAAACTGCATCACCGGATCCGTCGAGCGGGGCGTTCCCGCATTTTCTTCTCGGACGCATCCTGATGAGCCTGCAGCCGCTGGACGAAAATCTTGGCAGCTCGAGAAATATGCTCGCGGCTCAATTCCTCTGCGCGCGCACCGTCGCCCGCGATGATCGCGTCGAGGATGGCGACATGTTCGCTCAGAATAGACTGGGGCATCTGCTCGTCGTCGCGAAGGACCTCGCCCATCACGCGGCGCAGATAAGGCCAGTGCGGCGCCGTGGTCTCCCCGATCAAGGGATTGCCGGCGAGTTCGTTGACAAAGGCATGAAACCGCATGTCGGCTTCGATCTGCTCGTTCAGTGATCCGCTTTTGACTGCATCGCGCCCAAGATCGAGATAGGCCGCGCCTTCAAGTCGTGCGCGCTCTGCGCCCCGCTCGGCCGCAAGGCGGGCTGCTAGCCCGTCCAGCATGGCTCGGATTTCATAGAGGTTTCGGACAAAGCCGACGTCGAGTGGGGCAACGATCAGGCCGCGTCCGGCGGGCCTCTTTGACCATTCCGCGATCTCGCAGAAGCAACAACGCCTGCTGCACAGGCTGCCGCGACACGCCGTAGGCACGGGCCAGCTCGTCCTGGATCAGCCGCGAATTAGCCGGCAGCTCACCGTCTACGATCTCGGAAACGATAGCATTTACAACCTGTTCGACCAAGGTTGGCTGGGTTTGGATTTGAGACATGCGAACTCCAGAAGGGCCGATTGCGAATCATTAGCATCGCAGCGTGAAAAAATCCATTGCATTGCATTCGAATTCAGAATACGAATTCCGTATTCGAGTTCAACGCCGCGCGAAAGCGGTGTCTCATGGGAGGATGCAATGCTCACGGTTAGCCGTCGTTCGCTGTTGAAATCCGCTGTCGGGGCCACCGCGGCAGGAGCCCTGCTCAAAAGCCCGGCCGTTTTGGCGCAGGCCGCTCCGCTCAAGCTCAAGTTCGGCAACGACTTACCCGCCACCCATTCCGTCAATGTGCGGCTGAAGGAAGCGATCGACGCGATCACGGCCGAAACGAAAGGCCAGGTTGCGATCAGCCTATTCCCCAACAACCAGCTCGGCAGCGATACCGACATGATGGCGCAGCTGCGCTCCGGCGCGCTTGAATTGGCGACCATGCCCGGCACTGTGATGTCGACGCTGATCCCGACCGCCTCGCTGACCGGCGTCGGCTTTGCCTTCACGAATTACGACAACGTGTGGTCCGCGATGGATGGCGATGTCGGCAAGTTCGTCCGTGGCAATATCGAAAAGACGGGGCTCGTCCCCTTCGAGGCCGTCTGGGACAACGGCTTCCGCCAGATCACCAGCAGCACTCGCCCGATCAAGACGCCAGAAGACCTCGCGAACTTCAAGATCCGCGTTCCGGTCGTGCCCCTTTGGGTATCCATGTTCTCCGCCCTGGGTGCGGCGCCCGTCAGCATTCCGCTCAACGAAGCCTACTCCGCGCTGCAAACCAAGATCGCCGACGGGCAGGAGAATCCGCTCGCGCTCATCGAATCCGCAAAATTCTACGAAGTCCAAAAGTTCTGCTCGCTGACCAATCACGCATGGGACGGCTTCTGGCTGATTTCGAGCGGCAGGGTCTGGAAGACCGTTCCGAAAGATGTCCAGGCAGTCCTGCAAAAGCACTTCAACGCTGCCGCCAAGAAGCAACGCGACGACATCGTCAAGGCCAACGCAGAATATCAGAAGCTGCTGGAATCCAAGGGCCTGACCTTTAACACGACCCAGGCCGATGCTTTCCAGGCAGCGCTGGCCAAGACGTCCTTCTACAAGGACGCCAAGGCCAAGTTCGGCGACGAGGCTTGGTCATTGCTGCAGAAGTATGCCGGCAACATCGGGTAATCGTCATGCATTTGACAGAAGACATTGTCTCTTCGGCTGCTCGTCATCATGCGAACGCTACCGGCACGTTGCGGACGACCGAGCGCTTTCTGGCAACGGTCGTCGGAATCGTCGCGGCGACGCTCGTTGTTGCGGAAATCGTCGTTCCTGTTTGCGGGAGTTTCCTCCCGCTATCTGCTCCACAAGCCGCTGATCTGGACCGACGAGCTCGCCGGCATCCTGTTTCTCTGGCTGGCCATGCTCGGTGCCGTGCTCGCATTCCAGCGTGCCGAGCACATGAGAATGACGGCCGTCATCGGCATGCTGAGGCCGAAGGCACGGGCCTTCCTCGACGTCCTCGCGATTGCGGCCCCCCTCTCCTTTCTGCTGTTGGTCATTCATCCAGCCTACGAATTTGCGTCCGACGAGCTCTTCGTGACGACGGCCGCCCTCGACATCTCCAATCTGTGGCGTGCGGCCGCGCTTCCCGTCGGTCTCGGCCTCATGATCCTGTTCGCCCTTCTGCGGCTCGTTTCAGTCGGAGACTGGAAGCTGACCGGTAGCGCCGTCGCTCTCATCTTGGCCGTCGGCGGGCTCTTCTATTTGCTCAGCCCGATCCTGATTCCGCTCGGCAACATCAACCTGCTCATCTTCTTCGTCGGCCTCGTCGCCGTGATGGTTTTCGCAGCCGTTCCGATCGCCTTCGCGTTCGGCCTTGCGACCTTTGCATACATCACGTTGACGACGTCTACACCTGCGACCGTGGTCGTGGGACGAATGGATGAAGGCATGAGCCATCTCATCCTGCTGTCAGTGCCGCTCTTCGTCTTCCTTGGTCTGCTGATCGAAATGACCGGAATGGCGCGTGCGATGGTCGGATTTCTGGCGAGCCTGCTAGGCCATGTCCGCGGCGGCCTGCAGTATGTACTGGTTGCAGCCATGTACCTCGTCTCGGGCATTTCCGGCGCAAAGGCAGCCGACATGGCAGCCGTCGCCCCGGTGCTGTTCCCGGAGATGATCAAGCGCGGCGCCAAGCCCGGCGATTTGGTGGCCCTGCTATCGGCAACCGGTGCACAGACGGAAACCATTCCGCCGAGCCTCGTGCTTATCACCATCGGATCGGTGACCGGAGTATCGATCGCCGCACTGTTTACTGGCGGCCTGCTGCCTGGCCTCGTCCTGGCGGTGATGCTGTGCGCCGTTGTCTGGCGTCGCTATCGCAACGACGACCTCTCTCATGTCAAGAAAGCCGCCGCGAGGGAGATCGGAAGGGCGCTGCTGGTCGCATTGCCTGCCATCGCATTACCTTTCGTTATCCGTGCAGCGGTTGTCGGCGGAGTTGCCACCGCGACCGAGGTCTCCACAATCGGCATTGTCTATTCGGCACTCGCCGGGCTACTGGTCTATCGCAAGTTCGACTGGAGCCGGCTCTATCCGATGCTGGTCGAGACTGCGGCGCTGTCGGGTGCGATCCTGCTCATCATCGGTGCGGCAACCGGAATGGCCTGGGCGCTGACCCAGTCCGGTTTTTCCTCATCGCTTGCGACGATGATGACCGGCCTTCCGGGCGGTGCACCAACGTTCCTTGCCGTGACCGTCCTCGCCTTCATTGTCCTTGGCAGCGTGCTGGAAGGTATCCCCGCCATCGTGCTTTTCGGGCCGCTGCTATTCCCGATCGCCAAACAGGTCGGCGTGCACGAGGTTCACTACGCGATGGTGGTCATTCTCGCGATGGGTATCGGCCTGTTCGCTCCGCCTTTCGGCGTCGGCTACTACGCCGCCTGCGCAATCAGCCGGATCCATCCCGATGAGGGCATCAAGCCGATGCTCGGCTACATCGTGGCACTCCTGATCGGCACCATCCTGATAGCGGCTGTGCCATGGTTTTCAATTGGACTTCTGTGAACACGCATTGACCCACGCCCTGCGGAGCAGAACATGAAAGACCTTCTGAACTTCGGACAAATGCTTTCGGTCCACGCACGTATCACGCCCAATCGTGTCGGCGCCCGTGACCTCGAACGCTCCATGACGTTTTCGCAATGGAATGAGCGCTCATGCCGGCTCGCCAACGCGCTGCTCGGGTTGGGTCTCGCCAAGGGCGATCGGGTCGCGATCCTCGCCTATAATTGCGTGGAATGGTGCGAAATCTTCGCGGCCACCGCAAAGGCAGGCCTCGTTGCCCTGCCGATCAATTTTCGCCTGATCGGCAAGGAAGTGCAGTTCATCATCGATAATGCAGAGGCCTCGGCCGTCATCGTCCAGGACGAACTCGTCGGCGTTGTCGAGGAGATCCGCAAGGATCTGCCGATCAAGCAAGACCGTTTCATTCATTTCGGCAGCCGTCCGTGCCCGGCCGGCTACCGTCCATACGAGGACTTCCTTGCCGCCGGAAGCGGCAGTGAACCTTCGCAGATCGTTGCGCTCTCGGATCCGTGGACGCTGATGTATACGTCCGGCACTACCGGCAATCCGAAGGGCGTCGTACGCAGCCACCGCAGCGCGGTGCTGCTGTCGATGGTCACCGAAATCGAGCTCGGGCTGCACCGCAATGACGGCGCACTACTGGTGATGCCGATGTGTCATGCCAATTCGCTGAATTTCTTCGGTGCGTTCGGCTATTGCGGCGGCGTCAACTCGATCTACTCACGCAAGAGCTTCGATCCCGAGCACGCGGTCAGGACATTGGCCGAGGGTGGCTCGACCTTCACCTCGCTGGTGCCGACGCACTACATCATGATGCTGGGCCTGCCTCAGGCGGTCCGCAACAAGTACAACTACGATGCCGTGACCAAGCTGATGATTTCATCTGCGCCCGCGCGCCCCGAGACCAAGCGCGAAATCATGGAGATGTTCCCCAATTCGGGCCTGTTCGAGCTCTATGGGGCCACCGAAACCGGCTGGGTCACCATGCTGCATCCGCACGAGCAATTCACCAAGCTCGGATCTGTCGGCCGCGAATGCGTCGGCGCCGCACCGATCAAGATCCTCGACGAAGCCGGCAACGAGGTGCCGGATGGACAGGCGGGCGAGCTCTACTCCTGTAACGCCCACACGTTCGACAGCTACTGGCGCTTGCCGGAGAAGACCAGGGAGGCGTTCCGCGGCAACTATTGCTCCGTCGGCGACATGGCGCGCCGCGACGACGATGGCTACATCCACCTCTCCGATCGCAAGAGCAACATGATCATCTCCGGCGGCGAGAACATCTATCCGTCCGAGGTCGAGGCGCTGGTTGGTGCCCACCCCCTTGTCAAGGACGTCGCGGTGATCGGTCTACCGGATACGAAATGGGGCGAGCGCGTTCACGCGGTCATCGTATTGCATGACGGCGCGAACTTGAAGGAAGCCGACCTGATGGAATGGTCGAAGGAACGGCTGGCCGGTTACAAGCGCCCGCGATCCTATGCCTTCATCGCGGAAAGCGAGATGCCTCGCAACGCCACGGGCAAGGTTCTCCATCGCGAGCTGAAGAAGAAGTTCAGCAGCTGAACATGACCGTCGGGATGAGCTATCGCGCATCGGGATCCGCGTTACATGCACGCCGTCTTGAATTCCGCACTTCCGATCTTCGCGTTGATCCTGACCGGATTCACCTGCGGCTATTTCGGTGTGTTCGATCGTGTCGCGACCGACAACCTCAACCGCTTCGCAGTCTACCTTGCGCTTCCCTCGCTCATGTTTGTGGCGATGTCGAAGATTACAATGGACCAGGTAAGCCAGCTCGGCTTTATCGGAGCCTTTTGCGGCGGATTCGCCGTGAGCTTTGCGGTCGCCTTTGTCATCAGCCGCTGCCGCGGTCGCCGCGTGGCCGGCGCCAGCATCGAGGGTCTGGACGCCGGCTACAGCAATGTCGGCTTCATGGGCATTCCGATGTGCTTGCTGGTGTTCGGTCCGGAAAGCGCGCCAGCATCGATCATCGCAACGCTCTTCACGGCATGTGTCCTGTTTCTTTTTGCGGTGATCGTCGTCGAAGTCGACCTGCGGAAGGGCGACCGCTTCTGGTTGACCGGCGCACGCGTGATCGTCTCCGTGCTGCGCAGTCCACTCCTAATCGCCCCGGTCGCCGGTCTCGCCGTTGGCTTGAGCGGATTCAAATTGCCGGCTCCTGTGGAGAGCTATACGAGCTTGCTGGGCGGCGCCGCTTCGCCCGCAGCACTGGTTTAGCATTGGTCTCTTCCTGGCGCAAGAGCGCGTTGTCACCGACGATGCGAAGTCGATCGCCATCCTGGTCGCGCTAAAGCTGGTCCTGCAGCCTGCGGTCACGGCGCTCCTCGCATTCTACGTCTTTTCGATGCCGCCACTGTGGTCGCATTCAGCCGTCATACTGAGTGCGCTGCCCATCGGATCCGGTCCGTTCACAATCGCAAAGCTCTACGGCATCGAGGCCGGCGTAACATCGGGTTCGATTCTAGCGTCGCACATCTTCGCCGTCCTGACCGTTTCACTGCTGGTCGGCTGGCTAGCTCAGATTTGACGAAATGATCACACAAGAGGGAGTTGTCAGATGAAAGTCCTGCCCGATAGTGCTGCCGACCTGATTGCACGTCTCCTGAAGCGTCGCGGCGTCACGCGCGTGTTTGCGCTGTGTGGCGGTCACATCATGCCGATCTGGATGCGCCTCGACGCAGAAGGCATCCGCATCATCGACGTCCGCGACGAGCGCGCGGCCGTGCATATGGCGCAGGCGCATGCGGAGCTCACCGGCGAACTCGGTGTAGCGCTCGTCACCGCGGGCCCCGGCATGACCAATGCCGTCACCGGTATTGCCAATGCGCACGTCTCGCGAGCGCCTGTGCTGGTGCTGTCAGGCGGCAACCCCCGGCCTCAGGAGAACCGCGGCGGGCTTCAGGACATGGATCATACGCAATTGGTGCGATCCATCACCCGCTACGCTCGGACCGTGCGCGAACCGTCGCTGGTGCTCCAGGAACTTGACGAGGCAATCTCGCGCGCCTTCGGGGAAGGCGGTGAGCCCGGCCCGTCCTACATTGATTTTCCAACCGATACGTTACGCGGCATCGTGCCGAAGGCGCTGCAATTGGAAGAGCACCTCGCGGCGAAGCCACGTTCGGTCACACGGCCGGATCCGGATCAGGTCGCGAAAGCGGTCGACCTCCTCTGGTCGGCCCGCCGCGTCCTGGTGATCTCCGGTCGGGGTGCCCGCGGTGCGGCACCTGAGTTGATTTCGCTGCTCGATCGCCTTGGCGCGGTGTATCTCGACACCGGCGAGAGCCGCGGCCTGGTGCCGGACAGCCATCCGTCCGTCGTCGGCGCGATGCGCGGCGCAGTGATGAGCGATGCCGACGTTGTCCTGACGATCGGCCGTCGTCTCGACTTCCAGCTCGCTTATGGATCGCCCGCCGTGTTCCAGGCCGCGAAGTTCGTCCGCATCGGCGATACGCCGTCGGAAATGCGTGATAATCGTCGCGGAGCGGTTGAAATCCTGGCTTCTCCGGCCGAGACACTGCGTGCGATGGTGGAACATGCCGGCAACCAGGAGTCCAAGGTCGATCGTGTCTGGGCAGCCAAGTTGCGCGCCGGGCACGAGCAGCGCGCCAAGAAGCTGCAGGAAACCATGGCGACTGCGCCAAATGGGTCCGACGGCAAGCTTCACCCGAACAAGGTACTGTCGGTGCTCCAAAAGGCCATCGGCAACGACTCTATCGTCATCACCGACGGCGGCGATTTCCTCGCCTTCGCGCGCGTTGGGCTCAATGCACCGCTGATGCTCGATCCCGGTCCGTTCGGCTGTATCGGCATCGGTGTCCCCTACGGCATCGCCGCCAGCCTCGCCTTCCCCGACAGGCCGGTCGTGGTCGCGACCGGCGACGGCGCTTTCGGCTTCAATGCCATCGAGGTCGACACCGCCGTCCGTCACAAGGCCCCCGTTCTGATCGTCGTCGCCAACAACGGCGCCTGGCAGATCGAGGTTCATGACCAGACCGTCACGCACGGCAAGGTGGTCGGGACCAGATTGCAGGTTGCGGACTATGCCGGCATGGCACGGTCGTTCGGCATGCATGCCGAGCGCGTCGAGACCGAGGAACAGCTTGGACCTGCAATCGAGCGCGCGCTCGCCAATCGCCCTGCCCTTCTCGACATGGTCGTGACACCCGACGCCATCTCCTCGGACGGCAAGACGGGTCTTGCCTGGGTGCCAGATCTTCAACCGCTCGCGGCCTGGGACGAAGCCGAGCGCAAATGGAGAGCCTCTTGAAGTAGCTGCTGCCGCCGAAATCGAATTTGGGAGATGCCTGTGTTTGAAGTGCGCGATCAACACGTTCTGGTGACCGGCGGCTCGAGCGGGTTTGGCCGTCATTTTGCACGCTTTCTAGCCGGCAATGGCGCGAAGGTAACACTGGCCGCACGGCGCGTGGACGCCTTGGCATCGGTGGTTGCGGACATCGAAGCATCGGGCGGCACAGCACAAGGTGTCCCGCTCGACGTCAGACTGGCCGCCAAAGTCGGCGAAGCCATGGAGGAGGCCGAAGCGACCTTCGGTCCCATTCATGCCGTCGTCAACAATGCCGGCGTCACTGCGACCAAGCCTGCGCTGGAGCAGGATGAAGGCAACTGGGACAGTGTCATCGACACCAATCTCAAAGGTGTCTGGCTGGTTGCCCAGGCGGCCGCGCGACGGATGGTCGCCAACAAGGTGAACGGCTCGATTGTCAATATCGCATCGATTCTAGGGTTGCGCGTCGCCGGCGCCGTCGCGCCCTACGCGGTCTCCAAGGCGGGCGTGATCCAGATGACCAAGGCGCTCGCGCTCGAGTGGGCGCGCTACGGCATCCGGGTAAATGGGCTTGCGCCGGGCTATTTCGCCACCGAACTCAACGACGATTTTTTCGAGAGCGATTACGGCAAGGCGCTTATCAAACGCGTCCCGCAACGTCGCCTAGGCCAGCTCGACGAGCTCGACGGACCGCTGTTACTGCTGATTTCCGATGCGGGATCGTTCATGACCGGCAGTGTCGTCGCAGTCGATGGCGGTCACCTCGTGTCCGGCCTATAGACCAGGAAGCGAGATGACGATGCAAATCGCGGAGGCCAACGGTATCGACATTGCGTACCGGGTCCAGGGTAGCGGTCCGCCCTTGGTTCTTGTGATGGGCTATCGGCTGAGCTCCGCGGCATGGCCCGCAGCTTTTGTCGACATGCTGGCGCGCCAGTTCACGCTCGTCACGTTCGACAATCGCGGCACGGGACAAAGTGAGAAGCCGGTTCATGGCTACGCGCTGGCCAACATGGCCCGCGACATTCACGCCCTGCTCAACATTCTCAATCTCGGGCGTGTCCATCTCCTCGGCTATTCCATGGGCGGCGCGATCGCCCAGGAGTTCGTGCGCCAGTTTCCCGAACGCGTGAGGTGCCTAATCCTTTGCGCGACCATGTGTGGAGGCGTGCACGCCACTTACGCGAATGCTCCCGTCGTTCGCGTCATGCGCGACCTCGACGGCCTGTCTCCGGAGCAGGTCGCCCGACAAATCTGGAAGGTCACTTACGCGCCTGCGTATCTGACGGGCAATCGGGACGCCGCTACGGAGCAGATGCGCCGCGAAATCGCGCTGCCCACGCCCTTGCATGCGGCCGATCTGCAGTTCCAGGCCTTCGCCGAATTTGACGGGTCGAGAGCGCTCGGTGATATCCGTTGTCCTACTCTTCGTGCTGACCGGCGACCTGGACCAACTGATTCCACCCCAGAACTCGCTCATGATGGCAAAGCGAATTCCCAAGGCGAGGCTGATCGTCCTTCCTGAAGGCGGGCACCGCGTGCTCTGGGAACGCACGGAAGAATGCATCCATCACATCGTAGCGTTCCTCGCTTCCATCGACGATGAAGAAGCGATCACACCGGCAGACAATCGTCAGTTCGCCGAGCAGCCGGCATCGAACCTGCTTACCTCCGCGGTTAACATCCTCACGACGTGGCCACTGCTGCTCACATCGGCCTCATATGATTCGCTGACCTACGCCCGACGGTCGATCATGGCAGGAAGCGCGTCCCGCTTCGGTGACGGCAAACCGGTGATCCTAGTGGCGCCGCGGCTTGGCAACGACCTTATGCTTCTGCCGCTATCTGCATGGCTTCGCGCCATCGGCTACCGCCCGGTCACCACAGACCTCTTCGTCACTCTGGACAGTACAGCACGCGAGCGAGCTCTTTCGAACGCAATTCGCGATAACGCAGAGCGGGTTGGGCGAAAGGCAGTTCTGATCACGCATTCCGTCGGAATGGCGCGTGCCCTGCGGACAGCTCAGTCGCACGGCAAATGGATCTCCGATGTGATCGTTCTAGATGCGCCGTATCGTCCACTGACGGATGCGCCGCGCACGCATTTCATCTCCACGGGCTGGTTCCTGTTACAGAGCGTGCTCGAATTGCCGGGAATTTTGCGCGGTATTGGCATCGAATTGATAGGGCGACCCGACGCCGAACCGACACCGGACGATGTCAGCTCGACGATAGAGGGATACTCTAAATGAGTGCAGCGGTTAGCCTTGACCTTACCTTGGCTCCGGAGCGCATTCAGTCCGAGGTCCAACGGGCGATCCAGCGCAGCATCAAGGGCGTGGCATACTTCTCGACGTCGGGGCCCTCACTTGGTTTGACACCAAAGGACCTGTTGCATTCGCGGGGCACCATGTCGCTCTATCACTACCCGGCCTCTCGCGGAGGAGGTCTATCGCGTGCCGGTGCTGATCGTGATGGCCACGACCAATCGCGGCTACATTCTCGACCTGATACCGGGCCAGAGCCTTGTCGAGTTCCTTCTCAAACGTGGCTATGACGTCTACATGCTCGACTGGAACCCGCCTCGGCCGGAAGAGAAATTCTTACGAATGGAAGACTACGTCCTCGACTTCATTCCGGACTGCATCCGCCGGGTACAGCAGGATTTCGGCGAGCGGGATGTTTCCGTCGTCGGCTATTGCTTTGGCGGTGTACTCTCGCTGTTATACGGCTCGATCTTCAACGATGGGCCGATGAAGAATCTGATCTGCTTCACCACACCGATCGATTTTCAGGGGATGAAGCTGTTCTCGAATTTTGCTGATCGCCGTTATTTTGACGTTGACCGCCTGGTGGACAGCGTCGGTAACATGCCGCCCGAACTGATCTTGCAATCGTTCGACATGCTGCGGCCGGCGTCAAAAGTCGTCAGCCAGATGCAACTCTGGGACAACATTTGGAACGACGAGTACGTTAGGTCGTACCGGATGTTTGACCGCTGGGCGACGGACATACTGCCTTTGGCCGGTGAATATTTCCGATCGATCACCAAAGACCTGATGTGGGATAATAAACTCTTCAACGACACCATGTCGGTGGGCGGCCGGACGGCAAAGCTGGAGAACATCAAGGTTCCGATCCTGCACGCAGTCGCAGAGCACGATCACATCGTGCCATATGACGCGGCAAAGCACCTGATCACCAAGATCGGATCGCAGGACAAGGAAGAGGTGATGCTGAAGGGCGGTCACGTCTCACTCGTTGCCGGCGCGAATGCGATCAAGCGACTCTGGCCGAAACTAGACTCATGGTTGGGAAGGAGATCAACATAAGTGTAACCTGTCCTGGAGCACAATCTCGCTCCAGGTCGACTACCAGCTCGTTGTCCTATATTGCTGCGGTATTGACGATCGCGTCACACTTCACGCTGGTTGTGCGTTTCACTTGCCCCACGAACGTCTCCGGCCGCGGTTGCTGGCAGCTCGTGAAAGATGCCACAGCTCAGCGCCTCGTGCACCATCGCCTGCCGGCATTGGCGACGAGCTGCGCCAACGCGTCGGTCTGCGCATGCGCGGTGTCAGGCCAGGACCGTGCACCGCTTTTCAGCCGTCTTAGCTACTGATTTCTTCGATCACTTCTTGTGCATCATCGCGTCAGCTAAACCACGAGCGCTGCGAAACTGGCGATGCGAGATGCCGGACGCTTCCGGATCGCATGCATCTATTTTCAGACCGACGATGACCCGGACAATCCTGTTCCTTGCCATCGTCGGCACGATTCCTTTAAACCGCGTCCTTGGCGACCTTGAGAGGCGAAGCCTTGACCGACTTGCTGGCAAAGCTTTGCTGCAAATTCCATCGGTTCTTTGAAAGGATTTACGCCGCTGCGCGCTTCAGTCGCAGGTTTGTGCACGACTGACATCTTCACAAAACGGGGTATGACGAACTCACCGGACTCGTTCAGCTCCTTGTACCCAACGATGATCGACCTCACGTCGACCTTCGCAAGTTGCGTGCCTTCCGCTATCGCGTCGATCAGTTGATCCTTTGGTCATCTTCGCCATTTCGGGATTCCTTCGAATTCGGTGCGCGCGAGTTACAATGTAACTCTGCCTGGAACGCGGAGAAACCGCCCAAAGCGCTTCTGATTCTTGCCAGCGGTCATGAAGCACCGGCTTAGAACCCATCGAGGTCGAAAACGCAAGCGGCGGTGCGCTGCGAGTTCCGCTCCAAATACCTCAAAATCGCCGATGTCAGATCGGCTCGCCTTCCGACGGATTGGCTGGTCACGCGAACTCCTCGACTCTTTTTGCCTCGGCGTCATACAACCGGATCTGCAACATCGGAAACCGTCGTTTCAAGTCCCTGGCGCCAGCTTCGGCTCCCTCTCTCGTCATAAACTCCGTCTTTACCTGACCATCAACAATCAATGCATAGCCGTTGTCCGGCATCCCGTTCGACCGCTTCATCGGTAAGTCCCCAGTCAAGATCAATCAATCCGGGCTACGGTGAGTCTCGGTGGCAGAGCAAGGGTCCGAGTTCTGCGCGAGACGAAGCACGGCACGTACCCGCGCCTTCGCGTCTGGCTTCCTGCACTTGTCGGAGAAAAATACCTAAAGGTCACTTGCTAGCCACCACTGCCCCGGCTCTTGATCCACACGGCTGCCGCTCCGATCAGAGCCGTCAGTACCCCGCTCCACCAGATCGAGCGCGGCCGCGCCGCGCTGATCGAACTGAGGTACAGAAATGCTCCGAGCATGACACCGTAGTGCTTGCGAAACTCACCGCTTCTGCGAGCGATTTCAACGAGGTCCGAGGACCTGACCTGCTGATCTGCCATTGCGGCTACCTCACCTGCATCGAGACATGATGATACGAGTGAGTTGGGTGTCTCGTCGAGTCTTATTTCGCCTTTTCCGAATTTTGTGATCGGAGTGTAACCGGTCGTCGCGAGGGATCGCAGTCGCCAGGCCGTGACGCGAAGCGGCGCGGTTCGCAAGAGCCCGCCCGCATTCGGCGGCGCGCAAGACTGCTCTCCATCACAAGGCCAGTTCCCCGCAAGGCCCACCCTCTGCCGGGTGCCCGCACACCGGAGACCTATCCACAGGCGCTGCGATGCCGGGCCCGATCCGATCGGATAAGCTTGCCGGCCACATATCACAACGCCTCTATCCCATCCGCACCTCGATATGACCGCTCAATCGACCCTCGCCGAGATCGCTGACATGCTGGAGCGGTCGCCCGACTACCGGGTGCTGCGCCGGCTGGTTCCACGGGCCGAATTCGCGCCGCCCGCCGGGCAGCCGGAGAAGACCGCGATCCTGCTCGACGTCGAGACCACAGGCCTCGATACGGCCAAAGACGAGATCATCGAGCTCGGGATGGTCAAGTTCAGCTATCTGGCCGACGGACGGATCGGCCGGGTCATCGAAACCTTCAGCTGTTTCAACCAGCCCTCGGTCGCAATTCCCGCCGAGATCACTGCGCTGACCGGCATCACCGACGACATGGTCGCGGGCCACAGCCTCGATGAGGAGCGCATCAACGCGTTCGCGTCCGATGCGGTCGTCGTCATCGCCCACAATGCCGGTTTTGATCGCAAGTTCATGGAACGTTACGCGCCCCTGTTCGTGCACAAGGCGTGGGCCTGCTCGGTCAGCGAGGTCGAATGGCGCCGACACGGCTTCGAGGGATCACGCCTGTCCTATCTGTTGATGAAGGCCGGCCTGTTTCATGAGGCGCACCGGGCGGTCGACGATTGCCAGGCACTGCTCGAGATCCTGGCGATGACCCTGCCCGAGCTCAATCGCACGGTGCTGTCGGTGTTGCTCGAGCGCGCCCGCCGCAGGACGATCAGGGTGTGGGCCGAGCAGTCGCCCTTCGAGCTCAAGGACGAGCTCAAGCGGCGCGGCTATCGCTGGAGCGATGGCACCGATGGCCGGCCACGGTCCTGGTACATCGACGTCGATGATGGCAATCAGGCCACCGAAATCGAGTATCTGCAGGAAATCATCTATCAACGGGACGCCAGTATCCGGACCCAGATCCTGACTGCGTTCAACCGCTTTTCGGCGAGAATCTGAACGCCCCAGCGCGTCAGCCGGGAAACTGCGGTTGGATCAGCGATGCGATCATCCGTCACCTGCCCTTGTGAAACTTGGTGGCCGGGCGATCGCTAGCTCACCAGGCCGGGGTCCACCGCGCTTCCCTAAGACTTTAGTCACATCAGCGTTGATCTCGCCCTCTGGTTGCGCTTAGTGTCGCCATTGCTGGGGAGAAATATAGAGAATGAGACTTTTGAGTATCGCTGCCGCCTGCGCAGTGCTGGCTGGCTGCGCGGCATCCAAGCAAGAGGTCGTGACAAGACTTGGTGACCAATACATAGGGAAGAACATAGACACCTTGGTCGTACAGTTCGGACCACCGACCAGTACGTTTAAGATGAACAGCGGACAATCGTCTTACGTCTGGCAGCTCTCCGCTGTAACTGACATTGAAACCGACCGAGGATGGGGCACGGCGAGCACGCGCTATTGCAAGGTTAGCGTCATCACCTCGCCTACTGGGGTTGTCCAACAACTCAATACCGAAGACTCGAACGCCGGATATGGACTTGGTGGAGTTGTGGGCATGTATGGCAGCATCTGCGGCCAACGTTTGGGAATGAGACCGCAGGGATAAGCCTGCTCGTCCCGGCTTTTCCAAGGAACCATATGGGCATTGTCGGCATTACCGACTTGCGGCGGTTGCACGGTTGCATCGATATCACAGGTCTTCGACGGTGCCGAGGCCACGATCATCTTCTCCGAAGGTCAGAGAACGTGCAACGGTGCCACGCGGGCGAAGGCCTGCAGATACCACCGCCGTCCAAGCGCATCAGCAATCGCCCCCGACGCTTCGTGCAGCACAATACGTGCGGATGTCGTCCGATGTCGTCCGACCCTCAAAAATACTCGATCGATATTCAGGTAGCCGCCATCGCTGTCTACGCAGCACGCCGAGGTATGGAAATCGTCCGCACCTATTCTGATCCAAGGCGCAGCGGTCTTACCATTGCCCGCCGTAAAGGTTTGCAGGAACTCATTGATGACGTCGACAGTGGACGATCGGATTTTGATTGCGTCCTCGTCTTCGACATTAGCCGTTGGGGGCGGTTTCAAGACACTGACGAAAGCGCCTTCTACGAGTTCATCTGCAGACGGGCGGGAATATCGGTTCACTATTGCTCTGAAGAATTTGAGAACGATGGCAGCCTGTCATCAGTGATACTCAAGAACTTGAAGCGCGCGGGAGCTGCTGGCTTCAGCCGGGACCTGTCGCGAAATACATTTATGGGCCAATCGAATATCGTCGACCGAGGATACTGGCGGGGCGGAGCGGCACCCTACGGACTGCGTCGGATGCTCGTCGACGCAAACCGCAAGCGTAAAGGGAGTGCTGGAGCGCGGCCAGCAGAAGAACTTGAAATCTGAACGGGTCGTTCTCGTCCGAGGGCCCAGCTCGGAAGTCAAGACCGTCCGCCGCATCTTCTCGTCGTTCGCGATACACAGGAAAAATAGGACGCAAATTGCGGAGGAACTCAACGCTGAAGGCCTATTAAGTCCCGGCGGAAAACGACGCGCTGACTGTCAGCAACCTCCCCGCGAATGAGATTTATTTGGGTCATATCGTTTTCAATCGCAGCTCAATGAAGCTTGCCGGGCGACGTGTCGACAACCCGCCTGAAATGATCCGCCACGACAACGCTTTCGAAGGTATCGTCGATCCGCGTCTTTTCGCTCGGGCACGAAAGCGGCTCGCTGAAGTCGCAAACAACAAGAAGGAAACTGACCAGCAGTTGCTCGATAGTTGGCGGCTCTCCTGCGACGAAAGGGTCGATTGTCAGTGCACATCATCCAGGCGGCAAAGGGCGTGCGTCACCCCGCTGTATACACAAACAGATTTGGGTCGCTCATGAGAGCCTATGAACTAGTTGGCTACAGGCCCGGCAATCGGTACCGCTTTATGGAGATCGCCGTCGAAATTGATCGCACGATCTGCTCGGTGGTCGATGATATCATCATCAATCTCAGGGGGCTTGGCGTGAACGCCTCCTTTTTGCACGAACTGTACCTTGTTACGATTTCCGGAGGATTGACCGTATCGGTAGCGGTGGCACGCGCCGTTTCGGACGGTGATACCAGATCTCACCGATGGGAGGTACGGAAGCTCAAGTACCAAAAGGCTGAACTTACGCTCTTGATTCGGATGGACAGTGGCAATAGCCGCATTCGCGACTATTTCCTTCTCCCAACCGCTGCGCTTCCGTTGACGAAGGACAGAAAGAAGCTACGCGTGTCGGACCGTCTCTTTAGTCGAATGCGACTCGACAGCCTTGAGGCCGTTATGGCCGCTCTTTATGGCAGGCTGCGTGCGTCGCGAGAAGAATGCAGCAGGATTCGCGCTCTCCCTCTGGCGAAGCAAATTGAAAACGCGACCTCCCCAACCTCGTTCCGCAAGCTCGGTCAGATACCGGCACAAACAACAAACCGCTCCGCAAGAAAGTCGGGTGGCGCACGACGCTGATCGAGCGCAAAATGGGGGTTCCAAGACTAGCCTTGGCAAAATTTTCTTAACTTCATGTGTAACTTCTACTCAACAACCAAGCCGCCATCCTGAATCTATCCCGAGTCGCAAACCGCCACGTTGGCAACTTTGCGCCTTTGCCGGGAGTTTTTCCCGACTGCCCGGCCCCGGTCCTCCGCAGCGCCGGTGACGGTCCTGATGCGGTGGGGTATGCCGCCTCCGCTGCGCACGGCGGGTCGCCGGTGACCAACATTCGCGACCTGTATCGCCGCACTGGCCCGACTAGCCGTCAGGACATTGGCAATCTTTCTATTTCAGTGTGGGTTCGCGATTCAAACATGCCCGCGGCAAGGAGCCCACCCACGCAAATCCGAGACAGCTTCTCGCTGCGTTCAACCGTTCTCCTTTTGCGTGAAGCTGCTGACAGGCTGATAATTCCGTGTCCTCATTGCCCGCCACCAGCCCAGTCGCTCGCAAGAGGCGCGCTCGGCAAGGCAGGACCCCAGCCATTTGGCTGACCTGCAGCCAGTGCGCCGCACGCAAGATGTGGCGGAAGGTCGAAGCGATGCCGGCCTCGATGCGTGTTGCGGTCGTCAGTGCGGCGCTTGTCGCGCTTCTTCCGCTGGCCAATGTCTCCTATCAGATCATCCGCAAGCCGACCGAGCTGCTCTTTTTCGTCGGCACGGCGCTGGACAAGGAGCCGGCAGACACGTGGCGGCGGTACGAAGCACACTTCCGTTCCTCCTCCACCGACACCATCGCGCCCGAGCTCCTGGCTGCGCTGGCCCAGACCGAGAGCTCCGGCAATCCGGTGGCACGCACGTATTGGCGCTGGCGACTGACCTGGAATCCGCTCGCGATATACAAGCCCGCCTCGAGCGCTGTCGGCCTGTATCAAATGACAGACCCGGCGTTCGCGGAGGCCAACAGTTATTGCATTCGCCAGCACATGGTCGTCACCGCGGACTGCAGGTTCAATGACCTCTATGTTCGCACGCTACCAAGCCACGCTACGGAGCTCGCAGCGATATACCTGGACCGCAACGTCGCCAAGGTGCTCGCCGCCGCACCGAAGAACACTGTCAGTTCCCGGCAGAAGCAGGATCTCGCCGCGCTGATCCATCTCTGCGGCGCCGGCCCCGGACGGGCCTTCGTGCGTCGCGGTTTCCGGCCTGCCGCGGGCGAACAATGCGGCGACCACCTCGTCGCGGCATACATTGCGAAGGTCAACGAGATGAAACGTCAATTTCAGAAGCTTGCAGCAAACGACAAAAGTTGAGCCAGAGCTGGCATGCCGCAGGAGCACTTCGCCGCAAAGCTCCGCACCCGCAATTGCAAGCCTCACACTGATCACGGCCGCTTGAACTGGCTCAAGCCAATGGAAGCATCTCAGCGGCAGTCGGGAATGCCGAAGCCCACCGGGAGCGTTCCATGCAAGCAACTCGGCCATCTTCGACGATCGTCCGCTTGAGGACCCCCTCGGGGCTGACACTCCACAGTGGTCCGGGAACGCGGTCAAAATTCCACAGGGCCTGGAAACCAATCGGAGCCAGAACGCGTCACGAAGCTCCTGGGCTGCATGGCTTCATTGAGCGACGGAGAGCAGTTTCTCCCGATGCACTACAAAAAAGACCGAAGCAATTCGCAGGCAGCGAGCCCCTCAACGATCGCTTGGTGCTGGTCCTCGGATGCCCGAGATCCATGCCAAGCCCCATGCCGCGCCAGAACGGACGGGTCAAGGCCGCGAAGCGCCCGTAGGGCTTGGCCTTGAAGCGGCCGGCCTGGTGTGGCTGCATAAGAGAATTGTTATCAGTCCCGGGATGGCTGAACGGTCGAACGCTGGAGCAACGCGGAGGCCAGAGAAAACGTACCCGCTCGCGTGTCAGTGATAGCGGGGCCGCAGGCAGACGCGCGAACGAGTGCAGCCCCGAGACCGGTTAATAACGGCACCCGGCGCGCGCATTAGTGATAGCGATGCCGCAGGCAAATGCGTGACCGAGTGCCTCCGGCGAGGGGTTCATCGTGCACTGGCGTGAGGGATTGTGATCCGAAGGGCGCAGAATCTCCAGCGAAGCGGGCTCCGGGCAATTGCATGTTTTCCGCTTTTCGGAGCGCGTTTCGGGTGTCACCATGCTCGTGAAAGGACGGGAGGGCCGCCATGCGCTGGTGTGTCTCGGTCGAGGCGGTGCTTGTTGCGGGGGCGATGGTCGGAGCTCACGTTGCTGGCATTGCCGCGCCGACCCCGAACTCTCGATTCGCCGACACCAACCACGGTGTGCAGCCCGTCAATGTCGAGCTCGTTATCGCCGTCGACGTCTCCTATTCGATGGATATGGACGAACTTGCCATTCAGCGCGAGGGCTATGCACAGGCCATCGTGTCGAAAGACTTCCTTCAGGCGCTGAGGGCCGTTCCGGGCAGCAAGGTGGCCGTGACCTATTTCGAGTGGTCGATGTCGGGCGACGAGAAGATCATCATTCCCTGGCGCGTGATCGACGGCCCGGAATCGGCGGATGCCGTGGCCGCCGAGATCATGAAAGCGCCGGTTCGTCGCGGTTCGAGTACCTCGATTTCCGGCGCGATTGATTTTGCGGTGCAGCTGTTCGAAGAGAACCCCTATCGCGGGTTGCGGCGCGTCATCGATATTTCCGGCGATGGGCCGAACAACGACGGAGCCCCCGTAACCGGCGCCCGCGACGCTGCCCTGGAGAAAGGCATCATTATCAACGGCCTCCCGATCATGGTGAAGGAGCCATCCCTCTCGACGACCGATATCGAGAATCTCGATCTCTATTACGAGGACTGCGTGATCGGAGGGCCAGGCGCCTTCGTCATGACGATCAAGGATCGCGAAAAATTCCAGGAAGCGATCCGGACCAAGCTTGTTCGCGAAGTTGCGGGCCTCACGCACGAGACCGGGATCGTGCCAGCCGCGGAGAAAGAGCCCCGGGTGCCCTGTCTGATCGGCGAAAAAAAATCGCAGGAGCGCGGCCGGCGGTGAGTGTCGAGGCAATCATTCAGAGGCGCCGGACGAACAAACTTTAGACAGCACCGTATTATGGTCGCCGCCCCACGCGCCGGGGCATTGGAGGTGCTAACGTCCGTTCGTGGCCCACACCGACGAATTCCCGCGCTTGTCCAAATGGCGGCTGTTAAGGGTCGACCGGGAAGGGTCGACGTACGGTCAAAACGACGCGACTGGCGAAAAGGTTTTGGAAACTGTGCCCCAGCAGGCCGTCATCAGCGTATATTGGGGCACGAGGAGGTGCGATATGGCGACACCAGCTACCCAACTCGTTCTTGATACGCCGGCGGTGGAGTTCCGGCTTCCGGCCACCGACGGCAAGACTTACGCACTGGACGACGTTGCGGGCAAAAAAGGCACGGTCGTCGTCTTCATCTGCAACCATTGTCCCTATGTTAAGGCGGTGATCGACCGCATGGTTTCGGACGCCCGCGTGCTGATGTCGGAGAGCGTAGGCTTTGCGGCGATTTGCTCGAACGATGCGGCGAGCTATCCCGAAGACTCATTTGAGAATATGAAGCGTTTCGCGAAGGCTTATGATTTCCTGTTTCCATATCTCCACGACGAGACCCAGACAGTCGCTCGGGCGTATGGGGCGGTCTGTACGCCGGACTTCTTCGGCTACAATGCCGACCGCAAGCTCAAGTATCGCGGCCGGCTCGACGAAGGGCGCACAACTCCGCCTCGCGCGGGGGCGCCCCGGGAGCTTGTCGAGGCCATGCGCGCGATTGCGACCACCGGTCTGGCGCCGGCTGACCAAAAGTCGTCCATTGGCTGCTCGATCAAATGGAAGGACGAATGAAGCCGATCCCTGTCAACAGGTTTCGCATTTGAGACCGCCCTGTGCGGCAGCATTTGCTGCACAGGTGCGATTTGACTGGCGGCATCACGAGGGCCCTGCGGCTGCTGCCGGGGTCGCATTCGCCGCCCCTTTCTCCTTCAATTCTGCTTCCGGGGCAGCACGGACATCAACCGGTGAGATAACCGGCTAAGTCGGTCGAAAATGCCCCAACTGAGACATCGGCGCGGGGCGTCTATCCCGCGTTTTGTGTCTAGGACCATGGCGGCTCTTCGCTAGTCCCGGCGGCCTCGTGGTGGATCGTGACCCCCGCCGAACGCAAGCCGCTCAGCAATACAGTCCTTATAGAGGCAGGATCGAACCCAATATCCTTGGCGTTTGGTGGGTGTGCCTCGCTGCCCTTCAATCGGAGCGCCAGGTGCAATTGCTCGCAAAGGTGCTGAACGGTAAGATTGACCTGATCGTCAGTCATGATCTGCTTTTCCTGCTACCATTAGCTAACCAACTAAGTAGCACACGAAAATCGGGCGGTACGCGATTGGACCGCCCCCGAGGATCAACCCCGCGCGATTGCCCATGCACTTCCGCGCACGCTAGGGGACGAAAACCGGGAGCGGGAGCCCCCGTCTCAATCACTGGTGATGCCCAGCGGACGGTGCCGCACGCACGGGGACCTTCGCCCCGCGCTCCGCAGGGGAATAAGGTCTTCCGGGCTCGACACGGCCGACGGGGCGGCGCGGCATGTCAGCGCCAGGCCCCGTCTGGAACCCGCCCGGAAACTGTCCGCTATCGAGCCAGGCTGTGTGAAAACTCAAAAACTCGAAGCGCGACGAGAATGATATTCTCGGGTTCGATTTTCAAAATTGAATGGGCTTGCGGCTCGGGCGGCTGAAGCGGCATTGAACGAATAACTTGTTCTATCGCGATCGAGCGTCACCGCGTTTTCACACACCCTGGAGCTAAACCGGAAGTGGCTCGCCCACGGTCAAAACGGCGTATTGACTCCAACCGGACGTTGCGCACCCCAGGACAGGAACTGTGGTATCCTCCGTCAACGCGGTGGGACGGTTCAATGAAAGCGGCTGCCCCTCGAATGGCACTTGCTGCGCGCCCCGCACAGCGGGTTAAAGCCCGCCTTCGCAAGGCGAAAGGCGGCATGTCTGGCGGCACCGCAGCGAGCGCCCAGGCGACGCTTGCGGCCGCCGCGCGCGACCCGGCCCTGATCCGCCTGCTGACCGACCCCTTCGCGTTGACGCCGGGGTTCACCGGGCCGTCTCAGCCGTCGGGCCTCATCCCCGAATAGGATCCGAGCATGAACGTGTTGCTCGTGCCGTTCCCCATGGCGCCGGTCAACACCAAGAACGTGCACCGCTCGAATTTCCTGTTGGGGCATCCATACGGGACGGATTTCGTTTACGACGAGATGATGGTCGCGCCGGGACTGGGGGATATCGCTAGCGCGACGACGGAGACGTTCGCCACGATGGTTTCCTTGCTCGGGACCGGCGGTCTCACCCCCGGCGCAGGCCCGACCCGGGGCGAGCGCGAGAAGGGCTTCTACGACATCCTCTTCCTGGGCGAACTGCCGGATGGCCGACGGGTCGAAGCGGTCGTCACGGGCGATCGCGATCCGGGCTACGGCTCGACCAGCAAGATGATCGCCGAGAGCGCTCTCTGCCTCGGGCGCAACGTGCAGGGCGAGGGCGGCATTTGGACGCCGGGAGCGCTGATGGGTCCGGCCTTGCGCGAGCGTCTGCAGGAGCGCGCCGCCCTCACCCTTCCACGCGCGTTAAGAACGCCCAGAATTGCAGCACCTTGCAGGATTACGTGGATCGTAGCCCACGAAAGCGCGGACTGGCGTTCGCCGGCTTGCTCGCTGGCGACGTGATCGTGTTTTGCCCGATGTCGAACAGCCCGCCGGGCAGTGCTAACATGGAGGGCTAATCGCTCGGCATTTTAATAACGATCTGCACCGCGACCGGAGGATTCTATCAACCTCAGTCGCAAGCCGTTAGCCTTCAAGGCCAACTAGAAATTGTAAGTCAATGTTCACCTGAAACATGGGGGTTGAGAATGAAGACGATCCTGGTCCCGATCCAAAACATTGCGATCATGACATCCACCCTCGAGGCCGCCGCACGTCTCGCGCAACGTACCGGCGCCTACATCGAAGGCTTTCCGCTCCGGTTCGGTATCCCTCAATACTTAGTCGCAGAATTGGCTACTGGCATCCCTTTGGATTCCTACTATGCGAAGAGCCAGGAAGAGTTAGCCGAAATGCACCGTTTGTTCGAAGCGTTCATGCTAAAGCACGATATTCCTCCAGCCACTGCGCGCGCGAGCCGACCATGCTTCGGCTGGCTGGAAACCGCGCCTGAGGGTGAAGACTTTGTTGGAAGTTATGGGCGAGCTTTCGACGTCATTGTAATGCCACGGTCCGACGTTGATGCTGCCGGCCCTCACCGGCGCGCCATTGAATCCGCACTGTTTGAGAGCGGTAGACCCGTTCTACTGGCACCACCAGATGCGCCGAGAAGCATCGCGACAAACATTGTGATCCACTGGAACGGTAGTACCGAGCAGGCTCGGGTCAACGCTTTTGCTATGCCGCTGCTTCGTCTGGCAGAACGGGTAACGGTGCTGACCGTGATTGCCGGACAAGCGGTACCAGGCCCGTCTGCCGATCAGATTGTCCGACAATTGCGGTACAACGACATTGCGACCAACCTGGTGAGCATTGAACTGGAAGACCGCGACACCGGTGAGGCGGTTCTTGATGCCGCCAGAGCACAAGGCTGCGATCTGTTGATAAAAGGAGCCTTTACCCGCAACAGGCTGCGGCAAATGATATTCGGTGGCGCGACCATTTATATCATGGAACACGCGGATTTACCCGTCCTGATGGCGCATTAGAACTGCGCGTACAATTCGCTCCGCCTGTCTTTGCGAGAAGCTGCCTCAACCGCGAAGTCGCATTTTGACCCAAGGCAGGCGGCGGCGGCCAATCCTGCCGCGATGCAAAACGCTGCGCTCAATTCGGCGATACGTGGTAGGGTGTAACGGGCGGCTGCTTCCCGAGGCCCCGTGGCGCTGCTCGTCGATCCGAGCAATCCCGCCGTAGCAGGGTGCACTCAGGACTGGACCAGACTTGCGGGCGGCAAGGTCTGGCTGAAACAATTGAGCTGAATGGCAAGCACGCGACGAAGCAGCGTTCAACCCGAGCCGTATATGGTGATGCCTGCACTGGCCCGCGGAAGCTTCGGCTTACTGTCGGTTTGAGCGCGTAGTGCAGGCTCTATGGTCCGGCTATGAAGCAACAAAGTGTGGCGGTAATCCTCCCTTGTCGCAATGAAGAGGCGGCCGTCGGGGTCACGGTAACAGCATTTCGTGCGGCTTTGCCCCACGCTGCCATTTATGTCTTCGATAACAATTCGACTGATAATACCGTGAATGTGGCTCGTGCTGCTGGCGCGATAGTTCGAACCGAACTAACGCCAGGTAAGGGCAACGTGGTTCGCCGGAGTTTTGCGGACATTGATGCCGATGTCTATGTGATGGCCGACGGCGACGCGACCTATGACGCAGCGGCTGCACCGACGATGATAAAGGCGTTGATCGAATGCCAGCTGGACATGGTGGTCGGTGTGCGAAGTGCGGTCGCTGACGCCGCCTTTAGGCCAGGTCATCGCCTCGGCAATGCGATCCTCACTAGAATGTTGTCGCAAATCTTCGGTCGCTCATTCAGCGATGTCCTCTCGGGCTATCGCGTATTCTCGCGCCGGTTCGTAAAAAGCTTCCCCGCCCTCTCGGAAGGTTTTGAGGTAGAGACGGAGATCAGCATCCATGCTCTTGGGTTGCACATGCCAGTGGCCGAGATCGGGACTGCTTACAAAGTACGGCCGGAAGGTTCGAAGTCCAAGCTCTCCCCGTTCCGCGACGGCTGTCGCATCCTGTTGACCATCCTGACGCTATTTCGAATTGAAAGACCGATGCTTTTTTTCGGTATCATTGGCACGTTGCTTGGGTTCGTTTCGATCGTGATCGCGGCACCTCTTGCCGTCACGTATGTTCAGATCGGCTTAGTGCCGCGTTTGCCAACCGCGGTTCTTTCGACAGGACTCATGATACTCGCCTTCCTTAGCTTCTTCAGTGGAATGATTCTCGACACTGTCGTGCGTGGCCGTCGCGAGTTACGGCGGCTTGCTTATTTGGCCCTGCGGCCTCCGGAATAGGAGATGTCGTTCATTCGTCTTGAGCTTGCTCCGTAGGGACGAATTTCTTCCAAAGACAGCTCACAGGTTCAGGAGACAGCCAACGTTGCGGCGCTAGAGCGATGCGCTCGCCTTTCTGCGCACCGGAGCTCGCGAACGATGCGCTTAGCCCCTCCGCAGGCATGCAATAATTTCGACCAGTTCGACAGTAAAAAGGGCCAGCATGAGGCCGACCATCGGCACTGCGGGAATTAGGTATCGCCAGACGTCGAGGGTGTGGGCGCCGGCGGCGGTCCCGATCGAGGCCGCCCACATCACGATGACGATACCTCCGCGCGCTGAGAACTCGGGGCGCCAACGCCACACGGCGGTCACCGTCCAATATATTACGGCGATGACGAACGCGATGGACAAGGCCCTGAACAGATAGGCGGAGATGACTGGGAAATCAGACAGCAGGCCGATCCGAACTGGTCCGCCTTGCAGATCGATCGGCTGAGCCGCCCGGCCGTGCCGCGTCATGATGTCGGACACGTGCGGCACATCGTCGGTCGACACCGGGATGGCAGGGTCGAGTCCGTAAGCCGGCCATGCGACCGTGGCCCCATAGGCCATCTGACGGGCGACCTTGCCCGCGTAGGCCAGCGGTCGGTCGCGCACGGCGGCCAGGAAGATGCGCCGATACGCTCTCGCCGCGCCGTCGGCATTTCCGGTATCGCGGGCGACGTCTCGATCCAGTGTAGTGTCGAAGAGGCACGCGTCGCCGAAGAACCCGAGTGCCGGCCACCGACCCGGCTCCGCCGCGAAGTCGGCGACAAGCCGCGCCATCGTGGCCTCGGCGCGGTCTCCGGCCGCCGACGCGATCTCGCGTCGCGCTGCATCGCTTGCGAGCACGATGTTCAGGTGATTACAGAACAATGTCTTGGGGACGAACACGATGGAGGCTTGATCGGAGTTGGAAGCCCCGAACCGGGAACCGGTGGCGAGGAGCCCCAGCGCTGCCGCGACGGACACGGCAATCACGGCAAGGCGCACAGGCGTGTCTGGGCGGGCGAGGCTAGCGCCCACCAGGACGGCGACGATCGGGACCAGGGCTCCTTGCGACCTCAAGCAGGCCGAGAGCGCCGCACATAGGATAGCGGCAGCGACCGCGTAACACCGCGCCGTTTTGTTGACGCAGGTGGTAACGAGCAATCCGGCCATTGCGAGATTGAGGAAGACCGTAAAGAAAAGCTCCGAGGTGATGACATTCCTGAACAGCAGCAGGCCCGGATACGTCGCCACGAGGATGATCGGCACAAGCCCACCGGCGTTGCGCGTCGTCGCCTGCGCGGTTGCTGCAAGCGCCAGGATCAGGATAGTCCACGCCGCCTGCTGCAGGCGCACCACCGTCCCGAGGTCGCCTCCGAACGCGAACGTCACGCCCAGCAACGCCGGGTAGCCCGGATCGCGCCCACCCGCCACCGTCGGCTGTCCGGCCTCGAGCGTACGAAATGCAGATTCCACGAAGGATGGCGTGTCGCCCCAGATGACCGGGACCGCGGGCCTGGACGACGCGGCGATCGCCACCACCAGCGCGGCCCACGCCAGCATGGTCCACGGCCACGGGGACGCCGCTCCGCCCGTCGTACGCGCTGGAGTTTCGCGCTGCGACCGCACCACCGCCTCCCACTGAAATGAAGCTCGAATGCTACCCCAGCTAGTTGCCAGACCAAAACGCTCTGCAAGAACATCGGCGGACATGACGTGCTCTCGGGCTCCTTCGCCCTTCCCGTCAGTGCGCGCGTCTACGAGACATGATGGCCGATGCCCGATTGGTCCGGGCTGGGCCCGCTAGTTGAGATCGGCTATCCGTCAACTTGGAGGTCGCCGATCCCCTGTCGACGGTTGCCGCGCAGACGTTCGCGTTCCTGCCAATGTCGGCTTTGTCACCAAAGCTTGCCGGAACTCGAAGCTGGATCTTTGGACGCCCCGCCCTTCTGTACGATCAAGCCCGCTGGAATACGCTGTTAGCAAAGCGAGGTGGATTACCGACCTCCACCGGGATAAGCCGAGCTCACTACTTCGGTTAGCGTCCCCAGTGCGAAAGGAAGCGAGATCAACTCCACCAGACTACGCAAAACTGCGCGATCGCGGCCGGCCGCCCTACTCCCACTCAATTATCTATGACTTCTGTACCGCGTTGAGTCGCAAGCACAATCTCTCAAAGCTGACGGACAAATCCCGGCGGTACATCCGTCCCAACTTTTCGATCTTGAATTCACAGTAAAATTTGCGCGGCTCGGAGGCATGGTAACTTCGGCAAGTATCGGAATCAATCGACGCAGTAGACGTATACTAAGTCGGAACGGCCTCCTCTTGGCCTCTCGCCAATTTCCGCCCGATACCGTCAATAGTCAGTCGAACTGCGAAGAGCTGCCCTCCCGCAAAGTTTGCCCCGCATGACTTCGCCTGCACATGTTTCGGCGTAATTGTCGACTACTGAAGGACTGCAGTTAGAAGTCTTTCAGTCCAGGGGGCGAAACTGAACGCGATCACGCGTTTGCAGCGCTGGCGCCCTTAGTCCGTCGACTCTTCTCGTGTAAGAGCCATTGATAATGATCGTACTATCGGCGCGGCGAGCAGGACAACAGGCAACATCACGGCCCAAGAAACCAGCCATGAGCCGAGCCAATTCCACAGGAAATGGCCGGTTGCGGACGCGGAAAGGCTCGCAATCCCGATTGGATGACGCCAAAGATGAAGTGACTGTAGCAACGCGGGATTGCGAACATAGCCTCCCCAAACTCAAAGCGCGCTCAGTCCGCCATCGACGACGAGATCAGCTCCCGGCCACGTAGCTGCTTTCGTCAGAAGCCAGGAACAGCGCTGCCGCAGCAATCTCCTCCGGGCGACCTAGGCGGTTGAGCGGGGTGGCAGCCTTGAAGCTCTCCCTGATCGCGTCGGCGCCTTCTTTCGTTGCCGCCTGAGCGTCGATGATGGGCGTGTCAATCGCGCCGGGACTGATCGCGTTGATACGGATGCCGCGGTCCTTCAGTTCGGCCGTCCACGTGCGCACAAAGGAGCGAACGCTGGCCTTGGTTGCGCTGTAGGCGGTGTAGCGCGGAATGCCCTTGAACGCGGCGATGGACGAAATCAGGACGATGGCGCCTCCGTCACGGAAGAGAGGCAGCGCCTTCTGAACCGTGAAGAGAAGCCCGCGTACATTGATGCCGAAGGTCTTGTCGAAATTTTCTTCCGTCGCCTCAACGAGCGGTTGCGGATCGATGAAGCCCGCGTTTGCGACCAGAATGTCGATCCTTCCCTTCTCGCTCCGGATCCTCTCGTAGAGCCGATCGAGATCCTGGAGGTTCTGGACGTCCCCTCGAACGGCCGCCGCACGCTCTCCAATCAGGGTAACCGCCATTTTGAGCTCGTCCTGGCGGCGACCTGTGATGTAGACAAATGCCCCCTCCCTCGCAAACCGCTGGGCCGTCGCGAGTCCGAGACCACTGCTACCGCCTGTTATGAGCGCCACTTTGCCTTGCAGTCTTGGCATCATTCTCTTCCTTCCGATCAGGATGCGACTGAGAGCCGGGCAGCCACCTGCTTCGAGGCCGGCGGCAAGAGCTTATTGCCGATCAGAGACTGCAGGGCCTTGCGGAACGACACCTCCGTATCGACCACCTTTGCGAAGCCGGCCTGGCGCAGCTTAACGGTGCTCACGAAGGCCCTCGGTCCCGCCGGGGCGCCATAGGCGAAAGCGAAGTCGGCATGCTGGTCCCCTTGACCGACCAGATCCCGCAGGTTCCGCGAGCGAAGACCATACCTCGCGACGATCTTGTCCCAAACGTCGGCGTTTTCCGCGAGGTACGCCGTCACACTCATTGGCGTGTCCGGTCCGGCCTCGACACCGAGAGTTTCGGCGATGCCCGGCCACACATTGCGCCACTCGAACACGTCGCCGTTGGTGATGTTGAAAGCCTCGTTCGCTGCCTGAGGCGACTGCGCAGCCCAAACCGCCACGTCCCCGACGAGATCTGCATCGGCCGCTTCCCAGACGAACGACGGGCCGCCCGGGAAGCCGAGCGGCTCCCCCTTCTCGCGGCGGATCGCCGCGTAGACTCCGATGGCAGGGAGAACATTCAACGCGCCTGGGGTGGGACCGGTGACGAGCTGCGGACGCAGAGCCGTGTAGTTGAAACCGTGCTTGGCACCCATCTCGCCGACATAGGCTTCCTGGTCGAAGAAGAAGTTCGGGTGGTCCTTGCGGGCATCACGTTCGCGAGCTGGGATGGGAATGGGATGCAGGTGGACGCCGTAGACCTTCGTCCCCTGCAGAATGCTGATGTGCTGGAAATTCCTGGCGCCGCGGACGATCGGCTCGACCACGTTGCGCAGCATGGCATTGTTGGTCTCGATCTGATCCTTGCTCGACCAGCCGGCGACCAGCTCGGGCTTTTCGTGGAGAGCCGTATAGGCGATGTGTGTGACGTCGGTCAGCGGTTCGAATGCGGCTCGGGTCTTGTCCTGGTCACGCAAATCGACCGACAGAAAGTCGACGTTGCGGCCGCTCGGCAGCGCTGGCTTGCGGCGCGAGACGCCGACGACCTCCCAACCCGCGTCAAGAAACCTCTCGATGGCCGCGACGCCCAGCAGGCCGCTAGCACCTGTGATCAAGACCTTCTTCGGAATGTCTTTGCTCTGATTGGTCGCGCTCATGATTTCAATCCTCGTTGTCTAGTAAGCGTTTGTCGCGCGTGAGGACGGGTTACGCAGGCGCGGCGTTGGCCTCGAGCCACTTCGTGATGTTGGCTGCGGCATCGCCGTAGAAGGTCCGATATAGATCTTCGGTCACGTAGCCGATGTGAGGCGTCGCCAGGACGTTTTCCAGTTTCCGGAAGGGGTGATCGATAGGCAACGGCTCCATGTCGAACACATCGACGGCGGCGCCGGCGATCCGGCGCACCTGCAGCGCTTCGATCAGAGCCGCTTCGTCCACGATCGGACCGCGCGATGTGTTGACGAGCCTCGCCGTCTGTTTCATCAGGGCGAACTCGGAGCGCCCGATTAGGTCTGTGGTGCGCCTGCTCAGGACGACATGCACCGTGACGACGTCCGCCTCGCGAAATAGTGTCGGCTTGTCGACGCGGGTGACGCCGGCGGCACTGGCCGTCTCCTCGGTCAGGTTCTGGCTCCAAGCGATGACCTTCATGCCAAAGGCAAGGCCGATACGCGCGACCTCTTTCCCGATGTTGCCCAATCCGACGACCGCGAGCGTTTTGCCCCGCAGGTTCGAGCCGAGCCCGATCTGCCACCCACCCGCCCTGAGCGACGCTGCCTCCCGGTCGATGCCCCGCATGCTCGCCAGAATCAGCGACCAGGTGAACTCGATGGTCGGGGTAGAATCGTAGCCCGTCGCGGTGAGCGCGATGCCGAGATCGGTTGCGCCCTGGCTGTCGATGGACGCGTTTCGCGGTCCCGTCGAAGCTATCAGCTTGAGGTTCGGGAGCTGCTGCAGGATCTCCCTTGGAAGCGGCGTGCGCTCACGCATGATGCACACCACATCGAACGGTCGCAACCGTTCGATGACCGCCGAGGGCTCGACCAGGTGGTCATTGAATACGACAATCTCGGCGTGCCGACGGACGGCAGACCAGTCAGCGAGCCGCAGCGCCACATTCTGGTAGTCGTCCAGGATAGCAATCTTCATTGCAGCCCTCCCTCAGCGTTCGGCGGCGAAGAACTCTGCCAGAGCTCCAGCCACCGCCTTGGGATCGTTCTCCATCGGAATGTGACCGGCAGACTTGATCCGGACGAGCCGCGTTTCCGGGATCTCCCGTGCGTAGCGTTCGGCATAGTCGATCGTCTGAAACGGGTCGTCCTCGCCCCACACCAGAAGCTTGGGCGTCTTTGACTGCAGAAGAGCCGGCAGCATCTCCATGGTGTAGCGGTGGTCCGCGGCGCCCGCGAGCGCCAGCCAGGAGCGGGCAACCCTCGGGTCTGTCCAGGGATCGAGATACTCCGCGATCTCGGCCTCGCTGGCCGGTCGTCCGAGCGCCTTCACGACGGATACGCGACGCGCAGCCAAAATGTCGTCGGGCGTCGTTGCCGTAGCGACCGCCGGATCCCGGAAGCGGGCAACGCCAGGTACCGGCCATGAATCGTACATGATCCCATTCACGACGGCCACGCGCGGCACCTCCACCTCCCTTGCAAGCATCAGATGCTGCGCGACGCCTCCCCCGATATCGTGGCCGGCAACCATGACCGGGCCCTTGTGCCCGAGCATCTGGAGGAAACGTACGAGCCAAGCCGAAAGACGTGGTACCGAAGCCTCGCTCAGGGCCGAGTTCGCCTCCGGAGCGGCCGAAGCCGGGGAAATCGACCGCCACTGGGCGGAGACCGGCGGAAGCGATGCCCTCGAGCACAGGCTGCCAGACGCGGCTCCAATAGGTGCCGTGAAGCAGGAGAACCAAGGGGCCGCCTTTTCCGGCTGTCAGATAACTGATCGGCACGCCCCCCATATCGACAGTCTCTCTTCTCGTCATCGCACGATCCTCTTCACATAGTCCTTGCCGAGCCCGGCGGCTTCGTAGTGCTGCATGGCGTGTTCGAGCTTGGTGAAGACATCTTCGTATCCGAGCGCCTCGCCGTAAGGATCGACGTACGTGTACCCGCCCGTCACGTGGAAGAGCGTGGCCATCTCCTTGACGTCATCCGGAACAACAAGCGTGTGCGTCTCGCCGGGCGGCTCGAACGCATAGTCCCCAGGGGACGCGACCCAGTCGTGCTCGAGGTACCGCCAGCTTCCTCGCAACGTGAAGGCATGCACCGGTCCGGAATGCCGGTGGCGCGACAACACGCCAGAGGATCGGACTCGAAGGATGTTGATGTAGTAGCCTTCTCACATTGAGCACGAGCGGCCTGAAGGCGACGGTCGGCGATTGCGGCACCCATTCCCGCTCGTCCCCGTCAAGCTCCAGCGCAGAGCCGACGAATACATCCGGCACCATGCCAATGGGCTGCGGTTTCTGGTAAGCGATCTTCCTTTGATCGATGGACCTGCTTTCGGACGCCTGCATGTTTTCCGACGAGGACTTCATGGCTGTTCTCCTTCCATCGCGTGAAACGAGATTCTATCTCTCCGTCAGGCCACCGACACCCTGCTCGCTGTTTGCCCGAAGAGGATCTTCTTTCCCTCTTCCGTAACCGCAGGGCGGCTCGAGTATGGTTCGCCTTTCGCGTAGGCCCGCTGCGTGCCGGGGCGCTGGCGCACCGCATGGAACCAGCGCCGCAGGTTCGGGAAGTCGTCCAGATTCTGCTGCTGGCGCTTCCAGAGCACGACCCATGGATAGGATGCCATGTCGGCGATGCTGTAGGTGTCGCCGACGATAAACGCGCGGTTTTCGAGGTGCCGATCGAGCACGCCGTAAAGACGGTTCGTCTCCTTGACGTAGCGGTCGATCGCGTAGGGGATCTTGGTCGGCGCGTAGACTCCGAAATGGTGGTTCTGACCGGCCATCGGCCCAAGGCCACCGACCTGCCAAAACAACCATTCCGTCGCGGTCTTGCGGCCACGTACGTCCTTGGGCAGGAAGCGGCCGGTCTTCTCAGCTAGGTACAGCAGAACGGCACCCGACTCGAACACGCTGATTACCTCCCCACGGTCAGCGGGCGCGGTGTCGATGATCGCCGGCATGCGGTTGTTCGGCGAGATCGCGAGAAAGTCGGGCTTGAACTGATCGCCGGCGCTGATGTCGACCGGATGGATCGCGTACTCCAGCCCGGCTTCTTCCAGGAACATCGTGATCTTGTGGCCGTTCGGCGTGGGCCAGTAGTAGAGCTGGATCATCTCCGGTCTCCTTGTGCGCCAGGTGCAAAGGCCGCCCCCGCGCAATAGCGAGGACAGCCTTCGGTGCCGTCAGGCGGCCGGCTTCAGTTTGCCGGGCGCATTCCACTCGGCGCCCTTCATGAACGAATCGTTCGGGGTCTCGGCGAGATGATTGGTGTAGTTGGAGATGAGCTTGGTCGCGGCGAGGACGAGCACATCCAGCACCGACTGATTGTCGTAGCCCGCGGCCTTGAAGGCGGCGACGTCGGCCTGGCTCACGACGCCGCGCTGCCGGGTGACCTTGGCCGCGAACTGGCGCAAGGCCTCGAGCTTCGCGTCGGCGATGGGGCGGCCCTCGCGGACGGCGGAGATCGCCTCCGGCTCTACCTTGGCCATGCGCGACAGATTGGTGTGACCGGCCATGCAATAAGTGCACTCGTTCTCGTAGATGATAGCGAGATAGACGATGTTGCGCTCCTGCGGGGTGAAACTCGTCTTTTCGGCGATCCCCCAAAGGGAGCTGTAGGCCTCAAGTGCTGCCGGACTTTGTGCGAGGACGCGGTGCAGGTTGGGCACGAAACCCCA
Source organism: Bradyrhizobium sp. JR3.5 (assembly GCF_054057015.1). Classification (NCBI taxonomy): domain Bacteria; kingdom Pseudomonadati; phylum Pseudomonadota; class Alphaproteobacteria; order Hyphomicrobiales; family Nitrobacteraceae; genus Bradyrhizobium; species Bradyrhizobium sp. JR3.5. Next base: position 3,109,817 of record NZ_JBSRYV010000001.1, read on the forward strand.
AGACTTCTGAACGCCGTTGAGGATTTCAGTGGAAGCCGCCGCGCGGTGTTTGTGTCGTGAAGCGTGAAGCCGTTGATCATTTTTCTCTCCCTTCTCGAGGTCACAATGTGGGACCGGATCCTCACCCATTCCCCGGCGCTGCGGCAGACGCGATCTGGCGATATTATTTATTCCGATGGGGAATGGGTCTCCTTCTGCAAATGAGCCATCAATTCCCTTGAGCAGCGGCGATGGGCCGCGCAGGGCTCCCGAGACGTCCTCCCGATTGCGTTCCGTTCCTCTCCTTGCGCGGAGTGTCCAGCTTCGTCCGCTCCCTCTTCGGATCGCGTGGCGAAAATGGAAAACCGCTGACGCTAACGTCGCGCAACTTCTTGTCGGAGGCGAGTTAAAGGTTCTAAGATTTTGTAAATCGTGACGGGCGAGCAAACATTGCTGGAAATTGGGGACCCGACGGCTGGTGAACGTCAGATATCGTGACGATTGCGCAGAATGATCAATTGGACGATGAGTTCGTTGTGGGGCGTGAAGTAAAGGGCCAGGGCAAGAGGGTCCGGCAAGCCGCGCTTGTCGAAGTTTCCATCAACATTGGCAGTGACAATGAAATTGCCGTAATGACTCACAACTTTTGTAACCGCGATCGACAATTTCTCGCCGATGATGTCCCGCTCCGCCCAGTTCCTAACGGCAGTCTCACCCCAGTAGTCGCGCAGTTGATCGTTGACGAGCGCGTCATGGGCAAATGTGGCCATCAACCGATCCAGGTCGAAGCTATTCGCAGCGCCCACAAACTCCGAAATTAGGGGTGGAAGCGTAGTCGGTCCATTCGTCGAAGAACGGGGGCTTGGCATATGAATCAGCGACCGTCGGGATTGACATCATACCCAACAACATGCCCCAGTTGCCGAACCTTTGCTCATTGTATGATGTAAAAACTTGTAAATCGGACTCTTACACCTGTAGATCTCTGCTTAACCTACGCAAGCTGCATCGATTTTGGGCTATGCCGTTATGATCGCATGCGCCAATTTTAGATCCGCAGTATCGAATCCTTCCGTAAATCGGTCGTACACACCAGCCACGCATTGACGCGCCTCCGCACTCTCGCCTCCGTCCTGAAAAAGACGTGCGAGTGTCATGACGGATCTGAGCTCGAGACTGAGCGCACGTTGAGTCCGAGCTTTAGCAATCGACTCCTTCACACATGTCGTCGCCGCAAGGTGGTCCTTTCGCGCTGCGAAGATTTGCCCTTTGATACGCAACAATTCGGGCAAGTCAAATTCGGCGCGCGTTTCGATCGATCGAGAAATTGCACTATTCACCGTGAAGAGCGCGTGTTCCAGGTCCCCCACCCTTAGAAGGCCACCTGCGAGCGCCCCCATAAGGGTGCCGCGAACCACATTGTACTGCTCAACCTGCATGATTTCCAAAGCTTCCCTCAATGACTGTATTCCCGCCCGCACCTCGTCGCTCGCGACCTGCAGTTCGCCCTTCAGCCCAATCCCCGCGGCACGATAGGGTCCCAACGAGTGTCGTCCGGCAAACCCGATCAACTGCTCGACCAATTTCCACGCTCTAGTGAAATCACCCGTCCAGAAAATCACCGAACCGCCATAGAGAAGTGAGGTGCAAACAGAGACCGGATGATTTCGGCCGCGGCTCATTTCCTCAATTGCCTTCAGCGCGGCTCCTGTTGCCCGGTCGGGAAACCCGCGCAGCCACAGGACTCGAGCAAGAGCCACGATAGCTCCTATTCGATTGACAGTTCCGAAGTAGTTGGCGTGATGCGAGCCGAGTTCGGCTGCAAGCGACATTCCTCTTTCGAGATGAGACTGCGCCGCGGCTTGATCTCCACTCACGTGGTGCGAGACACCTATCATCCACTCGGCCCAAATGAGGCCCGCAGGATCTGATATTGCCTGTGCTACGCTCCTTCCACGCTCAACAGCCGCCCTGGCGCCCTGAAGGTCGCCTTTCCGGACGAGGAGGAGATTCAAGCTTGCGAGCAGCTGCAACTGGCGGGACCTGTCCCCGAGCGCTTCGGCCAGCGCGAGCCCGCGATCGATCGCCGCGCGAACCGTGCCGTGGTTCCCGCGGGTGTACATCGACGCCAGAGCCAGCGACTCCTGGAGAATCATCTCCGTTCTCGCGCAATCGCCGATATCGTCGATAACGGCCAGGGCCCTTTCGCAGAAGCGCCTGCACTCTTCCAACAGAGATAGGCCGAGCAGAAGCGGCGCCGCCTGCGCAACAAGAGCCACTCCAAAGGCCGAATCGCGGCGATCGGACAGCGCCCACTCAAGCGCCGCACGCACGTTGCTGATGTGTGGTGCGTATACGGATAGATCGTGCCTACCGATCCTTGAGCGGAGGATCTCGTCGCTTTGGAGAAACTTGAAATAGAATTCAGCGTGAAGTCGGGCAACGTGAGCGACTTCCCCTCGTTCGTCGAGTTTTGCTCTGGCATATGCGCGTGTCGTGTCGAGCATCCGGTGGAGTACGGACCCGATCGCCTGAGTGGTCGATAGCAGCGACTTCTCAAGTAGGCCTTGGATGTTCTCCGCAACGCGCGCCTCATCCAGGTCGGTTCCCGACGCAACAGCGCAGGCTGCCTCAATCGTGAAATCTCCCACGAAGACCGAGAGCCTCCGAAAGACAGCCTTTTCGTGATCGGGAAGGAGGTTGTAACTCCAATCGAGCATCGCGTTCAGCGTCTGATGTCGAGGGAGCGCGGTTCGGCGTCCATGCCAAAGCATACTGAAGCGATTGTCGAGCAATTCCCAGATTCCACGAATCCCGAGAGAGCCTGCGCGACCGCCGGCGAGTTCGATGGCGAGGGCGATCCCATCGAGCCGACGACAGATCATTGCGACGGTCGGTGCGTCTACGTCGCTCAACGCTGCGCGATAGCCACTCGCTACAGCCCGTTCCATGAAAAGCTGAGCCGCCGAAAATCTCAGCACTTCCGCGGCAGTGAGGTCGGCATTCTCCGCGGGCGGACAATCGAGTGAATACAACAAATGGACGCGTTCACCCTCAACCCGCAGCGCTTCGCGGCTGGTCGCCAGGATATGCGCTTGCGGTGCTTCGCCGACGACCCGTTCAGCCAATTTCGCCGCCGCATCGATCACGTGCTCGCAGTTGTCGAGAACGAGGAGGATCTTCCTGTCGCCCAGGAACGCCACAAGGCTGCCGTAGGGATCGTGAGCCTGGATCATGAAGCCGAGCGCAGAGGCGACTGCGGCTGGAACGAGCTGGGCATTCGTCAACGCGCTCAGATCGACAAAGGAAACGGCACCACTGAAACCACTCAACAATGCGTGCGCCACCGAAATGGCCACGGTGGTCTTGCCTATGCCGCCTGGACCGACGATGCTCACGAAACGGTCCGTGACGAGCTGCTCCGATACGGCTCGAACAGCTTCATCTCGACCGACCATCCGCGCCAATGGCGGCGGCAGTCTTCTGGGCTGCTCGCCGTCCGGAGATCCTCCCGCAACGGTCAGTGGCTCCGTCGAACACGACACGGGCGCGACAAAACAATAGCCGCGACCGGCAACGTTCGATATGTAGCGAGCCCCTTCCTCTCCGCCGAGCGCTTTCCGCAAGGTTGCAATCTGAACGCGGAGATTGGCCTCATCCACTGTCACATTTGGCCACGCGAGCGAGATCAGTTCGCTGTAGCTGACGACCTGGCCCGCCCGTTCCATCAGGGCGATCAGGACGTCGAGGGCGCGTCCGCCAAGCGGTATCGTCTCGTCATCCCTCTTGAGCAGCCTGCCCGCCACGGACAGACTGAACGGACCAAAGGAAAACACGTCACCGGGCTGGATGTTGCGACGAGCGTTCATACAAGCATTCCGCGGTGTTAGCTCGCTATCGCGGCTCTCTTTGCGCAAGGCAACTGCCCGCGCCGGACCCGCCGTATTCTAGCGCGCGTTCCCTCCCTTGGGCGACTCGCCCGCCAGCGCGTCCACCCATCGGCTCGTCTGTCGGATGCGGCCGAAATTGCAGTGCAAACAAGGAGGTACAGCATACGCCGACGGCGCGAAGTCGACAAGTTTGGAGCCTGGCGAGGCACGATTTCGATGAAAAAAGGCGCTCTATTCCAAGCAGGAATAGACGTTATTGCGACAAGCGCTCTGCCGAGATCGTCGCCGGCGCCGCAATTTGGGTAAGCACGCGTTCCCTGCGCGTCATCTCGGTGGAGGCCTTTTCTCATGACATCGAAGCACTCGGTCGTGATCGTTGAGCCGGTTCGAACGGCCATCGGAACATTCGGCGGCACCTTGAAGGATATTCCGGCCGTCGAACTGGGTGCGGCGGCCATCAATGCCGCTCTTCAGCGTTCCAACCTGCGGCCTGACGAGATCGGCACGGTCGTCATGGGAAACACGGTGCAGGCCGGCAACAAGATGAATCCCGCGCGCCAGGCCGCGATCCACGGGGGACTTCCGGTGCAGGTACCTGCCATGACGGTGAATCGCGTCTGCGGCTCCGGCGCGCAGGCAATCGTTTCCGCGGCACACGAAATCTTGATGGGCTCGGTGGATGCAGCCATCGCCGGCGGCATGGAGAACATGGACGCAGCTCCGTACCTGGTCGCGCACGGCCGATGGGGCCACCGCTTGGGGGACGGCTCCATCTACGACAGCGTGTTGCGCGACGGCCTCAACGATGCCTTCTCAGACGCGCACTCGGGCTGGCACACGGAAGACCTGGTCACAAAGTTTCAGATCAGCCGCGCGCAGCAAGACGAATGGGCCTTGCGTTCTCATAGACGCTTCTCTGCAGCGCAGAGCGCCGGTAAATTCGACGGCGAGATCGTGCCCGTCGAAGTTCGCGTGCGAAAGGGACCGAGCACGTTCCGGGTCGACGAGCATAACCGTCCGGACGCGACGATCGAGGCGCTGGCCAAGCTGAAGCCGGGCTTTCCGCGATGGCGGTACGATCACCGCCGGCAATGCGCCGGGCTTGAATACGGCCGCTGCGGCGATGGTGCTGGCAGGAGAGGATTGGGCGGTCAAACGCGGTCTGTCGCCGATTGCCCGACTGGTGTCGTACGGCATCGCTGCGGTGGAACCGGGCATGTTCGGGCTCGGCCCGATCCCCGCCGTCAGACAGGCGCTGGCGCGCGCCGGCTGGAGCAATGGTGACGTCGAGCGTGTTGAAATCAACGAGGCCTTTGCCGCCATAACGCTTGCGGTCATGCGGGAACTCAGCCTGCCGCCCGAGATCGTGAACGTCGAGGGTGGCGCGATTGCACATGGTCATCCCATCGGGGCGACAGGCGCTGTGCTGACGACCCGCCTTCTCCATTCGATGCGTCGGGACGGCCTCACGAAAGGTATTGTCACGATGTGCATCGGCGGCGGCCAGGGGATCGCTCTGGCCCTCGAGATGATCGCTTGAGCATAACCGCAGGAGCTTCTCCATGGTCCTTCTTGTGACGAGCGCCTCGGGCGTGAATGGCACGGGTTACGGCAATTTCTTGGCCTTTGATGCGGACGGCAAGCAGCTTGGCCCGTTCAGTGAGGACGCCCGGATTGTCGATCCGCGCGGTGTCGGCATCAGAGGTGCCTTCCTCTTTCTTAACAGTGGCTCGAACCGCATTTTGGCACTCGACCGCAAGGGTCAAGTCGTAGGTGACAGTGGGCTGATAGCGGGCTTGAACCCGGGCGGCGGGAATTTTGGGCCAGATGGGCGCTACCATGTCGGATCGCGCGCCGCGCGGACGATCCTCGCCTTTGCGCCGACGCTCGATGCCCCGGGGGAAGCCATTCTCCCTTCCATGGTGGTCCCGTTTCCCCGTGGTTTTGCATTCGGCCCGGACGGCACCCTTTTTCTCGCGTCCGGCATCGGTCCGGGCGGCGCGGGCGACAACACTATTTTGGCGTTCGGTCGGGCGCGGAAGCTCAACTCTGCTTGGAAAATCGAAGATCCGGAGCTGAGCCCGCTCGATCTAGCAATCGCACCGAACGGCAATGTGGTCGTGAGCAGCGAGCATCCCTTCGGAGATCCGGATGCAATGACGAGCATCCGCGAATACGATCGATCCGATGGCCGGCTTGTTCGCGTACTTTCTCCGGATCGCACGACCCAATTCAGGAAACCACGGGGCCTTCGCTTCGGGTCGGACGGGAAGCTCTACTGCGTGGCCCAGGACGAAGTCGTCGCGTTCGATTACGCGACAGGCAAATCTTTGGGACCAGCGGCCAAGCTGCCGGGCCTCAACGGCCAGGCCGTGATCTTCTTCGGATAGGGAGGAAAAAGATGGACGCATCGAGATCGGTGCAGCAGTTCGCGCAAGAGCAATGGCCGTACGAACCGAAATTCAAGCAAGTCAACGGCTGGCGCATGCACTACGTCGACGAGGGCATCGGCGATCCGGTCGTTCTCCTGCACGGCAATCCGGCTTGGGGATTTCTGTACCGGAAATTTATCAAACCGCTGACTGCGGCGGGTAGGCGCGTGATCGTTCCGGACATGGTCGGCTTCGGGCTGTCCGAGAAGCCTGTCCGCGAACAGGCCCACACGCTCGACGGCCACATCGCCAATCTGACCGGCCTGTTGCGACAGCTCGATGTGCGCAACGCGACCATCGTCTGTCACGACTGGGGAGGACCTACCGGCCTCGGGTTCGCCCTGTCCAATCCGGACCGCGTCCGCGCTCTGGTGATCATGAGCACGTGGGCCTGGCCGCTGCCTCCGGCCGAATTCCACAAGCGGATTTTCCCTTGGCGCATGATGCATGCGCCCCTCGTCGGGCCCTACCTTCTCGGACGCCACAACGCGCTTGCAGGCCGCGGAATGTATCTTTCCGTGGTCGACCGCAAGAGGTTCAGGGCAGAGGCCCAGAGTGTCTATGAGAGCGTCCTGCCGGATCCCGCGTCGCGTCTGCTTACCTGGACCTGGCCGCGCTGGATCCCGCTCGACAAGAGCGCGCGCGCCTTGGCCCGCTTCGAATGGCTCGAACGCGAGCTGAAGAAGTCAAAACTCCCGACACTGCTGGTCTGGGGGCGGGAAGACGAGGTCTTCGACCACAAGACGTTCGCAACACGCTTCAAAGAGCTCTTGCCGCATGCCGAGGGACCCGAGCTGGTGACGGGCCGGCACTTTTTGCAGGAGGACTCCGGCGAGGAGATCGCCGGCAAGATCAACGGTTTCCTGGACCGCATCGAGGGAAGGCAGTCATGACAACGATCCACGTCATCGAAAATCCGACACTCGAAGGCAAGAGGAGAGCGTTTGTGCTCGCCGAAGACCGCGTCGGACATTACCCGGAATTCCGCGAATTCTTCGTCAAGCAGTTTTCTCTGGACGCGAACGCCTTATCACGTCCCGGCTACGTGCTGGCGCCCTCGGGAATGGTCTACGCGCTCGTCTTCATCGGCCGCAGCGGAGAACCGTTTCCCGACGGGATCGAGGTCTACGCCGTGCCCGATGCGTTGGAGCCGTTGAACGATCCGGAGATCGACGCTGATCTTTGGGCGCTGCTCAGCTGGATGATCGCCGGCGTCGGCGGCGCATGGCGGGTGGAGGATCTAGATGCCACGGGTCGGCTCTACCAGTTGAGCGTGGCCGCCGGCGCCTGACTCGCGGCCGCTCATTCGGCGGCGGGCGTCCCCAAATTCTTGGCTTCGTGAAGGATGACACCCGACAACGGGTCGAACTGGGCCAGCCATGGCTTGCGCGCGAGCACCGCGTTGGCGTGCGCGTAACCTGCTTCCCAACGCCGCCGGATTCCGGCCTGGCTGAAATCGATGTCCTTGGTGTGATCATCGTGGACCAACTGCGGCGCGAGCAATTGGACCACATGCATACGGGTCTGGCAGCCGTAGCCCAGCAACTCCCTGACTTCCGGGTTGCTGTGCTCGTTTTCGGGCAGCCGCGACGCGAGCTCGTTGATGACGTGACGCAAACGATGCGTCTGCTGGAGGCGCGCGATCTGGCTCGCAATGCGGCTCGAATATTGGGCGTCCTTGTGACGGTTGAGAACATCGGCCATCGTCGTCGGCTCGGGTCCCACCGGATTCCACAAATGGACAGAGAAGATAACCGAGTCTCTTCGCGGATCGTCATCGAATACCGCCTCGGTGGGCGTATTGGAAAGGATGCCGCCGTCCCAGTAAAGTTCGCCGTCGATACGCACGGGCGGAAAGGCAGGCGGAAGAGCCCCAGAAGCCATGATATGCCTCACGTCGAGCCTGCCATCGCGGGTGTCGAAATAGCGCATCCGGCTGGTTCGCACATGCGCCGCGCCCACAGTCAGGCGCGGCCTTCCCTGATTGATCAGGTCGAAGTTCACCAGCTCGGCAAGAGTGTGTTCGAGCGGCGCCGTCGAGTAGTAGCCGGCGTGGTCGGCGCCCAGCGGAAAGGCGTCTCCGGCATAGGCAAGCGGGTTCGGCTTGAAAAATCCGGGGATGCCCTGGGTCAGCGTGCTCCAGTGCGACCACCGTCCGTCCAGTCCAGGGAAAGCGCCCTCAAAGCCCCAGCGCGCGACGCGCTGTACGCGGCTCCAGAACGCATGCAGCCGCTCTAGCCGGCGCTGCGGCTCGTTTCCGGCAATCAGACTTGCGTTGATGGCGCCGATCGAGGTGCCGATGATCCAGTCCGGCTCGATTCCGGCTTCCTGCAGCCCTTGATAGACACCGGCCTGATAGGATCCCAATGCGCCGCCGCCTTGCAGAACGAGCACCACCTGTCCCGGGAGGTCAGCGCGATCCGCCCGGCGCTGCAAACGATCCGTGGCCTCAAGCCGTTCAGTCGGTCGGTTCATGCGGGGTCTCCTAATTTCAAGTAACTCTTCGCCGATTCAAGGCCGGGATGGCGTTATGTCAATCGGTCCTCCGACCGCCACGATGGTCGATATCGTTATGTCCTAGCCGCGTCCGTGGGCGGAGCAGCGAAGCAACATCTCGAGATGGGGCGCGACGAGGATGGCCAGGCTCGCCACCGCACTGCCCGTCATCGCGTAGGCGAACAAGGCATCCCTTGCGGTCGCGCGCAGGATCTGAATCGCTTCGCTTGCGACCGCCTTCGCGCGGATCGAACGGCTCCGGTCGGCGCCGGCGGCCCGGACGAGGCTCGCGATCGGGTGTTCGTTCGTGCTCATTGCGTCTCTCCTTTGCGTGGAAAGTGGCCAATTCTTCTCAGTCATGGCAGACAGGACGGAGCGATATCGCTCATTCCCGCGGAGAATAGGATGGATCGTCTAGCTTCAATGGAGACGTTCGTGCGGGTCGTTGAAACGGGTTCCTTCTCCGGAGCGGCCCGACAGCTTCGGGTGGGGCAACCAGCCGTCTCCAAATCGGTCGCCCAACTGGAGGAATACCTCGGGGTCAAGCTGCTGACGCGTTCGACGCGCGGCCTCACTCCGACGGAAGCCGGGCTCGGTTATCTGGAGCGCGCCAGGCGGGCTCTCGAGGAAGCGGCCGAGGCCGAGCTCGCCGCACGCGGAGCCGGAGCAGGTCTCAAAGGACGATTGCGCGTCTGCGCCGCCGTCACGTTCGCACGCATCCATCTCATTCCGATGTTGCCGCAGTTCATGGCTCAGCATCCCGAATTGGATCTCGAGGTGGTCCTGGACGACCGTCAGATCGACCTCGTCCAGGAGGGCATCGATGTGGCGCTCCGGATGGGAAAGATGATGGACTCGACGCTGACCGTTCGCCGCGTCGCAAGGTGCAAGCGGCTCGTCCTCGGGACGCCCACCTACTTCGATCGGGCGGGCGTACCCTCTACTCCGAGCGAGCTGAGCAAGCACCAGGCCGTGGTCTATCTGCAGGGAGAAGGCAGTGTGTGGTCCTTCAGGCGCGAAAGCACGGAATTGTCCGTTAGCGTTCAAAGCAGATTGCGGGTAACCGCCGCGGAAGGCGTAAGAGCCGCGGTGCTCTCTCATGCAGGACTAACCATCGCTTCGGAGTGGATGTTCAGTCCCGAACTGCAATCGGGCGCCGTTCGCACCGTCCTGTCCGAATGGAGCCTCCCGCCGCTCGACCTCTGGGCGGTGCTTCCGACCGGCCGTGCGGCGACAGCCAAGGCGCGAGCCTTCGTCGGGTTCTTCGAACGTTCGTTCAACGCCTAAGTTCGGAGAAGATCGGACCTTACTGCCGCTCGCGAGGCGGTTTGGTCTCGGCGGTCGCCGGAATGGTGCTCGTCGCTGCTGGCGGGGCATGAGGCGGAGATCCTTGTCAACCACGGAGGCTTCGTCGGGCAAGATCTCGGAGGTGCCCATACGACCGTTCTCTCCGACGAGAGCGCGATCTAGCCGTCTCCATCATGTCGGACGACCGCAAGCGTTGGGCGACCGCGCAGCGTGCGACCGCAGCCATGGGGCGCACTCGGGAGTTCGTGAGACGAACAAGCATGTCTTCGAGCCCCACTGACATTCAACGTCTCAAGCGGATGAGTACGGTGACACGCATGGGAGTTGCTCATCCCGAGCCTCCTGCGAAAGGAGTGTCATCATGTCCCGCAACTCGACCTTGAAGCGCTCACTCAGCGCAGCCGCTGCCGTGGCCGTCTTTGCCGCTCTGCTGTCGCCGGCGAACGCAACCGACCGGCAAGATACGGCTGCTGTTTACCCTGATGTGTCGATCAGGGCCGCCACGAATCGTGCGCCGATCGTATTGACCTCACGCTTGCCCTGGCTTGCTCCGGTCGGCCATCGGCAGCCCCGCCAGGCAGACGTCCCCCGTCATGAAGCCGTCTCAACATGGGAACGCCAGCAACAGCAGGTCGAACAGGAGTTGGACCGCAAGCTGATCATCTGTCGTGGCTGCTGAGATTGGGCGGTTCTCATTCCGGGCCGGAATAAGCGCTAGGTGGTGTGGACACTTACCGCATCCAAAGGACGATGGCTGCGAGAGTGACGACGGCTAGGTAATTTCGGGCGGTCTTTTCGAAGCGGGTTGCGACGCGTCGGAACTGCTTGAGCTTTGAGAAGCAGCATTCGACGAGGTGACGCTGGGCATAGAGGTGCTTGTCCAGCGGGTATTTGAGTGCGCGTGACGGGTTGTTGGGGATGACGGCGAGCGCGCCCTTGGCGGCGATGGCTTGGCGCAAATGATCGGCGTCATAGGCCGTATCGGCCATGACGACCTCGGCAGGTAGTCCCTCGATCAATGCGGCAGCTTGCGGTGCATCGCCCTTCTGGCCTGCGGTCAGCGCGAACCGTACGGGACATCCCAAGCCACGAACGGCCATATGTATCTTGGTGCTCAGGCCACCGCGCGAGCGGCCGATCGCCTGATCTTCAGACCCCCTTTTTTGGCCCCGGCGGCGTGCTGATGCGCCCGGACGATGGTGGAATCGACGATCAAATATTCGAAGTCCGGATCATCGGACATCGCCTCGAAGATCCGCCACCAGACGCCCTTGATGCTCCACCGACTGAAGCGCCGGAACACGCTGTTCCAATCCCCGAACGCCTCCGGGAGATCACGCCAGGGAGAGCCCGTGCGAACAATCCAAAGTACACCTTCCACGAACATCCGATTGTCGCGCCCAGTGGAGCCCTTCTGGTCGGGGCGACCTATGATCAGCGGCGCCATCCGCTCCCAAGCCGCGTCGCTCAATACCAAACGGTCCATCACACCCAAGACTGCCTCCCCAAAAGCAGTCTTGAATCTGATTTGCGCCTAAAAGGGAATCCTTAGAGTCCACACCACCTAGTCCGTCGTGCCCGCTACCTTATACGGCGGCCTCCTTTAGCTTTCTGCACGTGAGTTCAACCAAGCGGGCGGCGCCGCCGTCCTCCACGCCGACGTCATAGGAGAACCGTCATGTCGCTCCAAGCCAAGCTCGATGCCTTTAAAGCCGATTTCGAGGCTGGAAATCCGCCCTACAGCGTTCCTCGCTCCGTCATCGAGACGATGCACCGCGCCACCGCAGAACTGATTGAATCGGGCGCGGCCAAGCGCGCCAAGAAGGCGGGCGACCTCGCTCCAACCTTCTCGCTCAAGGATCCGGAGGGCAATGTCGTGAGTTCGGCCGACCTGCAGAAGCGCGGTCCGCTGGTGCTCAGCTTCTACCGCGGCGTTTGGTGCCCCTACTGCAACATGGAGCTGCAGGCGCTCGAAGCCGCCAAGCCGGAGTTCGACAAGTACGGCGCTTCGCTCGTCGCGATCTCGCCACAGACCGGTCCGAACAGCCGCAAGTCGGTGCGTCAGAACAAGCTGTCCTTTCCAATCCTGTCGGACGCGAAGGGCAAGGTCGGCGCCGCGTTCGGCCTGCGCTTCAACCTGCCCGACTATCTGGTCGAGCTCTACAAGCAGCTCAAGAACGATCTGCCGACGTTCAACGACGACCCGAGTTGGACGCTGCCGATGCCGGCCCGCTACGTCATCGGTCGGGACGGCGTCATCCTCTATTCCGAAGTGAACCCTGACTACACCCGCCGGCCGGAGCCTGAAGACATGGTCCCGGTCCTCCAGCGGGCGGCGGCCGTCAAGGTGTGACGGCACATGAGGCGGCCGGTGGGGCGCAATGACCACCGGCCGCTGTCCTTCCACTCAAGCACCCGAAAGGAATGTACCCGTGTCCAAGCTCTTCACCCCGACCCAGGTCGGCCCCTATCGTTTGTCCCATCGCGTCGCCATGGCGCCGTTGACGCGGATGCGCTCCGACCCCGGCGACATCCCGAGCGAGCTGATGGTCGAATACTACAAGCAGCGCACGACCAAGGGCGGCCTGATCATCTCCGAAGCGTCGCCGGTCTCGATCCGCGGCAACGGTTATGCCGGTGCGCCCGGCATCTACTCGGACACTCAGATCGCGGGATGGCAGCGCGTCACCGAGGCGGTCCACGCCAGTGGCGGCCGCATCTTCCAGCAGTTGTGGCACGTCGGCCGGCAGTCGCATGTCGACCTGCAGCCGAACGGGGACGCGCCGGTCGCGCCCTCCGCCATCGCGGCCGAGGGCTACGCGTACTCCAAACGCGGCGAGGTCCCGTTCTCCATGCCGCGCGCCCTCGCGCTGCATGAGATCCCCGCCATCATCGAGGAGTTTCGGTCGGGCGCCGAGCGGGCGCTGCGGGCGGGCTTCGACGGCGTCGAAATCCATGGCGCGAACGGCTACCTGCCCGACCAGTTCCTGCAGGACGGAACGAACAAGAGGACTGACGAATACGGCGGCCCCATCGAAAACCGCGCCCGCTTCATGCTGGAGGTGACGCAGGCCGCCATCTCGGTCTGGGGAGCCGATCGCGTCGGCGTGCGCATTGCACCGAGTGGCACCTACGGATCCATGTCGGACAGCGATCCGGCAGCGACCTTCGGCTACGTGACGACGCAGCTTGACCGTCTGGGCATCGCCTACCTCCATGTCGTCGAACCGCGCATCAAGGGCACCGAGGAGCTCTCGCGTGGCCGGGCGCCGATCGCCGCTCAGCATCTGCGGCCGAAGTTCTCGCGAACTTTGATCGCGGCTGGCGGCTTCACCCCGGCTTCCGCGGAAGCCATCGTCACCTTCGGCGACGCCGACCTCGTCGCCTTCGGTCGCCATTTCATCTCGAATCCGGATCTGCCGGAGCGGATCCGCCAGGGCTTGCCGCTCACCCGTTACGACCGGTCGACCTTTTACGGCGGCGACGCGCGCGGCTACACCGACTACCCGACCGCAGAGGCGGCGGCAGCAGCCTGAACCCTGCTCGCGTCTGTCATCTCTCGGCCAGCGAGGGTGCATCGCCGCCCTTCGCTGGCCTACGCTCGTCAACCTCATCGGCTTCGATGACCTTCGCCGGATTCGCATCGGCAGGAGTTGCCGGCCTTGCGAAGATGTCCTGACCCGACGGCTCCTGCATCTTGCGCCACTGCGCCGGAGTGACGCCCATGTGGCTCTTGAAGGCGCGTTGGAAAGCGGCTTCGGATTGGTAGCCAACCGCCTCCGCCACGGCGCCCGTCGAAAGAGACGACCTCCTCAACTCGTTCGCCGCGAGCGTCATCCGGATGTCAGTCAGAAGATCGGAGGCCGAGCGCCCGAGCTTCTCCTGGAATTGCCGGACGAGCGTGGCGCGCGACATGTTGCACAGGCGCGCGAGGTCGGGCAGCGACCATGCGCGCGCAGGCTCGTTGAAGAGAGCCGCCACGGCCGGCGCCAGGCGCGGATGACCGGCAAGCGCGAGGAGACCACGTGGTGCATCCTCGGTCTCGCTTGCGAGCCGCAGCACCAGCGCAAACATTGCGGTCGACAGCGCATTCAGCATCGCACGGCCACCGAGATGATCGTCCGCCGACTCGCCGCGCATCAGGGCGACCAGACCGGCGAGCTGTGCGGCGTTGTCTCCTTCGTCCGGACCGCGGGCATGCACGACGAGGCGAGGCGGCAGATAGGTGCGTAGCAGGCGGTCGTGCGGAGACGCGATCGCGAAATGCCCGCAAAGGAGATCGAGGCGCTCTCCTTTGCCGGCGTTCTCGCTGATAATGAGATTGAGCTCCTGGCGATTTCGCGCCGGCCTGGGCCGAGCGCCACTGCCGTCGTGCATGACGTGACGCGGATTGCCCGGCAGCAGCAGGATGTCCCCGGTCTCCAGCCGCAGCGGCTTGCCGCCAGCCGGGTCTTCCAGCACCGCCGAGCCGCCGACGACCGCGTGATAGGGAATCTCATTCGCCTCGCCCGGACCCTGATCGATCCGCCATGGCGCGCCGTAGGAGCAGCGCAGATCGAGCCGCCCGCGCACCGGCATCACAGTCCATGGCCACCTCCTGAACGGACTAAATGTGAGACGTTGGAGCATATATTTGCGCCAACGCGACATTCAAAGTCTCATTCAACGATCATACTGTCACTCCGCAATCGTTCACCCCAACAAAGGAGCGCCACTATGTCCCGTCTTTCTGTTCCGAACCTCGAAACCGACGCCGGTCCGTCCGGCCAGGTCTATGCCCAGATCAAGAAGGCCATCGGCAGCGTGCCGAACACTTTTGCGGCCATCGCCGCCCATGGTCCCGCGGCGCTCAAGTCCGTCCTCGCCGCAGATACGGTGCTCGCGTCCGGCTCGCTCAGCAAGCGCGACCAGGAAACCATCAAGCTGATCATTAGCGGTGTCGTCGGCTGCGATTACTGTGTGGCCGCGCACAGCCTGCTCGGCAAGCTCGCGGGATTGAAGTCCGACGAACTGAAGAACATCCGCGACGACAAGCCCACAGGCGACGCCAAGCGCGATGCGCTCGCCCGCTTCGTCCGCAAGCTTGCGCAGTCCAGCGGCACCGTCAGCGACGAGGAGTTCGCGGCGATCAAGGCCGCCGGTTACAGCGACGCTCAGCTCGTCGAGATCAGCCTGGCCTTCGCGACCACCGTCTTCACCAACGTTTTCAACCGCATCAACGACACCGAGATCGACTTCCCCGCCGTCGCGTGAAGCGATCGAGTGATCCGTCAGGTCTCAAACACGAAAGGATCACGACCATGACTACGCTTTCCATTACTGCTCAAAACCCGATCGTCCGTGCGCTACACAGGTCCGGCCTGTTGGCGGAGGACCTCGACTACCACGTCGTCCGAGCCTCGATGGTGATCATGTTCGCCTTCTTCGGCTATCAGAAGTGGTTTCCGTACGAATTCGAACGACTGGTCCCGTTCATCAGCAACGGGCCGCTGATCTGGTGGCTCTACCCGGTCTTCGGCCACGCCGGCGCCAGCTACTTCCTGGGCGCATCGGAGTGGACGTTCGGGACCCTGCTGCTTGCAGGCTTTTGGGACAAGCGGCTCGGCGTTCTTGGGGCACTGGGCTCGACCGGCACCTTCATCGCGACCGTCACCATCATTCCCTTCATGCCGGAGGGCTGGGACGTCGCTGCCGGAGGCTTCCCTGCGATGACGGGCAACGTACCGTTCCTAATGAAGGACGTCGTCCTGCTCGCCGTCTCGTTCTACCTGCTGAGGCAGGACGTGGTTCGCCTGACGCGGCAATAAGGGTGGCGCCCTGCTGATGGCGAGGCATCGCCGGCGAAAGTCCCACCTCGCCGGCGATTGTGCGTTCCAAAAATGCCGAAGGAGTGCTGCGGAAGATTCTGCGGCAATCAAACTGTTTGTGCCCGACGGTCTGATGCACCTGGCGAGCCAAGGCGCAAACAGAAAACTGACGAGAATACGAGCGATCGGCCATGTGACGCGTGTCCGCTTTGCGCCACCACAAGCGGCCCTCATCTGGACCCTTCTGAGACGAGCGGCTTCGGCCGAATGTCCTCTTGCCGCCAAAACCTGGCGGTGCTCGAAGCTGGAGCTTTGGACGCCCCGCCCCTCTGTACGATCAAGTACGCTGCAATGCTCCTTTAGCGAAAACGCGTTGGATTACCGGCCTCAACCGGGATAAGCCAGCTCACTACTTCGGTCGGCGTCCTCAATACGAAAGGAAGCGAGAACAACTCCACCAGACTACGCAAAACTGCGCGATACCAGCCGGCTGCACCACTCTCACTCAATCATTTAGGAGCACCCTATCGCGTTGACTTACCGACACAATGTCTCAAAGCTGACGGACAAATCCCGATGGTACGTCCGTCCCAACTTTTCGGTCTTGAATTCACAGTCAAATTTGCGTGGCCCTGACAAAGGGCTCCCTTTCCAACTATCGGGGACAATCGAAAAGGTGAACGCGTGTGCTTAGGTGCAACGCCGCCGCCGCTTCGCAGCCCTGTCCTTCCCATACCGTCAATCGTTGTGAATTCTCGGTAGAATGGTCCGCTTTGCGCCATAACAACCTTTTTGGCGCGAAGCTGATTTTGATCCTCTGCTTGAGCCGTTGCTCATTACCGGTGTCTTGCACCCGCCTTGGCTATTTAAGTGCGGTAGTAGATCACCGCGAATGATCCCTGCGAGGCGAAATCTTGATCTACAGCGAGGAGGCCGGACACAACCGAATCTAGGCTCGCCCCTCGGCGTTCGGTGCCGACATCGTTCGATGGTCATCTCATTTTGACTGGCTTGTCCAAGCAACTTGTCTGAAATGATCCTCTGCTGGATTTCGGACGTACCCTCGAAGATCTTGGTGAGGCGTGCATCTCGCCAATAGCGTTCGACGGGATGCAGCGTGGTGTATCCAGCGCCGCCGAGGATCTGCAACGCCTCGCTGGTGACGCGCTCAGCCATCTCCGAGGCGAAAAACTTGACCATGGATGTCAGCATGCCGGCCGGCCGATCAGCATCGATTTCACAGCAGGTGTGGTACATCAATTGCCGGGCCGCCTCGATCTCGGTCGCCATGGTTGCGATCTTGAAGCGGATTGCCTGAAAATTCGCAATTGGTTCGCCGAACTGCACGCGTTCTTTCGCATAGGCCATAGCGTGATCGAGCGCGGCCTGCGCCAGACCGATCGAGCGCGCCGCGGTATGCGCCCGCGCCAGCTCCAGGCCGGCGGCTGCGGCCTGGAATGCACGCCCCTCCTCTTCTCCGTCGTTCCGCACGGCAGGAACACGGACGTTGTCGAAAATGCAGCTCCCACGTCTTCCAGCCGAAGTAACCGATCTTCGGAATCGGTGAGCCCGTGACTCCCTTGGGCAATTCGCCTTTGGGCTTCTCCACTGAAACGCTTACCGTCCTGTCCATCGGGCCATCTGGACCGTGTAGCCGGCATAGCACGCGGATGAAATCCGCCCCGTCCGCGAACGTGCACCAGTACTTGTTGCCGTTCACGATCCAGGTCTCGCCGTCGCGCCGCGCGCCGCACGCAACGCTCGACAAGTCGGACCCGGTTTGGGGCTCCGAGAGTGCCGCAGCGCCGAGATAGCGGCCCTGGGCCATGAGTGCGATCTTCCTTCGACGCTCGTCAGGCGCCCCCGGCACAGCGGAATAGAATTTGTTGCCGCGCGCTATGATGCTCGCGACACTCATCCAGCCGCGCGCAAGTTCTTCGGCAACCAAACAATATTCGAACGCTCCGAGCCCAAGTCCACCGAACTTCTCGGGAATGACAATCCCAAAGAAACCGAGATCGCCCATACGTTCGATCAGCTCGCGCGGTATGTCACCCTTGATCGGATCGAGCTTATTGGCGACGGGAACGATCTCTTTGAGAGTGAAATCACGCGCTACGCGTTGCATCGCGAGGCGCTCTTCAGTCATCCAGCCAGAAGACGTACCATCCGTCATTGTTGTTGGCATCCCCATTTCGTCCTATGCCCACTCGTCGAGTGCGTTACCGTGCCGAACATGTCGGCGCTCCCGAGCGTCAAGCCTCGCAACCTGAGCCCCGGAGGCATCGACCGCGATCGTCACGGACGTGCCTCCCAGCGGCGGACGACGTTGCCCGTTGTGAGGGGTCAACGTCCCGTTCACGTGCCGCTGCTCTTCAGAGCTGGCATAGCTGTAGCAAGCCATTGCCAAGCCGTGTCAGTTCCGCGCGGCCTCAAGTCGGTCACCGACGAATTCTGCCACTCGCCGGATCGCGGCCCGCCCCTCGGGCAGCAAGGACGCAAAGAAAGGCCAGATAATGTATCATCTCGTCCCAGACCTCGATTGTCACCTGGGTGCCCGCCCCGCGCGCCCTGTCCGCCAGACGCCTTGAATCGTCCAACAGCCGCTCGGAATCGCCGACCAGGATGAACAACGGCGGCAGACTTCGGAGATCAGCGTAAAGCGGCGAGATGAGCGGCTCTCGAACGCTTCGCTCACCCGCATAAGCCTTCGCATACCGGAGGGTCGTCTCAGGCGTAATGATCGGATCCACCGCCGCCCGGCTTTGCATTGACGCGCCTTCCTTTGCCAGGTCGGTAGAGGGCGAGATCAGAAACGCCCCGCAGGGAGGCGGCTCTTCCGCGTCCCTAAGGCTAATGAGCAGGGCCATGGAAAGACCCCCACCGGCCGAGTCGCCACCGACTACGATACTCCGGCGATGCTCCGACGCCCGCAGCCACCGGTAGGCTCGAATGGCATCATTAAGCGCCGCTGGAAACGGGTGCTCGGGAGCCAGCCGATACTCGACGCTTAACACCCCTGCAGCGCGTCGCCTTGGCAAGTCTGCCTACAAATTCCCGATAGTCGCGAACCGACGCGATGCAATAACCGCCGCCGTGGAGAAAGAACAGCACTCCATGCGACTGAACGTCCGGCGGAACGCACCACTCCGCAGCTACGCCGTCCGCATCGACCGGCACGAACTGCAAGTCGGGATCCGGCACAAACTGAGCTGCCAATGTTGAAAACCGCTGGCGCAACTCGGCAATTGAGAGGCCGGTGGGCGTAGGCCTGGACCGCAAGGTGTTTAGAAACGCCGCGAATTCAGGACTTGCCATGTCAATTCCACCAGTTTCGAGTTAATTTCCGACCTGCGCGGCAAACGGGGTCCACTTGGTCCCGTCGAATTCGACGAACTGCAGATTGCGGATGATGTTGTAGTCTTCGGGAGAGTTCTCATAGGAGACACCGGGAAGCCCCAACACCAGGGACACGCTCTTCAGATTTGTTGCGTGCTTCATGACATTCTCTCGCGTGAGAGCTCATCTCCACAGCTCTTCAGAATCGTCTCCATCAAATTCCCGACCATGTAGCCCGTCGCATAGGCGGTCTCTTCCGGATTCACACCGGGAAGGTATGTCTTGACGAAGTCGAGGTAGTCACGAACGTCCTTGTCGTCAGCCCATCTCGGATCCGTGGGATCCTTCTGCCATTGCGAACTTATCAAACCCTTTGCATTTTCCAGTCCCGCAGGCCGAAGAATTGCACCGATCGAACCGGAGATCGACGGCACGATCATTCTCGCATTCCACCCCATCTCTCGCGCACGGCGGATCGACTGCGAGGCGAACTTGGTCAACGCCGCGTTGAAGAACAGATCGGCACCGGACGAAGCGAGTTGGGCAACCTGGGAATCGATCGTTGGTGATGTGGACTCGTAGTTTGCCACCCTCACAATCATCGCGTCAGCCTTGTCGCCAAGGCCCGCGCGCAGACCTGCGATATACTCCCGGCCGAGCTCGTCGTTCGGATACAGGACGGCGATCCTGGAGTTCGGCCAAGACTTCAGGATCAACCTGCCGAAGATCTGTCCCTCCGTGTAGAACGGGATGAAGAACCCGGTCGACCAGGGCGCATGCTTCGGGTCGTTGAATTTCCTGCTGCCCGAGATTTGAAACAGCTGCGGTACTCCGGCCTTGTTGAGGTAGGCCTGCGACGCCACACCGGTCGGCGAGCCGTTTGACCCGACAATTGCAAGCACACCCTCCTCTTCGACCAGTTTGCGCACCTGCTCGAAAGCCTTGGGCGGGCTATACCCATCGTCAAGCGATATCAGCTTGACCTTTCGGCCATTGATGCCGCCCTTTTCGCGATTGATTTTTTCGAAGTAGGCGGCTGCCCCGCGGCCAAGCGCCGAGCTCGACGAAACAGGGCCACTATAGGGCTCAGTCTGCCCGAGCTTGATCTCCTGGTCTGTAACACCGGGGCCGTATTTCTTATCGCCCGATTGGGCGAAGGCATACGCACAACTCACCGCAATCGTCAGCGCAAGAATAGTCGCTCTGATCACACCGTGCCTCCCTGAACCATCGTTCGCATCTCTCTGGACGCGCGTTATCTTGAACTTCTGACGAAGACGGGGAACGGTCAACAAGGCGGAGGTCACGGCCGTCGCATATTACGAGTGTGATCAGGGCCTGGCGGATGCCGTACGAGTAGCGCGAGCGTTGGGCGCCGCCGATGCTGCCGTAGTGATACGATGCCGCGCTTCTGCTCCCGCAAAAGCAAGTCAGGAAAATCCGCCGTCCGGCAGCGCAACCGGACGTGGGCGAAGGCTTGCCTTCAACGTACCTTCTCTCCGCGGAAGCATTCGCTGGCTGGGCGGGATCGCCAGCACGGACACCGATCAACTCCGTTCGACCGGTTCGATCACATGGTCCTCCGCGCGGGTCAGGCGGCACGATCGTCGACATCGACCAAGCCCGCGAAGACATGTGACACGCCGATCAACATGCAGGACCAAGGTGGCAATGACGATCACACTTGTAATAAACGGGTCGTCTATTTTAACGACGTCATTTCAATATCTTACGCGGCAGATCCGGCAGAACCCCGGGATTGCACAAAAAACGATATGCAATAGGATTGCGTATTATGCATTGGCCATGCAGATTGGATTTTGCTGTCCGACTGCCGCTTGGCCGATGCGCAACCGCCGCACAGCACGATCGGGGACAGTCGCATGCAACGAGACACACAAGAGGTCATCAAAAAGGTATTGGGAACACTTGCCTTCGACTGCGATGAACTCAGATCAAAGTACGACGGCGAACGTGACAAGAGGGTCCTTGAGCAGGGCAACGCGCAGTATGTTCCGACGACGGGAAAGTTCGCGCATTTCGACCGCGATCCCTGGACGGCGCCAGGCTTCACCAGAGCGTCGATCATCGAGCACACCGAAGTCATCGTGGCTGGCGCCGGTTTTGGCGGCCTTCTCGCCGGCGCGCGTCTGAGAGAAGCAGGCTTTCGCGATATCCGCATCGTCGATGAAGCGGGAGACTTCGGTGGGACCTGGTATTGGAACCGATACCCTGGCGCGATGTGCGACATCGAGGCTCATATCTATCTACCGCTGATCGAAGAACTCAATTATGCGCCGAAGCATCGATATGCCTATGCAGCCGAGATGCTCGAGCTCAGCCGCAATATCGGCCGCCACTATGATCTGTACCGAAAGGCCTGCTTTCAAACGACCATCACGGAGGCTCGCTGGATCGACGCAAAGCGGCATTGGCTCATCCAGACAAACCGAGGAGATCGACTGACCGCAGACTACCTGGTGCTCGCCTGCGGCAGGCAAAGCCTTCCCAAGCTTCCGGGCATCGCGGGCATCCAGGAATTCGAGGGGCATGCCTTCCACTCGAGCCGTTGGGACTACGATTATACGGGGGGGAGCGAGCAAAACTTCGCCCTCACCCGCCTTGTCGACAAGCGGGTTGCCGTCGTCGGCACCGGAGCGACTGCGATTCAGATCGTTCCGGAGCTCGGAAAATGGGCCAAGCAGCTTGTTGTCTTCCAACGAACCCCGTCGTCCGTGGGCGTCCGGGCCAACCAGCAAACCGGGCCAGATTGGGTCGGCGAGCGAACGCCTGGGTGGCAGAAGAGACGGCGTGATAATTTCCAGCGCCTTATGTCCGGTCTCAAGCAGGATGTGAATTACGTCAATGACGGATGGACAGAGATTGCGGGATCTCTCAATCCGCTGAGACCAATCGAAATCGAAGAGCGGCTTGGTCGGAAACCAACGAAGGAAGAACGCGCCCTGCTCGGCGAGGTATTCGACTATCAGGTCATGAACAAGATCCGCGGACGCGTCGAGGAGGTCGTCAAGGATCGAGCCACCGCGGAAGCGTTGAAGCCATGGTATCGCTGGCTATGCAAACGGCCGTGTTTCCATGATGACTATCTGGAGACCTTCAACCGCCCCAACGTCATCCTGGTTGATACTCACGGACGCGGAGTGGAGCAAGTTACGAGAAGGGGCATCGTGGCTGATGGGTCCGAGTATCCCGTCGATTGCATCGTGTTTGCGACCGGCTTTGAGGCAGGAATTTCCTACACCCGACTGACCGGGTTCGAATTGTTCGGACGGAACGGACTTGCACTAAGCGAGCACTGGCGCGCAGGGGTTCGAACGTTCCACGGAATGACCACCGACTGGTTTCCCAACTGCTTCTTCATGGGTGGAAATCAGCAGACGGCAGCGGCCACGAACGCGGTCCAGTTGCTGGACGAACAGGCGATCCATGTGGCCTACACCTTGCGCAGGCTCAAAGCACTGTCGAAGGACTTCGTCGAACCAACCTCCGAAGCAGTCGACAACTATGTGCACGAAATTCGCGTGTCGCCGAAGAACATCGCCCAGGTCGCGTTTTATCAGCAGTGTACGCCAGGGTACTATAACGCCGAAGGCAAGGCTGCGAAGAGCGAGGACATCTTCCAGGGCGGCCGATATGGCGATGGTCCAATGCCATTCTACGCCATGCTTGAGTCGTGGCGGGCAAACGACCGGCTCGAAGGCATGCATTTCGAGCCACCGCGGCAGGACGACGTCCCGGAACAACCATCTGCCGCGGGACAAGCATTCTAGTTCAGAGCTGTGGCCAGATGAACAAAGGGATAGCAGCCAAGCATGCAGGCAGCTATCCTGCACTCGCCTCACCGATCGCGGAGTGCGCATCCAGCCACCACTTAGTCCACTAAGCCTGGGAGAACGATGTGGCCGCCAAGCCCCCGAAGCGGAAGAAGCCAGCACCGGGCGCGGCGGAAGTGCTGGACTTGAGCCTGATAAAGTCGGTCGGGAAGGCTATCGCGGTCCTTCAGGAACTCTATCAGGCCGGCCGTCCGCTCCGCATCGTCGACCTCGCTGAATTGCTCGACACCTCATCAAGCACCGTCTCCCGTATGGTCAGCACGCTTGCCGCGGCAGGTCTGGTCGAGCAAGAAGCGGAGACCGGCCGGTGCTACCTCGGCCTGGGATTGGCGTTGCTCGGAAATTCGGCCCTGGGACGACGGGAGCTTGACCTCTTCGCGCTTCCCGCCATGGCCGAACTGTCCGCCGAGTTCAAGGAGTATATTAGCCTCAGCCGGCTGCATAGGTGGAAGGTCGTCATCATGCGTGGGCGCACGCTTGAGACCCTGCGGCGAGACATCACCATGGTGTCGGTCGTCCCGGTCCATGGCAGCGCGCCAGGAAAGGTTCTGGCCGCCTGGCAGGACGCTCGTTATGTCCGCCAGATGCTTGCCGAGAACGGAATGGATGCCTTCACTTCCAGGACGATCACGTCGGCTGACGCCTTCATGGCCGAGTTGGCCCGGGTCCGAAAGGCCGGATTCGCTCTCGACGACGAGGAGCTCATCCAGGGATTACGACACGTGGCGGCGCCAATCTATGATCATCGCGGACAGGTGGTCGCGACGATCTCGGCGGGCGGCTCAGCGCACCGCGTCAGCGGAGCGCACCTGGAAAAGCTGACGGCCGCCACAATGCGCTGTGCCGCCGATGTGTCCCGCCTCCTCGGCTTTCGGCTGGCCACGGCCACCGGTTAGACGCTACGCGCGATGACGTGCCCCCTACAAGCCGTAGAGATCGGCCTTATCCAAGGTATTCTGAACGAGCCGAAGGACGGCCACATCGATCATGACGCCATCAACCTGCGCGGCTCCCAATCCTCTCGCCTCGGCCTCACGATAGGCCGCAGCCATCCGTCTCGCGCGCACGATCTCCTCCGATTTCGGTGAGAACACAGCCTGCGCAGGCGCAATCTGCGAAGGATGGATGGCCCACTTTCCGACCATGCCGAGCGCACGGGCCTTGTTGGCCTCAGCGCGATACCCCTCCTCATTCTTGAAGTTGGAATATGGCCCGTCGACCGCATCGATGCCTGCCGCCCGCGCGGCCATTGTGATCCGGAAGCGGGCAAAATGGAAAATGTCACCCGGATAACCGCCATTGCCGCCAATTTCGCGCGTATCGATGCCCTGCGACCCAGAATAGTCCCCCATCCCGAAAATAAGGCATTCGAGCCGATCGGAGCACTTCCCGATCTCCTCGACGTTCTGCAGGGCTTGAACCTCCTCGATCAGAACTTCGATACCGATGCGACGCGCAAGCTTCATCTTCTTCTCGACCTGGGTCAGCAAACGATCCAGGAAGATGACGTCGGCCGCCGAATACGGCTTCGTCAACATAATCGTATCGAGGTTCTGACCGGCGCTCTCGACAATCGAAATCACGTCTCCATGACACCACTCGGTGGTTACGTCGTTGATGCGAACGCAGCGGGTCTTGTTGCCCCAATCAAGATTATTGAGCGCCCAAGCAATCTTGCCGCGAGCCTCGATCTTCGCGCTGGGCGCAACGGCGTCCTCGAGATCGCAGAACACATGGTCGGCATCCGACGCGGCCCCCTTTCTCAGCATCGCTTCATTGCTGCCAGGTACCGACAACTGGCAGCGCCGGGCTCGTCGAATACGCGTCGTCATCTGGATCTCCATATCGAAAAAGCAGAAGGCTCGCCGATCGCGGCTGCCACGATCCACAAGTGCGCATATTCTCCCGTTCGATCGCAAGCATTCCGGGGCGCGTCGGTGCGATGATTACGTCTGTGATGTTTCAGGGGTGAAGGGAGAATCAATGTCGCCGGTCCGCCCGAATGATATGGTCCGTGCCGCGTCGCGACGTGCCGTGTCTCTGAAATCCGTGGTCTTGCGCGGCTTGTACGTCGACAGCGTGGTGGACGCATTATCTCTGGGGAGAGGCCAAATTGAAACTCGAAGGCAAAGTAGCGATCGTAACCGGCGCAGCCGGCGGGTTAGGCAGAGCCTATGTCAATCGATTGGCGTCACTTGGCGCCGACATCGGCGCGGTCGATCTGAGCTTCGACGATGCGGTCAGCGGTTTCCGAACCTCGGCCCGAACGATCGCCGACGAAGTTCAGTCCAAAGGACGGAGATGCGTGTCCTTCGAGGGCGACCTCAGCGAACACACGACCGCAAGGGCCGCGATTGATGCCGTCATGGCGGCATTCGGGCGCATCGATATCCTTGTCAACAATGCCGGGGGCGCCATTACGCCAGTTGAACGAAGCTCCCCCTCCAATTGCCCTGAGGAAGACGTTTTCAAACTGTTTGCCGCGAACCTCTGGAGCACCATCTTCTGCTGCCAGGCGGCAGTGCCGATCATGAAATCCCAATCGTCCGGCTCCATCATCAACACGTCGTCCGTAGCTGCTCATTCCGTGGCGCCAAATGGGCGGCTCGCGCTCTATGGAGCCACAAAGGCAGCCGTCACCCACTACACGCGAAATCTGGCTGCCGAGGTTGGACCGCACGGCATCCGTGTGAACTGTATCGCGCCGGGGATCATCATGACACCGCGGGTGAAGGCTCAGTCGCAAGCGCGCGGGATCGGCGTGGACTCCGAGCTGAAAGGCATTCCGATGCGCCGCTTTGGAGAAGCCGAGGACTGCGCCGGCGTCATCGAGTTTCTGGCCACCGACCTGTCTCGCTACGTCACTGGAGAGTGCATTTCCGCAAGCGGGGGCGCCCTGCTGACGCCTCATTAAAGCACCTAATAGGCCGACATGACCCGAGCCATGGGTCTAGGCCTGAGCCCCGAATGCACCCGCCGCCGACAGTTCGGCAATTCGATCCGGAGCGTACCCCAGCATGTCCAGGACATCCCGCGTGTGCTGTCCGAGCGTCGGTGCGGCCACCGCAGCGACAACTGGAGTTGCCGCGAGCCGTATCGGACAGGCGATGTCCGGGATGGTACCAGCGGTTGGGTGGGCGATCGTGCTCGCAATGCCCCGTGCGATCATTTCACCCGATTGAAAGGCTTGCTCTACGGTTCGAATGACGCCCGCGGGGACCTTATGCAGCCGCATCCGCTGCGCCCATGCTTCGCTTCCGTCCGCGGCCAGCGCCCGCTCGAGGAGCGCCCTCAACTGATCACGATTTTCCATCCGGTCGCGATTGGTGCGAAAGCGTGGATCGTCGACCAGATCCGGACGGCTGAGCACGTCCCGAACCAGCCGGCCATAGGTCCTGTCGTTGGCGCAAATGATGTAGAGTGTCCCGTCTGCCGTCCCAAATACTCCGGTCGGCATGGTATCGGTCCCATCGTTGCCGACGCGGTTGGGGTTCTTTCCCGTGGCGAGATAGCCCAGCGCCTGAAATCCGAGCATCAAGGTGCCAACATCGAACAATGACGTCTCGACCTTCTGCCCGACCCCTGTCCTGGATCTGGCGGCAAGTGCGCCGAGGGCCGCGATCGTCGCCGAAAGCCCGGTTGCGATATCCATCACGGCCGGTCCAGTTCGCAGGCCGGGTCCGTCAGGGAATCCGTTCAGGGACATGAAGCCGGTTTCGGCCTGTACCACGGAGTCAAATCCAAGGCGGTCCGCAAGCTCGCCCTCCCGGCCGTAAGCAGACACACTGCAATAGATCAGCTGCGGATTGAGTTCCTTGAGCGCATCATAACCCAGCCCAAAGCGCTCCATCACCCCGGTTGAAAAGTTCTCGACGAGAATGTCGGACGACCGCACCAGATCCATTGCGATCTGCCGGGCGTCGTGGCGGGAGAGATCGAGCGCTATTCCGCGCTTGTTACGGTTGGCCCACAGGAACGGCACACTCTGGCCGGCAAGTCTCGGCTCGAACCGCCTAAGATCGTCACCGGACGCTGCGTTCTCGATCTTGATCACGTCAGCGCCCATATCAGCCAGAAACCGCGTGCACATCGGACCGGCAATGAAATGAGAAAAGTCGGCGACCCGGATACCTTCGAGTGCCGAGGGCGCATCAGATCTCCGTGCACCGCGCGCAGATGCTTGATCGTTCATGGTCATGTTCTCCAAAGCAGCACAGGTCAGAAGGTCACTCGCCTGGGCGATAGCGAACGAGCAATCGTCAGGTACGCGGGTGCAACGCAGCACAAGCGCCGATGGCGGCGATCAGCGTGATACTTGAATGAGTGGCTCGAAGCTCGATAGTATGACGATCGTGATCGACGCGCAGAACGCTGCAAGCTTAAGGACAAGGCCATGAGCGATCGCTCAATCAAATCGGCGGAGCGGACCCTTGCGATATTCGAGCTGTTCTCGGTTCGCCAGGAGATGCTGACAGTCGGCGACGTCAGCAAGAGCCTGGGCATACCGCAACCAAGCGTCAGCATGCTGCTAAAGAACCTGACCAACATGGGTTACCTTGAATACGATGCCCCGCAGAGGCGGTACGCCCCCACGCTGAGAGTAATGCTGCTCAACAGCTGGCTGCTTGATCGATACGAAGGCACAGCGAAGTTTGTCCCAATCCTCAAGTCTCTGCTTCTCGAGCTCCAGGAAACTGTTTTCATCGGGATGCAGAACAAGTCGACCGCCCAGTACATCCTTGTGATGACACCGAAGAACCGTGACAGCCTCCTGATAACCTCCGGGATGCACCGGTCACTAACCTGCTCCGCGATGGGCAGAATACTTCTGAGCATGACCGGCGAAGAGGAACTTCATCGTTTGATTCGCCGCTGCAATGCTGAAGCAACCGACCCCAGGTTTCGCGTAAGAGAGGCTGCATATCTCGATCTCATAGCGGCCGATCGGAGCAAGGGATATGCCGAAACCGCTGGAGACATCTCACCCGGATTTGGCGCAATAGCCGTAGCGGTTCCTTCACCACTTGGAGGCACTCCCCTTGCGATCGGCGCCGGCGCTCGCGTCGAGCGCATCGCCCAAAAGCGCGACACAATTGTACTCGGTCTTCGCCATGCGGCTTCCCTGATCGCCACAAGGCAACCGCTGACCGATGCGGATCGGCCTGTGGCTGAAGCGAGTGTCGACGTCGAAGGCGCGCCAATAGCCGCCGGCGGTCCACAACTTTCGACCTTGCCTTCATGGTTCAGTAATCGGTTCACATGAACGTTCACGGCTCGCACACGACGTCCCGCGGCAGGCTGCCCTAGCCGTCAGCTTCTTTTCCCCAATGATGTCGTCGCTTGATTAGAACGCGGCGATCGCCTTCAAAGACCTGGCGATCCTCCTGATTGACACCGTAGTGCCGAAACACGATGATGCCGACATCTGCCTGCGGGCCATCCTCTTTGCTCAGCACTTCCGAGTACGCATACAGCGTGTCGCCGTGAAACACGGGCGCCATCAATCGGATGTTGTCCAATCCTAGCTCGGCAAGTACATTCTCGCAGGTGTCCTGGCTCGCGAGCCCCATGATGACCGAGAAGTTCACTCCTCCGTAGCTGATGCGCTGTTTGAACGGCGAGACCGACATTGCGTGCTCGTTGAAGTGCCCCTGAGCAGTGTTCATGACCAGATTGGTGATCAGAACATTTTCGAGAGGCTCGATCGTCTTTCCGCGCGCATGACGAATGACCTGCCCTACCTCGAAGTCCTCGAAGTAGTTATCCGGTGACGTGAGGCGCCACCACTCCCTGCCCAGCGGCTTCATTAGTCATCCTCTCGGTGCACGAAGGCGAACCAGATTTGACCGCTCGAAGTCAAGCACCAGATCGTAGTGTTGATTGCGCCCTTCGGTGTGCCAGGTAACGATGCCATTGGCCGAATTGCTTGCTGACAGCCGACGGGCGACGGTCTTGCTACGCGCGTAAAGGGTATCACCGGGAAATACCGGCTTATGATAGGTGAGCTTGCCCAATCCGACGAACGGACCGCCGATCTCGCTGCAGTCCTCGACGCTCAGGCCCAGGACCACGTTGAAGACCAGAAGCGGGTTCACCACGATACTGTCGTGACCATGCGCCCTTGCGTACTCCGCGTTGAAGTAGAGAGGATTGAAGCTGAGCGTCAATGTCGAGAAAGCGATTGTGTCGCTCTCCGTGATTGTTCGTCCCCAATGGTGGACGAATTCCTGACCGACGGAGAAGTCCTCGTAGAGGTGTCCCCTCGGTCTGAGCTTCGCACGTGCACGAAAATCCTTCGACATTTCATCCTTCCCGTTCGACACACCCGCCCTTCTTCAACCGCAATAATGCACGAGCTGACAGCCGAAGGACACGGGCTTCACCTCATATTGCATCCGTAATCGCTGCTGCGGACGAAATCGCCGATCAAAATGCATTTGTAATATCGATCGCTGAAGGACCTTGATCGCTGGCGCACGCGCAAGGGGCGCAATAGTGGTTTGCATGTCACCTTGGCGCAGGGAGAGTCGGCATGCAAAAATCTTTTGGTGCTCTGTCGGACATCCGCATCCTGGATCTCACGCAGATGCTGGCCGGTCCGTATGCGACCATGGTTCTCGCAGATCAGGGTGCCGAGGTCATAAAGATCGAGCCTCCAGCCGGAGACGTTACCCGGGGCGGCCGGCATGTCGGCGACTCCGAACCTCTCAGCACGTATTTTCAAAGCATAAACCGCAACAAGCGGTCAGTGTGCCTGGATCTCAAGTCCGAACAAGGTCGCGAGATATTCAAGACGCTTTGCAAGGAGGCGGACGCCGTCATTGAGAACTTTCGTGCCGGCGTGATGGACCGGCTCGGCTTGAGCTATGAGGTCCTCTCCGAAATCAATCCCCGGCTCGTTTACGGCTCACTCCGGGGATTCGGCGATCGGCGCACCGGCCCTTCGCCGTATGTGAACTGGCCGGCGTTCGATGTCGTTGCTCAGGCCATGGGTGGAATGATGGCAATCACCGGCGCTGAGCCCGGTGGAATGCCCACCAAGGTCGGACCTGGCGTCGGTGATACAATTCCGGGTTTGATGCTGGCGTTCGGCGTCCTGGCGGCGATACATAACGCCAGGCGCACTGGCCTTGGGCAGTTTGTGGATGTTTCGATGGTCGATGCCATTCTTTCGATCTGCGAACGCGCCGTCTGGCAACATACCGCCGAGGGACTGGTGCCCGGTCCGGAAGGAAACCATCATCCCTTCCTTTGTCCGTTCGGGATATTCCCCGCGGCCGACGGACACGTTGCGCTCGCAGCACACGATCAAGGCTTCTTCGACGTGCTCTGTCGTGAGCTTGATCTGCAGGCGCTTGCGCGGGATGTTCGCTTCTCGTCGAAAGGCAAGCGCGCGGACAATCGGAGGCTGCTGATCCCTCTGATCGGGCAGCACACCCGGAAGTTCACCAAGGCTGAGCTGACCGCCAGGCTGGGAGGACGCATGCCGTTTGGTCCTGTGATGAACGTTCTGGACATCGTTTCGGATCCGCACTTCAAAGCCCGCGACATGATCGTCGAGGTCGAGCATCCTGGTGGTGAACCGGCCAGGATCGCAGGTGTGCCGGTCAAGATGACGCTGACGCCCGGCGCAGTTCTGACCCGAAGCCCGTTCCTGGGCGAGCATACCGCGGAAGTGCTCCGTTCGATCGGAATGAGCGTCCCGGAGATCCGCTCGGCGCTCGACCGCAAGGTTGCGCACATCGAGAATGAAGTCTCGCCGGAGCAAATCCCTGCCGGCCTCGCAACATGAGACACCGAGCCACCTTCTTGCACCATAACGTGTCGGGCGGCTCGGCTGCAAGCCACGCTACGCCCGGCTCTAGGCATTGGCGCTGAGGTCCTTCAGGACGGCGAGGCATTCGGACTTCATATTGTCCATGATGTCATGGATCGAGCGTTCATCCTTGATCCTGCCAACGATCTGCCCCGCCATATAGCCCATGTAGTCGGCGGCATTCGCAAGCTCGAGCCGCTTCAGCGCCGGAGCAACAAGCAGCTTTTGAGCCGCAAGTGGCAGGGGTTGCGGCGCTCCCGGCGCATCCCACGCATCCGTCCACTTGCTGCGTAGACCCCGCAGCGGCTTGCCGGTGTCGTATTTCCTCTGGATCGCATCCTGCGAGCGCGCGGCAATAAATCGCTTGCGCATGTCAGGGGACAACTCGCTTTCGAAGGACCCGAGCCAAATGGTGCCGCACCACACACCCTCGGCGCCGAGCGCGAGCGCAGCCGCAATATGGCGCCCGCTGCCGACACCGCCTGCAGCGAGGACCGGGATCGGAGAGACGGCATCGACCACCTCCGGCCACAGCACCATGGAGGAGATGGTACCGGTGTGCCCTCCGGCCTCGCTTCCTTGCGCGACAATCAGGTCGACGCCCGCGTGGACGTGCTTGAGCGCATGTTCCGCACTCCCGGCCATGGCGCCGACCTTGATGCCATGGCCGTGCAGCTTGTCGACGACATAGGCCGGAGGCGCCCCCATTGCGCTGAGCACAAACCGGGCCTGCGGATGCTTGACGACGATCTCCAGGACTTCAAGAACGCCTTCTTCCGTGTGGCCGTGGCCCGGCGGCTTTTCGCGCAGCATCTGCCCCTCGACGTCGGGAGGCAACGCGGGGATCCCGGCATCGTCCAGAACTTTCTCGACGAAGTCGATGTGCCCCCTCGGCAGAGCCTTGAGACGCTCGGATAACGGCACCACCTCCCCGACTTTGTTGGCGAAGAGGACATCAATGCAATATGGACGCCCGCCGGTCTTCTCATCCATGTCAGTGAGAATCCGCTCAAGCTCGTCCGGTTGATAGTAGCTCGCCGCCAAGGCCCCCATGCCGCCGGCATTTGTCACCTCGATCGCGACTTCCGGCTTGTGGGTGAAGCCGAATATCGGGACCTCGATCCCGAACATGTCAGTGATGCGATTGCGCATGGCATTCCAATCTTCAAGTTGAAAACAAAATCAGGGTTGACCGAATCTCGGCTTGCGCTTTTCCTTGAATGATATCGTCGCCTCCTTGTGGTCGGCCGTCTCGAACGTCACCTGCTCCAGCGCCATCGAGGCTTCGAGAAGCATGTTGACGCGGTCCTTGACGATCTGGTTGATCGACAGCTTGGTCCAGCGAATGGCCCAGCTCGGACCGTTAGCGAGCTCGAGGGCGATTTCGCGGGCCTTTGCTAGCACCTCCGCACGCGGAACGACATGATTGACCAGCCCTATCCGTTCCGCCTCATGTCCCTTCAGCAGCGTCCCGCGGATCAGGAACTCCTTTGCCTTGTTGATGCCGATCAATAGCGGCCAGATTACCGTGCCGCCGTCGCCCGCAACCAGACCAACGCGCGAGACATGGGTGTCACCGATCCGTGCATCCTCAGCCATGACAGTGATGTCGCAGAGCAGCGCATGGGTCGCCGCAAGGCCAATGGCGTCGCCGTTGATTGCTGCAATGATCGGCTTGTCGAGCTCGAGCTGACGGGTGACGCCGCGCCTGCTGACCATCGGATCGTGCACCTCACCCTCTTCGAGTACGTCCCCGCCTGGCCGCTCCGACATGGCCTTCACATCGCCACCAACGCTGAAGAAGTCGCCGGAACCGGTCAGCACCACGACATTGACAGCGTGATCGTCAGCCAGGTCGTCCCAGATCGTGCGTAGTTCCCGGATCAGTTTCTGATTGATCGCATTGCGTGCCTGGGGGCGGTTCAAGGTCACGGTCGCGATCTTGTCGGCAACCTCGACCTTCAGGCATTCATATTGGGCATACTGGCTCATCTTGTTCTCCGGACTGTGTACTTCTTCTCGTTTTGTGCCCGCGTGGCACCAATCAACCTGTTCGCCGCATTCTGGTGTCGCCAACAGCCTGCGCCGGCCAATCGTTAAACGGCCGCAGCTGGATCCGTCCGTCACAAGGCACGCGCGATCAGCTCCTTCATGACCTCATTGGAACCGCCCCAGATCTTTTGAATGCGACCGTCGCTCCACATCCTGGCGATGGGATAGTCGAGCATGTAGCCGTAGCCACCGTGCAACTGGACAAAATTGTCGATGACCTCGCACTGCTTTTCGGTTGCCCACCACTTCGCCATTGCGGCGGTCTCGGGATCCAGCGTTCCGGCGATCAGTTGGTCGATGCAGCTTTCGACGAAAGTGCGCGTCACGACCATCGCGGTCTTGGCCTCGGCCAGCACCATCCGCGTGTTCTGGAAATCGATCAGGCGTTTGCCGAATACCTCGCGCTGCTTCACATACGCCACGGTTTCGGTTAGCGCTGCTTCGCCTAGCGCCAGCGCCTGCATCGCGATGTTGATGCGCTCCTTGGCAAGCTGCTCCATCAACTGATAGAAGCCACGGCCCTCGATACCTCCCAGCAGATTGGAGACGGGAACGCGCGCATCTTCAAAAAATAGCTCCGCAGTGTCCTGTGCCTTGAGCCCGACCTTGTCCAGTCTGCGACCACGCTTGAACCCTGGGGTCTCGTCGGCTTCAATCAGCAGCAGGCTGAACCCGCGGACGCCATTGTCCTCGCTCGTATCGGTCTTGACAGCCAGGCAGATCAGATCGGCCGTGTGGCCATGAGTGATAAAGGTCTTCTGCCCATTGACGACGTACTCGTTGCCCTCGCGGCGCGCGCGAGTCCGAATTGCCCTCACATCGGAACCTGCACCCGGTTCGCTCATCGCAAGTGCTGCGACCAGATCACCGCGCGCCATGCGCGGCAGCCAGCGCCGCTTTTGCTCTTCGGTGCCGTACTGCGCGAAGTACGGCGCCAGAATCACGTTCTGCAGGGGTACGCTGAAATCCGGAAACGCGATCCGCGCCAATTCCTCGATGATAACAGCTTCATGCCGGAAGTTACCTCCCCCGCCGCCGTATTCTTCCGGACTGCTGGCGCAGAGCAGCCCGAGCGCACCTGCTTTCCGCCACAGCTCGCGGTCGATGTATCCCCTTGTCCGCCAAAG
Source organism: Bradyrhizobium sp. JR3.5 (assembly GCF_054057015.1). Taxonomy (NCBI): domain Bacteria; kingdom Pseudomonadati; phylum Pseudomonadota; class Alphaproteobacteria; order Hyphomicrobiales; family Nitrobacteraceae; genus Bradyrhizobium; species Bradyrhizobium sp. JR3.5. The sequence goes on from NZ_JBSRYV010000001.1 coordinate 3,143,917, forward strand.
GTCGGCGTTCGGGACGACCTCGTCCGCCAGGAAACGGCGAACGGTCGCGCGGAACAGGTCGAGTTCACCGGTGTCGAACGATGCGGGCACAGGTCTAGTCCGCGATCATTGACTGATCAGAGGGCAGCCGCCCTGATCGAGTGGCCGGACCGCCTTGTCCGCCGGGATGACGGCAATCTGCTTGTAATAGTCCCACTCGCCCTTCGATTCCTTGGGCGACTTGACCTCGAACAGATACAGATTCCTCATCACGCGGCCATCGGCTCGCAGCCTGGCATTATGCGACATGAAGTCGTTGATCGGCATTTCCCGCATCTTGGCCATGACCTTGTCGGGGTCCTTCGAGCCCACCGCCTTGAGCGCCTTCAAATAATGATTAACGACGCTGTAGGCGCCGGCCTGGACCTGCGTCGGCATGGCCCCCATCCGCTGGTAGAACCGCCTTGCGAAGGCCCGCGTCTCGTCGTTCTGGTCCCAGTAGAACGCCTCGGCAACGATGATGCCCTGCGCATCCTTGAGGCCGACGCCATGGATCGCGTCGATCGTGGCCATCAATGCCGCGAAGCGTTGCCCACGCGCCTTCACACCGAATTCTTCGCCCTGCTTGAGAACGGTCGCGAGATCAGCTCCGGCCTCGACGAGGCCGATCACTTTCGCCTTGGAAGCCTGCGCCTGCAGCAGAAACGACGAGAAATCCGTCGATGCGGTCGGCGTGCGAACCGATCCGACCACCGTCCCGCCCTCGGCCTTGACCGCAGCGGAGGCATCGCCTTCGAGGCTGGCGCCGAACACGGTGTCGTTGGTCAGGAAGAACCAGCTGTTTTCACCGCGGCTGACGAGCCCGCTGGTTGGGCCGTGGCCGAGCGAATAGGTGTCGTAGGTCCATTGCGCCACATAGGGCGAGCATTTCGCTCCGGTCAGCTCGGAGCTCGCCGCGGCGTTGAAGAGCGCGAGCTTCTTCTTTGTTCTGGTCATATCGGCGATGGCCAGCGCAAGGCCCGAAAACGGTACGTCGATGATCGCATCGACGTTGTCTTCGTCGTACCACTTTCTGGCAATTGCCACGCCAACATCGACCTTCAACTGGAAATCCGCCGAGACGATCTCGACGGGCTTTCCAAGCACCTGTCCGGCATCTTCCGCAGCGAGCTTTGCTGCCTCGACGCTGCCGCGCCCGCCCGCGGCCGAGTAGACCGAAGACTGATCGCCCAGAACGCCGACCTTGACCGGGGTGTCTGACGCCGCTCGAGCCGCCGGAGCCAAGCCAGAGCCCACAACAACCAGCGATGTCACCGCAGCTCCCATCAACCTCCACAGCATGCTCACACCTCCCAGGCTCGTTCTGTCTTTTTTGCTGCCGCCATTATGGCATAATTTGTCGGACGTTCAACAAAATTATTGTTGCCTTCTTGCGTCCCCGCTCTAGGATCGAACCCGACGCCGGAAAAACGAGGTTGGCCATCAACGGGGGCCTGCCCATGAATTGGTGGGCGCGCACAAGCCGGGTGCCTGACCAATGACAAGACGGCGGTCGCGTGCGTAGTTCGAACGGGCCTCAGGCGCCCCGTCTGATCGCCACCGCGACGAATGCAGGAGAACGACGACAGGTGGCCGATACGATTTTCGAAGCATTTCGGGCGAGCGCTGCCGCGGCGCCGCACAACCCGTTCGTCTGCGTACCGGAGGGAACATCCTATGCGCCCGATGGTCTTGAATGGACCTATCTCGAGGCGATGCAGCGCGTCTCAGCCCTCGTCGAGCGCTACAGACGGGCGAGATATGGACCTGGGCATCGCGTCGCCCTCCTCGTTGAGAACAGGCCGGACTATTTCCTTCACCTCCTCGCGCTCAACGCGGTCGGCTCAAGCGTGGTGCCCGTCAATCCCGACCATCGCCACGCCGAGCTGCTCTATCAGATGAGGCACAGTGGCGCCGTGCTCGCGGTCGCCCTTCGGCATCACGTCGACCGGCTGACTGCGGTCGCAGCCGAGCTGGCAAACCAGTTCGTTGTGATTGCAACCGACGATATGGAACAGTTGCCACCACCTGCCCGGCGTGCTGCACCGGAACCTCTCGATCGCAACACCGAGGCTGGTGTTTTCTACACCTCTGGTACGACCGGACGCCCAAAGGGCTGCCTGGTAACAAACGATTACTGGCTATCGGCCGGAGAATGGTTCTTCACACTGTCGAAGAGTAGTGGCCGTTTCTCGATCGAGCCTGGCAGGGATCGGCTGTTCAACCCGATGCCGGTATTCCATGTCCACGCCGGCGTGGTCGCGCTGATGCCGATGCTGCTGTCGCAGGGGTGCGTGATCCGCCCCGAGCATTTTTCGGCAAAGCGATGGTGGCGCGAGGTCTCGACCACCCGCGCAACGATCATCCATTACATCGGAGCCGTGCCGCAGGCCCTGGTCGCGCTGGACAAATCCTCGGATGAGCGCGCGCACAGTGTGAGATTTGGCTTCGGAGCAGGAATGGAGCCGGCCATTCACCGCGAATTCGAGGAACGCTTTGGAATCCCGCACCTTGAGGTATGGGGCATGACCGAAGTTGGGCGCTGGACGGCGAACGATCAAGAGCCGCGTCCGATTGGCGTCCGTGCGATCGGACGTCCGGTCGCCCCCCTGGAGACGAAAGTGGTCGACGATCGCGACCGCGAGGTGGCCTCCGGCACCGAAGGTGAGCTTGTCGCGCGATTGGCGGGCGAGGATCCGCGACGAGGCTTCTTTGCGGGTTATCTCGACGACGCGACTGCGACCGAAGCGGGTTGGCGCGGCGGCTGGTGGCACTCGGGCGACATTGTCCGCCAGGACGTAACCGGGACCATCTATTTTGTCGACCGACGCAAGAATATGATCCGCCGATCCGGGGAGAACATTGCCGCCACCGAAGTGGAAACCGTGCTGTGCCGACATCCTGCCGTTCGTCAGATCGCGATCCTTGCCGTTCCTGACGAAAAGGCGGGAGAAGAGGTCTTTGCCTGCGTGGTGCCGGCTCCGGGTCACACGGCCGATCTTCAGCTCGCGCGAGGCATCGTTGACTATTGCAATCACCAACTCGCCTACTACAAGGCACCTGGGTGGATGCTCTTTCTGGATCGGATGCCTGTGACGGCGACTGAAAAGATCAACAAGGCGCAGATTTTTGCACCCGGGCTAGACCCTCGAACCATTGTCGGCGCGATCGATTTGCGCGCGATGAAGAAGCGCAAATAGCGCGGCGATCCTCTGCTTCATCCAACGCGCGGGACTGGCGCTAAGGCGCCGCCCGTCGTGATGGAAAGAATGCGTCGAGCAGATCGTGGCATGCGGCCTCCCCCTCTGCGGCCGAGACCGTCTTCGGATCGGCCGCCCAACCGGACCACAATCCTTCTGTGAGCTGAGTGAGGGTTATCGCGAGGCGGTCAGGATTGATCTTTGCGCCGCGGGCATCCGCCGCGCGCTGCATGAGATGGGACAGTCCACGACGGTAGGGCCGATAAAGCTTTCGGTAGATCTCGGCGAGCTCGGGGGACCAGCGCGAGGTACTCGCAAGAGCGACCCAGACGAGGACCCGTTCCGGCGTGAATACCGGCGCGCGAAAGCTTGCAGTGACGATAGCGCGCAGGCGGTCGAGTGGATCTGGACCGGCCGCGTCGGCCGCAGCTCGGGTGGCTTGCTCGAATTCCTTGGCCACCTCACCCACGGCATGCAGAAGCAACGCGTCCTTGCCGGGGAAATAGTGCGCAATCAGGCCGCGCGAGAAACCGGCCGCCTCGCAGATCGTCGCAACAGTCACATCCTTGTAGCCACGTTCGGCAATCGCCTTCATCACGGCGACGACGAATTCCTGCCGTTTCACCCCCTGGTCCGACGACCCCACCGGCCGTCCGCGCGCCCGCTTCTCCGCTTTCTGCAAGCAGCGTTCTCCCTGTCATGTTGCCGCAGCCGCACTAGATCACCGAATTTATTTGGATGTCCATTCAATTTACCGAAGATCGAGCACAATGATGCTCTTGTCTATTTGGTCTTGTCGGCGATACGTCGGCATCTTCTCCTTAAGGGCTGCCGCTCCACACTGAGCCATGGACCATCGCCTTCTCTACGATTAATCGCGCTACAATGCTCCAATAGCGAAAACGTGGTGGAATGCCGACCTCGATCGGGATAAGCAAGGCTCGCGGCGCCGATCGACGTCCTCGGTGCGAGAACACTTCACCCAGCTACGCCAAACTGCGCGATAGCAGCCGGCCGCACTACTCCCACTCAATCGCGCAAAGGCAATCCATTTATTACTTCGTAGACTGGCTGGTTGATGCGTTTCACACCGTTGACGATGCAGGCGCCCGATGTTCGAAGAGCAAATGCGGCCGTTGGTGGCGTAACCTTCATAGGATCGCGGGATTGAGTTCTGTCAACGCGCTTCAAGATAGCAACCACCCCGATCGCACAGATATCCGATTTGCGCGCCCTATTGGCATTCGCCGGGCTCCTACCTTCGAAAATGCTGTTCCTGCTCATGCGCCATAAGCGTGCTCGCGTTGGCCGTGGTGAGATTTTTCTTGATCTCCCGGTGCACACGTCATGCACACGCCGCCTTCTAAGCAATTGAAAAGCCCGAACTCTCAATCCAATCCATTGAGCCGGTCCCGATTGTCTGAACAGAATCTCCGCATCAATAAGTGGAGCCTCTGCCGGGGTTTAGGCTGCCGTACGGAGCGGCTCTAAACCAAACCCTGGCCGTAGACGAACGGCTGCCCGAACGTCAGTCGCGCGGCAGTGCCGCCATGGCGTCCTTCAACCCAACTCCGCTGACACCTGTTCTCAGCATATTCGAGACAAGCGACGCCACGCCATCAGCTGCGCAGTCGATGGCAAGCCCGCCGATGCGGACGTTGGATATGCAGTTTCGTCTTGAATCGGGCGTGCCCGGCCGAGGCGAGCAGGTCATATAGACCCCGAGGCTGTCGGCCGCCGAAAGGCCGGGCCGTTCGCCGATAATCACGATCGAGATCCTCGCACCGACGATCTCGGCGATGGGATCGGCGAGCGCGACCCGCGCCTGCGACGCCAGAACCAGAGGAGCAATGGAAAGCTGCCGTGCCGAAAGACGCTCGACGACGGCCCGCGTCAACGGCCGCGCGTTTGTATCGATCGCGCTGGCGGACAATCCGTCCGCAATAACGATGAGGATGTCATGGTTCGAACGGATGGCGGCGAGGCGCTCCGCCGCCTGCAACGAGAGTTTTCGGCCGAGGTCCGGACGACGGACGTAGGTGGCGCGGTCTGGAGCCTGGCTTTCGACCTCGACAATTCCCAGCTCCAGATCGGCCAGGCCGGCCCCGGACCGGGAGCCAATTGACGTCGGACCAGACGGCCTGCCGTGCCCGCGCATGATCGAGGAGGAAAGTCTGCGCCGCGCGTGTCGGCAGCCCCGCACCGAACCGGCCGAGACGTACCCGGGCCTGGGTCATCTTCCGGAGATCGAGCGCCGCTGCCGGCTTTCGATCGAGTTCGTTCCTCATGTCATGCTCCGAGCAGCCGGGCATTCGCCATATGGTTCACGAGCCGCGGGGGCGCCTCCAGAAGCCGGCCGCCGCTGTCGGTCAGCCCGATGTCGAAGAGCCATCGCTCGAACTCCGGCGCCGGCGGTCGTTTGAGGATTTCGCGACAATAGACCGCGTCGTGATGCGCGAGCGACTGGTAGTTCAGCATCACGTCGTCGGCGCCGGGAACAGTGATGACGAAATTGACGTTGGCCGCACAGAGTAGCGTTAGTAGCGCGTCCATGTCCTCCTGGTCGGCATCAGCATGGTTGGTGTAGCAGACGTCCACCCCCATCGGTAAGCCGAGCAGTTTGCCGCAGAAATGATCCTCGAGGCCGGCGCGGATGATCTGCTTGCCATTGAACAGATACTCCGGACCAATGAAGCCGACAACGGTGTTGACGAGCAGCGGGCTGAACTCGCGCGCAACTGCATAGGCACGGGCTTCCATGGTCTGCTGATCGACGCCGAAATTCGCGTCGGCCGAAAGAGCTGCCCCCTGCCCGGTCTCGAAATACATCAGGTTGGCGTCGGCTGCGCTGCGACCGAGGCCCCGCACGGCCTCATGGGCTTCCCTCAGGATCGATAGACTAACGCCGAATCCCTCATTTGCCTTCTGCGACCCCGCAATCGACTGAAACACGAGATCCACGGGCGCATTGGCCGCGATGGCCTTCAGCGCCGTTGTCACGTGGCCCAGGCAACATGTTTGTGTCGGAATGGAGAGGCACGCGCGCAGTTCATCCAGCAGCGAAACGATACGGAGATAGTCTTCCACACTATCGGTCGCCGGATTGACCACCGATCACGGCGTCGCCCGATCCCATGAGGAGGCCATCGATTGCCGAGGCGACGATGCCATAGGAATCATCCGTCGGATGGTTGGGCTGATTGCGGGTCGATAGCCGTCCCTTGAGCCCGATCGTCGACCGGAAGCGCGTTACCACCTCGCGCTTGGACGCCACTGAAATCAGGTCCTGCAGCCGCATGATCTTCGAGACCCCGGCCACCATCTCTGGCGTCAAACCGGGCGTCACGGCCTCGAGCTGCCGCTGAGTCGTCTCAGGCTTGAGCAGCCACTCGCGTAATTCGCCGACGGTCAGCGATGAGACGATCGCGAAGGCCGCGGGATCATGGCTTTGCATGATGAGGCGCGTGACCTCGTCCGTCTCGGAGGGGATGACTTCCTCCCCTACAAAGGTCTTGAGCGGGAGGTCTGCAAGCGCCATCTGCGCGGCGAGCCGCTCGACCGGACCGTTCGCCGCGATCCCGGCAAGCTGATCACCGGACCGCTCGGGCGTGGCCTTGGCCAGGAGATCTCTGAGGTCGGCGAAACCATGGACCGTCCCGTCGATAGTCATCTTGTACGGCATGATCTCTACCCGCGGATCAGAGCCAGCGCTTCAGCATGAAGCTTCGGCGTGGCAGCTGCCAGCACATGTCCTTCCGAACGAATCGTGAGTGGACGTCCCGCCCAATCCGTCATGCAGCCTCCGGCGCCCTCCACGATCGGAATCAGCGCCATGTAGTCGTGCGCCTGGAGTCCGGTCTCGAGAACGATGTCGCAGTGTCCCGACGCGAGCAGACCGTAGACGTAACAATCTCCACCAAAACGGCGCAATCTAGCGGCTTTCGAAATCCGCTCGAACGCCTCTGCGTCTGCGCCCGTGAACATATCGGGCGACGTCGTGTAGAAGCGCGCATCCGCAATGCGCTCGCACGTGCTGGTGCGCGCCAATCTACTGCCGAACAGCGCCAGACCCGGCTTCCCTGTCCACCGCTCCCCTGTGAAGGGAACGTCGATCAGGCCGCAGAACGGCTGCTCCTCATAGGTCAGCGCGATCAGCGTACCGAAGAGCGGAAAGCCGGTGATGAAGCTCTTGGTGCCGTCGATGGGATCGACGATCCAGGTGAAGGCGCCGCCCGGCTTGCCCCCGATCTCCTCACCGATGATACCATGTTCCGGAAAACGCTCCTCGATCCGCTCCCTGAGACGCAGCTCGACAGTACGATCGGCAATCGTCACCGGGCTGTCATCGGATTTGGAAACGACATCCAGCGGCGTACGAAAATAAGACAGCACGACCGGCCTGACCAAATCCGCGAGCTCGGCCGCAAAGGACAGATAGGCATCGGCATCATCGGCCGCGACGGCGGAGTAACCCATCATAGCGCCTTCAAGAACAGCGGCCAACGCGGATCATTGATGATGGAACGGGCCCGCATGTGCTTCCATATGCCGTATTTGTAGAAGTCGAAATCCAGCGTCGAGATGCGGTTCTGCACCATCGCCCAGGCGCTCCACTTGATATCGGCGAGCGCCTTGTGGACGATGAATCGCGCATGTCGCTGCTTGCTATAGGAGCCGAAATACTCCTCGATGATTTCCTGTTCGATATCCTCGGAGAAGAAGTGCTCGCCGCTCCAGATCGCGAGATCGTAAAGCCTCTCATTGTTCGATGCATATTCGAAATCGATCAGCTTGATCGAGCTGTCTTGTCCAACGAGGAAATTCCCGGGCATGGGATCGTTGAAGCAGGGCACAAGATCGAGTCCGGCCGCTTCAAGTGCCGCGCGGGCCTGCGCGTACTGACGGTGCAGCCAGACGTGGTCTTCCGGCCAGTGGCCGCCGACCTGTCTCACCTGGTCATAGTGCTCGTCGATCATGTCGAACACGGTCTTCGTCAGCGGAAGCGGCTCTCCGTCGTGAAAGCGGCGGTACATGCTGACGACGTTGGTCCGAAACAGCGGATCGACGAAATCGCGATGGGTCGAAGCTCTGCGATCATCCAGGAACTCGGATACTTCGATGTCCAGGTGACCGAGATAGTCGAAGGTCCGGGGCCCAACCGCCATGATCTCCGCCTGCTTGCTTGCGGCCCGCGCCGCGCGACGATCTATGAACATCTCGGTGCCACGTCCGGGTATCTTGACGAAGTATCCGACCGGGTCGCCTTCGACCGCGACACGAAAATTGGTATTGCTGATGCCGCCCGCTACTGGCGTGTAAGTCAGGCGAAATCCCTTCCAGGCCTCGACCTGAACGATAGCCGCCTCCAGCGCCCGCTCGGCATCGGACCGGCCTGCTCCCAGCTCCATCATCACACTGTCCCACCTACGCTAGAGAGATCGTACGCGTTCTTCGAAACTGGGATGCCCCAGCAACATCCGGCAACGCAGGAAGCGCCACGATGCATATTTCAGGAATTCCACGCCCTGGAGGGGCGAACGTACATCCTGCAGCAGGCTGCGGAGCGCCCAGTACAGATCGTCGGCGGCCGCATAGAGCCGGCATCGGCTGTGAAAGCCTTTTCGCTGAACTGGCCATCGTGCATTTCCAGAAGCGGCTTCATCTGGCTCTCGAACTGATAAAGCTCGTTCATCTGAACACCCAGTTGATAATAGGGGTCGATGTCGCCGGCCATGTCGAAATCGACCAGCATCATCGCATCGTTCGGACCGAGCATCACGTTGGAGCACTGCGGGTCGCCATGCGCCGGTTTCAGCTCGACACCGGCGGCAGAAATCGCTTCCCGGATGGAGGTCATCCAGGCCAACATCCAGTCCACGTCTCCGGGAAGCACGGCGCTTGACGTCGCGACCAGCGGCCAAAGCCGATCAATGCCGTCGAAAACCGACCAGGACCGTCCTAGAGGTTCTCCTGCGGCGATCGTCTTCTGCATGTCGACGAGCCGGACGACCGCAGCTCCCTGCATCAGATCATCGATCTTCGCCGTACGCCAGCCATCGCCGAGACGCGAAAACAGCACGGCCCTCTCGGCCGGGGCACGCGCGACCGGGGGCGGGCGACAGGCCCAAGCCGTGAAGGCGTTGTGCCGCCACAAAGGCCACCTCGTCATCGACCAGTCCGGCGACCTCGTCGTTCGCAAGCCGAAGAAGGAGACTTGCGCCATTGCCGCCGAGCGCGATGTTGAATGTGGTGGATTCGACCGCGTGGTAGGACGGCGACGCCACCGGGAACGCGGACAATTCATACAGCGCCCTGTTCGCGTCGATGATCGGCATGTTGCCGATTGCGCGCTCGGCGCGCTTCTCCGCCGCCGTCCCCGGACGACCAAGCCTCTTCATGCCCCAACCTCGTTTGCTGGCAGTCCCTCGCAGGCCATCGCGTAAAGCATGTCGGCCAGAACCTGCGTCCCCAAGGCCTGGTCCGCTGCACTCGTGAACTCGGTCGGGTGATGAATGACGCCGTCACGGGAACGGACCGCCAGGACGATCGAGGGACAGACGGCGGACAGCGCCACGGCGTCATGGCCGCCGATCGTATCGAGATGTCGCGCCGTTTCGCCGAAATTTCCGGCCGTGCGTTCCGCAAGCGAGATCAGCGCCTTCGCAAATCGGCCGGCCTTGCGACGATCGATTGCCCGCACCTCGAATGTCACTCCGGCCTTCTCCGCCACAGCCTCAATTCCCAACTTCATCTTCCGTTCGGCCGCCGCGAGGATCTCGGGTGACCCCGAACGCAACTCGATGAAGAGAACGGCCTCGGACGGAACCGTGTTGGGTGAATTTGGAAACACCTCCAAGCGGCCGACCGACGTATGCAGATCGAGACCGTGCTCGCCGGAGATCTGTTTCAGATCCGCAATGAGATAGGCAGCACCGAGCAGTGCGTCCTTGCGCTCCGCCATCGGGGTCGGCCCCGTATGGGCCTGCCGGCCGAGGAAGGCGAGACGATATTTGGTCGCGCCCCAGAAACGGGTGAAGATTCCGAACTTCTCATTGGCTTCGTACAGCGCCTTGTCGCCTTCGATGTGAAGCTCGATCAGTGCGCTCGGCCTCGCCACGCTGTCCTTGCCGGCATAACCGATCCGCGACAGGGCTTCGCGCACGCTCACGCCATCGCCATCTTTGCGGTCGAGTGCCCATTCGAGCTCGAGAGCCCCGGCGAACACGCAACTTCCCAACAAGCTCGGCTGGAAACGTGCGCCCTCCTCATTGGTCCAGTTCACCACCTGAAAGTTGCAGAGCGGCAGCTTGTTCTCGGCTTTCAGCCTTTCCGACACGGCAAGCACCGCCTCGCAGGCCGAGACGACGCCGAGCGCGCCGTCGAAGCGACCGCCATTGGGTTGGCTGTCGATGTGAGATCCGACCATGACCACCGGCGCGTTGGCGCCGGCGAGTGACAGGCTCCCGAACTGATTGCCGATGCCATCGACCGCCTGGGCGAATCCGTTCCGGGCAAACCACCGGCCGAGCCAATCGCGAGCCGCACCGTCCTCCTTCGAGAGGGCCAAGCGCGTCATGGATCCGTCGGGGCCGCCGCCGAACGACGAAAGCTCGTCCATCATCGCCTGAAGGCGGGATGGATTGATGGGAGCGCGCGCGGAGTTGATGTCAGGCATAGATGATTTCCACGTGAGACTTGAGGAATTGCTCGGAAAAGTCCTTGGTCAAGCTGCCTCCCGTGACCACGCCATGCACGTCTTGCAGGCCAAACGTGTGGATCGAGCCGAGGCGGCCGAACTTGGAGCTGTCCGCGAGGATGACCGAACGTCTTGCCTGCGTACGCGCGAGGCGGCGAATGATCGCCTCGTCCTCGCCATAGTCCATGAAGCCGCGCTCGGCATGAACCGCGCTGATCGCGATAAGGGCCAGATCGAAGAAATGCTCCTTCATCGCCGCCACCGTCTCGGGACCGAACGTCGCCTGATAATCGGGTCGCAGCCGCCCGCCCAGCACGCGAACGCTCGGCGTCGGCGCGTAATAAAAGTGGGCGGCGACCGCCAGCGAATTGCTCACGATCGTGAGGTCCTTGCGCATCTCGAGATGCTTCAGGCATGCAAGGGCCGTTGTTCCCTCGTCGATGAATATCTTCATGCCGTCCTTGACCAGGGCTGCCGCCGCCTCGCCGATCCGCGCCTTCTCCCTCGCGCCGACACGCAGGCGCTCCGCGAACGGCTGATCGCTCTCCTGCCGGTCGAGCACGGCCCCGCCATAGACGCGCCGGGCAAACCCCTGCGTCTCAAGCTCCCTGAGGTCGCGCCGTATCGATTCCTGGCTGACCTTGAGCTGGTCGACGAGATCCTTGACCTGGACCCGCTGCTTCTGCCGCAACAAATCGCGGATCAGCTCGAGCCGATGCTCCGTAAAGCTCATGGACGTTCCCCGCTTGTCACGGCACTGGCGGCCGTTTCCTGGCGCGTATTCATTCTCACGATTCGCCTCATGGGACAGTGGTGCCCACTCCACCGATGCCTCCGGACGCTGTCGGCGGCAAGACGAGATGACAGGCGGCGAAATCCTGCCGCTCACGCACCGTCAGGCTCGGTTGAAGGCGACTGCACTTGTCCACGGCCTGCGGGCAGCGCGAGCGGAAGCTGCAGCCGGCGGGGATGTCCAGCGGACTCGGCGGCTCGCCCTCAAGCAGACATTCCTCCGGCCGGTAGCGACGCGGCTCCAGCGTCGGCATCGCACTCAAAAGCGCCTTGGTATAGGGATGGCCGGGGTCGAAGAACAGACGCTCATTGTCGGCGAGCTCGAAGACTTCGCCGAGATACATCACGGCGACCCGATTGCAGGCCTTCCTGACCATCGCGAGATCATGCGAGATGAAGATGTAGGTCAGGTCGTATTCCTTCTGGAGCTTCTCGAACAGATCGAGCAGCTTGAACTGCTCGGCCTGGTCGAGGGCCGACAGCGTTTCGTCCATGATCAGGATTTCCGGCTCGAGCACCAGCGCGCGGGCGACATTGATGCGCTGCCGTTGTCCCGCGCTCAACCCCAGTGGAAGCTGCTCGTAAAGTTCGGTCGGCAGGCCCACTTCTCCCATCACCTTCAGAACGCGCTCGCGGATCCTGGCCTCGTCGCGCCACCCGTGCGTCCGCAGCGGCCCCTCCAGCATCTTTCCGACCGCGGTCCGCGGCGGCAGCGAACCGAAGGGATCCTGCAGGACCATCTGGAGCTTGCCGCGGAACTCGAGTAGCGAGCGGCCCTTGAGTGTCGCGATATCCCGGCCAGCGCAGAGAATCTGCCCCGAGCTCGGCAGCTCGAGCCTGCACAGAAGCCGCATCAAGGTCGATTTTCCGCAACCGGACTCACCCACGATCGCGAAGCTGTCACCGCGGCGGATATCGAAGGCGACGTTGCGAACGGCGCGAACGAGATTGACGCCGCCAAACCCGGTCTTCTTTCTGACCTTGTAGCTCTGCGAAGCGTCGCGCAGGCTGAGAACCACTTCGCGCTGGTCGTCATGACGAGACGTCGAGACGGTTTCGCCCCATATCTTCGGAGTCTGCCGTATCAGCTCGCGCGTATAGGGATAGACAGGCCGCTCAACCAGATCATCGGTTGACTGCTCCTCGACGATGCGACCCTCGTCCATCACGAGGATCCGCGAGCAGGCTTCGCGCGCAACCGGCAGCGAGGATGAGACGAACAGGACGGCGGTGTCGAAAGTCGTTGTCAATTCCTTCATCAGCCGGATTACCTGCGCCGCCACGGTGACGTCCAGCGGCTGGGTGACGTTGTCGGCGACCAGGAGCACGGGGTTGGTCACGAGGGCATCGACGATCAGCGCGCGCTGCATCATGCCGCCCGAGAACTGTGCGGGATAATCATGAAAGCGATTTCGCGCGGAAGGAATGCGCACGGCATCCAGCAGCTCGATGATGCGGCGTTCGGCCGTCCGCCGCGATGTGCCCGGCACGACCGCTCGCATCTTCTCGACAATCTGGGCGCCGACCGGCAAAGTGGGATCGAGCGCCCCCATCGGATTGGCGCCGACATAGGATATGCGCTGGCGCAGAATGCGCATGTCCGCGCCGCGCAGCGCATAGATGTCGCGCCCCTCGAATAGCACCTCGCCGGACCGCATCGTCAGCGGCGGCTCCAGCCAATTGACCACGGCCTTGGACAGGACGGTCTTGCCGGAGCCGCTGGCACCGACCACACCGACAATCTCGCGCGGCGCCAGGCTCAGTGAAACGGCATCCAGCACGGGCTTTGCCGTCGCAGCGCGACCGGCCGCGACCGTGACATTCGTGAGTGAAAGAAGCGGTCGCGTCATCCTTCCAGTCCTCCATGGACTGCATTGCGCGCTCGCTCCAGCGATGCGCCGATCAGGTTGATGCTGGTCAGCGTTAGACCTAGGAACAAACCCGGCATGGTGGCGATCCACCAGGCGTTGAGGAGGTATTTGCGTCCATCCGCGATGATGTTGCCGAATGTCGGCGTCGGCGGCTGCACCCCGAGCCCGAGAAAGCCGAGCGTCGACTCGAAGATCATCATGCGCGCCACATCCAGGACCGATGTGAACAGGACCGGCGGCAGTAGCAAGGGAAGCAGCAGGGTCAGGATGATCCGAAGGTCGGTCGAACCGCCGATCTTTGCAGCGCGTACATATTCGCGCTGTCGCTCCGTCATCACGATGCTGCGCATGATGCGCGCATAGACCGGCCAGTTGGAAATCCCAAGCACCAGGATGATCGCTGGAATTGTGGGCCTGGAGACGCCCAGGACGGAAATCGCGAGAATGATCATCGGGATCGAGAGCTGGGCATCGGTCAGCCGCATGATGACGGCGTCCGTACGCCCGCCGAAATAGCCTGCAATCGTGCCGAGCGCACACCCGATCGCCAGCATGACGATGACGGAGGCAACGCCGATCAGAACCGAGTAGCGCAGACCGACCAGTGAGCGCACCAGCATATCGCGGCCGATCTGATCGGTGCCGAGTGGATGGACCCAGCTCCAGTTGCTGCCCAGAAAGAGTGGCGGCAGAAGGCGGGCCTTGACATCCATCTTGGTCGGATCAAGGCCGCTCAATTCCGGATAGCACGCGGTCGCAAGCGCGAGCACGATGAAGATTCCGAGGCCGACGCGAAACCCCGGCGTGGAAGCCGCCCGGTCGAAGATGCGCCGGGCGACGGAGCGTTGGGCCGGTTTGCGCGCGATCGGCGCACCGGCGGCGGTAGCGACGGACATCAATATTCGAGCCTTAATATTCGAGCCTTGGATCCATGGTGGTGGCGACGAGATCGACGGCGATGTTGATCAGCACGAAAATGGCGCTGGTGACGATGGCGATCCCCTGGATCAGCGGAAAGTCGCGCTGGAGCACCGCATTGATGGTCAAGAGGCCAAGCCCCGGATAGTCGAAGATGTATTCGACAATGATCACTCCGCCGAGCAGGCTCGAGAACTGAATTCCGAGCAGATTGAGCAGCGGCACCGAGGCATTGCGGAGCGCATGGTTGGCGATGATGCGTCCGCGGCCAAGGCCCCGCACATGTCCCACCGCGACGTAAGGTTCCGTCATCTGCGCCGACACGGAGCTGACGAGCGTCCGTATCAGAACCGGCGACAGCTCGACTGCGAGCACGATCGCCGGGAGTATCGTGTACGCAAATCCGTTGTAGCCGATCGCCGGCAGCCAACCGAGCTTGACCGAGAACAACAGAGCGAGAACGATCCCCAGCCAGAAGTTGGGCAGCGAGATGAAGATCGAGGAGATGTAGAACGCGAGCTTGTCCGGCCAGCGTCCGACCGCGAGGCCGCCGGCAATTCCGACGACCGCGGAGAAGGCCAGCGCGATCACAAGCGTCACCGCTGCGAGCTGCAGCGTCATGGGCAGGGCTTCCAGGATCAGGCTGAGGACCTTCGCCCGTTCGCCGCGCGTGGTGTCGTTGAAATTCGAGCCCCCCGTCGCGGCTCCGTTGGCGGGTCGCACAAAGGACTGGCCGAGATCGCCGCGCACGACGCCCCCTATATACCGCCCGAATTGAACGACGATCGGATCGCGCAAGCCCATATCGGTCGCGATCTTCTCGATCAGCGCTTCGGGTGCCATTCCGCCCGCCATCAAGCGCACGGGATCGCCCGGCACGATCCTCAGGAGCGTGAAGATCAGCAGCGAGACGAGAAATATGATCAGGACGCCCTGAGCCAGACGACGCATCAGGAAATTCAGCACGAACATGCTCAGAGCTCCCTAGGAAGCGCAGCGAACCGCGGGCCGCCCGAGCGCGGCACGCGGCGGCCATCAATGGTCAGGCGACTGGCTTGGAAGCGTCCATCGATCCATCCGGATAGATATAGAGGCCTTCGAAGTCCTTCTGCATCGCGTGAATCATCACGGAGGTGAAGAGCGCCAGGGCCGGCATCTTCGAGGCCAGCAACGGCATCGTCTCGGTCTGGAGGATCTTCTTCCGCTCCTCGAGCGTGGCAGCGCTGCGCTCCTTGTCGAGGCTCGCATCGATGGCGGGATCTTCGATGCCGCAAATGCGATGCGAGGAGGAGTGAAAATGCGTGCGCAGGATCAGATCGGGCTCGGGCGAACCGGTCGACCATCCGCAATCCACCATGTGGCCGGGACCACCGCCCGGACGATGGTACAGCCGCTCATTCCAGGCCGCGGGCTCGAGCACGGTCAGGCTGACATTGAAGCCCTGCTCGTTGAGCATCGCGGTGATGATTTCGCCGTATTCCTTGGTTTTGGGATAGAAGCCCACCGATGTGATATATTCGAGCGGCGGCAATCCCTTGCCGTTCGGAAAGCCCGCCTCGGCGAGCAAGGCCTGGCACTTCTGCGGATCGAACTTCGGATAGTTGTCGAGATCGATATAACCGAACTTCACCGGAGAGACAAAATTCGAGGACGTGTGGCCGGCCGAACCCAGCACTTCGAGGATGAGATCCCGATTGATGGCATGGCAGGCGGCAAGCCGGATGCGGGGATCGTTGAAGGGCGGCTTTGAGCAGCGGAACCAGAGATACTTGTTCTCGACCGACACGACTCGGTTGATGTGGATGTTCGGATTTCCCTTCACGGTATCGACCTGCTCGGGCTCCAGCCGCTCGACTATCGAGGCCTGACCGTTCATCAGCGAGAGCATGCGGGTCGTGGAGTCGCCGGTGAAGGTGAAGTTGATCCCCGCGATGGCCGGCTTGCCCTTGAAGTAGCCATCGAAGGCCTGCATCACAGTATCGTTGCCGCGCTGCTCAACGAACTTGAACGGACCCGTGCCGTTGAGCCGCTGCGATAGCACGCCGCCGGGCCCACCCGCGATATCCTTCGCCGACATGATCGGCAGGAAAGCCGCGAGGAACATGAAAAGGTGCGCCGGATAACCGCCCTTCGACGTGTCGACGACGACAGTATAGTCGTCGGGCGTCTCGATCTTCAGTGTTTCGCTGGGGCCGGGATACCATTGCGCCGGGCGATCCGACTTGGATCCGTATTCGAAGGTGGCCTTGACGTCCTCCGCCTTGAACGGCTTGCCATCGTGAAACACGATGCCCTGGCGCAGCTTGATCTGTAGGCGATTGGGATCGAGCAGCTTGATGTCGGTTGCGAGCTCGTAGACGACCTCGCCCGGGTTATCGAGCTTCATCGGTGTGCGGGTGAGAAAGCCCATCACGAAACCTTCGATGTTCTTCTGCGAAAGCGTCGTGTGAGCGGTCGGATCCCAGTTGCCGGTGATGTTCTCGGCCGACAGAAAGGTCATGATCTTGCCGGCCTGCGCATGAGCCGCGGAGATAAAGAAATCAGGATTGATCTGCGTGTAACCTGCAGCAACCGCGGCTGCCGCCGTACTCTTTAGAAAGTGGCGGCGGTCAAATTTCGGATGCATCGATATTCCCCTTCTCTTGGAACAGCCGGCGAATCGGTCAAAACGGTCATGCAGAAGGCGTGCCAGATTAAAGTCAGCCGAATTTGGAACTAAAATTTGTGGTTTTTGACCGATTGTTCGGCGAGGCCCTCTCCCCCCGGTCCAGCGCTGCGCAAAAATCCGCCGCCCGGCGAACCAAACCGCCTAAGGCACGTGCAATGCTTGATAAACGCGCGGCCTTCTCAACCGGCCGCGAAGCGGGCATGTCGCGCAACGAACCTGCACGCTTCTCATTCGATCTGCCTAGAACGCCGATCGCAGGTGGCCCGGCCGCGGGCGGTGACGTGCGCGTGAGGCGACGCCACGCCGCTGCAGAAGTCGCGGGGCCGATCAACTCGCCGAAGTCAGCCCTTGCATCCAACCGACGGTGGTTGATGCCGACCTCTGGCCGTTCCGGCAGATCCCTTCTTCAAACGAAATATGCAGTCTGCCCCCGGCAGGTCAAATGTCCCTATTGATCAGCGCAGATTTTCAGGCGACGCGTGAAGCCCTGCCCTCCCAAGGCCAAAGGTCACACGTTCGAATCGTATGCGCCAGCTTTCCTTTTTTACAGCGAGATATGTGCACCCGAACTAAGACTCCAGCTCTGCCTCATTCGAGCGAGCAAGCAATCCGGAGGAAAATCCGTCGCCGAATGCCGATAGCCTGGCAACTCGGTTGGCGCTCAGTCTTCAGGGCCAATGCCAAGCTGTTCCGCGACGCCGAGACGAAAACCCTCAAGTAGGATGTCCGCCTGTGCGACCAGACGCATGAAATGCGGCCCCCTCCCTCCGTTCCCTTCGGATCAATTGACACTGAGCGCTTGTCAGAATTCCTCAGATTGAATTCCGTCATAAATTCGATCCCAAGATCGCTGCTGTCGACGCGATCGAGACAATTCCGGCAGCCGTCAAGCGATGCGAAGACCCATGCCGAGAAGGAGGCAGACGAACAGCAGAATGATATTATTAATTGAACGTGCCCCAAGCAGCTGGCGGTAACGTTAAATCGCTGGGATCGAGTGCCAAATCCGCATTAACGGTCCCACACTTCCCGCGCGCTGTTGGATGTTCGTGAACGCGGTAATCACGATTGCATTTCTCAAGAGTCACAGTCTTGAGCCGACCGACGTCGCGCTCACCTTGCAGGATTCGGGTCAAGATATATTGGGCAATCTGGCAAGGGGACAATGATTTGCGGACAAAGAACCGATGGTCGCTGAACACCTCGTCCAGCGTGGCTCGCAGAAGGACAATCGTCGAAGCGTTGCTGGAAGAGTCGCTGCTTTTCATTTTGACGTCCGGCCGGCGAGTCACTGGGTGACAATAATCAGGCAGGGAATTGGACGCCTTTCGCGACCGATCAGTTGTAGCAAAACGACGTCGAGTTCGATTCAGCTCGACTAGCTTGATCGGAAGGAGCGGCAGGTGCAGAAAGAACATGGGATAAGTATGCCCAAGCATCCCGTAGAGAATGAACAGCAGGTTGCTTGCCATATTGTGCAAGCGGTTGGATTTTCGTACTTCGCTAATCGTACAGCGAGGATGTTGGTTCGCGTCGCGAAGCTGCGGTCTCATTCGCGGAAGCACGCAGCCAGATCGTTCCGGCGACGATGTGCACTATAATAAATCCCACGGCTACGGCCACGAGCCAGCCCGTCTCAGATGGAGCAGGAAGCCGGCCCAACTTTGCTTGAGCCGGACTGCCATGGACGAGCTTTTCCCGTCCTCTGGAGTTCCGGTTCAATGCGCGCGGGATCCGTTCTTTGGTGTGCGCAATCAAGTGTTCATATTGGTGCACGTTCGACGAGCCTGAAGGCGCCTTGATTCGTGAAGAGCATTCAGGAAGGCCGAAAAAATGGCTTTATGTCTTGCTGCGGGACGATAATTTATAGCGAGCGGAGGTTCGGTCGGACTCTCGTCCGGTCGAATGAAATCGCGCTGTTGATGATACACGCTCGCTCCTCGTATTTGTGGTTTGGTGCCGCAAATGTCTCAAAGGCGCTCAGCCGCAAATTCCTCCACTGCTGCACCGTGCGGTCATCGAGCGGTCAGGGAAATCTTCGTTTAGTAAGCTCCGGCGGCCGCGGATAAATTCCGAATTCCTTCAATTGATCGTCATCGAGATGCCCGAGCGCTGCCCAGGTCTGCCGATCTTCGCGCCATCTTCGAAACCGAAACGCGATGCCGCGTATGAGAGCTTCCGTCCGGATTGGTGAGGCGGGAAATACGCGGGCGAAGACGCTTGCGATGGCAGCGGTAGCAGGAGCCAGCATGATAACCTCCAAGGTTGGCAGCGCGCAGGGTTAGGCGGGCGACCGCCGCCGACCGATCCTGGTCAGCGACACCCATATCGCCCGCCACATGTCGCGATAATATTCCGCGCGCAATTCGTGGGCGCGCTTCTTGTAGAATCCGATGAAGTCCGGCGTGATGTGCTGTGACGTGTCGCGGCGCGGTTTCACGGTGTGGGTGGTAGTGGCGGACATTAGTTTCCTCTGAGTGTGAGAAATCTTGAAAGATGCACGTTCGCGATCGGGGTGGTTCGTCCGATCAACCGGCATCGGAAGGACGAAAATGCTCCGCCCGATGATTTTTGGTCTTATGCTGTATCTCGGAGACATCGATACTAACGCTCCTGGTCGAGCCCACGTCCGCCGCGGCAATCAGTTTGCGATCTCGGACTATCGGGTGCTTCAGTAGCGAAGGTTCCCAGAAAAACCGCGACGTTTCGGCTTGCGCTTCGCGCAGGCCGATGCCGATATCGCGGAGAAAATCGGGCTTGTCTCTGAGATCCGCGCGCAACTCTGCCCTGAAACAGGCTCGCTGCCACCACGTAGCAGGCAGGCTGAAGATCGCACCGAGGCGCAGATGATCGCCGCCCGATTCAAGCTGTGTATAGGCGCGCATGGTGGTACTCCGATTTTGCGGCCGGGATGTCCCGGCACATCGTTGCGTGACACCAATTGAAGCCTGTCACCGTCGTCGCCAGCGTCAGTCCGCCGTGACAGCGGCGTTATATTTCTTTGGCGGACCGTGATAATGCGTAGGATGCCCCTCCCGGAGGACCATCACCGTGCAGATCCCACGTGCGCCAATGGACGGCGCGCCGTCCGCGAAGTTTGGTCTTTCGTTGCTGGGAGGCTTCGAGCTGACCGGACCAGACGGCGTTGTCGACCTGCCGAGCAAGAAACTTGCGGGCTTGTTGGCCTACCTGGCCTGCACCGCGCCCCGGCCGCAGTCGCGTGAGAAGCTGTCGGCCATGTTTTGGGGGTCCCACTTCGACGCGCAGGCCAAGCAGAACCTGCGCCAGGCCCTCTTCCGGCTGCGCAAAGTGCTCGGCGAAGACGCCCTACGGAGCGACGGCGAGGTCGTGTGGCTCAATGCGGCAGCCGTCCTATGCGATGTCAGCCGGTTCGAGATACTCGTCGGTGAGGGCAGCCGCGATGCGCTAAGTGCGGCAGCCGATCTCTACCGGGGCCGGCTCATCGACGACGTTACCGTGAGTGAGGAGGGCTGGAACGAATGGCTCACTGGTGAACGCGAGAGGCTACTGGAGCTTGCCCTTGGCGCCATCATGGGGCTCGGTGAGCAGGAGCTGGCCGCCGGCCGCGCCGAACTCGCGCTGAAAGCCGGTCAGCGTGCCGTCGCGCTCAACAACATGCGCGAGGACGCCCATCGGTTGATCGTACAGGCACTGGCCGCCACGGGACGCAATGCCGAAGCGCTCAAGCACTACCAGGACCTCGTTGCACTGCTCAAGCATGAGCTGAATGCGGAACCGGATTCGGCAACCAGGTCGCTCGCCGCCAAGCTTCGGGCGACGGAGCCGCCGAGCAGATCGCCACCTGTCAAAATCGCCGAGCCCACGCTGCCGCAACCCGGCCGGCCGTCGATCGTGGCGCCGCCCGTTGGCGATATGAGGAGAGATCACGAAGAACGGAGTGCCGAAAACCCCGCAACTGACGGCGATCCGGGAGTGTCTGCGGTAGCAGTACGTTCCGGAAGCCCCGAGCGGCGACAGCTGACGATCATGGTCTGCAATATTGTCGGCTCGGTGTCGCTTTCGGCACGCCTTGACCCTGAGGACATGCACGATCTGATTGCCGTCTTCCACAAGGCGGTCGCCGATGCGGTGTCGCGATTCGACGGATATGTCGCCCAGTATCTGAGCGATGGGGCGCACGTCTATTTCGGCTACCCCGCTGCTCGCGAGCATGACGCTGAACAGGCCGTGCGCGCGGGCTTTGCCACCCTCGATGCGGTCGGCGCGCTGAAAGCATCTTTCGACGTTCGGGCGAGCGTTGGCATTGCCACGGGGGTCGTCGTCGTCGGCGAGCGGCCAGCGACCGGCGACACTCAGCAGCGCGTCGCGATCGGCGAGGCGCCAAATCTGGCGGTGCAGCTGCAGGCCCTGGCACCGCCCGGCGAGGTGGTGATCGCCGCCAGCACGCGGCGGCTGGTGGGGCGGATGTTCGACTGCCGCGCGCTCGAGGTGAAGGGGTCGCCGCAAGCGGTGGAGGCGTGGCAGGTGCGCGGCGAAACGGCCGGCGTCAGCCGGTTCGAGGCGCGGCGCACCGGCGCGCTGTCCCCGCTCATGGGCCGGCAAGAGGAGATTGAGCTGCTACAGCGCCGTTGGGATCAAGCCAAGGTCGGCGAGGGTCGGGTCGTCCTGCTCTCGGGCGAACCCGTGCATCGGCAAGTCGCGTATCGCTGAAAGCCTGCTGGCCAGACTTGAGGGCGAGCAGCATGCCCGCCTTCGCTATTTCTGCTCGCCCCACCATACGCACAGCCCGCTCTACCCGTTCATTGCGCAGCTTGAGCAGGCCGCGGGATTCGAGCCCGGCAGTGGCGCCGGAGCAAAGCTCGACAAGCTCAAGGTTTTGCTCAAGCGGTCGGCGACAGATCTGGCTCGCGATGTTGCGCTCTTTGCCGAGCTGCTGGGGCTGCCGGCAGACGAGCGCTACCCAGCGTTGGCGGTCAGTCCGGCACAGAAGCGAGAGATGACCCTCACCTCAATTCTCGACCAGCTCGACGGCATGGCCGCCCAGAGCCCAGTCCTGATCGTGATCGAGGACGTTCACTGGATCGATCCGACATCGCTCGACCTGGTCGACCGATTGGTTGCCCGCGTCGCTAACATTGCCGTGCTGCTGGTCGCCACGTTCCGTCCGGAGTTCCAGCCGACCTGGGTCGGCCAGCCGCATGTCACGATGCTGCCCTTGAGCCGCCTTGGCCGTCGCGACAGCGCCGGCATCATTCGGAGCATCACCAAGGAAAAGGCGTTGCCTAGCGCGATCGTCGAACAGATCGTTTCGCACACAGATGGCGTGCCGCTATTCATCGAGGAGCTGACCAGCACGCTGCTCGAGAGCGGGCTGTTGCGTGAGACAACGGACGCCTACGTGCACGACGGACCGCTACCGCCGCTCTCCATTCCGACCTCGTTGCAGGCCTCGCTGGTGGCCCGTCTCGATCGGCTTGCCTCGGTGAGGGATGTGGCGCAGATCGGCGCCGCCATCGGACGGGAGTTCTCCCACGAGCTGATTGAAGCGGTGGCGTCCTTGAGTCCGGAAAGCCTTGAGGCGGCATTGGAGCGGTTGACGGCCTCCGGCCTGATCTCCCGGCGTGGAACGCCGCCGGAGGCGACCTACTCGTTCAAGCACGCACTGGTGCAGGACGCAGCCTATGTCACGATGCTCAAGAGCCGGCGGCGGCAGTTGCATGCGAACATCGCCAAAGTGCTGGTCGAGCGGTTCGCGGCGCTGGCCGAAACCCTGCCTGAGGTCGTCGCCCATCATTTCACCGAGGCCGGGCGTGCGAGCGAGGCGATCGTCCATTGGCTCAAGGCAGGTCGGCTCGCACGCGCGCGCTCGGCCAACCGGGAGGCCGTCAGCTCCTTTGAGCGAGCGCGGATCCTCCTCGAAGCGCTGCCGGAGAGCCAGTTCACGCTGGAGCAGGGTTGCGATCTCCGTCTCGAGTTGCGTCCGGTGCTGCTCGAACTCGGCAGAGGCCAGCGGATGTTGGAGTGCCTGCGCGAAGCCGAGGCCCTCGCCGAGCGGCTGAACGACGACCGCCGGCGTAGCCGAGTCTTAGGGTTCATGACGGTCGCTCACTCGTTAGGCGGCGAGCTGAACGAGGCGCGCGCGACCGGCTCCCGCGCGTTGGAGGCCGCTGGGCGCCTTGAGGACTCGCATCGTTGCCACGAGCCTTCTGGTGCAGGTGCATTACGCCCGAGGTGAATATGATCGGGTGATTGAACTGGCCACCGGCAACCTCGCCGCGTTGCCTGCCGACTGGATCCACGAGACTTTCGGACTTGGTGGCCCCCCCTCGGTGTGGGATCGGGGTTGCTTGATCATGAGCCTCGCCGAGCGCGGTCGATTTGCCGAAGCGGCCGGGTACGAAGCCGAGGCGATCGGTATTGCAGAGCTCACCAAGCATGCCTTTACCGTCAGCATGGCCCTCTTCACCGCAGGTGTGCTCCATCTTCTCAAGGGCGACTGGGCCCAGGCGCTCTCACGGATTGAGCGCTGGGTCGCGGTGGCCCGGACCGGAAGCTTCTCCTTCCACCTCGCCTGGGGCATTGCCTACTCCGCCTGGCCGCTGGCGCAGCTCGGCGAGGTGGACGAAGCATTAAAGCGGATCAGGGAAAGCGAGCCGCTCCTCGATCGTCTGGCGGCGAACGGACTGGCTGGCGAATCTCAACTTGTTCTATTACGCGCTGGGGCGCGCCTGTCTGCTGCTCGGCCTGCGCGACGAGGCGAGGCGTCTCGGCGACCGCTCGCTCGAATTCTGTTCGTCCCAACCCGGGTTCGCGGCGCATGCGCTGCTCCTGCTCGGCGACGTCGCGGTCCACCCCGATCAGTTCCATGCCGAGCGCGGCGAGACTCACTATCGCCAGGCGCTGGCCATCGCCGAGGGGCTCGGCATGCCCCCCCTCGTCGCCCACTGTCACCTCGGTCTCGGCAACGTCAACCTGCGCACCGGCAAACGGGATCAAGCCCACGACCACCTCACGATCGCGATGACAATGTATCGCGACATGGACATGCCGTTCTGGCTGGAGCAGGCGGAGATGCGTGAGGGGCGGTAATCATCGCGGAGCCACGGCGACAATGCAGGATCGCCTCATTGCCCCGATCAATCATAGTTGACGTAGAGCGTATCGGAAAACGCACCGCGCTTGCGCAACTTCCCCCTGGAGCCCTGGGCCCGACGCAGATTTTTCCGCTTCAGGAGCGCTTTCAGCATCAGCGGCAGCAGCGCGTTGTTCATGTGGATACCGAAACATTGATGCAGCCCGTAGCCGAAATGGACGTATTCATGGGGTAACCGCCGCGGGTTGAATGTCTGCGGATCGGTCAGCCGTCGCTCATCCATCATGGCTGAACTGAACGCGATGTACAGGCTGGCGCCTTCGGGCACATCGGTTGAGCGCGAAGTCCCCTTCGCGATGGATGCGATCTTGATGGCCGTGCGGGTCAGGAATGGTGCAAGCGGATCAAAGCGCATCGCCTCGAAAACGTAACCGGCGAGCAGTTTGTCGTCGCCGGCGCGCGCCGCCTGCTGTGCCCCCTCCAACGCGTCTGGACGACGCAGCAATTGCTCAAGCGCCTGAGGCACCACCATCGGCGGCTGTGGCGGGCCTCCCACGATGAAACCCATCAGCGAACTGCGAATCTGGTCATCGCTGAAACCGGGGACGCCTTGTGCCTGCATGACCAAGCAGCGGCCAAGCACGTCGTCCTGACCGATCCCGGAAGTCCGCCGCGCGTCCATCAGATTCTGGATATGGTCGCGCAACGATGGCGCCATCACATCGACCTCTGTTCGCAGCGAAGGATCGTTGCCTCCATCGGCGAACTGGAATTCGAACAGCCGGGTCGCCGAGACGCGCAGGTCTCCGCCGGGCGGATCCGTCACGCCGAAATAGGCGGCGTACAGTTCGAATGTAATGCGCCGGACCAGCGCGTCGACGACTTCCAGACTCCCGTTCGATTCGGTAACGATCATTTCACCGAGCCGCTCCACCTCGGGAACGAGACGCTGCGGAATGTCGGCAGCCTGCACTACCTTTCGCATCGCGCCGGTGTCCCGGCGATATTCCGGCGTATCGTCCATGCTCAGAAAGAACGGCTGGTGCCCCATGATGACGTCGAGCTTCCCCGCATAGGGAACGCGGAACGCCGCATCGTTGAGGAATGTTTCGCGCACGTCGTCATAGCGCGTGACGACAAAGTTATTGCCTATCCGCAGTATAGGACGAACGGTACGCAGGATCCGGAACACAAGCGGCAACTGCTCGACGATCCAGGCCACGATCGCGGCCTTCAATCCGGTCGCGGCGGGACGCAGAACGTTCGGGGAGGCTGTCGTGTTCATATCGTGGCCAGATAGTTGAGTGCCGGAATGCTGGGCAAAAAGAAATAGTCGCCCCCGGCGCACTGGATGTAGGTTTCGACGTCCACGATCTTCCGCAATGGCTGTTCATTGACAGTGAAAGGGCCCTTTGGGCCGATCAACGGGTCGGTTTCGTCGAATAGTGTCGAGAAGTTACGATTGAGAAGCCATCGCTGCTGGATGAATTCGAATTGCCGAGCGATGTCGGAGTTCAGGCACATGAACAGCAGCCCGCGCTCTGCATGGTCGTCCTGGTCGCGCTGTTGGATCGTGCTGCCGTATTTGCGACCGCGCCGGAGTATCCGGTGATTATTGGCGGCATCGAGCAAGGTCTGAACCGACGCCATATCCTTTGCCAGGCTGTCACGCGGGTTGGCCCGGCGGACATGCGAGCCGAGCGGGCAGCCAAACCCTTGCGGATCGGTTTTCTTGAACAGGAAATCGTTTCGCGGAAAATTGAACTGGTCCGCCGGCAAGACCTTGCCGTCGGGGCAAAGCAAATGGCCGTCGATACTTCGGCCGATCACCCGCTCGGCCAGCCACAAGTCAGAGACAGGCTTTGCGGACGGATCTTGCCGCGAGATCCTTTCGGCCTCGTCCTTGAGGGATTTCCAGAACGCCGCAACGTTTTGTCGAAGCTCGCGGACCACCATGTAGCTGCCGTTGAGGCCGAAATTCAGTAGTCCCTCTGGCGCCCCTGCGGCCGTAAGGCCCGCGGCGCGCCCCTTTCCGTCTTCGCTGTCAGGTATGACCGGCCCCGGGCTCTTCTCGTTATGCAGGTCGTTGTGACCGATCAGGATGTCGCCTAGCGGGACGCCGTTCCAATAGTCCTGCGGCGCTGGCCGGCTATCGACCAGAACCGTTGCGTCGCCGGAGCCAACTTTTTCGTAAGGCAGCGGCTGGGATATTCCGTCCGCGAAACCGAAATGCTCCCGGCCGACATTGTCCTGATCTAATCGGAGGTCAAGCAACAGCCGGTGTACGACCCTGACGCTCCAGGGAGCCAGCGCCTGTTCGACCGCGCTGGCCCACGCGGTGACGGCGGTCTCATCGGTATCATACAGCAGCAACAACACGTGCACTGTGGTTGCGGTTTTTACCTGGCGCTCTTCGCTCTCGGGGCTGCCACCGACATTGCCGAGCGGACTTCCCTTCGGTTGCGCCACAAGGTTCTTCCGCGCTGGAATGTTGGCGCTCCACAATGGCCCGCCATCGATGACGGTCGCTTGCCAGGTGTCATTAATCTTGTCGCCCAGGCGGCGTAACCGGTCTTCCTGATACATACCCTCGCTGAACGGTGCCGAGAAACTCGCCAGTCCGGCCTCTGGAAGTCCCAGCTTTTGCAAGCCCGTCCACGTGAATGCGATGCATGCCGCGCGCTTGTCGGCCTCGTCCGCATCGGTGATCGGCGCAATGCCCATCAACGCCTGCAGCCAGGAGCCGGCTGGCCCCTGAGCTGCGCCGCCGGCAGCTGGCTTCGTGCCGAACTCCAGAAACAGCGCCTGCGCGGCAGGCAGCGAACCAAAGCCGCTGACAACGATGCCCTGCGTCTGCACGTCATGCGGGGATGCGAGCTTCCAGCTCGGTGCCGTGTTGCTCGAATTCGTCACAGATCCAGCGCCCATGCCATTGCCTCTTGTAGTTTCAACGAGGTTTTCCGCAGGCCGTCGGCGATGCGGGTATTACGCTCGATCTGATCGACCGTGAGGTCCTTGTAGGCGCTGAACCAGAATCGGCTGACCGCCATGGAGTGCCGCGCCCAGGCTTTGAAGTGACGGCCGTGGCTGGCGCCATCGAGCACCAGAAAGCGGGTTGGTGGAAAGCCCACCCCGCTGCCCCAAGACAGGCTCAGGCCGCCATGCGCCTTCTCGATAAAATCGTCTAGATAGCTGTCCCAGCCGTGATCGAAATTGCTGAAGAACAGCAGGCGGCTGCCGTTGTTCAGGAAGGCCCAATGGGCGAAGTGAATCGTGCGCATGCTGCCGAGATAACCGTCGGTCGCCGCCACCCTGATGAGCAGGCCCAAGCCCAGATGCCCCGCCCGAAACAGCGCCATGCGGAGCACGCCGGGTTTGACCAGCACAAGACTTCCCATGTGATTTTGCGGAATCCAGTCCTCGCGATGCGTCATCTGTCGCAATTCGCGCTGATCGATTGGAGGAGCATCCTGGGACGAATCGTGCCGTTCGAGCAGGCGGAGCCAAAGCACGATCGCCAACATTGTGAAGACAACACTGACGAGACCAAGCCTGACGACGCCGAAAGTCGGCCCCCAGAGCGCGCTGAAGTCGAGGCCTGTGACGGCAACGGCAAACAGCGACAAGGCGCAGGTTGCGACAAAAAGATACAGCACCAACGTCACCAGAACCCAAAAGGCCAAGCCGGCCGGATTGGCCAGCGATGTGACCTTGTTTTGAGTCGAAAGACTGTCGGGTGTCAGTCCGCCCGAAGGAGCCGGAGCGCCCTTGCCCGTCAGCGGTGCCGCGATGCGCCAGAGCCAGACACCCACGACCACGATCGCGACTGCGAGCAGGCCATAAAACCGATGCGGCGGTGTGATCGGCGCGAACGCTAATCCCGGAATCGAAAGACAAAACAGCGCCACAAGAACGAAGACAAGCAGCCGCGCCATATCCATCATCCAGTCGGCCCAGGAGACCCTCACCGGAGCGGGCGTACCGAGCCACGGAAATTGCGACAGCATCGCTTCGCGCAGTTTCTGGTGGATTTGCTGCGCGGGAACCCCGCGGTACGGGTTGGCCGCTGCCGCGTCGGCCGCTGCGAACTCAGCCCTGGGTAGCCAGGAAGAGTTCGCCTTCCCGCAATATCCGGTCTCTCCCCAGCCCCCGATTGCCTTGATGAAAAGCGCTCGGCGTCAGCGTCCGCCTTTCGAGGTAAGGGGCGATCGGATATCGCGATTGGTCGGCCGTAACGGCGTCGTAGAGCACGCCGTCGCGGTCTCCCGGGCGTTTGCAGCAGCGTATCATCGGCCGGAGATACGGGCCTAGCCTGGCTTCAAATTGAGCCCAAAAAGGGCCGCGCTCGCCATCGAAATTCACCTCAATGAAAAAGATTGGATCGTAGTCCGCGCTGAGAAACACCGACATCGACATGAAATGAAGCAGCGGCACGCCGGTCTTCAGGCCATCGTAGGACTGAGCCATGCCCTGGCCGGGATTCTCCTCTTCCTGCTTCAGCTTTTCAACGATGAGCGAAAGCTTTTCGGCACTTTCCGGATTCACTTCCAGCACAACGGATAGGATGGTTTGCCGCATCGTTGGTCCCCCGATCCCAATTCCATGTCTGGTCAGCGCCTCGGCGTCGAAATTCGTATGCCGTCGGCGGCGGCATCAATTCGCATTGCGAAAAGCTTCTGCAACTTGAATATTTCCGCCGGCGGCCGACGCTCTCGCTGCCCGGCTCCAAAATTTCCGTAAGTTATCGATAAATCCGATTACCTGCATCAAGACGAGTTTTGCGGAACCTGACAAGGGCCTCTCGACACCAAATCAATTATTTCTGTTCGTTGAGCGTTGATCGACGTGACGTTCGTCCGACCACAGGTCGAGCCCACGGGTCGCTGCGACGGGGATTCAATCAATGATTTCCGAGTGCACCTCCGTGGAATGCCCATCGACATTCTGAAACACCTTGCCCAACAGGACTGGTTATCAAGCGACAGCATTGCGTACCCACTGGATGGCATCGGCATCGCCGAGCTGCCGGAATTCATCGTGGCAGAACATCTCGCCGATGGCCGCATGGAAGCAATCCTGATGGTTGGACGCTCCCAAGACACTCTATTGAAGAGCGTCATGATGCCGCCTTCTAGCGCTGGTGACCGAGCCGGATTCCAAGCTTGAGGGCCTTTTGGCGGAGTGAGCCTTCGGAGCGCTTTGTGAGCTTCGCAATTTTTGCAACCGGAGTCTTCGCTTTCTATCCAGACCATCAAAGGCTGGATCGGCGCAGACGGCGCGCCACAGGAGAAGATCGTCGACATCGCATGGTCGGGCAATCGAAAGATTCCGCTCGACGGCAAGCTGCCGCGTGTCGCGAATACCGTCGCTCTGAAAACGGCGACTACAAAAATTCGGCGGGCAGCCCACAATTGACCGGGAGCTGGGTGGACGCCGAGTTCGATCCCGCGCAGTACGCGCTGTATTACGCACGTGTCCCGCAGATTCCGACCCCGCGCTGAGCACCTATGACGCCGTGCGCGCCAAGCTGCCGTTGCTCGAGGGCGTGCCCGCGACGGTACAGGAGCGCGCCTGGACGTCGCCGATCTGGTACGTCTGCCAGACTGCCTTGACCGCTCGCTAGGTTACGAAACTCGTGACCCTCGTCATCCTTCCCCTCTTGGTTTGCCGAGCGCTCGGGCATTTCGCGCCCCTGCCATCATTCCGAACCAGGCATCGCCGTCCAGTCAAAGCCTCGTATCACCAGCGCACGTATGGACAATGACCGCCTGTTCGATATCGTCACGCAAATCTCCTGGGAGCCGAACCGGGCCAGCCAATTGGCGACTGGGACGACGCTTTACTTCTCCAGAAACTGACGACGGCACTCCGATCAATTGCCCGATTCGATCTGTGCCAGCGCAAAGTGAAAAAACTCGTCCATCTTCCCGGCGATTTGCTGCTTTGAAATGCCTTTGGGTGCAAGGTCGTTCGCCACCTTGCGCAAGGTATCGTCGCTGGTCTGGCTCGCGAGGTTGGCCGTGACGAGCTCATTCGCATAGGCGGCCGCAGCATCTCCAGTCAGGCCGAGCTGCCCCGCGGTCCAGTTGCCAAGCATCTTGTTGCACCTCGCAACAACCTTGAATCTCAGCTCTTCATCATGGATGAATTTGGCTTCGAAGCCTTGTTCGCGTTTGTCGAAGGTTGTCATTTTTGATTCCACCCGGATTTTGCACGCTGTTAGAAGGCGGTCGCAGCCGCCAGGCTCGTACGGATAGACTTGTAGTGGTCGAGCAACGCAATGGCTCGATCGAGTTCAGTGCCGACCGGCTGTTTCTCCAGACTTTGCTGCAACTCCTCGATCATCGAGTGAAATTCGGCCAGGTCAAACTCTTCAACGGGGGAAGCCGACTCCGCAAGGATCGTGAGCTCCTCTCCGGAAAATTCGGCCAGCCCTCCCAAAGCCACAAATTTCCTGATGGTATTGCCAGCCATCACGGTCACAATCCCCGGTCTGAGCATTGCGACGATCGCCGCATGGCCGGAAAGCACACCAAAATCACCCTCGACGCCGGGCAGGTCAGCCTGGTCGACTCGATCAGAAAACAACAGACTTTCAGGCGAGACGAGGGTCAGCCGGAAAGTCGGCATAGTCGCTTTCTGTCGTCCGGGCAGTTGGATTTCAAAAACACGGTAACTCCGGGACACCAGGCCTCATTGATCTGCGTCAAGCGGAGAACAGACCGGCTCTCCCAAGGTGGGCTTTCAACGCATGGCCGCTCGCTCAGCGCGGCAATCGTGGATTTTGTCGGCTTTTTGCAGGAGATTGGCGCTTGGCCGAACAACAGGACCGCGCGGGTCAGGCGCGCGTCATCGGCATCGCCTCCATCATCTGGGCCAGCTCGATCTTCCTGAGCCGCGTGATGGGGCTGGTCCGCGAGCAGATCATCGGCCGCACCCTGGGTGCGAGCCGCATGGCCGATCTCTATTTTGCAAGCTTCACGTTGCCCGATTTCCTCAACTACCTGCTGGCGGCCGGCGCACTGTCGATCGTGTTCATCCCGATCTTTCTCGCGCATCTGGAGCGCGGCGACCACGAACGCGGCTGGGAATCTCTTCAGCGTGATCGCGAACTTCATCGTCGTGGTCGGGACCGTTGGCATCGGTCTGCTGATGATATTCGCCCGTCCGCTGGCAACTCTGGTTGCCCCGGGGTTCAGCAGTGACGGCGATGTCGATACCCTCGTTCGGCTGACGCGGATTATCTTGCCGGCTCAGTTTTTCCACGTGATCGGAGGCTTGCTGTCGGCCGCGTTGCAGGCGCAGAACCTCCACGCTCTGCCGGCGATGGCTCCGCTGGTTTATTCGGCCGGGATCATCATCGGCGGTCTGATCGGAGCCCACTATCCGCAACTCGGGGCGGAAGGGTTCGCCTGGGGCGTGCTGGCCGGCTCCATCGCCGGCCCGTTTGCGTTGCCTTTATACGGCTGCATGAAAACCAGGATGCGCTGGACTGCCCTCTTCGCATTCCGCAATCCGGACCTCAGACGCTACCTCTGGCTGTCGGTGCCGATCATGATCGGATTCTCGATCGTCGTGGTCGACGAATGGATCGTGAAGAACCAGGCGTCATATCTGGGAGCCGGGAGCCTGTCGTATCTGCAATACGGCCGGCCGGACGCTGATGAAGGTCCCGATGGGCATGTTCGGCATGGCGGCCGGGGTGGCGGCCTATCCGACCATCAGCGGCCTGGTCGCCGCCGGGCGCATCGTCGAAGCCTACGGCTTGCTGTGCCGCGCGGTTCGCCTGATGCTGCTCCTCACCTTCGCGGCGCAGGTGTGCCTGACGATCGCGGGTTTCGAGGCGGTGTATCTGATCTGGGGCCTGTTCGCGGACCGCTTCACCGTTGCTGACGCGCAGCAAACGGCAACCGTGCTCGCCTATCTCTGCCTCGGGCTCAGTGCCTGGGCGGCGCAAACCGTGATCAGCCGGGGCTTCTATGCTCTCGAGAGCACATGGTTGCCGACCATCATCGGCACTGCCGTCGCCATCGTTATGGTGCCCCTCTACGTGGTGCTGCGGCAGCAATACGGCACGATCGGCCTTGCCATCGCCAGCTCTACGTCAATCATGGTCTACGTGATCCTGCTCGGCTGGCTGCAGCGCCGCCGTTTCGAGAAAGAGGCGGCAGCCAGAGGCACCCGGCTCCTTCGGGGGAGCCAGGAGATGCTCGGCCCTGTGCTCCGCCTAGCCGCGGCCGCCGCTATTGCGACGGGCCTGGGCCTCATCGCGAGGACACAATTGTTGTCGTGGCTTCCTGACATGCACCTCGCGACAATCCTGCTCCGCGCCACGCTGCTCTGCATGTTCGGCATTGGGGCCTATCTAGGCTTGGCCCGCTTCTTCCTGGTGACGGACGTGATCGAGTTCGAAGTCAAACTATTCCGGAAATTGCGGCTCGGCTAACCGACCGTGGTCCTTTCCGCTGTTGGACACGGATGGCTGATCTCCGGAGAACTCCTTAAGGAAGTCGCCTTAAGAGAACGCGCGAAGTTTCGGAAGATGCAGATTTCGTCTAGGAAAAGCCGACAGACAGCTCTTCGGAGGCGTTGATGAATCATTCGATTTGCAGTGCTGATCGCGCCACTCACCTCAAGATCGTGGTCGTGGCGCTGGCGGCCGCAATCTCGCTGGCTGCGCTCACCATATCTTCGCACATCACAGCCGACGTCGCATCCGACAAGATCACCGCGGTTATCACAGCGGGGAAGCCGGTAGCGATGACCCGTACAGGTCTGACGGTCATGCGCTGATCCGAGGATGGTCGCGCAGATCCGCGGCAGACCATGTGTTTCGCCAAAACCGTGCGCCGCAACCCAGTTTCGACCGACGCCTTGATTGAGATCAACGTTGATAAGCGATTGGACCGCCATTCTCACCATCATGACCGAGAAACCGGGCAAGATCCTGCGGACGCTGCTATTGGCCACGATCCTTGCAACGTTTTCGTTGCCGAGTGAGGCGGCACCGCCTGATGTTGCGCCAGCCGGAAGCCAGCCTTCCGCGTTATCAGACCTTATGATCAGACTTCAATTCCAGCACATCAAGCTGTGGTTTTGCAGGCCGCCTCAACAACTGGAGCCTTGCGACCTACGAGGCTCAACAGATCGACGCCAGCCTCAAGAACATGAGCAAGCCATCGCCCGGCGGCGCGGACGCCAATCGTGCCATCGAAAAACTGCAGGCGGTCCGCGACGCGATACAATCGCTGGACGTGTCCGCCTTCACCCGGGCCTATTCGGCCCTCACGAACGAATGCAACGGCTGCCACCGTGCCAATGGTTACGCTTCGATCACCATCCAAGTCCCCGTCAACTCGCCATTTCCCGACCAACTGTTCACGGATCAGGTGGCCGACGGGCGCGCGCTCGCCAATGCTTCCTGCGGCGGTTGTCACGTCGTCTCGGATGGGGCGAAAGACACACCGGCGTCCGGCTTTCCTGCCGCGCGTTTCGTGGAGATCAGCAAGCGGACTTCGTTTTCCGCCGACGGCCTTCGGCAATATCTGATGTCAGGACATCGCAGGCTGGGACCGGATCAGGCCATGCCGAATCCGAGACTTGCGGACTACCAGATCGAGGCGATCGTTGCGTACTTTGAAGCTTTACGTGCCGGCGGATCGCGCTAAGGCAAGTGCTCCCTTTACGAGCAATCATGAACGGCTATTTCCGCACCATATGATTTGTCGGCGTACCGTGCTGGCCGGCGGAGCTTCAGAGATCGCAAACGTCAGCCAGGTGTTCCAGCCGGACGGCCGGTTGGCGGCATCTGGCCGATACTGAACTGGTGATCAGAGCCGTAGGCCAGAAGCAATGCGACCGCGCGGCGTTTTTAGCGTGATCGAATGATGGAGAGCTGAGCTCCTCCGCTTTGTCACTCTTGCTCCACGGCCACCGAGCACACGTGCCATCGCCTAGTGCTTGTAAGCTGCTCGTGCACGTGCATGGCACCTACGTAGGCAGACGGCCAAACTCGTCTTGCTGAAAACGACCTCGCTCCAAGACGAGCTCACAGGGCCGCTGACAATCATCCCTTTCAGAGGGCGTCGGAGGACACCGATAGCAACGCGGATACCGCCAGCTACGTCAGGAAATGTGCGTGCGGGTCCGCGCAATGATGCCGGCGGCGATCTGCATCGACGCGCCAAAAGCCCAGCCCCAAAACACGGCCCTGGCGCCTTGAGGACGTGTAACCTCGTCGAGAATGATGCTGCTTACCGCAATAGCGGCCATAACCGCGGCGAGAAAGGTGCCGGCCGCGCTGAGCAGCTCGACGGCGTCCGCCCTGGATCCGAAGCCGCGCGGCGACAGCTCTCTGATTTTCTGCGGAGCAGGAGGCAGATCGATGCCGAGATAGAAGCCGGCTGCGCCATAAGTCGTCACGGCCATGATCACGGCGTCCGAGCCGAACAGATTGAAATCTGATCTTGCGACGTGAGCTGCCACGAACAACCCACACGATCCACCGGCCAAAGCCAGTCCCACTCGCTCCACGACATGAGCGAACCTGCTGAGCGGGGAGCGCGCTCTCCAGTTTTCATAGTGTCTGACCATCTTTCCTATAATAGCGACTTCTCAAGTGGTCCCGTTGAGCGGGATCAAACAAGGCGCGCCGCTGCTGCGGGAATCGAAGGCGGAAAGCGGGACAATTTAGGCGAGACGGGGAAAAATCGAGCTACACGACCGCCTGGATGCCGCTCGATTGCCCCGCCTGGCGAAGCGGAGCGAATTGCTCGGCCGTCAGGGTTTCCTGCTTGATGAGGAGGTCGACCCCTTTCTCCAAGTCCTTGCGCCGTCTCTGCAGGATATCCTGCGCGGTTGCGTCGCCCGCCTCGACCAGTTGCCGAACCGCAAGATCAATCTCACGGCTGGTCTCCTGGGCGGCGCTGGCGACGACATCCTGCATCGCAGGCATGAATGCCTGCGGCTTCGGAGCGTAGGTCCGTTGTCCGACGTTCGCGTCCATCCCGTATTTGGTTACCATCTCGATTGCGATCTCCGTGGCGCGCTGAAGGTCGTCGGCCGCTCCTGTCGAGATATCGCCATCGAAGATCAGGGCGTTCCGCTGCGCGACCGCCCATCAAGACCGCTATCCTGTTCTTCAGCTCGCTGACCGTCAGGAGGAACCTGTCCTCGGTAGGGCGCTGCATCGTGTATCCGAGCGCACCGACGCCTCGCGGAATGATTGACACCTTTTGCACGGGATCGACCCCGGGAAGACTGGCGGCCACCAGGGCATGACCCATCTCGTGATAGGCTGTCCGCCTGCGCTCGCTCTGGTTCAGCGTTCGGCTCTTCTTTTCGATACCGGCGACGATCCGCTCGATGGCAGCCGCAAAGTCATCGAAGGTGACCTCGCCGGCATTGCGTCGCGTCGCTGCGATCGCCGCTTCGTTGATCAGATTGGCCAGATCGGCGCCGGTGAAGCCGGCTGTCATCCCCGCTATCCGGTCAAGGTCCATGTCAGCATCAACCTTGACCTTTCCAACGTGAACCTTGAGGATGGCAAGTCGTCCAGACTTGTCCGGACGATCGACCAGCACCTGACGATCAAAGCGGCCGGCGCGGAGCAATGCCGGGTCGAGAATCTCCGGCCGGTTGGTCGCAGCCAGGAGAATTACGCCTGCGCGCGGGTCAAATCCATCGAGCTCGGCGAGGAGTTGATTCAGCGTCTGCTCCTTCTCATCGTAGCCGCCGAACGCGCCGGGCGTCCGGCTGCGGCCGAGGGCATCGAGCTCATCCACGAAGATGATGCAGGGCGCCGCCTTCCTTGCCTGTTCGAACAGATCGCGCACCCGCGCCGCGCCGACCCCGACGAACATCTCAACGAACTCCGATCCCGATATCGAGAAGAAGGGTACGCCCGCCTCGCCGGCAACCGCTCGCGCCAGCAATGTCTTGCCCGTTCCCGGCGGGCCGACCAACAGAATCCCCTTTGGAACGTGCGCGCCCAGTCGGCCGTAGCTCTTGGGATCCTTCAGAAACGAGACCACCTCTTGCAGCTCGAACTTGGCCTCATCGACACCCGCCACGTCAGCGAAAGTCACCTTGGTATCTTTTTCTCGACGTAAACCTTGGCGCGGGACTTTCCGATACCCATGAGGCTGCCCACGCCTTGCCGATCGCCGACACGGCCGAACATGAAATACCAGAAGCCATAAATGAGAATGAGTGGGAGCACCCATGAAATCAGGTTTGCAAACCAGCCGTCGGACCTAGTCCCGGTCACCGAAACGCCCTTGGCAGCAAGCTTTTCCGCCAATGGTATATCCACCCGCGTGGTAACGAAGGCCGATTTTCCGTCCGGAAGCTTCTCCTTGAGATTTCCCGCTATCGTGTCTTTGCCAACGACAACGTCGGTAACGGCACCCTGCGCGACAAGCTCTTCAAACTTGCTGTAGGGAATGGTTTCGATCGTGTTGTGTGAGGTCAGGAACCACTGCACCAACAACATGCCGAACCAGCCAAATGCCAGTATCGCAAGCCATGGAACCTGTTTCCGCGTCGATGAATTGTCGCTCATCAATTTATGGCCGGACTAGCGGGGCTGAGTCTTAGCGGTCCCGTGCCATCTGGCAGATCAGCAACTCGACATAGCTGCCGCTACCCTTGGCGGTTGTCTCTTGCGTGCAAATCGACCTGTCGGACGCTGCGAATTGCGTCCATTGGGCCTTAAGTTGAGAGCGTGCCTGTTCCTCATCTTGAGCGCATCGTTCGAGAGGTATCTCCGGCCCACTCTCCGACCGGCATTCGCGCGCGATGTCGAACGTCGGCGCGGCCTTCGCCACAGAGGTTGGTGGTAGCGCAGCCAGGACTACAATTGGCAAGTGCAATAACATCAAACCCTCCAGTATTATCTCATGGCATTTTTCTTTCCATACCGCGCACCTCTGAGAGTTGATCCGGATCAAGAAGGCCGAGACGATAACCAAGGTCTACTGTCTAACCGCAGGCGCCTCGCCGCAGAACGGTTGCCGCGGCCCGTGTTTTAAGCAAGGCGCCCGTCATCGACGTGTCTTGTTTCCTAGTCTTCGTGGCATGGCAATTCAGCGAAACGCTCCTTTCGCACTGATTTTTTCCGGAGCCGTCATGGACCAGGACTCCTCGGACGCCCCCCCGAACACGCGCGGGCCTGACCGAGGCAGAAGCGCATGTCGGCCTCGCGATGGGCAAACGGGGCACAGACGTGGCGCGCGAGGCCGCCGACATCGTCTTGCTCGACGACAGCTTCCCATCCATCATCGGCGGCATCCGGCTTGGGCGTCGGATCTTCGCCCAATCTGCGCAAGGCGCTGATCTTC
This sequence comes from Bradyrhizobium sp. JR3.5, assembly GCF_054057015.1. Lineage (NCBI taxonomy): Bacteria > Pseudomonadati > Pseudomonadota > Alphaproteobacteria > Hyphomicrobiales > Nitrobacteraceae > Bradyrhizobium > Bradyrhizobium sp. JR3.5. The sequence continues at coordinate 3,181,495 of NZ_JBSRYV010000001.1, forward strand.
ATTACCGCCACTCACATTCCAATTCCGGGACGGGCATTGCTGCCTATTCTCTTGAAGTCTTTGATCTCTATCATGTCTCTTGCCGAATTCTTGGGTTATGCAGGTGTTGCCGGCGACCGAGCCGGAACGTCAAAGAGAAAATCAGCGCACTCGGCCGTGGTCGGGGTGCGCATCCCGCCATGAACGTGCGCATCCGCCCTCTTCTCATAACTAGCCTGCTGTTGGGCTTTACGGCCGACGGTGCATGGGCAAGCATGGCTGTGCGAATTCAACTTTCGCTGCAAAACATGACGGTAACTGTCGACGGCACCGAATTCGCGACCTGGCCGGTGTCAACCGCCCGCAAAGGCTACCGGACGCCGGTCGGCATCTACCACCCCTATCAATTGGAGCGGATGCATTATTCCAAACTCTACGACTACACTCCGATGCCTTATTCGATCTTTTTTCACGCCGGATACGCCGTTCACGGCACCACTGAAGTCCGCAATCTGGGCCGCCCGGTGTCCCACGGCTGCGTCAGGCTCGGCCCGGACGATGCGAGATCACTATTCCGGTTGGTTCAAAGCCAGGGATTGCAAAACACGACGATCGAGATCGTCGAGTAGCGCCAGGATAGCGCCAATCGACACCACTTCAGTCAACGCAGTTTCAGTCAGTTGGCGCGATCAGGATCGCCCTTAGACGACGCGCAAGCAATTCTGAAACTCCGGCCCGGTTGAGGTGATCAGTATCGCAATAGAACCTGGGCTCCTCCAGCTCGGCGGAAACACTGTAGAAGCCAATGCCCAAATTCGCGATTGCCGCGTTACCGCTTCGTCAAACGCGACCCCATTCGGCAGGAGAGCTCGGAACCGAACGGACGCCGACAGCGACACGGACATTTCGCTGCTTTGCAAACTCAAGCAGCTTCACAAACCCCGTCGAATAGCGGGCCGCCACTGCTTGACGTCCGGCCTCCGGGAAACGGTAAGCAATCCGACTTTTTTATTAGCTGTTCCTAAGGGGCCGGTTGGCACGATCGAATAGCAACTCTTCGTCCAGGCGTCTTTTTGGAAATGATCGCGATCATTGATCTTCGAGAACCCGGTGATCTAGTTTGCAACTGCGCACGGATCGACGCGATCGTGTCGACTATACTGCAACAGCCGCCAGACCATATCGAAATTGATGGCGTGACTCTGGGTAACGTACTTGCGCTGTCATGGAAAGTAGCAAGATCTCCCCGACAAACGAGGGAGGCTTCTCCGAACCCGCATGCGTCTCCCCATGTTCGTGCCGGCGAAACACCGGTCTGCAGTGAATGTCATCATGCGCTTCGTTTGTCGGACGTTTCTTGCAGCTCGTGCCACGGCGAGTTTCAGTTCAGCGTGAAACGAGCGTGTCGCTCGCCGTTTTCTGAGCGACACCTTTGTTGATCGAGATCAAGGAGGCTCTCTCTTCCCGGCATATGCTTTGTCAGCAAACCTCGAAGGAGAGTATTCGCCATGGCGGAAGCTGCCACCAAGTTACCCATCAAGACTGAAGGGAATCCGGCTGCGCAACCTACAAGGTCCCCGGATTGGCAACCGTTCGAAGCTCTACGCAATCAGGTCGATCGGCTGTTTCATGAGTTCCAGACTGGATTCCTGCAGGCTCCGTCCTATCGTTCGCTGTTGGACATCGAACCCTTCTGGCGCCGTGATTACGGGTTCAACGTCAGGCCGGCTATCGATATCGTCGAAAAGGACAAGGCGTTCGAGGTGACCGCCGAACTGCCGGGCCTCGATGTCAAGAATATCGATCTTCATCTTTCCGACAATGTGCTGACGATCAGGGGCGAAAAGCAGGAAGAGAAAGAAGAGAAGGCCAAGGACCACTACGTTTCGGAGCGTCGTTACGGCTCGTTCCGTCGGTCACTTCAGGTGCCCGGGACCGTCGACATCGACAAAATCGAAGCACATTTCAAGGGCGGCGTTCTGACCGTCACCCTTCCGAAGTCGCCGGAAGCGCAGAAGAAGCAGAAGACCATCCCTGTGACACCGAAGTGAGTGAACCGCTGGCCTCACCGTTGTACGTGATCGGTGAGGCCGCAGCGTTTTGACGATAGCGCCCGGAGACGCAGCGAAATGGCCCATAAGCAGATCCTGTTTCATTCCGCGGCCCGAGAGAAAATCCTGCGCGGCGCAACGCTGCTGGCGGATGCTGTCCGCGTTACGCTCGGCCCCAAGTCGAAATCGGTCCTGATTCAGAAGAGCTGGGGGGCGCCGATCGTCTGCAATGACGGCGTTACCATCGCCAAGGAATTTGACCTCAAGGATCCGGAAGAGAACCTCGGCGCTCAAGTGCTTCGCCAGGCCGCAGAGAGAACCGGCGACGTTGTCGGCGATGGCACTAGCACGTCGACCATTCTTGCCCACGCTATTCTTGCCGATGGCGTGCGCAACGTTGTGGCTGGAGCCAGCGCGATCGATCTCAAGCGAGGACTTGATCGGGCAGCCCGCGTCGCGATCGAGGCACTTCACGGAATGTCGCGCCCGGTGAATTCCAAAGCGGAGAAGGCTCAGGTTGCAACCATTTCAGCCCACAATGACGCCGCGGTGGGCACCCTGGTTGCCGACGCCATCGAGAAGGTCGGCGGCGAAGGCGTGATCTCTGTCGAGGAATCGAAGACCACCCAGACCACACTGGATGTCGTCGAAGGTATGAAGTTCGATCGTGGCTTTATTTCACCTTACTTTGTAACCGACGCGGAGCGCATGGAAGCGGTTCTTGAAGATCCGTTAGTGCTGCTTTGCGACCACAAAGTCGGCGCCTTGCGCGATCTTGTTCCCATCCTGGAGCAGGTCGCCAAGTCGGGCCGATCGCTATTGATCGTCGCCGAAGACATCGAGGGGGAAGCACTAGCGACCCTGATCGTCAATCAGCTTAGAGGCGTCCTTAAGGGCTGCGCCGTCAAGGCGCCCGGCTTCGGAGATCGGCGAAAGGCAATGCTGGAGGACATCGCGATATTGACCGGTGCACAGGTCGTGTCCGAAGAACTCGGATTGAAGCTCGAGAGCGTGACGCTGCAACAGCTGGGCCGCGCCTCACGGGTGGTGGCCGACAAGGAGAATACCACGCTGATCGGCAGCGGCGGCGATCGCTCCCGGATCGAAGCGCGCATTCAACAGATCCGGCGAGAAATCGAGAAGACAACCAGCGACTACGATCGCGAGAAACTCGAGGAGCGGCTTGCCAAGCTCGTCGGCGGCGTTGCCGTCATTCGCGTCGGAGCTCCCACCGAGGCCGAAATGAAGGCAAGGAAGGAGGCGTTGGATGACGCCATCAGTTCCACCAAGGCCGCAGTGGCCGAAGGAATTGTGCCTGGCGGCGGTCTCGCACTACTGAAATGTATCGACGCGGTCACGCGGGAAGAAACCACCTGCGAAGGTGACGAGAAGACCGGCATCCAGATCCTGAGACGAGCGCTCGAAGCACCGGCGCGGCAGATTGCGGAGAATTCCGCTGTAGATGGTGGCGTGGTGGTTGCTCGCATGCTGGCAGGCCACGGCAACTTTGGTTTCGACGCCGCGCGCAAGGAATACGTCGATCTTGTCGAGGCCGGTATCGTCGATCCAGCAAAGGTGGTGCGAACCGCATTGGAGAATGCGGTCTCCGTCGCTAGCGTGCTGCTGCTCACCGAAGCGACGATGACGGAAGTTCCGGAGACGAAAAGGGAACGGCCGGCCGAGCCAGAGATGGCCATGTAGCTGACTTGCTAACCGCGGCTTGGAAAGGAGCAAGTATATTCGAAGGAGGAGCGCCAATGAACTACTCCAGGCGAGATTTCCTGTCCGCGGGCGCCGCAGCCGCACTCTTAATGGAGGCAGGAAGTGTGTTTGCGCAAGGCGCTGCGCTGCTGCATCCGAATCGCCACTAAGCGGAGCCGGCGCGCTTCCAAACAATGAGAACCGGCTTCGGATAATCAATCTACCGCGACCAACCGCCGACTTGCCGATCACTTGATCTCGCTCAACACCAGACCGGTTATAGGGGCTCATACAGGATTGCCCTTTCAATTCGTGAGCCCTGCGATGACGAAAGCACCACCCCTTCCCAATTTGTCGATCTCTCCGGAGAAGGCGTTCTTCATTGGGCAACGGCCTGGAATCTCAGTCCTCGAACAAGGGTGGGTCCGGTTGGTCGCTGCGCTGGATTTGCTCGACCGACTGGTTGTGTTCTGCGGGGATCTCGCGTTCGACGTCAACCTGCTCTTCTTCGATCAGGCCCCGAGGCTTCGCCTGTCTGTTCGGAGAGAGGCGCACGCCCTTTCCGCGGAGGCGTTGCTGATTGCGAAAAATTCCGCGGGCTTGTGTATGGCATGTGCCTCGCAACCCATGACCTCAATGGGACATCAGACAGCAGATCGGGCTCGAGGCTAGCAAATCGCGCGTCATACCGCCAAAGACCCACTCGTTGAGCCGGCTGTGGCCGTAAGCCCCAGTCACCAGCAAATCGGCCCCCTCGTCTTCGGCCAGCCCGATAATCTGATCCGCCCCCGATCCGGGGGCCTGGACTTCGACTCGGGATTCAGCCTTGATCCTGTGATGCGCCAGATAGCGAGTGACGTCGTCGACATGAAAACGCGCGATGTCCATCTGGTCCTTCCCGCAAATCTCTATAACGGTCACGCGCCTCGCTTCGTGGAGGAACGGTAACGCGTCCTGGACCGCACGTCGCGCCTCACGCGTGTCCTTCCATGCAACCACGACGTGGTCGGCGACCAAGGATTTCACTGCTGCAGGCACCACGAGGAACGGACGGCCGGCTCCCAGAATGGCCGCGCCGACATCGACATTTCGATGAATAGCGGCCGCGGACCTGGTTTTCTCGATCAGAATCAAATCCGCACAGCGCGCTTCGCTCAACAGGGACTGGGTCGGAAACTCAATGGCCGATCGCCATTCGGCCTTGCGATCGAGACCGGCTGCCGATCCAAACTTGCTTCCAGCGTCGGCAAGCGCCGCCATCATCTTCGCGATATCGACCTCCGATGCGTTGTCGACGATGACAACACCTTCGGCGACGAGAGGCGGGACGATGGCAAGAGCTGAACAGCCGATCAGCTTGGCTGAGAATTTGTCAGCGACGCCTGCTGCGACGCCGATCAGTTGCTTGGAAACGCGGTCCGCATTCACACAAACCAGAAGCGTCGCGTAGGACATGGCGGCTCCTCATTTGGCAGTGGCGACATACGACCACGTCTCGGCCCAATCCTCTTGACTCAAATCAAATCCTTGCGGGCAGCCCGGTTCAGATGAAGCCGCTTCAGGCGGCGTCAAGATGCCTTTCAATTTCGCTGATTGGAACTTTCGTCAGGTCCTTGTTTATCTCGGCAACAATGCACGCCTTGACATCGGAATGGAACGAATTTCGTAACTCAGCGAGCGTTCTCGGTGGCGCTACCACAATGAGGGCCTTCGCCCTGCTGGTCCGGACTAGCTTTTCCATGGCTGCGGCGACCTTTCGCGCAAAGTGATGCTCTTCGATATCATGCCAATCGGTTGGCTCGACAGCACTACGGCGGCCTGGCAGTGCCGCTTCGCTCATACGTCCCGGTCGGTCGCTGCCCTGATCGTGAGTTGACGGATTTACGTCTTCAAAAACCTCCTCAGCCCTGAGATTTGGAGATATCGCGTCGCCATCGTTTCGCAGGAACAAGGCCTTTCGGCCGTCGCCGACAAACACCAGGGCGTTATGCGGGATTTTTGGCATATTCGTGCGCTCCTTTGACCGGCACCTGCACCCGAGCCACGTCTCCGTACCTTGGCCTTTCACACGCCGAACGGATAGGTATCAGGAAGCCCCTTGATCTCAGCGGTCTCCAACGGGGTCACGGCACGGGTATCGTCGAACCAGATGTACTCATCAAACTGTTGCGGCAGGGTGGCCCGGAAGTAATGGCTCGCGAATTCAGTCTCGGGCCGGTAGATCACGCCGATTGCCCGCTCAAGACGCTCCTTGCCAAGACCAGCCGGCCCGTACAGATCGCTGCGGCCGCGCAAGCCCAGCATAAAGCGGGCCAGCCCGGTTGCGTGACATAACTGCTCATAGCTATTCGGAAGCGACGGCCGAACCTTCTTCACTTCCATCGGACCATCCCAGTCTGATGCTGCGGCAACTGTCCCGCTGTGGGTGCCGAACCCGACCAGATAGGCCTGCTCCCCGAACTCCTTGCGGCAAAGTTGACCGAGATTGTACTCACCGCGAACAGCCATCTCGGTCGCTCCTGCGTTGCCCACGTGCGAATTGTGCGCCCATACCACGGCTTTGCTGTCCGGACCGTGAAACGCGAGCAAATTCTTCAGCGTCTCGAACATATGGCTGTCGCGCAAGTTCCAGGACGCGCGTGAGCCGTAATACATGACGCGGTAATAGCGCTCCGCGTTCGCAACGAGACGCGCGTTCTGTTCGGCATCGAGAAAACGTTCGCCATCATGCTCGGCGTAAGTTCGGCGCTTTGCAAGAAGGTCGGTGAGGGCGCCTACTACGTGAGATTCGCATGTGGGATAGGATCCAGTCAACGCCGCATGACCGTACGTGGCCGGGTCGCGCTGCCAAGGCGTCAGGCAACCGTAGCGTTCGCGGGCGACGCTCGCCGATTCCGGATCGACATCATCGAGGTAGTTCAGGACAGAGCGGATCGAGTCATAGAGGCTGTAGAGATCAAGACCATGAAATGCAACGCGCTTGTTGCGTTCGAGTGTGCCATTGTGTTTGCGAAGCCAACTGACGAAATCGCGCACCTCGGTGTTTCGCCACATCCAGGTCGGAAACCGCGCAAAAGCAGTCCACTCGGACGGCGGATACTGGAAGTGTCGCACGTAATGGTCGACGCGCGCGGCATCTGGCCAGTCGGCCTCGATTGCAACAAAGCGAAAGCCCTTCTTGACGACGAGATCGTGGGTGATGCGCTCGCGCATCCGATAGAATTCCGAGGTGCCATGGGTCGCCTCGCCGAGCAGCACAATCCGAGCTGGGCCAACCCGGTCCATCAAGGGGTTGAGATCGGCAGTCTGGATCGATGAAAACGATTCAGCAGCATCCGCAAGGTTACGGACCAATTGTTCGTCCGTTGATACAGGACGCGACACCCGGCGCGCACGCGCGGGGCCGCCGCCTGTGGCGGTCTCCCAACCCTCTTCCCCGATCAATGGAACGAAGCGAACGTCGGCAATATCTTCGCTGCGATACTCGTTGGTTGAAACGCGGGTGACCCGCACCAATTCCTGACTGCTTTGGTCCGCCCCCACCGGGATCACCAGCCGGCCCCCGATCTTCAACTGCTCCTTGAGAGATTCCGGAACTTGCGGCCCGCCGGCGGCGACCACGATGGCATCAAACGGAGCGTGGTCCGGCCACCCCTTAGTGCCATCGCCATGCAGGACATGAACGTTGTCATAACCGAACTCGGCCAGTGTCGCCGCGGCTCTCTCGGCGAGCGTGCCGAGCCGTTCGACCGTGTAGACGTTGGCCGCGATCTCCGACAGCACCGCCGCGGCATAGCCGGAGCCTGCTCCGATCTCGAGAACCTTTTCTCCGCCTTTGAGCATCAAGGCCTCGATCATGAAGGCGACGATGTAGGGCTGCGAAATCGTCTGATCGCCCGCGATCGGAAGCGGCGAATCCTCGTAGGCAAATTCACGAAGTTTTTTTGGCAGGAACACTTCGCGCGGCACCTTCCGCATCGCATCAAGTACCAACTCGTCGCATACGCCGCGCGCAGCGATATCTCTCGCTCGACCATCCGCTTCCGAAGCGATGGAAACGATGTCATTTCACTGGAAGGCGGGTCCTTGAAGGTCGGAACTGCCATGATGATGGCTCTCTGCCAAGGTTAACTTATCAACTATCGACAATAATGCCTACGTCCGTTGCGACCCCAATAGGTTCCACTGACAGGATCGGAAGAACGGTAACGTGAAGAGCAATAAGCCTCCCGGCCCGGCGCACCGTATTCGGTCGGCCCGATGGACCGCGGAGGGTAATATCCATAGTTGGGATATGGCTCTCCAGCACCTCCGCCATAGTGACCACGCCAGCCGACCGGCGTTGCGTCCGTAGCAGTCCCGGACGCGGTGGAGATGGCTGCCGTGAGCAACGGAGCCGCCGAAACAGTCTCGCCTGCCGACACGACAATAGCGATCGCACTAGTCAATTCTAACAAGCGCATGCATTTTCGATACTAAAAATATTCGCATCCTCGTCCGATCAGTTTGATCGACATCAAGGGCGACCGGCTTATTCGGCGCCCAGCGGAAAGTAATCCGCGTGGTCGCCGGGGCGTTCAGGACTCACCATTGGCAACGATCCCGCTCGGACAGCTCAACGTTCGTCTACTGACGTGAACTCTCAGGCTGCCGCCTGATTACCCTCGGCAGCGCCTGGGGAGCGCAACGGAGCGAATTGCTCGGCCGCGAGGGATTCTTGCGCTATGAGAAGGGCAACGCCGGCCTCAAGATCCGCCCGCCGCTTCTCCAGATTCTGTCTTGCGCAAACGTCTCCGGCTTCAATCAGCTCACGCACGGCGAGATCGATCTCTCGCCCCGTTGTCTCAGCGGCGCCGACTACTGTGTCCTGCATCGCAGGCAGGAAGGCCTGCGGCCGGGGCGCATAGGTACGCTGTCCAACTCTTGTATCCATTCCGTATTTGGTCACCATCTCAACCGCGATCTCCGTCGCCCGCTGCAATCATCGGCGGCTCCTGTCGACACGTCACCATCGTAGATCAGCCGCTCGGAGGTACGGCCTCCCATCAATACCGCAATGCAGCTCCTCAATTCACTTGGTGAAAGCAAGAACCGGTCTTCAGTCGGCCGCTGCATGGTATAGCCGAGCGCACCAACGCCCCGGGGTATAATCGACACTTTCTGGACGGGATCGACACCAGGCGGGCTCGCAGCAACAAGTGCGTGGCCCATCTCGCGATAAGCGACCCTTCGGCGCTCCTCTTTGCTGAGCACCCTGCTCTTTTTCTCAATTCCGGCGACGATTCGTTCGATAGCGACGTTGAAATCGTCGAAGCCGACCTCATCGGCGTTTCGCCTCGTCGCGGCGATGGCGGCCTCATTGATCAGATTGGGCAATGTCAGCGCCGGTGAAGCCGGCGGTGAGACTTGCGATCCTGTCCAGATCGACACCCCTGCTGACCCTTATTTTGCTGATATGTACCTTAAGGATGGCAGCCCTGCCATTCGTGTCCGGCCGATCCACCAGCACCTGGCGGTCGAACCGCCCTGCCCGCAACAGCACTGGATCGAGACTCTCGGGTCGATTGGTGGCCGCCAGCAGGATCACGCCCACTCTCGGATCGAAGCCGTCAAGTTCGGCGAGCAGCTGCTTTAAAGTCTGCTCTTTTTCGTCGTAGCCGCCAAATGCGCCGGGAGTTCGATTGCGTCCAAGCGCATCAAGTTCGTCGATGAAGATGATGCAAGGCGCTGCCTTGCGCGCCTGCTCGAATAGGTCGCGAACCCGGGCTGCAACGACCCCAACGAACATTTCGACAAACTCCGAGCCGGAAATGGAAAAGAAGGCGACCCGGCCTCTCCGCCGGAACGAATCTCGCCACGAGGATGGCGGTAGCCAGAAAATGCATGAGCCGTTGCGGATCCAAGTTGAGATCAGCAGGGACACACCTGGAAACTTCAATATTCCCCAGAGGACAGGTGCAAACGACAGACGGAAGAGCACAAAGGTCGGCAACGCATCCGTGTTCACGGGGCGGTACTGCAGGATCGCCGCACGGGTCAGTGGCACACCCGGCGCTTGCAGCAGAACTTTCACGTTGGCTTCGTCCGCCAATTCAGCGCTTCTCGAGCCCTGCGCGACCATCACAAGCACTAGGATCAGAATGAGGAACGCTGCATAGATTTCCCAGCTTCGCAGCAGCGCGTGCGCGAAGACTGCGGCCCATCCCTCGCGAAGCCGGCGCGCGTGGTACGCCAATCACAGGTCACGCCGGAGACGAACATGAGACTTCGGACGCATCGCTGAAGTGGCGCAGGGTCAACCAACCGCAGACGTCGTCGAGGATGTGATCGAGGAAGATACACCAGCGGGCAATGCTTCGGCACAGGTCCAGCCGGAGATCGCGTTACGCGGCCGCGCCGGCGCCTCGCTCCGACTGAAAAATGAGGAGCAGCACATATGCCCTACGAGACCCGTCGCATCGCTTGTCGGCCCCTAAGGCGTCCAGGAGAGAATCATGGGCGGCTTGCGAACGCCGGCAGACTGCGGTTCGCTTGGTATCCCGACGATGATCGGGGCGACCGCAGCTCCATCCTCCGGAATGCCGAGCTCGGCCTTCACCTCGGGCGTGTTCAAGACACTTACGGCAAATCCGATGCAGCAGGTGCCGAGCCCCTGCGCCGTCGCTGCCAGCATAAGGTTTTCGGCCGCCAGCCAACAATCTGCATCAACGAACGGCCCCTTTGCCTTGCAGCAGATGACGATAAGTGTGCCGGCGTCGTAAAAGATGTTGAATTCCGGATCGGAGATAACCTGCATTGCCTGCGGTTCGGCTTTCTGGAAATGCGAGGTAGCTTCTTGCTGGCCAAGCAACAAGGCCTTCGCGCGATCCGAATACCGCCGCAACAGCTTTTTGTCCTGGATGACCACAAATGCCCACGGCTCAAGGTGAAACGCCGTAGGCGCATGCACGGCCGCATGCAACAGTTGCTCGATGGTCGCCCGCTCGATGATCTCGGGCGCAAAGCTTCTCACGGCTCGTCGCTGATAGATAGCCGTCATCGTATCCAGCTTCGAATAGGTCAACATGGCGTGTCTCCGCTCTGGAGAACCCGATTCAATAGATCATCGGATTTCCTGTCCCTTGATCGAGCGCAACTTTCTACCTGCTTGATGCAGATCAAGCCCCTTGGTCACGCGCTAGTTAGGCTTCAAACACGCGATGGGAGGAGCATATGCGAGCGTATCAGTCGCAAGACGTCGTTTCGGTCGCGCCCGAGGCCGATGTGGCGATTGCCGCGAGCCTAATGCTTCAAAAGCACGTCAGCGGGCTTCCTGTGGTCGACAACGGAGTACTGGTGGGCATCGTCTCGGAGGGAGATTTTCTCCGTCGAAGCGAACTCGGCACGCAACGAAGGCGAGCGCGCTGGGTCGAACTGATCCTCGGCCCGGGCAAGGCGGCCGAAGACTACGTTCGCGCGCGCGGCCGCAAGGTATCGGAGATCATGACACCATCTCCAATCTCGGTACCCGAGCGCGCCAGCTTGGGCCGAGGTCATCGATGTCATGGAGCAGAACAGGATAAAGCGTGTTCCGGTCACGCGTGATGGCAAGTTGGTTGGAATTCTGTGCCGGTCCGATCTCCTGCGGGCGGTAGCTGGCTTGGTTCGCCACGCGCCTGATTCAACTGCGGATGATGAGGAAATTCGCAAGCGCATTATCGATGAAATCAAGAAGAACGACTGGAGCCCTCATGGATTGAACGTGATCGCCCGCGATGGAGTCGTCCATCTCAGCGGGATCATCACCGATGATCGATACCGGGCCGCCGCCGTCGTTGCCGCAGAAAACGTCCGTGGGGTCGTCAAGGTCCACGACCATCTGCGCTGGATCGATACATTCTCCGGCATGTCCGCCAGCTCGCCCGAGGACGAGGAATGGGCCAACGTTGGTTAGCAGAGCTGGATATGCCCTACCCCTCGAACGATGATCTGCCATTTCCGGTCCGCAGTCATCTGCCGGCGCATGCGCAGGATATTTATCGCGAAGCCTTCAACCATTGCTTTGCAGCGCATGCAGACGAAAGCAGGCAGGAAGAGATCGCTCACCGAACTGCATGGGCGGCGGTCAAGCGATCCTACGTCAAGGACGGAGATCGCTGGGTTGCGCGACAAGCTCGCCGTGGCGGCTACGCCGTACCCAGCCGTGAATAGACCGACGACTGCGACTAAGAACGCATTGGGCTGCACACGGACAAGAGAAACATGTGGCGCATTGACTGGCAATTGCTCTGTCGTTCCGAATCGAAGCACGTCAACGAGTCATGTTCGCGTCTCTCCGACCGCCGCGCGCCGGATTTGACCTGCCACCCCCGCCGAGTCTGTTCTATGAATTTGACCATCAAGATGGAGCGAAACGACGTCTCAAATGCCCGAACAAGCGATAGGCAGATTTTGGAGCAATCCAAAAAAGCCGCTTTGCTGGTCGGCGCGCCGATCTCCGCGACTTTGGCGCAATCGCCCCCCTCGTCCCGAGCCAGTCTGAGCGATATGTCTCACAGCTCGGCGGCATCATGATCGCCGCCCAACTGCAATCCCAAGCTCTGGTCGGCCGGCACCGGTCGGAACTGGCTGCTTGCGGCCTATGAGCTACGTCAGCTCAGAGAGTTTCGTGGAAGCCGCAATGCTCTACTCTGGTATCCCGTCTCGAATGTCACGACGCTCGCTTCGTCAGTCGACTCCATCTCAAAGGCGGTTGAAAAGGACGTGAACGCATTCGTGAAGGACTACAGCGAAATGACAAAGGGCTGCAACGGCTGCCATCGATCGATGGATCGTGCTTTTATCTTGATGCGCACCCCGACCGGGCAGCCCCTCACCAATCAGGTTTTCTCGCCCAAAGCGGAGCCATAATCCAGATTGATTCAGTCGGCTCATCGCAAGCGCGACGGCGCAGTCACGCTCCCGACGTGGTGCATCAATCGATCGACCCATTTCGCGAGATTGACTGGCGACGCCGGGCCGGTTTGCGATCGGCCGCCGCGATAGACTGCCACCGAGACTAAGAGCGCGCCGCTGCGTGATTTTGCTCGATCAGGAGGTTCGGCGGCCTCGCTTCCACTCAGTTTGTTCCGGCCGGAGGGCTACCTTCCTTATCCAATGAGGGATCTGTTGCCAGAGCGGGCTGATGCGCCCCTTCGATGGATCAATTTCGAAAACGCGACGAAGGTGATTTTACGAGAGCTGCGTTGCAAACGTTACCGCTCGACGCTGATAGATGGCACTGAGCGCATCTAGCTTTGTTTCAGCAAGCATTTCTGGCACGATGATCGCTTATGAAGATCCTCGACGTTAGGTCAGGCAGGCGAGATAGATGACCGCGATACTGAGGGCGGTTGCAATCGACCAGAGCGCGGGGTCAAAGGGCTCGACAGCGACCTGAGTTTTCATTTTGGTCCTTGGCATGGAATTCCTCCGGACTACCGAGCGACAATTGCCGTCGAGCTGCTCATGCTCATCGGCTTTCCAAGGTTGAGTACTGCGGTTCTCTCCGTCGGCACGGACTGCGTGTAGGCACTGAGGTCTAGGGTAAGGCCGCAGACAACCGCTACCGCCATTCCGGCGACGACTACGACTTTGAGGTGCGTTGCGCGGTCGGCGCTGTGAATCGAATGGTTCATTGAAACCTCCGAACCTTCTATGGTCTTCCGGAGTGTTAACGAAAGCCCGTCGCGCCGCCATTGCGCGTCTTGCCGTAGGGTAAGTTCCTTACGTAGTTCGACGGAGTTCGGTCTCGACGCCCTGCCGGCGCTGAAGAGCGCTCTTCTAGTTCGCCCTGCAATTTACAGAACCTGGCTCAACAACACCGCACGGAAACCATGGGTGCCGGCGTCTTCGTCTTGATTCCAATCAACGTGCAGCAAAGCTCCCGTGTCATGTTTTGTTAACAAACAGACGAGGTGCGACATGAGGTGCGTTGTGACTTTGAAGAACGGCGGCGCGATGGAGCGAGCCGTGGAGGCGCTGGCGAAATACAAATACGCCGCAGGGGGCGATCCGGTCGCGCCCGAGGGACATCCAAGAGAGTGGAAGCGATGGCTCCTCGAGATCAATTCGGCGGAGTTCGAGGCAATCCGCGACCACGTCAACGACGGCGACATTGTCGACATCAAGCCCGTCAACGAGACGGTGAGTTCTGATCTGCACTAGGTTCGGCCGTCGCCGAATTGGGGCGACGTAAGGACTTGCGGCGGTCGCGGCTCGTGTCATTTCAGACCTGGAGCTCTGAGCTCACCGGAAGTTGATGGTGAGGGTTCAGACAGAGGAGTCAGCTCCATGAACTATTGAGCTGCGTCAATGGCTTCGATTGCACACGTGCGATTGAGGCTAGGCTTGGGATTTTAGGCATAACTATGGACCAGCAGGACGTCGTCACCACGGGAGCACGCGCTTCCGTAGCGGCCAAGACACCGACGGTTGTCGCTCCGACGGATACGCATCTGCCGGTGCCCGTATCTCCACGAAACGTTCGGCGGACGTGGCCTACCATGCTGTCCGTCCTTATCGCGCTGCTCCTTGCGGGCGGAGGCGGCTATTATTGGTGGAAGCAGATGCATCCGCCGCTGCCTGTCGGGATAAGCTTTGGCAATGGCCGCATCGAAGCTGACGAGATCGATATCGCCACCAAATACGCAGGTCGCGTCTCGGAACTGTTGGCCGATATCGGCGATGCGGTTTCCCCCGGACAGGCGGTTGCCCGGATGGATACAAGGGACATAGAGCAGTCTCTTTCGAAGTCCGAAGCACAGGCGCGAGAGGCGCAGCATACCGTTGAAGAAGCCCAGGCCACTCTTGTCCAGCAACAGACCCAGCAGACCCTGGCCGAACACGAAATCGAGCGGACGCGGCAACTGGTGAAGAATGGCTGGGCGACCAGAGAGTTGATGGATCAAAGGCAACAGCAACTCGATGCCGCCAACGCGGGTCTTGCCGCCGCCCGGGCAAGAGTCCTGCAAGTTCAACACGCGCTCGACGCCGCCCAGCATTGACGCCGGCTTTTACAGGGTGCAGATCGCGGACAACACGCTGATCGCGCCCAAAGCGGGCCGCATCCAGTATCGCCTCACCAACATCGGCGAAGTGCTCCCTGCCGGCGGCAAAGTCCTCACGATGCTGGATCTCTCCTACGTCTACATGGACATCTACCTGCCGACGACAGAAGCCGGCAAGGTCAAGATCGGCGCCGATGCCCGCATCGTGCTCGACGCCTACCCTGACCATCCTATTCCGGCAAAAGTCTCCTTTGTCGCGAGCCAATCGCAGTTCACGCCGAAAACCGTTGAAACCCAGAGCGAGCGCGACAAGCTGATGTTTCGTGTCCGGGTGCGGATTGATCAGCAACGTCTACTTGAGCATGCGGACGCTATCAGAAGCGGGTTGCCCGGGGTCACCTATGTGCGTTGGGATTCGTCGACCAGCTGGCCGAAGCAGCTGGAATCCGCTCCATGAGCACTGCCGATGATGCGGTCGTTTCCGTCAGGGGCGTTTTCCCATTATTACCGCAGGGTGACCGCGCTCGACCACGTTTCGATCGAAATTCCTGTTGGCAGCCTGGTCGGCCTGATCGGTCCTGACGGGGTCGGGAAGTCGACACTCCTGGCCATCCTCGCAGGTGCACGCCGGATCCAGGAGGGCAAAGTCATTGTCCTTGATGAAGATATTGCGAATACCACCGCGCGCGCCTTGACGTGCCCTCGCATCGCGTACATGCCGCAGGGACTTGGCAAAAATCTCTATCCCGATCTCAGCGTACGCGAAAATATCGAATTCTTCGCGCGACTGTTCGGTCATTCGCGTGCAGAGCGCGAGTGGCGGATCGATGAGCTCTTGAAGAGCACGGCTCTTGCGCCCTTTGCCGATCGCCCGGCCAAGAAGCTGTCTGGTGGCATGCGCCAGAAGCTCGGTCTCTGCTGCTCGCTCATCCACGACCCGGATCTCCTGATCCTCGACGAGCCCACGACGGGCGTTGATCCTCTTTCGCGTCGGCAGTTCTGGGATTTGATCGATCGCTTGCGGGCGCGGAAGTCCGGAATGAGCGTCATCGTTGCAACGGCCTACATGGAGGAAGCCGAGCGTTTCGACTGGCTGATCGCCATGGATGACGGAAAGGTGCTGGCAACCGGTTCGCCATCCGAACTGAGGCGCCAAACAGGCACGAGTTCCATCGAAAATGCCTTCGTAGCCCTGCTTTCAGAGCGACCGAATGGTGCCCGATCGAAGCAGCCGATTGAGCCGCCGCACGACAATCAAAGACGGACGGTCATCGTTGCAAGAGGGTTGACCTGCCGATTCGGCGACTTCACGGCCGTCGATCAGGTAAGCTTCACGATCAAGCAGGGAGAGATTTTCGGATTTGTCGGCTCGAATGGATCGGGCAAGACAACAACTATGAAGATGCTGACCGGGCTTCTGCCGCCGACCGAAGGCGAGGCACTGATTTTCGGCAAGCAGCTAGAGGCCGGCAACTTCGAAGCCCGCCGCCGCGTCGGTTACATGTCACAGTCGTTTTCCCTCTACGGCGAGTTGACAGTCCGTCAAAATCTGGCGTTACACGCCCGCCTTTTCCATCTCCCGCCCGATTTTGCGGAGGAGCGGATCAGCGAACTCGTGGACAAGTGCGGCCTCGCCGGCTACCTCGACAACCTCGCGTCCGCTCTGCCCCTCGGGATCAGACAGCGTCTCTCGCTTGCAGTTGCCATCGTTCACAAGCCGGATCTGCTCATTCTTGACGAACCCACATCGGGGGTCGATCCCTTGGCGCGCGATCAGTTCTGGGACCTATTGACAGACCTGTCGCGCAACCAGGGCATGACCATTTTCGTGTCCACTCATTTCATGAACGAAGCCTCGCGCTGCGATCGGCTTTCGCTGATGCATGAAGGTCGCGTGCTGGCCACCGACACCCCTTCTGAACTCATTCGGGCCAAAGGCGCAATGACGTTGGATGACGCCTTCATCGGGTTTCTCGAACAGGACACTCCGGCCGCAACCTCGGGGCCGATTCTCGACCAGCCGCCACTGACAGCCGGCTTCGTTTCAGGCAAGACACGGCAGCAGAGACTTGCCGGCGCTTTGTTTAGCTTTCAGCGTCTGTTTGCCTACACCATCCGCGAAGGCCTCGAACTGGTTCGAGATCCGATACGGCTGATGTTCGCGCTGTTCGGCACCACATTGCTCATGGTGGTCTTCGGCTTGGGCATCTCCACGGATGTTAACAATTTGACCTTCGCCGTCCTAGACCGCGATCAGACACCCGAGAGCCGCGCCTATCTTGAGGAACTCAGAGGCTCGACCTACTTCGTCGAGAAATCTCGTCTTAAGGACTACGCTGATCTCGACCGACGCCTGAAGGATGGGAGCATCGACGTCAGCATCGAAATTCCGCCGAACTTCGGTATAGACCTCAAGCGAGGACGTCCAGCCTGGGTTTCAGCGTGGATCGACGGTGCCATGCCGTTCCGCGCCGAGACGATCCGCGGCTATCTGAAAGGTATGCACCAACTCTATCTTACCGATCCCGCCATAAAGACAACGCGGCCGGTTGCAGCTCTCCCGGCCGACATCGAAATCCGGTTCAAGTACAATCAGGACTTCGACAGCATCTATGCGATGGTGCCTTCGACCATTGCCATGATGCTTGCGCTGTTTCCGGCGATCCTAATGGCGCTCGCGGTCGTTCGCGAGAAGGAACTTGGCTCGATCACCAACCTCTATGTTACGCCGGTCACGCGGCTAGAATTCCTTCTCGGCAAGCAATTGCCTTACGTCGCGGTAGCGTTGATCAATTTCGTCATCATGTTTGCGATGGCCGTTTTGCTTTTCAAGGTTCCGCTGAAGGGCAGTTTCCTGGCTCTTCTGATCGGCACTATCATCTTCGTCTTCACCACCACCGGCTACGGAATGCTCATTTCCTCATTTTGTCGCACGCAAATTGCGGCGCTGTTCGGCACTGCCATCCTGACAATCGTTCCCGCTCAGCAATTCTCAGGGATGATGACTCCCGTGTCGTCGCTGTCCGGGACCGCTCAGATCATCGGCCGCGGCTTTCCCATGAGCTATTATCGGCCGGTCGTCGTCGGCACCTTTACCAAAGGCCTCGGCTTTCCAGACCTCTGGACCAGCATCCTGCTGCTTGCTGCATTCATTCCGATTCTCACGTTGGCAAGCCTCCTGCTGGTCAGAAAACAGGAGAAGTAGAACGAGATGCGCTCGCTCTCTAACATATTCTGGCTCGGAACAAAGGAGCTTCGCAGCTTCTTAAGCGACTGGGTGCTGATGGGCCTGGTAATCTACTCATTTTCCCTCTCCATCATCAGTCATGCACAGAGCAATTCACAAGAACTATACCATGCATCAATTGCCGTTGTTGACGAAGACCATTCGGATCTTTCCCGACGAATTACGCATGCATTTCTCATGCCCCTGTTCAAGCCGCCGGTCCTGATCGCCCAGTCCGACGTCGATCATCTAATGAATGACGGCCAATATACACGTTCGTCATCGACATTCCGCCGAATTTCCAGCGCGACGTGTTGGCCGGACGACAGCCTGGCCTACAGATCAATGTCGACGCAACCGCCATGGTTCAGGCTGGCTTGGGATCCGGTGATGCGCAGCAGATCGTCAGCACCGAGATCTCCCGGTTCCTGTCACAAGACGAATCGACACCATTATCATCTGTCAATCTAGCGATCAGGGTCGCCTTCAATCCCAACGTGACCACCGCGTGGTTTACCAGCGTCATGGGCATCATCGGCAGCATCAACATTCTGGCAATCATCTTGGCTGGTGCAGCTCTCGTGAGGGAGCGCGAACACGGCACGATGGACCATCTCATGGTCATGCCGGTCACCCCCTTCGAGATAGCGATGTCCAAGATCTGGGCCAACGGGCTCATCATTGCGGTCGCAGTAGGTTTCTCGCTCTCTTTCGTCGTCCGGCTGCTCCTGAAAGTTCCGATTGCGGGATCCATTCCGCTGTTCTTGCTCGGCACCGTCCTTTACTTGTTCTTCGCAACGGGTCTCGGACTATTTCTTGGAACGGTTGCGCGATCGATGCCGCAGCTCGGGCTGCTCTACATGCTGATTGCGGTTCCGATGAACGTCCTATCCGGCTCCGCAACGCCATTGGAAAGCATGCCGCCCTGGCTTGCGACCGTCATGCAAGCGTCCCCCTCCACTCATTACGTCTCGTTCGCGCAAGCGATTCTCTATCGAGGTGCAGGGCTGGACGTGGTTTGGCCGCAGTTCTTAGCCGTTGCGGGCATTGGAGCACTGTTTCTTGCCTTGTCACTCCTGCGTTTCAGAGCTGCGCTGGCTTCCGCGTAGGCGATGTGAAAAACGTCGAAGCCATCTGAGCTAGTGGCCAACCAAACGCCGGCAGTTTTTGCTCGCAGCCGGCCTAAAATGGCAAGCTATCGAGCTGATACGGCCGGTTCGCCACTTCCAATTGATCTCTGTCAACTCCCAGGCGAACAGCACGCTCTTACTAAGTTATGCACGCCGGAGCGTCGCCACTTTTCTGCTTGCCACGTTCATCCTGCTGTACTCCGAGTACAGCCAAGCCGCTTCCGGAAATACCATCTCGTCGATTCTGGCCATCCACGGGTTTGGGTCCTCAGAGATAGTCAGCCCGTCGGTGTCGAAATTGAACCGGGGTTGAACGACGACGATTTCGTGGAGGTCCACGGTGGCGATCTCAAGTCCGGCGATCAGGTGGTTGTGGCAGAACGCCCGGCGTCTGCGGCCGCCACGCCCCCACGCTTATAGTTAACCAGACGTCCGACACCCGTCATCGAAACCATTGGCATCAGCCGGACCTATCATGTCGGCGACGTGGACGTGCACGCACAGCCGGACGCAAGCTTTGTCATCGAGCGTGGTGAGGTCGTTGCCCTCATGGGATCCTCCGGCTCCGGCAAGTCGACCCTGATGTCGATGCTCGGCTGCTTGGATCAACCGTCGGGAGGCCAGTACTTCTTCGAGGGCGTCGATGTCGCCAAGCTCAGCGAGCCGGAGCTTGCGCGGATCCGTAGTCAGCGGATTGGATTCGTCTTCCAGAGCTTCAATTTGCTTGCCCGAACCTCCGCAATCGAGAACGTTGCCCTTCCGCCGTTCTATTCGGATGTTGCGCCATCCAGCGGAGTAGAGCGCGATGAACGTGCACGGAATTCGTTGCGCCTATTGAATTTGGGGGATCGAGAAAAGAACACACCAGGCCAGCTCTCGGGAGGACCGCAGCAAAGGATCGCGATCGCGCGAGCCCTGATCAACAATCCCGGACTCGTTCTATCCGACGAGCCCACGGGAAACCTTGATACCTGCACCTCCTACGAGATCATGGACACGTTGCGGACGCTCAACCGTAAGCGAGGCGTGACCATTGTCATGGTCACCCATGAGCCTGATATCGCGAAATACGCAGATCGGGTGGTGACAATGCGAGACGGTCGCATCATCTCGGATGAGAGCCGCGCTGCAAAAATACTGGTCCTGAACACCACTCCGGGCGAACCTCCTATCACGCCGTTGCGCACCGGCCCGGCCGTCTCTCTCCATACGGCGCTCGGATTTGCAAGGATGGTCTCGTCCGCCGCCATCCAGGCATTGATCCGGAAATGACGCGCTCGCTGCTGACGAAGCTTGGCGTCTTCATCGGGGTCGCCGCACTCGTTGCCATGGTCGCTGTCGGACAAGGAGCCAGCGAGGCGGTGCGGAAGCAGAGCGAAAGTCTCGGGACCAATCTGTTCGTTGTGGTCCCCGGAGCGACAGTCTTTGGAGGGGCGCGGGCCGGCTTTGGCAGCCGCGTCGACACCGACCACCGCGGACGTCAATGCCATTCGCCGCGAAGCAAAGGGCGTTGGCAGCGTGAGCTATCTGATCCGCCGGAGCGGCCAGATCCAATACATGGACCGCAATTGGACGACCAACATCCAGGGCGTCAGCGCAAATTATCCGCCGATCACCAACTGGCGCATTTTGGATGGCCGCGGTGACGATGAGCGTTCAACGGCCTTGGTTGCCGTCCTCGGTCAGTCAGCCGCCCGCCAGCTCTTCGATCCTGACCAGAGCCCCATCGGAGCCACGATCCAGGTCAAGAGCACGCCGTTGCGCGTGATAGGGTTGTTGGCGCCAAAGGGGCAGATGGCCTATGGCCAGGATCAAGACGACGTCATCATGGTGCCGTTCACAACCGCCGAACGGACAATCCTTGGCGTCGCCGCTCCTTCGCAAAGCCAAACTCCGCTGAACTGGGTCTATCCTCCGAGCCCCAATCCCTACAATTTGTAACCGCGGCTGACTGGCTTCGTGAACCAGATCTACATCCAAGCCAGCAGTCAGGGTGACCTGAGCGGTGCAGTCGAGCAGGTCAACCATATCCTGACAAGGCGTCACAACATCCGGCCTGGCCAGCCCAACGACTTCTCGGTGCGCAACCTCAGCTAGATCGCAGAAACCGCCGAAGGCAGCAGCCGAACCATGGCCGTGCTACTCGCGGCCGTTGCCTCGATCTCCCTGCTTGTCGGCGGGATCGGCATTATGAACATCCTTCTGGTGTCCGTCACCGAGAGGACTCGCGAAATCGGACTTCGCATGGCGATCGGGGCACGCCGGATCCACGTCTTGCTTCAGTTTCTCGCGGAGGCGGTCTTTCTCAGCGTCAGTGGCGGACTTGAAGAAATCCTGACCGGCGTCGCTTTCTCGCTCGCCTTGCCGCCCCTGTTTGGCTGGCCGGCGCTGATATCGTTGTCAGCCGTGCTCGGCGGCTTTGCATTTTCGGCCGCGGTCGGAATTTTCTTCGGTTACTATCCAGCCCGCAAAGCAGCCCGTCTAAATCCGATCGGGGCCCTGCGATGCGAAGAGGAGGCCGGCCGCAATCGTGCGACCCGAGAACTCCTCGGGTACGTGCGACATTCCGGAAGCCTGCAGCGCGCTTTAGGAGGCGTTGCGCGTTAATGGTCCAGACATTCACAAGCGGTCGGCCGTCGCGTAGTGATCGATGGCGGCTAAAAGCATATTGACCTGTCCGTTGCCCCACAGAGGCAGTAGGATTCTAGAGAAGCTGTACCCGGATAACTGTGTCAGGCGAAGGAACGTCGGCGCGGCGGCCTCCACCGTGGCGCTGCTCTGGGCACGCAGAAAGCTGAAGTTCACGTTCGGCGATATCTCGTCGAGGAAGCTTCCAACCACCGCAGCCCCCTGCAAGCTATCGCTCATGAATTCGAAGCGGTAGCGCTCCGGCGACTCGGACACGCTCAGCAAGAAAGGAGTTCCCGGCAGATTGGGTAGGCTCTGAACGCCGAGGTCGTCAGCAAAAGGCATTCCATTCTCGCCGCGCCTTAGGCCCTCCCAGACAGAGACGACTGGCTGAAGTCTGGCATCGAGGCGATCAGGAACCGGAAGGGGATTGTGACAGCGCATCATTTCGCTCATGTGACTGAGAACTGCAATCAACATCTAGATAGTTCTTTCAGCCCCCTCTTGATCTTCATCAATCGGACAATCGATAGGCTCTGCATTGTTTCTTGATTAACGGCATTCAAAGGGCGGCAATGGTCAAGATGCAAGGTGCGACGCAGATGTCGCTGGCGCCGAACTCCGGCTTCGTGTGGGGCGTCTCGACGTCAAGTTTTCAAATCGAGGGTGCGGCGTGCATCGATGGTCGCGGCGACAGCATTTGGGATGTCTATTGCCGCGAGCCCGGTCGCGTCAAAAATGGCGATACCGGCGAAACCGCTTGCGATCACTATCACCGCTACAAGGAAGACGTTGCGCTTATGCGCGATCTTGGCATCGATGCATACCGCTTCTCGATCTCGTGGCCGCGGGTTCTGCCCAAAGGACGCGGCGCATCCAACGAGGCCGGGCTGGCCTTCTACGATAGATTGATCGATGAGCTGCTCGCATCAGGCATCGAACCCTGGATATGCCTCTATCACTGGGATCTGCCGCAGGCCCTCCACGAGCTTGGTGGCTGGCAGAACCGGGATATCGCAGGATGGTTTGCCGATTACACGGCACTCATCGCACGACGCTACGGCGACCGCGTCAGGCGGTTTGCAACGTTCAATGAACCGTGTGTCTTCACGCTGTTCGGATATGGTTTCGGCTGGAACGCGCCGGGGATCGCCGACGCCGACGCCCTGCACAGGGCCATCCACCACGTCAATCTGAGCCATGGCGCTGCCCTTGAGGTGCTCCGGGCCGCGGTCCCCCACGCCTCGCTCGGCGCTATACACAATCGGCAGCCGTGCTTTCCGGCTGGTCCGAATGTTGACGATGCGGCTGCCGCGAGGCATTTTACCGAATACTGGAACGATGCGTTTCCCTATCCGCAGTTCTTCGCGTCCTATCCTCCTGCGCTGGCGAAGGCGATCGAACCCTTCCAAAAACCCGGCGATATGGCGCTGATCGCCGGGCCGGTCGACTGGTTCGGGCTGAATCATTACTCGCCGCATTACATCAAGGCTGACCCCAATGTCATCGGGGGGCTACTTTCGGTGCGCCGCCACCGGACGTGCCAAGAACCACAATTGGATGGCCAATCGAGCCTGAGGCCTTTCGCGATACCCTGCTCGACATTCATCGCCGCTTCGGCTTGCCGATCTACGTCACGGAGAACGGAACCGCATCCGACGACACTCCCGACAGCTCCGGCCACGTCGAAGATGTTGGGCGGATTGCCTACTTGCAAGCCTATACCGATGCCATGCAGGACGCGATCGCAGCGGGTGCGGATGTCCGTGGCTATTTTGTTTGGTCGTTGCTGGACAATTTTGAATGGACCTCTGGCTATGATCAGCGCTTTGGCCTGGTTTACGTCGACTTCCCCACGCAACGGCGCATACCCAAAGCTTCGGCCCGATGGTACGCCAGCCTCATCACGGGAAAACGAAGACCTTCAGTTCCGCAAATCAGCAAAAATTCTGCTGAAGCAATAACGGCAACGCGATGAACGACCGTCGATCGAGGAACGAGCAGGCTCTTCTCGCGGACATCGGCGGCACCAACGCACGCTTCGCGCTTGCGCAGCGAGGTGAAATCGGGCTGATCGAGCATGTCAGGGTCGCCGATTTTTCGAGCGCGACCGAGGCGATCGCTGCTTTCCTCACCCGTCGCGCAGGCGCCTCGGCTGAAGCCGCGGTGCTCGGGGTCGCGGGGCCGGTGGAGAACAATCGCTGCATTATCACCAACAGCCGATGGACGGTCGATGCGACTGACCTGCAGAACAGGTTTGGGTTCGGGACAATTCATCTCCTCAACGATTTCGAAGCTGTCGCCTGGTCGCTGCCGGCACTGCAACCGTCCGATCTCTTCGCCATTGGACGGCAGCCTCCGACAACTGGCGCAGCCATGCTTGTGGTCGGGCCGGGCACCGGCTTTGGCGCAGCTTGCCTCTTTCCACGGGCGCCGTTGGTGGCGGTCACTGAAGCCGGTCACGCGACGCTTCCTGCGACTTCCGAAAGGGAGGAGCGTGTCATCGGCCAACTGCGCCGGCGCTTCGAGCATGTATCCGTGGAGCGCGTTCTGTCCGGGTCCGGCCTTGCAAACCTGTATCAGGCGCTCGCCGCGATCGATGGCGTGGCAGTGCCGGACCGTGATCCCGCAGGGATCACTCAAGCGGCGCTGGACAAGAGTTGTGACGTCTGCTGTGCGGCACTCGATATGTTCTGTTCCCTGCTCGGCACCGTCGCCGGAGATCTCGCGCTGAACTTCTGCGCCCGAGGCGGGGTCTATATCGCGGGCGGCATCGTGCCGCGCTTTGCGGATCGCCTCATCGAATCGAAATTTCGAGCGCAATTCGAACGCAAGGGACGCTTTGAACCCTATCTTCGCGGTATTCCGATCAGCGTCATTATCCACCCCGACAGCAGCTTCATTGGGCTCAAGGCGTTCTTCGATCGGAATATAGCAAGCGCTGACACATATGCGGTTCATGCCAGGTCATGACAGATACTGTGACGATTACGCCTAATCCGGCAGTCGATCTGTCGACGTCGGTTGAGAAGATCCTCCCGGTCTACAAGCTGCGGGGCACGTCGCAACAACGCGATCCCGGAGGTGGCGGCATCAATGTGGCGCGCGTCATTCGACGCTTAGGCGGAGATGTCCGCGCGATCTACCCCGTGGGCGGCGCCACCGGAGATTTGCTGCGCAGATTGCTCAACAGGGAGGGAGTGCCAAGTCAAACTTTCCCTATCATGGAGGAAACGCGGGAAGACTTCTTCGTTACTGAAACCAGCACTGGCCGGCCGTTCCGCTTCATCCTGCCCGGACCAAGTCTCAGTGAGGGGGAGTGGCAACAATGCCTGACATTGCTCTGCAGGATCGAGCCATCTCCCCGCTTTGTGGTCGCAAGCGGAAGTCTGCCGCGAGGGGTTCCCGACGATTTCTATGCACGAGTGACACGTATTGCGAAGCGGCTCGGCGCCAAAATGGTTCTTGATACATCAGGCCCGGCACTTGCTGCCGCCCTCGCCGAAGGTGTCGATTTGATCAAGCCGAATTTGCGGGAAATGCGGGAGTTGGCCGGCCACGAGCCAAACGATGCCGGCGATTGGGAAGCCTCCGCCAAAGCTCTCGTCCATAACGGCAAAGTAGGCACCATTGCCCTGACCATGGGCCATCTCGGCGCGGTGCTGGTGACTCGCGAACGGGTGTTGCGAGCTGAGCCGCTTCCCATCACGCCGGCTGGCGCCGTCGGCGCAGGTGATAGCTTTCTCGGAGCGCTGCTCTGGCGGTTCGCTTCGAGAAGCAATCTCGAAGAGGCCTTCCGGTACGCTGTCGCCGGTGGGGCCGCAGCGCTGCTGAATCCAGGCACCAGTCTCTGCCTGCCCGACGATGTCGAGCGTCTTGCGCAGCAGGTTGTGATTAAAGTGGCGTGACGGGTTCGCCGGGGATGGAGGCCTTCTCACGAGCGGCCGACAAGACTCCATGATCGAGCTCGTCGAGCGAAAGCAGCAGACCGCCTACCCTTTCGAGGGAAAGAGACCCAATCCGCCAGACGGCTGTAGTTGTCGACCAACCAATTGAACGAGGCCTGAACGAGAGTGAAAGCTGCGGCGGCCTGTGTAAGCTCGCCGAGCGTCATTGTGCCCGTCAGGAATTTTGGTGAACACAGGACAAGCCCGACGATGGGCGCAAGCAATGTGTTTCCTTGCGACACCAGCGTTGTATGCACGAGCTGCCAACACAGGCGCCGCCATTGAGCGAGCACGTTCCGTAACGCCAGCTGGAGTTCCCACCGGACATCCGCCTCCTGCTGCTTGGGCATCACCCCCTCACCGATATCCCGCAGCAAGTGAGCTGCCGTAATCAATTCAGCCTCGGCCTGGTTCTTGATCTGAATGACCCTTGTCAGTGGCGAACCCACCAAAATCATAGCGGTCGTTACGATGCCGGCATAGACCGCGACACTTCCGACCAGGTAACCCGGTATCCAAAGCCGATAACCGAACACCGAGAAGCTGGCATCCCCCCCGACATTCCACAACACTTGAATGAAGATGACGGCGGTCAACAGAGATGAGACAAGCCCAAGCGCAAAATCGACCGGCGCATCTGTTGCGATCCTCACATCCTCGGCAATGCGATATTCTGGGATGATCTTCTGATTTCCTTGCACAAGCGACAAACCTGTATATCGGTTGTTGTCGACCCAATAGTCGATCAGATTGTTGGTCAGCCATTCGCGCCATTTGCGCTGCACGGTCATACGGCCCCAGACCGACGTGGCTGCGAGTACAACGCTCGCACCGCACAAGGGGATGAGAAGGATGGCCTGAGCCTGCAAACGCTCTGGATCCCGGCTCTCCAGCGCGTCGAAGAAATCGCGATTCCAGTAATTCAAGCGAAACTGAAAGTGGAGCTGCAGCGCGACCATGGCGACCAGCGAGGCGCAGAGCAGCCAAATCCGCCACGCCGACACGCCGCGCCAGAGACCTGACGCGCTTTCCCAAAATCGGCGCCACTCCCGGTACCGGTTGTCTTCGCGCTCTTTGGCCATGATCAAATTTGATAACTAAAGACCTATCGTCGCCAAACACTTGATCTTCCGCAAAAGCTGCGACCGCCGGTCGGGCAAAATTGCATTGAAAATGCTGCGGCGCGGGAGAAGCACCATGAACGCTTCTGTTTACACCCGATGGTTTAAGGATATCCGGCTTGAGGATGTTCCCCTGGTGGGGGGCAAAACCGCCTCGCTGGGGGAGCTCTACTCGGCGCTCGCGCGGCACGGAGTCAAAGTACCGAACGGCTTTGCGCTGGTCGCATCGGCTTATCGTGACGCGCTGACAGAGGCAGGAGCCTGGGACGAACTCGGCGGCCTGCTCGCTGGCCTGGACAAGCGGAACATTGCGGATCTCGCCAAGCGAGCTCGTGCAGCGCGTGCCATCGTTTACGCTGCGACTGATCAGGAATATCTGCGCCGCGAAGTTGCTGACGCCTATCGGCAACTGGAACAAGAATACGGCGCCAATGTCGCGGTTCGCGGTGCGAAGTTCGGCGACTGCCGAAGACCTGCCGACCGCGAGCTTCGCGGGACAGCACCAGAGCTTTCTCAACGTTCGCGGTCCGGATGACCTCGTGCTCGCATGCCGGCGATGCTTTGCCTCGCTGTTCACAGATCGAGCGATCTCCTATCGCATCGACAATGGCTTCGATCATTTCAAGGTCGCGCTATCCGTTGCGGTCATGAAGATGGTCCGCTCCGATCTCGCGGCGAGTGGCGTGATCTTCACGCTCGACACCGAATCCGGGTATCGCGATGTGGTCTTCGTGACCGGAGCGTATGGCCTCGGCGAAAACATTGTCCAGGGAACCGTGGACCCGGACGAATTCTATGTACACAAGCCGACATTCAATAGCGGTTTCCGCGCCGTCCTCTCGCGCCGAATGGGGACGAAGGAAATGCGGATGGTCTATGCAAAAGGACACGCAACCACCCGCAACGTTGCGACGTCGCAAGCGGCTCGCAAACGGTTCTGCATCGACGACAAGAATGTCCTGGAGCTCGCGCGGTGTGCCATCGTCGTGGAGAGCCACTATTCTCAAAAAGCCGGCGCGCCTACTCCCATGGATGTGGAGTGGGCGAAAGACGGCAGCGACGGCGCGCTCTATATCATTCAGGCGCGTCCGGAGACGGTGGCATCTCGCCGCGGCCCCGAAGCGCTGGAAAGCTATGCGCTCAAATCAACGGGCAAGGTTGTTGCCGCTGGCCGCGCCGTCGGTGAGAAGATCGCCACCGGGAAGGTTCGGCTGATCAAGAACGAACGCGATCTTCGCGCTTTCAGGCCTGGCGAGGTACTGGTTGCCTCCGCGACCAGTCCGGACTGGGAACCGGTGATGAAGACCGCAGCTGCCATTGTCACGGACCACGGCGGCAGAACCTGTCATGCTGCCATTATCGCCCGCGAGCTCGGAGTGCCGGCGGTGGTCGGCACCGAAAACATCACGCGGCAGGTGAAAACTGGAATGTCGGTCACTGTGTCCTGCGCGGACGGCGACATCGGTCATGTCTATCATGGCGCACTACCGTTTTCGGTCGAGCGGATTGCGACGGACAGACTGGAACGACCGCACACCGAAATCATGGTCAACCTTGGCAATCCGGAAATCGCCTTTAAGACGGCAATGGCGCCGAACGACGGCGTCGGGCTCGCGAGGATGGAGTTCATCATCAATCAACATATAGGGATTCATCCGATGGCGCTTGCGCAGCCCGCGAAGGTCAAATCCGCGCGCGATCGCCGCTCAATCAAGCTCCTCACCGAGCGCTACCAGAAACCGTCCGATTTCTTTGTCGAGCGGCTTTCGGAGGGTGTCGGCACCATCACCGCGGCCTTCTATCCGCGCCCTGTCATTGTCAGGCTTTCCGATTTCAAGACGAACGAATATGCCAACCTATTGGGGGGCGTCGACTTCGAGCCGAAGGAGGAGAATCCAATGCTCGGGTTCCGCGGCGCCGCACGGTATGCTCACCCGGCCTATGCCGAGGGCTTCGCGCTGGAATGCGCAGCGCTGCGCCGCGTGCGTAACACGATGGGACTGACCAACCTCAAGATCATGATTCCGTTTTGCAGGCGCCTCGATGAGGCGCGCAATGTCATCGAAGCCATGGCACGTCACGGCCTTACCCGAGGCGAAGGCGGCCTTGAGATATTCATGATGTGCGAGATTCCGAACAACGTAATTTTGATAGATCAGTTCGCGAAATTGTTCGATGGATTTTCGATCGGCTCCAACGATCTGACCCAGCTCACGCTGGGCGTCGACAGGGACTCCGACATCGTCGCGTTCGATTTTGACGAGCGCGATCCCGGAATGCTGCAAATGCTGACAATGGCGGTGAGAGGCGCCAAGCGCAGCCAGCGGCATGTTGGGATCTGTGGCGAGGCGCCGGCAAACTATCCTGAGATCGCGAAATTCCTGACCGAACTCGGCATCGATTCGATCAGCGTCAATCCATCGAGCGTACTGCGTACGATGGCTATCGTCCGTGAAGCTGAACGGAGTATGGCTAAATCGACGGTTGTCGCAAGCTAGGTGCTTTTGTCGCGCGCCTGCGACAGTTTCAGCGCTTCGCAAACTTCATTGTTTTTCACGACATCCTGAAATCGGCGCTCTTCCTCCAGCTCGAGAAGAAGCGCCCTCGCGATTGATCTCCGCTGTCTTCGAACCGTTCTCGTCCTGCTTTTTCCGCGCGCGCTCATTGCGCTCATGCATGAGCTTTAGCGCTTCGCGCACTTCATCGTCGTCCAAGGCGTCCCGCACTCTGCGCTCGTCATTCTGCTGCTCAGAAAGAAGGGTCCCGCGATAAGTCTTCGCTGACGGCAAACAATTCTCTTCTCGCTTCTTCCGCATCTCTTTGGTCATTTGGGCATTCTCCGAAATAACCAAAGAATGGAAAACCCGGCCATCAGGCTGCTTGAGCGAGATCAATATCTTTCTGTTTTTTTAAAGCTAGCTTTTGAGCGGTTGCCGACGCGAAGGGACAAATGTCATGACAACCATCATGGTGGCTACCGACGGATCTGCGGGAGCAAGTCGCGCAGTCGAAGCCGCGGCAGAGATTGCCAAAGCATTGGCATGCAATCTGCTGATCGTGACGGTTGCAGATCGCCTCCTGGGAGAAGAGGTGCGGCAACTGCCGCAGACCGGGGTCAGTACCGGCGACGTGCTGGAGGCCTTGGCGGCCCAGACAGTGAGAACCGCGGAAGCCCACGCGCGACGGCTCGGCGCGCAACGCGTCGAAGTCAAGACGAGCTGGGGTGACGTTACTCAATGCCTACTTGATTTGGCGGTAAGCAGCTCAGCTAAAATGATCGTCGTCGGGCGGCGGGGTCGCGGTCAATTGGCCGGCTTGCTGCTTGGGAGCGTCTCTCAGAAGCTCGTCGGCCTCGCGCCCTGCCCCGTCGTTGTGGTCCCCTAGAGAGGCCATAGAATGAGCCTCCGTCCAGTTTCATCCTCCGGCTCGCCAAGCCACTGAGAGGGCCCCTAGCGGGCTTTGTGAATCGGGGAAAAGATCGACTATCAGCGAATTTTGGCCGTCGCGCCCTAGCGCGACACCTGCGGCAGCTCGTTGCCATCGCCCGTCCGGGGTGTCTCTCCTCCTAGAAGAAACTTTGCGCTGGTGGAGGTTGTCGATTCGGACCTCACGGGGAGCTGGAGCTGCGAAGCTTGAGTGTTCCATGGAAAGATCAGATGAGCGTTCACACGAATGTATCACAGTCGCGCAAAAGGCTCTCAACTGTCCTATGCTTGGCCCAGGTCTGGGCCGGAGACGATTATATCGCCCGTACTGCTGCGTCTTGTTCGAGGAGAGCGACAACATGCAGATCAAGACGATTTGGGAATGGCATTACTCGGCGGCGGTTCTTTTCCCTGCTCATCCGTCAGCAACTTCACGAGCACGTCTCCCTCCGCGTCGGTGTGCGTCTCCGCGAGACGTTTTTTGAACAGGGCCAGGTTCTCCCGGTGGATGAACTTTTCCATAGCTGACCTCACTAACCGTGCAAGAAGCTTATTTTTGGGGCGGGAAGCGCCCGCGATCCAGCCTCTGCAAGCCATCGACTTCATGGGATCTTCCGAGCTTCCAACCGTTCTGATGACGTGCATCGCCTCTGGGCCCCCCTCGCACCCGGGAAAATCGAACATGGAGAACTCATGATCTAAAGGCGCATCTGCCGCTGTCATTTCGAAGCGGCACCGCACGCCGTCGGGCTGAGTGTGGGGCATGATGCTCCCCATGATAAGGCGGGAGCAGAACACTGTCTGTCGCCGGTGAATGCCGAGGTCGGAGCGGCGATAAAAGTAGGTAGATTCCTCTTATGTCCGGGCGTCGACAGAAAATGTAACCTCCGACGCACACAAATACGGACAGCGTTATGCATAAATACTACCGTCGTTTTGCGCGTCGGCCGATCACTCCCGGTGAGGCCCCCTCACAAAACGGCCGCTTCTCCTGAGGCCCGCCACATATTGGGTGGGAGATACATGATAGCGGGAGACCAGACCCCAGACCGCTACATCCCGATACCCAGTTTTGAGGATAGTGGTCACGACGCTAAGGGCGACCAGAAGCGTGCTTGGCAGCGCCTCGCGAACACCACCACCCCTGCTACGTCCCCTTTGCGAAGGGGTCACGCCGGACACGAATATCAGATCACCGAACGCCGCGGCAGCCAAGGAGATGCTGAAGCAAGGATCCGGACACATCGTCCAGATCACAACTAGCCTCGACGAGAACGCAAGCAGCAGCGCCCCTTCGGTGCTGGCATCGCTGACGAAGGGCGGCTCGAACGCGGCAACGCGATCGCTCGCAATCGAATACGCGAGCAAAGGAATCCGCGTCAACGCCGCGGAACCCGGCGCGATCAAGACGCCGATGCAAGCACCCGAAACGTTCGACTTCCTGGCCAAGTTGCATCCGATCGGGCGGATGGGAGAGGTGCGCGATGTTGTCGACGCGGTGCTTTACCTCGAAGGTGCCGCCTTCGCGACCGGCGAGATCCTGCACGTCGACGGCGGACAGAGCGCCGGACATTAGGCGGGCAATCGCGTTGCATGGATGGGCGCCGCGGCCAGCATCCGCGACTTCGAGGTTAGCCTGCAATAGCGGGCCGATTTCATTCATCTCGGCATGACTTTGAGCCTGCGGCGGGAGGCAGCACTGGACGAGATCGCTGTGGCAGCCGCGCTCCTGTTTGCCAACGGACAGGCCACGGAGCAGACCTTCGTCACCGCCGAGCGCCTCGGGCGCGCCGAGTAGAGTGCTGCCAGATCACTCACAGCGACCTGGTTGCAGGTTCGAACCCCGGCGGCTCACCAAAGCCCCCCATAAGAAGTGATCCCTGCCCTGCTCGGCCGCTTCACTATTAATGAGCGTTCGCGCTTCCTTGGACATCAACCAACGGCGACCGCCGACGCTAGACTTCAATAGATTTTTCTTGATCTCCCGGTGCACACGTCGTGCACACTCCGCCCCCTAACCAACTGAAAACCTTGAGCTCCCGCTCCAATCCATCATGGGCAAGCCAGAGCTAGCTTGAGAAGGTGTCGTCGAAGGAGGTCAAAAATAGCGGCATGCGTACTAACATCGTTAGAGGGCGGCTACCATTCCTCCCCCAAGGGGCCCCTTGGCGTTGCCCTCTGAAGGCAGAGGTCACACGTTCGAATCGTGTCGGGTGCGCCAATTTCTCCCTTGTTTTGCAGCGCTATATTGCTCGCCTGGACTGAAACTCGAGTTCGCCTTTGCTTGGCCGAGTAAGCAACCCAGAGGAAAATCGTCGCCGAGTGCCGATTGCTTGGAACTGACGATTACGGTCGGAAGCTCGCCAATCTGGGGAACGCCGATCTTATTCGCGCTCGCAAGCCGCCGCTCACACTTATGCAAACTCGATTCGCATGTTCTTGGGTTCTATGCATGAGAAGCGTCAGGCGCGAACATTCGTGCTCTCTCTCCTCAAGGTCACCTGGGAGCGGTGATGACCGTGTCCTCTTGCCTCCCCACCAGTGATTTCAAGAAAACTGGCAGATCAACCGGCTACTTCCAGCGCACGCCGCAATCTGCGAACGATGATGCCACGAGCCCGATCATCCGCGGCTGCTGCCAGTCGATCGCTGATGTCTAGGACGAGCTTCGACATGTCGTTATGCCAATCGAGCGCAACCACCGCCTCGGGCGCAAGCCGCCGACGACGGGACACGTCCAGGGAGGTCGGTGGCGCTGTCGATAACGCAAAAATATCATCCAGCAGCGGCTCAAACACCCGGGCCGCCGGAATGATCCGTTCGGAAACGCGCTCCGCCAGCCCGTTAATGGCGGGCTCCTCGCCATGAACCAGAAACAGGCCCCGCTCGATTGGCCGGCGCGCGGCGATCCAACGCGCAAGCTCGGCGCCATCAGCATGTCCCGAATAATCGTCGATGCTTCGGATGGTGGCCGCGACCCTGATTTCGTTGCCCCAGAGCCGAACGGCTTTCGCACCATCAACGAGAAAACGGCCCAGTGTTCCCCGGGCCTGAAAACCAACCAGCAAGACGGTGGCGCGCGCGTTCCACAGCCAGTTCTTCAGGTGGTGCCTGATACGTCCGGCGTCGCACATGCCGCTGGCGGCGATGATAATGTGAAAGCCGGTCAGTCTTGCAATTGCCTTGCTCTCCTCCACTGTTTCGGTGAACCGCAACTGCGGCGAATTCAAAAGCCTGCGTGCGTCGACGTCCTGGTCAAGGCTGGATGCGTGGTTTCGGAAGACCTCGGTGGCGTGGATCGCCAGGGGCGAATCGAGAAAAATTGGCGCAGCCGGCACTTCGCTGCGCTCCATCAGGTCTACCAAATCAACGATCAGCTCCTGGGTGCGCTCCACCGCGAAAGCCGGTATCAGGAGCGGGCCTTGTCGGGCGGCAGCCTCGCGAACCTCCACGGCGAGCCGCGCACGGCGGGCGTCGGCCGCAATGGGCGACCGCTCGCGGTCGCCATAGGTCGATTCGGAGATAACGTAATCGAAACCTGCCGGCGCTTCCGGATCCGGCTGCAACAATTTGGCGTCTGGGCCGATGTCACCTGACGCAAGAATCCGCAGCGGTTTTCGCAAGGCGTCGCCATCGACGCATTCGATTTCGATCGAGGCCGAGCCGAGCAGATGCCCAGCATTCCAGTAGCGAGCCCGAACGCCGGGAAGCACATCGTTCCATTCTTGGTAAGCAACCGGCACAAATGACTGCATCGCGGAGACCGCGTCGGCCTGCGTGTAGATCGGCGTAACCTCCGCGCGCCCGCGCGTCGCGTTGCGGCGGTTGAGCGCGGCAACCTCGGACTCCTGGATGCTGCCGGCGTCCGGCAACATGTAGGAGCAGAGATCGATGGTGCCGCGCGTCGCCAGGATGTGGCCGGCAAAGCCGTTGCGCACGAGCTTTGGAAGCAAGCCGCTGTGGTCGATATGGGCATGGGTCAGGAGCACGGCATCGATATCGGCTGGGCGAAATGGAAAGGCGCCGTAATTCAGCTCTTTCAAGGTCTTGTGGCCTTGAAACAATCCGCAGTCGACTAGGAAGCGTCCGGATCGAGTTTCGAAGAGATGGCAGGAGCCCGTCACCGTGCGCGCGGCGCCGCAAAACTGGATTGTCACACTCATCGGGAGCCCTCCGTAGGTCCTGGTCGAAGCATTTCGCTTTTCAATGCGTCGACGAAAAGTTCGTCAAGCTCGATGGCGTTCGTGGGGTGCGGCACGCTGTTTGTCGAACGGATCGAACGAATGCCTGATCGAAGCATCTCGCAGCCGAGCTCTTCGGGAAACAATGCGTGCGTGACGACGGCATCGATCGCGGTTGCGCCGGACGCCGCCAGCGCCCTAGCGCAGGCGATTAGGGTGCCGCCCGATGAACACGATATCATCGACGATCAGGGCGGGACGGCCGGCAATACGCGCAGGCTCCGGGAAGTGAAGCTCGACGGAGCGGTCGCCTGCACGGCTCTTTTGCGCCACCGTCGAGGACAGTCCAAGGCGGCCGGCGAGATCGGCTATCCACGGCTGCGATTCCGCATCCGGTCCGATGACGATGGTCGCGGGATCAATCCCGGATTTGCGCAGTTCGTCTGCGATGGCCGGCACCGCCGACAGATTGTCGGCTTCGATTCCCGGAAATACTGTTCTGATCTCCGCCGTCCGATGGAGATGCGCGTCGACAGTGATCACGCGATTCACGCACGCTGCGAGCAGCGAGCCGACAACGTTCTGGCTGATCGCTTCGCCTTCATGGAACGCGGTGTCCTGGCGCATGTAGCAAAGATAGGGCGCAAGGAGGACGAGGCGCCTGGCACCACCGCGCCGCAGCGCTTCGGTTGCGAACAGAAGAGCGATGAGTTTTTCGTTGGGTCGGTCGAGTGAAGCATAGAGGATTGTCGTAGGCGACGACGGTCCGACGGTCACCCGGATTTCAGCGTCTGGAAAGTTATGGATGGCAATCTCGCGCGACGGCAGGCCCAGCCGTTCGGCAAGCCTGGCGGCCTGGCGCGACGAGGTCGGCAAACTTTGGATGCTGGCCGCGCTCACGGCGCTGTCCTGCTGGACGACGTCCGCGAATTGACGACAGTGTAGCCCGGATTCGTCTTTGCGGCGCCGACGGCAAGGTCGAGTTCGGACTGGTCGAAGGCGTAGATGCGGTACAGAGGCTGGCCCTTTTCGACGCGGTCGCCGACCTTCCTGAACAGCTTGATGCCGGCGCCCTTATCGATCGGTGCGCCCGCCGTCCGCGCCAAGCGATTGAGCTGCAGGCAATTGATGTCAGCCACCTCACCGTCGTCAGCCGCGATGATATCGAAAGTCAGTTTGCCGATGTCGGCGCGGCAGTGGCAAGGACCCTGTGCGTCGATGATCTCCTGCATCTTCTTGAGCGCGGCGCCGCTGTCGAGCAGTTCGCGGGCGCGCGCATAACCGCTGCCGCCGCGCATTTGCGGGTCATATTCCAGAAGATGTGCTGCAAGCCGCAGCGATTTTTCGCGCAGGTCGGCCGGTGCGGCGCGGTCGTTGCTGAGGACGGCCATGACGTCCGCGGCTTCCAGAACCGGACCGATGCCGTTGCCGATCGGCTGGCGGCCGTCGGTCGTGATCGCTTCGACGGATATTCCGAAATGATCGCCTACGAACTCGAACAATTTGCGCAACCGCATCGCGTCCGCGGCGTTGGCAAGTTTCGCCGTCGGGCCGACCGGCAGGTCGATCAAAAGATGGGTCGAACCGGCCGCGAGCTTCTTCGACATGATCGAAGCCACCATCTGCTCGCGGGTGTCGAGGCTGAGCGGGCGTTCAACGGAGATCAGGATGTCATCCGCCGGCGACAGATTGACGTGTCCACCCCAGACCAGACAACCGTGGCAGGCCGCGACGATTTCCTTCATCTCCTCGACGTTGACATCGACCCGGGCCAGCACTTCCATGGTGTCGGCGGTACCGGCCGGGGAGGTAATCGCCCGCGAAGACGTTTTGGGGGATGGTCAGGCCGTGTGCGGCTACGATCGGCACGACAAGCATGGACGTGCGGTTGCCCGGAATACCGCCGATGCAATGCTTGTCGACGACAATCGGGCTTGGCCATCTCAACTGCGTGCCCGCCCGCGCCATCGCCTCGACCAAGGCAAGCAGTTCGCCTGAGGTCATGAAGCTAGCTGAGCCGATCAGGAACGCTGCAATTTCCATATCGGAATAGCGATAGTGCGTGACGTCACGAATAATCGCGTCGATTTCGGCGGGCTCAAGCGTGCGGCCCTGGATCTTGTTGCGGACGGCATCGAGACTCTCCGGCGAGGCCGCGGGGCTCACGGTGACGAGCCGGCCCACCGGCTCGGCGAAACGCCGAAACGCCGGCTCGGAAAGGCCGAGTTCGTCCGGACCCACCAGCGTGTCTTCGTCGGTGATCAGGAGGGTAGCAAGCAGGACGTGCGAATTACTGCGCAATTCGACCCGACTGAAGCCGCGAAAGACTTCGGGCTGCAGAGCGCTAGAATGGCGCGAAATCACGACGACGTTTTCCCGGCCCGTATCGAGACTAACCCGACGGATTTTCAGTTGGGGGCGGGAAGTGTTCGTGCTTTCGGCCATGGACGGTCAACGCCAGATCGGGATTGGAAGTGCGACCGTTGCCGCGATGAAAGCCTCGGCTTCAACTACGGAGACGGGCGTCCGGTCCGGATACCTTGTGGGTGTCAGCAGGACTTCCTGGAACGGCATGGAGCTCTCCCTCTTAGCCAAAAACCTAGCTTTCCCCTGAGCGTCGGTGTTTGATCCATCGCAAGAGGCGGTTGCAGTGCAATACAGCCAAGATGGCGGGTTATTTAGTTGTAGGCACTATCACCTTCAGCTCGCAGCAAAGGGTATGATTCGAGCGCAGGAATTATCATCCAGGGTCCCGGGGTTCGAGTCCTTCCTCCGCAGCACCGCGCCCGCTACCCGAGCGACATGAGGTCCTGACCAATGGGTGGCACAGCACGGCCCAAACGATGAGCGGCGCGGCGACGACTCTACCCAAACAGATGAGCAAGCCAATAGGCCGCACCGGCGGCGAGCCCACCGACAAGCAGCGTCTGCAGTGCTGACTTGATCTTATTGACGCCGGTGAAATGTCCTTTGACTGCGCCGAAGCACAGCAGCGCGACTCCAGTCGCCGCGACGGAGATCTGCAGTGCCGTCGTGATGCTATGCGCCACCATATAAGGGATCAGTGGAATTAGCCCGCCGACGATGTAGGAGCCGCCGATCGTGACGGCGCTGATCGGGGCGCGCTTTGGGTTGGGCCGCTCGAGGCCCAGTTCGAAACGCATCATGAAGTCGACCCATCGTCGCCGGTCGGCTGCGATCCCGTTCACGACGTTTTGGAGAACGTTTCCCTCCAGGCCATATTCTCGGAAGATCGTCTCGACTTCCTCGATCTCCTTTTCGCGCAAGTGATCGATTTCGTAGTTCTCCCGGCTTTCCTCGGCCGCGTAGTGCTCTGCGTCGGTGCGTGCCGCGAGATAGCCGCCAAGGCCCATGGCGATGGCACCAGCGACGACTTCGGCGAGGCCGGCCGTAACGATGACGTCCGTACTGACCACCGCCGCCGAAAGGCCAGCCGCCAACGCAAATGGCACGGTCAGGCCGTCGGCCATGCCGATCACCACATCGCGCACCGATTCTGATGCCGTGAAATGCTTTTCGATGTGCGGCGTGGCAGGCATGATGATCCCCAATCGGTTTAGAGTTTTTGCGAACTCACAAAGGGTCGAGATCGCGCGACAGGCAGCATGCGCAACAGAGTCCGATCCCGGAAAATGTAATGGTGGCCGAGCGCCGCGGCTGCGTGAAGTCCGATCAGTGCCATCATGGCATTGGCGAGCAGTTCATGAACTTCCTTGACATCATGCGCGAAAGCGCGATCAGCGAGCCATGGGGAGGCCAGTTCGAACAGGCCCAAGACTGGCAATGCGTGCCCGCGAGCAAATTGCACCACGATCCCGGCAACCGGGACGGCAATTAGGGTAACGTAAATAAGGTAGTGAACGACCTTTCCGGCCCACTCGCCCCAGGCGCCAAGCGACGTCTCTTCCGGCGCGGGAGGCGGGTCGCTAAGGCGCCAAAACAGCCGAGCGACCACGAAAGCGACGACGGCGAGGCCCAGTGACATGTGGACAAATAGGCCGGTCTCGCGCGGCGCCCCACGGGGCAATTCGTCGCCGAATTGTCCGGTGACCCACGCGCCCAAGACAAGCGCAACGACGACCCAATGCAGCGCAATCGCGATCGCGCCATAACCTTGCGATGAATTTCGAACGCGCATGTTGAAATCTCCATCCGAAGACTAGTGGCCAGCCGGTCGTTTGCCGTTGACGGAAGTCAAGGGCTGGCCGGCCTATCGGACGCAACCGATAGCTCACGTGGGCCGTCGCCTGGCTGACCAGCACTGTCAGCGAATTGTCAGGATGAGCGGGTTAGGCCGCTGCGCTTTTGTGCCCTTCGGCGCGGATATCGCGATCAGTACCACGAGCGATCGTCACCCTTGCGCCGCCCAACTCCGAACGGGTGATCTGAACCCGCCATCCATAGGCCTCAAGGACGTCCTGGACGATTGCCAAGCCCAGGCCCGTGCCCGAACCCTGTTCGTCCAGTCGTCCGCCTCTTTCGAGCACACGCACAATTTGCTCTTTGGGAATGCCTTCACCATCGTCCTCAACGACCACGGATAGCGGTTCGGCAATGGCCGTGATGCTGACCCGCGCCTTGGCATGCCTCGCAGCGTTCTCAAGGAGATTGCCGAGTACCTCGGCAAGATCGGTGCGATCAAGCGGAATGCGCAAACCTTCTGGAATTGAGCGCTCAAATCGAACTCCTTCGCCGTAGGGCGTCCGCGCCAGCGTTGTCAGAAGCGAGCTTAGGAGGGGATAAAGCTCGGTCACCGCTGCTTCGGTATTGCGCGCACCGCTGCGCAGCCGAGCGAGCGCCAGCTCCCGATCGACATAGCGGCTCATGGAATCGGCAACCGCTTCGATATCCTGAGCCATTTTGCTGTCGCCGCGTTCTCGGAGGCGCGCCGCATCGGCAATCAGCGCCGCAAGCGGCGTCTTGAATCCGTGAGCCAAGTCAGCCGCGCGGCCACGGGAACGCATGATCTCCCGCCCCTGGGCGTCGAGCAGCGCATTGACTTCCTCGACCAGCGGCTCCACTTCGCTCGGCACGGCAGTTGGAAGATGTCTGAGACGGCCGGCCCTGATATCGGAAATGCCGCGTCGAAGCAGGGCAAGCGGACGGAGCCCAAGGCCGACTTGAATTAAGGTTGCGATCGCCTGCACGAGCGCGAGCAGCCCGAGCGCGACGGACAGATCCTTGGCAAAGGCCTTTACCGCTACCGCTGCCCTCGACAAATCCGATGCGACAGTCGCCCGAACGCGCATGCGCCGATCGCCGGCGGTCATCAGCACGCTACGTTCTGTGACGAGCACGCGGGCATCGCCCGGCCACATTGACCTCGTGCTGATGCACTTCGCTGGGGCCGGGCTCATCGGGCGGTAAGCGGAGCGTCGTATCCCACAACGAACGCGAACGTAGCATCTGGTCGCGATCGTCCGTTACCTGCCAGTACAGGCCAGACAGCGGCTCCTCGAACCTGGGATCGGCAGGTTGCCGGGTAATGACGAGGCGCCCATCAGAACCGATGTCGATCCCGGCAAGCAACTGCCTGAGATGGACGTCGAGATCAGCCGCCATCGTACGCGACACATGACGCTGAAACAAAAGCACCAGGCCTGCACCTGCCACCCCGAGCGCGACGAGGATGGCGATCATGCCACCGGCGACCAGACGAAGCCGTAGCGACGCCCATCTCATGGGTGCGTCTCCGGCACCGAGTAGCCGAACCCACGCCGCGTCTCGATAATTTCTTGTCCAAGCTTCTTGCGAACCCTGCGTACCAGGACCTCTAGCGCATTTGAATCGTGCTCCTGCCCTGGCCCATAAACGTTCTCGTCCAACTCGTGTTGTGGAACGACGCGGCCGCGATGGCGCAGCAGGTGGGCGATGAGGCGATATTCGAGCTGCGATAGCGCGACAGGTACCCCGCGGAGGCTGACCTTCATCTGACGTTCATCCAACGTCAAATCACCCGCGCTCAGCACAGAAGAAGCATGACCGGAGGACCGCCGGACGATCGCCCGCAATCGTGCGAGCAGTTCCTCGGTACGGAATGGCTTTGGCAGATAGTCGTCGGCGCCAGCATCGATGCCGTCCACCCGCTCGGCCCAGCTGCCGCGCGCCGTCAGGATCAGGACCGGCATTTGGCGTTCGTTGGCCCGCCAGCGCTTGAGTACCGAAAGCCCATCCATCCCGGGCAGACCGAGGTCGAGAATGACGGCACCGTAATCTTCTGTATCGCCGCGAAACCAGGCCTCCTCGCCGTCGCCAACCGTCTCCACCACGTAGCCGGCGGCTTCCAGCGTGCGTGCAACGTCGGACGCAATCCGGGGATCGTCCTCGACCAGAAGCACGCGCATCTACTTTACCTCGATCTGTTCGATATTGCCGCTATGCGCGTCGACGTGCACTTCTAGGACGCGGCCGCCACGATCGATCACTCGAAGCTCGTAGTGCCAGCGGCCCTCTTCGCGGTTGATTTCAATCCCTGTGATGTCGCCGGGCACCCTGACCCGAATCTTTTCCAGGATTTTGGACAGCGGAAGAACCTCGCCAGCCTCCACGACCCGGCGTACCGCTTCCCGGTGCTCGGGATCGTCGTCGCGCGCGCTCGATGGCGGCGCTGTTATTGCCACAAATGCGGCGGTCAGGAGTGCCATTC
This sequence comes from Bradyrhizobium sp. JR3.5, assembly GCF_054057015.1. NCBI lineage: Bacteria > Pseudomonadati > Pseudomonadota > Alphaproteobacteria > Hyphomicrobiales > Nitrobacteraceae > Bradyrhizobium > Bradyrhizobium sp. JR3.5. The sequence goes on from NZ_JBSRYV010000001.1 coordinate 3,222,578, forward strand.
GGACCACGGTCGATAGGTGGTGCAGGCGCATGCGTTTCCCAGTTGAATGCGACGCCAAATATGCCGAAATTGACCTGACATTTGACTGACATGGATCAACGGGGCAACATCAGCGCCTTCGCGTCAAGGTCGCGGTCAGCCGGACGAATGATCGGCCGGCTCAAAGCGAAAGGAAGACCGACGATGCGCAAAACACTGATCCTGACGACCGTATTGGCCGGAATTGGCGGACTGGTGGCTGTAGCCCAAGCGAACCAAGACAGGGTGCTGGGCAAGGATAACTCCCAGGTGACGACCCAGACTGAAAGCGTCCGCAAGGACGGCGAGCATCCGGGCGCGCAGCGCGACGAGCGCTCGCACGAAGCTCGCGAACGACATCGTGAGGAGCGCAGGGAACCCCGTGAGCAGGAAGACGAGGATCGAGACTAATATTCCGGTGTGCAAGCCCAGAGCCGGCCTACCGGCTTCGGCGTCGATACTACGGACAGAGAACAAGCGGGAGCCCAGCTCTGCTCTTATCGCCAAGTTTGCCGCTGCGGCGCTGCGCTCTCTCGTTCTCTGTTCCTTGGATCACATCATGCCCATTGGACTCCAGAACAACTGATCCGCAGATTTTTTCTGACCGTCGGTGAGCGCGGCGTATAGAGGCTTGAGCGCCTTGTCCATGGCACGCATCGCATCGAGTTGCGCGCCCATTAGCTGTTCATTTTGGTCCAGCCGGTCCGGCAAACTTACCTGAGAATCACGCTTCCCCATCATGGTCGTGCAGCGGGCAATCATGGTTTTCGCATTGTCGCGCGCGGCGGCAGCGTAGGCGTTCCAAAGCGGCTCCTGTGCATCCGTTACCTTAAGCTCCGCTTTGAGGTAGGCTAGGCGTCCCTCGATATGGCTGCCCATCGCGTTGCAGATTGCTTCCGCTGATCTGCTCCTTCCCATCATCCAAGGGCCCATAGCGCCATCGCCCATCATGCCAGGCCCCATGAACCCGTAACCCATCATCCCGCGGGGGCCCCAGGACCATCCGGGCGACGCGCCTTGCTGCGCGGGCTGGTCCTGGGCAACTGCTGTGCCGAAAATTGCTACCGCGATAGCGAGCACAACCATCGCACTCTTGCTTAGTACTCTCACGACGTTTCTCCTCCTCATAGGACGAGTGAACACATGAATGATTGTCTTTAGCCGCATCCGCCACCTTGATTTTGGTCAAGAACAAAACGACGCGAGAATTCGGCCATGGCGCTGGTAAGAATCTTTTCCGCGACCGCGGGGAGTACAGAATAGCTTCACATCTGCTTGCGCAGGCGGGGCAGCATGCGTCTTAGAGTGTTGTCGCCAAAAACAATATGATGCACAAGCGCGGCGACCATATGAAATGCCGCCAAAATCACGAGAGCGTTGGCCAGAACCTCATGCACTTTCTTGACGTTGTGCGCGAATACTTTGTCAGCGAGCCAGGGCGATGGAATTTCTCCAAGCCCGAATAGCGGTAGCGAGTGGCCTTGTGCGAACTGCAGCGCGATGCCGAAAGCAGGTACCACCACCAAGAGTCCATAGAGGACGTAGTGCATCAACCGAGACGCCGGATCGGTCCACTCTACCAACCATCTGCCGAACTCGGTGGGTACGCTTTCCGGTGGCGGGTTTGCGATGCGCCACGGTATCCGCACGATTGCGACCACCAGAATAGTCAATCCGATCCAGATATGCGTCAGTAACGCGGAGCTCTGCGCCGACTTCTCGGAAAGCTCTTCACCGAACATGCCTAACGTCCAGGCAACGATAACGAGAAGAACCGTTACCCAGTGCAACGTCTTGGCGACCGGTCCGTAGTCATCGCTCGCGACGTTCTTCATGGCTTGACCCCTCGGATAGCAAAAGTAGGCCGTTCCCGAGCGCTCGAAGTTGATCTGAATCAACGGGAAGATCTCTCTTGTAGCCTGATGTGTCACTTGCGGATTGCACGCCTCTCGGAACCTAAACGATCATGGAAAAATTGGACATTGTCGCCTCGCGTGAAGCAGTGGAGCCGACGAAATCGACCGGCCCCTCATTCGCGCACTCCGTTATGGTGCTTTGTCTTGTAGGTGTAGTTGGCCTCGCTGTTTGGAAGCTTTCGGACGTCCTGGTGCTTGCTTTCGGGGCTGCTCTTCTAGCCTTGTTGTTGCGAGGCCTCGCCCACGAGCTAAGCCGCCGAACCCGAATACCAGAGGCCTGGGCCGTCTTGCCGGTCGTGCTCACGCTCCTCGGATCTATTGTGGCAGTCGGCTGGCTGTTCGGCTCTCAAATCGCATCACAGTTCAACCTACTTGCGAAGGACCTGCCGCAAAGCCTCACACAACTCGCCCGTGAATTCGCATCGAGTTCATGGGGCACGTGGCTTCTCGGGCATGCGCAGGACATCAATCTTGGCAACGTCACTGCGCCAGTTGCGAGTTACGTTGCGGCACTGTTTGGTTCTGTCGTCCGGACTGTCCGCCTACATCGCCGTTCTGCTGTTCGCAGCATTGTATTTCGCAGTGCAGCCCACTCGATATGTTCAGGGTCTGTTGCGGTTGGTACCATCGCCCGGGCGGGACGGCGCAGGGGAAATGCTCCAGCTCGTTGGAGTCACTCTCAGGCGCTGGATCATTGGCCAATCGATCACAATGGCGGTTGTGGGCACGCTGACTGCAATCGGCTTGGCGTTGCTCGGCGTCACTGCACCCATAGCATTGGGTTTGATTTCGGGCATGTTTGCTTTCGTTCCCTATGTTGGTCCGATCCTAGCCTCAGTGTCCGGGATCCTTATGGCTTCGATGCAGGGGCCCGTGCTGGTGGGCTATGTCGTTGCCCTCTATGCCGGCATCCATTTCGTGGAGGGTAACATCATCACCCCGGTGGTTCAGGCGGAGGCGGTCGAACTTCCTCCGGGTCCTCACTCTCTTTGCAACTTTGGTCTTTGGCCTTTTGTTAGGCCCGGTCGGCGTGTTGTTGGCAGCTCCGCTCGCCGTCGTCCTGCTCGTCGCGGTGAACGCGCTTTACATCGAGGGGATACTCGGCGAACGTCGTATCTGGCCGTCCGCGTACGAGCCTCTCTGGAAACTAGCGTTCGATAAAGCCGCCGGCGCGCACCAGTCCAGGCACCCGTGATTAGAAGGATCAGGCCGGATACCTCGCTCTCGCGGCATGAACGTTCACCGACCTCCCGGAGACCGGCATTTGGGCTCCCGGCTCTTGTTGGGAACCAAAAGGGCTAGGCGGCATTGCGCTGGTCGTAGTCGCTATGCTGGAAAAGCCAAAGCTGGCCACGAACGAAGCGATCGGCGCTCAATTCGGGCTGGATCCGGGCGATAAGCCCACCGACGAACTGCGATAGATCAAATCACCTGGCAACGCAGAAGCTAAGGTTGCCTCCGACAGTTTGCCGGAGGGTTCGATGGCTATTAGAGATATTCTGCTCACCCTGACCAGTTACCCGGATCCCACGCCCATTTCGGTGATCGACCGTGCCGTATCGTTCGCCTACGCGCTTGACGCACATATTGCGGCGATCTCATGCGAGGTTCACATCGAGGTCCCTGGAAGCTTTATTTCATTTGGAACTGTCGAGGCGATAGCTGGCGGTGAGGCGCACCGGAGTCATGATAGCGCGAAAGACCTCCTTGCCGCCTTTGAGGCAGCTGCGCAAAAGGCTGGCCTGTTGCACGAGACCATCCTTGAGAAGAGCCTGAGCCATCGCGTATCGGAGCGGCTGGCGGAGTATGCGCGGCTGCGCGATCTCACGATCGTCTCGGTGCCCGAATCCTATGATCAATGGTATGCTGAAGCGATCATCTTCGGATCGGGACGGCCGACCTTGGTGTTGCCGGAAAGCCCTCCCTCCGGCAGGTTTGAACTGAACACGGTCATAGTCGCATGGGATTTTAGCCGCTCGTCAGCGCGGGCGGTTGCTGACGCCATTCCGATGCTGGAAAAGGCAAAGAGAGTGCGGGTTGTCACGGTGACAAACGAGAAAATCATCGACACCAAGCACTCGTCCGAGGAACTCGCCAAGAACCTGTCGCGACACGGGATCGATGTCACCCTTGACCGGGTGGATGCGGCGGGAAGGTCGATCGGCGATGTTCTCGCGAGGGAGGTCGCTTCCGACAACGCAGACCTGCTTGTGATGGGGGCTTACGGGCACTCGCGCTTCCGCGAATTCATTCTTGGCGGCGCAACCAGGAGCATGTTGTCGAAGCCGCAGCTCCCCATTCTATTTTCACATTAGTTGCATGCAGGGGCAATCATAATCTGGTTGGCGCCCGTGATGCCGAACTAACGCGCTATCGCCGCGAACATGTTGGCGTTTATGATCGGACGAACTGATGATCTCAAAGAATGCGGAGAATGTGATCGAAATCCGCGTCGATGAGATCGAGCAGCTCTTCCATACGCTTGATCCTTTTCCATTTCGTGAGAAGGACCTCGACCGCGAGGCCGAAGAATATATCGTCGGGTGGGCCAGAGAAATGCCGGCAGACCGGCCATTCAGGATCGCGGTTCATTTTCCTGATGACGAGGCGCAAACGGATCTTGCACGAGACCTCCCGGAAGCTCTCGGCAAATACTTCGCTGGCCGCGCAGCCGTCATCCAAGGCGACCTCAATGAGCTCTTCCGAATCGGCCGCCGATCTCTTTCAATAGGCGTTGCGATTCTCATCGCTTGTCTGCTTGCTTCAAACCTGGCGTCCGGATTCATTGCCGATGTGCCGTTCAGAAGGATGTTGGAAGAAAGCTTCCTGATCTTCGGGTGGGTGGCCAATTGGCGGCCCCTCGAAATCTTCCTCTACGATTGGTGGCCCATCGCACGACGACGCGATCTTTACCGCAGGCTGTCGGCTGCGGCGGTTGAAAAGAAGCTATATCACCCTGGCGAGGCTCCGGAGCGCGCCGTGTCGCATTCGAACAAGGCGCCCTAAATGGACCCAAATCCCGCAGCGAGAAAAACTCATGATAGCTCTGCCCCGCGCCTGACCGGCCTTGGCGAAAGTGAGGCGCAAGCGCGGCTGGCTGCTGAGGGCCCAAACGAACTACCCCAGCCGGACCGCCGCACGCCGCTCCGGATTGTGCTGGAAGTGCTGCGCGAGCCCATGTTTGCGCTGCTAATCGGTGGGGGCGCAATCTATCTATTGCTGGGTGATATCAAGGAGGCGCTGATCCTGCTCGCCTTCGCCTTGATGTCGATCATGATCACGGTGGTTCAGGAGACGCGGACCGAGCATGTGCTCGAAGCGCTGCGCAACCTGGCGAGCCCACGCGCTCTTGTTATTCGGGAGGGCGCGCGCAAGCGGATCTCCGGACGCGAAGTGGTACGGGGTGACTTTATCCTTCTGGCGGAAGGCGACCGCGTCCCGGCCGACGCCTTGCTCCTCGAAGCGCGCGACTTCCAGGCCGACGAATCCTTGCTGACCGGTGAATCTGTCCCGGTCCGCAAGCTGGTGTCGCCCAACGCCTCGCGCGCGTCAATCGCTCCGGGCGGCGAGGACTCGCCCTACGTCTACTCCGGCTCATTGGTAGTTCGCGGCACTGGCACCGCCGAGGTCGTCGCGACGGGCGCCAACAGCCAAATGGGCAAGATCGGTCAATTGCTTCATCGCCTCGAGCCCGAGCCGCCCCGACTGCAGTCCCAGACCCGCAGTCTGGTACGGCTGGCAGCGATCGGCGGTGGTGCCGTTAGCGTGGTGGTCATGGTGCTCTACGGCCTGTTCCGTGGCGGATGGCTGGAAGCACTGCTGGCCGGGATTACCATCGGCATGTCGATGCTGCCGGAAGAGTTTCCGGTAGTGCTCACGGTCTTCATGGCCATGGGCGCCTGGCGTATCTCGCGCGCCCGGGTCCTGACGCGACGTTCGAACGCCATCGAAACCCTTGGATCGGCGACCGTACTGTGTACGGACAAGACCGGCACGCTGACCGAAAATCGGATGTCTGTCGCTGAACTGAGGACGGCGGAAGGTAAATGGCGTCGCGGTGACGGTGGTCCGATCGCGCCAAGTTTCCACGAAATCGTAACCTATGGCGTTCTGGCCAGCGCGCCGGAGGCGTTCGATCCGATGGAAAGGGCACTCCGTGAGCTCGCAGACAGTCTATCCGGAGGTCTTTTGTCGCATGCTGACGCAAAGCTGGTGAACACGTATGGCCTGAGGCCGGAGCTTCTGGCGGTCACGCAAGTCTGGGCGCCAGGCGGCGGTGAGCCGCTGATCGTGGCCGCGAAGGGTGCTCCCGAGGCCATCACTCGGCTGTGCCGGCTCTCGAAGAGCGAAACCGCGGATCTACAGGCTTCAGTGGACGCCATGGCGTCGGAGGGGATGCGTGTTCTGGCTGTCGCGCAGGCTCACCATGTCGGAACAGACTTGCCCAAGGCTCCCGCCGAATTTGCCTTCAATTTGCTCGGCCTCGTCGGGTTCGCCGATCCGCTGCGCGCAAGTGTTCCGGCCGCGGTTCGGCAGTGTCAGTCGGCCGGCATCAGGGTTGTGATGATCACCGGCGATTATCCGGCGACCGCCATTGCCATCGCGCGCCTGGCCGGCCTTGCGGCGAACGAGGCGGTGACGGGAGATACGATAGGTAGGTACGACGCCGCAACACTGATCTCTCGCGCGCGGAGTTCGGTGGTGTTCGCGCGGATTGTGCCCGAACAAAAGCTCCGCATCGTCGAGGCGCTGAAAGCCGACGGGCAAATTGTCGCCATGACCGGCGACGGCGTCAACGACGCGCCGTCACTGAAAGCCGCACATATCGGGATCGCTATGGGCGGCCGTGGCACGGACGTCGCCCGCGAAGCCTCCTCCATTGTGCTGCTGGACGACGATTTCGGATCGATCGTCACCGCGATCAGGCTGGGCCGGCGCATCTATGACAATCTGCGCAAGGCGATGAGCTTTATCGTTGCGGTCCATGTCCCGATTGCGGGCCTCGCCTTGCTGCCTCTTCTTCTCGGATTGCCCATCATTTTCAGTCCCATCCACATCGCCTTCCTTGAATTGGTCATTGACCCTGTCTGCTCGCTGGTCTTCGAGGCTGAGAAAGAAGAAGAGGATGTCATGAGCCGCCCTCCGCGCTCACCGGCCGAGCCACTGCTACCGCTTGCCTTGATTGGCTGGGGAGCCTTGCAGGGTGCTCTCGTCTTTGCGATGGCCGGCGCAATGTTTGTGTTTGCGCTCAGAAACGGTATGCCGGACGATGAAGGTCGAGCACTCACCTTCGTGGCGCTCGTACTCGGCATCTTCAGCCTAATCCTTGTGAACCGCTCTTTCAGTTCATCCCTCAAGCTCGCCCTGGTTCGCCCCAATGTGACGCTGCTCTCAATTCTGCTCACGGTCTCCGCGATACTTGGCTCGTGCCTGACGGTTCCAGCCTTGCGTGAGCTGTTCCGTTTCGGTGTGCTGCATCTCAACGACCTTGCGGCGACGATGGGCGCGGCGCTACTCATCCTAGTCGCGCTGGAATTGCTGAAGCCTTTCTGGCGCGCGCGACTTCGAGCCTGAAATGGCAAATCTGCGAAGCTAATAGCTGCTTTCGGCTTGGGTGCGAGAATCATGGGCACCGCAACCGCGCTACTGAAGAGCAACGGCCAATCCTTGGGGCACGCGAAGAAGAAACGCCGCACTCCCACCAATGACGGACCAAAAGCGTCGGTATGACCAGCAGAACGATTGGCGGGCGTCGTACCGTCAATAGAAGAAGCCCAAAAGTGGCCCAAGGGAAACGGCTCGGATTCGCTCTGGCTGGAGCGGCCACGGCTGCGCTGTTGGTCGCATCTTGGCTGTCACCCGTGTTGGCCCTGACCGACGAAGATTGGGATTCCTGCGCGCGTGCTGCCGAGTTCTCGTCCGATCGCCCAATCCAGGGTTGCACGGCGGTCATCAAGGCGGGTGAGCGGATACTCGGCCAACTCGTCGCCGCCTACAACAATCGGGGCCTCGCGTTCAGGTCGAACGGTGAGATCGACCGCGCCATAGCGGATTATGATCAGGCCATCCGCCTGATGCCCGATTATCATGTCGCGATCAATAATCGCGGCGTCGCGTTGATGGCCAAGGGCGAGTTCGACCGTGCTATCGCGGATTTCGATCGCGCGATTCAACTGAAGCCGGACTATCTCGCAGCCTTTGGCGCTCGGGCAGCGGCTTATAGCCGCAAAGGCCTGTTCGATCGTGCGATCGCCGACCTCGATGTGGTTATCAAAGCTGATCCGAGAAATGCGGCTCTTATCCATGAGCGCGCAACAATGAAGGCGAGGATCGGGGATCGGGTCGGTGCCGAGGCGGATATTCGGCGAGCAGAAGCACTTACCTCGGGCGGTACTCCGCCAGAGCGCCGCAGATGAAGCCTACTCCATCTGAAGAGCAACGACCGGGAACCGGCGAACGCTCATCGACTGGTGACATCGATCACGCCGAATTCCGACACGGGCAAAACCCAATAGACAATCCTGGATCCAGCGAAAGCCGTCTTCAGTCCTTCGAGCAACTGCGCCGCAGCTTGCGCTTGAAGAATTATCCGGACCATAAGGTCGTCGGCATGGCCCTTGACGCGCTCGGCCGGTGTCTGCAGCCGTACGCCGGGACCGTGTCCGGCAGCGTCGGAGGCCGTGAATCCGGACACGAGGTCGCGCTGTTCGCTAAGATAGTCGAATAGCTCATCGCGAAGCGATCGCGCCGCGATCAGCGTCAGGCAGACGAGTTCGGCACTCATTTGACCTCCTTCGCGGCGCTGCCAAACCGGCGATAGAGGATCGGCAGCAAGATAAGCGTCAAGGCCGTCGACGAGACGAGACCGCCGATTACCACGACGGCTAGAGGGCGCTGGATCTCCGAACCTGGTCCCGTGGCAAACAAGAGCGGGACGAGGCCGAGCGCAGTGATGGTGGCCGTCATCAAGACGGGTCGAAGCCGGCGTTTGGCCCCGTCTACGACAATGCGCCCCTCGGGAACGCCGTGGGCGCGCAGCTGATTGAAATAGGAGACCAGCACGACGCCGTTGAGCACGGCGATACCGAGCAGCGCGATGAACCCGACGGACGCCGGAACCGAAAGGTATTCGCCGGTTAGAACCAGCGCAAAGACACCGCCAATGACCGCGAACGGGATGTTGACCAACACCAACAGAGCTTGGCGGATCGAGCCGAAGGTCGTGAACAACAGTATAAAGATGAGCCCGATCGCAACCGGCACCACGATCGAGAGGCGCGCGGCGGCGCGTTGCTGATTTTCGAACTGGCCGCCCCAAGTGAGCCGATAACCCTGCGGCAGCGTCAATTCGGCCGAAACCTTCTGCCGGGCTGCCTCTACAAAGCCGACCATATCGCGGCCGCGGACATTGGCCCGCACGACGCTCATTCGGTATCCGTTCTCGCGGTTGACCACGACAGGCCCGTCGACGCGGTGTATGCGGGCCACTTGCGAAAGCGCGACGTGCTGACCGGAGGCGAGCGTCAGCGGCAGTCTCGCTAATAGCGTCGGCGCCTCCCGCGTCGTCTCGCTGCCGCGGATCAGGATCGGGGTCCGCCGACCTTCTTCGAGCACAGTGCCGATGGTGCGGCCCTCGATCTGGGTACGCAACGAGTTGGAGATCGCATCGACGGTCAGGCCCAGGCGTCCTGCCTCCATGCGGTTGACGGCAACGGTGTAATATTGCGCACCTTCGTTGAGGGTGGTGTAGACGTCCTCGGCGCCATCGATGCTGGACAGAATCGCCGACAGCTTGCTCGCAATCTCGTTGAGCTTGGTGATATCGGGCCCGAATATCTTCACCGCGACATCGCCGCGCACACCGCTGATCATCTCCTGCACGCGCATGTCGATCGGCTGCGTGAAGCTGAGCGACAGCCCCGGGAAATCGGCGAGCACGTGGCGAAGCTGTTCGATCAGGGCGGCTTTATCGGTCGTCTTCCGCTCTTCTACCGGCTTCAGAACCAGAAATGTATCGGTCTGGTTCGGCCCCATCGGGTCGAGGCCGAGTTCGTCGGACCCGGTCCGGGCCACGATGCCCTTCACATCAGGGACCTTCGCGAGGATGGCGGACTGAAGCCTCGCATTGATCGCAATCATTTCGTCGAGATTGATGGATGGCAGCGCCTCGACGCTGACGATGGTGTCGCCTTCGTCCATTGTCGGCATGAACGTCTTGCCGAGCTGGGTGTAAGCGTAGCCCGCGGCCGCGAGGGCTACGACTGCCGCGATGATCACCTTGCGCTCGTTCTTCAGAGCCCAATCCAAAGCAAGAGCATAGAGGCGCGATGCCAGGCGGACCAGCCACGGTTCAGCGTGCGAGGCCGTCTTGAGGAGAAACGAAGTCGCCACCGGGATGACGGTGAGTGCCAGCAGCAGCGAGCCGCCCAGTGCGAAGATGATCGCGAGTGCAACAGGGATGAACAACTTTCCTTCAAGCCCCTGCAACGTCAGCAGCGGCACAAACACGATCATGATGATCAGCACGCCTGACGCGACCGGCTGCAGCACCTCGGAAACCGAGCGGAAAATGATGTGAACCAGCGGTGTGGCCTTGTCCGGCCGCTCCTTGCTGAGATTGCCCACGACGTTCTCGACGACCACGACCAAGGCGTCGATCAGCATGCCGATGGCGATGGCTAGGCCGCCCAAGCTCATCAGATTCGCCGACATGCCGACAATGCGCATGACGATCAGCGCGATGACGATCGCGAGTGGCAGGCTTAGAGCAATCACGAGCGAGGCTCGCCAGTTACCCAGGAACAACAGCAATAAGACAATGACCAAGACTGTTGCCTCGCCGAGTGCGCGGATAACCGTCCCGACGGCGCGGTCGACCAGCCGACTGCGATCGTAAAACACGTTGATGCTGACGCTCTGGGGTAGCCACTGCTGGAGCTCGTCAAGGCGGGCACGCACATCGCTGACGAGCTGGCGGGCATTGGCGCCGCGCAGACCAAGGACAAGTCCTTCGACTGTCTCGCCGCGACCATCGGTCGTGACAGCGCCATAGCGCGTTAACGATCCCACCTGGACCCGAGCGACGTCCTTGACCCGGATCGGGATGCCATCCCTGGTATAGATGACGATTTGCCTGATATCCTCGATCGTGCGGATGCTGCCTTCGATCCGAACCAACGCGCTGTCTTCACCTTGGTTGACGCGACCGGCTCCATCGTTGCGGCTGTTCGTGTCGATCGCACGTCGAAACAGGTCATACGAGATGCCACGCGCCGCAAGTGCATCGCTGATCGGCACGATCTCGAAAGCCCGGACATGGCCTCCAAGCGCGTTAACGTCGGCAACGCCGGGGACCGTTCGCAGCGCGGGACGGATCACCCAATCAAGAAGGCTGCGGCGCTCAGCCAGCGACAGATCCGGACTGTCGATCGTGAACATGAACATTTCGCCGAGCGGGCTCGTGATCGGGGCCAGCCCACCCGTCACGCCTTCTGGCAGGTCGCGCGCGATATTGGACAGGCGTTCGGAGACCTGGTTGCGCGCCCAGTAGATGTCTGTGCCATCCTCAAAGTCCACAGTGATGTCCGCGAGCGCGTATTTCGTCGTGGAGCGAAGAATCTTCTTGTTTGGCAATCCAAGCAGCTCGAGCTCGATCGGAACAGTGATCCGCTGCTCGACCTCTTCCGGGGTGAGCCCCGGCGCCTTCATGATGACTTTGACCTGGACGGGCCGAGACGTCGGGAAACGCGTCGATCGGCAGGCTTGGCAGCATGACCAGTCCGGCGCCGACCAGCAGAAGCACGGCAAGGGCGACGAACAGCCGCTGGGAAAGTGCAAATGCGACAAGGCGCTCGAGCATGGCTAGCCGGCCCCGAGCTTGAGCAAGATTCCACGCAAAGCGGAGATGCCACCAACGGCGATTTCGTCCTTATCGGTTATGGCGCCGGAGACCACGACATGATCCTGGTCCTCCTCAAGCAGTTTCACCGGTACCAGACGAAAGCCGCCTGGTGTCGCCACGAAGACCGAAGCCTCTTCACCGCGTCGAATCAGCGCGCTATAGGGAAGCTCCCAAGCGTTTTCAGCCGACGAAGCAAAGCCGATCCGCGCCTGGGCCGTCTGCCCGGGCCGCAGTTCGCCGGTGTTCGGGACCTCTGCCCGGACCAATATGGTTTGGGTCGCAGCATCGGCGGTCTCCGATATCAGCACGACCTGCCCCGGCGTTGCATGGGCCCTCGACTTCGACCTTAGCGCCTAGCCGGATGGCGCTGATGTTCGATGCCGGAATCGCGATTTCGACCCATAGCGGAGATAGTTGTGCGAGCTTGATGAGCGAAGCCGTTTGCTCCACCCGCTGGCCGGGAGAGGCCAGGATGTCCACGACGGTTGCCGGCCGCGGTGCGACCACCGAAAGGGTCGCGTTGATGGCGGCCTCGCCGGTCAGCTTCGAGATTGCGTCATCCGAAAGACCGCTGAGCCGAAGCATTTGCCGCCGCTCAGCAACCACGATACTTGCTTGGCGGGCCTCGTTCTGGCTGGACTCCAGAGTACGTTGCGGTACAGCGTTGCTCTGGAAAAGCTGCGAGTTACGGGTGAGCTGCTGGTTGGTCAGAACTTCTTGGGCAACGGCCTGCAGGTAATCGCGCTGCTGTGACACGAAGCTTGGGCTCTCCATGACGACGAGCGGCTGGCCAGCGTTGACCCGGTCGCCTCGCGCGACCGACAGACCCGTTACCATGCCGGCCACGGGACTGCTCACGACCCACAATTGCGGCGTGGGAATCACGATTTGGGCGGGATAGGGCAGCGTTTTGTCGGTTGGGCTCGGAACGGGATGAACGACACGAACCCCCAAGCTCGTTGCCTGCTCGGGGCTGAGTTTCACCGCATCCTCGGCCATCGCTACGGACGGCAGGCCGATGAATGCAAATGCCAGTATGGTTCGAGCTCGGCCCTGCCATGAAGTCAAACGCAGGCTCGCCTGGTAAGAATGTGTCATCGATCTCTTCCACATCACAGCCGATCGAGATCGGATCCAATCCGTCTTGCTGGGCCCACGCCCGGTTTTCGGTTGAACTTCAGAATCACGCACCAGCGGGCGAAACGAATACTCTCATCCGGCTGACGGGAGGCTGTTGATCTAAGTCAGTTAACTGTCAGGTCGGGCGAGCAAGGTTGTTAATCGACCTAATCGGGCTGTTTGGCCGCCGGTGCTTGGCCGAGTAGTGGCGTCAGGATGAGCGTTTCAATAAGCCACGCTCGGAATAACTCCGACCGCCTCGTCAGCTTTTGGGGAGTTTGTCTTGCTGCTGAGGCTGCAGGATGCGCTTGGCGCAGCATCTAGGCTGCCAAACGGCGCTCCTCCCCGATCTCCTTCGGATCGAAGTATCCGACCGAGGATTCGATACTCCGCCTCCGATAGGCGACGCTTTCGCACGTTATCCTTTGGCTTGCGGATGCCATGGGCCGGATCGGTTTCAATAATGCCGGCTTCGACGGCGTCGGTGAGGATTCCGCCGAGAAGGCCAACGGTACTGGTGGCCGTTCCTGCACCACCGCGGACGACGGCTTTTCCGCGCAGCTTCTTGGTCTTGACCGCAACCCGCGTCTTTCCGGTCATCATGTCCTTGAGGACCTTGTTGATGTCGGTTTTGGTGAGGTCCTTGACCCGCCTTGTTCCTATGAGGGGAACGATGTGGCGCTCGATACGGCCGGTATCGGTGACGATCGTCGAGGCCTTCTTCGGTCGTCCTCCTTTTGAGAAAGCGCAGAATTTTAACCCCCATCGGCTTCCAACATTGACCCCACAATTGATCAACTTTCTGACGGCGGTCCAAAGGATTGCTCAGTCCTCGCAGGGGTCAACCTTTAGCGCCGGTGAGGGGCAAACCGCGCGCCGAATGACACGTGATCCTCGGCGGTCGCCTCGTGGGAGGTGTAAAATCCTCCACGACGGTGGAAGATCATTCACTGCGGGGCCGTCAGGTGTAAAATCGTTCACGCGGACCAAGGACTCGCGCGAGTGACAGCGGCAGGTCAAGATCGCCATCATGACCGCCTCATACGATCCTACGCATTTTGGTCATGATCGGCCCCGGATCTTCCGCGCCTCTCTCGCGAAGAAGCGCCAAGCCATTCTAACAAATCCGACTTAGATCTTCTCCGATAGTGGGTTCGACAATGCAGAGGGCGGTGAGAGATTCTCCCCTCAGGTCAGGCTGACGGCTCCGCTAGACGCGTCTTGTTCGCCGATTTGAGGTCACAAGGCTATCGATACGTCTTTGTTCGCGGATAAGACAGCCGCCATGATGTAGATATCAGATCCTTTACCGCGGGATCGTGTATACGATACCATGGCCTTCGCGGCGAAACGTCACGAGACCTGCCAAGCGCATCTTCGAAAGATGTTGGGACAAGCAGCACTGGAAAGACCTACGTGTTCTGCGAGTCATTTACACTTGCCTCGCGCGACTCGATCAATTTGCAAAAGAGGAGTAGCCGCACTTCGCTGGCAAACACACGAAGAACCGCAGCTACGTCCGCCGCCTGATCTCTCAATGCCCTCAACCCGACCTCCCTACCCGACTATATCGCCCCAATGCGGTGCTGCCTTAATTTTCCGCGCCCACGCACCGTCTGAACTGCTCGAACGCGGCCATTGCATCAGCAGCATACATCAGCGCTGGACCACCGCCCATGTAGATCGCCATGCCGAGCGCTTCCTCAACCTCTTCCCGCGTGGCGCCAAGCTTCGCAAGCGCCTCGCTGTGAGAGCCGATGCAGCCGTCGCAATGCCAGGCAACGCCGAGCGCAAGTGCGATCATCTCCTTAGTCTTTTTGTCCAGCGCGCCGTCCCGCGTCGCGGCCTGCGCAAGCGTGGCAAATCCCTTCATCGTGTCGGGGATGTCGTTGCGCAGCTTGCGCAGATTTTGCAGAAATCGCCGTAGTGATCTCGGGATAGTTCTTGTCCATTTTGCCCTCGTTAGTTCGGTACGTCTCTGGTGGGATGCGCTTCGCGGGGCGCCCGCAACGCGATGTAGATCGCGGGGATGACGAGCACGGTCAGCAGCGTCGACGATGCCAAACCAAACAGCAGCGAGATCGCCAATCCCTGGAAGATCGGATCGAGGAGGATTGTCGCGGCGCCGATCATGGCCGCAAGCGCGGTCAGCAGGATCGGCTTGAAGCGGACTGCGCCGGCCTCCAGCACCACCTCGCGAAGCGATTTGCCGCCTCCGCTGCTGTGCCTGATGAAGTCGACCAGCAGGATCGAGTTGCGTACGATGATGCCGGCCAGCGCGATAAAGCCGATCATCGACGTCGCGGTGAACGGAGCACCCAACAGCCAATGCCCGACGAGGATGCCGATCAACGTCAGCGGGATCGGCGTCAGGATGACCAACGGCAAACGGAAACTCCTGAATTGGGCGACGACCAGCACGTAGATGCCAAGGATGGCCGCGCCGAAGGCCGCACCCATGTCGCGGAAGGTCATCCAAGTGATTTCCCATTCGCCGTCCCACAACAGCGTCGGACGCGCCTCATCCGCTGGCTGCCCGTGCAGACTGATCGCCGGCTTCGGCAGATTGCCCCAGTCGTGGGCATCGACGCGGTCGGCCACCGCAAGCATGCCGTAGAGCGGCGCCTCGAAGCGCCCGGCAAGTTCGGCCATCACCATGTCGGTGAAACGCCCGTCTCGGCGGAAGATCGTCGGTGAACCATCCTCCATCGTCGCTTTCACGACCTGGCCAAGCTCTACCACCGTCTTGCTGCCGGGCACCGTGTTGGCGGGTACCGGCGTCGAGGCCAGCGCCTCGTCCCAGACCAGGTCGCGCTTGCCGAGATGCACCGCGATCTCGATCGGGTTGCGGTCCTCGCCGCGATGCGAATAGCCGATCGAGATGCCGCCAAACAGGGCCTGTATCGTGTCATAGACATCCCGCTGCTCGACGCCGAAGAATTCGAGCCGGTCCTGGTCGATGGAGAGCCGGAGCCGCGGCCGCTTCTCGCCGATGGAATCGTCGATATCGACGATGAACGGCACCTCTGCAAAGACCTTCTTGAGCTCGGCCGTGACCGCGCGGCGTGTGGCCGCATCGGGACCATAGACTTCGGCGAGTAGCGTCGAAAGCACCGGCGGCCCGGGCGGCACTTCGACCACCTTGATGCTGGTGCCCCTGGGCGGATCGAGTGCCTTCAGCTTCTCGCGCAGCTCGAGCGCGATCTCATGGCTGGCGCGCTTGCGCTCGGCGCGCGCCGTCAGGTTGACCTGCACTTCACCGAGCTCGGGGCGCTCGCGCAGGTAATAGTGACGCACAAGGCCGTTGAAATTGAACGGCGCCGGCGTGCCGGCATAGGACTGGACAGAGGTTACTTCAGGCAACTGCCGGGCGATCTCGGCCGCACCGAACAAGGTGCGCTCAGTCGCCTCCAAGCTCGCTCCTTCCGGCAGGTCGACGACGACGGAGATCTCCGACTTGTTGTCAAACGGCAGCAGCTTGACCGTTACCGACTTGGTCGCAAACAGCGTCATCGACAATAGCGTCGCGATGCCGACGCCGAGCAGGAATATCCATGCAGAGCGCTTGCTGCGCACGATCGGCGTGGCAAAGCGTCGGTAGAGCCGGCCCAGGCGCCCTTCATCATGTGCAGCATGCACGGCGGTCATTTCGCGCTTCGGCGCCAGCTTCAGCATCAGCCAGGGCGCGACCACCATGGCGACAAAGAAGGAAAACAGCATCGCCGCCGAAGCGTTGGCAGGAATAGGCGCCATGTAAGGGCCCATCAGCCCCGACACGAACAGCATCGGCAACAGCGCCGCGACCACGGTCAGCGTCGCGACGACGGTGGGATTGCCGACCTCTGCAACGGCCTCGATGGTCGCCTGCAACCGCGGCCGGCCGTCGCGCATGCTCCAATGCCGCGCTATGTTCTCGACGACGACGATGGCGTCGTCGACCAGGATGCCGATCGAGAAGATCAGCGCGAACAGGCTGACACGGTTGATGGTGTAGCCCATCAGGTTGGCGGCGAACATCGTGAGCAGGATCGTCGTCGGAATCACGACAAAGGTCACCAGAGCCTCGCGCCAGCCGATCGCAATCGCGATCAGCACGACGATCGAGATCGTCGCGAGCCCGAGATGGAACAGGAGTTCATTGGCCTTTTCGTTGGCGGTCTCGCCATAGTCGCGGGTCACCGTCACCTGCACGTCCTCCGGGATCAGACGCCCCTTCAATCCCTCCAGGCGGTGATTGATATCGGAGGAAACAACCACCGCATTGGCGCCGGCGCGCTTGGCGAGTGCGAGGCTGACCGCGGGCACCCGGGTCCATTGCCCATTCCCGTCCCGCGCATCGTTCCAGACCCGATGCTCGATCGTGTTCGGACCGATGATGACGCTCGCCACGTCCTTGACGTAGACCGGCCGGCCGTCACGGGTCGAGATCAGGAGCAGGCCGATATCGGGAATGCCCGCGAGCGTCTGGCCTGCGGCGACATTTCGAACGATGCCGGCATCGCGGACCTGGCCGGCCAGGAACGAACGATTGGCGTCCTTGACCTTGGACACGAGCTGTTGCAGCGTGACGCCGAACAGCGACAACTTTCCCGGATCGGGCTCGACCCTGATCTGCTGCGCCGCGCCGCCTGAAATGTAGGTCAGTCCGATGCTGTCGACTTTCACGAGCTCCGAGCGGACCTTGTCGGCAAGCTCGAACAGATCCTTATCGGTCCAGCGTTCGGCGGCTTCCGGCTTCGGCGACAGTGCCAGGACCGTCACAGCAACGTCATTGATGCCGCGGCCGACGATCGATGGCTCGGGAATCCCAACCGGGATGCGATCGAGATTGGCTCGAATCTTCTCATGGACGCGAAGGATCGCGTCCTCCGCCTTGGTGCCGACCAGGAACCGCGCGGTGACCATCACCCGGTCGTCCTCAGTCTGACTGTAGACGTGCTCGATGCCGTCGATGCCCTTGACGATCGCTTCGAGCGGCTTGGTAACGAGCTCGACCGCATCGGGTCCGCGCAAGCCGTCGGCGTTGACGCGGATATCGACCATCGGAACGCTGATCTGCGGCTCTTCCTCGCGCGGAATCACGATGACCGCGATCAGGCCGACGACGAGCGCAGCGATCAGAAACAACGGCGTCAGGGGCGACGCGATCGTCGCCTTGGTGAGCCTTCCCGAGAGTCCGAGGTTCATGGCCGCATCAACTGGTCGCCGGCGCGAATGCCGGACAGAATTTCAAGGCCGTCGGGAAGCGCGGGCGTCGGCAATTCCGGCCCGCGCTGCACCGGCACGTCGATCACCCCCCCGGCCCTTTGTAGCCGCACGTAGTCGATGCCGAACCGGGTCGTCACGTAGCCTGCCGGAACGATGAAGGCCGGCCGCGCCCCACCGGAGATCCATACCCGGAGCCGATCGCCGACGAAATATTCGCCGAGCCCTTCGACGGTCGCATCCGCGATGACGCGCCCTTCCTCGATCAGCGGATAGACGAGATCGATAACGCCCCACTTGGCGGCTTCGCCGCCAAGCTCCGCGCCGTCGACGCGAATCTTGTCACCGGCCTTGAGGCGGCGCGCATGGCGCTCCGGCACCCGCAACCGCAGTTTGAAGTTCTGCTGCGCGACCGTGACGATGGGGTCACCGGGCAATACGACAGAACCAATCGTGATGAGCCTCTTCAGCACGCGCCCCTCAGTCGGTGCAAGCACCTGACCCTGGTTGAGTTGCTCGTTGATCACGGCACGCTCGGCTGTCTTGGCGCGCAGACCGTTCTCCGCCACGTTCAGCGCGGTCCGGGTCTCGTCGAGCTTGACGCGCGGAAGTGTGCCGCGCTCGACCAGCCCCTCGGTCCGAGTGAAATCAATCTGCGCCTGGTTGGCCTGCGCCTGCAGCGCCTCGATCTGCGCATCAAGCGACTTCATCTGCAGGCCGAGCTTCTCGTCGCCGATGGTGGCGATCGCCTGCCCTGCGGTCACGCGGTCCCCTTCCCTGACGTGGAGCTGGACCACGGTTCCGCCGATGCGCCCGCGCGCCGGCACCACGCTGATGCTTTCGACTGTGGCAAAGACGGCCTTTTCGTCGGTGACGACGTGCTGCGCCACCGTCAGCGTTTCCGCCGTCGCGAGGCTGGCCTGCAAGGTGGCGGCCGCGATCGCGACCATAAATCCCAAGGGCCGCATAAGGTTTGTCCGCGTAATCATGGAACCGTCACACCGCGGCACGGTGCGCCTCTGTCATCTCATCGGTTTTACAGGATGGGGCGTTGATCTCGCTCAAGGCGCCGCCACGCGATCGCTCGTAACTTTCATCTCGTTCTTGCGGATTTCGGTGCGCAAAATACCTGATAGAGCGTCTTCAGCACCTCACGCGCCGGCTCGCTTGCGATCGAATAGAAGATCGTCTGCGCCTCCCGGCGGGCGGACACCAGACCATCCTTGCGAAGGAGCGCAAGGTGCTGGGAGACCGTCGAATCCCGCAGGCTCAGGAATTCGGCGAGTTCACCGACCGACCGTTCGCCGTCAATCAACTGGCAGATGATCAGAAGCCGATGCCGGTTCGAGAGCGCCTTCAGCAACTCGGTCGCCTGATCGGCCGCCCGCTCCATAACTTCACTATCTATCTTCATACTTGCGTATATACGCATAACCGAATATATCGTCAAGTGTAGAAGGGCCGGGACGGAACCGGCGATCGACATCCAACGGAGGTACCCATGGCGGAAATTGTTGTAATCGGAGCCGGTCTGAGCGGAACGCTGATGGCCTATGAATTGCTGCCGCAGTTACGAAAGGATGACCGCCTGAGCGTGATCTCGCATGGCGCTGTCTATCACTTCGTTCCGTCCAATCCTTGGGTGGCTATCGGCTGGCGCAAGCGAAACGAGATCGAAATCAATCTCGAAGAGATCATGAAGCGCAAGGGCATCCGCCTGCTGACGCAGGGCGCCAAGCGCGTGCATCCGGCCCAGAATCGCGTCGATCTCGGCGACGGCACCTCGATCGACTACGACTACCTTGTCGTCGCGACAGGTCCCGAGCTTGCCTTCGACGAAATTCCGGGCCTCGGTCCGCAAGGGCACACTCAATCGATCTGTCATGTCGATCACGCCTCGCGAGCCTACGAAGCGTTCGAAAGGCTTGCGGCCAATCCCGGCCCCGTCGTGATCGGCGCGGTTCAAGGCGCCTCGTGCTTCGGGCCGGCCTACGAATTCCTCTTCATCCTGGAAACTGAACTGCGCCGCCGCAAGCTGCGCGACAAGGTGCCGATCACCTTCGTCACTTCGGAGCCCTACATCGGCCATCTCGGATTGGATGGCGTCGGCGACACCAAGAGCATGCTCGAAAGCGAGATGCGTGAGAAGCACATCAAATGGATCACCAACGCGCGCGTGGACAGCGTCGGGCCTGGCACGATGTCGGTGGAGGAATTCGCCGAAAACGGTACGGCGCACAAGGCGCACGATCTGCCTTTTTCGTATTCGATGATGCTGCCCGCGTTTCGCGGTGTCGAGGCGGTGCGCGGCATCGAAAAACTGACCAATCCGCGCGGTTTTGTCATCGTTGACAAGCACCAGCGCAACCCCGCCTACCAAAATGTATTCGCCGTCGGGGTGTGCGTGGCAATCGCGCCGGTCGGAGCGACGCCAGTGCCGGTCGGCGTCCCGAAGACCGGCTTCATGATCGAATCCATGGTCACAGCGGCTGCAATGAACATTGGTGCCCTGCTCCGCGGCCAGGAACCCAAGACGCAGCCGACGTTGAACGCGATCTGCCTTGCGGACTTCGGCGACTCCGGCGTCGCATTCCTGGCACAGCCGCAGATCCCGCCGCGCAACGTTAGCTGGTCGTCCAAGGGCGAGTGGGTCCACTACGCAAAGGTGGCCTTCGAAAAGTACTTCATCCGCAAGATGCGGCGAGGCGAGAGCGAGCCGTTCTATGAACGATTCGTGCTCGACAGGCTGAACATCGCCAAGATCAGGGAGGTTCGAACTGGCACATGAGTGAGACATGCCGGATCGTCTGTGGGTATTGCGGGCGGACCAACCGCCTGCCCGCCGAGCGCGCGCCGGCGGCCGCGCGATGCGGTGCCTGCCGCCAGGCGATCTTCACCGGTCTTCCGATCGAGGTCGACGAAGAAGGTTTTCAGCGTCATGTCGCGAACAGCGACATCCCGGTCCTGGTCGATGTATGGGCTCCGTGGTGCGGACCCTGCCGCGCCATGGCACCAATGTACGAGCGCGCTGCGCGCGAACTCGAGCCGAAGGTTCGGCTGCTGAAGCTCAACTCCGACGGCGCGCCAGGCCTCTCGTCGCGCCTCAACATCGCGGGGATTCCCACCCTGCTGCTGATGCGTGGCGGCCGGGAAATCGCCCGCCACGCCGGCGCGATGGATGCGCGCAGCATCGTCGCCTGGACCCAGGCTGGCCTGACAGGTTCGTAAGACCGTACCCCTTCAATAGGAGCATGCCATGAATGTCGATAAAGCCGTTCTCGCCTTCGCAGGTTTCGTCGTCCTGCTTGGACTCGCACTGGGGACTTACGTGAATGCGTACTGGTACCTGCTGACGGCGTTCGCCGGGCTAAACATGTTGCAGGCCTCGTTCACTGGCTTCTGCCCCGCTGCGATCGTGTTCAAGAAGCTGGGCCTGCGCGGTGGCTGCGCGTTCCCGTGAGCTGGTACGGAGAAGAACACCCAATTCGACGGAGACAGCCATGACCTATCACTTCTCGAAAACCGTCGACCTGCCGTTCGAGGCAGCGGTGGCGGCCACGACCGAAGCCTTGAAGCACCATGGCTTCGGCGTGCTCACCCAAATCGACGTTAGGGACACCCTGAAGAAGAAGCTTGGGGTCGAGGTTCGGCCATATCTCATCCTCGGGGCATGCAATCCCGAGCTCGCCTACGAGGCGCTGAGCCTCGAGGACAAGATCGGCACCATGCTTCCCTGCAACGTCGTGGTTCAGCAGCGCGAGGGCGGCAAGGTCGAGATTTCGGCGGTGGATCCCGTCGCTTCGATGACGGCGATCCAGAATCCGAAGCTCGGCGCCCTCGCGGGTCAAGTTCGCGAGTTGCTGAAGCAAGTCGTCGCCGAGATTGCGTGAGACCCTTCGCACAGATTGCAGAGGCCGACCATGACCGACGATATCATCATCGAGGGACCTGTTTCTCACTGGCAGTAGCTGAGGGCGACGACAAGCGGCGGCTGGTGAAGTTCCTGCGGCCAATGATTGATCATACATTGTCCAACATGCGGGACCATGTTCAAGCCTTGCAGGAGAGTCAGTCCCAACTTGGGATGGGCCATGCCGACGACGCCGCGAGGATCGCGGAGTCGAGCTGTGGATGTCGTCCCTGAGTCTGCACGGCGGCGCCGAGGTTACCAGGTACATGCCCGATGGCATGCAGGATGCGGGCTCGGCGATCGATCGCGCAGCGAGCCGTTTCGCTATCGCGGCTCAGGACGTCGGCGTCAGGGGCGATCTCAAGCCGGCCTCGTCCGGACTAACGGAGATCACGACGCCATGTGTAAGTTGCCGTGCCGGTACCGCCTGAGGTGACGACCCGTGCCGCCGATCGCGCGGAGTTCATTAAACCCGCAGACGCCTAGACAACGGCGCCTCCGCGAGAGCGCCAGCCGCTCATGCCGCCCTCATAGTGGCGCACGTTCTGCTGGCCGGCGGCGAGTGCACGGCGCAGCGCAGTCGCCGAGCGACCACCTGCCCGACAAATCAGGACGACCGGCTTGCCCTGCGCCAATCTCGCTGGATCGAACTGCGACAGCGGATGATTGAGAGCGCCCGGAATGTGGCCGTTGCCGAATTCGTGCGGCTCCCGGACATCGACGATCGTGCAGCTCTTCTCGCGATGCGACTGCACCAACTCATCGTGATCGATCGCAGCAACGCTGGTTGCCCCCGCGAACTTCTTCAGCAATCCTGACAGCACGGCAGATACCTCTTCTTTGCTTTGCTTGGCTGGCCGAGCCGCCGTACCGCCAACATATTCGAATTGTCGAATATATTCAACCTTGTTGGATCAAGCGATCGCGGGATCACGCTCGAACTTCGCGAAAGAAACGATGCCCGCGCGACCCTTGACGATGGAATGCCGAATGCTATTGAAGGCACCAGATGCGCAAGCCGGACACTCAGATCCTGGAGAAAAAAGCAAGCGAGCTCGCCGCGCTGATGCGCATGTTTGCCAATGAGCATCGGCTGCTGATCCTGTGCCAGCTGGTCGAGGTCGGCGAAGCGAGCGCCGGCCCCCTCGCGGACTCCGTCGGGATCTCACCCTCGGCACTCTCGCAGCATCTTGCAAAAATGCGGGGCGAAGGGCTGGTCGCCTCCCGGCGCGACAGCCAGACGATCTGGTACCGCATTTCCGACCCGCGCGTGGAAGAGCTGTTTGCCACCCTGCACCGGCTGTATTGCAGCAGGAAGGCTCGCTGAGCCGCCTTGCTGACGCCCGGCGTTTCAGGCCCGCTTCGGCTGACTCGTCTCGACCCACCAGAAGAACAATCCGGCCCCGATCGCGAGCACGATGAACCACGCAGCGTCCGGCACACCTGTCAGATCTGGCAACCGGACCTTGCCGAGCGCCCAGACATTCAAGACATGTCCCTTGAGCCAGTCGAAACTCAGCGCATACAGAATCGCGCCGGCTACCATGCCGAGGGCACCGACCAACGCATGAACGCTGCCGGTCGCGATCGCGCCGAGAGCCGTTCCGGGGCAGTAGCCGTAGACCACCATTCCGACGCCGAACAGCGCCGCGCCCAGCGCGACCGCGAGCATGTTGGCATCCTTGACGTAGTATTTGGAGTTGCCGGTATCGACCAGCAGCAGGACGCCGATCCCCCCGACCACGATCGCGGTGCCCATGACCTTGAGGACCGTGAAGTCGCGCAGGCGGAACTGGTTCTCGATCACGTTGCAGCTCGTTACATTTCCCCGCTGCAGCAGGAATCCGAAGACGGCTCCCATCGCCAAGGCACCAAAAATCGCAAGCATCGTCATCTCCTCAGAACTTGCGGAACATGATGGCCGACACGACGAGGCCGGTTGTGAACATCACGCCCAGGAACAGCCAGCTCGACAGTGCAAGCTGAAGGCCGCCCGAGATGCCGTGGCCGCTGGTACAACCGCCGGCGAGGCGCGCGCCGTACATGATGACGGCTCCGCCGAAAAAAGCGGCGATGAAACGCTTCGTGACCGATGGACCGAAGCGATCCTTCCATACCTCGGGAACGAGCTCGAGACGCCAAGTCCCCGAAAGCACGGCCGACACGAAAGCGCCGAAGGGGATGCCGACCAGGAACCAAACACCATAGTCCCACTTCAGCGGCATGCTCTTCCAATAGTCGTTCTGAGCAACCGCATCGACGCCGATGAACGGCGTCGCAAACAGCGACGCGATGCGCGAATAAGCGGTGGTGACGCCGAGCGGATCGCCAAACAAACCGAACGCGATCCAGCTCAGTATGCCGATGCCTGCACCGACCAGATAAGGGGACCAGTCGAGTCGAGCGCTTCGCGGCACATCCCGCGCGATATCGTGAGTGATAGTCGTCATGGTGCGTCTTCCCCGAAAAATGCGGCGCCTGTCGCGGCCGCAGCCATCAACCATCGATCCTCTTTATATTCAAAAATCGGAATTTAGCAATCGCTAAAATAGCATGCAGTCTTCAGCTGCCCTCGGCCCTGGCGGCGTGACGCACCCACGGCGACCAGCCGCGGTCGACGAGCTGATCGGTGACCGCCGCGCCCGTCCACATGCCCATGAGCACGAGCCATGCCGTCACGGCGAACACCGAGGCGCCTGTGATTCCGGCCCCGACCGCGCAGCCACCGGCCAGCATCGCACCGAACCCCATCAGGACGGCACCGATCAGGTAGCGGCGCATGCCCAATCCGTCGGAGAAGCCCTCCAGCCGAACCTCATGTCCGTAGGCGGCTGCAACGAAGGAGCCGAGAAACACGCCCGGGATGATGCCGAGATCAAAATCAAGATGGATATTGGGACTATTAAGCACCACGGCCAGGACCTCGGCAGACGGCCCGCTGAATGCGAGACTCTTCAGCGCCACGGGAGCAAAGGAGGATTGCGATAGCTGATAGGTGAAAAGCCAACCCGCGACGACGGCCAGGCCAGTCAGCAGCGCAGACCAGAGCAGCCGCGGAGCAAGACGGCTGCGGAACGCGAAACCAAATCCGGCCCAGCAGCCAGATGGCGCTGAAAGCAAGCTTTTCCGCCGTCCCCCCGCCCACGAGGCTCATGATGTCACGCGAAGGGCCGCCGTTGATCAGCCAAAGATTGGTCAGCCACTCCCGAGCAGGTGACAGCCCCCCGCGATAGGCCGCTTGCGCCGCAACAGCGAACACCAGACCAGATAAGAGCGCGCGCAGGTTACCGTTCGCCGAAAGCACCAGCAGGCGGCTCGCGCAGCCTCGCGCCAGCACCATACCGCAACCGAACACCAAGCCCCCGATCAGCGCGCCGGAGATACTGCCCTGCTGTGCAAGCTGACGCGCCTCGGAGACGTCAAGCCATCCGAGCGCAACCAGCAACTGCGTTCCCATCAGAGCGCCGGCAAAGGTCAACAACCAGACCGCCAATCGCTGCCCTGCTTGCCCGCGCGAAAACTCGATCGCCGCGGCGCGTAGGCAGAATCGGCTGCGTTGAGCGAAGAAGCCGAAAAAGCCGCCGATCAGAAGCCCGCCGATCCACGACAGCAGATCCTCACCTATGAGATCGGCAATCGACGTCAGCACGTTCGCTACGACTCCCTTGTGATTTCCCCAGTCTATCGATCCTGTATTCTCCCCAAATGAGCCAGATCAAAACCAACCCAGATGACGAACAGGGCGATAGCGCATTTCCGAAGCGCTCAGGGGCGCAGATAGGCATATCCCTGCTGTTGCAGCTCGGCGAGCCGCACCACGCCGCCCTTCTCGGCCACTACGAAGCCGGGCGTGAGATCGTCGAGCTTGACGCCCTGCGCCTTCATGGTGTTGGCGCAGGCGTCAAAGCCGACGCCGGCGTCAGCAAGCTTCTTCATCATGTCGACGGTGTGGTCTTCGGCGGCGAGCGCATGAAAGGCGCGCAGCGCCGGCCCATGCACGACCAGCCTGATGTCGGCCTTGCCGGGCCCGCCGACGCCGTCGACATGGTTTTGGAGATTGCCCAGCACGAAGACGACACGATCGGCATCGGCGAGATGATAGACGACGCGCTGCCGGGTGGACGCTTCCGTCGCAGCCGTCGCTTCGCGCACGGCGAAGACGCCAAAGAGTCCGGCAAGGCTCGCGCGAAGCATGGATCGACGCTGCATGGTCCCTCCTATCTTGTTTGCTTGATGAATTCAGCGATGCGGTCGGCCACGTCTTCGGCGAACAGGTCGCGGAAGAAATGATCGGCATCCTCGATCTTATCGAGCTGCACCCGGCCGCCACTCGAATCGGCCGTTGATGCGAAGGACGCTACCACATCGGGCACGACCGTATCCTTCGTTGCGGCAAGCACCAGCACCGGCAGCTTCATGCGCGCCACCAGCGCCGCAGTGTCCTGTGCGGCGTCGGCGGCATAGAAGGACGCAAAGGCGCGCGCGGTCACCACGGCGTTGCGGCAATAGATGAAGCCCGGGGCATCCATCCATTCTCCGCCGCGTCCCGCCGCCACGGCTTTGGTCGCCTTCTCGAGCAGCGGCTCGAGCGGCTTGCCATAGGTCTGGGCGTAAGAGGCGCGCAAATCAGCCTCCGCTTTTGCGGTTACCGGTGCCAGCAGCACCGCGCCCGCGACCGGCGAAGCTTCGCCTGCCGTCAGATAGCGCGCCACCTGGTTGCCGCCGCGCGAATGGCCGAGCGCGACAACGAGCCGGGACATGCTCTTCGCCTTCGCGACCCAGGCGCCAATCTCGGCAACCGCGTCCCCGGCGACATAGTCGTGCCGCGTCGCGCAGTCGTACATGCCCTTGCGGCGATCGAGCCCCAGCGACAGCGTATGGGCGAGCGACGCGATGCCGCGCTGTTCGAGCGCCTTCGCGATGCCCTGGATGACTTCCATATCCTTGTGCGCGAGCGTGCCGTGGGTCATCACGACGAGCGGCGTATTCGGTCCCATCGCGGTGGGCGTGCGCAGTGTCGCGAGCGTCGTGCGGCCGTCGATCGACAGCTCAAGCTCCTGCTCAGCGGCGCCGACAGACCGGACGAGAAGCAGCAAGACCGCCCATCCCATCAACCATCGCATCGGCGGCTCTCTCCTCAGGGACGGACAATCGTCCAGTTCTTTTCGGCAAGATCCATCAGCATGGCAACCCCGACCTGGGTGACGCTGATACCCTCGATCAGCGGCGGCCGCTTGCCCTCCTTCACCGCCAGCGTCTCCAGCGTATTGCCGCAGGCGATGAAGCTCACATTGGGCATCGATTTCAGGAAGTTCACCAGGCGCTCCTTCACCTGCGAGCGGTCCTCGAGCAGCATGTCGAGGCCGCCATTGAAGGCGACCACCACGATCTCGACGTCTTCGCCCTGCCCGGAATAATGCCGCGAGACATTGGCCGCAACATCGAGGACGGCGCGCATCTTGACCGGGTCGTCGTCGCTGATCTGCAACACGAGCCTATGCGACTCCGCCGCCCGGGACGGAGCGGCGAGACTCGTCACGATGAAGGCCGCAGCGAGCAGACCGCGAAACAATCCACGGCGGCTCGCCAGGCCGCGCGTCATTCCACGCCCCGCGGCTTCCCGTCCTTGCCGTCCTCAGGCGTTACATCGATGACGGCGGCACGCGCGGTGATCTTCACCGGCGCTATGCAATCCTTCATGCAGGGATCCTTCTGCCAGAAGGATTTCTCGCTAGTGGCGCGATCGTCCATCACAAAACCCTGCTCGTTCGGCATCTTGATCGTGGCAAGGTTCTTGTTGGTCAGCTCGAAGTTCTGGTCGGTGACCACATCGTTCAGGTAAAGGACATAGGCGACCAGCGCATAATATTCGTCGACCGAGAACGACTCGGCGTTGCCGTAAGGCATGGCGTGACGGACGTAGTCGAACACGGTCGAGGCGTAGGGCCAGTACGAGCCCACCGTCTTGACCGGATTGTCTGATGTCAGCGAGCCCTTGCCGCCGGCCAGCACTGGCCAGCGGCCGTTGCCCTCACCGAACTCGCCGTGGCAGCTCGAGCAGTTGTCCATGAAGAGCTTTTCGCCCTGGGCGACCGTGCCCTTGCCCTCCGGCAGGCCCTGGCCGTCGGGCCGCACGTCGATATCCCAGCCGCGGATTTCGTCCGCGGTCGGCGCACGTCCGATGTGATAGCGCGGACCGCTCTTGGCGTCCGCCTTCTGTTGCGCGAGCGCCGGCGCACACAACGCGCACGCGAGCAGTGCGATTGCAGCGAACTTAAGCGACTTCGACATTCTCGACCTCACCATTGGCCTGCACATGCCAGGTCTGGATGCCATTGTTGTGATAGATGGAGTTGACGCCGCGGATCTTGCGCAACTCGGCCTTGCTCGGCTGCACGTAACCGGTCTCGTCCTGGACGCGCGATTGCAGCAGCAGCGGCTCGCCGTTCCAGTCGAATTCGTAGTAGAAGCGCGTCAGCGCCTTGTCGAGGACGGGTCCATCGAGCCGCGTCGGCCACCAGTTGCGGCCACCGTCGAGCGACACGTCGACGCGCTTGACCTTGCCGTTGCCGCTCCAGGCGAGCCCGGAGATGATGGTAAAGCCCTTGCCGTGCTTGATCGGCGCCTGCGGGCTAGGGCTCGTGATCACCGATTTGGCGTCCATCGACCAGGTGAACCGGCGCGCCTTGCCACTCGGCAGGAGATCCGTGTATTTCGAGGTCTCCTCGCGGGTATGCCAGGGCTGGTCGCCGACCTTGATGCGACGCAGCCACTTGACCCAGAGATTGCCCTGCCAGCCCGGGACCACGAGGCGCATCGGATAGCCCTGCTCGGGATAGAGCGCCTCGCCGTTCATTTTGTAGGCGATGATGCAGTCATCCAGCGCCTTCTCGATCGGCAGACTGCGATCCATCGCAGCCGCATCGGCGCCCTCGACCAGCAGCCATTTGCCGGTTGTCTTGACGCCGGCTTCCTCGAGCAGCGTGCGTAGCGATACGCCGGTATACTGCACGCAGTGGATCATGCCGTGGGTGAACTGGCAGCCGTTGAGCTGCGCGCCGCGCCACTCCATGCCCGAATTCGCCGCGCACTCCATGAAGTGGATGCGGTTGACGCGCGGGTAGCGCTTCAGCTCCTCCAGCGTCAGGATCAGCGGACGCTCAACAAGCCCGTGAATCATCAGGCGATGATCCGCCGGATCGATCTCGGCGATGCCGCCATGGTGCCGCTCGAAGCAGAGGCCGTTGGGTGTGATGATGCCTTCGAGCTCATGCAGTGGCGTGAAGCTCACCGAGGACTCGCGCGAGGCGGTCAGCCATTCAACGTCGCGCCGGATGACGTCCTTCTCGAACTTCGACGGCTTGCCGTACGGGCGCACGGCGACACCCTCGCCGAGCGCCTTGGTCCATTCCGGCACGTTCGGCGGCTGGTTCGCCGGGTTGCCGCTGCCCGCTAGGGCGGGCTTTGCGAGCACCGACGCCGCAACGCCGGCGCCAGCGGCCAGGAAACCGCGTCGGGATTGCCGGGGACTGTCCATCTTCGACATCGCTTTACGCTCCGGTCACTTTGACAGCTCTGTTGGGTTCGAGGCGCACCGTCTTCTCTCTGGCCAAATAGTTGGCGATGACCTCCCAGATCGGGGGCCCCTCGGTTCCTTCGTTGACGCTGGCCCAGCCGGCGACCTGATACTCCCTGACGGGATCGATCGGCGCGCCGCTCTTGACCATCTGCATGTCCGAGATGCGGCTGCCCTGCGGCTTCGTGACGTCGATCGCGTAGGACAACCCGCCGATCCGCACCATGTCGCCGCCCTGCTGATAGTAGGGATCGACGTTGAAGAGATTGTCGGCGACGTCCTCGATGATCTCCTTCAACCGCGTCCCCGTCATGCCCATGCGATAGACGGCCGGATAGGTGATCGCGGTCGCGTTGGTGACGTCCTCGAAGGTGATGTCCTGTCCGGGCAGCACGCTGGTGCCCCAGCGGAAGCCGGGCGAGAGCGCGATCTCGGCATCGCGCTCCTGCACCAGCGCCTGGCAGATCAGGTCGTCGAACGTGCCGTTGAAATTGCCGCGCCGGTAGAGCAGCGAATCCGTCTTGCCGAGCACGCGGGACAGCTCGGCCGCATAGGGCTTGCGCACCTCCGCGATCTTCGCGGCCATTTCGGCGTCCGCCGCGATCACATCGGAGAACAGCGGAATGAGCTTGTAACGGAACGCCTTGACCTCGCCGTCGCGGACGTCGAGATCGAGCCGCGACACGAACTTCCCGGACGAGCCCGACGCGATCAGCAGGGTCTTGCCGACCTTCACCGCCTCGGGCAGTGCATCATGGGTGTGCCCGGTCAGGATGACGTCGATGCCCTTGACGCGGCTCGCAAGCTTGCGGTCGACGTCGAAACCGTTGTGTGAGAGCAGCACGACGAGCTGCGCGCCGTCCTTGCGCGCCTTGTCGACCTGCGCCTGCACGTCCTCCTCGCGCACGCCGAACGACCAGTTCGGAATCATCCAGCGCGGATTGGCGACCGGCGTATAGGGGAAAGCCTGGCCGAGCACCGCGATCTTGACGCCGCCGCGCTCGATCATGGTCGAGGCATCGAACGCCGCCTCGTTCCATTCGGTGTCGCGGATGTTGAGGCCGAGGAACGGGAAACCGAGGCCCTCGATCGCCTGCTTGACGCGCTCGGTGCCGTAAGTGAACTCCCAATGTCCGGTCATCGCGTCGGGCCTGAGCAGCGCCATGCAGTCGATCATGTCCTGGCCGCGCGTCTTCAGCGACGACCACGATCCTTGCCAGGTGTCGCCCCCGTCGAGCAGCGCCACCTTGTCGCCGCGCTCGGCGCGGATGGCCTTGATCACGGTGGCTGCGCGATCGAGGCCGCCGATCCGACCGTAGCTCTTGGCCAGCGCCTCGAAGTCCTCGGAGGTCAGGGCGTAGGCGGCCGACGAGCCGGGCGCGATGCCGAAGCGCGCGAGAAACTCTTTGCCGGTGACGTGCGGCGGCAGGCCCTTGGCCTCGCCCACGCCGAGATTGGTCGAGGGCTCGCGGAAATACAGCGGCATGAGCTGGCCGTGGATGTCGGTCACATGCACCAGCGTGACATTGCCGAGCGGCTCGAATGCCAGTAATTCCTTCTCGGTCAGGCGCTGCTGGGCCACCGCCCGGGTCAGGCCGGAGCCGACACCGGTCGAAAGTGTCGCCGTTGCCGCAGCAACCTGAATGAACTCGCGGCGAGAGATCATGCGCAATGCTCCTGCATGCTCATCGTTTCAATTGCGCACCGACGGCGTCTCGACGGGCAGTCCGATGCCGCGCCAGGCGACATAGAGCTCGAGCGCTAGAAATTCGTCCGACAGCGGCTTGAACGGCTCGGCGCGCACGTCGAACATGCAGCCTTCGAAACGCTCATGCAGCGGCACCAGGCGCTGGTCGCGCAGCCGATAGGTCGGAAAGCCGTTGGTCTGGCCCTGACTCAGGAAATCGGCGCGCATGAACTTGCCGTTGTTGCGCTCGTGGCAGGATTCGCAGGCGAGATCGAGCTGGCCGTAGCGCGTGTAGTAGATCTGCTTGCCGCGTTCGAACCAGGTCGACATCGGACCGTCGGTCTTCACCGAGACCTTCATGCCGTGCGACTGGTAGCGCACGAAGGTGGTCATGTCGGTGAGTTCCTGGGATTTGAACTTCCAGGGTTCCGCCTTCATGTTTTCGGTGCGGCAGATGTTGATGCGCTGCTCGAGATTGACCGGCTTCTTCAGCTTGTCATCCCATTTCGGCATGGCGGCTCCGACGCCCTTCATGCTGGTCTCGGCCTCGCCGTGACAGCTCATGCAGGACTTGCCCGCGCTGCCCTCGGCCTTCTTCCAGGCATCCGCCGCACGCTCCACGGCGAGGAAGCCCGGATTTTCGAGATCGTCGTCCTGTAGCGCTCGGGTCTCCTTGCTGCGAAACTCGTAGCCGGAGATTATAGTCTTGAAGACGTGGCCGGGCGGCGCCGCGATGCCCTTGCGCTCGGCCTCCTGCGCGGACGCGCAGGTCACAACTGATACGCTGGCGGCAAGCACAGCAGCGAGACCGAGATATCGCACCGGCATCCGTGCTCTCCCTTGCTTCGGGCGCTTCACGCCTTGAGCGCGATCTTCTCTTCAGCGGTGATCACCGTGCCGTCGTCGTCCGTCCAGGAGAACTTGAACGTTCCGGCTTCGTCGATCTTGGCATCGAACTGGATGTAGGGATTGGCCGAGATCGCCGGCTCGAGCGCGCAAGCGAACACCGGCTTGCCGTTGAACTCGCAGGCGAACTTGTTGATGATCTTGCGCGGAATGGTCTTGCCCTGCGCGTCCTTGCGCTGGCCGGATTCCATGACATGCGAGACCAGGGTCTTGATCTGGATGACCTCGCCCTTGGCAGCTTCCTTCGGAAGCTTGATGCGCGGTTTGTCTGCCATCTTTCCTCTCCTAAGCCCTTAGCCGCCGCAGCCGCCAATTGTGACTTTCACAGTCTTCTGCTCCGTGAACAGCGAACCGTCGCTCATCTTCGCGATCGCAACCACGTTCTGCGTGGTCGCGAGCCGGATTCGGATCGAGGCTTCCGCCTTGCCCGATAGCGACGTGAAGGACAGCGTCGCAACGCCCGCGTTTGGGTTGCCGTCGGCGAGGATGATGACCTCCTTGACATAGAAGTCCGCGGTCATCGGGCTCTCGATGTTGATCGACAACGGCACCGTGTTGCCGTTCTCCGCGATCTCCGGCAGGTCGAGCGAAATCTTGCCCTTGGCGGGTTGCTTGCCGCCGGTGAACTTCTCGATCCACTTGGCCGCATCATTCGTGACTTCGGCATCGGCCGCCATGGGCATCAAGGTCAGCATGACAAAGCCGCCCCCGAGCGCAAATGCTTGCCGTCGATTGATGGCTTTCATTCCTGGTCCTCCTCGCCGTCAGTTCAGCGTCTTGAGAAAAGCAATGACGTCCTCGACCTGCGCGGCCGTCAGAATCGATTTGCCGACGAATTCGCCGCGCACCCGGCTCAAGCCGTCGTTCTTGAAGAATGCAGGCATGACCGTGTTGGTGAAGATGCGCTTGGGGTCGGCGACGATGGAGGCGCAATTGCGCCTCGGTATAGCGGCCGGCCACGCCGTCGAGCGACGGACCGAACTCGCCGTGGAATTCCTCGGATTTCAGGCTGGTGACCTGGTGGCAGGCGAGGCAGTTGCCGAGCGTGCGTGTCAGGAACACCTTCTTGCCCGCCTCGGCATTGCCGGGCGTGCCGGTCAACGACTTCGGGAGCGAGTCATTGATGATGTCGAGCTTGATCGGCTCCGCGGCCGGCTGCTGGGCAAGAACGCCTCCGGCCAACAGACACAGTGCAAACGCAGCTACAAGCGAGCGCCGCATGTTCCCTACCCTTATGACGGTGACGCCCGCCTTTGATTACGATGGACTCACAATCCATCAAATTCATCTATTAGGATATGTTCATATAATTGTCGCGTCAAGCGAAATTGGAAAAGACGCTCTCAGCTAGCCATTGGCGGCAAGGAAATCCCGGAACGAGCCGCGCTCATAGGCCCGCTCCCGCACGAAGCGAAACATCGCCAGGGAAATGCGTCGGCTTGAGATAGCCCGGTGCGCGCATAACCTCCCGCGCCATAGGGTCTTTTGCTTCGATACCGGCCGACGACGGCGGAAAGAACTGAAACGTCGGGGTGAACCTGATCCCGTATTTCTGGGCGAGATCCTTCTCGGATAATTCCTGGCCGTCGACATCCGTAACCTTACGGGAGCCGATCAGATTGAGCTGCAACACCTCGAAATTGTCGCGGATGTAGTTGGTGATGTCGGTATCGGCGAAATTCACCAGATGCGTCTCGCGGCAATAGGGACAGCCGCGCAGCTCCCACATGACGGCGAGGCGCTTGCCGCCGGCCGCGGCGCTTTCGAGGTCCTCGCGCAGATCTAGGAAGCTCTGCAGAAACCAGGGCTCGTGATAGAGCCCGTCTTCCCCGAGCGCCGGTTCGGCCACAGCTTCGCTCCTACCGATGCCCAGAGCGGCGCCGGATGCGATTGCGAGAAAACCGCGCCGCGTCGGCGTGCGAAGCGGCATCAGGGATTTATGCGTTGGAAGATCTTGCGCGTCGGTCATTTTCATTATGATATTCAAATACGCGAATGTGACAAGGATTTCTGATCTTGCGCTGCATCATCGTCCTGTTGGCATGGCTAGCTTCGCACGCGCTCGCCTTCGGCGCCGACGCTGACAAGCCTGCGGATTTCACATCGGCGATGGGGCCGATCATGGCCAATCTACGCAGCGCGGCGAGCTATGCGCGCACCGGAAACATTGCACTGGCGCAGATGGAGGCCGACGAGGCGGTAGTCGCGTGGAAGCGGCTCGAGCCAAACACGTCCGCTCCCCTGCCCGCTTACGCGCCGGCCGCTGTGTCGGATTTCCTCGACCGGGGACGCGAAAGTCTCACGGCGGCAACGCGTGCACTGGACAGTGGAGACGATGTCGCCGCCGGCCGCGAGCTGCTTTCACTTCGTCAGTCCTTTCACGAGCTCAGGCGCAATTCAGGCCTGTACGATCTCGGTGACTGCGTCTTCGAGATAGCCCCGGCGATGGAAAAGTTGCGGGTCGCGGCGACGCGGTACGGCGAGCAGCCGGCGCCTGCGAACTCCGAGGACACTGTCGCCGCCGCAAGCGCATTTCGCGATCGCCTGCAGCGCTGCAATGATTGGGCAGGTCCCGAGATCGCCGAAAAGAGCGAGTTCCGCCGCCTCATTGACGGCGCGATCGCAAGCAGCAGCGAGATTGCACATGCGGCAATGGCCGGCGACGGACCGCTCGTGCATCGCTACCTGATCGAGCTGCGGTCCTACGCCCAGCTGCTCGATTTCCGCTACGGTTAAGCATCAGCCGATGCTGGTGAGTCCTGGGAATCGCTCCAGCAGCCATTCCGAAACCGCGGGCATCAGGCCGGTCAGGAACATCAGACCGGTGGCGACTAGGAAGACGCCCATGGTCTTCTCGACCAGGCCGAGGTGACGACGCGCGCGGCCAAGCGCTGCAATGAACCTGCCGGTGAAGGCGGCCGCGATCAGGAAGGGAATGCCGGTCCCGACCGAATAGGCCAGCAGCAGCAGCGCCCCTCGTCCGGTCGTGTCCTCCGATCCCGCCATCAGCAGGACGGCGGCGAGAATGGGGCCCGCGCAGGGTGTCCAGCCGAACGCGAACGCCAGCCCCATGACGAAGGCCCCCGCCACGCCGGTCGGTCGGTTGTCGACCTGCACAGTCGCGCTGCGATAGAGCAGCGGAATCCTGAGCAGCCCCAGAAAATGCAGGCCCATGACGATGATCAGGCTGCCCGCGACGATGCCGAGGGTCGAAAGATGCGCGGAGATGAAGCGCCCCGCGATCGACGCGGTCGAGCCGAGCGCTACGAACACCAGCGAGAAGCCCGCCACGAAAGCCAGTGCGGAGACCAGGATGCGCGGCCGCAGGTCGGGCCTGCCTCCGGACAGATCGGTGACCGATACGCCGGCCATGTAGCAAAGGAAGGGCGGGACCAGGGGCAGGATGCAGGGCGACAGAAACGACAACAGCCCCGCGACAAAGGCCCCACCCAGCGTGACGTCCAAGGTCATTGCGCCTCATCCCTAGCACATATGCGAATTTAATGATATAAAGCGACAAGGTAGTCCAAAAGCAAGTCCAGAGATCCAATACGTGAGATTGAACGGAATCATCGCCCTGCTCGCAATCAATGTCGCGCTCGCGCTGCCCGCGACCGGTTCGCGCGCAGCCGAGCTCGTGATGTTCGAGCGGGCCGGCTGCGTGTGGTGCCCGCGCTTCAACGCCGAGATCGCGCCGATCTATGCCGAGACCGAGGAAAGCCAGGCCGCGCCGCTGCGCCGGGTCGACCTGAATAGCCCCCTGCCCGCTGATCTCGCCGGAATCGATCCTGGCGCCTTCACGCCGACCTTCGTCGTGGTAAAAGAGGGCCGTGAGATCGGGCGCATTCGCGGCTATCCGGGGGATGCCTTCTTCTTCGGCCTCTTGGACCGGATCCTGTCCCAAACAGGAGCGGAACCGGGCCAAGTCGTGAACGCTGTCGGGATTTTGCTCAGGGGAATTTGACGCGATGACATTGCCGAAGCTGAAGGAGATCGAGGGCTCCGCCGAACTCGAGCAGATGATCGAGAAGGCGCGCGAGGCGAGCGACATGCTCAAGGCGTTGTCGCATGAGTCCCGGTTGCTGCTACTCTGCATCCTCGCCGAGGGCGAGAAATCGGTGACCGAGCTTGAGCAGTTCCTGGGCGAGCGGCAGTCGACCGTCTCGCAGCAGCTCGCGCGGCTGAGACTCGATCGGCTGGTGACGACCCGCCGCGACGGCAAGGCGATCTACTACAGCCTCGCCAGCGAGGACGTCCGCAAGATTCTCATCGCCGTCTACGACGTGTTCTGCGAGCCAGTTCGCCGGCGCCGCCGGTAATTTTCCGCTCTGGCTTTTCGCCACCTGCCGGCGCAGACTGCCCGCGACGCAAAACGAACATCTTGCGGGAGGAATGCTGAGCCCTTCGACCATAGCGTTTGCATGCGGGCTTGCCGCCGGCGCCGTGCTCGGCGTCGCTGGCCGTGCGGGCCGCTTCTGCACGCTCGCGATGCTCGAGGATGCGTTCTTCGGAGCGGATTATCGTCGGCTGAAATCCTTTGCACTCGCTGCGGCCGTGGCGCTGCTTGCGACGCAAGCGCTCGCCGAATTCGGCATCGTCGATCTGTCGCGGTCGATCTATCTCACAGCATCGATCGGCTTGGGCGGTGCGATCATCGGAGGGCTAATGTTCGGCGTCGGCATGGCGCTGGTCGGCACCTGCGGCTTCGGCTCGCTGGTGCGCGTCGGCGGCGGCGATCTGCGCGCCATCGTCGTCTTTCTCGTGCTCGGCCTGTCGGCGCTCGCAACCATGCGCGGCGTGACGGGAATGCTCCGTGTGCTGTTCGTCGAGCCCTTGTCCCTGCGGCTGGGCGAGGGTACCAATCAGGCGCTGACATCAATACTTTGTCCCGGTGCTGGCGCTGCAACACGTGCGATCCTACGTCGCTTCCATCGCAACCGCACTCGTCGTTTGGGCGCTCGCAGACGGCAAACTCATCCGATCGCCGAGACTGCTTGTGTCCGGGTTTGCCGTCGGAGGTGCGATCGCGTTCGGTTGGTTCGCGACCGGGTGGCTGGCGGATGACGAGTTTGATCCCATCCGTGTCAGTTCGCTGACCTTTGTCGCGCCGCTCGGCGATAGCATCCTCTATGTTGCCACCTTCTCCGGCGCGCGGCTGAATTTCGGCATCGGCTCGGTCGCCGGCGTGGTCGCGGGCTCGTTTGCCGCGGCGATGCTTGCGCGCGGCTTCCGCTGGGAGGCTTGCGACGACGCCCGCGAATTGAAGCGTCACATGATTGGCGCGCTGCTGATGGGCGTCGGCGGCATAATGTCGATGGGATGCACCATCGGACAGGGCCTTACTGCATTCTCGACGCTGGCGGTTTCAGCCCCGATCACGCTACTGGCGATCGCGTGCGGCGCGCGACTAGGGCTGGAATTTACGATGACCGGCGAATGGCTGCCTGTAGTGCGAAGGCTATTCGGACCTTCGACCTAGCAGGTTCCGGGACGCGGCCTATCTTTTGTGGGAGCTCAGCGAATTGCGGAGTAGCTGCTCGGCTTTTGAATAGCGTGTGCGCTTGCTCTTTATCATCCGCTCGACCCTAGTGGCATGCTCTGGCCCTCGACATCACCGTGACGGACCTCAAGTTCAAACCTCACATGGGCGCCGCACCAGGATGAACTGTAGCGATGGTACTGGCGTTCTAGCGCTTCGATCCGCGAGTGCGAAATGACTGCTTAAGCGTTCGACGGTCTATGCAATAGATCTCGCCAGCCAGCTAGCGCCAGACATCTTGATCGAATGACCGCAGCAACGATCGGGGAAAGCTTCCCGCCAGGGAAGCATGGAGGTACTGGGACTTACCCGGCTGCAGGAATGATTTCCGAATGAATACCGTCGGCGCGCGCATCGCCATTATTGTGAATCCAGCCTTGCCGCTTGGGTTGATTGCGAACACAGTTGCGGCCTTGAGCATCGGTATCGGCGCCGCAGAGCCGGACCTTGGAGGAAACCTCTTGACCGACGGCAACGGGCTCACTGTCCGGACCAGTGCGAACCGTCCAGTACCAATTCTGCAAGCCACGCCCGAAGCGCTGTCCGCACTGCTGACGCGCGCGCAGCCATTGGCGAGCGGCGCCGTTTTGGTACCATTTCCGCAACGCCAGGGGGCTCCACCGCTTTGAGGACTATCTCGCCGAATTTCCGCTGCGCGCACTCTCGAACGACTATTGACGGCTTGGGCTTCTACGGGCCTGAAAAATGGGTTCGGTCGCTGACGGGCAATCTGAAGCTCTTGCGCTGAAGATAGCGCTCCGTCACGAGCCTGAGGACTGACCTCATCATGAGCTGGTCGTGCACCCTTGCGCCACGACGCCATCCCCCGCTCAAGCACAGCTTCAAAATGCTATCGTCAGGAGATTAAGACCTTTCAGCCCCTCGTGAGCCAAGTTTCAAGCTCACCGCGAGCAAGAGCGCCTCAAGTTTTGGCGTTGGCCTACCTCAAGGAAAGCCGTGTGACATTAGAGCTTCTGGATTTCGGCCGGTGGCCGGCCGGCCCGCAGGCCTTCCCGAGCCGAAGCTGTCCTCATCACGGTGGCAAAACTTTTGCGCTCGTCAGCCAGGCCTTCGGCCAACGGACGGTCGAGAGCTGACCGGGTAAGGCGCTTGGCAAAGGCCAGGCCTTCGGCACCTCGGCTCGATAGCTCAGCGCCGATCTCAAGGGAACGCGCGAGCGGATCGGCGACAACCTCATGCACAATACCGATTTCGTGCGCGCGCAGTCCCGTCACCGTCAGGCCACAGAGGATCATCTCGAGCGCCCTGGCCTCTCCAACTATCCTGGGCAAACGCTGTGTACCGCCACCGCCGGGAAAGATGCCGATGCGCGTTTCCGGAAGTCCGATCGCCGTGACTGTGCTCCCGGCGATGCGTAGGTCGCATGCCAGCGAAAGCTCGAAGCCTCCCCCCATGCACAGGCCATTGATAGCCGCAATGACCGGTTTGTCGACGGCTGCAATCGCGTCCGTCAGCGCGTGGAAACCAGGTGGTCGAGGACCAGGCGACGACGGGGCGCGAGGCGCTCCGCGCTCAATCGCATCCGCGGCCTCAGAGAGTTCTTCAACGTCGTAGTGACGGATGAAGATGCCGGGTATGCCCCCTGTAATGACAATGACCCGCACCGATGGGGCTATCCCTGCAGCGGTGACCGCATCGAACATCTCGGCCGCCCCGGCGGCCGTCATGGTGCCGAACGGGGCGTTAGCATAGGTGATGACACGGACCGCGCCGTGATCCTCGGTGGAAACAAGGGACATAGCCTACCCTCACCACAACGGTTCGCCGGACCGTCACGCGTCGGCGGTGCACCGCCCAGAATGCGCTCGGGCCCCGGACCGATCAAGACTTGGTCCGCTAATATTGCCATTGCAGCCGAGCGGATCAGCCCTAAACTCGTGCTTCCTCGGCATGCGTTTCCGACGGGCCTGTACAGCGGAGTAGAAGCTATGCCCCAACCGGAAAGCTTCCCAATCGAGAAGATCTACGTTCCCGTGAAAAGAAAGAAGGCAATCAAGCCTCAAGTCGTCGAGGAGATCGCTGGAAGTATTCTGGAAATCGGACAACAAACCCCCATTCTCGTCAGGACCGACGAAGACCGCTTCGTTCTGATCGAGGGACTACATCGGCTAGAAGCTTGCAAGGCACTTGGAGAGACGACGATTGTGGGCATTGTGGTCTCGGCGGAGCTGGCTCAGCAAAGCACGCTCTTGTCCGAGGGACCCGAAGCAGACGCAGAACGCGACAAGATGGCGCGTTTGAGAAAGCTGCGTCTCGAGAAGGAAGCTGCAGAGAGATCGATTGATGCCTTGAACAAGACGGATACTGAGCGAGCCCGCTCGACAAGTGGCGCGCGCGAGAACCCGCGAACATCGCCAAGCCGCGCTTCGGGACCGACGCCGAAAAAGACGTTGTCGGAGTGGATCGCGCAGCAAAAGCGCGACGGCGGCCATTATTGACTGCCCGCTTTCGGTCCTGCGCATCCAATATCATCTATCCGACGGATTTCTTTGATCTCCAGGTGCACATGTCGTGCACGCGCTAGCTTCTAATCGATTGAAATACTTAAACTCTCACTCCAATCCATCATAGTCAGCGTGAGCTATCTCCAGCAAGCGACATCCAATGTGTGAATGCCCTCCCCGGCTGGATGCTCGAGTTCCTACGACGGTCCAACTCCGGCGACACACTAGTGACTGCGTGCCGCGGATATAGCGAACAAGATGTCGCTTCAGTTCTCGGCTGTCCGCGGCAAGCGTGAAATCCCCCCTCTCGCTGCGGGATAGAGAGCAACTTGCACCGTCTCAGAGCAGCGAGTCAGGTAGGGCCGTCGGGGCTGGAAGGTCAGAGCCCGCGCACTGCCGAGACCACCAGGTGGGAGCTCACTGGCGTACGAGACCCCGACTGGTGCGTCAGCGGTCGATACCAAAATTCGATGTGAATACAGGCGTCTGGTTGTTGCCCCCTTCAAGCAGCAGGGCAATCTCCAGCTCTCGAAACGAAATGAGGCGTCGCCCAGTCTCGTCCCACAGAGCCCTCCCCACGCACTGCAAACTTTGCGGCAGGGTGATCCGTCCAATGGCAGCGAGTTCCGGATGATCTCGCAACACGTCCGGCAACCGATAGCAAGGGATTCGGCTGCACAAATGATGGACGTGGTGGACGCCAATGTTAGCCGTGAACCAGCGCAACACAGCTGGCAAGTAATAGTGCGAACTGCCATGTAGCGCAGCTTCGTGAAGACTCCAGGCGCCGTCATGGGACCAGGTGGTGTCCTCGAACTGGTGTTGGACATAGAACAGCCAGACACCAATCGACGCCGCCAAAACCATGATCGGCAAATGCACCAGAAGGAAGGGCCCAAAGCCGATCAGCCGGAATCATCGCGGCGGCCAGGATCGCGATGGCGGCGTTCGTGCCCATCGTACTTAGCCAGGGCTTCCAGCCGCTTCGCATCATCCCGATCGGCAAGCGGTGCCGCAAGATAAACAGATAGGTGGGACCCAAGCCAAACATTACGATCGGATGCCGGTACAGACGATAAAGCAGCTGACGCCATCGGGACCGTTCGAGAAACTCGCTCACTGTCAATGTGTCGATGTCGCCGAATCCTCGATGATCGAGATTACCCGAACTCGCGTGATGGAGGGTGTGGTTACGTCGCCAGTAATCGTACGGAGTGAGGGTCAAGATCCCGATGGTTCGGCCGACCCAATCGTTGACGCGCCGGCCGTGGAAGAACGATCCGTGGCCGCAGTCGTGCTGGATCATGAAGAGACGGACGAGGAAACCGGCTCCGGGTATCGCCAGCAGAAGCCCAATCCAGTAGCCGTGGTCAAGAGCCGCCCACATCAAGACCCAGATCGCGAGGAAAGGCACGGCCGTAATCACCAGCTCGAATACGCTGCGCGCGCTGTTCGGTTCGCGATAGCGGGCAAGCAGGCGTGCCAACGAGCGGCTTTCTGGTGGGCTACGGACCATGCCTTCCGACCGCATTTACCACCGGCGCCGCCGCCAGGGTCCGTCCCAGCCTCCAGCCCATCGGCTTCTTCCGCGGACCAGTCTGATGATCAGAAGCAGCAACACCGCGCCAATCGCGGCACTCATGATCGCTGAGACGATACCCAAACCGAAATGGATTCCGAGTTGCGGAAACAGCCAGCTCGCAATGAAGGCGCCCGCGATTCCCACGATGAGGTCGCCAACGAGGCCAAAGCCAGTCCCGTGGTCGAGCTGGCCAGCAAGCCAGCCGGCGGCGACGCCGACAACCAAGATGACGAGAAGGCTTTCGCCGGACATGTTCATCTTTGCGCCCTCACGATCCGACAGTCACGTTATGAAGCTACCGCGCTTGCGCAGGATAGCCTCGAGCGGCGACAGATACTGTGCAATATTGCTCAGACATCATTTGTTCTGGCGGAACAAGTTGACCGCTCCGCGCAAACAAATGTGCAATTTTGCTCGGCGATGGCGGATGATAGCCCGTATATGTGTCGTCAGGCTTCTTCCGGACTTATGCGACCAATCCGATCGGCAATCGGCCAAGTCTCGATCTGATCTATCAGACAGCCGCGGCGGTGCACTCGCAAAGTCGAAAGCTACGAATCGATGGGTGCAGATTTCAGGTGGGTCTCCTCCGGATCAAGTAGAGTAGCGATCTCACTGGTCGAGATTGACGTATAGCCAGTACAGAAGGCCCAGCATCGCTGCCGAGCCATCTTATTGTTGAGCTCCGAATGTTCGGAGTTAGAAGTCCATGCCACCCATTCCGCCCGCACCCGGAGGCATGCCGCTGCCACCCGCGTTCTTCTTCGGCACTTCGGCCACCATGGCTTCGGTAGTGATCAGAAGAGCCGCCACCGAGGACGCGTTTTGGATCGCCACCCGAACCACCTTGGTCGGATCGATGATGCCCTTCGAGATCAGGTTGCCGTATTCACCGGTCTGCGAGTCGAAGCCGTACGAGTACTGATCCTTTTCGAGGATCTTGCCGACGATCACCGAACCGTCCTCACCCGCGTTGATCGCGATCTGGCGGGCCGGGTAGGACAATGCCTTGCGCACGATCTCGACGCCGGTCTTCTGGTCGTCGTTCTTGGTGCGAATGCCCTTGAGGTGCTCGGAAGCACGGAGCAGGGCGACGCCGCCGCCCGGGACGATGCCTTCCTCGACAGCCGCGCGGGTCGCATGCATCGCGTCATCAACGCGATCCTTGCGCTCCTTCACCTCGACTTCGGTCGCGCCGCCGACGCGGATCACCGCGACGCCGCCTGCGAGCTTGGCGAGACGCTCCTGCAGCTTCTCACGGTCGTAGTCCGAGGTGGTCTCCTCGATCTGCGCCTTGATCTGCGCCACGCGAGCTTCGATGTCGGCCTTCTTGCCGGCGCCGCTGACGATCGTGGTGTTCTCCTT
This sequence comes from Bradyrhizobium sp. JR3.5, assembly GCF_054057015.1. Lineage (NCBI taxonomy): Bacteria > Pseudomonadati > Pseudomonadota > Alphaproteobacteria > Hyphomicrobiales > Nitrobacteraceae > Bradyrhizobium > Bradyrhizobium sp. JR3.5. The sequence continues at coordinate 3,265,767 of NZ_JBSRYV010000001.1, forward strand.
GTCGATCATCACCTTCTTGGCGCGACCGAGCATCTGCAGCGTGACGTTCTCGAGCTTGATGCCGAGGTCTTCCGAGATGGCCTGGCCGCCGGTCAGGATCGCGATGTCCTGCAGCATGGCCTTGCGGCGATCGCCGAAGCCCGGAGCCTTGACGGCCGCGACCTTCAGGCCGCCACGCAGGCGGTTGACGACGAGGGTGGCAAGCGCCTCGCCTTCGACGTCTTCAGCGACGATGACCAGTGGCTTGCCGCTCTGCACCACGGCTTCCAACAAGGGAAGCAATTCATTCAACTGAGATAGCTTCTTCTCGTTGATCAGGACGTAGGCATCTTCCATCTCAACGCGCATCTTGTCGGCGTTGGTGACGAAATAGGGCGAGATGTAGCCGCGGTCGAACTGCATACCCTCGACGACTTCCAGTTCGGTCTCCAGCGACTTGGCTTCCTCAACCGTGATCACGCCCTCGTTGCCGACCTTCTTCATGGCGTCGGCGATGAACTTGCCGATCTCGGCATCGCCGTTGGCGGAGATGGTGCCGACCTGGGCGATCTCCTCGTTCGAGGTGACCTTCTTGGAGTTCTTGACGAGGTCGGCGACCACGGCTTCCACCGCCAGGTCGATACCGCGCTTCAGGTCCATCGGGTTCATGCCGGCGGCAACCGACTTGGCGCCTTCACGGACGATCGCAGCTGCAAGCACAGTCGCGGTGGTGGTGCCGTCGCCGGCCGCGTCAGCGGACTTGGAGGCGACTTCGCGCACCATCTGGGCGCCCATGTTCTCGAACTTGTCCTCGAGCTCGATCTCCTTGGCGACAGTGACGCCGTCCTTGGTGATGCGGGGAGCGCCGAACGACTTCTCGAGCACGACGTTGCGGCCCTTGGGACCGAGTGTCACTTTCACCGCATTATGGAGAATGTCGACACCGCGCAACATACGATCCCGGGCATCGACGCCGAATTTGACTTCTTTGGCTGACATAATGATCTCACTTTTCGACTGGTCAGGTCCCGAAGTTCGCGCGACTTGGCGGGTCCTTGAGGGCTGAAGACTTGAATGACGACCTCATCCTTCGAGATGCCGATTGCGCCTACCCCTATAATAAGGAAACGGGCTAAACGCTTAAGCGGCCTTCTTCTTGGTGGCGGGAACGTCGGTGAGGACGCCCATGATGTCACCCTCCTTCATGATCAGGAGGTCGACACCGTCGATCTTGACCTCGGTGCCCGACCACTTGCCGAACAGGACGCGGTCACCGACCTTGATGTCGATCGGGATCAGCTTGCCGGCCTCGTCACGGCCGCCCGGGCCGACGGCGATGACTTCGCCCTGGGAGGGCTTTTCCTTGGCAGTGTCCGGAATGATGATGCCGCCTGCGGTCTTCTCTTCGGCGTCGATGCGCTTGACCACCACGCGGTCGTGGAGCGGACGAAATTTCATGCGATCCTCCTTGGATTTTGTGATTTATTTTTCTGGATTGGCAGTCGCAATGAGCGAGTGCTGGCCGCTCTTCACATAAGCCTACAACACTGGCCCGCAAGGGCTTCGGCCCAGGATGTTAGACTTTACCTCGAGTCCCTTGAGCACGAGGCCCTAGACTAGTCTAGATGCGGTAATGGGCCCTGCTCCGAGCAAGGGGGCATGACGGTGGCTGTCCCCCGATAGATGATCAAACGGGGTCACGACGTGAGTCGGCCCCAAGCATCTGGAGACGGAGGACAGCCGTGGAGAACTATGCCGGAATCGATGTGTCATTGGAACTGTCGAGCGTTTGCGTTGTGGATGCCCAGGGTAAAATCCTGAAGGAGGCGAAGGTCGCCAGCGAACCCGACGCCTTGGTTGAATTTTTTAAGACGCTCGGCTTTGCAGTGAAGCGGATCGGGCTGGAGGCTGGGCCGCTGTCGCAATGGCTGCATGCGGGCCTGAAAGATGCAGGCTTCGAAACGGTTCTGCTGGAAACGCGGCACGTGAAGGCTGCACTATCGGCGATGACGGTCAAGACGGATCGCAAGGATGCCCGCGGGATAGCCCAGTTGATCCGGATGGGATGGTTCCAGCCGGTACACGCAAAGTCGGCCGGTGCACAAGAGATCCGGGCACTCCTGATCGCACGCAAACAGCTTCTCGGACGGCTGATCGATGTGGAATTAAGTATCCGGGGGATTTTGCGTGGCTTCGGTCTGAAGGTTGGCCCGGTGACGCGAAGGAATTTCGAAGCGCGGGTCCGAGAGTTGGTTGCGGGGCAAGCGACATTGGAGCGCATTGCCACAGCGATGCTTTCGGCCCGATCGGCCTTGAAGGTCGAGTACGGAAGGCTACACAAGACTGTGCTGGCAATTGTGCGTGACGATGTAGTCTGTCGCCGGCTGATGACAGTACCAGGCGTTGGTCCCCTGGTGGCAATTACTTACAAATCGGCGATTGATGACCCTCATCGCATCGTAAAATCGAAGGCAGCGGGCGCGCTGTTCGGGCTCACGCCAAAGAAGTACCAATCGGGAGAAAAGGACGTCACAGGCGGGGTCACGCTGGCCGGCGACGAAACGGTTCGCACAGCGTTGTATGAAGCCGCCAACGTTCTGCTATCGCGCGTCACGCGGTTCTCAAAACTGAAGCGCTGGGGGATGGACGTCGCCAAGCGGCGAGGCTCGAAGCGCGCAAAGGTCGCCTTGGCACGCAAACTCGCAGTGATCCTGCATCGGATCTGGGTCGACGGCACGACTTATCGATGGAGTGACGCCGGCTCGATTGCAGCATAGAAGACGTGGAGGAGATCAAGAACGCAACCGGGATGAACTGAAGCCCGGTGCCCGAAGTCCCGTCGCCGGGACGGTGGATCCGGTGAAGCCGTTACACGGCCAGTGGTCGTCATCTGACAAACCACGCGTATCTAGATAGGCTCACCGCTCCCTCTGACAGCATGATGTGGCGGCCAGGCGTTGACCACGGACAGAAGCATGAGCTCGGCGACGAGACGTTCACTCGGGAGGCTTGACATCATCGTGCCCATTACAGAAGGCCCCGTACTCGTAAACCGACGGCGATGTCCGCTGTCCTCCGATCCCGACCGCCCTTGTGCAACTGCAGCAAATGTCGCGATGGGCCCAGAAGCCGACATTTATTCAGATCAACTCGGGGATGCGCTTGCAAAACCAAGAATTCGACAACCTGAGCGCCGTTTGCCACGGGCATGAGATCGATCAGCTCAACGGGATGTTCTAGATCGGCAGGCTCTCGGAGCACGAGCGGCTGATCAAGCCGGTTGAAATGATGGCGCGGAGATAGTGTGGTGGATTGTGCCTTCGGCCATCTACACGAAAAACGACTCATTCACCGAGGAGCTTGAAAAAGCCCTTTGAGAAGGAATGAAGCGGTTCGGAACGGCGTTCGAGTTTGGCGCGAAGAACCGCGCCCTCCCAACCGATCCAGAAGAACTCGGCAAGCCAGTCGCAATCTTGGTTGGAAGAGATTGCACCAGTAGCCTGGGCAGCTCTCAAGCACTTGGCAGTGCGCTGCTGCCAGTCGATGAACACATCGAACAGCTGCTGGCGAAATGATTGTGGCAGTACGCTCATCTCCTGCCCAAGATTGCCCACCAAACAGCCTCGCGCATAACGGAAGCGCTTCATGGCGGACGTAGCATCGTCGGAAAAACCTCTGAGCCTCTCGAGCGGGGGATGCTGCTCGTTCAGGAAGAAGCTGTCGAGCTTCCGCGAAAAGTAGCCAGCGTAGCTGTCGATCAGCTCCGCTCCAAATGCCTCTTTGCTCGGAAAGTAGTGGTAGAACGACCCCTTTGGCACGTCGACGCTCCGCAAGACTTCCTCGATCCCCGTCGCGGAATAGCCCTTCTCCGTCAGCATAACGACACCTGCACGGACCAGCGCGTCACGGGTCGCGCTGGTGCCGGCAAGTTCCTTAGGAGGTCGCCCGCGACGGCGGCGAGGCAGCGTCTTGCTCATGCAGACCGTAATAGACCGATCGTCTAGGAGAAGCAAACTGCCCGTGATGCGGCGTTCTGCAATTGGCAAAGACCCTCTCACTCCATCCACTAATTCGGTGGCAGGCCTAGGCTCCGGCTTGGCTCACTCAACGTGGCTCGGCATTCGTTGGTGCGGGCGCGAACAGGTTAGTCGACGCGGCTTCCTGAACGATCACTGCCGCGTCTTCCGGCAGCAGAAACCCACGCGCCAGCAGATCCTGGGCGGCGATCCGGATCCGGTTCACGTAATCGTCGCGGCCGTGATAGCGCTCTTCGATCGACGGGCGGGCGTCACCGGTACGCTCTCGTTCCGCTTTCGTCGCTGCGAATGGCGAGAAGGACCCGATCAGCATGCAGGTGAATGTCTGCGGCTGGTTCTGGGCGCCATTGGTGCCGGTCGGCACCGCGACATCCGGCAGCCGCACGCCGCCGAGCGCATTGCCGTCCTGATCGCGCTTCGGCACTTGTATCACTGCGGCGGAAAGCCGAGTCGGGGCGCGCAGCGCAGGTAGCTCGCCGCCCGCAGCTTCAAGCGACATCAGTTCGCTGGCGGGCGGCTTGGTGCCGCGGCTTACCCAGGCATCAAGGTGCAGCAGGAGGGCCCGCGACAGCGGCGACCAATCGAGGCGGCCCGGCGTCAGTGTGCAGGCCGGTGCCTTGGGGGCGGGTACATGTGGGCCTCCCGCGATATCGTACATCCGCACATTGGCGGGCAGTGGCTGATCCGCGGTTCCGGACGCGCCCGTGCGGCCAAGCGAAGCGCGCAGCGAATAGTAGTCCGTGGTGGAGCTCACGAGGATCATCCTCGGAGGCACCTCGCCGCGCGCCTCGACCTTGGCCGTGATCTCCCCGATCGTGAGCGGTCCGTCATTCACGCCGGGAAAATCCGGGTTGTCGAATGTGGGAGCCCCCTCGGCGCTCGACATTGGTCCAAGGCCCGTCTGCAGGATCGGAAGTAGGCCAGCGGCCGAGACGAACACATGCATTCCGTCGAAAACGCGCCGGTTGCCCATCATGTTGAAGCCGTTCAGGAGAAAGGTTTTCAGGAATCGTCCATCCTGGGACCTGCCGCTCGCGAGCACGCGGTCGATAACTCCCTTGAGCGGGTTGGGCGTTCCACCCTTGTCAGAAGCTGCATGCGCGAAGAAATCCGCGGCATCGCGGACGATCGCAAAGCCCACTCCCTCGACGAAGCGTGTCTTGCCATCGGCGTCGGCGAACGAAGGCAGGTCCGTACCCTGTCCAAGCTCCCAAAAAACCTCCGCAACCGCGAAACCATGGTCCTGAAGAAAGCCGGTGCCCTGCTCCAGCGTGCCCGGGAGAAACCGCACGTCGCGTGGCGAGTTGTAGATCGCCTCAGCCCAGACTTGCCCGCGGTTGGGTACGTCCACCAGCAACGCGCCGTTTTCCCCGCTGGGAGCCTCCGGCATCATGAGAATGATCTTCGCCGCGTAGTCGACGCGCCCGCGTTCATTGCGCGGCGCCTTGACGATCCCCGGGATGGCCTCTTGCGGCGATAGGTCGCCGCGGATCTTGCCCTGCCAGATCACATAGTCGCCGGCGCGAAATGTGCCGTAAGGCTGCTTCGACGTGAACTCGATCCGGGTAACTTCTGCGCTCACTGGCCGCGCCGTCGAGATCAGGCTGAACAAGCAAAACAAGAACATCACAATTCGCCCGTTTCGACGGTGCGGCATGGGAATTCTCCATAGGGGATAGCGGCTGGTTTCGAGCATTTTTTGATCACGACACGCCGCATCAGAACGGACATGATGGACCGGCAACTTTTTCACCGGTCCATCGCCTATCGCGAAGGCCTTCTCACTCCATCCAATAGTCGATGTCCGTCTGATTGGCATTGATGCCGGCCTTCGGCTCGGACGGGCCATGACTGCTGACGATGCCACGCATTCTGGCGAGGCTACCCGTGCCACCGGTAATGACGCCCGATGTCATGTTCGTAAGCTTCCCATCTCCACTGCTTTGAGCGACCAGAGATGTCCTGACAAAAAACTTCTCCCCGTTCTCCAGTATCCAAACGTTGTAGATGAGAGCCGGACCGTTGTTGTCGATGTAGTCCGACATGCCGCGTGTCCACTGCTCCTTCAACCTCGATCCGTTGATGAGGGGGGCATCGTCACCATAGGTCCGCCGAATTTCGAAGAGCCGAGCTTGATGTCCCGGAATGTCGCCAACGTCGATGACGTGTTGTTGCGTGTATACCGTCTGAATTGCCGGCGTATCATAGCTGACGTGGTTCTTTTGCTGCGCAATGGCCACCGGCGCGGTTAGAGCCATTGCGAGAGTGATCGTCATTCCAAGCGCGATATTGCGAAACATGCGAGATCTCTCATGCTGAATCCACCCAACCGTGAAGGTATGGGCGGACGTTGTTTGTCGAAGATTCCCTCATCAACCGGTCAGCGGTAGCGACCGAGCCCCAACCAAAGCTGATTTCACCGCGCTTTTCTGAGGTGCCATAAATTAGACCGATCGTCTAGTATTCGGCTTGGCTGCAAGCGATTTCGTCCATCAATCTTTTTTGACAGCGCGTTGTCGGACAAGGCTTCTGCCCGCTAAGCCGGTCATTGCGGTGCCCGACGCGGAGGTCAGCTACCGGCAAGGAAGGGACATAATCGATTGGTGGGCGTACCCTTGCAGTTTAACGGCTCAACGGTAGCTTTGCAGGAATGCTAACTCTTGGGATAGAGGCAAAAGTTGAACTCGGATATCTCACGTAGTCTGGGAACTGATCGCCTGTGTCTTCGTGGTGCCTTGACTGACGATGCATCGGCGATGAATGCAGCAGTCATCGAGAGCTGGGTCGAACTTTCACGTTGGATGGAGTGGGCGCAAGGGGCAAAGCCCACCATCCAAGACACGATCGAGCAAATCAATAAACGAGAGTCCGATTTCGAAAATCGCTCCGAATTTCGGTTTTCAATTTTTGAGAAACGCGCTGGTATCTTCATTGGCAATTGTTCGCTTCTTCGGCTCGACTGGACCGTTCCGCGAGGCGAGATCGGCTACTGGTGCGCCACAAACAGGGTTGGGCAGGGCTACATCACTGAAGCTGTATTGGCACTGACCAAATTCGGTTGGTCTTTCTTTGTGCGGGTCGAAATCCGTTGTGATGCTAAGAATTTGCGGTCACGCGCTGTGGCAGCGGGCTGGCTTCGCCTTGGAGGGCGTTCTGAAGAACGATTGCCGCAATCCGCAGGGAGCTTTTCGAGATGGTTGTGTCTTTGCCCAAGCAGCTCGCAGCGTCGAAATGACCTCATAGGCAGAGCAAGGATTTCCGACGTGGCTCCGACCACGTCTTAGGGCTGGGATCGTCCGGCCGTGCTCCTGCCCCGCCAGCAAGCGAAGCTGGCAAGGGGCGCCAAAGACAAGGAGCACGCCATGTCTGAGACACCCAATACCGCACTCGCCGTGATCGGCATCGATATCGGTAAGAACTCGTTCCACGTCGTGGGCCACGATGCGCGCGGGGCCATCGTGCTACGGCAAAAGTGGTCGCGTGGCCAAGTGGAAGCGCGGCTCGCCAACTTACCGCCCTGCCTGGTCGGCATGGAGGCCTGCGTCGGCGCACATCACCTGAGCCGCAAGCTCGCATCGCTTGGTCACGATGCCAGGTTGATGCCGGCCAGATATGTTCGCCCCTACAGCAAGGGACAGAAGAACGACTTCAACGATGCCGAAGCGATTGCCGAAGCCGTGCAGCGTCCGACGATGAAGTTCGTGGCGACCAAGACCGCGGAGCAACTCGATCTGCAGGCGCTGCATCGGGTGCGCGAGCGGCTGGTGTCGCAACGCACCGGCATCATCAACCAGATTCGCGCTTTTATGCTGGAACGCGGGATCGCCGTGCGCCAGGGTATCGGCTTCCTGCGCACGGAACTGCCTACCATCCTTGCGACGCGCACCGATGCCCTGTTGCCACGCATGTTGCGTGTTATCGAGGAGTTGGCAGGCGACTGGCGCCGGCTGGATCAGCGCATCGATGGCCTATCCGGCGAGATCGAAGCACTGGCCCGTCAAGATCAGGCATGTTCGCGCCTGATGACGGTGCCCGGCATCGGGTCGATCATCTCCAGCGCCATGGTGGCCGCGATCGGCACTGGAGACGTATTCTCCAAAGGCCGTGACTTCGGCGCCTGGCTCGGACTGGTGCCCAAGCAGATCTCGACCGGAGACCGCACCATCCTCGGCAAAATCTCCACCGGTCGGCTGGAACACCTGGCTGACGTTCTCGATCTCCGAAGCCGTACCAACCGCGGCGCAGCCGACCAACCATATGGTGAGGAAATAGCTGCCTTCTGCCGATGGGCGGAGATAATGCTCGAAGAACGTGAAAACGCGATCTCGGCAACGATCTTGCCTTATCGTGCGGCCTTGGCAATTTGGGGCACCTCGAAAAACTCTCTCGTCGTGACGACCTCCGTGCACCGATGCCGGCACGCATCATCTAGGTCCCCTGTGCACGATAGCGTCAGTGAACCTCACACACCTTGGGTTTTCTCGAGGCCGAACGGGCCACGGCCGGACTGTCTTGATCCACATCAACAGGGAGACCGGAGAGGCAGTTCACACTTGATCCTTCAAACCGAGTTCAGGGAGTGAACGAAGATGCCTGTCTCTCACCGGCTCCTCACCGGGACACTTCTCTGCCTCGCAAGCTCGCTCATCTGCGCCGGCCAAGCGCCAGCGCAACAGGTTACGGGCACCCCGGGTTCGCCCAGTGCGACCTCGACCATCACCGGACAGCAGCTCCCGCCGCCCGATCCGAAGTTCGGCGGTACGATCAAGGACGACGCCCTACAGTCGAAGCCCTGGTGGCCGCCGCGTGTCACGCCGCCCAACGGCGCGCCCAACGTGCTGCTGATCATCACGGACGACGCCGGCTTCGCGGTGCCGAGCACCTTCGGCGGTGTCATCCCGACCCCCACCATGGATCGGATCGCAAATGAGGGCTTGCGCTACAACCGCGTCTTCTCCACCGCACTGTGCTCGCCGACGCGCGCCGCGCTGATCACCGGACGTAATCACCATTCGGCGGGCTTCGGCGTGGTCGCGGAGCAGTCGACCGGCTATCCGGGCTACAACAGCATCATCGCCAAGGACAAGGCGACGATCGGGCGTATCCTGCTCGACAACGGCTACGCGACGTCCTGGTTCGGCAAGGACCACAACACGCCAATCTACACGGCGAGCCAGGTCGGTCCATTCGACCAGTGGCCGACCGGGATGGGCTTCGAGTATTTCTACGGATTCGTCGGCGGCGACTCCAACCAGTGGGAGCCGAACCTCTTCCGCAACACAACGCAGATCTATCCGTTCCAGGGCAAGGAGCCGGGGAGCTGGAACCTGATCACGGCGATGGCGGACGACGCCATCGACTGGATGACGCGGATGCATCAGACCGATCCGTCGAAGCCGCTCCTCATCAAATACGCCCCTGGCGCCACGCATGCGCCTCACCACCCGACCAAGGAGTGGGTGGACAAGATCAGCGCGATGCACCTGTTCGACGACGGTTATGAGAAGCTGCGCGAACGCATCTTGGAGAACCAGAAGCGGCTCGGCGTGGTCCCGGCGGACACCAAGCTGACACCATGGCCCAAGGAGCTGCTGAAGCCGTGGGACCAGCTCAGCGCGGAAGAGAAGAAGCTTTTCGTTCGCCAGGTTGAGGTCTTCGCCGCCTTCGCCGCTTATAGCGACCACGAAATCGGTCGCGTGATCCAGCAATTCCAGGATCTTGGCCGGCTCGATAACACGCTCGTCATCTACATCAACGGCGACAACGGCACCAGCGCCGAGGGCGGACCGCTCGGCACGCCCAACGAGGTCGCGTGGTTCAACGGCGTCTCGGAAATGCCCGTCAAGGAGCAGATGAAGTGGTACGACGTGTGGGGCACCGACCAAACCTACAACCACATGTCGGCCGCCTGGTCGTGGGCGTTCGACACACCCTTCGACTGGTTCAAGCAGGAACGCCTCAAGGCTCGGCGGCATCAACCAGAACATGGTCGTGTCGTGGCCGGCGCGGATCAAGGACAAGGGCGCCCTGCGCGAGCAGTTCATTCACGTCATCGACGTCCTGCCGACGATCCTCGAGGCCGCCGGCGTCAGCGCGCCCGAGATGGTCGACGGCATCAAGCAGGCGTCAATCGAAGGCACGAGCTTCGCCTATACGTTCGACGCAGCGAACGCGAAGGTCGCCTCGCACCACAAGACCCAGTACTTCGAAATGATGGGCCAATGGGCGCTCTATGACGACGGGTGGATGCTCTCCACCAAGGTCAACCGTGCGCCTTGGGAAGCCTTTGGGCCTGCCAACCCGGATCCGCTCAATAACCAGGTCTTCCAACTCTACAACCTGAATAAGGACTTCAGCCAAGTTGATGACATCGCCGCGCAAAATCCGGAGAAGGTCAAGGAGATGCGGCAGAAGTTCCTCGCGGAAGCTAGGAAGTACCAGGTCTTCCCGATGGACGCCTCGGTCGCCGCCCGCATGATCGCACCGCGGCCGAACATCACGGCAGGCCGCAAGGAGTTCGTGTACACGCGGCCGATGACGGGATTGCCGCAGGGGGATTCGCCCGCGATCCTCAATGCCTCCTACACGATCACGGCTGACATCGAAGTTCCGCAGGGCGGCGCCGAGGGCATGATTCTGACCTCGGGCGGACGCTTCGCCGGCTACGGCTTCTACCTCTTGCAGGGCAAGCCCGTCTTCTTGTGGAATCTGGCCGATCTCGAACGCATCAAGTGGGAGGGCTCTGATGCGCTCTCGCCAGGCCGGCACATCGTCGAGTTCGACTTCAAATACGACGGTATCGGCGCCGGCACGCTCGAGTACAACAACTTCAGCGGCCTCGGCCAGTCCGGCACCGGCACCCTGAAGGTGGACGGCAAGGACGTCGCAACGAAGAAGATGCCGAAGACGCTGCCGATCACCCTGCAATGGGACGAGAGCTTCGACATCGGCTCCGACACGCTGACCAGCGTGAACGACGCCGACTACAAGCCGCCGTTCGCATTGACCGCCAAGCTCGACAAACTGACGATCAAGGTCGATCGCCCGCAACTGTCGCCCGCCGACATCAAGAAGCTGACGGCAGGGATGCAGGCAGCGAGCGACGGACCCGTCGGAGAGGATCTCAATTTGGTCCAGAAAATCGAAATGCGGCTCGACAAGAGAGAAGATTGCCGAAAGCAGGCTGACGCAAAGAAGCTTGATCCTGTCGAACGCATCGGCTTCGTGCGGGAATGCATGAAGTAATCACGCGCTGAGAACAAGGAGCAAAGGGGCCGTTTACAGGCCCCTTTTCACCGCAGAGGGCGCGCGGCGCAGTCCATCTATCCTTGCCGAGCCCCCGGTTCGCGGTCAGATTGAACCGCAAGCATAACGAGGCGTTCCCCATGTTGACGAAACGCGAACTGCTCCACACTGCCGCGCTGGCAACCATTGCTGCCGCCGCATTTAGGCCCGTTCCGGCACTCGCTCAGACAAACCGCCCCGGCTTTTTGGCAGCAAAGGATATCGCTGAAGAGGGATTCATCTACGGCCTGGCTATCGTGATGAACTACGCGGTGATGTACGAGTATGCCGTCGATCATTCTTCTGGACAGTTCAAAGCACCGTTCAATCAGATCAAGAACGAAGACCACGTCTTTAGCTACAAGGACACGGCTGTCATCTCCCCCAACAGTGATACGCCCTACTCTATGGTCTGGATGGACTTGCGGGTGGAGCCCATTGTTCTCTCCGTCCCGGCAGTTGACCCGAAGCGCTACTACTCGGTTCAGCTTTGCGATGGCAACGTCTACAATTACGGTTACATAGGTTCCCGCGCCACCGGAAGCGAAGCTGGCGACTACATGGTAGTCGGGCCCAACTGGAAGGGCGAAACGCCGTCCGGCATCAAGAAAGTATTCCGGTCAACCACGCAGTTTTCGATCGCGATATATCGTACCCAACTTTTCAACCCGGATGACATCGATAACGTCAGGAATGTCCAGGCAGGGTACAACGTAGAGACGCTTTCCAAATACCTCAAACAATCGCCGCCACCGCTCGCGCCAGAGATCAGCTTTCCGAGGATCGACAAGGAACTCGTCAAGAAACACTTCTTCGAGTACCTCGATTTCGCCTTGCAGTTCGCACCGGCCCAAGCCGTCGAAATGGACATCCGCGCCAAGCTTGCCCGCATCGGTGTCGGACCCGGCAAGATCTCCAACTTCAATGATCTGTCGCTGGAAGACAAGGCGGAGGTCTTGTTGGGAATGGCGGAAGGCGAGCGCAAGGTTGACGCTGCCATCGAAAACGCCGGCGTTGGTATGAACGGCTGGCGAGTAGCTGCGTATTTTGGGGATAGCGCCTTCTACAATGGAAATTGGCTGCTTCGCGCCGCGGGAGCAAAGGCGGGCATTTACGGCAACGATTCGGTAGAAGCGACGTATCCATTGACCCGGAAAGACGCCGATGGACAGACGTTGGACGGCAGCAAATACAACTACACAATAACTTTTCCTTCAGGTCAGTTGCCGCCGGTGAACGCGTTCTGGTCGATCACGATGTATGATGGCAAGACTGAGTTGTTGATTCAAAACCCGATCGATCGGTACCTCGTCAATTCTCCCATGCTTCCCGCGATGAACAAAAATGCGGATGGGTCGGTCACGATTTACATTCAGTACAAATCACCAGGCGCCGACAGGGAGGCCAACTGGTTACCAGCTCCCAACGGGCCGATTTATTTGGGCATGCGGTTGTACTGGCCGAAGACCGAAGCGCCATCGATCCTGCCCATAGGCAAAGGAACGTGGCAGCCGCCTGGTGTGAGACGGGTCTCGTAATCTTCCACTCAGGGTCGATTGTGTTGAAGAGCTCGGCTCCAAGCCGAGGGAGGTCGCTGATTCATTTCTCCCAAGGGGACGGAAGATTCGTCTAATTTCCGTCTATCTTCGTTGCGGCTACCATTAAAGCCAGCCTCGCTACAGGATGGCGCCGGCGAATGGAGGGCCCGACCCGCCCACAGCCCCTCTCGTCGAGCAAGCCGGAAAGTCCACCTGGCGCGGTCAATCAATCGCCATCGGGTCGCCATCGGCGATGGCGCCACCAGGGTAACATTCCCAGATGCGGCAATACGGGGGGCAAACAGTGCGCCGAATGACACCTAGAACTTGTGATCGATGCCGGTACGGATCGTAAAGGTATTCGAGCTTTACGGACCAGTTCTGGGCGAACGCCCATTCGGCACCTAGACCGGCCGCCATGCCGAAGCAGAACAGTTCGTAAGCACACCAGCCGTTCCGCAAGGCGAGCCGGCAATCGAGGTGCCATTGGCGCTGGACTTGATGAAGGCCGCGCCGCCGGTAGCGTAGAACAGCCGGTTATTTCATGGCGACGCCTGCGCTCGCCGCGCGATCCTTAATGTGAATCAAGTCGCAAACGATCACCGCCGATCCACTGCCAATTGGCTCGATGGTGCGCCAAGTGCGGTACACCTTTGTAAGGGCCGCTTACCTACTAGACAGGCCGAGCGATCACGCGCTCTTCGTTGGCAAGCAACGTGTCATGGCATCACGTGAGGAGTGACCGCCACCATAGCAATACATCCGTCAATCTATCTGCGAAGCCGATGTAACCGAGATAGAGCGTGATCAATGCGCTATGATCAGATGCCATCTCTTCTCTGCTGCGAATCTATTTCTCCTGGATTTGAGCCAGATACTCGACGATATCCCGTATTCGTTTTTGTATAACCCCTTCTGGGTCGCAAGGTAGATCCAGCAGTGAGTCGATAGGCTTAGGTTGATATGCTTTTCTTTGCGGGTCCGGCCGAGGTCCTTGCCGACATCCCCAAATTGGCATTTCAGAGTTGTGATGCGGTGCGCTACGCCCGTCGATTCTCTCTGCGATGGCAACAGCTGAAAACACGCCATTGTTTCTCTTTGCGAGGACTGTCAAATCAGCGGCCTGAATTCTGAGCCTACTGCTCATCGGACCCGTCCCCTTCCCATCGACACCGTGGCACCCCGCGCAATTTGACAGATACGCATTCCGCCTCTCTTCAAGATCTTGAGCCCGGACGCAAGTGTTCGTTGCCACGACAATGCAGGCTATCGATATCCACCTCCATGGAATCATTTTCATAACGTTATCTTAGTTGACACTCTAGTCTGGCTGGTTCGGCAGACGGATCCAAAGGTTGTGCTGTCTTTCGCATGTCCTGCTTGATCTGCGTCAACGCCGCCGCAGAGCCGAAGTGGCTTCCTGCAAAGTCGCATGTCGGCATTCAGGAGGTTGGAATGCTTTTTCCGCGATTGCGACTTTTGCTGCCGAACGAGACAGACGCGGTGCAAACTTTGTCACGCGTACTGGTCGAGGAATTAGCGGGCGGCACAGCATCGGATTACAGTGAAAAGGGCTTTTAGATGCGGCGCGCCCGACTTCTTCTCTCCGCGGTCATCATTTTGAATGCCGCATTGTCACCTGCGGCCTTGGCCGGAAGCAACCGCGAGCAGACCCCGACGTCTCGGACCGCGCTCCCGGTGAGCGTCGAAGCTCATCGCAAGGTGCTCACCCGCAGCCCCCTCTTGCGACAGGATCTGTTCGATCGCGCCAACCCGACGAACGTCCGGTCGAACTGGCCGGCTCCGCCGGCTCAACCCGGGCAATTCTGAAGCAAAGGATCACGCAAATGAAAATCGCCTTACTGTCTATGGCACTTCTCGGAAGCAGCCTGCTGCCTGTTTCCGATAAGGTGCCCGAGTTGCGGGTGGAAGCCCTGTGCCAGTCCACAGTAGCGACCGATAAGGCGATGGGCCTCGACGAGGCTCAAAGCTTAGGAGACTGCATGCGCGATGAGACGACCGCGCAAACGCAATTGCGTCCGCTGTGGTCTTCCACCGCAGCATCAGTCCGCGATTCCTGCGAGGGCGAGGCCACGTCCGGAGGGATCCAGAGCTATGTCGATCTTCTCACCTGCATTCAGATGACGGACATTGCGAATTCGCTGACGAAAAGCTCGGGATTGAGAGGAGCGAGCAAGAACCGGAACGAGACATCGCAGGGCGGCTAACCGCGTGCGCGTGGTAGCGCGAACGCCTCCGCTAGGCAGGTCCATTTCTCCGCTCCAGCTTCAGGCGGTGCGCGCGAGGCGACGATTGCGACAAGGCGATTGACGGAGATCAACTGCCTTCCTCCGCGCGCAGGTTAGATAGCTCAGTTTAGTTCCCCGTTGGATTGAGTTCAGATTCAAACGAAGGAATAAATTGATGAAGCGTTTCTCGTCGATTTTTGGCGTCGCGGCGATGCTGACGGCAACCGGGGCGGCTGCCCAATCGGTGGATCTCACGGGCACCTACACCTGTGTCCAAATGTGCCGTGGCGATATGCTGGCTGTTGTCACGCAGAACGGATCCGAGCTTAATCTCACAACAGAGGCTGGCGTGCCTTCGCGCGCATGGCCGGACTGGATCTATCCGAACAACCGCATCTGGATCGACGTCTACAACATCAGCGCGGTCTATACACCTGATGGTATGACAGTTCAGTTCGACAACGGGACCATATGGCAGCGCAACGTGCTGCCGCTGCCGCCGCCGCCGCGTCGTAGGACCAGATAGGCACGAGCCCTAGACCCAGAAAGTTCTGCGTAAGACCGTGAGCTTTCCGCGCTTGCTGGCCTTTCTTGTTACTCGGCGTGGGGTCCGAGCGCCGATCGGCATTCTAAGTACCTGATCGACCTCATGATGGCAGGGGTCAATCCGTACGCCGATTGACAGTGTGCTCACGCACGCGGCTCCTATCGCTCCTTCAGCGCCTCGGATGCAACCTTGGCAAGCGGCGAGAGCAGGTAGTCGATCAAGCGGCGGCTGTCGGTCTTGATTTCCACGGTCACGGTCATGCCCGGAGTTAGAGCGATCATCGCACCGTCTACATTGATCGCCTGATCTTCGAGCGCGATGGTAACCGGAAAGACGAAGCTCGGCGACTGTCCGGCCTGACTGGCAGGCGGGACGCCGGCCGTATTGGCGGTGGCGTTGGCGAGACCGCGCTTGGCCTCTTGTTCCTCGACCGCCTCGGATGCGATACGCATGACTGTTCCGTGCAGAACGCCAAAACGGGTGAAGGGGAAGGCGTCGACCTTGATCGCCGCAGTCTGGCCGGGCTTGATGAAGCCGATGTCGAGATTGGCGACGAGCGCCTCGATTTGTAGCGCCCCTTCGGTTGGCGCCACGACCAGCAGTTGCTGCCCCGTGGTGACGACTTGACCAACGGTGGTCACCGCCATCTGCTGGGCGACGCCGTCGACCGGCGAATGGAGCCTGGTGCGCGCCAGACGCACCCACGCCTTGACCTGCGCCTGTTTGGCTCCATCCGCCTTGCGCTCGGCCTCCGCCTGCTTGTTTCCATTATCGGCGACGAATTGTGACAGCGTCTTGATCTTCTCGCTGGCGAGCTCCATCAGCGCAGCTTCGGTTTCGATCAGCTCGCCCTGGTCGGAGGCCCGCGACGATTGCGACTTCTCCAGCTCCCCCCTGGCGTCGTACAAATTGATCTTGGTCCCGACCTTGAGATCGTATGATTGCTGGCGCACGCTCAGGAGGTCGGTCAGCGTCTGAATCAGCTTGTCCTGATAGGCGATTCTCATGTCCAAGCGCTGGCGCGTCGCCTCCTTCTGGGCCATCTGCTTGTCGAGGCTTTGCAAGGCGCCAATGAGGTGGTTGACGTCGGCCGTCAACACCGCAGCCTCGCGCAAGCGGACCGCCTCGGGGAGCCCGGCTCATGCGACCTGGCGCAATCAATAATCGAGCTAATTAATGTAGGTTGGTCAACTACGATGCCTTGGTAAATACCGATAAGGGAGTACCACCTCGGCTGGGACTGAACGTGTCGGCTCGCAACCATGAGACGCCGTGATCCGAACAAGCACGCCGTCGGCGCATTGAGCCCTTTCTCGATAATCCCGCACCAATATCGACACCGGCCGAAGAAGCACCCCGAGTTTCTCTCCTGGGCAGCGGCACGATCGCGACGTTAGCTAAGGGCCTCGGGACGATTATCAGAACGGCAAAAGCGAAGGATTGCCGCAGCGAAGCTGGGTGAGGAGGGGCGCCAGATGAATGTCCAAATAAGCGCCGAACTTTGACGAGGGGTCAAATCGCGCGCCGAATGACACACACCCGCCTGCCACCAGAGCGCGGTCATGCAGCAGCCAATCCGAGCGGTGAAAATGAACTCTCTACCTGTTGTAATTGGAAGACGACGGTTATTCTCCAGGTCTCGTACTTCGGACCGGTTGGAACTGTAGCCAAGCTCCGCACAAGGACGGCGTTGCCCACGAGCGGACGTCCGCGGTTGTGCCAAAAAACACTTCTAAGAGCCTCACGTTGAGAATGCCCTATCCGGAATTTTCACACGAACGGCAGGAAGATGTCGGGCCGTGTGGGTAGAAGCCGCCGAAAATAGCCCCGTCCCTCAGCCGAAACGGCACTGCTGCCAGAAAAGAAGTCGTCCGGCATATGACGCGTTTTGCCAGCCACACGCTCGAGCGGCACGAGCTGAGGTTCGATGCGGTCGCCGTCATAGTGTAGCACCACCGAGCCATTGCCGGTTAAGGCGCTTTGCGCGGCAAATTCGCCTGCGGCGAAAGCCTCCTTGCGGTCGGTTTCGTCGATCACGCCGATATATCCGCGTGGTAGATAGCCTAGCGTATCGACGCGCGCCCTTGCCTTGCGAAAACGCGATTTCAGCGCTTTTTGGATTTCGATGCCGAGATCGCCGCCGGTCAATTGCAGATTGCCATGGGCGTCGCGCTCGACCGCCCCGCCCGCCAACGCCTCGGTGAGAGGCCGACCCATCTCGTCCTGCACGCCCTCGGACATCGAAACGATGCAGCGGCCCAGGCGCGCATAAACCGCATCGACCTCGTCGAGGAACCGGGGAATCGAGAACGGCTGTTCCGGTGTGTAGATCAGATGCGGGGCATCGTCGGGCGATTGCTGCCAGCCTGCGGCGGCGGCGGTGAGAAAGCCGGCATGACGGCCCATAACGATGGCCACATGGATGCCGGGCATGGCGCGAAAATCGAGATCGATGCTGACAAGGGCGTTGGCGACGAAGGCGGCGGCCGAGATGAAGCCGGGGACATGATCGTTCTCCATCAAGTCGTTATCGATCGTCTTGGGGGCATGCACGAAATGGCAGGGGCCACTTGACTGTTGACGCAGCAGCTCGAGCGTTCCGGCCGTGTCATTGCCGCCAATATAGACGAAGGCACGGGCGTCGAGCCGGTCCAGCGCCGCGAGGATATCAGAACATGTGTCGGGATCTGGTTTGTCGCGGGTCGAGCCGAGCGCCGAATTGGGCGTATTGCCGAGGCGGTGCAGATCCGCCTCGGGGACGGCGGTGAGGTCGACGACGTTGTCCGCCGTGAGGCCGCGCACGCCATAGCGCGCGCCGAGAATCTGCAACGACGGATCATGCCTGCGCGCGGCAAGGATGGCGCCGCACAGCGTCTGGTTGATCACAGCGGTGGGGCCGCCGCCCTGGGCAATGACGATCGATTGCATGAATTCTCCATGACTTTATTATTGCTGTGCCGCCCGCGGACAGTGAAAGACGATTGAAGCGAAAATTATCCAATTCTGCAACGAGCTGTGGCCTGCAGCGAATGGATCTTTGGATCTGCGTCTTGCTAACCGTG